>CAVZGR010000003.1:0-882791 GCA_963774915.1 uncultured Acidimicrobiaceae bacterium | reverse complement strand
GCCACCGGATCGGCTGGGCCTGGCCGGCTGCTTCGGGCTCCGGCCAGGCGGATATAGTCTTCAGTCGGCCCGGGCCGGGATCGGCCCGTAGAGACCACACAGCCAGACGTGTCCGAGCGCCCGCAGGTCGTGGGGACCTTGGACCGCAACAGGCGAGCGCTCCGCTCGGTTCGTCCGAGCGGAGCGTCTGCGTGCCAGCCCGATGGCACGCCGGCGAGGCCCGCTCGGCGGTCGCGTCGGCAGGACGAACGAAGCGGCCGGCGCGTCACGGCGCCCGTCCCGAGCAACGACAGCGTGACGAAGCGGAGAAGAGATGGAAGAGGCTCCAGTGGCCAGCAAGGCGATCGTGGGCGAGAAGCTCGGGATGACCCAGATCTGGGACGACCAGCACCGGTCGGTGCCGGTCACGGTCCTGCGTGTCTCGCCTGTCCGAATCGTGCAAGTGAAGACCCGAGAGCAGGAGGGCTACACGGCTCTACAGGTGACCTGGGGCCACCGGCGGGCTTCGACGCTCAACAAGCCCGAGCGTGGCCACTACGACGCCGCCGGCGTCGATGCCGGGCGTCGGCTGGTCGAACTGCGGATCGACGACACCTCGGCCTACGAGGTCGGCCAGGAGCTCACCGCCGACATCATGCAGCCCGGCGAGCTGGTCGATGCCACTGCCGTGTCCAAAGGCAAGGGCTTCGCCGGCGGCATGAAGCGCCACAACTTCAAGGGCAGGGCGCCTCCCACGGCAACCACAAGATGCACCGGGCGCCGGGCTCGATCGGGGCATGCGCCACGCCCTCGCGGGTGTTCAAGGGCACGAAGATGGCCGGCCACATGGGCGGCCAGCAGGTCACCACCCTCAACCTCGAGATCGTCCAGTCCGACCCCGAGCGCCAGCTCATCTTGGTCAAGGGGGCCGTCCCGGGCCCCGGGGTGGGATGGTCGTGCTGGCGGACGCGGTCAAGGCGCCTCTCGTGAAGGGAGGTGGTGGCTCGTGACGTCGACGGCAGACGTGATCGAGACCGCCGACGCCGGTCCGGCCGCCGCCCGGCGCCTGGCCCGTCCCGAGCCGATCACCCGCACCGCCACCCGGCGCTCGATGGACGGCACCGAGCTCGGGAGGTCGAGCTCGACCCCGAGATCTTCGGCATCGAGCCCAATGAAGCCGTCCTCCACCAAGTGGTGACGGCCCAGCTGGCCGCGGCCCGGGCCGGGACCCAGTCGACGAAGACGCGGGCCGAGGTCCGGGGAGGCGGGGCCAAGCCTTACCGGCAGAAGGGCACGGGCCGTGCCCGCCAGGGATCGACTCGGTCACCTCAGTTCATCGGGGGTGGGGTCGCTCTCGGCCCGAAGCCGCGCTCCTACGCCCAGAAGACACCGAAGAAGATGGTGCGCTTGGCCTTGAACTCGGCCCTGTCCGACCGGGCCGCACGCAATCGGGTGGTGGTTATCGACGCCTGGTCATTCGACGTGCCCCAGACCAAGGACGCCATCGCCGTGCTCGAGGCCTTCGGCATCCGGGGCCGGGTGCTCCTCGTCCTCGGCGACGGCGACGGCTTTGCCGAGCGGTCCTTCGCCAACCTCCAAGAGGTGCGGTCGATCACGGCCGGCGAGCTCAGCGCCTACGAGATTCTGGTCAACGACTGGGTCGTCTTCAGCGACGAGACGCTGCCAGGGACGGCCAACCGGGTGGCCAAAGCCGACACGGCCGAGGCTGCCGAGGACACGGCCGAAGCCGATTCCGGGGCGGACGACACCGACTCCGGGACGAACGACGAGTCCGACGACACCGAGGACGGCGACGCCGGGTCCGACGAAGCGGCGACCGATGAGGAGGCGTCGTGAACGACCCCCACCGCGCCCCATCCGGCCGGTCGTGTCCGAGAAGTCGTACTCGCTCATGGAGAACAACGTCTACGTGTTCGTGGTCGACCCGTCGGCGACCAAGATCGATGTGCGTCGGGCCGTCGAGCAGGCGTTCAACGTTCGGGTGGACAAGGTGAACACCCTCAACCGCAAGGGCAAGACCCGCCGCAACCGCCGCAGCAACACCGTGGGCCATCGCCCCGACATCAAGCGGGCCATCGTCACCCTCCACGAGGGTGACTCGATCGACCTCTTCGAAGGCTGAGGGGAGCGGAACCGACATGCCACTGCGCGCACGCAAGCCGACCAGCGCCGGCCGCCGTTTCCAGACGGTGTCGGACTTCGCCGACATCACTCGCAGCCGCCCCGAGAAGTCGCTCATCGGGCCGAAGCCGTCCACGGGCGGTCGCAACAGCTACGGGCGAAAGACGTCCCGCCACCGCGGCGGCGGTCACAAGCAGCAGTACCGACAGGTCGACTTCCGCCGGAACAAGGACGGGGTGCCGGCCAAGGTGGCCGCCATCGAGTACGACCCCAACCGCAACGCCCGCATCGCCCTGCTCCACTACCTCGACGGCGAGAAGCGCTACATCCTCGCCCCCTCCCAAGTGCGGGTGGGCGACCGTCTCCAGTCCGGCCAGGGCGCCGAGATCCGGGCCGGCAATTCCCTGCCCCTCCGGTACATCCCGGTGGGCTCGGTCGTCCACTGTGTCGAGCTGCGCCCGGGAGGTGGCGGCAAGCTCGCCCGCGGCGCCGGGATGAGCGTCCAGGTGGTGGCCAAGGAGGGTGCATTTGCCACCCTGCGGCTGCCGTCGACCGAGATGCGCCGGGTGGCCATCGACTGCCGGGCCACGCTCGGCGTGGTCGGGAACTCCGAAGCGGAGCTGATCAAGCAGGGCAAGGCCGGTCGCAACCGTTGGCGCGGCAAGCGTCCGCAGACCCGAGGCGTGGCCATGAACCCGGTCGACCACCCGTTGGGCGGTGGCGAGGGCAAGAGCTCGGGCGGCCGCCACCCGGTCTCACCCTGGGGTCAACCAGAGGGCCGCACTCGTGCCCGCGACAAGAAGTCCAACGCCATGATCGTCCGCCGACGCCGCACCCGCGGCGCCCGGCGCTAGGGAAGACAGAGAGATCGATGCCCCGCAGCCTCAAAAAGGGACCGTTCGTGGACGACCACCTGCTCAAAAAGGTGGACGCCCTCAACGCCAGCGGCGAGAAGAAAGTCATCAAGACCTGGTCTCGCCGCTCGACCATCATCCCGGACATGGTCGGCCACACCATGGCCGTCCATGACGGGCGCAAGCACATCCCGGTGTACGTGACCGAGTCGATGGTCGGTCACAAGCTGGGCGAGTTCGCCCCCACCCGCACCTTCAAGTTCCACGCCGGCCAAGAGCGGGCCGGGAGGCGCTGAGATGCCCGGGGTCAAGACCAACGAGCGACCGGGGACGTGTGCCGTCCTGCGCCACAGCCGTGTCTCGGCGTACAAGGTCCGCCAGGTTCTCGACCTCATCCGCGGCCAGGACGTCGACCGGGCAGCCGAGACCTTGGCCCTGACCGAACGCGAGGCGGCCCGGACCGTGGGCAAGCTGCTCCATTCGGCCGTGACCAACGCCGTCCACAACGACGGGCTCGACGCCGAGGACCTCTACGTGTCGGCCTGTTTCGCCGACGAGGGCGCCACCCTCAAGCGCTGGCGTCCCCGGGCCCGGGGCCGGGCCACCCGCATCCGCAAGCGGACCTCGCACGTGACCATCATCGTGAGCCGCATGCCGGACGATCGCATCGCCCGCCGGCGGGCACAGCGGCCGCGGCCGGCTCACAGCGGTCCCGTCGCGTGGCCGGCTCGCGCCGGCGCCAGGCCCGGGCCGAGTCGGCGGCGACCCGGAGCGGACCGAGGCGGAGACCGAACCGACGACCGACGTCGACGAGCTCGAGGAGGGCGCCGAGCTCGACGAGGGTGCCAACCCCGATGACCTGGTCGATGACGAGGACGGCGCCGACGGCGAGATCGAGGATGACGTCGATGGCGAGGCCGATGAGGCCGAGGCCGCCGACGATGACGATGCCGGCGATGACGATGACGCGGACCGACGCGCACGCCGGTGACGAGGAGGACAGCTAAATGGGCCAGAAGGTCAACCCCTACGGGTTCCGCCTCGGCGTCACCACCGACTGGAAGTCACGGTGGTTCGAGGAGCGCAATTACCAGAACTGTGTGGTCGAGGACTGGGAGATCCGCGACTACTTGATGTCCCAGCTCGAGTCGGCTGCGGTCAGCCGTATCGAGATCGAGCGCACCCGTGACCGCCTGCGGGTGGATATTCACACCGCCCGTCCCGGCATCGTGATCGGCCGCCGGGGGGCGGAAGCCGACCGCCTGAAGAAGCGCATCGAGGAGATCACCGGGCTGTCCAACCGCATCCAGCTCAACATCCAGGAGATCAAGCAACCCGAGCTCGATGCCGCCCTCATCGCTCAGGGGATCTGTGACCAGCTGGCCCGACGGGTCGCCTTCCGGCGGGCCATGAAGCGGTCCATCCAGACCGTCCAGAAGGCCGGCGCCCTCGGCGTCCGCGTGCAGTGTGCGGGCCGGCTCGGCGGCTCGGAAATGTCCCGCAAGGAGTCCTACCGCGAGGGGCGCGTCCCTCTGCACACGCTGCGGGCGGACATCGACTACGGATTCCGCGAGGCCAAGACCACCTTCGGCCGCATCGGGGTCAAGGTGTGGATCTACAAGGGCGACATCCTCCCGTACAAGATCTCGATCGACGACAAGATCTCCCGCGAGGCGGCCATGGCCGTGGGGGAGACCTCGGGCCAGGGCGAGGCGCCCCGTCGTCTCATCACTGCCGGCGGCGGACGCCGTCGCGCCGAGCAAGGCGAGCCGGGCAGCGTGGTTCCCGCCGAGGATGGTGTCGAAGCCGACTCCCAGGACCAGGACCAGGACCAGGAAGCTCTCTCTGACCGTCAGCCGGCCGACATCGTCGCCGCGCCGGCCGAGCCCGACGAGCTCGAGCGCATGCTCTCCGAGGAAGAGGAGATCGAGCGCCGGACCCGCGAGCACCACGAGACGCCCCACTTCCGCAAGGAGGTGGACTGACATGCTCATGCCCCGCAAGGTCAAGCACCGCAAGCAACAGCGCGGTCGCCTGACCGGCTCGGCCAAGGGCGGTAGCGACGTGACCTTTGGCGACTTCGGCATCCAGGCCATGGAGCCGGGTTGGCTCACGGCTCGCCAGATCGAGGCCGCCCGTATCGCCATGACCCGTCACGTGAAGCGTGGCGGCAAGATCTGGATCCGAGTCTTCCCCGACCGACCCGTGACCCAAAAGCCGGCCGAGACCCGCATGGGGTCGGGCAAGGGCAACCCCGAACACTGGGTGGCGGTGGTCAAGCCCGGTCGCATCCTCTTCGAGCTGGCCGGGGTCGAGACCGACCTGGCCCGGGCGGCCATGGAGCGGGCCATCCAGAAGCTGCCGTTCAAAGCGCGCTTCGTCATCCGTCCCGGTACCCACGGCGTCCCGGAGATACAGATCTGATGGCGACCTCCACCGAGATCGCCGAGTTCGACATCGAGGAGCTGGAGCGCCAGCTCAACGAGACCCGGCGCGAGTTGTTCAACCTCCGCTTTCAGCTCGCCACCGGCCAGCTGGACAACCCAACTCGGCTCAAGCAGGTCAAGAAGGACATCGCCCGCATGCTGACCGAGCTGCGCAACCGCGAGATTGCCGAGGCAGAAGGGCTGGCCCTCGACCAGATGCCGGCCCATTTGGCCGCCGCCCGTCGCCGCAGCGAGGACGAGGCCCTCGGCCGTGAACGGTCGACACCGTCCGAGCGCCGGGCCGCAGCCCGGGCCGCCGAGGATGAGGCCGTCGCTGGCCACGCCCACGATGCGGACGAGGACGACGATCTGGCCGACGTGGACGAGGACGAGGAGATCGGCCGGGCCGACGACGACGGCATGGGAGAAGCCATCGGCGACGCCGTGCCGGAAGACGATGACGACGAGGACGGGAGCAAGTGATGGCCGACGAGCAGCCGGTCGAAGAGACCGACGCCGCTGAGGCACCGGTGGCCGATCCGGCCGTCGCGGCCAAGGCGGAGCCAGAGGCCGCGGCCCCGTCCAAGCCGGCCGCCACCTCGGCGCCGGACGCCGGCTCTGCCGGCCCCCGAGCCAACGCCCGCAAGGTGCGTGAGGGCCTGGTTGTCTCCGACCGCATGAACGAGACAGTGGTGGTGGCGGTCATCGAGCGGGTGCGTCACGCCCGTTACGGCAAGACCGTGCAGCGCACCAAGAAGCTCTACGTGCACAATGCCGACAATGCGGCCCGGGTCGGGGACCGGGTGCGAGTGGTCGAGACGCGGCCCTTGTCCAAGCTCAAGCGCTGGCGTCTCGCCGACATCTTGGAGCGTGCCCGATGATCCAGCAGGAGTCACGCCTTCGGGTGGCCGACAACTCCGGGGCTCGGGAGGTGCTCTGCATCAAGGTGCTCGGGGGCTCCCGCCGGCGTTACGCGTCCATCGGCGACATCTTCGTGGCCACGGTCAAGGACGCCCTTCCCGGGGCCGCCGTGAAGAAAGGCGACGTGGTCAAGTGCGTGGTCGTCCGCACCAAGAAGGAAAAGCGGCGCCCCGATGGGAGCTACATCCGCTTCGACGAGAACGCCGCTGTCCTCATCAACGATCAACAGCAGCCGCGCGGGACTCGCATCTTCGGCCCCGTGGGGCGTGAGCTGCGAGACAAGCGCTTCATGCGGATCATCTCGCTCGCTCCGGAGGTGCTCTAGATGGCAAAGATGAAGATCAGAAAAGGTGACCGGGTCCAGGTCATGTCGGGCAAGGACAAGGGCAAGCGGGCCGAAGTGTTCGCGCCATCCCCTCCGAGGGCAAGGTCATCGTCGAGGGCGTGCACGTGAGCAAGCGCCACGCCAAGCCGACCGCGCGCCACCATGCAGGGCGGCGTCATCGACAAGTTCCAGCCAGTGGCGGTCTCCTCGGTGGCCATCGTCTGCCCCAACTGCGGGCCGACCCGGATCGGCATGCGGATCGACGAGCAGGGCCGCAAGCTACGGGTCTGCCGGAAGTGCGGAGCCGACCTGTGACCACCGCTCCCACCCGCACCAAGCCCCGGCTGAAGGAGCGCTACGACTCGCAGCTGCGAGCCGAGCTCAAGGAGACGCTGGGTCTCGCCAACATCATGGAGATCCCTCGTCTCGAGAAGATCGTCATCAACATGGGTGTGGGCAAGGCCACCCAGCAGAAATCTCTCATCGAAGGGGCCGTGCGCGACCTCGAGACCATCGCCGCCCAGAAGCCAATCGTCACCCGGGCCAAGAAGTCCATCGCCAACTTCAAACTCCGCGAGGGCCAGGAGATCGGGGTCAAGGTCACCCTCCGGGGCGACCGAGCCTGGGAGTTCCTCGACCGTCTGTTGGCCATGGCCATCCCCCGGATCCGCGACTTCCGGGGCCTCTCGCCCAAGTCGTTCGATGGCCACGGCAACTACACGTTCGGCGTGACCGAGCAGCTCATCTTCCCCGAGGTCGATTACGACAGCATCGACACGACCCGGGGCATGGACATCACCATCGTCACTACCGCCCGCACCGACGAGGAGGCACGCGCCTTCCTCGCTGCGTTCGGGTTCCCCTTCCGTCAGGAGAACCAATAGCACCATGGCAAAGAAGGCACTTGTCGAGAAGCAGCAGCGCACACCAAAGTTCAAGGTCCGGGGTTACACCCGGTGCCGGCGATGCGGACGACCCAAGTCCGTCTATCGCAAGTTCGGGCTTTGTCGTATCTGCCTTCGTGTGATGGTGCACGCCGGCGAGGTCCCCGGCGTGACCAAGGCCAGCTGGTGAGGGGAGGCGGCCAACAATGACGATGACTGACCCCATTGCCGACATGCTGACTCGCATCCGCAATGCCAATGTCGCCCACTTCGAGACGGTGCGCATGCCCGGTTCGAAGCTCAAGGAGTCGCTGGCCAGCATCTTGGCCGCCGAGGGCTACATCGCCGGCTATCAAGTGGGCGAGGTGCCGGGCAAGCCGGGCAAGACACTCGAGATCACCATGAAGTACACCTCTGACCGCGAGCGCACCATCTCCGGCATCAAGCGTGTCTCCAAGCCGGGGCTGCGGATCTACGCCCGGGCGGACAAGATCCCGCGGGTGCTCGGAGGTCTCGGGGTGGCGGTGGTCTCCACCTCCAAAGGGCTCATGACCGACCGCGAAGCGCGCCAGAAGCGCATGGGCGGGGAGGTGCTCTGTTATGTGTGGTGAGCGAGGTGGCCGCTGATGTCACGCATCGGACGCGCCCCAATCGCTGTGCCGAGCGGGGTGTCGGTGTCTTTCGGCGACGAGAACACGGTCACGGTCAAGGGTCCCCAGGGGGAGCTGGCCCGCAGCCTGCCGGCCATGATCACCGTGCGCCAGGACGGCGACATCCTGATCGTCGAGCGACCCGACGACCAGCGTCAGAACCGCGCCTTGCATGGCCTCACCCGTTCGCTCGTGGCCAACATGGTCTCGGGGGTGACCGAGGGGTTCAGCAAGGAGCTCGAGATCGTCGGGGTTGGCTACCGGGCCCAGTCGCGGGGTCCGAGCTCCCTCGAGCTCGCTCTCGGCTTCTCGCACCCGGTGCCGGTGACGGCGCCCGACGGTGTGACCTTCGAGGTGCCAACACCCACTCGGATCGTGGTCCGGGGGATCGACAAGGAGAAGGTCGGCCAAGTGGCCGCCGACATCCGCAAGCTGCGAAAGCCCGAGCCCTACAAAGGCAAGGGGATCCGCTATTCCGGCGAGCGGGTCGTGCGCAAGGCCGGAAAGGCAGCCAAGTAATGGGACGCACCGCACACAAGCTCGAGCTGCGCCGGCGGCGCCACTCCCGTGTTCGCCGGCGGGTCGTGGGCACGACCGAGCGGCCGCGGTTGTCGGTCTTCCGCTCCAACAAGCACATCTCGGCCCAGCTCATCGACGACACGAGTGGCCGCACCGTGGCTGCGGCCTCATCGGTGGAGGAGTCGTTGCGGACAACGGGTGGGGCCAACGTGGCCGGGGCCAAGGCGGTCGGCGCCCTCATCGCCACTCGGGCCAAAGAGGCCGGCATCACGAGCGTGGTCTTTGATCGGGGCGGCTTCGCCTACCACGGGCGGGTGGCCGCCCTGGCCGACGCCGCCCGGGACAAGGGACTGGAGTTCTAGACATGGCTGGCAACGACATGCAGTTCGAAGAGCGGACCATCCGGGTCAACCGGGTGTCCAAGGTGGTCAAAGGCGGCCGCCGGTTCTCCTTTGCCGCCCTCATGGTGGTGGGCGACGGCAACGGTCGTGTCGGCCTCGGCTACGGCAAGGCCAAAGAGGCCGGGCTGGCCGTTCAGAAGGGCATCGAGGAGGCGCGCAAGAACATGTTCGACGTGCCGCTGGCCGGTTCGACCATCACCCACCCGGTGCTGGGCGAGAGTGGCGCCGGCCGCGTCTTGCTCAAGCCGGCTGCTCCCGGGACCGGGGTCATCGCCGGTGGCGCGGCCCGGGCCATCCTCGAGATGGCCGGTATCCGCGACATCCTGGCCAAGTCCCTCGGGTCGTCCAACGGCATCAACGTGGCCCACGCCACCATCGCCGGGCTGAAGGACCTGAAGCGTCCCGACGAGATCGCCCGGCTGCGGGGCAAGAGCGCCGACGAGATCATTCCCCCGTCGGTGCTGCGTGCCTACCGCGAGCGCCGACGCGAGGGCGATGTGTTCACGGAGGTGAGCTAGTGCCGCGCCCAACGGCAGCCAGCGACGACGTCACCTGGCTCAAGGTCACACAGGTGCGGTCGGCCATCGGCACCAAACCCAAGCACCGCGGGACGCTGCGAGCCCTCGGGCTGCGGGGGATCGGGCGCACCAACGTGCTCCCCGACCGCCCGGAGATCCGTGGGATGCTGGCCCGCGTCCCGCACCTGGTCGACGTGACCCCGGCCACCGAGCCCGAGAAAGGCTGATCGAGCGATGAAGGTCCACGACCTCCGACCCCCCCGGGGTTCGACCAAGCCGCGGCGGCGTGTCGGGCGCGGCATCGGCGGCAAGGGCGGCAAGACGGCCGGGCGAGGGTCGAAGGGCCAGGGTGCCCGCGACACCATCCCGATGGGGTTCGAGGGTGGGCAGCTGCAGCTCATGCAACGCATCCCCAAGCTGCGGGGGTTCAAGAACCCATTCCGGGTCGATTACACCCCGGTCAACCTGTCAGCCCTCGAGCAGCTCGAAGGCGATGCCGTCGACATCGACGGCTTCGTGAAGAACGGGCTTGCCCACCGCGGCGAGCTGGTCAAGGTGCTGGGTGGAGGGACCCTGAGCAAGGCCCTCACGGTCCATGCGCACGCCTTCTCGAAGACGGCCGAGGAAGCCATCCGCGCCGCCGGGGGAACGACCGTCGTGGTGCCCCCGCCGTTCGGTGGCGGTCGCCCGCCGGCCAAGGGCAACGCCCTCACCAACCGGTAGCATCGACAGCCTCCGCGGCGTCGAGGAGACCCATGCTCGCCAGCCTGGCCAACATCTTCCGGATCCCTGACCTTCGCAAGAAGGTCCTGTTCACGCTCACCGTCATTGCCCTGTATCAGTTCGGCGCCAACGTCCCGGTGCCGTTCGTCAACTTCACCAAGGTTGCTCAGCTCACGGCGGCGGCGAAGTCCTCGGGGGTACTCGGCTTCCTCAATCTCTTCTCCGGTGGGGCGCTCACCCGGATGGCCGTCTTCGGCCTCGGGATCATGCCGTACATCACGTCGAGCATCATCATCCAGCTGCTGGCCACGGTGATCCCCAAGCTCGAGGAGTGGCGCGACCAAGGGGCGGTCGGTCAGAAGAAGCTGACCCAAACCACTCGCTACCTCACCGTTGCCCTCGCCCTCATGCAGTCGACCGGGCTCGTCTACCTGTTCCACAAGGGTGGTGGGGGCCTGTTCGGGTCGGGCACGACGCCGGACCTCATCCTCAACTACTCGCTGTGGCGGGCGGCCTTCATCGTGATGACCCTCACCGCCGGGACGGCCTTCGTCATGTGGTTGGCCGAGCTCATCACCCAGCGGGGCATCGGCCAGGGAATGTCCATCCTCATCTTCGCCAACGTGGTGGCTGGCATCCCGAACGGCATGAACATCGTCCTCCAAGAGGGTGGCCGGCTTCGTTTCGGGGTCATCCTCTTCGTCTCGCTGGTCCTGCTGGTGTGCATCGTCTTCGTCGACCAGGGGCAGCGGAGGATTCCGGTCACCTTCGCCAAGCGCGTGGTGGGACGGAAGATGTACGGGGGATCGAGCACCTACATCCCGCTCAAGGTCAACCAGTCGGGCGTGATCCCGATCATCTTCGCCAGCTCGGTGCTCTACATCCCGGTGCTCTTGTCGAACGTGGTCCCGTCGTCCACCTTCCGGCTCTGGGTCAACAACAACGTGACCCCCACCAGCCTCTTCTACATCCTCGTGTACTTCTTCTTCATCCTGCTCTTCACCTTCTTCTATGTGTACGTGGCCTTCGATCCCCACCAGCAGGCCGACATCATCCGCAAACAGGGCGGGTACATCCCCGGCATCCGGCCCGGGCCGCCCACCGAGCGCTACCTCGCTCACATCCTCAATCGGATCACCTGGCCGGGGGCCCTGTTCCTCGGCGGGGTGGCTGTCGTGCCGTCGCTGCTCATGTCCGCCTGGCACATCACCGGCTACCCCTACTTCGGGACCACCTTGCTCATTGCCACCGGCGTGGCCCTCGAGACCATGAAGCAGATCGACAGCCAGCTCATGATGCGGAACTACGAGGGTTTTCTCAAGTAGGTGGTACCAGGAGCGAGGCTCGTCGTTCTCGGCAAGCAGGGGGCCGGGAAGGGCACCCAGTGCGTGCGCCTGTCGCACCATTACGTCGTCCCCCATGTTTCGACCGGGGACATGCTGCGGGCTGCCGTCAAAGAGGGGACGGCCCTTGGTGAGAAGGCCAAGGACATCATGGACCGGGGTGAGCTGTTGGGTGACGACCTGATCATGGAGATGGTGACCGAGCGACTACAGGAGAGCGACGTCCGGGCCCGAGGGTTCGTGCTCGACGGCTGCCCGCGCACGGTGGGTCAGGCCGAACGCCTGGCCAAGATCATCGGCCCCCTCGACCTCGACCTGGCCATCGACATCGAGATCGACACTCGGATCGTCCTGCGACGCCTCGCCGCCCGCCGGGTGTGCGTCGACTGCGGGGCCAACTACTCGACATCCAACCCCCCGCTCATCAACTGGAGCTGCGACGTCTGCGGCGGCGAGGTCATCCAGCGAGAGGACGACTCCGAAGAGGCCATCTCCCGCCGGCTCGAGCTCTACGAGCGCCAGACCGCCCCCCTCATCGCCTGGTACGAGGAGCGCAGCCAACTGGCCAAGGTGGCCGGCACCGGGACGCCCGACGCCGTCACCCGCCGGATGATCAAGTCCATCGAGCAGCGGCGGCAGAGGCAGGTGGGGCTATGAGGCGGAACGCCGGTGAGCTGGCCAAGATGCGCAAGGCCGGGCGGGTCGTGGCCGAGATCCACGAGGCCACCCGGGCCGTCATCAAACCGGGGGCGACGACCATGGACATCGACCGGGTGGCCCGCGAGGTGCTGGCCCGCCGGGGGGCCACCTCCAACTTCCTCAACTACCACGGCTTCCCGGCCACGGTGTGCACGTCGCCCAACTCGATGATCGTCCACGGCATCCCGGCCGACGACGTCGTCCTGGAGGAGGGGGACATCATCTCGGTCGACTGTGGGGCCATCGTCGAGGGATACCACGGGGACGCGGCCTACACGGTGGGGGTGGGCGAGGTCTCCGACGAGGCCCTCCGACTCATGGCCGCCACCGAGGCCAGCCTGGTGGCCGGCATCGAGCAGCTACGGCCGGGCAACCGGCTCCACGAGGTGGGCCGGGCCGTCCAGGAGGTAGCCGAGGGGGCCGGCTTCTCGGTCGTCCGGGAGTACGTGGGCCACGGCATCGGCACGGCCATGCACGAGGAGCCCCAGGTCCCGAATTACTGGCCCGGGACGCCGGGGCCCACCCTCAAGTCGGGGATGGTCTTTGCCGTCGAGCCCATGGTCAACGCCGGCAGCCCGGGCACCCGCCTCCTCGACGACGGCTGGAGCGTGGTGACCGCGGACGGGCGGCTGTCCGCCCACTTCGAACACACCATTGCGGTGACCGAAGACGGCCCGGAGGTGTTCACTGTGCCCTGACCAGGGCGGACGGTGGCGGCCCTGGGCCAGGTGGGGTGGCAATCCCCGCTCAGGCAGCTACAATGGTGCGCCGGTTGCCGCAGGTGTGCGGTGGCAGCCGACTCCGCTCTCCGTGGCGCTCCTCCGGTGTGCCCCGTGGGCGACCCGCACGGCACCGGATTTTCCGGTGGACGGGTGCCGGTTCAGCCCCGGCTGAACAACGAGATCGATCGAGGAGAATCACCTGCCCAAGCCCAAGGAAGACGCCATCGTGCTGGAAGGAACGGTGGTCGAACCCCTGCCCAACGCCATGTTCCGAGTCGAGCTGGAGAACGGCCACAAGGTTCTGGCCCACAGTTCGGGGAAGATGCGGATGCACCGCATTCGCATTCTGCCGGGTGACCGGGTGCAGGTGGAGATCACCCCCTACGACTTGGCCCGGGGGCGGATCACCTACCGCTACAAGTGAAGAGCACGGCCCAGGCGGAGGGACGGCGGTCGGAGTCGGGCGATAGGCCTCGGGCGTCGGAGCGGGATGGTCGGAAGGCAATGGCAGCAAACGCAGGAGAGAACAGGAAAAGACGATGAAGGTGCGACCGAGCGTCAAGCCGATGTGCGAGAAGTGCAAAGTCATCCGCCGCAACCGGCGGGTCCTCGTGATCTGCGAGAACCCGCGCCACAAGCAGCGCCAGGGCTGAGGACCGTCGGCACCCGATGACTGCGATCACCAATCAGTACCCAGGACCGAGCACAGGAAAGTAAAGGACCCACGCATGGCCCGCATCTCCGGTGTGGACATCCCGCGAGAAGCGACTGGAGATCTCCCTCACCTACATCTTCGGCATCGGCCGCACCACCGCCCAGCGGGTGTGCACCGCCACCAACACGAGCCCCGACACCCGGGTGCGTGACCTCACCGACGAGGAGGTGACGCGGCTGCGCAACTACATCGACTCGAACCTGCAGGTTGAGGGAGACCTCCGTCGCGACGTCTCCCAGGACATCAAGCGCAAGATGGAAATCGGTTGCTACCAGGGCATCCGCCACCGCAAGGGCCTACCCGTCCACGGCCAACGAACCCACACCAACGCCCGGACCCGCAAGGGCCCGAAGAAGACGGTGGCCGGCAAGAAGAAGGTGCGCAAGTAGATGCCCAAGCCCACGAAGGCGGCCGGTGCCGCCCGTCGTCCCCGCAAGCGCGAGCGCAAGAACGTGAGCTTCGGGGTGGCCCACATCAAAAGCTCGTTCAACAACACCATCGTGACCATCTCCGATCCGGAAGGCAACGTGCTGGCCTGGGCGTCGGCCGGCAACGTGGGCTTCAAGGGGTCGCGTAAGTCGACACCCTTCGCCGCCCAGCTGGCCGCCGAGCAGTGCGCCCGCAAGGCCATGGAGCACGGCGTGCGCCGGGTCGACGTACTCGTCCGTGGCCCCGGCTCCGGACGAGAGACTGCCATTCGCTCCCTGGCCGCCGCCGGCATCGAGGTGGCCGGCATCAAGGACGTGACCCCCATTCCGCACAACGGCTGCCGCCCCAAAAAACGGCGCCGGGTCTAGGCGAAGGGGACTCGAGAATCCATGGCCCGTTATACCGGACCCGTTTGCCGGCTCTGCCGGCGTGAGCGCACCAAGCTCTTCTTGAAGGGCGAGCGCTGCTATTCCATGAAGTGCCCCGTCTCCGAGGCGGTCACCGACCGGCACAGCCGGGCCTACCCGCCGGGCGAGCATGGCCGCGACCGGATGCGCCAGGGTTCGGAGTACCTGGGGCAGCTGCGCGAGAAGCAGAAGGCCCGCCGCATCTACGGCTTGCTCGAGCGCCAGTTCCACAACCTCTACGTCGAGGCCAGCCGGGCCCCGGGCATCACCGGCGAGAACCTGCTGCGCATGTTGGAGTTGCGCCTCGACAACGTGACCTTCCGGACCGGTTGGGGCGCCAGCCGGGCCCAGGCCCGCCAGCTGGTGCGCCACGGCCACGTGCTCGTCAACGGCAAGCGGGTGACCATCCCGAGCTACCGCCTGCGGCAGGGTGACGTGGTCACCCTCAAGCCCGCGGCGCGGGAGATCTTCCACGTCCGCCGTAACATGGACACCCTCGACCGGCAGCTCCCGCCCTGGTTGGAGAGGGTGGGGGACCCCTTCGAGGTCAAGGTTTTCTCGCTCCCCCTGCGGGAGCACATCGACGAGCCTGTGCAGGAGCAGCTCATCGTGGAGCTCTACTCGAAGTAGCTCCCGGCCACACCGGCCCGGAGGCGCAAGTGGCGCCCGGGACGAACTCCGGGTGGCCCGAGACATTCGACCCGACCGACAACTGCAGACCCGCATACCCGCACCGAGACGACTGCCCAACACCCCGAGGAAGCAAGGATCGCCATGCTCATCATCCAGCGACCGACCGTCGAGACCGTCACCGAGGAGGAGGACAACCGGCAGCAGTTCGCCGTTGGCCCGCTCGACCCCGGCTTCGGCCACACCCTGGGGAACTCGCTGCGGCGCACGCTCCTCTCGTCCATCCCTGGCGCCGCCATCACGCAGGTCCGCTTCGATGAAGCCCTGCACGAGTTCACGACCCTGCCGGGGGTCAAAGAGGACGTGACCGACCTCATCCTCAATCTGAAGGACGTGCTCCTGCGGGTGCATGCCGACGAGCCGGTCACCGTCCGCATCGACAGGCGCGGCCCGGGCGACGTGACCGCCGGCGACCTGCAGGTCACGGCCGACGTCGAGGTGCTCAATCCGGCCCAGCACATCGCTTCCCTCAACTCGAAGGGCCGCCTGGCCGTCGACCTCACCGTGGAGCGGGGCCGCGGTTACCTGTCGGCTGACAAGAACAAGCGCTCGAGCACTATCGGGGTCATTCCGGTCGATGCCATCTTCTCGCCGGTGCGTCGGGTGGCCTTCACCGTGGAGCCGGTGCGCGTCGAGCAGTCGACCGACTTCGACCGACTGGTCCTCGACATCGAGACCGACGGGTCCGTCACCCCACGCGAGGCCCTGGCCTCGGCGGGCGACACGCTGCGCACGTTGGTCGGCCTGGTGGCCGACCTCGAGGAGGAGCCCATGGGCCTCGAGCTCGGGGAGGTCGGCACCGTGGGCACCGGCTCACCCGACCTCGACTTGCGCATCGAGGACCTCGACCTCACCGAGCGTCCCCGCAACTGCCTCAAGCGGGCACAGATCAACACCATCGGCGAGCTGGTCGACCGCACCCTCGACGACCTGCTCAACATCACCAACTTCGGGCAGAAGTCACTCGACGAGGTGCTCCAGAAGCTCGACGAGCGCGGCCTCTCCCTGCGCGTCAAGGACTAAGGACGGTCTCGTGCTCGGCACCCCGAAGAAGGGCCGGCGGATGGGCGGGAGCTCCGCCCATCAGAAGGCCATGATTGGCAACCTGGTGGCGTCGTTGGTCGCCGCCGAATACCTGGTGACCACCGAAGCCAAGGCCAAGGCGCTGCGGCCAGTGGCCGAGAAGGTCATCACGGCGGCAGCCAAAGGCGGCGTGGCCCGCCACCGCGAGGTCGTGGCCCTCATCCGAGACAAGGACATGGCCCACAAGCTGTTCGAGGAGATCGGTCCGCGCTACGTGGACCGCCCCGGGGGCTACACCCGCATCCTCAAGCTCGGCCCGCGTCCGGGCGACAACGCCCCGATGGCCCGCATCGAACTGGTGTGAGCTCGCCCCCCGACGCCGGGGGGCCCGGCGCCGGGACCGTGCGGTGGCGCCTGCGGTTGGCCTACGACGGAGCGGGGTTCCACGGCTTTGCCGACAACGACGGAACCCGCACGGTGGCGGGGACCCTGAGCGAGGCCCTCGGGCGGGTGGCCCGGGTACCGATCACGCTCACCTGTGCCGGGCGTACCGACGCCGGCGTGCACGCCCTCGACCAGGTGGTCCACTTCGACGTGCCGGCCGAGGCCAGTGAGCGGCTGCGAGCCGGCGGCCCTGGTCAAGTCCTGCAACAGCCAGTTGGGGCCGGCCATCGTGGTGCGCGAGGCGCAGGTGGCCGAGCCCGGCTTCGACGCCCGCCGTTCGGCACGCTCCCGCTGCTATCGCTACCTGGTGCTCAACGCCCCGGTGGCCGACCCCCTTCTCGCCCACCTGGCCTGGCATGTGAGCGATCCCCTCGACCTGCGAGCCATGGCGGCCGGGGCCGACGCCCTGATCGGCGAGCACGACTTCCGGGCCTTCTGCCGGCGCATCCCGGGGACGACCCCGGACGCCCCCCTCGTGCGCCGGGTCATGGACGCCCACTGGTCACGGCTCGGCGGCCCGGCTCGGTCGTCCAGCGGGACGACGGGCAGGACAACCAGCGGGGCGACGAAGGAACCGGGGAGCGCCGCGCCCCTCGGGCCGGCCGTCGGCGAGATCCTCTCCTTCGAGATTCAGGCCAACGCCTTCTGCCACCGGATGGTCCGTTCGCTGGTGGGCACTCTGGTCGACGTCGGCCGGGGGCGACGGCGGGCGTCCGACATGGTGTGGATTCTGCGCTCGTTCGACCGCAGCCAAGCCTCGCAACCGGCCCCGCCGCACGGATTGACCCTGGTCGGAGTGCACTATTGATGGGAGCGGGCCGGCGGGATGGTTTGCTGCCGGTGCCCGGGGACGCCTATCCTGTTGTGCCTGCCGTTCGGGCCTCCGTGTCCGACGAGGGCAGTCACCGAGGGGGACCGCCAACCGGTCGGGACGCGTCGGCGTGCCGGGACCGGCCACGACCGGCGACCGGCGTTGACCCCAGAGCCGGTACAGCAGCCACCAGCACTCGACGGCAACGATCGCTCAACCAAGAAGGAACGAGAACGAACATCGTGCGGACCTACTCACCGAAGCCCGACGAGGTCACCCACGCCTGGCACATCGTGGACGCCGACGGCCTCGTCCTCGGCCGCTTGGCCACGACCGTGGCCTCGGTGCTCCGCGGAAAGCACAAGCCCCAGTTCGCCCCCCATGCTGATGTTGGCGATCACGTGATCGTCGTCAACGCTCAGAAGGTGGTGCTCACCTCGGGCAAGGCCGATCAGAAGATGGCCTACCGACACAGCGGGTATCCGGGGGGGCTGACCGCCACCCGCTACCGCGACCTGTTGGAGACGCGCCCGAGGAAGTGGTGCGCAACGCCGTCCGGGGGATGTTGCCGAAGAACCGCCTGGGTCGCCAGATCGTGACCAAGCTCAAGGTCTACGCCGGGCCCGACCATCCGCACGAGGCCCAGTCGCCCACACCGCTCGAGATCCCCGGCGCCCGTCGCCAGGCCTCGGCCCGGAGCGGGGCATGAGCGCCGAGGCGGCCACGACGGCCGCCACTCCGTCCACCCCCGCCGCCACCACTGGAGCCAAAGCCGCCACGGCCGTGCAGGCCACTGGCCGACGCAAGGGCGCCGTGGCCCGGGTCCGTGTGCGTCCCGGACAGGGGACGATCACCGTCAACGCGCACACCTTCGAGAGCTACTTCACCTCGGCCACCCACCGCATGATCGTGACCGCGCCGCTGCGCCTGACCGACAACGCGACCTCGTGGGACATCGACGTGACCATCGCCGGTGGCGGCATCTCGGGCCAGGCGGGTGCCTTCCGCTTGGGCATCTCCCGTGCCCTCTGCGAGCTCAGCCCTGAGCTGCGACCGCAGCTCAAGAAGGCCGGCTTTCTCACTCGCGACGCCCGCGAGAAGGAGTCGAAGAAGTACGGCCTGAAGAAGGCCCGCAAGGCCCCCCAGTACTCCAAGCGGTAGCGCCGGTCGGACGGTCAGTGGCTCGAGCCAGGTTCGGCACCGACGGCGTACGGGGTGTCGCCAACGTCGACCTCACCCCCGAATTCGTCCTTTCCCTCGGGCGGGCGGTTGCCCGCACCATCGCCGCCACCGAATTCGTCGTCGGGCGGGACACCCGTCGATCGGGACCGCTGTTGCAGGCGGCATTCTCGGCCGGCGTGGCCAGCGAGGGGGCCGACGTGATCGACGTGGGTGAGCTGCCCACTCCCGCCGTGGCTTGGCTGTCGGCCGAGCGGGGCGTGCCGGCTGTGGTCGTCTCCGCCTCCCACAACCCGTTCGCCGACAACGGCATCAAGGTCTTCGCCGCCGGCGGCCTCAAGCTCAGCGAGTCGATCGAGGCGGCCATCGAAGCCGAGCTCGAGCGCGTCCAGGACGCGCAGGTGCGCGGCCCCCGACAGCTCGAGGGACACGGTGTCGGGCGATTGCGCCAGGAACACGGCCTCGGCGAGGCCTATGTCGGTCACCTGGGCTCGCTCACCGAGGGCCGGCGGCTCGACGGGCTGCGTCTGGTCGTGGACAGCGCCCACGGTGCGGCGTCGGCTTTGGCCGCCTCCGTCTATCGCCAGCTCGGTGCCGAGGTGTTGGCCATCGGTTGTGAGCCCGATGGCACCAACATCAACGACGGCGTCGGGTCGACATCGACCGGTGCACTGTCGGCCGCCGTGATCGAGTCCGGCGCCGACCTCGGTCTCGCCCTCGACGGTGACGCCGACCGACTGCTGGCTGTCGACGCCACCGGTCAGCAGGCCGACGGCGATCAGCTCCTCGCTCTCTTCGCCCTCGACCTCGCTCAACGCGGTCAGCTCGCCGGGCACACGGTGGTGGTCACGGTCATGACCAACCTGGGCTTCCGTCTGGCCATGGAGAAGCACGGCATCCTGGTCAAGGAGACGCCGGTCGGTGACCGTCACGTCCTCGCCGCTCTCGATGAAGGCGGGTACTCGCTCGGAGGCGAGCAGTCGGGCCACATCATCTTCCGCCGCATGGCCACGACGGGCGACGGCCTCATGACCGGCCTGGTGCTCGCCGACCTCATGAATCGGCGGGGCGAGTCGTTCGCCACCATGCTCGACGGGCTTGTGACTCCCGTCCCCCAGGTGCTCGTCAATGTCCCCGTCCCCGACACCGAGCTGTTGGCCGATGCCACTGCGGTGTGGTCGGCAGTGGCCGAGGAACAGGAGCGCCTCGGGGAGACGGGCCGGGTCGTATTGCGGCCGAGCGGGACCGAGCCCGTGGTCCGGGTCATGGTCGAAGCGGTGGGTGATGGGGTGGCTGCCGCTGTCGCCCAACGGTTGAGTGCGCTGGTGGGATTCGAGCTGCAGGCGGCTGCGGCTGTTGCCGCGGCTGCCGCCGATGCGGCGGCTGCTGCCGCCAATGGAGCGTGAACTGAACGCTCGACCCGCCGGAGGAGGAGGGCGAGCCTCGAGCAGCCATGCCGAGCCCGGCCAAGCCCTCGGCGAGCTCAGTCTCCCTGCTCGAGCGCCAATCGAGTGAGGTCCGCCCGCCGTCGCTGACCCGTCTTGTCACGGATGCGATCAAGATGCGAGTGGACGGTTCGTACGCTGATGAACAGCCGGTCGGCGATCTCGGCGTCTGTCTCGCCCTCGGCCACCAGGGCGAGGATCTCGCGCTCACGGGCGGTGAGGGGATGACCAGCGTGACCCTCTTGTTCGTCCCGCAGGAGGAAGGCGGCGAGGACGGGAGAGACGTAGGTCCCTCCGCCGGCGACGGCGCTGATGGCGAAGGCGATCTCATCGGGAGCGGACGACTTCGGCAAGTAGCCACGGGCCCCGGCTCCGATGGCATCGACGACGCTCTTACGATCGTCCGAAGCCGAGACCACGAGGACGGTCGCCCCGAAGGACCGCACCCGATTGACCGCCTCGGCCCCGGCTCCGTCAGGTAGGTGGAGGTCGAGCAAGACCACGTCCACGCCCTCGAATCCGACCGCCTCTATCTCATCCAGGCTTCCAACGGCGGCGACCAGGTGAAGGCCGTCGGCGGCGTCGACGATCTGGGTCAGGCCCTGACGGTAGAGGGGATGATCCTCGACGACGGCAATGCCGATCAGCTCGGAACCCATAGCTCGATCCTGGTACCGCTTCCGGGAGTGGAGGTGATCACGGCCGTCCCTCCGACCTCCTCGAGCCTGGCCACGATCGACTCCTGTATGCCGAACCGGCCAGTCACCCGGGTCGCGTCGAACCCCTTGCCGCGGTCCCGAACCACGAGGCGGATCCCGGTGTGGTCGCGGTTGAGGCTCACGACGACGCGATCCACTTCAGCATGCTTTGCCACGTTGGTCAGCGCCTCGCGGAGGGCGCCGATCGGCGCGTCGGACACGTCGGCATCCACCTCGACCGTTGTGTCGATAAGAGCCAGGTCGACCCTCACGTCATTACGGGTTGACTCGTCGGCGACTCCCTGGAGGGCGACGACCAAGCCGGTGGCCTCGCCGTCATCGCCAGAGATGGCTCGACGCAAAAGGACAGCCTCCCGTCGAGCTTGCGCTTGGATTTCGGACAGGGGGACATCCTGCCGGCCGGCGATGAGCTCGAGCGTCTGCAGGGCAGAGTCATGGAGAAGGCGGTGTTCGCGGTTTCGCTGCCGCTCGGCGACCAGTCGCTCCCGCTCTCGCAACGTCTCCTGTCGGGCCTTGGCCAACTTGTCCGAGTCGCCGCGCAAGCGGCCTCCGAAACTTCGCGCCGCGGCGTGTGATCCGATGTAGCTCGTTGTGTTGGCGAGGGCGGTGGCCATCTGACTCCCTCCCGAGCGTATGTTGCGCTGCACCGTGATCACATAGGTGCCGGCCAAGAGGGCGGGAATGACATTGGACCGACCACCTCTGATGGCGGCGGCGCCGCCGATCGTCGTCCCAAAGGTGAGCGGGCACATCCAGTTGAGCCAGGCGGTCCGGTCCTCGAACTCGGTTGTCGACGCCATTACGACGAGCCCGCCGATGCCGAAGACCGTGTCGATCCACGCCAACCCTGGATCGCAGTACGAGCGATGACGCCAGGATCGGCGAGCGATCCAGGCGGACTCCAAAATGGAAGCCCCGAGCAGGGCAAGAGCCAGCTTGGGGCGTCGGTACGCCTTCCACCCAGTCGAGAGCGCAATCACTCCTTGGGTGATGTGGATGGCTCGCACTGTCATCAGACCGAGCGCGATCCCGCGCTCGGCCGAGGCGCGCTCGGTCGTGGCGAACTGGCCCAATTGGGCAAAACTACCCTCGCTGGGCTTCATCACATCCGTAAGACTTGATCACAGTGCATGGACAGCAGATCGCGCCCGTGAGCGCATCGATCGAGGCCGAGAATCCGGTCACCCTGGCCGGTCTGCGGAGGGTAGCCGCGTTGGTCGGCATTTCGGAAGCCGAAGATGTCCGCCAAGGTGACCTCACGCTCCGCACCGTCAACGGCGGCTCCCCGCATTCCGGGATCGACGTGAGCTGCTCGGAATCGGACGTGGTCATTACCTTGAGCGTCCGGCCGTCTCCGGAACTGTGGTTGCTCATCCTCGACATCGTCGGGTGCCTCGTTCCGGTGGAGCCATCGACCGGCGGGCGATAGACGGCACAGCGCAACTTTCGCTCCTTTTGTCCGCAGATTCCGCGGATCCTCGTGGGCGTCGTGGATAGGGCGGGGGCTCGCGGTCGTGGCCATCATCATCATCATCATCGGTCAGGGAGCGTCGTCGAACAGTCCGTAGAAATACCCCGGACGCTCGTGAAAATGCGTACAGGGATCTGCGTAGTTGTCCCTCTGGTACCCGTTCGACCCGTGGCTGAAGATGATCGAGGGCGCACGATCCGGGACTGACGGACGTGCGAAGGGTGGAGATGATCGAGACCGTCCTGAATCGGCGGGGAAGGGGAGTGACCCAATGGTCCGTTCCGAGGTCGCTGCATACTGTCGAGCCCTCAATATCGGCACTCGGCCACGTGTCCGCGTGTTGGTTGCAGCCATCGTCGCAGCAACCTTGGCCGTGGGCAGCTTCCTCGTGCCGATCGCCGGCGCCGCTAGTCCCACTTCGGTCTCGCACGTGTCGGTGGCCGAGACCGGCCCGACCGACGCGGCCGGTGCGCTCTCCGAGTTCACCTTCAGCTTCACCACCTCACCGTCGGGTGGGATGTCGCAAGCGGAGGGGAGTGAGTGGTGGGCGAACTTCCCCTCGGGCACCGGGGTGGCGGGCAACGGCACCGTGACCGACACCACCACCGACACGGTGGTGGGCGGGGTCGGCAACTGCACAGCCACCGAGCTCTGCGGCACCTTCTTCGGCGGGGTCACCATCAACCCCGGTGACTCCCTCTCGGTGGACGCCACCTCCCAGACCCTTCCGGCCGCCGGCAGCGGCTACACCATCTCGGTCCACACCTCCTCGGACACCACCCCGACCACCTCGTCCAACAGCTTCAGCGTGGTCCCGGTCCAGGCCGTCTCCAACGTGTCGGTGGCCGAGACCGGCCCGACCGACGCGGCCGGTGCGCTCTCCGAGTTCACCTTCAGCTTCAAGACGTCCTCGACCGGCGGCATGTCGCAGAGGGACTCGGGAGAGTGGTGGGCGAACTTCCCCTCGGGCACCGGGGTGGCGGGCAACGGCACCGTGACCGACACCACCACCGACACGGTGGTGGGCGGGGTCGGCAACTGCACAGCCACCGAGCTCTGCGGCACCTTCTTCGGCGGGGTCACCATCAACCCCGGTGACTCCCTCTCGGTGGACGCCACCTCCCAGACCCTTCCGGCCGCCGGCAGCGGCTACACCATCTCGGTCCACACCTCCTCGGACACCACCCCGACCACCTCGTCCAACAGCTTCAGCGTGGTCCCGGTCCAGGCCGTCTCCAACGTGTCGGTGGCCGAGACCGGCCCGACCGACGCGGCCGGTGCGCTCTCCGAGTTCACCTTCAGCTTCAAGACGTCCTCGACCGGCGGCATGTCGCAGAGGGACTCGGGAGAGTGGTGGGCGAACTTCCCCTCGGGCACCGGGGTGGCGGGCAACGGCACCGTGACCGACACCACCACCGACACGGTGGTGGGCGGGGTCGGCAACTGCACAGCCACCGAGCTCTGCGGCACCTTCTTCGGCGGGGTCACCATCAACCCCGGTGACTCCCTCTCGGTGGACGCCACCTCCCAGACCCTTCCGGCCGCCGGCAGCGGCTACACCATCTCGGTCCACACCTCCTCGGACACCACCCCGACCACCTCGTCCAACAGCTTCAGCGTGGTCCCGGTCCAGGCCGTCTCCAACGTGTCGGTGGCCGAGACCGGCCCGACCGACGCGGCCGGTGCGCTCTCCGAGTTCACCTTCAGCTTCAAGACGTCCTCGACCGGCGGCATGTCGCAGAGGGACTCGGGAGAGTGGTGGGCGAACTTCCCCTCGGGCACCGGGGTGGCGGGCAACGGCACCGTGACCGACACCACCACCGACACGGTGGTGGGCGGGGTCGGCAACTGCACAGCCACCGAGCTCTGCGGCACCTTCTTCGGCGGGGTCACCATCAACCCCGGTGACTCCCTCTCGGTGGACGCCACCTCCCAGACCCTTCCGGCCGCCGGCAGCGGCTACACCATCTCGGTCCACACCTCCTCGGACACCACCCCGACCACCTCGTCCAACAGCTTCAGCGTGGTCCCGGTCCAGGCCGTCTCCAACGTGTCGGTGGCCGAGACCGGCCCGACCGACGCGGCCGGTGCGCTCTCCGAGTTCACCTTCAGCTTCAAGACGTCCTCGACCGGCGGCATGTCGCAGAGGGACTCGGGAGAGTGGTGGGCGAACTTCCCCTCGGGCACCGGGGTGGCGGGCAACGGCACCGTGACCGACACCACCACCGACACGGTGGTGGGCGGGGTCGGCAACTGCACAGCCACCGAGCTCTGCGGCACCTTCTTCGGCGGGGTCACCATCAACCCCGGTGACTCCCTCTCGGTGGACGCCACCTCCCAGACCCTTCCGGCCGCCGGCAGCGGCTACACCATCTCGGTCCACACCTCCTCGGACACCACCCCGACCACCTCGTCCAACAGCTTCAAGACGGTTCCGGCCCAGTCGGTGTCCACACCGCAGGTGTCGATCAGCGACGACGACTCCGGGGCGTCCGGGATCACCTATTCGGTGACGTTCAAGACCTCCTCCACCGGGGCTCTCTGGCAGTCGGACAGCGGCCAATGGCACATTTCCCTCCCTGCCGGCAGCGTGACGAGCAACAACGGCACCGTCACGGACACCACCACCGGACAGGTGGTGGGCGGCGTCGGCAACTGCACATCCACGACTCTGTGCGGGACCTTGAACGGCGGGGTGAAGATCGCGGCCGGTGACACGTTGCAGGTGGTGGCCACCGATGTCACCAACACCCCGAACACAGGAAGCCAATCGCTCCAGGTCACGACCAGCTCGGACACGATTGCGGCCAGTGGCGCCTTCGCCACCGAGCAGTCGGCCTCCATCTCGGGAACGGTCACCGACGCGGACGACGATCCCGTCGACGGCGCGCCGGTCCAGGCCTGCCCCACCTCGGGCGGGACCTGCCAGCTGGCCACGTCGGGAACCGGTGGCGCCTACACCGTCGTCGGCGAGGGGACCGGCACCTACACGGTGATCGCCTACCCACCGCCCGACGGGGGCAATGCGCCTAGCGCTCCGGCATCGGTATCGACCACGGTTCCGAATGAGGTCAGCGGTGTCGATCTGGAGCTCGCCGCTACCGTCGTCCTGCCGTCGGGCACATCCTTGAGCAGCGGGGGAACGACCCAGTCGGGCGACGTCCCGGTGGTCAACTGGGGCAACCCCATCACCTACGACGCCACCGGCTGCGACAACGGGTACGGCGAGGTGGACATTACGGCCGTGAACACCAGCACCGGTCTGTCGCAGACCAACGTCTACCCGTTGACGGAGACGCCGGTCGGATCCGGTGACTATGTGGCCCAGATCCCGCCGCAGGCCCCTCTGCACGGTTCGATGTCGATGCACTACACGATCTCCTGCCCGGGGCAGTCGCCTTTGTTGCCCGATAGTGGTACCTCGGCCGGTGGCACGCAGGTGCTCATCGGTGGTGACGGATTCACCGGAGCCAGCGCCGTCTCCTTCGGCGGGATCGCCGCCCAGTCATTCACCGTGATCGACAACTACGCGATCCTGGCCGTGAGCCCGGCTGGCACGGGCACCGTGCCAGTGTCGGTAAGCGAGTCGGGTACCCCGACCACCATCGGTGACTTCACCTACACGGACGTCACCGGCCTTTCGCCGAACAACGGTCCGGCGCTCGGCGGTGGCGGCACGGTGACCATCACCGGATCCGGCTTCACCAACGTGCAGTCGGTGTTCTTCGGCCTGATGCCGGCGACCTCGTTCACGGTGATCAGCCCGACCGAGATCAAGGCCGACCCGCCCGCCTGCCTCGGAACGGTGTCGGTCTCGGTGGTGAACGGCTTCGGTCTCACGGCCCCGGTCAGCAACAGTCAGTTCCAATGCACTGGGGGCCCGCCCGGCTCGAGCCGCGATCGTCGAGGGAACGGGTCCGAACGCGCTCGTCAACTACGCCAACGAACTGTCCGTCTACGCCAACAGTGGCGGGGGCTCCAACTGGGGACCCTCTGGGATGACCTTCTGCTCCCCCATCGACCTCGACGGCATGAAGCAGATCGCCAATGAGCTCCTGAACGACCTCGGTCCCATCGGCTTTCTCGAGTCCTCGTTCGAGACCGCCGGTGGCGTGGCCGTTGCCGTGGCCGTGGGCGCCGATCCGGCGACCGCCGCCGCGCTGATCCCCCTCGCCCTCATGGCCTGGACCATCTGGCAGTACGAGCACCAGAAGACCGGTGGGAACTGCGGATACATCGACCCGAGCGGCACGGTGGTGAACACCAGCGGAAGCGCGGTGAGCGGGGCCACGGTGACCCTGCTCGAGCAGTCCACCCCGCCGAGCGGCCCCTTTCGCGGCTGTGGACCCCTCGAGCGGTGACATCGAACCCGCCACCAATCCGGAGACAACGGACTCGTCCGGGACCTTCGATTGGGACGCGCTGGCCGGCACGTACGAGGCGCAAGCCGGTGCCTCCGGTTGTTACGAGCCCGGGCATCCGACCGTGGCCGACGTGTCCACTCCGTCGTTCACCTTGCCTCCACCGGCCGTCGGGCTGACGCTCACCCTCGACTGCCCGGGCAGTACCGCCACCACTCCGACCGTGACCGGCCTTTCGGACTCGGACGGGAACAGCGGTGGAGGCGCCATCGTCGACGTCGAGGGCACCGGTCTGACCGGGGCAACGTCCGTGCACTTCGGGACGGCGGCCGCCTCGGCGTTCACGGTGTTGTCCGACGACTCGGTTGCCGCCATCGCCCCATCCGGCAGCTCGACGGTCGACGTGACGGTCACGACACCGGGTGGGACGAGCTCGACGTCCACGGCCGACGACTACACCTACGTGGCGCCGTCCACGGGTAGCGGTGCGCCGGTGATCACGAAGGTTTCGCCGGATGCCGGACCGATGTCCGGCGGCACGGAGGTCACGCTCAAGGGGAAGAACCTCTCGGGCACAAGCCAGGTGCTGATCGGCGGCGAGGCGGCCACCTCGGTGACGGACGTCTCGTCCACCAAGGTCGAGGCCACTGTCCCGGCCAACGTGGTGGCAGGTTCGGTCTCCGTCTCGGACCTCACCGGAGACGGCGATTCGGCCATCACGTCCAAGGACTCGTTCAAGTACGAGAACTTCTCCACCCCGCCAGCCGTCACCAAGGTCTCACGCACCTCCGGGTCGGCCGGCACCAAGGTCGAGATCACCGGGAGCAACCTGAACGGTGCGACCGAGGTCGAATTCGGAACGGCGGTGGTGACCGGGTCCATGAAGGTCAACAAGTCCGGGACGAAGCTCACGGTGGATGCGCCGTCGGGCCCCTCGGGCACGGTCGACATCACCGTGACTCGTCCCGGTGGGACCTCGCCCGTCACGGCAGCAGATCGGTTCACCTATACCTGAGGTGCCTGAGGTGCCTGAGGTGCCGAGGTGCCGAGGTGCCCGAGGCACCGACCGGAGTGAAGGCGATACCGGCGCCCGACAAAAGGCGACGGTATCGCCTTTCTCGGTCGTAGTGGTCAGGCCGCTTGCAGAACCAGGGTGAACGACTGGGTGGCGGTCGTGGCCGACTTGCCCTTCCCGTAGGTGGCGGTCACCGTGAGCGGGTAGTCGGCCGGAGTGTCCTTCGACGACGCCTTTCCCGACAGGCTGGCCGAACCGCCGGACTGCTTGCGCTTGATCCCCTTTGGCACGGTACCGACGACCGTCATTTTCGTCGGGTCACCGGTGGCCGTGAAGGTGAAGGAGAACAACTGTCCGATGGTGGCGGTGCCTTGCGCTGGACTGGTGATGGCGTTGGCCACCGACCACTCGAAGCTCGTGGAACCGGCCGCGCCGTTTCCGTCCTTGGCAATCACGGTCACGACCGATGTCCCGGCTGTCGTGGGCTGGCCACTGATCAATCCGCTGCTCGAGTCGATGGACAGGCCGGCCGGGAGACCGGTGGCCCGGTAGGTGAGAGTCTGCCCCGACGTCGAATCGTTGGCCGTGATCTGGAGCGAGGCGTTCGAGCTGACCAGTGAGCTCTGGTTGCCGGGGTTGTCCACGGTCACCGGACTCGGCGCGCTGGCCGCACACAGGGCGTCGACCAACGGCCCAGCATTCGGGGTACCGAGGCCGGTGGCCATGTCATAGCCCGTCCCCGCCGGGTAGAGCCCGCCGTTGTCGCCGGTCAGGTCGTTGTTGCCCGTCGTCACGTCGTTGAAGGCCGAGGGGTCGCTGGCCGCCGCCTGGTAGAGGGCGGGGTTGGCGAAGCCGACGCTGCGTCCGGTGCACGCCGAGGATTCGTCGGCCAGCGCGGTGAGCGCCGCCCACAGCGGGGCAGACAGGCTCGTACCTCCCCATGCACCCCAGTGGCCGCTCACATACTGAAGGTAGGGAAAGGGTCCGGCGAGTGCGGACACATCCGGTGACTCGCGGCAGTCGGCTCCGCCGGTTGCCGCGCACGGCGTGCTCGACGAGTAGGGCGAGAACACACCGGCAACGGTCGAGTCACTCTGGTAGGAGGGCATGGTCCAGAACGTCGAGACGCCACCCCCACCGGCTCCCCAGCAGCAGGTCGGGCCATCGTTCCAGGCGGTCTCGTCCGGAGGTGTGCCGGCGGCCACCCACGACGTCCCTCCGACTCCCGTGACGAACGGCTGGCTGGAGGGATCGTCAACGGCCAGGAAATCGCCGGAGTCGCCGTTCGACACGCAGTCTTCCGACCCCTGGTCGCCCGCCGCGGCGAAGACCCCTTGACCCTGGGCGGCGGCCTCCTCGAAGAGGACGTCCTCGGCGCTGGCCGGCGCGCTGCCCTCCTCGGGCTCGCACAGCCCCCACGAGGTGGAGACGATGGGAGCGTCGTCGTCGCTCACGATGGCGTTATAGGTGTCGTAGGCGCCGGTGTCGGTGTTGGGCCCCTCGTAGACGAGGATGTCGGCCCCGGGGGCGAGCCCGACTATCTGTTCGATGTCCACGTCGGCCTCGCCCACTCCCGAGCCCCTGGCCGGCCCTCCGTCGACGTCCACGGTGGTGACCGGCGAGTCGGTGCCGTAGCAGGACTGATAGGCGGCGATATCGCCGGTGCCGTAACCCTGGAGCTCGTAGAGGGCGACGGTGGTGCCTGACCCGAGATCGCCTTGGCCGTAGACGCTCGGGAAGCCGTAGGCCGCCGCCACCTGGTTGGTGGTCTCGGCGTCTTCCGATGCCCGCGTCGCTGTCGGCCGTGGAGCATGCCTGCGGCCCACTGTCACCGCCTTCGGGCTTGGAATGACTCGTCGCGGCGGCCGGCGTTGCTGCCGAGCCAGACGTCGCCGGCGGCGCCGGCTGGTGCCGGACGCAGGGCGGGGACGGGCACGGCAAGGTTGTCGAGACCGACGACGGCCTGCACGTCGGGGGCAGCACTGGCCGGTACGAGCGGGGCGGCGGTGTTGGCGAACACGGTGCGGTTGTCGCGCAGCCGGTATTGGCGGAGCCCGGTCGAGAAGGCCTTGCTGATTGCGCCCTCGGTGGCCCGCACCGGGATGCTGAGCCCGTTGCTGCTCACCCGCCCGGGGCGGAGGCCGGCCGCTCGCAGCACCGCGGTCACACTGTTGATGGCCGACGGCGTGGCGCCGAAGCGGCTGGCGAACTCGCCGGGGCGGAGGAACCGACCCTGGACCGGCGATCCCACGGTGGTGACGGCACGGGCGAAGGCGGCGAGAGCCGCTGGATCGCGCGGGGTGAGGACGACGTCGACGTCGAGCGGCGCAGACGAGGAGAGTGGAGCGCCAGGAACGGCGCCGGCCGGCAGCCGCGGCGGATGGCCGACTCGCATCGCCGCCGGCGTGGCCGCGCCGGTGGCAGAGCCGAGGGGCACGAGCACGACTGCCGCCCCGACGACCATCACGAGCAAACCGGCGGCAATGGAGTGCGCTCCGAGTCCTCGACGGAAGCGCCGAGATGACCGTGGCACGGCGAGCGCAAAGTCGCCTCGGTGACTCAGCCTCTCCATGGTCCCCCCTCAGCCGTGGTCCGAACTGCCATCGGGCAGTCGCTTCGTCCCGGCCCGACAGAGCCTCCCACCGGGGACCGATACCACTCTCTACGTTAGATCGGGCCGGATGGCACCGTCGATGGGTAGCTTGGCACCTCGAGAGCCCTCGAGCCTGGCGGCTTCTGCCCTTTCCGGCCGGTCCCAGCTCGCCTCAACGGGGATCCGGGCAGGGCGCGGATAGCCTCAAGTCCCATGTGCGGCATCATCGGCATCACCACCAGCTCGGTCGTCGCCGAGGTGGACGGTGTCGCCTCAGACGGGCCGTCGGGGCCCGAAGGTACCCGTGAGGTGCTGGATGTGCTGCTCGAGGGGCTCGGCCGGCTCGAGTACCGGGGGTACGACTCGGCCGGCGTGGCCCTCGTTGCCCCCGGCGGTGGCGCGGTCTGGCGGGCCCGGGCCGCCAACGGCACCCGATCGCTCGACGATCTCACCAAGCGGGTCGAGAAGGCACCGACCGGCATGTCCGCCGGCATCGGCCACACCCGTTGGGCGACACACGGCCGGCCGTCCGACGAGAATGCCCATCCCCATGTCGACTGCACCGGGCGCATCGCACTCATCCACAACGGCATCATCGAGAACCACACCGAGCTGCGCGACGAGTTGCAAGCCGCCGGCCACATCTTCGAGTCGGAGACCGACACCGAAGTCTTGGCTCACCTCATCGAGGCCAATCTGGTCGTCGACCCCGACGGAGGCTTGGTCGGTGCCGTTCGGGCAGCCATCGGCCGCATCCGCGGCACCTTCTCTGTGGCGGTGGTGTCGACCGACGAGCCCGATCTGATCGTCGCCGCCCGGCGGGTGTCGCCCCTTCTCGTGGGCACGACCGCGTCGGCCACCTTCCTCGCTTCCGACATCCCGGCCATCCTCGGTCTGACCCACGACTTCTCCGTCATCGAGGACGACCAGGTAGCCGAGCTCCGGCCCGGGTCGGTGCGGGTGACCGGCCTCGACGGGATCGAGATCGAGCCCACCCGCATCTCGGTGGACTGGGATCTCGAAGCGGCCCGCAAGGACGGCTACGACGACTTCATGAGCAAGGAGATCCACGAGCAGCCTCGGGCGATTGCCGACACGCTGCTCGATCGGCTCCTGCCTGACGGCACGCTGACACTCGACGAGGTGCACATCACGCCCGACGAGTTCCGGGCCATAAACAAGGTGTTCATCGTGGCTTGCGGGTCGAGCTATCACGCCGGGCTCATGGCCAAGTACGCCATCGAGCACTGGGCCCGCTTGCCGGTCGAGATCGACATCGCGAGCGAGTTCCGCTACCGCCAGCCCGTGCTCGACGACCGCACGCTGGTCATCGGTGTGAGCCAGTCGGGGGAGACCACCGACACCGGCGAAGCCGTCCGAGAAGCACACCGGCTCGGGGCCAAGATCCTCGTCATCTGCAACGTGGTCGACTCATCGATGGCACGCAAGAGCGACGCCGTGCTCTACACCCGCGCCGGCCCCGAGATCGGGGTGGCCGCCACCAAGACCCACCTGGCCCAGATCACCGCCCTCGACATCCTCGCCCTCTACCTCGGTGAGGTGCGCGGCACCCTCTCGGCCGCCGACGCCCGGGGGCTGCTCGAAGCCATGGGCGCGCTGCCCGACAAGGTGGCCACCGTCCTCGAGCGATTCGACGACGTGGCCCGGGTGGCGAGTGACTTACGCGACTCGTCGTCCTTCCTCTTCGTCGGCCGCAACGTCGGCTACCCGGTGGCCCTCGAAGGCGCACTCAAGCTCAAGGAGCTGTCCTACGTTCGGGCCGAGGGTTTTCCCGGCGGCGAGCTCAAGCACGGCCCCATCGCCCTCATCGAACCGGGCACCGTGGTCATCGGCGTGGCCACTCGCACCCCGGTGCTGGACAAGATGTTGCTCAACGTGGCCGAGGTGAAGGCCCGCGGGGCCACGGTCGTGCTTGTGGCCAACGACGGTGACGAGGACACCGCCCGACACGCCGACCATGTGCTCTGGGTGCCGCGGACCGAGCACCTTTTTGCTCCGGTGGTCGACGTGGTCCCCCTCCAGATCTTCGCCTACTCGCTCGCCCGGCTGCTCGGCCACGACGTCGACCGCCCGCGCAACCTGGCCAAGGTGGTCACCGTCGAGTGACACGGCCGTCGGGCGCGGCGTGGTCGGCCGGCGCCGGCGGAGCGGCCCTTGGGCGCATGGCTGATGCGCTGCGCGGACCGGTCGTGGGTATCGGGGTCGACGCCGTGGACCCGGAGCGCTTCGGACAGGTACTGGCCCGCCGGCCGCGACTCGCCGAGCGGCTGTTCACCCCGGCCGAGCGCGATTGTGCCCGGCGAGGAGCAGACCCCGTGGCCCGGCTGTCCACTCGTTTTGCCGCCAAGGAGGCCGCGTGGAAGGCCCTCGGCGTCGGCCTCGGCGGCGTCGCCCTGCACGACGTCGAGGTGGTGGGCGGTGGCGACCGGGCCCCGAGCCTTTCGCTGCACGGAAGGCGGCCGCCCTGGCCACGTCGGCCGGCGTCGGTCGTTGGCATGTCTCGTTGACTCACACCGACCGGGTCGCCATGGCCGTCGTTTTGGCTGAGGGATCGACATCGGCCGCAAGCGGGCCCACCGGATCGTCGAGGAGCGGATGACGTGCAGCCGGTCCTGACCGTGGCCGAGATGAAAGAGGTCGACCGGCGCGGACTCGAGTCTGTCGACCTCGATGTGCTCGTCGGTCGCGCCGGCCGGGCGGTGGCCATCGCCGCGCTCGACCTGTTGGGCGGGGCCTACGGCCGTCGGATCGTGGTGGTGGCGGGACCCGGGAACAACGGAGCCGACGGTCGCACGGCGGCGGCCATCCTCCTTGGGCGCGGGGCACAGGTGCGGATCATCGAGGCCGGCTCCGAGGAGACGGTCGGCCCGGCCGACTTGGTCATCGACGCCGCCTACGGCACCGGGTTCCGCGGCGAGTACCGACCACTACCGCTCGCCCCGGGCACATCGGTGCTGGCCGTTGACATCCCGTCTGGCATCTCGGGCGACACCGGCGCTGCGTCCGGATTCCCGTGGGCCGCAACCCGCACGGTCACCTTCGTGGCTCTGAAGCCCGGACTGGTGCAGGGCGACGGCGCCGAGCTGGCCGGCGAGGTGCAGGTGGCCGACATCGGGCTGGCGTACGGTCCGGCCGGCATCTCGGTTGTCGAGGATGCCGATGTGGAGCGACTGCTCCCGCCCCGGGCGCACGGTGGCAACAAGTGGTCGGCCGCCGTGCTGGTGGTGGCCGGGTCGCCAGGGATGACCGGTGCCGCCTCGTTCGTGGCCGCTGCCGCCTATCGAGCGGGAGCGGGGATGGTCCGTCTCGGAGTTCCTGGCGCATCGCTCGACGAGCTCCCGGCCAGCGAAGCGGTTGCCGTCGAGTTGCCGGTGGAAGGGTGGTCCAAGGCCGCCCTCGAGGTGGCCGAGCGTTGCGCGGCGGTGGTAGTCGGGCCCGGGCTGGGCCGAGCCGACGGCACGGCTGCGGAGGTGGCCCGACTGGTCGCCGACTCGCCGGTACCGGTAGTGGTCGACGCCGACGGCCTCTATGCCCTCGGCCGGCTCGAGGGCGGGCGACTGGCCGACAGCCGCTCTCGGGTGGTGCTCACCCCGCACGACGGCGAGTTCGCCCGTCTGATGGGGGAGCCGCCAGGAGCCGACCGCATCGCCGCCGCCCGCCGGCTGGCCACGGCCGCGGGGGCGGTGTCCCTGCTGAAGGGTCCGACCACGGCGGTGGCCGAACCTGACGGTCCCGGCGGACGGGTACTGCTCGGCCGGACGGGAACGCCACAGCTGGCCACGGCAGGTACCGGCGATGTGTTGTCGGGGATCATCGGAGCGATGGTGGCCCGCGGGGTGCTTCCCCTCGAGGCCGCCGCGCTCGCCGCCCACGTGCATGGACAGGCGGCACGGCGCGGCTACCGCGAGGGATTGGTTGCCGGCGACCTCCCCGACCTCGTGGCTGGCGTGCTCTCCGACCTGCGGGTGTCGGCGGTCGGGGCCGGCGGTGACGGTGGTGCCGACCGAGGAGCGGGGCGATGACGCACGGACCGTCGATCGTCGACCGCCGGACGGCCGAACGCTGGCGGCCGGCCTGGGCCGACATCGACCTGGCTGCGGTGCGACATAACGCCGGCGTGCTCCGAGCCGCGGTGGCTCCGGCCGGCCTCTGCGCCGTGGTCAAAGCCGACGGCTACGGACATGGCGCGTTATCGGTGGCGCGGGCAGCGGTCGAAGGTGGAGCCAGCTGGCTGGCGGTCGCCCTGGTCGAAGAAGGGATCGCCCTCCGCGACGCCGGCCTCGAGGTCCCGATCCTGCTTCTCTCCGAACCTCCGGTCGACGGCATGGCCGAGGCCATTGCTCGAGGGCTCGTCCCCACCGTGTACAGCCGGTCGTGCATCGACGAGCTGGCCAAAGCGGCTGCCGCACAAGGCCGGAGCGCGGTCGACGTTCATCTCAAGGTCGATACCGGGATGCATCGGGTGGGCGCGGCACCTGACGAGATCGTTGGGCTGGCTGATGCCGTCAGCGAGGCCGGTCCTCTTCGGCTCGGCGCCCTTTGGACACATCTGGCCGTCGCCGACGGGGAAGTCGCCGGCGACGCCGAGTTCACCCAGTTGCAGCTCGAGCGTTTCGACGACGCCGTCGATGTGCTGGCTGCTGCGGGGCACGCGCCACCGCTTACTCACGTGGCTAACTCCGCCGGCGCCATCGCCTTTGCCGGATCACGTCGAGACCTTGTGCGCTGCGGCATCGCCGTCTACGGCGTCGCCCCCACCCGCGCCCTGGCGGACACTCTGGCCGACACCACCGGAGGGAATCGGTTACGTCCGGTTCTCTCGTTGCGCACACGGGTGACCTACCTGCGCAACCTCGAGCCTGGCGCGCGCCCCTCCTACGGCCGCCGGCGTCCCCTACCGACGGCAGCGACGGTGGCGACCGCCCCCATCGGGTACGCCGACGGTGTCCCGCGTCGGTTGTTCGACGAGGGAGGCGAGGTGCTCATCGGCGGTCGGCGCCGACCTCTCGCTGGTGCCGTCACGATGGACCAGATCGTCATCGACTGTGGTCTTCCTGACGAGGCCAATGTCGGGATCGGAGACGAGGTGGTGCTCCTCGGTCGCCAGGGCGACCAGGAGATCACGGCCGACGAGTGGGCTGATCGTCTGGGCACCATCAGCTACGAGGTGCTCTGCGGGATCGGTCCGCGGGTGCCCCGGCGACCGTTCGGATAGGTCGTCGGTCTATCGGGCGGGGTTCGGGCGCCCGGCGGCTCGGACAAATTCTTTTTTAAATTCGTCCATTTCGTCAGCTTAAGCTGACAAATTCGGCACTTTCCAAAAAAAAAGTCGGGGCCGGCCCTTGCGCCCTCGACCGGGCCGGGGCCAGCCGATCACCGGGCCAGCAGAGCACCGAGCCTCCAAACCCCTGACTCGCTGACCAGGACCACCACTACCATTCGGCCGTGGAACCGGCCGCTGAGCTCGCCGAACTCGCTCGCCAAGCCTCGACCTGCACCCGGTGCGGTCTGGCCGCCGGGCGCACCCAGGTGGTCTTCGGAGTCGGGGACCCGGCCGCCGACCTCATGTTCGTGGGCGAGGGCCCAGGCCGAGAGGAGGACCTCCAAGGGGAGCCCTTCGTCGGCAAGTCGGGCCGTCTGCTCGATCGCCTGTTGGCCGAGGAGCTCGGCATCGACCGGAGCCGCTGCTATATCGCCAACGTGGTCAAGTGCCGCCCGCCCGAAAACCGCGACCCCAAAGCCGACGAGATCGCCGCCTGTCGTCCGTATCTCGACGAGCAACTGCGCCTCATTGCCCCGACGGTGGTCGTCACCCTGGGCAACTTCGCCACCAAGGCGCTGCTCGGCACGGAGTCCGGCATCACCTCGGTGCGGGGCAAGGCCTACCCAATGGACGGTCGGCACCTCGTGCCCACCTACCACCCGGCGGCCGCGCTGCGATCGGGCGGCGTGGTCCTGGCCCAGATGCGCGCCGACCTCATCCGGGCAAAGCAACTGCTCGGGTGGTCGTGACCGCATCAACCATCGAGCTGCACACCGAAGCTCCGGACGGCACCCGAGCGGTGGCCGGTGCCCTCGCCACCCTGTGCCGGGTCGGCGACGTCGTACTGCTGGTTGGAAACCTCGGCGCCGGCAAGACGACCTTCGCCCAAGGGTTCGGCAAAGCACTCGGGGTGGTCGAGCCCATCGTCAGCCCGACCTTCACACTCGTGCGCCAGTACCCGCTCCCCGAGGCGGCCCGGCCCGACGACGCGGCATCGGCGGCATCGGCTGGCGGCGACGACACTCGACCCCATCAGTTTGTCCACGCCGACCTCTACCGCCTCTCACACCGGCACGAGGTCGCCGATCTCGGGATCGGACAGCTGGTCGAACAGGGTGTGGCCGTCGTCGAGTGGGGCGAGGCGGCGGAACCCGTTCTCGGTGACGACTGGCTACGCATTGATCTCGACTTCGAGTTGGACGGCGACGAGACGCGCCGGACCATCCGGATCACGGCCCACGGCGGGAGTTGGCCGGAACGTTGGTCGGCGGTCGAGACTGCTCTGCGATCATGGCGTTGCACGTCGATGAACCTGCTCGCCATCGAGACCGCCACCGACACCGTCGGCGCCGCGCTCGTGCGCCACGACGGCGGGGTGACCGAGCGCGTGCACGTGGGTGGGCGTCAGCACGCCGAGCGGTTGGTCCCCATCATCGAGGAGGTCTGCGCCGCTTCGGGCTGCCCGCTCGAATCGGTCGATGCAGTGGCGGTTGACGTGGGACCCGGGCTCTTCACCGGGCTCCGCGTCGGGGTGGCCACGGCCAAGGCGTTGGCCCAGGCCTGCGGACTCGGCGTCATCGGCCTCGGCAGCCTCGACGTGCTGGCGGCGGCGGCCGCCGGGCGGGCCCTCGCCGCCGGCCTCGATCGCGTCGAGATGGTTGTCCCGGTGGTTGACGCCCGGCGCGGCGAGGTGTTCACCGCCGCCTACCGCATGGGAAACGTGACGCCCCTCTCGGGCACGCCCATGGGCCCGGGGACGGAAGCAGATGAAGCCCAGTTCGTGGATCTCGGCGTTGCGGTCGACGACTGTCCCGGAGCGCTCGCTCCCGACGACCTCATCTCGTGGCTCTCGGCCATGACCACTGGGCCGGGCTCGGTCCTCGTGGTGGGCGACGGTGCCGTGCGCTACCTCCGACAACTGAGTGAAGACTCCGCCCTCGACGTGGGCTGGGCATCGTCGTTGGCTGCACCGCCTCCCACCGTGCTCGCCCGTCTGGCCGTCGAACGTCTGGCCAGCGGGGTCACCACCACTGCCCCTGAGAAGATCGTCGCCGACTACCGCCGCCTGGCCGATGTCCGTATCAACTGGGAGCAAAGGACAGAGCGGCAGGAGCGACCGGAGCGGCCGGAGTCGCGGGAATCCGGGTCGCCCGCGGCTGCCGGGGGAACTGAGAACGGGTGATCCGCCGCGCCGACCGGGCCGAGGCGCCGCTCGGCCTGATTCTCGCTCCCATGCGAACAAAGGACCTGGCCGGTGTGCTGCGCATCGAGCAGGCCAGCTTTGACGTGCCATGGTCGCGCCGGTTGTTCGTCGAGGAGTTGGCGCAGCGCAGCCGCGTCTACCGGGTGGCGTGGCGGGGTCGGCGCATCGTCGGCTTCGGTGGTCTCATGCTGGTGGACGACGAAGGGCACGTGAACAACATCGCCGTCGACCCCGAGCTTGTGCGGGCCGCGGCATCGGCCGCGCGCTACTTTCCGACTTGGCCCGGCGGGCCCTGGACCGGGAGGCTCGTCACCTCACGCTCGAGGTGCGAGCCGACAACCAGCCCGCCCTCGCCCTCTACGCCCGGTTCGGGTTCGCCCCTGTGGGTGTGCGTCCCCGGTACTACCCAGGGGGCGAGGATGCCCTCATCATGTGGGCCCGGGACATCGACGGCGCCGCCTATCAGGAGCGGCTGAGCGCCATCGACACCGAGGTGGCGACGCGGGTCTCGGTCACGACTCGGAGCTGACGGGCCCCGACAGGGCACTGGCTAGCCTCGACGGCCATGAGCAATGCGCCCGCCGGCCGTGTCCTCGGCATCGAGACGTCGTGCGATGAGACGGCGGCCGCGGTCGTCGACGGCGGCTCGGTCATCGTCTCTTCCGTTGTGAGCAGTCAGATCGATCTTCACGCCCGTTACGGCGGCGTCGTCCCCGAGCTGGCCGGGCGGGCCCACCTCGAGCTCCTCACCCCCGTACTGGCCGACGCCCTCGTCCAAGCGGGGACCGACGTGTCCGGTGAGGGTATCGACGCCGTGGCCGTGACCTACGGGCCGGGGCTCATCGGCTCGCTGCTCGTCGGATTGGCCGAAGCCAAGGCTCTGGCCCTGGCCTGGCAGGTACCTCTCATCGGGGTCAACCACCTCGAGGCCCACCTCTTCGCCTCATTGCTCGAGCGGCCCGACCTCGAGTGGCCGGCGGCCACCCTGCTCGTCTCCGGTGGTCACTCCTTGGTCATCGAGGTCACCGCGCCCGGTTGCTACCGGCTGTTGGGCGGGACCATCGACGATGCCGCCGGCGAGGCCTTCGACAAAGTGGCCCGCTTCCTCGGGCTCGGCTACCCGGGAGGCCCCGCCATCGATCACGTCGCCTCCGATGGGGATCCGACTGCCTTCGCGTTTCCGCGCTCGTTGCCCGGCGACGGGTTCGATCTCTCCTTCAGCGGTCTCAAGACGGCCGTGGTCAACACCGTCCGTCGTCATCCCGATGCCGCCACCGAGGACGTGGCGGCATCCTTCCGCCAGGCTGTGGTCGACGTGCTGGTCAGTCGGACGCTCGGGGCAGCCCGATCCATCGGGGCCCACTCCGTGTGCCTGGCCGGAGGGGTGGCAGCCAACGCCTTGTTGCGATCGACCATCGAGGAGGAGTGCTCGGCCGCCGGACTCCAGTCCTTCCTGCCCAGCCGAGCCCTGTGTACGGATAACGCGGCCATGGTGGCGGCAGCCGGCGCCTGGGGCCTGGCCAACCGGGGAGCGAGCCCGCTGACCCTGGGGGCCGACCCCAACCTGGCGTTGGTCGCAGCCGCCTGAGCACCACCGACTGGCTGGCAGTCTCCGTCCCCGGTTGCCAACCGGGGCCGCGACCGGTATGTTGGCACTCGTAACCGTCGAGTGCTAACGCCTGCCACAGGAGGCCCCCCATGAGTCTGCAGCCCCTTGACGACCGGATCGTCGTCCGTCCCGGCGAGTCGGAGGAGACCACGGCCTCGGGCCTGGTGATCCCCGACACCGCCAAAGAGAAGCCCCAGCAGGGTGAGGTACTGGCCGTCGGTCCGGGACGCCGTGCCGAGTCGACCGGCGAGATCATCCCCCTCGACCTCGCCGTGGGCGACACCGTCGTCTACTCGAAGTACGGCGGAACCGAGATTTCCCAGGATGGTGAAGATCTGCTCATCCTTTCCAGCCGTGACGTACTGGCCAAGGTGAGCAAGTAATGCCAAAGATCCTCAAATTCGACGAGGCCGCCCGCCGCGGACTCGAGGCGGGCGTGAACAAGCTGGCCGACACGGTCAAGGTGACGCTCGGCCCCAAGGGCCGCAATGTTGTGATCGAGAAGAAGTTCGGCGCCCCGACCATTACGAACGACGGTGTCTCCATCGCCCGTGAGATCGAGCTGGACGACGTCTTCGAGAACATGGGCGCCCAGTTGGTCAAGGAAGTCGCCACCAAGACCAACGACATCGCTGGTGACGGGACGACCACCGCGACCGTCTTGGCCCAGGCCCTCATCAAGCAGGGTCTGCGCAACGTGGCCGCCGGTGCGAATCCGATGGTGCTGCGCAAGGGGATCGACCGGGCCGTGACCGCGGCCGTCGAGTCCATCCAGAAGCAGGCCAAGGACATCGATTCGAAGACGGAGATCGCCCAGGTGGCCGCCATCTCGGCGGCTGACAACGCCATCGGCGACGTGTTGGCCGACGCCATCGACCGGGTCGGCAAGGACGGCACGGTCACTGTCGAGGAATCGAACACCTTCGGCATCGAGCTCGAGTTCACGGAGGGTATGCAGTTCGACAAGGGCTTCCTGTCGCCGTACTTCGTGACCGATCCCGAGCGCCAGGAGGCGGTCCTCGACGAGCCGCTGATCCTCTTCGCCAACCAGAAGATCAGCGCCGTTCACGACCTCGTGCCCGTGCTGGAGAAGGTCATGCAAACCGGCAAGCCGCTCTTGATCGTGGCCGAGGACGTCGAGGGCGAGGCTCTCGCAACGCTGGTCGTGAACAAGATCCGCGGCACGTTCACCTCGGTGGCGGTCAAGGCCCCCGGTTTCGGTGAGCGCCGCAAGGCGATGCTCCAGGACATGGCCATCTTGACGGGAGCACAGGTCATCACCGAGGAGATCGGGCTCAAGCTGGACACGACCACCGTCGACCTTCTGGGTCGCGCCCGTCGGGTCATCGTGACCAAGGACGACACCACCATCGTCGAAGGTGGCGGGTCCGAGGAAGAGGTCAAGGGCCGCATCGCCCAGATCAAGCGCGAGATCGAAGACACCGACTCCGACTGGGACAGCGAGAAGCTCCAGGAGCGGCTGGCCAAGCTGGCCGGCGGTGTGGCCGTCGTCCAAGTGGGCGCGGCGACCGAGGTCGAGCTCAAGGAGAAGAAGCACCGGATCGAAGACGCGCTGTCGGCCACCCGGGCCGCAGTCGAGGAAGGCATCGTGGCCGGCGGTGGTACAGCACTGCTCCGGGCTCGCGCCGCCGTCGAATCGGTGATCGACTCGCTCGACGGTGACGAAGCCACGGGTGCGTCCATCGTGGCCAAGTCGCTCTCTGCGCCACTCGAGGCCATTGCCAACAACGCCGGCTTGGAGGGCACGGTGTCCGTGCGTCAGGTCGAGGCCGAGTCGGGCTCGATCGGGCTCAACGCCGAGACCGGTCAGATCGTCGACCTGTTGAAGGCAGGCGTCATCGACCCGGCCAAGGTCACCCGCTCCGCACTGCAGAACGCGGCATCCATCGCCGGCCTGCTGCTCACCACCGAGGCCCTCGTGGCCGACAAGCCCGAGAAGGCGGATCCGGCTGCTGCTGCAGCCGCGGCCGCGGCCATGGGTGGCGGTATGGGCGGTATGGGTGGCATGGGCGGGATGATGTAGGGGAATCCGCCGGCCCCTCGGGGCCGAAGTACGTGAGGAGTCGGTCGGGCCGTGCAGGGGCCCGACCGACTTCGCGTCTGCACGCTGAGCGATGAGCGGTGAGCTCGCTGGTCGCGTCGTTCGCCACCCTGCGATCAGGTCGGCGTAGGTCCCTCCAGTGCCTCGACGAACGCAAGCGTGGCATTGACGTAGGCGTCGACGTCGATGGCGGGATCCCATGCCTGTTGCAAGACAAGACCCTGGAAGATCGACGCGCACACCCTGGCTGTGGCGTCGGGATCGAGTCCGGCTGGTAGCTGCCCGTCGCCCTGACCCCGGCGAATCAGACGGGCCAGCTCGTCGATGGGACCGTCGAGCCCCGCCCGCACGACCTCCATCACCCGCTCGTCGCGCAATGCCTCTGACCACAATTGGATCGTCACTCGACGCCAGCGCTGCTCAGCAGGATCGCTCAGGCGACCGAGGGAGGCTCGAACGATCTGACGCAACGCGTCGGCTACATCAGGAGCGCGCTGGGCCTCAGCCAGCGCAGTCGCCTCAGGCACGTGATGCTCCCCGGCGATGGCAGCCACAATGCTTTCCTTGGAGTCGAAGTATCGGTACAGACTTCCGGCGCTCAGACTGCTCTCGCCGGCGATGTCCTGCATGGTGGTTCGATGGAAACCCTGACGGGAAAAGCAGGTGATGGCGGCTTCCATGATTTGGTGGCGGCGAGCCTTGAGATGCGCATCACCGACTCGGGGCACGCTCAGCTCTTCACAGCTTTGACAACGTGGTAGTAGGCGGGGAGAGGCGGCATCCTCCCTGTGTAATACCGGTCTCCGACCTCTGACACCCGCGTGTCCCAGCAGATCTCGAATCCTCGTTCCGCGAGGTAGGAGGTCAATTTGGCGGGGTCGAAGCCGAAGCTGAACGGCTCGCCCGACCGCTGCACAGCCTTCAGCGTCGTCGCGGCACCCTCAAATCTGGCCGATCCGTCGAGCATGCCGCGATGTACGTAGGTGAAGAGCACCGGCGATCCGGATGCCACGGCGTCGGCGAGGAAACGGAACGTCTCATCGACCGACTCGGCATCCAAGTAGTTGGTTACCCCCTCCCACAACACGAGACTTGTAGCACCCTGTACGAACCCGCTGCGGGCCAGCTCTTCCGCAAGATCGTCGGTGCCGAACACCACGGGTACGTAGCGGACATGACGAGGCGGCGTTCCGTTGAAGTGTGCGACCGTTCGCTTCTTGGCGGCCTGGGTGTCGGGGTGATCCACTTCGAAGACCTGAACGGTGGCCATCTCCGGCAAACGGTAGGGGCGAGAATCAAAGCCAGCCCCAAGGATGAGGGCCTGGCTGACAGAGGTGAGATCTTGACCGATGGTGTCGTCGAGCAGCCGAGTGCGGGCGACGACGCCTCCGCGGACGCAAGGCCAACGATGGTCGATGAATGCCTCGATCGTGGAGCGCAGCGCGGGTACGCGGCCGAGCTCGGCAAGAACCCGGTATTCGGGGGGAAGGAAACGAACCGCCAGCTGGTCGTCCGTCACTCGTCGGTCGGCTCGTTGACGTGCCGCCAGCGCTCGGAACAGGGCGTTCTGAGCTGCGGTTCGGCTCGCTCGCCCCGCTTCCATCGTCCACCACCGCTCTCGCTATAAATGAATAATCATTCATTATAGCTTTCCCGGCGGACCTTTCTCGTGGCCGGGCGGCTTCGGTGGGAGCTGGGGACGGCCGATTCCGTCAGTGCCGCGGCGCAGTAGGGCGGTGACCGGTGCTCGCTCGGCTCTATCCCGGACGCTCGGCGACGTAGTGGCGCTCGCCGGTCACGTCGACCCACACCCGCATCGTCCGGTTGGTGCCCGGGTCCTTGAACACCTCGTTGGTCGGCGTCCAACCGGCCTGAGGGGCATCGGCTTCGCCGTGGCGGCGCACGAACAGGCTCACGACGACGGCCACCGCTACGACCGCCAGGATGATAGCGAGGATCACCACGGTCGAAATGGTGGACCGCCGAGCGGTGGGCTCACTGGCGAGCCCCGACGACCACGGCCGTTCCGTACGCGACGATCTCGGTGAGGCTCTGGCCAATTTCGGAGGAGTCGAAGCGCATGGAGATGACTGCGTTCGCCCCGAGCACTTGGGCGTTCTCGATCATGCGATCGAGAGCGTGGCGCCGGCTGTCCTCGACCAGCTTGGTGAACTGCTTGACCTCGCCGCCGGCCAGGGCGCGAAACGACGCGGTGAATCCCTTGGCCGCGCCCATTGACCGGACCACGACGCCGTAGACCATGCCGAGGTGGCGTTGGACCGACCACTCGGGAAATTCGAGGGCGGTGGTGATGGGGAACTGCGGTGCCGTCGCGCCCGTCTCTGTCATGGCTGCTCCTTTCGGCCCCAGGCTCGATCATCGTTCCGCCGAAGCGAGGGCGACGGTACCCGAGAGCGGAGCCTCGGGCCGATGTTTTCGAACGTGCTGTGGTCGTGATGTGCCGTGACGGACCGTGACAGGGCTGGCAGGGATAGAAGGGATGGGGCCATAACCTGAGAACGGTATGAGTATGAGCATGAGCGGCAGCGGCACCAGTAGCGGCACCAGTAGCGGCACGGACAGTGGCACCAGCGGCAGCGTGAGCGGGGCGGGCGATGAAGCGACGCCGCCGCGACTGCCCCTTCCCCGGCCGGCCCACCATCGTCCAGGTGCGCCCGCGCCTTGGCAAGGCCTGCCGGCCGAGGAGCGCCGGGGCATCGGCCTCGAACGGGTCGTCGCCGCCGTGCAGCGCGGCGACCTGGCTCACGTCCTGCCCGAGCCGTGGCCCGCGCTTTTGGTCGAGGGCCGGCCACCCCGACCGGCGGCAGTCCTCGTCCCGCTGTTCGAGGAGGCGGGCGAGGCGCGGGTCGTGCTCACCGTGCGCTCGAGCCATCTCCGGTCACACCGAGGCGAGGTGGCCTTTCCCGGTGGCCGACTCGAGGCCGGCGAAGACGTCGTGGACGCCGCCCTGCGGGAGGCATCCGAGGAGATCGACCTCGACCCGGGCACCGTCACGGTCGTCGGTCAGCTGACCACCAGGACGACCGCCGTTTCGTACTCGATCATGACGCCGGTGGTTGCCACTCTCCGCGGCCCGACCACGGCTCGTCGCCCGTCCCGCTGAAGTCGACCGAATCTTCGACGTGGCCATCGCCGACCTGTTGGCGGACGGCGTCTTCCACGAGGAGCTGTGGGCTGTGCCCGGCCGGGCTGGTGTCGGCGGAGTCGAGGGCGCCGAGTTCCCGGTCTGGTTCTTCGCGGCCGGCGGCGAGACCATTTGGGGGGCCACGGCCCGTGCCCTTGTCGAGCTTTGCTGTGTGGTGCTCGGCTTGTCCGTGTCGGAAACGGTCGACCGCCCACCAACACAACGATGAAGGTCCATGACGCCTTCCTCCTCCTGCCCTCAACGCTCCTGCCCTCAACGCTCCTGCCCTGAACGGCACTGACAGAGCCAGCGAGTCGACGCGGCATCGGCCGGCCTTGACGGTCATGGGAGATGGAAATGCCAAGCAGATGGGGACCAGGGAGGGTCCCGCACCTCCCAAACGGTTCCGGCTGACGGACTCGTTCTCGCTGGCGGCTCGGCGGTTTCGAAGCGCCGGCGGGCATCGTCCCAGCCGGTATCGTAGGGACCACCGTCGATGCCGAGTCGGGGTCCTCGCCGGTGGTCACATCGGGCGAAGCGCGGAGGACGGTGCTAGTGGCTGACATCGAGATCGGCATCTTTAAGTCGGGGCGGCGGGCCTACGGCTTTGACGACATCGCCATCGTCCCCAGCCGGCGCACCCGGGATCCCGAGGACGTGGACATCAGCTGGGAGATCGACGCCTACCGCTTCGAGTTGCCGCTCATGGCCGCGGCCATGGACGGAGTGGTCAGTCCGGCCACGGCTGTCGAGATCGGGCGCCTCGGTGGCTTGGCCGTGCTCAACCTCGAGGGCCTCTGGACCCGCTACCAGGACCCCACGCCGCTCTTCGACGAGATCCGCGAGTTGCCGGCCGAGAAGGCCACCGCTCGGATGCAGCAGATGTACTCCGAGCCGGTCCAGCTCGACCTGGTCACCCAGCGCATCCGCGAGATGAAGTCGTCCGGCATCACGACTGCCGCCTCGGTCACCCCTCAGCGCACGACGTCGTTCGCCCCGGCCGTGTTGGCTGCCGAACTCGACCTCCTCGTCATTCAGGGCACGGTGGTCTCGGCCGAGCACGTGTCCAAGACAAGCGAGCCACTCAACCTCAAGCGCTTCATCCGCGAGTTCGAGATCCCGGTGATCGTGGGCGGTTGCTCCTCCTACCAGGCAGGCCTTCACCTCATGCGCACCGGGGCGGTGGGCGTTCTCGTCGGGGTGGGCCCGGGTAATGCCTGTACGACCCGGGGCGTCCTCGGCATTGGCGTCCCCCAGGCCACGGCCATCGCCGACGTGGCCGGAGCCCGCATGCGCCACCTGGACGAGACCGGGGTGTACTGCCAGGTGATCGCCGACGGAGGCATGGCCAAGGGAGGGGATGTGGCCAAGGCCATCGCCTGCGGGGCCGACGCCGTCATGCTCGGATCGCCGTTGTCGTCGGCCGTCGAGGCGCCGTCTCGAGGCTTCCACTGGGGGATGGCGACCTTCCATCCGACCCTTCCCCGAGGCGCCCGTGTCCAGACCACCACCCGCGGGAGTCTGAAGGAGATCCTGCTCGGGCCGGCTCACGAGAATGACGGCCGCATGAACCTCTTCGGGGCCCTTCGCACGGCCATGGCCACCTGCGGCTACGAGACGGTGAAGGAGTTCCAGAAGGCCGAGGTCATGGTGGCGCCGGCCCTGCAGACAGAGGGCAAGGACCTGCAGCGCTCGCAGGGTGTCGGCATGGGCCATTGACCCCGGCGGACGTCGGAGCCGGCGGCCCTGGGGAGGGCCCGGTCCTCGTCGTCGACTTCGGTGCCCAGTACGCCCAGCTCATCGCTCGCCGGGTCCGCGAGGCCCACGTCTATTCGGAGATCGTCCCCCACAGCGCCACCGCCGAAGAGCTGCGGGCTCGCCAACCGGCCGGCATCATCCTCTCGGGTGGCCCGAAGTCCGTCTACGACACTCCCGCCCCCGAGTATCGACCCGGCCATCTATGACGCCGGCATCCCCATCCTCGGCATCTGCTACGGCGCTCAGCTGCTCACGCAACAACTGGGTGGCGAGGTGGCCCGAACCGGACGTGGTGAGTACGGGCGCACCCGGCTGACCGTCACCGGTCCCTCCCCACTGTTCGCCGACTGGCCGCCCGAGGCCGAGGTGTGGATGAGCCACGCCGATGCCATCACGACCGTGCCCGACGGATTCGTGGCCACGGCCTCGAGCCCCGACGCTCCCGTCGCCGGCCTGGGCGACCCCGAGCGCGCCATCTACGGCGTGCAGTTCCACCCCGAGGTCGTCCACACCGAGCGGGGCCGAGACCTCCTCGAGCGGTTCCTCTACGACGTGTGCCGGTGCCCCCCGAGCTGGACCCACACCTCGATCATCGAGTCCCAAGTGTCGGCCATCCGGGCCCAGGTGGGCGAAGCCCCGGTGCTCTGCGCCCTGTCCGGCGGGGTCGACTCGGCGGTAGCCGCCGCCCTCGTGCACAAGGCCATCGGCGATCAACTCACTTGTGTCTACGTCGACACCGGGCTCATGCGGGCCACCGAGAGCGAGCAGGTCGAGGAGACCTTCCGCCGCCAGTTCCGCATCGACCTCGTCCACGTGAAGGCGGCCGACCGATTCTTCGAGGCCCTGGCCGGGGTGACCGATCCCGAGGAGAAGCGCAAGATCATCGGCGAGCTGTTCATCCGGATCTTCGAGGAGGTGGCCCGCGACCTGGTCATCGAAAGCTCGGAGCGGGTGGGCACCGATGCCGTACGCCCCTCCGGCGCCGATTCGACCGAGAGCGCCGTCGGCTACCTCGTCCAAGGCACCCTCTATCCCGACGTCATCGAGTCCGGGTCGGACTCGGCGGCCACCATCAAGTCGCACCACAACGTGGGCGGCCTCCCCGACGACCTGGCCTTCGACCTCGTCGAGCCCCTTCGACTCCTGTTCAAGGACGAGGTCCGGGCCGTGGGCGAGGAGCTCGGGCTGCCCCCGGAGATCGTCTGGCGCCATCCCTTCCCGGGGCCGGGCCTGGCCGTGCGCATCATCGGCGAGGTCACCCCCGACCGAGCAGCCATCCTGCGAGCGGCAGACGCCATCGTGGTCGAGGAGATTCGCCGGGCCGGCCTCTACCGAGACCTCTGGCAGTGCTTCGCCGTCCTGCCCGTGGTGCGCACGGTGGGGGTCATGGGGATGGACGGACCTACGCCTATCCGGTCGTGATCCGGGCCGTGAACAGCGACGACGCCATGACCGCGGATTGGGCCCGCCTTCCCTACGACCTCCTCGAGCGACTTTCGTCGCGCATCATCAACGAGGTCGACGGGGTCAACCGGGTGGCCCTCGACATCACTTCGAAGCCGCCCGGCACCATCGAGTGGGAGTGAGCGAGCCGGAGGAACGCCCGGGCGAGGCCGCGCCCACCGGACCGGACGTAGCGGACGGGCCGGACGTGTCGATCGGGACGGCGCCAAAGGACGGAGCGTGGGGTGGCGATCGCAAGGAACGCCCGGACCGCTCGGCGCTGGCCGAGCAGCTTCTCGAGGGCCTGACCCCGCCCCAACGCGAGGCCGTCGTCCACCGGGGAGGCCCGTTGCTGGTGGTGGCCGGCGCCGGCTCGGGCAAGACCCGCGTCCTCACCCGGAGGATCGCCCATCTGATCGCCACCGGGGATGCCGCCCCCTGGCAGATCCTGGCCATCACCTTCACCAACAAGGCGGCCGACGAGATGCGCAGCCGGGTGGCCGAGCTCGTCGGTCCACGGGCCGCCCGCATGTGGGTCTCGACGTTCCACTCCGCCTGTGTGCGCATCCTCCGGGCCAACGCCGACCGGCTCGGCTACCGCGGGTCGTTCACCATCTACGACGACCTCGATGCCCGCCGGTTGGTCGAGATCATCTGCCGCGAGCTCGACATCGACACGAAGCGCCTACCGGCACGGTCCATCCTCGGTTTGATCAGCCAGGCCAAGTCGTCCCAGCAGGGACCGGCCGAGTTCCGCCAGGCGGCGTCTTCCATCTTCGACCGGCGGGCGGCCGACGTCTTCGACCTTTACCAACGGCGAATGGTCGAGGCCAACGCCATGGACTTCGACGACCTGCTGCTCAATGCCGTGATCCTGTTCAAAGGCCACCCCGACGTGCTCGAGCACTACCGGGCCCGCTTCGCCCATGTCCTCATCGACGAGTTCCAGGACACGAACGCCGTCCAGAACGAGCTGGCCATGCTGCTCGCCAGTGGGCACCGCAACATCTGCGTGGTGGGAGACAGCGATCAGTCCGTCTACCGGTTTCGAGGGGCGGACATCACCAACATCTTGGAATTCGAGGAGGCCTTTCCCGACGCCACCGTGGTCACCCTCGACCAGAACTTCCGCTCCACCCAGACCATCCTCGACGCGGCCAATGCCGTCATTGCCAACAACGTGGGTCGCAAGCCGAAGACACTGTGGACCGACGGTGGTGCTGGCGACCAGATCGTCCGCTACCGGGCGGACGACGAGACGGACGAGGCCGATTGGGTGGCCCACGAGGTCACTCGCCTCCACCGAGAGGACGGCCTGCGCTGGGGCGACGTCGCCGTTTTCTACCGGACCAACGCTCAAAGCCGGGCCCTCGAGGAATCGCTGGTGCGGGTGGGAGTGCCCTATCGGGTAATCGGGGGCACCCGCTTCTACGACCGGCGCGAGGTCCGCGACGTCATGGCCTACTTGCGGGTCCTGGTGAACCCGGACGACGAGGTGAGCTGGCGTCGCATCGTGAACGTCCCCAAACGAGGTGTGGGCGAGACCTCGGTCGCCCGGCTGGCCGGGTGGGCCGGGACGCGCGGGATCTCCTTCGGCGAGGCGGCGGCCCGGGCCGAGGAAGCCGGGGTGGGGACCAAAGCCGCCCGAGGACTGGCCGACCTCGTGGTCCTGCTCGACGAGCTCCGGTCGGAGATGGCCCGGCCCGCTCCCGAGGACGGGACGGAGGTCGGGTTCGGGCCGCCGGTGCCGCAGGACGCGGGCGGGGATGACGATGGGAATGGCGCACCGGCGGGGCGGCTCGGCCCCGGCGAGGTGGTCGTGGCGGTCGTCGAGCGCACCGGCTACCGCAACGAGCTGTTGGCTGGCGGGACGATCGAGGCCCTCGGCCGAGTGGAGAACATCGACGAGCTGGCCGGGGTAGCCGGCGAACACCCCACGGTGGCCGGCTTCCTCGAGGCCGCCTCGCTCGTGAGTGACGCCGACCAGCTGGACGGTGACGGTACGACCGTCTCGCTCATGACCATGCACATCGCCAAGGGGCTCGAATTCCCGGCCGTCTTCCTCGTGGGCATGGAGGACGGGATCTTCCCCCACCTGCGATCGCTCGGAGACCCGGTCGAGCTCGAGGAGGAGCGACGGCTCGCTTATGTGGGCATCACCCGGGCAGAGCACCGTCTTTACCTCTCGCACGCCTGGAGCCGGTTCTTGTTCGGATCGAGCAGCAGCAACATCCCGAGCCGGTTCATGAACGAAATCCCCGATGCCCTGATCCGGGACATCGGCGGCGGCTATCTCCCCCGTCGTGGTCCGGGACGCCGGGGCGAGAGCGACGATGACGCCGGCGGCACCCCCGGTCTCACCGTGTTCGGTCGGGGCAGCCCGTCGTCCGACGAGGACCTGCCCCATCGGGCCAACCGGCGCCCGGCGTCCACGGGCGCGCAGCTCCTCGGCCTGGTCGCGGGCGACGAGGTCGTCCATCGCACCTGGGGCGCGGGAGCCGTGGTCGAGACGGCCGGCGATGGTGACGACGCCGAGGCGGTCGTCCAGTTCCCCTCGGTCGGCACCAAACGCCTATTGCTGCGTATGGCTCCGCTCGAGCGGGCCTGACCGGCTGCTCGCTCGTCAAGGAGCTGCTCCCGAGCGGGGAACCCGGTCGGGAGCCCTTCCGTCTCCGAACTGCTTGGTGGGGTCATTGCAACGGGCTGCCTCTTGGGGGGACGCAGGTGGCTCCTTCGAGTTGATCCCCACGTAGCGGTGGGCAGACACAACCGTTCGGGCCAGAAGCCGGTCGGCGCCTTGCTCAATGGAGACCAGGCGGGCTCCTCTCGTCGGGAACACCGATCGGCAGGTGGCCGGCCCCCGTGTCCGGGTTCCCACCTTCATCCCCGGGCTGCCAGGGCTGGGCCGGGCTGCCCGGGGGAACGGCCGCCGGGGGACCAACGGGTGGCACCCACCGACCAATGGTTGTCACCGGTGCCGGTGGCCATCTCCCTCGGTCCCCCGAATCCTCGGGATCGGCGGGACACGCCCCTCGGCTCAAGGCGCACCCCTTCGTTGCCGTCGACGGCTGGGTCGTGGTGGGGGACTGCCCCCGGACGGCACCCACCTTCCCCCCACCCCCGGTCGTCGTCCCACCCCCACTCGTCGGAGGGCCCCCCGGGGTTTCCGCGGTGGTGATGCTCGCCGGGCTTGGGCTGGTTGTGGTGGAGGCAGGTTGGCTCCCTGCGGTGGCCGGACTCACCGCCGCGGGGGCAGCCGGGAGCCCTGCCGGCGGCGGGCTGACGGCAGGGCTCGTGCTGGCTGCGATTCGCTCCGGGGGCGACTGGGACGCACGGATGACGACGGCCGCGGTCTGGCCCACCGGCTGACTCGGGGTGGGGATGATGGCGGCGGTCGGTTGGGAGCTCGGGAGCTCGAGTTTCCAGCCGGGGTAGATGAGGTCGGGCTCGACCAGGGTGCGCCCGTCCGGTTGGGGAACCCCGGCGTTGAGGTCGAAGATGGCGGTCCACCGCTCGGGGTCGCCCAGACGCTCCGCGGCAATGCCCCAGAGGGTGTCACCCGGTTGCACCACATAGAACGTGTTCACCGCCGCGTACGAAGCCACGACTGGGACGGTCGAGGACGAGAAGGCCGGGGTCACGCCGGACGAGTCGGGGACGTGAGCCACCGGCGGGACGTGACGGGGTGCCTTCCCCGCAGCCGGCGGTCCTGATGGGCCGGAGGACGCTTCGAGCCGGGAGATCAGGCCCTGGCCCTGGACCAAGATCACGCCAACCAGCAACACGGCCAGGGCCGCGGCCACCTTGGGACGGGTTGGCCACCACTTCTTGATGGCCTGAACGGCCCGACGGAACAAGAGGCCGGCGATGAGCACCAGGCCCACCGGGGCGATGGCGATGAGCAACAGGTCGACGAGGTCGTTGATCCCCACGGCCACGTTCTCCCGGGCGAAGGCCATGGCCATGGCCTGGCCCTGCAGGCGGATCGACGTCCACTCGGCCGGGATCATGATCGGGGCGAGGATGGCGATGAACGCGAAGTTGAAGGCCAGGAAGGCCACGGTCACGACCGACCACACCTTGATGGCGAGCCGGGCTCGCGGCTTCAGCAGGTGCAGCCGGGCGCTCATCACCGGATCGGGCCGACGGAACATGCTGGCCAGCACGGGACCGAGGTAATCGAAGAGGTTGGGCACGCCGACCAGGTCGCTCATGATGTAGTAGCCGTCCAACCGGATGAAGGGCAGGAACTGGTACATGGCCATGGCCTGTGAAACCACGATGGCGACGGCGAGGGGCCCGAAGCCGGTCATGAGGTAGGCGACGCCCGCAGCCACGATGAAAACGGCGTTGAAGTAGACGCCGCCCAGGTCGGCCCGCAGCCGGCCGGCCCGGTTGAGGCGGTAGGAGTCGGTGAGGTCGGTGTAGAAGGCCGGCCAGGCAATGTAGATGCCCACTCCCATGACACCCGGTGAGCCCCCGCCATACCTCGTGGCCGTGGCGTGGCCGAGCTCGTGGAAGAACCCGGAGAAGATCACGAGGAAGGTCACGAGCAGGAACAGGTTGGGGTGGAACGGCAGCTGGCGGGCAGCCCGCAGGAGGGACGCGTGGTCGGTACCGAAGAGACAGATGTTGACGGTCACGAGGCCGGCGAGGACGAGGACGACGAGGGGCGGCCAGAAGAGCGGTTGCAGGGCCGTCGTGACCCCCCGGTGCAACCGGGCCGGGATGACCCGCCTTCGGTAGCGCAGGGCAAGGAGGGGGAGAGACCTGGGCAGGGCCGCCTCCACGTCGGACTCGGCAGCGATGAGGCCCGATGGGCGCAGCTTCTTCTCGACCAGGTACTCGACGTTGTCGGCGACGACCGGTCGACCGAGCTCGATGCTCAGCTCCTCGGCGATGCCAGGGAGGTCCCGCTCGCCGTTGAGCAGCTCGGCGACCAGGTAGAGGAGGTGGGAAAGGTGGATGACCTGGCCATCGTCCCGGCGGACCAGGTAGGTGGGCTGCTCGTAGGCCGAGCCTTCGTAGCGGCCGAGCAGGTGGGTCCCGGCCCGGAGCCGGGGGGCTCATGGGTGGGGTCCGGAGTGGAGGAGGGGGAGGGATCGGTGGACGCGACCGAAGGGCCGGCGTCCGTCGCCGGCTCCGAGAGGTGTGACTGGGGGGGCGGCCCCAAGGCCGCCCCCCCAGCACAGTCACTTCGAGGTGAAGTGGAGCTCATTCCTAGAGATTCAGGAAGGAGCTGCCGTTGCCGTCACCGTCGAGGTTGCCGTTGAGCGCAGAAACGTTGATGAGGCCGACCTGCGAGGTGTTGCCATCACCGTTTCCGTCGTAGCTGCCGTTGGTGTAGTTCACGGTCACGTGCGAGCCACCGGTGTTGGCGCGGCATCCCCACATGACCTCACGCGGAGGCAGGTGGGTGGCCTGCTCCATGTCCAGCTCGGCGACCGAAAGTCCCTTGCTCATGGTGTTTTTCCTTTCTGCAGTACGTAAATCCCGCGGGAGGGGTCCCCTTTGGGATCCGAGAGCCGGGTGGCCCTCGCCGTCCACTCTTCCCTTCACCAAGGGGGGGTCCAAACCAGATATTTTGATTAATTCCGATAATTTCTTTTATGTAAAAAATGGCGCGACGATGGGGCCGCTATTTGGCGGATATTCAGCGATATCGACCTCGCATCCGCGCTTCTACGAGGGAGAATCGGATTGGCGGTCAGGTTCGACCTCGATCCAAAATGGGAAAGCTCGGCGAATGGATTGAGGGATCCAGAGTCAAATGCTCTGCCCCAATCACATCCCGAAAATGCCGGGAGCGTGAGCGGCATCCGACCCGCACGAGCTCTCACCGCTTCTCCCGAGGCGGCACGCACAGGGACCCCTGCGATCGGTGTGGTCTGGTCTCGAATATGCCGGTGGCTTCCGTGGCGTCCAGAACGGAAGCGGACCCGGCCTGCCTTGATCCGGTCCTCACGCAGCGTGAGGTGCGACGGACGCCAGGAAGCATTCGTCCTTGCAACCTCTCACCACGAGCGAAGCGGATCGTTGGCGACGGCTGTGGGTGCCGGCCTCCGTGGCGTCCACACGGAAGCAGAACCCGGCGCCGTGCCGTGATCCGATCGTCTCGGGAGAAAGTCGAAGGGCGAGGAGAACCCTTAGCCCGTTGAACCTTCACCGCGAGGACAGATCGTCGGCGTTTCCGATGCCGAACCACTGATCGCAGGTTGCGTGATTGGTGAGAGCGCTCCGTCGCTAGAGAAACTCGAAGGAGCGGGCCCGCAACACGCGTACCCTGCGCGACCTCGTAGAGGCGCTGTGAGGGTCGCTAGCCGGGGCGGTCGAGCGTGAGGAGGAAACGGAACGACCGGTAGTCAGCCCGGTCGTAACGAGGCCGCTGCCAGCCCAAGGCGTCCGGGGTGGACGCGGCGGCGACCCTGCTGAAGAGCTGCGTGTTGCCGGTCAACCCGGCGGACGAGGAGCCGGCGATCCTCGGCTCAGGAAGCGGCGCCGGAAGGGGACCGAGGGGACTCGATGGAGCACCGCCCGAGACCAGACCGTTTGCGTTCTCTCCCCACCCAGACGTCATACCGTCGCTCTCGTTGCCAGCGTCCGATCCAGCGCGACTGGCTGAGGCGAGCCCGAAGCGAGCCGACGGCGAAGAAGCAAACGGTGTTGCACCGGTCCCGAGACCATCCGGAGCAGCAAGCGCAGCGGAGCGCCCCGAGCCGATGATCTCGCCAACGGCACCGTGCGAAGACGGGTCACTGAACGAACGCTGCGAACCGCCCACCGCAGACCCAGCCGGAGCGACGACCGGAGCCACGGCTGTGGTCACCGTGGAGACGACCGGAGCCACGGCTGTGGTCACCGTGGAGACAATCGGAGCCACGGCTGTGGTCACCGTGGAAACGACCGGAGCCACCGCCGCAGTCACCGTCGAAACCACCGGAGCCACCGCTGCAGTCACGGTCGAGACGACCGGAGCAACGGTCGCAGTCACCGTCGAGACGACCGGAGCCACCGCTGCAGTCACCGTCGAGACGACCGGAGCAACGGTCGCAGTCACCGTCGAGACGACCGGCGCAACGGTCGCAGTCACGGTCGAGACGACCGGCGCAACGGTCGCAGTCACGGTCGAGACGACCGGCGCAACGGTCGCAGTCACGGTCGAGACGACCGGCGCAACGGTCGCAGTCACGGTGGAGACTGTCGGAGCCACCGAAGCAGTCACGGTGGAGACTGCGGGAGCCACCGAAGCAGTCACGGTGGAGACTGCGGGAGCGGCTGCGAGGGGACTGTTAGCGGCGGATGTCTTGGTCGGAGCCGGCGCAGCCGTTGCGGCAACCTTGGACACCTTGGCGGGCACCGTCGACACCACCTTGGGCGACTTGGGCACCGCCGTAGCCAGCACCTTTGACGCCGCCGACGTCACGGAGCTTGTTGACACAGGCAGGGTGCTGGCGGAGGCCACTCCTCGGAACAACACGATGAGGACGATGCCAGCGAGGACTCCGAGAACGCCTCGGATAGCCCATCGAGCAATGGTCTTTGCCCCCATGACCAGAGAAGGTTCCCAAGCACATCGTCAGGTAACCGAAGGATATGGATTTCCACAGACAACTGGGGCGTAGCACCACGAGCAGTGAGGTGGCACGTTCGCCCGGTGACCATCGTGTGCCGACCGCCACTTCCACCAGGCGCGATGGAACTGCCCAGGTTGGGGCTCAGCCGGGAATCCGCCGCCACACCACCGAGGGCAGCAGTCGCATGATGGCGAACACCCATCGCAGGAGCGGTGGCACGTACACGACTTGTGACCGGCGCCGGACGGCGATCACCATCGCGTCGGCGACTGCTTCGGGCGTGGTCGCGAAGGGAGCAGGCTGCATGCCTGCGGTCATGCGCCCCACGACGAATCCTGGACGGACCACGGTCACGCTCACGCCGGTGCCGACCAATGCGTCCCCGAGGCCGCGAGCGAAGGCATCGAGCCCGGACTTCGACGACCCGTAGATGAAGTTGGCCCGTCTCGGTCGGTCGCCAGCCACCGAGGAGAGCACGATGATCTGGCCGTGGCCCTGGCGCCGCAGACGGTCGGCTACCGCCACCAGGACGCTGGCCGGTCCTGCGAAGTTGGCCGTGATGAGTGCCGCCGTTTTCTCGGGGTCGCGCTCGAGTTCGTCCTGGTCCCCGAGCTGCCCGGCAGCCAGGACAACCAGGTCGATGTCCCCGAAGCGGTCGAAGGTGCTTTCCACCAACGCCTGGTGGCGCTCGACGTGGACGACGTCGAAGTCCACCGTCTCGACGGTTTTGGCACCGTGGCTCTCCGCTCGCTGGGACGCCCCGGTCAGCCGCGGGCTTGGCCTCCCTGCCAGGACGACGGCCTGGCAACGCCCGCCCTCGACCAGGCGATCAACGAAGGCTTGGGCGATCTCGGACGCACCCCCAAGGACCAGCACCGACTGTGGTTCGCCGGTTGCGTCGATCATGTCTCCGACCTCCTTGCAGTCGTGCGGCGGGCCGTCCGGCTCGTTGGGGGTCGACCAGGTTGTGCAGGGCTCTCGTCCGCCGGTTGACGACGCCCGTTGGTCGATGCGGCCGTGGCCTTCTTGGCTGAGGGCACGCGTTTGCGCTTCGATGCACTGGTGGCCGGGGGACTCGATGAGGTCGGATCGGGACTGAGGCCGAGGCGCCGGCCGAGGTCGGAGCGCAGCAGGCCCTCCGGATCCACCCGCCGGCGCACGGCGAGCCACTCGTCGACCCGCGGGTACATGGCTCGAAACCGCTCCGGTGAGAGCCGCGAATCCTTGGCGAGGTAGACGCGCCCTCCGGCCGCCACGACGAGCTCGTCGAGCTCGTCGAGCAGCTGTGCGAGCGGGGCTCTCCCAACCGGCAGGTCGAGCGCCAAGGTCCAGCCCGGCATCGGGAAGGAGAGCGGGCCGGGGTCGGCAGGGCCGAAGCGCTTGAGCACACCAAGGAACGACCCGACCCGTGCCGTTGACAGCCGTTCGAGGACCCTGCGCACGGTGTCCGCGGCCTCATCGCCCACCACGAACTGGTACTGCAGGAACCCACCGCGTCCATAGAGGCGGTTCCAGTCCCCGATCCCGTCCAGTGGATGGAAGAACGACGCCATCGTGTGGGGCTTGCCGATCTGCCGTTTCGGAGCCTTGTGGAACCACAACTCGTTGAAGGCGGCCACCGTCAAGGGATTGAGGATCCCCGAAGGGGCGGTGATCGGCACTCGTAGGAGCTGCCGGGCATTGAAGGCGCGGGCCCGTTGGCCCCGGAGCCGAGCGGGCAGATCCTCCTGGCGGGCATGGTCACCCCGAGTGAGAACCGAGCGGCCGAGCCGGCTCCCCCCGGCCTGGCAATCGATCCAAGCCACCGAGTACCGATAGGCATCATCCCCCGAGACCATGAGGGCCATCGCCGCGTCGAGGTCGGGCGCCCGTTCCGTGTCGACCAGGATGTAGCTGGTCTCGACCGGGATCATCCGCAACGTGGCCCTCGTTATGAGACCGGTGAGCCCCATTCCTCCTGCGGTCGCCCAGAACAGCTCGGCATCGCGGTCTGACGAGATGTCCACCGTGCCGGTTGTGGCGTGACGAGGCGGAGCTCGCGCACGTGACCACAGAAGCTGCCGTCGACGTGGTGGTTCTTGCCGTGGATGTCGGCCGCGATGGCGCCGCCCACCGTCACGTAGCGCGTGCCGGGCGTGACCGGAACGAACCATCCCAGGGGGACCAGCCGCTCCATGAGCGTCTGCAGGCTGATCCCCGCCCCGACCTCGACTTCACCGGTCGTGAGGTCGGCTCGGTGCAGCGCATCGAGCCCGGTGACGTCCAACACGAGCCCGCCCGCGTTCTGAGCAGCATCGCCGTAGCTCCGCCCGAGGCCACGGGCCACCACACCGCGACCCGATGCCCCCTCGCCCCGGAGCGCGGCGGCCATCGTCCGTTCGAGCATGTCGACGTCCACCGGGCTCACGAGCTCGCCCCGGCTGGGCGCCGTGCGTCCCCAACCGGTCAGCATTCGCGGCATTGCCGACGCCACATCGGCTGACCCGGGCCCCGTGGCGTTCTTCACCGGGCGTAGACCCCGATCATGAACAGGGCCGCCCAGCACAATCCGTAGATCTGGAGGTGCCGGTCGTGGAGGGCCAGCTCCTCGGGCGCTGCCCCCGCTCCCGAGTCGAGCAGGCGCAGAACGTGGAGGAGGCCGAGCACGAAGGGCACGATCGTGAGTTGGAACCAGATGGGGTGATGTCCGGGGTGGATCTCGGCCGCCCGCTCGAAGCTCCACAGGCAGTAGGCGGTCACGGTGACGGCGGCCGCCAGCGTCCGAACCGTCCGAAGGAAGCTCGGCGTGTAGAGCCCGAGCGTCTCTCGGATGTTGCCATGGTCGTAGCCGTGCTCGGCGAGGAGGGTCTTCTCTCCGGAGCGCTTGCCGGTGACCACCAGCAGTGAGCCGAAGGAGGCGACGATGAGGAACCAGTCGGAGAGAGGGACGCCGGTGGCCACACCGCCGGCGATGGCTCGCAGGACGAAGCCGGCGCTCACGAGGGCCAGGTCAACGATGGGCTCGTTGCGCAGCCCAAGGCTGTAGGCGACATTCACCGCCCCGTAGATGCCCATGACAGCTGCCAGCTCTCCGCCCGCCAGCCAGCCGGCCAACCCGATGGCGACCGCGACCATGGCGGCGCCGATGGCCAGGGCGGCAGGCTCGGGGACCTGTCCGGAAGCCACCGGGCGCGATCGCTTGACCGGATGGAGGCGGTCGGCCGGGGCGTCGATGGCATCGTTGATGAAGTACGTCCCCGACGCCGCCAAGCAGAAGATGCCGAAGGCGGCGAAGGCATGCCCGATTTCCCCGCCGTGCAGCAGCGAGCCGGCCGCAGCCGGCGCCACGAAGACCAACAGGTTCTTGACCCACTGGCGGGGCCGGGCCAAGCGGACGAAGGCCTGCCACTCGGGGACTCGGCCGGAGCCGCCAGGGCTGACAGGGCCGGCAGCGCCGGCAGCGCCGGCAGGGCTGGCGTCCGATGGCGGAGAGACGGGCACGGACTTGTTCTCGTCTCCGGGTTCCTCGAAGGCTTCAGCCGATGAGTTCACGCGCTCCCTGTCCGCCGACATCGCCGAGGCGGCGGCCGGCAGCCCCTGACATGCTCCAAGGCTAGGGCCTCCGTCGCACGGCGTCCGTTTCCGCCCGCCAGGTGCCAGCCCTGGCCCAGCAATACGTGGGGTGAACAGGCTCGCGGGCAGGGGGCACGAGGTCTCGTCATTCGACGCCCCTCAGCAGGGCTCTTAGTATCGGCGCCCGTGATACGGCCGTACCGCGTGGTTGTAGCCAAGCCTGGCCTCGACGGGCACGACCGGGGGGCCAAGGTCATCGCTCGAGCGCTCCGGGATGCCGGTTTCGAAGTCATCTACACCGGGCTCCACCAGACACCCGACCAGGTCGTCCAGGCGGTCATCCAGGAGGATGCCGACGCTGTCGGGCTCTCCTTGCTGTCCGGGGCCCACCTCACTCTGGTCCCGCGGATCATCGACGGTCTGAAGGCCAGCGGTCGGGGCGATGTGCTGGTCCTCGTGGGCGGGATCATCCCCGAGGCCGACATCCCGATGCTGAAGGAGATGGGGGTGGCGGAGGTCTTCACTCCCGGCGCACCACTGCCGGCCATCGGGACCTGGCTGGGCGAGGCACTGGACGAGCGAGAGACGGGGGAGGGCGCCTCCGCCTGACGTCGGGCCCTCCGCGGAGGGTCACACGTCCCGGTTCCGGAACTTCGTTTGGCGTACCGAGGGGCCGATCGACCAGGCTCCAGTGTGAAAACGGGCCGACGCCGTCACCAACTTGGCACCCGCTCCTCACCGAGCGGCACCATCTCGGCGCCGAACCGAACGACCGAACGAACGACCGAACGAACGAGAAGGAACGACAAGGAGGAGCAGATCCGGTGGATCTCTTCGAGTACCAGGGCAAGCAGTACTTCGCCCGCTTCGGTATCCCCATCTCGAAAGGCGGGGTGGCCGACACGGTCGAGGAGGCCGTGGCCCAGGCCGACGACGCCGGTTACCCGGTGGTGGTCAAGGCGCAGGTGAAGGTGGGCGGACGGGGTAAGGCGGGCGGCGTGAAACTGGCCGCCGACGCCGAGGAGGTCCGTCTCCACGCCGGCAACATCCTCGGCCTCGACATCAAGGGCCATGTCGTGAAGCGCCTGTGGATCGAGCACGCCTCGGATATCAAGCGTGAGTACTACGCCAGCTTCACCCTCGACCGCAGCGCCAAGAAGCATCTCGGCATGCTCTCGGCTGAGGGCGGCGTCGAGATCGAAGAGGTGGCGGTCACCAATCCCGACGCCATCGCTCTCCTCCATGTCGACCCCGTCGATGGGTTGAGTCGCGAGCAGGCCGCCGAGTGGGTGGACCGAGCTGGACTCGACGAGGAAGCCCGCGCAGCAGGCGGCTGACCTTCTCATCAACCTCTACCGGTGTTACACGGAAGGTGACTGCGACCTGGCCGAGGTCAATCCGCTGATTCTCACGCCCGACGACCGGGTCCACGCCCTCGACGCCAAGGTCACCCTCGACGACAACGCCAAGTTCCGCCACCCCGAGTGGGAGGAGTTCGCCGCCACCGAGACGGAGGACGCCCGCGAGGCCCGGGCCAAGGAGCGGGGGCTCAACTACATCGGCCTCGACGGGAGCGTCGGCATCATCGCCAACGGGGCCGGTCTGGCCATGAGCACCCTCGACGTCGTGAACCAGTGCGGGGGCTCAGCGGCCAACTTTCTCGACATCGGGGGCGGTGCCAACGCCGATGTGATGTCCGCCGCTCTGGAAGTCATCAACTCCGACCCCGCCGTACGATCGATCTTCGTCAACATCTTCGGCGGCATCACCCGGGTGGACGAGGTGGCGAACGGTGTCCTCGAGGCCTTGGGCCGGGTCGACATTGCCGCACCCATCGTGCTGCGCCTCGACGGGACCAACGCCGAAGCCGGCCGGGCCATCCTCGCTCCCCATCTGTCCGATCGCCTGGTGGCCGAGCCGACCATGCTCGACGCTGCCCGCCGGGCGGTCGCCTTCGCCGGAGGTCAGTCGTGAGCGTCTTCGTGGACGAGAACACCAAGGTCGTGATCCAGGGGATCAGCCCGACCAGCCAAGGCCTCTATCACGGGCTGCGCAACCGCGCCTACGGGACCAAAGTGGTGGCCGGGACCAACCCCAAGCGGGGCGGGGAGGAGATCGAGGGCATCCCTGTCTTCGCCACGGTCGCCGAGGCCGTCGAGGAAACTGGGGCCAACGCCTCGTTCATCTCGGTGCCGCCGCCGTTCGCAGCCAACGCCATCGTGGAGGCCGCGGCCGCCGGTGTGCCCTTCGTCGTGTGCATCACCGAGGGCATCCCCGCCCAGGACGAAGCGCTCGCCTACAACCGGCTGGTTCGCGACTTCCCCACGACCCGCCTCCTCGGGCCCAACTGCCCGGGCGTGATCTCACCGGGCAAGTGCAACATCGGCATCACCTCGGGCGACATCGCCATGCCGGGCGGTCCGGTCGGGATCGTGAGCCGGTCGGGCACCCTGACCTATCAGGCCCTTCACGAGCTCAGCCAGCAAGGGGTCGGCCAGACGACGTGCGTGGGGATCGGTGGGGATCCGGTGCCCGGCACCAGCTTCATCGACTGCCTGGCCGCCTTCGAAGCCGACTCCGACACCAAAGCCATCATGATGATCGGCGAGATCGGCGGCTCGGCCGAGGAAGAAGCCGCCGAGTTCATCGGGACCTCGGTGTCGAAGCCAGTGGTTTGCTATGTCGCCGGGGTCACGGCCCCGCCGGGCCGCAAGATGGGACACGCCGGGGCCATCATCTCGGGCTCCAAAGGGACGGCCCAGGCCAAGATGGAGGCGCTCTCGGCCGCCGGGGCCACCGTCGCCCTCAATCCGACCGAAGCCGGCGAGGCCATGGTCGACGTCGTGCGGAAGCTCGACTGAGCCACCACGAGCCGCCGTCGGCCCGCGCTCTGGCCGATCGGCCGATCGCCGGCGTGATCTTCGACCTCGACGGCCTGCTCGTCGACTCGGAGCCCCTCTGGCGCGAGGCGGAGATCGAGATCTTCGGCGACCTCGGCCTCGAGCTCACCGACGACGACGTGCGTGAGACCATGGGCCTGCGCATCGACGAGGCCGTCCGTCACTGGTGGGACCGCTTCCCCTGGACCGGGCCGACCCCCGCCGACGTGGCCAGCCGCACCACGGCCCGGGTGGCCGAGCTCGTGAGCGCCAGGGGCCGCCCCCTGCCCGGCGCCCTCGAGGCCGTGACGTTGTGTGTGCGGGAGGGCATGCCGGTGGCGGTGTGCTCGGGTTCCTCCGAGGTGGTGATCGTCGCCGCCCTGCGTCGACTCGGCCTCGAGTCGGATATCGCGGCATGGCACTCGGCCGAGTTCGAGCCCTCCGGGAAGCCCCACCCCGCCGCCTACCTCACGACAGCGGCCAAGCTCGGTCTCGATCCGCTCGACTGCCTCGCCGTCGAGGACTCGTTCAATGGGGCCATCGCCGCCAAGGCGGCGCGAATGCGAGTAGTCGTGGTCCCCGAGGCGGCCACCCGGGACTCGCCACGGTGGGGGTTCTGCGACGCCCGCCTCGACTCGCTCGAGGAGTTCACCCCCGACCTGTTGGGCCGTCTCTCGGGTGCGGACTCGCCCGGCTGAAAGCCCAAAAGACCAGGCACAGGGCGGGTGATGCCGAAGGCCGTGTGAAATTGACCCTTCGGAAGTGAGACGGCGGTGCCGATACCAGGATTGCGAGGGGCAATTCCCTGGGCAGGGGACCGAGCGACGTAGTTCCCGCACCGGTGGCAGGCCGGCGCGGGCTACGTCGCCCCGGTAATGGAGCAAGTGCCCACTGGTAGCGTGCGCGGCGTGGGTCGCGGCGGTTCCATGAACGTCCCCCTCGCCGTGCTCGCCTCGGGCAGCGGGACCATCCTCGAGGCCATCCTCGAGGCCGACCTGCCCGTCGACCTGGTCGTCGCCGATCGCCCGTGCCGAGCGCTCGACGTCGGACGTGGAGCCGGTCGACCGACCACGCTCGTCGATCGCTCCGACTTCGGGGGATTTGGCCCGGCCTTCAAACGCGACGCCTACACCGAGGCACTGACGGCCGTGCTCGTCGACGCCGGTGTGGTCGTTGTGGCCATGGCTGGATTTGGGACGGTCCTCGGCCCGGCCATCCATCGCGCCTTCCCCGGGCGCATCCTCAACACGCACCCGGCCCTCCTCCCGGCCTTCCCGGGGTGGCACGCCGTGCGCGACGCCTTGGCCGCCGGGGTGGCCACGACGGGCACCACCGTTCACGTCGCCACTCTCGAGATGGACGCCGGCCCGATCCTCGCTCAGGCCGAGGTGCGAGTGGAGCAGGGCGACACCGAGGACAGTCTCCACGAGCGCATCAAAGAGGTCGAGCGCCGGCTCTACCCGGACACCATCCGCGATTTCCTGGCAGGGCTGGCGGCCTCCCACTCCGATGGGCGAGGATCTCGCCAGGAGGTCGCCGAGTGAGAGCGCTGCTGTCCGTCTATGACAAGAGCGGGCTGGAGCATCTGGCCCGCGGCCTCAGCGAGCTCGGATGGGAGCTGGTCGCGAGCGGCAAGACCTCGGCCGCACTCGGCGCCGCCGGGATCCCCCACCGTGAAGTGGCCGACGTCACCGGTGCACCCGAGATGCTGGGCGGCCGGGTCAAGACGCTGCACCCGGCCATCGCCGGTGGCATCCTGGCCGACCGCAGCAACCGGGCGCACATGGCCGACCTCGAGGCGCGGGACATCGCACCGATCGACCTCGTGATCTGCAACCTCTATCCCTTCCAATCCGAGCCGTCGGTCGAGATGATCGACATCGGGGGGCCGACCATGGTGCGGGCGGCGGCCAAGAACTTCGATTCGGTGGGGGTGGTGGTCGACCCGGACCGCTACCCAGCCGTCCTCGCCGAGCTACGCGAGGCCGGATCGCTCACCTTCGACACCCGGCGAGAGCTGGCTCGCGACGCCTTTGCCCATGTGGCCCACTACGACGCCGCCATCCTCGACTGGTTCGACAGTCCCTCGGGCCCTCCGGCTCCCTCTGGGCCCTCCGGTCCGCCGGTCGGACGCCGAGTTGTTACCCCCCATCATCGAGCTCGTCCTGGAGCGGGCCAGCTCGATGCGCTACGGCGAGAACCCGCACCAGCGCGGGGCCCGCTACCGCATCGCCGGCCAGACCTCGTGGTGGGACGACGTCGTCCAGCACGGCGGGCACCGAGCTCTCCTATCTCAACGTCTTCGACGCCGACGCCGCGTGGCGCCTTGTCCACGAGCTGGCCGATCCGAAGGACCCGGTCGACGGGTCAGCCGTGGCCATCATCAAGCACGCCAATCCGTGTGGAGCGGCGGTGGCGGCCGACCTTCCGACCGCCTACCGAAAGGCTCTCGAGTGCGACGAACTCTCGGCCTTCGGTGGGGTCGTGGCCGTGGGCGGCCCGGTAGACGAAGAGGTGGCCGCGGCCATCGCCGAGGGACCGCAGGCCGACGTCATCGTGGCCGCTTCCTTCAGCGACGCCGCCCGTGACCGGCTGGTGAAGAAGCGCCGGACGACGCGCCTGTTGTCCGGGCCCGCCCCTGAGCCGATCGAACGCCAATACCGCGGGCTCGGATCGAGCTTGTTGGTCCAAGACGGCGACCGCTTGCTCGTCGATCGCTCGCAGTGGGAGGTCGTCACCAAGGCCGCGCCCACCGAAGCTCAGTGGTCCGACCTGGCCATGGCCTGGACGGTGTGCGCCCGGACCACGTCGAACGCCATCGCCGTGGTGGCCGAACGCCAGGCCGTCGGTGTGGGTGCCGGCCAGCAGTCGCGGGTGGTCGCGGCCGAGATCGCGGTGGCGAAGGCTGGTGACCGGGCGGTCGGCGCGGCGGCGGCGAGCGATGCCTTCTTCCCCTTCCCCGACGGCCTCCTTGTCTTGGCCGCCGCGGGGGTGGCCGCCGTCATCCAACCTGGGGGATCGATCAAAGACGGCGACATCATCGCTGCGGCCGATGAGGCCGGCATCGCCATGGTGATGGCCGGTGGCGAACGGCACTTCCGGCATTGACCCGGCCGACCGTGGACTCTTTGACCTCGAGGCGCCCGTGACCGCCGCGCTGCTCGACGGGGAGCTGCTCGCTTCTGCCATCCGGGCCGAGGTGGCCGAACGCCTCAGCGTCCTCCGCGAGCAGGGGCACGTGGCCGGCCTCGGCACGATCCTCGTCGGGGACGATGGGCCGAGCGCTCGCTACGTGGCCATGAAGCACGAGGACTGTGCCGAGGTGGGCATGGCCTCGATCCACGAGCACCTCCCGGCCAATGTGTCCCAGGCCGAGCTCGAGTCGGTCGTGGCCCGATTCAACGCCGACCCGGCAGTCGATGCCTACCTCGTACAGCTCCCGCTCCCGCCGCACATCGATGAGGAGCAGGTCCTCCTCGCCGTCGATCCCGACAAGGACGTAGACGGCCTCCACCCGGTCAACCTCGGTCGCCTCGTCATGGGGGCGGACGGGCCGCTTCCCTGCACCCCGGCCGGCATCGTCGAATTGCTGGCCGCCAACAAGGTCCCAGTCGAAGGCAAGCACGTCGTGATCATCGGTCGGGGCCTGACCATCGGGCGACCACTTGCTCTCCTGCTCGCCACCAAGCGCCCAGGCTGCAACGCGGCCGTCACCGTCGTCCACACCGGGGTCAACGACCTCGCCGGCTTGGTCCGTCAGGGAGACGTCGTGGTGGCCGCGGCCGGCCGGGCCGGCCTCGTGACCCCGCACATGGTAAAGCCCGGCGCCGCTGTCGTCGGTGCCGGAACGTCCTGGTCGGGTCGCAAGCTCCTCTCTGACGTGGACGAGTCGGTGGCCGAGGTCGCCGGTTGGATGACGCCGAGGATCGGCGGGGTCGGTCCCATGACCCGGGCCATGCTCCTGCGCAACGCCCTGCGGGCAGCCCTTCGGCGACGGAGCCTGTCAGCGGCATGAGCACCATCTATATGTCGCTCGCCTCGTACTTGGCGCAACCCGCGACCAGCGTTCCGACGACGTCGTCGACCCTGCCCGACACAACGACCACGACGACATCGACGAGCGTCCCGACAACGACCACCACGACCACGACGTCACCGACCACGACAACGCAGCCTCCCCACCCGACGACGACGACCAAGCCCACCACCACGACCACCACCACCAAGCCAGCGGTGGTCCACCAACACTCGACGAGCACGCCCTGGGGCTTGATCGCCCTCATCGTGGTCCTCGTTCTCGCCATCATCCTCGTGGTGGTGCTCCTGGCCGCCCGCCGCGCCCGAGCCCGTCAGTCGACATGGCGTCGAGAGATCGTGCCCGCGCTGAGTGATGCCCGCCTCGCCAGAGACGCGTTGCTGTCGGGAAATGCCGAATCCGAGGACGAACAGCTGCGCGCCGAGGTTCGCCTCCAGGTCGAGCGAGGGGCCACCGTGCTCGAGGGGACCGTGGCCCGCGCCCCGGATCCCGAAGACGCCGACGCCGTCCGTTCGGTGGTGAGCTCGCTTCGCGGGTTGGCCTTCGCCATCGAGGCCGACCGGCTCCTCCGTCACGGTGCTAACGCGCCCAGCGGTGCCCAGCTGGCCGAGGCCGACATGGCACGCCGCGACCGCGGCGCCGAGCTCGACCGCGCCATTGCCCGTCTGGCCACCCGCGTCGGACGAGGTTCCAAGGCTTCGGCTCGCTAACGGCCTTCGACTTCTGAACGCGCCGACCTCTCCATCGGCAGCCTGTGCGCGTCGTCGGGTCGTCGTCTCGTCACTCTCCGTTGTCAGCAGCATTGAACCTGCGGACCGAGTCGACGCAGCTGCTCATGGCCGATGGTGGTGGTCACCGGTAGGCTCGAATGGGTGACCCGCATCGCCGACCTCCTGGCCAAGGGCCGGACCTACTCCTTCGAGTTCTTCCCCCCGAAGACGGACGCCGAGCAGGCATTGCTGGTCCGGACGTTGCGAGCCCTCGAGCCACTCGAGCCGTCCTTCGTCTCCGTCACCTACCGAGGCGGAGCCGAGTCCCGCAAGCGGACCTTCGACCTCGTGACCGGGATGCTGCGCACGACCACGCTCGTCCCCATGGCCCACCTCATCTGCGCCGCGCACACTCGCCTCGAGCTGGCCGACATCCTCGTCGCCTACCGCATGGCCGGTGTCGAGAACCTCATGGCCCTTGGTGGGGACCCACCCGAGGACCCTGACGCTGGCGTGGGCGAGCTTCGCTTCGCCTCGGAGCTGGTCGAATTGGCCACGGCCATCGGTGGCTTCTCGGTCGGTGTGGCTGCTCAACCAGCCGGACATCCGCAGTCGGAGGATCGCACGACCGATCGCGACAACCAGGCCGCCAAGCTGCGGCTGGCCGACTTCGGCGTGACCCAGTTCTTCTTCGAAGCCGCCGATTACACCAACCTCGTCGGCGAGCTTGCCGACCGGGGGGTGGAAAAGCCGGTGCTCCCCGGGATCATGCCGGTCGACCGTCTGTCGTCGATCCCCCGGATGGCCACAATGGGCGCGGCGGTGCCCGCATGGATGGTGGAGCGGCTTGAGGCGGCAGATGGCCGCGGCGGTAAGGAAGCAGTGCACCGCGAGGGAGTGGCGATCGCCACCGAGCTTTGCCAACAGCTCCTCGACGCCGGAGTGCCCGGGTTGCACTTCTACACGCTGAACCGATCGACGGCGACCCGCGAGATCTACGCCGCCCTCGGTTTGGCCGACGCCTGACCCCGGACGCCAACACCGCCGCCGTCGGAACGCCGCCACTGCGCCCGAAGCTGCCCTTGGTGGCGGCCGACCCTCCCGCGACCCGGCAGTAGGCTCCGCCGAATGGCTGACCTCATCACTCAGGGACCCGGCGGCGAGCTAAACGTTTCCGACGAGCCGATCATCCCGTTCATCGAGGGCGACGGCACCGGCGTCGACATCTGGCCGGCGGCCAAGCTCGTACTGGACGCGGCTGCCGCCAAGCACAACAAGAAGGTGGCGTGGAAGGAAGTCCTGGCCGGTCAGAAAGCCTTCGACGAGACCGGAAACTGGCTGCCCGACGAAACCGTCGATGCATTCCGTAGCCACCTCATCGGCATCAAGGGTCCGCTCACCACTCCGGTGGGTGGCGGGTTCCGGTCGCTCAACGTGGCTCTTCGCCAGATCCTCGATCTCTACGTCTGCCTGCGGCCGGTTCGGTGGTTCCCCGGCGTCCCCTCGCCCGTCCTCCATCCCGAGAAGGTCGACATGGTGATCTTTCGAGAGAACACGGAGGACATCTATGCCGGCTTGGAGGTCGAAGCCGGCACCTCCGAGGCAGCCAAGCTCGCTGCATTCCTTCGCGACGGGATGGGCTGGGAGATCCGCGAGGGCTCGGGCATCGGCATCAAGCCGATCTCCGAGTTCGGATCCAAACGGCTCATCCGGGCGGCCATCAATTACGCGCTGGCCCACGGGCGCCGAAGCGTGACCCTCGTGCACAAGGGCAACATCCAGAAGTTCACCGAAGGCGCCTTCCGCAACTGGGGCTACGAGCTCGTGCGTGAGGAGTTCGCGGATGTTGCCGTCGGGTGGGACGACTGCGACGGCAAGCCGGGAGACAAGCTGCTCGTGAAGGACACCATCGCCGACATCACCCTTCAGCAGGTGTTGACACGTCCCGATGACTTCGACGTCATCGCCACCACCAACCTCAACGGCGACTACCTGTCCGACGCACTGGCCGCCCAAGTCGGAGGCATCGGCATCGCTCCGGGGGGCAACATCAACTACGTCACGGGTCATGGCGTCTTCGAGGCCACCCATGGCACCGCTCCGAAATATGCCGGCCTCGACAAGGTCAACCCCGGGTCGGTGCTCCTCTCCGGCGTGATGATGTACGAGCACCTCGGGTGGACCGAGGCGGCGAGCGATATCGTTCGGGCCCTCGAGGCGACCATCGCCGAGAAGATCGTGACCTACGACTTCGCTCGGCTGATGGACGGGGCCACCGAGGTCAAGTGCTCGGAGTTCGCGGCCGCCATCGCCGACCGTCTCTAACGACCGATCCGGTCCGGTCCGGGAGGGGTCGCTTCGGGGTCCGACTGGTGGCCGGAGAGCCACTGCCGCGCGGCCCTTCCCCACGGAGTGAGGCTCGGCGGGGCCCTCGACACCCCGAAATCTCTGTCCCGGAGGGCGGGATGTCGGCAGTTGCGGGGTATGGAAGGGGCGTGCCGACCATCCGAAGCATCCGGGTGCCTGCCGGGCACACCCCCAAGGGGGGTGTGCTGGTCGGGTCGCCCACGGCTCGCCGTCGCTTGGTGCAGTTCGAAGACCCGCAGTGCCCGTGCTGCTATCGCTTCGAGAAGACGTCGGACCAGTTGCTCCACCGGATGGCCCGCGACGGGCTGCTGGCCGTCGAGTATCGGATGCGATGCTTCCTCGGACCCGAGTCCGTCCGGGCGTGCAACGCCCTGGCCGCGGCGACCGAGAGTGGCCGCTTCGACCCGTTGCGCCGGGAGCTCTTCGCCAGTCAACCGCCGGAGCAAGTGGGCGGCTACACCTCGGACGACCTCATCGAGCTCGGGCGTCTCGTCGGGCTGGGCGACCACTACGAGCAGGCCGTCCGAGAGGGTCGTTTCGAACCGTGGGTGGTGCGAAGAGAGCAGATCCTCGAGGTCGAGGACCCCGACGGGACACCGGCCGCGGTGCTCGACGGACAGGCTCTGGACCCGGAGATCCTCTTTGAAGAGGAAGCCCTACGGGCGATCCTGATGGAGGGTGTCTGACCTCCGAGGGCCCGTCGCTCATCCATTAGCCTCACCGGACATGGCAACCCGTTCCCCCATCCACGTCACGGTCACCGGTGCCGCGGGACAGATCGGCTACTCCCTGCTCTTCCGCATCGGTTCCGGTCAGCTCTTCGGCCCCGACCAACCCGTCGTCCTCCGCCTCCTCGAGATCGAGCCGGCCATGAAGGTGCTCGAGGGCGTCGTCATGGAGATCGATGACTGTGCCTTTCCCCTCGTAACCGACATCGTCAGCACTTCCGACTTGCACACTGCGTTCAAGGGCACGTCGTGGGCCCTGCTGGTCGGTTCCATCCCACGCAAGGCGGGCATGGAGCGCGGCGATCTGCTGACAGTCAACGGCGGCATCTTCGGTCCTCAGGGCCAGGCCATCCAGGCAAACGCGGCGAGCAACGTACGGGTGCTCGTCGTTGGCAATCCCTGCAACACGAACTGCCTCATCGCCCGGGCCAACGCGCCCGAGATCCCGGCCGACCGATGGTTCGCGATGACCCGGCTCGACGAGAACCGGGCGAAATCGCAACTGGCCAAGAAGGCCGGCACTCCCGTCGCCTCGGTGACCAACCTGGCCGTCTGGGGGAACCACTCGGCCACTCAGTTCCCGGACGCGGCCCACGCCCTCATCGAGGGCAAGCCGGCGCCCGAGGTCATCAACGACGAGGAATGGTTGCGTGGCGACTTTCTCGCGACGGTGCAAAAGCGGGGCGCGGCCATCATCGACGCCCGTGGGCTCTCTTCGGCCGCCTCGGCGGCCAATGCCGTCGTCGACACGGTGAACGCCCTCCACATGGGCACACCCGGCGACGACTGGACGTCAGTGGCTGTCATGTCCCACGGGGAGTACGGGGCGCCCGCCGGCCTGCAATTCGGGTTCCCGGTGCGCGTCCATCCGGAGCACGGGTGGACGATCGTCGAGGGTCTCTCCCACGACGAGTTCGCATCGGACCGGATCCGTACCACCACCGAGGAGTTGGTGGCCGAGCGCACAGAAGTTGCTGACCTGCTGCCCTGATCTTGGCCGCCATCCTGCTTCCCTGATCTTGGACGCCATTTTGGGTGGCGGGCGCCCCTTGTTGCAGGTCTCCAGACTTTTTTGTTTTTTTCTTGCCTCAATTTGTCAGGTTAACCTGACGGTTGTCAGCAAACCCTGACGATCTTCAGGATTTGCTGTCAGGTTTTCCTGACAAAACAGGCCTTCCAAAAATTTCAATTCGGCCGGTCTTCTCGACAGCGCACCGCTCGGCGATCGTCGGTCTGGGCCCTACGCCACCGGTACGAGTTCGATCCGGTTGCCGAAAGGGTCGTCGACGTACCACTGCGGCCGGCCCGGCACGTCCTCGGCCATCCGGGTGGGGTAACCGGCCTCGTCCAGGCGACGGCAAAGTTCCTCCATGTGTTCGACGACCAGCGCGGGATGGGCCTTGCGGGCCGGGCGGAAATCCTTCTCCACACCGAGATGGAGCTTCATCGAGCCGTCCTCGAACCAGCACCCGCCGCGCGCTGCCAACTCGGGTGGCTTCGGCACGCGAGGTATGCCGAGCAGCCCGCTGAAGAACGCCTCGGCCAGCGAATCGGCGTCGTCTCCGGGCGGCATGGCTAGTTGCACATGATCGATGCCTCGCACCCGGGCCTTCGAGTCGGCCGCCTCGCTCACTGGTCGTTTCCCTTCTTGGTCCCGGCGGTGGAGGACGAGTCTCCCATCGCCGCCGGTCCTGGTAGGCCGCGCAGGTCCCGTCGGAGGGGATGGTCGTCGGGCACCTCGACCAGGTGGATGCGAAGCCCGTCGGGGTCCTCAATCCACGCTTCGACGAGGCCCCACGGCTCGAGCATCGGCTGGCGCAGCACGGTGGCCCCGCGATCTTCGACTTCGGCCAGTGCCTCCGCGGCCGAGCGCACCTGGAGCCACAAGGTGATCGACGCGGTCGCGACCCGAGGCCCGTAGGGGCGTTTGGTCGGCATCCAGGTTGCCGTGACCGGCGCCGGCACTCGCCACTACCTCGATGAACCCGCCACCGGCCGCAAACACCACGCCACGGGAAGCCCCGGATCCGAACTCGCGGGCCACGGGTAGGTCGAGCACCTCACCGTAGAAGGCGAGCGAGCGCTCGACGTCGGTCGGGTGGACGATGGTCCGGCTGGTCACCACCTCCATCCCGTCCTCCTCTCGTGGGCAGTGCGTCAACGCCCGCCCACGCTGCCATGTGTTCCGGTGGTTGCGCCAGCATCCCCAGCAGCGCCAGCAGCAGCGCCAACAGCCCCAGCCTCGGTAGATTCACCCACCATGTCGGTGATCGACGAGCACGGTCGTCCCGAGCCACCCGCCGCGGCCGACGAAACGGACACGCTCCTCGGCTTCTTGGACTATCAGCGAGCCACCTTCGCGTGGAAATGCGCGGCTCTGGACGCGGCCGGCTTGCGGGCGACTGTCGGCGTTTCGTCGATGACCCTTGGCGGGATGCTCAAGCACATGGCCTACGTCGAAGATTGGTGGTTCTCGCGGTCGCTGCATGGGCGACCGGCACTGTCGCCCTGGAGCGACGTCGATTGGTCCGGCTGACCCTGACTGGGAGTGGCACTCAGCTGCGGAAGATCCCCCCGACATGCTGCGTGGACTGTGGCAGGAGAGCGTGGACCGCTCTCGGCAGCTGGTCGCCGAGGCCTTAGCTGACGGTGGGTTGGACCGACCAAGCCAGCGCCCTTGGCCCGATGGTCAGACTCCGAGCCTGCGCTGGATCCTCTGCCACATGATCGAGGAGTACGCCCGTCACAACGGTCACGCCGATCTGATCCGGGAGTCGGTGGACGGAGCCACGGGCGAGTAGACGCCGCTGCCCCGAGGCTTTCTCAGTAGGCCGCTGCCCCGAGGCTTTCTCAGTAGGTGGTCTCGGCGGCCAGCGAGCCGGTATGACGACGGGCCTCAGCCATCAATTCGTGTCCGGCGATCAGTACGGCAAGGTCCCCTCGGACCCGGATCCGGCCGGCGCTGAGGGCCTCGGCTGGGCTGAGCTCGCCTTTGGCCATGTCCGCCGCGTCGTCGTAGGACAGAGCAATCGTCACGTTCGGTTCCAGTTCGGTCCCCATGTCACCGTTCTCGTCTGCACCAGACGCCAGTGCCAGCTTCAATTTCCCGTCGTCGAATCGGAGCAGGAGGGTCACGTCACCGTCAGCGGCGCCGCGTACCTCCTGGGCGACGATGAAGGACCCCGACTGGGGCACGAGACCGGCATCCGCCCCGGGGGTGGGAAGGGTCACGTTTGCCACTGCCTGGTTGAAGGCGTCCACCCAGGCTGACGTCAGAAAGCGCGGCACGTCGAGAGCGCTGTGACCGTCAGCCGCGACGACGAGCGCCGTCTGCGCTGTCAGTCGTTGGCGTCGTCGCCACCGTCCGCCGGTTCGCCGGGAACGGCCATGGGTCCTTCGGGCACAGCCGTCAGGCCATCGGGCACAGCCGTCAGGCCATCGGGCACAACCGTGGTCGTCTGAGCGTCCGTTTCGGTCAGGCCGGACTCCCAATACGGCTGGGGTCGGTCCGTGTCCGGCTCGGGGATGCCGTGGACCTCAGGCGAGGGCTGCACCGCGGCCGGTCCGGTGGATGGCGCAGTGGCGGCGGCTTCGGACGGCGTCCGAGGGGCACGGCGGTTGCGGATCTTGCGGCCGAGCCAGGCGATCGGGTCGTAGGTGGCGTCGACCACGCGCTCCTTCAGGGGGATGATGGCGTTGTCGGTGATCTTGATGTGCTCGGGGCAGACCTCCGTGCAGCACTTGGTGATGTTGCACATGCCCAGACCCTGGTTGTGCTGGAGAAGCTCGCGCCGATCGTTGGTGTCGAGTGGGTGCATCTCGAGCTCGGCCGACCGGATGAAGAAGCGCGGGCCGGCATACGAAGTCTTGTTCTCCTCGTGGTCACGCATGACGTGGCAGACGTCCTGGCAGAGGAAGCACTCGATGCACTTGCGGAACTCTTGGCTCCGTTCGATGTCGATCTGCTGCATGCGGTAGCCGCCGGCCTGCTCCTCGTCCGCCGTGCGGGGTCGCGGGGTGAACGACGGGATGCGCTTGGCCACCTCGTAGTTGAAGGAGACGTCGGTAACCAGGTCACGAAGAATTGGGAAGGTGCGCATGGGGGCGACTGTCACCATCTCGCCCGGTGGCAAGGTGTCCATCCGGGTCATGCACATGAGAGCCGGTCGCCCGTTGATCTCGGCCGAACACGACCCGCATTTACCGGCCTTGCAGTTCCACCGGCACGCCAGATCCGGTGCGGCGGTGGCCTGGATGCGATGGATGACGTCGAGGACGACCTCGCCTTCCTGGGCTGGCAATTGGTATTCGGCGAACTCGCCGCCTTCGTCGTCGCCGCGCCACACCTGCATGGTGACCGTCTCGGGAAGAGGGCCTACGACCTCGATGGCTGGCGCCGCCTCGTCGCCGGAAGGTGCCGTCTCGTCGCCGATGGGGGCCACCTGGTCCTCGATGGCCATCAGGTCGCCTCCTCCAACAGGGCCCGAAGCTCGTCGGGCATGACCGGCAACGGCTCGGGGCCGACGTCGATGTGGCGGATCGAGGGAGTGCCGCCGACGCCGTCGGCCTCGGAACGATCACGAACCCGTTGGACGAAGTTGATGTGCGACATCTCTTCGGATGGCTTCGGGTAATCGTCGCGAGTGTGGCCACCTCGGCTCTCGGTCCGGTTGATGGCTCCCTGCGCCGTCGCCCGCGACACGGACAGCATCGCCGGCAAATCGGTGACCAGGTTCCAGCCCGGGTTGTAACGGCGACCACCCGACAGAGCCACCCGCCGAGCGCGGTCTTCGATCTCGTCGAGGCGCACGATGGCCTCGTTCAGCTCGTCACCGGTACGGATGATGCCCACGAGCTCCTGCATCGTCGTCTGCAGATCGTGGTGGACGGTGTAGGGGTTTTCGCCGTCCTCCCGCTCGAAGGGCGCCGTGGCTGCCCCAACCGCGGTCTCCACCTCGGCTTCGTCCACGCGGACGGGGCCACTGCGCCCGAGGGCGAACTCGGCGGCCCCCACCCCGGCCCGTCGGCCGAAGACGAGCAAGTCGGAGAGCGAGTTGCCACCCAGTCGGTTGGCACCGTGCATGCCCCCGGCGACCTCCCCGGCGGCGAAGAGCCCGGGGCGGTGGTGGCCGTCGAGTCCGCCTCCACTCGCACGCCGCCCATGATGTAGTGGCAGGTCGGCCCCACCTCCATGGCCTCGGCGGTGATGTCGACGCCGGCCAGCTCCTTGAACTGGTGGTACATCGAGGGGAGACGCCGACGGATCTCGGCCGCAGTGCGGCGGGTGGCGATGTCGAGGAAGACACCGCCGTGCGGGCTGCCTCTTCCCGGCCTTGACCTCGCTGTTGATCGAGCGAGCGACCTCGTCACGGGGCAGGAGCTCGGGTGGACGCCGGCCGGCCGAGTGGTCGGCGTACCACTTGTCCGCCTCGTCCTCGGAGTCGGCGGTCTCTGCCGCGAACATGGGCGGGATGTAGTCGAACATGAAGCGTCGGCCCTCGGAATTGCGCAGCACCCCGCCGTCGCCGCGCACGCCCTCGGTCACCAAGATCCCCCGAACAGAGAGCGGCCAGACCATCCCCGTCGGGTGGAACTGGACGAACTCCATGTCGATGAGGTCGGCGCCGGCCCACAGGGCCATGGCATGGCCGTCGCCGGTCGACTCCCACGAGTTCGAGGTGTACAGCCAACTCTTTCCGACTCCGCCGGTGGCAAGGACGGTGGACTTGGCCGTGATGACCACGAACTCGCCGCTCGGCCGCCAGTAACCGACCAGGCCGGAGACGGTGCCCTCTTCGTCGTGGAGCAGGCGCAGCACCTTGAGTTCCATGAAGACCTCGATGCCATCGGCCACTGCCTTTTGCTGCAGGGTCCGGATCAACTCGAGGCCGGTGCGGTCGCCCACGTGGGCCAGCCGGGCGAAGCGGTGGCCCCCGAAGTCACGCTGGAGGATCAACCCGTCGGCCGTGCGGTCGAAGAGCGCCCCCCATTCTTCGAGCTCGCGGACACGATCGGGCGCCTCTTGGGCGTGCAACTGGGCCATTCGCCAGTTGTTGAGCATCTTCCCGCCCCGCATGGTGTCCCGGAAGTGCACCTTCCAGTTGTCTTCGGGGTAGACGTTGCCGAGAGCGGCGGCGACACCACCTTCGGCCATGACCGTGTGGGCCTTGCCGAAGAGCGACTTGCACACGAGGGCGGTGCGCAGGCCCTGTGACTGGGCCTCGATGGCCGCCCGTATCCCGGCACCACCGGCGCCGATGATGACGACGTCGAAGTCGTGGGTCTCGTAATCGGCCATGTGCTCGTCCGCCTCTAGAAGTGGAAGCCGTAGTCGTGGATGGTCCCGCTCGCCACCAGCCGCACGTAGAAGTCGGTGAAGGCCACGAAGCAGAGGCTCATCCAGGCGATCAGCATGTGCCGGGCGTTGAGCGGGGTCAGGGTCTTCCAGATGCGATGGCGGATGGGGGCAGCCGAAAACTGCTTGACCCCACCTCCACACAGATGCCGGCAGGCATGACAGCTGAGCGTGTACATCCACAACAGCCCGGCGTTGATGCAGAGCACCACGGTGCCGATGCTGATGCCGATTCCCACTCCCGGTTGGTCGAAGGCCATGACTGCGTCGATGGTCAGGACCACGTTGAGGGCGAAGCCCAGATAGAAGAAGTAGCGGTGGAGGTTCTGGAGGATGAGTGGCAGCCGGCTCTCACCGGAGTAGGCGGCGTGCGCATCGGCCACCGCGCAGGCCGGCGGGGCCAGCCAGAAGCCTCGGTAGTAGGCCTTGCGGTAGTAATAACAGGTCAACCGAAACCCGAGCGGGACGATGAGGATGAGCAACGCCGGGGAGAACGGCCACCAAGTGAAGGCAGCCCAAGGGTTGCTGCCGGGCACGCAGTGCTCTGCGATGCACGGCGAGTAGAACGGCGAGATCAGGTTCCGGTGGGCGCCGGCGCCCACGTAGTAGTCCTTGTTGACGAAGGCGGCCCAGGTCGAATAACCGACGAAGGCGGTCAGCACGGTGACGGTGACGAGCGGTGGGAGCCACCAGCGGTCCCGCCGCAGCGTGGTCACCGAAGGACCGCCTCGGACACCTCCCAAAACGACCGGTGTGACGGTGACGTCCTCGACTGTGGTCAACGCGCGCACTCCTTGTATCCGCCATGCCCCCCGTGGGTGACGAAGGACCGAACGGTCATCGCCGGCCAGGGTAGCCAGTCCCGTCGCAGAAGTCGAAGACATATATCGTCTTGACGGCATAGCCTGTGCCTATGCTTCCCTCGGTCCCGCAGCTGCGCTATTTCCTGGCCGTGGCCGAGGAGGGCCAGTTCACACGCGCGGCTGAACAACTAGAGGTGGCACAGCCGTCGGTGAGCGCCCAGATCCGTCGTTTGGAGTCCATGCTCCGAACGACGCTCTTTCATCGGGGGCCGGGACCGGTCACACTCACCGACGCCGGCGAGGCCCTTCTCCCGATCGCCCGCCGCATCGTCGCCGACCTGGCGTCGATCGACGATGAGCTCTCCGGGCTCGACGCGCTCCTCCGCGGTCATGTGGCCGTCGGCGCCACGCCGAGCCTCTCGGCGACGTTGCTGCCGAGCGTGCTCGGCCGGTTCCATCGCCTCTACCCGGGTGTCGTGATCCGTGTCTCGGAGCAGGGATCACCGCAGCTGCTCGAGGAGCTGTTGGAAGGCACGCTGGACCTGGCCCTGGCCATCGCCCCCGTCGCCTCGAAAGGCCTGACCAGTGTGCCATTGGCCGAGGAGGAGCTGGTCGTGGTCACGCCACCCGACCACCCCCTCTCCACTCGGCGTTCGATGACCGTCCCCGAGCTCGCCGGCCACCCGCTCGTCATGTTCCGTCCGGGTTACGACCTGCGTACCGCAACCATCGACGCCTTCGCGGCCCACGGTGTCGAGCCGACCGTTGCCGTCGAGGGCGGAGAGATGGGGAGCGTGCTCGCGCTCGTTGCCGCCGGCCTCGGGGCCGCCGTCGTGCCCGGCATCGTGACCTCGGCGACCAACCGCTTGCGGGTCACGAGGTTCAAGCCGCCGGCGCCGACACGAACGATCGCCCTCGTGCACCGGGACGACCGGGCTCCGTCGCGGCGCCGCGGAAGCGCTGGCCACTGCCTTCACCGAGGGCATCGCCACCGACGGGTGGCCCGGTCCCATGCCCCAGGGGATGCGGCTGCTGCGGTGACTTCGAGGTCGCGGCGGCCGGCCCCCCGGATACCGGCCCCAGAGCGCCCCGCGTAGGCTCGGTCCATGAGTTCGCCGGAAGCCCCTGAACACACTGAAGTCCCCGACGAGGACGTCGATCCGAATGCCCGGTTGACTCCTCCTCCCGACATCACCACCCTGGGCCGGTTGCGGGAGACGGGTTGGCGCTCGATCCCGGTGGCCGAGGAGATCCGGCGCAACGCGTCGGCACGCATCGCCGCCGGACTGCCGCTCGTCTCCGGAGTCCTCGGTTTTGAGGAGTCCGTCCTACCCCAACTCGAGAACGCGGTCCTGGCCGGGCACGACGTGATCCTCTTGGGGGAGCGCGGACAGGCCAAGACGAGGATCATTCGTTCACTGGTCGGCCTGCTGGACGAGTGGGTGCCGGCAGTGGCCCATTCCGAGATCAATGACGACCCGTACCATCCGATCTCCCGTTTCGCCAAAGATCTCTTGGCCGAAAAGGGTGATGAAACGCCGATCGCTTGGGTCCACCGAAGCGATCGCTACGGCGAGAAGCTGGCCACTCCCGACACTTCGATCGCCGACCTCATCGGTGAGGTCGACCCGATCCGGGTGGCCGAGGGCCGCTATCTCTCCGACGAGCTGACCATCCACTACGGCCTCGTGCCCCGCCTCAACCGCGGCATTTTCGCCGTCAACGAGTTGCCGGACCTGGCCGAGCGCATTCAGGTGGGCCTGCTCAACGTGCTCGAGGAGCGCGATGTGCAGATCCGCGGGCACCGGGTCCGGCTCCCGCTCGACATCGTGCTGGTGGCGACGGCCAATCCCGAGGACTACACCAACCGCGGTCGGATCATCACCCCGTTGAAGGACCGCTTCGGGGCCCAGATCCGCACGCACTACCCACCGGACGCCGACGTCGAGCTCCAGATCGCCGAGATGGAGGCCGACCTGCCCGGGAAGGTCGGCACCGCCCGCCACGCCGGCTCCAGTCCGCGCGTCGACATGCCGGCCTTCATGGCCGAGATTGTCGCCGAGCTCAGCCAGCTGGCTCGTCAGAGCCCGCACCTCAACCAGCGTTCCGGGGTCTCGGTGCGGCTCACCATTGCCAACTACGAGACACTGCTGGCCAACGCCACCCGTCGAGCCCTGCGCAACGGCGAGGACGAGGCCGTGCCCCGCATCTCCGACCTGCAGTCACTCGTGTCCTCGACCCAGGGCAAGATCGAGATCGAAACGCTCGAGGAGGGTCGAGAGGAGGTCATCCTCGGACAGCTGCTCAATGCGGCCGTGCTCCTCGTCTTCCGGCGACGGGTCACTCTCGAGGACCCCCGCGCCGTCGTCGCCGCCTTCACGGCCGAGACGGTCGTCCACGCCGGGGACGACCTGCCGGCGTCGGCCTATGCGACGACTCTGGCCCAGCTGCCCGCGCTTTCGGCGCCGGTCAACGCCCTGACCGGCGGTTCCGAGGACCCGGGTCTCGTGGCCAGCGCGCTCGAGTTCCTGCTCGAAGGGTTGCACCTCACCAAGCGGCTCAACAAGGACGCCACCGGGGGCCGCGCCGTCTACCGAGGTCGCGGATGACCTGGCGGTTCGCCTACCGCCAGTGGGACGGCACCCAGGACGAGCTCGTCGACGACACCGACGCTGTCCTCTCGCAGCTCACCGACGATCTGCTGGCCAACGGGGATCTGCACGAGGCGCTCCAGCGCATGCTCAATCGAGGCTGGCGGCAGCCGGACGGCCGACGGGTGGAAGGGCTGCGCGACCTCCTCGACCGGATCCGACTCGAGCGGGAGGAAACGCTCGAACGCGGTGACCTGGGCGGCACCTATCGCGAGATCGCCGAGGAGCTCTCCGAGGTCGTGAACGAGGAGCGTCTGGGGATCGAGCAGCTCGAGGCGGATGCCGCCACTTCCGGCGACCAGCGTCGCCAAGAGATCACCGACGAGGTGGTGGCCGAACGCCGCATGCAGCTCGACCTTCTGCCGCCGGACCTCGCCGGCATGGTGCGGAGCCTCCAGAGCTACGAGTTCGTCTCCCCCGAGGCCCGTCAGCACTTCGAGGAGCTCATGGAGCGGCTCCGCGAGGAGGTCGCACGCACGTACTTCGAGAACATGTCCGAAGCGCTTTCCAACCCCGATCCCGAGATGCTCGAACGGATGCGCAATGCGTTCGACGCCCTCAACCGGATGATCGAGCAACGCGAGGCAGGTGAACCACTCGATCCCAGCTTCGAGTCGTTCATGGAGCAGTACGGGGACATGTTCCCCGGTAACCCGAAGAACCTCGATGAGCTGCTCGAGCAAATGGCGGCCCGCATGGCCGCGGCCCAGGCCATGTGGATGTCGATGTCGCCCGAGCAGCGAGCCCAGCTGAAGGGACTGGCCGACAGCCTGCTCGAGGACATGGACTTGCGGTGGCAGGTCGACCGGCTGGCCGGCAACCTGCAGAAGGCCTTCCCGGCCGAGGGTTGGGGCCAGGGGTACAACTTCCGGGGCACCGAGCCCATGGGTCTCGGAGACGCCACGAACGCCGTCGAGCGGCTGCGTGACCTCGACGACATGGAGAACTTCCTGCGCTCGGCACCGTCTCCGGCATCCATTGCCGAAATCGACCTGGACAAGGTGCGACAGCACTTAGGGGACGACGCGGCCCGTTCGCTCGAACGGCTGGGCAACCTCACGAAGCAACTGACCGATGCCGGGCTCATCGATACCCGCGAGGGACGCTTCGAACTGACCCCACAGGGCATTCGCCGGCTCGGCCACCAAGCCCTGGCCGACCTCTTCTCGCAGCTGACCAAGGACCGGGTGGGATCTCACCGCACCACCTGGACGGGTACCGGGCACGATCGTGAGGAGACCACCAAGCCCTATGAATTCGGCGATCCCTTCAACCTCGATCTGTCGCGCACGGTGCATAACGCGGTGCGACGTTCGGGGAGCGGACTGCCGGTGCGTCTTGCACCGAGTGACTTCGAAGTGATCGAGACCGAGGCCCTCACTCGGTCGGCCACCGTCCTCTTGCTCGACCTCTCGCTGTCGATGCCCATGCGCGACAACTTCGTGCCGGCCAAGAAGATGGCCCTCGCGCTGCACACGCTCATCGCCTCGCGGTTCCCGCGTGACTTCCTTGGCCTCGTCGGCTTCTCCGAGGTGGCTCGCGTGATCGAAGCCGAGGACCTGCCTACCGTCAGTTGGGACTACGTCTACGGAACCAACCTGCAGCACGGGCTGATGCTGGCCCGCAAGATGCTGGCCCATCAGCAAGGGACCAAGCAGGTAATCCTCGTGACTGACGGCGAGCCGACGGCGCACATCGTCCCCGACCACGTTGGGCTTGGCTTCGACGTCTTCTTCAACTACCCACCGGTGCCCGAGACACTCGAGGTCACCCTGGCCGAGGTCATGCGCTGCACCAAGGCGGGCATCACCATCAACACGTTCTTGCTCGACCCCGACCGCGGATTGCAGGGCTTCATCGAGCAGTTGACGCGCGATCAACCGCGGCCGCACCTTTGCCACCTCACCCGACGAGCTCGGCGACTACGTGCTCGTTGACTTCCTCCGCCACAAGACGATGTTGCGGGCGAGAGGCCGACGCGCCGTCTGAGCATCCGGCGAACAGGCCGGGCGGTTTTGCCCCACTGCACACGTTTCACACTGCGGTCGCACACTCTTCGAGTGTTGTGTTCGACCGGCCTCTGCACCGCTCATTTCGGCGCTGTCGACCACGCTGACACGATGTAATCGACAGGTTTTCCACCAGCGTCGTCCCAGGTGACAGGCGCGAAGTTGCTCCAATCGGAATTTCTTCTTGCCTTTCCCCAAACGATGGTGAAGGATGACATATCTGTAGTTACATCGGTGCCATGCGGTCGCGACAATTTGGGCTGCCAGCACCAGTGGGAGGGAGACCGGGTCGATGGATCTGACATCAGTGCTCTACGGGCCTCAAGAGCGAACGTGGCAGAACAAGGCCAACTGCATGGGTGTGGACCCCGATCTGTTCTTCCCCGAGCGGGGGGCCTCCACCCGCGAGGCCAAAGAGGTGTGCCGTGGGTGCGTCGTGCGGGACGAGTGCCTCGAGTACGCCTTGGCCAATGGCGAGAAGTTTGGGATCTGGGGCGGGCTCTCCGAGCGTGAGCGACGCCGGCTTCGCCGTCAGCGCGCCATGCAGCGACGGGCGGCCAACGCCTCCTGATCGTCGAGCCGCCGCCGGTGGATCAGCTCGGCGCCGGACTTTCCGGACGGTTCCGATCCGGCCGATGACCAGACCAGTCCGGACGTAGGTCGGGGTTCGTCCATCGGGCCTCGATGGTCAGATCCTCCCCGATGCCGAGCTCGAGCCAGCGATGGCGGGGGATCTCGGCCAGGGTCGACCCCGGGATCAGGCCAACCACCTCTGCCCGCGCCACCCGGCATCCTTTGCTGCTCGCCGCCGTGGTGACATCGTCGAAGAGGCTCTCCATCGCCGGTCCCGTCGGAACCAGCAGGTTGCAGCTGACCTGAGCCCCGCCACGGACGGCGAGACCCAGGGCTCGGACGTCCGGGCTTCGCTCCGTCGCACCCTGGCAGCCAGGTCCCGGGCCACACCGACAACATCGGCACCGGGCGGCTCCGGCTGCCCAGTTCCGCCGGCCTCGAGCCAGAGGTTGTAGGCGATCATGGGCCGGCGGACGCCCACAGCGGTGGCGCCGGCCGTGGGATGTGGGGTGCCGGGCCCGGTGTCGGGATCGAGTCCTCGGAAGGCCAGCGCGACGGACCTCGGGCAGCGTCCGTTCGGGACCGTAAAGGAAGCACGGCACCGACAACTCGATGCCGATCCATTCGGCCAGCTCGTCCCGGATGGCGACGGCGGACCGCCACGCCGCCTCTCCCGGGAGCAGTGGAACGACGGGCACGACATCGGCCGCACCCAAGCGCGGGTGCACACCAAAGTGATCGGTCAGATCGATGCGGGCCACGGCGGCCGTGACGACTTCGCGGGTTTCGGCATCGACGCGTTGCAGGTCGCCGGCCAAAGTGATCACCGACCGGTGATGGTCGGCGTCAGCATGCACATCGAGGACGGCGTCACCGCCCGCGCTGGCAATGGCGGCAATGATGGCGCGGTCGCGACCTTCGCTGATGTTGACCACGCACTCAGCCTCGGGGAGGCGATCGGTCAGTGCGCTCTCCCCGGATTGGTCAGTTCGACGCCACGATGTCGGGCCAGTTACCGCCGACGTTCCACCGAAGGACGGAGAGTCAGACGGAAACGATGCGCGACACTCGGCGGCGGCGCAGGATGCGCCGGCGTTCGCGCTCGGACTTGCCGCCCCACACGCCGTGGTCAACTCGCTCTTCGAGCGCGTATCGGAGGCACTCCTCCGCGACGGGGCACTCCGCGCAGATCCGCTGGGCAGCCTGGACGCCCACACCGTCGCTCGGGAAGAAGATGGAAGGGGAGAGGTCCTTGCACTTCCCCACGCTCATCCACTCGGTGTCCATCATCCCTCCGTCCGTATTGAGGATGCTCCGGCGATCCTGTCCCGCTTTGGACCCTGGGTCCGCCGTGATCCCGACTGCTTCCAGTGTCGCGCCCCGGGATCCGAAGTCACGTGTTTTCAGGTGGTCTTGACCCAATCCTCACGATTTTCTTATCGAAGACCTGGGACTTCTTATACGTGGAAGGCGGGGGGATCGGATTGGGTCCTCGGATTCCCGCCCGACCACGGTGCCACCGCCCACCGCCACCGCCCGATGACGAAAGCGCTCCCCGTGGCCCCATACCAATTGTGTGCCACCGGAACGGCCCGGAGAAACCTTTTCGTACCGATCAGCCCGACGGTCCACGTCGTTGCCCGTGGGTCAAAGCCCAGGACAGGGGCCCTCGGTTGGGCTCGACCGTTAGGATGCCCGCGCCCGTCCGATGAGGAGCACACGATGACCCCCTACCCCGACGAACCCCTGGCGCCCGAGGAGGACGGCGAGCCACAGCCACCCGTGGCCCACGTCCGCATCGTCTACTTAGGCCCGGTCGCCCCCCATTGGGAAGTGCGATCCGATTTTGGTGACGCCGCCCTGGTCGAGGAATTCCGTCGCCGGACGATGGCCCGTCTGGTGCTCCTGCCGCCCCACGACCCGCAGTACCGGCGCAACCGCGAGCGGGTCATCCGCGACGCCGAGCGCGAGAACATCATCCTCGAGTGGGACCTGGGCCTCCCCGAGGAAGAGGAGGTCCCGGCGGTCCCCGAGGCTGCGTCGGGCGACACCTCGGAAGCCCCGGCCGGCTGACGCCTGAGGTCCGGTCCGGCTTTTCCTCAGGCCGGCGGCGGTTTCGATCCGGCGGAACCGTTCCCGTCGGCCTCGTCCCGGCCTTCGCCAGCTCCACCAGCCGGACCATCTGCCGCACTCGCCCCCGCTTCGTTGTCGAGGTCGGGCAGGCTGATCCGCTCGAGCCACAGCCCGGGTGCGTCAACCTCGGGCGGAGTTGGCAGCGTCCGAGCCGAGGACCACAGCAGGGCCAACCCGTCGTCGCCGGACCGGTCTAGCACCCCGGCGATGAAGGCCCGGCCGCGGTCGACCTGCGAGCGATCGAGGTCGAGTCCGAAGAGAGCGCCGGCTGCCTCTTCGCCCTTGCCTCGTTCGATCCGGCGGCGGTACCACGCCTCGGCTAGCGGGCCCGATGAGCTCACCAGCTTGCGGCCGACGACGTCGGCGATGTGGTCGGCGTAGGCGTCGACGACGACGGCCAGTGAGGTGAGCTCGTCGGAGGTCTGACGGGCTTCGGGGGTGAGCAGATCGCCGAGGAGGTCCTCGGGGTCGCCGAACATGTTCTGGATCGACTCGAGATCGGTGCCCGGGCCGCCCTCGAGGCCGGCCGAGCCGAACATTCCCCCGAGCCGGTCGGCCAAGCTGCCCTGGGCCGCCGCCGACGTATTGGCCAGGTTGGTGACCTGCTCGAGTATCCGGCTGCGAACGGCCGGCCGGGTGAGCACGGCGTTCGAAGCCAGCTCACGGGCGCACACCCAGAGCAGTGCCTCCTCCTCCGGCAGGCTCCAGTCGCTGGCGAAGGCGGCGATGTTGCCGGGGACGACGAGCAGCTCGTCCGAGGGTGCCCAGGGCAGAGCCAGCGGATACTGACCGAGGGCCCGCTGGGCCAGGTGTCCGACGACCGACCCCACCTGCAGCCCGAAGAACATGGGTCCGATGACGTTGGCCCATTGTCCGAGCAGGCCGGAGAGATCGGTGGTGTCCAAGTCGGCGACACTGGAGGCGTCGGTCGTCTCGCCCGGTCCTCCTGCCGTGCCCATCGACGGCCCGGCCATGGCGCTCAGGACGGGTCGCCACGAGTCGAGCGCTCGCATGGTCCAGTCCGAGCGACCCACGGCCACGCAGGTCAATCGACGACCGTCGGGGGCCATCGGCAGTCCAGTGGCTTCCATCACGTTGAGCTCGGCCACCCGGGAGAGCTGTTCGAGCTGAATGCGGAGCACCGGCTCGACGTTCGCTTCGGGCTCGCCGCCGGTGGCGACGTTGACCGCGAACGAACTGGTCAGGGTCCACTGATCGGGGGCACCAGCCGAGCCCAGGACGTTGAGGAGGTCGCCGAGCAGCGATTGGAACGGGTTGCCGGCGTTGCCCGGCTCACCTGGGGGCATGTCCCCAATCTACGGCGGGGGCGCTCCTGTCACTCCGCGTCCGGATCGGCCAGCTGTACTTCGACCGTCTCGGTCGCCTGCGACTGCTCGAAGGTCAGGTTGACGGTGGTCCCCGGCGGGTCGGGGTACAGGCGAGTCATGAGCTCGGACATCGAGTGCACGGGCACGCCGTCGACGGCCATGACCACGTCACCCGCGGCCAAGCCGGCGAGGGCGGCCGGGCTGTCCTTGACGACGGCACTCAGCACCGCGCCGGACGGGTGCGAAGCGGACGCCGGAACGGTAACGAGGGTGGAGGACACCGGGGTGGAGGCGGAGCCCGGTCCCTCGACTCCGAGCCATCCGTGGTCGACCTGACCGGAGGCGACCAGCTGGCGGGCCACGCCGGCCACCAATGCGCTGGGAAGGAACACCGCCACCTTCGATGTACCCAGCCGCGTGGTGAATTCGAGCATGCCGACGACGTGACCCTGGTCGTCGACCAGCGGGCAACCGAGGTCGTCGGCATCGAGAGGAGTACGGACGGAAGTCGCCGCGAAATTGGCGGTGACGGAGTCGCCGGGCACGGCCTCCCCGCTCGAGAGCACGGTGCCGGCGTAGACGAGGGGCGCGGGCTGTGCCGTACGCCGGGGCTGCATGGCCACAGCCATGGCCATCGAGCCGGTGGAGGGATCGTCGTCGTCGAAGGTGGCGGCGGGGAGATCGTCGGCTATGTGGAAGACAGCGAGGCCCGAACGGCGGTCGATCGCGACGAACGCAGCCGGTTGCCGACTCCCGTCGGGCTCGACGACGGTGACCCGGGTGGCGTCGGCGACGGCCCGGGCGGTCGTCACCACGATGCCGCCGGCTTCCACCACGAGCCCCATGACCGTTGCTTCACCTCCGGGCCGGAAGACTCGCAAGATGACGGTCGAAGGACGCACGTCGGCCACGACGTTGTCGACCTGGTTCCCACTGAGGACGTTGCCTGAGCCGGGTTCGGTGGTCGGCGCGCTACGGACGAAAGGAAAGGAGGTGGTGACGGCGCTCGGGGTGTCTTGACCGGTGTCGGCCACGATGACCGCCACGGCGACAACGGCGAGGGCGATGCACAGCGATCCACAGATCAGCCACGGCGCGGCCCCTTGGCGTCCGAGGCTGCCACCCGTGGCAGTGCCGACCCGGTCCCCTTTGGTGGCGCGGCCAGGAGTCGGAGCTCCTTCTGACGGATGGCGCCAGAGCCGGTCGTCGGGATGGATCCACCCGCGCATCCAGTCGCCGTCATTGAGATCCGAATTGTCGTCCTCCCGGTCGCCGCCAGACCCACGATCGCCTCCGGCCACGGCCAAAGGTTACTGACGAGCCCCCCGGAGCGGGCATCGCCCGAGGTGACGCGGTCGCAAGCGTTCCGCCATCGCCGCCTTCTCGAGAGCCGCGGGCAGCGTCCTACGATGACGGCAGTGTCTCGTGACCTCGCCATCGACCTGGGCACGGCGAACACCCTGATTTACGCCCGGGGCCACGGCATCATCCTCAATCAGCCCACGGTGATCGCGCTCAACACGCGCACGCACGAAGTGCTGGCCGTCGGCAACGAGGCGTGGCAGATGATCGGTCGGACGCCCGGTTACATCGTGGCCGAGCGTCCCTTGCGCGAAGGCGCCATCACCGACTTCGACATCACCGAGCGCATGATCCGATTGCTCTTGCGTCGCGCTGGTGTCAACAAGTTCAACCGGACGCGCGTGCTCATCTGCGTTCCGTCGGCCATCACCTCGGTCGAGCGTCGTGCGGTCAAGGAAGCAGCCCGGCGCGCCGGTGCATCAGCCGCCCATTTGATCGAGCAACCGGTGGCGGCGGCCATCGGTGCCGGCCTCGCCATCCATGAGCCGATTGGGAATATGGTCGTGGACGTCGGGGGCGGGACTACCGAAACGGCTCTGATCTCACTCGGTGGGATCGTCGTCTCCCGCGCCATCCGTTGTGGGGGATTCGACATGGACGCCGCCATCCAGTTCTACGTGCGTCGCGAGCACGGTGTGGCCATCGGCGAGCGCACCGGCGAGGACGTCAAGATGGCCATCGGGTCCGCCTTGCCCTATGCCGACGAAATGAAGGCCGAGGTTCGAGGGCGAGAGGTGGCGACGGGCCTGCCGCGCACGGTCCTTTTGACACCCGAAGAGGTTCGCTTCGCTATCCGCGATCAGGTCGACCTCATCGTGGGGACGGTGCTCGAGTGCCTGGGCGAGTCCCCACCGGAGCTGGCCCAGGACGTGATCTATGACGGCATCCACCTCGTGGGTGGGGGTGCACTGCTCCGTGGACTGGCCAACCGTCTGGCCGACGAGACGGGCGTGCCCGTCCACTTGGTGCCGACACCCCTCGAGTGCGTCGTGGTCGGGGCCGGAGAGTGTCTCGACTCCTTCGACGACCACCGACCGATCTTTGCCGCGGCCGAGACCTGAGCGACGACGCCGCGTACCTCTGCGTCATTCATCGGCCAGGAGGTCTTCGGCGACCTGGCGGACCTGCCAGTCGCGGTCGCTGAGGCAGCGTTCGAGGGCGGCGTCGACCTCGGGACCGGTGAAGGCGGCCAGTGACAGCGCGGCTCGACGACGGATGGCCGGCTTGTCCTCCAGCGCGGCAAGGACGGCCGGAAGGCCCGACGGGTCGCCGATGGCACCGAGGGCGGCGACGGCCGCCTCACGGCAGAGAGGATCGGAATGCCCGGTTGCCGGCACGGCCAGTCGGCGCAGGGTGTCGACGGCCGCCGGGTCGCCGCGCTCTCCGGCCGCCCACGCCGCCATCTCGACCACTCCTGGGTCGGGGTCTGACAGGGCGGCGGCACAATCCAGCCCGGGTCGTCGGGCAACGAGCTCGCAGGCGCGTCGCCGCACTTCGGCAGCCGGATCGGTCAGGGCCGCGGCGATCTCTTCGTCGGTCAGGGCGCCGAGCCGGTCGAGGGCGCCGAGGGCGGTGGCCCGCACCGGAGGCGCCTCATCGGCCAGGGCACGGCGGGCCGTTTCTGCCTCGTCCGTATGGCCAGCCAGGGCCGTCCGCCGCCGTCGTTCGGTGACCCGGCGGTCGGGGGGCTCCGTGGCAGGCTGCATGTCACCACTATGACGGCACACAACGACGGGCTCCCATCCCCGCCTCCGGTGCCCGAGGCGCCACCCACACCCCCGAGCGTCGATCCCGAAGCGACGGAATGGTCCCGCGCCCCCGGCAGAGGTAGCCCCTGGGGAGCCGGCGACCGGCCAATCTCCTCAGGACACGCTCTCGTGGGTTGACGGGCCCGGCCCGGTGCCCGGAGGAGGGCGAAGGGCGCGCCGGCGCCGGCGCCACCGGTGGCCGTGGGTGGTGTTCGTGGTCCTGGTGGTGGGCATCGCCGTCGCCTCGCGCCTCAACCTCAACTACTACGCCATCCAGCCGGGCATGGCCCAGTCGGTGCAGCAGTTCATCACCGTGCCGACCGACCGTAGCCACCCGGTGCACCATCCCGTTCTGCTCACCGACGTGGAGATCGGCCGAGTGACGGCGCTCTCGTACCTCTTCTTTAAGGTGCAGGGCGACACCGACCTCGAGTCGGTGTCGTCGGTCGTCGGGCCCTTCCCGCCGTCGCAGCTCATCGCCGAAGGCAACCTCGAGATGTCGCAGGCCGAAGCTGCAGCCAAGACCGCTGCGCTCGTTCGGCTCGGGTACCACGTCACGGCCACCCCGGCGGGAGCAGTCATCTTCGGGACCTTCGAGGGCACGCCGGCGGCCTCCACGCTGCAGGTGGGCGACGTGATCACTGCGGTGGACGGTACGCCGGTCACCTCGGCCAAGGATCTGACCGTGGTCCTCGATCGCTACCACTCGGGTCAGACCATCACCATGTCGGTGCGCAAGGGCGGAAGCGGGCCACCGCGGCCTGTCCCCGTGACCCTCCATGCCACGCGTGTCGATCTCGGTTCCGGCCAGTACACGACGCTCAACCTGGGCATTGAGCCCGAAGACCAGATCGACTACCGGTATCCCTTCCCCGTCAACATCAACGTCACCAACATCGGCGGCCCTTCGGCAGGTCTGGCCATGACCCTCGGGGTGATGGACGCCCTCACCGACGGGTCGATCACCGGCGGCCATACGGTGGCGGCCACCGGCACCATCGACGCTGACGGCGATGTCGGAGCAGTCGGCGGTGTCCCTCAGAAGACGGTGGCAGTCGAGAACGCCGGAGCCACCATCTTCCTCGTCCCGAGGGGCGACCAGAACTACCAGCAAGCCTTGTCGAAAGACCGGCCCGGGCTCAAGATCTACGCCGTCACGACGCTCGATCAGGCTCTCGCCGTGCTCGCGGCCCACGGCGGCCATATTCCGGCCGCGCCCGCATCCCCTCCCGCGGCCCGCTGATGGCCGACGGCTGGCTGGTTGAACCGGCAATGCGGTACGGATCGTCCGCGGCCAGCCGCCGGCCTATGACCGGTTGGCCGAGGCGGCAGTCGTAGGCTCTTGGGAATGTCAGAGGAACGTCGGATGGCCATTACGTCGTCGCCTCTTCTGGCACCCGATGACGTCGCTCGGCACACCTTTACGACCGTACGACGGGGTTTCGACCCCAAAGAGGTGCGCTCGTATCTCGAGTCGCTGGCCCACGGCCTGACCTCGCTGGCCCAACGCGAGCAGGAGCTCCTCGAGGACCTGGCCGCCACCGAGCGGCGGGCTCAGAACCCGGTTCTCGACGAAGGCACCCTTGTCGCCGCCCTCGGTCAGCAGACGGCGCGGGTTCTCCACAGCGCCCACGAAGTTGCCGACGAGCAGGTGACCAAAGCCAAGGAAGAGGCGGAGCGGTTGGTGTCGGACGCCACCGAGCAGGCCCAGGCGGCCCGCGCCTCGGCCGAGTCCGAAGCCAACGAGCGAATGGCCGCAGTCGAGGCCGAGGCCGAACGGCTCGTGGCCGAGGCCACCGAGCGCTCTTCGGGACTGATCGAGGAGGCGCAGCGCGACGGCGACGAGCTCCGGGCCCGGGCCAAAGACGAATGCCGATCCATGGTCGAAGAAGCTCAGCAGCTCCGAGCCCGGGTACTTGCAGATCTGAGCAGTCGTCGCCGACTGTTGCACTCGCAGATCGAGCAACTCCGGGCTGGGCGTGAACGACTCGCCGAGACCATCGACGGTGTCCGCCGCTCGGTCGACGGGATCGCCGAAGACCTCTTTACAGCCGAAGACAACGCTCGTGAGGCGGCCGAGGTGGCAGGTCGAGCCGCAGACGCCCGGGCCGACGACGAGTCGCCGGACGACCTCACGGAGCTCTTCCGCGTCGTCGCCGCGGATGTCGACGTCGAAATCGAGGTCGGGGTCGAGGCGAAGAATCAAGAGACGAACGCCTCGCCGGTCGCCGAGGCCGCCGCCTCCGGCAATGAAACCGACGATCCTTCGGTGGCGCCCACCGGCAAGGTGGATGCCCTGTTCGCCAAGCTGCGGGCCGAACACGACGACGAGTCAACCGAAGGCGAGGATGGCCTTGGGGCGGCGGAAGCGGGAACCGGGCCCTCGGAGGCCTCCGGTCCCACCGAAAGCTCCGGCGCCGGCCCGTCTGCGACCGCTCCCGAAGCTGGCGTGGACATCGATGACGCCGTCGTAGAAGGTGGCGATGAGAACGACTCAGGGCCGCCCGCCGACCGGCCGCCGGCTGTCGTCCAGCGCGACGAGCTCATCGCGCCCCTGGTGACCGCGCTGTCGAGGCGACTCAAGCGGACGCTGCAGGACACCCAGAACGACATGCTCGACCAGCTCCGCTCCAACGGTTCGCAGTGGTCATCGGCCGTACTCCCGGACGAGACCGAGCAGGTCGATGGCTTAACCACGTCAGTCCTTCCCGTGCTGGAGGAGGCGGCCGAGGCGGGGGCTTCTTTCGCCAGTGGCGCGGGGTCCAGTGCGCCGAAGGTCGATGCCGTCGTTGCCATCGCCCACGGGCTGGCCGAAGAGGTGGTGACCCCGTTGCGCCGGCGACTATCAGCCGACGGGGGAGTCACAGAAGCGGGGGAGGCGGCCGCCGTCGAACACGTGGGTGCAGCCTTCCGCGAATGGCGGGGAGCCCGGGTCGAGCGCCTGGCCGGTGACTACGTGGTGGCTGCCTTCTCACTCGGGTCTGTCACCGCCGTGCAACGCGATCGCGACGGTCGGATCGAGTGGGTCTCCGTCCCCGGATCGGGTGACGCGCCGTGCCCTGATTGCGAGGACAACGGGCTCGCCGGCCCCCAGCCGCCGGGGGAGCGAATTCCCTACCGGGCATCGACATCCTCCGGCCCACTCCGGGTGTCGATGCCTCGTTGCCCCCGCCGCATCGTAGGCTCGTCCCGTGCGCACCCCGAGTGACATGCCCGCGTCGCACGCGTGCTACCCGTCGTCCGCACCTCCGCCGCCGTCGATGGATCATCGCCATCGTCGTCATCTTGATCGTCGTCATTGCTTCGCTTCGGACCTTCGCCGTCTTCTACACCAATGCGCTGTGGTTCTCATCGGTCAACCTCCACGCCGTCTGGCTCCAGCTCTTCGAGGTCAAGGCCGGCCTCTTCGTGGCGTTCTCCCTCATCTTCGCCGTGCTCCTCACGGCCAGCCTGCTGGTCGCCGAACGACTAGCACCGCGGGGACCGGCCCTCGACGCCGAGGACGAGTTCGTGAAGCGCTACCGCGAGATCATCGGCCCCTACTCGCGGTGGTTGCGGGTGGTCGTCATTGCCGGGCTCTCCCTCATTGTCGGCTCACAAGCGGTCGGCCAATGGCAGAACTGGATTCTCTATCGCAACTCCACTCCGTTCCACATCACCGATCCGCAGTTCCACCGCGACGTCAGCTATTACGTCTTCGTTCTTCCCTTCCAGCAGTTCCTGGTGCACTGGTCGCTGGTGGCACTGGTGGTCGTGCTCATCGTCACCGCACTCAGCCACTACCTGAACGGCGGCATCCGGCTCCAGGGCCCGCGACCGCGGGTGTTGCCGGCCGTCAAGGCCCACATCTCCGTCTTGCTCGGGCTCGTGGCTCTGGTCAAGGCGGTCGGCTACTACCTGGCCCGTTTCAACCTCGACCTCTCCAACAACGGGTACGTGCAGGGGGCCGGCTACACCGACGTCCACGCCCGCTTGCCCGCCCTCGAGTTGTTGATTCTGGTCTCGCTGGCCGCCGCCGTTCTTCTCATCTACAACATCCGCCGGCAGGGCTGGGCTCTTCCCATCCTCGGCGTGGGCCTCTGGTTCCTCGTCGCCTTGAGCGCCGGAACCATCTATCCGGCCGTCGTCCAGGCCCTGCGGGTCAATCCTGCGCAGAACTCGCTCGAGCGCCCCTACATCCAACGCAACATCGAGGCCACTCGCGAGGCCATGGGTATCAACAACGTCCAGCAGGTTTCGTACCCGGCGTCGTCCAACCTCACGCCCACTCAGTTGGACGCCAACGGCAATACCTTGGCCAACGTCCGGCTCTGGGATCCAACCCAAACGGGACAGACATTCAACCGGCAGCAAATCCGGAGCTACTACCAGTTCAATACCCTTTCCATCGACCGCTACAAGATCGACGGTCAAGAGACACCAGTGGTCGTGGGCGTTCGCGAGATCAATGACGCTGACCTGCCGGCGACCTCCAGTTCGTGGGTGAACACGACCCTGCAGTACACCCACGGTTACGGGATGATCATCTCGCCGTCCACGCAGGTGTCCAGTGCCGGGTACCCCGTCTACGACGTCAGCAACGTCCCCCCGGAGTCCACGAGCGGCGCTCCGGTCATCACCCAGCCGGCGGTGTACTTCGGTCTCAACAACTCCGGTTATGTGGTGGCCAACACCAAGCAGCCCGAGATCGACTACCAGCTCGCCAACGGGAAGCAATGTCGAGACGCATTACACCGGCGACGGCGGTGTTCAGCTCTCGTCATTGTTCAAGCAGGCGATGTTCGCCATCCGCTTCGACTCGCTCAACCTCCTCATCTCCAACCAGATCACGCCGCAGTCCCGCATCATGTTCGAGCGCGGCATTCAGGCCCGGGTCTCCATGGCAGCCCCGTTCCTCGCCCTCGATGCCGATCCGTATCCGGTCCTCCTCAATGGCCAGATCGACTGGGTCCAGGATGCGTATACCACCACCGACAATTATCCCTACGCGGAGAACGCCGACAACACGGTGGTGGCCCCGGGGAGCGGGTTGTCGGGCACCTTCAACTACGTCCGCAATTCGGTGAAGGTCCTCGTCAACGCCTACACCGGCAAGATGACGTTCTACGTCCAGGACCCGAACGACCCCATCATCCAGACGTGGCGCAAGGCGTTTCCCTCGATGTTCACGTCGGCATCCAAGATGAGCCCCGAGCTGCGCGCCCACCTGCGCTATCCCGAGGACCTCTTCGCCGTCCAGGCCAGCATGTATGGCCGCTACCACATCACCAACGCCAACAGCTTCTACAGCGCAGCCGACGCTTGGGCATTGTCGCCGTCGCCCGGGTCGGGCTCGCCCAACCAGCCCTGCAGACCACCTACACCACCAACGCTCAAGGTGAGCAGGTTTCCACCGGGCAGTTGGTGCGGATGGCGCCCATCTACCAGGAGTTCGAGGCGCCGGGTCAGTCGCAGCAGTCATTCTCCCTACTCGACGCCTTCGTGCCGGTCTCCGCAACGAGTCAGATCCAGACGCTGTCCGGCTTCATGATCGCCGGCTGTGACCCCGGCGACTACGGGCAGCTCACGATGTACGTGACTCCGCGCAACAACCCTGCCTACGGACCGTCCATCGTCGCGTCACAGATCGATCAGACGCAGTCAGTATCGAAAACGATCTCACTGCTCGGCCAGCAGGGGTCATCGGTACTGCTGGGCAATGTCCTCATGGTTCCGGTGGCTGACTCCCTGCTCTACATCCAGCCCCTGTATGTGGCCTCGTCGCGCAACCCCATACCGACCCTGCAATACGTGATCGCCGTCTACGGGAAGAACCAGCCAGCCGGCATCGGCCAGACGCTGGCCCAGGCATTGAGCCAGGTCTTCAGCTCCACCATCGCGGTCACCCCCAGCAACGTCACCGGTCCGGGCCAGCTCTCGCCAGAGGTTCGGGCCTTGCTCAGCGATGCCCAGCACCAGTACCTGCAGTCACAGGTCGACCTCAAGGCGGGCAATCTCGGCGCCTATCAAGCCGACATCAACAACCTCGAGAGCGATCTGAATGAGGTCTCTCAGCTGACCGGAGGCACGGTGAACACGACCACGACGACGACCACCAATCCGCTCAGTCCCAGCTGATCACCTCGCGGTTGACCCGTCGTCCGGTGATGACTGTGATGGACTGTTGGACCGGGTCTTGGCTGCCCAAGCGAGGAGCACTCGGGCCCAACGGGCGAGAGCGCATCAGTCGCGAGTCCGCACGTAGACATAGGCCGGACCGTCGTCGCTCGGGTCATTCGAGACGAGCACACCAGCCCACACCCGCCGAAAGCCCGACTTCTCGAGGGCGCGCCACGACGGACGGTTGGCCTGTTGAGCGCTGGCCACAGCGGCGACCACCCTCGGATAGCGACGCCATGCGTCATTGACGAACCGATCGATGATGGTCGGGCCGAGACCCTTTCCGATGAGCTCGGGCATCCCGATCAAGTAGTCGATGCCGACGGACGGTTGGGGGACGGCCGCCGGTTCGAGGGACTCTTTCCAGTCTGGGTTGTCGTCGACGAGGTAACGCTGCACCAAGCCGATGGGACGGCGGTCTCGCTGTACGACGAATAACTCGGTCGGGTCCTCGCCGTCGACGGCCGGGCCGTAGGTCGACTCGATCGAGGCCGGATCGTACGCCTCTCGCCACCAGGGCTCGACATGAGGTGCCGACAACCATTGACCGACGAGAGGGAAGTCCGAGCGGCGGAGAGGGCGGAACTCGACGGTCGGCTCCTCCACGTCGTTGACGGTACCGGTCACCCGGTGGGCTTGCTGCGACCGCCGAAGGGGTGGCCACGGCAGTGACGTCTCGGCGGTTGGCCTGCGATAGACAGAGCGGCGTGCGGACACGCTCGTTCCTCCGACTCGGTGCTCTCGCCGGCCCTGTCTTCGTCGGGATCTACACGGTGACGGGCCGTCGGCTGAGCGGTTACGACCGACGGCGCGATCCAGTGAGCGCGTTGGCGCGTTCGGAGGTGGGCTGGGTTCAGACTCTCAATTTCCTCGTCAGTGGTGGTCTCACCCTGGCCGGATCGGCTGGCATCCGACCGCGCGCTCCCTACTGGGATCGGCAAACGGTCCATCCCCAGGCTGGTGGCAGCGGTGGGGACCGGACTCCTCGGAGCCGGTGTCTTCGCTACGGACCTGGCCGAGGAGACAGCCCGGGACGGTCTCAGCCGCCGAGGGGCACTGCACACGGCCTCAGCCGTGCCGTTCTTCGTGGGCTTGCCGGCGGCCTGCGTGATCGGCGCCTTTCGCTTCGCCGATGATGATCGCAGGGCGCTGGCTGCTCTCTCGGTGAGCGCAGGAGTCCTGTCGATCGCGGCGGCCACGCTGGCGGGCGCAGGATTCGCCGGCAAGCAGCCGTGGAACGCCCGCGCCGGCACGTATCAGCGCATCGCTATCGCAGCCGGTTTCGGCTGGATGAGCCTCTTCGTCAGGACATTGCTCGTCGCCGACGGCGAGCAATGAGCACTCGCTCGGATCCGGCTCGTGGACGGTTTCCCAAGGACCAGTGCTAGATTGTCGTCTGCGACGCGGGGTGGAGCAGTCTGGTAGCTCGTCGGGCTCATAACCCGAAGGTCGCGGGTTCAAATCCCGCCCCCGCCACCAACGAAATAACAATGAGAGCCCTCCCAGCTGGGAGGGCTCTCACTGTTTCCTCGGGGGCACCCCACATCCCATCCCACGGATTCCCACGCTGCTCGCGCTCGTCTCTTTGGCCCAGCATTTGGGCGTGTGGACGAGTCGCGATCAGGAGACAATGCGGTATCGGATGTGCGTGGCCTCGGGGGTGTCGATCACTCGAACGATCTCCAACTCGACCCTCCCTGCCAACACGTCAAATAATCGGCGACCGCCACCAAACAGCACCGGCACCTGGTGGATCTGCAACTCGTCGAGGACACCTGCCGCAAGCGCCGCCTGGGCCGTATAAGCGCCATGGACCAGGACGTTGCGATGACCTGCGGCCGCCTTCGCCTGTGTCATCGCGCTGGCGATCCCATCCGCCACATAGGTCACCAATGGGTATCTGGTAGCCGATGGTCCCGGGGGCCGGTGACTGGGCACAAATATTGGGACGCCGTCGTGGTGGTCACCGCCCCAGTGATCGACCTGTTCGACGGTATTGCGGCCGGAGAGGACGGCGCCGGTCCTTTTGATTTCATCCAGAAATTGGCTTCCAATACCCGACGCATCAACGGTCTCCGCCGTTGGTGCAGCGTCCGAAGCAAACCCGTACCACTCGTGGAGCCGGATGAAGTTGTCGCCGCCGGGGTTGCCCGGTTTGTCGTTGGGGCCAGCGATGTAACCGTCAAGTGACATCGACATGTAGAGGACGGACCTAGACACAAGCCTCTCTCTCGGTCAGTCCGTGAGCAGCCGCTCGAGCTTGTCGAGCTGCTCCGACCAGCCCTGCTCGGCACCGGCCATCGCCTCGGCTGGCGGCATCGGCTCGAAGTACGACTGTCGCATGGTGAGCGCGGTGCCACCTCCGCGAGCCTCAAAGGTCACCTCAATGAGCGTTGCGAAGAGTTCGCCCTGCTCGTCGTTGACAGCCCGGCCGCTCATGACCAGACGACGCGGACGATCGATCTCGTAATACTCACCACCCATGTAGTGGGAGAACTGGGCCTCGGCAGGGATCGAGCCCGGCCATTCCATCGCGAGCCGGTACTTACCTCCGACCCGCAGGTCGATCTCTGCGGCAGGGCAAGTGAAGCCGGTGGGCCACCACCATTTCGTTAGTTGGTCGGGGTCTGTGAAGGCGTCAAAGACGCGCTCCGGCGAGGACTTAAGGGTGCGTTCGATGACGAGCTGCTTGACCACAGTCGCAGATCGGACGTCCACGGCGGCACGGGTCTCAGGCATCGGGGATCTCCTCATTGGTGGTTGATTCGGTTTGGGCGGCAAGATGGGCTTCGAGCCGGTCGAAGCGGTCGGACCATTCCGCGTGGGCACGGCGAAGCCACTCGTCCACTGGGGCCAAGCCGTCGCGATGAAGTCGTGCCGGGCGGCGCTGGCCTTCACGAGCCCGGCCGATCAGACCAGCTCGCTCCAGCACCTTGAGGTGCTTGGTGATAGCAGGCTGCGTCAGCGTGGACGCATTTGCGAGTTCGACGACGCCAGCATCGCCGGCCGCGAGGCGCTCCAGGATCGCCCGGCGGGTGGGGTCTGCAAGGGCGGCGAAGGAGCGGCTCAGTTGATCGGCAGCAACCATCACCTATAAGTTATATAATCAGATGGTGATAGTCAATGGGTACGTTGACCGTCTTCACGGAGTCCCAGTTCAGCGAGATTTCGGAGGACAGTTTGAGGCGCCGCCGGAGGCGTGGACGGTCCCAATCTCACAACCTGAAGGTCGGAGGTTTGCATTCTCCCGCCGCCAACAGCATCAAAGAGGGAGGCGGGCTGGTGCAGCACCGGCTTATCGCCACCGCCGGCTCGGCCGTACGAACGGCCCTAGCTCTCCTGGCAATCGATCTCGAGGTGGCTTGTGACGTCTTTGGTCACGGTGACGAGTCCTGGTGCCTGACACTCGCCGGCACCCCCTTTGAACTGTGGACTCCGCCCTGCGACGGTGTAGCGACCGGCGGGCAGGTGGGCTGTGAACCGGCCGCTGGCGGAGAGGTCGATGGTCGCGATGTTCCCGTTCGAACCATGGAACGTGACAGAACCGCTGAGCGGTTGCGGCTCTGTCCCGGCCGGACCACCGACAGCCTGGAGTGTGCCGTCCAGGGTTCCCTCGTCCGGAGGTGACGAACAGGCGGCAAACGACACTCCCGCACAGAGTGCGGCGAGTGCCGTGAGGACGCTTAGCGGGGCCCGTCGAATGGCACCCTTCCGTTTGGCCATTGTGATCACGCGTTCCGGGCGACCTCGGGCCCCGTGATCCGATCGAGGATGGGGAACGTCGAGGCGATGATCGCCATCGACACAGCCAGCCCTCCGATCACCGTGGTCCAGTAGGAGAGTCCCGGAAGGCTGAAGGCGAGCCCGACCTGCGAGTGCAGGTAGAGGGCGGCCGCCAGCAGCCCGACAACGATGGAGACGGCAGCGACGATGAGCAGGGGCAGCGCGCTCTCCAGCGTCACGACCCGGTGCAGGAGTTTTCGCGGGACCCCCGCAAGTCTGAGCAGGCTGAACGGGCGCCTCCGCTCAGTGAGACCGGCCGCGATGTTCACAGCGAGGCTGCACGCAGCGATGATCAGGCTGGCCACGATGATCACGTCGGTCATGGCCTGGATCATGGTCAGCAGGCGCGCCGTCGAGGGACCGAGTGCCTCCACGGTCACCGGTGTTCCCTGGAGCGGGAAGGCGCGCTCGAGCTCTGTTCGCACCCGTTCGATCGCACCCGAAGACCCGTTCGTCGCGACGACGACCGCGCTCACGGGGAGGGATGCGAGCTGCATCGCCGACAGGTTCCAAGAGGGCCAGGTCGTGGTCGACGTGTGGGCGGTGTGCCCCAGGACCTTCGAGAGGAAGTATCCGACGGACGCCACGGTGGCCCGCGGTGCGCATCGGCCGATGGCCGGAGTCTTGGCGAGTTCGTCACACGCGACGACTCCGAACGATCGCCCCTGCTGCATCTGGTTGGGAGCCTCATGGACCGCCGTCACCCCTTGCACTCCCGGCGTCGCCCGCAGCTCGCTAAGGACCGACGGAGGGACGGAAGCCACCACGGACGCCGTTGGACAGTCGTTGGTCGAATATGTACAGAACGGGTCCGCGAGGGTACTCAGACTGGCGTTGGCGCTGCCCCCTCCGGTTACTTGCGTCACAGAGCTGAGGGCTCCGATGGCCGCGCTGGCGACGAAGAGGGCAATGACGAGGCCACTGACAAAGCGGAAGGCAGCCTTGGGGTTGTCGAGGAGGTGACGACCGGCGATGAGCGTGGCGGGGCGCCTCGCTCTTTTGGCCATGATCCGCGACCCAGCCGTTGTGAGCCACGGCCCGGCCAGAACCAGACCCACGATCAGCAGCACGAATCCAACGAGGAGCTCGAGGAGTTGGCTCCCGATGGCCCCGGGCTTTCCGGCCACGTCGAAGTAGGCGAGGAAGGCGATACCTGCCAACAAGGGAACGATCCTGGCGATCCCCGGTGGGCGCTGTCCTGACCCGTCGCGTCACCCCTAGTGGCGAAATCTGTACCCGGCGCAGCGCGAGACGTGCGGAGACGACGGCGGCGATGGGGACTCCGACCACCGCGATGAGGACGTCGACGGCGTGAAGGGAGAGGTCACCCTTCGCCATCGGGGCCCCGGTGAACGGCACGTGGTACAGCATTGGTCGGACTGCGAAGAAGAGGCCGAAACCGAGGACGACTCCGGCGAGGGCGGCGATCGCCGCTTCGACGGCCGAAATCGTCGAGATCTGGCGAGGAGTGGCGCCGACCAGCCGCATCGAGGCGAAACGCTCTTCGCGCCTGGCGGCCGACAGTCGGCTGGCCGTCGCAATCAGGATCAGAATCGGCAGCACGAGCGCCACCGCCCCACCGACCAGGATGAATTCCAGAACTGGCCCGCTCCCGACCGCGCTCTGGCAGCCATAGCAATTCGCCAGGCCGCGGTGGATCGCCCCGATCTCGATGGCAGCCGGCTGCTTCGAGAGCTGGCCGACACTGTGACCGATGACGATGATCAACGAGTTCGGCGACGGCAGTCCCGCGCTGCCGATGGTGCCCACCAGCCGACCGGGGTAGCGATCACGCAGCTCGTCGGCGGGCTGGGAACGAAGCAGGTTCACCAGCTCGGGTGAGGCGAAGTACTGGCCCGGACCAGGCAGGTGCGACATGCCGGGAGGGATGGGCGCACCCGGCCCGGCCGCCGCGACGTCGATCTGGTCGATGAGCTGGCTCCCGAACGAGTCGGTGCTCGGTTCCCACCACAGGCCGCTGGCGGGCGAGGCCGGCGGTGTCGGCTGCACCGCCGAGTTCAGCCAGGCACCCCGATCGCTCTGGGCGTGGAGACCATTGATCCCCGCCAAGGCGGCAAGCAAGAAGCCCACGCCGAGGGCGACCGCTGCAGCGGTGACGAGGACTCGCAGGAGGGCTTCACGACCACTCCCCAAGGTCAGCCGGAGGCCGAGCCGGATCATGCGCCGACCGTCACCGGGCTGACGACCCGACCGTCGCGCACGATCACCTCGCGGACGGCATAGGCGGCGACGCGGGGTTCGTGGGTGACGAGGACGACCGTGATCCCCTCCTCGCGGGCCACGCTGGTCATCAAGTTCATGACGAGCTCACCGGTCAGGGAGTCGAGTGAACCGGTGGGTTCGTCGGCGAACAGCACGTCGGGCTGCGCGACCATGCCCCGGGCGAGGGCGACCCGCTGTGCCTGGCCGCCTGACATCTCGCCCGCCCGGTGGCTCTCCAACCCGTCGAGCTCGAGCCGGGCGAACCAGCTCCGCGCTCGGGCCAGGGCCTGTTGGCGGCGCATCCCGCCCAGAAGGAGTGGGAGGGCGACGTTTTCCTCGGCTGTCAGCTCCGGGACGAGCTGGCCGAACTGGAAGACGAAGCCGAAACGGTCTCGGCGGAGCCGGCTCCGCTGCTCCTCGCGCAACGCGTCGATGCGCTGTCCTTCGAAGATCACTCGGCCCGACGCGGGGACCAGGATGCCGGCGAGGCAGAGGAGCAGCGTCGACTTGCCTGATCCGCTCGGGCCCATGACGGCCACGATCTCGCCGTGCTGCACGGACAGGCTGGCGTCGCGCAGCGCCGGAGTCTCGCCGAAGGAGAGCACGAGGTCCTGCGCCTCGATGATGGTACCCCCGAGCGGGATGAGGGCAGAACCGTTGGGCGCGTTCATGAGGCAACCTCCGTGGCGAGTGCGGTGAGGCGAGCGGTCGTGAGGTCGATCCAGCGGAGGTCGGCCTCGAGGTGGAACAGACCGTGGTCGGCGAGGAGTGAATCGATCAGGCTTCCTTTTTGCTTGAGGTCTGTGAGTTCGCGGATCCGGTGCAGGTGTGCAGCGCGCTCGGGCATCCAGGTACTCCTCGGCCCGGCGACCGAGCATCAGCGACAGGACGACCTTCACGAACAGATCGGTCTGCAGGTGGGGCTCGGCGGGGATGGGCTCCGAGAGCCACGCCTCGACGTCGTTCCGGCCGGTTTCGGTGATGTTGTACCGCTTGCGATCGGGGCCGGCTCCTGGCTCGGCGTCGCCGACGATCGCCTTCCCGTCTCTGGCCAGGCGGGAGAGCGTGGCGTACACCTGGCCGTAGGGCAGCGGCCGGCCACGCCCGAAATAGGTGTCGTAATCGCGCTTCAGGTCGTAGCCGTGGCTCGGTTCGCGATCGAGGAGGCCGAGCAGGGCCATGGGGACGCTCATACCTCGGAGAATACTCTGAGTGTATATATCCAGTCAATAGATCGCTCGGCACACTGTACGTTTCCGACTGGACGCCCTCGCTGGAGTTCGTCTCGGCGGAGGTCTACGCAATGGTTCTCCGCAACACCGTTACCGTCGCAGGCGGCCCTGGCCCCCATTCCGCGTCGAGCAGGCGGGGCCGACCTGGGTGGAGTACCTGCCCTGTCAGGCGAAGGCGATCCCCGCGACCGACTCCTTCACCGTCACCCTGCTCAACGGCGCCACCGTCTACAGCCTCGCCATCATCGAACACGCCAGCCAGCGCGTGAGGATCCTTGGCGTCACAGCCCACCGAGACAAGCGGTGGGTGACCCAAATCGCCCGGATCCTGATGATGGAAGTCGGTGAACATGCGGAGGCGGTCACGTTCCTGATCCGAGATCGGGACACGAAGTTCACCGCCGCCTTCGATCGAATGTTCGCCGATGTTGGGCTCAAGATCTTGCGCAGCCCCGTCCGAGCGCCCCGCGCGAACGCGATCATGGAACGGTGGGAACGGTAGCTGCGCCGTGAGTGTCGGACCAACGCTTTGGTCCTATCTCTCTGGCGTCAGTCATGGATACCCGTGGGTCGCGTCGTGTTTGGGGAACTGGTCTCCGGACCGGTCTCAAGCTCTTCGAATGCGGTTCCGCACCTGCCCCTCCCTCGCTGAACCCGGACCATCGCCGCGGCTACGGTCAATAAGGTGATCCGATTCGCGGACTGCGAGTTGAACCTGGACCGCATCGTCCTTCGACGGGGTGGCGAGGAGGTGCGGGTCGAGCCTCAGGTGTTCGACGTGCTCGCATACCTCGTCAAGCACCGCGGCACGGTGGTGCGCAAGGAGGAACTGCTCGACGCGGTCTGGGGTGACCGATTCGTAAGTGAGTCAGCGCTTACGACGCGAATCAAGGCAGTCCGCCAGGCCGTCGGTGACGATGGTAGCCAGCAGTTGATCATCCGGACGGTGCATGGCAAAGGTTACGAATTCGTGGCGACCGTGGAGGAGATCGAGGAGGGTCGGACCGGGGTCGCATTGTCCCCAGTTACCACGGGAGCGTCGATCGGCGTCCGTGTACAGCCGTTGATCGGACGCGAAATGTTGCTGGAGCAGCTCGCCGAGGTGATCGCCGATCACCGGCTGGTCACGTTGATCGGCCCGGGGGGCGTGGGGAAGACCTCACTGGCGATGGAGCTGGCTCGCATGGTTGGTGGCCAGTTCAAGGATGGTGTCCACGTCGTGGAGCTTGTAGGAGTCGTCGATCAGGACGCCACGGCCGCAGCGCTTGCCACGGCCATCGACGTGAACCTGCGGAAGTCGAGCTCGATCGATGATGCCATCATCGATCTGCTGCGCCCCCGGTTCAGCCTGCTGGTGCTCGACAACTGCGAGCATCTGATCGAGCCCGTGGCCGAGCTTGTGGCGCGGATTCTGCGCGAGGCTCCCACCATCGCGATCGTCGCCACCAGCCGGGAACCGCTGGCCGTGGCCGGTGAGCGGCTCTGGACGGTAGATCCGCTACCCACTGGCCCCGTTGATCTGTTCGGGTCAGATGTAGCGCTCGGCGAACTGGCCGAGATCCCTGCCGTCGCGCTCTTCGTTGCTCGGGCCAAGGCCGCCGACCCTTCCTTCGCCCTCGACCAAACTCTGGGGCCGCTCGTTGTCGAGATCTGTCGGCGCCTCGATGGAATCCCGCTGGCCATTGAGCTGGCCGCGGCACGGGCGTGTGCGATCGGCATTGCCGAAGTTGCTCACCGCCTTGACCAGCGGTTTGGAGTACTCAAGGCGATGCGTAGGGGGAGTGACCCTCGTCACCGGACCATGCACGACGCCATCAGCTGGTCCTACGACATGCTTGAGCCCGACGAGCGGGCCCTCTTCACAGCGCTGTCAGTGCTCGCCGGTTCCTTCGAGTTGCGCTCGGCAGAGGCACTGGCCCCAAGAGGCGACACCCTCGACCTGCTGACGTGGCTCACCGAGCGCTCCATGCTTGCTGTGCGTCCACAGGCAGGGGGGTCGACCCGCTACGAGCTGCTCGAGACGCTCCGTGAATATGGGCGGACCCGCCTCAGCGACGCCCGATCCGCTGAGCTGTTCGCCGCGCATGCGAGACATTTCGCCGCCGAGGCCGGAAGGGTCGAGTCTGAGCTGTGTGGTCCCGGGGAAGGCAAGGCGATCGCCAGGGCGGAATCTTCGCTGGCCGACCTACGAGCCGCGCAACGCTTTGCTTTGGAGCTCGGGGCGCTCGATGTCACCTTCGGCCTGATCACCTCGATCCGCGAGTTCGCCATGAGGGCCATGCGTTATGAAGTGTTCACATGGGCCGACGCCGCCTGCAATGCGCCGGACGCGCTCGACCACCCACTGGCGCCGATGCTCACTGGGATTCGGGCGTACGGTGCCTGGGTCCGAGGGGAGTTCGATCTCGCGGTGCAGCTGGCGGAGGAAACCCGCCAACTGGAGCGCCGACTGTCGGTCTTTCCCAGTGGCCTCGCGGAACGAACCTTCGCCAATGTTCTTTACCTCGTGGGTGAGCCGACGAAAGGCCACGCCGAGGCGCTTCGCCAAATCGAGCTGGCAGAGGAGTCTGGCAATCGGTCGCGGATCGTCCACGCCTGCTATCTAGGGTCAGTGGGACACAGCTCCAACGGTGCCTACGAAGAGGCCGAGGCCCTCATCGTACGAGCCAACGATGTGGCGAAGTTGACGATGTCACCGACGGACCTGGCGTCAGTCGAGGTCGCCCGCGGCTTTGCCAGCCGAACCGAGGATGAGGCCCTAGAGGCATTTACCGCGAGCGGCCGGATCGCACGTGCCGTCGGGAATCGTTGGATGCACGGATTCGCCGTCACGGAAGCGAGCGGCCTTCTGGTCTCTCGAGGCGAGCTCGAGGCCGGGTGTGCGGGTCTCGCCGATATGGTCGGAGTCTGGGACCGCGCCGGGGATTGGTCACAGCAGTGGCATACCTTGTCCCGCTGTGCGATCGCCCTCGATCGGATCGACCAAGCCGAACTCGCCATCGAGCTGCTCGGCGCCATCGAGAGACACGCGATGCTCGGAGTGGCGCCGATGTCGAGCACCTTGCATGACCTCGTCTTCGACACCAGAGACCGGCTCGTAGAGTCCTTGGGGACCGAGCGAGCCGGGGAATTGCTCGCGGTCGGCGCCCTCTGTCCTGTGGAGGACATCGTCTTGCGCACCCGACGAGCGCTCAGCGGGGGGAGCTGATCTCGGCCTCAGCGTGCCGTTGAGGTGCGCATCCGCCCGACTGCCGTCAAGTACTCGACGAGGTGCTGACCGAGTTCGGACGCGTCGATGCCCAACCCCGCGAGCAGGTTGGAACGACGCCGCCGCAGGAACGGGAGACCCAGCAGGTAGAGGCCCTTCATGGTCGCGACACCGCCGTGATGGTCGACCCGGCCCCGGCGGTCGAGCGCTCGGGGGTCCAACCAGCTGTACGTGGGGCGAAACCCCGTCGCCCAGATCACCGTTCCGAAGCGGGCCAGATCGAGATCCGTCGGTATCTGGGTGAGGACGGTCGGACTCGGTTTGACCCTAGGGCCGACGAGATCGGCCATGCCGTGCTCGTCTACCCACTCGTCGATGCGGCGAAGGAGCCTGGCCTCCTTCAGATCGGCATTGGCAACGAGGCTCCCGAGGCCGCCCGAGCACAACGCTGTCGTGCCGCGTATCGCCATGAGGCGTCCAACGAGCTGGACGCCGAGGGCCTGTAAGGAGGGGAGGTCGACCTCTCGCGCGTCATCGCTTCCGACCACCTGCACCGATGCGTGTCGGCGAGCGCGCTGGAGGTCTTCCACCTCATCCCATCGCTCGTCGAGTTGGCCGATTCTGTCCAGCCACCGGTAGATGTCACTTCCGCGATACGAACGTGGCAACCGAATGTGCTCGCCGACCGCGACGGTGACGTCACGGCCGGCTCGTTGCAGCTCGTCCGCGATCTGAACTCCGGACGCTGACGCACCCACCACCAACACTCGGCCGCGGTCGTCGATCTGGGCCGGTCGCCGGTAGGACAGAGAGGTGAGCTGTTGGACTGCCTGTGGGAGGTCGGAGGCGAAGGCCGGGACACGGGGCTCGCTCGACCCGCCTGTGGCAGCGACAACCGCGTCGCAGCGCCAGGTCCCCACGGTCGTGCGAACCTCAAAACCGTCGCTGGTGCGACACGTCGCCTCCACCTCGATTCCGGTATGCAGCGGCGGGTCGAAAGAGAGGCAATATGCCTCCAATGCCGCCACGGTCTCCACCGCGGTCATGTACCCGTCAGGGTCGCCGCCCTCATAGCGTGCGCCGGGCAGCGCCGTCATCCAGTTCGGCGTCAGTAGGCGGAGCGAATCCCAGCGTTCGGTTCGCCATGAGTGGGCCACCTCTCCCCGTTCGAGCACCACGTGGTCGACACCGGCCCCGGTGAGGTGATGGCTCATGGCCAGACCACCGGGGCCGGCTCCGACGACGACGACCGACGTATGCACCTAAGGCTCCCCGTCGTGGGCGGCCTGGTTCAGGCCACCGTAACGTGCACGGTCGTCGGGTTGGTGACGATGTCGAAGACAGCGGAGCGCTTCTGCGACTGCGCCACGATGGCCTCGATGTCAGCCGAGCTCGCGTTCGCATCGATATCGAATCGGACGTCGATACGGTCGAAACCGTTGCGGACGTCAGCGTCGATGCCGAGGATGCCCTGGAGATCCATTTCGCCCTGCACAGTCGCGGTCACCGAGCGCAGCTGAATGCCGCGGTTGGTGGCCACGGTGGCCACTCCTGCAGTGAGGCAGGAGGCCAGGGCCCCGAGCACGATCTCGGGAGGGGTCACACCGTTGTCCTCCGATGCGAACACTTCCGGATGGTCCGCTTCGATGGTGTACGCCTGCCGGTGCGAGTGCTGGTCGCCGAGGCCAGAGAAGTCGGTGATGGTCGAGCGGCTGTGCGTGCCGTTCACCCACTCGCAGCGAGCGCGCCACTGGAATTGCGCCGCCTCAGGTGCATCAGTCAGCGCCTGCCGGGCGCCTCGGAGCGCCTCGATGTTGACACCGTTGTCGACGGTAGGGGCTTCGGTCTGAGTCATGGTCGGTCCTTTTGGTCGGTATGCGACGGCGGGATGACGTCGCTGACTCCACTATCCGGGATAGCCGTCTGAAGGTCATGAAGATGGAGTGGTGATCCCCTGACGATGGTCTCCAGGAGATCTCCACAAGAGCTTCAAGACCATTTCGGGGCGCTGGCGCATGATCTGTCCATGGCATCGCACCACGAAGACATTGCGACCGCCACACCGTCCCACCGCTGGGAGGAGGCGGGGGAGGCATGGGGGAGCCGGGCCATCGACTGGTCATGCCTCTATGAGCACTACTCCCTCGACATGCTGGTCGCACTGCTGCCTCGGCTCGGGGTCGGTCCGGGGACCTCGCTTCTCGACGTGGCCTGCGGTTCCGGACTTGCCGTTCGCGTCGCAGCCGGCATGGGGGCTGACGTCGCTGGCATCGACGCAGCCGCCGCCCTCGTGGCAGTGGCGTGCGACCGCACGCCGACTGCGGATCTACGAGTCGGGTCGATGTTCGAGCTTCCCTGGACCGACGGGCGGTTCGACGCGGTCTTGTCCGTGAACGGCATTTGGGGGGGCTGCGGCGAGGCGCTCGATGAAATCCATCGTGTGCTGAGACCCGGCGGGCTGGTTGCCATCAGTTTCTGGGGGCAGGGACCACCTCTTGACATCCGCGAGATGTTCAAGGTGTTTGCGTCTCACGCTCCCGAGCAGCACCGAGGCTCGATGCGACGCCTCAACGACATCGCCGTACCTGGTGTTGCCGAGGAGATGTTGGTGAGGAGCGGTTTCTCGGTGCTCGAGCGCGGCGGGCGCGTCTCGACGATGGAATGGCCGGACGCGGACACAGCGTGGCGGGCGATATCCAGCGTAGGCCCGGCGGTCCCCGCGTTGCGTTCTAACGACGCGGCGATCTTGCGAGTCGCCGTGCTCGCCGCACTCGAGGCATGTCGAGATCGGCGCGGGGTATACCGCACCCGCAGCGACCACCAGTTCGTGGTGGCTGAGTCGTCCCAGCGCAGATATTGATCAGCGCGTACCCATGCACGGCTTATGCGGCGGCGCCTGGCCAGCGCTTTCGTCGGGTCGGTAACCGAAGGTTCTCTCGAGGCGGAGTTTCTCGAGTCCGTGGGCCAGCGTGGCCGAGTTTTGGAGGAGTACGGACCCATGCGGTTGCACAGGCAGGCCCGCCGACCAGCAGGTTCGTTGGGATTGGAGCCGAAAAGTGCACGATGGTCCTGAACCCGCCACGAGTGACTGCCCAACGTGTTGCATAACCGAGAGCCGACGAGAACGCGCGGGGTCACCGAGGCCACCGGTTCGTCTGCTCCGGTGCGACTCCGGCGTATCACCGGACCACCTCGACTGAGGGCGGCATAGGCAGTGCGGCGCCCGGTCTGTAGCGTTCCCGACATGGGTGGTCGGATTCCGTATCTCAACGCCCGTCTCCAGGGCTACACGAGCACGATCTTCTCGGAGATGTCTGCGCTTGCGGCCGCGACCGGGTCGCTCAACCTTGGGCAGGGATTCCCCGACGTCGACGGTCCCGACGCGATCAAGCAGGCGGCGATCCGAGCGATTGAAGCCGGGCACAACCAGTACCCGCCGCTGAACGGGATCGACGAGCTGCGTTCGGCGATCGCGTCGCACCAGAAGCGCTACAACGGGCTCGATTTCGCCCCGGACACCGAGATCCTGGTCACCGCCGGCGCCACCGAAGCGATCGCGGCGTCCCTCCTGTCGCTGTGCGAGGTCGGCGACGAGGTCGTGATGTTCGAGCCGTTCTACGACTGCTACGCCGCCTGCACCGCCATGGCTGGTGCGCAGCGCCGCGTCGTGCAGCTCCGCGCCCCGGACTGGTCGTTCGATCCCGAGGCGCTCGAGAACGCGATCACCGATCGGACGCGGCTCATCTTGGTGAACACCCCCCACAACCCGACCGGCAAGGTATTCAGTCGCGCCGAGCTCGAGGCGATTGCGGAGGCCAGTCGGCGTCACGATCTCATCGCGGTCACCGACGAGGTCTACGAGCACCTCGTCTACGAGTCGGCCCACGTCTCACTGGCGACGCTTCCGGGCATGGCCGAGCGGACGATCACGATCTCGTCTGCTGCGAAGACTTTCTCCGTCACTGGATGGAAGGTCGGGTGGGCGTGCGCCTGTCCCGAGCTCATCGCCGCGATCCGAACGGCAAAGCAGTTCCTCACCTTCGTGAATGCCGCGCCCTTCCAGCATGCGATCGCCGAGGGTCTCGACGTGAGCGACGGCTACCTCGTCGAAGTGCTCGGATACTCCGACAAAAGCGTGACCTTCTCGCCGCCGGCCTCGGAGCTGCGGGCTTTCGCGTCTTTCCGTCTCACGGCACGTTCTTCCTCACGACGGACATCACCCCGCTGTCGGACGAGGACGGATACACGTTCTGCCTGAAGCTTCCCGAGCGGTGTGGTGTCGTCGCGATCCCGAGCTCGGTCTTCTACGACGACAAGGACGCGGGCCGGCCGTTCGTGCGATGGATGTTCTCGAAGCGCCGCGAAGTGCTCGAAGAGGCAGTCGAGCGCCTTGGGCGGTTGCGATGAAGATTGCCGTGATCCGGTCGAACCTGGTCGTCCACGGTGGCTCATTTCGGTAGGTGCCGGCGGGTACCGGAGACTGGCAGGCGCCCGGGTTGGGCACCGCCTACCAGCAGCCAGGTTGAGGCGGGCTCCTGATTGAGGGGCGGGCTAACTGCCCAGACTCAGACCGTCGATGACCTGGGCTCCCGCTAAGTGGGGTACGACCTGGCCGGGCAGCAGGATCTTCGAGCGCCGCAAGCCGGAGCCGATGACAACGACCTCGGTGTCTACCACCTGCCGGTCAACCAGTATCGGCCAGTTCTCAGGGAGCCCGATGGGGGTGATGCCGCCGTACTCCATGCCGGTCAGCGCAACGGCGCGCTCCTGGGGGAGAAACGAGGCCTTGCGCACGTCGAGCGCCCGCTTGACGACGTTGTTGATGTCGGCCCGTGCGGTGGCCAGAACCAGGCAAGCGGCGATCCGCTCCATCCCCTCCCGTTTGCCGCCGACGATGACGCAGTTGGCCAGGGTATCCATGGGCAGCCCGAACACCTCCTGCGCGGTGGCAGTGTCGGATACCGCGGGATCGATCTCGACCACGCCGACGGCGTCGAGGAGATCCGCGGACTCCAATGCGGCCCGGGTCGGTGGGGCGAGTAGGTCGGTTCGGGTGGAGGCAGGTACGGCGATCAAGCCGCCGAGGGTGAAGAGCGGCATCGGCACGACGCTACCGGCAGTGATTCCCGCCGCCACAACCTTCGGCTCAGGCCCAAAGGTCAGCGGTGGGGTCCCGACCTCTTTCGAACGCTTCGGCTGAGTGGCTCGACAGGTGGAAACGCGACAGGTGGAAAGTGGTAAAGAGGCGACATGGATCTCCTCGTAGTGGTGGGCGGTGCACCGCCTCCAGCCCGGCTGCAGGACCGATCCCGTCATCTGCACCGACTCGAGACGGACGAGTCGGTCGAGGCTCTTGTTGGCGCGCTACGGGCGAGGATTCCGCGTCGCATCGGCGTTTGGGGGCCCTTGGCCGAAGCTGCTCCCGTTGCGGCCGGTCTGCGACAGGCTGGGTTGCCGACCGAGCTCTTCACCGACGAGCCGGTCTCTCCGGAGCTCTCGCTCACGCTGATGGGAGTCGCCGTCCGTCCCGTCACCGATCCGGGTCCTCCAATGGAGGTGGCTGAGTCCTTGGTCGGATTGATAGGTCATACCCCGATGGTCCGACTGGACCGCACGGCCAGTGGCTTGGACTGCACCCTGGTCGCCAAACTCGAAATGTTCAATCCGGGTGGGTCATCGAAGGATCGCATTGCTGTCTCCATGATCGAAAGGGCCGAGCAGGACGGTGAGCTGGTCCCCGGAGGAACGATCGTGGAACCGACCAGTGGCAATACCGGCGTCGGACTGGCCATCGTCGCCGCTCGTCGCGGGTACAAGTGCATCTTCGTCTGTCCTGACAAGGTGGCCAGCGACAAGATTGCCATGCTGCGCGTTTACGGCACCGAGGTGATTGTCTGCCCCACCTCGGTGCCGCCAGAACATCCCGACTCCTACTATTCGGTCTCGGACCGCCTGGCCCGCGAGGTGCCCAAGGCCTGGAAGCCCGACCAATACCACAACCCCCAGAATCCGCAGGCCCAATACGAGACAACCGGACCAGAGATCTGGGACCAGACGTGTGGCCGGGTTACGCACTTTGTGGCAGGAATCGGAACGGGAGGCACCATCACCGGCGTTGGTCGCTTCCTGAAGGAACAGAATCCATCGGTCCAGATCATCGGCGCCGACCCAGAGGGGTCCGTCTATTCGGGTGGGTCCGGACGGCCATATTTGGTTGAAGGGATCGGTGAGGACTTCTGGCCCTCGACCTATGACCCCGCCGTGGTGGACCGGGTCATCGCCGTCTCCGACGCCGAGAGCTTCGCCACCGCCCGCCGAGTCACTCGGGAGGAAGGGCTCCTGCTCGGCGGATCAGGGGGAACGGCCATCGCGGCCGCACTGATCGCCGGGCGTGACCTGCCGTCGGAGGCGGTGATGGTGGTCCACATCCCAGATTCCGGGCGCGGCTATCTCTCGAAGATCTACAACGACGCGTGGATGACCGACTACGGGTTCATGCACGACGCCGGGGCGACAGTGGACGACCTATTGGCGGGCCGCGATGCCGAGCTTCCGACGCTCGTCCACACACATCCTGACGAGACCGTCCGAGAGGCCATCGCCATCCTCCGCGAGTACGGCGTGAGCCAGATGCCCGTGATCAAACACGAACCGCCGGTGGTCCTGGCCGAGGTCGTTGGAGGCGTCACCGAGCGCGAGCTCATGGATGCGGCATTCGCCGATTCGTCCATGCTCGATCGCCTCGTCAGCGAGGTCATGGGCAGCCCGCTACCCACCATCGGGGCAGGCGAGCAGGTCCAAGTCGCCGTGGGCAGGTTGGAAGCGGCACCGGCCCTGCTCGTCCTCGACCGCGGCCATCCCGTCGGGGTCATCACCCGCTCGGACGTGCTGGCCATTCTGGCGACGGGCGCACGATGACCGGCCAGCCCGATATGGAGGGACTGGGGTTCGAGACCAACGCGGTACACGGCGGCCAGTCGCCCGACGCTGCAACCGGAGCAGTCAACACCCCCGTCTACCTTTCCTCGACCTTCCAACAGGACGCTGTCGGCCACCATCGAGGCTTCGACTACGCCCGCTCAGGCAACCCGTCCCGCGCCAGCCTCGAGCGGCACCTGGCCCTGCTCGAAGCGGCAGACTTCGGGTTCGCCTTCGCCAGCGGGTTGGCGGCTGAAGACGCGGTCATGCGCCTATTGCATCCAGGCGACCATCTCGTCATGCAGACGGACAGTTATGGCGGAACGTTCCGATTGGCCACCGCGGTCCACGGCCCGGCCGGGCTGGAGATCAGCACCGCTGACCTCTCCGACATGGACGAGATATGGCGACCGACGACACGCATGGTGTGGCTCGAGTCACCGACGAACCCGCTCCTCCATGTCATCGACATCGCCGCCGTATCCTCCGCCGCACACAGCCGGGGGGCCCTCGTCGTCGTCGACAACACCTTTGCCACACCGTGGATACAGCAACCTCTCACGCTAGGAGCCGACGTCGTCGTGCACTCGACCACCAAGTACCTCGGTGGCCACTCCGACGTCGTCGGGGGCTTTGCCGCGACCCGCAACGAAGACATCGCGTCTCGCCTTGGGTTTCTTCAGAACGCGACTGGCGCCGTTCCCGGTCCCTTCGACTGCTTTCTCGTGCAACGCGGGGTCAAGACGTTGGGCATACGGATGGAACGCCACTGTGCCAATGCTCTGGCCATCGTCGAGTATCTACGCGGCCATGCCGCAATCAAAACGGTGTACTACCCATCGCTGCCCGACCATCCAGGTCACCAGGTGGCCGAGTCGCAGATGCGGGCCTTTGGCGGCATGGTCAGTTTCGCGTTGCACGGTGGGGAAGACGCCGCCGTCGAGCTCTGCTCTCGGACCCGCATCTTCACGTTGGCCGAGAGCCTGGGCGCGGTGGAGAGCCTGATCGAGCATCCGGCCCTGATGACCCATGCCAGCACCTCCGGCACCAGCAACGAGGTGCCCGGTGACCTGGTGAGACTCAGCGTGGGACTCGAGACGATTGACGACCTCCTGCGCGATCTCGAACAAGCCCTCATTTCGTTGCCCGTCCGGTGAGGAGGGGCGAAGCCTTCTGCTGTCTCTTGTCCAAGCGGACGAAGGATGGAGCCCACCTTCGACCCGTGTACCTGCGGGCCTGCCCGAGATGCCTGCGGACAGCTTTGGCCCTGGATCGCTCGGCTCTTCAGTTACCGAGACCGGCGCCGATGACGTTGCCCACCTGTTCCGACTCAATGAGGAACCCGTCATGGCCGTATGGCGAATGTATGAGTGAGACCTGGGGCCGGTCCGGCAGAAGCTGGGCCATCTCGTGTTGCAGGCGGGACGGATACAGCCGGTCAGAGTCGATAGCGGCGACGGTCGACCTGGCCCGCACCGACGACATTGCTCGTTCGACTCCTCCCCGGCCCCGCCCGACGTCGTGGTGGTTCATTGCCCGGCTGAGCACCAAATAGCTGTTGGCGTCGAACTGCCGGCTCAGTTTGTCCGCATGGTGGTCGAGGTAGCTCTCGACTGCATAGCGGCCCCCGGCAAGAGGGTCTTCGCCTGTTTGGGGGTCCCGTCCGAAGCGGGCTGCGAGCTCGAGCTCGGATCGGTAGCTGATTTGGCCGATACGCCGGGCCAGGCCCAATCCCGATCGGGGTCCCTCGCCGGATTCCCCGTCGTAGTAGTCACCCCCATTGAATTGGGGATCGAGTCGGATGGCGTGAGCCTGAACTGCGCACAACGCGATCTGCTCGGCGCTGGCCGCGGTCCCACAGGCGAGGACGATCAGCCTCTCCACCCGCTCGGGATAGGTGACCGCCCATTCCAGGGCTCGCATGCCGCCCATCGACCCGCCGATCACCGCTGCCCACCGCTCGATTCCGAGCGCGTCGGCAAGTGCGGCCTCGACGGCGACCTGGTCCCTGATGGTGATCGTCGGGAACCGGGACCCCCACGGCGATCCATCTGGAGACGGAGAAACGGGTCCGGTCGTCCCTTGGCACCCGCCCAAGGTGTTGGGGCAGATCACCCACCATCGATCGGTATCGATGGCCGCCCCGGGACCGATCAGAGGATCCCACCACCCGGGCGTGAGATGACCCGCTCCGGCGGAGGCTGTGGCGTGGCTGTGGCCGGTCAGTGCGTGTTCGACCAGGACCGCGTTGTCACGCGTCGGCGACGGGAGGCCCCACGTCTCATAGGCGATGGTGACGGGACCGATCGAGTCGCTTCCTTCGAGCTTGAGGGGCACCTCGACAAACAAGGTCGCGAACTGGCGCGGCCCTGGGTCGTCGCCAGGCCACCACACGCCCCGCGTCGCCGCTGGCCGGCTGCTCGTGGCGCTCATTGCTGGCGTACCCGTCGACCCACCTGCCGTCCACAGAGCCTGGCGTGGATTCCCGACGGGTGCAGCAGCATGGGACCGTTACCTCACTGGGTCAGAAAGCCTACCTCGGCGGTCGGGAATCCATGGTAGCTTCACGAACTGGCCCCGCGGGGCTCGAAATTGTCGGTGACGACTCAACCCGGAGGTGACACGATGACCAGCACTGCTACTCCTATTGACAACGGGGTCAACGTCGAATTTCTCCTTACTGCGCGCAACATGGTCGCGGAGCAACCTGAAGGTGCCAATTTCAAGTGGCGCGCCAGCAACACGTGGGTGAAGGGGACCCACAGCCGGAGTACCGTTTCCAGTTTCTTCGGGCTCGGTGACGAACAGAAGCACCGCACCGAGTTCGTCTTCGATGGCGATCATCCCGAGTTGTTCTCCTCGGAGGACGAGGGGCCGACTCCCGTCGAACTGCTCCTGGTCAGTTTGGCCAGTTGCCTCACCGCCGGGGTCGCGGCCGTGGCTCAGAACCGCGAGATCCAGCTCCGGTCGGTCACCGCCACGCTCGAGGGTGACATGGACATCCGGGGCATCCTGGGCGCGGACCCAGAAGTGCGCAACGGGTTCAGCCAGATAAAGGTGAAGTACAAGATTGACGCCGACGCTTCTCCCGACGACATCAAGGCGTTGGTGGCCCAGTCGCAGAAGCGGTCCGCCGTCTACGACGCCGTCACCAACCCGACGAGGGTGATCGTCGAGGTCGAGTGACCGTCATCTTCTGACGAACCTACAAATCGCGATGCAGCGGGTCGCTGCCGTCGTCATCGGGGCCGGGCAGACCGGCCTCTCCATGAGCCGGTATCTCAGCCAACGGTCGATCGAGCACGTCCTGCTCGAGCGGGGTGAAGTCGCCAATTCCTGGCGCAAGGAACGGTGGGATTCGCTCCGGCTGCTCACCCCGAACTGGCTGAATCGGCTACCCGGCTATAGCTACCAGGGCAACGATCCTGACGGGTACATGACGATGCCCGAGCTCGTCGACTACATCGGCACCTACGCTGACGCAATAGACGCGCCGGTCGAACCGCATACCGAGGTCACCTCCGTCCAAACAAGTGACGACGGCTTCCGGATCCGCACCACCCACACCGAGTGGAGGGCTCAAGCGGTAGTCATCGCCAGCGGTCCCTACCACCGACCCCAAGTGCCGGCATTCGCCCAGGCCATCCCGTCGACCGTTCGCTGCCTGGCCGCAAGCGACTATCGCAATCCCGACCAACTCGAAGCGGGTGGTGTCATGGTCGTGGGAGCCGCGTCCACCGGCGTCCAGCTAGCCGAGGAGATACACCGATCCGGTCGCCCCGTCATCCTGGCCGTCGGCGGGCACGTCCGTATGCCCCGGGTGTACCGAGGTAGAGACATCATGTGGTGGCTCGATGCGGCCGGCATCCTCGACGAACGCTACGACGAGGTAGATGACATCGTCCGAGCCCGTCATGTGTCCTCGTTCCAGTTAGTGGGTTCCCCGGCCAGGTTGACCGTCGATCTCAACTCTCTCCAACAAATCGGAGTGCGGTTGGTCGGTCGCTTCGCCGACGTCACTGACGACGGGACGGCTCAGTTCTCAGGATCACTGCTCAACCAGTGCGCCTTGGCCGACCTCAAGCTCGGTCGCTTGCTCGATGCTCTCGACAACTGGGCGATCGAACAGGGCCTCGACGCAGAGGCCGATCCGCCCGAGAGGTTCCTCCCGACCAGCGTCCCACCCGATTCGCCCCTTCTACTTTCATTTCGCACGGGCGACATTAAGACGATCATCTGGGCGACCGGTTATCGGCCGGAGTATCCCTGGTTGCACATTCCGGTCATCGACGCCAAAGGCGGGGTTCGTCACGTGGGTGGTGTCACTCATGTGCCGGGTCTCTACGTCATGGGCAGCACCTTCCTACGCCGGAGAAAGTCGACTCTGATCGTCGGGGCCGATGACGACGCCCGCGACATCAGCACCCACCTTTGCGAGTACCTGGATCAGCTGGCAACGATCACATGATGAGCGATCACGCCCGACGAAGGCTGGCATGAGGTCCCGGTAGCATGCCGACGGTGGAGGATCACGAGTGGGGCTTTCGTACGCGGGCCATCCACGCCGGCAACCGGCCCGACGCCGCCACGGGAGCCCGCGCCGTTCCGATTTACCAGACCACCGCCTTTGTGTTTGAGGACGCCGCCGACGCCGCCGACCTATTCGCGTTACAGAAGTACGGGAACATCTACTCCCGGATCGCCAACCCGACCGTGGCCGCGTTCGAAGAACGCATGGCGAGCCTCGAAGGCGGCATCGGCGCGATCGCCGCCTCCAGCGGCCAGGCAGCCGAGATGCTGCTCTTCACTGCCCTGGCCGGCGCCGGCGATCACATCGTGGCCAGTGCCGCTCTCTACGGCGGCACCCACACATTGCTCGACGTATCGCTGCGGCGCCTCGGCATCGAGACCACCTTTGTCGCTCCCGACGACCCAACCGGGTTTGTGGCGGCCTCCCGTCCCGAAACCAAGGCCTTCTATACCGAGATCGTCGCCAATCCCTCGGGCGTGGTCGCGGACGTGGAGGCTCTGGCTGACGGTGCGCGCTCGGTGGGCGTGCCGCTGGTCGTCGATTCGACCATTGCCACCCCGTACCTCTGCCGCCCCTTTGAGCACGGCGCCGACCTGGTCGTGCATTCAGCCACCAAGTTCATCGGGGGGCACGGCACCTCGATGGGAGGGGTGGTCGTCGAGAGCGGGCGCTTCAACTGGGCGAACGGGCGCTTTCCCCGAATGACGGAGCCAGTGCCCAGCTACGGCGGCTTGCGCTACTGGGACAACTTCGCCGAGTACGGCTTCTGCACGCAACTGCGAGTTGAACAGCTGCGTGATTTCGGCCCGTCGTTGGCCCCCCTCAACGTGTTCCTCCTCCTCCAGGGACTGGAGACCCTCTCGCTACGGATGGAAGCCCACGTTGCCAATGCCGTAGGTCTCGCCGAGTACCTCACCAGCCACCCTGCCGTGGCCTGGGTTTCCTACGCTGGACTGGACACCTCTCCCTTTCACACTCTCGCCCAGCGGTACCTTCCCCGCGGCCCGGGGGCGGTGTTTTCGTTCGGAGTCAAGGGCGGGAGAGAAGCCGGCCAGACATTTGTGGAAACAACTGAGCTGGCCAGCCACTTGGCCAACATTGGCGACACCCGGACCCTTGTGATCCACCCAGCCTCCACGACCCATCGCCAACTCTCCGACGAAGCATTGGCTGCCGCAGGAGTCGCCGCAGATCTGGTGAGGGTGTCGGTCGGCATCGAGGATCTCGACGACATTCTCTGGGACTTCGACCGAGCTCTGACCATCGCAGCCAAAGCGGTCAAATGAGCGTCCCACCTCGCACCGAGCAGCACGAATCGGCGGCGGAGGCCTGGCGGCCACCGGCGGCGCGGGAGCGACTGCAGATTCTCAACCGGAGTCGAACGATCGCGATCGTGGGGGCCTCATCCAATCCGGCCCGAGCCAGCTATTTCGTGGCCACGTACCTGCTCAGTTCGAGCACCGATTTCGTTGTGTGGTTCATCAATCCGAGGGAGTCGTCGATCCTCGGCCATGAGGTCTATTCGGCGCTCGCCCGACTCCCGGAGGCCCCAGACATAGTGGTCGCTTTTCGTCGAGTGGAGGAGCTGTTGGGCGTCGCGGCCGATGCCGTCGCGGTAGGAGCTGGCACGTTCTGGGCCCAGCTCGGACTCTGGAGCGACGAGGCTGCGCAACTGGCCCACGATGCCGGGCTCTCGGTGGTGATGAACCGTTGCATCAAGGTCGAGCACGCTCGTTTTGCGGGTGGCTTGCACCTTGCCGGCTTCGACACCGGCGTCATCAGCTCCAAGCGTCCCGTTCGCCCAGCTTCTTCTGTTGGCGGTTGACGAACGACGGGACGGCGGTGGGGCTGCCGCATCGCCGTCCCGGGTCCGAGAGGCGAATCGCCGGAGGAGAACCGAGCCATAGGCGAGTGGCATGCGTCGTTTCAGCAGTCTCAAGGTCCCCGAAGAAGGACTCACGATCGTGGTGCTTCTCGCGGGATCTGCGACGCTCAGTGGGTAAGCAGCGACGACGCGTCAACAACGCCGATCGGCCCGCATCGTGGTTGCGGCTTCGATCTGCGGATGGCGGAATGTCGTCAGAGCCGCGGAGCGGCTGATCGCACCCGGCCACGATCCACCGACCACTACTGATTCGAATAGCCCGGAATCGGGTCCAAATCGGTCCGCAGCCACTTGCCTGGCGAGACCAGCGAAGGAAAGATCGGGCTGTGGGGGTAAGGCAGACACCGCAAGGACGCACCGAGTCGGGCGGACCCGAGCTCGGGCGAACGGAGCTGGTGCTGGGGTTGCCCGTGGTGGCGTCAAAGCTGGTCCCGCCTCCGCTCCCCAAGGGCTTCACCCACCGACCGCGAGTGGTTGCGGCCTTGTCGAAGGACGAGAGCGCCTTCTGGCTCGTGCAGGCACCTGCTGGCTACGGCAAGACGATGGCCGTAGTTGAAGCATTGGCCGGCGAGCCCCGCGACGTTGCCTGGCTTTCGATCGACGCCTACGACTCGACCGAGCTGAGCTTTTGGGCTCATCTTGCTGCCTCGATCGACCTGGTACGCCCTGGCCTGCTGCGAGTGTTGCTTGATTCTGACTGGCGGACTCCGGAGTTCGGCGGGATCCGGCTGGTCGCATCGCTGCTTTCGGCGTTGCCTTCGGATGACGATTTGATCGTCGTCCTCGACGACCTCCATCAGGTCAAGAGTCGGACGCTTTGGGAGCAGCTGGCGTTCTTCCTTGAGCGATCCCCACCCGGTATCCGGGTTGTGTGCACAGCGCGGTCGGTCACACCATTGCCCGTGGAGCGGTGGCTGAGTCAAGGTCGGGCCACCGTCATCGACGAACAGGTTCTGAAGTTCAGTCCGGCCGAGGCCGGCAGGCTCATCAAGGCGGTGAGCCAGCGAGACGTGCCCAGCGGTGAGGCCGCAGAACTGGTGGCCCGCAGTGAAGGATGGGCCGTCGGCCTGCTGTTCGAAGCACTCACCAGGGGCAAGGCGGCCCCGCCGGAGGGCGCAGTTACGGTTGCGAGCCCGAGGCCAACCGCGACGGTCAATTATCTCGCCACGGAAGTCCTCGACACTCTCAGTGCCGAGGATCGCCGTTTTTTGCTGTCGATCTCGGTGCTTGACGAGTTTGACAACGAACTGTGTCGCCAGGTCACCGGCGAGCCCGATGCCGGAGAGCGGCTTCGATCGTTGCAGGTGGCCAACCTCTTCCTGGTACCGGTCGGTGACGACGTCGGACGCTTCCGGTTCCACCACCTATTTCGCGAATTGCTCCTGGAGGAACTGGATCGCCGTGACCCCGATCGACGGGTCGAGCTCCATCGGCGAGCGGCCGAGGCCGCGGGAGCCTCTCACGAGGTTCCTGTCCAGATTCACCACTTGATCGAGGCCGGCGACCATTCGGCTGCTTTCGACCTGATGGTTCTTCACGCCCGAATGGGGAGCCTGGCCACGGCACGCGAGCTGATATCGAAAGTTCCCACCGACTTCGTACGCCAAGACCCCAGCCGAATGCTCGACTTCGCAACGGTCAACATCGAAGCTGGTGACTGGGTCGCGGGTGAGCAATGGTGCGACCGGGTCGAGGCCACGCTGGCCGACGCCACGGGGCCGCTCCGGGCGCGGCTCGACCTCCATCGATCCTGGATCCATGGCGTGCACGGGGATGCACCTGCGGCACTGGCCAAGCTCGAGTCCAGCTTTGCCGCTGGTATCCGAGACGACGTGCTCTACGTCGGTCTGGCCACTGCCAGCGTGGCGCGCCTCCACGTCCTCCTCACTCGTGACCGGCAGGCCGCTTCGTTCTGGCTCGAAGAGGTGGGTCGACTTCCGCCGGAGTACTACCTGGCCCACCAAGAGACAACGCCCGCCTTGATGGGATTCCTGCGATTTTGGTCGGGAGACCTGGATGCAGCGGAAAGGCTCGCCCGACAACTATTGGGGCCAGGTGAGCAGCCGCGACTGCACCCGGGCATTGCCCTCCTCGAGGCACTTCTCGTCTTGACCGATGTCCTGATCGAGACGGCGCGTCTCTCTGAAGCCATGTCAACGCTCGAGAGGGCCGAGAGGCTCGCCCGTCGATTGGCGGGACTTGGCTATCTCGTGCACGGCGCCCTCCGGCGGATCGAGTTGACCGCTGCGACCCGGGGACCTGCCGCCGGCGCCGATGCTGCGGCTGAAGCAAAGGACGCCGTTCGTGGGCAGCACCTCGGTGCCACCTTGACCGATGCACTCGATCAACGACACGCCTACTGGTTGTTGGCCGAAGGACGGACGATCGAAGCCTCCCGGCTCATCGAGAATCTGACCCCGGGCCCGCCGCGCTCTGTCTTGAGCGCCAAGCTGGACAGCGTGGTCTCCCATGGAGCGTCGGTCGCTGACATTGTCGGAGACACGCACGATTGGCCCCTACCCGAACGCCTCGAGGCCGAGCTCATCGCTGATGCTGCTGACGGTTACCGGCGGCTTCCCGAAATCCTCGAGAACGGCAATGGCTTCATCTGGACCGTGGTCAAACAAGGCCCTGCCTTATTGCGTCGCCTCGCCTCCCTCTCGCCTGATGCCCATTCCGCCGCGACGAATGTGCTCCACCGTGCCGGCTGCTTCGACGCCGCCTTCCGACCGGCTGAGGTCGCTGGACCCGGTGGCCACCTCACCGACCGTGAGCGGGCGTTGCTACGACTGCTGCCCAGTCATCTGACGTATGCCGGGATCGCCACCGAATTGTGCCTGTCCGTCAACACGGTGAAAGCCAACCTCAAGACGCTTTACGGCAAGCTCGGGGCGACGTCGCGATCCGAGGCGGTTCAACGAGCGCAGGAGGCTGAGTTGAGTTGATTCTGGTGAATCGGCGACCCCGGCGACGTCCTCAGCCGCCCGCTCCCAGGGATCCTCCCCAAGCACCGCGGGCAGACAGGCCAGCCCGTGGCCACCGGACGCCCCGCAAATTGGTCGCCAGATCCCGTTCCGTTCTCGCCACGAGGCGCTGAACTCAGACTCACGGGGACTCTCCTGGCGCACGCCCTCTCGAGCACGCCTCAACCCCTCATGACCGCGGGCGCGATGAGTTCCGACCCCACCGCCGGTATGTAGTGACGAGTTCGCCGGAATGCCCGGTCGGACCGATCACAAGGGAGGAATCCGATGTCAGATAGTCGTGCGGAAGACAAGGCCGCCATCCAGTCCCTACTGGTTGACTCCTACAAGGCGTGGGAGACCGGGGACGCCGACGGCATGGTCGTCAACTACAACGCGGACGCGACCGCCATCATGACCGGCTCGCTCCACGACGGCCGTGATGTGATCCGCGAGAACATGGCTCTCGCCTTCGAAGGGCCACTCAAGGGCAGCTCGACCTATAACAAACTGCTCGGCCTCCGCTTCGCCGGCCGGGACGCCGCCATCATCGTGAGCGAATCCGGCATTCTGTTCGCCGGCGAGACCGAGGTTCCGGATACGCGTAAGGTCAACGCGACCTGGGTCTTCGAGAAGCGGGACGACCAGTGGATGGTTGCCGCCTATCACAACAGCCCGGTGTTGATGCCTGGCTCGTGAACGTTTCCCTGTGACCACGGCATCGTGTATCCACCAAACGGGGGACGACAGCAGCCAATGGGCCTGGCGTCTTTGGAGTGACGAAGGAGCGGAGAAGGGCGTGGGCGTGACGACGAAGGGAGACGGCTTCGATCGCCGGGCTGAACCATTCCGGACGGAGTTGCTGGCCTACTGCTACCGGATGCTCGGCTCAGCTCACGACGCGGAGGATTTGGTCCAGGAGACGTACCTGAGGGCGTGGCGGGCGCGGGAGCAGTACGACGAGACTCGGAGCTCACTGCGCACCTGGCTCTACCGGATCGCTACGAACGCCTGTCTGACCGCCTTGGAGGTCCGCGGCCGCCGACCCCTGCCGGCGGGACAGGTGGCCGCGTCGGGCCCGCTCGAGCCGCTCGTCCGCGGCGAGAACGTGGCCTGGCTCCAGCCCTTGCCGGATTCGTTGCTCGACGCGGGCGATCCGGCTCGAGCCGTGATCGACCGCAGCAGCCTGCGCTTGGCGTTCGCCGCCGCCCTGCAGCACCTGTCGGCGCGTCAGCGTGGTGCGCTGATCCTGCGAGACGTGCTCAGGTTCTCTGCGTCCGAAGCAGCGGGAATCCTCGGTACGACCGTCGGATCGGTGAACAGTTCCCTGCAGCGGGCGCGTGCCCGTGTGAAGGAGATCGGAATCCGGCAGGAACGTCTCAACGAGCCGTCCGCAGCCGAGCAGCGCGCCTGGGTCGATCGCTACATGAAGGCGTTCGAGCACGGCGACGTCGAGGGTCTCAAGCGGCTGCTCACCGAGGATGTGATCATGGAGATGCCGCCGATGCTCAACTGGTTCACCGGCCCGGGCAACTACGGCCTGTTCATGGAGTGGGTCTTCGCACAGGCCGGAACGGACTGGTGTCTGAAGGCGGTGTCGGCCAACGGCCAGCCCGGGTTCGCCGCCTATCGGAGCGTCGGTGGCGGATACGAGCTGCACACTCTCCAGATCTTCACCGTCACTACCGAGGGCATCAGCCGCAATTCGGTGTTCCAGGAATCTGAGGTCTTCACGTCTTTTGGCCTGGCGTCCCGACTCGACGCCCCAGGACAGGTCAACGACATGTCTGGTGTTTAGCCGGGTGAGGGGGACGACCGTTCAAGTCGTGCGGTTCCGCGAGCCAGGACCTGGACTGAACCACCGGGTGCCCAACCCGAGGGTCGACGATGGTCCACAGCTTGTTCACGAGAGCCCCATCACGACTTGGGCGGAGTCATGGTGGTATGCATCTTGATGGCTCGCATGACCGGGGAGGTTTCGATGTGCGTGAGGCCGTCGAGGGATGCCACCTCCCCGGTCAGGAATTCGTAGAGCGATCGATCATCGTCGCAGAGCAGTGCTGCGACCAGGTTGGTTGACCCGGTCGTGGCAGCAACAAATGGGACTTCGGGGCGACCGGCCAGGGCCTGCCCAACCTTGGCGAGCTTGTCGGGGATCACCGACATCCACAACAGAGCCGGGGAGCGGATCCCGACGGCGTCGGTGTCGAAATCCACGTCGAAGTAGAGGGCGCCGGAGGCAACAAGTTCCTCGACTCGTCGTCGGACGGTCGACTCGTGCCAGTGGGTGCGCACCGCCAACTGTCGGTAGGTGGCTCGGCCATCTTCGGCGAGAGCCTGGATGAGTGGCCAGTCGGAGTCCTGCAGCGTGACGGTCGTTCGTTCGATCGACGTTGTGGCCCGTGCTGTCGAGAGGAGGCGGTCGATCTCGCTTTGGCTGAGGTCGTCCGAACCAGGCGGGGACGACGCTCCCGTCGCGAAGAGGTGGAGCAGGCAGTACGCCTCAAGGGCAACCACCTGACGGCCAACCGAGAGCTGAGCAAGCAGGAGTGGGGTTCGTTGTTCGCGGTCGCGAGAGTGAATCGTGCTGAAGATCTCGGTTCCTCCCGAGGTCAGCTGTACCCACGCCGTGTCCGGATGCTCCGCAAGTTTCGCAGCAACGGCGGGCGCGGATCCGGGAGCACATCGGATGCGGACGGCCCAGTCGGACTGGCCGAGCCGCTGGGAATCGAGCTGGCCGACGACTCGTACGATACGACCCTCGAACATGCGCCGGTAGCGGCGGGCGATGGTCTGCTCGGAGGACCCGAGGACCTCCGACAATCGACTGAACGGCGCCCGGGGGTCGAGGTAGAGCGATTGGATGATTCTCCGATCCAGACGATCTACCGTGATGGCTCCCACGCAATGAAAGGTAGCTCATGGCGTAAATAGGCAGATATCGCAAAGCGGATGGCGGGTACAGAGTCGAAGGGTAAAGCTGTCGGCCATGGACAAGAAGTGGTGGACCCTGGTCGTGGTGTGTGCGGCCACCTTCATGTTGCTGTTGGACGTCACCATCGTGATCGTCGCCTTGCCGACCATTCAGTCGGGACTCCATGCCAGCTTCAGCGACGTGCAGTGGGTCGTCGACGCCTACGCCCTGACGCTGGCGTCGGTGCTGCTCACCGGCGGCTCGCTGGCTGACCGTTACGGGCGACGACTCCTGTTCAACATCGGTCTCATCGTCTTCACCCTCGGTTCGCTGCTCTGCGGAGTGGCTCAGTCGCCGCTCATGCTGATCCTGTCCCGCAGCGCCCAAGGCATCGGCGGGGCGATCCTCTTTGCCACATCGCTGGCTCTTCTGGCTCAGAGTTTCCATGGTCATGAGCGAGGGATGGCGTTCGGGATCTGGGGTGCGGTGACCGGGGTAGCCGTCGGACTCGGACCGGTGCTGGGCGGCGTGATCACGACTGGCATCAGCTGGCGAGGCATCTTCTTGGTGAACCTGCCGATCGGCGTGGCCGCGCTGGCCATCACCAGGTGGCGGGTGGACGAATCCAAGACGCCGAACGCGGCCCGGCCTGACTGGGCCGGATTCGCCACCCTCACTGCTGGGTTGGTCAGCTTGGTCTACGGCTTGATCCGCGCCGGCGAGATCGCCTGGAGTGACACGGGGGTCGCCATCTGCCTCGCCCTCGCCGCTGTGTTCTTGGGGGCGTTCGTGGCGGTCGAGCGGCGAGCAGAGCACCCGCTGTTCGACCTGTCGCTGTTCCGTATCCCCACATTCAGCGGCGGACTGGCCGCCGCCTTCGCAATGAATGGTTCGCTCTACGCGATGCTGCTCTACATCGTTCTCTATTTGCAGGACGACCTCGGCTACTCGGCCCTAGGAACGGGCCTCCGACTACTGCTGATGAGCGGGGTAACCCTCGTGACGGCGACGATCGCGGGGCGTCTCAGTACCCATATGCCCGTCCGTTGGCTCATCGGTCCCGGCCTTCTTCTGGTTGGGATCGGTCTGCTGCTCATGACCGGGCTCCACGGAGCCAGCTCCTGGACCCACCTCATCCCTGGCTTCATCGTGGCCGGGGCCGGGTCCGGAATGGTCAATCCGCCGCTCGCGTCCACAGCCGTCGGCGTTGTCACTCCCCAACGGTCGGGCATGGCCTCGGGCGTGAACACAACCTTCCGCCAGATCGGCATCGCCACCGGTATCGCTGCCTACGGCTCGATCTTCGCAGCCTCCCTCCACCACAAGCTCGACCAAGCCCTCGCCGGCTCACCCGCTCTTTATGAACGCCTGCCCCGGGTCGTTGCCGCCGTACAGCAGGGCAACGCCGGCCAAGTCATCGGCGCAGTGCCGAAATCACTGCGAGGACCCCTGGTCGCAGCCATCCACACGAGCTTCGCCAGCACGCTCGACGTGCTGTTCGCCGTCAGCGCTGGCCTTGCAGTCGTCGGAGCCGTCTGTTCCGCCTCTCTTATCCGGTCCCGGGACTTCGTGGTCTCCCAGCAGCCACAACCGGCAACGCCGACCGAGCCAGTGGGTGCTGCTGCCCGGTGAAGCAACCCTCGAATGAGAACATTGCGGACAGGGTGCGATGGCTTGGAGATCCACCATTTGCGCAGCGCGGGAGCGGCTCCTCTGAGGGTGCCGGTGATGAACCGGGCTCAGCCGCTGGCCGTCACCGCTCGCAGTTCAGCAACCGAGTCGCGCATGATGGCGGCGAGATCCTGGCCGTCGTCGTCGCTGGCCCAACGCTCGAGGGCCACGCGTAGCACCGTCATGCCGGCCTCGGAAGCCAAGGTCGCTTGCGACGCACTCACGCCCCTTTGACGCAGCGCCGCCGCCACCGCAGTGGCGTAGTCAGCCAGCTTGGCGAGTTCGCGTTCGTGCAGTTCGGGGTTGGAGGCGATCACCGTCTGGCGCTGGCGAGCCAAGTCCCGCCGAAACTCACCGAGCATGGTGGCCGCCGCGTCGAGGCCCTCGGAAACGGCGTCGAGAGGTCCGTCGGCCGTGGCCGCTCGGGTCACCCCGGCCACGATCCGTTCCTGGAGGAGGGCGGACTCCCCGAAGAGCACCTCCCGTTTGTCGGCGAAGTGCCGGAAGAAGGTGCGTTCGGTGAGCCCGGCTCGGGCAGCGATCTGGGCGGCTGTGGTCTGGTCGAATCCCCGCTCCGAGTAAAGAGCGAGAGCGGCTTCCTGCAGGCGCCCGCGACTGTTCGGCTGCCATCGACCCATGACCTTCGATCCTACTGTTGACAGTCACTGACATCGAGCCTAGGTTGATGGCAGTTACTGACATCAATGTTGGGTTCCAGGAGGTACCGTCATGAGGATCTTTGTCACCGGCGCATCAGGCTGGATCGGCTCGGCTGTCGTACCCGAGCTACTTGGAGTGGGCCACGAGGTGGTCGGCCTCGCTCGCTCTGAGACATCGGCGAAGAAGCTGGAAGCGGCTGGCGCCATCGTTCAGCGGGGCGACATCGACGACCCCGAGACCCTGGCCAAGGTGGCCGCCGAGTCCGACGGTGTCATCCACTTGGCCTTCCAGCACGAGGTGGCCTTTGGCGGCAACTTCGCGGCCGCCGCCGCGGCCGACCGACGGGCCGTGGAGGCAATGGGCGCGGCCCTGGCCGACTCCGACCGACCATTTGTGCTCGCCTCCGGCGTGCTCGGCCTGACGGCCGGTCGGGTGAGCACCGAGGACGACGGACTGGTACCCAGTGACGAGATTCGAGCCAACCCCGCCGGGCGTCGTTCGGCCACCGCATTGCTGACACTTTCCCTGAGAGGGATTGGTGTCCGCTCGTCGGTGCTGCGTTTGTCCCCGACCGTCCACGGCGATGGGGACCACGGGTTTGTGGCCACCCTCGTCGGCATCGCCCGTCAGCGAGGCGTGGCCGGTTACGTGGGGGACGGCACCAACCGCTGGCCGGCCGTGCACCGCTCCGACGCCGCCCGCTTGGCCCGCCTCGCCGTCGAGTCCGCCCCGGCCGGCTCGGTCTTGCACGCAGTCGCCGATGAGGGCGTCCCGTTCCGCGAAATCGCCGAGGTGATGGGCCGTCACCTCGACATCCCCACGGCGTCGGTGGCCCCTGCCGACGCCCTCGGACACTTCGCCCCTCTGGGCCACTTCGTTGCCTTGGACAATCCCGCCACCGCCGTCATCACCCGTGAGCTACTCGCATGGGAGCCGACCGGTCCCGGACTGCTCAAGGACCTCGACGAGGATCACTACTACCGCCCGGCGTAGTTCCGAGACCGTAGATGAGAGCCGAGGGCAGCCCATCTCAGTGGTCAGACTTCAAACCCGTCCGCCGAGCGAGCTAAGGGATGAACACCGTGCGCACGCCGGCCGGCTCGGGGGCGTTCCAGGTGGCCTCGACGTCCGCCAGCGGTACCGAACGGGTGTTCACCGCAATGGTCCCCGCGTCGATCTCGGCGACGAGTGAGGGCAGTTCGGCCAGATAGACGTCAGGTGACACCGAACCCTGCCCGGTGCCCTGGAGCCGGAGGTTGGCCGAGCGGAGGGCCACCGACGGCAGCTCGATGGTGGGGCCGGTGATGGCGCCGATCTGGATCCAGTCCATGGCCCGGCTTCGATCGGCTCGGGCCTTGAGCAGAGCCACGATGGCAATGGTGGCCGGTTCACCCCACAGGTAATCGATCACCACGTCCACTTCAGCGGCCGCGTCGGCCAGTCGTTCGGTCGTGACGGCGGGATCGTCGGAGAGGCCCACCACTTCATCGGCCCCGAGGGCCGGTAGCTCAGCGAGCCGTTCGGGGTTACGGCCGGCACCGACGACGCGACCGGCGCCCAGCTGCTTGGCCACCTGCACCGCCATCCCTCCGGCATTGCCGGTGGCGCCGAGGACGAGCACCGACTGGCCCGGTTGGAGAGGAACCCGGCGGCGCAGCGCCACCCAGGCGGACATGGCCGGGTTCATGGCAGCCGCCACCTTGGCCACATCGACGTCCGGGGGCAGGGGGACGATTTGGCGGCAGTCGACAACTGTCCGCTCGGCCATCGAGCCCCACGTGTCGTCGGGTGAGGCGAAGTAGACCCGCCGACCGTCCGGAAGGCGACCGACCCCGTCGACGCCGGGGATCATGGGCAGTGTGCCGGTGCTCGTGTAGTGGCGGCCAGACGCGCCCGTTCGGACTCGGGGGTGAAGCCCTACGGCCAGCACATCAACGATTGCTTCATCCGCTCCGCCCGATTCGGGCGTCTCGTAGGTCTCGTAGCGGGGAGGGTGGTCGAAGGATCGGACCACGGCGGCGTGCATGCTCATCGGCTGGTCTCCCGTCCGGCTCCCACATTCGCTCACGCAGGAGTAGTTGGTTTCACCATCTACTATAGTTGGTAAGACAAACTAAAATTCGCTACACTTCGACATGCCGCAGACCGTCCACCGACCGGTTCTCACTCCCTTGCCCGGCGAGGGAGACCTGGGCCTGGTCGACGCACTCGCTCAGCTGAGCTTTGCCGTCCAGGGCACACTCGGACGGATCGCCGCCACCCACGGCCTGTCTATCGTCCAGGCCAGGCTTCTCGGGATTCTCCGGGACCGCTCACCGACCATCATGGAGCTGGCCAGGTTCTTACAGCTGGACAAATCGAGCGTGACGGGCCTGGTCGACCGGGCCCAAGAACGCGGCCTCGTCCGGCGGACCGCCTCGACCTTCGATCGTCGCAGCGTGCAGGTGATGCTCACCGTCGCCGGTCTGGAACTGGTCGACCGGGCGACAGCCGCCTTCGAGGCCGAGGTCGAAGTTCTCGTGGCCGACCTGAGCGTCGCCCGACGAGCCGGTCTCTCTTCCACCGCCATCCATGTCGTTGTCGCCGATGCCCGACGACGCGGCATCCTCGACGTCGAGCCCGCGGCGGCAAAGGTGGCGGCGAGATGATGACGGCCGTCCAAACCGATGGGGGACAGGCTTGTGCACTGGCGAGGTGTTGTAGCCGGCAAAGTCAGAGATCTCGTCATACCACCGTGTGGCCCGACCAAGTCGACGCCGCCATCGCGGCGTGACAGCCGCCAGATGAGATAAAGCATCGGGACGCTTCGGCTTGGAGAGACGGCGGCAACCGGCCACCGGCCGCCGAACACCGGAGCGTGCCGAGAGGCGGGTCGACCATCAGCGAACGATCGTCTCCGAATTTCTTCCCCCTCGTGTCACAGACGGGTGAGCTGTCTCGTCTTAGGGATGAGAAACAAAATGTTGGAAGCGGAAAGGTGCGGTTATGTGGGTGTTCGTTGCCGAGGGGATCGTGATTGGAGACGCCGTGAGAGCCCTCTCGGCCGTTCGACCACAGGGGCGGCAGCTTGCCTCAGAGGATGGTCGTGAGTGATGGATTCGCCTCGGCCGAACGACGAAGCCGACCTTCGAGCGTTCCTCTTCTCGATCGCCTACCGGATGACGGCAAGCGCGAGCGAGGCCGAGGATCTGGTCCAAGAAGCGTTCTTCCGGCTGGAGCGAGCCCGGCAGAACGGGGTGGAGGTCGAGTCTCCCAAAGCCTTCTTGGCTGCGACGACCACCCGACTGGCCATCGATCACCTGCGCTCGGCCCGGGCTCGCAGGGTGTCGTATGTCGGCACCTGGTTACCCGAACCGATCGTGACCGACCTGCACGACAGCCCCGAGCAGATGGCTGAGCTGTCCGACTCGCTCTCGATGGCCTTCTTGGTGCTGCTCGAGAGCCTCTCACCGGTCGAACGGGCTGTGTTCCTGCTTCGTGAGGTGTTCGACTACTCCTACGAGGACATCGCGCAGATCGTCGACAAGAGCGAGGCCAACTGCCGACAGATCTTCGGTCGGGCGCACCGCCACATCGCCTCCCATCCTGCCCGTTATGAGACAACGGCCGAACGCAGCGAGGCCCTGCTTCGATCGTTTCTCGCCGCCGCTCGCGACGGCGATCTCGACCAGCTCGTCGACCTCTTGGCGGCGGACGCCGTGTTCTACGGAGACGGCGGTGGCAAGGCAGCGGCTGTTCGCCAACCCCTCTACGGACGGGACAAGGTCGCCTCGTTCGTCATCGCCATCTTCAAACAACTGCACCGATCGGGAGTGACGATCGAACCGGTGCTCGTCAACGGTGGGCCTGGGATCATCACCTACGACCCCGACGGCAAGATCCTCAGCGTGCTCTCCTTCGAGGTCCTCGACGGCGTGGTCCAGACGATGCGAGGCATCGTCAATCCCGACAAGCTCCAGCATCTCGGGGCCGTATCCGACATGGCCCGAACGCCGACGCGACCACCGGGGCCATGAGATCCAAACCGCGGTATCGACGATCGACGCCATCCAAGGCTCACGTGACGCCCGCCCGTCGCGTGCGGCTTCTTGACGCTATCCGAGCTTTCCCGACCATCAGCCCAACGCAATCCACCAAAGGAGATCCATCATGGACGCCCGTCTCAACCTCTTCGAGAACGAAGTTGCCTCGAAGTTCGCCAAGTACATCATCTCCGCTGGACAGGTCCTCACCGAGTCGACCCTGCCTGCCGCCACGCAGGAGCTGGTCAAGCTTCGAGCCAGCCAGATCAACGGCTGCGGTGTGTGCACCGACATGCACACCAAGGATGCCGCACTCGCAGGAGAAAGCCAGGTTCGGCTCAACCTGGTGGCCGTTTGGCGAGAGGCCACCGTCTTCACCGAGGCTGAGCGCGCCGCCCTCGAGGTCACCGAGCAGGGCACTCGCATCGCCGATGCGGCCGGAGGCGTGACCGACGAAGCGTGGGCCCACGCCACCCAGCACTACGACGAGAGCCAGCTCGGAGCTTTGATCGCGCTGATCGCCCTCATCAATAGCTTCAATCGTCTGAACGTCATCAATCGCCAACCTGCCGGCGACTACGTGCCAGGCCAGTGGAACTAGTTGTAGTCCGCTGGGGCGGGGGTCGGCGTCATGACGGAACCGCGGCTCGGGTCGGCAAACGGTCGAAGAATCGACCGAGCACGTAACTGGGCACCGCGGCGATGGCGATGATCACCAGAGCAAAGGGGGCAGCCTGCCCGTAGGAGAGGTTCTGCTGATACGCCCAGAATTTGGGTGGACAGGGTCTGGACCCCGGTTGGCACCAGGATGAGCGTGGCGGTGAGCTCGGTCACCGCAGCCAGGAAGACGAGACAGAACGCCGCGCCAAGACCAGGGCCGACCAATGGCAGGGTGACACGAACCAACACGACGAGCTGACGAGAGCCGAGCGAGCGAGCGATCTCTTCGAGCTTGATCGAGGCGAAGGCCACCGACGCTCGCACGCCCACCAGGGCCAAGGGAAAGAACAGAATGGCATAGGCCAATATGAGCAGTGGGGCTCGTTGATACCCGAACCCATCGACGTAGTGCTCGCTGAAATAGCTGAGGGCCAGGGCGATGATGAGACCGGGAATGGCCAGCACCATGTAGGTGCTTCGCTCGAAGAGGTAGCCGGTTCGGCCTGGATGACGGACAGCGAGGAGGGCGACCGGCAGCGCCATCAAGGTGGCCAACGCTGCGGCCGCGCCACTGTAGAGAGCGGTGTGCCAGGCGGCAGAAAAAATCGAGACTCCGGTGAGGGAGTGGGCGCCGCCTTCGAACATCCAGTAGACGCTGGCTCCGACGGGGACGCCGAGCGCGAGCACGGTCAGAGCGACGAAGGCGAGCAGCACTGGCACGGTGGCCCGCCCGAGCTGATGGCGGCGACCCAGCCGCTGGGCCTGCGGACCGATGCGGATGACCGAGCGGCGGCCACGGAAGAGGGCATCACTCACCAGAACGACGATGCTGAGGAGCACCAAAACCAATGAGAGAGCCGAGGCGGCTGGGACGTTGAACGACACCTGGGACTCGGTGAAGATCTCGGTGGTGAAGGTCTGGTAGCCGAGGATTTCGAAGGCGCCGTACTCGGCCAGCAGCACGAGGGCGACGAGGACGCAACCTCCGGCGATGGCACCTCGTGCTTGTCCAATGGTGATGCGGAAGAACGTGCGAATCCGACCGATGCCGAGGCTGCGAGCGACCTCCTCTTGCTCCGGGTCAGCGCCTCGCAGACTGGCGGCGACCGGCAGATAGACGAGCGGGTAGACGGCCAAGGTCATGACCACCACTGCACCCCGGAAGCCCTGGATCCAGGTGGTCAACGAGGCCCAGCCGAAGCTCACCACGAAGTCGGGGATGGCGAGGGGAACGACCACCAACACGGCCCACACCCTCCGACCGGGCAGGTTGGTCCGCTCGACGGACCACGCCGCCATTGTGCCGATGACCGCGCACAGAACGGTGACCACCACGGTGAGGCGGACCGTGTTCCAGAGCAGGGTCCGGGTCAACGAACGAAAGATGAGATGGAAAACCGTCGAAGTGCCCGCCCCGTGCGCCTGTAGCAACAGAAAAACCAAAGGGGTGACCAACACCGCTGCGACCAAGCCACTGGTGACCAGAAGGACGCGTGGGCGGCTCGGCCGGCGGGAAGGTACGGGATTGAGCGCCAACGACGCAGGATCCGGCATCGCAGAGGCCGCCGGCAGCGTCGTCACGATCGCGGGAGTCCGGGGAGGACCACGCAGATGCGGCGTCCGCTCGATCCTGAAGGCGCCGGGCAAGGATCGGTCACAACAGCCCGGACTCTTTGAGTAGCGAGATGGCCGTCGAACCATCACCAAGTTGAGCAATGGTGATGGGATTGGGGCGGAGCTCGTTGAACGGAGTCTCTGGTTGTGCCGTCGACACGCCCGACGCGATCGGATATTCGAAGCTGATCGAGTGGGCGATGATCTCCTGACCTTGCTTCGAGGTGATGAAGGCCAGGAACTTTTGTGCGTCGGCTTGGTGGGTACTCGACTTCAGGATCGCCGCAGGGGATACATCGAGGACATAACCGGGATCACCCGGCGCGAAGTAGGTGATCTGCGCTTTGACGTTGGACGCGCCGATCTCGGCCCTCATCCGGTACCAGTAGTACTGGTTGACGACGCCGAACGCGACTGCTCCCCGATTGACCTCGTCGGCAATGGTCTCGTTGTCCGGATAGATGTGGTCGCCCGCGTTCGATTTGATGCCGTCGAGCCACTTGAGGGTGGCAGCATGGCCATAGGTGCGGTCCACCGAGGTCACGATGGGTTGGAAATCGGTCTCTCCGGCAGCGAAGGCGAGCAGCCCTTGGTACTTCGGGTCGGCTAGTTGCAGCACCGACGTCGGCAGGGCGCTCTTGGCGATCAGTCCTGGGTTGTAGATGAGCACGCTGACCCGAGCCGATACCCCCACCCAGTCGCCCTGATCGGAGTTGTACTGGCTCGGGGTATTGGCCAGTGTCGATGCGTCCACCTTGGCCAGCAGTCCTTTGTTCTGGAGGAACTGCACCGCCGGCGTGTTCTCCGTGTAGATGACGTCGGCCGGTGAATGGGAACCCTCGGTCACGATCTCGTCGGCCAAGGTGTCCTCGTCGTCGTTGCGCACGTTGACCTGGACTCCGGTTGCCTTCTCGAAGCCGGCAACCAGAGCGTCGGTGGTCTGTTCGTGTTGCCCGTTGTAGAGGGTGATCGAAGGCGCGGATACGCCGGATGAGCCTCCGCAGGCGGTCAACAGACCACCCGCCACTGCCATTGCCGCAATCAGCCAGCCGGCGCGTCGTCGATGAACCCCTCTCATCGTTGCTCTCCCGGCTCGTCGGACGGTCGGCGCTCGACGATGTGACGCGGCTCGCTGGTATGGCAGAGGAATGAGAGAGCTGCGCCGGTCATGACGCTGCGCCAGGACAGATGGCGTTGACCTCGTCGCTGGCCTTGCTCACGGCCTTCGCCGCCGCCTTGTCCCCTTTGGAGCTGTAGAAGTCCTGGTAGGCGGTAGCCAGATCGTCGATGGCCGTCTGCAGGGAGCTGTCACTCGTATGAAGCTGCCGAAGCGGGAGTACCTGGGCAAAGGCATAGCCGACGGGATCCGCTCCCGGATCGGGACCGTCGCTGAGGACGGCGCTCACTTGTTGGCACGCGGTCTTGACTGTCGAGTTCTGCGACGGAGGCTGGGCCGAAGCGCCTGATCCGCAGCCAGAGAGGAGGGCGGCGAGCAACCCCACAACCCCGATCGCAAGGACTGGACCGCGAGCCCTGTGCACGCCAGATCGAAGGTGGCTCCGAGGGGGCGGAGCGCCCCCGGCCGGGCCGAGGCGATTGAGTAGGGGCATCTATGAAACTTTCTTAGGCGACCCGAATATTTGGACTCCTCATGATCGGCCGCGGTCCTCCTTGCTGTCAAGCCGTCCTCACGATTGGAGGACCACGCCGGCCCGTCCAGATCGACCTGCTCCGACCACGGCCGACGGCAATCCTCACCGGTAGCTGGCGTCGTAGTGGTCGTGGCGACGGAACCACGAGAAGTCGCCTTCGTTGCGACCGAGTGGTGCGCGGTCGAGCCACTGCCACATGGTCCAGAGGGCGTCGATGCCCCGCGAATAGGCGGAGTAGGTGTGGTAAACGACGCCGTCCTCGAGCGCGAATGCGCTCATGCCGGGCCCCTCGTACGGCAGGTGGGCGGGGTCGACCTGCCATCCATCCAGCGCCCGGAAGTTGTAGGAGCCACCCTTTGCGACCGACTCCTCGGTGAAGGACACGTTGAAGTCGAAGTTGAAGTCGCTTGGTCCGGTCGATACCCACGGGAAGCTCCACCCCATCCGCTGCCGATAGGCGTGCAACTTCTCGAGTGGTGCTCGGGAGGCAGCGGTGAAGGCGACGTCATGGTTCTGAAGATGGAGGTGCGTCCGGTCGAAGCCGTCGGCGACCGCCGAGCAGCTCTGACAGCCCTCATCCCAGTCGGGGCCGAACATGAAGTGGTAGACGATCAACTGCGACCGGCCGCGGAACAGATCGACAAGTGTGGCCTCGCCCGCTTCGGTGTCGAAGCGATAGTCCTTGTCGACGCGGACCCAGGGCAACTCGCTCCGCTGACGAGCAACGTCGTCGTTCAGACGGGTGATCTCCTTTTCGGCTTCGAGCAACTCGAGTCGAGCTCGGAGCCACTCGTCGCGCGTTCCGGTCCGGTGAATTGCCATTGATCGTTCCTCCTGACTATCGACCCTTGACGGGATGGCGAGATGAAGATTGCCTGATGTTCCTCGGCCACAGGTCGGAACGTGCGGGATCAGCCATCGTCGACGGAAGCAAATGTGACCTCCGCCGTATCGACCGCCGTCCCGCGGCGGCCGGGTGCGCACTGCCACCCCCAATAGAGATTGGTGTGGGCGATCACCTGCTCCGGGCTCGGTGCTCCGTACTCGGTCAGGTCCTCAGTCGTATGGGCGTCCTTTACCAATGTCACGTCGTAGCCGCGAACAAAGGCCCCGTGCATGGTCGAACGGATGCACGCGTCGGTCTGGGCACCGGTGACGACGAGCTCGCCAACTCCACGTTCGGCGAGCAGCTTCTCGAGGTCGGTGTCCTCGAACGAGTCGAAATAATGCTTGTGGACGACGGGCTCCAAATCGTTGCGAACCATCTCCGGAACGTACTGCCAGCCCTCGCTATCCCGTGGAAGCTCGTCGTCGGAGTGCTGCACCCAGATCACGGGCACGTCCGCGTGCGCGAGCCCTCTCGATCAGGGTGTTGATGTTCTCGATCACGCCGTCCCGCTCATGGGCATTGCCGACTACCCCGTTCTGAACGTCGATAACCAGCAGGGCGGTGTTCGGTCGGTGGGGAAGGGTCGTCATTGGAGCCTCCAGTCGTCAGTGGCGGACCCGATGTCGACTCCAGAGTAAGGGTCGACCCGTCGATTCCCGACCGATCCGACCCGGTCGGATGGCCAGGCGAGGGTGTGGGGTACCGGCTGACTGAGGACTGGTCGACGCCCTCGCCCGAGGTGCAAGCTCGCGGGCAGCGCCACGATCCGGATCGTTCGAATCCGTCCACGAGAAGGAGAGGTCCACGATGTACAAGGCCACCATCCGGTATCTCGTTCGTCGCAACATCCGGGCCCTCAACGAGGGGAACTATGGGCCGACTCTGGCCATGTTCAGGGACCAGGCCGAGCTGACATTTCCCGGAGACAACACATGGGCCCGGCAATTCCGGCCGCCAGAGCCTGGTCGTCTGCCGTTCCCGACCCATCGCGGACGCGACGAGATCGAGACCTTCCTGCGTGTCTATGTCGACAACGGCATTCAGATGGAAATCGAGGACATCTTGGTCAACGGGCCTCCCTGGAACGCGAGAATCGCCGTTCGCAGCCATGTCTGGATCGAAGGTCGGAACGGGAGCGACATCTACGCCAATCGGGCCGTGCTCATGGTGCGCTCGTCGTGGGGAAAGATCCGGAGTCAGGAGGACTACGAGGACTGCGAGAGAGCTGCGGCTCTGGATCGGCACCTGGCTGAGAACGGCCACGCCCCCTGACGGAGAAACAGCCATGAGCGCCCATGCCTGTCGTTCATCGGCTCACGGAAACGCCGAGCGCTAGTTTCGAGTGAGTGGCAACGGTTCTCCTTCCCGTGCCGGACCACGACTTCGATGTGACCGAGGTCGCGGTCCCTTGGCGTCTTCTCACACGGCGGGGCCACATCGTGCGATTCGCCACCGAACGCGGTGGCACCGCCCCCGCGGCCGATCAGCGGCTTCTCGACGGCGTCATCTTCGGTCAGCTCGGTGCGGCGCCGGAACCGAAGGCTTTCTACCGAGAGATGCAGGCCGATGACGAGTTCCGCGAACCCATCCCCTGGGCAGATGTCGAACCGGACGAGTTCGACGGCCTGATCCTGCCCGGTGGCCACGCACCAGGCATGCGGCAGTACTTGGGAGACGGACGACTTCGAAGCAAGGTTGGCGCGCACTGGGCGCTCGGCCGGCCGGTCGGCGCCATCTGCCACGGTGTGCTCGTTCTCGCCCGCACGAGCGACCCGGTGACCGATCACAGCGTCCTCTATGGGCGTCGGACCACTTGTCTTCCGAAGTACATGGAGCGGTCTGCGTTCCTGGCAACTGCCTGGCGGCTGGGCCGCTACTACCGAACCTATCCGGCCTATGTCGAGGACGAGGTTCGGCGTGCCCTGCGCGATCCAGAGGACTTTGTGCGAGGTCCACGAGTGCTTTCCAAACGCGGAACCGATCTCGATGATGGCCCTGCCTTCTGCGCCGAGGACGGCAACTACATTTCGGCACGGTGGCCGGGTGACGCCTATCTGTTCGCCAAGCGGTTCATCGAAGCCCTCGAAGGCTGAACGTGCTCTCTCGATCGGGGTTCAGAGGAGGAGGCGCACGGTGTTGCTCTGTCAATGCAAGGCGCCGAGCGACGGCGGCTCGCCCCAGACGATGACCTGGTTCCGCCCGCTTCGCTTTGCCTTGTACAGGGCCGAATCCGCTCGCCGAAGAAGCTCACCCGGTGAGTCGCCTTGTCCGAGCCAGGATGAAACGCCGAAGCTCAGGGTGACAACGGCAGGGGTGACGCGCGTGCGAGCCTCCGACTGAATCCGCTCAATCAGCCCCTGCACTTCATCGGTCGTGGTCTCGGGGAACAGGACGGCGAATTCGTCACCGCCGACGCGGCCGACGAGGTCGGTACCCCGGACTCCGCTCACCATGGCGTCGGCCACGCTGGTCAATGCCGCATCTCCACCGGCGTGTCCGTATCGATCGTTGATCGCCTTGAAGCCATCCAGGTCCACGATGGCCACGCTGAACGGGCGCGCGTAGCGATTGGCCCGGTTGGATTCGACCGCCAGCGCCTCTTGGAACGCTTGGTAGTTGAGGCACCCGGTCAGTCCGTCGTGAGTGGCCAAGCCGTGGAGTCGTTGGGTGAGGTCGGTGAGCTCACGTTGCCAGATGTTGCGGTTCATGGCCGCCGTAGCCGAGATGCCACCGGCCACACCGATCATGACCGCGGTGAGCAACGCCCGGTTCCCGTCCCCCGGTTGGCCGAAGAAGAAGATCAAGCCGAAGATGGCCAACGCGGCAAGGGCAAGGCCGATGACCGCTCGGAGACGATAGAGAAGACCACCGAAGAGGACGGGCAGCACGAGCAATCCGGCGATGGGGCTGCCAGCTCCACCGTCGAGGCCGAGGCCGACGGCGATGACGCCGACGGTGCCGAGTGACCAAGCGAAGAAGAACGCATCGCGCCACGGTGTTGCGAGCGCCCGAGTGCCCAGGGGGCCGATGACGAGGACCCAGACGACGATGGCCACGACGTCCACGGCCATCAAGGCATGACGGTGGGGGTTGTTGGGCGTGATGGCCACGTAGACGAGGAGCAACAGGCCGCCGATGACGAACGAGGTGATGCCCATGTGCAGGTGCCGGCGCCAGAGGTTCTCTTCGGAGCCGTGGGCCACGTCACCGAGGCCGAGGAGCCGATGGGCGCCCGTGTCCTGAGGAGGCCCTTCGGTTTCCGTTGCGATGGACCTCACCAGGTAAGTATCGGCAGGAGCACTCCCTTCCTTAGCCACCGCTCGGTCCGCCGGACGCTCGTCGGCCAGGAGCCACCTATCGATGGGTTACCGCTCGGCAACCCGCCTCGGGCGGGGACGACCCCGGTGTCGGGCCACCCTCGAGGAGGTGGCTGTGTAGCCTGGCCGCGGTTCACCGTGAACCGAGCGTCTCCGCTCACGGGGACAGGACCGAGCGTCCCGACGTGGGACCACACCGAGCTCCGCAGCACCGCCCCTTCGCATGGGCCATCCCCCAGCCCCCGATGCGGAGAACGCATCGTCTGTCCCCGCCGCCGGCCACGGGCGGAAGGTGCTCCGAACAGGACGTTCTTCCATGACGCCTTCGGGCGGCACGACCGGTCTCGATCTCCTGCGCGAGGTCGCCGCGGTGCTGGATGCCGCCTCGACGGCTTGCGACGAGGACGAAGACGGACGCCAGCTGGCGGATCTTGCTATCCGGGTCAACGCCTATCTGGCGGCCTCTCGACCGACGACACCGCTCGGGATGCCCCTGATCCGGTCCCAACCCCACCGGTTGACGGACGAGGAGGTCGTCCGCGCATCCAGCCGCTCCCACATCCGTATCGTCGAGACCGACTAAAGCTCGAGGAGGCTCCGGAGTCGAGCGCCGGAAGCCGGGGGGATCGGTCCGCTAGGGGAGCGCGGAGAGGTCGGCTCCCGCTGACGGCTGCAGGGCGGCCCGAAGTTGGCCGACTGCTTCGATACGCCGGGCGATCTTCTCGGGTTTGCCGGCGTCGCGCTCCCGGATGCGGGTCTCCAGCTCGTCGAGTCGGCGCTCTTCGTTCCCGGTGAGGCGGACGCGCTCTTCGCCGCTCATTCCTTGCAGCGCCCGGATGAAGGCACGGTGCGCGTCGACGGCCCGGCGCAACTCCAGACGTCGGGCAATCGCTGAGTACGAGTCGCCCTTTTCTCGGAGCTCGAGCGCTTCACGGTCGACCGTGGCACCCGACTTGGGGCGGCTCCGCTCCGATCGTTCCCGAGGGGCCCGTGCCTCGGAGTGACCATTGGTGGATCGCTTCCGTGACTTACCCATTTGTTCTCGATGAACAGGCCGAAGCCGATGAGCCGAGTGGGGAATAAGCGCTTGGTTGGATCGATATCCCGGTCGGAAGTTGCCCGGCTCGGGACGACGGGCCGCGTGACTCTGCGGACGACATGGAGGGCCTTTCCTGCCACGCATTCGCGTACCGGCCATCCGATGCGAATCGTCGGAAGCTCGATCTGCGTGATCGAACCGAGCCACCCGGACCGTACTACAGCAGTCGTCGCGACCGAGACACGGAACACGCGATGGCTCGAAAAGGGTCAGTCGCGAATGCCTGCAAGTCGGCGGCATCGCCCCAGGCGGGGTGTAGGCTCACCTCGAGACGCCCGGCGCATCACGCAGGCCGCACGTCGTTGCCGGCTGACACCGTGTCTCCCGCAAGAAGGATATTTGCGTGGAGAAACGAGGCAACATCGTGCCCGAGGGAACCGTCAAATGGTTCAATTCGTCCAAGGGATACGGCTTCATCGCGCCAGATGACGAGACTCCTGACGTCTTCGTCCACTTCTCGGCGATCGATGGTGCGGGATATCGGGAACTTGTCGAAGGGCAACGTGTGCAGTTCGAGGCCGAGAGCGGCGCGAAGGGGCCTCAAGCGAAATCCGTGCGTGCCGTCTGAATCCGCAGCCCGGACACGATCAGATGATCGTGTCGTGAGCTGAATCGTCGTTTTAACAGACGGCGACATCCACTCGTGATCCACTCCTGATCGTCGACGACCGAGGCAATGGCACAGAGCCGCCCCGCCGCCGCTGACGACGACATCGTAAAGGTCTACCTGTCGGAGATCGGGTCCTACTCGCTTCTCGGCAAGAACGACGAGGTGCGCCTGGCCAAGGCCATCGAAGCCGGTTGCGAGGCGGCGACCTCTCTGGAGCAGGCGACGCGCCGGATATCGCGCTCCAAGCTCAACGAATGGCGTCGACTCGTGCTCGAGGGGGACGAAGCGCGCCAGACCTTCGTCCGAGCCAACCTACGGCTCGTCGTGTCCATCGCGCGCCGCTATCAGGCACCGGGCCTTTCACTGCTCGACCTCGTCCAAGACGGCAACATGGGCCTGATCCACGCCGTCGAGAAGTTCGAGTGGCGCAAGGGTTTCAAGTTCTCGACATATGCCACGTGGTGGATTCGTCAGGCCATCAACCGAGGCATCGCCAACGCGGGACGAACGATCCGGCTCCCTGTCAATGCCACCGACAAGTTGACACGGATCAGGCATGCCCAATCGTTCCTGGCTGTGCGACTCGGTCGTGCGCCTACTCTGGACGAGCTAGCAGCCGAGTCGATGCTTTCCCGCAGCGAGTTGGTCGAGGCAATGGAATGGCGCTTTGAGCCACTCTCACTGTCGGCTCCGCTCGCCGAGGACAGTGACAGCTCGCTGGGTGACATCGTCCTGGCTGACACCAGCGCCGTCTCGCCTTTTGATCATGCCTTGGCCAGCGTCCTGTCTGATGAGGTCGTTCGGTTGCTCCAACCCCTCGATGACCGCGAGACGGCCGTTCTCCGTCTTCGGTTCGGGCTCGATCACGGTGAGCCTCAGACGCTGGAGGAGATCGGCGAGCAATTCCATCTCACTCGGGAGCGGATCCGCCAGATCGAAGCCAAAGCCATGTCGAAATTGCGGCACCCGAGCGTGGCCAACAACGCCCACGAGCTCTTGGATGGGTGACGATCTCACCGAGTAGGCAGCGCACCCTCACCAGAGGGCACCAAGCGGTGCGATACGGGAAACCAGTGTCTCTGGTAGATTGGACTTGACAGTCGGCACGCAGCCGGCGTGGCCCGTTCGAGTTAGTGACCGAGTTGGCCTCCAACAACTCGAACGGAGTTCCGGCAATCCCTCCCTTTTTCGATGTAGGGGTTTGCGCGCCAATTGCCCGGCGCACCGACGTTTTCGACACCCACCGAATGCCTTGCCTGTCCGGTCCGACCGCAGGTCGCGATCATCACTCGAGCCGCCTGAACCGGGTGTCGCCATGACGGCCGGCACCATCCTCCAGCCGGATCCCTCGACGGCAACGATGCAGCCCGATTCGGTGGCTGTGACGCGGTGGTGGGATCGCTTGGTCACCATTGTCGTCGTGGTCGTTCCGCTGGTGGCCCTGGTGATGGCGGCCGGGCGCTATTGGCACCACGGGATCGGGTGGTTCGATCTGAGCCTCGGAGTGTCCCTGTACGTCGTCACGGGATTAGGCATCTCCCTCGGGTTCCATCGTCTGTTCACCCACCGGAGCTTCCGTGCCCGGCGCGGTCTGCGGATCGGGCTGGCGGTCGCCGGCTCCCTGGCGTGGGAGGGCTCGGTGATCAGCTGGGTCTCCCACCATCGCCGGCACCACTTCTACGCCGACCGGGCGGGCGACCCGCATTCGCCGTGGAATACGGGCCCCGGCGCGTTCCAGCACTTGCGCGGGTTGTTTCACGCCCACGTGGGGTGGCTCTTCTCAGCGCCAGAATCCAGCCCGGCCCGCTGGAGCCGCGACCTTCTCGCCGACCCTGACGTGGTCACGGTATCCAAGCTCGTGCCGTTATGGATGGTGCTGTCATTGGCGTTGCCCTTTGGGCTCGGCTGGGCGGTCACCGGCACCCTTACCGGTGCCTTCTTGGCTCTCATCTGGGCGGGCGCAGTTCGCATCGCGTTGCTGCACCACGTGACCTGGAGTGTCAACTCCCTTGGTCACATGTTCGGCAAGAAGCCCTACCGAACGGGTGATCAGAGCGGCAACGTCTCGTGGTTGTCCATCGTGAGCTTCGGTGACTCCTGGCACAACTCACATCACGCCTTCCCCGCCCTCGCACGACACGGCTGCGACCGCGGCCAATTGGACCCGTCGGCGGAAGTCCTGCGAGTCTTCGAGGGCTTGGGCTGGGCGTGGCACGTCCGGTGGCCGTCACCTGCGCAGCTGGCCCGGCGCTCCGCACCATGAGCAGTCCGTCGACGTTACGACGCCTGTTCGGGGACACAGGAGGATATGGATGACTCGCCCGCGCACGACCATCGGAAAACGGAATGTCCAACAGCAGAAGCGGGAGAAGGCTCGAGCGAAAGAGGAGCGGCGAGCGGCCCGACGGGCCGTCGAGCCCGACGAGAACACCGAACCCGTGGACGTGAGTGAAGCCGAGCTCATCGAAGAGCTGGCCAAGCTCCACGGCGCGGTCGAGGCCGGCACCCTCTCGCTCGAGGAGTCCGAAGAGCGGCGCGAGCACATTCGCAAACAGCTCGAACAACTCGAGCAAATCGAACGGCTTGAGCAATGAGCACCGACCGCACTCCGAGCCACCACAAGACAGCGAGCGCGCCCTCCGTGACCGACGACGAGACCACGACGCCTGCAACCTGCATCATCTGCGGTGGGGAAGGCTCCGTGACGATGGACCCGCCTCGGCGCACGCTCGCCCGCGGAGCTGACTCCGGCGATCCGTCCTTCTCTATCATTGCCGTCTTGCCCGACGTGGTGCTTTGCGAGGAGCACGCCGAGGAGGTTGTCGACCGCCACCGAACTCTGGGATGGTGCGACGACCAGCAGTGCCGCGTCTATGGCGAGGCTGGTGAAGCCTCGGCCTGCGGAGAGGCCTACAAAGTACTGAAGCACTAGTGTCCGTACTCCGATGGGCACAAAAAAAGCGCAACCGCGCACCGAACAAGAAAGAAACGAGAGCAGACCACAATCATGGCAACAGGAACGGTAAAGTTTTTCAATAGCGATAAGGGTTTTGGATTCATCACTCCCTCCGACGGCGGCAAAGACGTCTTCGTCCACTACTCGAACATCTCAGGGGACGGTTTCAAGAGCCTCGACGAAGGTCAAAACGTTGAGTTCGACGTGGCCGACGGGCGCAAGGGTCCCGAAGCACAGAACGTGCGGGCGGTGTAGGCGCCCCCACCATTGTTCGAGCCTTCATGGGACTCGCTCGTCACCCACGTCCTGCCGGACTGGTACGACGACGCGAAGCTCGGGGTCTTCCTGCACTGGGGCCTCTATTCGGTTCCGGGTTGGGCCCCGCAGGTCGAGGACATACAACAGCTGCTGAAGTCACGCGGCCCGCGGGTGATGCTCCGCGAGAACCCCTACGCCGAGTGGTACCTCAACAGCATGCAGATCAGGGGAAGTCCCACTTGGCGGCACCACCGCAACGTTTACGGTGTCGGCTTCCCCTACGACAATTTCGTCACCTCCTTCGATGACGAGTCGTCGTCGGCCGACCTCGATGGTCTGAGCCGGATCTGCCGCCAAGCCGGCGCCGGGTACGTGGTGCTGACCGCCAAGCACCATGACGGCTACGCCCTGTGGCCCTCGGCCCTCGAGCACCCGATCAAAGGTCGCTACCACACCGGTCGCGACCTGGTCGGCGAGCTCACCACGTCGGTGCGGGCCGCGGGCATGCGGATGGGCCTCTACTACTCGGGGGGTTACGACTGGCCGTTCAACGGTGCGGTGCTCTCCAGCGCTGCCGACGCCGTTCTCGCCGTCCCGCACGATGAGGCCTACCAGCGGTACGCATCGAGCCACCTCCGCGAGCTCGTCGACCGCTACCACCCCTCGGTGCTATGGAACGACATCGGTTGGCCGAGTGGTGGGAACCTCGCCGAGCTCTTCGCTCATTACTACAACACCGTCGACGACGGGGTGGTCAACGACCGCTGGATGGAGTCCACCCTTCCCCGAAACCGCCTCATGGATGCCGTTGTTCGTGGCGCGGGAGCGGTGATCGAGGGGTTGTGGCCCTTGATCCCGGAAAAACGGAAGACGCTGACCTTCCCGGCCGCTCACCACTACGACTTCACCACCCCGGAGTACACGCGGTTCGACGACATCGTGACCAAGAAGTGGGAGGCCACCCGCGGGATCGGCCATTCATTCGGGGCCAACCGGAACGAGCGCCCGGAGGACATCGTGAGCGCCACGGACCTCATCCGCTCCTTCGTCGACATCGTGAGCAAGAACGGGAACCTGCTCATTGGTATCGGACCGCGGCCGGACGGAACCGTTCCAGAGGAGCAACGGGTGCCGCTTCGTGGATTGGGGGAGTGGATGTCGGTGAACGGCGGAGCCATCATCGGCAGCCGGCCCTGGGACGTTGCCCAATCGACGACCTCAGAGGGCACTCCGGTCCGCTTCACGGAGCGCCAAGGGGTGGTCTACGCCTTTCTGCTCGGGCTCCCTGGCTCGGCCACGTTCTCGCTCCCTCAGATCGACGGCTCCCGGGTGCCCGAAGTCCGGCTGCTCGGTCTCGACCAAGCACTCGCTTCGGGCACCTCCGATCGAGGGCTCCGCATCACCCTCCCCGAGCGGGTTGGCGTCTCGGCCGTCCATGTCCTCCATCTGGGAACGGGCGCCCGGCCGGTACCCGAACGTTCATAGTCATGAGGGCCTTACGGTCCAGCCGGGGTCGCAGGACTGGCGCTGGCCGGAGAGGATGCGTCGTCGGGCGGCTCGACGACCTCTTCTTGGCGGCCGGCACGAAGGCCGAGAAGGGCAACGAGAGCAGCGGCAGCCATGATGCCGGCCATCACGTAGAGCACCGACTGGGTGGCATGGGCGAAGTCGACGCGGGCGAAGTGCGGGATCGCCCCGACGCCTCCGCCTTGCCCGCCTTGGGAGGCCGTCGAGGCCGCCTGCGAGGCCCTTGCCGGCGACACTCCCTGGCCGATGAACGACGCCGTCAGCTCGGATCGGAAACGGTCGAGAAGGATCGTCCCGAGCACGGCCAGCCCGAGGCTGGCGGCATAGTTTCGGACCGTCTGGGTGATGCCGGTCGCCTCTCCGTAGGACAGCCGGCTGGCCCGGTTCACCGCGTCGGTGCTGGCCGGGCCGAGCATCATGCCCATGCCCGCTCCGGCCAGTACGACATACCACTCCTGGGCACTCAGGCTGAGGTCGGTGGCCTTGCTCGCCCACAGGTAGAAGCCGACGGCGGAGACAGCACATCCGATCATCACCGGCCGCTTGGCGCCGATGCGGTCGAGCATTCGCCCACCCATCTGTGAGGCGATGGCGAAGCCGATGAAGAAGTACAGCAAGTAGATGCCAGCGTTGGCCGACGACTTACCGAGAGCGATCTGGGCATACTCGCTGGCGAAGAAGAAGACAGGGATGAAGGTGAGCATGGCGATGCCCAGCACCATGTTCTCCACCAGGAACGGGCGGATCGTGAAGATCCGCATCTCCATGAGTGGCGAGTTGGTGCGCAACTCGACTCGGGCGAAGACGACCAGTAGAACCGCGCCTGCCGCGATGCAAATGCCGATCAAGGGGTTGTGCCAACCCCAGACGCTCGACTGCTGGAAGCCGAACACGCTCAGGCCAACCCCTCCGGCGATCAGCACCACGCCGCGGTAGTCCATGCGGGCGGGCCGGTACTCGGACACTGGCTTTGAGATGACGATGAGAACGAGGGCGATGATGGCGACCGGGATGTTGACCCAGAAGATGGCCCGCCACGTCCATTGGGTGAGGTAGCCACCGAGCACGGGCCCAACCGCCGTCAGCCCTCCGGCAATACCGAAGAAGATGGCCAGCGCCTTGCCGCGTTCTCGCAGCGGAAACGTCCCCACCACGATGGCCAGGGCTGCCGGGAACATGATCGCCCCGCCCGCCCCCTGCAGGGCGCGGAAGGCGACGATCCATGCCTCGCTGAACGTGCCCTTGGGCGTGAGTCCGCACAAGGTCGAGGACCCGGCGAAGATGATGACGCCGAGCACCACCATCCGGCGGTGTCCGACGGTGTCGGCCAGGCGCCCGCCGAAGGCGAACAGGGCGGCGAGCGACAGCAGGTAGGCGTTGATGACCCACTGGACGCCCGTACTGGTGAGACCGAGCTCGTGCTGGATCTGCGGGGCGGCGATCGAGACGATCGTCTGGTCGATGAAGGTCATCGAGACGGCGAAGATCATCGCCGCCAGGACGAGGTTCTTCGACCGACCGCCCACGCCTGCGCTGCTCACCTGCATTGGCTCCCTCCTTGGCTCGCCACGCTCGCGACCGTCGACAGTAGCGAGGGCCATCTGCCGACGCGTGCACTCGACGACGGCGCCTCGAAGGTCGGCCGAAGCGCGTCCGGGAGCGTCTGGCGGGCGGTCCCGGCAGAGGGAAGCCGAGGCCGCCGGCAGCCGAGGTCGTTGTTCCCGAATCGCAGGCCGAGCTCGTGTGGCTTCCTGCGACGAAGGGCCTTCGCCCGAGCTGGACTACTCCGCTTCGGCCGCGCCGTCGAGCAGTGCCATGTGCGACTCGTCGAGCTCGAGCTCCGCCGCCGCGCAGTTCTCCTCGAGATGTGACCGCGTCGATGTGCCCGGGATGGGAAGCATGACCGGTGACTTGTGCAACAGCCAGGCCAGTGCCACCTGCGCCGGGCTCGCTCCCACGGCGTCAGCCACGCGCCGCAGTGGGCCGCCCTTCTTCGCCAGATTGCCGCTGGCGATGGGGAACCAGGGGATGAAGCCGATGTCGTGCGTCCGGCAGTGCTCGAGGACGCTTTCGGCCCTGCGGTCGGAGAGGTTGTAGAGGTTCTGCACGCTCACCAACGGCACGACGGCCCGGGCCGCCTCGATCTCGTCGACCGACACCTCCGAAAGGCCCACCTCGGCCACCTTGCCTTCGTGGCGCAGCGCGGCCAGCAGACCGAACTGGTCGTCGGCCGGCACTTCGGGGTCGATCCGGTGGAGCTGGAACAGGTCGATCTGCTCGGTGCCGAGCCGGCGCAGGCTCATCTCGCACTCCTGGCGCAGGTACTCGGGTCGGCCCACCGGGTGCCAGCGACCGGGACCGGTCCGCACCAGCCCCGCCTTGGTGGCCACGGTGATGTCCCGATAGGGATGGAGGGCGTCGCGGATCAGCTCCTCGGAGACATAGGGACCGTAGGAGTCGGCAGTGTCGACGAAGTCGACGCCGAGCTCGGCCGCCCGCCGGAGGACGTTGCGGGCTTCGTCCGGGTCACGAGGAGGACCCCAGATGCCCGGCCCGGTCAGCTGCATGGCCCCGTAGCCGAGGCGATGAACCACGAGAGACCCGAGCCGGAACGGGCCAGATGCTGCGATCGGTCGTGCGCTCGCCATCTGGTGCTCCTTCGGCTCCCCTTCCGACCGGATCGGGCCGGTCGAGCAACGCATAGGGTGTCACAGTCACGAGCAAGGGGATCCGCCGATGGTCGACGACGCCACAGCCTTCCCAACCCTCTCCGATGCCGACATGGCGGCCATCGAGGAGTTCGGCACCCGGCGCCCCGTCGCCGAGGGTGAGTACCTCTACCGAGAGGGCGACGTCAGCTACGACTTCTACGTCGTCGTCGCCGGTGCGGTCGAAATCGTCACCACGACGGGGGGCACGGAAGAGGTCATCGCCCACCAGGGCGTCGGGCGCTTTCTGGGCGAGCTCAACCTCCTGACCGGGCTGCGGGTGTTCGTCTCCGCCCGCGTCGTCGAGCCCGGCGAGCTCCTGGTCGTGCCGAGAGAGGAACTGCGACGGCTCATTGCCACCCGGCCCGGCCTGGGTGACATCATCCTCGCCGCCTTCATGGCTCGGCGGGCCATCTTGATGACCGGGGCAGCCTCTTCCATCCGCATCATCGGCTCGGGTTTCTCTCCCGAGTCGCTCCGGGTTCGCGAGTTCCTGGCCAGAAGCCGCATCCCGAACGAATGGCTCGACCCCGATCGCGATGCCGATGTGAACGTCGTCCTCGACGAGTTCGGGATCGACCCGGGCGAGCTCCCGGTCGTCATTGTCTCCGGCACCGTGCTGCGCCGCCCCACCCTCGGGACGTTGGCCGAGTACCTCGGGCTCACGGTGGAAAGCCTTCCGGGGCGCTGCTTCGACCTCATTGTCGTAGGCAGCGGGCCGGCGGGCTTGTCGGCCGCCGTCTACGGGGCCTCGGAGGGACTGAACACGCTCACCGTCGAGATGTTCGGTGTCGGCGGCCAGGCCGGGTCGAGCTCGCGGATCGACAACTACCTCGGCTTCCCGACCGGCATCTCGGGCCCCGACCTCACCCAGCGGGCCGAGATCCAAGCCGAGAAGTTCGGCGCTCGCCTCTCCAACCCCTGCGAGGCCCAATCGCTGCACGAGGAGGCGGGTCACCTCATTGTCGCCCTGTCCGACGGGTCCGTCGTGGCCGGCCGGGCCGTCGTCATCGCCAGTGGCGCCCGCTACCGCCGCCTCGAGGTGGCTCGCCTCGAGGAGTTCGAAGGCAAGGGTGTCTACTACGCGGCAACGGAGATGGAAGCTCGTCTCTGCTCAGCCGCACCGGTGGTCATCGTCGGAGGGGGCAACTCGGCCGGCCAGGCAGCCATGTTCCTCGCCGAGAGCGGGAGCTCGGTCACCATCGTGATCCGCGGGCCCGACCTCGGCGCCAGCATGTCTCGCTATCTGGTGGATCGGATCGAGGCGCACCCCCAGGTCGAGGTGCGGACCAAATCCGAAGTCGTCGCCCTCGACGGCGATGAGGCGCTCGAGGCGGTCCACATTTCCGGCGCCGAGGGGGACACCACGGTCCACTGTGCCGCCCTGTTCTCATTCATCGGGGCCAGCCCGGCTTCCGAATGGGTGTCCGGGTGCGCGGTGCTCGACGACCGCGGCTTCGTGCTCACCGACCGAAACCTGCGCGCCGAGGACCTCGACGAGCGGTGGACGGCCTTGAGCCGAGCGCCGCTGCCCTTCGAGACCAGCCAGCCGGGCCTCTTCGCCGCCGGTGACGTTCGCTCGGGCTCCACCAAGCGGGTGGCCGCGGCCGTGGGCGAGGGGTCGGCCTGCGTCGGGTCCGTGCACCAACACCTCGCCTTCACTCACTGATCGGGGCGAGCGCTGACTCCGTACGACCCCGCCACTGCCCTCACCGATGTCCTGAGCGAGGTGCTCGACGTCGTGGCGGACGTGAAGCAGGCCAACCGCAAGGTCGCCGACAACCACGAGTTGCACGACGAACTGGATCGGCTCTTCGACGACGTGCGTAAGTGGGCCGTGCTCCTCATGGACGAGGAGGAGCAGCTCGGGGCCTCACCTCTCGGCCGCATGCCGAGCGCGGCCGGTCGCACGCCACTCAACCTCTTCCCCGGTCCGACCCCCGACGACGAGGTGCGCCGCGTTCTCCTCGAGCACTTGGATCGGTTGGCCGACCACCTGGCCATGGCCGATCGGGAGCAGACCGATGACGGTGCCCGCTTGGTGCTCGCCGGCATTGCCGACGACCTGGCCGGGCATCGCCAGGCCCTGGGTGGCTGAGCCGCAACACGACGAACGTCGACCTTCGACCGACCGACTCATGGGCCGGAGCGCAGTGGCCGGAACCCCCGCTCCCGGCCATCGCCTGGCCGTCTCAGGCGACTTCTGGTTCGAGTGCGCTGAGGTCGACCGGCAGGGCTTCGACCTCGATGAGCGCCGCCCCCTCGGGCACCGGCTCGACCTCGGACCGCGTCGGCCGTACGAGGATGGCCGTCGACAACGCCGCCAGCCCCAACAACACGGCACTCAGGGTGAACCCGGTCGTGTAGCCGTGGACGGCCGCCGCTCGGGCCGCTCCCGATGTACCGAAGTGGGCCGCCAGGTACGTGGCCGTGGCCGTGGCCGCCAGAGTGTTGAGCAGCGCAGTGCCAAGGGAGCTGCCGACCTGCTGGGTGGTGTTCACGAGGGCGCTGGCCACACCGGCGTCGGATGGGTCCACCCCGATGAGGGCGGAACTACTCATGGGGACGAACGCCATCCCCATGCCCAGGCTGGTGAGGATTTCGGCCCCCACCACATCGGCGAGGTAGGAGCTGGCCGGGGTCAGCTGGGTGAACCAGATGAGCCCGCCCATGCCCATGATCAGTCCCGTGACCATGAGTGCCCGTGGCCCGACTCGGGGGAGGAATCGGCTCGCGATGGTGGCACCGACGATGATGCCGCCGGAGAAGGGCAGGAAGGCAAAGCCCGTCCGTAGGGCCGAGTAACCGAGCGTCCCCTGGAAGAAGTAGGTGAGGAAGAGAAACGTCCCCAACATGGCGCTGCCGACCAGGAGCGCGGCGAGGTAGGAACCACCACGGTTGCGATCGAGGACGACGCGCAACGGGAGGAGCGGGTGACGCGTTGCCGTTCCCGGACCACGAAGGCGCCGAGGAGGATCACCGCGCCGACGAGCAGGGAGACCGTGAGCGGCGCGCTCCAGCCGTGGGTGTCGGCCGTGGTGAAGCCGTAGACCAACATGAACAGCCCGGCGGTGGCAGCCACGGTGCCGATGATGTCGTAGCGGCCGCGGACGGCCCTGCTCTCGCGCAGGACGCGAAATGGCGCCGACGACGGCCAGGAGGGCGATGGGCACATTGATCAACAGCGTCCAACGCCACGACGCCAGTTGGGTGAGCGTCCCTCCGAGGATGAGCCCGATGGCGGCCCCACCCCCGGCGATGCCCCCGTAGACGCCGAAGGCGCGGGCCCGCTCCTTGGGCTCGACGAAGGTCGTGGTCAGGAGCGAGAGCGCGGCCGGCGCCATGATGGCGGCGAAAGCACCCTGCAAGGCCCGGGCACCGAAGAGCATGGCCGAGTCCTGTGCGAGACCACCGAGCGCCGAAGCGGCGGCGAAGCCGATGAGGCCGACGATGAACATCCGTCTGCGCCCCATGTAGTCGGCGATCCGACCCCCGAGCAGGAGCAGGCTCCCAAAGGCCAGCGTGTAGGCGGTCACCACCCATTGGCGGTCGGCGACGGAGATGTGCAGCGCCCGCTGGGCCGAGGGTAGGGCCACGATGACCACCGACGCATCCAGCACCACCATGAGCTGGGCCAGGGCCAGGAAGAACAGGGCTCGGAACCGCTTCGGGTCGGGCCCGGCCTCGGCCTCGGCAACTTTGCTTTCCAGAGTCATGGTCATGGCTCTCCTCTCGGGGCAGGGAATCGGACCGTGACGCAGGGCCCTCCGGAGGCATACAATCGGAACGTGTCCTCCGGTTGACACTATACGGAACGCTCGTTCCGGTTGTCAACCAAGGGCGCCGTCGACGCCGGTAGCCGCCGGCGTGGGGGGAGACGGGGAGGAATGGCAGTCGTGTCGCTGAGCCAGAAGGGTCAGGCCTCGGTCGAGGAAGAGACAGAGGGAGGCTGCCGTCCATTACGTGCCGACGCCCGCAAGAACCGGGCCCGGTTGCTCGTCGCAGCCGAAGAAGTCTTCGCCGAACGGGGCGTCTCGGTTCCCATCGACGCCGTTGCCCAGCGGGCTGGCGTCGGCGTCGGGACCCTCTACCGTCACTTTCCGACCAAAGAGGCATTGTTCGTCGCCGTCGTCGCCACCCGCTTGGAACAACTGCGCGACGAGTCGAGATCGCTCCTCGAGGCTCCCGACCCCGGTGCCGCCTTCTTCGTCTTCGCCGAGCATCTGGCCGAACAGATCGCCGGCAAGCGCGATCTCACCGACGCCCTGGCCGAGGCCGGTGTCGACATCAAGGCCGAGATGGCCGGCGTGGGAGGCGACGTGATGAACGAGCTGCACGACAACGTTCAGAAGTTGATCGAGCGGGCGCAGACGGCCGGCGCCGTTCGGTGCGACATCTCCGCCGAAGAGATGTTCGGTCTCATCATCGGCTCTTGTATGGCGGCGCAGCAGCATGGGCTGGACGGCAGGTCCCAGAAGCGGATGACGGACGTCGTCTTCGACGGGCTCCGGCGCCGCGACGGGTAGAGGTCGGCCCGCCGCCCTCACCGGCCGCCGCCGGTGGATGAATCGTCAGCCGGTTCGCTGACGGGTTGGGCTCGCCTCCTGGGCGGGCATGGAGTTGGCCGTGGGTGGGGGATAGGGAATGCCCACGTCCTCGGTGCCGGCCGAGGGCGTTGATCACAGCCTGTTCGGCGACCGTGCGTGTCGCCGAGCGAGGTCGCCGGCAGGGTGGGGACGGAGGTGTCGGGCCGAGCGAGGGCGAGCGCCGCTGGTGAGGTCCCCGGTCACGCTCGCGGCGCCACGCCGACAGGTTCGGCACCTCGACCCCGAAGCGCGTCTCGATGAAGCGCAGCAGCGAGGTGTGGTCGAAGGTCTCGCGAGCAGTAGCCAGCCGCCGCGGCTGAACGGGCGAGACCACCAGGCAGGGCACCCGGAACCCGAGCCCGATCGGGCCGGCGATCCCGCTCGCCGCCGACGGGCAGCGGGACGCGGTCAGGTACTCGCCCGTCGGTCCCGGCCGGCGGCGGTCGGCGGCGGCACGTGATCGAAGAACCCGCCGTTCTCGTCGTAGGTGATGATCAGCACCGTCGTCGCCCAGATGTCGGGGTTGGAGACGAGCGTCGAGAGCACCTGGCTGGACGAGGTACTCGCCGTACTCGGGCGGCGCGGCGGGGTGCTCGCACTCGGCGAGCGGCGACATGATCCAGGACACCGACGGCAGCGTGCCCGGCGGCCACGTCCGCGGCGAAGGCCACCGGGTAGGTCGGGGTCAGAGCCCGTTCGCGACCAGCTCGGGCTCGGCCGAGGTCGCCCGGGTCTGAGAAGCTTGAAGTAGGGGAACGGGCTCAGCTCGAAGAGCGCGGTGGGGTCGTTGTAGACCTTCCAGCTCACGCCGGCCGCCGAGCAGGCGCTCGGGCATGGTCTCCCACCCGAAGGTCCCGTAGTAGGCCTGGCGGTCGCGTGTAGGTCTCGACGCACCGGACCGCCGGCCGTCCCGGCGGGGTCGATGTTGCGCCGAGACCGACATGACCCTGTTCGGGTCCGTCGGGCCCGAGGACCGAGCAGTAGTAGTCGTCGCAGATCGTGAAGGCGTCGGCCAGCGCGTAGTAGAAGGCGATGTCGTGCGCGGGTGAAGTACCCCATCGTCACGAACCCGTTGTCGGCGCCGTCGTTCGCCGACGTGTGCGTTCGACGAACTGGGTCCATGCGCGCCGCCGTTCCAGCTCAGGTGCTGGGGCCCCCACGACGTGGGTGATGTCGTTGGTGGTCTGACCGTCCTCCGAGCGGCGGGTCGCTCACGAGGTGGAACGGCTGGAGATAGCCCGGTCGGCGTCGACCCCGACGCCGGGCGCGTACCCGAACTGGTCGAAGACCGGATAGCTGCTTGCCGCCGACCGTCTGGGTCAGCACCTGGCGGTCGGAGAATCCCCGCACGCCCGAGAGCGTGCCGAAGTAGTGGTCGAACGACCGGTTCTCCTGCGACGCAGGCCGCGGGCGATGTTGGCCGTGCTGCGCGTGGCGATCGGTCGAGCAGCCGCAGCGGCAGGATCGGTTCCTCGACCCGGCTCTCGTTGTGCGACGAACGAGCGCCGAGCAGCGACCGACGCCGACGACGAGCGGACGACAGCGTCACCGGGGCTCGTCCAACCGTCCGTCCCGGCCTCGACGAGCCCGAACACGATGCCCGCTCATCCCGAGCGTCGAGGTCACTGCCCCGATCGAGGTCGAAGCGGCCGCCCCGCCGCTCGGTCTCGGCGAGCACGACCCGGCCGAGCAGCCCAGACGGCGAGGCCGATGGGCACGTTGACGAACATGACCCACCGCCACGAGACGAGCTCGGTGAGCAGGCCCCCGGCCACGAGCCCGGTGGCCCCGCCGGCCGCCGACACCGTCGTGTAGAGGCCGATGGCCCGGACCCGTGCCGGGCCCTCGGCGAAGGCGGTCGTGAGCAGCGACAGCGCCGAGGGGCGGCGAGCGCCGCGCCGATGCCCTGGAGCGGCTCGGGCCGCGAGCAGCATCCATCCGGTGGCGGCGAGCCCGCCGACCAGCGAGCTCAGGGTGAAGACGGCGATCCCGGTCAGGAAGACCCGGCGCCGGCCGAGCAGGTCGCCGGCCCGGGCCCCGAGGAGGAGCAGGCCGCCGAAGGTGAGGATGTAGGCGTTGAGCACCCAGGAGAGGCCGCTCGCCGAAAAGCCGAGGCCCCGCTGGATGTGGGGCAGGGCGACGTTGACGATGGTGGTGTCGAGCACGACCATGAGCTGGGCCGTGAGGATCACGAAGCAGGAGCAGCGACGGGCGCTCGAGCAGGCGCCGGAGCGTCCCGGGCGGCTCGTCGGAGCGGTCGTGGCCGCGGCCGGGGCGCGGCGCGTCGAGGAGGGTGGAGGGCATTGACGACGACCTTTCCGCTGGTATTCTGAGTAAGCGGAAGCTTCCTCCGGTTAGTATACGGAGGGTGCCCTCCGTTTAGCAAGCCCATTTCGCGAGCTCGAGAGGCGTGACAGACGTGACCAGGCAGCACAAGCGTGGTGGAGGCGCCTGCGACGAGGAGAGCTCCGGAGCGGACGAGCGGGCGCCCGGCCCATGCGGGCCGACGCCCGGCGCAACTACGAGCGCGCTCGTCGACGGCCGCCCGGGAGGTCTTCGCCGACGAGGGCGGCGGGGCCTCGATGGAGGCCATCGCCCGCGAGGCGGGCGTCGGCGTCGGCACCCTCTACCGCCACTTCCCCAAGCGGATCGACCTCGTCGAAGCCGTCTACCGCACCGACGTCGACGATGCTGGTCCGGACGGCCGAGACGGCGGTCAGCCGAGCTCGAGCCGTGGCCGGCCGTCGTCGCCTTCCTCGAGGCCTTCGTCCGCTACGCGCAGGGCAAGCGGACCTTCTTCAACGAGCTCCACGAGGCGTTCGACAAGAACCCCGACCTCCGGATCGACATGGTGGAGCGTATCCACCAGGCCATGCAGCTCGTCGTCGGGCGGGCCAGCGAGCCGGCGTCGTCCGCGCCGATGTCGATAGCACCGACCTGATCCAGCTCGTGACACCCATGTGCACCAACGCGACGGTCACCGAGGATCAGAGCCGGCGGCTGCTGGCCATGATCCTCGACGGGCTCAAAGCTCTCCCCTAGCCGAGGTATCCGCGGCGGCCGACCCCGTCGACCCGGCCGGCGCCCGAACTGCCGAAGCCGACGACTCTGCCGGTTGGGCCTTGACGTTCTGGAGTCGCACCTCACCATGGGCCACGAGGCGACGCGACTCGTCGGTGATGTCGGCACGCCAGAGCTGGTGGGTGCGACCTTGGTAGACGGCCAGAGCCTCGACCGTCACCGTTCCGGCACTGAGAGCTCGCAGAAAGTGGGTGGTGTTCGTCAGTCCGACCGCCACCTGCTGCCGGTCGGCAACCGCCGTGCATGCGCCGATGCTCGCCGCGGTCTCGATGGCGGTGGTATAGACGCCACCGTGGACGATTCCCCACGGCGTGTGATGGGCGGCACCGAGTCGGATGTGCCCAGTGACCTTCGAACCGGTGATCTCGTCGACAACGAGCCCGGCACCCTCGACAAACGCGCTGGCGTGTTCGAGTGACGCGGCATCGAGCCGGGGGGCGCCGGTCACCGTGGCGTCAGTGGTCGCGGCATCAGTGGTCATGGCATCGGGGGTCATGGAACCGGCCTGCAGCCGTACGGCGTCATCCGAGGCGAATCCCCGCAAGTTGGGTTCCTTGAGCGACCAGGCGACCAGTCGTGTCCCAGACGAAGCAGGTCTCGTCGATCCGCTGGGCGTCGATGAGCTGCGCTCGCTGCAGGACGCGCACTGGGCCGGCTGCCGGCAGGGCCCGCACGTAGACCGTGAGCTCCAGAGTGGGGACCCAGCCGGCGTGCTCGATGTCGAAGCTGGCGGGTGGGAAGGCGTCGACGGCGTAAAGCAGTGAGCAGGGGTCGAACGCCTCGCCGGCGGGGAGGGCGAGCCATCCGCGGAGCTCCCCCCGCCCGCTGGCCCGCCCGCCCGCCGACGCCATCGAGGCAGGATCGAGACGAACCTCGACTTGCTCCATGATCGCCACCCGGATGCCATCGGGAGTCCGGGGCACGAGCACTGGGCAGTCCTCGAAAGCGCACGGCGTGTCATCAGGCAGTCCCGCTTCCCAGTAGGGCTCGCTGGTGGGGTCGAGGTGCGAGGTAGTCACGAGCGCCTCCACGCAGTCCGTTCCACCCTGGCTCATGGAAGCCCGCACCTGGCTGGCCGATCGCCCACCGCGCAACAGTCGGGCTTCGATGACGACGGGACCGGGTTCGGGTGAGCGGAGATAGTGGGCGCTGGCCGCCACCACGTGATCGTGTTCACCCACTGACAATGCGGCTTTGCCCAGCATGGAGAGGAGGTAGCCGCCATTCGGCTTGCCGCCGATGGTCCACTCGGGATCGATGTCGCCATCGAATTGCCCGGTCCGCGGGCCACGATGGCGCTGACCTCGGAAAAGGTGCGACGTTCGACCGTGGGTGCATCGAGCGTCACGTCCTTGCCCTCTTCGTCGTCTCGAGGAGGGGCTCGACCGCTCCGGGGCCGGCGGCCGCTCGGACGTCTCGTGGCCCGATGGGCTCGCCGCAGGCCGAACAGGTGAGCACGGCGTGAGTGACGTGGCCGCAGGTCCTGTGGGTGACGACCAATGGAGGACCGTCGGGCGCCTCGTACTTGTCGCCCCACTGGCGCATGGCATTGAGCACCGGCCACAGGTCTCGGCCCTTCTCCGTGAGCCGGTAGTCGTAGCGAGGTGGATGTTCGCTGATAGGGGACCTTGGCCAGGACGCCGGCCTCGACGAGGTCGGTTGAGGCGCTGATTGAGGATGTTGCGTGAGATCCCGAGGCGCTCCTGGAACTCGTCGAAGCGGCTGACCCCCAAGAAGACGTCGCGGAGGATCAGCATCGACCACCACTCGCCCACCACCTCGAGGCACTGGGCCACCGAACAGTGCATGTCGGCGAAGCTCTTGCGTTCCATGCCCAAAAGGTTAGTGGGTTGCATAATAGAACGCAATCCCTTAGCGTTCGTTCTATGACGCAACTCACTCAACCGGTGACGCCTGGGCCCTCCGAGGCCACTCCGCGGAACCTGGCCACACCCCGTCTGGTCTTGGTGATCGTCTCGGCCGGGGTCGTGCTGGCCAGTCTCGACCTGTTCATCGTCAATGTGGCCCTGCCCCAGATCGCCCAGGACCTCGGGACCACCGAATCTGAGCGAGCTGTCCTGGGTCCTCAACGGCTACGCCATCGTCTATGCCTCCTTGCTCGTCTTCTTCGGCCGGCTGGCCGACCGGTACCGGCGCGACCGGGGCTTCCTGCTCGGTGTGGCCATCTTCACCGCGGCCTCGGCTGCCTGCGCCGCGTCGACCAGCGTCGGCATGCTCGTCGGCTTCCGGCTGGTGCAGGCGGCCGGCGCGGCCTTGCTCACTCCGACGTCGCTCGGGCTGGTGCTGGCCTCCTACCCGCCCGAAGGCCGGCACGGTGCCGTGCGAGCCTGGACCGCGATCGGCGGGTTATCGCGCCGCCCTCGGCCCGGTCGTCGGTGGGCTGCTCGTGGCGGTCAGTTGGCGACTGGTCTTCCTGGTCAACGTTCCCGTCGGTATCGCCGCCGTCATCGTCGGTCTGGCGGCGACTGCCACAGATCCCCGGCCACAAGGTCGAGCGTCCCGACCCTCTCGGTGTCGTGCTGGCCACCGCCGGAGTGGGCGCCCTGACCTTCGGCTCGTCAAAGGATCCGACTGGGGATGGTCGTCGTCGGGCATCCTGGGCACGCTGATCGCTGCCTTCGGGCTCATCGCGCTCTTCGTCGTCCATTGTGCGAAGAGCCGTACGCCTCTCATACATCCCGTCCTGTTCCGTGCCCGCAGCTTTCGAGGGGCGTCGATCGTCGCCGTGTTCTTCTCGGCAGCCTTCGGCGCCATGCTTCTCTCCATCGTCCTTTGGGAACAGGGGGTCTGGGGCTGGTCGGCCCTGCGGGCCAGGCCTGGCCATTGCCCCTGGCCCGCTCATGGTCCCCTTCATCTCCTTCGCCGTGGCCGGTCGGCTCATCAGCCGTTACGGGCCTGCGTTGGTGATCGGCGCTGGGAGCCTGCTCTTCGGGGCCGGAGTGGCATGGTGGGCCCTCGCCGTCACCGTCGATCCGGACTACGTAACCGGGCATTCTCGGAGGGATGATCCTGACCGGCATCGGAGTCGGGCTCACCCTGCCCACCATGATGGCGACGGCCTCGTCCTCCCTGCCACCGGAGGCGTTCGCAACCGGTGCAGCCGTGATCAACATGCTGCGACAGACCGGCCTGGCCCTGGGCGTGGCGATCCTCATCGCCGTCCTCGGCACGTCCACGAGCCACAACCTTTCGGCTCTCGACGCGTTCCGTCACGGTTGGTGGGTGGTTGCCGCGCTCTCCTGCGTCGGTGTCGTCCCCGCCTTCACCTTGCTGCGGTCACCGGCTCGAGCTTCGCTTTTGCACGCTCGGGCTGGGTAACGCGCTGGGGAGCGCGACGCTCCGACGGGTGGCCGTGGGTTCAGGCGCGGCCGGTCAACCATTCGGTGGCAACTTGAACCCGCCGCCAGGCATCGACATGGAACCGGTTCCACCGCGCCGGTTGGTCGATCAGTTCGTCGGCCTCGGCCCACAGCTCGGCCTCGAGCGGGTCCAGCACATCACGGACAGAAAACAGCTCCTCGCCGTCTTCCTCGACTCGACGTCGCAGCTCGGCGCCGGCCTGCCACAGTCGGGCGTCGACCATTGCGGGCGTGAGGTCGGGCATGCCGAAGAACGGCACATAGACGGAGACGCACGGACTGCCGGCGGCCACCCAGGAGCGGAGTGCGCCGCTCCCCGGACGCGGCAGGTACGCCACCATGGAGGCCGTGGTGGCCATGTACGAGCGCGCGGCATGCATGCAGATCGTGACGCCGGTTCCGTCGGCGCGGACGACCGATGGCGGTGGAACGACCGCGGCGGCCCTCCTCGGCGAGGAGGTCGTGGCCGGTTCACCCCATGAGCCGGTGCCGTGGTCGCGCAGATGTCCGACGACGTTTCGAGGCGTCAAGGACCCTTCGGCCGCGGCTGCGCCTGACTGACGACTGCGGAGGAACGTCCGGCTGGCTGCCAAGCGCACGTCGGCATGGGCAGCGTCGACGTCCGGGTCACGCCAGCCGTCGAAATCGGCTCCGGCCGGCACGTCGGCAGAAGCGTGGGTCCAGTCCCCTCGGATGGTCAAGCGGTTCGAGATGGCGACGCCAGCGGCGCCCGCCGGTTCTGCCGCCCAGGTCCGTCCGGCTGTTTCGAGCACCCACGCCGAGGAGCCGTCGGCCACGAGGAAGGACGAGTCGTAGGCCACCTTGTTGGCCGTGTCGGCCATCCCCCCTTGGCCATGGCGCTCGAGCAGGGTGGTCATCATCTCGACCGCTTGGTCGGCGCCACGGGCCCGCTCGAGGCCGAGACGCACGAGGTCCATGCCGATGAGAGCCGGTGGGGCGTTGTCCGTCCCGCTTCGGGTGTCGACTTTCTCGTTCCCGATGGCCACACCGTGCTCGTTCAGACCGTGCTCCGCACCCCACAGCCAGTCGGGTCGCGACAACAACACGGCGCATGCCCCTTCGTCGGCGATGTCCAGGTATTGAGTGCGCAACCGACCACCGGCCGGCCGTTGCCGCTGCACCTCCGGCAACTGGATCTCCCCCGGCGGGCGGTCGGAGTTCTTGGCGAAGACCGTCCCCTCCGGCGTGAGGACGCAAAGGCTGTCGCACATGGTCGGCCAAGTATGCCGGGCCGATTAATGATCACGCTGGGCAGCACGTCCGAGGTCGCCGATCATGCGGTCAGTGCCCGATGACCAGTCCTTCTGGCACCTAGCGTGGGCTCGTGCACCTGGGCGGCTTACCTTCCGTTGCTCGCGGGCTCGTAGGGGCCACCGTTGTCGTCTGGTTGGTGATGGAGGTCCGCCAGAGCGCCAACACCCGACCGGAGGCGGCCAAGGCCGACGCGGGCAGTCGGATGGTGTTACGCGTCGCCCAAGTGGTCGGTCTGGTTCTCTCCATCGCGGCAGTGAGAGGGATACCGTCAGCCGACTTCGGATCGAGGGTCGTCACCGCCTGGATCGGGCTCGGCCTCCTCTGGTGTGGCATCGCCCTGCGGTTCTGGAGCTTCCACACACTCGGCCGGTACTTCACCTTCACGGTTCAGACGAGTGGCGATCAGCCGGTCATCACCGACGGGCCCTACCGGTTCGTGCGTCACCCCGGCTATGCCGCCATCCTCCTCGCCGTTTCCGGCGTCGGTCTCTTGATCGGGAACTGGGTGTCGCTGCTCTGCCTCATTGTCGCCTTCGGGTCCAGTCTCGTCTACCGGATCCGGATGGAGGAGCGGGCGTTGCTGGCGGACCTCGGGGAGAACTACCGCACCTACGCCGCCACCCACAAGCGGCTGGTGCCCTTTGTCTGGTGACGGCTACTTAGGTCGGGCCAACCGGTTGCAGAGGGCGGTGACCACCGCTCTCTCGGAGCAGCCGATCGGCCAGCGCCTCGTTGAAGGACTCCCAAATCGACTGCGCGTCCCGCGTGCCGACCGTCACCAGACGGGCCAGCAGATCGGCGGTCATCGCTCCGCTCCGGCGACGACTTGGCGGCGCGCCGTCGACAAGATCGTTCCAATAGAGCGCCCACGCTCCCGCCAGCACCCTTCCCACGACCGGGACGGTGAGGAATCGTCCAATCCCGGCGGTCAGGCGAGGTCGGCTGAGGAGGAGCGCGGTCACCGGCGCGGTTTGCGAGGCATAGGCGCCGTAGCGGCTCTTGAGCTCCGTCCGGTAGTGCGCCGCCGCTCCGGTTGGGCCGGTCGAGATGATGGCCTCGGCCGCGGCACGGCCACTCGTCAGTGCCTGTGAGATGCCCTCGCCTTGCAGAGGGTTGACGAGACCGGCGGCGTCCCCGGTCAACAGTGTCCGTCCTCGGGCCGGCACCGTGCCGACCATGCCGAGCTTGAGCCAACCGCCGAGCTTGCCGTGCAGTGACGACGCCCACGTCAACGAGGCCACGTAGGCATCGAGGTCTCGGGTCACGCGTCCGGCGAACTGGCGTGTGCCTCGCGCCGCGGCACCGATACCGACGTTGGCGCTGCCGGCCACTCCCGGGAACTCCCAGCCGTAGCCCGGGTAGCCGGCCCAGGGTGACGGCTCCCAGAATGCGATCCGGGGCAGGTCCGGGCCACCTTCGCCGTAGGCGCGGACGGCGAAGCCCCAGAGCACTTTCGCCTCGTCGACCAGTCCGGTCACCGTCGCCACCCGGCTCAGCGCGCCGTCCGCGCCGATGAGTACATCGGCTCGTACGTGTCGGCCGCTGTCCGCACCGCTCTCGAGTTCGAAGCCACCGAGCTCGCCGTCGTCGGCGAAATGTGGGGTCGCGGCTCGGCCGGTGAAACCGTTGGCGCCGGCATCGAGGGCGGCGTCGCGCAGAGTGGCATCGAGGACCTTCCTCGGGACGCTGATGGCATAACCGGGGTAGGTGGTTCCCGCCGCGGCCGGCAAGAGGACTATTCGCCCGGTCGGTCCGACCACCTCCATGTCACCGAGGCGACGGCCGCGGGGGAGAACGCCGAGCTCGTTGAGGACACGGACGCCGCGGGGCCCGACGAGATCCCCACAGGCCTTGTGCCGCGGGAAGGTTGCCTTGTCGACGAGAGCGACCCGAGCTCCGGCCCGGGCGAGGACGAGTGCGGCGATGCTGCCGGCCGGTCCAGCGCCGATGACGGCCACGTCGTATCGATCAGGGGTCGTCACGTCGGGATCTCGGGCATCATGGTGGCGGGCGGGGAGGTCCCACTCCACCCGAGGAGCGCCACGTGGACGTCATCGAGTCCCGCCGACAACCCAATCGATTCGCACGGCGCCTCTTCGCCGGGCTTCCCGAACGTTACGACCGTCTGGCCGAGTTGCTCTCGCTCGGTCAGAACGGACGCTGGAGGGCGGTGATGGTCGACGCCATCGTCGCTGCCTCTCCGTCGGGCACCGTGCTCGATGTCGCCACAGGAACCGGCGGCGTGGCCATCCAACTGGCTCGGCGAACGAGCACCGACGTCGTCGGCATCGACCTCACCGAGGAGATGCTCCGTGTCGGTCGGGAGCGGGTCCGGATCAGCGACCAAGCCGACAAGATCCGGCTGCTCGTCGGACGTGGCGAGGAGCTGCCCTTCGCCGACGAAACCTTCGACGCGCTCACCTTCACCTATCTGCTGCGGTACGTGAACGACCCGGCGGCGACGATCGCCGAGCTGGCCCGGGTGACGAAACCCGATGGGGCGGTGGCCAATCTCGAGTTCTGCGTGCCGGAAGGGTGGCTGTGGCACCCACTGTGGGTGCTCTATACCCGCGCCGTCCTGCCGGTCGCCGGGTACCTGACCGGCGGGCGAGAGTGGCGGAAGGTGGGCAGCTTCCTCGGTCCGTCGATCAGCGAGCACTACCGCCGCTATCCGCTCGAATGGCATGTGCGGGTCTGGAAGGACGCCGGGATCGAGAAGGTCCACGTACGGAGGATGAGCCTCGGTGGTGGTGTGGTGATGTGGGGGTACAAGGCACGAGGGGAAGCTTGACGGAGTGAAGACCGAGCGGCCCGCGTGGTACGCAGCTTCGCCCGGTACGTGGCGGGATTGGGTCACGATCCTGCATCTTCCCTACACATCCTGGCACCTGTCCTATGTCCTCATCGGTGCTGCCCTGGCCCCGGTGTTCGGTCTCGACCGGTTGCTCGGCACCCTGTTGGCTTTCGCCCTCGCCGTCGGCGTGGCCGCCCACGCCCTCGACGAGCTCCGCGGGCGCCCACTCGGCACGTCCATCTCGTCGTCGGTGCTCGTCGGCGCAGCCGGGGTCTCCTTGGCCGGAGCGGTGCTGATCGGGGTCGTCGGAGCCGAAAAAGTCGGATGGGGGCTCGGCATCTTCATGGCCGTCGGCGTGATCCTCGTCATCGGGTACAACCTCGAGCTCTGGCACGGGAGGCTCCACAACGACTTCGTCTTCGCTCTGGCGTGGGGGGCGTTCCCGCTCCTCACCGCCTACTACGCGCAGGCCGGGACGGTCCGTCTGCCCGCCGTCGTGGCTGCCGCCTTTGCCTTCGGGATGTCGAGAGCGCAGCGGGTGCTCAGCACGGACGCACGTCGGCTGCGACGGCGGGTGCGCTCGGTCGAGGGAGTGCGCATCGACCTGGATGGGACGCAAGAAGCAATCTCACAGAGCACCCTACTCCGGCCACTCGAGCAGACCCTCGTCGCCTTGTCATGGTCGATGCCGGCAATCGGCATCGCCCTCATCCTCGCCCGTACGGGTCACTGAGCGAACGTAAGGTTGCGCGGATCCTGCCTCCTGGCTGCGTCCTGCCACGGAGCGATGAGTTGGCCAACTCGGCATCGTCAGCCCTTTGGACGGTACGCACCGGCTATGGGTGACACGGAAGGAGAGATCGGTGAGCAAGGTCGTTTCGGGAATCACGGTGTCGGTGGACGGCTATATCACCGGGCCAAACGACGGCCCCGGCTGCGGCCTTGGCGTCGGGGGTGAGCGCCTCCACTACTGGGTGTTCGGGGGGCCCTGGAGCTACGACTCACCGGGGCGGGGGGAGCCGACCGGCGTCGACAAGGAGTGGCTGGACGAGGTCATGGCCGGCAACGGGGCCGTCATCGGTGGCCGGAACACGTATGAGGCGGCCGGCCATTGGGGCGACACCAATCCGTTCGGCATCCCGTTCTTCGTGGTGACCCATCGGCCCGAGGAGCAGCCACCGGGTGACAACTTCGTCTTCGTCGGAGGTCTTTCCGAAGCGGTCGAACGGGCCACGGCGGCAGCCGGGGCCAAGGACGTCCACATCATGGGGGGTGCTGACATCATCCGTCAGGCTCTCAGCGGCGGCATCGTCGACGAGCTGACCATCATCGTCGCCCCCCTCGTTCTGGGGAGCGGAAAACGACTGTTCGACGGGTTCACCCCGTCGCTCGAGCTCGAGCATCGGGGTGTTCGTCAGTCGCCCTATGCCACCTTCATCGACTACCGAGTCAAGCGGTAGGTCGCCGGTCGGCTCGTTGTCCGCGGTTGATGCGGGCGTGGTCGAGGTCCGGACGTCACGGTTGTCAGCGCCCACGTACGCTGACACGGTGACGGTGATCGAGCGTCATCCATTCAACCAAGACACACCCGGTGTCCATAGGAGCGCCCATGACGGACTATGACGGCATTGTCATCGGCGCCGGCCACAACGGGCTGACGGCGGCGGCCATCATGGCCCGGGGCGGCATGCGGACCCTCTGCCTCGAGAAGAACCACTTCATCGGAGGAATGGCATCCACCGTCGAGCTGATCCGGGGGTACCGCTTCGAGCTGGCCGGCTCCGTACAGTTCCCCATCCCCAACGAGATCTTCGAGGACCTGGGCCTGGGGGCATGCCCGATCTACGAGCCCGAGGTGCAGTCCGTCAGCATCGGAGAGGACGGTCGACCGCCGATCTTCCTCTATTCGGACACCGATCGACTCCTCGAGCACCTCGGCGAGGCACTCGGGATAGAGGCGCTCCTCGGGATGGCCGAGGTGGCGGCATGGGCCGAAGCGCCGGCACGAGCCATCGGTCGTTTCGACGTGCGCAAGCCTCCGAAATCCTTGGACGAGATGTGGGCCGTGGCCGCCAACGAGAAGGAGCGTGAGGCGATCCGCCTGGCCCTCTTCGGCAGCATCATGGACGTGGTCGATCGCTATCTCCCCGACAAGGAGCGCCACGCCCCGGTACGGAGCATGCTCAGCTTCCTGGCCGTCAACTCGACCTACCGCGGCCCGTACACGCCGGGAAGCGCGCTGTGTGTGGCCTTCGCCTTGGCCTCACCGGGCGACGCCACGATGTCGAAGGTCGAAGGGGGTATCGGCACGATCTCCGAGCACGTACGGCGGATCTTCGAGGAACACGGCGGCGAGCTCCGTCGCCATGTCAAGGTCGAGTCGATCGAAGTGGAGGGAAGCCGTGTCCGGGGTGTCTGCCTGGCCGACGGAGAGGTGATCACCGCGCCGGTCGTCGTCTCCAATCTGGACCCCACGGCCACTTTCTCGCAGCTTGTGAACTCCGAGCACCTGCCTGAGGCGTTCACCGATCGCGTGGGAGCGATCGATCATCGAGCCGCCTACTTCCAAGTGCACTTTGCGCTCAACGGGCTCCCCGAGTACGTGAGCCCGTACGAGAGCATCGGCAAAGGTGAGCAGTCGGCCAACGTGACCTTCTTTGGGACGGCCGAGCAGATGCAACGCGACTACGAAGGTTGCGTCCGTGGGCGGGTGCCCGAGTCACCCTCGTTCAACTTGCATATCTCGACGTTGCACGACCCGAGTCTGGCTCCACCGGACAAACATGCCGCCAGCAGCTTCGCTTTCTATTTCCCGATCGGCACCGATCGGAAGGAGCAGGCTCGGCTTCGTGACGAGATGGCGGGACGCATGGTGGAGCGGATCGCCAAGGCGGCACCCAACTTCCCCGATCTGATCGAGCGGCAGCTCGAATTATCCTGCCCACACCTACGAGCTGATGTTCGGGTGTACGGGCGGCGATTTCACCCACGGGCTCCTTCAGCCGGAGTTCATGGGGCCGTTCCGACCGGGGCCGAAAGGTTGGCCGGACAACCCGATCCCGATCGACGGGCTGTACCTGTGCGGCGCCGGCTGCCACGGCGGGCCGGGAGTGACATTCATCCCCGGCTACAACTGCGGCTACGCCGTGTTGGACGACAACGCTCCCCGGTTGTAGCGGAGCTGGCGCTCGATGAAGGCCAAGAACATGGCGACGGAGAAGGCCAGGCTCGTGAACAGGCTCATGACGAAGAAGATCCAGGCGACGCGCAAGCCTCGTCTCCGACCGTCGATGATGGTCCACAGCGGTAGAAGGACCACGTTCACGATGATGTAGTCCTGTGCGGCTGAGTCGGCCGCCCAGTTGGTGAACAGCATCTTGGTGTAGTTGACGTAGTTCGCACGGTGGCCGTACTGGTGCGTGTAGCGAACGTTGAAGTACCAACCGAGGACCACCGCGCAGATGGCGATGAAGTAGTAAAGGCCTTCAAGCGCTGACACGCGGTCCGGTGGCGTTACCCGTGAAGAGATGCCGGTTGCCGACGAAGGCGATCGCAGTGGTTGCGATTCCGAGAACTCCGAAGACAAACAAGGAAAGTGTCATCGTCCTCCAGGCGGTGGCGCCCGTTCTCGGGCATCGGGGCAACCCTAAGCATGAGGGGCACGGATGAGGCGGATCGTCGCGGAGGCGGCCGGACGAGCGGCACCCGCGTAGCCGTCGGGAGCCGACGGCGGGGCCGCCGTCGGGGCGGCCGCCCTACACCAGCCGCCGATCGCTCGCCCACCTGGCCAGCTCGTGGCGAGTGGACAGCTGCAACTTTCGGAGCACCGACGAGACGTGTGACTCCACGGTCTTGACCGAGATGACGAGGTCACGGGCCACTTCCTTGTAGGTGTAGCCGCGGGCGATGAGTCGAAGGACCTCGCGTTCACGCGGGGAGAGCTGGTCGAGCTCGGGATCGAGGCTGGGTACAGCCACGGCACCCCCCTGACCAGCCGCGAAGGCGTCGAGCACGAAGCCGGCCAGGCGGGGGGAGAACACGGCGTCTCCCGCGGCCACGGTGTACACCGCTCGCAGAAGCTCCTCTCCAGAGATCGTCTTGGTCACATATCCGCGGGCCCCGGCCCGGATCACCGTGATGACGTCCTCTGGTGCATCGGACACCGACAGTGCGAGAAACCGCACCTCGGGATGGAGTGCCGAGACACCGGCGATGACGGCCTGCCCGCCTCCGCCGGGGAGATGGACGTCGAGGAGGACGACATCGGGCACCCGTTCGTTGATCATCTCGACGGCCGCCCCCACCTCGTCAGCCTCACCCAGGAACCTGACGGCATCTCCCAGTTCGGCTCGAACACCAGCCCGGACGACGGCATGGTCATCCACCATGAACACACGAGGTCGGCCAACGGCTTCCATGGTTCAGGCCGTCGCCGGTGACCGGGACATGGACAGTTCGACCTCTGTTCCCCTTCCTGGAGCCGATCTGATGGTCGACGAACCGCCCAAGCGGACCATGCGAGCGTGAATCGACTGGGCGATGCCCTGACGATCGGACGAGACCGCGTCAGGGTCGAAGCCGCATCCTCGGTCCCGCACGTAGACCGTCACCTTGTCGCCATCCACCTCGGCGTAGAGGGAGACCTCGGTGACACCGGACCACTTGGCCGCGTTCACGGTCGCCTCGCGGGCGGCGTCGAGCAGTCCACGGAGCCGATCGTCGAGTCCGCAGTCGCCGACGACCACCGTCTGGACCGTGATGCCAGCCTTGGCTTCGACCTCGGACTGGATGACGGTCATGCCCTCGGACAAGGTGCTCGCCTCTTCACCGATGGTGCCCGGCGATCTGCCCTCGAACAGCCACGACCGCAGCTCGCGTTCCTGCGCCCGCGCCAGGCGGATCACGCTCTGAGGATTCTCCGCCGACCGCTGAATGAGTGCCAACGTCTGGAGTACGGAGTCGTGCACGTGGGCGGCCATTTCGGCGCGCTCCTCGGCCATGGCCCGGGCCTGACGTTCCGCCAGGAGATCGCGCAGGAGGCTGAGCCACCACGGACCGAAGATGACGACCAGAGCGGCGATGATGACCAACGTGCCGATGACAGGCCGCAGGTCCCCGCGCTTTGCGTGATCGGCGATGAGGATGAAGAGCCCGACGGCGGTCAGCACCAGTCCGAGAGCTACCCGAGCAATAGTCGTCCATCGACGCCGATGCCTCCCGGTGTGGAGCAGGGGCAAGAGCTCCTCGTTGATCCATGCCCGCTCGGTCTCGCTGGCGTTCCGGCGGATGAGGATGAAAGCCCCGACAGCGACCAGTAGTGGCCAGCCCAGCGTGCCGGCGAAGCCGAAGTGCAAAGAGCCCGTCACCAGTTGCACGACGATGACGATCGGGATGATGGCGATGACGAGCCGCAGCCCACGCTTGTCGTTGAAGGAGCGGGAGAGGATGTTGGTGGTCTCGCCGTCCAGAGGAAGGAGGAGCCAGGCGAGCGCATAGGCCAAGATGCCCACACCGCTGCCCAGGGCCAGGAGCACGAAGGCGATTCGGACCAGCGTCACATCGAAGCCGGTGGCCCGGGAGAGACCGCCGCATACTCCGGCCACGACGCGCGTCTCCGAGCTGCGTCGAAGCGGTCCGCGGAGTCGCCTCCGGTGTCGCTGGCCGCCGTATCCAAGTCCCCAGCTGCCAGGCCCCCACGGCGGACCCTCTCGGCGGCCGTCGTTCGGTGAGGTTCCGGGGTTCGCCGACTGGCGCGGCGGAGGGACGGGCGCAGGGCCGACGTCAGCGGAGGCGGAGCGGTTCCATTCAGGGATACCCGATGATCGCGGAGGGGGAGGACCCGGACATCAGGGAGAACCCTGACCGCACAAGGTTTCCCTCAGGGTGCGTTCCGGGTCATACCCGATGGTTTCGCTGGCGGTGACCGTTCACGCTGGTGACATGGAACCCGATACCCCTTCGAGCACCGAACGTGATCCCACCGCCAGCCAACGGCAGCCGACGAGTGGAACCGCACCCCGACCAACCCCCGACGAGCGGCTCCACCGCTCTCGCCAAGGCCGGATGCTGGCCGGTGTGGCCGCCGGCCTGGCCGACTACCTCGGCGTCGACGTGACGCTGGTCCGGATCGCCTTCGTCGCTCTTGCGTTCATGGGAGGACTGGCCGTTCCTCTCTATCTCGCCGGGTGGCTGGTGATCCCTGATGAAGACGGTGGCCCCACCGTCGCCGAAGAGCTGCTCGCCCGTGAGTGGGCTCGCTGAGCGACCCGCTTCCCATCACCCCATCCGAGAGGAGAACACATGCGCTACCGATGGGATCCCATGTACCCAAGTAGTGGGCGCCGGTCGAGCTCGTATGCCGATGCGCACCTCCGGGCCTCGGACGCCGAGCGGAACGACGTGGCCGAGCGACTCTCGCGCCATTTCACCGACGGCCGTCTCGATCAGTCCGAGTTCAAGGCCCGTCTCGACCGGACCATGGGGGCGACCACCCGCGGGGATCTCGAGGGCCTGTTCGACGACCTGCCCCACCTGACCACCGAGACACCCCCACGCCCTCGGCATCGACGGATCGTCCCCGTCGTCCTCGTCGTGCTGTTCGTAGCCCTGGCTGCGACCATGACCTTCCCGGTGGTCCACGTCCCCTGGCTGTTGCTCGTGGTTTTCGGCGTTTTTGTCTGGCATCGGGCCAGCCGGCACGGTTCGCGGCTCTGAGGAGCGGGGGTCAGGTTTCGCCATCGCCCGACGAGCGCCGAACCGAACCGAGGCGTCGCCATGAAGCTCAATATGCAACCGCAACTTGCCGATGAACGCTCATGGTCGAAGGTCTGACTGGGGACCGCAGCCCCGAGGTCATCGGGATCACGACGAACACGCCCTTTGATCGCGACGGTCTCTTCCGGCGCGCCCTGCCGTTCGGTGCCGTCGGCGTGCTCGCCCTGGCCAGCCTCGGGCTTCCCCCGGGTCCCAAATCGATCGCTGAGGCGGTCGTAGCCGTCGCGCTGCTTGCCGCCTCGGCGGCCGCGATGTTCCTGCCCTGGGATCGGATCCCGGCCTCCTTGACGGTGCTCGTGCCGCTCGCCTACACCGCGTCTGTTCTTCTGATGGTCCTCGCGACCGGCACCGCGACATCGGGAATCGGCATCGTCGTTCTGGCGCCACTCATCTGGACGGCGCTTTATCACCGAAGGTGGGAATCGGCGGTGATGGTCCTGGCTGTGGTTGTCGTCGAGCTCGTGACCTCGCTCACCCCGACTGCCGTCCCCGACGCCGCCCTCGCTCGCCGGGTGGTCTTCTGGGCCATGCTCGCCGGGCTGTTGTCGGTGGCCGCCCACAACCTCCGCGACGGGGTGCGGCGTCAGGAAGAGGCGAGGGAAGAAGTATTGCGCCGCACGGTGGCCCTCGAACGGGCCGCCGAGGAGCTGACCGCCATCCTCGATCCCGAGGAAGTGGTGCAAGCGGCGACCCGGCTCGCGGCGGAGCTTGCCTCGCCGCCGGGTGTCCCAGGGCGACGGGCGCAGTACTGCCGCATCGAAAACGACCGCGTCACACTGGTGGCGCAGTACGACGAGACGGGCTCGTCCGTTGAAGAGTCGTTCGCCCTTGCCGACCACCCCAATCTCTTGTCGGTCTTTCTCAGTCGGAAGGCCTTGTCCTGCGAGATCGACGCCGAGGCCATGGGTCCGACCGTGCGAGGCCTGATCGAAGACCTGGGGGTCTCCCACAGCGTGTACGTACCGGTCGTCCACGGCAGCGAGATGGACGGGATCCTGGGGCTCTCGATCCGTGGCCGCGAAATGCCGCCCGAGCTGTTCGAGCAATGCAAGTCACTCGGCCATCTGCTCGACCTGTCCTTGGCCAATGCCAAGGCGCACCGGAAACTCGGAGAAGAGGCCACGACGGATCCGTTGACCGGGCTGCCGAACCGTCGGGGGTTCGACACGTACATCGGGAATCGACCGGGTCGGCGACCCTTCGTGATTCTGGCGCTGGATGTCGACGGCCTGAAGCAGACCAACGACACTCTCGGTCACGATGCAGGCGATGCACTGCTGCTGAGGGTCGCTGAAACGGTGCAACGGACCATGCGACGTGGGGATGTGCTTGCACGACTCGGTGGTGACGAGTTCGCCGCCTACCTGTTCGACGCGAGCGAGTCCGACGGTCGTCGATTCGCCGACCGGATGTTGGAGGCGCTCATGTCGAACCAACGCCCGGTGTCGGTCAGCATCGGCATCGCTGCCGGTGACCCCGAAGACGACGTCTACGGGGTGCACGCGGCTGCCGACGCGGCGATGTACCAGGCCAAACGGGCCGGCGGACGACGCTATGACGTGGTGAGCCCCTCCGCGTAACGTCAGCCCTCGCTAGCGATGCAGGGGCTGACCCTCAGCCCGAGCACCAGGTCAAACAGCCGAGGAAGCGGTCGACCGTTGTCGACATCGTCGCCTCTTCCGAATCCCGATTACCGGGAAGGTGCCATAGCGGCTGTGGGTGGTGCTGATCGGCGACCGATGAGGAACCGGTCCGCTGCCTTTCTCCGACGGAAGCGCCCATGGTCATCACCACCTGAGTGACCATCGCTGACCGGCAGAGCCCGAACTGGTCGGATCACCCACCGTCTTGATCATCTGCAGAGCCGGGTTGTCGTGACCCCACAGATTGGGGAACTCCTCAAGCGGCCGAAATCCGCACGCGAAGTAGAAGGCTCGGGTCTTCTCGTAGCCCCTGTCCGGCTTGCGGGCGCTCAGAGTCTTGACCTGAAGGAACTCGATGCCGGCGCGAGCGAGCGCGGCTTCGGCGTGAGCCAGCATCGAACGACCGATGCCTCGACGATGGAGGTCGGGGACAACGGCCATCACCTCGATCTCGGCGGCGTATGGCCCATGGATGTTCAGCACCAGGATGCCGACGTCCTCGTCGGCCAACGAAGCAACGACGGCCGGCGAGCGGTTGGCCGATTCCACATATCGTCGGACTGACGCCGGCACTCCGAACCACGAGGGCAGTGTGGCGAGGATCTTCTCGCAGATGGGGCCGGAATCGCTCAGTACGTCCCGGAGCTCGGCACCTTGTGCGGCAGATCCCAGTAGAGCCATCGCTCGGCCGAGCGTAGGGCAGGTTGAGACCTGTCGGCCATCGTCGGAGGGGATCATCCACGTGCCGTTGGTGATTGCAGGACAATGTTCGTCGGTCGGGAACATCGTTCAGTCTGGGGCCTCGCGACAGGAGCGACATGGAAAGGGAGCTCGTGACGAGCAGCAACGGCGATGAGGGGTTCCAGCTGGCATCGCCCATGAGAGGCCTGGTCGTCGTGACCGAGGGTCTCGAGGTACAGAGGACCGGTCGGCGTGCGCATGGGCCAGTCCCTCGTGCCGTCGTGAGGAAGCCGGCCGTGCCAATCGGATCCTGCTGATGGTGCTCGCCGCTACCGACCTCGTCCTCTGCTCCGGGACCCTCCCACGCGGTACGACGTTCCACGAGCGCCTGGCTGCTGCTTCGGCGGCTGGTTTCTCGGCTATCTCGCTTTGGGGTCGCGACTACCAGGCGGCCAGGGACGGCGGGCTCTCGGACGCCGACCTGCGGAGCATGCTGGCCGATCACGGTCTGGTGGTGGGCGAGGTGGATCCGGCTTGGTGGTGGTTGCCGGGGGCGGCTGACGTCCACATCCCACCCGAGGTCGACCCGATGGACGTCTTTCGGTTCGGCGAGGCGGAGATCTTTGCCCTCGCCGACGCCGTCGGGGCGCGCTCGCTCAACGCCGTCGACGTATTCGGGGGGAACTGGAGCGCCGACGAGGCGGCCGAAGCCTTCGCTGGCCTTTGCGCACGGGCGGCCGAGCACGGCCTGCTCGTCCACCTCGAATGGTTGCCGTGGTCGCGGATCCCTGATCTCGGAGCCGCCCTCGAGGTGGTGCAGGCCGCGGGAGCTCAAAACGGTGGAGTCAACGTGGACGCTTGGCACCTCGTCCGTTCCGGAACCACCATCGACGAGCTGCGCCAGGTGCCCGGAGGGCTGGTTCTCGGTGTGCAGCTCGACGATGGCCCCGTTGCTCCCGAAGCCGATCTCATGCACGCCACCTTGCACGACCGCGCCCTACCCGGAGAAGGTGAGTTCGACCTGGTGGCCGTGTTGCAGGCGTTGCGCGACATCGGCACGACTGCCCCCATCGGGGTAGAGGTCTTCTCCGATGACCTCCATGCCCTGGGACCGTTCGAGGCGGCGGAGCGGGCCGCATGGGCGACGAGACGTGTCATCGAGGAAGCCAAATGAGCCCTGGAGTGGTCGTCGTCGGGACCGGCTTCGGTTGCGTGACTCACGTGCGAGCGCTGCGTGCCGCCGGCTTCGACGTTCGGGCCCTCGTGGGTCAGGATCCGCACAAGACATCCGAGCGAGCCAAGCTCTTCGACATCCCTCTGGGCCTGACCTCGGTCGACGAAGCCCTGGCGCTGGAGGGCGTCGACGCGGTGACGGTCGCCACCCCGCCCCACACCCATGCCGCGATCACCTTGGCGGCGGTCGAGGCCGGCAAGCACGTGATCTGCGAGAAGCCGTTCGCACGTGATGCGGCGGAAGCCCGGCACATGCTCGAGGCGGCTGAAGCGGCCGGCATCGTGCACCTGTTGGGGTGCGAATTCCGTTTTGATCCGGGGCAGTCCCTGTTGGCCCGGACCGTACGTGATGGCACCATCGGCGAGCCCCGGCTCGCCACCTTCCTCCTCCATGTCCCACTCCTCGCTGATCCATCGGCCGAAGTGCCCGCCTGGTGGGCCGACCCGCACGAGGGTGGCGGCTGGTTGGGCGCGCACGGATCGCAGGTCATCGACCAGATACGCGTGACCCTGGGCGAGTTCGCATCGGTGAGCGTTTCGCTGCCCCACGTATCCGGCCGCCCCGACCTTTTGGCCGAGGACGGCTTCGTCGTGCACTTCATCATGCAGTCGGGGGCGGTCGGCACCCTGCAGAGCACGTCGGGGGACTGGGGTCCGCCGATCATGGTGACTCGCCTGTCCGGAACGCGCGGTGCTGCCTGGGTGGAGGGAGCCGGCGACGTGGTGAAGGTGGCCGATCGGGATGGGATCCGGACGGTTCCCATCCCGATCGATCTCAAGTTCGACCGAACCACACCTCCGCCGTTGCCAGAGGGGATCGTGATCACCATGTACGAGCGCATGATCAGTCACGGGATGGACTTCGGGCCCTACACACGCCTCGCCGAGGTGCTGCGCGATCGCATGCTCAAAAAGGCGATCTCTCCCGAACCACGGGCCGCCACCTTCGTCGACGGCGTCGCCCAGATGAAGGTTCTTGACGCGGCTCGCCGCTCGGCCCAGGAGGGCACGACCGTCGAGGTCGAGAGCGCTTAGCCGACCTCGTCCGGCGCCCAGCGGCTCCGGAGGTCCTCGAGCCAGCCGGGTAGTTCGATGGAAGGGTCCGGGAGGGCCTCGGCACCATGTCGTCGAAGCGTCTCTTCAAAGGAGCCGGGGTCGTCGCCCCACCCCCGCGGGTCGCCCATCATGACCTCGAAGAGGACGGCGCCCTCGGGACCGGCGATGAAGGGACCGAAGGCCGCACCCATCGGAAGCTCGATGTGGGTCCCCACCGGGCAGGGTCGATCGCCGCACTGGATCTCCCCCTCGAGCACCATCAGCACGTGCGGGCTCAGATGTCCATGGCGGCGCTGGATGACGCCCGGATCCCATTTGGCGTAGAGGGAGAGATAGAGCGGATCGGGTGAAAAGGCCAACCACTTCTCCCACACCGAGGCCACCGTGCCGTCAGCCCGGCGGATGGCACGTACCTGCTGCCACGGGAGGTCGGGATCGCTCAGGTGACGGAAGATCGGCTCGAGTCCTGCGACCCTCGGGCTGTCGGCACCGTCTGCCATGAGAATCTCCACGCTCGGTGGGGGACGGGGAGGTTCGGGGCGGGCCGGTTCGGAGGGGCTGGCCGCGACGTCCATCGATCACGCTTGACGTGCCGGTTCCCGCCGGCACCGGCACGTCGACATTATGTGCCACATCCCCGTCGGTGTCACCCCTGCCCCACTAGGTGGGATGCAGGCGTTGGCCGGCGGCAGGGACTGGCGCCCGCCCGTCGTGTGATCACTTCAGTCGGACGACCGTCCCAAGTCCGACGGCGTTCTTCGCCGAGCGCCAAACGCGGATTCTCGAACGGTTGGCTTCGGACTCCCGATGCCTCTCAATACCTCTCGATGCTGAACGATGGCGTCTATGGCGCCGCGCAGGTGGAGGAGTAGGCGCAGTCGTTGAAGGACTGTCCATCGGCGGCAATGGCCGAAGGAGTGGCCTCGGCGACGCCACCACTGGGTGACAGGACAATCTCGGTGGGATCACCCTCCGCGATGGTGTAGGTCTGCCCACCGGCGGTGTAGGTCGAGGTGGGTCCGAAATGAACGGTGCCCACATTGGCCAGGATCGTCTGCGCCTCGACCGTCGGCGCCTCGAGGATCCACTCTGCTGACGACTCGGTCGACGCGTGATTTGACCGTCTTCGACCATGTCCAGCCTTCGGTCGAGTCGGCCAGGTGGATACTCCACTGGTTGGCGGAGACTTCAGTGATGCTCACGCTCACGTTGTCACCTGGCTCTACCGGACAGCTCTTCTTGCCCTTACACGCCTTGAGGGGTGTCTCCGACTTGGGGAGGAGCTCGTACCAGGCTCCGTACTGGCTCCCGGTGACCCCAGTGGAGGATGAATTCTCGGACACACCGGCCTGGATGAGGTCGGAGCTGCTGTACCCGCCGATGCCGGTCCACGTGGCGGCGAAGCCCGGCGGAGCGGCGGCCGCCGCCGGCACCACGAAGGTCGACGCGACCGCGGTGATGCCGTCGGTGGCGGGTGTCACCGCATATCCGGACCAGTTCAGGCTGTCGACGGTGCCGCCGTGGACGGGCAGGACCTCGTCTGCTTGGCTCTTGACCAGGACTTGCCCGCCGCGACCAGCTTGAGCCCGAGTGCCCGCGTGAGCCGGCGGCGCGAAGCCGGTGACAAGGAAGGACCCGGCCGCGACGATGAGGGCGGAAGCGATGAGTCGCTGGTGCATGAGACCCCATTTCTGGCGTGACCCGGCGCGGACCAAGCCCGGGCTGGTTTCGGAAGGTCGACCTGTACCCCACTTGGAAGGAAACCAATCGGAGAGGGGGAAGAGGGTCCCCGGGTCCTCAGAGCCCCGACCTCTTTGGCCGTGGACCGAGCGGGAGGTGAGACGTCAGGTGGTGATCGTCACCGAGCGCCGGCGAGCCTCATCGAATGTTGGCCACCGCCGCGATGATCAGTCCGAGCACGAGCAAGGCCCCGGCCCGACGGGTGTGAAGGAAGGCGATACCGGCGAACCACAGCGGCCATATGGGCCAGCGATCGGGGGGAGCATCAGGTTTCGCTTGGCTGAATGGCCGCCAGACTTTGATCAACGTTGGCACGGCCAAGACGGCAACGAGTGACGGCCACGGCAGGGCGCGAACCGCGACGCACAGGATGACGAGCGCGTAGAAGGCCACCATCATCGCCTTCGTGACCTGTCGCGAGCGGGCCTCACCCAAACGAACGGGGAGGGTACGGATGCCGAGTGGCTCGTCGTAGGTCGCCTTGTCGATGTGCTTGCCCATGAGTACGGCCGTGCACAGGAGGCCATAGGGGACTGAGGCGAGCGCCACCTCCCAGGTGATGTTGCCCACGGCGGCGAAGTAGGTGCCGCACACCATGAGGGGCCCCCACACGATCAACACGTCCGGCTCGCCCAGCCCCCGCTTCTTGAGTCGTAGTGGTGGAGCGGTGTAGGCGAAGCTCAAGAGGAAGCCACCGAGACCGAAGGCCAAGATCGGCCAACCCCGGAAAACGGTGAGGACGATGAGGATGCCAAGGTCGGCCACGTTGACAGCCAGCGATGCGGCGCCCAGACGACGAGACGAGATCATGCCGGACAGCACCGGGTGGGGGGCATAGAGGGCGCGCGGGTAGTCGGCCGTGTCCGCCCCGACCTCGGCGTCGAAGAGGTCGTTCATCAGGTTGTTGGCAACGTGGGCGAGGGTGATGCCGACGATGGCCAGCACGAGGAGCCAGGTGTCGAAGCCCGGCCGCCGCACGGCCAGCAGCGCGGCAATGGCTCCCGCCGTCAGCGTCATGGGCAGCACGGCGGCCCTCGTGAGGACGAGCCACCGCGAGACGAAGTCGAGGGAGCGACCTTCGGGCGGATTGGTCGTGCGTAGGACCTCGGCCCACGCCGCCAGACGACCCTGCCCCCCTCGGGTTTCGGTCGTCGCCATTGTTACGACTCTACCCATGGTCCTTGCGATCCTCCGAGCCGGTGACGGCAGCTCACAACGATTCCGAACGCCCGCTGTACCTCCGCCGAGGCAGCCGACGCCGAGCCGGGCCGTCGTACGATGCGGCATGGAAGTCCACCTCATCGACGACGTCGGCGAGTTCGCCTCCGTTGCTGACCCATTCCTGCGGTCGGAGCCGTTTACGGCCAATGTCATCGGCGTCGAGGTCGACGGCGTGATGAGCGGGAGAAGGCCCCTCCGCCCAGGATCACGGTGGGTCCTCGTCGAGGAGCACGGGCAGCTGGTGGGTGCGGCCATGCACACGCCGCCGTTCAACCTCTTTCTCCCGAGGCTGCGGGACGAGGTTTCCGAGGCCGTGGCTGGCGCGTTGTGGAACACCGGTCACCGGTTCCCAGGGGTGAACGGTGAGGCGGTCACCGTGCGGCGATTCGTGCTTGCCTGGGAGGCCCTCGGCGGTGCGGGCTCGCGCGTCCGGGTCCGTTCGAGGATGTACGTGCTCGGCACTCTGCGCCGGCCAGAAGGAGTGACAGGCCGCGGACGACAAGCCACCGGAGATGACGTCGACCTCCTCGTGGGTTGGCTTCGCGCCTTCTTCGCCGCCGACCACCACGTGTCCCACGAAGCCGACATCGACGAGGTGGCTCGTCGACGATTGGCCGACGGCCAGTTCTGGTTATGGGAGGACGGCGGCGATCCGGTGTCGGTCGCCGGGGTGAGCGCGCCTGCCGCGGGCGTGGCTCGCGTCGGGCCGGTGTACACCCCGCAGCAACGGCGAGGGCGCGGCTACGGATCGGCGGTCACGGCTCTCGCCAGCAGTGCCGGCTTCGATCGCGGCGCCGCTCACGTCGTGCTCTACACCGACTTGTCCAATCCCACGTCGAATGCCATCTACCAAGCCATCGGGTTTGTGCCGGACCACGACGCCGAGGAGCGAGATCTCGTCGCCGGTTGACGGCGCCACTCCGGGCGGCGCTGCCGGCTCTTGACCTCAACTGCAGTTCAGCTTTTAGGGTTTGACACAGACCCAGAGCGGCGAGAGTGCCATACCAGGGAGGGCTGAGGCGCATGGTTGCAGAGCGAGCGAGAATCGGGACCTTCGAGGAACTGCAGAAGAAGGGCTGCCTTCCCGGCAAGGTCGGCTCACAACCGGTCTGCGTCTTCTATTCCGACGGACAGGCCTACGCCGTCGACGACCGGTGCCCGCACATGGGCTTCCCACTGCACCGGGGCACGGTCGAGAACGGGCTCCTGACGTGTCACTGGCACCATGCCCGCTTCGACTTGGCGTCGGGTGGGACCCTCGATCCCTTCGCCGACGACGTACGGGCCCACGACGTCGAGATCGAAGGTGACGAGGTGGTCGTGGTCCTCCGTCCCGTCACCGACGCCGCCGCCCACCATCTCCGCAGGCTGGAAGAAGGCTTGGAACAAGGCTTGACGTTGGTCACGGCCAAGGCGGTGCTCGGTCTCATCGAGGTACTAGGCCCGGCCGAGGGGGCGACGGCTGCCGTGCGGGCCGGCGTGGCCTTCGGGATCGGCAATCGATCAGCAGGATGGGGGGCAGGGCTGACAGTCCTCACCGCAATGGCCAATGTCCTGCCGTCCTTGGACCCGGACGACCTTGGCCTGGCCCTCGTGCACGGGCTCGCCTTCGTCTCGCGCGACACCCGAGGGCGGCCGCCACGCTTCCCCCTCACCCCTCTCGATCGTCCTGTCCCGGCGCAACGAGTGGTCGCGTGGTACCGCCGGTTCGTCGACACACGAAACGGCGACGCCACCGAGCGCGTCCTCGCCACCGCGGTTGCCTCGGGCATGGACCGGTCCGACGTTGCCGACCTCATGGTGGCTGCCGTCACCGACCATCTCTTCGTGGACGGCGGGCACACGATCGACTTCACCAACAAAGCGTTCGAAGCGCTGGACCATCTCGGTTGGGGTGAGGCCGAGTCGGTGCTCACGTCGCTGGCCCACCAGACGGCCGGCGCCTCCCGGTCAGAGGAGTCCGGGGAATGGCGCTATCCCTTCGACCTGCCCCGGCTGCTCGCCGATGTTCAGGCTGATCCGACCAACCCGGGGGGAGCGACCGCCCGGTCCTTCGACGGTGACGAGGCCGTGGCCGCCCTGGCGTGGTCGATGTTGGGCGAGGAGCCGGCGGACGTGCTTGGAGCGCTGGACGAGGCCGCCGGGGGCGGGGCCAGCACCGAAGAGCTGGCCCGAGCCGTCGCCTACGCCGCCGCCCTTCGTCTCGTCCGCTTCCACACGCAGAACGACCACGGGGACTGGGACATCGTCCATCACGGGTTCACGTCGGCCAACGCCGTCCATCAGATGGCTCTCCGGGCTACCACGCAGCAGCTTCGTCGCGGCGTGTACCAGGGAGCCATGCGCGTCTTTCTCGACCGCTTCCTCAACGTGCCGGCCGCCCGCCTTCCATCCCAGCGTCCCCCGTCAGGAGGTCCTCCCGACCTCGAGGATCTGCAGGTCTGTTGGGACCAGGAGGGCCTGGTGGACGAAGCCGGGTCAATCGTCTTCGAGTGGCTGCGTGCCGGCGGAGAGCGTGCCGCGGTGTGGGCCGCTCTGGGCTCGGCGCTGCTCGCCGAGGACGCCGAGTTCCATTGGTTCCAGACCTACGAGGCCGCTGTCCGCCAGTCCGGCGCCTGGCCCGAAGGGTCGGAGGAGTCGGCACTCATCCTTGTCGGCGCGGCTCGTTTTTTGGCTGCTCATACGCCGACCCGTCGGGAGCTGTCCCAGGTCGTGCGCATCGCCCGCCGCCTCCGACGGGGTGAGGCGCTCTACGAAGAGGTCTGACCAGCCAGAGGCCCGGGGTCAGCGGGCTCGGGCCCACGAGCCCGCGATCAAGAGAATTGCGAGTCCGGCTTCCCGTAGGGCTCCATGTCCATCCCCGGATAGCGAGCAGCCACCTCAGCCAGCGTCTGTTCGGTCCAATAGGCGTCGCCGGGTCGAGGGAAGCCGAAGAGGTCGCGCTCGCGCACGCTGCAGCGCGGCATGAGTTTGGCCCAGCGTTGCGGCGACTGCTTGGGCCACGTCATCTTCCCGCCCCAGGTCGTACCCCGAACCTGGTAGTCGGCAAGTAGCGAGAAGCGCGATCCGACCGGCACCGGTGAAGTCCGATCCCCGGTGGAGGATGTCGGTGCGGTACATGAACAGCGTTCCGGCAGGCCCGACTGCCTCGAACTCGACATCGGCGAGCGCGCCGAGCTCGAGATAAAGCGGCGTGTAAGGAACGTCCTTCCCGTTGTCGAAGGGAACGATGTGGGTCGGCCCGTCCTCTCCCGTCACGTCGGACAGGAAGATGAACGAGGTGATCTGCTGGTAACGAGCCTCGGGCCGGGGCACGACGAGGCTATGGCTGCCGTAGTCGCGATGGAGCGGCTGGGTGTAGTCGACGGCTCCGGCGTACTTGGCCCACAACTCGACCTTGTAGAGGTGAAGCTGGTCGGTCCCCAGATACCGCTCGGCGGCGTCGACGAGATCAGGGTGAAACGCGAGACGGTTGAGATCCCACGAGCGATAGGGAAACTCCTCCACTCCGGCGAACTGGCTCCTGGCGTAGTCGGCATAGCGCGCCGGCTCGGCGAAGTAGTCCTCGGGGTTGGGGAAGTGGAGCTGGAGCGCTTGCTCGCGTCGGTCAGCTCCTTCGAAGAGAGGAACCCCTCGACGAGGGTGAACCCGCCGCTCGCGCACTTCTGCCAGCGCATCGTCCGGCACACGCATCGCCTCGACACTAGGCGAGGGCCTTGGGAGGCGACTGCTCGACGCGCCTACGCTCGCCGTCGTGCGCGCCGTCCAGTTCGATATGGCCGACCGGGCGTTCCCGGTGTCCCTTGTGGATCTGCCCGAGCCAGAGCTGCCCGGTGGAGATTGGGTCCGGGTGGCAGTCACGACGGGCGGGATCTGTGGCAGCGACCTCCATCTGTTCACGCACAACACAGGCCCCTCCCCGACCCTCGCCTCGATGGGATCGATGCCCTTCCTCCTCGGCCACGAGATCGGCGGGCGGGTGATCGAGACCGGACCGAACAGCAAGCACGCGGTCGGGCAGCGAGTGGCCGTCGATCCCTGCATCCCGTGCGCGGCCCGCGCCATCGACCCGCCGTGCGCCAACTGCGCCCGCGGTTGGACGTCCTCCTGTCTCAACCTGGACAGCCGGGTCATCAGCACCGGACGGACGCTCGGTTACACGCAGGGCCTCGGTGGAGGGTGGAGCGACCAGGTGTTGGCCCACGAGTCGATGCTGCATCCCCTTCCGGACAGCGTCTCTGACCGCACCTCCAGCCTCTACGAGCCCGTCTCCATCGCCTGCCATGGCCTGCTCCGGTCTCTGCCCGTGGACGGCGAGCCGGTGCTCGTCATCGGGGCCGGGGTCATCGGGTTGGCCACCGTGGCCGCCCTGCGGGGGCTCGTCCCCGCCTGTCCCATCACCGTGCTGGCTCGCCACGACCATCAGGCGACCGCCGCTCGACAGTGCGGCGCGGACCACGTTGTCCTTTGGGATGCCGACGGTGCTCACTTCGAGGAGCTGGCCGATCTTGTTGGTGCGCGCGTGGTCGGCTACAAGCGACACCTCATGCTCATGGGTGGATACCCCTACGTGGTCGAAGCAGTGGGCTCGGCCCAATCGGTCACTGAAGCATTGAGGGCCGTTGCCCACCACGGCATGGCGCTGCTGCTCGGCGCGGCCGGGATCAGCGAGGTCGATCTCACACCGATCTGGTACAAGGAGATCTCGCTGGTGGGTTCGATCGACCATGGCGTCGATTCCTCGGTCGCTCCCGGTCTGGCCGGCGGCCCAGACCGTCACTCGGTCGACCGGGCCATCGACATCCTGGCTGCCGGGTTGCTGCCCGACGCAATCGTGACTCACGAGTTCGGACTCGAGGCCTATCGCGAAGCCATTGAGACGGCCATCGACCGGAGCAGCTCCGGAGCGATCAAGGTGGTCTTTCGTCCTGCGATCCCGAGCGGCTCCTGATCACCGGCTGCAGGAAGCACGCGGACCCGAGGCTCCCTAACCTGGCAGCGGCCGACGCTGCACGTGCAGCGGCCGACGGTCGAGACGAGCGGAGGACGATGGATGCTGTTGGACGGCTTCAACCATGTGGCCATTCTCACGGGTGACACGGCTCGCTTCGTAGGGTTCTACCGGGACGTCTTCGATGCCGAGGTGATCGGCAGCCAGGACATGGGCGGTGAAGGAACGCTCACCTTCGTCCAAGTCGGAAGTCAGTCCGAGATCAATCTTTTCGAGGTACAGGGCAACACGGAGGCCGAGCGTCAGATCCCGATGTTCGGTCGAGGTCGCATCGACCACCTCGGCCTGCAGGCTGCATCCCTACCGGCCTTCGAGGAGATCCGGCGCCGCCTCATCGAGCGAGGGGCAGCCGACGAATTCGTAACCGATTTCGGGCCCGTGCTGTCGATGTTCTTCCGCGATCCCGACGGACTGGAGGGTGAGGTTTGCGTGGCCAATCCCGATGCCGTGCCCGGCACCTCGAACCCCCCGGGAACTCCGGCAGCGCGCTATGTCACAGCTGCTGAGGACTCGGCCTGACCGATCGGGCTCCCGAGGTCGCGGGCTTCAGGTTGCTACTTCAGGGTGCTCGCGTAGCCAGCTCCGGGCGAAGGGACACCACGCCTCGACGGCCAGACCTTCGGCGGCAGCCTTCTCGACAGCTGCCTTGACCAGTCGGCCGCCGATCCCCCTTCCACCCAGCGCGCCGGGAACACCGGTGTGGATGAGGACGAGCTGGTTCCCGTCCCGCCGATAGATGAGCTCGGCGACTTCGCCGTCTGCCTCGTAGGTGAGCCGGTTCTCGTCCGGGCGGTCGACGACCTCTCCCTCTCCCGATGATGTGGTCATCGGGCATCGGGCATGGCGTGGGCCTTCCGAAGTCGATCGGTCGCGCACGATTGCCATCCGTCGAAAAGTGCTTCCTTGAGCGCCCGGCCACTCACCTTCCTCAGTTGGATGAGCACAGCCGAGAACCCGTCGAAGTGCGGGATGGTGAAGAAGGCCCGGGTATTGGCCGCCAGGATCAGATCCTTCTCGTCGAGATCGGGGACCCGGACGGCGAGGATCGGCCCTTCGGGCGGCCCGCACGTCGCCGAAGCGCTTGAGGTCCGCCTTGGAGAACGGGCGCTCCCAGGCGAAAGCCTTCCCGGCGACAAACCAGGTTCGGTTGCCGTGCCGCTCCGCCTCCGTGACCTCAGGAAGCTCGAGTGCGATTTGGGCGACGTCGTCGAGCGACCACATGCTCCGCACCGTACCGGTGCAGCGGCTGTCGGACATCCCCGGTAGTGGCCAGCGGAGCGGGTGGTCCCCTCCCACCGTCAGGGCGCTCATGTGTTCGGTGACCTTCATGGAACCTGCATCGGTGCCCTGAACCGGTTTTCTTGAAGGTTGCCTATCGGTCGGCTTCGGCCTCGATCTCGGCTTCGGGGCCTCAGGCCGTACCGGCACGATGGGTTCGCCGAATGGCCGCCGCCAGGTTGCCACGGCCACTTATCGCCAGGCGGCCAAGGCCGAGCCACTTCCGAAGTCGGTCGAGCTCGTCGAGAAGGGGCGCGACGACAGACTCTGGATCGGTCTCCGATTCGGCGAAGGCGCCCACGACCCGCAGGGTTTCGCCGGCGCGGTCGGCCTTGAGATCGAGTCGCCCGACCATCGCCTCGTCGAGCAGCAGTGGCAACACGTAATAGCCATGGGTGCGACGATGGGATGGCACGTAGATCTCGATGCGATAGCGGAAGCCGAAAAGGCGCTCGGCCCGGTCGCGGGTCCAGATGAGGGAGTCGAACGGGGAGAGGAGCGTGGCCTCATTTCGCCGAAGCCGCTTCTCCAGTCGTCCCGGGAGGGCGTAGGCAGGTTTGCCCCATCCCTCGACCTCTAGCTCGCGAAGTCGCCCGTCCTCGACGAGCTCGGCGATCCGAAGCCGCGCCACCGGGGTCTTGATCCAGAAATAGTCGGCAAGGTCGGTCGCCGTGCCCACGCCGGAGGATCGGGCAGCGATCAGGATGAGCTCACGCTGGGCTTCTTCCACCGAGGGTGTGGGGACGGTGAGCACGTCTGCAGGTATGACCCGGTCGGTGAGGTCATAGACCCGTTCGAAGGTCGACGATCGCCAGGCCGCCAGCACGCCGTCACCGAACAGCAGCTCGAGGGCGCGGCGGCCATCACTCCGCCGGCCCCACCACTCGCCGGACCGCCGCCGGGGCTCGCTCAACTGCGAGGCGGCCAGAGGGCCGCGGTCGGTGATCTCGTCGAATACCGCGTTGGAGGTAGTCGCGGTGGGCGGTCCGCCAGGCACGTCGGCGGGCCTGCACTTGGGGACTGTCGACCTGGTCGTCGCGCCAACGCTGCATCTTCCAGCGGAACAGGGGGTGCAGCTCGACTGGGAGCAGCGATGCGGCGTGCCCCCAGTACTCGAACCAGGGTCCACCCGGCTGGCTCAATGACTCCATGGTCAAGCCGTCAAACCCGCCGATCCGGCTGAAGCAGACCAAGAACTGAGACCGGGACAGGACATTGACGGCGTCGAGCTGGATCGTGCCGATGCGGTCGAGCACCTTGCACAGGGCTGCCCGACCGGGGAACGCGACGGTCGAGGGGCGCCGAGGCCCTGTGCGGCGATGGCTACCGAGCGTGCCTCTCGGGCCGAGAGGCGGTTGTTCGAACTGCGTTTTCTCGCCGAGGACACGGGTTTTCGATTTTCCACTTTCTCGAATTCGTCAAGGAGCTGATGGTCGTCAGCCGTTCCTGACAGCCGTCAGGTTTTCCTGACAACCGTCAGGTTTTCCTGACAAAAACGGCCCTTTCAAAAAAACGAACAATTGCCGACGGAGCTCCAAGGAGGAGCCCCACGGACTCATCGGGGACGACAAACGGGTCTCGGACGACCCGATGTGGCAATCAGGAGTCGACGAGTTCGGGTCGGTACTCGGGATGCTCGCTGAGCCACTCCGAGGCCCGGCGCATCGAGTCCTCGTTGTTCTTGTTGATGAAGCGATAGATGGGCGCCTCGAACCAGCGGTACGGCCACGACGTCAGGTTGTACCGCTCGTCGAACTCGAAACGGGTGCGGTTGGCGCTGAGCGGCTCCAGACGCACGTGTCCGATCTGGTCGTTTCCGGGCTTGGACGAGATCATGGTGTACGTGTAGCCGCGTTCGGGCTCGACATCGGTCACCAGCTCGAGGGCTGCTCCTTCCCGACCGAATGGCATCTTGAAGATGACCCGTCGGAGTCGCCCGTTGTGATGCTCATCGCCGGGGTAGATCACCTCGACCCGAATCACCATGGGGGCATAGTCGGTCCACCGGTCGTAGTCCTGAAAAAGTGCCCATATCCGGGCGGCCGAATGGGGCATCTCGAAGGAGTACCGGTGTTCACGCATCTCGGAATGATGCCAAACCGGCGCCGCCGACGGCTCGGGCCGGCCGTCGACCAACGCCAGCGACGCTTACCGGCGCCCACCGACACACCTCGAGTCACCTCGCACCCATAGGGCGCACCGGTGGCCAAAGCGGTCACGTCGATATCCCGACGGGGTACGCCACTACCATGCCGAGTCGTCTGAGCAGGGGGTGGGATCGCCATGTCGAATGTGAACACCGTGCGAGGACCGGTCGACAGCAGTCGGCTCGGATCCACCCTCATGCACGAGCACGTCTTCGTCCTGAGCCCGGAGATCGAAAAGAGCTCGGCGGAGTGGGACGAGGACAGTGCCCGGGCCCTGGCCGTGACCCGCCTCCAGGAGCTCAAGGAGCACGGGATCGACACCATCGTCGATCTGACCGTCATCGGGCTTGGGCGCAACATGGCGCGCATCGCGGCAGTGGCCGACCAAGTCCCGGAGATCAACATCGTGGCGGCCACCGGCGTGTACACGTACAACGAGGTGCCGATGTACTTCCACTTTCGGGGCCCGGGCGCGCTCCTTGGTGGGACAGAGCCCATGACCGAGCTGTTCGTCCGCGAGATCAATGAAGGCATCGGTGATACGGGCGTTCGAGCGGCAATCCTCAAATGCGCCACGGACCGGCCAGGCATCACCCCCGGTGTCGAGCGGGTTCTTCGTGCCGTTTCCCAAGCGCATCGCCAAACCGGTGTCCCGATCACGACCCACACCCCGACACCGCCCCAACCGTGGGGCCTCGAACAGCAACGGATCTTCCTCGAGGAAGGTGTGGACCTCTCGAAGGTGGTCATCGGTCATTCGGGAGGGACCCTCGATACCGCCTACCACGAGACGCTCATCGGCAACGGTTCGTTTCTGGGCTTCGACCACTTCGGTATCGCGACGATCCCGCTGGCCGAAAGGGTCGAGTCGGTGCGGGTGCTGTGTGAGCGCGGGCACGCGGGGCGGATCGTCCTTTCTCACGACGCCATGTGCCACTGCGACTGGTTTCCTCCGGGGATGGCGGAGGCATGGAAGGAATGGCGCTGGACCCACATCCCCGACGACGTCCTCCCGGCCATGCGGGCGGCCGGCATCAGCGACGAGGACATTCGAACGATGATGGTGGACAACCCTCGGCGGATCCTCGAGGGCTGTGCGCCCTACTGACGTCCGGTGACCGCCGACGCCGTGGCCCTGGCCGCCGTCTCCAACCCTGAGGGCGCGGCCTGGCGCAACCTCGATGACAACGCGGAGTTGACGCTGGGCCAGTGGGACGGTGACGCCAACCGCCTCGCTCGTGGCCTCTCGAAGAGGGGCGTTGGCTCGGGCGACCGGGTGGTCATCCAGATCGGACCGGATGATCCATTTCCCTGGCTCGTCACCTACGTTGGCGTGCACCGGGCTCGGGCCACCGCCGTACCGATCAACACCCGGCTGGCTCCGCCCGAGCTTGGCGCGGTCATCCGGCATGCGGACGCCGCCTTGGTGGTGGAGGCGGGCAGCGGGACACCGGCCGCTGAAGGTCGGGGTCCAGAGCGGGTGGACTGGAACATCCTCCTCGACGATGACTCGTCGCCGCTCCCATCCGCAGCCGACGCTCCTGACCCGATTGACCTCATGTACACGTCGGGAACGACCGGGACCCCCAAAGCCGTCGTGGCTCGCGCCGGGGTTGGCGGCGCGCCCGGGGTTACATCCGAGCGTCCGGCACGTTGGAACGGTCTTGGGTTTTTGACCTGCTCGCCCTTTGCCACGACGAGCGGCATCCTCTTGGTCGACGGGCCGCTGCGGAGCGGCATGAGTGGGTGGTACCTGCCCCGGTTCGATGCCGGTCGTTGGCTCGAGCTCGTCGAGCGGCACCGTCCCGTTGTCGCCTTCTTGGTGCCGGCCATGGCGCAGCTGCTCGTTGCCCATCCTCGCTTTGTCGACGCCGATCTCAGCAGCCTGGCCGCCCTGACCTTCGGTGGCGCTCCGATGGCGCGTGCCACGCTCGTGCGTCTTGTCGAGCGGTTGCCGGGCGCCGACGTGCTGGTTGGGTACGGCTTGACCGAGTTCGGCGCCGTGTCCCGCACGCCGTCGGGCGACGCCGGTCGACACCTCGGCTCGGTTGGGCGGCCCCTCGATGGCGTCGAAGTCCGGGTGATCGGTCAGAACGAAGCCGAGGCCGGACCAGGTCACACTGGCGAGGTCACCGTCAGGGGACCGTGGCCGGCGCGGCGCTACTACAAAGACGACGCAGCCACCGAGCAGACCTGGCGCGACGGCTGGTTGCGCACCGGTGACCTCGGGTACCTCGATGCGGACGGTTTCCTGTGGATCACGGGCCGAGCCAAGGAAGTCATCATTCGTGGCGGCCACAACATCGTGCCCCGCGATGTCGAGGAGGTTCTGCTGTCGCACCCCGACGTCGTGGACGCGGTCGTCGTGGGCGTGCCTCATGACGTGCTCGGGGAGGATGTGGCAACGTGGGTCGTGCTACGAGAAGGCTCCGTTGCCACCGGCGGCGACCTCCGCTCATTCATGCTCGAGCGATTGGCTGACTACAAGGTGCCGAGGGCAGTGCACATGGTCGATGAGCTTCCTCGAAACGCGTCCGGCAAGGTGGTCCGGGCTGAGCTTTCCCGCCTCACCTCGTCGCCATGAGCGATCCCGAGCCGCCAGTCCTGACCGAGCGAATGGGCGCGGTCCGCCGCCTCACCCTCAATCGTCCGCGGTTCCACAACCCGCTCACCCCGCGCTGCATCCGGGAGCTGCTGGCTGGCGTCGACGAAGCGGCCCGCGATCGTGAGGTCCGCGTCGTCGTCATTCGAGGGAGCGGGCCGTCCTTCTCGTCCGGCTACGGCATCTTGCCCGAGGACATCGAGCCGGGCGACGCCAACGGCGGCTCCGGCATCGAGGGGGACGTGACCGCCATGCTCGACCTCGTCGCCGGCTGGGCCCGCCTTTGGGACTGCCCCATCCCCGTGATCGCGGAAGTGCAAGGTCGTTGCCTGGCCGGAGGCACCGACCTGGCGCTTCACTGCGACATCATCGTGGCTGCCAGCGACGCCGAACTCGGCTTCCCGCCGGTCCGGTCCATGGGAGTGCCCCCCACCAACATGTGGCTCTACCACTTGGGTCCGCAGTGGACCAAGCGGCTGCTTTTTACCGGCGACACCATGAGCGGCGAGGAGGCTGCGTCCGTCGGGCTGGCCCAAGCCGCGGTACCACCTTCGGAGCTCGACTCCTACGTGTCGACCTTGGCCGAACGCATAGCCCTCGTCGGGCGAGACCTGCTCGTTGCCAACAAACGGGTGGTCAACCAAGGGGTCGAGCTCATGGGTCGCTCGCAGCTCCAATCCTTCGCCGCGCTCAACGACGCGGTGGCTCACCGCTCGAGCGAGGCCCGGGCATTCGGCCAGCGTGCCGCCGAGGTGGGTCTTCGCCAGGCCGTTCGTGAGCGCGACGCGCCCTTCGAGGAAGATTCCCCCGGCCCTCACTAATCCGGCCCGAGCGGGCCTGCTCGCTCCCCTCGTCTTTCGCCGGTGATGGGCGCTTCGTATGCTCGGCAACTATGGGCTATCCGCTCGATGTCGGTGGTGTCGATGACTATCCGGTGAAGGTCGGCAGCATGCTGCTCACTTTGGTGGACCCGAACGTGGGGTTCGAGCGTGCTTACAACCGATGGTACGAGCGGGACCATTACTACGCCGGCTGCATGGTCGGCCCCTGGCTGTTCGCCGGCAGCCGTTGGGTGGCCCCCCGACGTTTGAAGGACTTGCGGTGGCCGGCGGAGAGCACCGTTGCTCGGCCGACCGACGCCGGCAGCTACGTGGCCATCTACTGGGTGGAGGAAGGGCACCACGACGAGCACTTCAACGAATGGTCCATCCGCCAGGTCCGCGATCTCTACGTGAACGGCCGTGGGTTCACCGAGCGGACCCACGTCCACACCTCGATGTTCTTTTACGTTGGATCGGTGTACCGGGACGACGACCCCGTCCCCGTCGAGCTCGCCCTCGACCACGGCTACGAAGGAATCTTCGCCCTTTGGTGGGATGCCACAACGGGGACTGGACAAGACTTGCACGCGCAACTGGCGGCCGGCCCGGCCGGCGAGTTGCTCGGCGGCTCTCCTATCGAGATCGCCTCCTCGTGGGTGCCGTCCACACCGGGTGAGGTGAACGAAAACGCTCCGATGGATCTCGGCTCGCCCCCAGGTGGCACCGACCGCCTCGTGCAACTCCTCTTTGTTGCCACCGACCCGGCCTCTGTTGTCGACCGGGTTCGGGACTACACGGAGAACGTCGAATCGGCCGGCCAGGCCAAGCTCCTCCTCGCCGCGCCCTTCGTCCGCACGGTGATCGGAACCGACCGGTACGTCGACGAGCTCTGATCGAACGGGGCGATGTCACTGACCGGCTCGTAAAGGGCCCGTGTAGTGTCCTTCGAGCATTCGAAGCGGAGGTGACGTGCATGGCCGACCACGGGAGCCCGCTGGGGAAGATCGAGCTGGCCGCCACCTCGTTCTACGTGGCGGACGTCGATGCCGCCGTCAGTTGGTACGAGGACAAGCTCGGCCTTCGGCCCGCCATGGTCGGCACCGATGGCCACCGCTATGCCTCCTTTCTCATGGGCAGCGCCTTGGTGGTGCTCGAACCGCGTGAGGCCGCCCTCGAGCCGGCCGACCCTGGTCCGGAGACGACCACGGTTAACCTGATCGTCGACCGAGATCCCACTCAGGTCCGAGAAGATCTCGTCAGCCGCGGGGTGCCGTGCGGGGAGCTCGTCAGTTCGCCCAATTACCTTTCGTTTCTCGTCCGGGACCTCGACGGGAACCGCTTCTACATCACGCGACCCCACGAAAAGGCAGAATCCGACAGCGCTCCCTGAGGGGGAGAGCGGACGACAGCAGTCACTCGGGTCAAGCGGCAACCGTCGAGTTCCCCGCGTTCGGCTTCCGTCCCTGGGACTACGGTGCCGGGCATGTCCGAGGTCAGCGATCGCTACTCGCGAATTGCCGATGGTTTCGGGTCGCGTCTCGAAGCAGTGGGATCCGACCAGTGGGACGATCCCACACCGTGTACCGAGTGGAATGTCCGGGCCCTGGTCGAACACGTGATCGACACCCAACTTCGGGTTGTTTCGATCGTGACCGGATCGACGCCATCTGCATCCGAGCCGGTGGCCGACTTCGCCGCCCGTTGGAGCGCGGCAACCGAGCTCGTCACTGCCTCTCTAGCTGATCCCGAGCGCGCATCGGCGACCGTCGGCGGCTCATTCGGCGAGCAGTCCTTCGAGTCGCTCGTCAGCCGGCTGTTGTGTTCGGACACCCTGTTCCATACTTGGGACCTTGCCCGGGCCACCGGCCAGGACGAGCGCCTCGATCCTCACGCAGTGGCCAAGGCCATGGAGTTCCTCGAACCGCTGGACGAGGCCATACGCCGACCGGGAGGGTTCGCGGCCAAGCTGGATTCGGCGCCCGACGCTGATCCGCAGACCCACCTGCTCCAATTCGGCGGCCGGGCCGTTTCCTAGCCGGTCGCGAGCCCACCCTCGGTTGCCGGCACCATCCGCGCCCTTCACCTTGGTTGCGACCGGCGGCAGCGCCCGGTCGGCCCGGTCGGTCGGTCGGTCTCGATCATGTCCTCAATCGGTGTCGACGTCGGCGCCCAGGAGCCGGTGACGAGTCCAGGTGTCGAGCACGATGAGCGTCTTCGTGCCCGTGACCCGGCCCGAGTGCCGCAGCTGCTCGATCACCCGGCCCAGGTGGGTGACGTCGGGGACTCTCAGCCAGACAAGGGCATCAGGGTCTCCGGCGGTCGTGAAGACGGCTTGCACTTCGGGCAGGCGCACGGCGGCCGACCGGATTTCGCCGATATCGGCCGTGCCGGCGAAGCGAACCTCGGTGAAGGCCTGGATGGGCCGACCGGCTTTGGCGTGGTCGACGACCACCGTGTAGCCGGTGATGACACCGGATTCCTCAAGACGGTCGACCCGGCGTTTGACCGCCGAGGCGGACAACCCGACCCGTTCGCCGACATCCCCGAACGATCGCCGGGCGTTTTCCTCGAGCAGAGCGACGATGGCCCGATCCAGGGGATCGAGCTCCGGGTGGTCCTCACCGACTGCTGTTGCGTCACTGAGCGTCATGACGCAATTTTATTGCATATTGGCTGAGATATTCGACATTCTGCTTCGTAGATCCCCGAAAGGGGGATTGAATGCCATTGATGGATATGTGCACGGACCTGGGTGATACGGAACAGTTGAACCTCTGTCAGGACCGTGCCACGGGGCTACGGGCGGTGATTGCCGTCGACGACACCACGCTCGGTCCGGGCCTCGGCGGCATCCGTTGGCGCCAGTATCCGGACGTTGCCGCCGCCGCCACTGAGGCTCGTCGCCTGGCCCGGGTCATGACCCTGAAGAACGCATGCGCCGACCTTCCCTATGGGGGAGCGAAATCAGTCGTGTGCGCCGGTCCCGAAGGCCCGCCACCCCCGGGTCGCAAGCGCGTGTCCCAGCTCGAGGCATTCGGACGGTTCGTCGCCCGCCTCGGTGGGGCCTATGTGCCCGGGGTCGACATGGGCACCACGGTCGATGACCTCGCCGTGATCGGAGGTGTCGTACCCGACGTGTCCTGCGACCATCAAGATCCTTCGCCCTTGACGGCCGTGGGTGTCTTCGCCGGCATCGGCGCTGCCGTCGAGGTTGCCGGCCGTTCATTGGCCGACACCCGCGTGCTCGTGCAGGGAGCCGGCCACGTGGGGGCTGCATTGGCCCATCATCTTCGTGCCGCCGGGTGCCAGGTACTCGTGGCCGACATCGACGAGGTTCGCGCCGAAGTGGTGGCCGCGCAGGTTGGCGGCACCACGGTCGATCCCGGTGCCGTCCTCGACACCGAGTGCGATGTCTTCGCTCCCTGTGCCGCTGCCCGGGTGATCGACGGGACGACGATCGACAGGCTCCAGTGTCGGATCGTGGCCGGCGGGGCCAACGACGTCTTGGCCGCACCGGAGCTGGCCGATGCGCTCGCCAGCCGGGACATCGTCTATGTCCCCGACTTCGTGATCAACGCCGGCGGGGTCATTCACATCCATGCGCTTCGGGCTGGTTGGGGGGAGGACAAGCTCGAAGGCTCATTGCTGGCCATCGGTGACCGCGTACGACGCATCCTCACCGACGCGGCGCGCACGGGGAGAACGCCCGTGGCCGTTGCCGAATCGATGGCTTCCGACCGGCTGGGGCGACTGATCGCCCTGCCCGCCTAGGAGCGGCGTCCGCCCCATGCGGACATCGACAGGGGGAGCTCCCCCCGAGGCCGTCCGGCGGCCCGTTGCCGTTTCTCTCGACGACGTCTACGTCGAGGCCGCAGCTGACGGTCCGCCTCGCGCCCTTATGTCGGGTATCCAGGCGATCGTGCGGGTCATCCTCGACCAGCGCCGTCTCGACCGACATCGTGGGCTCGACACCGGGGCGTTCGTGAGCGGTTACGAGGGGTCACCGCTCGGAGGGCTCGACCTCGAGCTCGGACGGGCGTCCGCCCATCTGGATGCGGCCGGCGTCATCTTCCGTCCCGGCTTGAACGAGGAGCTGGCTGCAACAGCGGTGGCTGGCACGCAGCTCCTCGACGAGGTTCCCGGCCACCGACATGAGGGTGTTACCGGCTGGTGGTACGGGAAGAACCCGGGCCTGGACCGGGCCGCGGACGCCATTCGCCACGGCAACTATGCCGGCACGGCGCCCCTCGGTGGAGTGGTCGCCCTGATCGGCGACGACCCGGCGTGCAAGTCCTCGACCCTTCCGAGCTCGTCGTGGACCATGGCCAAGAGCCTGAGCCTGCCCCTTCTCGCACCCGGGACCGTGGCCGACGTGCTGCGCCTCGGCCTGCACGCGGTGGCGTTGTCGCGCGCCGCGGGGGTGTGGGCCGGGTTGCAGATCGTGACCGACGTCGCCGACGGGTCGGCTGTCGTTGACTTGTCCGTGGCCGCGCCCGCGGCTGGCGTCGTGACGGCCCGACCGCTGAAAGCCCGGCTGTTGGTCGGACCCACCGCCCTCGAGGCCGAGACCGACCTGTTCTCGGTTCGGCTTCCCGCCGTGCTCGACTACGCCCGGGCCGCCGGGCTCACGACGGTGGTGGCCGACTCGCCGAACCCGCGCCTCGCTGTGGTGGCGTCCGGCACGGCTTTCGCCGCCGTGCGCCGAGCCGTGGAGGATCTCGGGATCGATGGCCCGGCCGACGCAGACCTCGGGTTGCGACTCATCCGGGTCGATCTTCCGTGGCCGCTCGACGGTGACGAGCTGGCCCGACTCACCCTCGGGATCGACGAGGTACTGGTGGTCGAGGACAAGGCACCCTTCATCGAGTCACAGCTGAAGGAGGCCCTCTACGGCCGCACCGGCGCTCCGCGGGTCACCGGCAAGTTCGACCCCGATGGGCGTGCCCTTCTCCCGGCGACCGGCGCCGTCACTTCCGACACCGTGGCCCAGGCCCTCGCCCGCCGCCTCGGGGAGGACCGTCTGCCGCCCCGCGCCGTCAACCGCATGGCCGAGCTTTCGGCCGGTCCGCGCCGACGGCTCCGCCTCGCTCCGTTGCCGTTGCGGACTCCGTATTTCTGTTCTGGCTGCCCCCACAACGTTTCGACGAGGGCGTCCGATGACCAGCTCGTCGGGCTCGGCATCGGTTGTCACATCATGGCCGCCTTCGATGAGCACGGCCGGGGCCACCACGTGGGGCTCACCCAGATGGGTGGCGAGGGGGCCCAATGGATCGGCTTGGCGCCCTTCGCCGGCGGCCATCACTACTTCCAGAACCTGGGCGACGGGACGTTCTTCCACTCCGGCTCGCTCGCCGTGCGAGCAGCGGTGGCGGCCGGTGTCGACATCACCTACCGCCTCCTTTACAACGGCGCCGTGGCCATGACTGGCGGCCAGGAACCGCTCGGACGGATGGATGTGCCCGATCTGGCCCGGCTGCTCGCCATTGAGGGTGTGCGCAAGGTGGTGGTGACCACTCCCGAGCCCGAGCAGTACCGCGGGGTCACCCTCGATCCGGTGGCCGAAGTGCGCCACCGCGACGACCTTCCCGAGGTGATGGCCGAGCTCGAGAAGGTGGGAGGCGTGACCGTCGTAATCCACGACGATGCGTGCGCAGCCGAGGAGCGGCGGCTCCGCCACCGGGGAAAGCTCTCTGAGCCATCCGATCGGGTCTGGATCAACGAACGGGTCTGCGAGGGCTGCGGTGATTGCGGTGAGCAGTCGACGTGCTTGTCGGTGGTGCCGGTCGAGACGGAGTTCGGGCACAAGACACGCATCCATCAAGGCTCCTGCAACCACGACCGCTCGTGCCTGAAGGGCGACTGCCCGTCCTTCGTCATGGTCACTCCCGCCCGCCACCGCCGGCGCCGTCGGAAGGCGGACGCGGAACTTTCGCGCCAGCCGACACCGGACCTTCCGGAACTACCGATCTCTCTTGACGAGCCTGAGCGTCTCCGGGTGGGCACCGAAACGCTCGTGCGTATGCCGGGCATCGGGGGCACCGGAGTGGTCACCGTGTCGCGCATCCTCCAGATGGCCGCCCACCTCGACGGGCTCTATGCCGCTGGTCTGGACCAGACGGGGCTCGCCCAGAAGGGCGGCCCGGTGATCTCCGATGTGCGCATATCGAGCCGGCCCATCGAGGGGGCGGTGCGAGCCGGGTCGAGGTCGGTCGACCTTCTCCTCGGCCTCGACCTCCTCGGTGCGGTCAGCGAGGAGACCCTCGAAACGTCCCATCCGGCTCGCACCGTCGCCGTCGTCAACACCGCCGAGGTCGCCACCGCGGCGATGGTGCTCGACGCAGCCGTCAGCTTCCCGGCCGACGTGTCGCGGATCGACCGGAGCACCCGCCAGGCCGAGAACCTCTATCTCGACGGCCAGTGGATCGCCGAGCGTCTCTTCGCCGACCATCTCCCGGCCAACATGGTGATGCTCGGTGCAGCCGTGCAGCACGGCTGCCTGCCCGTCACCCCTGAGTCGGTCGAACACGCCATCGAGCTCAACGGCACGGCCGTTCCCGTCAACCGGGCTGCGTTCCGCTGGGGACGGGCCGCGGCGACCAACCCCGAAGCGGTTCGGGCCGCGCTCAGTCCCACAGTCCCGGCACCGTCAGCGCCGCCGCCGGGCCTCGAAAGACTCCTCGACTCGGTGCCGCCCGCCCTCGTCCCGGTGCTGGTCCGCCGGGCAGCCGACCTGGCCGATTGGCAGAGCACTCGGGTCGCTCGCCGCTACGTCGAGGACGTGCTGGTCATGGTGCGCGAGGAGGCCGAGCGCACCGGTGACCCCGCCTATCCGGTGGCCACCGCCTACGCCACCGGGCTGCACAAGCTCTGGGCCTACAAGGACGAGTACGAGGTGGCGCGGCTCCATCTCGACGCCACGCAGCGCGCCGCCCTCGAGACCGAATTCGGACCTGGTGCCCGAACGGAGGTGCTGTTGCGACCGCCACTGCTTGTCGCCCTCGGCCTCCGTCGGAAGATTCGGGTCGGACGGTTGGCCCGCCCCGTCTTCACCATTCTCCGGTCGGGCCGCCACCTGCGGGGCACGCCCTTCGACCCCTTCGGGCAGACGGCCATGCGTCGCACCGAGCGTGCGCTCGTGGGCGAGTACCGCCGGGCTGTCACCGAGGCCGTCCAGCAGCTCCGACCCGACAACGCGGCAATGGTGGCTGCCATCGCCGCCAGCGCCGAAGAGGTGCGCGGGTATGAGGACGTGAAGCGTCGGGGCATCGAGCGCTTCCACCACCGACTGGAGGAGCTCGGCGCGGTCCTCTCCGAGCCACCCGCCCCGGCCGGACACCACCCGGAGCACTGGCCGATCGCCGGCTGACGCCTGAGCGCGCGAACCGCCGAACGGCGGGCGCCCGTGGCCCGGTGGCCGCACCCTGACCGTCTCTTCGGGCTTGGCCCAGCCCACCAGTAGAGTGCGGCGATCCTCATCGATGTTGGTGTGCCGGGAAGACTGGTCGGCAACTCGACGAGTGGACCCCGGCCGGAAGCCTCGGCGTGAGTCTCGACGTTCTCGGCGTCATCGTCAGCCTCGTCGTGCTCGCCGTGGCCGGCGATCAATTCATCATCGCCATCTCCTGTATCGCCGCCTTGCTCAAGATGCGCCCGACCATCGTGGGTGCGCTGGTGGGCGGTCTCGGAACGAGCATCGTCGAGCTCATCGTCGCCGCCCTCGCCTCCGCCCGCGGGTCGTCCGATCTGGCGGCCGGCAGCCTGGTCGGGTCCATCGTCGCCAACGTGTGCCTCGCCCTCGCCATCGCCGCACTGGTCGCGCCCAGTACGCGTCGACTCGTCCACCTTGCGGCGCGAGGCACCCCTCAGTGTTGCCTCGGTTGGCCTCTTCGCCCTTCTCACCATCGGTGGGATCACCTTCGGCAATGGCGTCATCCTTCTGGTGGCCGTTGTTCCCGTCGTCGCCGTTCTCGTGTTGAGCGGTCGCCGAGAAGGGGGCGAGGAGGAGGTGGGGGTCGAGTTCACCGGGTTCGTCGAGCGGAACGTGCTGCGACCGCGACGCGAGTTGGTGCGGGCGCTCGTGAGTCTGGCTTTGATGCTCGGCGGTGCCGAGCTGATGGTGCGCTCCACCATCTCGCTGGCCGACCGCCTCGGATGGGCTCAGAGCTTCGCCGGGGTCACCCTCGTCGGCATCGGGACCTCCGCTCCCCTCATTGCCTCGTCCATCCAAGGGGCACGGCGCGGGGAGCATGATCTCGTGGTCGGCAACGTGCTGGGTGGGAACCTCTTCATTGCCCTGGCCGGCGGGGCCGTCACCGGGCTGCTGTCCCGGCACGGCGCCGGCACCGTGCCGGCCTTGCCGCTGTGGTTGATGATGGCGGTCGTGGTGGGGTCGTGGTTGACGATGATTCGGGGCCGGGTCCTCGTCCGCACCGAGGCGGTGCTGCTCTTGGTCGTCTACGGCGCGTCGCTGCCCTTCTTCAACCGCTGATCACCATGGCGGAGCCCTCCGACCCGGGCCGGCAACGGGCAGGGAGCGTCGTGCCTGATGCCTACTTTGCCGTCGCCCGGCTGGCCCGCATCTACGACGACCTCGAGGGTGACCGCAGTGACCTCGACGCGTATGTCGCCATGGTGCAGGAGTTCGGATCCGAGACGGTGCTCGATGTGGGCTGTGGGACGGGCACCTTTGCCGTTCGCCTGGCGCAGGCCGGTGTTCAGGTGATCGGGCTGGATCCGGCTGCCGCGTCCATTGCCGTCGCCCAGCAGAAGCCGGGGGCCGAGCGGGTGCGCTGGATCATCGGCGACGCCCACTCGATTCCTCCCGCCCAGGTGGACCTGGTCACCATGACCGGCAACGTCGCCCAGGTGTTCGTCAGCGATGGCGAGTGGCACGACGCGTTGGGCGCGTCTCGTTCGGCGCTCGTACCCGGCGGTCGCCTGGTCTTCGAGGTGCGGGACCCGGCGAAGGAGGCCTGGCTCGAATGGAACCGGGAGCAGAGCTTCCGGGTCCTCGGCCTGCCGGTGGGTGGGACCGTGGAGACATGGGTCGAGATCACCGCCGTCGCGCCCCCGATGGTCACCTTCGACATCCACTTCGTCTTCGGATCCGATTCAGAGACCCTGGTCTCGTCGTCGACCTTGCGGTTTCGCAATCGGGACGAGGTCGAACGAGCAGTCGAAAGGGCCGGCTTCGTGGTCGAGGACGTGCGGGATGCACCGGACCGTCCGGGCCTTGAGTTCGTGTTCGTCGCCGTTCGCATCTGAGCGCACGACTCGCCAGCGGCTGCCGCCTCACCCCTTTCGGGAGGCGGCCAACGCTTCTGCTTGTGACGCCAACCGGCCGGCATCGAGAACATCGCAAACGGCCGCGAAGTCGGCGGTCGGGCCCTGCCAGCGGAGCTCGTCGACCGAGGTGAGGAGCGACCGGTCGACCCGAAGCGTGGCCAGGTGTCGGAAGAGCAGGGCGTCGTCGTAGCGATCGCGGAGGGTGGCCGAGAGGGTGGGGGCGCTGCGCACCGTCACCCCCCAGTCACGCGGGTCCTCCGGGATGTCCTCGATGTGGCCGAAGCGGGCCAGGACGGTACCAACCGTCTTGGCCCCCCAGCCCGGCAGGCCGGGCAATCCGTCAGCGGCGTCACCGACGAGGGCCAGGTAGTCGGGGATGGAGGGTGGCGGGACGCCGAACTTGGCCCTCACCGCCGCCTCGTCGAGGATCACTCCCTTGCGCCGGTCGAGCTGCACCACTCGGTCGCCGCGGACGCACTGGCCGAGGTCCTTGTCCGGGGTGCAGACAAGGACCTGCTCGACGGCCGGATCCTCGTCGGCGATGGCCGCCCCGCTGGCCATGGCGTCGTCCGCCTCCAGCTCGACCATGGGCCAGACCAGGACGCCCATGGCGACCAGCGCCTCCTCGAGAGGCCAGAACTGGGACCAGAGGTTGGGGTCGATGCCCTCTCCGGTCTTGTAACCCGGCCACATCTCGTTGCGGAAGGACTCGATGACGTGGTCGGTGGCCACACCAACGTGGGTGGCGCCCTCGCTCAGAAGACGCATGACCGACTGGAGCACCCCGCGGGCCGCCGCCACCTCGGCCCCGGCCGCCGTCCGGTGGGAGGGGACCCCGTAGAAGTGGCGGAACAGCTCGTAGGTCCCGTCGACCAGGTGCACTCGCACGCCGACATCCTGGCCGACGACAGCACTCACTGCCGCACGCATGATTCGCCCCCGCCCAGACGCCCCAGACGCCCCAGACGCCCAGACGCCCAGACCGCGCCGTACGGCCGCCGCGGGCCGAACAGCCGCCCGCCCGACGGCAATCGATCAGGCCACGGGTGAAGCGCCGGCGTCCTCGGCCTCGAGGAGCCGGTCGAGGAGGGCGTCGAGACCGAAGACGAAAGCGGCATCGAGATCCGGTTCGGTGGCGAGAGCCTCGACGAGCTCGGGATCGGAGGTCCGACCCTCCCAGACCGTCGGCTCCGTCGAGTCGTGGGCTTGGCTCCGATCGACGGCCCGGGCCAGGACGACCGAGGCGACCACGTGGCACTGCAGGACCTGGATGACCTTGCCGGCCCGTCGACCGGTGATCCCGACGGCGGCCAGCTCCTCGGCCAGCGCCGCCTGCACCGGTTGGAACATGGCCGCCGTCATGCCCCGTTGGTCGGCGAGGGCGATGAGGTGGGGACGGGCGAGGAGACGGGCCCGCAGCTCGTGGGCCAGGCCGGCCACTCGCGATCGGGGAGTGCGGCCGGCGGCGTGGACATGGCCCATGTCTTCGATGAGACGCTCGACGAGAAGGTTGACCAACGCGTCGCGGTTGCCCACGTGCCAGTAGATGGCGGTCACGGCCGCGCCCAGCTCGTCGGCCAACCGGCGCATGGTGAGGGCCGCCGTGCCCTCCCGCTCGACAATGCGGAGGGCGGCGTCAACGATGTCGGCGCTCGTGATGCCCGAGCCCGTGGCGGGGGCGGCGCGGGACTTCTCCGGACGTGTACGTGGCGAGGGGCTGCGGGCCACTTGGTCGGTCCTCACTCCCTTGGTCGTGGGCTCGGCCCTTGACACCCCCAGAGCCGATCCCTACTGTACGGGCATCAGTGTAACTGCGTTACAGAGGCGGGGGATGGGCCCGGACGACCATTACCTCCTGATCTCGGCCGACTGCCACGGCGGTGGAGACCTCCTCGACTACCGCCCGTACCTGCCGAGCCGATACCACGACGACTTCGACGCCTGGGCCGCCACCTACGAGATCCCGTACGAGGACCTGAAGGGCCCCGACGCCGACCGCAACTGGGACAACGGGCGCCGGCTGGCCGAGCTCGAGTCCGAGGGGATCGTGGCCGAGGTCGATCTTCCCGAACACCATCCCGCCCTTCTTCGCCGACGGCCTCGCTGACCGAACAACCCCCGCCGGACAGCGCCGCTGAGCGCGACGCCAGATGGGCGGGGTTGCAGGCGCACAACCGGTGGATGGCCGACTTCTGTGCCGATGCACCCGGACGGCGGGCCGGCATGGTCCAGATCATGCTCGCACGACATCGACGCGGCGACCGCCGAAGATGCGATGGGCCAAGGACGCCGGCCTGACGCGGAGGCGTGCTGCTGCCGGGCGCCCCTCCCGGGTCCGGGCTCGCTGCCCCTCTACGACCCGAAGTACTACGAGCCGCTCTGGCGGGTGTGCGACGAGCTCGGCATGCCGGTCAACCATCACAGCGGCTCCGCTGCACCGGCCACCGGCGAGGAGCCCGAGGACAAGGTGGTGCTTCTGCTCGAGGTCACTTGGTGGGCCCATCGGACCTTCACCCACCTGCTGGTGTCGGGTGCCTTCGAACGGCACCCCGGCCTTCAGCTGGTGCTGACCGAGCAGGGCACGGCCTGGTTGCCCGAGGAGCTCGCCCGGCTCGACTACTTCTTCGACCGGATGTCGGGAGCCACCGCCTCCCAGGAGATCGAATGGGGGCAGGTGGTCACCGGGCGACTGAGCCTCCGGCCGAGTGAGTACTGGGCGCGCCAGTGTCACGTGGTCTCGTCCTTCATCCGGCCGGCCGAGGTTGAGCTCCGCCACCAGGTCGGGGTGGACCGAATCATGTGGGGGAGCGATTACCCGCACAAAGAGGGCAGTCACCCCTACACCCGCGACCATCTGCGGGCCAGCTTCGCTGGGGTGGAGCCAAGCGAAGTGGCCGCCATGCTCGGCGGGAACGCCGCCGAGGTCTACGGCTTCGACGTCGACTCGTTACGGCCGCTCGCCGACAAGGTCGGCCCGACCGTCGCCGACGTCGACGACCCGCTGCCGCTGGCATCGCTGCCAGCCGATGCCGAGAAGTGTCCCGCACTGATCGGCTACGCAAGGAGAGACACATGACCCGAGTCCGCTACGGAGCACGGTCGCTTGACGAGATGAGCAACCGCGAGGTCGAGGCCACCTCGGTCGATACCTGGGCCACCACCTTCGTGGCGACCTACGAATCCGATCCCGAGGCGGTCGCCGCCGTCCTGCCGCCACCGCTCGTCGCCCCGGCCGAGCCTCTGGTCCGGGTCACCGTGGCCACTGTCGACCTAGGCCGGGGCTACCCGGTCTTCGGTGCCGGAACCTTCGCCGTCCACTGCCGCTACGAGGACCTGACGGTGACTACGCCCTCGTGATGCCCATGACCACCGAGCAGGCCATGATCGGCGGCCGCGAGACCTTCGGCGAGCCCAAGAAGCTCGCGGACATCGTCCTCGAACGAGATGGCGGCACCGTGCGGGGATCGTTCACCCGGATGGGTACGACCTTCGTCGAGGTCGCCGGCGAGATCGACGTCAGAGGTCGAACCGGCTCCCGAGCGAATGCGGACGAGCTTCTACCTGAAGTTCCTGCCCTCGCCGACCGGGAAGGGCTTCGACGGGGATCCGTTGCTTGTTCACGTGCAGCGCCGTGAGCGCACCCGGCAACAGTGGAAGGTCCGAGGTGAGGTCATCCTGCGCGAGTCGCGCTTCGACCCGGTGGTCGACCTGCCCGTCCGCCGGCTGCGTCGACATCGAGCTCGCCGAGCGGACCGAGCCTCCAGACCGGCGAAGTCGTTGCCCATCTGCCCGCCGATTGGATCGCGCCCTTTGCCCACCAGCGCTACGACGATCTCTCCCCGCTCGGGGTCGACACCGAAGGCTGACGAGGCCCGGGCATGAAGCGCCTCAAGGCCGGGTGGCGGTCGTCACCGGTGGCGCCGGCGGCATCGGGCGGCGCTCGGGTCCCGCCTTCGGCGATGCCGGGAATGAAGGTCGTGCTGGCCGACCTGGGTGGCGAGCGCCTCGAGGCTGCCATCGCCGAACTGACGGCGGCTGACATCGACGCCATCGGAGTGGCATGACCGACGTGGCCGAGCTCGACTCGGTCCGAGCTCTGCACGATGCGGCCATCAAGCAGTTCGGGGCCGTGCACGTCGTGTGCAACAACGCCGGCATCGGGGCCGGGGCCGAGGGACCGATGTGGGAGCACGAGCAGCGAGACTGGCAGTGGGCGCTCGCCGTCAACGTCTGGGGGGTCATCAACGGGATCACCGCCTTCGTGCCGACCTTGTTCGCCCAGGGCGACGAGGGCCATGTGATCAACACCTCCTCGGGCAATGGCGGTCTCGCCCCGTTGCCCTCGACCCCGCAGTACGCCGTGACCAAGGCCGCCGTCGTGACCCTGACCGAGTGCCTCTACGCCCAGCTCGGGCCGCAGCACGACATGGTCAGCGCATCGGTGCTCTTCCCTGGGCCGCACATGCTTGCGCACCGGGCTGTTCGAGTCGTGGCGGATCGAGGCCCGAACGATTCGCCAAGACCCGGCCGCGCCAGACTCCCGTACGTCACCGTCGAGCAGCTGGAGGAGCAGATGCGGGCGGCCGGAGTCGAGCCGACTTACACCGAGCCGGCCGACGTCGCCGACCAGGGTGGTGGACGCACTCCGAGCCGACACGTTCTGGATCCTGCCCGAGAGCGACCGCATCGACGCCACGATCGAGGCTCGGGCCGACTCGATGCTCGACCGCGAGCCAATCCCGACCTACCTCGACGCCGTGCCCGGGCCAAGAGGCAAGCGACGACGCAGCCAAGGAGCCAGTCGATGAGCAGGGCCACGTACGATGGCAACGAGCCCTATGTGGTCATCTCGGCCGACAGCCACGCCGGCCTGCCCACCGAGCAGTACCGCCAGTACCTCGAGCGCAAGTACTGGCCCGCCTTCGACGACTTCCTGGCCGGCCGCCCGCAGGCTCTAGCAGAGCATTCGCAAGTCAGGGCGTCTCCGACGAGCAGTTCGCCAAGCAATGGTTCGACGAGAACGGCGAAGGCCTCGAGGGTGGCTGGGATGCCGAGAGACGCAACAAGGAGATGGATGCCGACGGCATCAGCGCCGAGGTCATCTTCCCCGATGCCGACGCCGTCGAGAGCCGGCACGTGCGCACCGTTCGGCACCGGCCTCGGGCTGTCCGGCGACCACGACCCGGAGCTCGGCCTGGCCGGCTGCCCGTGCGCACAACCGCTGGCTGGCCGAGATGTGCGCCGACTCACCCGAGCGCCGCCGCGGCGCCGCCCTGGTCCAGATCACGGCGCCCCTCGACGACGTCCTCGCCGAGATCCGGCGGGCCAAGGATCGGGACTGTCCGCCGTCATGATCCCGGCGATGTGGATGTCACCAGGCGCCGTACCACGCCCAGCACTACGACCCGGTCTGGGCGCTCTGCGAGGAGCTCGAGATGCCCGTCGTCACCCATTCCGGCCCGGCCGACAAGCGACTCCTACGACGACCACCTCGGCATCTACGTCACCGAGGTCGTGTGGTGGCCGGCCCGCCCGCTCTGGTTCATGTTGTGGTCCGGAGTCTTCGAGCGCTTCCCCGGACTGCGCTTCGGGGTGACCGAGGCCGGATGCTGGTGGATGCCCGAGTTGCTCTGGTTCTGGGACCGCCTCTTCCTCGGCCAGAAGGGCGCCGAGAAGCTCGCGTCGATGGGCATCGAGACCCTGCCGAGCGAGCTGTTCGACCGCAACTGCTTCATCGGCGCCTCCAACACCAAGCGGCGCGAGATCGGCATGCGCTACGAGATCGGGATCGACAACATGCTGTGGGGCAACGACTTCCCGCATCCCGGAGGGCACCTGGCCGCGGTCAAGGGAGTGGTTGGCGAAGACCTACCACGACGTTCCCGTCGCCGAGACCCGTCGGATGATCGGCGAGGCCGCCGCCGAGATCTACGGGTTCGATCTCGACTCCGCTGCGCCCGACCGCCGAGCGTCTCGGTGTCACACCCGAGTGCTCGGCCAGACCGATGATGCCGCCGCCGTCGCGGCGCTGGGCCGACCACAAGGAGGTCGGACGGCACTGGCTGACCGGCAACGACTTCCCGTTGGTCCCCGTCAGGCTCTGAGGCCTGACCGCAGCTGGACTCAACTCGTCCCCCGATCCGCTGCGTGTCCGAAACCGCCGACCGGGATCGCGAGGAAGCTCGGGAGGGAGAGGGCGGGGTTCTCGTCATCGCCGCCGACGATCCCCTCCGGCCTGACGTGCGGGCACTGCTCGAGGAGCACCTTTCCTTCAGCCGGGCCGTCACGCCTGGAGACGAGGTGCACGCGCTCGACGAGGAAGGTCTTCTCCAACCGGGCGTGACCTTCTTCAGTGCACGACGGGGGGATTTGCTCGTCGGCACCGCGGCTCTGCGACCACTCGAGGTTGGTCACGCCGAGCTCAAGTCGATGCACACCGCGAAGGATGCCAGACGGCAGGGAGTCGGACGGGCCATGGTCGACTACCTCCTGTATGTGGCGGCCGCCCAGGGTTACGAACGAGTCAGCCTCGAGACGGGGGCCACGGATGCCTTCGGCCCTGCTCGTGCCCTGTATGAAGGGGTCGGTTTCCGGCCCTGTCCCCCGTTTGGCGAGTACGCGGACAAGCCCCACGGCGCCTGCATGACCATCCACCTCCCGACCTGAACCCGGGCGTGGGGCTGGACCGTCGCGGTCGCCGGTGAACACGACCTCCGGGGCATGCGATGATCAGACATCGAGATGAGCGATTACCAGCCAACCCCGGATGACAAGTTCACTTTCGGCCTCTGGACGGTCGGCAACCGGGGACGCGACCCCTTCGGCTTCGAGACCCGCGCCCCACTGGACCCGACGGAGACGGTGCGCCGCCTGGCGGATCTCGGTGCGTACGGCGTCTCCTTCCACGACGACGACCTCGTGCCACCGGGAACGCCGATGGCCGAGCGACACGAGATCGTGAAGCGGTTCCGACGGGCCCTGGACGAGACCGGCCTCGTCGTCCCCATGGCCACCACCAACCTGTTCTCGAACCCCGTCTTCAAAGACGGCGCCTTTACCGCCAACGACCCCGAGGTCCGCCGCCTTGCTCTCAAGAAGACGTTCGAGGCCATCGACCTCGGCGTCGAGTTCGGCGCCACGACGTATGTGGTGTGGGGCGGCCGCGAGGGCTGCGAGGCCGATGCGGCCATGGACGTGCGCGCCGCGCTCGACCGTTACAAAGAGGCCATCGATCTGTGCTGCGCCCACGTCCGTCGAGCGCGGATACGACACTGCGGTTTGCCATCGAGCCCAAACCCAACGAGCCCCGGGGCGACATCCTCCTGCCCACGGTGGGCCATGCACTGGCCTTCATCGGTGCTCTCGAGTGGCCGGACATGGTCGGGCTCAACCCCGAGTTTGCCCACGAGACGATGTCCGGGCTCTCCTTCCACCAGGCAGTGGCCCAGACGCTCTGGCACGGGAAGCTCTTCCATATCGACCTCAACGCGCAGCGCATCGGCCGATATGACCAGGACTTCCGCTTCGGAAGCGAGGGCATCCGGGATGCCTTCTACTTGGTCAAACTTCTCGAGGACTCGGGCTATGCCGGACCCCGCCACTTCGACGCCCACGCCTATCGCACCGAGGACGCAGACGGTGTCTGGGACTTCGCCCGCGGTTGCATGCGGACCTACCTGATCCTCCGCGAAAAGGCGGCCCGGTTTCACACCGACCCCGCCATCCAGGAGGCCCTCGACACGGCCATGGTCGACGCACTCTCCGTCCCGACATCGCCGGACGGTCTCGGTCCCGAGGCCCTTGACGAGTTGCGGAGGGCTGAGTTCGACGTCGAGGAGATGGCGGGGCACGGGTACGGCCATGAGCGTCTCGATCAGCTCGTCACCGAGCTGATCCTCGGCGTCCGCTGACTCGACGCCGCGGCGACCGCTCAACCGGATGACTGCCGGCCTGGTGGCGGGGATCGACTCCTCGACCCAGTCCTGCAAGGTGGTGATCCGGGATCTCGATTCGGGCCGACTGGTACGCCTGGGCCGTGCCGACCACCCGCCCGGCACAGAGGTGCACCCCGACGAATGGTGGCGGGCACTCGAACGTGCCGTTGAGGCGGCCGGTGGATTGGCCGACGTCGCCGCCGTGTCGGTGGCCGCCCAACAGCACGGCATGGTCTGTCTCGACGACCGAGGCGCGGTGGTGCGACCGGCGCTGCTCTGGAACGACGTGCGGTCGGCTCCCCAGGCCGACGAGTTGGTGGCCGAGCTCGGGGCCGAGGCGTGGGCGGAGGCGGTCGGCTCGGTGCCGCTCGCCTCGTTCACGGTGGCCAAGTTGCGTTGGCTGGCCGAGCGCGAGCCCGACGCAGCCGGACGGGTGGCCGCCGTGTGCTTGCCGCACGACTGGCTCACCTGGAAGCTGCTTGGCGCGCCGGGGATCGAATCGCTGGTCACCGACCGGGGTGACGCCAGCGGCACTGGCTACTGGTCACCGTCGAGCGGGACCTACCGGATGGATCTTCTCGAGCGGGCCTTCGGTCGCCCACTCGTCGTGCCTCGCGTCCTCCAGCCGCAGGATCGAGCGGGCGAGACTCCGGCTGGGATGACGGTGGGGGCCGGCACCGGCGACAACATGGCCGCCGCCCTCGGGCTGGGAGCGCTCCTCGATGACCTGGTGGTCTCGGTCGGGACCTCGGGGGTGGTCTCGGCGGTGTCGGAGGTACCGAGCGCAGACCCGACCGGCACGGTTGCCGGTTTCGCGGATGCCACCGGCCGGTTCCTACCGCTTGTCTGCACCCTCAACGCGGCCACCGTGCTCGACACGATCGCCCGCCTGCTCGGGACCGACCCGGATGCCTTCGCTGAACTGGCCGGTGCCGCCCCTCCCGGAGCCGGTGGGCTCTGCCTGGTCCCCTACCTCGACGGCGAGCGCACACCGAACCTCCCCGATGCCGCCGGCTCCCTTTTGGGCATGCGCCACGCCAACCTCACCCCTGCGTGCCTGGCCCGGGCGTCGGTCGAGGGCGTCCTCTGCGGGCTGGTCGCCGGCGCCGCTGCCCTCACTGCTCGTGGCGGCGCATCGGCATCCGGCCGGGTGCTGCTGACCGGTGGGGGAGCGCTATCGGAGGCAGTCCGCCGCATCGCTCCCACCGTCTTCGGACGTCCCGTGCTCGTCCCACAGCCGTCGGAGTACGTGGCCGAGGGCGCTGCCCGCCAGGCGGCCTGGGCGCTGCTCGGTGGTGACGACCCGCCGGTCACGGCCCCGCCCGAGTTCGCTCGTTACGAGGCCGACTTCGAGCCGGCGGTCATCGATCAATTTCAGCGGGCCGCCTCCCATGCCGGCCTGTTCTCGATGTCGAACGACCGTTGAACGAGCTCGACGAGTGCGGCGTTCGAGCGGACTGGTGCTGCTTCGGCCCAGAAGGATCCCTCTTTCCGATGTCACCGCGGCCACCGGTGCCCGCACCCACTCCCTGTTCGACTCCCACGGCGCCGTCTACCCCTGTGGCGATGGCAAGTTCGGCGAGCTCGGGAACGCAGCACGGCCAGCAGCGTGCCGCCCACCCCGGTTGTCGGCCTGCCGTCGGGCGGCATCACGGCGCTGACCTCGTCGTGGGGAGGCTCCGGTGCCCTGATGAACGACGGCGCGTACTACAACTGGGGTCACAACGCCGGCCAGCTGGGAGACGGGAGCACCACCGAACAGTTCGGTCCCCGTCCACGTGGCCCTGCCGGCCCGGTCGTTCAGGTGATTCAGGGGGGCATTGTTGCGAAGAATGGCCAGACGCTCGCCATCCTCGCCAACAGCTCGTTGTGGGCATGGGGGAACGGGCAGTGGGGCCAGCTCGGCAACTGGAGCCGGTCGAGCTCGACCACACCGATCGCCATCACGCTCCCGTCGGGAGCCAAAGCGGCCAGTGTCGCCTCGGGCGGCTTCACCTCTTACGCGATCGACACCTCGGGAAGACTCTGGCCGTGGGGCCGCAGCGATGACGGCCAGCTCGGAACCGGTGACAGCGCGCCCTTCTCGCTCACACCGGTCCCAATCGGACGGTCATCTTTCCGACAGGTCTCGTCGACGGCACAGAACGTCGCTGGATTGTCGCGTGCTGACAGACCGGCACAGCACCGGCACAGCACCGGCACTGACGCCGGTGAGACGGGTCGCGCCGTCGTGTCCGGGATACGATCAAACAGCACCGGTGACCGTGGCCATACTTCGTTGCACAAGCGTTGGTGATGGTTTGTCGAGACCAGGGTCTGGATCGGCTCAAGGTGTGAGTGGTCGCCGACGACACCGTGTGGGAACGCCGGCAGCCGGTCCGAGTTGTTCGAGCAGGTCCAGTCAGAGGAGGGTGGTGGTCACGAACTGCCGTTCCACGAGTGGCGCACCAGCGATCCGTCGGCACGCCACGTCGAAATGGTTGGCCCTCGTGGGGTGCGGTCTCCTCGTCGCCGGGACCTCGGCGGTGGCTTCGTCGTCGGCGGTGGCCGCCGCCTCGTCGCCCCCGATGACGAGCCACGTCTCCTTCTCCGGTAGCGCGGCGCCGGCTTTTGCTGGCGACGCGCCGGATCCGGATGTCGTCTATTCGGCGGGTACCTACTACGCCTTCACCACCGGCACGGCGCTCGGCAACAACCTCCAGGCGCTGGTCGACACCTCGGGCTCACCGGCAACGGGCTGGCGCTCCTACACCGGCATGGATGTACGGCTCGACCGCCTTGCCCACACCACCGGCCTGGGAGGAGCCCAACAGCCAGACCTCGCCCGGTGTGTTCCTCTACGGCGGGCAGTGGGTCATGTTCTACGACGCATCCCGCAACGGTCACCCGGAGGACTCCGGCTATAGCTGTCTGTCGGTGGCCACCACATCAGCGCTCACCCCGAGTGCCCCGGCCTTTACGGACACATCGACCGGACCGCTCTATTGCGGAACACCCGGAGTCGGTGTTCTCGATCCGAGCCCGTTCGTCGACCCGAACACCGGAGTGGCCTACCTCTTGTGGAAGTCGAACGACGGCAGTTCGTCGGCCGCCTCCCAGATCTGGTCGGTGCAGCTCAGTAGCAGTGGGACGGCCTTCGTCGGCACACCCACCGTGCTCCTGACCGTGGACCAACCCGCTCATCCGTGGGAGACGACAACCGATGACCCGCAGATGGTCTTCGCCGACGGCGCCTACGACCTCTTGTTCTCGAGCGGAGACTTCCAGAACACGACGTACGACGAAGCGCTCACGACCTGTGCCGGCCCCCTCGGTCCCTGCGCCCAGCCGGCCGAGCCGTTTCTTACGACCTACGGGTCCGCCTTCGGCCCGGGCGGCGGTGCGCTCTTCCAAGACGGCGCCGGCAACTGGTGGCTGGCCTACGCAGCATGGGCACAGTCGTGTGGCGCCTCGTGCGGCGGGGGCGGGGACGTGCGCCAGCTGTATGTGGCACCCATCGATCTCAGTAACGATCTCGTCGTCCCCTGCCACGCGCCCCCAGGTGGGCCGGCCGGCTACCGCATGGTGGCGAGCGACGGTGGCATCTTCGACTTCGGCAACCTCCCCTTCTGCGGCTCGACCGGGTCCATCACGCTGAATCAACCGGTGGTGGGCATGACATCGGTGGCCGACGGGGGTGGCTACTGGACCGTGGCCCGCGACGGCGGCATCTTCGCCTTCGGTGACGCCGGCTTCGACGGCTCGATGGGCGGGCAGCCGCTCAACCGACCCGTGGTGGGCATGGCCGCCACCCCCGACGGGGCCGGCTACTGGCTGGTGGCGTCGGACGGCGGCATCTTCGCCTTCGGCGACGCCCACTTCTACGGGTCGACCGGCGGGACCCATCTCAACCAACCGGTGGTGGGCATGGCCGCCACCCCCGACGGGGCCGGCTACTGGCTGGTGGCGTCGGACGGCGGCATCTTCGCCTACGGCGACGCCCACTTCTACGGGTCGACCGGCGGGACCCACCTCAACCGACCGGTGGTGGGCATGGCCGCCACTCCCGATGGCCGCGGCTACTGGCTGGTGGCGTCGGACGGCGGCATCTTCGCCTTCGGCGACGCCGGTTTCTACGGGTCGACGGGCGGAATGCGCCTCAACCAACCGGTGGTGGGCATGGCGGCCACTCCCGATGGCCGCGGCTACTGGCTGGTGGCCGCGGACGGCGGCATCTTCGCCTACGGCGACGCACCCTTCGATGGTTCGACCGGCAGCATCCACCTCAACCAACCCATCGTGGGCATCGGCGCCTCCTGAGCTCGCCGGTTTCGGCGGACAGCCCGTCGACGATCAGGCTTGCTCCCTGTGGCCCGGAAAGTCGTGATGATGACCCGGAGCAGCCAGTCTTCGGCGCCGGTGATTCGGTCGCCGGGCGTCCCGGTCAGGGGTGGGCGTCGGCATTAGAGTCCGGCGCCATGGACAACGATCGCATGCGCCACCTGGTCCTCGACGCCGTCGGCCCCCGGGGCCTGCTGCGCCATCCCTTCTATCGACGCTGGGAGGCGGGAGAGCTCGGGCCGGACGAGCTGGCCCGCTATGCCGAGCAGTACCGCCACGTCGAAGCGGCACTGCCCGATGTGCTCGAGACGATCGCCGACGGCCTCACCGACGGCCGGCCGAAGGAGCTCGTCAACGAGAACCTGCGGGACGAGCAGAGCGTGCCGGTTGCCCACCTGTCCATGTTCGATGCCTTCGCCGCACGAGTCGGTGCCCGACGAGGCATGGAGGCGGAGCCGGCAACGGCGCGACTCGTCCGTTTGCAGCACGAGGCGGCGGTCCATTCGCCAACTAGCGGCATCGCCAACCTTGCCGCCTATGAGTGCCAGGCCGCGGAGATCGCCATCTCGAAAGCCGACGGATTGCGTCGCCACTACGGGATCGACGAGCTCGGAACGTGGTTCTGGGACACCCACGCTGCGCTGGAGGCACGGCATGCCGATTGGTCCATCGAGGCACTGTGCCTTCTCGACGTTTCACCGACTGATGTTGTCGACGCAGTCTCTGTGTCCGCCCGGGCATGGTGGGAATTCCTCGACGAGCGCGAATCGGCGGCGGCCGTAGCCTAAGGCCAGCCACGGCCGAGGTTTCCTTCCGGGACGGATGCGGGGCACCGGTTGCCGGAGGCTGACTCGCCGACGCCCATCCATGGCCGCTTGGTTGCTCCTCTCCGGGGTGGTGACCCGATCCATTGGGACCGGACGGCGACGTCCCGGGTGACGACTCGATGACCCAAGCAGACACCGCCGGTGGCGATACCGCGAGCGCGGAGAACGGTTCGTCGTCGTCCGACCCTGACATCGAGGCCGGAGGTCGCGGCAGGATCACCTCGCTCGAGGGCATCCCCGCGCTTTCCCTCGACGCCATCAGCTCGGTGGCCTACGGGCCCGAGGCGATGTTGGTCGTCTTGGCCACTGCCGGTACCGGCGCGCTGGCCAAGATCGAGCCGATCACGGTGGCCATCGTGGTCCTGCTGGCCATCCTGGTGCTCTCCTATCGCCAGGTCATCGCCGCCTACCCCAGCGGTGGTGGCGCCTACGCGGTGTCCAAGGACAACCTGGGCCGAGGGGCGAGCCACCTGGCCGGCGCCTCCCTGATCATCGACTACGTACTGACGGTGGCCGTCTCCATCGCGGCGGGGGTGGCCGCACTCGTTTCCGCTTTTCCGTCGCTGAGTCCTGACAGCCTTCCCATCGCCCTCGGGATCCTGGCGCTACTCACCGCGCTCAACCTGCGGGGCATCGCCACCAGCGCCCGGGCGCTCTTGGCCCCGACGGCCGTATTCATCGTCGGCATCTACGTGGTCATCGTGGCCGGCTTCCTACGGAGCCACCCGGCGGCCAACGCCGCCTTGCCCGCGCACCTCCTGCCGAAGACCACGGCAACATTGGGTGTCCTGCTTCTCCTCAAGGCGTTTGCCGCCGGGTGCAGCGCCCTCACCGGTGTCGAGGCCATCGCCAACGACGTGCCCGCCTTCCGCAACCCGCGAGTGCAGCGGGCCCAGCGGACGGAGCTCATCCTCGGCGGGTTGCTCGGGACAATGCTGCTCGGCCTCTCGGTCCTCACCGTCCGGTTCCACATCGCCCCCTCCGCCCACCAGACGGTACTCAGCCAGATCACCAGTGCCTCGGTCGGGCGGGGCGGCGTCTACTACGTGGTGGACCTCTCGACCACGGTCATCTTGGCCATTGCCGCCAACACCTCGTTCGGTGGCCTGCCCGTGCTGGCCAGTCTTTTGGCCGGCGACAACCTCCTACCGCACGTCTTCGGGCTCCGGGCCGATCGGCAGGTCTACCGCTACGGAGTGGTCGTGCTCGCCGTGCTCGCCGGCCTGCTGCTCGTCGCCGTGGACGCCAACACCAATTCGCTCATTCCGCTTTACGCCATCGGGGTATTCACCGGGTTCACGTTGTCGCAGACCGGTCTCGTCCGTCACTGGCACCGGCTGCGGCCTCCGCGCTGGCAGGGCCGCATCGCCCTCAACAGCCTCGGTGCGATCATGACGGCCGTCGCCACCGTCATCTTCATCGTCACCAAATTCGTGGCCGGTGCATGGGTGGTGATCATCACCATCCCCCTCCTGATCCTGCTCTTCAGCCGCATCTCCCGCTATTACTCGGATGTCGGTTCCGAGCTGAGGCTTGGCTCGATACCGCCGATGCCAACCGCACAGAGGAGCGTTGTCATCGTGATGGTGGCCGGCATCTCGCTCATGACCGAAGCCGCCGTGGTCACCGGTCTTTCCTTGAGCGATGAGGTGATCGCAGTGAGCGTCCAGTTCGACGACGATCGGGCCGGTGCACTCCGGGCTGATTGGGACCGGTGGTCTCCCGGCGTCGAGCTGAGGATCCTTCGCTCTCACACGCACTCGATCTCGGAGCCCATGCTCGATTACCTGTGTTCGCCGCCCATCTCTGATGTTCCCCAGGTGCTGGTGCTCATCCCCGAGCTGGAGCCCGGGAAGTTGCGACACAAGCTGCTCCAGAACCAGCGAGGCATCGTGCTCGCCAACCAGCTGCGTCGGCATACCGACGTGAAGGTGGGCCGGATGCCCTATCGGCTGCATCGCAACGATTAGCGAGACCGAGACCTTGCGCCTCGCGACGCCTGGCGACGCGTGGCGGACCTGGCGGGAATGCGTGCCTCAGAGCTCGGCCGATGCAGAGCCGACGTGGGTGGCCAGCCACTCGCGGAACGGCGTGTTGGCCCGCAAGAATTGCACGATCCGTTGTTTCGGTTTGGCCGTGGCCAGCCATGGGCCCACGGGCCATTCCTGCCAGCTGACCAGATCCTTGTTGCGCAGGAGGTCGATCCTCGGGTGGTCCTTCGGGTAGCCCCGGGGGGCCGTCTTGAGAACCTCGTGACTGGAGACACTGATGCCCTTTTTCTCCAGATCAGCGATGATCTGCTGGAGGGTGGTCCCCGCTCGGTCGCTGTCCACCGCCTGGCGGTAACGCGCCAGCAGTTCGGGAGACGGCATGTACATGCCGGTACCAATCCCGAGTGCGTCGGCCGTCAGCTGGATGTAACCGCCCCTGCTCATTTCGGCGGCCACGTTCGTCTTGTAGGGCGACTTGTCCTGGCTGAACCGGACGTCCCGGTACGGGCGAAAGATCTTCCCCTCGCCAAACTCGGCCGACAGCTCGTCCACCAAATCAGCCATCGGCGCTCGGACGCAGGCTTCGTAGGTGTCCTTGTGGGCGCTCCAGTACGACTTCGAGTTGTCCGCCTCGAGCCCCTCCAAAAAATCGATCGCTTGGTCGGGCCAACCTCGGAACGCCATGTCCGAAGCGTATGAGATCCGGCGACACTGGGCGCGGGCCGGCTCCGAGGCCGGGCGGCGGTCACCGCCGAGCGACTCCGGCCGTGACCCGGATCAGCTGACCGGTGACCGTTCCATTGGTTACGGTCGTCGTCTCGGAAGCAGACGGGAGGCTCGAGATGACGTGCACGCAGATCGCCGGCCATAGGGATGCCGACGGATTCGGCCCCGGCCGTCCATGAAACTGCCGAAGAAGGTCATCGGAGAGCTCGTCGTCCGGCCCGGCTCGAAGGCCCGACTGGCGGCCAGGAGCACGTCGGGAACCGACCTCGACCGATTCGGACCGACCGAACGATCGAGCGCCAAGGAGATCGCAGAGCGCGACCTCGAGGAGTTCAAGCGAGAGCTGGGCCCGGCCCAGGAGTTGCTGTACGCCAGTGACACCTGGGCCGTCCTCGTCGTCATCCAGGGGATCGACGCATCCGGGAAGGACGGCACCATCAAGCACGTCCTGTCCGGGGTCGACCCTCAGGGATGCGAGGTCGTGGCCTTCAGCGAGCCGTCGGCCGTCGAGCTCCATCACGACTATCTGTGGCGTTGTGTCCGGGAACTGCCTGAACGTGGCCGAATCGGTATCTTCAACCGCTCGTACTACGAGGATGTCCTCGTCGTCCGGGTGCACCCGGAGCTGCTGGCGGCCCGCCGATTGCCTCCCGGAAGGCCGATCGGGCCATGTTTTCTGGGAGGAGCGCTTCGAGGACATCAACGGATTCGAGCGCCACCTCGTCCGCAACGGCACTCGGGTGGTCAAGCTCTTCCTGCACCTCTCGAAGGACGAGCAACGTCGACGGTTCCTCAAACGCCTCGACGATCCGGCCAAGCAATGGAAGTTCTCGCTGTCCGATCTGAGGGATCGGCCGTTCTTCGATGCCTTTGAGGACGCCTACGAGGAGATGATCACCGCCACCTCCACGCCCTGGGCTCCGTGGTATGTCGTTCCCGGCCGACCACAAGCCGGCCATGCGGGCCCTCGTAGGCGGCATCATCGTCGACGCTATCGACGGTCTCGACCTTCGGATCCCACCGGTCGACGACGAGAAGTCAGCCGGTGCTCGATGAGGCCCGGCGCCTCCTCGAAGCCGAGGCGGACTGAGGGTTTCGCTGGATCGGCGGGCGTCTTCGGCCGTTCCACTCTGGAACTCTTCGTCCGGTGACTGCGTCTACCCTGCTCGGCCACCATGGTCTACACGCTGATCGCGTACGCGACCGGAGCCGCGCTCGGGGCTGGCGGCCGACCGCGCCGGGCCGCGCATCCGGCGTGACTGGCCGGTTTACCTGCGCCTGCAGTTCGTTGCCACCGCCGCGCTTGTTGGGCCTCGTGGCTGCCTGGCGCCTCACCGACCCGCTCCAGGCCGTCCCATCCATCGCCATCACCGCGGTGAGCGTTGCCATCGTGGCCGCCGCCCTCGCTGACCCGAGGTTCCCAGCCGGCCGGCGTCGCCTTCCTCGACGCATGGTCGGCCTACCCCAATGGCGCCTTCTGGGTCCTCCCGGTGGCCGGGGCGCTCGTCGGGCACGGGCGCCAGCGCCATCGCCGCCATCTCCAATGCGCTCTATGCCATTCCCAATGCCTTCGTCCATCCACTTCCTGCGCCGGCGACGCGCCCCATCCACAACGAGTGGCCACCAGCTGGGTCGACCAGTCGGCGCTGGTGCGCGCTGGTCGTCGGGCTGTTCCTCCATCTGGCCGGGCCCGGCCCCGCACGTGGCTCGCGGTGGGTCCTGGTCGTCTCGGGCCCCCTCCTCGCCTTCGTGGGCGCCGCCCTCTTCACCGGCTCTGTGCTCCATCCTCACAACGTGGACACCGGGCGGACGAAAGCGGGGCTGCGGCGTTGGCTGTTCCTGAGCGGGGTGCGGATGGCCTGGCTGTTGCCCATCGCCGCTGATCACCCGCTCACGGGCGTGGCCGTCGTCGCCGTCCTTTCCGCGCTCGGGGCACCGGCCTTCAACCCGGTCCAGCTGGCTGTCCTCTACCGCTACCGCACGGCCGACGGTCAACGCCGCTGCCCGGTGGGGGTGGTTCACGTTGCCGGTCGGGCTTGGTGGTGACGGTGGCCTTCCTCTGACACGGGCCTGCCGACGTCGTCGGTTCCGCCGCGGCCGATCCCGGCGCCCGTACACTCGCCGCCCGTGGCCCGCTACTTCGACGATCACGACTACGCCGTCATCGAGGCAGCCTGTGCCCGGCTCATCCCGACCGACGAGGACCCCGGCGCCCGAGAGGCCGGCGTGGTCGACTACATCGACGGCCTGCTCGGCGCCTTCGGCAGCGACCCGCCGCCGCATCTGGGCCGGCGGCCCGTTCTCGGGACGGTTCGGTGGCGAGGCGGGCTTCGCCACCTTCCATCGCCTCACGCCCCGGGAGGAGTTGGCCTGGCGCACCCGGATCGAGGGCTCCCGCGGGATCCCCGAGCGCGAGCGCCTGGGACCGGTCATCGGCCTCCAGGAGCACTACGCCGAGGGCATCGCCGCCCTCGGCGCCGACTTCTGCGAGGTGGCGGCTGACGAGCAGGACGACGACTCCGCCGGCATCACGCAGTTCACCGCCCTCCTCTACGAGCACGCCTGCGAGGGCATGTACGGGGCACCCGAGTACGGCGGGAACCAGGGACTCGTGGGCTGGCACAACATCGACTTCGCCGGCGACGTGCAGCCCCGGGGCTACACGGACGAGGAGGTGAGCGGATCCGTGAGCCGCGACTTCGACGTGATCGTGGTCGGCTCGGGGCCGGGCGGATCGACGGCGGCCGACGTCCTCACCGCGGCCGGCCGTTCGGTCGTGATCTTCGAGCGCGGCCGCAACCGTCTCATCGACCTCGACGACCCCGACCGACTGCTCGGCGGAGTATCTCGAACGACGAGATCAAGTTCTGGGGCCGCCACTTCCTCGGTCCCGACCCCTGGCTCGAGCCCACGGACCTTCCGGCTGAGCGAGGAGGACGGCGACCGGCTGCACGTGGGCGACGTCAACAACCTGCCGGCCACCGTGGGCGGCGGCGGGGTCCACGCCGACGGCAAGCTGCCCGCGCTTTCGGGAGGACGACTTCCGGGTCCTCTCCGAGCTCGGCCCGGTCGACGGGGCATCGGTCGTCGACTGGCCGTTCGGCTACGACGAGCTCGAGCCCTACTACGCCGAGGCCGAGCGGCTCGTCGGCGTGGCCGGCGAGGCCGGCGCCAACCCCTTCGCCGCCTGGCGCTCCGGCCCCTATCCCATGCCGCCGGGGGCCCCGATGTACTGCGCGGTCCTCACCTCGGCAGCCGCCGAGCGGCTCGGCTACCACCCCTATGCGGCGCCCACCGGATGCAACTCGGTCCCCTACGACGGCCGGCCGGCCTGCAACAACTGCGGGTTCTGCGCCTATTACGGCTGCCCCATCCACGCCAAGGGTGACCCGGTGGCGCCGCTGCAGCGGGCCCTCCTGACCGGTCGGGCCGAGCTGCGGCCCGACTCCTTCGTGTCGCGCATCCCGTTGCCAAGGCGGCCGGGCCACCGGTGTGGAGTGGATCGACGCCGAGGGCGAGCGACACACCGAGACGGCCGACACCGTCGTCCTCGCCGGCGGGGCCATGGAGACACCCCGCCTCCTCCTCCTGTCCGGCTTCGACCACCCGATGATCGGTCGCAACCTGATGTTCCACTTCCAGACGCTGACCTTCGGCCACCTGCCGGAGCGGATCCACGCCCACAAGGGACGGGCCGTGACCCACGTTCACGACGATCACATCATCGTGACCGACGAAGCCCGAGCGGCTGCCCGCGACGCCGGGCTGCCGTGGATCAAAGGCGGCCTGGTCGAGCACGGCGGCGCGGCACACCCGATGCTCGAGGCGAAGTTCTATCCCGTGGGGCCCGACGCACAAGGAGCTCATGCGCACCTCGCCGATGCGCGACCACCTGGCCGGGTTCACCATGCAGGGGGAGGACCTCCCCCAGCTCCACCAACCGCATCGACCTCGACCCGCAGGTCAAGGACATCCACGGGCTGCCTGTCGCCCGGACCACCTACCACCCGCACCAACACGAGCTCGCCGCCTCCGCCTTCTACGCACCGAAGCTCGAGGCCATCCTGGCCGAGGCCGGGGCCACCTGGGCCCGGTCGGTCACCTCGCCCGACGTGGGCAGCACGCGCACGCAGCTCACGGGCCAAGCTCGGCCGCATCCCGGTGTCACGCCACGTGGTCGGCACGACCCGCATGGGCACCGACCCGGCGACGTCGGTCTGCGACCCTTGGGGCCGGGTCCGATTCGGTGCCCAACGTGGTCATCTGCGACTCGTCCCCGTTCCCGACCGGTGCCGGCTACGGCCCCACGCTCACCCTCGTGGCCCTGGCCATCCGAAACGCCCGAGCGCTGACGACCTGAAGGGCGCTCGACGCTCGCCGTCGCTGGTCAGGGCCGAGCGGCGAAGCTGATGGGCAGCTCGCGGCTGTAGGAGGGCACGGTCGAGCTGGCGTCGTTGACCACGATGGCGCAGGAGTGGGCGGCGTCACAGACCCCGTTGCCGACTGCTCCGGTCGCCACCCGAATGGTGAGCGACCCGCTGCCGGACGGGTCGATGTGCAGGATGGCCGCGTTGGAGAAGTCGCAACCGGAGGATTCGGCACTGGCCAGGTCCACGTGAGAGCACTCGAGCACGTTCACCACCTTGCCGGCCGTGTAGCCACTCCACCGGACGGTGACCGTCTCCCCGTTGGCCAGGTTCGTGCTCGGGGAGACCGAGGCGTGGAGATGGACGATCGGAAGGGCGGGTACCGGCAGCTTGGCCGTTGATCCCACGGCGGGAACGAAGTCGATGGTCGTGACCTCCGGGCCGTCCGTCACCCTTCAGCCGGTCGATGGCCGCGGCATCGTGGCGGAGGTAGGCGTCGAAGAAGTCGATGGTGGCCCGGATGACGCTCCCGGCAGAGGGCGTGCGAACGCGGCTGCGGAGGCGTGGCTACCGCCGTGGATGGTGAGGAGACCCTTGGGGCCACGGGCTTGGTTGAAGACGAGGACGGCGTCCTGGTAAGGGACGAGGTCGTCGTCGGTCCCGTGCACGAGAAGGAGGGGCGGTGCCTCGGGCAGCACGTAGCGGCCGGACGGGAAGCCTTCGGTCGTTCCGGCCATGACCACGGCCGCCTTCACCCGAGGGTCGAGGCAGCAGGTGTTGGCCACCAGCCCCAACGTCGTGATGGCCCCGTTCGAGTGCCCGGCGGCGCCGATCTCGTGGGGATCGACGAGGCCCGACAAGGCGCTTCCGCTCGTGGCACTGGCCCGCAGGACGGCGCTGATGACGTAGCTCATGTCCCCGGGCTGATTGCCGATGTCGCCGCCGTCGGGACCGCCGGGCGTCGTGCTGTTCGAGAGAGGGAAGAGCGGCGCCGCCACCACGTAGCCGGCTGCGGCCCAACTCGGAGAGCAGGTTGCGCGTACACCTGTGGGGTGGCCCCGAGCCCATGGCCGAAGACGATCAGCGGATAGGGGCCACCGTTCCGGTCGGGTGGCGCCCCGACTTTGGGGGAGCCCTCCGGGCCGGCCCGCTGGCGGGGTACCAAACGGTCGTGACCAGCGTGCGCGACGGACGGGCCGGGTTCGGACCCCAAGCCGCCGTCGGCCGGCTGGTGTCGACGAAGGTGTCGGTGAGCATGCCGACGGCGTGCGCTGGGATTGCCGGTTTCGCTCGGCGCTGGAGGGGCGGACAGTCGGAGTGCTGGCGCAGGCGGCGGCGGCGAGCGCCGAGCACGAGCCGGGCCACGATGCAGGTCACCCGCCCCCATCGGTCCCACCGGTCCGACCGTGCCGTCACCGCGCGGAGCGTAGACCAGGCCGCTCGACAGCGTCTCGGATCTCGACCGTCGGAAGTGCGGCCTCGGGAGACGATAATCATGCGAGCGTCGTCGGCTTCGTCCGCCGCCGGGACAGACGACGAGGAAGGCCGCCATGCCGCCATCGCTCAACCACACCATCGTCTGGTGCCGCGACAAGAAGGTCTCGGCCGCCTACCTGACCGACACCCTCGGCCTGGGCGACCGATGCCCTTCGGTCCGTTCCTGGTCGTCGAGATGGACAACGGTGTCTCACTCGACTTTCACGACGTCGAGTCCCGACACCGATATCGCCTCCCAGCACTACGCCTTCCTCGTCTCCGAGCAGGAGTTCGACGAGATCTTCGGGCGTATCCGCTGATGGCCAGGACTACTGGGCCGATCCCGGGCTCAACCGTCCGGGGGAGGTCAACGGCAACGACGGCGGGCGTGGGGTGTACTTCCAGGATCCCGACGGGCACCTGCTCGAGATCATCACGAGGCCGTACGGCAGCGGCGGCTGAGAGTGGAGCTCGTCGTCGTCGACTCACTTTCACCGACCGAGGCCGTTCCACGGGAATCCGGCGGCCGTCGACCGTGCTCGACGCCTTCCCCGAGGACGGCCGATGCAGGCCATCGCCCGAGAGATGAACCTGTCGCGAGACGGCCTTCGTCGTCCCCCGGGCCGACGGCGACTACGATCTCCGCTGGTTCACCCCGCGCGACCGAGGTCGACCTGTGCGGCCATGCCACCCTGGCCGCTGCCCACGTCCTCGGAGGCGTGGCCCGGTTCCATACCCGCAGCGGCTGCTCACTGTCGGCCGGACGACGGATGGATCGCCATGGACTTGCCCGGCCGACCGCCGGTCGAGTCCGACGCTCCCGAGCGCCCTCGGCCTTCCGGACCTGCGCAGTGGTACGGAACCAGGCGCTGGGATGCGCTCGCGCAGCTTTCGGAGCGCGGAGCTCGTCCGGGGCCTCGAGCCGGACCTCGGCGCCATCGCCGCGCTTGCCCGTGCGAGGCCTGATCGTGACCGCAGCCGGTGACCGTCCGGAGATCCACTGCGTGAGCCGGGTCTTCGCTCCCCAGTCGGGGATTCCCGAGGACCCGGCGACCGGATCTGCCCACTGCACGCTGGCCGAGTTCTGGGGTGCCTCGGCTGGACATCGACGCGCTGATCGGTGAGCAGGCCTCGGCCCGGGGCGGTGTCGTCCGTATGCGGCGAGATGGCGACCGGGTCACGGTGAGCGGCCAGGCCGTGACCTCGGCCGAGGTCCGTCTGCTGGCGCCAACGGTCTGATCCATCTTGACGATCGCATCCGTGCGGGGATAGGGAGGAGGCGCCCCCGACGATCGGGACGGCGATCCGATGGAAACCGACCCGCCAGCCTTCACCCGCGCCGACCGGCCGCCCGCGTCCGACGTGGATGATGGCGGACGTCTCTCGCCCTCGTATCGGTGATGGCCATGCCGCTTGTCCTCGAGTCGGTCCTGGCGCCCATTGGGTGGCGACACGTCGGGCGACGTCCGTCTCGACTTCTTCCTCCCGTTGGTGATCGTCGCCGGCGCCGCTCTACGTCACCTCCGCGCGACGGGTCACGAGGCTCAACCCCGACAAACCGTGGTCGACCCGACGGACGGTGGCCTTTATCGGTGGTCTCGTCGCCGTGCTCGTGGCCACCGAGTCCGTCATCGGCGTCTACGAGGGCGTCCTCTTCTACGACCACATGATCCAGCACCTGCTGCTCATCATGGTCGCCGCACCCGCTCTTGGCCATGGGTGCGCCGGCCGAACTGCTCGAGCGCTCGACGACCGGCGAGGCCGCACTCAGTCGTCGATCGTTGCCTTTCCTCCAAGGTGGCCGAGGCCGTTGCCCATCCCGTCGTCGACTTCGTCCTCTACGCCTTCCTGATCCCGCTCTGCCATCTCACCGAATTTCTTCAACCTCACGCTCGAGCACCCGACGGTCCAGTTCCTCGAGCACGTGATGTTCCTCGTCGTCGGCTACCTGTTCTGGCGCCACGTCGTGGCCATCGAGCCGAGCCGCCACCGTCTGCACCCCGGCGTCCGGCTCGTCTTTTTGGCCCTGGCCGTCCCCGATCGACACCTTCACCGGCCTGACGCTGGCCTCGACCTCCCACGAGATGTTCTCCGCCTACTTGGCCCAGCACCGCACCTGGGGTCCGTCTCCGGTCCTCGACCTGCATATCGGAGGCGACATCATGTGGGTCGGCGGTGACACGCTGATGTTCCTCGGGATGGCACCCGTCGCCGTGCTGTGGGTACGCCACGAAGAGCGTCGAGCCGCTCGAGCTCGATCGCCAGCTCGACGAGGCACAGCGACAGCCAGCCCATGGTACCCGAGCGGTGGCGCCACCCCGACCCGGGCGTTCGAGGACCCGTAACCGTGATGTCAGGGACCGCCGTTTCGAGCAGGCGGCAGGGTGCGAGATGATGGGCCGGTGACGGTCGTGACCGATCACCGGCCGCGAGGGAGCCCTGGCCGACCCTGTCGAGGTCACCACTGGACGTCGCCGGCATGACCTGTGGCGCCTGTGCCGCCCGCATCGAGCGACGCCTCAATCGGATCGACGGCGTGTCGGCCCGGGTCAACCTGGCCAGCGAGCGGGCCATCGGTGGTGTCCACGGCCCCGTTCCGGTCGATCGAGTCATCGAGGAAGTGGCGGCTGCCGGGTACTCCGCGCCGTACCCGTCGGCGAGCCGGGCGCCGCCCCGTCACCGATGACGAGCTCGAGCGCCGCGACCCGGTCGCTCGGTCGGCGCCTGGTCGTCGCCGCCGCCCTGTTCATGCCACTTGTGCGACCTTCGATCGCCTTCTGGCTGGTCCCCACCCTCCGCTTCCCGGGGTGGCAGTGGTTGGTCATCGCCCTGGCCGCTCCTGTCGTCGGCTGGGCGGCATGGCCCTTCTACGTCGGCGCCGTCCGCAGCTGCCCGCCATCGGACGATGACGATGGACACCCTGGTCTCGATCGGCATTCTGGCGTCGGTCGGCTGGTCCCTCTACGCCATGTTCTGGCGGGATCTGGGAGCGCGCACCAGCTCGCTCCTCTTCGTGCTGTCGCACGGGAACGGTGGCTCCATCTACCTCGACGTGGCCGCCGGAGTAACCACCTTCCTCTTGGCCGGCCGCTACTTCGAGGCGACGTCGCGGCGACGGGCTGGGCGCGCCCTGCGAGCGTTGGCCAGCTTGTCGACCAAGGACGTCTCGGTGCTCGAGGACGACGGCACCGAACGGCGCCGCCCGACCTCCGAGCTCGGCGTCGGCGATCGTTTCGTGGTCCGGCCGGGCGAGCGGGTGGCGGCCGACGGCATCGTCTTGGACGGCTCGTCGTCGATCGACCGCAGCGCCATGACCGGCGAGTCCATCCCGATCGACGTCGGCCCCGGCCAGGCGGTGCAGGGCGGCACGGTCTCGGTCGGAGGCCGGCTCATCGTCAAGCGACCACACGTGGGCGACGACACCCAACTGGCCGAGATGGTGCGGCTCGTCGAGCGGGCCCAGGATGAGAAGGCGGCCGCGCAGCGCCTCGCCGATCGGATCTCGGCTGTCTTCGTCCCGATCGTGCTGGTGGCGGCCATTGCCACGCTCTCGGGCTGGCTGCTGGCCGGCGGTTCCTCCGGACAGGCCACCAGCGCGGCGCTCTCGGTCCTCATCATCGCCTGTCCCTGCGCGCTCGGCTTGGCCACCCCGGCCGCGCTGGTCGTGGCGGCCGGCGTCGGGGCCCGGACGGGCATCTTCTTCAAGGGCTATCGGGCCCTCGAGTCCTCTCGACAGATCGACACCGTCGTCCTCGACAAGACGGGAACGCTGACCGAGGGTCGCATGGTGGTCACCGACGTGGCTGGCGTCGAGACGGTGGACGAGGGCCAGCTACTGATGTGGGCCGGCACGCTGGAGCAGGCGTCGGAGCACCCGATCGGGCGGGCCATCACGGCCCGGGCTCGTGAACGCGGCGGCCGCCTGGGGGAGCTCACCTCGTTTGTGTCCACGCCCGGACTCGGTGTCAGCGGCACTGGTCGACGGCCACGCCGTGACCATCGGCTCTCGCTCCTCGCTGTCCGGCGAGCTTCCGCCCGAGCTGGCCGGCCGCTGTGCGGCGTGGGAGGCCGAGGGCAAGGCGGTCGTGGTACTGAGCCGCGACGGCGCGGTCGCCGGCGTCGTGACCGCATCCGATTCGCTGCGGCCAACGGCGACGGCCGCCGTCCGCGAGCTGCGCTCCCTCGGCCTCCGCTGCGTCCTGTTGAGCGGCGACAACGAGGGCGCGGCCCGTGCCATGGCCCGCACGCTCGGGATCGAAGAAGTCGTGGCCGGGGCTCTTCCGTCCGACAAGGTGGCGCTCGTCCGGCGCCTCCAGGCGGAGGGCTGCTCGGTCGCCATGGTCGGTGACGGGGTCAACGACGGTCCGGCGCTCGCCGCCGCCGACCTCGGCATTGCCGTTGGTTCGGGGACCGACGTGGCCATCGGTGCGGCCGAGATGGTCATCGTGCGAGACGACCTCCGAGCCGTTCCCGCCGCCATCGATCTGGCCCGGCGCACCCTGCGCACCATCCACTCCAACCTCGTGTGGGCCTTCTGTTACAACGTCGTCGCCATCCCCTTGGCCGCCCTCGGGCTCCTCGATCCGCTCATCGCGGCGGCGGCCATGGCCCTGTCCTCCGGCTTCGTGGTCTGGAACAGCTCCCGGCTCGGCCATCGTATGAAGCCCGAGGAGAAGCCGCCGCCGATTTTGGCCGCGTCAGGCGTGCTCTCCTCCGCTCGGTAGCTGCCGGACGCTCAGCTGCCCGGCTCTGCCGCGCCGCCCTCTGACGCCTGCGTGTCGTCCAATGCGTTGCGCAGAGCCCCGGCTTCGTCCGGCGAGAGGGTGCGGGCGAACTGCACGAGTGCCGGCATCGGATCGCCGGCCGACTCGAGGGTCTGGCGCATGAGCAGGGCGGTGTGGACGTCACGGCCGCCCACCGGCGCAAACCGCATGGCTCGCCCGTCCTTGCGGCGGCTCATGCCGACGGCTCCGCCGGCCAGCATGCCGCTAAACCCGTTCTTCCCCGCTGTGAAGAAAAAGGGCTGCAACTGCAGGAGGCCGTCGAGCATCCAGAGGGCGGCGAGGGCCAACTGAAGCAGCCGGCGCCAACCAGGCGAGCGCCAGAGGTCGTCGGTGACGTCGAAAGAGTCGGTGGGCTGGTCGACCATGTCCCTCGTCATCACGGGCATCCGTCCCGGTCGAAGCGAAAGAGGTGCGGGGGAGTGCCGCCCGAACGGGCGACCCGACGCTCGTCGAGCATCTACTACAAGTTGTCGTTTTAGCAGACGATGGCGCCGGGGTCATCGCGGCGCCACCGGCCAGCCCGGAAGGCAGGGAAGATGTCGGTTCCGTCTCCAGCCGGGAAGGAGCAACGCCGTGGACATCACAGGAAGCGCCCTCGTCACCGGGGCCAGCCGAGGCATCGGCCGCGCTGTCGCGGTCGAGCTCGCCGACCGGGGCTTCGACGTTGTCGCCACCATGCGGGATCCCGCCGACGGGTCCGGCATGGAGGATGCTTCGGGCCGCCTGCGAGTGGCGCGCCTCGACGTCACCGACCCGTCCACCTACGACCTGCCGGGCGACCTCCGGGTGCTCGTCAACAACGCCGGCGTCGACTCCGAGTACCTGCCGGTCGAGCATGCCGTGCTCGAGGACTGGAGGACGCTGTTCGAGACCAATGTGGTGGGTGTGGTGGCCATGACCCAGGCGGCCATTCCGCTCCTGCGCGACAACCGGCCGGCGGTGATCTGCAACGTGACGTCCTCTTCGATCCTGGCCGCCGTCCCTTTCTACGCCGCCTATCGGGCGACCAAGGCAGCCGTCTCGGCCCTTTCGGACTCGCTTCGGATCGAGCTCGCACCGTCCGGCATCCGCCTCGTCGAGATCTTGCCCGGTCCGGTCGACACCGACATGTTCCGCCTGAGCCAGGGCGAACACCCGGCAGCCCGATTCGAGCGCTACCGGAACATGGCCGAGCGGGCCGCCGAGCTCCGCCAGGCGAGCGCCGATCCGATGGTCATCGCGCCTGACCAGGCCGCGACTCGCATCGTCGACGCCATCCTCGACGACGACGGTCCCATGCGCCACGGCTGCGACCCACTGTCCGACGGGCTGGTCGACATCTGGCGCCGGTCCGACGACGAGTCCATGTTCGCCATGACGACGGGAGGTCTGCTCGACGGCTGATCGACGACCGTCATCATCGGCACCTCCGGCGGCTCAGCTGGCCGCCGCCGGACCGCGGCTCGAGGCCGGCAGGCCTTTGTGGGCGGCGCCGATGAATTCCCAGCCGACGTTCCGTCGAACAGTTATGGCCGAAGCAGTTCTCGAGCGCCGATCGGTATCATGCGAGGCCGTGGCCGTTCACGCACCCGCCTCCGCGGCCCAGCTCGATCTGGAGCCGTATCGGCGCGAGCTGACCGGTTACTGCTACCGGATGCTGGGCTCGGGTTTCGAGGCCGAGGACGCCGTCCAGGAGACGATGGTGCGGGCCTGGCGCAACGCCGAACGTTTCGAGGGTCGCTCGAGCCTTCGCTCCTGGCTCTACCGCATCGCCACCAACGTGTGCATCGACATGCAGCGTCAGGTGCAGCGCCGGGCCCGGCCCATGGAGATGGGGCCTCCCTCGCCGCCTGACGAGTCGCACCTCGGTCCGCTGCTGCCCGAGGCCACATGGGTGACGCCCGTCCCCGATGGTCGTGTCGACCCCTGAACTTGCCGACCCGGCCGAGGTCACCGTCGTTCCGAGAGTCGATCCGCCTCGCCTTCGTGACCGCCCTCCAACACCTTCCGCGCACGCCAGCGCGCCGCCCTGGTCCTCTGTGACGTTCTGCGCTGGCCGGCGGCCGAGGTCGCCGAGCTCCTCGAGACGAGCACGGCCGCGGTCAACAGCGCCCTGCAACGGGCCCGGGCCACGCTCTCGGCCCTCCCCGATGCGTCGCCTGCGCCACTCGACGAGCCGGACGCGGCGCTGCTCGAGCGCTACGTGGACGCATTCGAGTGCTACGACATCGAGCGCCTGGTCACCCTGCTGCACGACGACGCCGTGCAGTCCATGCCACCCTTCGCCATGTGGGTCCGCGGGTCGACAGGACATCGCCGCCTTCATGGTCCAGCCCGGGCCGAGCGCATGCCGTGGCTCGCGGCTGCTGCCGACGTGGGCCAATGGATGCCCGGCCTTCGGCCAGTACAGGAGGGATCCGGACGGCGGCTTCGCCCCGTGGGCGCTGCAGGTCCTCGAGATCTCAGGCGGGTCCGATCCGTCACATGAGCTTCTTCCTCGACTTCCTCGCACCCGGAGCGCCTCTTCCCCTCCTTCGGCCTCCCCCTGCACCTCGACGACTAGGTCGGCCAGCCCGACCAGTTCGAGCAACTCGGCCAGCCGGGTATCCACCTCGCTGAGGAACGGGCGCTCATCGTGGCGCCGAATGGCGACCAGAAGCTGTGCCAGCCGGTCAACGGCCTCGAGATCGGGTGGCGCCGTGCCGCCGAAGGTTCCGACATCGCGGAAGGTGCCGTCTCGGATCGACGGTCCGGACCCGGCACCAGCATTCCCAGTCGGGCATCATGGAGTGGACGGCCGGTGAGGGCAGAAGTCATCGACCCGCCGATCCCACCGCAACCAACCGACCCACCGTTGGGGCCGATGCCGCGCCGATGAATCCGGAGCCTCGGCCCCGTCTCTTCATTCGACAACCGATTCGGCTCCTGCCCCTGACCAAGGAGAGCGCACCATGACCACCCGAGACCACGCGCCGGCTGGAGTGCCTTGCTGGACCGACCTATGGACGTCCGACGTCGACCGGAGCCGGGCGTTCTACGCAGAGCTGTTCGGCTGGGAGGCACTCCCGCCCAACCCCGAGTTCGGCGGCTACTTCATGTTCGCCCGCGACGGGATGCCGGTGGCCGGAGGGATGGGCCCGATGGGGGACATGCCGGCCGACAACCGGTGGAAGGTCTATCTGGCCACCGACGACATCACGAAGACACTCGAGCTCGCCGAAGCCAACGGCGCGCAGATCGTCGCCCCAGCGGGCGACGTCGCCGACCTCGGACGCCAAGCCGTCCTCGTCGACCCGGCCGGTGGCCACCGTCGGGGCATGGCAGGCCGGCACCTTCCCCGGCTTCACCGTGCTCAACGAGCACGGTGCCCCCAGCTGGTTCGAGCTTCACACCCGGGACCACGCCGGGTCGGTCAACTTCTACCGAACGGTGTTCGGCTGGGAGACGAACGTCGAAGGTGACACCGACGAGTTCCGGTACACGACCTTGCGCGACCCCGAGGGCGACGGAGTCCTGGCCGGGATCATGGACGGCGCCCGCTTCATGCCCGCCGAGGAACCGACGAGCTGGTACGTGTATTGGGAGGTGGACGACGCGGCCGCCGCCACGTCCCGGGCCGCCGGTCTCGACGCCTCCGTGCTGATGGACGTCCACGACACTCCCTATGGGCAGCTGGCCTCGCTGATGGACCCGACCGGGGCTCGATTCAACCTGCGGACCTCGCCGCGCTGAGCCCACTCGCCGCACCTCGCCGCCGGGCTGTTGCAGCGCTTCGAGCATGGTCGCGGCGAGCGAGGCGTGGGTGTGGTCTCGCCTGCGTACGGTTGGGTGCTTTACCCCAGCCTCGTCAGTACGTTGCGGGTGATCTGCTCGATCTGTGGGTCTCGCTCTGCCAGCCCGTGGGCCCAGTCGGTCGACCCTGACGTCACCACGGTTGCACCGGCCTCGTTCGTGTACGCACCCAGCACCGCGTGGCCGTGACGGATGCGATCCATCGCCTCGGGCGCACGCGTCCCGAACAGGCGTGAGGCGATGTACTCGAGCTCGCTCGGCTCCCCTGGCTTGGGTGGGCGAGGCGCGGTGTCACGCGTGAAGTGCTGCGTCGGGCACGTGCCGAGTATCTCGAAGGTCGACGGAGTGCTGTCTTCGCCGGTCGGATACGGCAGTCCGTCGCGGTAGGTGAACGCGCACCCGTCGCACTCGTAGCCGACGACGGTGGCGCCGGCACCGAGCACGTCGCCGTAGCCGAGCCCGGTGCCTTCGAAAATCCAGTGACCGGCGCGGTGCACCGTGTAACCACCGAGCCCGGCGGTCACATTGCGGCCGATGCGGTGATAGCCGCCACGGGTGAACGTGACGCCGGTCATGGAGTTCTCCGGACGAGCAACGACCAGGTCTGACCAGAACGTCGTGACCTCCGCCTCGCGGTCGGTTCTCATCAGCGGGTCACTCTTGAAGAAGCCCTTGTAGCCGACCATGACATCGTGATCGTCGCCCTCGATGCGCACCTGCCACAAGGACGTATTCCCGGAGAAGAAGGCGGCATTGCCGCCAGCCGCGATGAATGCTTCGACGGTGTCGCGCATGCCGCGTGACCAGTACTCGTCGTGGCCGACCGACAGGTACAGACTCGCGCCGTCCAACACCTCGGGGTGTTCTTCAAGATCGGCATTCGTGCACACACCGATATCGAATCCCTCGCGTTCGGCCCACTGGATGAAGGGCAGCTCCCAATCGGGCCAACCTGCCGATCCGGCATAACCGGACAGGTGGTTGATCTGGATATAGCCAACGTGCGCGGCGTTCTGCGGATCGGGTGCTCCCGTCCCAGTTACGCGTCGGCCCTTACCCGGCGGTTTGTAGAGGTAGCCCGCCGACATCGGCCGCTGCATGGCAACGTGGGTGCCTCCGGTGTACAGGTTCGGTCCGCCAAAATCGTTGTAGGCATGCCACGTATTCGTCGCCAGCGCGACGACGATGCGTGCGCTCGAAGACGGGCGCACGACGAAGAATGCATGGTCGCGCCGCACCTTCTCGCCAACGTCGATCTCCATGACGACCTCGTAGTAGCCCGACCGCCACGTGGGATCGACATCCAGCGTGAGAGCGACGGGCCAACGGCACCCCTCCGAGGAGGCATCCTCCGGGGTCTCGTGCTCGTCGACCGTGACGGCGGCAGAACTGAATACGATCTCTCGCTCGACGCCGATCCGGGCCACCTCGACGCGCACCGGTCGCCCGCCGGACGACGACAGGTGCACACCGACCTGGTCGCCCGAACCCACCGACTGTGGCCAGCAGTATCCCGTCACCACCTCGCGGACCATTTCCCGACCCTAACTTGGCCAGATCAGTGGCAACGTCGGGACTTGTTTATTGGGAGGCATCGTCACCGGAGGTGTCTCCCGGTAACGCTCAATCCCACAATTGCCCAATCCCACGAATTCAGGGTCGTTCGACGCCCGGTGTGATCATGGAAGGCGAGCTCGTGAGCGACGAGAACCTGCAGTACCCCCTAGAACTGCCACCAACGGTGCTCGCCGCAACGATCCTCTCCGAGCGCATGGGATTCGGGGCTGATGGCGGGGTGTCCTCGTGCCTGCCAGGCATCGGCGCCTTCTTGGCGGTGCTCGCATCCAGTCGACCAGGAGGTCGGATCGCCGAGATCGGCACCGGGTACGGAGTCGGAGCGGCCTGGCTGCTCTCCGGCATGGATTCCGCCGCCAGCCTGGTCACCGTCGAGATCGACGAAACACGGGCTGGTGCTGCCCGCGGCGTGCTTGGCTCGGACGATCGAGTCACTGTGATCGCTGATCGCTGGCAGGACTGCCTGCCGGGGTTGTCACCCTTTGACCTGGTCTTCGTCGACGGCGGATACGTCGAGCACCTCGCCGACAATCCTCGCATCACCGACATGGTCGTCGACTTGGTCTCGGTCGGAGGCCAACTCCTGTTGGATGACCTCACGGCCGAGGAGGAATGGCCGGACGAATGGCGAAACCGTCCAGACCCCAAGCGAGAACTGGCGTTCCAGCATCCGCTTCTCGCCGGGGCCGAGTTCTACGTCTCCGGTCCAACGGGCGCCGTCGGGGGAGCGCGTACAGGCGGGCTGCTCATGACTCGTGTGGCCTGAGTCGACACGAGGCGATCCCTCATGTGCGGGGTCGATGACGGCGAGCAGCCGACGACGTCACGTCGTTCGATACGGTCCCAAGCCGCAGGCAGGGGCGCCGACGGTCAGTCGCCACTTCCTGTCGCTGGGTGTGGGCAGGGTGTGCAGGCTGGTACTGATCCGGCTGTGTCCGTCCCGTCCTCGGCCTGCGCCCCGCCCCTGGTGCACCAGCCCACCTGCTCCGGCGGACGCGGACACAACTCGCGAGCGAGACCCGGACCGGACGACCGCAGGTTTCCTAGGTCTGAGGACCCGCCAATCGGGCCGACAGCCCGCGCAGGTCGCCATCCTCGTCCGTCCACGTCGACACCTCCTGCCATCCGGAGTCGGCGAGGGCCGACGCCATGGGTGGGCCCTGGTCGCCCCCGAGCTCGAGGAACAGCCAGCCATCCGGGCGGAGCACGCGAGAGGCGGACCGAGCGATGCGCCGGACCACCTCGAGGCCGTCTGGGCCGCCATCGAGTGCCAGCTCGCGGCTCGTAGCGCTGAACGTCGCCCGGAAGCAAGGCGATGGCGGCGGTCGGCACGTACGGTGCCACGGCTGTCACCAAGCCGAAGCTGCTGTCGCCGAACGGGCCGGCCAAGTCGGCCTGAACCACGCGCACGTCGTTCGACCGGGCGCAGAGGACAGCCCTTCGATCGACGTCGGTGGCCACCACGGTCGCCTTGGGCGCCGCCGCCATCAGATGGTGGGCGATGGCACCCGAGCCCGTGCACAGGTCCAGGGCCGGACCGCCGGCGCGGTCGAGCACATCGCCCGCCCGCCGAGCGAGCTCCTCGGACTGCGGCCTCGGAACGTAGACGTCCCCATCGACCCGGATCTGACGACCGCAGAAACGTTGGGTACCCGTGATCCAGGCCAGTGGCTCGCCGTGTTCGCGCCGGAGGATCCACGCCTCGAGCGTGGCCTCGTCGTGGGCGCCGGCCAGCAGTTCCGTCGGCTTCCTCGTCGGCGGCCACGCATCCGGCTCTCGACAGTCGGTCCGACACCGACGATCGGGCCGGACCATCTCGGCAGCTCTTCGCCGTGGACGACGCCCGGTATGGGATCAGTCGGAATGTGGTCAATACTGCCCCGATGATCAATGCCGTCCACACCATCATCTACGCCGAGGACGCCGACGCAGCCAGAGCCTTCTTCCGAGACGTCCTCGGCCTGGCCAACGTCGACGCTCACGGCGGCTGGCTCATCTTCCAGCTGCCTCCGGGCGAGCTGGGCATCCACCCTGCCTCCGAGCCCGGTGCACCGAGTGGCCACCACGAGCTCTATTTCATGTGTGACGACATCGAGAAGACGGTCGACGACCTTCGGGCGGCAGGTGTCGAGTTCACCGGGCCGGTCGAGAACCAGGGCTTCGGCCTCGTCACCCCCTTCAGGTTCCCGGGCGCCGGCTGATGGGCCTCTACCAGCCGAGGCACCCGACGGCCTTCGACCTCCCGCCGGATGCGGCCAAGGACCTGAACGGAAGAGGACGACGGCTCCCGTGCGATCGTCGGCGGATGGCGACGATTACCTGATGCGGCCCATCGGGACGGTTCGGGGTGGACGGTCCGAGCCCACCGACGATGATTGGGCCACCGTCACGAGCCGCATCGAGCTCGAAGCCGACCAACTCGAGCAGTCGGCCACCACCGGCCTCGACGCCTTCTCGCATGTCGATGTGGTCTACGTCTTCGACCGCGTGGACCCATCGCAGGTCTGCACCGGCGAACGCCACCCGCGGGGCCGGACTGACTGGCCGTCGGTGGGCATCCTCGCCCAGCGGGCCAAGGACCGGCCCAACCGGATCGGCGTGACGACCTGCGAGCTCGTCGGTGTGGACGGCTACGTCCTCGATGTGCGGGGGCTCGACGCCGATCGATGGCACGCCGGTGCTCGACGTCAAACCGCACATGTCCGGATTCGATCCGAGGGGACCGGTCCGCGAGCCGGCCTGGGTCACCGAGCTGATGGACGGTTACTGGTAAGAGATGAGCTGCCACAGTCCGCGCACGCCGAAGCGAACTGGGGGAGCCACGGCGCGGTGGCGGCCAGGAGCTCGTCGGTCATGGCCACCAAGCTGCTCGTAGGGCAGTTGACCGGCCATCGGGTCGGTCGAGCATGGCCTCGATCACCCGCGTCCGGTCGCCGGTGAGGGCGGCCTCGACCGTGAGCTCCTGGGAGGCGACGACGCGGCGCAGGTGCTCGCCGAGCACCGAGTCGACCCGGGTGACGTCCCGAGGGCGGGGGCCGTCGGGCCCGGTCGCGCCGATGCACTCGACGATGACCCCGTCCGGCAGGTTCTCGACCTGGCCCCGGATTGGGCAGGTTCATGGGCAGGTGGTGCTCGGTTCCCGTCATCATCCCGTCGAGCAGCTCGGCGACCAGCTCGCCCGAGGGCCACGGCGAGATCTCCTCGTTGGCCAGCAGCTCGGCGACGCTGCGGTCGTCGGCCGCCTTGTCCCGCTGATGTCCGCGTAGGCCGTAGTGGTGGACGCCCCAGTCCCGGCCGAAGTCGGATGCCGAGGTCACGAAGCCGGCGAAGAACTCCGCAGACATGGGTGTCAGAGGAACCGGGTAGGACGCCGAATCGCTGGAAGAGCTCGAACTTGATGCGGTTGTTGGCGATCACGTCCGCCTTGGTCCACTCGTCGCCAGCGGACACCTTGACCCAGTGCATCGAATCGACCGGGGCCATCCAGATGGGTTCGGCGCCGTGGACCGACGGCTCGTCGAGCATCTCACGGAGCCGGGCGAACCCGTCGGTCTCGCCGATGCCGGAGGGCCGTCACCAGGGGCAGATGGTTGACGCCGCCGGCCACCGGGTCGACCGCGTGCATGGGCGCGTCGAACAGCAGGCTCATCGAGAACTTGAGGCCGACGAGCTCGTTGCACAGCCCCACGACTCGTACACGCGACTCACGGGTGGAGGCCCGGCAGAGGGCGGTGAGCGGGTTGCTGACGTTGATGAGGAGGGCATCGGGGCAGTGCCGCTCCGCGGCCCTGGCCACCGTGGCCACCACCGGCACGCTGCGCAGGGCCCGGGCGATCCCGCCCGGGCCGACGCTGTCGCCGACGGGTTGGCGGATGCCGTAACGGGCCGGAATCTCGAGGTCGTGGCGCATGCTGGCGAACCCGCCGACCGACAAGGCAACGATGACGAAGTCGGCGCCCTCGAGCGCACGATCCAGATCGGTGGTGGTCTCGACCGAAAGCCCGATCTGACGTGACTTGGCGATGTGCTCGGCGACCTCCACCATGGGCGGCAACGAGTCCGAGGCCACGTCCATGAGGGTGACGTCCGCGTCCTGCAGTGACTCGGTGTTGGCGAAGTCGACGAGGAGGGTGGGCGTCCAGTGGGTGCTTCCCCCGCCGACGATGGTGATCCGGGGCGTGCTCACGCCCGCACGGTAGCCGCGTGTTGCGGGGTTGCCCCGGGTCCCGTCGTCTCGGAATAGGTCTATGGTCGTGGGCACGGTCGAACACATGTTTGGCCGACGCATCCTGGTCGGCGGAGGCCGAAGGCTTGCCGATTCCCGGCCAGGGGTATGGAGGAGTCATGGCAGAACGCATGAAGTTGCGGCACGTTCCCGGCCGGCTGTCCACCGGGGCCTTCATCCTGAATGCCGGCCTCGGCAAGCTCAGCAGTGATGCCGACCGGGCCAAGCAGGTGCACGAGATGGCGGCCAACGTCTATCCGGCCTTCGAGGGTGTCGACGCCGAGACGTTCACCAAGCTGCTCGGTGCCGCCGAGGTCGCCCTGGGCGGGGCCCTCCTCCTCCCCTTCATCCCGAGTCGTCTCGCCGGCCTGGGCCTCGCCGCGTTCTCGGCCGGTCTCATGGGCCTCTACTTGCAAACCCCGGGGATGCGGGAGGAAGGCAGCATCCGACCGTCCCAACAGGGCACCGCCTTGGCCAAGGACGTCTGGATGCTGGGCATCGCCCTCTCGCTCATCCTCGATTCTCGGGTCACCAAGAAGCACAAGAGCTGAGGACGGCACGGCATCGGACGGCCCGAATGCGGCCTTCCGAACACGCCGGCACCTGACATTCCGAGAGGTTTCACCCGACGAAGCGTCGGCGGAGACACGGCGCGGCAACTTGGTAGAGGCGGAAGAATTGGAGCCTCGCGCTCCGTTAACGCGGTCGTTACTGGTCACGACGGACCGGTCGTGACGAAGGACTTCGCTCGCCATCGAGAAATGGCGTTTCCCGTCCCGGTGCGCCGGGTAGCGACGGAGCACAATCAACTGGGCACGGTGGCGGATCCGGTTCGAGGCCACGTGTCACTAGATCGTTTCAACCACCAAGGCGCCGCTGCGGCAGAGGCGTCGACGACGGAACGGCATCCGGTGAGGTCGTCGCGCCGTTTCCCGCTGGCCACGTGGTGGTGAGCATTCCGGACGACGCCAGCTGCCACTTCGACCCCGAGATCCGGGCCGTGGGCGCGGCGCGGAGGTTCGCCTTCGACATCGCACGCCAATGGGGCGCCGCGCCGCACGACATCGCGCTGGTCGTCAGTGAGCTGGCCGCCAACGCCGTCGTACACGGGCACACACCCTTCACCGTCTCCCTCAGTCGTCACGGCCGAACGGTCTCGATCGAGGTATTCGACGAGCATGCCGGACCGGTCCGTCGGAGCGCGGTGTCCACCGAGGCGCAGAGCGGAAGAGGGCTGGTCATCGTCGACCGGGTGGCCACGAATTGGGGCAGCCGGCCGCTGTCCGAGGGCGGAAGGACGGCAAGGTGGTGTGGGCCGAGCTCGACGATTGACAACGACCAGGTGCCGGCGGCCAGGAATCGATGCCGGCGGCTCGATCCGGGTCCTTCGTTGCCCGTACCGTGAACGCAGTGACTCCACCCGGCCGTACGCCGACCGAAGCAGGCAAAGAGGAGGGCTCGACGGCGCGATGGACGACTTTCCCGGCGCGATCGTCCCCACCGACCACGTCGAGCCCGCCCCGAGACGGGTGCGGGGAGATGCTCGGCGGCACGACCGTCTTCGACACGGTCGACGCTCTGTACGTCTTCGAATGGCCGGCTTCTATCCGCAGTACTACATCCCGATTGGCGACGTCGACCGAGCCACGTTGGTCGACGAGGGTCGGCACGCCAGGACCTCAAACGGGGCCGCGCCCAGCGCTACGGCCTGCGGGTGGGCGAGCTCCTGCGCCCGGGCAGCGCCCACCTCTACACCGAGGCCAACATCCCGGGCTCACCGGCACTGTGCGCTTCGACTGGGACGCCCTCGACCACTGGTTCGAGGAGGACGAGGAGATCTTCGTCCATCCGCGCAATCCCTACGCCCGGGTCGACGCCCTTCGCTCCACCCGCACGGTGCGAGTCGAGCTCGACGGCGTGGTATTGGCCGAGTCGTCCTCGCCGGTGGTGGTGTTCGAGACCGGTCTGCCCTCCCGCTACTACCTGAACCGCACCGAGATCGACGAGTCCCACCTGGTCCCGAGTGCCACGGTCACCCGTTGCCCGTACAAGGGAACGACCACCGCCTACTGGTCGGCCGAGGTGGGCGGTCGCCAGTATCCCGGACATCGCGTGGGCCTACGACTTCCCGACCCGCGAGCTCTGCCCATCGCCGGACTCGTGGCCTTCTACAACGAGCGGCGTCGACCTCACCGTCGACGGCCGTCGCCTCGTCCGGCCCACGACCCACTTCTCCTGACACCCGTCCTTCGGTCGAGCGTCTCCTTCGGGCCGGGTGCCGGCCCGCCCGGTCACCAGCTCAGGGTCGCCCAGAGCTCCTCCGGCTCCCGGCCCTTCGTCTCGGGCACGGCCCAGAACAGGGCAGCGGCCAGCGCCACGGGTAGGAAGATGACGTCGGCGGCCAGGCTGAAGCGGTTCCCGACGTCGGCCACGGCCCCGAAGGCGAGCAGCCCGACGGCGGCGCCGAGGACCCCGGACACGCAGCCACCAGCCGGACACCGAGGCTCGCACGGACGTGGGGAACAGCTCGTTGAGGAGGGCGCCGCCGGCCGGGCCGAGGAGGGCGCCGGCGAAGATGCCGAGCACGTAGCCGGCCACGAGCAGGGCCTTCGGTCCGCTGTAGGTGATGACCCCGCAGACGGCGATGCCCAACATGCCCAGGGCACCGGTCGGCCGCCGACCGACGTGGTCGGCCAGCCACCGTCCGGCCAGGAGCCCCGCCAGCCGGTGACCCCGGCGCCCCGCCACCATCGCCGCCGTGATGAGGCCGCCCAGGTGCACGATGTTCTGGGCGTAGAGGAACACGAAGGTGTCGGCCGGCCCGGTGATCATCGAGATGGCGAATCCGAGGGCCACGACGACGGCCAGGCGCCGTCCGGAAGCGGCGGCGCCACCGCGCCCATCACCGGCACGGTCGGCCGCTCGGCGACCCGGGTGATCGTGAACCGATCCGGCTCCGCGCAGCGATCGGGCGATGAGGGGCAGTGCGACGAGCGGAATGAGGGCGATGGCGAAGAGCCCTCGGAAGCCGAGTGTCCCCGAGGCCAGGCTGTGGAGGATGGCGAGCGCTCCGGCACCGATGCCGTAGCCGGCGACCACGAGCGCCACCGCCGTGGCCCGGTCCTGTCGATGCCGTCTGCTCGGCCGCAGCCACCTGGGCGAGCCCGTTGGTGGCGGTGAGGAACGGACGTCCGAGCGCGAACAGGGCGACGAACCACCAATAACTGGGGCTGGCCGACGCCACCACCGTGAAGGCCAGGCCCACGCCCACGGTGACGAGGAGCATGGTCCGGCGCCCGATAGCGGTCGGCCAGGCCGCAGAGGGGAAGCGAGCCGAGCGAGGCCACCCGGATGATGGCCAGGCCGATGCCGAGCACGGTCCCCGACAGTCCCGCCTGTTCGGCGATGGTGGCGCCGTGGGTGGCGTTGCCGAAGGTCTTGGCCACGTCGCCCAGGGCGGCCACGACCCCGAACTGGCCGAAGTCCCGAAGCGAGGCTGACGAACAGGAGGGCGATGATCGGCCCGTCGCTCCAGTGGTAGAGCCGCAGGGGCGCCCGCCCGGGTCCGACGGACCGCTCATCCTCGCACCCCGGCCCACGTTCCGGCTTCACGCCGGTCCGGCCAGGTCGGACCGCATACCGGAGCATGGAGAGACAGTACGCACGGAGCGGCCGACCACCTCCGGCACCGGTCACGGTCCGCCCTCGGCATGTGGATGGCCTGAGAAGCCACACTGGCCGCCGCCACTCTGCGACCTGCGCGTTGGTTCAATGGCTGGGTGGCAGCCAGCTGCGACGAGCCGGGGAGCGGTCCGCGGCTCGCCCCGCCAGCACCCGCAGCGACTGTTGCCGGCGCTGTGGTCGCGCCTGGTCGTCGTGGCCGTCATCGTCGCCGTGGCCATCGTCGCCGGGTCGCTCACCCTTGCGCCCGCCGCTCGCCCCCGCGGCAAGTTCGACGGAGCCGTGGCCGTCGACCCCGCCGACTTCTCGCCGGGCGCGTGCGAGGCGCTGCCCCCGACCAAGGGCGACAACGGGCACACCGTTTTCCTCGACGCCGGCCACGGCGGCATCGACCCGGGGGCCGTGGGCACGACCACATCCGGGGCCAGTCTGTCGACGAGGCCGCCGACACGCTGCCCGTCGAGCTCGATGCCGCCGACCAGCTCCGTGACCAGGGCTATCGGGTCGTCGTGTCCCGCACGACCGACAGCTCCGTCGCCCGGCTGAACGCAGATGACGTCTCCGACGGCGTCCTCAGCCTTCAGGGAGCTCACGACGATGTCGCCGCCCGGGACGTCTGTGCCGACAAGGCCGGCGCTCAGGTGCTCGTGGGCATCTACTTCGACAGCGGCGGGTCGGCCGAGATGCCGGAAGCCTCACGACCTACGACGCGGTCCGGTCCTTCGCCGCCGCCAACCTGCGCCTGGCCGACCTCGTGCAGCAGGACGTGCTCGCGGCCATGAACGACCAGGGATGGGGCATACCCGACGGGGGGGTCACGCCCGACTCGCAAGAGGGCTCGCTCGTCCCGACCTCCTCGGACAGCCCGTTCGCCGTGGCCGCGGCCAACTACGGGCATGTCCTGCTGCTCGGCCCGGCCATGGCCGGCTACTTCACGACACCGAGCACGATGCCTGGCGCCCTCATCGAGCCGCTCTTCATCACCGACCCGTTCGAGGCGACCATCGCCTCATCCAGTCAAGGCCAGACGGTCATCGCTCGGGGCATCGACCTCGCCATCCAGCAGTACTTCGCGCCGGCCCGACGGCCGCGACCACGACCACGACGACCCTGGCTTCGGGTTAGGGCGTGAGAGCCTGGCTCGCCATCGCCGCCGCCTGCCTGGCGATTGCGCCGCCGCCGCACCGTTGCGTGCGAGTGGGCTTCAGCCCGCCTTGTGATGCCAGCCGCGACCGGTGTCGCGGGGCCGGCTTTTCGGAGACAGGCTCGGCGTCGGACTCCTTGGCCGCTCGACTGCAGGAGGCGCAGGTCCGGAGACCGTCGATCAACCTGGTTACGCCCACGACCCCGCAGTGCTCACACTGACGACCCACGTACACCTGGGCGATCGACTGGGGCCGAAGGGCCGTCACTTCGGAGAGGCGGCGTTGGACGTCCTCGTGCAGCACGAAGGTGCCCGAGCTGTCTCGGTACACGAGCTCCCAGGCGATGAGCTCGTGGATCAGGGGTGCCAGCTGGTCGAGGCGGCGGCGCGGGTCGACCGTCGTCGCCACCTCCACGACGTCGTCCAGTCCATCTCTCCGGCAGCTTTGCCTGTTCGATCGTCATGCTGACCCCATTCCATCAACCCCTCGTCGTGAGCATCCGACGTGCGCACCGCCGTTTACATGATGACGCGTGCTGGTGCCCGTTCGTACAGGTCAACCCCAGGAAATTTTCAATGTTTCCTTGGGACGTTCCCCTCCTCGGTCCGGCGTCCGACGACGCCCGAGCCGTGCGTGCCGATGACGCGGGTGACGTCCGCGTGACCGTGGGCCTGTCGCCCACTCCGTTTGCGACGTGTTGGGGGCGCGGTGCGCTTGGCGAGGATCGGGGCACCGGTGGCGAGTGGCCGTCTGACGACGAGCACCGGGCACCCTGCGCCGGCCCGTTGGCGGCACACGGCCGCTACGCTCGGCCGGGTCCGGAGGGCAGGGAGGCCGAGACTGTTCCCGGGCGGAGAGGCGACCCCATGAGCGGAACCGCAGCACCGTGCAGCCACCTCGACGAAGTCGGCGAGGTCGCGCCGTCGGCCGACGGGTGCGAAGACTGCTTGCGGATCGGAGGCCGCTGGTTGCACCTCCGGATCTGCATGGCCTGTGGCCACGTGGGCTGCTGCGACAGCTCACCCAATCGCCATGCCACCGCCCACTTCCATGACAGCAGCCATCCCGTCATCCGATCGTTCGAGCCCGGCGAGGAGTGGTGGTGGTGCTACGTGGACGAGACGGCGTTCGAGGTCGAGGGCGCTCCCTCCCTTTCCCATTCGTGAGCTGACCTGGCACCTCGTCCAGCGAAAACCCAGGTCCGACCCGAGGCTGCCGGATGTCCGCCAGTGACGAGGGTGCTCGCCCCTCGCTAGGGTCGCGGACCTTATGGCCCCGCGTCATCGTCACCGACGATCGAAGGACACGGGCCAGCGGAGTCCTCTCTTCGTCATCGTGGCCGCTGCCGTTCTGGTGGCCGCGGCCGGAGCGCTGGTGGTGGCACCGACGACGGCTCGGGTGTTGGATGCCACTTCGCTGGCGCCTGCCGGGGCGGTGGGCTACGTGGTGTGCCCGACCGCGGTCACGCCGGTGGAGCTCGACACCCGCACCGCCGAAGCCCCCATCCCGTTGCCGCTCCGCGGGACCCCCGTCCTCGGCTCCTTCGCCATCGCCACCTCGCCCGACGGCCGTTGGGCCTACGTGGCGACCACCGATGGGGTCGCCGGCTCGGCCTCGACGTCGTCCCTCCCTCGAGCGACGGGCGCAGCCACCGCGGGACACGCCGCCGTCGGGGGGGTCCAAAACGTCCTCATCCCCGTCGACCTCGTGACCCAGAGGGCGCTCGCTCCGATTCCCCTGCCCGGCCAAGGGGGCAGCCATGCCGTCGTGGTCCTGCCCGACGGACGCACGGTGCTCGTGGCCGACGGGTCGTCGGTCGTCCCCGTCGATCCTTTCGCCGGCACCGTCGGAACGCCGATCGACCTCGGCGCCAGTCACGCCGTTTTCGGAATGGCCCTCGATCCGGCCGGCACCGTCCTCTACGCCTTGGTTCCCGATGGCGTGATCCCCGTCGACGTCGTCCACGACACCGTGCAACCGGAGATCCTGACCGGGCTCGCCGTCTCGTCGGTCTATTCCCCGCACGGCATCGTGGTGAGCGCGGACGGCACCACGATCTACGTCGCCGGGCAAGGTGGCGCGGACTACGGAGGCCGGGTCATGCCCATCGAGGCAGCCACCGGCTCATTGCTGCCCGAGGCGGGCTTCGATCGTTTCGGCATCGCCGATCCCGCCGCGCTGGCGGTGGCCGATGGCGACATCCTGGTGGTGGACGCGGCCAACAACTGGGTCAACCCTGTCCCACTCGGCAGCTTCTCCGATCCGCCCTCGCCGGTTCGGCTGCCCAGCCGACCGGGGAAGGCGGCCATCACCGGCACGCAGCACCCGACCGACATCGTGTCGGGTCCGGGGAACGTCGGCACCTTCATTGTCGACGGGTTCGACGCCGTGGTCCCTTTCGAGCCCTCGACCCAGGCCTTCGGCCGTCCAGTGGCGGTGTGCTCAGGAGCATCGTCGATGGCGGTGGCCCCCGCACCCTGATCGGTGGCGACCAGATGCCGAGTAGTGCGCCGGGCGCCGCGCCCGTGACCTAGCGGACGGTGCCCCCGATGGCCGGAACCGGTGTGGCCGGCTCGATCCCGGCCGCGGCCATGAGCTCGTCGAGGGCCAACGGCACGTCCTCGGCCAGGTCCCAGACCTTGGGCATGACCTCCGGGCAGGCGATGAACCCCCAATAGAGGACACCCCGGTAGCTCATGATGGTGATGTTGACGCCCATCCCGTCCATGACCGGGCCCAGGGGGAACCCAGCCTCGAGCTCAGCGCCACTCAGATAGAGGGGGAAGTCGGGCCCGGGCACGTTGGAGACGACGAGGTTGGCGATCGGCCGATGCCGATTGGCCAGACCCATGCTTGTGTAGAAACGGGCCGCGCTGGTGAAGACGGTGGGCGTGGCGTACTCGGCCCAGTTGAGCAACAGGTCGGCGCCCAGGGCCCGGTGCTCCTCCTTGGCGCTCTTCGTCCCTTCCCGGATGGCGGACGAGCCGTTCGATGGGGTCGTCCAGGTGAGAAGGGAGCTGGACGAACAGGGAGGAGACCTGGTTCGAGCCCTTGGCCACGCCATCGGGACGGACAGAGACCGGCACCACGGCCACCAACGGGCGATCCGGAAGCTCGTCGCCGTCTTGGAGGAACCGGCGGAGCGCGCCGGCACAGACGGCCAGGACCACGTCGTTCACGGTTGTCCCCATGGCGTTCTTCAACCGCTTCACGTCATCCAGTCGGATGGCGGAGAAGGCCACCCGGCGGTGACGGCTGATGGCGGCGTTGAACGAGGTGCGGGGAGCCGAGAGGGGGAGAGCGGCCTTCGGTCCTGATGAATGCTCGTCGTGCCGTTGGCGGACTCGCCGGACGTCGAAGATCCGAAAACCGGTGCGCACCACGTCGAGCGCCATCTCGACGGGTCGGATGGCCCCGGTGACCAGGGCGCCGGCCACCAGCTCGATGCCCGAGGGCACCCGTTGGTCGATGAGGCCCGGATCGGGAGGTGGCCGTTCGGCGGGATCGGCTTCGAGGTCGAAGAGCACCGAGAGCAGCGCCGCACCAGAGACACCGTCCACCGTCGAATGGTGCATCTTGGCGACGAGGGCGATGCGTCCACCGAGAACGCCCTCGACCACCCAGATCTCCCACATCGGCTTGCTGCGGTCGAGCTGCTGGCCGGTGATGTCACCGGCCAGGTCGCCGAGCTCGCGGATCCCACCGGGGCTCGGGAGGGCGGCCCGGCGCACGTGGTAGTCGATGTCGAAATCGGCGTCGTCGACCCACACCGGATGACCGAGGCGGAACGGCACTTCGACCAGGCGCCGCCGGAAGACGGGCTCGGCCTTGATACGGGCAGCGATGAGGTCGCGGACCCGCTCGAAGCGGTAGCCGCCCGGCACCGTGCGCGGGTCGAAGACCATGGTCATGGCCACGTGCATGTGGAGGCTCGGCGTCTCGAGATAGAGGAAGGTGGAGTCGAGACCGCTCAGTCGTTCCACCCGTGCCTCCTTTCTCGCCTCTCCCACGCTGACCCGACCCGGGGTCGCCGACGGTGTTTCATAGTGGGATGGCGTGGGCCTTCTTCGCCGTCAGCTTGGCCGCCGCGGTTCTCGTGGTCAACGCCTACGCGCCCATCCGACGAGAGCCCGTCGCCCCGCTCAGCTTCGTCCTGGGCTGGACCCCGAGCGAGCTGCCCGTCCACTTCGCGGTGCTGGCCGTGGCGGCCACAGCGGCCTTCGCCGCCGCCGGGGCCATCTCGGGCTGGCCGGGGTGGGCCGGACTGGCGTTGACGGTGGCGTCGGTGGCCGGGCTCTGTGGGTTGGCCCTGGTCGCGGCCCAGGCCGGACGCGTGGTCGACCGGGCACTCCTCGACACGTTCGGGGCCGAGGCGCCACCCCGGATACGCCCGGCCTGGTTGCGGGGCTGGCGCCTCGTGGTGGCCGTGCCCCTGCGCCTTCGGGGCATCACCCGGGTCCGCAACGTCGACTACTGGGGTGACGGCAACTACCGGCACAAGCTCGACATTCTCAACCGGCGTTCGGTCATCCCCGAAGGCGCTCCGGTGCTCATCTACGTCCACGGCGGGGCGTGGGTGATCGGCGACAAGCGGGAGCAAGGGATCCCCCTCATGCACGAGCTCGTCCAGCGGGGCTGGGTGTGCGTGTCCATCAATTACCGGCTCAGCCCGCGGGCGACATGGCCCGCCCACATCGTCGATTGCAAGAAGGCGGTGTCCTGGGTGCGCGACCACATCGCCGAGTACGGCGGCGACCCGGAATGCATCGCCATCTCCGGCGGCTCGGCCGGCGGGCACCTGGCCGCGCTGGTGGCTCTCACTCCCGGTAGCCCGGAGTGGCAGCCCGGCTTCGAGGAGGCCGACACCTCGGTCGACGCCTGCCTTCCCTTCTACGGCGTCTACGACATGAGGTGTGACCCCGACCTCATGGGCACCTACGGCCGCGGCCTGCTCAAGCTGCTCGAGCGGCGGGTCATGAAGGCGTCCTATGCCGACGACCCCTCCCTTTTCGAGTCGGCATCGCCCGATCGCCGGATCACGGCGTCGGCCCCTCCGTTCTTCGTGGCCCACGGGTCCAACGACACGCTCGTACCGGTGGCCGTGGCCCGCCACTTCGTCGATCGGCTCCGATCCGTCTCGACGGCACCGGTGGTCTACGCCGAGCTGCCCTTGGCCCAGCACGCCTACGAGGTGCTGGCCAGCGTCCGCACTCGACACACGACCCTCGCCGCCGTTCGGTTCCTCGACACCGTGCGTCGAATGGCCCCAGTCGCCGTCGGAGAGCAGGTGGACGGGCCAGGGCCCAGCCGGGCTGCGGTTGCTGACGCACCGGGCCAGCGGTGGACAGCGGCTACTGGATCTGACGTAGAGTCAGCAAGTTTCTGACGTACAGTCAGCTATCCGCTGACCTGGGCTGACGGTTCCGGGCCAGCAGTGAATGAGACAAGCCAGCACCGAATGACACAAGGGGGAGCCTTGAGTTCTGCAGCTTCGTGGAGGCAGCGCCTCGTCGGCCTTGGGGCCCTCGTTCTGGTGGCGGTGGTGCTGGCGGCGTGCAGCTCGACGAACTCGTCATCCCCCACCACGACCTCGGCATCGGGGAAAACGACCTCGTCCAAGATCCCGCAGAGCGCCATGAGCGACCACACCGGGGTAACCACCCACACGATCCACGTCGCCAACATCGCGACCTTGACCCCGGGCGGCCTCTTCAAGGGGGCTGACGTCGGCAGCCAGGCCTACTTCGACTACGTGAACTCGACCGGTGGGGTCAACGGCCGCACGATCGTCATCGACTCGGGTGACGACCAGAACCAGGGCGCGGTCAACCTGCAGCTCACCCAGAGCGCCATCAACAACGACCTCGCCATCGTGGGTGAGTTCTCCCTCCAGGACAGCTTCGGCGGCAAGGTCCTGGCCCAGAACCCGGGCATGCCCGACATCTCGAACGTCCTCGACCTCACGACCAGCAACCTGCCCAACGTCTTCAGCCCGGTCCCCCTCGAGGGAGGCTGGGAGGAGGGAGCCGTCCAGTACATCAAGAGCCAGTTCCCGAACGACCTCACGGCAGGGGCCATGATCGGCGACGAGCCTTCCTCCGAGGCCGCTTGGGTGGGCGAGAAGTACGTGCTCGAGAAGGTCGGCTTCCACGTCGTCTACGACCCGGTGTTCCCGATCACGCAGACGGACTTCACCCAGAACGTCATTGCCATGCGCAATGCCGGGGTCAAGACCCTCTTCCTCGAGCAGATGCCGGAGAACTACGCCGGGGCGCTGCTCCAAGACCTGGCCCAGCAGAACTTCCACCCCCATATCGTCTTCGGTGCTGCCGCCTACTCGACACAGCTCGTCTCGGCATCGGGCGGCCCGGCCAACATCGATGGCTCCCTGCTCGAGCAGAACGCCTCGCTCTACCTCGGCGAGGACTCCACGAGCGTCCCGGCGGTCGCCAACTTCCTCCACTGGGTCAACGTGGCCTCGCCCGGGTTCCACCCTGACCTCTTCACCCTCTACGGCTGGCTGTCGGCGGAGCTGTTCACCCAGGCGCTCCACAACGCCGGCAGCAATCCGAGCCGGGGCTCCCTCCTCGAGGCGCTCTCCAAGATCACCTCCTTCAACGGCGACCACATCGTCACCACCTCCGACCCGGCGGCCAAGAAGACCAGCAACTGCTATCTCATCGGTGAGGTCACGAACGGAACCTTCCAGCGCCTCGGCGATCCGCCGGTTACCGGCCCGACCAACGGCTACCGTTGCGACTACTCGTACGTGACGCCACCATCCTGAGCCCGAGCCCGGGGACGACCACCGCAGGACGAAAGTAGGGACGGCCGGGCCATGCTTCGCCCCCGGCTAGCTCGAGTGGGCAGGGGCGGGGGTGCCGGGGGAGCCGTGACGGTGACGAACAGATGACCGAATTCATCCAGTACACCGTCTTCGGGGTGATGCTCGGGGCGGGCTACGCCATCGCCGCCACCGGCCTGGTCGTGACCTACACCACGTCCGGCGTCTTCAACTTCGCCCAGGGAGCGGTGGGCATGATCGCCGCCTTCTGCTACTGGGAGCTGGTCGTGGCCAACGGCCTCCCGGTGCTCGTCGCCTTGCTCATCGTGCTCGTGCTCGGGGCCACCTTGGCCGGGGGCATCGTCGAACGAGTCTTCATGCGCCGGCTCCACGGCGCCTCGGCCGAACGCCCGGTGCTCGTGACCCTCGGCCTCATGGTCATCCTGACCGGTCTCGCCACCGAGATCTGGAACCCGGGCACCGAGCGCTCCGTGTCCAACATGATCTCGGGCCAGTTCAGCTTTGCCGGCATCAACATCCAGTACCAAGAGGTGCTGCTCATCGGGGTGGCGGCGGCCGTGGCCGTCGCCCTGCGCATCTTCTTCACCCGGACACGCACCGGTTTCGGGCTCCGCGCCGTGGTCGACGACCCCGACCTCCTGGCCATGTCGGGCGCCTCGCCCAACCGCATGAGCCAGTTGGGCTGGATCCTCGGGTTCTTCATGGCTGCCCTGGCCGGCGTCCTTCTGGCCCCCACCCAGACGACCGGCATCTCCATCCCGGCCATGACCCTGCTCGTGGTCAACGGCTACGCCGCGGCCATCGTCGGGCGTCTCCGCAACATCACCGCCACCTTCCTCGCCGCCATCGGTATCGGCCTCGCTGAGAACTACGTCATCAGTTACGTCCTCCCGCATGCCCCGCAGGACCTGGTGCCCGACATCACCTTGGCCCTGCCCATGGTCTTCCTTTTCATCGCCCTCGTGACCCTCCCCTCGGTCCGCATCCGGGCCGTGGGTCGACTCACCACGTTGCGGCCGCCGCGGGTGGCGAGCGGACGCCAGTCGCTCGTGGCCGGCATCGTCTTCCTGGCCGTCGCCGCGTTGTTGGCTGGCGTCTTCGACAACACCCCCTTCCGGGGCACCACCGTTCTCACGCTCGGCGGGGTCGTCATGACCCTCGGCATCGTGGGCCTCTCGCTCGTGCTTCTGACCGGCTATTCGGGACAGGTTTCGCTCTGCCAGTTCTCCTTCATGGGCATCGGCGCGTTCATCATGGGGAAGGTGGCGGGGGGCGGCTCGCTGTTCGGATTGGTGGCGGCCACCATCATCTGCGCAGCGGTGGGGGCGCTCGTGGCCCTACCCACCATCCGGCTCCGCGACCTCTACCTGGCCCTCGCCACCTTCGCCTTCGCCGATGCCGTCTACAACGGGTTCTTCTACGACACGCACATCTACGGGACGGGTGGAGTCACCGTCGGACGGATCGTCCTGCCCGGACTGTCCTTCGGTGGGGATGCGGCCGAATTCCTGCTCGTGACCGTCTTCTTCGTCGTCTGTGCCTGGATCGTGCTCGCCATCCGGCGGAGCATGTTCGGTCGCCGGCTCATTGCCGTGAACGACTCACCCGCCGCCTATGCCACCGTCGGCCTCAACATCGGAGCGACCAAGGTCGCCGTGTTCGCCATTGCCGCCGGCATGGCCGGGTTGGCCGGAGCCCTCTACGGCACCGTCCAACAGGTCGTCGGCATCACCGACTTCGACTTCTTCTACGGCATCATCTTCGTGCTGTTCGTGACCATCTGGTCGATCCGCACGGTGACCGGGCGCCTTCCTCGCCGCCCTCACCTTCACCGTCCTCAACCAGTGGTCGCCCAACGGGTTCGGTCTCTTTGCCGGAGCCGGCATCATCCTCATCGGTCGGGCCGCCGGCGGCATTCTCGGCCTCGAGTTCCTGCAGTTCCCGCTGCCCTGGAACAGGAGAGCGGCGGGCGGACGAGGGCGCCGGCCAGGCCGAGGTGGCGTTGGACGGTGCCGTCCTCGGGAGCGGGAGCCGTGCCGCGAGCTGAGGGGGCCGGCAACGGCCCTGACCGTTTCGGAGGTCGCCGTCCACTTCGGCGGGGTGGCGGCGCTGTCCAACGCCAACCTGCGGGTCGACCCCGGCATCGTCACCGGCCTCATCGGGCCCAATGGGGCGGGCAAGACCACGCTCTTCAATGTGATCAGCGGGCTCCAAGCCCCGGACCGCGGGACGGTCCACCTGTTCGAGAACGAGGTGACCGGCATGCACCCGAGTCGGCGGGCCCGCCTCGGGCTCGCCCGGACCTTCCAGCGGCTCGAACTTTTCGGGTCGCTCACCGCCTCCGACAACGTCCGGGTCGGAATCGAATCATCCGTGCACTGGTGGAGCCGGCGTCACCTCCGCGGTTCGCTCCCCTTCGTCCGGCGACGGGGCGCGAGCGAGGGGGAGGGCGATACCGCCAACGGGGCGCAGCGATCGATCGCCTCGCGCTGCGAGCACCTGCTCGAGCGGGTCGGACTGGCCGGCCACGGGCACGAGCAGGTGAGCGCCATGTCCACCGGGTCGGCCCGGATGGTCGAGCTGGCTCGGGCCCTCGCCATCGAGCCCAAGCTCCTGCTGCTCGACGAGCCGGGCTCCGGTCTCGACGATGCCGAGTCCCAGGCCCTTGGCCAGCTGTTGCGCGGGCTGGCCGACGGTGGGATGGCCGTCCTGCTCGTCGAACATGACATGGAGCTCGTCATGCGCATCTGCGAGTACATCTACGTCCTCGACTTCGGCGACGTCATCGCCGCGGGTACGCCCGACGAGATCCGCGCCAATCCCATGGTGCAGGCCGCCTACCTCGGGGCGGCGCACGGCGACCCGATCACCAAGGGAGGGTGAGGTGAGCGACACCGCCGCAGTGACCGACGGGAAGGCGACCGGCACCGACGCCACCGTCCGCCTTCCGCCGTCCATCTCCATCGAGGGCGTGCGCGCCGCCTACGGGCGCATCGAGGTGCTGCACGGAGTCGACCTCGTCGTCCCCCCGGGCAGCGTGTTCGCCCTCCTCGGCCCCAACGGGGCCGGCAAGTCGACCCTGCTCAAGGTGATGAGCGGCCGCCTCCGGCCGACCGGCCGGGGAGGTACGGATCGGCGACGAGCCCATCGGGCGGACGTCACCCGAGCGCTTGGCCCGAGGCGGGCTCTGCGCCGTTCCCGAAGGGCGCGGCATCTTCCCCAATCTCACCGTTCGCGAGAACCTGCGCATCTGGACCTACTGCGGCGGGATCAGCACGGCCGAGGTCGAGGAGCGCACCTTTGCCACCTTCCCGCGCCTCAAGGAGCGCCGCCGGCAGACGGCCGGCACCCTCTCCGGCGGCGAGCAGCAGATGCTGGCCATCTCGCGCGCCATCGTGACCCGGCCCCGCGTCCTGCTGCTCGACGAGCTGTCCATGGGTCTTGCCCCGCTCGTCGTCCAGGAGCTCTACGAGCTCGTCGGACACCTTTCGTCCGAGGGCATGACCATCGTCCTCGTCGAACAGTTCGTGACCACCGCACTGGCCGTGTCCACCCGGGCTGCCATCATGATCCACGGTCGCATCGACCGCGAGGGGGCACCGGACGAGATGGCCGAGGCCGCCCTCGGCGCGTACCTCGCCTGAGGGAACGGCGTCAACGCGCCCACACCGGGCCACGGCTCATTCGCTGTCGGCCAATGTCACCTGAACGCCGGGCTCCTCGACTTCGATGAGCTCGAGCTTGCCCCGTAATCCGGCGGCCTCGCGCAGGTCTTCCTCGGCCACCCGAACCGCCTCGAGGTGGTCGGCCGGGCCGGTGACGACCAGATGCTCGACCGGCCAGCGCATCGACCGTTTGGCCCCCGTCTTCGCCCGGCGGACGGCGCCCAGTACCTCGGCGGTGGCGGCCAGAACGCGGTCATCGCGGCGGGCCACTGAGCCGGTGGCGTCGCCCAGCTCGGCGACCGCCGGCCATGCCGCTCGGTGGATGGATCCGTCCTGCCACCACGACCAGACCTCCTCGCAGACGTAGGGCAGGAACGGTGCGAACAACCGGAGGACGGTGGAGAGGGCGAGGGCCAGGGCGGCCCGGGCGGACGCCGGCCCCTCGTCGTCGGGTGGCCCATAGGCGCGGGCCTTGACCAGTTCGAGGTAGTCGTCGCAGAACGACCAGAAGAAAGCCTCGGTCCGTTCGAGGGCTCGTGCGTAGTCATAGTTCTCGAAGGCGGTGATCGACTCGTCGACGACGGCGGCCAGCCGACCGAGCATGGCCACATCGAGAGGAGCGGAGACAGCGTCGGTTGACGGGGGTGCCGCCGAGCCCTCCGGTCCGGCGATGCGACCGAGCGCGAAACGCGAGGCGTTGAGGATCTTGATGGCCAGTCGGCGGCCCACCTTGATCTGGGCCTCCTCGAAGGCGGTGTCCGTTCCGGGTCGTCCGCTGGCGGCCCAATAGCGCACGGCGTCGGCCCCGTGCTGCTCGAGGAGGGGCATGGGGGTCACGACCTCCCCCTTCGACTTCGACATCTTCTTGCGGTCGGGATCGAGGACCCAGCCGGCGATGGCCGTGTCCGACCACGGCAGCGCGCCGTGCTCGAGCTCGGCGCGCACGATGGTCGTGAACAGCCACGTGCGGATGATCTCGGAGGCCTGGGGCCGGAGGTCCATCGGGAACACGCGGTCGAAGAGGTCGGGGTCGTCCTCCCACCGACCGGCGATCTGGGGGGTGAGGGAGGAGGTGGCCCAGGTGTCCATGACGTCGGGGTCGCCGACGAAGCCGCCCGGCTGCCCGCGCTGGGCTTCGTCGAAGCCGGAGGGCGCGTCGACCGAAGGGTCGACTGGCAGCTGATCCTCCGGGGCGAAGAGCGGCGCGTCGAGGTCGGGGTCGCCGTCATCACCCACCGGGTACCACACCGGGAAAGGAACCCCGAAGAAACGCTGGCGGCTGATGTTCCAGTCGGTGTTGAGGCCCTCGACCCAGGATCGGTAGCGCTGGGCCATGTGCGCCGGGTGCCAGCGCAGCTCCTCCCCGCGGGCGAGCAGGCGCTGACGGTGCTCGAGCGTGCGCACGAACCACTGACGAGAGGTCACGATCTCGAGTGGCCGGTCACCTTTCTCGTAGAACTTGACGGCGTGGGTGATGGGGGTGGGCTCGCCCATCAGGGCGCCGGCTTCGACGAGCAACTCGACGACACGGCGCTGTGCTTGGTTGATGGTGCGACCCTCGAGCTGTCCATAGAACTGGCGAGCGGCGTTGGGGTCCTCCGACTCCCAGCCGGCCGAGCCCCACTCGACCGGGAGCAGGCGGCCGTCACGCCCGACGATCACACGCGTGGCGAGGGAGAGCTCGCGCCACCAGATCACGTCGGTGGTGTCGCCGAACGTGCAGATCATGGCGATGCCCGACCCCTTCTCCGGGTCGGCGAGCTCGTGGGCGACGACCGGAACCCTCGCCCCGAACAGTGGGGTGACGACGTCGGTTCCGAAGAGCGGCCGGTAACGCGAGTCGTCGGGGTGGGCGACGAGGGCGACACAGGCGGGCAGGAGCTCGGGTCGGGTGGTCTCGATGTCGACCGAGCCGTCCGATCCGTCCGCCGACATGAACCGGACACGGTGGTAGGCACCTGGCCGCTCCCGTTCTTCGAGCTCAGCGTTGGAGACAGCCGTCTTGAAGTCGATGTCCCAGAGGGTGGGCGCCGTTCGGGCGTAGGCCTCGCCCTGGTGCACCAGGTGCAGGAATCCGCGCTGCGGAGGCGCGCTGGGCCCGGTCGGAGATGGTGGTGTAGTGCTGCTCCCAGTCCACCGAGAGCCCCACCGTTCGCCACAGCCGCTCGAAGACCTGCTCGTCGGCGGCCGTCTGGCGGTGACAGAGCTCCACGAAGTTCCGGCGCGAGACGGAGACCGGCGGATCCGGCGGCGTCTCGGGCGGGACGAACTCGGGGTCGTAGGGGAGCGAGGGGTCACAGCGCACGCCGAAGTAGTTCTGCACCCGTCGCTCGGTGGGCAGCCCGTTGTCGTCCCATCCCATGGGATAGAAGACGTCCTTGCCCCGCATACGCCAGAAGCGGGCAATGGTGTCGGTCTGCGTGTAGGAGAACACGTGACCCATGTGGAGGGACCCCGACACCGTGGGTGGTGGAGTGTCGATGGCGTAGACCTCGGAGCGGGGCTTGCTGCGGTCGAAGGAGTAGGTCCGCTCCGCCTCCCAGCGGGTCGACCACTTGGCCTCGAGCCCCTCGAGCCCAGGCTTGTCGGGGACCTGCGGCGTTCGGGCCGATCCGCCGGTCGCTCCGTCCACGTGGGCCTGCATGATCGGGTTACCGTACCGTGCGTGCTGCGGCTCCACGACACCGCTACCGGCGCCGTCGCGCCCTTGGAGCTGCGGGAACCCGGGCGGATTTCGGTGTACGTCTGCGGCCCGACCGTCTATGACGCGCCCCACCTCGGCCACGGTCGCCACGAGCTGGTCTTCGACGTCTTGCGCCGGTATCTCATCTTCAGCGGGCTCGACGTCACCTATGTCTCCAACATCACCGACGTGGACGACCACATCATCGAGCGGGCGCAGGAGCGAGGCGTCTCGGAGAGTGAGATCGCCGCGACCTACGAGAAGGTGTGGTGGGAGTCGATGGATGCGCTCGGCATCCTCCGACCCGACGCGGATCCCGCATGCCACCGCCTACATCGAACGCATGGTCACCTTCATCGAGGAGCTCGTCGAGAAGGGAGTGGCCTACGAAACGGCCGATGGTGTCTACCTTTCCGTCGACGCGGTGCCCGGATACGGACTGCTCGCCCATCAGCCGCTCGACTCGCTGCGCTCGGGGGCCCGCGTCGATATCGACGAGACGAAGCGCTCGCCACTCGACTTCGCCCTCTGGAAGAAGGCCAAGGCCGGCGAGCCGACGTGGGCGTCGCCCTTCGGGCCGGGCCGGCCGGGCTGGCACACCGAGTGTGTGGTCATGTCGCTCGACCTGCTCGGCCAAGGCTTCGAGGTCCATGGCGGCGGATTCGACCTCGCCTTCCCGCATCACGAGAACGAACGGGCCCAAGCCGTGGCCGCCGGCCGCACGTTTGCTCGCCATTGGGTGCATCACGGCTTCATCACTGTCGGCAGCGAGAAGATGTCCAAGTCACTGGGCAACTTCACGACCCTCGGCGACCTGCTCGATCGAAGTGACCCACGGGCCTACCGGTTGCTCGTTCTCCAGGCCCACTACCGATCGCCCGTCGAGGTCACTCCGGAGACGATTGCCCAGGCCGAAGCGGCACTGGACCGTCTCGACGAGATGGCCCGGCGCCTCAGCCCAACGTCGGTTGACCCGACGTCGGTGGTCCCGGCCATCGTCGACCCGACGGCCGGCACCGGCGCCGAATCGATGGAGCTCGATGGGCCCGCCATTTCCCGATTCCGCGAGCGGATGGACGACGACCTCGACACCCCGAACGCGATGGCCGGCATCTTCGAGCTCGTTCGCGAGGCCAACTCGGCTGCCGATGCCGGTGACGATGCTCGTGCCCGTCGACTTGCGGCCACCGTGCGGCTCCTGTGCGCGGTCGTCGGGCTGGCCATCGGAGGCGGCTCCGACGAGGAGCTCGACACCGAGACAGCCGAGCGCGTTCGCCAACGCGATCGAGGCGCGGGCGGCCGCCGACTGGGCTCGGGCCGACGCGCTCCGCGACGAATTGCAGGCCGCCGGTTGGCTGGTCGAGGACAGCTCGAGCGGTACCCGGGTACGGCGCCGATGAACGCCGTGTGAATACCCGTCCGGCTCGGCCGCTGGCAGTTGCCTTGCGCTCGGAGGCTGCTAGCGTTTTGCACCGGAGATTCCCCATCGGTGAGTGGAACGGGCACCCGCATTGGGGGCTCAACACTTGTCGCTGAGGATTCCCCGGTGTGCTCTCGTGCACATCGCAATTGAAGGAAAGGGGAAAGCCACAGTGGCTTCCGGAACAGTCAAGTGGTTCAACGCCGAAAAGGGCTTCGGGTTCATCTCGCAGCCCGACGGTGGTGCCGATGTCTTCGTGCACCACTCGGCCATCCAGATGAGCGGGTTCCGCTCGCTCGAGGAGGGCCAGGCAGTGGAGTTCGACCTGCAGGAGGGCCCGAAGGGCTTGCAGGCCGTCGACGTGCGTTTGGTCCAGCCCGCCTGAGCTGACAGCATCCGGCGGCTCCACTCTGCCGCCGCTCCGTTCCGGACACGTCCCGTCACTTCGGCTGTCGGCGCGCGCCCACGCGTCGGTGCCCGTGTGGCGCCGGAGCTCCTGTCGAGACGACCGATCCTTCGCGACTCATCTCCGCCGGTTCCGGCCGGCGTCGTCGGGCCTCCGAGCCATCGCGAGTTGCCGTCGGCCGCGTGGTTGCCGCTCTCCGCGTAGTTACTGTAGAGTAACAAGAGACAGACGAGCGGATGGAGCCCGGGTTGTGCGGGGTCCTGCCTGACCGCACGTCGAGAGGCCGCGGTGGCCGGAACGGAGCAGGGCAGATGGCCGAATTCTCTCTCGACCTCAACGAGGACCAACTCCAGATCCAGAAGTGGGTCCACGACTTCGCCGAGTCGGTGGTGCGACCGGCCGGTCACGAGTGGGACGAGCGCGAAGAGACGCCCTTCCCCATCATCGAGGAGGCGGCTCGCATCGGGCTCTACTCCTTCGACTTCATCACCCAGTGCTTCTTCGACGAAGGCGGCCTGCTGCTCCCCATCGCCAACGAGGAGCTGTCCTGGGGCGACGCCGGTATCGCCCTCGCCATCTTCGGGAGCACCCTGGGGTTGGCCGGCATCGCCGCCAACGGCACGCCCGAACAACTCGCCGAGTGGGGACCGCAGTGTTTCGGGACACCGGACAACATCCAGATCGCGGCCTTCGCCGTGTCCGAGGCTGACGCCGGGTCCGACGTGTCCTCGCTGCGCACCCGGGCCGTCTACGACGAAGCCAAGGACGAGTGGGTCATCAACGGCACGAAGACCTGGATCACAAACGGGGGACTCGCCAACCTGCACGTGGTCGTGGCCTCGGTCGAGCCCGAGCTCAAGTCACGAGGGCAGGCGAGCTTCGTCGTTCCATCCGGCACGCCAGGACTCCGCCAAGGGCAGAAGTTCAAGAAGATGGGCATTCGGGCCTCCCACACGGCCGAGGTCATCCTCGAGGACGTGCGCGTCCCCGGGCATTGCCTGCTCGGTGGCAAGGAGAAGCTCGACGAGAAGCTGGCCCGGGCCCGCGAGGGCAAGCGGTCGAACAGCCAGGCGGCCATGAAGACCTTCGAGGGATCGCGGCCGACGGTCGGCGCCCAGGCGTTGGGCATCGCCCGCGCCGCCTACGAGTATTCGCTCGACTACGCCAAAGAGCGCAAGGCGTTCGGGCGCACCATCATCGAGAACCAGGCCATCGCCTTCAAGCTGGCCGACATGAAGACCCGCATCGATGCGTCGAGGCTCCTCGTTTGGCGAGCCTCGTGGATGGCTCGCAACGGCAAGGATTTCACCGCCGGCGAGGGGTCGATGTCGAAGCTCTACGCCGGAGAGACGGCGGTCTGGGTGACCGAACAGGCCATCCAGATCATGGGCGGCTATGGCTACATCCGCGATCACCCGGTCGAGCGCTGGCACCGCGACTCGAAGATCTACACCATCTTCGAGGGGACCTCGGAGATCCAGCGGCTCATCATCGCTCGCGCCATCTCCGGCGTTCACATCCCCTGAGCGGAACCACATGAACGACGCCACCGGCGGGGTGGCTCCCGCAATCCCGGACCGGCGGCCGGTCGTCGTCCTCCTCTGCACCGGTAACGCCGCCCGCTCGGTGATGGCTGGAGCCATGTTGGCGGCCGATGGCGAACCGTCCGAGGGGCCGCTGCGCCTCGTGACCGCCGGCACCCATGTCGTCGAGGGGCAGCCCATGAGCCGACGCACGAGGGCCGCACTCGAGGCCGTCGGGGTGAGCGCCCCCTTCCATCGCAGCCATCAGCTCAGCCCGGCTGACGTCGAGGCGGCCACGGTGATCGTGGCCATGGCCGGCGACCATGTGGGATATGTGCGGCGGACCTTTCCCGAGGCGGCGGCCAAGACGAGCACCATCAAGCGTCTCTGCCGGGACCTCGGCGGCGACACGACGCCCCTCACCGAGCGCGTCCGGGCCCTCGGCCTGGCCGCTGTCGACGTCGAGCCGTGGGAGGACGTGGACGATCCGGCCGGGGGCGACGACGAGGACTATGTGGCCTGTGCCAAGCAGTTGCACGAGCTCTGCACCGACCTCGCACCCCGCTTGTTCTGAGCACCAATCGACATCTGACTCATCCGGGCCCCTCGGGGGCCCCGAATACAGTGCGTGGTCGTGGATGATCCACAGGCGAGTGACGCCAGCCTGGTGCTCGGCGTCGCCCGCTGGCATCAGTCCGCTCTGGCCGAGGTCTACCGGCGCCACGCCGGCGCCGTGCACGCCTTGGCCCGAAGGGTGATCCGTAGCGACCCGGCGGCGGAGGAGGTCACCCAAGAGGTCTTCCTCGACCTGTGGCGCAAGCCCGAGCGATTCGACCCCCAACGGGGCACGCTCCGGTCCTACCTCCTCGCTCGCACCCACGGGAAGTCGGTCGACTTCGTGCGGGCGGAGATCGCTCGGCGGGCCCGCGAGGACCGCACGTCCCGTGAGATCGTCTCGGCCGGCTACGACATCGACCGAGAGGTGTGGGACATGGCCATCGCCGATCAGGTCAAAGAGGCGCTGCGCAGCCTGCCCGAAGATCTCCGCGTCCCCATCGAGCTTGCCTACTTTGGTGGTCGCACCTACCGAGAGGTGGCCGAGATGCTCGAGGAGCCCGAGGGCACGGTGAAGAGCCGCATCCGTTCGGGCCTCAAACGGCTACGGGCCAGCCTGGCCGAGCGCGGCGTGTCCCCTGCTGGAGCAGATCTGTGACCGGCCCGCCGCTCGAGCCGAGCCACGCCGAGATCGAATCGCTGCTCGGCGCGTACGCGCTCGACGCCACCGACCCGCAGGAGTCGGCCTTGGTCGAGCGGCATCTTCTGACCTGCGTGAAGTGCGCCACCGAGGTGGCCCAGCACTACGAGGTGGCTGGTCTCTTGGCGAACTCGGGCGGGGAAGCTCCTCCGCAGGTGTGGGACGGCATCGCCGCCCATCTCGAAGGGTCGGAGCCGCCGTCGTGGGACCGCCTGGCGGCCCGGCTGGGGGACGGCCAGCCGGCTGCTGAGGAGGGTGGCGACGGCGACAACGACGAGGGGATGGCCCGCGTCGTCCCGATCACCGCCGCCCGCAGTCGGCGTCTGGCCATGGCCGGCGGCGTCGTGGCCGCGGCGGCGGTGGCGGTGGCCGTGGTCCTCGGTGTCCAGGTCGACCATTTGCACCACCAGCTCAACACCCCGGCCCTCACCCGGGCCGAGCAGACGGCCCTCGCCCAGCCGTCGACCAAACGGGTCGAGCTCCGCTCGCCATCGTCGGCGTCCTCGGCCACGACCGTGACCGTTGTGCTCACGAGCTCGGGGACCGGCTTCGTCCAAGGCCAAGACCTCAGCGCCTTGCCCACCGGCCGCACCTATCAGCTCTGGGCAATGGTGGGCGGACGGATCGTCTCGCTCGGTCTCCTCGGGAGGTCCCCGGGCGTCGTGCCCTTCAGCGCCGCCGGACACGGGGGCTTGCGTGGCTTCGCCATCACCGATGAGCACGCTGGTGGGGCGGTCGCACCGAGCGGCGCCCCGATCGTCGAGGGACCCGTCACCGCCTGAGCGAAAGGTTCCGTCAGATCCGGTGGACCTGACGGAGGCCGGCCCAGGCCAGATCGGCCACGCGCACCGCCAGGCGGGCTGCTTCCTCCGCCGGGTCGACGGGTGCGGTTGCTCGGCCAGCGTCGGCCGCCCGCTGCTGGCGGGCGTCGAGCCAGTGCCGGCCGGCGCCTTCGGCCATTCCCACCACCGAGTGGGCGAGGAGCAGCCGGTGTCCCGGCTCGAGCCCGGCGTCGATCAGTGGGTCGATGGCCTGGGCGATGGTCTCCTCGACCCGGCGACGAGCTTCGCTGAGCTCTACGTCGGCCGGTGCTTCACGCCCATAGAGCAGCCGGAAGGCCGCCTCGTTCTCGACCATGAGGGCGAAGTAGGCGGCGAAGCCTCGTTCCACCTCCTGGCGGGGGCCGTCGGCGCTGGCCGTGGCCTCGACGATCCGGGTCACCACGACGCCGGCGAACACGTCCATGAGCTCGAGGTAGAGCGCCCGTTTGGACTCGAAGTGCTGGTAAAGGAGCGGCTTGGTGACGCCCGCGGCCTCGGCGATGTCGTCCATGGTGGCCGCCGCATAGCCGCGCTCGGCGAAGAGGCGCAGGGCGGTGGCGAACAGCTGTCGGCGTCGAGCATCGGCGGTGAGCCGTCGCCCGGGTCCCGGCTCTGCCGTCCCCGATCCGTCGCCGCCGGTGCCGAGACCGGTGGTCACGGCTCCCGTCATGGGCCCATGGTACCGATGGGCCGGAGGTCGGTGGTGGGGCCGGGAGCGGAGCGACGGGTCATCACCGCTGCTCAGAGTGGCGGCAGGACGGCGGCGATCCGCTCGGGGAGGTCGCGGAGGGAGAAGTGGCGGGCCGCCACGGCCTGGTTGTGGTCGAGAAGCGCCGGGTCGGGTTCAGCCAACCAGTGCCGCAACTGTTCGGTCTCGTCGAGGCCGAACCAGCGGAAGCCGAAGTCGGCCAGCTCCTTCGCCACGGGGTAGGGACCGATGAGGAGCGGCCGGCGATGGACGGCGGACTCGACACTGGGATTGCCGAATCCCTCCCAGGTGGAAGGGAGTGCCACCACGTCGCAGGCCCGATAGGCCTCGTCCGCCTCGGGGCCCTCGAACCCCGGTGGCGGGCCGAGCCGAACCGGACACGGGGCCGACTCCACCAGGTCGCGCGAGCTCGTCGTCGTAGCCGTCCTCGGCCGGGCCGAGCAACCAGTAGACGGCGTCGATGGCGGCCGACGCGGCCATCCCGCCGCCCACGTTCTTGCGAGACAACGCCCGGGTGGGCTGGAGCACCAATCGCTCGGAGGGCCCGACACCCAGTGCGAGTCGCAGTGCCGTCGCATCGCTGTCCTCGGCGCGGCAAAGGGTGGACGAGTCGGAGGTGTCGAACGCGTTGTACACCGTGGTGGCGTCGATGCCGCGTTGGGCCAGTTGTCGGCGGCTCAGCTCGTTCACGGTCACGTGACGCCAGCGGCGATCGGTCGGCGGAGGCGGATGGTCCATGAATTGCGGACGTTGCCAGGGAAGGTCGTGATGGTGGAGCACGGCCGGCCGGTCGGCCAAGACGGCGGCCACGGCCTGGCTGGCGCCCGGGTTGAGGGGGAGCGAGCACAGGTTCTCGATGACGACCAGGTCGGCGTCGTCGAGCGCGTTGGCGAGCTCGTCGTTCGTCGGGTGGCTCAGAGGCGTCGGCGGCCAGCCCGGGGACGAGCCGGTCGGCGCGCCCGGTGCCGGCGACCGTGCGGGTGGCGAAGCCGAGGGTCGTAAGGGCGGACTGCCACTTGGCTGCCTCGACGGCAACACCGTCCGACCCGCCCAGGCGGAAGGAGAGCAGGACGGCGGTCGGGATGGGGACACGGTACCGGGGCGCCGGCCACCCATGACCCGGGGGGTGTGGGGAGATCCGACTACCGTCATCGCCGTGCCCGAGGCTGCCGAGGTGTCCGGCGACGACGAGTTGCTGGTCGAACGACGCGGTCCCGTGCTTACCCTCACCATCAACCGGCCGGCCCGACGCAATGCCATGACCTGGGACGTCATTGCCGGGCTCCGGGCCGGGATCGCCCAGGGCAAGGACGACCCCTCGGTGCGGGTCGTGGTCCTGACCGGGGCGGGCGAGGAGGCGTTCTGTGCCGGCGCCGACCTGTCGGGGATGGTTCCGAGTGGGGAGGGGGCGAGTGACGACCCCTTCAGCGACCACCACCGGGCCAGGGGCTGGCTGGCCGCTCTGTTCGAAGAGCTCTGGGAGTTGGGGAAGCCGACGGTGGCCAGGGTCCAGGGATGGGCCATGGCCGGGGGCTTCGGCTTGGCCCTGGCCTGCGACATGGTGGTGGCGTCGGAACGGGCCCGCTTCGGTGCGCCCGAGCTCAACGTGGGCCTGTGGCCCTACATGGTGACCGTGCCCCTGCTGCGGTCGATGACGCCGAAGCGAGCGCTCGAGCTCATGCTGACCTCTCGGGTGGTGGACGCGGCGGAGGCTGAGCGCATCGGCTTCGTGAACCAGGTGGTGGCGCCGGAGGAGCTCGACGCCGCCACTTCCCGGCTGTGCGACGTCCTGGCCTCCAAGCCGCCGGGTGTGATGAAGCTGGGCCGGGATTCGTTCTACGCTGTGGTCGATTCGGCGGCATCGGCGGCGTTGCCCTACCTGCACGCTCTTCTGACCGTCACCAGTCAAACGGGCGAGGCGGCTGAGGGAATCGCCGCCTTCGCCGAGAAGCGCCCGCCGTCGTGGCAGGTGCCCGGTCCCGACCCATCCTGAAGCGAGGAGTCGCACGTATGTCCAAGCGAGCACTCATCACCGGCGTCACCGGACAGGACGGCTCCTACCTGGCCGAGTTCCTTCTCGATCAGGGTTACGAGGTGTGCGGGATGGTGCGGCGGTCGAGCACGCTCAACTTTGAGCGCATCGCCCACATCCAGGACCGCATCTCGCTCGTGGCCGGCGACCTCCTCGACGAGGTCTCGATGATCAACATCCTGCGAGACATGCGGCCGGCCGAGGTCTACAACCTGGCTGCCCAGTCGTTCGTCCAGACCTCGTGGAACCAACCCGTCCTCACCGGCGAGACCACTGCCCTCGGAGTGACCCGGTTGCTCGACGCCATCCGTATCGTCGACCCCGAGATCCGCTTCTACCAAGCGAGCTCTTCGGAGATGTTCGGCAAGGTGCGCGAGGTGCCCCAGGTCGAGACCACGCCCTTCTATCCCCGCAGCCCGTACGGGGTGGCCAAGGTCTACGGGCACTGGATCACCGTGAACTACCGCGAGAGCTATGGACTGCACGCCACGTCGGGCATCCTCTTCAATCACGAGTCGCCCCGACGTGGCCTCGAGTTCGTGACCCGCAAAGTGACCCACGCCGTCGCCCGCATCAAGCTCGGACTCGACGAAAAGCTCCCCCTCGGCAACCTCGATGCCCAACGGGACTGGGGCTATGCCGCTGACTACGTGCGGGCCATGTGGATGATGCTCCAGCAGGACGCGCCCGACGACTACGTGGTGGCCACCGGCGAGACCCACTCGGTCAAGGAGCTCGTCGAGCTGGCCTTCGGCGCCGTCGGCCTCGACTGGGAGCAGCACGTCTTCATCGACGAACGTTTCCTGCGGCCGGCCGAGGTCGACCTGCTGGTGGGCAAGCCCACGAAGGCCCTCGAGACACTGAACTGGCGGCGCGAGGTCGACTTCCCCGCGCTCGTGCAGATGATGGTCGAGGCCGATCTGGACCTCGTCGCCAGCCAGATGGGCTGAGCGTCCGGCGGAGGTGAGGGGCGTGCTCGTGCTGGGCCCTGCCGCCATCCACGCCGACCCCCTCGGCATCCTGGTGGCCTTCGGCGCCGGGATGCTCTCCTTCCTCTCGCCCTGCGTCCTCCCGCTCGTTCCCGCGTACCTCTCGATGGTCTCGGGCCTGTCCGCGGCCGAGCTCGACGCGCTGCGGTCGCCACCGGGCCGTGGCGCCGCCCCCCGCACGCCGGTTCCCGAGGTGGTGGCGGTGGGCGCAGCCGCGCTCGCCCCGTTGGGCGGGGTTCTCGGTGCACCGGGGGCCAACGGTGCCATCGGTTCGCCAACGGCGGACGGCCCGACCGACCTCGGCGCCCTGCCGCTGGCGTCGCTCGCCCGGGCCAGAGCCCGGTTCCTCGGCGGCATCCTCGCGTTCATCGGCGGCTTCACGCTGGTCTTCGTGGCCCTCGGCGCGTCGGCGTCGGCGGTCGGCCGGCTGCTGCTCACCCACCAACGCTCGCTCGAGGTCGCCTCCGGCGTGCTCATCGTCGCCCTCGGCGCGCTGCTCGTGGCGCTCGCCGCCGGGCTACGCCTACCTGCCTTCGTGGTCGGCGAGCGAAGGTTGGCGGTGCGACCTTCGGTGCTCGGCTCGTTCGCCCCAGCCGATCATGGGCATGGCCTTTGCCTTCGCCTGGACACCCTGCATCGGGCCGGTGCTCGGGAGCGTGCTGGCCCTGGCCGCCGGCACCGGCGGCTCGGCGCTCGGCGGGGTCGTGCTGCTCACGGCCTACTCGTTGGGCCTCGGTGTTCCCTTCCTCTTGTGCGGACTCGCCTTCGGCCGTGTGACCGGTGCCCTCGGACGGGTCCGTCACCGGCTGCACACCGTCGAGGTGGTGGGCGGTGTGGTGCTCGTGGTCTTCGGGCTGCTTTTGGCCACCGGTCACGTCGATGTGATCTCCTCCACCATCGGGACCTGGTTGCGCGACCTGCACCTCGGACGGTTGTCGACCAGCTGACGGTCCGGGTGGGGGGATCCGACCGGGCCCCACGACACCCCCGCCCCGTGTATGCCCGCGGCCCCGTCTGGCCCCGTCTGGCCCGCTGGACGCCCCCCTCGTAGCATGAGGCCCTGGTTATGGGCGCTGTACCCACCTCCGGCCCGGCCGTGTCGCTGCAAGATGCGGTGGCGCTCGCTGGGCGTTATCCGCTGCTCGCCGGCTGTGACCTCGAGGTCGCGCACGGTGAGACGGCGCTGCTCGAAGGCGCCAACGGTGCCGGAAAGACGAGCCTCCTGCGGGTGTGCGCCGGCCTCGTGCCACTGGCCTCGGGGCGGGTCCGCATTCTCGGGCTCGATCCCGTCCGCCAGCGCACCCGCCTGCGACGCCGGGTGGGCCTGCTCGCCCATGCCACCCACCTCTACGACGACCTGACCGTCACCGAGAACCTGCGGTTCGCCGTCCGGGCGGCGGCCGGAGACGTGAGCCGGGTCGACGCCGCCGCCGAACGGTGGGGTCTCGTCGGCCGGTTGGCCCGTTCGAGCGCCGGGCGGCTGTCGGCCGGGCAGCGACGGCGGGTGGCCTTGGCCGCCCTCTGCGCCCGCTGGCCCGAGGTCTGGCTGTTGGACGAGCCCCACGCCGGGCTCGACGCTGCCGCTCGCCGTCTTCTCGACGAGCTGCTCGACGAGGTGGCGGCCAGTGGCGCCACGGTGCTCATCGCCTCCCACGAGACCGGTGCGGTCGAAGGGCGGGCGGCGCGGGTGGTGACCCTCCAGGGCGGGCGCGTGACGGGCCAGCGCCCCGGTCGGCCACGAGCGGTGAGCAGCACCGCTCCAGACACTCCGGCGCCGGTGGTCCATGTGGCGTGATGCCGCGCTGGTCGCGGCCAAGGACCTGCGCATCGAAGCCCGCTCGCGAGTGGGGCTGTCCCAAGTCGTCCCCTTCGGCGTCGTCGCCCTCGGGCTCTTCGCCTTCGCCCTCGGGCCCGATCGTTCGTTGATGGCGCAGGCCGCTCCCGGTCTCTTCTGGGTCGCCGTTCTCTTCGCCACCGTGCTCGCCACCCAGCGCAGCGTGTCGGTCGAGGCCTCCGACGGGGTGCGCGATGGCCTGCGCCTCTCCGGTCTCGACCCGGCCGGCCTGTTCATGGGCAAGGCGGGGGCGCTCTGCGCCCAACTGCTGATGGTCGAGCTCGTGCTCGGGGTCGGCGTCGTCTTCCTCTTCAGTGCTCGCGTGCACCTTGTCTGGCTACTGGCCCTCTCCTGCCTGTTGGGTGCCATCGGATTGGCTGCCACCGGCACCCTCTACGGTGCGCTGTCGGCGGGACTCCGCGTGAAGGAGACGCTGCTGCCCTTCCTCCTGCTTCCCATCGTCGCCCCCGTGCTGTTGGCCGGCACCCGCATGTGGCAGGCGGCTGCCGTCGGCGGCGTGCCCTCGTCCGGCACCGACTGGCTCCGGTTGCTCCTCGTCTTCGATGCCGTGTACTTGGCCTTGGGCGTGATCATCTTCGGCCCCATCCAGGAGTCAGCGTGATCACCGCACCCGTTTCCACCACGACGGGCAACGACCAGCCGCCGCTTCTATCCCCCCGCGCCCGGAACGTCGAGCGGATCGTCGGCCTGGCCGCCGTCGTCGGTACCGCCTTCACCGTCTGGCTCGGGCTGTGGGTCACCCCGCCCGACCAGATCCAGGGAAATCTGGTGCGCCTCGTCTACATCCACCCCGGCGTGGCCTGGGTCGCCCTCTATCTCGCTTTCGGGCTCGCCGCCGGGGCCAGCCTCCTCTACCTCTGGCCGAGGACGCGTGCATTGTTCTGGGACCGCCTGGCCGCCGCCTCCGTGGAGGTCGGGGTGGTGTTCATCGCCTTGACCCTGATCTCCGGGTCGATCTGGGGCCGTCCGACGTGGGGCGTGTGGTGGGCGTGGGACGCCCGCCTCACGAGCACCGCCATCCTTCTCGTGCTGTTCCTCGGCTACCTCGCCCTGCGCCGGGTGCCGGCCGCACCCGAGACCCGGGCCAAACGCAGTGCCATCGCTGCCTTGTTCGCCGCCGCCGACGTGCCCATCGTGCACTTCTCGGTGCTGTGGTGGAACACGCTGCACCAGGGAGCGACGGTGCTCACTCCCGACTTCCAGACGAAGATCCACGGATCGATGGCGTGGACGCTCCTCCTCGGCTTCGTCTCCCTCACCCTTGTCTTCGTCTGGATGCTGCTCGTGCGCTACCGGATCGGCGCTCTCGAGGACTGGACGGACGGCCGCGAGCTCGACGCGGCATTGGCCGAGCGGAGGTCCGAGGACGCACTGGTGGCGCCGAGTTCCAACGGCCACAGCTCGGACTCGCTGGCGCCGGCGGCACCGCCGCCGGCCGTGCCCGGTACCCCCGGTGCCGCGAGGCGGTCCGGTGAGGGGAGAAGGTCGGTGAGCTACGTCGACGCCGGGTACGCCATCGTGCTCGGGATCCTCGCCTGTTACGCGGGCTCGCTGTTCTGGCGGCGTCGCCGACTCGAGCAGATCGCCGCCGCGCCTCAGCGAACAGGGGGAGCAAGGCCTGCGGCGTGACGGCCGATGACCACCACGCCCACCGCCCCGACCGGCGACCGCGCTGTCCCCGGCACGGTGGCGTCAACCGATAACGACCAACCCGTGGAGGCCACGTCGGGGTCGAGCCGATCGCTGCCTGCCGTCCGTGGAGGAGGGTGGCGAGCGCCGGCGCCTCCGCTACATCGTGGTCGGGGCCGTGCTCGCCGGTGCCTTCGTGTTCCTTCTCGTAAAGGGGCTCGGCTCTTCCCTCAACTTCTATCTCCCCGCCAACCAGGCCGTGGCCCAGCGGGCCCAGCTGGCCGGGCGGACCTTCAACCTCGAGGGCCTGGTCCAGCCGGGGTCGATCCACGCCACCACTCGCGGTGTCGACTTCGTCCTCACCTCGGGACCGACCAGCGTGGCCGTCGACAACACGGGCAGCCCTCCGCAGCTCTTCCAGGCGAACATCCCGGTGATCGCCGTCGGCCATTTCGCCGGGGCGGCTTCGTCTCCGACCAGATCCTGGTCAAGCACACCGCCACCTACATCGCCGCCCACCCTGGCCGGGTCACCGCCCCCAACGGGACCAAGCGGTGACCACCGGCACCCGCCGGTCGTGGTGGGAGCTCGTCCGGTGAACGGCGCGCTCGGCCATACCGGCGTCCTCCTCGGCTTCTGCTCGGCAGTGGTCGGCATCGTGGTCATCGCCACCGGACTCATCCGCCACCGAGACTCGACCTTGCGCGGCGGCCAGCTCTACGCCCCGCTCATCCTGCTCGGCGGGCTGGTGGCGGTTGTGGCCATGGAGCACGCACTTCTCACGCATGACTTCTCGCTCACCTACGTGGCCGACAACAACAGCCGGTCGACGCCCGCGCTGTACTCGATCACGGGACTGTGGTCGGCCCTGGCCGGGTCCATCCTGCTGTGGGCCGTCATCCTCGGGGGCTACGCCTCGGTCATGGCGTGGCGCTTCCGCCGACGGGGGAGCGACCCGCTCGTCGGGTGGGCGACCTTGGTGGTCTACGTGGTCGCCGCTTTCTTCTTCGGGCTCATGCTCGGTCCGGCCGACCCCTTCAGCCACGTCGTCGGTGCGGTGCCCCACAGCGGTCTCGGGCCCAACACCCTGCTGCAGGACAACCCGCTCGTCCTCATCCACCCGCCGATGCTCTATCTCGGGTTCGTGGGCTTCACCCTTCCCTTCGCCTTCGCCATCGCCACACTGGCCACCGGGAGGGTGGACGAGGACTGGCAGGGTGAGACTCGTCGCTGGACGCTCTTCGCCTGGGCGTTCCTCACCATGGGCATCATCCTCGGGGCGTGGTGGAGCTACGAGGTGCTCGGCTGGGGTGGGTTCTGGAGTTGGGACCCGGTCGAGAACGCCGCACTCCTGCCGTGGCTTGTCGGCACGGCATACCTCCATTCGGTGATGGTCCAGGAGCGACGCGGGCTCCTCCGCATCTGGAACCTCTCACTCGTGGTCGCCGCCTTCAGCCTCACCATCCTCGGCACCTTCCTCACCCGGTCGGGGGTCATCCAGTCGGTCCACTCGTTCTCGGAGTCCACCATCGGCCCGCTGCTGCTCGGTTTCTTCTGCTTGGTGCTCGTCACCGGAGTCGGGCTCATCGCCTGGCGGGGGGACCGGCTGCGATCGGCCGGTGGCATCGACGCGGCGGTGAGCCGCGAGGGCGCCTTCCTCGTCAACAACCTGCTGTTCGTGGCCTTTGCCTTCGTGGTGCTGCTCGGCACCGTCTTCCCCCTCCTCTATCAGGCGCTCAATGGCGACGAGCTCAGCGTCGGGGCCCCGTACTTCAACCGCTTCTTCGTGCCCGTCGGCCTTGCCCTCTTGTTTCTCATGGCCGTCGCCCCGGCCCTGCCCTGGCGGAAGGCCTCGCTCGAGGTCGTGCGCTCCCGACTCACCGTGCCGGCCGCGGCCGGCGTCGTCGTGGTGGTTGCCTGCGTGGCCGCCGGAGTGCGCGGCGTGGAACCACTGGCCGCCTTCGGGCTTGGTGCCTTCGCCGCCGCCTCGGCACTTCGCGCCCTCGTCCTGTCGGTGCGGGCGGCCTGGCAACTGGCCCGGCGCGGCGGTGCCGGCCGTCTCCGGTCCCTTCTGTCGGGCTGGCGGGGACTGGTCGGGCGGGCCAACGGGGGAATGGTCGTCCACGTCGGCGTGGTGGTGGTGGCCGTCGGGCTGGCCGCGGCCACCTCCTTCATCCACCGCGGCGAGCTCCTGCTCCGGCCCGGACAAACGGCCACCTATCTCCGGCCACGACGTGACCTTCGTGGGCCAGCGCACCGTCACCGACCCCATCGCACACTGCCCTCGAGGCGGTCCTGCGTGTGGACCACGGCATGTTCTTCCCGGCCATCAGCCAGTTCGACGGCAACAGCCAGGCGGTCGGCACCCCGGCCATCGACTCGAGCTGGCGAGGGGACCTCTACCTGACCATCGACTCGATCCCCGGCAACGGTTCGACGTGGACTTTCGGCGTGGTCGAGCAACCGCTCGTCATGTGGCTGTGGATCGGCGCCGGGCTGGTGGCGTTGGGGTCGGTGTTGGCCGCCATCCCCGGGCGTCGCCGTCGGCCGACCGATCCGATCTCCACACCGGTGGCGGGAGTCGCACCCGCCACCCACGACGACGGTGCCGAAGCGGGAACCGAGGCGGCGACGAATGGCGACGGAACGCAGCACCCGACTCCGGCGCCCCTCGAGCCGGTGGCGGTGGGCCCACGTGCCACCGATTCCGACGGGCCATGACCATCACGGAGAATCGGCCGTCAGGGGACGAGGGCCCGGCACCCGGTTCGCTGGATCGCCACCGTCGCTCTCGTCGTGGTGGCCGGACTCGTCGCCGTGCTCGCCACCCGGCCTCCGGCCAGCGTGGCCGAGGTCGACAGCCCACTCCTGGGCAAGCTCGCACCCACCTTGTCGGGAACCACCCTTTCAGGATCGCCGTTCGTGCTGCCGTCGCAACCCGGTCACTACGTGGTGGTCAACTTCTTTGCCAGCTGGTGCGAGCCCTGCCAACAGGAGGGACCACAGCTCGTCCACTTCGCCTTCGATCACAGCCGAACGAATGATGCGCAACTCGTGAGCGTGGTCTTCGATGACACGGACGGCGCGGCGAGCACCTACCAGTCACAGCTCGGCGCCACGTGGCCCACGCTCCGCGCCGATGGCGCCCTGGCGCTCAGCTACGGGGTCCGGGCCCCGCCAACGACGTTCGTGATCGCCCCTGACGGCCGGCTGGCGGCCGAGGTCATCGCGCCGGTGACGGCGAGCGATCTCAACCAGGTCATCGCCACCGTCAAGGCGCGCCGGCCATGAGCACGACCCTGAGGGGGGCCGCTGACCCCATGGCGCGCCGCACAGCGCCCGGCGATCGGAAGGGCCGCAGAATCCCCTGGTGGACACTCTTCGGCGTTGTCGCCGTCATCGCCCTCGTGATCGGGAGCGGAGTGCTCGAGCTCGTCGACGCCGACGGCGGGACAGCGGGCCTCGGCCATCGAGACGGACATCCGCTGTCCGAGCTGCGAGGACCTGTCCGTCGCTCAGTCGAGTGCCCCGACGGCCGTCGCTGTCCGAGCCACCGTTCAACGTCAGATCGCCGAGGGCCGTAGCGACCAGCAGATCGAGGCCTATCTGGAATCGCGCTACGGCGCCTCCATCGAGCTCGACCCGCCCGCGAGCGGGTGGACCCTGCTTGTTTGGCTGGTGCCGCTCTTCGCCGGAGTGGTCGCCCTGGCGCTCGTCACGACCGTGCTCGTCCGTCGCCATCTCGCCGTCCTCGACGGGGCGGCCGGAGATGACGCGGGCTCGGTCAGCTCGGCAGGCGATGACCCCGAACTTCCGAACGACCCTGACCGGTTGGCCGACCGGCGGGCATTCCTCGTCCGCTCGCTCTCCGACGCCGACGCCGAGTATCTCGCCGGCGATCTCTCCGACCGTGACTACCTCGCTCTGCGACGCCGCGACATGCAGCGGCTGGCCTCCATCGACGCCCATGGCTCGAGCGCGCCGCTCGAATCGGACCCACCGGCCGTGCTGTCGACGGCCGGTACGGCCGTTGTCACGGCTCCGACTGCGACTCCATCGGGGGCATCGGCGGCATCGGCGGAGCCGACGACGTCGGCGACGCCCGCCGAGCGGCCGCGCCGAGGCCGGCGCAGCTGGTGGTTCCTGGCCGGCGCAGTGGCCGCCTTTACGGTTGCCCTGATCGTGGCCGTCACCCAATTCTCGTCCAACCGTCTCCCCGGCCAGACCCCGACCGGTAGCCAGAATCTCTCGCCCTCGCAGCAGACCGAGGAGACGCTGGCCCAGGCGGCCACCGACGAGAACCAAGGACAAGTCGAGCAGGCGGCCTCCCTCTACCAGAATGTCCTCGACCAACATCCGGGGAACGAAGTGGCGCTCGCCCAACTCGGATGGATCGAATTCGAGACGGGACATCCCGACCGGCAACCGATCGCTCGTGGCCGACGCCAAAACCAAGCTCGACCGTGCCGTGCAGCTGGACCCCCAGGACTACGCCGCCCGCCTCTATCTCGGCACCGTCCTCCTCCAACAAGACGGTGATCCGTCGGCCGCCGTCGCCCAGTTCGGTGTGTTCCATGCCGACGGCCCTCCGGCTGCCCCTCGTCTCACAGGCCGCGCCCGGTCATTCGCCAGGCCTACACCGAGGCCGGTGACCCGATACCGGCGTGGGTGCCGGCGAGTGGCTGAACCGCTGAGCCGTCAGCAGCGTGCTGAGCCGTCCGCTGCTTCAGCCGCGAGCTGTTCAGGATCCTCAGGGCGCGAGGACGGCCTTGCCGGCGATCGTGCGATTGAGCAGACCCTCCATGACGGTGGCGGCCTCGGCCAAGGCGAAGGAGTGTGGACGAGTCGGGATGCAGCCGTTCGTCGGCCCACATCGCCGTGATCTGGCCGAGGAGCTCGCGATTGCCACCCGGGTCGCGGAACGTCCACCCTCCCCAGTCGACGCCGACCACGGTCCGGTTGTTGAGCAGTACCTGGTTGAGCGGGATGGAGGCAATGTCACCGGCAGCGAATCCGAGCACACAGAAGCGCCCGAGATGACGGAGGGCCCGTAGCGCGGGCTCGCTGTGCCGACCGCCCACGGGGTCGACGACGACGTCGACTCCACCACCGGAAATCTCACGCGCCCGCAGTTTGAGGTCCTCGTTCTCGTAGTCGATCGTGGCCACCGCCCCTGCAGCCGTGGCCGCCTCTCTCTTCTCAGGGGTCGAGGCGGCAGCGATGACCCGTGCCGCCCAATGCGGTGGCCACGTCGACGGCGGCCAGTCCCACCCCGCCGCCGGCGCCCAACACGAGTACCCATTCACCCTCGGCCACCGATCGTCCGCCGGGTCAGCGTAAAGAGCATGGTGGCGTAGCTCTGGATGAGGGTGGCCGCCGTGCTGATGTCCATGCCGTCGGGTATCCGCACAAGGGAGAGGGCGGGGACGACCGAACGGTCGGCGAAGGCGCCGAAACCGCAAAAGGCGATCACCCGGTCGCCCATGCTCCAACCAGTGACCTCGGTACCGATCGCGATGACCTCGCCGGCGAATTTCGCTCCCCGGCACGAACGGGGTCTGCGGCTTGATCTGGTAGCGACCCTGGCAGATCAAGCCATCGACATAGTTCACGCCGGCTGCCTTCACGTCCACCACCACCTGGCCGGGCCCAGGCTCGGGCTCGGGCTGGTCCTCGAGTGTGAGGTTCTCGAGCGGGCCCAACTCGTGGCAGACGACGGCACGCATGGGGGGCGAACCTATCAATGGGTGTTGACGGTGCGGCCTGGACGGCCGATTCAACCGTCAGGGTTTGCTGACAAGCGTCAGGTTTAACCGACAAAACGAGCCGAAAAAAATTTAAACAATCGGGGATCCTCTGCTGGCGGTCAGCTGCGGAGCGCCCGAAGTCCCTCGACGACGGGCCCAAATGCGCCGGCGAAGGCCTCGACGTCGGCGTCGGTCGTCGACCATCCGACTGACAGTCGCAGTGACCGCTCGGCGTCCACACCCATGGCCTCGAGTACCGCAGACGGTTCGAGCACTTCGGACGAACAGGATGATCCTGAGTGGGCAGCAATGCCCGCCTGGTCGAGGCCGAGGAGCACGGGCTCGGCCTCGACGCCACGGACACCGACGCAGATCACGTGGGGGAGACGGCGGTCCGCATCACCGAACACCTCCACCTCTGGCACCGCCGTCGCTACCTCGAGCAGTCGGGCCGTGTGTCGCCAGGCCGTCGACGTCTCACGGCCCAAGACACCCGGCGCATCGATGGCGGCGGCCGCGGCGCCGAACCCGACGGCAGCCGGAAGGTTCTCGAGGCCGGCCCGGCGGGCCCGCTCCTGGGCACCCCCCACCAGAAAGGGTTCGATGCGGAGCCCCCGGCGCAGGATCAACGCGCCGATGCCGGGCGGACCACCGAGCTTGTGGGCGGAGACAGAGACCATGTCGGCATCGAGCTCCCCAAGGTCGATGGGCACGTGCCCGGCAGCGGCCGCCGCGTCGACGTGCAATGGGACTTGAGCCCGCCGGCACACCTCCGCCACTTCTGACACTGGCTGCAGAGTGCCCACCTCGTGGTTGGCCCACTGGCAGTGGGCCAGGACCGACTGGCGACCGAACTCAGCCTGTGTGCGATCCAGGGCGTTCTCCACGGCGCCGGGTTCGATGCGCCCAGTTCGGTCCACGGGGACGATGACGCAGGGTCCGGCCCGGGTCGACGCATCGCGCACGGCCGAGTGCTCGACGGCGGCCAGCACGATGGGGGCGAGGCCGCCGCCGCCGTCGTCGACGGCGGTGACACCCCAGACGGCTGCGTTCACGGCTTCGGTTCCACCGGAGGTGAGAACGACCTGTCGAGGGCGCACGCGGAACAGAGCGGCGACGGCGTCGCGAGCCTCTTCGAGGGTGGCGCGGGCGATCCGGCCCTCGGTGTGCACTCGGCTCGGATCGGCGGTGACTCCGCCTGTCGCCCATTCGTCCATCGCCACTCTCGCCTCGGGACGGAGCGGCACCGTGGAGGCGAAGTCGAGGTAGTGGCGGCTCACCGACGGTGACCCCCGACCGCAACCATGACCATGACCCGCGACGCCATCCTCACCACCGGTGGGAGGTCACCGGATTCACCGGATGCGGCGTTGCTCAGACCACCGCGGCGCAGGCGTCGTCACCGCGAGCCCGCGACGACGACAGCACGACGGGGACAGCCCCGTCCGTTTCGCCGCACAACCCGGCCAAGAGCCCCTTGACCATGCCCCTGTCCACGGCGCAGAGCACCGGGTACTGGTTGGCGGCGTCGCCGAATGGGCAGTTGTCGGCGACCACCGTGGTCGTCGTGTCGTTGTCCTCGGCGTGGGCGGCGAAACCGTGGGCCGTAAGGGTCTCGGCGATGGCGTGCATGGCCACCCGCAACGACCGCTGGCTATCGCCGGGCGACATCTGGTTGGCCAGTGTGCGGCCGTACTGCTCGCCCACCCGCTCGGACATCTCTTCGGCAGCCTCTGGCCCGAGCAACTGCAGGGCTTCCTGCAGGAGGAGAACGAGGAGGTCGTCGCGTCGGGTGAGGAGGTCGAGGGTGGGATCGTTGCCCACAGCCCGGAATCGCTTGGCCGGCCGGCCCGCGCCCTGTCCGTCGACCCGGCCCATGGTCACCTCGAGGTAGCCACTCGTAGCCAGTCGCTCGAGATGGTGACGAGCCACGTTGGGGTGGAGGGAGAAGTGGGCGGCCACCTCGTTGGCCGTGGATCCCGGGTTGGCTCGGAGGTAGAGGTAGATCTCGCGGCGGGTCGGGTCGCCAAACGCCGCCGTGACCGAAGTAACGGCCGCGGCGAAGTGGCTGTCGGCGTCTTCCGGCACGTCCCTTAGTGTACCGGGGGGCCAATTCTGCAGGGAGTGCCGTATGTCCGTCGACGAGTCCGAGGTCCGCACTGCGGCCGAAGAGGTGGTCGATCCGACTCTCCGGCTCACCCTTGGTCAGCTGGGCATGGTTGGACCCGTTCACGCCCGCCGCCGGCGGGTGTCGGTCGAGGTCGACGTCCCGGTGGCCGATTACCCGGGGGTCGACGAGCTGACCGAGCGGGTACGGGCCGCCGTTTCGGCAGTGGACGGGGCGGATGAGGTGACGGTCACCACTGCGGCCATGGACGAGGAGGTCAAGGCCCATTTGCGCGCCCTCCTCCGGGGCGGTCCCGTCGATGGCGGCCATTCCGATCATGCCGATCACTCCAACGCGGCCCTCGGCCACGAAGAGGGACGTCCGAACTCGTTCATGGCACCCCGCTCGAAGACGCGGGTCCTCGGCATCTCGTCCGGGAAGGGAGGAGTGGGCAAGTCGTCGGTCACCGTGAACCTGGCGGTGGCCCTGGCCCGGGCGGGGCACGACGTGGCCATCCTCGACGCCGATGTCTACGGCTTCTCGGTCCCGGCCATGCTCGGCGTCACGGACGACCCGCTGATCATCGGCGACCTCGTCGTTCCCCCGGTGGCCAACGGCGTGCGTTGCCTTTCGATGGGCTACTTCGTCTCGGAGGAAACACCCGTCATCTGGCGCGGCCCGATGCTGCACAAGGCGCTCGAGCAGTTCCTGGTCGACGCCTACTGGGGCGAGCCCGACTTCCTTCTCATCGACATGCCACCTGGCACTGGCGACGTGACCCTCTCCCTCGGCCAATACCTCACGAAGACGGAGGTGATCGTGGTCACCACTCCGCAACCTGCGGCCCAACGGGTGGCCCAGCGATCTGCCTATGCCGCCCGGAAGCTGAAGCTGTCCGTTCGCGGTGTGATCGAGAACATGAGTTGGTTCACCGGCGACGACGGCGTCCGCTACGAGCTGTTCGGGCAAGGCGGCGGGGCGCGCCTGGCCGCCGATCTCGGGGTGCCGCTCCTGGCCCAGCTTCCCCTCGTGCCCGCGCTGAGGGAGGGGGCGGACCGCGGCGTACCCCTCGTGGTGGCGGAGCCGGACAGCGAAGCGGCAGCCGCCTTCGCCGAGCTGGCCACCCTCGTGGCCGGGCTCGGACCAGCCCGCGTCTACCGCCAGGAGCTCACCGTCCGCTGATCAGGATGGCGCTGGCCGTCGCCGCTGGCTGGTAGCCGTTCCGTGTGAGGAGTCGACGCCGGGCAGTCAACGCCGGGCAGTCAACGCCGGGCGCTCAACGCCGCGGCGTCACCCCGATGCCGGCCGGGAAGCTTGGCCGGGTCCCAATCGAGCACGGCGACCGCCTGGCCGAAGGCGAACCGGTCGGTCATGCCGGCCACGTAGGCGACGGCGGCCCGCACGGCGGCGGGCTCGCCCCCGGTCATCTCGCCCCCGGTTCCGTCCGTCGGCTCGCCCTGGGCAGCGTCCGGCGGTGGGCCCGGGATGAGGTGTGGCCGATCGCTGTAGTAATCGACGAGGGCGCGCAACACGGCCATGACCGACCTTCCCTGTTCGACCGAGCTCGGCCGAAGGTAGACGTGCTCATAGTTGCTGGCCCGGAACGCGGCGAGCGCCTCGGCCTCGGGCTCGGCCATGCCGATCCGCCCGGTGGTGAGGATGGTGTCGACCATGGCGTCGATGAAGGTGCCGAGCTGCTGACTCCGCCGGTCGCCGCAACGCTCCCGCACCAGCGTCGGCAAGGAGGCGGGGGTCACGATGCCGCTACGGACGGCGTCCTCGAAGTCGTGACACACATAGGCGACGCGGTCGGCCCAGCTCACCACCTCGCCCTCGGGCGTGCTCGGCGCCGGCCGTGACCACGAATGGTTGCGGATGCCGTCCAACGTCTCTTCGCACAGGTTGAGGGCGGAGAGGGATACGTCAGCCCCCCATGGGGCGTGGTCGAACCCTCCGGCCAGGTAGGGGGAGAGCGCGTCCTCGCTGGCGTGGCCGCCCGGCCCATGACCGCAGTCGTGGCCGAGGGCGATGGCTTCGACCAGGGCGACGTTCAGCCGACAAGCGCGGGCCACGCCCGTCGCCACTTGGGCCACCTCGAGGGCGTGGGTCAAACGGGTGCGCTGGTGGTCGTCGGGAAAGACGAAGACCTGGGTCTTGCCGGCCAGCCGCCGGAAGGCGGTCGAGTGGAGGATGCGATCGCGGTCGCGTTCGAAGCAGGTGCGCCAGGCGTCGGGCTCCTCGTGGCGTCGACGACGGCCGGCTCCTTCGGCCCGGGTCGCGCCCTCGGTCAGCCATGCCTCCTCACGCTCTTCGCGGGCTCGGCGATCCAGGCTCGCCGCCGGGCGGACGGATGCCCGGCTGTCGGCGTGGGCCACCGTGATGCCGTTGGTATGCCGGCCAGCCATCGTCGACGCCCACCGGCGACCGCGCTCGCTCACGTCCTCGCCGTCTCCATCGGGCACCCGATCGGCCGGTATTGAGCGGCGGCCCTGTGATTCGGCCTCAGATGGCACGCTGTCAGTGTGCCTCACCGCCGTGACGGCCGGCGACGACCAAGGCCGGGACTCCGGACCCCGTCACCGACTCGACGTGGGCAGCACGGCGGGATTGCCGTAGGGGGCCGAACCCGATCCCCGAGTCATGGAGGTGGTGTCCGGACGACCTTGTATCGTCGGTGGGGCCCGGCCGCCGTCGCCGTGGCGAAGTGCAAGGGACGTAAGGGAGCAGACCCGGTGGACGTTCGGATCGGAATCGTGCAGTCGATGAAGGAGCTCGATATCGAGCTGCCGGAGGACGCGGACCGCGAGAAGGTGCTCGCCGACATCGAGACGGCGCTGTCCGCCGACGGCACCATTCTCTGGCTCACGGACCGCAAGGGTCGCCAAGTCGGCGTGCCAGTGGGCAAGGTGGCCTACGTCGAGGTCGACCCACCGACTTCCGACCGGCGCGTGGGCTTCGGGATTTCCTGATCGGACCGGCACCGCGGCACCGCCCGGCGCACGGCGCCGGCGACCAACGGCGCGACGCAGGCGCCTGCCAGCGGTGACGCCATCTCGAGGGCCGACGAGACGGTTGACGTCCGATCCGCCACGATGACCGCCCTCCTCGAACACCGTCTGCTCTTCGTCACCGGCAAAGGCGGCACGGGCAAGACCACGGTGGCCTCCGCCCTCGCCCTGTTCGCCTCGACACGAGGGCAGCGGGTGCTGATCTGCGAGGTCGACGCCAAAGGCGACGTCGCCGGCTTCTACGAGGCCCCCCCGACCGGCTTCAGCGAGAAGGAGCTCCAGCCGGGGTTGTTCGCCATGACCATGGACACCGAGGCGTCCTTGCGCGAGTACCTGAAGCTGCAGCTGCGCATCCCGGTCATCGGCCGCATCGGGCCCTTGGCCAAGGCCTTCGACTTCGTGGCCACCGCCGCCCCCGGGGTCCGCGAGATCCTGACCGTCGGCAAGCTCTGCTACGAGGTCCGCGAGCGCAACTACGACCTGGTGGTGGTCGACGCCCCCGCCTCGGGACACGTGATCGGCCTGTTGTCCGCCCCCCAGGCCATCAACAGCCTGGTCAAAGTCGGCCTCATCCGCTCCCAGACCGACTGGATGGTCGAGATGCTCTCCGACCACCAGACCACCGGGTTGGTGGCGGTATGCACGCCCGAGGAAATGCCGGTCACCGAGACGATCGAGCTCGCCGAACGGGTGCGCAGCGAGACCACCGTCGAGCTTTCGGCCGTCGTGGTCAACCGCGTCCTCCCCGAGCTGTTCGGGCGCCAAGAGGAACGGGTCTTCGACGCCCTGGCCACCCCGGGTCCCCGCGCCGGCCTCGATCGGCTCGTGGGCGGCGACTCCGTTCCGGTGCTCGACGCCGCTCGCCTGGCCGTGACCATGCGCCGGACCCGCTCGGCCCACCTCGAGCACCTTCGGGACCGCATCGATCAGTCGGTGCCCATGCTCTACCTGCCGTATCTCTTCACCAAGTTGCACGGCTTGCGCACCACCCGACAGGTGGCCGCGTCCTTGGGCGAGGAGCTCGGCTACTGATGGTCGAACGGAGGAGGGGACCCGAGGGAGGCGGGAGCGCCCGGGGTCGGTCGCGCTCCCGATCGCCGGACGGGCGGGGCACTCTCGACAGTTTGCTGGCGGCCAAGGAGATCGTCGTCTGCTGTGGCCCGGGCGGGGTGGGCAAGACCACCACGGCCGCCGCCGCCGGCCTGCTCGCTGCTCAGCGCCACGGCAGCAAGGTGCTCGTCCTCACCGTGGACCCCGCCCGCCGGCTGGCCGACGCGCTCGGCCTGAGCGGAATCGGCAATGAGGAGCACCGGGTGCCCGACGATGCCTTCAGAGCGGCAGGACTGCGTCCCCGGGGCGAGCTGTGGGCGGCCATGCTCGACATGAAGGAGTCGTGGGACGCCCTCATTCGGCGCCATGCCCCCGACCCGCGAACCCGCGACGAGATCTTGGCCAACCCGCTCTACCGCAACATCTCGGGTCGGTTCGTCCAGAGCCATGACTACATCGCCATGGAGCGCCTCTACGAGATCCACTCCGAGCGCGACTACGACCTCATCGTCGTCGACACGCCACCCACCCGCAACGCGCTCGACTTCCTCGACGCCCCGAAACGTGTGGCCGAGTTCTTCTCCTCGCGCCTCTTGCGCTGGCTCATCGTCCCCTACCGGTCGCGACTCGTGAACGCCGCCACCAAGCCCTTCTACCAGGTGGCCGACCGTATCCTGGGCTCGGAGTTCCTGTCGGACATCGCCGAGTTCTTCGTCCTCTTCCAGTCCATGCACGCCGGGTTCATGGAGCGCTCCGAGGCCGTCGAGCGCCTGTTGGCCGATCGCCGCACGACGTTCATGGTCGTCTCCACCCTCGAGGCCGTGCCCCTGCGAGAGGCAGAGTTCTTTGCCGAGCAGCTCAGCGCCCGGCGGCTCCATCTCGGGGCCATCGTCCTCAACAAGGTGCTGCCCGACTATCTGTTGCGGGCCGACGGCGGCGCGGTGGCCGAGGCCATGCGTGAGCGGTCCGACGAGCTCGGGAAGGACCTCGCCCCGGCCCTCGCCGCCATCACCCCTGAGCTCGGCGACGCCGACCAGATCGCCCGGGTCCTCTCCGAGGTGGCTGACAGCTTCCTCAACTTCCAGGTGGTGGCGCGCCGCGAGATGGAGGAGCGTCAGAGCCTCTCGGTGGTGCCCGACGTGCTGGCCACCGTGCCCTTCTTCGACACGGACATCTACGACCTCGCCGGCCTCGTGCGACTCGGAGAGCAGATCTGGACCTGATGACCGACCGAGGCCCGGCCGGTCGCAGCCGGCCCGCCCCGGCTCTGCCGTACGATCAGGTCATGGCCGACATCACCGACCCCGAGATCGAGGCCTACGCCTCCGCTCACTCGACGCCGCCACCCGCCTTCCTCGACGAGCTGGCCGCTGACCTGATCTCCACCCTCGACTTCCCGGGGATGATGGTCGGTCCACTCGAAGGTCGCTACCTCGAGACCTTGGTCTTCGCCCTCGGCGCCGAGCGCGTCCTCGAGATCGGCACCTTCGGCGGCTATTCGTCGCTGTCCATGGCCGCCGGCCTTCCGCCTGGCGGGCGGATCACGACGTGCGAGATCAACGAGGTCCACGCCGAGTTCGCCCGCCGTCACATCGCCACGAGCCCCTACGCCGATCGCATCGAGGTCGTGGTCGGGCCGGCCGCCGACACCATCGCCGGTCTTGCCGGACCCTTCGACTTCGTCTTCATCGACGCCGATAAGACCGGGTACGCCGGCTACTTCGAGGCCGTCCTGCCCAAGCTGTCCGACCGAGGCCTCATCGCCATCGACAACACGCTTTGGAGCGGTCGCATCCTCGATCCCGACGACACCTCACCCGACACCGTCGCTCTTCGGAAACTCAACGACGACCTGGCCAAGGACCAGCGGGTGGTGGTCGTCCAGACCCCCGTCCGCGACGGGGTCACCCTCGTCCGTCGGGCCGGCTGAGGCGCACCCGCCTCCCACCGTCTCTCGACTGAGCAGGCGCCCGTGCTCGACTACCACCTTCATCTGTGGCCCCACACCCAGCGGGAGGCCGAGGCCACCATCGACCAAGTGGCCGCCTACTGCGAGCGGGCGCAGCGGCCGGCGTGACGGAGATCGCGGTGACCGAGCACCTGTTCCGCTTCACCCAGGCTCGGGACCTCCTCTGGGGGTTCTGGGATGACGACCCGGACACCGCGCTGCACGCGGGAATGGCCGCCTACTGGGATCACCATGCTCACGTGGACCTCGACAGCTACGTCGAGGTGGTCGAGGCGGTCAAGGGTGCGGGGCTCCCGGTCGTCTGCGGTCTCGAGGTCGACTACTACGAGGGACGCATGGACGAGGTGGCCACCCTGCTCGCCGGCTATCCCTTCGACGTTCTCCTCGGCTCGGTGCACTGGCTCGGCGCTTGGCGCTTCGACGTGCTCGACGACCCGCTCACCATGGCCGAATGGGAGGCGCGCGACGTCGACGCCGTGTGGGATGCGTACACCCGGGCCATGGAGGAGCTCGCCGCCTCCGGCACCTGCGACGTCTTGGCCCATCCCGACCTCGTGAAGGTGGCCGGCCGGCGGCCGGCCATCCCCGACGAGTGCTACGACCGCATCGCCGAAGCCGCCGCCACCTCGGGCATGGCCGCCGAACTGTCGTCGGCCGGCTGGCGCAAGCCGGTGGGTGAGGAGTACCCGGCCCCACCACTGCTGCGTCGCTTCGTCGACCGGGGGGTGCCCCTCACCACGGCGTCCGACGCCCACTCGCTGCCCGACGTGGCCGATCGAGCCGATGCGCTGCGGGGCCTTCTTGTGGGGGCCGGGGTGACCGAGCTCCGCGCCTTCCGTGGCCGACAGCCGCACGTCATCGAGGTGGCCGCCACCGTGGGCGGTTGACGTGACCACCCCGGCGGAGCTGGCCTTCGACCGCACCACCCTCGACGAGGTCCAGCTCGCCCACCTCCAGCGCCTGCTCGGCACGTGGGGAGTGTTGGCCGACCTCTCGTTCTCCGACCTCCTGCTCATGACGCCGATGGCCAAGGGCGGAAGCGACGGTGACGAGATGGTGGTGCTGGGCCAGATGCGCCCGTCGAACGCCCCACCGTCGTCCAGGATGACCTTGTCGGTGAGGTGGCAGCGGCGAACGACTGGTCGGCCGTGGTCGATGCCCTCGCCACCGGCGAAGCGTCGAACGGCGAGGTCGTGCGCGACCCGGACGAAGGCCCGGTGCGTGTCCAGGCCATCCCCGTGCGCTGCGAGGACGTCCTCGTGGCCGTGCTCGTCCGGCTGTCGTCGTCCGCCGGCCGACGCCCCGGGCATCTCGAGCGCACCTATCTCAACGTCTTCGACCGCTTCGCCACCATGCTGTCCGAGTCGACCTTCCCCTTCCCGAGCGAGGAGGTGGCCACCGAAGAAGCGCCCCGGGTCGGCGACGGCGTGGTCCTTACCGACGAGGCCGGCCGGGTTCGCTACGCCTCGCCCAACGCCACGCAACGCCCTGCACCGGATGGGCCTCTACACCCAGGTCGAGGGACAGCGGCTCTCCGACCTCGGCATCGAGGAGTCGGCCATCGAATGGGCGCTCGCCTCAGCTCTTCCCGTCGTCGAGGAGGTCGAGCGCCGGCCCGACGTCACCGTGCTGCTTCATTGCATCCCCGCTCATCCAGCGCCGACCGGGTCACCGGCTGCCTCGTGCTCCTGCGCGACGTGACCGACGTGCGCCGGCTCGACCGCCTCCTCCTCTCCAAGGACGCGGCCATCCGAGAGGTGCACCATCGGGTGAAGAACAACCTGCAGACCATCTCGGCCCTCCTGCGGCTCCAGGCCCGCCGGCTGCCGCCGGGGGGAGGGCGGGTGGCCCTCTTCGAGGCCGAGCGCCGGGTGCGCTCCATCGCCATCGTGCACGAGATCCTCTCGCGGGAGCCCGGCGACCAGGTTCCCTTCGACGAGATCGTGACCTCGCTCATCAAGATGGCCGAGGACTCGGTGGTCGTGTCCCGGACGCGTCCGCTTCGAAGTGACCGGTGAGCTCGGCGAGGTGCCCGCCGAGGTGGCCACCCCGCTCGCCGTCGTCCTCGCCGAGCTCGTCCAGAACGCCATCGAGCACGCCTTCGCCGAGTTCGAGGCCGAGGAGGGACCGAGACCGCAGCCGGTCGATCGCGACGGGGCCGGGCACGATCAGCGTGCGACTCGAGAACGACGGCACTGTCCTGCGGCTCGAGGTCTGCGACGACGGCGCCGGGCTTCCGGAGGGCTTCGACCTCGACGAGAGCCAGAGCCTCGGCCTGTCGATCGTGCGCGACCTCGTGCGCAGTCAGCTCGAGGGAACCATCACCATGCGCAACCGCCGTGACGCCGACCGGAGAGGACGGTACGACGGTGACCATCACCCTGCCCATCCCCGAGGTGCAGCCGATCGGGCTCTGAAGGTCGGCCGGGCTGGTCGCCGACCTCCGGATCGACGCCCGACTCGGCGGTCAGCCGGGTTGGTCGGTTCGAGCGGTCAGGAGGCGCGCCGGCGGGCCGCCAGCCACGACTTGCGCAGTGCCGCGGCGCTCCTCCTCGGAGGTCGCCGCCCCACACGCCCGGACTCCTGGTTGGTGGCCAGGGCGAAGTCGAGGCACGGCTCCTGGACTTCGCAGCCGCGGCACACCCGCTTGGCCGCCTCGATCTGGTCGACGGCCGGACCGGTGGTGCCGATGGGGAAGAAGAGGTCGGGTTCGGCTGCGCGACAGGCGGCGAAGCTGGCGCCAATCGCCCTCGTCCCAATCGACCGTGCGGTTCCACATGCAGCGCCACGACTGTTCCTCCGCTTCCGCACTTCCCGCCCGGGACTCGTGCCCTGACCCCTGGGAGCCTTTGTGAACCGTTTCACATAACCCGGCGGCCACATCGACACCGGCTGTTCGGGGTTCGGTCATAGGGTAACGGCCAGGCGGCGGGGTTGCAAGGGAATTCGCCGGGCCGGAGGGGTGGCCGCCTGCTCCAAGCAGGGGATTCCCGTTGTTCCAGGTGAGCGAGCGACCGCCCGAGTGGGCAGGCCCGGGAGGTGAAGTGGTCATGCGGGGACAGAGAGCCGGGGTGGCCTGCCCAGACCGGTACGCCATGTGACGCTCGTCGTCGCCCACCGGGGGCACCCGACCCGGAGGAGGGGATCGCCGAGAACACGATCGCGGCCTTCCAGCGGGCCCGCGACCTCGGCGCCGACGGCATCGAGCTCGACGTCCGGATGACCGCCGACGGCGCCATCGCCGTGCACCACGACCCGGTCATCGCCGGCCTCGGGCCCGATCAGCCAGCTGCGGACGAAGGAGCTGCCCCGCGAGGTGCCCCTGCTCGGGGCCGCCCTCGAGGCATGCGTTGGGCCTTTCGGTCAACATCGAGGTGAAGAACCTTCCAACCGAGCCCGGCTTCGACCCCGACGAGCACTTGGCCCGGCCGTCGGCGAGCTCGTGGCCGCCCTCGGAGCCGGACGCCAGGTGATCGTCTCGTCCTTCTGGCCCCGGCGCTCACCGTGGCCGCGCGGTCAGGCGCACCCCGACGTCGCCACGGGCCTGCTCTACGTCCGAGCCATGGCGCCCGAGGCGGCCGTGAGCGCTGCCCTCGACCGAGGCTGCTCGGCTCTGCATCCCGGCCGCCGACCTGGTCACCGACGACCTGGTGGTGGCCGCCCACGGCGCCGGCCTGGCCGTCTGTGCCTGGACGGTCAACGACCGGGACTGGCTGGCCGCGGCCCAGGCCCTCGAGGTCGACACGGTGATCACCGACGACGTGCCGTTGGCCCGGGACGTTCTCGGTGCCCGGCGCTGAACGGGCACCTCGCCTCTCCAACCGGCCGGTCCCGAGCCCTCCCGCTGGTGGCCTCTGGCCTGCGTGGCCTGCAACTCGATTGGTCGGAGCGACGAATTTCGTCAACAATGCGTGGCCATGAACGTCGTTGTATGCGTGAAGCAGATCCCTGACCCGGCGGCCCCGCCGGCCCTCGACCCGGCGACGAAGACCCTGGTCAGAGAGGGGAAGCTCATCCTCGACGACTCGGATGCCTACGGGGTCGAGATGGCCCTGCAGCTGGCCGAGCAGGCCGGGGGCGGAGACGTCACGCTCGTCTCCATGGCGCCGAACGGTGAGACCTCCGGACTGCGGACGGCGCTGGCCATGGGTGCGGCCAAGGCCATCCTGATCAGTGACGACAGCCTGGCCGGCACCGACGCCCTGGGCACGGCCAAGGTCCTGGCCGCCGCCATCAAGCGGGCCGAGCCGGACCTCATCCTGGCCGCCACCGAGTCGACCGACGGCTACACGGGGACCACCCCCGTGCAAGTCGCCGAGCTCCTCGGCCTCCCGTCGGTCACCTTCGCCAAGAAGGTCGAGGTCGCCGACGGCACCGTCAAGGTCGAGCGCCAGACCGAGGCCGGCTACGACGACGTGGAGAGCCCGCTGCCGGCCGTGGTCACGGTCACCGCCGGCGTGGTCGAGCCGCGCTATCCGTCGTTCAAGGGGATCATGGCGGCCAAGTCGAAGCCCATCGAGACGCTGACCGTCGCCGACCTCGGCGTCGACGCCGGCGCAGGTGGGCGCGGCCGGAGCCCGTCAGGAGATCACCGACGTGGCCGACGCCGAGGCGCGCACGTCCGGGCGAGATCGTCGTCGACGAGGGCGATGGCTACGAGCGGGTCATCGCCTTCCTCGAGCAGCTGAAGGTCATCTAGCCCGAGTCGCAAGACCGAATCGCAGACCGAGTCGCAGAACCGAGTCGCAGACCGAATCTCAGAGCAGGAGCGAAGTACACATGTCTGTCGGAACGATCTGGGTGCTGGCCGAGAGGGCCGACGGCGCCCCCACCACCATCTCCCTCGAGCTCGCCACCCGAGCCCGCCAGCTGGCCGAGCACCGTCGAGGCCTGGACCTGGGGCGACGGCGCCGAGCAGGCGGCCGCCACCCTCGGCGAGTACGGGGTGACCACCGTCCACGACGTGGGCGACCTGGGCGGCAGCCCTCCCCGGCGCTCCGGTGGCCGCGGCCATCGCCGCCGCCGTCGAGGGCGGGCAGCGCGCCCGACGCCATCCTTCTTCCCGGCCACCTACGACGGCCGTGACATCGCCGGCCGTCTGTCGGTCAAGCTCGACCGGCCGGTGCTCACCAACGTGGTCGACCTCAACGAGGTCGACGGCGGCCTGGTCAGCACCCACGCCATCTTCGGTGGCAGCCGAGATGGCGACCGCCCGCTTCACTGGCGAGGGGCCGGGCATCTTCGTCATCCGGGCCAAGTCGTTCGCCGCCGAGCCCTCGGGCGGCGGAGCCGGCCACCGTCGTGGCCGCCTCGGTGCCCGACCTCGGCGCCACCGGCGCGGCCAAGATCCTCGATCGCCATGTCGAGGAACGGGCCGGACCCAAGCTCGACGAGGCCGACGTCGTCGTCTCCGGTGGCCGGGGCCTCGGCGACAAGGAGAGCTACGCCATGATCGAGGAGCTGGCCTCCCTGCTCCACGGAGCGGCAGGCGCCAGCCGGGCCATCGTGGACGCCGGCTGGGTGCCCTACTCGCACCAGGTCGGCCAGACGGGCAAGACGGTCAAGCCCACCGTCTACCTGGCCTGCGGAATCTCCGGCGCCACCCAGCACCTGGTGGGCATGAAGAACTCGAAGAACATCGTGGCCATCAACAAGGACCAGGACGCGCCCATCTTCTCGGTGGCCGACCTGGGCGTGGTCGGCGACGTGCACAAGGTGGTGCCCAAGCTCATCGAGGCCCTCAAGGCGCGGGGCTGACACCGGCCGGCTGACCACCGTCGCGGGGTGGCCAGCCGATGCGCGAACGGGGCGAGGCCCGAGGTCCGTCCGGCGCCTCGGCCACGAGGTCGTGGTGCACCAGCCGGCTGGTCGCTGGCGGCGACAAACGGCGCCCGGCGCCCGGCGGCACACCCTCTCGGATCGACCGGAGCTCGGAGGACCGCTGAACCTCGACCGTTTCGGGTACCGCTCGGCGTCAGAACCGAGCGGTAGTGTCCGCCCCAGCGCCACTGGCGGGCGCACGAGGATCGACCGGAGCGAGGCTTGCTCTTTCCCACCACCGACTTCGCCATCTTCTTCGCCATCGTCTTCGTGGTGCAATGGCTGCTGAACCCGTACGCGGGGCCGTGGAAGGCCTTCATGGTGCTCGCCAGCTACGTGTTCTACGCGTGGTGGGACTGGCGGTTCATCTTCCTTCTGGCCGCGTCGACGGCGATCGCCCATGTCGGGGCGAGGTCCTCCACCCGCCTGGACGGGCATCCGCCCGACGGGTGGCCCTGTGGGCGACGCTGGCCGGTCTGCTCGGGCTCCTGGCCTGGTTCAAGTACTACGGGTTCGTCGCCGTCAACGTCGACAACCTGCTGCACACCGTCGGGCTCGGCCGGCCCATGCCCCTCCTCGCCATCACCCTGCCCGGTCGGCATCTCCTTCTTCACCTTCATGGCCGTGAGCTACGTGGTCGACATCTACCGCCGGTACGCTCGCACCGGCCCGCGGCATCGACGTGACCGTCTACCTCTCCTTCTTCCCGCACCTGGTCGCCGGGCCCATCGTCCGGGGCACCGAGCTCCTGCCCCAGATCCGTCGCCGCCGCGACCCGCGCGACGTCCAGTACGTCGAGGCGTGCTGGCTGATCCTCGTCGGCCTGGCCAAGAAGGTGGTCCTCTCCTCCTACCTGTCCACCTACGTGGTCGACCCGGTCTTCGCCGACCCCCGTCAGCACTCGGCCCTCGAGGTGCTCTTCGCCGTCTACGGCTACGCCGTGCAGATCTACGCCGACTTCAGCGGCTACACCGACATGGCCATCGGCCTCGCCCTCCTCATCGGGTTCCAGTTCCCGCCAGAACTTCCGCCGGCCGTACACGGCGATCTCACTTGCAGGACTTCTGGCGGCGTTGGCACATGACCCTCTCGTTCTGGCTGCGCGACTACCTCTACATCCCGCTCGGTGGCAACCGCGGCCCGGAGTGGCGGATCTCGGTCAACATCATCATCACCATGCTGCTCGGCGGCCTCTGGCACGGCGCGGCGTGGACGTTCGTGGCCTGGGGCCTCTACCACGGCGTCGGCCAGGTCATCGGCCGGCAGCGCCGACGGCGTCCGCGAGAGCCGCGGGGCCTGCCCGCCGAGCCGCAGAGCCGCGGCCCGGGTGGCCTGGGCCCGGTTCGTCACCTTCCAGCTCGTCTGCGTCGGATGGCTGTTCTTCCGGGCCGACCACCATGGGAAACGCCGGCGAGATGCTGTCGCGCCTCTTCGTGGGTTGGGGCCCCTCGCCGCTCGTGACCCCGCTGGCCGCACTCGCCATCGCCACCGGCATCGGCATCCAGTACGTCCCCGACGACTGGCTCGGGCGAGTCAAGCACGTCTTCGCCGCCCGCCGCCCGCTGGTACAGGGCGGCATACTGGGCCTGGTCCTGCTGGCCATCACGACCTTCGGGCCCCAAGGGGTCGCACCCTTCATCTACTACCGGTTCTGACCATGGCCCCGTCATCTCCCCCAAACCGCCCCCCGAAGCCGGGTCGGCGCGACGCGGACGGCACCCGAGCCCCGACTCCCACCCCTGGTCGCCGACCGCCGCCCTCAGCTGGTTCGCGGCCGCCATCGACAGCCAGGACGGCCGGGACCGGCGGTCTTGGACGACCGCTCCGACAACCAGGACGATGCTGCCGACGGCACCGGACGCCGGCGGAGGAGGACGCCCAGCCGGCGGGCGGCGGTCGGCGAGCCGGTTGGTGGTCGTCCGACACTCCGGGCATTCCCTGGACCCGGATGCTGTTCATCGGCGTCGTCTGCTTCGCGGTCTGGCTCCTGCTCGACGCGCCCGAGCCTCCAACGCTCGGCCCAGGAGTCGCCCGTCGGCGACCCGGCGGACCGTGTCCCTCGACGTCGTCGGTCCGATTGCCGCCCTCAGCCGCGGCCTCGGGCTCTCCCACGTGGTCGGCTGGACCGACGAGGTCTTCGGCCGCACCCCGGGCGGCGGTCCCACCCTCGCCGCCGTCACGCCGTCGCCGGCGAGCGGTCATGGCACGCCCAGCCCGTTTGTGGGGCGGCTGGCCACGGGACGTCGCCGTCGTCGGACACGCCCACCGGTCCGCCACCACGACCACGACGTTCCCCGTCCTCGACACCCGACCCACGGCGAGGACCCCCTGCACGTGCTGGTGGTGGGCGACTCGGTCGGCCTCGACCTGGGCCAGGCCCTGGTGGCCGACCTGGCCAATACGGGAGTGGTCGTCGCCGGTGCTCGATGGCCGAGTCGACACCGGGCTCTCCCGGCCCGACTACTTCAACTGGCCGGCCGAGCTGCAGATCGACATCACCAACCAGCATCCCAACCTGGTGGTGGTGATGATCGGTGCCAACGACCCGCAGTCGCTCGTGGACAGCTCGGGCGCCATCGCGCTACGGGCACGCCGGATTGGACGACGGACTACGGACGACGGGTTGCTCGCCTTCATCGACGAGGCCAACGCCGGCGGGGCCCACGTCCTGTGGGTAGGAATGCCGCCCATGGCCAACCCGCTCCTCAACGCCGAGCTCGATCAGATCAACGGCATCGTGCAGGCCCAGGTGGCCAAAGTGCCGGGCAAGGCCGCCTACCTCTCGTCGATTCCCGTTCTCGGCGACGCCCACGGCAACTTCACCGCCTACCTGACCACGCCGTCGGGGGTCATCAACGTGCGGACGACCGACGGGATCCACCTTGCCCCCGGGGGTGCCGAGCGCCTCTCACAGGCGGTCATCGGCCTGCGCATTCGCTGCCGACTTCGGCGATCGGCCCTGCCGACCTGACCGCGGCTCGACTCGGGCGCTCTAGACGAGCGGCCAGGGATAGGGCGGCCGGTCGCCCCCTCCGGCTCGGGGAACACCCCGGTGCTGAGGAGATGCACGGGCCCGGCTGTCCGATGGCCTCGACCTCGGCGTCGCTGAGCAGACCGTCGAAGCGCTCGGAAGCCGGATCGCAGAGGCGCTCGAGGGCGGACGACAGTCGGTTCGGGACCGGCTCGCCGGCGAAGTCCCAGATGACGGTGCGCAGCTTCGGTTGCCGGTGGAAGCACAGCCCGTGGTCGATGGCCCACAGCCGGCCGTCCGGGCCGACCAGGACATGGCCGCTCTTGCGGTCGGCGTTGTTGGCCACCACGTCGAAGAGGCAGATGGCGTGTAAGACGTCTTCGTGACCACCGGTCTCGAGCAGCGTGAAGTAGTGCTGCTCGTAGTCGGCCTCGACGAACAGCTGCACCGAGCCGGGGCCGAACGGTCCGTCGTCGCGGAGCAGGGTCGGGGGCACGAGCCCCCAGCCGAGGAGCTCGGAAAGCCGGTAGGCGGCGACCTCCCGCCGGTAGAGGCCGTCGGGGAAGTCCCACAGCGAGCGCTCGCCGCGCTCGGGCTTGTAGACGGCGAAGAGCGGACGATCGTCGTCCGGTCGGCCCGTGCCCGGGCCCACCTCCACGAGGAAGGTGAGATTGGAGCTCCAGGGGAGCCGGCCCTCGACGCTCAGGTCTCCTTCTCGGAGCCGGTCCGTCGCCTCGGCGAGGTCAGGACCGGTCTCCGGGCTCCAGCCCGTCACACGACCGGAGGCCGGTGGCCGTTGGTGCGCGGGCACTCGTGGCCCGATGGGTCGAGCGGGGAGCCGCAGAGCGGACAGGGTGGGCGGCCCGACTCGACCAGACGGGTGGCCTCGATGGCGAAGGCGGCGGCCTGCTCCCGGGTGACCGACAACCGGGCGATGGCCCCGGTCTCGCCTTCTTCGACCTGTTCCTCGACGACGAGGACGATGCGGTCCTCGGCCTCGTCGTAGGAGACCCCGATGGTGCCCACCACCCAGTCCGGCTCGGTCGGCTCCTCGAGGGCGAGGGCGTCGGGCAAGCTGCTCGGGACGGGCCTGGTCCTTCACGATGCGGGCCAGGTAGTCGGCCACCACCGCCACCTGCTGCTTCTCCATCTTGAGGGTCAGCAGCGTCGCGCCCTCGCGGCACTGGACGAGGAAGAGCCGGTCGCCGACCGGCCCGACGGCGCCGACCACCAACCGCTCGGCCGTGAGGTCGTAGCCGTCGCTCACGCGATGGCCAGCTCGGTGAGGGCCGCCGTCGAGTTCACCGTGAGGAGGTACGGGCCCGACGGTGTGTAGGCCAAGGAGGACACGGAGCACGGCGCCACCGTGAAGCGCTGGAAGAGGTCGAGGGGGGTGCCGGCCGCACTGGCCACGGCCGCCTTGATCGGGTCGGCGTGGGACACGGCCACGATGGTCTCGCCCCGGTGGCGGTCGGAAAGCTGGGCGAGGGCGTCGGTGATGCGGGTCTGCATCTCGGTGAAGGACTCACCCCCCGGGAACCGGAACCCGCTCGGCCAACGCTGGACCTGGTTCCATTCGCGCTTACTTGGCCAAGGACCGCCAGGCGCGAACCGGTCCACTGACCGAAGTCGCACTCGAGCAAGCCACGATCGCGTGCGCACTCGCAGGCCGAGGGCGCGGGCGATGGGAGCGGCCGTCTCCATGGTGCGCTCGAGCGGTGAAGCGTAAACGGCCACCGGAGGTCGCCTTCCGGTGGCGCCCAGAGCGGCGATTCGGGCTGCCACCGACTCGGCTTGGGCGCGGCCGTCGTCGGACAGGTGGAGGCCCGGCGCGCGTCCGGGAAGCACCGTGCCAGTGGTGGGGGTTCGCCCGTGGCGCACCAGGAGGATGACGGTCGGACGTCCGACGGTCCGTCGCTTGGCCACAGGGTTGCACCGTAGCCGTCCTCTCTCGATATCCGATCGTCGAACGCCGCAGCCGGAGACTGCCGAGCTTGCGATGTCGGGCGCCTGTTCGCTCCTGAGCACCGGCGCGGGGCCGCTCTGGGCCGGTCAGGGAGGAAGGCGCTCCGATCGCGCCGCCGGCGACAGGACGGTGCCCCTACCTCCGGGGATGACCAAGCCGCCGGGTTCCGGACGAGGACGACCGACTTCGACCTCGCCGTCCATCGTCGAACCTCCGCCCTGGCGGGCCAGGGCACTCGGCCACCAGTTCCAGCGACCGAGCAGCACGACGACGGACGGCACGAGCAGGGTGCGGACGAAGAAGGTGTCGAGGAGGATGCCGGCCGCCAAGCCGAGGCCGATCTCCTGTACCTGGGTATCGCCGGTGGCGGTGAGCACCCCGAAGGTGCCGGCCAGGATGAGGCCAGCCGACGTCACCGTGGTTCCGGTGGCTTCGACCGCGCGCCGCACCGCGACACGCAGAGGGGCACACTGCGCCTCCTCGCGGATGCGCGTCATGACGAGGATGTTGTAGTCCTGTCCCAACGCCAGGATGAAGATGAACATGAAGAACGGCAGGACGAAATTGATGCCGTTCTGACCCCTGATGACCTGGAAGACGAGCACGCAGAACCCGAGCGAGGCGAGATAGGACAACCCGACGCTGGCCACGAGATAGAGCGGAGCCACGAGGCTGCGCAGCACGATGGCGAGCAGGAGAGCCAAGACCAAAAGAACGATCGGGACGATGTGCATGAGGTCGCTGCTCGAGATGCTGCCGACGTCGGCCGCGGAGGCTGCGTAACCGTTGACCCCACTGTCCTCGGCGCCAACCGACCTGCCCACGCCGGCCACCGCCGGCGCGCACGCCGGGGATGGCCGCGGCCGCCGCTGGCGCGAAGCCACGACCGGCGGTCAGCTCGGTCTCGTACTGAAGGGTCCGCCCGTCGGGGCTGATGGTCTGGGCCGTCGACCGATAGGCGTCGTAGACCAGTGCCGAGATGGTGGCTCCCGCCGGCGGTTGCAAGGGGCAGGTCGGATGCCGGTCCCTGCGCCGACAGCTCATCGTGGGCGGCGGCGAGGGCCGTCGGGGTGACCGAGTGACCGTTGAAGTCGAGTGGACCCTCGACCTGCCGGAATGCCCCGGTGCGCTTCGAGCTCGTTCTGGATGCGAGTGAGGAGCGAAGGCTCCGCCCAGATCGAGCTCGGTAGGCGGAAGAGGACGGACGTCGGGTTGGACTCCGCCGAGGGGTAGTTGGCGATGAGGAGGGCCTGGCCTCGGGCCGAGTCGGAGTTGCCCGGCGCGCTCTGGTCGCCGAAGCCGGTCGGCGCGTAGGCGAACATGGTGAGGGAGAGGCCCCCGAAGATCACGATGCCGATGATCAGCGTGGCGATGGGGCGGGCCACCACCCGTGCCGCGATGCGGCCCCAGGCGCCGTGGCGCACCGGGCCGGGCACCGGTGTCCGGGGCCAGAACGTCGCCCCCCCGAAGACGGCGAGCAGGGCCGGCAGCAAGGTGAGGTTGGCCGCCAGCGCCACGGCGATGCCGACGGCCAGGGCCGGCCCGAGTCCTTGGTACAGGCCGAAGGCCGAGACGACCACGGCGGCCAACGCGGCCATCACCGTGAACCCGGAGAAGGTGATCGACTCGCCGACCTTGCACAGGGCGACGGCCACCCCGTCGTGCACGGTCCGCCCGCGACGTAACTCCTCGCGCAACCGGAAGATGAGGAACAGTCCGTAATCGGTCCCGGCTCCCAGCATCAACACGGTGAGGAGGATGGGGGTCAGGTCGGAGACCTGGACACCGATGTGAGTCGAGAGGGCGACCACCGGCCCGGCGACGAACAGGGCCACGATCGATGGGAAGAGCGCGATCACCGGAGCGAGCAGTGCCCGGAACGTGATGAGCAGGAGCACCACGATGAAGAGGATGGAGAGCACCTCGGTCAGCGTTTGGATGTGGTTCGACTGGTTCTGTTCGTCGGCCGATTGAGCGAGCGCCCCGGTCAAGTGCATGGCCAACCCGGAGGGCGCACTCGGTCGTGGCGATGGCGGCCCGCAGATCGGACACCGCCGTCGTGATCTCCTTGCCGCCGCGCGAGGTGCGAACGTCGACCTCGACGAGCGCGGCTGCGGGCCCGTCCGTTGGGCGAAGGACCGAGGTCGACGACACCGGAGACTTTGGACACGCGGCGCATGGCGCTCTCGGCTCGTCCGATGGCGGCGTCGTCGGCCGCGGAGAGCGGTCGCCCGTCCTTGGTCGCAGCCACGAAGGTCGCCTGCGAGCTCGAGTCGGACTGGAACGGCGCGGCGAGGACGTTGGCCCGGGCGCTCGGGGCGCTCGACGGCAGGAACTGGGAGTTGGAGCCGCGCTCGACGCTCGAAATCGAGGGGAGGAGGGTTGCTGCCACCACGGCGAGGGCCACCCATCCGAGGATGATGGCGAAACGGTGGCGGACGCTGAACCGTCCGAGGGCGGCGAACAACGAGGTTGTCCTCCCGGGGTGTCATGGCCGCCTTGTCGCGGCTTGGCCTCGAGTCCGGCCAGGAGGACGGCGGCACCGAGTAGCCAGCTCAACCTTACGTTCGAGGTCAGGTGAAACATTCGGCGGTCGGGCCCAAGACGGCCGGATATTTAGCGTCATTTTCAGGGAAACATCCCGATCGGTCGCGTCCGAGCTCGGCGAGCCGGCATCCGGCCGGCAGTCGGCGGCATGGGCACCGCCGTCTCGGGCCAGCGTCGGCGGCTGACCCGGGCCAACCGGTGCAGGAGGGCGATGGCGCCGGGGTCGTCGTCACCGGGGCGCGTCTCGATGGCGCCGTCCTTGACCATCCCGTCGAGGAGGTCGCGGCCCTTGTCCGTCCGCACCATCGTGAGCGTCCAGTCGTGGAATGCGCCGATGCCGCCGGTGGCGATGTCGGCGTGCTCGGCGGCGAAGTCGGGGCACTGCGTGCAGCCCTCGCGTGTCCAGGCGTGGGCCTCCTTGAGAGGGATTTCGTGGTACTCGCCGTCGCGGGTCCAGACCTGGAAGACGCCCTTGATGTTCATCTTGGCGATGTCGGCCCGGGCGATGCCGTACTTGGCCTCGAACAGCTCCGGAAAGATGGCGTCGTCGAAGGTCTTCGAGCACATGAGCCCGATGGACAGCGACAGCCGACGGGCGACCTTGCCCGCCTTGCGCGCTTGCATCACTCCCGGGCGCCGACGGCTGGCACCCCATGCCCACGAGGGCGATGCGCTCGGCCCCCCGCTCGATGGCCTGTGGGTAGGCGAGGGGGTTGGCCGAGTAGGTGTAGCGGGACCCGGCCGCGGCCAGCACCTCCTCGCGGGTGGTGGCCACCCCCGGGACGGCCTTCCATGTCGAGCCGTCACCTTCGAGATAGGAGACGAGTGCGGCGTCGATGACGTCGTGCTCGAGTGCCCAGATGAGGATGGCCGACACCAGGCCGCCGTCCTGACCGAGATCGTGGACCTCGGGGTCGGTGGCCCGGACGAGCAGGGTGTCGGACGACACCCCGGCCACCTCGTCGTCGTGGCGCTCCCGGCCGAAGAGGTGCTGATCGATCTCGGGCTCCCACAGCCGGAACCGCGGGCAGGCCCGTGTGCACATGGTGCAGCCCTTGATGCCGTGGGTGCAGTCTTCGGGACCGCCGTCGGCGTCGATATGGAACGGCTTGTAGCGCCCGCCGGTGTCGTCGTAGGAGAGGACGTCGTAGGGGCAGGCCACGATGCAGGCCGTGCACCCGGTGCACAGTCCCGACGTCACGACCTCGGTGAACAGTTCGGCCCACTGGGGCTTCTCGGGCGGCATGCGCCCCTACCCTAGCGATGCCCGTTCGGCCTCGGAAAGTCACGGCGGGTACCGGCGGCGCTCGTGGCCACCGCCACGGCCCGGTCGCTTGCGGCCGGCCGACGCGGGCGACGGGCTCGCTACCCTTCGGCGGTGCCCGAGCTGCCGGAGGTCGAGCTCTACCGCCGACGTGGCCACGCGGGCGCTCGGGCGTGTCATCGTCCGACGTGCACTCGCCCGACCCCTGGTTCCTCAAGGGCGGCGTCGACGGTGCCGGTCTTGCGAGGGGCACTCGTCGGCCGCGTCGTTCACCGATGCCCGGCGCATCGGGAAGGTCCTCCTCCTCGACGTCGACGAGGGCCCGACGGTCGGCATCCGATTCGGGATGACCGGCAACCTGGCCGTGGACGGGACAACCGGCGTCGACGAGCTGCGCAACGCACCGCACCGTCACGACCCGGCCTGGGACCGTTGGGCGGTCATCTTCGCCGATGGCGGCTCCCTCGTGGTGCCCGACCCCCGGCGCCTCGGCGGCGTCTTCCTCGATCCCGACGTGTCACGGCTCGGACCCGATGCCGCGACCCTCACCACCGGCAGTTGGCCCGGGCGCTCGATGCCTCGTCGGCCCCGCTCAAGGCGCGCCTGCTCGACCAGTCGCGGCTGAGCGGCGTCGGCAACCTCATCGCCGACGAGGTGCTGTGGCGTGCCGGCCTGTCCCCGGAACGTCCTGCCGGATCGCTCACCGACGCCGAGGCCCGACGCCTGCGCTACCAGATCACACGGACCATCGCTCGCCTGGTGGACCGGGGCGGCTCGCACCTCACGGCCCATCATGGAGCAACGGCGGCCAGGTGGCCGCTGCCCACGCGACGGGACCGCGCTCGTGCGGGCCACCGTCGGTGGACGGACGACCTGGTGGTGCCCGATCCATCAGGTGTGACCCGGCGGCACGGTCGTCTCCTCTGTGGCCTTCCCGCCGACCGCGTGGCGGGGCCGCGGTCCGATGAGCGTGTCCGGTGCCCTATCCTTTTTACCGAGGTGATGACGATGGTCGCTGGAGTGTTTACTGGCTGTTCGCAGGGGCTCTCGGCACTGCTGTTCCTTCTTCTCGGGATGGCGGCCATTCGTGATCGCGGTGTGGGCGCTCATCGACGCCGCCGTGCGTCCGACGACGGCCTTCCAGGCAGCCGGGCAGAACAAGGTTCTCTGGGTCGTCCTGCCCATCGTCGGTCTCTTCTTCTTCGGTCTCTTCGGGCTCGGACTGATCGGCGGGATCCTCGGATCCGTCTACCTCGGCGCGATCCGACCGCAGGTGCAGGTCAGCCCAGCGCTACTGAGCACGCCGAGCGTCGGAGCGTCTCGAGGAACGGCAGAGCTGCAGGACGGCCGCTCAGCTCACCTCTTCGAGCACCTTGGCCGCGTGGCCATCCGCTTTCACGCTGTACCAGGCCCGCTTGCACCTTGCCGTCCGCACCGATGAGGAACGTTGAGCGGATGACGCCGATCGTCTTCTTGCCGTAGAGCGTCTTCTCACCCCATGCGCCGTAGGCCTCGCCGACCGAGTGATCGGCATCGGTGAAGAGCGGGAACTTGAGGCCGTACTTGGCCCGGAACGCCTGGTGCTTGGCCGCACTGTCAGCCGAGATGCCGACGACCGCCACCTTGGCCCGCGAGAAGGCGCGCAGGTTGTCGTTGAACTGGCACGCCTCCTTGGTGCATCCCGGAGTGTCGTCCCGCGGATAGAAGTAGACGACCACCGGCTGGCCCTTGAAGTCGCGGAGGGAGACCTTCTTTCCGTCCTGGTCGGGCAGGCTGAAGGCCGGCGCCTTGTCACCGGCGGCGAGCTTGGCCATGGTGTTCCTTTCCCCTCGTCGAGATCGGGTGATTGGTGTCCGGCACACCGATGACACAGCTCTGGGCTCCGGGGTATCGACCGGCCCACCTGGCACGGCGCGACGGTCCGCCCTGCCGGACTGGGTCGTGGGAGACTCGGCCCGAACGAGCCAGAAGGGACGAGGGCAGGGCCATGACCGAGCTTGCGCGAACACGCACCACCCGCCGCCAACCTCCGCCGGACGAAGGTCTACGTCGAGGGGCCGGGCGGTCTCCGGGTCCCATTCGTGGAGGTGCCCCTCGGCCCTTCCCCGGGCCCGGACGGGCCCGTGCCCAATCCGCCGGTGCGGCTCTACGACACCTCGGGGCCGGGCTCGAACGCCGACCGACGGCCTGTCACCGCTTCGCGAGCCCTGGATCGCCGGCCGCGGCGACGTCGAGACCTACGAGGGGCGTCCAGTCAGCCGTCGGGATGACGGCCGGGCCGCCGTCCGGCGGGCGGACGGCGGACCCGCGTCCTTCCCCGGCCTCGTGCCCCGACCCCGGCGGGCCGTGCGGTGGATCCGGTCACCCAGCTGCACTACGCCCGGCAAGGCCGCATCACCGAGGAGATGGCCTTCGCCGCCACCCGGGAGGGCGTCGAGCCCGAGATCGTGCGACAGGAGCTGGCCGCACGGCCGGGCCATCCTGCCGGCCAACGTGAACCACCCCGAGTCCGAGCCGATGGTCATCGGCCGGCGATTCCTCGTGAAGGTCAACGCCAACATCGGCAACTCGGCGGTGACCTCCTCCATCGACGAGGAGGTGGCCAAGCTCACCTGGGCCACCCGCTGGGGAGCGGACACGGTCATGGACCTCTCGACGGGTCCGGACATCCACACCACGAGGGAATGGATCCTCCGCAATTCGCCGGTTCCCATCGGCACGGTGCCCATCTACCAGGCCCTCGAGAAGGTGGACGGCGCTCCCGAGGAGCTCACCTGGGACCTCTACCGCGACACCCTCGTCGAGCAGGCCGAGCAAGGAGTCGACTACTTCACCATCCACGCCGGCGTGCTGCTGCGCTATCGTGCCCCTCACCGCACGGCGCGCCACCGGCATCGTGAGCCGTGGTGGGTCGATCATGGCCGCATGGTGTCTCGCCCACCACACCGAGAGCTTCCTCTACACCCACTTCGAGGAGATCTGCGAGATCATGGCCGCCTACGACGTGGCCTTCTCGCTGGGCGACGGGCTCCGGCCTGGGTCGATCGCCGATGCCAACGACGAGGCGCAGTTCGCCGAGCTGCGGACCCTGGGCGAGCTCACCGATGTCGCTTGGCGGCACGGCGTGCAGGTCATGATCGAGGGCCCGGGCCACGTGCCGCTGCACAAGGTGCCGCGAGAACGTGGCTCTCCAACAGGAGGTCTGCCACGACGCGCCCTTCTACACGCTCGGGCCCCTCACGACCGACGTGGCTCCCGGCTACGACCACATCACCTCGGCCATCGGCGCGGCCACCATCGGCATGTTCGGCACGGCCATGCTCTGCTACGTGACGCCGAAGGAGCACCTCGGCCTGCCTGACCTCGACGACGTGAAGCAGGGCATGATCGCCTACAAGATCGCCGCCCACGCCGCCGATCTGGCCAAGGGTCATCCCGGGGCTCAGGAGTGGGACGACGCCCTGTCCAAGGCCCGCTTCGAGTTCCGCTGGGAGGACCAGTTCGAGCTGTCCATGGACCCCGAGCTGGCCCGCTCCTTCCACGACGAGACCCTCCCGGCCGAGCCGGCCAAGACGGCCCACTTCTGCTCGATGTGCGGTCCGAAGTTCTGCTCGATGCGCATCAGCCAAGACGTCCGCGACTACGCGGCGGCTCAGGGCACCGACCTGTCGTCGGCCGTTGAGATCGGCCTCAAGGAGAAGGCGGCCGAGTTCCGAGAGGGCGGGGCCAGCCTCTACCGCGAGCCGCAGCCGAGCTGACCCTGCTCTGATCGCCGGTCCACCGGCGGGTGATTAACCTGGTCAAACGACCCGGAACGCTATACTGGGGGTCGCGAGCCAGGCGGGTGCCTGGCCGTGGGGCCTTCCTCAATCCCGTCCGGTAGCCGTGCGCGGCCGCCAAGGCGCCCGAGGCGGGCCCGCCGTTGGCCACGATCAGCGTGGCCAAGGACGTCGACGATCGCCCGAGCGGTGGCCGTCCGGATGACGAGAGAGAGCAACCCCACATGACCACCGTGAGCGATCCGCCGGATCGCGCCCTCGAGGATCTGCCGATCGGAGATCCGCGAGGACGCCGACACCGAGGCCGCCCTTCCGCCGACTTCCTTTGCCGACCTCGGCGTCGACCCCATCCTGGTCGAGGCCCTGAGCCGAGCAGGGCATCACCAAGCCCTTCCCCATCCAGTCCATGACGACGGCCGACGGCCTGTCCGGCCGGGACGTGTGCGGCAAGGCCAAGACCGGCTCGGGCAAGACGCTTGCCTTCGGAGTCCCGCTTGCTGCAGCGCACCATGGCGTCGCCGTCCACCGTCCCGGGTCGCCCGCGGGCCCTCGTCCTCGTGCCCACCCGCGAGCTCGCCCTCCAGGTGACCGAGGTCCTCCAACCACTGGCCGAGCGCGCCGGCCTGCGCACCGTCGCCGTCTACGGCGGTGCCGACATGGACCGTCAGATCAAGAAGCTGCGGCGAGGCGTCGACGTGATCATCGCCACGCCCGGTCGGCTCATCGACCTCGGCGACCGTGGCGAGCTGTCCGTGGCCGACATCGAGACCCTGGTGCTCGACGAGGCCGACCGTATGGCCGACATGGGCTTCATGCCCCAGGTCGAATGGGTGCTGCGCCGTCTCGAGCGGGAGCACCAGACGCTGCTCTTCTCGGCCACGCTCGACGGTGCCGTCGACCGGCTGGTCAGCCGCTACATGGACCACCCGATCATGCACGCCGTGGCTTCGCCCCGCACCACCGTCGAGGCCATGGAGCACCGCTTCCTCGAGGTGCACCAGATGGACCGGGTCAAGGTGTGCGCCGCCATCTGCCGAAACTCGACCAAGACCCTGGTATTCGTGCGCACCAAGCACGGCGCCGAGCGCCTCGTCGAGCAGCTGCGCAAAGAAGGCGTGAAGGCCGGAGCCACCCACGGCGACCGGCGCCAGGTCCACCGCGAGAAGACCCTGCGTGACTTCGCCGACGGCAAGCTCCCCGCTCTCGTCGCCACCGACGTCGCGGCCCGCGGCCTCGACATCGATGCCGTCGACATCGTCATCCACTTCGATCCCCCCGAGGACCACAAGGCCTATCTCCACCGCTCGGGTCGGACGGCGCGGGCCGGCGAGGCCGGGCTCGTGGTGAGCCTCGTGCAGTGGAACCAGATCCTCGAGGTCGAGCGCATCCAGACCCGAATCGGCCTCAAGGTGCCGATCGTCGAGATGTTCTCGAACGACCCCCGGCTCGCCGACCTCGCCGGCTGGCAGCCGGAATCCGGGACTGATCCGCCTCCACCGACGGCGGGGTGCCCTGTGTTCTGCCATGGTCCGTCGAGTCCTTCGCCCTCGTTGAGTTCGTGACGCTCGTGGAGCACGGCGTCATGAAGGTCGACGACGGCATCGAGGGCGTGGAACGCATCCTTGTGGTCACCGCCCATCCCGACGACGTCGACTTCGGCACGGCCGGCTCGGTGGCCGTCTGGACGACGGCGGCGTCGATGTCGCCTACTGCATCGCGACCGACGGTGACGCCGGCGGGTCCGACCGCTCGGTGTCGCGGTCGGCCATGGCCGCACTGCGCCGCGACGAGCAACGCAAGGCGGCAGCCACGGTCGGGCGTCACCGAGGTGCACTTCCTCGGGTTCCCCGATGGTCGTCTGGAGGCCGAGCCTGGAGCTCCGCACGCGCCATTGCCGGCGGTCATCCGTCGTTTCCGTCCCGACCGGGTCGTCGCCCAGTCGCCGGAACGGAACTGGGACGCGCATCTACGCCAGCCACCCCGACCACCTGGCAGCCGGCGAGGCGGCCCTTTGCGCCGTCTATCCCGACGCCCGCAATCCCGTTCGCCTTCCCCGAGCTCCTCGACGAGGGGCTCGAGCCACACGTCGTGCCCGAGATGTGGATCATGGCCAGCGAGCGAGCCGACCGCGCCGTCGATGTCACCGCCTTCTTCGACGCCAAGCTCGCCGCCCTGCGGTCGCACGTGAGCCAGGTGGGCGACGGAGAGCAGTTCGAGGAATGCTGCGATCGTGGATGACGGGCACGGCCCAAGCCGCCGGGACTGCCCGACGGGTCGCTGGCCGAGTCCTTCCAGGTCGTCGCCACCGCCTGATGGCCACGAGCGTCGGTTCGGCCCCGGGCCGGCGCCCGTGGTGCGTGCTCCAGCACATCGACTTCGAGGGCCCCGGATCGATCGCCTCCGTGCTCTCGAGCGCGGCGTCGAGGTCCGGGTTACCCGGCTCGACGCCGGTGACCCGCTACCGCCGGTCGACGCCATGGCCGGGCTGGTCGTCATGGGCGGACCGATGGGCGTCGGAGACGAGGAGGCGCCCATGGTTGGCTCGCCCCTGAGCGGACGCTGCTGGCCGAGGCCGTGGCCCGGGGCTACCCGTGCTGGCCGTGTGCCTCGGCGCCCAACAGTTGGCCGCCGCCCTCGGCGCCGAGGTTCGCCGTGGGCCCGCCCCCGAGATCGGCCCGGGACAGGTCGTACTCACTGCCGCCGGCCGTCGGGACCGGGTCTTCGGGCCCGAGTACGGCGGGCTGGCCGACGGCGAGGTGCCCTGCTTCCACTGGCACGGCGACACGTTCGACCTGCCCGCACGGGGCGGTCCACCTGGCTGCCACCGCCGCCTACCCGCACCAAGCCTTCCGGGTCGGCCAGCTCGGTCTACGGCCTGCAGTTCCACGTCGAGGTGAACGAGGCGTTGGCCGATGGTTGGCGGCCCGAGTTGCCGGATGGGGTCACGCTGTCGGCCGCCCAGGTTGCGGGAATCGAGGCCACCGGCCGGCGCCTGCTCGGGCGGTTCGTAGACCTGGCCCTCGGCTCGGGCACCCAGGACGTGGAGCCGAGCGCCGACCCGGAGCGCTATAGGGGAGCGAGGGACCTGATTTAGATTTCGAAGTGCGGCAATTTGCTGCGAGCTCTAGGCTGACAAATTCGGCCTTTTCAAAAATCTCGGCCTGCGGCTCTCGTCCCGCTTCGACGGCAGAGTTCCGGCTGCCGCACCAGCCACGAGTCACGAGCCACGAGCACGCTCAGCCGGCCATCCGGCGCAGCATGTACGGCAGGATTCCGCCGTCGCGGTAGTAGCGGGCCTCCATGGGCGTATCAATGCGCACTCGTGCTTCGAACTCGACCCGGCGGTCGCCGTCGGCCGCGACCACGGCCACCGTCTTCGGGACCACGCCCTCGTTGAGCGGGCCGAGACCGCTCACGCTGAAGATCTCGTGGCCGGTCAGGCCGAGGGCAGCGACGCCCTGGTCGTCCATGAACTGGAGGGGCAGGACACCCATGCCGATCAGGTTCGAGCGGTGGATCCGCTCGAAGCTCTCGGCGATGGCGGCTCGAACCCCGAGCAGCAGGGTCCCCTTGGCCGCCCAGTCGCGGGAGGAGCCGGTCCCGTACTCCTTTCCGGCGAGGACGACGAGGGGCACTCCCTCGTCCCGGTAACGCATCGCCGCCTCGTAGATGGTCGTCTGCTCCCCGTCGGGGAGATGAAGGGTGATTCCTCCCTCCGTGCCCGGCGCCAACTGGTTGCGCAGGCGCACGTTGGCGAAGGTGCCGCGCACCATGACCTCGTGGTTCCCGCGACGGGCACCGTACGAATTGAAATCGGCCCGTTCGACACCGTGGTCGGCCAGATAGCGACCGGCCGGGCGTCGACGGCCCGATGGAGCCCGCCGGTGAAATGTGGTCGGTGGTCACGCTGTCCCCGAGAACAGCGAGGACGCGGGCGCCGGCCAGGTCAGAGATGGGTTCGGGTTGAGCGGTGACCCCTTCGAGGAAGCTCGGCCGCAGCACATAGGTCGAGCTCGGGTCCCAAGCGAAGGTGTGAGCCGTGGCCGTCTCGATGGACCGCCACCGCTCATCACCGTCGAAGACGGCGGCATAGCGCCGGCGGAACATCTCGGAGCTCACCGTGTCGCGGATGGTGGCGTTCACTTCGTCCGCGCTCGGCCAGACGTCGGCCAGGTGTACCGGGTTTCCCTGCCGGTCGGTGCCGAGCGGATCGGTGGTGAGGTCGAGGTCCATGGTCCCGGCCAGCGCGTAGGCCACGACCAGGGGCGGCGAGGCCAGGAAGTTCATGCGCACCTCAGGGTGGATGCGGCCTTCGAAGTTCCGATTGCCGGATAGGACCGACGCCACTGAGAGGTCGCCGTCGGCGACGGCTTCGGAAACACCGGGGAGGAGCGGTCCCGAGTTACCGATGCAGGTCGTGCACCCGAAGCCCACGAGCTCGAAGCCGATCTCGGCCAGCGGCTGCGTGAGGTTCGCCCGGTCCAGATAGTCCATGACCACCCGGGAGCCGGGAGCGAGGGAGGTCTTGACCCAAGGCTTGGACTGAAGGCCGCGCGCCGCCGCCTTGGACGCCAACAGGCCGGCCGCCACCATGACCTCCGGGTTGGACGTGTTCGTGCAGCTGGTGATGGCGGCCACCACGACGTGGCCGTCCTCGATGCTGACATCCGTCGGGCTGTCCCCGTTCGGGACCCGGGGTGACTCGAGCCGGGCCGGTGCCGAGCGAACCGGCCGGTCGAGCGCCCGGCGGACGGTCTCGGGAGCACGCCCGAGCGGCACGAGGTCCTGTGGTCGCGACGGCCCGGCGATCGAGGGGACCACGGTCGAGAGGTCGAGCTCGATGGACTCCGAGTAGACCGGCTCGATCTCGTCGCCACGATGGAAGAGCCCTTGCTCCTTGGCGTAGGCCTCGACCAAGGCGATGTGGTCTTCGTCTCGGCCGGTGAACCGCAGGTAGTCGAGTGTGATCTCGTCGACGGGGAAGATGGCGCAAGTGGCGCCGTACTCGGGGGACATGTTGCCGATGGTCGCCCGGTTGGGCAGCGGCACGGCGGCGACGCCCGGTCCGTGGAATTCGACGAACTTGCCCACGACGCCGTGCTGGCGGAGCAGGTGGGTGATGGTGAGGACGAGGTCGGTGGCCGTGGTCCCGACCGGCTGCTCTCCGGTCAAGCGGAAACCGACCACGGGGGGGAGCAACATGGAGAGCGGCTGGCCGAGCATGGCCGCTTCGGCCTCGATGCCACCCACACCCCAACCGAGGACCCCGAGGCCGTTGACCATGGTGGTGTGGGAGTCGGCACCCACCAGCGTGTCGCAATAGGCGCGGCCGTCATCGGTGGCGAAGACCACTTGCGAGAGGTACTCGAGGTTCACCTGATGGCAGATGCCCGTACCGGGGGGCACGACCCGCAGCCGGTCGAAGGCATGCTGGGACCAGCGAAGGACCTGGTAACGCTCGATGTTGCGCTGGTACTCGATGTCGACGTTGCGGTCGTAGGCGTCGGCACTTCCCGACACCTCGACGATGACCGAGTGGTCGATGACGAGATCGACGGGCACCAGCGGGTCGACCCGGCTCGGATCGCCACCGAGCTCGGCGAGCGCATCGCGCATGGCGGCCAGGTCGACGACGCTCGGCACGCCGGTGAAGTCCTGCAGGAGCACCCGTTCAGGGGTGAAGGCGATCTCGGCGTTGTCCGCCCCTCCGAGGCCGTGGCGTTCGGGTCGTTCGCCCCAGCGGGCGGTGGCTTCGATGTCGGCCGTGCGTACGGCGATGCCGTCCTCGTGGCGCAGAAGGTTTTCGAGCAACACCTTGATCGAATACGGCAAGCGGGCGACGTCGAAGCGGTCGGCCAGGGCGGCCAGACGGAAGATCTCGTAGGTCCGATCGCCGACGGCCAGCTGCCCACGGGCGCCAAAGGAGTCGGGAGCGGCGGCGCGTGCGGTGGGGGAGTCGGGTGCCATGGCCCCATTCTGCTCGCGGGTGGCCGTCGCGGCGAACGGGTGCGAGCGGCCCTCGCTTCTCGCCTCGCCGCCCCACCGGCGTGGACGGACAGAGGCCGCGCGCCGGTGTCAGATGCGCGTGCGGTAGCGGTGAACGGCGAGCGGCATGAGCACGATGAGCAGGCCGACGGCCCAGGCCACCGACTGGATGACCCACTTGGCCGTCGGGCCACCGAGCATGAGGGCTCGGCAGGCATCGACGGTCACGCTCACCGGCTGGTGAGTGGCGAATCCCTGGAGCCATCCGGGCATGGAGGAGACGGGAACGAAGGCCGAGGAGGCGAAGATGAGCGGGAAGAGGATCGGGAAGGACATGACCTGAGCCGTCTCGCTGTTGGGGGCCGATAGCCCGATGGTGGCAAAGCCCCATGAGAGGGCGTAGGCGAACAGCAGGATGACCAGAATGCCGGCCATGTAGGCGAGGACGCCGGTCGAAGGACGGAAGCCCACGGCCAGGCCGACCGCGGTGATGATGACGACGGTGGCGATGTTCCGTAGCAGGTCGGCTGTCGTGCGACCGGCAAGCACGGCCGAGCGTGACATGGGCAGGGCCCGGAAGCGCTCGATGATCCCCTTCTGGAGGTCCTCGGCCAGAGCGATGGAGGTCGTCACCGCGCCGAAAGCCACGGTCTGTACGAAAACGCCCGGCATCAGGTAGTTCACGTAGCTGACCCCGGGGACATGGATGGCGCCGCCGAAGACATAGGTGAAGAGCAGCACGAACATGATGGGCTGGACGGTGGAGAAGAAGAGCGATTCGGGGATGCGTGTGTAGGCGAGCAGATTGCGCTTGGTCACGGTGACCGTGTCTGCCACCGCCCACCGGGCGCGGCCAACCCAAGAAGGAGCGCTCGGGTCCGCCAAGGTCGGGGCCACGGCCACCGTGGTCACGCGTTCCTCCTGCCATCGACATCGACCAGGTCGCCCGGTTCGGGCGTTGCCTTCCGACCGCTCCGCCGACCGGGCCGGTCGCCATCGGTGCCGTCGCTGTCGGTCTCGTCCTCGGTGCGGTGCCCGGTCAGCGCCAGGAACACGTCGTCGAGGCTCGGCTCGCGCAAGGCGAAGGTGACGGGACTCAGGCCGTCGCGGTCGAGGAGGCGGAGGCTCTCCATGGCCGAAGCGGGACCGTCGTCCACGGTCAGCTCGACCATCGTGCCATTGACCGCGGGCACGTGCGGGCCGACCCCGGACAGCAGCGCCTTGGTGCGCTGGGCGTCATCGACGTCAGCAAATCCCACGGCCAGCACCGTGGCACCGAGGCTGGCCTTCAACTCCTCAGCCGTCCCTTCGGCGATGACTCGTCCGTGGTCGAGGACGACGAGAGTGCTGGCCAGACGGTCGGCCTCCTCGAGGTACTGGGTGGTGAGAAGCACGGTGGTCCCCCCGTCGACCAGGCCCTCGATGACCTCCCAGAGGTCGATGCGGCTCTGCGGGTCGAGGCCAGTCGTCGGCTCGTCGAGGAACAGGACCGGCGGCCGGGCCACGAGGGCAGCGGCCAGGTCGAGTCGGCGGCGCATGCCGCCCGAATAGGTCTTGAGGGTGCGGTCGGCGGCTTCGGTCAGCGCGAACTGGTCCAACAGGTCCCTGGCCGCGGCCGACGAGGCCGACGAGGAGAGGTGGTTCAGCCGCGCCACCATGTGCAGGTTCTCCCGGCCAGTGAGGTTCTCGTCGACGGCGGCGTATTGGCCGGCGAGGCCGATGAGGCCTCGGACCTCGCGTGGTTGCTGACCCACGTCGTGCCCGAGGACGCGGGCCGTACCGCCGTCGGCGCGGAGGATGGTGGTAAGGATCCGCACAGCGGTCGTCTTCCCCGACCCGTTGGGCCCGAGGAGCCCGAAGATCGACCCTTCGGGAACGGCGAAGCTCACGCCGTCGAGCGCTCGCACCTCGCGCTTGCCGCGGAAGGTTTTCTCGAGTCTCTCGGCTTCGATGGCGAGCGGCATGGATCCGGTCCTCACGAGTGTCGGGTCTGGTCGATTGGACGCCGGGAAAGGCTTGCAAGGCGTCGATCGCCGACGGCATCTTACGGGTCCACCCAGACACCCGGACCACTGGATAGCGGGTCAGTTGAATGGCCAACCAGGTCTGGGCCGTGCAGGAGATCGAAGGATGGCTGGGTAGTGACCCGGTGCTCATCGCGGCGCACTCGACGGCGCCTTGGTATTTCGTTCTGGTGCCTCTTGCGCTGGTGGCAGTTCGGATCATCCTGCGCCGGCGAAGAGGCGGTTCCGGAGGTCGCCCACCCGATCCAAACTGACCCACGACCGACCGCTCCGTGGCTAAGGTCCTACATCGTGCAATCCGGTGATACCGTCCCCGATTTTGAGCTCCCCGACGAGAATGGGCATCCGCACAAGCTGAGCGAGCTGGCCGACGGACACCCGGTTGTCCTGTTCTTCTACCCGGCAGCCATGACCATGGGATGCACCGCCGAGAGTTGCCATTTCCGCGACCTCGCCGCCGAGTTCAAGGCGGTCGGCGCACGACGGGTGGGGATCAGCGCCGACTCGGTGGAGAAGCAGAAGCAGTTCTCCGAAAAGCACAGCTTCGACTACCCGTTGCTCTCCGACCCCGACGGTGCTGTCGCCACCATCTTCGGCGTTCGACGCAAGTTCACGGGATTGACGCCGACCAAGCGGGCCACCTTCGTGATCGGCCCCGACCTCCGCGTCGTCGACGTCATCCGCAGCGAAGTGCGCATGAGCGTGCACGCCGACCGGGCGCTCGAGATCCTTCGCAAGTCGGGGTCGACCGCGGGCTGACCCCGCGGCACGCTTGGCAGACTCGGGCTCGGAAACCCCTCCGTCACTTGCGCCCGGCCTGATGGGAAGCTGAGGACATGGACGACCGCGCCGCCGTCCGATCGTCGTGAGTCCCGCTCCCTGGGACGGGGCGGCTCGAGCAGTTCGCCCAGGCCGTGGCCGAGCGGGTCGTCGCCCTGGTGATGGATGTCGTCGATGTCGACGCCATCTTGGAACGGATCGATGTCGACCGGCTCATGGCCCGCATCGACGTGGACCAGGTCGTGCAGCGAGTCGACGTCGATCGACTGGTGTCACGGGTCGACGTCGAGGGGATCATCGAACGGGTGGACGTCGAGCGGATCATCGACCGCGTCGACGTCCAGCGCATCATCGACCGGGTGGACGTCGAGCAGATCATCGAGCGAGTGGACGTCGGACGCCTGATGGAGCGGGTCGACGTCGAGGCCATCGTGAGCCAGACCGAGATCGGCACGATCATCGCCCGATCGACAAGCGGCGTGGCCTCCGAGGTGCTCGACGTCGTGCGGGCCCAGGGCGTCGGGCTCGACGACTTCGTGTCCCGATGGGTCAACCGTGCCCTTCGCCGCTCGCTCGACGACCTACCCGTCGGTCCGCCGGCCCTGGTGGCGAAGCGACCGACCCCGGCCCTCGCCTCGGCCAGCGGGAACGGGCATGGCCTGGCGAAAGGTGGATGAGCCCGTGAGCATGACGAGCGTGCCCCTAGCCGAGCAGCAGCTCATCGAGGGTCGGCAGGGCCATTACGCCGGGAGCGGTGACTCGGCTGCTTGCCTTCGCCGCCGACGTCGGCGCCTCGTGGGGGCTCTTCACCTTGGGGGCCGCCGCCATCGGCTTTGCCATCCAACTGATCACCGGGCACACCTACCGTCTGGCCAACTATCAGTTGATCTCCGTGGTCGCCCTCGCGGTGTGGGAATTCGTCTACTTCGCCTACCAATGGTCGCTGGCCGGCCGCACCATCGGCATGGCTGTCCTCGGGATCCAGGTGGTGAAGACGGACGGCACGCCCATCGGCGTCCGTCAGGCCGTGGTTCGCACCTTGACCCTGCCCCTCAGCTTCCTCTTTCTCGGTCTCGGGTTCCTCGGCATCCTCGTCTCCCGTGACCGTCATGCCCTGCACGACCGCTTGGCGGGGACCGCCGTCGTCTACTCGTGGGATGCCCGGGCGGCCCGGCTGCGCTGGCTGGCCCGACAGCCGACCTGATCACCGCGGGCGCTGGTGCGGGTCGCGAGTGGGGCGCCGTCCCCATCAGACCTGTGCCAACGTTTGTGCATGGTCCGGGCCGCTCGGTTGATCGAACGAGGGCCCGTCGTGATCGCCGCCGGTGCTGTCCACCTGCCCGGTTGGCTCGACGAGGACGAACAGCGACGACTGGTCGCCGATTGCCTGGGATGGGCGGAGGCGGGCGGGGGCTTCCGGGCCCCCCGCATGCCCAACGGGACGTCCATGTCGGTGGGCATCGCATGCCTCGGATGGCACTGGTTCCCCTACCGCTACTCACGAACGGTCGACGATGGTGACGGCCGGCCCGTCGCCCCCTTCCCGCCGACGCTCGGGGACCTCTCTCGTCGAGCGGTGGCCGATGCCGCCGCCCTCGACCCTTCGGTGATCGCCGACCTCGGGGGCTCCGCCGACGCCTACGAGCCCGATGTGGCTCTCGTCAACCGCTATCTCCGTGGTTGCCCGCATGGGGCTTCACGCCGACCGTGACGAGCGGCACCCGGCGCCAGTGGTGTCCCTCTCTCTCGGAGCGAGCGCCATCTTTCGGTTCGGCAACGACGAGCGACGGGGTCCGCCCTACGCCGACGTGGTGCTCGAGTCCGGTGACGCCTTCGTCTTTGGCGGCCCGGCCCGGCACTGCTACCACGGTGTGCCCAAGGTCCTCTCGTGAGACGGGCGACCCGAGCCTCGGCCTCTGTGGCATCCGGCTCAACGTGACCATCCGGCAATCCGGCCTGAGCTGAGCGGCAGCTTCACTATCATCCCGGCCGTGCCATCCGGCCTCGTGAGCGTCGTGATGCCGACCCACAACCGGGCCGACCAGCTCACCCGTGCCGCCCAGTCGGTGCTCTCACAGACGACGACTGAGGTGGAGCTGGTCATCGTCGACGATGCGTCGACCGATCGCACCCCGGAGGTCACCGCTCGCCTGGCCGACGACCGCCGGGTCAAGGTGCTCCGCAACGGGTCGTCCGTAGGACCAGGAGGCGCCCGCAACCAGGGGATCGCCGCCGCCACGGGCGACCTCCTCGGATTCTGCGACGACGACGACGCCTGGCTGCCGGGGGCAGCCGCGGCTCTCGAACAGGCGCTCGGCGACCGGCCCGAGCTCGGGTTCGTGACCTCCTGGCACCGGGTTGTCCACGACCGCACCGGCCGAACCGTCGACTACCACGGCCCCACCGAGTTCGGCGCCGCCGACCTCCTGTGGTTCAACTTCGTCGCCCTGCCTTTCGGCGTGATCCGCCGGAGCTATTTCGAGGACCTCTCGTTCGACCAGACGCTGCCACCGTGTGAGGACTGGGACCTCTGGCTCCGGTGCGCGCAGGAACGGCCCAGCGGGCGTGGTGCCCCGCGTCCTGTACTCGTATCACCAGCATGGCGGCGACCGGGTGACCAAAGAGGGATCCGGTCGCCGGGGTGGACGACAGGCCTTCCTTGACAAGCACGAAGGCGAGATGACCGAAGCCTGCCGCATCTACCACACGGCTGTCGTGGCTGAGGAGTCGGGCGGCCGGGCCAGCCATGTTCAGGTCGCTCCGGTCATCGGCTGCGGACTGCGTTGGGGGCCTCTGCCTTCGCCAGCTCGGTGCTGGCCACCACCTATGCGACGAGCGCGATCGGCATTCGCCGTGGTGATCCTGGTTTCCCAGCCCGGGCCATGCAACGCCTCCTGCGGAGCTCGAGAATGGGCTCGGCGCCACCCGGACGCCCACCGTCGGGCGGCGATCGGTAGCTGACCTGGACGGCGCTGGTCGGTTCAGCTGCTCCCAGCCGGCGGACCGGCCGGCTGGTCCGTCCACAGTTCGTAACCGAGCAGCTCGAAGAGCTCCCGGTTGTGCGGCTCGAAGTGAGCCCGCAGGCGGGTCATGGTCGCCTCACTCACCTCCTCTCCGCGGACGACCTGGTTGGTGACCGGGAAAGGGTCGCCGCGATCGGGGAGCCCGAGCCGTTCCAGCACGCCGGCAGCCACTCGAGGATCGCTAGCCAGCCGTTCGCTCTCCACCACCAGCACACGGTCGCGGCCGGCGGCGTCGAACCACCGACGGAGCTGTGGCGCGTACTCGCCGCGGGCCACGTACGAGTAGGCCATGTGGGCCAGGCTCACCTCGCCCCGGACCAGCTTGTCGGTGTTGTCGGAGAGGCTCTCGGCCTCACGGTCGAGTGCTTGCTCGAGCGACTCGTCACGAGCCGCCCCCAGCCGCCGCCGCAGCCAGTGGTTGGAGATGGCCCGCTCGACGGGGTCGCGGAGAAGAGCGATGAAGCAGGCGTCGGGGAGGTCCTTGGCCGCACGATCCGGCGCCAGGGGATGGAGCAACAGGTAGGGGGTCGACTCACCAGTGATCCGGCCAGCGCGTCGAAGCGGGAAGTGCGCCTTGTACCACCGCAGACCCCGCTCGTAGTGGTTGTCGAAGAAGTGCACCTCCTTCTTCCACGCTCGGCCCACGTCGGGGCGGTCGGTGAGCCATCGATAGAGGGAGGTGGTGCCGCTCCGTTGTGCCCCGATGATGACGAAATCGGGCAGAGGACGTTGCCCAGCAGTGGCGTAGCGAGCGGCAAGCTCGACCCGAGAGGCAACCCGTTGACGCACCGGTGTCCGAGGCGGCGACGGCGTATCCTCGACCACGTCCCCAGGCGTCATGGGCCGCCTCGCAAAGGTGACGTTCGGTGGTGATGTGATCCCGACGAGTGGCCAGACGCACCTCTTTCGAAGGTTCCTTCACGCCTGTGCACCAGAAGATCTTGATCAAATCCCGGCGTGGTTCTGGACAAAATGGGAGACCCCGATGGTACGTTCGTAAGTGCTAGTGAACGCTAGTAGAAGGGGCAGATGAATTATGAATACGAAGCGTTCCTATAAGAAACCGGTGCTCACGCAACTCGGTTTGCTGCGGGACCTGACCCAGTTCAGTGGTGGCCACAACACTGGGCCCCCTGCGTAATCCTGCGGCCTCTTTGCCGACCGAAATGACGACGGTGTCGTGATGGATCGCGGCACCGTCGTCGGTCGGCGGGACCGAGTGATGTCACAGCAGGTGGAGGGCGATGCCGTTCTCCTCGACATCGAGAGCGGCGAGTACTTCGCGCTCAACGACGTCGGAGGCCTCGTCTGGGATCTGTGCGACGGCTCGCGGTCGGTGGCCGACGTGGCCGACCTCATCAGCGCCGAGTTCGAGGTGGACAAATCGACGGCGCTGACTGACGCCCTCGAGCTTCTCGAGAGCCTGGCCGGGGTCGGCCTTGTCGTCGAGCGTTAGCACCGCTCAACTCCGCCGCACTCCGCCCGTCTCCATCCTGCTGCGATTGACCGCGGTGGCCGTGACCGCGCCCCAGCTGGCGCGGTTCGAGTTTGCCGCGCCTGCAGCGACTCCTCGAGCCCCGATCGAGCTCCGGGGCGATCGACCCCTCCGAGACGGTGCTCATCGAAGAGTACGGCCGCTGGGTTGACGCCATCGTCCGGCGCGGGCAGCCGCTCGTGCGGACGGGCTGCCTCACTCGGGGCATCGCCCTCTACTACGGCCTCCGTCGTGCCGGTCTGGACGTCTCCCTTTGCTTCGGGATGGGATCCGACGCTGGCAGCCGAGTGGGTCACTGCTGGATCGAGCTCGGGCGAACAGCGCTTCTTGAGCCCGCTGAGCCCAACTTCGAAGTTCACCACCGTGGCCCGCCTGTCTCGAGCCGGGGTGACCCGGTGACGACATCCGGAGTCCGCCCATTGGGCACGTGTCTCGCCTACGACCTCGCCGGCCTGTCGATCGAGGTTCGCTGTGATGACCCGATGGTGGGTGGACTGATCGACGGTCGGTTCCTTCCTCTGTCGAGCGACCACTCATCGCACGGGACCGGCGGACATCGTCATCGAGGTTCGGGGACCGGGCGCCGACCCCGGTTGGCTGGATTGCCCGGACGGCGCGCTGCGGGCGATCTACGACGCCCCCGAGGGGAGCATCGACTATGCCGAGGCGTCCGACGAGCTCTACGTCTTCTACGGACGGCGGGTGATCTTCCGGTGCCGACCGGCTGCGGGCCGGATCGAGATGGCCATCGTCTCCGACGGCCTCGCCGATGCCCTGTTCGCCACCCAGCTCCTGTTGACCATCGGCATCTTCGAGACGTTCAAACGCTTCGGGCAATTCCCGTTGCACGCCGGTGCACTGGCCCGACAGGGCCGCGGCATTCTCCTCCCCGGCACGAGCGGCGCCGGCAAGTCGACCACGACCGTCGCACTCGTCCGGGCCGGCTTCGACTTCCTGGGCGACGACACGGTGTTCCTCTCGTCGACGTCAGACCCTGTCTCATCGGGATCCGAAAGCACCGACATCGTCGCCACCGGCTTCCCTGATCAGGTCGACGTGACCGAGCACACGATCAGCATGGTCCCCGAGCTGCATCACCTTCTCGAGGAACCCCTACTACCCGGGCGCTACAAGCACTCGCTCCGGGTCGAGGAGGTCTTCGGGTCGCGGATCGTCGTGAGTTGTCGACCGGCGCTCGTCGTGTTCCTCCAAGTGGTATCGGGTCGGCAGTCGAGGGCCGAGCTCATCGACTCGTCGGGAGCCCTGCGCGGTCTCCTCCCCAACGTGTTGCTCACCGAGCCCACTTCTTCCCAGGCCCATCTGGACATGCTCGGGCGACTGGCCCGCACCGTCCCCGCCTTCACCCTCTTGGCCGGCTCCGATCTCGACGGCGTGGCCTCCTGCCTGTCCGAGCTGTTGGAGGACGTCGCGCCATGAGCTTTCCCACCGTGCCCGGTGCCCGGCGTCGGGCCCTCGGAGCGTCTCTCGTCGAACTCGTCCGGCGCCCGGCCGTCCGCCTTGGACTTTCCATCCCTGTGGACGAGGACTCATTCGTGGACGAGCTCGTCGGGTTGGCCTGCCATCACCGCCTTCCCGGCGTCGTCTACCGCTCCCTTCTGGAGCTTGGTGCCGACGATGCCCGGGTCGACCCCCTGCGCAGTGCCTACCAGATGGCGGCGTTGTCCCACCATCGATGCCTGATGGAGCTCGAGCGGCTGGAAGGACGGTTCGACGACGGTCTTGGCACGTGGCTCGTCCTCAAAGGGCCGGTGCTCGTCGAGCTCGGCTACGGCGATCCAGGCAGCGCGCCTCTACGAAGACCTCGACCTTCTCTTCCGCCCGGAGGACATGGCCCGTGCCATGGCCATCGTGGAGGCGGCCGGCGGGCACACGGCCGACCTCAACTGGCTGCTCGTGGCCACGCTCCGGCGGGCCGAGGTACCCATGGTCCTGCCGAACGGCATGCTCGCCGACCTGCACTGCCACGTGCTGATCACGCCGAATGCCCGCACCCGCTTCACCATCTGCGTCGACGAGCTCTTCGAGCGCCGCCGCACCGTCCGTGTCGGCGCCACGACGGTGGACACGCTCGATCCGATCGATGGACTGCTCTACCTGTGCCTGCACGGTTCGTTGTCCGGTGGCCACCAACTGGTCTGGTTGAAGGACCTCGACCAGATGATGGCGGCCGAGGTCATCGATTGGGAGGAGTTGGTCCGGCGGGCTCGGCGCTGGCAGATCGGCTTGGTGGCGGCCATGCAACTCGAGAGAGCCCGTGCTGTGCTCGGGTCGCCCGTGCCCGCCGATGTGATCGACGCGCTGGGCGGGGGGGCATGGTGGCACGCCTGGCTTCTTCGCGAGCGTTCGGTTGGCCTCGCCCGTTGGGGTGCGGCGGAGGGGACGGGTCGACTGGTCACGGCCGCCACCTCGCGGGACACCGGCGCCAGCTTGCGTCAGCTGGGTCGGGCGGTGCTCGATGAAATTGTCCGGCCGCAGCTCAGCGCCCGTCGGCATGCCACAGACCCCGATGCGGCGCCGGAGCTCTACCGACCGAGCGGGGGCGACGTCGGTCGTGCCGCTTACCTCAGTGAGACGGCCGCCGGCGGGTGGCGTTGACCACGGGCACGTTCGGTCCGTCGACAGCGGCACTCGTCTCGAACCGCTGGCGGCAACGGTCCGAGCAGAAGTAGAAGAGTGCGCCGTCGAGCCGTGCCACTTCCGGTGCGGTCGCTTTCTCCACTTGCATCCCGCAGGTCGGGTCACGTGCGGTGTCTCCTTCGCCGCCCCACCGGTCACGGTTCCGGTACATGAGGTAAAGAGCGACAAAGAGACACAACGCCACCAGATTGAGGTAGGTGGTGTAGTCCCAGGCGAAGCGAACGGGGGCCACCTCGACGGGTCGGCTGGTGGGAACGATCCCCGCGGCCCGGAAGATCGCCTCGGTGGCCAGCCCGGCCACGGACATGACCGCCCAGAACCCGACGAGCATGCGAACCGCCATTCGGGTTCCGTAGTAGCGGCGGTAGATGAGGAGCAGTGGGAAGGCGATGAGGTCCGCGAAGAGGAACGAGATCACGCCTCCGAACGAGATGCCGCCCTTCCACAAGGCGGCCGCCAGTGGCACGTTCCCGATGGAACAGACGAAGCTGATCACCGCGACCAGCGGAGCCACGACTGCGTTCTCGATCGTCGTCCAGATCCCATGACCCTGAAGGAACACGGCGTGCCAGGCACCGACCGGCACCAGGACGGCCAGGAACCCGGCAACCGTGTAGCCGATGAGCAGCTCCCGCCGCACCATGCTGAGGTCGGCCATGGTGTAGCCAGCGGCATCGGCCCAGCCGGCCTTCGATCGCAGCTTCTCTGACCACGGGGCACGCTGGAGCCGTTCCTCGCCTGCCGACCCGTGCTGGTGGCCATGGACACCGGCCCCGACATGCTGGCGTGCCTCGTCGATCGATCGACGGTGGAACCACCAGCCGCCGAGGGTGGCGAGGAGCACGACCATGATGGCGCCGCCCACGAATTCGCCGGCGGCGAACTGCCAGCCGATGAGCACGATCAGCACCAGGCCGAGCTCGATGACCAGATTGGTCGATGCGAACATGAAGACGGTGGTGGTCACGAAGTCGGCGCCCCGTGCGAACAAAGACCTCCCCATGGCCGAGGCCGCGTAGGAGCACGACGACGATGCCATCCCATAGCCGGTGGCCCGTGCAACGGCCGGTGGTCGGTGGTTTCCCAATTTCGGCTCGTAGGGAGTCGCGGCTCACGAAGGCTTGGACGGCGCCGGAGAGGCCGAAACCGAGCACGAGCGGCCAGAGGGTTTCCCAGAACATGAAGAAGGCCTCACGAAGGCTGCGACCGATGGCGTCGAGCCATGCCGGGGTGGCCGCCGGTCCGGCCATTCCCGCCAGGGCCCACAGCCCGAAGCCGGTCATCGGCCGGCGGCCGGTCGGGGACTCCTGGCGGTGCTCATGAGCGCACCAGCCGGGAGATGGCGGCCTGGGCCTCCCCGAGCTTGGCCGAGGCGTCCTCCCCGGTTCGGATGGCATCGGCCACGCAGTGGTCCAAGTGCTCATCGAGCAGGTGGAGGGCCACCGACTGCAGGGCTCGGGTGACGGCCGCGACCTGGCCGAGCACTTCGATGCAGTACCGGTCGGACTCGACCATCCGCTGGAGACCGCGGACCTGACCCTCGATGCGTCGGAGCCGCACGAGCACGTCGTCCTTGTCCTGGCGGTAGCCCGGCTCCATGCCCCTTCCTTTCGTGCGGCTGCCACTCAGTATACCCCCTAGGGGTATCTCAGATACGGCTCGGCGCCGGCCAAGGGTGCGGGCGGGCGGGCGACGCGGAGAAGAGGCCGGTCGAAGGGGTGGCAATGAAATTTTGAAACCGTCGAACTCGTCAGCAAAACCTGGACAACCGTCAGTGAAACCTGACGAAATCGAGCATTTCAGAATTTCATTTGGGGCCCGGTCTCAGGAACGGGACGGGCTCGGGCTCGGACTCAGCCTCGTCAGTCGAGCAGCGAGGGATCGGCCCGGAGCTCGGCACGAACCGCCGCCTCCCAGAAGCCTCGGAACTCGGTGCCTTGACTGAGCGCCATCATCTCGAGGAAGGAGTCGGGAAGGACCGAGGTGGCCGAATTGCCGCTGGCCCGCACGAACCAAGCGTGCTGGCACCGTTGCTCGAGGGCCACGGCCCGCTGGTGCACGGCCCGGGCCGATTGACCGATGACGAAGACACCGTGCCCGGCGAGGAGAGCAGCGGTGGCGTCGCCCATGAGCTCCACCGCCTTGCGAGCGTTGGCCGGGTCGTTGGCCGCGCCCCCGTACTCGTCCACGAGGACGAGCCGGCCGCCGCCGAGGGCCGAGCTCTGATCGAGGATGGGCGGGACCTCACCCATGTCAGCCCAGACGGTGCCGTACAGCGGATGGTTGTGGGCGGCCCAGGGGATGTCCTCGCGGAGCTTGTGCAGCTCGAGGTGGAGTGGGATCCCGAGCGGGACCGGCCAGTCGCCCTCGACCAACTCGCCGTCCAGGGTGATGCGGAGGACGTGTTCGGGCCGAATCTCGTCCCAGGTGAGAAGCCACGGGTTGCACAGGAGTGTCCCGTCGCCGAGGTTGTGAGTGATGTGGCCGGCCAGGTGGTCGTTGTAGCCCTCACGCCAGAGAGCCCGGGCGAGCAGGACCAGCTCCTCACGGGGCGAGAGGTCGGGGATGAGCTTGTCCTGGACGGGGCTGAACTCCATGGTGGCTCCTACTCCTCTTCCTCGTCGATTGGCAGCACCACTTCGGGAAGAGGGTGCCGGTAGAGGGCTGCGGCGTTCTCGCTGCACATCATCCGTAGTTCACGACGGGGGATGTGCCCCCAGACCTTCTCGATGACCGCCTGGGTGTCAGGCCAAGTGCCGTCGCCGTGGGGGTAGTCGGTCTCCACCATGATGTTCTCGACCCCGATGCGGTCCCGGGTGTCGATGGTCGACGGGTCATCGATGGTGCAGAACCAGAAATTCCGGCGCAGGACCTCGGCCGGGCGAATGTCCCATCCGAGTCCGTAACCGGAGCGGTCGACGATGTTGTCGAGCCGGTCGAGCAGCATGGCCACCCATCCGATACCGCCCTCGCTCATGGCGATCTTGAGGTCGGCCCGCTCGACCGGATAGCCCGACCACAGCCATTCGGCACAGGCAGACAACGACATCTGGCCGAAGAGGGTGGCAACCAGCTGCATGGCCGGGGCTCCCGGTGGGATCTCGGGGATGCCGGCGCTCCCGACATGGAGCGAGACCACGGTGTTCGTCTCACAGCAGGCGTCGATGATCGGGTCCCAGTGGCCGCGGTCCCAGAGGCTCGGCAGCCCGGCTGCGTGCGGGCGCTCGGGTAGGGCGACGGCTCGAAAGCCCGCGCTCGGCGTTCCGACGGATCTCCGCCGCCGCCAGCTGTGAGTCGGCGAGGAAGGCGATGCCGAGCGGGATGATGCGGTCGGGGTGGGGCTCGTACCACTCCTCGAAGACCCAGTCGTTCCAGGCCCGAACGCAGGCATGCCCGAGCTCCGGGTCGGACGCTCCGAAGAACACCCGGCCACAGAATCCGGTGATCTGTGACGGGAAGTTCACCGACGCCCACACCCCGTTGACGTCCATGTCCCGTACCCGGGCATCAGCGTCGTAGCAGCCGGGTCGCATCTGTTCGAAGCGGAACGGCTCGACCTCCACCGTCTCGGGCCGGCGGCCCGCCACGGCGTTCATCCCGACCTGGGTGTAGTGCCGCCCCTCGAAGCGCCAGACCTGGTGGCCCTGGGCTTGGTCTCGACGATCTGAGGTGCCTCGGCGGCCAACCGCGCAGGGATGCGTCCCTCGAACGTGTGGGGCGGCTCGACGAAGTGGTCGTCCACCGAGATGACCGTCGCCCACACGGGCCGGGCCTCGGGCTCCGGCAGGAAGAGGGACTCGTCCAGCGTGGCGATCTGGGCCATGACCAACTCCTCGGGCCCCTGCTCCGGACGCAGGCGGCTCAATCCAAGCGTACGCGTGCAGCGGGCAGAGGGCAGACGGCCATCCCGAGCCGACGCCTCCACGGCGCCGCCATCACCCCACCCCCTTGTGGTCGACAGCGCGCCGCTCCCCACCTCCGCTCAGCGGCAACGACGGTCTGGTGCAGCAGCACAGCGATCGTCATGGGGCCGACGCCACCCGGCACCGGTGTGAGGAGGCTGGCTCTCGTTATGGCTTCGTCGAAGGCCACGTCCCCGACGTTGCCATCGTTGTAGCCGGCGTCGACGACGACGGCCCCGGACTTGATCCAGTTGCCCCGGACGAACCGCGGCCGACCCACGGCGGCCACGACCACATCCGCGTCGCCAACGATGGCCGGCAGCCGCCGGGTGTGCGAGTGGCAGTAGGTGACCGTGGCGTTGCGGGCGAGAAGGAGCATGCCCATGGGTTTGCCGAGAATGGGACTTCGCCCGATGACGACCGCCTGCTTGCCGTCGAGGTCAACCCCGTTGGCGTCGAGCAGTCGCACGATCCCGGCCGGTGTGCAGGATGCGAATCCGGACACCCCGAGGGCCATCGACGCGAAGGAGTGCATCGTCACACCGTCGACGTCCTTCGCCGGATCGATCGCCTCGAACACCGCCCGCTCGTCTACCGCAGAAGGGACCGGATGCTGCACGAGGATGCCGTCGACGGTCGAGTCCTCCGACAGCTCTCGGACTGCGCCCACCACATCCGCGGTCGACGACGCTGCCGGAAGAGTGACCAGCCGGGAGTCGACCCCGACCTTCGCGCACCTCGACTGCTTCATCCTGACGTAGGTCACGGACCCAGAGTCCTCCCCGACCAGCACGGCGGTGAGGAGCGGGCGTCGACCCGTCTCATTGGTGAACTGACCCGCCCGCTGAGCGGTCTCCACCAATAACTCCTGGGCCACGCCCGTGCCCTCCATGAGCCGGGCCGTACGAGACGTCGACGGCATACGAGCCTCCTCGGTCGATGTTCGGATCGCCCAGGCGCTCGGCTCGTGTCGACGGCATTGCCGCGAGGCCGCTTCCCGGTGGTGCTCCACCCAAACGCCAGTCGCGGCCAGCTCGAATTCTACCGGTGGGATCTCTGGGGCGACCGATCTCGTCTCCCTGCCGCGGTCAGGAGATGCGTGTCCGGGCTCAAGGCTGCAGCTGCGTCGACCGGATCGGCACAGAGACGCCGACCCACCGATTGGTCCATGAGGCCCGGTGCGGCCCACGGGCAAGATCGGTAAAGTCAGCCCTGGGTCTGCCAGGGGAGGCGTGATGTCTGCGAAAGCCGGAGTTCCCACCAGCATCGTCGTCGGTACCGACGGCTCGGCCACGGCCATGCGCGCCCTTGACCGAGCGACGGCTCTGGCAGCGGCGCTCGGCGCCAACCTCCACATCGTCTCCGCCTACGCCGACCGACCCGGCGGCGTGCCATCGGTTGGCGTTTCGATGGATGCCGGGTTCGTGGCCGGCGCCAAGTCGGTGGCGGAGAGGATCGTGACCGAGGCCGAGGAACGGGCGCGGGCGGCGGGGGTGAAAGACCTGACGGCCGAAGCGGTCGCCGGCGATCCGGCCGAGGTCCTCCTCCAGAGTTCGGTTATTCGGGAGGCTGACCTGCTCGTGGTTGGATCGAAGGGCATGCAGTCGACCGCTCGCTTCTTGCTCGGGCCGATCGCCAACAAGGTGTCGCGTCGAGTCGTGTGCGACCTGCTGATCGTGGAGACTTCCGAACCGGCCACCTGAGCAGGTAGCCCGGCGTTCGAGATCCACCAGGCTTCGCTCGATCGGCGGGCGACCGTCAACGGTCCAGCTCGCCGAGGCAACCGACCGGGTGTCCGGCGAGAGGCGCTGGCGAGGGGAGCGGACAGCGCCTTCTCGTTGCGTCGATCCACGGCCGCGTCCCCGTTGAGCACGGTTGGCTCCAGGGTGCCGATTGTGAGCCTCGGTAGAGTGCCGCTCGTGGAGACGCTGAGCCAGCTGGTTGAACGGCAGTTGGCGGCGCCGTTTGCAGCGGTGGCCGGCGAGCCTGTCGACCCGGTGGTGCACCGATCGCAATACGCGGATTTTCAGGCCGATGGAGCCCTCGGCTTGGCCAAGCGGCTGGGCCGAAGCCCCCGCGATGTGGCGGCGGCTGTGCTTGAGGGGCTGGACCTCGAAGGCACCCTCTCCGTCCGCCGAGATCTCGGGACCAGGCTTCATCAATCTGACCGTGTCGGATGAAGCCGTCGGGTCGATGCTCGGAGTCGTGAAGAGCGATCCCCGGCTCGGCGTTCCGATTACGGACCAGCCGGAAACGGTGGTGGTCGACTATTCCGGCCCCAATGCGGCCAAGGAGATGCATGTCGGGCACCTCCGCTCCACCATCAACGGGGATGCCGTCGATCGTCTCCTCGAGTGGCGGGGCCACCGAGTGCGCCGTCAGAACCACATCGGCGATTGGGGTACACCCTTCGGGATGCTGATCGAGCACATGCTCGACATCGGCGAGACCGAGACGGCCTTCGAGCTGGCCCAGGGGGATCTCAACCGCTTCTATCAAGAGGCGCGGGCGAAGTTCGACAGCGACGATGCCTTCAAAGACCGGTCACGGCAACGGGTCACCCTGCTCCAGGGCGGCGACGAGTCCACGCTGCGCCTCTGGCGGGAGTTCGTGGACGACTCGAAGAGCTATTTCCTGACCGTCTACGCCCGGCTCGGTGTTCGTTCTGACCGATGAGGACTTTTATGGAGAGAGCCAGTACAACGATCGGCTCCATTCCGTTCTCGAGGAGCTCGACCATCTTGGCCTTCTGGTGCTCAACGATGGAGCGAAGTGCGTGTTCCCCCCCGGATTTTCCAACCGCCACGGCGATCCGCTTCCCCTCATCGTGCAGAAGAGTGATGGCGGGTTCGGCTATGCCGCGACCGACCTGGCCGCCATCCGGCACAGGATCCGCGAGCTGGGTGCCGACCGTCTCCTCTACGTGGTGGGGCTACCCCAACGCCAGCATCTGGAGATGGTGTTCGCGGTGGCGCGCCAGGCGGGTTGGCTCGAGCCGCCGGCCCGAGCCGAGCACCTTGCCTTCGGTTCGGTCCTCGGGTCGGACGGAAAGGTGCTCCGGACGCGGGCAGGCGAGTCGGTCAAGTTGCTCGACCTGTTGGACGAAGCAGTGGCTCGTGCCGCGGCCAGGGTCGCGGAGAAGAACCCGGATCTGGGTGACGACGAGCGGGCGGAGGTGGCCCAGCTCGTTGGCATCGGAGCCGTCAAGTACGCCGACCTGTCGACCGATCGCTTCAAGGACTATGTGTTCGACCTCGATCGGATGCTCGCCTTCGAAGGCAACACCGCTCCCTACTTACAGTACGCACACGCCCGTATCCGTTCGATCTTCCGGCGAGCCGGCCTCGAGCCGAATCATGACTCGACGACCGTCCATTTTTCCGAGCCGGCCGAGCGCTCGTTGGCCCTCGACCTGCTGGAGTTCGGCGACATCGTTGCCGAGCTCGAGCGAACGCTCGAGTTCCATCGTCTGGCCAACTACCTCTATCGCTTGGCCTCTACCTTCACGACGTTCTACGAATGTTGCCCGGTATTGAAGACGGAAGAGCCGCTCCGCTCGAATCGCCTGGCCCTCTGTGACCTGACGGCCAGGACCTTGGCCCTCGGCCTCGACCTGCTCGGCATCATCGCTCCCGATCGAATGTGATCCACGGGCGCGCCGCCCATTTTCGGTCGCCGCGCGATCCCGTCTTGAGCGAGCCGCGACGCAGTTGCCACGCTGTCCCTTGTCCAGTGCGCGAGCAGCAGAGATGGCTGACGCGAAAAGGACGACTTTCTCGTGCCTCGGTCAGTTGGCTGGTACCGCCTGCAGGGGGGTCGCCACCCGGCAGCTCGCCGCGTCCCGAGTCTCGGCCCCCCATCAATTTTTTGCGCCCTCGGCAGGACTCGAACCTGCGCTCACGGCTCCGGAGGCCGATGCTCTATCCGCTGAGCTACGAGGGCAATGGGTGAGCGTCCTACCGGCGACCAGCTTGACGACCGGTCGGTCTGCGTCGGCTGGCAACGGTCCCCGCTTGCCGCTCACCGGGACGATCCACTGTAGTGCCGGTCCCCGCACCGCCCCCGGGAGGGCAGCCAGACAAGTCAGATCTATCCTCGCTGGATCATGTCGATCCGTGAGCTCGCTGCCCTGGTCGGGCCGAACGCCATGTCAACCGGCCGATCGGTCGGCGATGCCCGGCGCGCTGGCCATGGCCGCCGGAGTCGACGTGAGCTCGTCGACAGGCGAAGACCTCGACCTCCCCGGTGTGCCGACCCCCACCGTCGCGCTCCCACAGAAGCCGGCACCGCTCCGATCGAGCGCCGCCTTCTGCCCATGACGGCCACCGTCGACGAGCGGGACCGACTTTCGATCGGGGGCGTGGACCTCATCGACGCCGCCGAGGAGTTTGGCACGCCCCTCTTCGTCTACGACGAGGCCCATCTGCGAGCGCCGCTGCCGTGAGGCGGTCGAGGCCTGGGGAGACGGCGTGGCTTACGCCACCAAGGCCTTCCTCTGTCGGGCCATGGCCAAGCTGGCAGACGATGAGGGCATGCGCCTCGACGTCTCGACCGCCGGCGAGCTCCACGTAGCCCTCGCTGCAGGCGTCACGCCGGAGCGTCTCGTGCTCCACGGCAACAACAAGAGCGACGACGAGCTGGCCACGGCCATGGCCGCCGGCGTGGGCCGGATCGTTGTCGATTCCTTCGACGAGATCGATCGGATCGAGCGGCTCTGCGTTTCGTCCGATGGATCGGGACCGCCGCCGCCGCCCAAGGTGCTGGTCCGCATCACTCCCGGCGTCGAGGTCCATACCCACGAGTACATCCAGACCGGCCAGGACGATTCGAAGTTCGGCTTCGGACTTGCCTCGGGTGCCGCCGATCGAGCCGTCGCTCGTCTTGACGAACTTTCGCGCACGTGGCGTGGTGGAGTTCGTCGGTGTCCACGCCCATCTGGGCAGTCAGGTCTTCGCCCTCGGGCCGTTCGCCCAGGCCGTCGATCTGCTGGCCCGCTTCTTCGCTCCGTTGGGCCTGCCCGAGCTGGTGGTCGGGGGAGGCCTCGGTGTCCCCTACGTAGCCATCGAGGAGGCTCCGTCCATGGCCGAGTGGGCGGTCGTGGTGCGGACGCGCCTGTGCCGAGGCCGGCATCCCGGACGGGCGTGCGTGTCACGGCCGAGCCGGGTCGGTCGATCGTGGCCGCGGCCGCCGTCACCCTGTACCGGGTGGGGACGGTCAAGCCCATCTCGGGATATCGCACGTACGTGGCCGTCGACGGCGGTATGAGCGACAACCCTCGGCCCGTCCTCTACGGCAGTGGCTACGAAGCGTTCCTCCCCCGGGCAATGGGAGCGGAGCGCCCGATGCCGGTACGGGTGGTGGGCAAGCACTGCGAGACAGGTGACCTCCTGATCCCCGACGGGTTCGTCCCGAACGACATCGCCGTCGGCGACATCCTGGCCACTCCGGTGACGGGCGCCTATGGCCACTCGATGGCCTCCAATTACAACAAGGTGCCGCGGCCCGCCGTCGTCTTCGTGGCCGATGGCCAGGCCCGTGTGGTCGTGCGCAGGGAGACGCTGGACGACCTTTTGCGCCTCGACACCTGAAGCCCTCCTGTCCGACCGACCGGAGGTAGCGTTCTGACGGTGACCTCGACGGCGAGTGCCCGGTCCGTCCGCGTCGCCCTTCTCGGCTGCGGGAACGTGGGCGCTGCCCTGGTCGGCATCCTCGACCGCCGGTCGGAGGAGCTGTTCGTCCAGAGCGGGGCCCGCATCGAGGTCGCCGGCATCGCCGTGGCCGACCCGGCCAAGGCACGACCGGCGCACGTGCCCGCCGGGCTACTCGGCACCGACGCCGACGGCCTGGTCCGAGACCCGGACGTCGACATCGTGGTCGAGCTCATCGGCGGTCTCGAGCCCGCCGGGTCGTTGGTGCGGACCGCGCTCGAGGGCGGCAAGTCGGTGGTCACCGCCAACAAGGCCCTCCTCGCCTCGGCCGAGGGGGTCGCTCTGCGGGGCCTGGCCGCCAAGCGAGGTGTCGACCTCCTCTACGAGGCGGCGGTGGCCGGGGCCATCCCCCTCGTCCGCGCCCTACGACAATCCCTGACCGGCGAGCGCATCCAGCGGGTCATGGGCATCGTGAACGGCACCACCAATTTCGTCCTCACCCGGATGTCCGAGGAAGGCGCCGACTACGACGACGCCGTTGCCGAGGCGCAGCGCCTGGGCTTCGCCGAGCGGGACCCGACCGCCGATGTCGAGGGATACGACGCCGCGGCCAAGGCCGCCATCCTGGCCGGAGTGGCCTTCGGCTACGACGTGGCCGCCGAAGACGTGATGCGCGAGGGCATCACGTCCATACGACCCGGTGATCTCGCTTTCGTCGAGCGCATCGGCTACGTGGTCAAGCTGCTGGCCATCGTCGAGCGGACCGGCGACGACGCCCTGTCCGTGCGTGTTCACCCCACCATGGTCCCCCGGTCGCACCCGCTGGCCAGCGTGCGCGAGGCGTTCAACGCCGTCTTCATCGAGGGCGAGGCCGCCGGTGAGCTCATGCTCTACGGGCAGGGGGCGGGGGGATTGCCCACGGCCAGCGCCGTCGTCGGCGATCTCATCGACGCCACCCGCAATCGGCTGGCCGGCACGAGCGCACCCGCACCCGAGCGACGTCCCGCTCGTCTCCTCCCCGAGGATGACCTCGAGAGTCGAGTTCTTCCTGAGCCTCGATGTCGAGGATCGGGCTGGTGTGCTGTCGGTAGTGAGTGGCGTCCTCGGGGAGCACGGTGTGTCCATCCGGTCCATGGAGCAGGACGAGTTCGGCAGCACGGCGCGACTGCTCTTCGTCACCCACCGGGCGCGAGAGGGAGCCATGAGGAGCGCGCTCGACGATTTGAGCGACCTCGACTCGGTGCACGCGGTCGGCAGCCTGATGCGCCTGGTCGGCGCCGCCTCGTGAGCGACAGAGGGCGGCATGAACCAGTGGCGCGGGGTCATCGAGGAGTACCGCGAGTTCCTGCCCGTCGACCCCGGGACGCCGGCCATCACCTTGCTCGAGGGAGGGACGCCACTTCTGCCTGCCCCGCGGCTCTCCGCCCGGGTCGGCGCCGAGGTGTACCTCAAGGTCGAAGGGGCCAACCCCACCGGCTCGTTCAAGGACCGCGGGATGACCGTGGCCATCACCAAAGCGGTGGAGGCCGGGGCAAAAGCGGTCGTCTGCGCCTCCACCGGCAACACCTCGGCATCGGCCGCCGCCTTCGCCGCCCGGGCCGGCCTGACCTGTGCAGTGCTCATTCCCGAAGGCGCCATCGCCCTCGGCAAGCTGGCCCAGGCCCTCATCCACGGCGCCACCGTGCTCCAGGTGAGAGGCAATTTCGACCAGGCCCTGACCATCGTCCGCGAGCTCGGCGAGCGGGCGCCGGTGACGGTCGTCAACTCGGTCAACCCGTACCGGATCGAAGGGCAGAAGACCGGCGCGTTCGAGATCATCGATGTACTCGGCGACGCGCCGGACTTCCACTGCATTCCGGTGGGCAACGCCGGCAACATCACCGCCTACTGGAAGGGCTACCTCGAGTTCAAGGAGGGCGGCCGGTCGACTCGCCTGCCCCGGCTGTTCGGCTTCCAGGCCGCCGGCGCCGCCCCCATCGTCGAAGGCCATGTGATCGAGAACCCCGAGACGGTCGCCACCGCCATCCGCATCGGCAACCCGGCCAGCTGGTACGGCGCCACTTCCGCCGCCTCCGAGTCGAACGGTGGCATCGCCGCCGTGACCGACGAGGAGATCCTCGAGGCCTACCGGTTCCTGGCCGCCGAGGAATCCGTCTTCTGCGAGCCGGCCTCGGCTGCCTCCGTTGCCGGACTCTTCCGTCTCGGGGCAGACGGTGTCCTTCCGCGTGCGGCGCGTGTCGTCTGCGTGCTGACCGGGCACGGCCTGAAGGACCCCGACATCGCCATCAGCCAGATCTCCGTGCCGACCGCCGTCGACGCCGATCTGAAGGCCGTCCTGGCCGAGCTCGCGCTCTGATCGGCGCACACCGTCACCGGGCGCTGCTCCTGGTGAACGGGGGAATGTTGCCCGCGTCGACGCCCACCTGTAGTATGTGTTCACCGACGCATCCCGCGGTGGCCCTGGGGGCCCGAGGGCGGAGTCCGGTTCGCATCCGAAGGACGTGAGCTACCCGTATCCGCGTCGGGGGGAGTCGCAGGCGAGGGCGACCTCGGTGCCCGTTGCTCCCCACCCTTGAATCCCTGGCCCGTGGAATCTCTCCACCCGCCGAAGAGGACCACAGTAAAGCGAGGGAGCCGATGACTGCGGAACAGCAGCTCGAGCGCTCAGTGTTGGAGGGCAAGGAGCGAGATGAGCTTCATGCCATCGCCCAGGCTTTGTCCGTGAAGACCACCTCCAGGACGAAGAAGGCCGACATCATTGACGGCATTCTGAAGGCCACCGGGGTGGCGGGCGACGACGAGCCCACCGCTCGCGCGTCGAACGGACGAGGCGCCGCCAGCGCGAATACGGACGACGGTCGTCGAAGGGGATCCGGCACCAAAAGTGCCACCTTTTCCTTCGGGCCGTCCGACGACGCCGAGCAGTCGGACGCGGGTGCGGACCTGGACGAAGAGCTGGCTGTCCTCACCTCGACGGGCGGTAGCGGGTCATCCGGTGCTGACGACAGCGACAGCGACAGCGACAGCGACGCGGACGGCGGCCGTGCGTCCTCGACCACGGCACCCTCGACCACCTCAGCCCCGCAATATGGGGGCAACGGGCGAGCGACGACCACGTACTCCGGCGGGTCCGGTTCCCAGCAGGGCAACCGAAACAACCAGAACCGCAACAACAACCAGAACCGCAACAACAATCAGAATCGCAACAACAACCAGAATCGGCAGGGCACCGAGGACCTCGGCAACCGACGGGGCAACCGTCGCCGGCGCGGACGCGACCGCCAGGGTAGCGACGGCGATCTGCAAGGCTCCGGCGCTCAGGAGCAGCAGTACCAAGGCGAACTCATCCCGGTGCGTGGGTTGCTCGACCTGCGCGACGAGGGCTACGGGTTCCTGCGCTGCGAGGGGTACCTTCCGTCCAGCAAGGATGTCTACGTTTCGATCAGCCAGGCCCGTCGCTTCGCTTTACGCAAGGGCGACAGCGTCGAGGGTTACTGCCGGCCGGCGGGCAGCACCGAGAAGTTCCCCGCTCTGCTGCAGATCGACTCGGTCTCCGGCATGGACCCAGAAGCGGCCCGCAACCGGCCCCGTTTCGAGGACCTCACGCCGCTCTTCCCCGACGAGAAGCTGAAGCTCGAGCTTCCCGGCGAGAAGGAGAACATGACGACGAGGATCGTCGACCTCCTCTCTCCCATCGGCAAGGGTCAGCGCGGCCTCATCGTGTCGCCGCCCAAGGCCGGCAAGACGACGGTGATGAAGCACATCGCCCACTCGATCGAGGCCAACAACCCCGACGTCCATCTCATGGTGCTTCTGGTCGACGAACGACCCGAAGAGGTGACCGACATGCGCCGGTCGGTCAAGGGCGAGGTGGTGGCTTCGACGTTCGACCGTCCGTCCGAGGAGCACACGGCGGTGGCCGAGCTGGCCATCGAACGGGCCAAGCGCCTGGTCGAGTCCGGGGCGAACGTGGTGATCATCCTCGATGGCATCACCCGCCTGGCCCGGGCCTACAACCTGGCCCAGCCGGCTACCGGTCGGATCATGTCCGGCGGTGTCGACTCGGGTGCTCTCTATCCGCCCAAGAAGTTCTTCGGCGCGGCCCGCAACATCGAGGAGGGCGGCTCGCTCACCATCCTGGCTACGGCCCTGGTCGAGACCGGGTCCAAGATGGACGAGGTCATCTTCGAGGAGTTCAAGGGGACCGGCAACATGGAGCTCCGTCTCGACCGGCGGCTGTCCGAGCGACGCCTCTACCCGTCGATCGACGTCAATGCCAGCTCCACCCGCCACGAGGAGCTCCTCTTCGACCGATCACAGCTGCAGCAGGTTTGGAAGCTGCGTCGGGTCCTGAATGCGTTGGCCAACGAGGGCAATGCGGCCGCCGGCCTCGAACTGCTGATGGACAAGGTCCGCACCACCCAGAGCAACGACGAGTTCCTGGCCGAGATCGCCAAGGGCCCGGCCGCCTGATCGAGCCGATCGCCGCACCGATACACTCAAGCCCTTCGGAAACGGGAGAATCATGAAGAGCGACATCCACCCCAATTACGTCGAGGCCCAGGTCCGCTGCTCGTGTGGCAACACCTTCGTGACCCGGTCGACCAAGCCGGAGATCCACCTCGAGCTGTGCAACGAGTGCCACCCGTTCTTCACCGGCAAGCAGAAGCTGGTCGACTCTGGTGGCCGCGTCGAGCGGTTCGAGCGCCGCTACAAGGCTGCCGGGCGAAGGAAGCGCACCACACCGTCGACGCCCTCCACACCGTCGCGCTGAGTCGTCGCCGACGGCCTGGCCGTCGGGCGGCGGTCCGTGGTGGTGACGTTACGCTTTGGCCGTGCCCACCGACCGCTTGAGTGGCGCCGAGCGCGAGCGCTTGGCCGAGCTCGAGCGCCAGTACGAAGCGGTGCTGGTCGAGCTCAACGACCCTGAACTCAGCTCGAACCCCCGCCGTTTGCGCGACGTGTCACGACGCCACGCCGAGCTCGACCCTGTGGTGGACGCATGGCGATCCCTACAGGCTGCCGAGTCCGACCTCGAGGCGGCCCGCGAAATGCTCAGCGAGTCGACGGGTGACGACCGGGCGGTGGCCCAGGCGGAAGTAACCACCGCCGAGGAGGACATCGACCGACTCACCGGGCAGCTCCGAACGGAGCTTCTCCCCCGGGACCCGAACGCCGGCCGCAACGTCATCGTCGAGATCCGCGGGGGAGAGGGCGGCGACGAGGCCAAGATCTTCGCCAAGGACCTCTACGACATGTACACGCGCTACGCCGCGCAGAAGGGTTGGAAGGTCGAGGTGCTCTCGGAGAGCCCTTCCGAGCTCGGCGGACTCGACGGCGTCACCTTTTTGGTCAAAGGGGACGACGCCTGGGCAAGGCTCGAACACGAGGGTGGCCCACACCGCGTGCAGCGGGTCCCCGTGACTGAGTCACAGGGCCGCGTCCACACGTCCTCGGCCGTGGTGGCCGTCCTCCCGGAGGCGGAGGAGATCGAGGTCGACATCGATCCGAGCGAACTCAAGATCGACGTCTACCGCTCGACTGGTCCAGGTGGTCAGTCGGTGAACACGACCGACTCTGCCGTGCGCATCACCCATCTCCCGACCGGCATGGTCGTGGCCATGCAGGACGAGAAGAGCCAGATCCAGAACCGGGCCAAGGCCATGGTCGTCCTGCGCTCGAGACTGCTCAAGGCCGAGCAGGACCGCCAGGCGGCCGAGCTTTCCGAGCAACGACGGAGCCAGGTGGGCGGGGGAGGTCGGTCGGAGAAGATCCGGACCTACAACTACAAGGACAACCGGGTCACTGACCACCGCATCAAGCTCACTCTGCACAAGCTCGACCGGGTCCTTCATGGGCGACCTCGACGAGCTCACCGATGCCCTCATCGCCGACAAGCGCTACCGCCAGCTCGGCCACGGCTGAGGTGAGCCGCAAGGACGAAGTGGCCGGGCCCACCGCCACCCGCCGCCAGGTCGGCGGCCTCGGCGTCGACATCGCGACCACGGTCGGATCGGACCGCGAAGCCAGCTGGATCGTCGAGCACGTGACTCGAACTCTCGGTCTCGAAGGGCAGCCCGCAGACAAGGCGGCACGTGCTCTCGCCGGTCGACGAGCGGCCGGTGAACCATTGCAATACGTGCTCGGTCGTTGGCCGTTCCGTACCGTCGAGCTCGACGTCGACTCCCGAGTCCTCATCCCACGACCCGAGACCGAGCAGGTGGTCGAGGTGGCCCTCGAGCGGCTGGCTTTGTCCCTGCGCCGGGCCGAGCGGGTCGAAGGCCCGACTGTCTGCTGTGACCTCGGCACCGGGTCGGGAGCCATCGCCCTCTCGCTGGCCGCCGAGGCGCCCCTCGGAGTCGGAGGCCTCGAGGTCTGGGCCACCGACCGGTCGACGGATGCACTGGCGGTCGCCCGGGCCAACGCCGACCGCCTGGACCGGGCCGCCCTCCTGCGATCCGCCCGCCTCGAACTGGCCGAGGGAAGCTGGTTCGAGGCCCTTCCCCCTGCCCTCCTCGGTCGCCTCGACCTGATTGTCTCCAACCCGCCGTACGTCGCGGCCGGCGAATTCGCCGACCTCGACCCCACCGTCCGGTGCTACGAGCCCATTTCGGCGCTCGTCGCCGGTCCCGGCAGCCGGGGCACGCCGGGGATGGCCGAGGTCGAGGTGATCCTCCTCGGCGCCCGACGTTGGTTGCGGCCCGCCGGTTTGGTCGTCGTGGAGATCGCCCCGCACCAGGCCGAGCCGGCCGCCGCTGTGGCACGGTCGGCTGGCCTCGCCCACGTGACCGTCGAGCCCGACCTGGCCGGCCGACCCCGCATGGTGGTGGCCGGGTGTTGATCGTCGACACGGGCGGCGACCCGCCCGATCGCGGCGTCGATCGAACGTGCGGTGGTGGCCCTCCGCGAAGGGTTGGTGGTGGCCGTACCCACCGACACCGTCTATGGCTTGACCGTCGATCCCTGGCAACCGGCGGCCGTGGCGCGTCTGTTCGCGCTGAAGGAGCGACCGACGTCGGTGCCCCTGCCGGTGCTGGTGATGGGATGGGAGCAGGTCGACTCGTTGGCCGGACCCCTCGAGCCGGCCGCCGCAAGGCTGGCCGACCGTTACTGGCCGGGCCCGCTCACGCTCGTCGTGCCACGGGTCGATTCCTTCGTGGCCGACCTCGGAGGTCCGCCGTCGGCCCGAGCCACCGTCGGGCTTCGGTGGCCCGATCATCCGGTGATGGCCACGTTGTGCACAGCCCTCGGGCCGTTGGCCGTGACCAGTGCCAACCGGCATGGCGACGCACCGGCGACGACGGCGGCAGAGGTCGAACGAGCAATTCGCCGCGAGCGGGGCGCAGGAGCCGAGGGGTCGGGCGCGGCCGGGCTCTCCGTCCTGCTCGATGGGGGACGCTGCACCGGCACCCCGTCCACGGTGGTCGAATGCCATGGCCGCTCGATCAAGTGCCTCCGCCACGGCGCTCTCCGCTTCGACACGCTGGACGCCGAGTAGGAGCCCATCTGCCAGGGAGTCCAGCCACGACGACGAGGGGTCGGGTTGACGGCCCGCCGGGAGTCGGGCGACACTTGAGAGCGATGTACGACAACCGGCCCGAGGTAATCATTATCGACTAGGCGCCCACCCGATCCCCGGTGCGCGCCCTCAGACCGTCCACCAAGTGGGCGGTCTCTCCATGTACGGGGTGCGATCCTGGAGGCAGGACGCACATCGGTGTCGAGGCGGCCGGAGGGCCCGAGAGAAGAGAGACGAAGGACACAGCGTGACCACTCACCGCATCGCCGTGGTCGGCGGAGACGGGATCGGCCCCGAAGTGGTGGCCGAAGCCCTCAAAGTGGTGCGCGCCGCCGGGGTCAGCTTGGAGACGACCGACTACGACCTCGGGGCCGACCGTTTTGTCCGTACCGGCGAGGTCCTGCCCGACTCGGTCCTCGACGAACTGCGGCGGACCGATGCCATTCTCCTCGGGGCGGTGGGCCCGCCCGTCGGCTCCACGTCGGTCCCGCCCGGGACCCTCGAGCGGGGCCTGCTCCTCCGTCTGCGCTTCGAGCTCGACCTCTACATCAACCTGCGGCCCTTCGTCGGGGTCCCCGGGTCGCTCGCCCCCGATTGCGACTTCATTGTCGTGCGTGAGAACACCGAGGGCGCCTACGCCGGCGAGGGTGGGTTCCTGCGCCGGGGAACGCCCTTCGAGGTGGCAACGCAAGGATCGGTCAACACCCGCCACGGGGTGGAGCGGTGCGTCCGGTTTGCCTTTGCCTTGGCCGCCGGCCGGCCGGCCCATCGCCTCACCCTCGTGCACAAGACCAACGTGTTGACCTTCGCTGGCGACCTCTGGCAGCGCACCGTCGACGAGGTGGCCGACGACTATCCCTCGGTCAATCGGGACTACAACCATGTTGACGCGGCGTGCATCTACCTGGTCGAGAACCCGGGTCGTTACGACGTGATCGTTACCGACAACCTGTTCGGCGACATCCTCACCGACCTGGCCGGGGCAGTGGCCGGCGGCATCGGTTATGCCGCGTCGGCCAACCTCAACCCCGATCGCACGGGGCCGTCGCTGTTCGAGCCGGTTCACGGTGCGGCTCACGACATCGCCGGCACGGGCCGAGCCAATCCGCTGGCCGCCATCAAATCCGCCGCCCTCATGCTCGACCATCTGGGCGAGACGTCGGCCGCCGAGAAGGTCATCGATGCAGTGACCGACTACATCGCCTCCAACCCGCCCACCGACCGCACGACCGGCGACATCGGCGACGCCGTCGCAGAAAGGCTCTGAGCCATGCCCATCACCCCCACCGACAAGATCTGGATGGACGGAGAGCTGGTCGATTGGCAGGACGCCACAGTCCACGTGCTCACCCACACCATGCACTACGGCTCTGGCGTCTTCGAGGGCATCCGCGCCTATCCCACTTCGAGAGGGGTGGCCGTCTTTCGCTTGCGCGACCACATCGAGCGGTTGTTCAGCTCGGCCCATGTCTTCATGATCGACATCCCGTACACGCTCGAGGAGATCATCGACGCCAGCCGCGATGTGGTCCGAGTCAACGGTCTCGACGAGGGTTGCTACCTGCGTCCGATCGTCTACCTGGGCTACGGCGAGATGGGGCTCAACCCGCTGCCGTGCCCGGTGAACGTGGCCATTGCCGCCTGGCCCTGGGGCACCTACCTCGGGGACGAGGGAGTGACCAACGGCGTCTCCATGAAGATCAGTTCGTGGCGACGACATGACCCGAACGCCGTCCCGACGGCCGCGAAGGGCACCGGCATGTACGTGAACTCCTCGCTGGCCAAGGTGGAGGCACTCAAGGCCGGCTACGACGAGGCCATCCTCCTTGCGCCCAACGGCAACGTGAGCGAGTGCACCGGCGAGAACCTCTTCATCGTGAGCGGGGGTCGGTTGATCACGCCACCAACCTCCGACTCGGGGGCACTTCGTGGCATCACCCAGGCCTCGGTGGAGACGATCGCTGCTGACCTCGGGCACGAGATCATCTACGAGCAGATCATCCGCACCGACCTCTACACCGCCGAAGAGGCCTTCCTCACCGGTACCGCAGCCGAGATCGTGCCGATCCGGGCAGTCGACGATCGAGTGGTGGGCGATGGGCGCCCGGGCGCCATCACGCGCCAGATCCAGGAGATGTACTTCGCCACCGTCCGCGGTGAGGTGGACCAGTACAAGGACTGGTTGGACTATGTCGGCTGAGGGGCCGACCCTGGCCGACGACTCGGCTGCGCCTGGTGCGTCACCCGGCCCGAGTAACGGGCCACCACCACGGTCCCGGCTCGCATACACATCCGCACTCGCATGAGCCCACCGCCGGACAACTTGCCCATTCCGACCGGCGTGCCGCTCGGGCCGAAGAGGACTCTCCCGACGGAGCCGGCCACGACTTCGACTTCCCCGCCCTGCCCGAGGCGGTGGACGTCTTCGACACCACCCTGCGCGACGGCTCGCAGCAAGAGGGTTTGTCGCTGACCGTCGACGACAAGCTCCGGGTGGCCGAGCAGCTCGACCATCTGGGCGTCACCTTCATCGAGGGCGGGTGGCCGGGGGCCAACCCCAAGGACGCCGAGTTCTTCGAGCGGGCGCCGGCCGAGCTCTCGCTCAGGACGGCCACCCTGGTCGCCTTCGGGTCGACCCGCCGGGCCGCGGTTGCCGCCGAGCAGGACGAGACGCTGCGGCAGCTTCTCGGCCGCGGAGACGGAGGCGGTCTGCCTGGTGGCCAAGTCCTCGGAGACGCACGTCACCGATGCCCTGCGCACCACTCTCGACGAGGCCGTCGCCATGGTGTCCGACTCGGTCGCCTACTTGCGGGCCCACGATCGGCGGGTGTTCCTCGACGCCGAGCACTTCTTCGACGGCTACGCCGAGAACTCGGAGTTCAGCCTCCGCATCCTGCAGGCGGCGGCCGAGGCGGGCGCGGAGACGCTTGTCCTCTGCGATACCAACGGGGGGACCCTTCCCTTCGAGGTCGAGGCCATCGTGGCCGAGGTCTTCAGCCGGTTCGAGACCCAAGTCGGCGTGCACTTCCACAACGACAGCGGTTGCGCGGTGGCCAACTCCCTCGCTGCCGTGCGGGTCGGTGCCACCCACGTGCAGGGCTGTATCAACGGCTACGGGGAGCGGGCCGGCAACACCGACCTGTCCGCGGCCATCCCCGACCTCTCGCTCAAGCTGCGCATCACGACGATCCCCGGTGACCGACTCGAGCGCCTCACGCCCGTGTCCCACCACATCGCCGAGCTGGTCAACATCGCACCCAACCCCCAGCAGCCCTATGTGGGCGCGTCGGTGTTCGCCCACAAGGCCGGCCTGCACACCTCGGCCATCGTCCGCCGGTCCGACGCCTACGAGCATGTCGACCCCGAGCTCGTGGGCAACGGCACCCGCTTCGTCGTCTCGGAGATGGCGGGACGCTCGACCTTGGCCCTCAAGGCGGACGAGCTCGGCCTCGACCTCGACTCGCAGGCCGCCTCCGAAGTGCTCGACACGCTCAAGCAGCTCGAGTACGAGGGCTACCACTTCGAGGTGGCCGACGGCTCGCTCGAGCTGCTTGCTGCGGCGGGCGACGGGCTGGAGCCAGCCCTTCTTCGAGCTCGAGTCCTACCGAGTGATCTCCGACCAAGGCGACCGCCAGTCGACCGAAGCCACCGTCAAGGTCTACGTCGGCGACGAACGCATCGTCGAGACGGCCGAAGGCAACGGTCCGGTGAACGCCCTCGACGCCGCCCTCCGGGCCGCGCTCGTCCCGCGGCACCCGTCGCTGGCGCACGTGCACCTCGTCGACTACCGGGTACGGGTGCTCGACTCGGCCCGCGGGACGGGTTCGGTGACCCGGGTGCTCATCGACTCGGCCAACGGCGATCGCACGTGGACGACCATCGGAGTGTCGGAGAACATCATCGCCGCCTCGTGGCAGGCCCTTGCCGATTCGATCGTCTACGGTCTCCTCCACACCGGAGCCGACGGTGCCACGAAGGGGCCGGCCGGCAAGTCTGCAGGAGTCGCGGTGACCCAACCCAGCTTCGTCCCTATCGTCGAGGCCGACCAGGTCCGTCCCGCGTACCAGCTGCACGTGCCCAAGCATCTGGACACAGTCGCGCCCTTCCGAGATGCGGGCGACGACGGCGCCGTCCGGGCCTCGGCTGGGAACGCCCGGGCCCGACCAGGGGTTCGCGCTCAAGTTGGCCCGGCGGTTCGAGGACCGGCTCGAGCTGGCCGAGGGCGAGTCGGTCGAGGATGCCATCGCGGGCTGCACGGCAGTGACCATGCGTCGGGCGGCCAGCTTCGGACGGGCTCCGGCCATCTACGACCTACCTTCGCCTTCACTCTCTGGGGATTCCTCGGTGGCGCCCCCGACGACCTGGTGGCGGCGCGGGCACCGCTGTTCCGTTCGGCCGCCCACCACTACGAGGCGCCAGCGCGCCATCGCCGATTGTGTACGGCCGTCGACCCTCCGGTTGAGCCCCGAAGGAAGTGGGGGAGCGCCTGTCCGAGTGGCGCGAGCCTCACTCGACCTGCCAACGTCGGACTGACCGGAGGGTGACCGCCGCACTGGTGCCGACCCGAGCGTCGGCCCCGGAGCCGGTCGGCGCCGAAGGCCGACGCCACTGCCGGGTCCGGAAACAGCGGGTTCAGCGACCCCAGCGACGACGCCGCTTGGCCGATGCCCCCGTGAAGGGACCGATCTCCGACCGAGGTCGCGTCGGTGCTGGCCCCGGCCATGGCCGGGGCCTTGGCACGGGCTCGGGCGGGTGGCGCGCCCTCTTGGACCCGGCGGGTGCCGTCGGCTGAGACCGACACCAGGTCGGGCACGTGCGATTGGCTCATCGCCCTCTCGAAGAGGTCGGGGAACTGTGGTCCACGCTTGACCGGCGTGCTCGTCCGTCGATTCATCGGCTTTGTTGACCGGGTCGTTCGACCCGAAAGCCCGGAAGGCCCCGAACGAGCGTTTCATCAGTGTCACTCATCGTGTCCCCTCCACTACTCTAAGTGTAAAGTATCGACTCTAGCCGCCCTGGCCGAGCTTTGGAAAGGGCTGAAATGAGCCGCCGCCGGACCTCGACGGGAGTGTGCCGGATGAATGCCCATGCCGGGCCGGCTCATGCAACCGCCGGTCGCAAGGCCCTGCTGACTAACTTTGGGGGATGGACTTCCCCTTCGGCCTCAGCGAGTCGCAACGGGACTTCCGAGACACGATGCGCCGGTTTGCCGAGGAGCGGATCGCCCCCCAGGCGGCCGAAGCCGACCGGGACGCCTCGTTTCCCAAGGCCTCCTTCGACGCCTGCGTGGAGCTCGAGCTGCCAGCCCTGGGCTTGCCCGTCGAATACGGCGGCGCCGGGGCCGACACGGTTTCACAGGCGGTGATGGCCGAGGAGCTGGCCCGGGTCTGTGCCTCGACGTGCCTGACCCTGCTGATCTCCAAGCTGGCCATGGTGCCGATCCTCCAGTTCGGCACCGAGGAGCTCAAGCGCAAGTACGTGCCCCAGGTCGCATCGGGTGCCATACAGGCCAGCTACTGCCTGTCCGAGGCGGATGCCGGCAGCGACATCGCGGCCATGCGGGCCCGTGCGGTCCGCGACGGGGACGGCTACCGGCTGACCGGCGCGAAGCACTGGATCACCAATGCCGGCATCTCCGACATCTACACCGTGTTCGCAGTCACCGATCCCGAAGCCGGGTCGCGGGGCATCAGCTGCTTCCTGGTGGAAGCCGACTGGGGTGTCGAGGTCGCGCCACCTGAGGACAAGATGGGTCTCCGGGGAAGCCCGACGGCGGGGATCAGTTTCGACGGCTTGCGAGTCCCCGCCGCCAACCTGGTCGGCCGGGAGGGTGACGGGTTCTCGATGGCCCTCTACGCACTGGACCGCAGTCGACCCACCATCGGAGCCCAAGCTGTCGGCATCGCCCAGGGCGCCATCGACTTCGCCACCGGATACCTGAAGGAGCGCCGGGCCTTCGGCAAGCCGATCGCCGAGTTGCAAGGCCTGCGGTTCATGCTGGCCGACATGGCCATGCACACAGAGGCGGCCCGCACGCTCGTCTACCGGGCCTGCTCGATCATCGATGCCGGTGATCCCTACGGCGAGCTGACCGTGATCGCGTCCATGGCCAAGTGCCTGGCATCGGACGCGGCCATGTCGGTCACGACCGACGCCGTGCAGCTGCTCGGCGGCTACGGCTTCACCAAGGACTTCCCGGTCGAACGGTTCATGCGCGACGCCAAGGTCACCCAGATCTACGAGGGCACCAACCAGATCCAGCGTGTGGTGATCTCCAAGCGGCTCCTCAAGTAGCCGAGCGGCAGGGTTCGGCCACCACCTCTCGCATCGACACCGTCGGCGCTGTCGGCGATGACACGGCGTCGTCGGCCACACTCTCCGAGTGCGTCTCTTCGTCGCCGTCTGGCCCGACACGCCCACCCGCCGTTCCCTCGCCTCGGTTCCCCTCGAACCGACAACCGAGCTTCGTCTCGTGCGGCCTGAGCAGTGGCACGTGACCTTGCGGTTCCTCGGGAATGTGGAACCGGAGATCGTGCCCGCCCTCCTCGCCGGGCTCGCGTCAGTGGCGGCCCATGAGCAACCCGTCGTCGCCCAACTCGGTCCGCGCACTGCCTGGTTCGGTCGCGGCACCGTGCTGCAGGTGCCCGTGAGTGGCCTCGACCGACTGGCGACGGCCGTCCGGACGGCGACCGTCGGAACTGGTGCCGAGCCGAGATCGGGGCGAGCCACCGTTCACCGGACACCTCACACTGGCTCGTGGCAAGCGAAGTGGGCGGCCTGACCCCGGGCGCGGGCCGCGCTCGCCCGCATCGATGTCGCGGGCCAATTCACCGTCACCCAGCTGGACCTGGTGGCCTCCGAGCCCGGTCCCGGGGGCCACCGGTATGCGAGCCTCGGCTCGGTGTCGCTCGGCGGTGACCGGACCAGCTGAACGGAGCGAGGGCTCAGATCGGTTCGGTCTCGAGGACGAGTGCCTCCCAGCCGGAAAGTTGAACTCCTCCCGACAACCGCTCTCCGAGCCGGCCCCGGTCGGTTCCGAAGAGCACGGTCCCCGTCAGCCCGTCGACCGCTCGTTGGTCGTCGTCGAAGTTGCACACGACAGCCGTTCGATCGCCGCGACGCCAGGCCCACACGGGAGAGTCGATGGCCAGCGACTCATAGGAGCCGTTGCGCAGGTCGTCGCGGCTCCGGCGGAGGGCGATGAGGTCCCGGACCAGATGGAGGGTCGAGTCGGGATCATCGCGTTGGTCGGACACGGTGGTGCCGTCCGGGTGCCCGAGAGGCAGCCACGGTTCCACACCGGCTTCGGTGAAGCCGCCACCCGGGCCGTCGCGCCACGGCATGGGTGTGCGCATGGCGTCCCGGCCGGCGTACATCGGCCAGTAGCGCACGCCGAGAGGATCGCGCATCGCCTCATGGGGCACGTCAACGTCGGGCAGGGCGATCTCGTCGCCCTGATAGAGGACGGGTGTGCCCCGCAGGCAGAGGAGCATGACGAGGGCCAGTCGTGCCCGTACCTCGTTCCCGCCTGCCCACCGGGTGGTGAGCCGCGACATGTCGTGGTTGGAACCCGTCCACGCCGGCCAGCTTCCCGGCGGAAGGAGCTTCTCCGTCTTCTCGACGAGGGCCCTCATGGCCGCCGCCTCGAAGGGAGCCTCGATGAACGGGAAGTTGAAGGCCAGGTGGAGCTCGTCGGTGCCCGACCCGTAATAGGAGACGAGCGACTCGAGCTCGACCGGGGTCTCACCGAGGAGCACCCGGTCGTCGAAACCGTCGACCAGGCGTCGCCACCGTCGGATCACCTCGTGGACCTCCGGACGGTTGGAGTTGTAGATGGGCTTCTGTCCGAAGATCTGCTGGTCGATTGGGTCGTTCTCGTCGCTCGGCGGGTTGTCGCGCAGCTCGGCGTCCTTGATCATCCCGTTGCAGACGTCGATGCGGAATCCGGCGACGCCGCGTTCCAACCAGGTGCTGATGATCTCGTCGAAGGCCTGGCGCACGTCGTCGTTCCACCAGTTGAGGTCGGGCTGCTCATCAAGGTGATTGTGCATGTAGTACTGGCCGGTGCCTTCGTCGATCGTCCACGCCGGCCCGCCGAAGCTGGCCACCCAGTTGTTGGGCGGCGCCCCGCCCGGCGCCGGGTCGGCCCACACGTACCAGTCGCGGTGCTCGGACTGCCGCGAGCTCCGTGCCTCGACGAACCACGGGTGCTCATCGCTCGTGTGGCTCGGTACGAGGTCGAGGAGCACGCGGATGCCGCGCCGGTCCGCCTCCTCGATGAGCCGCTCGAAGTCGGAGCCGGTGCCGAGGTCGGGCTCGATGGCCAGGTAGTCGGCGACGTCGTAGCCCCAGTCGCGGTTGGGGGAGACGGTGACGGGACTGAGCCAGATGCCGTCGATCCCCAACCACTCCAGATGGTCGAGGTGGGCGATGATGCCGGGAATGTCACCGGTCCCGTCCGCGTTCGAATCGGCGAAGGATCGCGGATAGATCTGGTAGAGCACTGCCGTCTGCCACCAGGGGGGGCCATTGGTCACGGGTTCTCCTCTTCGTATGGTCGGCGAACGGTCATCGGCCATCGGCTGGCTCGGCGGGGATCGACTCGAGCGCTCGCTCCCACGGCCCCATGTCGAGAACGGGGTATCGGGCGGCGACCCCACGGAGCGTTTCGGCGTTCCAGTAGGGGTGGCCCGGCTCGGGGAAACCGACGGCGACGAGCTGCCGCAAGGAGGCCCTGGCGACGAACCGGTACCACGAGAGTGACTCGGCCTCGACCGGCCAGGACTGGAAGCCCAGCCAATCGGTCCCGACCGGCTTGTAGGCGACATGGAGCAACAGGCGCACGCGGTTGGATCGGAGGAGCGAGGTGCCGCGGTGGAAGGTGTCGGGCCGGTAGGCGAGGACCGAGCCGCCCCGGCCCGTCGCCGGGACTTCGGCCGCGTAGAGATCGGCGTACTCGTCGAGGGCCAGGTGGGTCCGCTCGACGGGGATGTGCTCGGTCAACCGGCGCGACACCATGCGAGTGGCGGCCGTGTCCTCGTCCACGTCGTCCAGGTAGACGAACAGCTCGAGATGCTGGAATCCGGGATCGGCCCGGGGTACGACCATCGTGTGGTTGCCGTAATCGACATGCAGAAGCTGCTCGTAGTCGGTTCCCGATGAGTACTTTGCGCTGGCCATGCCCTGGTAGAGCTGGACCTGCTCCACTTCGAGCAGGTCGATGGCCAGGTCGATGAGCCGGTCGTGGACCACCAGTCGATTGAGAGCGCCCTGGGCGAAGGGGAATCGGGGCTTGCTCGCGTCCCAGCTCACGTCGTAGGTATTGCCGGTCGGTGACGCCGTCCCCGCGGCTACCTGTTCGGGGGAGGGGAAGAGTCGGCGTGCTGCCTCGTGACCCTTGGAGAGTTCCTCGTCGGCGAAGAAACCGTCGAGCACGCACCAGCCGTCCTCGTGCCAGCGGGCACGGTCCGGCGCGCTGATCACCGACGAGGGCACGGGAAAGGTATACCAGCGCCGCCTGTTGTTCCCTTCGGCGTTGGTCTGCTCGGGTTGCTGGCCGGCGGTCAGGTGGCCGGTGTGGGCAGGGGTGTGAACGGCTGGACGGTGACCCAACACACCACCTGTGGGACCTTGTTCATCGGGAGCTTGCATTGGGAGCTGGGTGGTTCGTTGATGTGGAGCTTCACCACTTGGTACTCGACCGGCCCATAGCGCTTGTTCGGGGAATAGGTGAGCTCGGGCGAGTAGGTGCCGGGGTAGCTGGAGATCTTGGACATGGCCGTCACGAACGTGCGTCGGTTGAGGTCGTGGCCGGCACTGCGGGCGGCGTCGGCGAAGAGTCGGATGACCTGGCACCAGCCGACCACCGGACCCTGCTCCTCGAGGAAGTCGGTCATGTTGCCGGGTGGAGTCTGGGGGTAGGCCTTGTGCCAGACCGTCCAACAGCTACGTACCCCGGGGTCGTAGCCACCCTGGCTCTGCGGTCGGGGGTCGTCGACCCCGCCCAAGGTCTCCGTTGTGACGCCTTCCTGCCCGTCGAGCGCCTTGGCGTAAGGAGTGGGGATGAGGCCGAGTGCCACCTGGATGGACTCCTCGTAGTCGGACAGCAAGAGGCGTGGGAAGTAGGCCTGCGAGGTCTCGGCCGCCAGCAGCGGGAAGAACACGTTGAAGGGGATGAGCGGGATGACCGACGTGATGCCCTTTTCCCGAAGCTGCTGGATCACGAGCGGTGCCTGGGTGTCGATGGTCGCCGTCTCCGACGGATCGGCGGCGATGGTGATGACCGTTGGGGTAACACCGGCCGCTTGTAGGTCGGGGAGCAGGTAGTCCTTGAGTGCGACCTGGTCCGAAGCCCGGTCCCCGGCGATCACGGCCACCTGCGAGCTGTTCGACAGCAACTGTGAGGAGAGCCCGAAGTCGACGGTGGCCTGCAGGATGGCGGCCTGGTCGGGGCCCGTCCACCAGAGATAGGGCGAGCCGAGCTGCAGCCATTTGGTCACCGTCGTCCATTGGCCGATGAAGGGGGTGTGACCCTCTTGGGCCACGCACAGCTCGTTGTCGCCGGTATAGGTACCGACGCCGTCGAGCACGGCGAAGGCGGCCGGCGACCCTTCGGTCCAGTTCTTGCACAACGCCCGCATCATGGACTCGTTGGTCGGGTCGAAGAAGCGTGATGATGGGGTTGATGTGCCGCCCGTTGATCCCGCCCGTGTGGTTGATCTGCGCCACGAACAGGCGAATCGCCTTCTCCTGTTCGCCGAACTCGGCGTCTTCGGCGAAGCCTTCCTTCCCGGCGAGCGAATTGAGCGAGACGACGGGAAAGACGACGTTGATCTCCTTCGACGTGACCCCTCGGCTCGAGGTGCTCGCCGAGCTGACCGACGTGAGCCCGGAGGAGGACGAGCTCGTCCCCGACCCCACCGCCGCCGAAGCCGAGCTCGACGAGCTCGGGGCCGTGCCGACCCACACCGCGGTGCCGGCCACGACGGCCGTCACCACCGCCACCGTGCGGATCCGGACGGCCAGCGGGCGGCAGGCGAACCGGTGCCAGGTTCGGACCGGCCACGCGGTCAGCCGCCGCAGCCCGTCAGCCATGCCGCAGACCGGATCGCCGGATGACGTCCGTCATCGATCATCACTCTGTTGGGCCACGTAATCGGCCATGCCCGCCAAGAAACCCTCCACGTCGTTGGCCTTGCTCGCGGCCAGCCCCGCGAAGTAGCTGGGTACGTAGACCTGACGTGCGTCCCGGTCGAGGGCGTCGAACACACCATCGACGAGCTCGGCCACCGGCACGGCTTCGACAGCAGCGATGACCGGATCGTTGTCGGGCAGCGAGAACAATTCGGTGTCCACCAGTCCGGGATAGACCACGAGCACCCGCACACCGGTCTGCCACAGGTCGACGGCCATGGACTCGCTGAAGGCGGTCATTGCCGCCTTCGACCCGTCGTAGGCGGCCTCACCGGGAGAGCTCAGGGTGGCGGCCACCGAGGAGACGTTGACGATCTGACCCTGACCGCGTTCGAGCATCTGAGGGAGAAGAGCCAAGGTGAGCCGCACCGGGCTCAGGTAGTTGATGTTCATCACCTCGGCCACCGTCTCGGGATCCAGCCGGCTCACGTGACGGCGCTTGGGAATGCCCGCGTTGTTGACCAGCACGTCGACCCCGCCCAGCTCAGCGACGGCGTCCGCGGCCAGGCGGTCCACCTCTTCGGGTCGAGAGAGGTCGACGACCCACTGCCGCGATTGCGGTGAATGGGTACGCAACCGCTCGAGCACCTCAGCCAGCCGGTCGCGGCGGCGGGCACAGATGCCGACCACCGCTCCGCGCCGGGCGAACTCCTCGGCCAGGCCTGCGCCGATGCCCGACGACGCGCCGGTCACCAGCACCCGCTGACCCGTGAAGTCGATGGCCATACGCCCTCCCGATCGGTGGCGTCGCTCCGCTGACGCCCGGGCGATGATACGCACGGTGGCGGTCCTGGTGATTCGGGCAGGCCAGGCCTCCGGTTTGGGGATGCGGGAGTTATTAGAACCGGTTCTATACTCGGTCGGAAACGCCCGCTGGTATTGGGCGTGACGCGGTCCGGCTCGCATCGGAGCGCTGGACCGACCGTTTCTCTCCAAGGGGGACCCACCATGGCCGAGCCCGTCATCGTCGAGGCAGTGCGCACGCCGATCGGCAAGCGAAACGGCTGGATGTCCGGCTTCCATGCCGCCGAGCTCCTCGGTAGCGCCCAGGTCGAACTGGTCAAACGGGCGGGCATCGATCCGGCCGACGTCGGCCAAATCGTGGGCGGATGCGTGACCCAGGCCGGCGAGCAAGGCTCGAACATCACCCGCACCGCCTGGCTGAACCAAGGCCTGCCCTACGAGGTGGCGGCCACCACCGTCGACTGTCAGTGTGGTTCGGCTCAGCAGGCCAATCACTTCGTGGCCAACCTCATCTCCGTCGGGGCGATCGATTCGGGGATCGGCTGCGGGGTCGAGGCCATGAGCCGTGTCGGCCTCGGTGCCAACGTCTTCAACGGACCCGGTCGCTCGCGACCCGATTCGTTCCCGTGGGACATGCCCGATCAGTTCGGCGCGGCCGAGCGCATCGCGGAGAAGTACGGGATCAGTCGTGACGACGTCGACTGGCTCGGGTTCGAGTCACAGCGCAAGGCGGCGCGGGCGGTGGCCGAGGGTCGCTTCGACCGCGAGATCGTGGCGCTGGAGGCGCCGGTCGTCGGCCCCGAGGGTCCGACGGGAGAGCGAATGCTGGTCACGAAGGACCAGGGCCCGCGGGAAACCACTCGAGAGGGCCTGGCCGGGCTCAAGCCTGTGGTGCCCGACGGCATCCACACCGCCGGCAACAGCTCGCAGATCTCCGACGGCGCCGCCGCGGTGCTGTGGCTCTCCGAGGAGCGGGCGCGGGAGACGGGCATGCGACCCCGCGCCCGGATCGTGGCCCAGACGCTCGTGGGCTCCGATCCCTACTACCACCTCGACGGGCCCATCGCCGCCACCACCGACGTGCTCAAGAAGGCAGGCATGACCATCGCCGACATCGATCTGTTCGAGGTCAACGAGGCCTTTGCCTCGGTCGTCGTCTCATGGGGACGGGCCCACGAAGTCGACTGGGACAAGGTCAACGTGAACGGCGGCGCCATCGCCCTCGGACATCCGGTCGGCTCGACGGGCGCCCGTCTCATCACCACCGCCCTCCATGAGCTCGAGCGGTCGGATGCAACGTTTGCTCTCATCGCCATGTGCTGCGGGGGGGCTCTGGCGACGGGGACCATCATCGAGCGGATCTGATCTCGGCACGGCGCCGCCCCGGCCACTCGCGATGTCGCTGTCGGTGTCCAGATGGGCTGCCCGTCCGGTGATCACTAGGATGCGGCGGCGCTGAGCCGGTGACCGTCATCCATACCGGCCGGCGTTGGCCGGGAGGAGCCCTGTGATCAGTACCGAGCATCTGACATTCGAACGTGACGGCGCGACGGCGATCGTGACCATGAACCGTCCGGAGGCGAAGAATTCGCTGTCCGGCCCCATGCTCGTGGGCATGGCCGATGCCTGGGTCGAGATCGACACCAATGACGACATCCGCTGCGCCATCCTGACCGGCGCGGGGGGCACCTTCTGCGCCGGGATGGATCTCAAGTCGATGAGCGGCCCGGGGAACGAGGACGTGGCCAAGCGGATGGCCGAGGACCCAGACCTTCACTGGAAGGCGCTACTCCGTCATTACGCGCTCAAGAAGCCGCTCATCGCCGCCGTCGAGGGTTGGGCCGTGGCCGGTGGAACCGAGATCCTGCAGGCCACCGACATCCGGGTGGCGGGTGAGGGCGCCAAGTTCGGGGTGTTCGAAGCCCGACGGGGCCTCTTCCCCTTGGGTGGCTCGACTGTTCGTCTCCGTCGCCAGATCCCCTTCACGATGGCCATGGACCTCCTTCTCACCGCCCGCGAGGTGTCGGCCGCCGAGGCCAAGGAGATCGGGCTCATCGGACGGGTCGTCCCCGACGGGAAGGCCCTCGAGACCGCGCTCGAGATCGCATCGGTCATCTCGGCCAACGGCCCGCTGGCCGTCGAGGCCATCAAGGCATCCGTCCGAGCCACGGAAGGCATCCCCGAAGAGGAAGCCCTCAAGATGGAGCTCGAGTTTGGCTGGCCGATCTTCGCCACCGAGGACGCCAAGGAAGGCCAGCGAGCCTTCGCCGAAAAACGAACTCCCGAATACCGACGTCGGTGAGCGAGGTCTATCCGACCGGCTCTCCTGAGTCGGACCCGAGGCAGCGCCTGGCCGCCGCGCTCCGACCCTTGATCACCATGGCCGTGAGCGCCGAGCTTTCCGACGAGGCGGTGCTCGAGGCGACCCGAGAGATAGAGGCCACGACTGAGCGACTGGCGGCAGTGGCCGGCCCCCGGCGGCCGCGGCGCCACCCCGATCTCGAGGGCGCGGCCCAGGAGTTCTTCCCCACCAGCCCGATCATCGGCATGGCCAGCCCCCTTGCCCCTCCCGTCCGGGTCGAGATCGTCGATGGTGCGGAAGCCGGTAGCCGCGAGCTTCGGGCCGAGGCCTGGTTCGACGACCAGTACGAAGGTCCGCCGACTTGTGTGCACGGGGGCGTGATCGCCGAGACCTTCGACGAGCTCCTGGGCGCGGCCAACATCGTGGCCGGCCGGCCGGCCATGACGGGAACGCTGACGGTCCGCTACCACAAGCCCACCCCCCTGCACGCCACCATCCGCATCGAGGCTCGGACCGTCGGACGTGACGGCCGCAAGATCACCGCGTGGGGCGGCATGTACCACGGGGATGTCCTCACCGCCGAGGCCGAGGGCATCTTCATCGAGCTCCCACCCGAGCGGTTCATCGCCGTGGCCATGGGCAACGTCGACGACAACGACCCGGCACTGCGCGAGTTCGTCCGAAGCGAGGCAGCCCGCCGCGACGCTGCCTCGGATGTGCACCTGGCCGGACTCCCGGTAACCGACCCTCCAGGACGATCGATGACCGTTGGCCCTCGGCCACGGGACGAGGGAAGCGCCGTCGTTCGTGTGGAGGCCGGTTAGTTCAGGCCGAGCTCGGCGAGGATGGTGGCTTCGTCGACCGATCCTGGGGGCCGGCGGTGGAGGGCCAACTCGTTCGCCCACCGCTGAATGGCCGCGTTGACCGGCGTGGGGACGCCGAACATCCGGCCGAGCAGGACGATCTCACCGTTGAGGTAGTCGGTCTCGATGGCCCCGGTGGACCGGCTGAGGCTCTGCCATGAGGAGCTGCCCTCGCGTCGTGCCCCGGCGATCGGTCGGAGCTGTAGGAGGTCGCCGCGGCGTGCGGTGTCCTCCTCTCGTCCGACGAAGGGGATCTCGCGCCACCTCGAGGCAGGTCAGCGCTTCGGCATGGATGCGGCGACCGAGCTCGACCGGCTCGTGCGGCGGGCCCACAAACGGCCTCGATGGCGTTGAACAGGTTGAGGATCAACTTCCCCCACTTCCATCGAGGAATGTCGGGTCGCGGCTCGGAGTGATACGTGGCCGAGCGAAGGGCCTCGGCGATCGAGGTGGTGACCTCGTCGGTACCGGCCGGCCATCTCCCGATATCCAAGAGACCAGTGACCGGCGCCGAGTTGGCTTGGACGACGCCAGGGGCGAGATGGGTGGTCGGGGACATCACGCAGATGCCGTAGACGTTGCTGAACCGCCGGAGGGCCGTCCGCTCGTTTTCGACGCCGTTCTGCACGCAGACGACCGGTAGGTCAGGTGGCGCCACTGCGGCCAGCGCGGCGACCGCCGGGCCGGTGTCCTGGCTCTTCATGGTGAGGAGGACGACGTCGTCGTCCCGGAAGCCGACCTCGTCCGGAGCCGGGGCGACCGGAATGGGGAGCGTGATGGCACCCTCCGGCGTCTCGAGACGGAGCCCGTCCTTGTCGAGGGCGTCGTAGTGCGCGCCCCGTGCCAGAAGGACGACATCGTGCCCGGCCTCGAAGAGCCGGCCTCCGAGGACCCCGCCGACGGCGCCGGCCCCGTAGACGACGAATCGCATGACCTGAGTCTCACAGGGCAGTGGCCCGCTCGGCTAGCGAGCGGCCGACAGCCGCGGGTCAGATCTTCTGGCGACCCTCCCAGTAGGGGTCCCGCAGCTTGCGCTTGTAAAGCTTGCCGTTCGGGTCGCGGGGCATGTCGTCGGTGAAGTCGATGGACTTCGGGATCTTGAACTTGGCCAGCCGAGTCGAGCAGAACTCGAGGATGTCGGCAGCGAGCTCTGGGCTGGGCTCGACGCTGTCAACCGGCTCGACCACGGCCTTGACTTCTTCGCCCCAGTCTTCATTGGGCACCCCGAAGACGGCGACATCACCCACCGCCGGGTGTCCGAGGAGGACGTTCTCGATCTCGGCTGGGTAGATGTTGGCTCCGCCGGAGATGATCATGTCGATCTTCCGGTCGCGTAGGAACAGGTAGCCGTCTTCGTCGAGGAGTCCGACGTCGCCCACCGTGAAGAACTTCCCGATGCGGTTGCTCTTCGTCTTCTTCTCGTCCTTGTGGTACGAGAAGTCACCCGTCTGCATGGACATGTACACGGTGCCGATCACGTTCGGCTCCTCGATGCGCTCTCCGGCGTCGTCGAAGATGGCGATCTCCGAGATCGGCCATGGTCTGCCCACTGTCCCCGGCTTCGTCAGCCAGTCCTCGGCGGTGACCAGCGTTCCCCCACCCTCGGAGGCGGCGTAGTACTCGTCGATGGCGTTGCCCCACCAGTCGATCATCTTGTGCTTCACGTCGACCGGGCAGGGTGCCGCGGCGTGGATCATGTGGCGGAGCGAGGAGAGCTCGTAGCGGTTCCGCGCCTCCTCGGGGAGGGCGAGGAGGCGGTGGAACTGGGTCGGCACCATGTGCGAGGTGGTCACCCGATGGCGGTCGATGAGCTGCAGCATGTCCTCGGGCAGCCACTTGTCCATGACCACGATGGTGTGACCGAGGTGGATCGATGCGCCGGCGAATCGGATGACGGCGGTGTGGTAGAGCGGTGAACCGACGATATGGACGTTGTCGTCCTGGGGTTGAATGCCGAACAAGAAGAGGATGCCGGAGAGCCCGAGGGCGGCTTCCTCGGGTGAGAGGCCGCTGAGCGGGCGGTAGACCCCCTTGGGGTTGCCGGTCGTGCCCGACGTGTAGTTCATGACGTCGCCGACGGTCCGATCGGCTGGATCCTCGGTCGACTCGGCGGCCCGTGTGGCCTCGAACGAGGTGAACCCAGGGATGCTGCCCACAGCCAGACGCCCATCGGGGTTGAGATCGGCTTCGGTGGCAGCCGCCTCGGCTGCATCGGCGAACCGCTCATGGGCTACGAAGGCCTTGGCGCCGGAGTCCTTCAGGATGTAGGCGATCTCGGGCGCCACAAGATGATGGTTGATGGGGACGAGGTACCAACCGGCCTGCAGGGCGGCCAGATAGAGCTCGAACACTTCGACACCGTTGGGAAGCAGAGTGGCGACCACGTCGCCGGTCTCCATGCCGAGACGGCGCAGCCCGTGGACCACTTGGTTGGTCCGGCCCAACAGCTCAGCGGCCGTGTACTCGGTGCCGTCTGGCGCTACCAGCGCCAGGTGGGACGGGTTGTCGTGAGCGAACGCCCAGAATCCCAGATCACCCATGTGCTCAATCCCTTCGGTCCCTGACGACGGCCTTCGGCGTGCCGGTCGGTCAGCCTCGGGGTGTGTTCTGTATTTGGTCCTGCCCAGTTCGTCAGGTTTTCCTGACTTTCGTCAGGTTTTCCTGACAAATTCGGCCGTTTCAAAAAAAAGAATCTGCTCCGGACCGACCGGACTTGCCTGCGCGATCGACAACAGCCCTGGTTGGCGCAGGTGCGGTCGGGACGCTAGAACAGGTTCTCGTAGTGGTCAACCCGTCGTCTTCGCCCGGCGGCACCGGTTCCCTGTCCGACCTGCGGGCACTGTGCCGTGGCTGCGCACGGTCGTGCCGGTCGCGGAACGACTCGTCCGGGGCCGCAGCCCGGGCTCGACAGACTCGACAGACTCGACAGACTCGACAGAAAGGCATGTGATGGGCTCGTTCCTCGACGGCAAGGTGGTGGCCGTCACCGGTGGTGGTGGTGGTATCGGGCGCGCCGTTGCTCTGGCCTCGGCGGCCGAAGGGGCGCGGGTGGTGGTGGCCGACATCGGGGTGTCCATGGCCGGGGAAGACCCGACCAGCGAGGTGGCCGAATCTGTCGTGGCCGAGATCACCGGCTCGGGCGGTGAGGCGATCGCGGTGGCCGAGAGCGTGACCACGTTGGCCGGCGGTGAAGCCATCGTCGGCGCGGGTATCGAGCGATGGGGCCGCATCGACGGGATCGTTGCCGTGGCCGGCATCCTCCGCGAACGGATGCTCTTCAACATGTCCGAGGACGAATGGGACGCGGTGGTCGAGACCCACCTGAAGGGCCACTTCACGGTGTTCCGGGCGGCGTCGGCCGTCATGCGCAAACAGGAGGGTGGCGGCTCGCTGGTCGCCTTCACATCAGGGGCGTTCGCCGGCAGCGTCGCCCAGGCCAACTACGCGGCGGCCAAGGGCGGCATTGTCTCGTTGGTTCGCTCCGCGGCGGCCGGTCTCCAGCGCTACGGGGTCACCGCCAATGCCATCGCTCCGGTCGCCCGCACTCGCATGTCCGCCAATGTGCCCATGGACCTGGCCGAGATGGGCGATCCCGAGGACGTGGCACCCCTTGTCGTCTACCTGCTGTCCGAACGGGCACGGCACATCACTGGTCAGGTGTACACGGCAGTGGGCTCCAAGATCGCGGTCTGGAACCAACCCACGCGAGGTGCGGGCCGTCTTCGCAGATGGCCGGTGGACTCCCGAGGCCATCGCCGAACGGTTGGACTCGACGGTCGGTCAGGAGCGGATGCCGTTGCTCGACCAGCTGGAGGAGTACCGAAAGGCGGCTGAAGCCAAGGCGGCGGCCGAGGCCAACAGCTAGACGCGATCTCGCCGGCCCGGCGCCGGGCTCGCCGCCCGCCATCTGCGCTGACGGTCAGCCGGTCCCCGGTCCGTTCGGCGTCGAGGAGAGCACGCAGAACTCGTTGCCCTCGGGGTCGGCCATGACCACCCAGCTCTCTGACCCGCTTTGGCCGATATCGGCAGGGTGTGCGCCGAGCCGCCGTAGGCGCTCGACTTCGGCGGCCTGATCGTCTGGCCGCAGGTCGAAGTGGATGCGGTTCTTGACTGACTTCGCCTCGGGATCCGAGATGAACAACAGCGGGGTCGACCCCGAACCGGCGTCCTCCTCCTGCGACTCCACCCACACATCGCCGTCCGAATCGGTCTGCACTCGCCAGCCGAGGGCCTCCGACCAGAACGCAGCGAGCGCCGCAGGGTCAACAGCGTCGATCGTGCACGTCGAGATGCGGAGTGTCACGGTGCCTCCTCTGTCCTAAGCCCATCGTTTGGCCGTCGCTCGGCCGTCGCTCCGCCATCGCTCGGCCGTCGCTCCGTCGGCCCGAAGGCGGCGGTGAGGCAGGCCGCGTGCCGGCGTCGCAGCATTGTAGGAAGAGAGACCGGGTGGCACACTGGGCCGACCATCGAAGGAAGGGTCAAAAGATCAAGAGAGGTGAGCCCATGAATGCCCCCACCGGCAAAGTGGCCTTTGTCCAGTCCAGTTGGCACGATCCGATCGTCGATCGCTGCCGTTCCTCGTTCGTCGACGAGTGGCAGCGACTCGGCTTCCCCGAGAACACCATCGACTTTTGGAAGGTCCCCGGTGCGTTCGAGCTGCCCGCTGCACGTCAAGCGCCTGGCTGGGACTGGCCGCTATTCGGCAGCCGTGGCGGCCGGCTTCGTCGTCGACGGCGGGCATCTACCGCCACGAGTTCGTGGCCGAGGCGGTCATCAATGGGCTCATGCAGGTGCAGCTCGAAGTGGACGTCCCGGTCATCTCCGCCGTGCTCACGCCCCATCACTTCCACGAGCACGACGCCCACGAGTCGTTCTTCGCGGCGCACTTCGAGGTCAAGGGTCAAGAGGCAGCCCGGGCGTGCGCGGCGACGATGCGGTCACTGGTCGACGTGTCGAAACTTGCTGCCGTTTGACTGACCAGCATCTGACCGATCCGGCTGGCCCGGCATTGTCTGAACGCCACCCGCGGCCGGGCGCCCACGCCCTGTCGTCCGGCATAGGCCACCGCTCTCCGGAAGGCCGGCAAAGCCACCCCTCGGGTGAACGCGCTCCCTACCATGGCCGGGGCAGACTGGCGATCGGACGCCTGGTCCGTCGGAACCGGAGGTCAGCCATGGTCGCACTGGCAATCGTCCTCTCTGCCATCGTTCTCCTTCTGGCTGTGTTGGTGGCCGGTCTACTGCGCAGCCACGCCGACATCCTGAAGGCGTTGCACGACCTCGGAGCCGGCGTCGGTGACCCTGTCGGGTCAGCAGCGTGGCTCGGACCGCTCCAGTGGAGGCGCAGCGCTGGCTCAACCGATCCACATCGGACCGCCTCTTCCCAGTGAGCGCAATAGCACCTCTGCTCCGACCATCGCCGGCGTAGCACCGAACGGCGACGCCGTGGCCGTGGCTCCGGCGACCGGTGGCTCACTGACCCTTCTCGCCTTCCTTTCGTCGGGTTGTGGGACCTGTGGCACCTTCTGGTCGTCGTTCCGCCGGCCCGATCGGTGGGGCTTCCCCGAGGGCACCCGCCTCGTGATCGTGACCAAGGGTCCCGAGCTCGAGGTTCCCGGGGCAGTGGCCGAGCAGGCCGCTCCCGGCATGACCGTGGTCATGTCGACCGCAGCGTGGTCCGACTACGAGGTCCCTGGTTCCCCTTTCTTCGTCCTCGTCGACGGCTCGAATGGCCGGCGGATCGGGGAGGGTGTGGCCAATCAGCTGAGCCAAGTGGCCGAGCTCGTCCGGCGCGCCGTGCTCGACGGTGCCGGTGGTGGTCGCACCACCCAGAGCCGGGCCACGGCCTCCGGGCTCGACGGGCCCGAGCGCGAGCGGGCCAACGATCAAGAGCTGTTGACCGCTGGGGTGCTTCCAGGTGACCCGAGCCTCTACCCCCGCTCGGTTGCGGACCTCTACGGGCCGGACGGATCGTCCCCGCCTGGCCGCACCTCCGACCGCCGGGCGGCGCTGAGATGGCCTCGATCGCCGCTCACGGAATCGAAGCCGGCCTACCCGACGGTTTCGAGGGCCGCATCTTCGTGCGACCGGTTGTCGGCGACGAAGAGACCTTTCCCGTGGCCCATTTCGCCACGTTCCCACTACCGCCCGACGTTGGTGACTTCGGTTCAGGAGCCGTCACCCAGATGGGGTCGAAGGACATCTTCGTTGCCCTCTTCGAGTACGGACCCGTGAGCCTTGGCACCCGGCTCTTTGCCCGTCAGGGGATGCCCCGTTCGCTCACGCCGGGCAATTTCAAGACGACCGTCCTTCGACGGGGACTCAGTGGACAATCGGGAACCCAGTGGTTCTTTACCGAGGGCGGACGGCCGTTCACGCTCTACGTCGTGCTCGGAAGTCACAGCCTGCGCACATCGCTCGTACCCCGGGTCAACGAGTTGCTGCGTTCGCTGACCGTGATCCCGGTAGCCGCGACACCGGCCAACAACGGCTCAGCAGCCGTTCCGATCGGCGGCCCGCCGCTGAGCCCGCGATGGAACTGATCGGCCTCTATCTCGTCGCTGGCGCCCTGCTGGTGGCGGCAGGAGTGGCCAAGGCCATCCGTCCTGACGACCTGGCCCGAGCCTTCGCGTCGACCTTCCACCTGGCGCCCGATCGGCTGCGCCTCGGCGTGCGCGTCCTGGCCGCCGCCGAAGCCGTGCTCGGCGTGGTCGCTCTCGTCTGGCCCGAGCCCGTGCCCGCCGCCCTGGTGGCTGCCTCCTATCTCGGGTTCGCGGCGGTGCTCACCGTGGTGCGTTCGACCGGCGGCGCACTGGCCAGTTGTGGGTGCTTTGGCCGACCTGACACCCCGGTGACCATGGTCCATGTGCTCGCCGATCTCTGCCTGGCAGGAGCGGCGGTGGCCGTTGCTGCCGCCGGCCGCTCCGGGTCGATGCTGACGCTGTTGGCGGCGCAACCGGGGCGAGGCGTGCCCCTGGTGGCAACCAGCCTCCTCGCCGCCTGGTTGACCGTGCTCGTGATGGATCAACTCTCTCGTCTCGTCGCTGTGCGGCGCCTGGTCGGGATCACCCACTCACGTGCCAGCTGACCCCAACGACAGCGTTTCGGACCGATGAGCATCGTCGAACGATCGTCAACGTTCCTCGCCACGCGGCTCTCCCGTCGCAACTTCATCAACCGCGCCGCGTTCGTGGGCAGTGCGGTGGCGGTCGGAGCCGGCACCGACCTCGTCCTCAAGCCAGGGACGGCCTATGCCCAGATCTGCTCGTGCGGCAACGGCAATTGTGACTGTGACTCGATGTGCTGCGCGGGCTTCAGCGAGTTCTGCTGCTCGGTGAACGGCGGCTACAACTACTGCCCGACCGGCACGATCATGGGTGGATGGTGGAAGGCCGACAACTCCAGCTATTGCAACGGCCCTCGGTATTACATGGACTGCAATGCCACCTGTGCGTGCGATGACGGGTGCGAAGACGGGTTCGCCTTCTGCGATCCGAGCTGCGACGGCGTCACCTGCGGGTGCGGGCCCAACGGATGCGACTCGTATGTCACCGGTTGCTTCCAGTTCCGCTACGGCCAGTGCAACCAGAACGTCGCCTGCCTGGGCCGGATCGTCTGCCGGGTGGTCGCCTGTGTGCCGCCGTGGACGGTCGACCCCACCTGCACCACCACCAACGCCGAGGACGACTCCACGGCCGAGCAGAACGAGGCGTGCTGGACGGCGGCGCCGCCGTCACCGCCTCCACGCGGCCTGCCTCTCGCCTCTGACCCGGTGCGAGGTGGTGGCGATTGCCCCGACGCCCAGCGGGGGCGGATACGCCATGGCCACTGCCTTTGGCAAGGTCCTGGCCTATGGATCCTTCGTCGACGATGGCGACCGTCTCCGCCCTCACCTTGGACGAACCGATGGTCGGCATGGCGTCTGTGTCGAAGGGGGACGGCTACTGGCTGGTGGCCTCCGACGGCGGCATCTTCGCCTTCGGCGACGCCGGGTTCTACGGCTCGATGGGCGGCAAACCGCTCAATGAGCCGATCGTGGGGATGGCGACAACGCCCAGCGGTGCGGGCTACTGGCTCGTTGCCTCCGACGGCGGCATCTTCGCCTTCGGCGACGCCGGGTTCTACGGCTCGATGGGCGGCAAACCCCTCAACAAACCAGTGGTCGGTATGGCCGCCACTGCGACGGGTGCCGGCTACTGGCTGGTGGCCACCGACGGCGGCATCTTCGCTTTCGGCGACGCCGCGTTCTACGGCTCGATGGGCGGCCAACCCCTCAACAACCGGTGGTCGGCATGGCCGCCACCCAGAAGGGCGCGGGCTACTGGCTGGTGGCCACCGACGGCGGCATCTTCGCCTTCGGCGACGCCGGGTTCTACGGCTCGATGGGCGGGCAACCGCTCAATGAGCCGATCGTGGGGATGGCCGCTCCGACGTCACCGCTGGGTTCGGGCTACTGGCTCGTTGCCTCCGACGGCGGGGTCTTCTCCTTCTCCGTTCCGTTCTACGGATCGCCGGCATGAGCCGCGGCGCTGGCATCGGCTCTGAGAGAGGTTGGTCACAAGTGCCATGAGCGCCACGACTGCGGTGATCGTGATCGTCGTGAGCGGTGCGGTCGTCGCCACCGCCTCCGCCGTACGGTCGACATGGTCGCCCTGCGGCCTGTCCATGCTCTCCACCATCACCCCGTTCACCGAACGGGCCCGGGGCCACTCCTTCCGCGGCACGGCTGCTTGGTTCATGGCCGGTGCCTCGGTCGGCGGGGCGACGCTGGGCCTGCTCATGGGCATGGGTGCGGCGGTGGTCGCACACGTGCACCTCTCGGTCGACGCCCGGCTGTGGGCGGCAGGTGCGGCCGGGTTGGTGGCGGCCGGATCCGATGGCGCCATCCTCGGATGGCGGATCCCGGTCCATCGTCGCCAGGTGAACGAACGATGGCTCGACGGTTATCGGCCCTGGGTCTATGGCGCGGGCTTCGGTTGGCAGATTGGCGCCGGCCTCGTCACCTACATCACCACCGCCGGCGTCTACTTGTTGGTCGTGCTCGGAGCGCTGACCGCCGCGCCGATCGCCGCGCTACTCCTCGGGATCTGGTTCGGCCTCCTTCGTGGTATGGCTGTTCTCCTCACCCGCCGTGTCCGATCGGTGAGCGACCTCATCGTTTTCCACCGGCGTTTTGAGGCAGCTCTGCCGCTGGCCGATCGGGCAGTGCGGGGAGCCGAGCTGGTCGTCGTGCTGGTTGCCGCGGCCGCGCTCGCCACCCCCGTGTCGCTTCTTCTGCTCGCCGGGCTGAGCGTCGGCGTGGCCGGCGTTTCGCTGGTTCGCTTTCGCCGGCGCCGACTCCAGCTTGAACTCCCACTCCAGCTCGACGCCCGAGGGTTGCCCGCCACTGGGCCAAGCCTCGTCCCACCGTCGCCTGGGCGGATGCCCGACGCCGTCCGATCCTGACCGGAGCTAGCCCTCGGGCGAGCTCCTATCCGTCAGGGCGGGGGTTCGCCCGCCACAGTCAACTGGGGTCGATGTCGGCGAGGGCTCGGCGAGAGCCCGCCGGAGCTGTGGCCACGTCGGGGCTGTCGGGCGTCGGGTCCGTCGGGTCCGTCGGGGCCGTCCGTCCGGTCGCTTTCCCGGCTCCCGCCCTCGTCCGCCGCCTCGTTCTCGTGCCCGCTGTCGGGCATGTCGCCTCTCCCAGCCTCCATGTCGTCGCCGGCCTCCCCGTCCCCCCCGTGGCGCCACTTCTGCAGGGGTCCGAACCGGGTAACGAGGAGGACGATGCCGGCCACCGCGAGGATGCCGCCCGCCCACTGGACGAGAAGCGACCCGAGATGCCCGTCCTCCCCGAGCCAGAGGTGCTCGTCGAAGTAGCGCTCGATTCCCCAGAGGACCATCCCGACGCCGAGGACAATGCCGGCTGGCGGAAGAGAGGCTGCTGTTCGGCGGTCGGTTTCCGATGGACTCCCGACGTCCGGGGACTCGACGTCCGGGGACTCGACTCGGGGCCGCCCTCGTCAGGGTCGGCCACCGACAGGTCGGACCCAGACAGGTCGCCCGCAGCGCCCATCTCGTTGGCCACCGATTCGACGGTTGCGGTCACGACCGACGGTGCTCCGGCCAAGGACGCCGGCGAAGCGGGGGCATGGGAAGTCGCCAGGGTCGTCGGGTTCTGGCTGCGGAGCCAACGCTCCACCAGCAGGAGCACGCGCGAAGATGGTGAAGTCCTCCATGGACTGGAAGATGGGGACAGGCAGCCGCTTTCCGACTTGGCCCGCGTAGTACATCCCGAACCACTGTTGGGTCGGATGACCACCACCGGCAATCATCAGCTGGGGACCGAGCAGGCGGCCGATGCCCCAGCAGGCCATGAGCACGGGAGCCATGAGGTCGGCGAAGCGGAGGGTGGGCAAAACCGGGCACCGGCGCCGTTGGCTCACGATGGCCACGGGCACGGCGAAGATGAGGCCACCGAAGGACGAGAGCCCTCCCTGCCAGATGGCGATGATCTGTCCGGGATGGCCGGAGTAATAGGAAAGGTTGGAGAGGACGTGAAGGGCGCGGGCGCCGACGATGGCGGCGACGATCACCCATAGGAACATGCCGGTGACCCATTGCCAGGGGTAGCCGGAGTTGCGGAGGCGGCGTTCGGTGTAGCGGAGCCCGAACCAGAAGGTGAGGGCGAGACCGATCCCATAGGTATGGATCTCGATGAACCAGATGTGGAACACGACGGGGATGGGTCTCATGGCAGGTGCGTCCGACGGCCGGTCAGCAGGAAGGGCGACCGAGGCCCCTTCAGTATGCCTCAGGTCCCCGATATGGTGAGGTGCACCCGCCCCTGGTCGCACAGGGCGGCGGTCGTGACCGACGTCGGGCCCGGTCTCGCCCGGGTGAGGAGGCTCCATGGCAGCGATCGACGGCAAGGTGGCGCTCGTGACCGGCGGTGCGTCGGGTATCGGCCTGGCCACGGCCCGGATGCTGTCCGAACGAGGGGCGACTGTTGTCGTGGTGGACCGCAATGGCAGCGCTGCAGAACGGGTGTCGACGGAGCTCGGAGGGCTGGCCGTCGAAGCCGACGTCAGCCGGCCCGAGGAGTGGCCGAGCATCGTCGAGGCAGTGACCGGCCGTCTCGGGGGCATCGACCTCGCCCACCTCAACGCCGGTGTGACGACCGGTGAGGGGGACATCACCCAAGTCACCGACGAGATCTATCGGCGCGAGGTCGGCGTCAACGTCGACGGCGTCTTCTTCGGGATGCGGGCAGTCGTGCCGTCCATGGCCGAGCGCGGGGGTGGTGCCATCGTGGCTACTGCATCACTGGCCGGTCTCATCGGTTTCTCGCCTGACCCCGTCTACTGCATGACGAAGCACGCGGTGGTCGGCCTGGTGCGCTCCCTCGGTCCGCAACTCGCGGCCACCGGCATCACCGTCAACGCGGTGTGTCCTGGCTTGGTGGACACGCCGCTCATCGACGACGCTCGGGCCTTCCTCGAGACGAGCGGGTTCCCGCTCATCGAGGCTTCGGCGGTGGCAACCGCCGTCGTCGACCGGCTGACCGGAACGGAGACGGGCGATTGCATGGTCGTCCAGGCCGGGCGTCCGGCCGTGGCCTTCCGCTTTCAGCGGCCGCCCGGACCCGGCGGCGATGCGGCGGGGCGTCTACCGCCATCCGAACTGGCCGCGCACGATCAGAGCTGAGACGTCGAGCTCCGGCAACAGCCGGCGGCTGCGCTCGAGCCACGGAACACGCCGAGGCGGGGTGGGCGCCAGGGAGGTGGTGTGAGGGAGCCGGGACCGGCGGTCAGCCGACGACCCGGCCCGACGCCGGCGAAGTCGCCGCCCGTGCGAATGGCCGTGATCCAGACGCTGGCCCCGGTGTAAGGGGCCTCGATCATCGAGCCGCCACCGACGTACATGGCCACGTGGTCGCTGCCACCCGGACCGTAGAAGAGGAGGTCACCGGGCTCGATGTCGGCCAGCGGGATGTGCGTGGTGTCTTCGAACTGGGCGCCCGAGTAGTGCGGGAGGCTGATGCCAACCTGGGCATAGGCCCACATGACCAGGCCCGAGCAGTCGAATCCGGTGCTCGGCGAAGCGCCACCCCAGACGTAGGGAACGCCGACCTCGCGCTCGGCGGCCTGGACGGCTCCGGCCGCCCCGGGGGCGAGCGGTGGAAGTGCTGCCGATGAGGTGGCTCCGCCGGCATCGTACTCGAGGCGGCGAAGGTGCTTGTGCGCTGGGCTTGAGCTAGCCGCCTGAGCCGCTCGCGGCCTGGGCCGCGGCCTGCGCGGCTGCGATCTTGGCCTGCAGCCGCGGCCGCGGCCGCGGCCGCCGCCTGCCGCCTGTTGTTGTTGGATGAGGTTCTGGATGTTGGCGTTGACGCCGTACAACGTCTGCTGGTCTTGGCTGGCGAGTTGCGTGGCCTGCTGCTGCTCGTTCACCAGGTCTGTTGCGAGTGCGCGGTGGCTTGCGCGCTCTGCTTCTGCAGGGCGGCCTGGGTTGGCCTGCAGCTGGCTCTGGGCGGTGTGCAGCTCGGTCGATGGTGGTGGTCACGTTGCCGGTGGCGATGGACGTGTACTCGGAGCGGATGCCGTTGGTGTTGAGGTTCGACGAGAAGAGATCGGCGACCTGACTGCCGCTGCCGCTGTCGGTGTAGTCGGTGATCGGCCTCGGTCCGGAGCTCGTTCTTGTCCTTGCCTACTGCTGACTCGTCCTTGGCCATGGCGGCTTGGTCGGTGCCGATCTGGGCTTGCAACTGAGAGAGCTGGTAGTCGGCAGCGTTGACCTGTCCGGTGAGGGTCTGGATCTGGGCCTGGGTGGCCTGGAGCTTGGCGGTGATCGCCTGCGGCCTCCGCCTTGTCGCTCGAAATCTGGTCGGCTGACGCGGGACGCGTGCCGCGCCGACCACCGCAGAGGCGACCACGGCGGCGGGCGAGGAGGATCAGAAGTGCAACGATGCGCCGATCGGCGGGATGGCGGGGGGAGTGGCGATGCCGTGGCACAGACGTCGAGGAACGCTCGGCGTGAGGCATATCGGGATCCCTTTCTAGTCCACCGGGTCCCGTCACCACAAGAACTGCGGCGCGACACTATGCGCGCCAGGCACGATGCCGTGGTACACCAGTCGTTGCCGGCCATCCGTGGGCCTTGCCGATAGAGCGCGTGCGGCGCCCGAGCGCGTCAGCAACTTTTCGACACTGCGTGACACGCAGCAGCAACTTGTGCGCGTGAGACGAAAGCAACGTCGCCTGCGTGAGACCAAAAGAGCCGGGGGTAGGGTCCGTGCGCATGGGTGAGATCATCGAGTTCGCGAGCAACGGCGGACGCGCCTCCGGTTACCTGGCGGTGCCGACGCGCGGTCCCCAGTCGGGCCCCGGCATCATCGTCATCCAGGAATGGTGGGGACTGGTCGAGCAGATCAAGCGGACCTGTGACCGCTTCGCCGAGGCCGGCTTCTGCGGCTCTTGCCCCCGACCTCTATCACGGCACAACCGTGCCGCTCACCGAGCCGGACGAAGCCGGCAAGCAGATGATGGCCCTCCGCATGGAAGGCGCGGCCAAGGACCTGAGTGGCGCGGTCGACGAGCTCCGCCGACGCACCGGCCACGACGCGGTGGGCGTCATCGGGTTCTGCATGGGCGGCGGGCTCGCTCTCGTGCTCGCCACCCAACGGCCCGACGCGGTCAAGGCGGTCGTCCCCGCGTACGGGTTGATCCCGTGGCCCGATGCGCAACCCGACTTCTCGAAGATGGGTGCCGCCGTGCAGGGACACGCGGCCGCCGAGACGACTACTTCACCCCCGACGCCGCCCGTCAGCTCGAGTCGCAGCTGACGGAACTGGGCAAGCGCGTCGAGTTCCACCACTACCCCGATGCGGGCCACGCCTTCTTCAACGAGGACCGTCCCGAGGCGTACCACGGAGAGTCCGCCGAACAGCTGTGGGACCGGGCGGTCTCCTTCTTCCGCGACGAGTTGAACTGACCCGCATGGCGCGGTCCGGGGCTGGTCGAGCGCTACCTGATCCTCGGCCTTCGTCTCGGCCGCCACGTCGACGGATTGGTCGACGCTTCTACGGCCCGAACGCGGCTGTCCGATGACGGTGGCCGCCGAGGCGCCGCTGTCGCACCCGGGTCGGCTGGTGGCCGAGGCCGAGGAGCTGCTGGCGGAGATCGAGCCGGCGCACCCCTGGGCCAGCCCGGCGGAGACGCCGACGAGGGCGGGGCGGATCCGGCCCGCCGGCACTGGCTGGCCGCCCAGACCCTCGGCCTCCTCACCACGGCCCGCAAGCTGGCCGGCGACGACATCGGCTACGCCGAGGAGGTCGAGTCCTGCTACGGGATCCGTCCCTCCCGGGTCGACGAGCAGGTCTTCGCCGAGGCGCATGCCCGCCTCGAGCGGGTGGTCCCCGGCGACGGGCCTCTGGCCGAACGGCTGGTGGCCTGGCGGGAGGCGCACGCCGTGCCCACCGACCTGCTGCCCTCGGCCATCGGGTCGCTTGTCGAGGACCTCCGCCACCGCACCCGCACGCTGTTCGGGCTGCCAGACGGCGAGCACGTGGACTTCGACCTCGTCCGAAACGAGCCGTGGTCCGGGTTTCAACTACTACCTGGGCGAGCTGCACAGCCGGGTAGCCGTCAACGTCGACCTCCCGGTGCTGTCGACCGGTCTCGCCCACCTCGTCGCCCATGAGTCGTATCCCGGTCACCACACCGAGCACACCCGCAAAGAGGTCGGGCTCGTGCGACGACGGCAGTGGTGGGAGGAGTCGATCTTCCTCGTCGGCACTCCGCAGTGCCTGTTGGCCGAGGGCCTGGCCGACCTCGGGCTCGAGGTGGTGATGGGCCGTCGGCCCGAGCCGACGGTGGCCGAGCACCTCCGCCCGCTTGGCATCCGTTACGACACCGAGGTGGTGGCGGCCGTGGCCGAGGCCGGTGACGCCCTCGGGGCCGTGCGACAGAACGCCGCCTTCCGGCTCCACGAGGACGGTGCCGATCCTGACGTCGTAACCGACGAGGTGGCGAGATGGGGCCTCCAGTCGCACGACCGGGCGGCGAAGACGGTCGAGTTCCTGACCCATCCGACATGGCGCGCCTATCTCACCTGTTACGTGGAGGGCCTGCCCCTGTGCCGGGCCTATGTGGACGGCGACCCGGCCCGCTTCGAGCGGCTCCTCACTGAGCAGTTGACTCCGGCTCAGCTGCAGGAGCAGATCGGGTCGTCAGAGGGCGCTGGGCGCTCCCCGAGCAATTCCGGGGGCGGGCGTACCCGCCTGAGCGCAGACTGCACCGGTCCCTGAGCAGCCGTGCCTGCGCTCCCCGGCAGCGACGTGGATGGGTGTCGTGCAGTTTTTGGGATCACCCGCGTCCAGGCCTACCATCCCTGCCATGTCCGAACGCTCCCGCAACCTGCCCCGCCGCTCGTGCATGTCCTCGCCGGGGTCGAATGAGCGCTTCCTGGCCAAGGCGCCGACCGTCCCGGCCGACATGAGCTTCCTCGACCTCGAGGATTCGGTGGCACCGCTCGAGAAGGAAGCGGCTCGGGCCAAGGTGGCCGACGCCATCAAGAACCTGTCCTGGGACGACCGCGTCCTCTGCGTGCGGGTCAACGCCTGGGACACCGAATGGACGTACGCCGACGTCATCGAAGTGGTGTCCAACGCCGGCGAGCGCCTCGACGAGGTCATGCTCCCGAAGGTGCAGTCCGCCGCCGAGGTGGTCGCCCTCGACCTGCTGCTCACCCAGGTCGAGAAGAAGTGTGGGCTTCCGGTCGGCCACGTCGGCATCGAGGCCCAGATCGAGACCACCCGGGGGCTGATCAACGTCGAGGAGATCTGCGCGGCCTCTCCCCGTCTCGAGACGATCATCTTCGGACCCGCCGACTTCGCCGCTTCCATGGAGATGCCGGTCCTGACCGGAGGCGTTTCCATCCCCGAGTACCCGGGCGACCATTTCAATTACGTGTTCTCGAAGATCCTCATGGCCGGCCGGGCCAACGGACTGCAGGTGATCGACGGCCCCTTCCTCAAGGTGCGCGACCTCGACGCCTTACGCGAGTTCTCACAGCGCACCCGCATCCTCGGCTACGACGGCAAGTGGGCGCTCACCCCCGATCAGGTCACCGTGCTCAACGAGGTCTACTCGCCCACCCAGGAGCAATTCGATCGGGCCTGGGACATCCTCGACGCCTATCGCAAGGCCACCGAAGAAGATCGATCGGGAGCGGTCATGTTCGGCGACGAGATGATCGACGAGGCGTCGCGCAAGATGGCCACCAAGTTCGTGATGCGCGGCGAGCGGGCAGGACTCCGCACGCTCGAACGGCTGAACGGCTGAACGGCTGAACGGCCGAACGGCGACGCCCGCCGGGCAACGGCGCAGGGGCCCCGACCCGGTCAGAACGTGAACTCGCGGTGCCATGCGTCGAGGACCCTGTAGTCCCCGTGCACGTCGACCGATGCCCAGCGTGGGGCGGTGGTAGAGGGTGAGCTCGAGGTCGGAGGCACGCGCCGGTCGACCACGACGTCGCACCGCTCGACCGGTGGGAGCGTCCTGGGTGCGCCGCTCCACCTCGATTCGGTCGGCGCCGATGGTCACCACCCATTCGAGCCCGAGGTCGGTCGATCGGAGGGCCATGGTCCGACCGGTGCCGGTCCCCGTGCGGGGCCGGGCGGTGACCAGCACGTCGAGGATCTCGTCGATGCCGTCGGCAGCGAGCTCGGGCGGGACGGGCATGGTGATCCCGTGCGCGGCCTGGGCGTCGTAACCGGTGGATGGCGATCTCGTGCGCGCTCCGTCGCATCACGAAGGCGGCCGAATGGTCGGCGTCGAACCAGGTCCACACGCTCGTCTCCGGTGGGGTGGCCTGGAATTCCACCGACCAGGTCGACAGCAGCGGTCGGCCAGCCACTCGGCGAGTGTGCTCTCCCTCCGGCGGGTCGGGGAAGGGCGGCTTCGGCCGACCGGTGGCCTCGCACAGGACGTGGCTCCAGAACCCGCAGAACCCGCCGACGTGGATGGCCAGGTCACGCACCTCCCAGGGCTCGCAGGTGGGAACGGGCACGTCCATGGCGCCGGCCCCGACCGCGAGGATCAGGGCTTCGCTCTCGGTTCGGACGGCGTCGACGTAGGCGGACGGTTCCATGGGCGACGGTCCTCCGCTTGTCGGAAACCGGTTTCGCCGGCTGCGCCGGGCGACGTCGGTTCGCCGTGCCGGGCGACGAGGGCACGGGCGATGACCTTGAGGGCCAGGATCTCGTCCGCCCCCTCGAAGATGGACAGCACTCGGGCGTCCACGAAGTAGCGGCTGACCGGGTACTCCTCGGCGTAGCCCATCCCGCCGTGGATCTGCATGGCCTCGCGGGCGACCCACTCGGCCGCCCGGCACACGTACGCCTTGATCATCGACGCCTCGAGCGTGCCCTCACCCTTCGACATGAGCCGCGCCACCTCGTAGGCGAACTGGCGGGTGGCCTGGATGAGCACCGCCATTCGGGCGAGCTTGGCTTGGGTGAGCTGGTACTCGGCGATGGGGGCGCCGAAGACGACGCGGTTGTGGGCGTAGTCGCGGGCCGCCTCGAAGGCGGCCTGCATGACGCCGAGGGCCCGGGCCGCCGTCTGCAGGCGTCCGTTCTCGAAGCCCTGCATCTGGAGGTAGAAGCCACGTCCGAGGCCCTCCTCCCCTCCCACCAGGCACGTCTCGGGCACGAACCAGTCCTCGAAGGCGATCTCGTAGGAGTGCATGCCGCGGTAGCCGAGGGTGTCGATGGGCCGGCCCTCCATCCGGCCGCCTCCCGGCCGGGCCGCGCCTCTTGGATGAGGACGAATCCGTGCCCCTCGCCGCGTGCCTTCTCGACCAGGAAGAGCGACAGCCCGCGGTGGGCCTTGCTGCGGTCGGGATCGGTGCGGGCCAGGAGCATGAGGACGTCGGCCCGGGCCGCGAAGGTGCACCAGGTCTTGGTGCCGTTGATCAGCCACCCGCCCTCGGTCCGGGAGGCGGCGGTGACCACGCCGGCGACGTCGGACCCGAAGTCGGGCTCGGTGACGGCAACCGCCCCCATGACCTCGCCCGAGGCCAGTCGCGGTAGCCAGTCACGCTTCTGTTCCTCGGTCCCGCCGAAGACGAGGGCCCGGGTGAGGATCTCCGGCCGGGTGATGAGCGACCCTCCGGCGCCGAGTGATCCCCAGGCCAGCTCCTCGGTGGCCACCACCATCCCCAGGTAGTCGGATTCACCGCCGGTGGCGAACCCCCCGTACTCCTCGGGGACCGACATGCCGAAACCGCCCATCTCGGCCATGCCACCGATGATCTCCTCGGGGATGTCGGTGTTGGCCCGGTGGATGTGCTCGGCCCGTGGTCGGATCTGCTCCTCGGCGAATCGATGGAAGGTCTCGCGGACGAGCTCGAAGTCGGAGTCGAGGTGGCGGGGGCCGGGATCATCGGCCAGCGGCGCCAGGAAGGCAGGCGTCGCGGTAGTCGGCCAGGACGGGCTCGAGGGGTGGCGGCCCACCCGGGGTCGACACCCCACGAACGGCTGCGCCCGACCGTCCGGCCGGCAGATCGGCGACCGCGTCGGCGACGAAGGCACAGGCCAGCCGGGCCTCGGTCGGACCGTGCGCACCGTAGGCGAGTGCAGACTCTGCAGTGCGGACGGCGGCAGCGGCGTGGGCGACGTCGTAGGCCAGCACCTCCTCGACGTCGGGACCGCCGCCGTGGCCAGAGCGGCGATGCCCGACTCCACTACCGATCGGGCTGTCGACAGAGCCTCGGCCGCCCGGCTCAGGTCGGGCGTCGACGGCGCGGCCGCTGGGTGTCAGGCGCTCGGCCGCCGGCCGGTGGGGTCACCGATCAAGCGTACCGGCCGGCCACCGGCGCTCCCGACGGCCAAGGCCGCCTTGCCGCGCGCACCTCACTCGTCGGGCGCTTGTGCGACCACGGTCACGAGGGGCGGCAGCACAACGGGATCGTCGCCCGGGTCGACGTCGGTGAGCAGGGTCAGGTAGTCGGCCACCGGACCTGGCCCCGCTCCAGCCGGTGCCTCGGCCCACACGTCGGCCGTGCGCAGGCCCGGCGTCGCGAGCCAGTGCGGGGAGGAGGGCGCCCACGTCGGGATGGCGGGCGTCGGGCATGGAGAAAGGCCGTCCGGCGATACGGCCGGCTGAGGTGATGGGCTCCTGGGCCACGACCCAACCTCCGGGGCGGACGGCGGCGGCCATGCGGGCGAGGACGGCGGACGGGTCGAACACGTGCAGAAGGAGGAAACGACAGAAGGCGAGGTCGACCGGCTCGGGCAGGCGCAGGTCCTCACCGGCCTGGGTGACGGCCAGCACCTGGCTATGCGCGGCGGCCGCCTTGGCCACCTCGTCGCGGGCCAACGGGTCGCTGTCGACGGCGTAGACCCGTCCCTCGCGTCCGACGATCTCGGCCAAGGCCACCGACACGTCTCCGCCGCCCGCCCCGACGTCGGCACACACCCAGCCCGGCCCGATGCCGAGGCGGTCGAGGGCAGTGGCCAGGGGTCGCCGGTAGACGTCGTCGCGTAAGCCACGCAGCTCCACGCGTCCCGAGGCTAAAGCAGCGGTCGGTCGACGTGCTCGACCAACCGACAGCCGCGGGCATGTGCCGGGGACGTCGGGGCGGCCCCGGGCCATCGTCGTAGGGATCAACCGGTACAACCGGTACAGTCCCTCAACGTGCGGGTGACCATGATGCTGTGCGACGCCGCCCAGGTGGCCGACGGGAAGCTCTACGTCCTCGGCGGCGGTTGGAGCATGACCGGCCCGGACCCGGCGCCCTCGGCCATCGCCCTCAAGATCGACGTCGGCTGGCACGAGGCAGACACGACCCACCACTGGGAGCTCTTCCTCGAGGACGCCGACGGCCAACCGGTGTTCGTCGACACGCCCGAAGGGCAGCATGCCGTCGAGGTCCGCGGCGAGTTCACCGTGGGACGGCCAACGGGTATTCCCGAGGGCTCGCCCATCGACGTGCCTCTGGCCTTCAACCTCGGGCCGCTGCCTCTTACGCCGGGCACTCGCTACTCGTGGCGCCTGTCCATCGACGGCGAGTCCGACGCCGACTGGGTGCTGGGCTTCACCACTCGGCCGCAGCTCGTGCACGACTGACGGCGGCGACCGTACGCGGTGACCACTTACGAACGTCCCTTCGGCCGCTGCCTCGAGGACTTCGAGCCGGGCGACGTCTATCGCCATTGGCCGGGGAAAACCATCACCGAGGCCGATGACCACCTCTTCTGCCTCATCACCATGAACCACCATCCGTTGCACCTCGACGCCTGGTACGCGGAGAACGACACGGTGCAGAAGAGGAACGTGGTCGTCGGCAACCTCGTCTACTCGCTGGCCCTCGGGATGAGCGTCCCCGACGTGAGCGGCGCGGCCATCGCCAACCTCGAGGTCGAATCCCTCGTGCACCGGTCGCCCACCTTCCATGGCGACACCATCTACGCCGAGACTCGCGTCATCGAAGTGGTCGAGTCCCGGTCCCGGCCGGACCGCGGGGTGGTCACGGTCGAGACGAAGGCGTTCAACCAACGCGGGGAAGAGGTCTGTTTCTTCCGACGCAAGGTGATGGTCTGGAAGCGGGACAGCCTCCCGCCCCGGCGGCGCCCCTATGAGGAGAACGTCTGGGACTGAACCACCGGTGGCGCCGGTGCAGGTGAGATGACCGTACGGGAGCACAAACCGCGACCGCCCGGCTCGCCGACCGCCCGACCTGGCCCAGGTCCATGCGCTCGGCCAGGCCATCAGCCAGTGGGGGAGCGATGCGCCGGGCGGCTCGAGGCGTCCTGACCTGCCATGGCGGTCCACCCGGGACCCGTGGCCGGTGCTGGTGAGCGAGGTCATGGCCCAGCAGACACAGGTGGCACGGGTGGTCCCCATCTACCGACGCTTCCTCGAGCGGTTCCCGACGCCTGCCGCCTGCGCGGCCGCGCCGCTCGGCTGAGGTCTTGCGGGCGTGGCGGGGCCTCGGTTACAACCGGCGGGCCCGGCAGCTGCACCTGGCCGCGACGGCCATCGTGGCCGACCACGACGGCCACGTCCCCGAACAGCTGACCGCCCTCGAGTCCTTGCCCGGCGTCGGGCCCTACACGGCCCGGGCGGTGCTGGCCTTCGCTTTCGGGCACGACGTGGGCGTGCTCGACACCAATGCAGGACGGGTCGTGGCCCGAGCGACGGCCGGTCGTCGCGCTCGACGCGTCGGCGAAGCCCAACGATTGGTGGACGCCATGGTCCCGCCCGGTCATGGATGGCAGTTCAACCAGGCCCTGCTCGACCTCGGGGCCACCCAGTGCGTGGCCGGCGTGCCCCGGTGTGCCGGCTGTCCCGTTCTGCGTCGCTGCCGGTGGGCCCGCCAGGGGAAGGTCGAACCCGACCCGGCGACGGGATCGGCCGCCGTGAGCAAGCGCCAAGCGGCCTTTGCCGGGTCGGACCGCCAAGGCCGGGGCCGGTTGGTCGAGGCTTGCGAAATCGGTCCGTGCATCCCGATGAGGTGGCAGTCGTCATGGGTTGGCCCGATCATCCCGAACGGGCGAACAGAGTCGTGGAGCAGCTGGTGGTCGACGGACTGGTCGCCCGCGACGCGGCCGGGGTGCTGTCTCTGCCCTGAGAGGGGCTCGGCCTGCGCCCCTCGCGGCCAAGACCGGGGCCCCGCCAAGCCCGATCAGTGCGAGCGGACGTACGCCTTGGCCTGTTGGCGGAGGTCGTCGACGAGGTTTCCGAGGGCCAGGTTGACGTCGTCGAGGTGCAACCCCCAGGTCGGGCCAAGGATCTGGCCCACCACCGGCCGGGTGTCGCCGGGCCGGTGGTGGGCGTCGACCTGTAACCACGTGGCCCGGCCGTCGGTCTCGCAGCCGGCGGAATAGAGGCCCGGATAGGTGACCCATGGCGTGGTGACCTTCGTCCCCGAGTTCGGGACGGGCGAAGTGGACGCGCCGGCGTCGAGGGAGAGAGGGGTGGGGAAGAAGGGCAGGAGCGGCCTTGCCACCGGCGGGCGCTCGTGCTCGCCGCCGGGACGATGACGATGGCCGCGTGGCCGACGGCGCGGCGCCGCTCGCCGAGACGGTGGTATCCGCGGCTGCGTCATCGTGGGAGGCAACCGGGTTCACGCAGAGGACGTGAAGGCCGGACGCACCGGTCCGGCCGAAGATGCTGTTCGACGGCGGCGGCTGGTCGAAGGTGGAGTAGGCGATCACGCATCCCGGCGCGTCGACGTCCGTGCAGGCCGGAATGTGCTGGAAGGACCCACCGACGGTCTTGTCGACGGGGACGGTCACGTTTCCGCCGAGGATGATGGCCGACACCAGCCGGGCCCGGACCCCGGGGTCGTCGTCGACCTCGTTCTCCAGCAACGTGATGAGGATGCCGGCGCCTTGCGAGTGGCCGATCACGGCGAAGCCCCGCCCGGCGTTGTCATCGGCGAGATACGTCTTCCAGGCGTTGAGCACATCCGAGTAGGCGAGCGCCTCGTCGGCCGCAGTGACGTGGGCCGCGCCGGCGAGCACGGCCAACGTGATCTGTCGGTACAGCGGTGCGTAGACGTTGCAGACCTGCGAGAAGCGGGCGGCCTGGGCCACGGCCACAGCCGTCTCCTGAGGGTCGAGATCGAGGTTGGCGTTGGGCGTGGGCTGGGTGCTCACCGTCGGGTAGACGTAGAAGCAGTCGATCTTGGGCCGGGCGATGGGTGAGGCGGAGACCGTCCTCGTCCGGCCTGACCCGGTCATGATCGTGTAGTCGAGGTCGCTCTCACAGGGGTCATGGGCCATGCCCGGTCGGCACAGCCATTTCACCGGGGCGAGCGCGTCCGAGGGCGCGCTCGGCGGAGTCGGAGTCGGAGCTGGCCGGGTCGGCTGGGTGGCCGTCGACGGCGGAGTGGGAGGCTTGGTCGTTGCCGAAACCGTTCCGTGCGACCTTGATGATGAACAGGCGGCGGCCACCATCAGCAGGCAACACCCGATCACGACGACCGGACGGACGGACCTCGCTCCAGGCCGTGGCACCCGACGATCGGGGCCGTCTGCCGTCATCAGAGCCGGCGCCGGACGGCGGGCACGGCGCTCACTCGGTGACGAACCGAATGATGTGGTCGCCCACTTCGTCCGGCCGTTCGACGTGGAGGAAGTGGCCGGCCCCGTCGATCACCACCATCTCCGAACCGGGCGATAGGAAGTCGGCCGCGGATCCGACGAGATCGATGCCGAGACACCCGTCGTCCCGGCCGTGCAGGCAGAGGGTGGGTTGGGGGGCGATATTGACACCGGCGGCTTGGGCGGCCGCCGCCCTCGGGTCGGTCGGCGGACCGGCAAACGCCGTCCGGTAGTAGCCGATGGCCGCGGCCAGGTTGACCGGGTCGCGCAGCGCGTCCTTGACCAAGGCTGCGTCGTGCTGGCCGTCGTAACCCGGCGACCAGTCAGCCCACAAGCGGTCGATGAAGGCGAGATCGTCGATCGACACGGCGTGCTCGGCGAGAGGTGTCTGGAAGAAGAAGATGTACCAGCTGCGCCGAAGCTGGTCGTACTGGACGAAAGCGTTGGCCATGGCCGCAAAGGGGGGCACGGCCAACGTCACCAATCGCCGCCAGCGGTCGGGCTCGGATGTCGCCGCACCGTAGGCGGCGAACGCGCCCCAATCGTGACCGATGAGGACCGCCTGTTCGTCGCCGCCCAGTGCTTGGTGCAGCTCGCAGGCATCGACGGCCAAGGTGCCGGTGTCGTAGGCGGCGTCGGCCGGCACGGTCGAGGGCGCGTAGCCGCGCATGAAGGGGGCCACGGCCCGGAACCCGGAAGCGGCCAGCCGGGGGATCAGGTGGCGCCAGGTGTGCGCCGTGTCCGGGAACCCGTGCAGGCAGAGGGCGAGTGGTCCGTCGGCCGGACCGTCGACGAAGTAGGTGAAGTCGACACCGTGGGCTCGCACCACCCCCCGCTCCATGGTGAGAGACGGTAGCCGGTCGCGGCTTCATCCGACCTGGTGGAGTGGCCTGGCCCTGCCCACTCGTCCGTCCGCTCTCTCGACGCCGTGGATGGGAATAGTGCTCGACACGTTGCGTTGGAAGTCGAAAGACTTTCGGACCTGGCTGTGTCGTTCCCGCACGTACGTCGCTCCCCTCCGGGCACCGAAGATGAGGGAGGCCCTCCATGAACAATGTCCCTCTCGCCACGTCGCCAACCCGACGGTCGATCGAGGTGGAGCCGGGCCGGACCGTTCCTGAGTGGCTTCTCCTGACCCTCGTCTGTGTGGGTCAGTTCATGGTCGTGCTGGACATCTCGATCGTGAACGTCGCCCTCCCGTCGATCCAGCGTGATCTTCACTTCGACACCGCTGCGCTCCAGTGGGTGGTCAACGCCTACACGCTGACCTTCGCCGGTTTCCTGTTGCTCGGTGGCCGCGTGGCCGACATCTTCGGCCGTCGGCGCATCTTCATCACCGGTCTCATCGTCTTCACCGTCGCGAGCGCGATCGGAGGGCTGTCACAGAACCAGGCCATGCTCATCACGGCTCGGGCTCTTCAAGGTTTCGGTGCGGCCATCCTCGCCCCGGCAACCCTGACGATCCTCACCGCCACCTTCAGCGAAGGGGCGTCACGAGCGCGGGCCCTCGGTGTGTGGAGCGCGGTGGCTTCCGCCGGCGCCTCGGCCGGCGCTCTCCTCGGTGGCATCCTCACCGACTTCCTGAGCTGGCGGTGGATCCTCTTCGTCAACATCCCCATCGGCCTGGTGACCCTGGTGTTCGCCCGTCGCTTCATCCCCGAATCGAGGGCCGACGTCGAGCACCGGCATCTCGACGTCCTCGGGGCCGTCACCGTGACCGGTGGGCTCGTGGCCCTCGTTTTCGCCATTGTCCGAACGCAGACCTACTCGTGGGGGGCGGCTCAGACGTTGGTTCCGTTGTTCATTGCCATCGTCTTGCTTTCGACCTTTGTCTGGGTGCAGTCACGGTCGCGCGCCCCGCTCGTCCCGTTGCGCATCTTTCGATCTCGCTCGGTGACCGGCGGCAACTTGGTCATGCTGCTGTTGTTCTCGGCCATGTTCGGGTCGTGGTACTTCGAGACCCTCTACATGCAGCGCGTCCTGGGCTTCAGTCCGTTGCAGGCGGGCCTCGCCTTCCTCCCCCAGACCCTCCTGATCGCCGCCGGTGCCCAGGTCACCGCTCGACTCGTCACCCGCCTCGGTCCGCGGCCGCTCATCCTGGCCGGAACGCTGGTGGGGGCGGGAGGCCTTGCTTGGCTGTCACGCATCACTCCGGCGAGCAGCTTCGTTCCCGACCTGCTGGGGCCGTTCGTCATGATCGGGCTGGGCATGGGCCTGGTCGTCACCCCGGTGACCGTCGCCGGGACGTCGGGTGTGGCGCCTGCCGATGCCGGGCTGGCATCGGGACTGCTCAACACGTCGCGAACCGTCGGTGCCTCGATCGGGCTCGCCACCCTGGCCACGTTGGCCGCCAACCACTCGGCAGCCCTGTTGGCGGGAGGCTCCCATGTCAGCCGGGCGGCCGCGGTCACCGACGGCTACACACTGGCCCTCGTGGTGAGCGCGGCAATCTTGGTCGTGGCCGGCGGCGTCGGCCTCGGCACCCTTCCTTCGCTCCGGAGCGTCGGTGTCCGCCAGACGCAGCCAGAAGCTGCCGGGTCCGAAGAAGACGACGACGAGCTCATGGGCGATGATTGTCCCGCCGTGGCCGAGCCCGTCTGAATCTGGCGCTGGCCGGATGGCCCCGGAGCCGCCGCTGAGTCCTGCTTCCGCCGCCGAGCCCTGCTCCGGCCGGCGGCAAGTAGCCTGCCGGGTCGGTGCGCATCACCTTCTTCGGTGTCCGGGGCTCTTGCCCGTGCTCCTCGGACCAATACCGACGCTACGGGGGCAACACTTCGTGTGTGCTCGTCCAGGTGGAGGACGAGCCGCCTCTCATCATCGACCTCGGCACGGGGCTCCGAGCCCTTGGCGAACACCTCGTGGTGCCGTTGCGGGCGGCCGGCGTCCCGCTCCGGGCCAACGCCCTTCTCACCCACCTCCACTACGACCACGTGCTCGGCATCCCGTTCTTCGCCCCCATGCGTGATCCCGGCGCCATCCTCGATGTCTATGGCCCCTCACAGGAGGGCAGCTCCCTCCAAGAAGTCCTGTCCGGCTTGGTCAAGCCGCCCTTCTTCCCCATCTACATGTCCGAGTTCCGCGGCTCCATCTTCTTCCACGACCTCGACGACAAGAGCGAGTTCACCCTCGGACGGATCAGCATCAAGGTGCGGGCCGTGCCGCACATCGGTCACACTCTCGGCTTCCGGGTGGAGGCCGACGGCCGGTCACTGGCCTACCTCTCGGACCATCAGGCGCCCGTCGACCGCCGGAGCATCGACTCCGGCGCCCTCGAGCTGTGCCGCGACGCGGACGTCGTCGTCCACGACGCGCAGTACACCGATGACGAATTCGTCCTTCACTCCGACTGGGGGCACTCGACCGAGGCCTACGCGGTGCATGTGGCCCGCGAGGCCGGCGCCAAGCGGCTCTTGCTCTTCCACTACGACCCGTCGCACACCGATCGCGACGTCGAGCGCATGCTGACCCACGCCCGCCGCATCGCCGGCGACCGGCAGGTGCTCGAGGTCACTGCGGCGGCCGAGGGGGCAAGCGTCGACCTCGGCTCCGCCTGACGGTGACCTTCGATGAGCGGCGGTTCAGGGACGCACTGAGCCGCTTCGCGACCGGCGTGACCGTCGTCACCGGGATCGAGGACGAACGACCGGTGGGCTTCACCTGCCAGTCGTTCATGTCCCTTTCCATCGACCCTCCGTATGTGGCCGTGGCCCCGGCCCGGACCTCGACCACGTGGCCGCGCATCGCCCGGGCCGGCAGCTTCTGCGTGAACATGCTGGCCGACGACCAAGAGGAGCTCTCGCGGAGCTTCGCCGTTTCGGGAGGCGACAAGTTCGCCGGCGTCGAGTGGGCGCCAGCGCCGGTTACCGGGGCGCCGCTGATCGCCGGATGCCTGGCCTGGGTCGATTGTCGGGTAGAGCTGGTCCACGACGCAGGGGACCACGAGCTGATCCTCGGACGGGTGCTCGACCTCGGGGTGTCGGACGCCACCCCCCTCGTCTTCTATCGGAGCGGCTTCGCAACGTTGACGGACGTCGCCACCTCCGACCGCCCGTCGTCCGAAGGGAGAGCCTGATGCCGCACGTCCGCCCGTCCGAGGTCATCCGCGACGTGATCGTCGTCGAGCCCGACGCCCACGGTGACCCCCGGGGCCGCTTCCTCGAGACCTATCGACGCAGTTGGTTCCCCCTCGGACGCGAGATGGTGCAGGCCAACCGGTCCGAGAAGCAGCGGGGAGCCATCGTCGGGCTCCACTACCACCTGCACCAGGCCGACTACTGGTATGTGCTGTCGGGGACGGCCCGGGTCGTGCTCCATGACCTGCGTGAGGGGTCAGACACCGACGGGGCCACTCTCTGCCTCGACCTCGAGGGCGACGTCGACAAGGGCCTCTTCATTCCGCCCGGGGTGGCCCACGGATTCGCCTCGCTCACCGACGTCACCCTCTGGTACCTGGTCGACGGCTACTACAACCCGGCCGACGAGCTGGGTGTGGCCTGGGACGACCCGGCCATCGAGGCCGACTGGGGACTGTCCGACCCGATCATCTCCGACCGGGACCGCGCCAACCCGCTCCGGGCCGACATCCCCGCCGCGCGTGCTGCCTCGCCTCGGACTTCGGACATGACGGAGACGACAGTGCTCGGGCGACCGGCCACGGGCGTGCTCGTGACCGGGGGTGCGTCGGGTATCGGGCGGGCTTCGGCGCTGGCCCTCGCAGAGGTCGGCCGACCGGTCATGGTCTGGGACGTGGACGCCGAGGGGGCTGCCGAAACCGTCCGGCTCTGCCGCGACCAGCTCGGCGACGACCGCGGCATCGGCCGAGGTCGACGTCCGGGACACCCGATCGCTGCCCGACGCGGTGGACGCTGGCCGAAGCGACACTCGGCTCGCTCGGCGGATTCGTCCATGCCGCCGGCGTCGCCGGGCCCATGAGCGTCGACCTCATCGACGACGAGATCTGGGACTCGACGCTCGCCGTGAACCTCAAGTCAGCCGTCATGATCACGAAGTCCCTCGTCGAGCCGTTCCAGCGGGCCGGGCCGGGATCGGCCATCGTGCTCATCTCCTCCATCGAAGGTCTGTTCGGCAACGCCATCCTCACCGCCTACTGCGCCTCGAAGGGTGGTGTCCTCGGCGTCATGCGCTCCATCGCCCAGCACTTTGGCGCCGTCGGGCATCCGAGTCAACGCTCTCTGCCCGGGAGCGGTCGACACCCCGATGCTGGCCCCGGCCCTGGCCCTTCCCGGTTTGCGGGACCAACTCGAGGCCTCGACCCCGCTCCAGCGCCTGGCCCAGCCCGAGGAGATCGCCCGACCCATCCGGTTCCTCCTCTCGGAGGAGGCCTCCTTCATCACCGGCGCCCATCTGACCGTGGACGGGGGCCTGACCTCGGTCACCGCCATCTGAGCGGGGCCGCTCGGGCCTGACCGTCGGGCACGGCGGGGCCGGATACGGCGCCGCGTTCTGGGGTCGTCACGATGGGGCTTGAATGGTCGGCGATGCTGGTGGTGCTCGTGGCGTTGGTCATCCTGGCCCTCTTGGCGGGAGTGGCCGTCTTGGCCCGTCGGTCCGGGGGCGACGAGATCGACTCGGTCCGCAGTTACCACGCCGCCGTGGGCACGATGGAGCGCCTGCCGACACGATCGGTCGCCACCGCTTTGGCCCCGAGACGGCCCTTCGACATCGACGACCCGAACGAGGCAGCTGGCGCCGGGTTCGGTGCACCAGGGCCGAGCACCGGCAACGCCAGTGGCGGGGACGGGGATGGGGCCGGCGGCTCCGGTGGCCTGCGACCCCCGGCCCTGCGCCCACCCCGGCTGATGTTCGACGACGCCTCGCCTCTCGACCCGACCACCCCCCTGTCCGGGTCGGGAGCGCCGATCCGCCGGGACCGGCGGATGCGGAACAGCGCCCTCCAGTCGATGAACCGCCGATCACGGCCCGTGAACGCCGTGCTCATCGTCGTCGTGCTGATCCTGTTGGTGGGCGCCCTCGCCTACATCGGCTCTCGTCACTCGGGACACCGGCCACCGGCCTCATCGACCGCCACCTCCCGGCCGGCCCCTCCGGCGACCACGGCGGCCGGCGGGAGCGGACACCGAAGCGCATCGTCGCGGCGGGGCAAGGTCCATCACACTCCGCCACCCGCGAAACCGACGCAGCTGGCCGCGCTGTCCTCGACGGCCCAGACGGCCACCTACTCCGTCGGCTCGGCGCCCTTCTCGGTCACCGTCCACGCTTCGCAAACGTGTTGGGTCCAGGCCACCTCCGAGCCGGCCGGGACCGTCGTGTGGCAGGGCCTCCTCCAACCCGGCGGGTCCCAGGTGATCAAGGCCACCGGCGTGACCGTCGTCGAGCTCGGCGCGGCCGGCGCGTCGATGACGGTCGACAACCTGCCCGTGCTCATCCCCACGGCCTCGGTGACCCCGTTCACGGCTACCTTCCAGCCGAGCGCCACCTGACCGGCACCGACGCGCCCTCAGCCAGGAGCGTCCTCGATCCCGAGCGCGTCCAAGATGAAAGCGAAGACGAGGGCCTCATCTCTCCAGGCGTCATAGCGCCCCGACGGCCCGCTGTGGCCGGCACCGAGCTCGCACTTGAGCAGGACCCGGTTCTCAGGGTTGGCCGCCCGCAGCTTGGCCACCCACTTGGCCGGCTCCCAGAACCCGACCCGCGGGTCCGACAGACCGGCCGTCACGAGGAGGTCCGGGTAGCGGAGGGGGCGTCCGTCGTCGGCGACCCTGCGCACGTTGTCATAGGGCGAGTACGACTTCATGACCGCGTAGATGTCGGGGTCGGTCACCGGGTTGCCCCATTCCTCCCACTCGAGGACGGTGAGGGGGAGCGTGTCGTCGAGAATGGTGGTCAGGCAGTCGACGAAGGGCACCTCGGCCACCATGGCCCGGAACAGCTCGGGGGCGAGGTTGGCCACCGCGCCGATGAGCAGTCCGCCGGCACTGCCGCCGCGGCCCACCAGCCGATCCGGCGACGTCCACCCACCGTCCACGAGGGCGTGGGCGCAGGCAATGAAGTCACCGAAGGTGTGGGGCTTGTGCGCCAGGCGGCCGTCTTCGTACCAGCGCCGGCCCAGCTCACCTCCGCCTCGGACGTGGGCGATGGCAAAGACGAAGCCGCGGTCCAACAAGCTGAGCCGGAGGGACGAGAACACCGGGTCGATGGAGACCTCGTAGGAGCCGTAGCCGTAGAGGAGGCAAGGGGCGCCCTCCCCTCCGGGTTGCCGCGGGGCGACGAGGTCGGGGCGGTAGACCACCGACAGCGGTACCTCGGTGCCGTCGTCGGCCGTGGCCCAGAGCCGCTCGGTCCGGTAGTTGGCCGGGTCGAAGTCGCCGAGCACGGGTTGGCGCTTGCGCAGGGTGGTCGTCCCCGTGGCGAAGTCGTAATCGATCGTGGATCGGGGGCTCACGAGCGAGGTGTACTCGTAGCGAAGCATGGAAGCGTCGTACTCGGGGTTCGCTCCGCCCCACACCGTCGACGGGGATTCCGGCTGCTCGACGGTCACCGACGTGCCCCGCTCGACGTCGATGACGCGCACCCGGGTTTCGCCCTCGGCCCGCTCGAAGACGGCCAGATGACCGACGAAGGGGTCGACCGCGTCAAGGCGCACGCCGGGCCGGGCCGGGATGACCTCTTGCCAACGATCGCGGCCCGGATCGTCCTCGGGCGCCTCCACCAGGCGGAAGTCCTCGGCCTCGTCGTTGGTCACGATGAGGAAACGGGCACCGCCATCGGCCACGGTGTCGCCGGCGTCATGGTCGACGCTGTATTCGACACCGTGGCGACGGGGCTCGATGACCCGGAGCTCGCCATCGGGATCGTCGGCCGAGAGGACATGGACCTCGGTGGTCATCTTGGACTCGAGGTTCATGATCACGAACCGGTCGTCCTTGGTCCGTGAGACGCCGAGGTAGAAATGCTCGTCGGGCTCCTCGTAGACGAGGTCGTCGCCGGCGGGGTCGTCGCCTACCCGGTGGCGCCAGAGCTGGTAGGGCCGCATGGCCTGGTCGACCCGCACATAGAAAAGGGTGCGGTTGTCGTTGGCCCAGGCCACCCCATAGGTGGTGTCGGCGATCTCCTCGGGTGACTCGCCACCGTCCACCAGGTCTCGAAAGCGCATGGTGTAGCGCTCAGAGCCGTCGGTGTCGGTGGAGTAGGCGAGCCAGCGGTGGTCGGGGCTGACCGCGAGGTTGCCTACCGCCAGGTAGTCGTGACCCTCGGCCAACCGGTTCTCGTCGAGGATGACCTGCTCTTCGTCGTCGGCGTCCTCTGCCCCTTCGGGGGCCGTGGCCGGCCGCCGGCAGTGGATGGCGTAGCTGCTCCCTTCGAGCGTGCGCACGTAGTAGGCCCACGGGCCCTTACGCGCCGGCACCGACACGTCGGTCTCCTCGATGCGGGCCACCATCTCCTCGTAGAGGGCTTGCTGGCGCTTCTCGGTCGGAGCCATGGCGCCTTGCGTGTACGCGTTCTCGGCTTCGAGATGGGCGATGACCGCAGGGTCGTCGCGGTCCCGTAACCAGTACCAGTCGTCGATCCGCACATCGCCGTGGGCAGTGAGCTCGACCGGACGGCGTTCGGCCACTGGTGGGTCCTGCGGCCAAGGGCGGGAAAGGCGGGGACTCGGCATCGGTCCACAATGGCACGGACCAGACGGCAAACCGCTGCCCACTGGACCGGTTCGATCGGGTCCCGGCGGGACAGCCCATCGGCACCCATCCACGGTCCGACGAGCGGACCGGGCAGCAGCCGGGCGGCTGGCCGCAGCCGGCGGTACCTCCGATCGGGCTCCTTCGTATTGCTCGAGCCCCCAGGTTGTTACTATCGAGGTAGGAGAAATCAGCCGTCGAACGGCGGCTCGGGAGCACTCATGGCAACCACCGATCTCGACCTCGGCAAGTACAAGCTCGGCTGGTCGGACGCAGAGGACTACGTCTTCAAGCCCAAGAAGGGGCTCAACGAGTCCATCGTCCGCGAGATGTCGGCCATGAAGAAGGAGCCCGACTGGATGCGGGACTTCCGCCTCCGGGCCCTCACCCGCTTCGAGCGCAAGCCGATGGCCGAATGGTTCGCGGTCAACATGCCCGACCTCGACTTCGACGACATCTACTACTACATCAAGCCCACCTCGGAGCAGGTCGGTGATTGGGACGACCTTCCCGATGCCATCAAGAACACGTACGAGAAGCTGGGCATCCCCGCGGCCGAGCGCAAGTACTTGGCCGGAGTCACCGCCCAGTACGAGTCCGAGGTCGTCTTCCACCGCAACCGCGAGGACCTCGAGGCTCTGGGCGTCCTGTTCTGTGACATGGACACGGCGGTGCGCGAGTACCCCGACCTCGTGCGCAAGTACTTCGGCACCATCATCCCCCCCGGCGACAACAAGTTCGCCGCCCTCAACTCGGCCGTGTGGTCGGGGGGCTCGTTCATCTATGTCCCACCCGGGGTGAACGTGGACCAACCGCTCCAGGCCTATTTCCGGATCAACGCCGAGAACATGGGCCAGTTCGAGCGCACGCTGATCATCGCCGACGAGGGCTCGCAGGTGCACTACATCGAAGGCTGCTCGGCTCCCGTCTACACGACGGACTCCCTGCACTCGGCCGTGGTCGAGCTCGTGGCTCTGCCCGGGTCGCGCATCACCTACACGACCATTCAGAACTGGTCGAACAACGTCTACAACCTCGTGACCAAGCGGGCCCGGGCCGAGGCCGAGGCCCACGTGGAGTGGATCGACGGCAACATCGGGTCCCGTCTCACCATGAAATACCCGTCCGTCTACCTGATGGGTCCCAAGGCCTCGGGCGAGGTCCTGTCGGTGGCCTATGCCGGGGCCGGTCAACACCAGGACGCCGGAGCGAAGATGTTCCACGTCGCGCCAGAGACGACCTCGACCATCATCTCCAAGTCGATCTCCAAAGATGGTGGGATCACCACCTACCGGGGCAAGGTCCACGTCGACGAAGGCGCGACCAAGTCCAAGAGCTTCGTCCGCTGCGATGCACTCCTCCTCGACGACGACTCGACCTCGGAGACCAAGCCCTACATGGAGGTGGCCGAGCGCGACGCTCGCATCGCCCACGAGGCCACCGTCTCCAAGGTGGGCGAGGACCAGTTGTTCTACCTGATGAGCCGCGGGCTCTCCGAGCAGCAGGCCATGGGCATGATCGTGAACGGGTTCATCGAGCCGGTGACTCGAACGCTTCCCATGGAATACGCGGTGGAGTGGAGCCGGCTCATCGAGCTGCAGATGGAGGGCTCGGTCGGGTAAGCAGTTCGCCCGGTCCCGGATCAGCGGCCCAGGGCGGTGCTCGTGGTTGGGGAGCGAGCGACCGTCCGTGCGCCGGTGCCATGAATTGGGACAGGCTCCGAACGAGCACGCGACCAGAGGACGTAGAAAGGCAGGTCGTGCCATGCCGATGCGCGAAGAGTGCAAGCACTTCCAATCCAGGACCTACGACTCGGGCGAGGTGGCCCGCTTTTGCATCCTCGACCTCGCCCCGGAGGCACCGTGGAAATGCCCGGACGACTGTCCCTCCTACGCCCCGCGACTGGCCGATGTCGGGTGGTCGCACGGCTCGCTCATCGAACCGCCGATCGAATCGATGCCCGACGTGCCTGACGACGAGGCGATCAAATTGCTCGATCAGGCCGAGGACATCGTGAACGAGATCGGACCCGGGGTGCTCGCCGAGGTGCGTGAAGAAGACGCCGAACGGGAGCGCAAAGAGGGCCGATGGTGGCGCCGCCGTCGGCGCTGAGGGAAAGGCCGGCCGGCGTTCTTGTGGCCGGCGACGGGTGCCTCCTTCGGTCAGCGCCCGGTGAAGACGGGTGGGCGTTTTTCGACAAAGGCGACCATGGCCTCTCGAAGGTCGTCGGAGGCCAATGCCCCTGCGTTCCAGGTCGCCACGTAGTCGAGGCCTTCGCTCACCGACCGGGTCTCGCCCGCGGCCAGCACCGCCTTTGTGCCTTGCACGGCGAGAGGTGAGTTGTCCGCGATGTCGGCGGCCAGGTCTCGGGCGTCGGCCAGCACGGCCTCTGGGTCGCCACTCACCCGGTTGACCAGCCCGATGGCGGCGGCCCGCTCGGCGGTGATGTCCATTCCGGTGAAGGCGAGCTCGGCCAGGTGTCCACGGCCGATGATGGCGGGGAGACGCTGGAGACTGCCCAAGTCGGCCACGATGGCCAGCTTCGCTTCCCGCACCGACAGGATGGCGTCGCGGCTGGCCAGACGGATGTCGCAGGCCGCGGCCAGGTCCACCCCGCCGCCGATGCAGTAGCCGCTGATGGCAGCGATGACCGGGAGCGGGCACTCGGCCACCGAGGTGACCGACTGCTGCATGCGGAGGATCTCGGTGCGCGCCGTGCGGGCTCGGGCGGCCATGGACGGGCGCCCCGAGGTGTCGTCGGCCGAGCCGGAGTCAGAGCCGCCGGCGGCGAGCACGCCGGCCATGGCCACGAGGTCGAGACCGACGGTGAAGTGGGGGCCTTTGGCGGCGATGATGACCACACGGAGGTCGGGGTCGGCGCCGACGGTCTCCATGGCCCGTGGCAGGTCGGCCCAGAAGGCGGGGCCGAGGGCGTTGCCCTTCTCGGGGCGATCGAGCCAGAGGGTGGCGATGCCTCCCTCGGCTTCGAGGGTGAGGACCTCGGAGGTGAACGAGTGGGGGCGCGCCATGCGAAGAGCGTAGGCGGCCCGTCCAAATGCAACCCCGAACGCCGATTGGCCCGCATGGTCGCCCGACCGATCGTCGCAGGTCGCCGGATAAGATTGGCCGCGGAGGCTCGGACGCGGGCCTCCTGTCGCGAAAGGCCACCGACTGTCCACCTTCACTCCTGCCGCTGCCGCCGAGCTCGCCGGTCCGGACTGGCTCTCCCGTCGTCGAGCTGCCGCAGCCGAGGTGTTCTCGTCGGCGCCACTGCCCACCGAGAAGGACGAGGTGTGGCGCTACAGCCGCATCGACGAGCTCGACCTCGACCGTTATCGGCCCGTCCGTCCCCCGCCCCCGGGTGATCGGGACGTCTCGGAGCCGTCCACCTCGGAGCGGGTGAAGCTGCTCCTCGACGCCCTCGGGCCGCGGGCCGGGCTTCTCCTCACGATGGACGGGGCCCTGGTGGCCACGGCCGGCGACGACAGCGCCGAGCTCCAGCTGGGTCGCGCCGCCGACCTCGCTTGTGGCGAGGAGCTGGTCGGTCGCGTGCTCGGACCGGCGGCCCACGACTTCCAGATGCTCAACGATGCCTTTGCCGACCCGTTGGTCGTCGACGTGCGACCGGGAGCCGTCGTTCGCTACCCGGTCGTGATCGTGCACGTGGTGGACGGCGCGGCCGGCGATGCCGTGTTTCCCCGCACGGTGGTGCGGGCCGGCGCCGGGGCTCAGGCCGGGGTGGTGGAGGTCGTGGTCGACTCCGGAACGGGGCTCCTCGACGGAGCCGCCGATCGTCCGGGGCCGCTCCTCGGCGAGGACCCCCGCGACCGGTTGGTCGTGCCCGTCACCGAGCTCGAGGTGGCCGACGACGCGGTGCTCTCCTACCTCGGTGTCCAGTCGCTCGCCGTCGACACCTGGCACTTGGGCCATCAGGTCAGCACCATCGGAAGCGGAGCGGTGCTCCGCAGCTTCGCCCTGGCCCTGGGCGGGGGATACGCGCGCCTGCGCACCGACTCGGCGCTGATCGGCGAGGCGGGCACGAGCGAGCTGCGCGCCGCTTATGTGGGACGGGACGACCAGATGCTCGACTTCCGGACTCTGCAGGACCACGCCGCGCCGCGCACCCAGAGCGACCTCCTGTTCATGGGGGCGGTGGCCGACCGGGCGCACTCGGTCTACAGCGGACTCATACGAATGCGTCGGGGCGCGGTGCGCTCCGACGCCCGCCAGACCAACCACAACCTGGTGCTCGACGAGGGGGCTCACGCTGATTCGGTCCCGAACCTCGATATCGAGGAGAACGACGTCCGGTGCAGCCACGCCTCGACCGTCGGGCCGGTGGACGAGGACCAGCGTTACTACCTCGAGTCACGCGGGGTGGAGCCAGAGCGTGCTGAACAGCTCATCGTGGCCGGCTTCTTCCGTGAGATCGCCGGCCAAGTGCCGGTGGAAGGTGCCCGTCCTTTCGTCTCCCGCACTCTCGCCGAACGGGCCGGTGTGGCCCATGACTGAGGCTGACGCGGTGGTGAGCGGGGAGCGCATCCGGCTCTGCGGTCGGGACGACCTCGCTTCCGGCGAAGCCCGCCGGTTTGACGTGGCCGGCCTGCGGGTGGCCTTGGTGCGCATCGGGGACGACTTCTATGCCGTGGGGGACCGCTGCAGCCACGAGGACTACTCGCTGGCCGAAGGCGAGGTCTGGGCAAACGAGTGTGAGATCGAGTGCGCCAAGCACGGGTCCATGTTCGACCTTCGCACCGGCGAGCCCTCCTCCCTCCCGGCCACCCAGCCGGTGCCCGTCTACGAGGTCGAAGTCGAAGGCGACGACGTGTCGGTGGTGACACCGTGAGCTCGGGCGAACTTGTCATCGAGGACTTGTTCGCCGGAGTGCCCGGCCACGAGATCCTCAAAGGCGTGAGCCTCACCGTCCGCAGTGGCGAGGTGCACGCGGTGATGGGCCCGAACGGATCGGGCAAGTCGACCTTGGCCCACGTGCTGATGGGCCGCCCGGGTTACGAGGTCACCGGGGGCTCGATGACCCTCGACGGCATCGACCTGTTGTCCCTCCCGACCTGGCAGCGGGCCCGGGCCGGCCTCTTTCTCGGCATGCAGCACCCCATCGAGGTGCCCGGGGTGTCCCTCACCGAGACGCTGAACGCCAGCCGGCCGGTGGTCCCGGCCGACGAGATCGGCGCGCCCGACGGCGACATCACCACCCGTCTTGTCGCCGAGGCACGGCGTATCGGCTTCGACGCCCGCATCCTCGAGCGTCCGCTCAACGTTGATCTCTCCGGGGGCGAGCGCAAGCGCAACGAGACGGTGCAACTCGGCGTGCTCCGGCCGCGTTTCGCCGTGCTCGACGAGATCGACTCCGGGCTGGACGTCGACGGGCTCGCCGCTGTCGGTCGGCGGATTGAGGAGGCCACCGGTGAGTGGGACCTCGGTGTCCTGGCCATCACCCACTTCCGGCGATTGCTCGATGTCCTCACCCCTGACGTCGTCTACGTCCTCCACGATGGCCGGGTGGTGGCCACCGGTGACCGTGAGCTGGCCGAGATGGTCGACCGGAGCGGTTACACCGCGTTCGCCTGACGCTGCGAACCGGACGACGAAGACCCTCCCGCCGGGATCGCCGCTGATCCGACATGGCTGGTTGGTAGCGTTCGCCCATGCCCGGGCGTGAGGGTCGGAGGCTCGCCGTAGTTCGCGCCGTTCGGATCGGCCCGACGACATGACGACCCCCTCGGACGGTGGTGACACCGAGTCCACAGAGATGGCGGAGTCCACAGAGCCGGGGGAGGCGGCGACAGGCGCCGCCAGCGCGGGCGATTCCGTGCCCCTCACCCGTCGCCAGCGGAAGAAGGCGGCCAAGGGCAAGGAGAAGCCGAAGCGGTCGTGGCTCGACCGGGTGTTGCTGGCCGGCGTCATCGTGGTCGCCCTCGCCCTCATCGCTCTCGGTTCGGGCTATGCCTACCTTCAGTACCGCTACAACCAGGTGAGCAAGGTGACCGTCCCGCACCTTCGGGTGGCTCCCGGCGGCCAGCCGTTCAATGTGCTCCTCATCGGGTCGGACTCGCGGGTGGGAGAAACTGCCGCTCAGGCCCAGCACCTCGGTTCGGAGGCGGCCACCGCCGGGCAGCGAAGCGATGTGGTCAAGATCGTCCACATCGTGCCGGCCACCGGCCAGGCCAGCGTGCTCTCCATCCCCCGCGACACCATGGTCACCGTCGCCGGCAACACCGAGGAGACCGGCTTCTACAACCGGATCAACGCCACCTACGGCTCCGGTCCCGACCAGCTCGTCCAGACCATCGAGACCAACTTCGGCATTCCCATCAATCACGTGGTCCAGATCGATTTCGCCGGCTTCCGGGGAGCGGTGGATGCCCTTGGTGGTACCTACCTCGACTTCCCGTACCCAGCGAGGGACACCTACACCGGCCTCGACATCACCCAGGCCGGTTGCCAGCACGTGAACGGCGGCTATTCATTGGCCGTGGCCCGCAGCCGGCACTACCAGTACTTCGAGGACGGCTACTGGCATGACGACCCGACCAGCGATCTCGGCCGCATCCAACGGCAGAACGCCTTCCTCAAGGCCCTTATCAACCAGTCCGAGAAGGACTACAACCCGTTCACCATCAATTCGGTCATCAACTCGATCGTCCACTCGGTCACCGTCGACTCGACCTTCACCTTCAAGGACCTCGTCGAGCTGGCCAACGAGTTCCACACCTTCTCGTCCGACACGCTGGCCACGGCCACCTTGCCCACCTACTCGGCAACGTCGTCGGAGTTCGCATCGATGGGTGACGTCCTCTACGTCGACCAGTCGTTGGCCGAGCCGGTGATCCGACAGTTCCTGGGCGAGCCGGCCGAGCCGGCGCTCACTCCGCCTCCCGGTCCCTACGGTCCGGTGTCGGCGTCGACGACCACGACGACCTACCCGTCGCAATCGGGGGGGACGACGCCGCCGACGTCGGCCGAGACCAGCACGACGACCACCATCGACACGAGCTTCGACCCGACTCCTTGCTGACCGGAGTGGCCGACTCCGTGGCCGAGTCTCCGGCCGACGGCGTGGTGCTCAGGCGACCGAAGCTGCGGACTCGACCTCGTCGAGCCCTTGGGCCAGCGTGTTCCAACTCAGGGTGGCGCACTTGATGCGCACCGGGAACTTGACCACCCCTTGGAGTGCAGCGAGCTCGCCCAACGAGTCGACGTCGATGGCCACCGGCTCGTCGATCGGGTCACCGTGCCCGTCGTCGTCGGCCCCATAGGAGGCGCCGTCGGCGGCCGGCAAGGTCGCTTCGTGGATGGACATCATCCCCTTGAAGGTGCGGATGAGCTCGCGGACCTCGTCCACCGGCTTCCCCTTCACGGCGGCGGACATGAGCGAAGCCGAGGACTGGCTGATCGAACATCCCGTGCCGGAGATCTTGATGTCGGAGACGACGTTGTCGCGCACGTCGACGGTGACCACCACCTCGTCGCCGCAGAGAGGGTTGAAGCCCTCGACTCGTCGGGCCGGCGGCGAAGCCAGCTCGCCGCGATTCCTCGGCGAGCGGTAATGGTCCAGGATGATCTCGCGGTAGAGGTCCTCGAGCCCTGGCATCAGCGAGACGCCTCCGGGGCCAGACGGCGGTCGCCGATGGAGGTCGGTGGGTTTTCCACGACGCCAGCGTAGCGAGGGATGCTCATCCGAAGAACGCCCCGACCTCGTCCAACGCGTCGGCCAGGGCGTCCACGTCGGAGCGATCGTTGTAGAGGGCGAGTGATGCCCGAGCGGTGGCGTTGACTCCCAGCCGGCGCATGAGCGGCTTGGCGCAGTGGTGACCGGCCCGCACGCACACCCCGTAGCTGTCGAGGACCTGGGAGACGTCGTGGGCGTGGATGTCCCGGTAGGCGAACGACACGACCCCACCACGATCGCAAAGGTCGCGGGGGCCATAGATGCGCAGGTCGGCCCCGAATCGGTGTTCGAACGTGTCGAGAAGGTACTGAGTGAGGGCCCGCTCGTGGGCGCCGATGGCCTCGGGCCCGACGGCTTCGATGTAGTCGACGGCAGCCCCGAGGCCGATGACCTCGGCGATGGGCTGGGTGCCGGCCTCGAACCGCCAGGGGATCTCGTTCGGGACGAATCCGTCCTTGCGCACATCGAGGATCATCTCGCCTCCCCCGAGGAAGGGAGGAAGCGACTCGAGGATCTCGCGCCGTCCCCAGAGCACGCCGATGCCAGTCGGCCCCAACATCTTGTGAGCGCTGAAGGCGAGGAAGTCGACGCCGAGTGTGGTGACGTCGGTGATGAGGTGCGGCACGGACTGAGCGCCATCGGCCACCACGACGGCTCCGGCGGCATGGGCGGCAGCCGCGATCTGCGTCACGGGATTGATCGTGCCGAGGACATTCGACATACAGGTGACGCCCACCAGCTTTGCCCCGTCGACGAGTCGGTCGAGGTCGGTGAGCACCAGTCGGCCGTCGTCGTCGATGGGGATCCACCGGATCTCGAGATCCCGCTCGGCAGCCAGTATGTGCCAGGGAACGATGTTGGCGTGGTGCTCCATTTCGGTGAGCACGATGGCGTCGCCGGGATGAAGGAACGTGCGACCCCAGGTATGGGCCACGAGGTTGAGACCCTCGGTGGCGTTCTTGGCGAAGATCGACCTCGCGAGCCGGGTCCGGCGCCCCGATGAACCGACCCACCGACGCCCGCGCCGCCTCGAAGCGACGGGTTGCCTCCTCGGCGATGGCGTACACCCCCCGGTGCACGTTGGCGTGGGTGGTCTCCTCGAAGTTGCGCATGGCGTCGAGCACGAACAGCGGCCGCTGCGATGACGAGGCCGAGTCGAGGTAGACGATCGGGTGTCCGTTCACCTCGCGTCCGAGGATCGGGAAGTCCTTGCGCACGTCGAGGCCCGTCTCCGGTGGGGCCGCGGTCAGCTTCGCCATGCGTCGTACCCCTCGGACTCGAGCTTGTGGGCGAGCTCCGGGCCACCTTCGGCCACGATGGTGCCCTCCACCATGAGGTGCACCCGGTCGGCGTCGAGCTCGTCGAGCATGCGCTGGTAGTGAGAGATGACCAGGATGCCGAGATCGGGCCGCTCGGCGCGCACGGTGCCCACGCCCTTCGCCACCGTGCGCAGGGCGTCGACATCGAGCCCCGAGTCGGTCTCGTCCAGCACGGCCACCTCGGGCTCGAGCATGGCCATCTGGAGGATCTCGTTGCGTTTGCGCTCGCCACCGGAGAACCCCTCGTTGAGATGGCGTTCACCGAAGGCCGGATCCATGCCCAGCTTCTCCATCCACTCCATCATGGCGATCCGGATCTCGAGGGCGGAGACCTCCGTCCCACGCCGTGCCTCGAGGGCTTGGCGCAAGGAACTGGATCACCGGGACTCCGGGGATGGACTCGGGCTCTTGGAAGGCGAGGAAGATGCCGGCCTTGGCCCGCACCTCGACCGGCCAGCTGGTGATGTCCTCTCCCTTGAACCGGATGGCTCCCGACGTGACCGTGTAGTCGGCGTTGCCGAGCAGGACGTTGGCCAAGGTCGACTTGCCCGAGCCGTTCGGACCCATGAGGGCATGCACCTGGCCCGCCCCCACCTCGAGGTCGACGCCGCGGAGGATGGGCTTGCCCTCGACTTCCACCCGACAGGCCCTCGACGGCGAGCAGAGGAGCGGGGCCATCGACCGGGGCATCGGTCGCCGAGCGGCCGGTGGTGGTGCGGGTGGGCACAGGAGGATTCTAACCGGATTCCGGAGTTTTCTCCTACGAGAATAGGAACAATCTTGGTGCCGTTATTGCCCTTCGCCGACTGGGGATTTCCGACGGTCGGGCCGCTGATTGTTCAGGAGGACGAGGGGTCGACCGGTACGCTCGCACCGGAATGGTCGATCCCTGGAATTTCGACGGGGCGACCACGCCCCTCTCCGGTGGCGTGGGCGTCGTGACCTTGGTCGACGAGTCCACCTTCGCCATCAGCGGCACGGCGGGTGACATCGTCCCGGGAGGCGCCCAGGGCCTCTTCTTCCGGGACACCCGTCTGATCAGCCGCCTCCAGGTCCTCGTCAACGGGTCGCCGACCGAGTCGCTCACGGCGGTGACCGACGACCCGTTCACCGCCACCTTCGTGTCCCGTTGCCTGCCCGCCCCCGGCCGGGCCGACTCCACGCTCATGGTGTTCCGCGTCGCGTTCAGTCGGCCAGGGCATGCTCGAGGAGATCACGGTGCGGAACTTCGCCGACGAGGCCACCACCTGCACGGTCGAGGTGGTCATCGGTACCGACTTCGCCGACCTCTTCGCCGTCAAGGAGGGCCGGGCCGGCACGGAGCCGCACGACCGGCGACGTCTCGGCCACGGTCACCGAGGACGAGAACGGACAACCGCCGGCCATCGTCCACAGCTACCGGCAGGGGCGGGGTGACCCGCGGTGTCGAGATCGTCGTGCCGGACACGGCCAAGCTGAGTCCCGACCTCGCCACCTTCCATGTGGTCGTCCCCTCCCGCGGCGAGTGGAGCACCACGCTCGAGATCGCGACCGGTCATCGACGGCGCCGTCCTGCAGTCGAAGGATCGGCGTGGTGATCACGCCGACGAGGGCGACGCCCACTGAGCGGCTCAAGCAGTGGCGGCGACGTGTCCCACAGGTCGAGACGGACCACCCCGGGCTGAAGGATGTCATCGATCGCAGTGCCGAGGACCTCGGGGCGCTGCGCATCTTCGACCCCGACTTCCCCGAGCGGGTCGTCGTGGCGGCCGGCGCGCCGTGGTTCATGACCGTCTTCGGCCGCGACTCGCTGATCACTGCCTGGATGGCCCTGCTCGTCGTCGCCGGACCTGGCCCGCGGCGTGCTCCAGACCTTGGCCCGTTTCCAAGGCAAGGAGGTCGACCCCCGAAACGACGAGGAGCCCGGCCGCATCCTCCACGAGATGCGCTTCGGCGAGTCGGCCGGCCTATCGCTGGGCGGCGGGAGCATCTACTACGGGACGGCCGACGCCACCCCGCTGTTCGTGATGCTGCTGGGTGAGATGCGACGGTGGGGCGTCGACCGCGAGCTGGTCGACGAGCTCCTGCCCAACGCGGCCCGGGCCATCGAGTGGATCGAGAAATTCGGGGATGCCGACGGCGACGGCTATGTGGAGTACCACCGGGCAACCGACCGAGGGCTGGCCAATCAGGGATGGAAGGACAGCTGGGACGGCATCCGCTATGCCAACGGCAAGGTGGCCGAGGCGCCGATCGCCCTCTGCGAGGTGCAGGCGTACACCTACGGTGCGTACCTTGCTCGAGCGCACTTCGCCTTCGAAGTGGGCGACACCGCCACCTACGACCGCTTACCGGGCCAAGGCGGCGCATCTCAAGTCGGCGTTCAACCGCGACTTCTGGCTGGAGGACAAGGGCTGGTTCGCTGTCGGTCTCGACGCCGAAAAGCAGCCCATCGACTCGCTGACCTCCAACATCGGCCACTGCCTGTGGGCCGGCATCATCGACGAGGACAAGGCGCGTCGAGTGGCGGAATTGATGGTGTCACCGGCCATGTTCTCGGGCTGGGGGCTCCGCACCCTCTCGAAGGACAGCGGCGGCTACAACCCGATCAGCTACCACTGCGGTTCGGTGTGGCCCCACGACACCGCCATCGTGGCTGCCGGCCTCGCCCGCTACGGGTTCGACGGTGCGGCCCAACAACTGATCTTCGGCCTCCTCGACGCGGCGACGGCCCAGGGCGGACGGCTGCCCGAGTTGTTCAGCGGCCTCGACCGGGGTGAGCTCACCGTGCCCGTCGCCTACCCGACGTCCTGCTCTCCGCAGGCCTGGGCAGCGGCCTCACCGATGCTCTGTCTGCGCACCCTGCTCCGACTCGACCCGTGGATCCCCTACGGCAAGATGTGGCTCTGCCCCCACTTGCCCGACTCGGTCGGCTACCTGAAGGTCGAGGGCATTCCCCTGGCCGGCTCGCGGGTCACCGTCGAAGTGGGCTCGGAGGTGCCGGGCGGGGTGGCCGTCGACGGGTTGCCGCCCGACATCGAGATCATCCGAGAGCCGCGGCGCCCTTCGACCGCCGTCTGATACCGACGTCCTTCGCCGGGTCGGGCGTCTACCAGCCGCGCTCGACCCACTCGTCGAGGTGGGGGACTCGGCACCGATGGTGGTGCCGGCTCCGTGGCCCGGTAGGACGATGGTGTCGGCGTCGAAATCCGAGAAGAGTCGTTGCTCGATGGACTCGATGATGGTGCCGAAGTCGGCGTTCTCGAACGAGGTGTTGCCCGGGCCGCCCGGAAAGAGCGTGTCGCCGGAGAAGAGGAGCGGGGTGCCCTCGACGGCGAAGCACATCGAGCCGGGGGTGTGCCCAGGGGTGGCGATGGTGGCGACCCGGAGCCTGCCCACCTGCAGCTTGTCGCGATCGACGAGGAGCTGGTCGTAGGAGGGCAGCATTCCAGCATCAGCCTCGGTCACGGCCACGTCGAACCCGGCATCCCGCACGGCCTCGACGGCCTGGATGTGGTCCCAGTGCCCGTGGGTCTCGACAACCTGACGCACGCCGAGGGCGCGGCAAAGGTCGAGTAGGAGGTCGTGCTCGTTGGCGGCGTCGATGAGCATGGCGTCGCCGGTCTGGCGACACCGCACGATGTAGACGTTGTTGTCCATGGGCCCGACGACGACCCGGTGGACCTCGACGTTGGCGTCCTCGTAGTCGACGATGGTGGCGGGGCGCTCGGTCACTGGGAGGCCACTGACACGATGGCGGCGGTGAGGACCGTATTGGGGGCCGCGGCCGCGTCGCAGAGGCCGAAGGCCAGCAGGCCTCCGACGAGGGCCACGGCCCGTGCTGGCCAGACGATTCCCACGATCACGGGGTCAGTGTAGTTACCCACCGTCTGGATCAGCCCTGGTCGTCGGCCATCGACCGCCGTCGGCGTTTTCCAAGGCCAGCGGCCTTCTGGTAGACCAAACGAGGCACGACGCCCCCGTTCGCCGGCGTCCCGGGATGGAGCATTCGATGAATTTCGCGTTCAGCGAGGAGCAAGAGGAGCTGCGGAAGTCGGTCCGCCGCTTCCTCGAGGACAAGTCGCCGGAGACCGAGGTCCGGCGGCTGATGGAAACGACCGAGGGCTATGACCCGGCCGTTTGGTCGCAGATGGCCGAGCAGCTGGGCCTCCAGTCGCTCATCATCCCCGAGCAGTTCGGTGGCTCCGGCTTCTCCTACGTGGAGCTCATCGTGGTGCTGGAGGAGATGGGCGCCGCCCTTCTCTGCGCCCCCTTCTTCTCGACGGTGGCGCTCGCCACCAACGCCCTCCTCACCTCCGGCGACCAGAGCGCCCAGGAGTACCTGCTGCCAGGCATCGCCGCCGGTGAGACCATCGCCACGCTGGCCTTCACCGAGGACAGCGGCCGTTGGGACACCGACGGCGTCACCCTCGAGGCCACAGAAGAGCGGCGACGGTTGGGCGCTCACGCGGACACAAGTCCTACGTGATCGACGGGCACGTGGCCGGACTCCTGCTCGTCGTCGGCCGCACCGACGCCGGGCTCTCGCTCTTCGGGGTCAAGGGAGATGCCGATGGGCTCGCCCGCACCGCCCTGCCGACCATGGACCAGACCCGCAAGCAGGCGCGCATCGAGTTCTCCGACACCCCGGCCTGGCTCATCGGGACCGAGGGCGGAGCCGCCGAGGGCCTCACGAAGACGCTCGACCTCGCCGCCGTGGCCCTGGCCGCCGAGCAGGTCGGCGGCGCCCAGCGCTGCCTGGACAGCGCTGTCGACTACGCCAAGACCCGCATCCAGTTCGGTCGTCCGATCGGCAGCTTCCAGGCCATCAAGCACAAGTGCGCCGACATGCTCCTCGAGGTCGAGTCGGCCAAGTCGGCCGCCTACTACGCCGGTTGGGCGGCGGCCGAGGACTCCGACGAGCTGCCGGTCGTGGCCAGCCTGGCCAAGTCCTACTGCTCGGAGGCCTACTTCCACGCCGCCGCCGAGAACATCCAGATCCACGGCGGGATCGGCTTCACCTGGGAGCATCCGGCCCACCTCTACTTCAAGCGGGCCAAGTCGTCCGAGCTCATGCTGGGTGACCCCGCCTACCACCGAGAGCTGTTGGCCCAGCGCATCGGCATCTGAGCCACCGGCGTCACCACCGCCACCCATCCGCTGCCCTAGCGTCCCACGACGTGCTCGACTCCAGGAACCTTCTTCGGCTGGCTGCTGCTCGGTCTGCTCGGCGCGGTCGGCGCCGGCGGCGCCATTCTCGGGCGTGACCCAGTCCCCGAGCACCGCGCCAGCTTGCGCAGGCCGTCACCAACACCCTGGACGCGCCCAACTACTCGGAGGTGTTCACCGAGACCACGCCCGAGGGATCGGAGACCGGGTACCTCACCTACCAGGCTCCCGGATCGTCTCGGCGGCTACGTCGAGAGCGCGGGTCGCCGCACCTACATCTACATCCAGGGCGTCAACGAGTACCAGAGCGTGACCGTGGCCAACGGCACGTCGACCGCGCACCTCGTCTTCTACCGACAGCACGCTCAGACGGCGGTGACGGCACTCGACCCGGCGCAGAACTATCTGCGCCTCGAGCGCACCGTCCATGGGGTAAAGCAATCCGGTTCCAACTACACGGCTGACGCTCACCCGGGGCGGTGAGACCGGCACCTTGGAGTACACCGTCTCGGGTCAGTACGTCGGACGGTTCTCCATTCCGCCCAGGGCACGCAGGTGGTGGTGACCATCTCGCAGGTGGGGACGGCACCTCCCATCGGTCTGCCGAAGGGGGCACGGGTGGAGACGCCGACTTCGATCGCGCCGGGGACCAGTACCTCCGCCGGTTGAGGCAACAGACCTCGGCGGATCGCCCTGGCCCCGCCGGCGCCACCCGCTTTCTGGGACGAGGACCGACCGACGACGCGCGACCGAGTTGGCTGCCTCGGCCTCAGTCCTTGCCTGACGAGGCGGCCTGCCGCTCGTCGGATCCCTCGATGGCCTCGTCGATCGACTGGCGCAGTCGATCTGCGGACGACGCGGGTCGGATGCCTCGGTCAGCCAACGGACGACGACGAAGTGGCGTGCACCGGCCCCGGCCAGTTCGGCCACCGACGCCGGTGTGACCCCGCCGGTGACCCACACCGGCCACGGCGAGAGGCACGGACGGCGGCCGTGCACGTATTCGAGGCCCGTGCCCGGACGCCCCGGCTTGGTCGGAGTCGGGACCACCGGACCGGCCGAGACGTAGTCGATCGCCGCGGCCGACCTCTTGGTCGTCCCTCGCCCGCTGGAGCTCGATCGACGAATGGGTCGACAGCCCGACCACGGCATCCGGGCCGGTCACCCGACGGGCGGTCGTCGGTGAAGGATCGTCCTGTCCGACGTGGACACCGTCGGCACCGGCGAGGGCGGCAAGGTCGGGGCGGTCGTTGAGGATGAAGGGCACGCCCATCCCGTGGCACACCGATCGAAGATCCGCCGCTCGCTCGAGGAGGTCCTCGTCGGGGAGCCTCTTGTCCCGTAGCTGCACGACGTCGACGCCACCGTCGATGCAGGCGGCCACGAAGTCGGCGAGGTCAGGCCGGTCAGGAGTGCACAGGTACAGCCGCCGGCTCTCGAGACCGAAGCGATCGGACGCGAGCTTCTGGCCCGGTTCGTCAACCTCGGTCGGCGCCGCCGGCCTTGGCCTTGGCCGCCGCCTTGACCTCCTTCTTGTGTTGACGGACGGTGGCCAGGGCCTCGGGGGAGTCGATGTCGGCGACCGAGCGGAAGCTGCCCTTCTCGCCGTAGGGGGCCGATGCCTCCTCCCACCCCGGAGGGCGGACGCCGAACTGCTTGCCCAGCAGGGCGACGAAGATCCGCGCCTTCTGGTCACCGAAGCCGGGAAGAGCCCGCACCCGGGCGAGTAGCTCGTCGCCATTGGTTCGCCCCGGCCCAGATGGCGGCGGCGTCGCCGTCCGTACTCGTCGGTGACCACCCGACAGAGTTGCTGGACCCGCCCGGCCATGGAGCCGGGAAAGCGGTGGAGGGCCGGGTCGCTCACGGAACAGCTCGACCAGCTGATCGGGATCCATGTCGGCGAGGGTCGAAGCCTCGAGCTTCCCGCCCAGTCGGTCCTGCAGATCGGCCGGAGCGGTGAAGGCCCGCTCGAGCGGCACCTGCTGGTCGAGCACCATCCCGATGAGCAGCGCCAGCGGGTCCTCGGCCAGCAGCTTGTCGGCTTTGGGATCTTGGGCCAGGTGGAGCTTCGGCACGCACCACGCTAGTCAGGGCCTGCGCCGGCCTGGCCAGACGTGCCCGTCTAGCCGCCCGCCTCGCCGCCCGCCCCGCCGGCGCGCACGGTGGGTCGTGCGGGATCGTCGTTGTCGACGATCGACGTCGGCCCGGGTTTCGGGGCCGACCGATTCGAGGTAGAGCTGACAGGCCGGGTGGTAACGCAACTCGTAGAGCTCGGCGGCCGCTTCCTCTCCGCCGAGGAGTTCAGCGTCCCGGTGGATGGCTCGACTGCGGGCGACGTCGAAGCTGGTGTTCACGAAGATCCGATGGTCCCAGCAGGGACCGAGCTCCGGCCGCTGCAAGAAGCTGCCGTCGACCAGGATCACGGCGTCGGCCGTGCTGGCTCGGCGGCTCGTCGACCACCTCGTCGGTGGCCAGATCGTGGACCCGTCGGCGATAACGCCGATTCGCCGCCGGGAGCCGAGAGGGATGAGCACGTGGTCGACGAAGGCGGTGAAATCGTAAGCGTCCTCGCAGTAACCGACGGCCGAGCGCCGCCCCTGCCGGTAGCGCTCGGCGCGGGGCGGTGGAAGCCGTCCATGCTCAGGGTGACGACCGGCCGGCCCATCCGGCCGACGGCGCTCGCCGAGCTCGGCGACCAGGGTGGTCTTGCCGGCCGCGGTGATGCCGTCGACCGCCACGCGTGTCGGGTGTCCCGGGTGACGGCCAGAGGCACCGTCCGCCATCCGGCGACGGCCACCTCCGGGTCTCTCATCGACGCTGCTCGTGTCCCCGGTGCCGGCCCGACCGGTGTCGTCAGGAGTGTCCAGGGATCGGGCGAGTCGACCTCGACCCCGTAGGCGCAGATGGCCTCGGTCGACCGACGACTCGGGCAGCGCTCCGTCAGCCGCCAGACCGGACAGGACGGCGATCACGATGTGGGCGGCATCGACCTCGAAGAAGCGGCGCAACACGGCTCGGGTGTCGGAGCGACCGAACCCGTCGGTGCCGAGCGAGAGGAACCGGCGCGGCATCCACCGCGCCACCTGGTCGGGCACGGCCCGCATGAAGTCGGTGACGGCCACGATGGGCCCGCCCGACTCGGCCAGCTGCTCGGCCACGTAGGGCACTCGCTCGGGCTGGCCGGGGTGGAGCCGGTTCCATCGCTCGACCGACATGGCGTCCTCGCGGAGCGCCTTGTAGGAGGTGGCCGACCAGAGGTCGGCGTCGACTCCCCAGTCGTCGGCCAGGTGCCGCCGGGCGGAGGCCGCCGCCTGCCAGGCAGTGCCCGAGAAGAGGAGCGTGGCCCGGGGACGGTCCCTCCTCGACCCCTTCACGCCGCCCGCCCGCCCCTCGCCCATCGTCCGTGTCCTCCTCCGGGACTCGGGCTGTCGCTCGGTCCCTGCTGCTCGAACCGGTAGAGGCCCCGGATGATGCCCTCGCGCACTTCGGCCGAGCCTGCGGCGAGTCGGAATCGAAGGTGGGCATGGGGTAGTTCTCGTTGTAGAGGGTGATGTACCAGTACCGGTCCTCGGGCGTCTCCCCGGTCATGCGGCAGATGGCGTTCTCGACGATCACGCCCACCTCGTAGGCGAAGGCCGGGTCGTAGGCGGCCACGCTCGGGACGGTCGAGGCCAGCAGGAGCGAGTGGCCGTCCTGGTGCTGGAGGCCCTCTCCGTTCGAGCGTCGTTCGACCAGCCGTGCAGCCGCAGAGGATGCCACGACCACGACTGTCGGCCGAGCGCCCAGAGCAGGTCACCCACCCGCTGGAAGCCGAACATCGAATAGAAGAGGTAACAGGGGATGACGTGCTCGCCCCAGGTGGCATAGGCGGTGGCCGCGGCCGTGAACGACGCGGTGGCGCCGGCCTCGGTGATCCCCTCCTCCAACACCTGGCCGTCGGCGCTCTCGGCGTAGTGCAGGGCCAGGTCGGCGTCGACCGGGGTGTAGCGCTGTCCCTCGGGGGCGTAGATGTGGACCTCGCTGATGAGTGACTCGAGCCCGAAGGTGCGGAGCTCGTCGCAGACGATGGGGACGATGCGCCGACCGACGGACGGGTCGCGGACGAGGGAGCGCAAAAGGCGGGCGAAGGCCATGGTCGTCGACACCGACTGCTTGCCCGAGCCGGCCAGCAGGTCGGCGAAGGCCTGTTGGCGGGGCGGCTCGAGGGGCTGGGCCCGGACCACCCGGCGGGGCAGCACCCCACCGAGGGCCCGACGGCGCTCGGCCAGGTAGCGGGCGGCCGGGGCGTCCGGCGCCGGCCGGTAGTACGGGGGCAGATCGGCGTCGAGGTCGCGCTCGGCGATCTCCTCGTGGAGGAACAGCCGGTCGCGGAGGGCGAGCAGCTGGGGCTTGGTCATCTTCTTGATCTGGTGGGTGGAGTTGCGGGCCTCGATGTCGGGCCCGAGCGTCCATCCCTTGACCGTCTTGGCCAAGATGGCCGTCGGCGCGCCGACATGCTCGGTGGCTGCTGCATAGGCCGCGTACAGCTTGCGGTAGTCGTGGCCGCCGCGGGGGAGGGACTGGAGCTCCTCGTCGGACAGGTGGGCGACGAGGGCAGTCGAGGCGGGGATCGGGACCGAAGAAGTGCTCACGGATGTAGGCGCCGGACTCGGTGGCGTACTTCTGGAACTCGCCGTCGACCGTCGTGTTCATCTTGTTGAGGAGCACGCCGTCGACGTCCTTGGCCAGCAGGTCGTCCCACGTCCGGCCCCAGATGACCTTGAGGACGTTCCACCCGCCCCGCGGAACAGGGCCTCGAGCTCCTGGATGATCTTGCCGTTGCCCCGCACCGGGCCGTCGAGGCGCTGGAGGTTGCAGTTGACCACGAAGGTCAGGTTGTCGAGGTGTTCGCGGCCGGCGATGCCGAGGCTGCCGATCGTCTCCGGCTCGTCGAACTCGCCGTCGCCCACGAAGCACCACACCCGGGACTCCGAGGTGTCCACGATGCCTCGGGCTTGGAGGTAGCGGCTGATGTGGGCCTGGCCGATGGCGTTCATGGGCCCGAGGCCCATCGACACCGTCGGGTACTCCCAGAACTCGGGCATGAGCCGGGGGTGGGGATAGGAGGAGAGCCCACTCGTGCCCCACCTCGAAACGGAAGTTGTCGAGGTCTCGTTCGGTCAGCCGGCCCTCGACGAAGCCGCGGGCGTAGATGCCGGGCGAGGCGTGGCCCTGGAAGTAGACCTGGTCGCCCGGACGGCCACCGTCCTTGCCGCGGAAGAAGTGGTTGAACCCGACCTCGTAGAGGGCGGCCGAGCTGGCGTAGGTGGAGAGGTGGCCGCCGATCGACTCGGACTTGATGTTGGCCCGAACCACCATCACGGCGGCGTTCCAACGGATGTAGGCGCGGATGCGGCGCTCGAGGTGCTCGTCGCCCGGGAAGTCGGGCTCCTCGTCGGTGGGGATGGTGTTCACGTAGGGCGTGGACACCGTGGCCGGAAACCCGACGTTGGTGTGGCCCGCCCGCTCCAGCAGCCGGAGCAGGAGATAGCGGGCACGGGTCTCGCCGTGGACGGCCACGATGTCGTCGAACGCGTCCAGCCATTCCCGAGTCTCGGTCGGGTCGACATCGGGTAACTGGTGGCTCACACCGTCGAAGAGCACGACATCCATGGTGCCACCGGTCTCGTACCCCTTCCGGGTCATCGGTCAACCCGGATGGCGGCCTGCTCGCTGGAGCGACCGGTGGTTCCGGCCCTCCCCGGACCCGGGAAGCGCGGCAGCCGCGGCCGCGGACCGGGCATGCTGTCCCGTGGACCCCGACGCTGCCACCGGACCGCCGCCTCGGAGCGACGGTCGTCTACACGGACGGCTCGTGCCTGGGCAACCCCGGTCCCGGTGGCTGGGCGTGGGCGGTGCCCGACGGCCCGCAGGACAGCGGCGGCGAGCCCCGGACCACCAACCAGCGCATGGAGGTCACCGCCGTGGTCCGCGCCCTCGAGGACCCTCATCCGGCCCCGTGCACGTGATCAGCGACTCGACCTACGTCGTCAACTGCTTCCGCCAGCGGTGGTGGGAGGGATGGCTGCGCCGGGGATGGCGCAACTCGCAGAGGCAAGCCGGTGGCCAATCGCGACCTGTGGGAGACGCTGCTCGCCCTGGCCCTGGACGACGAGCGTCCGGTCACCTTCGGACTGGGTGAAGGGCCATTCCGGCGATCCCATGAATGATCTCGTGGACCTGCTGGCCACGACGGCGGCCGCCGCCCAGCCGCGCTGACGTCGCCCCGCGCGGCCTCGGCAGCCGAGTCCCTCGGGGTGAGGTTGGCGGCCTCCCTCCACTCCCGTAACCTGCCGCCCATGGACATCAACGGAAGTGCGGCCATCGTCACCGGGGGCGCGTCGGGACTGGGCGAGGCGACCGCCCGTCGCCTGGCCGCCGGCGGCGCCACGGTCACGGTCTTCGACAAGAACGAGGAACGAGGAAAGCAGGTGGTCTCCGAGATCGGATCGGGGGCCACCTTCGTGGGCGGTGACGTGACCGATCCCGGCGACTGCCAACGGGCGGTCGACCAGGCCGCCGAGGGCGGTCCCGCTCCGCATCGCCGTCAACTGCGCGGGGACGGGCTGGGTCGGCCGGGTCATCAACCGCGACGGCTCCCCCCACGATCTCTCCCCCTTCCAGTTCATCCTGAATCTGAACGTCATCGGCACCTTCAACGTGATGACCAAGGCGGCGTCGATCATCTCCACGACGGAGCCGCTGGCCGATGGCGAGCGCGGGCTGATCGTGAACACCGCATCGGTTGCCGCCTTCGACGGCCAGATCGGACAGCTGGCCTATTCGGCGTCCAAAGGGGCCATCGTGGGCATGACCCTGCCGGCCGCACGCGACCTCGCGGTGGTCGGTATCCGAGTCGTGGCCATCGCCCCCGGACTGTTCGACACGCCGCTCCTCGCCATGCTCCCGGACGAGCAGCGGGCGGCCTTGGCCGAGTCGGTCAACTTCCCGAAGCGGCTCGGCAATCCGGCCGAGTACGGGGAGCTCGTGGCCCATCTGGCCGCCAATCCCTACATGAACGGCGAGGTCATTCGCCTGGACGGCGGGATCCGTATGCCTCCCGAAGTAGTGGCCGGTCCTCGATGACTCAGGCCACCACTGTGCCGCCACCCGCCACCACCCCCGGCCGGGACGCCATCATCCGCACCGAGGGGCTGACCAAGGTGTACCCCGGCTCCGACCTGCGGGCCGTCGACGGCCTCGACTTGTCCGTCGGCACCGGGCGAGATCTTCGGCCTCCTCGGGCCGAACGGGGCGGGCAAGACGACGACGGCAGGGATGCTCACCACCCGGGTCATCCCCACCTCCGGCCAGGCCTCGGTGGCCGGCATCGATGTGGTCGCCCACCCCGCGCTGGCCAAGCAGGTCATCGGCATCGTGAGCCAGCAGAACACCCTCGACCGCCAGCTCAACGTGTGGGAGAACCTCTACTTCCACGGCCGGCTCTTCGGCATCCCTGCTCGCGAATCGAAGCGAACGGCCGATGCGCTGCTCGAGCAGTTCCAGCTCGACAAGTGGGCATCGGCCTCGGTCTACGCGTTGTCCGGCGGTATGGCCCAGCGGCTGATGGTGGCCCGGGCCATCTTCCACCGCCCGGCCGTGCTCTTTTTCGACGAGCCCACCGCCGGGCTCGACCCGCAGAGCCGGCTCGCTCTTTGGGAGCTCCTGCGAACGTTGCACGCCGACGGCCAGACCATCGTGCTCATGACTCACTACATGGAAGAGGCCGACCAGCTGTGCGACCGCGTGGCCATCATGGACCACGGTCGCATCTTGGCCCTCGACACCCCGGCAGCCCTCAAGCAGGCGGTCGACGCCGACACCATCGTGTCCGTGACCACCTCCGGTGACGCCGAGGCCTTGGCGCAGAAGCTGGCCGAGGGCGTGCAGGGCGTGACTCGCACCCGGGTCACCGATGCGGGCGTGGAGCTGCACGTGAAGGGGACCGAGCGGCTCCTGCCGTCGGTCGTGGGTGCGGCCGAGGCAGCCGGCATTCCAGTCCTCGACGTGTCGGTAGCCGAGCCGACTCTCGAGACGGTGTTCATCAACCTGACCGGAAAGGAGCTACGCGAGTGACGACCACCGTCGACGCCTCTGCCCCGTTCGCGGGTCGCATCCAGGTGGCCCCGACTCGTTCGGCGGCGGACTCGTCGCGATCGGCCCTCTGGGCGCTCATCCTCCGCGACCTCACCGTCCTGCGGAAGCACCTCGTCGAGTTCGTGATCCGCGTCATCGTGCAGCCCTTCCTCTTGTGCTTCGTCTTCCTCTACGTGTTCCCGAAGATCGGCCAGGCCGTCGGCGGAGGAGGGGGCGCCGGCGCCGACAGCTCGGTGGGTGAGTCAGCCTTCGCCACCGTGCTCGTCCCCGGTGTGGTCGGCATATCGATCCTCTTCCAGGGTGTGCAGTCGGTGGCACTCGTCATGTCCCAGGAGTTCGGCTTCACCCGGGAGATCGAGGACCGCGTCCAGGCTCCCTGTCCGGTGTGGTTGGTGGCGATGGCCAAGGTGCTCTCCGGCGCCGTGCAGGGTCTCATCTCCGCCGCCATCGTGCTGCCCATCGCCTCGGTGGTCCACGCCAAGGGCGTCGAAGCCCACATCTCACTGCATTGGTGGATCATCGTGACCTTGCTGCCCCTGGCCGCGGTGACCATGGCCTCCCTCGGTCTCCTGCTCGGTACGAGCTTCGAGCCGCGCAACATCGGCCTCATGTTCGGGTTCATCATCCTGCCGGTCACCTTCTTGGGCGGCACCTACTACCAGTGGACGCGCCTCGCCCCCATCGAGGTCGGAGGATGGCACTGGCTGCAGACCATCGTCCTCGTCAATCCGCTGATCTTCGTGAACGAGGGGATGCGGGCGGCCTTCACCGAAGCACCGCACATGCACCTCTACATCGTCTATCCGGTGCTGGCTCGGCTTCCTCACGCTCTTCCTCGGCCTCGGACTGCACAACTTCCGTCGTCGCGTCCTCGCGTGAGCGAGGGGGAGGAGGACTACCTCCTTCCCAATCGGCAAGCTGCCGCCGGCGCACGACTGGCGGCACTGTCGGAGCTGTTCGACCCCTCGACCTGTCGCCATCTCGTGCGGCTCGGCCTCGAGCCGGGATGGCACTGCTGGGAGGTGGGAGCCGGGCGGCCCGAGGTCCCACAGTGGATGGCCGAACAGGTGCGGCCAGCGGGTTCGGTGCTCGTCACCGACATCGACGTGACTCACCTCGTCGACCTCGGTCCAGGCGTGGAGGTGCGGCGCCATGACGTGGGCGTCGACCGGCCCCCCGACGGTCCCTTCGACGTCATCCATGCTCGGCTGGTGCTGACCCACGTACCGGCCCGCAGCCAGGCCCTGGCGGCCATGGCCGGGGTCCTGCGAGCGGGCGGGTGGCTGTTCGTCGAAGACGCCGACCCGTCGCTCCAGCCTCTCACTTGTATGGACGTGTACGGCCCCGAACAAGAGCTCGCCAACCGACTGCGCGGCGGTTTCCGTCAGCTCCTCGCCGCTCGGGGAGCCGATCTGGCTTTCGGTCGCACTCTGCCGCGGCTGTTGCGCGAGGCGGGATTGGTCGATGTCGGAGCGGACGCCTACTTTCCGGTGGCCTCGCCGACCTGCACCGCGCTCGAAGCGGCCACCATCGAGCAGATTCGAGGCGAGCTCGTGGCAGCTGGCTTGGCGACGCCCGAGGACATCGAACGTCACCTTCGGGCGGTGGAAGCCGGTCACCTCGATCTGGCCACGTCCCCGATGATTTCGGCGTGGGGTCGCAAGCCCCTGGACGAGCACGACGCGCCGGCGCCGGCGCGGCCCTCGGAGCGCCGGTAGCCCAGCCTGTGGGTCAGAGATCGGCCGGTAGTGTGAGCGTTGGTCAGCTCGGTGACGGGCGGGGGGTGGCCGAGTGATGGAGGTGATCCGGACGGCACCGGCGATGGCAGCTGATCAGGCGACAACAGGCGTCGCGGCGAGGCGACGGCAATGACGGGACGTACGACGTCGTGGTCATCGGTGGCGGCCCCGGCGGGTACGGCACCGCCCTCTACGGCGCGGCAGCAGGGCTGTCGGTGGCCGTCATCGAGATGGACAAGGTCGGAGGGACCTGCCTCCACCGGGGTTGCGTTCCGGCCAAGGAGTTCCTCGAGACGGCCTCGGTCTACCGAACGGTGACCGGCTCGAAGGCGTTCGGCATCTCGGCCGGCGACGACGGCCCGACCGTCGACTTCGCCGTGAGCCAGGCCCGAAAGCAGCAGGTCGTGGACCAGCTGTTCAACGGGCTTTCGGGTCTCATGAAGGGTCGCGGGATCACGATCTACAGCGGAAGCGGCACCCTTCTTCCCGACCACCGGGTCCGCATCGCCGGAAACGACGGGTCGACCACCGAGATCGTGGGCACCAACGTCGTCCTGGCTGCCGGCTCGGTACCCCGGACCATCCCCGGATTCGACATCGACGGGAAGCTGGTGCTCACCTCCGACGAGGTGCTCGCCCTCGACCAGCTGCCCGGTTCGGCTGCCGTCATCGGTGGGGGAGCCATCGGGCTGCGAGTTCGCCTCGATGCTCTCCGACCTGGGCTGCGCCGTCACGGTGTTCGAGGCACTGCCCACCATCCTGAGCGGCTGCGACGAGGACGTGACCCGGGTGGTGGCCCGATCCTTCCGCAAGCGGGGGATCGACGTGAAGGTCGGCGTACAACTGCAAGGGCACACACCGGACCCGAGTGGTCGGGGAACGGTGGTTTCCTACGGCGACGGCGAGAAGCTGGCCGTCGACGCTGTCGTCGTCTCGGTCGGACGACGGCCCCGGACCGAGGGCTTGGTGGCCCCGGGCGTCGGAGTGGTCATCGACGAGCGGGGATTCGTGGTCACCGACGCCTTCATGCGGACGGCGGCCGACGGTGTATGGGCGGTCGGCGACCTGGTGGCCAACACGCCGCAGTTGGCCCACGTCGGATTCGCCGAGGGCATCGTGGTCATCAAGTCGATCCTCGGCGAGCCGGTCGTGCCCGTCGACTACCGAACGGGCCCCGTGGGCCATCTACTGCCACCCCGAGGTGGCCTTCGCCGGCCTGAGCGAGGAGGCCGCCCGCCAGCAGGGCTTACGACGTGGTGGTGAAGAAGGACCCCTTCGGCGGCAACAGCCGCGCCCGCATCATCGGCGACGTCGAGGGGCTCGTGAAGTTGGTGGCGGAACGCCAGCCCGACGGCAGCGGCGGCCGCCTCCTCGGCGTCCACATGGTCGGCCCCTGGGTCACCGAGCAGCTCGGGGCCGGGTATCTGGCCGTCAACTGGGAGGCGACGGCGCAGGAAGTGGCCGAGTTCATCCAACCGCACCCGTCCTTGTCGGAGACCTTCGGCGAGACCGCACTCGCCCTGGCCGGAAGGGGGCTTCACCTTGGCTGACGTGACCATGCCCCAGCTCGGGGAGACGGTGACCGAGGGCACCATCACCCGCTGGTACAAGTCGGTGGGCGAGGAGGTCACGCGCGACGAACCCCTTTTCGAGGTCTCGACCGACAAGGTCGACTCGGAAGTGCCGGCGCCGGCGTCCGGCGTGCTGACCGCCATCCTGGTCGAGGAGGGCGACACCGTCGACGTGGGTGTGAAGCTCGCCGTCATCGGCGACGAGGTATCCGACGACGACGTCGCCGTCCGAGCCGACACCGGCCGCCGCCTCCCGAGAAACCCGCCCCGCCGCCGCCTCCGCCGCCACCGCCTTCGGCCCGCCGCCACCTGCACAGCCGGCACCACCGGCACCACCGGCACCGCCGGCACCAGCCGGTCCGGCCACAGCCGGTATCCGGCCGTGGCCGGCGCGGCTGGGTCGGCGCCGGCAGATTTTCCCGACGAGCCTGTCGGGACGGCCACGCTCCCGCCACCGCCCGCCGCCGCATCCGCGACCGCCGGATCGGATGGTCGATCCGATGGCCAGGCCGCACCTGCGCCACCTCGGCTGCGGCGTTCTGGGTCATCCGGCGCCACCGCCGATGGCAGTTCGGCCGCCCCCACTCCTCCCGGCCCTGCCACCTCTCCCACCCCAGGGACGGTGGGCGACGACCAGCGCCCCTCGAGCGAGCCGTTGGTGCCGGCCTCCCCGGCCCCGGGCTCCGCCGGGCGGGCGTTCGAGCCTCGTGCTCTCCCCGGTCGTCCGCAAGATCCTCGATGAGCACGGCATCGACCCGCGGACGGTGCAGGGCACCGGCCTCGGTGGCCGTATCACCCGAGACGACGCCGCTGCCGCGGTGGCCCCGCCAACGGCGCCGGCGCCGGCCGTAGCCGAGCCCTCCGCCCCGCCGGCCGTCGCAGGAAGCACCCACCCCTGCGGTTGCGCCCCCGTCCGAACCGTCCACGGTGCCGAGCCTCGCCGACCGGGCGGCGCACCAGCCCGGCGCCGCAGCGCACCGACCGGGCGCACGCTGTCGCCGAGTCGCGAGACGAGGTGGTGCCCTTCACCAACATCCGCCGGCGCACGGCCGAGCACATGGTTCGCTCCAAGGCCACGTCGGCCCACACCTTGATGGTGAAGGAGATCGACTACGAGCGCGTGGAGCAGGTGCGCCGGGCCTACGGCGACCGGTTCCGCGAGGAGGAGGGCTTCGGCCTCAGCTACCTGCCCTTTGCCGCCCGAGCGGTGGTCGAGGCGCTGTCGCAGTATCCACACCTCAACGCCTCGGTGGGCGACGACGCCCTGGTCGTCCATCGCGACTTCAACCTCGGGATCGCCGTGGACCTCGATAACGAGGGTCTCATCGTCCCGGTGGTGCACAATGCCGAGGAGCTCAACCTGCTCGGGCATGGCCCGGCGGATCCGCGAGCTGGCCAACCGGGCCCGCACCCGCCGGCTGACCCTCGACGACATCAGTGGCGGCACCTTCTCGATCACCAACGCCGGCCCGTTCGGCACCTTCCTGACCGGCGCCATCATCAACCAACCGCAGGTCGCCATTCTCTCGACCGACGGCGTGTCCCGGAAGCCCGTCGTCGTCACCCAACCGGACGGCACCGAGTCGATCGCCATCCACTCGGTGGGCTTGGCCGCCATGAGCTTCGACCACCGCGCCGTGGATGGGGCCTACGTCGCCCGTTTCCTCGCCTTGTTCGCCGACATCCTGAACACCCGGGACTGGGCCGGCGAGCTCTAGCGATGCGAACGGCGCGCCGCGGCGGCCGGACCGGCCCGCGACCATGAGGATCCGCTGGCTCGGCCACGTTCCCTACGGCGAGGCGTGGGACCTCCAACGGGCCATTCGCCGCCCGCTCGGACGCCGACTACCTCCTCTTGCTGGAGCACCCACCCGTCTACACCCTCGGTGTCAACGCCGACCCCGGTCACGTGCTGGTGGACCCGCAGATCGGTGGGCGCCGACCTCGTCCGGGTGGACCGCGGTGGGGACGTCACCTTCCACGGCCCCGGCCAGCTCGTCGGCTACCCCATCGTCTCGGTGGGCGAGGGCCCCCATCGCGGCACCGAGCATGTTCGCCGGATCGAGCAGTTGATCATCGACGTCCTCGTCGAGCTCGGGTCTCCGAGAGAGTCGGTGTCGGACGGCTTCCCGGCTACCCGGGCGTGTGGGTCGGCCTCGACGAGGAGCGAGCGCGCCGGCCCGGAGGTGTCGGACCCCGCAAGGTCTGCGCCATCGGGGTGCGCACGGCGCGGGGCCGGACCACCCATGGCTTCGCCGCTCAACGTCGGATCCCGACCTCGCCTTCTTCGAGCCACATCGTGCCGTGCGGGATCGCCGACCGACCGGTGACGTCGTTGGCCGCCGAGGGCTGGCACGGCACCATGGCCGACGTGGTCGACGGCCATCGTCGAGGCTGGCCCGGCGGCAGTGGGACGCCGACGCCGATTTCGAGGCGGTCACTGACCGAACGGCGCCCGGCCACGAGGTGGCGGTCGACCCCGTCCCGGACCGGCCAACGGTGCCGTGCGAGCCCGTCCGGTTCCTTCGCCCGCCGGCGCGGACGCGGGGCCTCGGCGACGCCTGCCGTCGGCCACCGCCCTCGAGCGCCGGTTGGCCCGCTCGGGCGTGGCTCCAGACACGGCCTCGCACTCGTGGAGCGCAAGCCCGACTGGCTCCGGGTGCCGGCCCGGATGGGCGACGAGTTCCTCCACTTGCGCCAAGGCTTGCGGGCCCGCGAGCTCGTCACGGTGTGCGAGGAAGCGGGCTGTCCCGAACATCTACGAGTGCTGGTCGGCGGGCACGGCCACCTTCATGATCAACGGCGATCGTTGTACCCGCGGCCTGTGGCTTCTGCCAGATCTCCTCGGAGCGCCCCCGACCGCTCGACGCAACCGAGCCCGAACGGGTGGCCGAGGCCACGGCCGAGATGGGCCTTGCCCATGCCGTCGTGACCTGTGTCGCCCGTGACGACCTCGACGACGGAGGGGCCGGCGCCTTCGCCACCACCATTGCCGCCATCCGCCGCCGGAGCCCGAGGACCACGGTCGAGGTGCTGATCTCGGACTGTCGTGGGCGCTCCGAGGCGTTGGCGGCTCATCTTCGAAGCCCGTCCCGACGTGCTCAACCACAACATCGAGACGGTGGCCCGCCTGCAGTACGCGGTGCGACCGTCGGCCGGTTACGCCGCGGAGCCTGTCGGTCCTGGCCCGGGCCAAGGACGCCTCCCTCACCACCAAGTCGGGGATCATGGTGGGAATGGGCGAGCAGACGGACGAGGTGGTGGCCACCTTGAACGACCTGCGGGCCGTGGGCGTCGACATCGTGACGATTGGCCAATACCTGCGGCCGAGCGCAGCGCACGTTCCCGTCGCCCGTTACTGGACTCCCGACGAGTTCGACGAGCTGCGGGCCATCGGCCAGTCGCTCGGTTTCGCCCATGTCCAGGCGTCTCCTCTCACCCGTTCGAGCTATCACGCCCGCGAGGCAGCCGAGTCGGCCAGCTCGCCGACGACCGCACCTCTTGCCGGCAGGGCCGGGTCGTCGGTGGCGGCCCCGGTTACCGGCTGATGGAGGCATTGTCGGCCGACGCGGTGGCCGCCCGGCGCGGTGCGCATGGCACGGGTGCGCGAGCGAATGGGCGAGCTCGGGGTCGACGCCTTGCTCCTGTCCCACGGCGCCGACCTGCCCTGGCTCACCGGGTACCGGGCCATGCCCCTCGAACGCTTGACCATGCTCGTCCTGCCCTTGGCGGGCGAGCCCGTCCTGGTCGTGCCCGCTCTCGAGGCGCCTCGAGTGGCCGCGGCCGACGACCTCTTCGCCGTCGTCCCGTGGTCGGACGCCGAGGACCCCGAACCGTTGGTCACCGCCGCCTTGCCCAAGACCGCCGCCGGGGGCGGCGCAAAGCCGCTTGACCCTGGCCATCTCCGATCGGGCGTGGGCCACGACCGTCCTCGGCCTGCAGGAACGCCTGGGTCCGGCTCGTTGGTTGCCCGCGTCGACGGTGACCTCACCTCTGCGGGCGGTCAAGGACGAGTCCGAGCTCGCCGCCTTGCGGGCGGCCAGTGCCGCCGCCGACCGGGTCGCCGCCGTCCTGCAGGCCGGCCGCATCCGCCTCATCGGTCGCACCGAGGCAGAGGTCTCGGCTGCCGCTCTCGGACCTGCTCCTCGCCGAGGGGCATCGCCAGGTCAACTTCGCCATCGTGGGCAGCGGGCCCAACGCGGCCAGTCCTCATCACGAACCGGGGGAGCGGACGATCGGTTCGTCAGAGACGGTGGTCTGTGACTTCGGTGGCGCCCTCTCCCTCGACGGCGACGTGGCCTACTGCTCGGACATCACCCGCACGGTGGTCACCGGGCCGCCCGGGGCCGAAGTGGAGGAGAGCTATCACGTCCTGCGAGCAGCCCAACAGGCCGGCGTGGCCGCCGCCCGGACGGGCGTGGCCGCCGAGGATGTCGACCGCGCCGCCCGCGACGTCATCGAGGCAGCCGGATTGGGCGAGTTCTTCGTGCACCGCACGGGACACGGCATCGGCATCGAAGAGCACGAGGACCCGTACCTCGTGAGCGGCAACCGTGAGCCCCTCCGTCCGGGTCATGCCTTCTCCGTCGAACCGGGCATCTACCGGGCCGGTCGATTCGGCATGCGACTGGAGGACATCGTGGTGGTGGGGCCCGACGGCCAGCCTGAGCCGCTCAACCAGGTCGATCACTCCATGGTCGTCGTCGAGGCCTGAGCGGGCCGGAAGAGAGGCTGGCATGGACCTGGGCATCGACGGTCGGGCGGCCCTCGTGTGCGGCGCCTCCCGAGGGCTCGGTCGGGCCACGGCCGAGGCGCTGGTCGCCGAAGGCGCCCGGGTCATGCTCTGCGCCCGAGACGAGGCCTCATTGGCCGACGCCGCCCGCGACCTTGTGGCCAAGGGTGGCCACGTCGAGACGGTGGCCGCCGACATCAGCGAGCCGTCCGCTCCGGCCTCGGTGGTGGCGGCCACGGCGGAGGCGTTCGGGCGCGTCGACATCGTGGTGGCCAACGCCGGCGGCCCACCGGCCGGGCGCGCCCTCGAGGTCGACGACGACGCCCTTCGGGCTGCGCTCGAGGCCAACTTCCTCTCCGCGGTGCGGTTGGTCCGGGCCGCGCTGCCGTCGATGCGGGCCAACACCTGGGGTCGTATTTGCTGCATCGCCTCCTATTCGGTCGTCCAACCCGTACCGACCCTGAGCCTCTCCAACTCCGCCCGGGTCGGGCTGTGGGCGTGGGCCAAGACGGCGGCCCAGGACCTCGCGGCCGAGGGTTCGGGCATCACCCTCAACCTGGCCTGTCCTGGCCCCCATGCCACCGACCGCATGCGGGAGCTGGCGGCTCTGCCTTCCGCGGCGATGGGGAAGCCGTCCGACTTCGGCAAGGTGGTCACGTTCCTCTGCTCCGAGCCGGCCGCCTTCGTGAACGGAGCGGCGGTCGTGGTGGACGGAGGGGCAACCCTCGCCCTCTGAGCCGTGCTCGCTGAGCGCTCGCTCAGCCCTCGTCTCCGATTGGCGCGGCATCGGCACGCATCCGGTTCGTCGTGCGACGTCCAGTAGCGGCGCTGGAGGGTGAGCCCGACCACACCCACCACCACCAAGATCACCACGTTGAGCACCAGTTGTTCGAGGGCACCGCTGGCCTGCGTCCAGCTGGCGAAGGCGCAGGCCACCCCGAGCTGGGCGGCCGCCGGGACCGTGGTCACCGAGATGAAGACGCCGATCAAGGCGCTCGCCCTCGACAGGGTGGCCGAGACGACGCCGGCCACACCGGCGAGGACGGCCACGATCACCGAATAGAGGTTGGGCTTGTCGATGAGGTCGGAAACGGGTCGGAAGCCGAGCACGTAGTCGCGCGGGGCGCCGACCGTCACTTTGACGACCAGCGCGAACACGAGGCAGGCCACCACGGCCGCGCCGAACCCGACGATGAGAGCGACGGATGCTCGCCGGACCGGCTGCCATCGCCGCTCCGTCAACCCGAGGGCGGCGCCGAGGATGGCGCCGTACTCGGGGCCGAGGACCATGGCCCCCACGATGAGGATCTGCGAGTTGGTGAGGATGCCCACCGCGGCCAGCAGGCCGGCGCAGATCAGCAGCATGTAGAAGCTGAACGGGTAGACGGCGTTGGCCCGGATGGCCGCATCCACCACCTCCCATACCGGAGCGACTTCTCGGTCCTTGATGCGCGGGTCAGGGGCGCGCCGTCGGGTGCCGATGACCGCCGTCTCCCGTTTGTCGACGGCGATCGGCCCGCGCTCGGTGGCTTCGAGCTCGCGCAGCTCGATGAATCGTCTCGTAGGCGACGTCGTCGTTGAGGTCGCACTCCACGATCCGCTGGGCGCCGTCGGTGGCGGTGACCACGCTCAATCCCACGACGCCGCCGCTGGCTTCGAACAGACCGACAACCCGTTCGGTTCCGGTGGCAGGCACCGACACTCGGACGTGGTACAGGGCTCATCCTCCTCGCCGGGCTAAACATGGTCCGCCGGGAAGCCCGGGGCGGTCACCCCCTAGAGGGTGGGGCGATCAGGCGGTCAGCGAATGATCGCTCAGCCAGCCGAGGAATGCTGCTCCGGCTCGGGGAGGGAGGGGGCGGCTGCTGGAGCAGCGGGAGAGCACCGGCCGGAGGCGGGATCTCTTCTTCGGCGCCGAGATCGGGCGCATCGTGAAGTCGGGCCTTCACCTGGCTCGGCCTCGGCCGGATGGGCGGGGACCGGCGGCGTCTGGTTCGGGTGGCCGGAGGCGCTGAGCTTCGGCCGTGTCGAACGCCCGAACGACGGTGGCCGTCGGGTCGAAGATTCCGTAGGGCGAGGAATGCCGGCCGGTCGTCGGAGCGGGCGGGGACGGCACATGGTGCACCGCGGCACGTCCCGACCGAGCCCCGGCGGTGGGTGCCGCGAAGCTGGGGGCGAGCGGTCGAGCCCGCGGGTCATCCGACTGCTCGGGGTCGGGCTCCACCCCTCCCGGCGTGTAGTGGGCCAGGTCACGCTGGTGGTAGCCGCTGCTGGCCGCCTTCCGCAGTCGCTGGTCATGGGAGAACCACCTTTGATGACGGCGAGAGCCCCGGCGAAGAAGACGGCTGCCCCCACGGCGACGATCTCGAGCTGTCCCGAGCCGACGGCTGCGACCAATAACCCGGCGCTGCCGGGGTCAACCTGCCCCACAGGCTCAATCGTACCCAGCGACCTGGGCATTTCGATACGGGTTTCGCCGAACAAAAGGCGCCTCACCACCTTTGGTGATTCGGCCGTCACTCGATGGAAAGGGCGATCTGGCGCACGGTCCACGCCACCGTTCCCGAGCCGGCTGCCGCCACCTTGGCCAGGCCCCGAGCGAGCTCATCGAGGCGACCCCGCCGCCGCCCTTCGGGCTCGTCTGCCGACCACCGCTCGACATTGAACAGGGAGATCGTGGCGGCCAGGCGAGCCGGCACCTTCACATCGACGCAGCTCCCACCGAGCCCGGCCAGAGCTCGTCCCGCGTACATCGAGCCGCCACCCGATCGCACCATGTCGGTCGACCATGCTTCGTAGTCGCGCAAGGGCCCCGCCGGCGCGGTCACATGTCCTCGAGGTCCTCGATGAGGAGCTTGCCGTCGACCGAGAGCTCACCTTGCCAGCCGTCGGGCCACGGCGAGGGGATCGGCCAGATGGGCGAGGAGCAGCCGGGCGTAGATCATGGTGGCTGGCGCCCCGGGAAGGGGTGTCACCGTGGTGTCGTGCACGGCGAACTCGGCGTCCGGGCACTCGCTGCCGGGCCAGCTCGACGAACGAAGGCGAGGCGTCGATCCCGAGCAGCTGGCGGGGACGGCACAGGCGGGCGAGGAGTTGGGTGCTGAAGCCGGGACCGCATCCGAGATCGAGGGCCGAGGCGACGCTCCGCGGCGCGTGGCGGGTGACGAAGGATTCCGACGTCGGCCGGTAGGCCTCGGCCACCAGTTGCAGTCGCTGGCCGGCCGGGTCGTCGTCACCGAAGGTGTACCGGGGCCGAGACTGCCCACCTCCCAGCCCCACGGATCGGCGAATCAGTGCCGCCGATCAGGCCACGAAGTACTTGGCCTGGGGATGGTGGCAGATGATGGCCGTCGTCGTCTGCTCCGGATGGAGCTGGAACCCCTCGCTGACGGTGACCCCGATGCGATCGCCGCCGAGAAGATCGACCACCTTGGCGTTGTCCTCGAGGTCGGGACAGGCCGGATAGCCCCACGAGTAGCGGCCGCCGCGGTACTGCTGGCGGAAGAGGCCGGCCAGGGTGGGCCCGTCCTCGTCGGCAAAGCCGAGCTCCTCGCGGATACGACGGTGCCAATATTCGGCCAGGGCCTCGGCCATCTCCACGCCGAGGCCGTGCAGGTAGAGGTAGCGCTGGTACTCGTTCGACCCGAAGCGCCGGGCTGCCTCCTCGGAGACCCGCGAGCCCATGCTGACGAGCATGAAGCTGGCCCAGTCGGGCTCGCCGGAGGACGCCGACCGGAAGAAGTCGCTGATGCAGAGGAACGGGTCCTCGGACTGGCGGGGGAACGAGTAGCGCATCCATTCGGAGCTACGGCTGTCGTCCTTCCAGATGACGAGGTCGTTGCCCTCGGCGTTGGCCGCGAAGTGACCCCACACCACCTGGGGCACGAGCAGCTGCTCCTCCTTGGCTTCGGCCAACTGGTCGCGGAGCAGGGCTCGGACCCGGTCCTTGAAGGCGCGGTCGTCCTCACCGCCCTCGGGCCGGTACCCCCATTGATTGCGGAACAGCGCCGTCTCGTTGAGGTAGGCGACCACCTCGTCGATGGACATGCCCTTGGCCACCCGGCTGCCGACGAACGGCGGGGGGAAGGTGGGGTTGTCGCTCGCCACCGACGGCGCCCGCTCCGGCAGCGTCTCGCCGCGGGCGATGGCCTCGGCCGCCGCCTGACGGCGTTGCTCGCTGCGCCGCGGACCGAGGTTGCGGCTGCCGAGGGTGGTCCCGAAGGTCGGGTCGTCCTCTCCGGTCCTGGCCATCTCGACCAATCGGTCCATGGTCCGCAGGCCCTCGAAGGCGTCCTTGCCGTAGAAGAGGCGTCCGTTGTACACCTCGCGCAGGTCGCGCTCGACGAAGGTGCGGGTGAGCGCGGCGCCGCCCAGGATGACCGGGATGCGCTCGAGCTCGCGCCGGTTGAGCTCCTCCAGGTTGTCGCGCATGATGAGCGTCGACTTGACCAACAGGCCGCTCATGCCGATGGCGTCGGCCCCGGACTCCTCGACAGCCTGGACCATCTCGTTGATCCCCACCTTGATGCCGAGATTGCGCACCGAGTAGCCGTTGTTGGTGAGGATGATGTCGACCAGGTTCTTCCCGATGTCATGGACGTCACCCTTGACCGTGGCCAAGACGATCGTCCCCTTGCCGCCTTGGTCGGCCTTCTCCATGTAGGGCTCGAGGTGGGCGACCGCCGCCTTCATGGTCTCGGCCGAGCCGAGCACGAACGGCAGCTGCATCTCGCCCGAGGCGAAGAGCTCGCCCACCGTCTTCATGCCGGACAGGAGGATGTCGTTGATGATGGCGAGCGGTGTGTGGCCCGCGGCCATGGCCTCGTCGAGCTGGCCTTCGAGACCGTTGCGGTCGCCGTCGATGATGCGCTGCTCGAGGAGCCGCTCGAGCGTCCAGTCACTGCGGTCCTCGGTCGGGCCCGATGACGTGGCCGATGCTCCTTCGAAGATCGACAAGAGCTCGGACAGAGGGTCATAGCCCTCGCGGCGGCGGTCGTAGACGAGATCGAGGCAGACCTCGCGGGCTCGCTCATCGATCTTGGACAGGGGCAGGATCTTCGAGGCGTGGACGATGGCCGCGTCGAGGCCGGCCTCCACGCACTCGTGCAGGAACACGGAGTTGAGGACCTGACGGGCCGCCGGGTTGAGGCCGAAGGAGACGTTCGAAAGCCCGAGGATGGTGTACACACCGGGGAGCTCGGCCTTGATGCGCCGGATGCCTTCGAGCGTCTCGATGCCATCGCGGCGGCTCTCCTCCATGCCCGTCGACAGCGGCAGGGCCAGCGGGTCGAAGAGCAGGTCTTCGGGCTTCAGCCCGTAGCGCCCGACGGCCAGGTCGCGGATGGCCGTGGCCGCCCGCACCTTCCACTCGGCCGTCCGGGCCTGGCCCTCGGTGTCGATGCACGTGCAGACGACGGCGGCGCCGAACTCCTTGGCCAGCCGAAGGAACGAGTCGAGTCGGGTGCCGGGCTCATCCCCTTCCTCGAGGTTGACCGAGTTGATGACGGCTCGGCCGCCGATCCACGACAGTGCCGTCTCGACGACCGGTGCTTCCGTCGAGTCCACCATGAGTGGCGCGGTGGACTGGGTGGCGAAGCGCGAAACGATCTCCTCCATGTCGGCCACCCCGTCGGCACCCGGTGTAGTCGACGCAGACGTCGATGAGGTGCGAGCCCTCCTTCACCTGTTCGCGGGCGATGGCCACGCAGGTGTCCCAGTCACCCTCGAGCATGGCGTCACGGAACCTCTTCGAGCCGTTGGCGTTGGTGCGCTCGCCCACCACCAGGAACGATGTCTCCTGTTGGAAGGACACGGGGGTGTAGATGGAGGCGGCTCCCGGCTCCACCTCGGGTTGGCGGACGGCCGGGGTGAGGTCACGGCAGACATCCACCACCGCGGCCAGGTGGTCCGGCGTGGTCCCACAGCACCCACCGATGACCGACACTCCGAGCTCGCTCACGAACTGACGATGGAAGTCGGCCAGCTGGTCGGGCGTGAGGTCGTAGTGCATGGCTCCGTCCACCACCGAAGGGAGCCCGGCGTTGGGCAGGCAGCTGATGGGAACGGAGGTGTGAGCGGAGAGGTGTCGCAGGGGCTCGAACATCTCAGCCGGCCCGGTGGCGCAGTTGAGGCCGATCACGTCGACGTCCATGGCCGAGAGGGCGTTGAGGGCGGCGCCGATCTCGGTGCCCGGCAACATGGTGCCGGTGAGCTCGATGGTCACCTGGACCTGGATGGGCAGTTGACGGTCGGCCGCGGCCATGGCCCGACGCACGCCGTTGATGGCCGACTTGGCTTGCAAGAGGTCGAAGACCGTCTCGATGACGAACAGGTCGACGCCACCCTCGAGCAGGGCGGCGGCTTGTTCCTGATAGGCGTCGCGGAGATCGGCGTAGCGGATCTGGCCCAGGGTGGGGAACTTCGTCCCCGGCCCGAGGTTGCCGGCCACCCAGCGAGGGCGGTCGGCCGTCGAGAAGTCGTCGACCGCTCGCCGGGCCAGGGTGGCCGCGGCCAGGTTGATCTCACGGACCCTGTTTGCCTGTCCGTACTCGGCGAGCACGGGGCCGAAGGCGCCGAAGGCGTCGCACTCGACCACGTCGCAGCCCACCTCGAGGAAGGAGCGATGGATCCCCTCGACCACGTCGGGGCGGGTCAGCACCAGTAGCTCGTTGCAGCCCTCGAGGTCGGGCCCACCGAAGTCGTCGGGCCCGAGCCCGGCCAGCTGAAGATTGGTCCCCATGGCGCCGTCGAAGATGACGACGCGTTCGCCAACGGCGGCCAGATAGGCGGAGGAGCGTTCGGGGATCACGGTCCAACAAGGCTACCGGCGCTCTGGTCAGGGTCCTGTCGACCCTCGGTCAGGCCGCTCGGTCAGGCGGGGGTCGTCGTCGGCCGGTCGTTTAGCATCGAGCCGGTGCTGAGCAAGAGTCCGAAGTCGGTGAGGATCTACACGAGGACCGGGGACGACGGCACCACCGGCCTTCTCTATGGGGGGCGGGTGGCCAAGGACTCGCCCGCCGATCGAGATGAACGGCACCGTCGACGAGGCCCAGGCCGCGATGGGCTGGCCCGGGCCGAGGTCGAGCCCGGTGGCGAGCTCGACACCCTCCTGACCCATCTCGAGCGCGAGCTCTATGTGCTGATGGCCGAGCTGTCGACCGCCCCCGAGCACCGGTCGAAGCTGGTCGGTGGGCACGTCGCTGGTCACCGAAGGGATGGTCGAGGCGCTGAAAGTGCGCATCGACGAGCTCAAGGATGCGTTTCGAGATGCCGGCCGACTTCGTCATCCCCGGGGTCAACCGGGCGTCTGCCGCCCTCGACCTGGCCCGCACCATCGTGCGGCGGGCCGAGCGGCTCTACTTCGCCCACCCCATCGACGGTTCGGTGGCCGACCGCTATCTCAACCGGCTCTCGGACCTGCTTTGGGCCATGGCACGTTGGGCGGAAGGTGACGACCATCTACTCGCCCGGGGAGCCCCTCGTCGCAGCGGGCACCGGCCGGTGGCTCGGCGAGGACCCGACCGGTGCCCGCCCATGATCATCGAAGTCCGATCGGGACGATGCATCGATCGGAGGGCGTGGAGGTCGTCGGCGTGCCCGTGCGACCGCGGCGCCGACGGCCCGCGTCTGGCGGTCGACGGTCCTCGCATGGAGTCGACACTCGGGGTGACCGGCGAGCCGGACAGCGCCTGGTGCCACCGTCACGGGTTCACCGGCAAAGTGGGCCAGGTCGCTTGGTGGCCGGCACCATCGTCGTCGCCGCGGATGGCTCGGACGGAGGTCCGCCGTTCGAGCTCGTCCTCGTGGGGATGGGGGAGGCCGACGAGGGGAGTAGCCACCGCGGCCTCGAGTCGCTGCGGCGGGGGGTCGCCGCCTTCGTTCGGGCCGCCAGCCATGTCGAAGCACGGCGCCTTCTTCCTGCCCGAGTCCCCGCCGACCGGCGGGTGCGGCCAGGCGCCGCTCGAGCGGCCGCGGCCACGGCCGCCGCCGAGGGCGGGATGCTCGCCGCCTACCAGTACGACGCCTACCGAACGGCCGAACCGTCGTCCCAGCTGGCCCGGCTCGTCCTCGTCCCCAGGGACGACGAGGCGGCCGAGGTTGAAGACGGGGCGCAGCGGGGGGTCCGCATCGCCGAGTCGGTGGCCCTCGCCCGTGACCTCGTGAACGAGCCACCCAGCTCGCTCACTCCCGAGCGGTTCGCTGCTGTTTTTACCGAGCGGTTCGCTTCGGTGCCCGACGACGTCTCCATCGAGGTCTGGGACGAGGAGCGCATCACCGAAGAGCGCCTGGGCGGCCTGCTCGGGGTAGCTCGCGGGTCGAGCAGCCGCCCCGACTGGTCGAGGCCGAGTACCGCCCGGCCGGGCGCCGGTTCGGCGAGGATCCTCCCCCACCTCGCATTGGTGGGCAAGGGCATCACCTTCGACTCGGGCGGCCTCTCGCTCAAGACGGCGAGCGGCATGGAGACCATGAAGACGGACATGAGCGGGGCCGCGGTGGTGCTGGCCGCCCTCGACGCCGCCGCTGCCCTCGGGTCTCCCCTGCGGATCACCGCCATCGCTCCGTTGACCGAGAACATGCCGAGCGGTTCGGCCACCAAGCCAGGCGACGTTCTCACCACTCGCAACGGCAAGACCATCGAGGTGCTCAACACCGACGCCGAAGGCCGCCTCGTGCTCGCCGATGGCCTGACCCTGGCCGCCGAGACGGAGCCCGATGCCATCATCGACCTGGCCACGCTGACCGGGGCCGCGGTGGTCGCCCTGGGCAAGGACATCGCCAGCTCTGTTCGGCACGGACTCGGAGCCTCTCGACGACGTGCGAGCAGGCCGGCGAGCGAAGCCGGCGAGCCCGCTGGCCGATGCCGCTCCCCGACGACTACCGCAGCCACATCGACTCCGAGGTGGCGGACATGCGCAACATCGGGCGTGCCGGTCAGGCCGGCAGCATCGCCGCCGCCATGCTGCTGCGTGAGTTCGTGGGTTCGGTCCCCTGGGCTCCACATCGACATCGCCGGTCCGGCTCGGTCCGAGGACGCCACCCGGTACCTGTCGAAGGGCGGCACCGGTTTCGGTGTCCGCACGCTGGTCGCCCTCGCTCACCTCCGAGGACGTCCGCCGCCGCCTGGCCGATCGGCGGGAAGGATCGCCGGAGGAGTGACCGCTTGAAGATCGCCGTCCTCGGTGGAGGCTCGTGGGGCAGCGACCATGGCCTCCCTCGTGGCCCCGCGGCACGAGACCGTCCTCTGGGCTCGCGGACCCCGAAGTCGCCCGCTCGATCGACACCGAGCACGAGAACCCGACCTACCTTCCCGGTTTCGAGCTCCCGCCCTCGCTGGCGCCACCGACGACCTGGCCACGCGCCGTTTGCCAGGCCGACCTGTTGGTGGTGGGCGTTCCCGCCTCCGGCTTCCGCGGTGTGCTCGAGGAGGCGGTCAGCCACGTACGGCCCTGGGTCCCGGTGGTGAGCCTGGCCAAGGGTCTCGAGCGCGGCACCCACCTGCGCATGACCGAGGTCATCAAGGAGGTCATGCCCGGGCACCCGGTGGCCGCCCTCACCGGGCCCAACATCGCCACCGAGATCATGCAGGGCAAGGCGGCCGCCGCGGTGATCGCCACTCGGGATCTCGAAGTGGCGAGCGCCATCCAGAAGGTGGTCACCCGTGGTGTCTTCCGTGTCTACGTGAACCACGACGTCATCGGCTGCGAGATGGGCGGGGCGTTGAAGAACGTCATCGCCATCGCCGCCGGCATCGGTGAGGGCCTCGGCGTCGGCGACAACACGAGGGCGGCGGTCATGTCCCGCGGGTTGGCCGAGCTTGCCCGCCTGGGGGTGGCCATGGGGGCCCAACCCATGACCTTCGCCGGCCTGGCCGGCATGGGTGACCTCATCGCCACGTGCATGAGCCCCCACAGCCGCAATCGGAAAGTGGGCGAACAGCTGGGCAAGGGCCGCGCCCTCGACGACATTCTGGACGAGATGCACATGGTGGCCGAGGGCGTCCACACGGCGACGATCGCTCTGGAGCTGGCCGAGCGCAACGGCCTTGACTCTTCCCATCTGCACCATGATCGACAAGGTCGTGCGGGGCGAGATCGAGCCCATGGACGCCTACTTCGGGCTCACTCCCGCCGGCCACGAGGACGAGCCAGGCTGAGCTGAGCGGCAGCTCCTTCGGCGCTCGATTCGCTGCCTCGTGGCTGGTCAGAGACGAATCGGCCCGAGCATGCGTAACGAGTGGTGGTTGCGGGTATTAGCGCCGAGGAGAACTGGTGCGGACCGTCCAGCGCGCCTGATCGTCTGCGAGAGCCGACAGCATCTCGAAGAAGGGGGTCCGAACGATGGTTCGATTTCGCTGGTTGCGCCTGCCTGCGGCAGCCATGATCGTGGTTGGCACGTTGGCGGCGATCGGACTGAGCGAGGGATCGACCCCCGCTGCCGCGGCGACCGCTACCCCGGCCTGTACCTTCAACGGCGGGTCACTGCCACTGGTCGAGGGGGCCTCGGCCGGCAACACCATCGCCGTCGACTGCACGGGCTTGTCGCCATTGCACCCGTACCTGGTCATGGAAGTCAGCCTGTTGCTCGGCATCGACCCCAAGGCCGCGCCCCTTTTGGACGGGGACATCACGTCGCTGTCCGGGCTGATGGCCCTCCTCTCCGCCCTCCCGGAGATCAATCCCGACGCGCTCGCCTTCCCGGTGTCAGACCTCTCCGGCAACTTGGACGAGAACTACACCCTTCCGACGACCCAGGCGCCGGACCCCAATGCCACATGCCCCCCCTCCACTGCGGAGATCAATATGGGTCTGATCGGTTGTGGTCTGGCCATGATCGACCTGACCACGTTCAAGACGGTGGCGGCGGGAAGCGGACTGGTCGAGTACACCGGCGATCCGCTCTTCCCTCCCGCTCCCACACTGGCCCTTTCCACCAAGAAGGCCGCGCCCGGTCAGGTGGTGAACGTCAGTGACGCCCTCAAAGCGAAGACGTTCTGGTGGTTGTCGACGCTCACCAGCCTTGACAGCCTCCTGGGTGGCAGTGCCCCGCCGCCGGTGCTCACCGTCACCGTCAAGGGTCGCGGGTTACGTGACGCGGTGCCCGAACACGGTCACGGTGACGCCGGCCGTCTACAACTATCCGGTGCTGACCCCGCCCGTGATCTCGGGTGGCTTCACGGTGCCGGCCGCGGCCATCGGTCACGTAAGGGTCACCGTCGACTACGCGGCGACCCTCCTCGGCTTCCCACTGGCCAATAAAGTCAGCGCCCCGTTGTTGGTCAAGGGGTAGCGGTCGGGCGCCTCGTCGGGCCCCGAGCATCGAGTCAAGGACGCGGCGACGCCGCCGTCCTCGGTGGCCGTCTCGGCAGCCCGGAAGGCCACGGCCGGGTGGAACTGCCAGTCGGCCAGCCGGCGTTCGATGTCGGTGCGCTCCTTCCCGGCTCGGCGGCGAGCTCGGTGGCCAGCCGTTGGGCCCGGCGGCGGATCTGCTCCCCTTCGGTCAATAAACGCTCGTCGAGCCAGCGCCGATGGCTGCGCTGCAATGAGGCGGGCAGCCGCTGGACATGACGCAAAGGGAGTGGGGGGATGACGGTACGGACGGCGACCACGCCCGGACCTTGTGGCTCGGCCCAGCTCGAACGTGCGCAACCGCTGGATGGCTCGGCAGAAGGGCGAGTTCTTGCCCAACCGGTCGCCAAGGCCGAGGGAGCGGGCGCACTCGGCCAGATGCAGGTCGAAGCCGTCCTCGTGGACCTCGAGCCCATAGGAGAGGCGGCGTAGCAACCAGGTCGTCGATGGGCCGATGATCGGCAGCCAATAGAGCTCGACATAGCGCGAGCACGGGGGGAGTCCGTGGGGATCGGCGATCGGATCAACCCAAGGGACGATCCACAACGTCGGGATGTCGGCCGCGTCCGTCGGATTGGGTCCTCCTTGGCCCGGTTCACGGGCCGAGCCGGAGCGGAGGGGTACCGGGCCGTTCAAGAGCGAGGTGGTGTTGGACATGGCTGAGTCTCCGAGGTCGAGGGCGGGCGTCTGTCCGGCCCACCCTCGGTCCTCGACTTGGCCAGAACCTGTGCGGCCACCTTGCACCGATGCCATCGCCGGTTCGAGTCAACGTGGCCGTGGTTCCGGCATTCGGGGCCAGGGTGCGCAACTCTTCAATCCGGCTCGCCGGCCCAATGCGGACCTGCGCACCGGGAGCCGAAGGGATTCCGCTTACCAGCTGCCCCGATGCACACATCGTCGAAGGGGCGCCGGGGCCTTCGGGCCGAGCGGGTGAGTGGGTCCGGGAGCGCCCGCGACCAAGCAGCACGGCGCCGAGCCACACCCGGACCCTCCGGTACCCGGAGAGCCCGACGGAGTTGGGCGTCGCCGCGGAAGTTGCCGAGGAACGCAGACGCCGAGGCCGGCGTCGCTCGGCCCCGAGGAGCAGCGTCATGATCGGCGAAGGCGCCGTCGACCAGCCAGAAGGGCACCGGCCACCGGTTTGGGTCACCGTGCCGTCGCCGGCCTTGTCCGGCTCCGGCGTACCGGTCGGCATAGGCCTGCGGGTCGACGTAGGGGAGCACGATGACCGGTGCCTTCGAAAGCCCCGGGTAGCGAGAGCGCCCGCCGGCGCCAATCGGCATCCGTCACCGCCTCCCAGTAGCCGGCCGTCTGCTCGGCCCCTCGAGAACGACGAAGTCGCGGCCCTGGGCGTTGCCGGCGGCGGGCGCCCGCAGGGCGGCGGCGAGCAGGCGGTCGATGACCTCCGGGTCGATCGGCCCCGGGTCGAAGTTACGCGTCATTGCCGTCCGACGGACGACCTCGTCGAACTGCACGAGCGAGCACGCTACCGAGGGCCCAGCGGTCGCCCGGCCGCGGCCCGTCGGTCGAGGCATGAGCGCTCGTCGGCCACCAAGGGAATGTTGACCTCACTGCTAGCGTTTTCTTCATCAGAGGGCGCCGCGTCAGCGGACGGGTGCCGGCGAGGAAGGACTGGTGATCGTGCCCACGTTCAGGGAGATGCTGGCCGACGCCAAGGCGGCGGTCCGTGAGATCGACCCGGCCGAAGCCGAGACCGAGATGGCCGCCGACGGCTCGGTCGTCCTCGACGTCCGGGAGCCCGACGAGTACGAGCAGGGCGCCCTCCCCGGAGCGGTGCACATCCCCCGCGGCACCCTCGAGACGTCGGTCGAGGGACGCATCCCGGACAAGTCCTCGCACGTCCTCGTCTACTGCGCCGCCGGGGTCCGGTCGGCCTTCGCCGCCAAGACCATGCAGGATCTGGGCTACTACCGACGTGGCCTCGGTGATCGGCGGCTTCAACCGCTGGAAGGACGAGGGCCGGCCCTGTGGCCGCCGCCCAAGTCGCTCACCCCCGAGCAGCGCAACCGGTACCAGCGGCACCTTCTCCTCCCCGAGGTGGGGGAGCCCGGCCAGATCAAGCTGCTCGACGTCAAAGGTCCTCCTCCTCGGCGCCGGCGGCCTCGGCTCACCGGCCGCGCTGTACCTGGCCGCCGCCGGAGTCGGCACCCTGGGCATCATCGACATGGACGTGGTCGACGCCTCCAACCTCCAGCGTCAGTTGCTGCACAACACCGACCGCATCGGCGAGCGCAAAGTCGACTCGGCCAAGAAGACCCTCACCCTTCTCAACCCGGATGTCGAACGTCGTGACCTACGACGTGCGCCTGGGCGCCGACAACATCCTCGACATCATCGACGGCTATGACGTGATCGTGGACGGGACCGACAACTTCCCGACCCGCTACCTCGTCAATGACGCCTCGTTGGTCAAGCGCATCCCCGTCGTGCACGGCTCCATCTTCCGCTTCGAGGGTCAGGCCACCGTGTTCAACCCCTACGTGGGCCCCTGCTACCGATGCATGATCCCCGAGCCACCCCCGGCTGAGATGGCGCCGAGCTGCGCCGAGGCCGGCGTGCTCGGTGTCCTGCCCGGCATCATCGGCTCGATCCAGGCCATGGAGGCCATCAAGATCATCCTCGGCATCGGCGAGACACTGCAGGGTCGGCTGCTCGCCTACGACGCGCTGGAGGAGAGCTTCCGCAACCTTCAACGTCAACCGTGACCCCGAGTGCCCGGCCTGCGGCCCGAACGCCGGCGAGATCGTGATCGCCGAGTACGACGACCTCTGCATGCCCCACGTGGTGGCGCCGACCGCTTCCTGAGGCGTGGGTCGGGCCCCGGAAATCGGGCAGGTCGCCCCGACCGGGCTCGTCCAACGATCGCCGCCGCGCGCGAGGCCGTAACCTGAGGTCATGGCTTCGGATCGTCCGGCCACCGGGCGAGACAGCCCCGCTTCACCGACTCGGGCATCGAGGTCCGTGCCGTCTACGGGCCCGACGACCTGACCGGGTGGGACCCCGAAGACGCGAGCTCGGAGAGCCCGGTCGCTTTCCCTACACGCGGGGCATCCGGGCCGACATGTACCGGGGACGCCTCTGGACCATGCGCCAGTACGCAGGCTTCGGGAACGCCGAGGCCACCAACCATCGCTTCAAGTTCCTGCTCGGCGCCGGCCAGACCGGGCTGTCCTGCGCCTTCGACCTGCCGACCCAGATGGGCCTCGACTCCGACCACCCGGGGCGGAAGGGGAGGTCGGCAAGGTCGGGGTGGCCATCGACTCGCTCGCCGACATGCGCCTGCTGCTCGCCGACCTGCCGCTCGACCGGGTGACCACCTCGATGACCATCAATGCCACCGCCGCCATCCTGCTGCTCCTCTACCAGCTGGTGGCCGAGGAGAATGGCGTCGACCCCGCCTCGCTCGGCGGCACCATCCAGAACGACATCCTGAAGGAGTACGTGGCCCGGGGCACCTACATCTACCCGCCTCGACCCTCCATGCGGCTCGTGACCGACACGTTCTCCTACTGCGCCGAGCACCTGCCGACCTGGAACACCATCTCGATCTCCGGCTACCACATCCGCGAGGCGGGCTCGACCGCCGTCCAGGAGATCGCCTTCACCATTGCCAACGGCATCGCCTACGTGGAGGCGGCCGTCGACGCGGGCCTCGACGTCGATGCCTTCGCACCCCGGCTCAGCTTCTTCTGGAACGCGCACAACAACCTCTTCGAGGAGGTGGCCAAGTACCGCGCCGCCCGGCGGATGTGGGCACGGATCATGAGCGAATCGGTTCGGGGCGACCGTGACGAGCGGTCCAAGTTGCTTCGGTTCCACACCCAGACGGGTGGCTCGACCCTGACCGCCCAGCAACCGGAGAACAACATCGTGCGGGTGACCGTCCAGGCACTGGCGGCCGCTCTCGGTGGAACCCAGAGCCTGCACACCAACGGCTACGACGAGGCCCTCGGGCTGCCCACCGAGCGGGCGGCCAAGATCGCTCTGCGCACCCAGCAGATCATCGGCTACGAGTCGGGCATCACCGACACCGTCGACCCCCTGGCCGGCTCCTGGTTCGTCGAATCGCTCACCGACGAAGTCGAGCAGGCCGCATGGGACTACCTCGAGCGCATCGACGCCATGGGCGGTGCGGTGGCCGCCATCGAGGCCCAGTTCATGCAGCAGGAGATCGAGCAGGCGGCCTACGCCTATGCCAAGGCGGTCGATGCCGACGAGAAGGTGGTGGTCGGGGTCAACCGCTTCGCCGAGGACGAGAACGAGCCGACCGACGTCTTCCCCATCGACGCCGATCTCCAGCGTGCGCAGGTGGCCCGGGTTGCCGACGTACGGCGGAGCCGCGATCAATCGGCGGTCGACGCCGCTCTGGCCGAGGTCGAGGCGGCCGCCCGCGGCACCCAGAACCTGCTCATCCCCATGAAGTCGGCGCTGTCCGCCATGGCCACGCTGGGCGAGGTTTCCGACGTCCTGCGAGGGGTCTTCGGGGAGTACCGGCCGGGCGGGTAGGTCGACCCGTCGACCCGCATCACCGCCGGACGGCGGTCACGCTTTCGGGTTGATCCGGATGCGACACGCGGCGGGGACCAGCACCGGACCGGCCTGGCGGCGGAGCTCAGCTCGAGTGGAGAAGCTCGGCTCGTATCCCCTCGTCGGTCGCCGCGTCGATGGCCGTCCACGCCAACGACACGGCGCCGTCGCGCAGGGCCCTCTCCGCCGATGGGGTCACGCAGGCGGCCGCGAACTCGGGCTGATGATTGACCGCTCCGTTGGACGTCAAGGCCGATGAGCGGATGGATGGTGGGGACGGCGAGCGACACGTTGGCCATGTCCGTCGAGAAGCGTCGGTCGGGGCAGACCCTTGTCGTCGTCGAACGACCGGCCGAGCCGTCGGCGTTGGCCCGGTAGTGCGGCGAGCAGACCGGGGTGGCTGACCATGTGGGAGTACACGGGGGCGAGGTCGGTCCGCTCGTAGGTGGCCCCGCTGGCCAGAGCTCCGGCCTCGAAGCAAGCGGTGACTCGGGGCTCGAGGGCACGAAGGCCGTCGAGCGTGCGGGATCGGCACATGAATCGTCCGGTGACCAACGCCGGGATGACGTTGGCGGCGCTGCCACCATCGGTGACCACGCCGTGGACCTGGTCGCCCGGTGGCAGCTGCTGGCGCAGGAGGCCGATGGCCGACCTGGGCGACGACCATGGCGTCGCCGGCGTTGATGCCCTCGAACGGCGATGCCGAGGCGTGGGCCGCACGGCCATGGAAGGTCACGTCGAAGTGCGAGACGGCGAGGCAGGTGCCCTCCAGCCAGTCCGACGGCCACGGGTGGACCATCATCGCCGCGTGGACCCCTCGAAGACGCCGGCATCCAGCATGATGATCTTGCCGCCGCCGCCCTCCTCGGCCGGCGTGCCGATGACGCGCAGCGGTGAGTCCGAGCTCTTCGGCGCAGCCGAGCAGCCCGATTCCGGCTCCCACGGCCGACGCGGCGATGAGGTTGTGACCGCAGGCATGACCGATCCCCGGGCAGGGCGTCGTACTCGGCGCAGATGCCGAGGACCATCGGGCCCGAACCGGCCTCGGCCACGAAGGCCGTCTCCATCCCGGCTGCACCTCGGTCCACCTCGAAGCCGGCGTCGGCCAGCACCTCGGTCGTCCACCCGCAGGCCTGCTTCCTCCTCGAAGGCGAGCTCGGGGCTGTCGTGAATGGCCCGGCTGAGCTCGACGAGGGCGCCCATCCGGGCGTCGACGGCGGCGCGGCGTCTTCCTTGGCCCTGTCGACCGCCGACGGACCGCCGTTCCCACCAGCACCACCGGTCTGCGTCGGGGCCATCTGGCGAATCCGTCCCCTCGACCCGCGCTACTCGATGACGGCGATGACGTCGCCGGGCCCGACCGGGTCACCGGCCGCCACTCGCACCTCGGTCACCGTCCCCGCCTTCTCGGCGTTGACGTTGTTCTCCATCTTCATGGCCTCGAGGACGCAGATGGTCTGCCCGACCTCGACGGGTCGCCCGACGGACACGAGCATCTTGACGACCGTCCCCTGCATGGGCACCGACACCGTGCCCGATCCGGCCGCGCCCGCAGAAGCCCCCTTGGGCTTCCGGCCCGACCCGCGGATCGCGCCGTCCCGGAAGCGGCCACGGTCTCACCGGTGTCGGGGACCCAGAGCGTGACCTGGAAGCGGCGGCCGTCGACCTCGGCAGTGACCTCCGCTCCGGACCCGGCGGCACCTCGTCGCCACCCGTTTCGGCCGGCGACACCGACGGGCTGCCGATGCCGCTCAGGTCGAGGGTCTGCTCGACCCAGTTGGTCGAATGGGTGGCACCGATGAAGTCGGGATGGCGGAGGATGGCGAGGTCGGCCGGGAGGGTGGTGGCCACCCCTTCGATGGTCATCTCCTCGATGGCCCGGATCATCCGGCGGCGAGCCGACGTCGCGGTCGGTTCCCCAGGTGACGAGCTTGGCGATGAGGTTGTCGTAGTACTGGCTGACGGTGTCACCCGACTCGTAGCCGGCGTCGAGGCGCACGCCGGGGCCGCCGGGCGGGCACGAGCTTGGTGATGGTGCCCGGGGACGGGGTGAAGGCACCTCCGGCCGGGTCCTCGGCGTTGATCCGGACCTCGATGGCGTGACCGTTTCTGCTGCATGTCCTGCTGGGTGAAGCCGAGCGGCTCGCCGGCGGCCACCCGCAGCTGCCACTCGACGAGATCGAGTCCGGTGACGAGCTCGGTGACCGGGTGCTCGACCTGCAGTCGGGTGTTCATCTCGAGGAAGAAGAACTCGCCGTCCTCGTAGAGGAACTCGACGGTCCCGGCGTTGACGTAGCCGCAGGCCTCGGCCACCCGCACGGCGGCGGCGCCCATGGCTTGACGAACGTCGTCCGGGAAGGCGGGGGCCGGGCTCTCCTCGATGAGCTTCTGGTGGCGACGCTGGGCCGAGCAGTCGCGCTCGCCGAGCCAGACGGTGTGACCCTCGCTGTCGGCGATGATCTGCATCTCGACGTGGCGTGGCCAGGCCAGGTATCGCTCGACGTAGCACTCGCTTGCGGCCGAAGTAGGCGGTCGACTCCGCGCATGGCCGACTCGAGGGCGGCGGCCGCCTCGTCGGCCGAGGCCACCACCTTCATGCCCGCGGCCCCCGCCGCCGAAGGCAGCCTTGATGGCAACCGGCCAGCCGTACTCCTTGCCGAAGGCGACGACCTCGTCCGGCGACTGGAGGACCTCGGTCCGGCCGGGCACCCCGGAGACCCCGGCTCGCTCGGCCGCATGTCGCGAGCGCTGATCTTGTCGCCCATGACCTCGATGGCCTCGGGCGGCGGGCCGACGAAGACGACGCCCTTCTCGGTGATGGCCCGGGCGAAGTCGGTGTTCTCCGAGAAGAAGCCGTAGCCCGGGTGGACGGCGTCGGCACCGCTCGTGCCGATGGCTTCGAGGATGGCCTCGGTGTTGAGGTAGCTCTCCGCTGCCGTCTGGCCACCCAGGGCGTAGGCCTCGTCGGCCAAGCGAACATGGAGGGCGTCGCGGTCGAGGTCCGAGTAGACGGCGACGGTGGCCACCCCGAGCTCGCGGCAGGTCCGGATGATCCGGACCGCGATCTCGCCACGGTTGGCGATGAGGACCTTCTTCAGCACGCTGCGCCTTTCGGATCTGGGTCGCCAGTCTGCCCGGTCACCGCCCGGCGGACGGCCATAAACCTTGTCACGGCCCGTAGGGTGTCCGCCATGCCGGGCGCCCGCTTCAGCGACGTCCGTCGTTTCGCAGCGCATCGACTCGACGAACCGCTACCTGCTCGACGAGGCGCGGGCCGGAGCCCCTCGAAGGGGTGGTGGCGGTCGCCGACTTACCAGACCGCCGGGCGCGGCCGGCGGGGGCGAGCTGGGCCGCGCCCCCGGGCTCCAACCTGCTGGTGTCGGTGCTCGCTCCGCCCGCGCGCTCCTGCCAGCGCCGGCGGCCCCTGGCCCTGGCTGCGGTGGCGCTGGCGGCCCGGGACGCGGTGCGAGGCCGTCAGCCGGGATCACCCTCGGGATCAAGTGGCCGAACGACCTGGTCGACTCCGGACGGACGCAAGGTGGCCGGGGTGCTGGCCGAGGCCGACACCGACGACGGCTGCCGTACGCCGACGGCGGCCATTCGACAGTGACGCCCCGGCCGTCGTGGTCGGCATCGGCATCAACTGCAACTGGCCGGGGGTGACACCGATCTCGAGGACCGAGATTGCCGACAGCTCCGACGCCGGCCCTGACCCGCCTGCCCGGCTATCCCTCCGCCAACTGAGTGGGCAAGCCGGTCGACCGGGCCGCTCCTTCTCGCCATGTTCCTCGTACACCTCGGCCCACGGGTCGACGAGCTGGAGAACCCTTCGGGACGAGACCCGCTCTGCGAGCCGAACTCCGCGCCGCGACCACCACGCTCGGCACCCTCGTACGGGTCGAGCTGCCGACCGCACCATCGAGGGGACGGCCACCGACCTCACCGACGAGGGCCACTTGATCGTGCCAGACCGCAAACGGGCCCGGAGACCGTGGTGACCGGGGACGTCATCCATCTGCGCGAGGCCACGCAAGGCCTCGGCCTCGGAGGGGGTGGAGGAGGCGCAGGGCTAACCTTGACCGGTCATGCGACTGCTCGTGACCGGGGGCGCCGGTTTCATCGGATCCAATTTCGTGCGCTACTGGGTGCAATCGTCACCCCGATGACCACGTTGTCGCCTACGACGTGCTGACCTACGCGGGCAATCGTCCCAATCTGGTGGACGTGGAAGATCGGATCGATTTCGTGCCGAGGCGACATCGGCGACCTGGAGATGGCGGCCAAGACGCTGGCCGCCCACGAGATCGACGTGGTGGTGAACTTCGCCGCCGAGTCCCACAACAGCCTGGCCGTGCTGGATCCGGGCCGCTTCTTCCGCACCAATGTGCTCGGCACCCAGACCCTGGCTGAGGCAGCCCGCCGACACGGTGTCACTCGTTTCCACCACATCTCGACCTGTGAGGTCTACGGCGACCTGGCCCTCGACTCCGACGAGGTGTTCACCGAGGAGTCGCCCTACCGCCCCCGCACTCCTTACAACGCGTCGAAGGCGGGCGCCGACCATGCCGTGCGCGCCTACGCCGAGACTTACGGCCTGCCGGCAACGATCACCAATTGCTGCAACAACTACGGCCCCTACCAATTTCCCGAGAAGGTGATCCCCCTCTTCACGGCCAAGGCTCTCGACGACCAGCCGCTGCCGCTCTACGCCTCCACACAGAACCGACGTGAGTGGCTGCACGTCGACGACCACTGCCGGGCGATCGAGCTCGTGCTTCTGCAGGGCCAGGTGGGGGAGACCTACAACGTGGGGAGCGGAACCGAGGCCAGTATCGAGGAGATCGCCGACGCGGTGTCTGGCCGCCACCGAGCGGCCGGCATCGCTCAAGGAGATCGTGCCCGACCGCCCGAGCCATGACCGTCGGTACCTCCTCGACTCGACCAAGATCCGCACCGCCCTCGGGTGGGCGCCGACCGTCGACTTCGCCGACGGCCTGGCTGCCACCGTGCGGTGGTACGCCGAGCACCGCAGTTGGTGGGAGCCCCTCCGGGACCGGGCCCCGGTGGTCGAAGGGGCGTGGGGGTCGACGGAGCCAGACGCCGGCAAGGACGACCAGCCCGAACAGGGACCGGACGGGCAGCGGCCGTGAACCGGCCACTCCGGGTCCTCCTCACCGGAGGGAACGGCCAGCTCGGCCGCGACCTCCGCGACGTCTTGGCCGGCCGGGTCCCCGACGGTGGCGACGAGGGCGAGCCCGCCGGCGAGTCTGCCGGCAAGTCGATCCTCCCGACCGTCGATCCCGAGCACCTTCGACGTGCTCTCCACCGACATCGACAACCTGGACGTGACCGATCGGACGGCGGTGCTGGCCGCGGCCGACGCCTATCGACCCGACCTCGTGATCCACGCCGGCGCCTATACCGCAGTGGATGCGCTGCGAGTCCGATCCCGACACCGCCTTCTCTGTCAATGCCCTCGGCACTCGCCACGTGGCCGAGGCGGCGGCTCGGGCCGGCGCCCACCTCGTGTACATCTCGACCGACTACGTCTTCGACGGAACGGCCGGCCGGCCCTACGTCGAGTGGGACACGCCCAACCCGCAGTCGGTCTACGGGCGGAGCAAGCTGGCCGGGGAGCACGAAGTGGCCGCGGCCGGCGTCCCCTCGGCCACGGTGGTGCGCACGGCGTGGGTGAGCGGAGCCCACGGCGCCAACATGACGAAGACGGTCCTGCGGCTGGCCAGCCAGAGCCGGTGACGGTCCGTTGCGATTCGTCGACGACCAGCACGGGACCCCGACCTTCACCGCCGACTTGTCCCGCGCCCTCGTCCGGCTGGCTCTCGACCGTCGCCCGGGGACGTTCCACGTGACCAACCAGGGGGAGACCACTTGGTTCGGCTTTGCCCAGGCGACCCTGGCCGCGGCCGGCCACGACCCGGGTATGGTCGAGCCGGTCACGACCGCCGAGCTCGGTCTCTTCGTATCCGGCGCCTCGTCCGGCCAACTCCCGGCTCGACAACGCCGCCCTCCGCTTGTCCGGGCTGCCCCTGCTCCCCTCATGGACGAATGCCCTCGAACGGCTGGTCAAGGTGCTGAGCAGGCACTGAGGGGGCTCTCCGGCCGGAATTTGGTCAACGGAAGCGTGACAACGGACGATAGGAGAGTCATCGAGCGCTGGTGGCGGGGCAGTGGGAGCTTCCGCCGGGGCGGGTTGTCGGGTACGAAAGCAGGTCACATGCCGTTCTGGGCAGCAGACAAGCGATGAGGATGGGTCACGGTCCAGGGTCGCGCCGGGGTCCCGGGCGCTCGCCGGGTCGGGCGTCGGCCACCGACGGAGCAGGGGGCGGTGCGGCCGCGTCCGTCCGGCATCCCGTCCACGGCCGCGGTCATAACGTGGCGGTCATCGGCGTGGGCTATGTCGGCCTACCGACGGCGGCCACCCTCGCTCGTCTCGGCCACCAGGTGACGTGCGGTGACGCCAACGCCGACAGGGTGGCCATGTTGCGTCGGGGAGAGATGCCCATCGTCGAGGACCAGCTCGACGAGCTCGTGGCCGAAGGCATGACGGCTGGCCGGCTCCGCTTCGTGGTGGGTGCCACGCCTGCGGTCGAGGGGGCGGAGTTCGTCTTTCTCTGCGTGCCCACGCCCCAGGGCGACGACGGCTCGGCCGACCTCTCGTTCGTCGAGGCGGTGGCCCGCGAGATCGGACCCCACCTCGTGCCGGGCGCCGTCATCGTCAACAAGTCGACGGTTCCGGTGGGCTCGACCCTCGTGGTCGAGCGGGTCCTCGGCCGTCCTGACGTCACCGTCGTTTCCAACCCGGAGTTCCTGCGGGAGGGGACGGCCGTGCCCGACAGCCTTCACCCCGAGCGCATCGTGGTGGGGGCCGACGATCAGGGGGCTGCGGCCCGGGTGGGCGAACTGTTCGCCGGCACCCATGCGCCGCTCCTCATCACCGATGCAGCGACGGCCGAGACCATCAAGTACGCCTCGAACGCCTTCCTCGCCACCAAGTTGAGCTTCGTGAACGCGGTAGCCGGTCTCTGCGAGGCGGTCGGCGCCGACGTTCGGGACGTGATCCTCGGCCTCGGCTACGACAAGCGGATCGGCTTTGAGTACCTGCGACCCGGGCCAGGTTGGGGCGGCAGCTGTCTGCCCAAGGACACGAGGGCTCTCGTCCACATCGCCGAGCAGGCTGGCTACGACTTCTCCTTCCTGAAGGGAGCGATCGCCACCAACGACGAGCAGTTCGTCCGGGTGGTGCGGCAAGATCCGCGACGCCGTGGCCGCCTCGTCGCCCGCGTCTGGCGGGAACGCCGCCGCAGGGGTTGCGGTCGATGACGACGACGCACTCGCCGACGTGTTGGCCGGTACCACCATCGCCGTCTGGGGGCTCACCTTCAAGGCCGGCACCGACGATCTCCGCAACTCGCCGGCCGTCGAGATCGCTCGCCAGCTGGTGGCTGCCGGCGCCCGTGTGCAGGCGTTCGACCCGACGATCTTGGTCCCGGAAGGTCACGTGTCGGTGGCCGTGACCCGGCTCGACGAGGTCGCCGGATGGACGAGCGAGGTGGCCGATCGGCTCCGCGCCTTCCCGGACGCCTATACCGCCTGTGCCGGTGCGTCGGCCGTCGTGGTCCTCACCGAATGGGACGAATTCCGCTGGCTCGACTTCGCCAAGGTGCGTGGCGTCATGAGCACGCCGATGGTGGTGGACGCACGCAACCTGCTCGACCCGGCCCAGTTGCGACGCCTCGGCTTCGGCTACCGCGGCATCGGCCGTCCGTGAACCAGCGGGTGCCGCGGTGAGCCGAATGGTGGTGATGGGCGGGGCGAGGCTTCGTGGGCTCCCACCTCTGTGACCAACTACTGGCCCGGGGCGATTCGGTGGTCTGCGTCGATGACTTCTCGACCGGCCGTCGGTCCAATGTCGCCCATCTGGTCGGCACCGCCGGGCTTCGAGCTGGTCGAGGCCGACGTGAGCGATGACATCCCTGTCGATGGCGACGTGGGCGGCGTGTTCAATCTGGCCAGCCCGGCGTCGCCACCCGACTACCTGGCGCTACCGCTCGAGACCCTGGCGGTGGGCTCCGAGGGCACCCGACGTGGTCTCGAGCTCGCCAAGGACCACGGCGCGCGATTCCTCATGGCGTCGACCAGCGAGGTCTACGGCGATCCCGAGGTGCACCCGCAGCCCGAGTCCTACTGGGGTCATGTGAACCCGGTCGGGCCGCGCAGCGTCTACGACGAGGCCAAGCGGTTCAGCGAGGCACTGATCACCGCTCACCGCCGCACACGGGGAGTGGACACCGCCATCGCCCGCATCTTCAACACCTACGGGCCGCGTCTGCGGCCAGATGACGGCCGTGTCGTTTCCAACTTCCTCCTTCAGGCCATGCGCGGCGAGCCGCTCACCGTCTACGGCGATGGCTCGCAGTCGCGGAGCCTCTGCTACGTGGAGGACGAAGTGTCCGGCCTGCTCGCCCTGTTCGATTCCGACCTGCCGGGTCCGGTCAACATCGGCAACCCGGACGAGTACACCGTCCTCGAGCTGGCCGAAACGGTCATCGCCCAATTCGAGTCGAACTCCACCATCGTCCACCTTCCCCTTCCGGCCGACGACCCGACCCGCCGGCGCCCGGACATCACCCTGGCCCGCCAATCGCTCGGGTGGGAGCCGACCACTCCGTTGGCCCAGGGATTGGCCAAGACAGCCGCTCACCTCGCCGCCGAGGTGGGGCTCGGCGCTCCTTCCGGCGAACCGGGGGCGTCGGCATGACCGCCCTCTCGATGCGAGAGACTGTCGTCGTCAACCGGCCGGGGAGCGACCGCGACCCGCCGACGATCAGAGGAATTGGGTACCCATGGCTGACGGCGCAGAGCGGGACGAGGCGCTGGCCCCGAGAGACGGGAGTGGGTCACTGGACGAGACCGGTGGGTACTCGCTCTTGTCGGTCATCGTGCCCGTGTTCAACGAGCGTGCCACGGTCGCCGAGGTGGTCCGCCGGATCCGGGCCGTCGACCTGCCCATGCCGCTCGAGGTCATCTTGGTCGACGATGGGTCCTCGGACGGCACCGACAAGGTCCTCACAGCCATCGGCGACTCGACGGTTCGGGTCATGACCCATGGCCGCAACCAGGGGAAGGGTGCGGCCGTCCGGACCGGTCTCGAGGCGGCCCGCGGCGACCTCATCATCATTCAGGACGCCGACCTCGAATACGACCCGGCCGACTGGCCCCGCCTTCTCAGCCCCATCCTTCGCGGCAAGGCCAAGGTCGTCTACGGCAGCCGCTTCACCGGTGAGCGCAAGAACATGATGCCACTCCACTGGATCGGGAACCGGTTCCTTTCGCTCGTGACCAACGTCCTCTACTCGACGACCCTCTCCGACATGGAGACGTGCTACAAGCTCTTCGACCGCCAGGTCCTCGAAGGCCTGCACATCGATTCCGACCGCTTCGAGTTCGAGCCCGAGATCACGGCCAAGGTGCTGCGACGCGGACACCGCATCTACGAAGTGCCCATTTCCTATGCCGGGCGCGAAGCGAGCGAGGGAAAGAAGATCACCTGGCGCGACGGCCTGGGCGCGTTCACCACTTTGATCAAGTACCGGTTCAGCCGCACCGACCCGTGACCGTCGCCCCCGATCCGGGGGGCACACCCGGGCGCGAAACGGCCGACCTGGGTGCGGTCATCGTCAACTACGAATCCGGGGCGGCGCTGTACCGGTGCCTCACCGGCGTGCGGGAACAGGGTCTCGCCGAGGTGGTCGTGGTCGACAACGGCTCGACGGACGGCTCCCTCGACCGCGTCCGCCGGGATATGCCCGACGTCGTCGTTATCGAACCCGGCATCAACCTCGGCTACGGGTCGGCCATCAACCGGGGGATGGCCGCCACCCGAGCGCCCTATGTCCTGGTGGCCAACCCCGATCTCGAGGTCACCCCCGGTGCGATCGTCCGGCTGGCCGGCGTGCTCGACGACGACCCGCGGGTCGCCCTCGTCGGACCGCTCATCCGCACGCCACAGGGCGACCGCTACCCATCGGCCCGCCGCTTCCCGTCCCTTCCGGACGCGCGCCGGACACGCCGTCCTTGGCATCCTCGCTCCCGGCAACCGGTTCACCCGCGCCTACCAGCGCTCTGACCTCGACGCGGCCAGGACGGGTGTCCAAGAGGTCGACTGGGTGTCAGGAGCCTGCTTTTTGGTGCGCCGCCCCGCCTTCGACGATGTCGACGGATTCGACGAGTCCTACTTCATGTACGCGGAGGAAGTGGACCTCTGCTGGCGCCTCGGCCGCCAGGGTTGGCGCATCGCCTACGCCCCGTGCGCCGAGGTCGTCCACGCCCAGGGGGTATCGACCGAGCGCCATCCGTTCCGCATGATCGTGGAGCACCACCGCTCATTGTGGCGGTTCGCCTGCCGTACCCAGCTCGGCTGGAGACGCCTGCTCCTGCCACTCGTGGCCGTGGGGCTCGGGGTACGAACGGTCCTGGCTTCGGCCGACCGCCTGGTCGGCCGTAACCGCAGGCCGTCGGGGGCACAGGAGTCGAGGCTGTAGGGTGTCCGACCGTCATGCCGGGCAAGGCGAGTAACTCGACGGGCCGGTGGGTCGAGCGCGCTGCCACGACCGGCGGCGGGCGGACCTACCGAGGCCAGGTACCCATCAACTGGTACGCCAGTTTGGTGCTGATCGTCGTCGTCGGCTTGCTGCTCGTCGGGTTCAGCCGCTACGAGCGGACCCACCCCATCGGTGTCGTCGACCGGGCAGCCGACCACCTCCCAGGTGTGGCACGCGGCCCTCGCCACCGACATCTGCGGCTCGCTCAAGCCGAGCCTTCCGGCCAGCCGCAATACCGCAAAGGCCGGGTTCACCACCGACGGTAGCGGGATCATCACGATCGCCCCGAAGAACAGCTCTGAATCGGGGCAGAACGCCACGCTTGGAAAGTTCGTGAGCCAGTACGGCGATGACCTCGAGCTCTCCAACACGACCATGCGCTACCCGGGTGAACCCGCCTACACCAACGGGGACGTGTGCCCGAAGGGGACGCCCGATGCCGGCAAGCCGGGTGTGGTCATCGTCTACTCCTGGCCGAACTTCGCGGCCAAGAAGGGCTCGGAGACGAGTGGGGCACCCCAAGACCTTCTCTTCGTCAATGGCCAGCTCATCACCATGGCCTTCGTGCCGGCCACCGCCACCATCCCCAAGCCCGCCGGCACGGTGATCACCAGCCTGATCACCGCCGTCGAGCAGGGCGCAGCGAATCAAAACGAAACGACCACCACGAGCCTCCCGACGGCCTCGTCGACGCCAGCCGTCACCCCGTCGACCACCCTGCCAAGCCCCACCACCAGCAAACCGACGACCACCTCGTCCACGACGTGAGAGCCGTCGTCCTGGTGGGCGGCGAGGGCACGCGTCTTCGCCCCCTCACCCTCACGACGCCAAAACAGATGTTGCCGATCGTCGAACAACCCATGATCGAACGAGTGCTCGGCCAGCTGGCACGCCACGGCATCGATGAGGCCGTGCTCTCGCTCGGCTACAAGCCCGACGCATTCATCGACGCCTACCCGGAGGGGTCGGTGTCGGGTGTCCGTATGACCTACGCCGTCGAGCACGACCCCTTGGACACGGCCGGCGCCATCCGTTTCGCGGCCGACCACGCCGGCATCGACGAGACCTTCGTGGCGGTGAACGGGGACGTCCTCACCGACATCGACATCGGTGCCCTGGTGGACCTCCATCGGCGGCACGGGGCAACGGGAACCATCGCCCTGACCCCGGTCGAGGATCCGAGCGCCTTCGGAGTGGTACCTACCGACGAGGAAGGTCGAGTCACCGCCTTCATCGAGAAGCCGCCTCGCGACGAGGCACCGACAAACCTGATCAACGCCGGCATCTACGTCCTCGAGCCGTCCGTGCTGGCCTCCATCGCGCCGGACGTTCGGGTATCCATCGAGCGAGAGACCTTTCCGGCACTGGTGGAGAAGGGGAGCCTCTATCGCCCTCGGATCCGACGCCTACTGGTTGGACACGGGCACGCCCGACACCTACCTCCGGGCCCACTACGACCTGGTGGGTGGGCGGAGATCCGGACCACCGGCGCCGGAGGCCGAGCTCGACCCCTCCCTCGGCCCGGAGGTGTGGCGGATCGGCGAGGTGTCGGTGGCGAGCACCGGCATCGCCCGTAGCCTGCTCGGTCGGGGCGCAACGGTCGCCGAGGAACGCGGTCGTGACCGACTCGGTGATCGGCCATGGCGCGGTCGTCGAGGAGGGCGCTTCGGTCGCCGACTCGGTGGTGCTCGCCGGGGCGCGGGTGGCGGCCAGCGCATCGGTCGAGGGCTCGATCATCGGGGCGGATGCCATCATCGGCCAGCGTTGCGTCATCCGTGGCCTTTCGGTGATCGGGGACGGGGCGGTCACGGCGTCGGGGACCGTGGTCGACGCCGAACGTGTGGCGGCGGTGGTCTGACCGTGCGCGCCCTCGTGACCGGTGGCGCCGGCTTCATCGGCTCGACCCTGGTCGATCGCTTGTTGGCCGAGGACCACACCGTCGACGTGATCGACGACCTCTCGACCGGCTCGCTCGCCAACCTGGCCGACGCCCGAGCTCTGAGGGGCGGGCGGCTCACGTTCCATCAGCTCGACATCCGCTCGGCCGAATGCGTCGAGCTGGTGGCGAGACGGCAGCCCGAGGTGGTGTTCCACCTGGCGGCCCAGGCCGACGTGCGGGTGTCGGTGGCGGATCCCGTGTTCGACGCCGATGTCAACGTGATCGGGACGCTGCGAGTCCTCGAAGGGGCGCGGCGCGCCGGAACCGGACGTGTGGTGTTCACCACCAGCGGGGGAACCATCTACGGCGAGCCCGATGACTCGGAGCTGCCCTTGCGCGAGTCGCTGCCGCTGCGGCCGCTGTCCCCCTACGGCGTCTCCAAGAAGGCGGGAATCGACTACCTCGAGGCCTACCGCGAGCTGCTACTCCCTCGAATTCTGCGCCCTGGCTCTGGCCAACGTCTACGGGCCGCGACAGGACCCCCATGGCGAGGCCGGAGTGGTGGCCATCTTCGCCGAACGGCTGCTTCGTGGATTGCCCCTCGTGATTTTCGGTGACGGCGAGCAGACGCGCGATTTCGTCTACGTCGACGACGTTGTCGACGCCCTCGTCCGAGCGGCCAGCCGTGGAGGCGGACTGCTCTGCAACATCGGGATGGGGGGCGAGACCTCCGTCAACCAGCTGGCTGCCGAGATGGCCGCCCAAGCCGGAGTCGAACTCGTCGTCGAACGTCGTCCCCAGCGCTCCGGCGAGCTCCGGCGCAACTGTCTGGACCCCAGCCGGGCCGGCATCCATCTCGGATGGAAGCCCTGGACCGAGCTCGGAACGGGCACAGCGGCGGTGATCGCCTTCATGGCCCCGCGATTTTCTGGCGATGACGCCGACCCCGACCCCGGGGCGGAGCTCGACTCGGATTGAGCAGCGGCTCCGATTGACATCGCCGCCGGCCGGGCAGCGGGTGACGATCCCTGGCTGGTCGGGGCGCCGTGCGATTTTAATTTTGAAAACCGTCAATTCGTCAGCTTAACCTGACGATCGTCGTCAGTAAAACCTGACAGACGTCAGCCTAAACTGACGAAATTCGCCACCTTGAAAAAGAAAGTTTGGCCGACCGGTCTGACGAAGTCGTTCAGCCACGTCGATCAGCGGAAAAGATCCTCGGCTGGTGCCCGGATCACTTCGGCAGCTACCGACGATGGGCGTAGCCAGGCAGGGTCGACCCCGCGGACGACGGCCGCTGGCGTTCGCCGGGCCTTTCCCATCACGAGCTCGGCAGCAGCAGCGATCTCATCGGCGACGCACACTTCGGTGGCCATCAGGATCCGTCCGTTGGCGTCGGGTTCTCCCCGCAGGTCGATCACTGCGGCCACACCGGCAGCCCCGATGGCCACGTCGGTCACTCCCTGGCGCCAGGTCCGGCCGAAGGTGTCGGAGATGATCACGCCAACGGACACCGAGAAGCGGTGCTCGAACGATTGGCGAATGCGGCGGGCCGAACGGTCGGGGTCGACCGGTAGGAGGGCAGCGGTGCCCTCGTCGACATTGGAGAGGTCGACGCCGGCGTTGGCGCAGACGAACCCGTGCCGCGTCTCGGTGATCATGAGGTCGCCGCGGCGGCGCAGCACGCGCACCGACTCGCCCTCGATCAAGGCCCGAACGGCGCCGGCATCGTCCGAGTCGATGGCCACCAGCCGGCCCTCGGCCTTGGACACCACCTTCTGGGTCACGACCAGCACATCGCCGTCCTGCAACCCCGCCTCTGCGGCAATGGTCCCACTTTCGACGGCCGGACGATCGTTGGACGACGTAACCACGGCAACGAGATGCAAGGCGGCGGCGAGCAGGGCAGCCAGGTCGTCACCCGGCTGAACCTCGCCCATACCGGTAACCGGTATGACAGTCAGGGCCCCGCTCGGGTCAGCTGACGGCATCGAGGACTGCCTGGGCGAGGGTCGAGGCGCGGTCGACGGATGACATGACGGTCGGCGCCACGACGCAGCGCACTCCCTCGGCCACGACGTCCCCGGCCGAGATCGGCGTCCGCCTCGTCGATGATCAGCGTCCCCATCCACTCGGCGTACCAGCGGGCCACGCCGACCACCGACGACTCGAAACCGAGCTCGCGGAGCAACCGGTCGGCGGGCCCCTTGAGGGCGGCGCCGGCGATGATCGGGGAGATTCCGACGACCCGGTCACGGACCGCCCGAAGCTGTTCACGTACACCGGGAACCGACAGGATCGGATCGATCGACACCACCGGGTTGGACGGGCACACGACCACGCGCTCGGCTCCGCCGAGGGCTTCGGCCACCCCGGGCGCAGGGCGTGCTGTCGCCGAGCCGGCAAAGCGAACACTGCTTACGGGAACGTTGTGGCCGAGGCGGACGAAGTACTCCTGGAACCCGACCTCCGGTCCGTCGACCAGGTGCAGATGGGTGCGCACCGGATCGTCGCTCATGGGGATGACCCGGACGCCGACGCCCCACGAGCGGCACAACTCCTCGGTCACCTGGTGGAGAGTGGCTCCTTCGGACAGCCGCTGGGTCCGGTAGCAGTGGGTGGCGAGGTCGCGGTCGCCAAGCCGAAACCAGGTGATGCCGCCCAGCCGCTCGAGTGATGCCATCACCTGCCACGTCTCGTCCACCAGGCCCCAGCCGGTCTCGGGGTTGATGGCGCCGGCCAGCGTGTACATGACGGTGTCGAGGTCGGGGGAAATGTGCAGCCCGTGCAGGTCGGTGTCGTCACCCGTGTTGACGACGGCAGTCACATCGTCGGCGGGTACGACTTCGACGAGTCCCCGCAGGAACCGAGCGGCGCCGACGCCTCCGGCCAGTGCGCAGATCATCGACGTGATGCCCGTCGCCGGGTGATCGACGTGGCACCCGTTGTCGGGTGGGAGTCGGGGATGCGAAGAGGTTCGGCCGATGCTGGTTGCACGTCGGGGAGGGTAGTCGTGTGCGCGCTCGGCACCCGTCTCCGCCCCATTCGCCTGCAAGGGCGACAGCGGGACCCGCCCCTGGTCACGGCCAGCACGGCCGCAGGGTGGATGTGCAAGGCTCGCCGGGTGCTCGTCTGGTGGCGCCCGTGACGATGGCGCAGAAGGAGGGTGCGCTCACCGTCGCCTTCGACGCGACCCCATTGCTCGGGCATCCGACGGGTGTCGGGCGGTTCTGCGAGGGTGCGCTGGACGGGCTGGCCCGTCGTCCCGATGTCGACGTCTCGGCCTACGCCGTGAGCTGGCGGCGACGGCGCGGGATCGATGCTCGTGTTCCGGTGGGGGTCTCCACGCGGCAGCGACCCATGCCGGCTCGTCCGCTGCACGCCGCCTGGCGCAACGGACGGCTCCCGCCCATCGAGTGGTTTGTCGGGCGACGCGACGTGGTGCACGGCTCGAACTTCGTCGTCCCGCCGGCCGCCCACGCGGCCAGGGTGGTCACGGTGCACGATCTGACCGTTGTGCGTTACCCGCAGCTTTGCGACCCCGCCACCCTCGTCTTCCCGAAACTCGTGCGTCGGGCGCTCGCCGATGGGGCGTGGGTGCACACGCCCTCGCAGTTCGTGGCCGACGAGGTGGTCCTCCACTTCGGCGCCGACCCCGAGCGGGTGCGGGCCGTCCACCATGGCATCCCTCGAGCCGACGACGACGGCAATCAGGACCACGACGGCCCGGACCGGTGCGAGGGGCAACGGCCGGGGCGACCACCCTTCGACCTGCCCGAAGGGTGTGACCGCTACGTGGTGGCCGTCGGCACGATCGAGCCGCGCAAGGACTACCCGCTTCTCGTTTCGGCCTTCGATCGATTGGCGGCTGATTACCCGGAGGTCGCGCTGGTGATCGTCGGCGGGCCGGGCTGGGGATCGAAGACGCTGGACGACGCCGTTGGCGCCTCGCCCGTCGCCCGCCGGATTCTCCGGACGGGTTATGTGGACGGCCCAACCGTCGACCGCGCCATCGCCGGTGCCTCCCTGTTGGCGTATCCGTCCGTCTACGAGGGTTTCGGGTTCCCGCCGCTCGAGGCCATGTCAATGGGGGTGCCGGTCGTCGCCACCGCCACCGGAGCGGTCCCCGAAGTGGTGGGCGACGGCGCCGTTCTCGTCGAGACCGGAGACGCCGATGCGCTGGCCGGATCGATGGCCGCCCTCCTCGACGGGGGCACCGACATCCGGGCGCTCGTCGATCGCGGCCGCCGCCGCAGTCGCGACTTCACCTGGGAGCGGTGCGCCAACGGGCTCGCCGCTCTCTACCGCGACGCTCGAGACGACACAGGAACCAGGCCGGCCATGAGCGAGGGAGGACCCCGTCCTGGGCACGAGGAGATGTCCGTCCTCATGATCGTCGAACAGTTGCGACGGTCAGCGGCCGGCGGCATTGGCACCTACGTGCGAGGTCTCCTCGGTGGTCTCGATGACCTCGCCGCTCAAGGTGAGACGCTGCCGCACATCGAGCTCGTGGCCAGTCGTGCGCCTCGGGGTCATTCCGACCCGCTCGCCGAGCTCGGCCATCCAGTGCACTCCGAGGCCTTGCCCGGCCCTTTGCTCACCCGGGCGTGGGACCGTGGCCTCATTCGCAACCGGTCTGCCAGCGACATCCTTCATGCCACCTCGCTCGCCACCATGGAGCCGGGAACGTCGGCGCTGGTCGTGACGGTCCACGATCTCCTGTGGCGGCAGCTTCCCGACGCCTACCCGGCCCGGGGCCGCCGCTGGCACGAGCATGCGCTGGCCCGAGCCGTCCGTCGGGCCACGCGGTTCATCGTGGCCAACGAAATGGTGGCCGGCGAGCTGCTGGTCGAGGGAGCGCCGCCGGGCTCGATCACCGTCATCCCCATGGGGGTCGACCACCTCCCGCCTCCCGATCACGACGCTGCCACCCGTCTGTTGGCCCGGTTGGGCATCACGGGCCCTTTCCTCCTGAGCGTGGGAACGCTCGAGCCGCGCAAGAACCATGAACGACTGTTGGCCGCCTACCGGCAGCGTCCGGACGAGGTTGCCCGAACCATGGCCCCTACTCATGGTCGGCCCGAGCGGTTGGGGTCGGCGGGTCAAACCCGAGGAAGGCGTTGTGTTCGCCGGCCTGGTCTCGCCCGGCGAGCTCGCCGCCTTCTACTGCAGCGCCCGGTTGCTGACCTATGTCCCCCTGATCGAGGGCTTCGGTCTTCCCCCGGTCGAGGCCATGAATTGCGGCATTCCGGTGGTGGCGAGCCCGCTTCCGAGCACCGGCGGCGCCGCCTTCGAGGTCGATCCAGGCTCGGTGGAGAGCATCGCCGAGGGAATCCTGCAGGTGGCCACCGATGACGCGTTGCGGGCCCGGTTGGTCGGGCTCGGCGCCACTCGGGCGGCCGAGCTCCGCTGGGCGTCCATTGCCCGCCGACATCTCGCCGTCTGGGATGCGGCCCGCCAGGATCGGTGGTCGGGGGCGGACCGTGGCTGACGAAGTTCTCCGCCTGTCCCTCGACGTCGAGCGCGGTGCCAAGCCAGGTGGCCGGTGCCGGGCACTACACCATCGAGCTCGCCACCGCCCTCGTCGCTCGGACCGACGTCGACCTGATGGCGGTGAGTCGCCGCGATGACGGCCGTCGGTGGCAGTCGATCGTCGGACCGTCACGCGTTGCCGCCGTCGCGCCTGGCCCGCGCCCCCTTCGGCTCGGTTGGGAACAGCTCCGGCTGTCGGGTGTCGTCGAGCGGCTCGATCGGTCGGTACATCACGGACCGCACTACACGATGCCCGAGCACTCGCGGGTGCCCGTCGCCGTCACCATCCACGACTTGAGCTTCTTCGTCGAGCCAAGGTGGCATGAGCGCTCGAAAGTCGTGTTGTTCCGGCGAGCGATCCGGGTGGCAGCCAAACGGGCGGCCGCCGTCATCTGCCCGAGTGCGACCACCGCTCAAGAGCTCGATCGATGGTGCCCGACCCAGGGCCCGGTCTTCGTCGCCCACCACGGGGTCGACACCCGTCGATTCTCCGTGGCCGAGCCGAGCAGCGGCGCCGATGCCGAGACACTCGTGGCGCTCGACCCACGCCTGGTAGGCGGGAATCCGCTGGTGGTCTTCGTGGGAACGCTCGAGCCTCGAAAGGACGTGCCCACCCTGGTGCGGGCCTTCGCCCGCACGGCCGGGCGTCACCCTGACGCATTGCTGGTACTGGTCGGCCGCCCTGCCTGGGGGGCCGAGGCCGTCGACCGCGCCATTGGATCTTCGGGCTTCTCCGACCGCATCGTGCGCACGGGATATGTCGGCGACGAGTCCGTCCCTGCCCTACTGCGTGCGGCCACGGTGGCCGCCTATCCGGCCCGCTACGAGGGCTTCGGGTTGCCGGCCCTCGAAGCCCTGGCTTGCGGGGCTCCGGTCGTGACCACGACCGGTACGGCCATGGCCGAGGTGACGGGCGAGGTGGCCGTGTGCGTCGAACCGGGAGATGAGTCGGCTCTCGCCGACGCCCTCGACGCCGAGCTGGATGGCCGGCCGTCGGCCGAGGCCGAGGTCCGTCGACGTGAAGGGCTGGCCATCGCCGCTCGGTACACGTGGTCGGCCAGTGCCGACCGCCACGTCGACGCCTACCGGCATGCGGCCGGCCGTGGCGACCGGCGACACCCAGGTCGGGGTGCGGACCACCCGGTAGGGTGACCCGCCGTGCGCGCCCTTATCACCGGAGGCCGGGGTTTCGTAGGCGGTTGGCTTGCCGAGCACCTGCGAGGGGCCGGCGACGAAGTGGTGGCCATCGACCGTGAGGTGGAGATCACCGACCCCACGGCCGTTCTGGCCGCGGTGAAGGACGCCGCCCCCGACGCCGTCTACCACCTGGCTGCCCTCGCTCATGTCGGCGAGTCGTGGGACGACCCTCTACGGGTCCTCGAGGTCAACGTGCTTGGCACCGCCGCCGTCCTCGCTGCCGCTCGGCAGTGTGAGTCGAATCCCCGCGTGCTCGTCACCAGCTCGGCCGAGGTCTACGGAGCGGTGACCGACCCGGCCGTCCTACCCCTGTCCGAGACGGCGCCCACGGCACCGCTCACGCCCTATGCGGCGAGCAAGCTGGCCGCCGAAGCAGTCTGCGGACAGGCGGTCGCCGGACATGGGCAAGCGGTGATCGTGGTCCGGCCCTTCAACCACATCGGACCAGGGCAGAGCTCGAATTTCGCAGTGGCCGCCTTGGCCCGCCGCATCGTGACGGCACTGGCTGAGGGCAACGACCACATCGCCGTCGGCAACCTGTCGGCCCGACGCGACTTCACCGATGTGCGAGACGTGGTGCGCGCCTACCGCTTACTCATCGAGCGTGGTGAGCCGGGTTCGATCTACAACGTCTGCTCGGGCCGCGACCATTCGATCCAAGAGGTGGCGGAATCCCTGCTTCGGCAAGCCGGGGCCCACCTCGAGCTGCGCCCCGACCCGGAGCTGGCGCGGCCGGTCGACGTGCCCGTTCTGCGCGGCGACCCTGGCCGATTGCACCAGGTCACCGGATGGAAGACGGAGATCTCCCTCGACCAGACCCTGGCCGACGTCCTCGAGTGGTGGCGCCAGGGCGGCGAAGCCGCTAGGCGGCTGAGCGACAGGACCGGATCAAGCGGCGCCAGGAAGGAACGTACGCAGCTGGGTGCGAGCCTCGCGAGCCTGGGCGTGCGCCTGCTTGGCGATGTCGCGGGCCTGATCGGGCAGGCGATCCTCGAGGGGGGCGACGGCCGCCTCGACGCGCTCGATGACGTTCTCGAGGCGGTCCATGAGCTCCTCGACCCGGGCCTCGGTGGCCTGGACCGTGTCACCCAGGTCGGCCCGCACGGACGAAAGCCGCTGCTCGAGCCCGGATCGGGGCTCCGACAGGCGCTTCAGGAGCTCCTGGCGCTCGACCTGCGCCCGCTGGAGGGCGAGCACGCCGGCGCCGATGAGGACGTAGGCGGCGTCCCTGGCCACATTGGCCACGTCCTTGGCTGCTTTGGTGATGTCGTTGGCGATCTCCGGCACGGTGATCAGTCTCCTCGATCTCTCGGGGCGGGAAGCCCCTGCACTGTGTACAAGTGTATCGAATCCGTTAAACAGTTGCAAGCACTCGGCCACGGGCGAAGCCCATCCGGCATCCAGCCCCGAAACGGCACCGCGGTCGGGCGTCGAGTGGCGACAGACGACGGCGGACTCGCCTCGCCCTCGTCTGATCACGACCCTGACCAGGGAGGACTTCCACCCCGGGATCGGGTGCCGTAGCCTCATCCCCCTGATGGAATCAGTGGCGCCGCCGGTCGTTGCCGTCGTCGTAGCCCACGACCCCGGCCCCTGGTTCGAGGAGACCCTGGCGTCTATCGCCGCCCAGGACTACGCCGAACTATCGGTTCTCGTCCTCGATACCGGAAGCGTCGAGGACCTCACCGAACGGGTGGCGAGGGTGGTGCCGACTGCCTATGTGCGGCGGTTCGACGAGAACCGGGGATTCGCCGCCACCGTCAACGAAGTCCCTTCGATGGTCGACGGCGCCGCCTATTTCTTGCTCTGCCACGACGATGTAGCCCCCTTCCCCGACGCCGTGCACCTCCTCGTCGAGGAGGCGTTCCGGTCGAACGCCGGGGTGGTTGCTCCCAAAGTCGTGAGTTGGGACGACCCGAGCCGCCTGGTGCATGTGGGCATGGCCGTCGACAAGGGGGGTGGGACGGTCGAGCGTGTTCACCCCTACGAGATCGACCAGGGTCAACACGACGCCGTGCGTGACGTCTTCCTCGCTCCGGGCGGTTGCAATCTGGTGCGCGCCGACCTCTTCGAGGAGATCGGCGGGTTCGACCCGGTCATCGTGGCCATGGGGGAGGACCTCGACTTCTGCTGGCGTGCCCAGGTGGCGGGGGCCCGAGTGATCGTCGCCCCCGATGCCCGCGTCCGCCATCGTGAGGAGCTGGCCGGTGGGACACGGCCGCTCGAGTCCAGTCTGTGGGCCGCGGCCGACGGGACGGGGTCGCGACCTGCCCCAACCCTGCAGGAGCTTCAGCGCCGACACGAGTTGTTGGCCACCTTCAAGTGCTACGGGCGCTTCCACCTGGTGCGGGTCGTGCCCCAGATCGCCGCGCTGTCCACGGCCGAGGTCGTGGTGGCTCGGCTGGCCGGCAACCGAGGACGGGCCGCTGCCGTGACAAGGGCATGGCGGTGGAACCTTCGCCGCTTACCCACCCTCAGGTCCCAGCGCGCCGAGCTGCGTACCCACCGTCGACTGAGTGACGGCGAGGTGCGGCAGCTTCAGATGGGAGGCAGCGCACGGCTGTCCTCCTACGGACGTCGCGTGTTTCAGTACGGCTTCCACGGCGCGCACGACGACGAGTTGGCCGATGCCGAGCCGGGGGTGCCCGAGGCGCCAGAACCGGAACTGGCCGTTGGACCTGGGTCCGATCGCGGCCAACTGGCTCGGTCGACCAGCCTGGCGTGCTGGCTGGCCGCCGCTCTCGTGATCGTGGTCGGGAGCCGCAACATCATCACCACGCGGCTGCCGGCGGTGGGTCAGTTCGCTCCGTTCCCGTCCTGGGGTGCCACCTTCGGTCAGTTCTTCGCTGGATGGCACCCAGGCGGAGTCGGCACCACGGCACCCGCCACGGCCGCTCTAGCTCTCATGGGGGTGCTCGGGACGGTGCTGTTCGGGGCCATGGGACTGGCCGAGAAGGTGCTGGTGCTGGCGTGCGTGCCGATCGGGGCGTGGGGCGTCGCCCGACTGGTGCGTCCTTTCGGGTCACGGCGGGCCTCGCTCGTAGCCGGCATCTCCTACCTGGCCATGGCGCTGCCCTACGACGCTCTCGGCACCGGCCGGCTCGGTGGCCTCGTCCTCTACGCCGGCAGCCCGTGGGTGCTGGGCCGATTATTCCGTTCTTCGGGCCTGGCACCGTTTGCACCGGCACCGGCACCGGCACCGGCGCCGGCGCCGGCGCCGGTGCCGGCGAAGCCAGGCGGACTCGCACGCCACATGGCCGGCCGGCGAGACCTCCTCATCTTGGGCCTCCTCGAGGCTGTGCTCGTTGCCTTCGCTCCTGCCGCAGCCATCGTCGTGCTGCTGTCCGGGTTAACCGTGGCGGGTGCGTTGTTCGTGGCCGGCGCCCGGCCGGCCGCCTGGCGCGTGCTCGGTCACGCCGTCGGGGCGACGCTGGTGGCCGCTCTCATCAACCTTCCGTGGCTCATCGGTGTGCTCGGGGCCGGGTCGGGAGCGGTGTCCGTCTTCGGGACTCCTCTATCGCCTGCTGATGCCGTCGGCTGGGGATCTCTGCTCCGCTTTGCCGTCGGCCCCATCGGAGACTCGGTCCTCGGATGGGGGTTCGCGCTGGCCGCCCTCACCCCGCTCGTGCTCGGCCGCGGGCCGCGCTTCGGCTGGGCCGCCCGGCTCTGGTCGGTGACCATCGTCTTCTGGTTGACGGCCTGGGTCGTGGGCCGTGGGTGGACGGGCAACTGGGCGCCGGACCTCACCATCCTCCTCGCCCCGGCGGCCGTGGCCGTGGCCACCTCCATCGGTCTCGGCATCGCCGCGCTGGAGGTAGATGTGCCCCGGGCCGCGTTCGGCTGGCGCCAGATGGTCACCGCGTTGGCCGTGGCCGCCGCCGCGCTTGCCGCCGTCCCCACTCTCATCTCGGCGCTACCCGGTAACTGGAACCTGCCGGCCAACGACTTCAGCCAGGCTCTGGCCTGGATGCCCGGGCGTTCGGGATCGGGTGCCTTCCGCGTCCTCTGGCTCGGCGATCCGCGGGCGCTCAATCTCGGCAGCTGGGCGGCGGGGGGCGGCCTGGCCTACGCCACCTCCGAGGAGGGCCCCCCCGATGCCCGCTGGTTGTGGAACCAGGCCGAGCCCGGGCCGGCGGCCAACTTCGCCTCGGCCGTCGACCTGGCCCGCGACGACGGGACCGATCGCCTGGGCCAGCTGCTGTCCCCGGGTGGCATTCGCTACGTGGTGGTCATCACGGCTCTTGCTCCCCAGATCCAGGGTCAACAGAGCACCGAATCGCTACCGGTCCCCGGTGACCTCCTTCCTGCCCTCGGCCGACAGCTCGACCTCACGACCGTGCTCTCGGGCACCGGTTTGACCGTCTTCCAGAACACCGACTGGCTCCCGTCGCGGGTCGAGTTCGTCCCCACCGGGCCGAGCGCCGGTCGTCCAGTGGGCGACGTCGAGCACCGTTGCCACGCCGGTCCTGCCCGGTCCCGTCGCTTCGACTTCCTTCCAGGGCTCGCTCGCCGCCGGGACGGTGCAAAGTGCCTTGGCCCCGGCCAGCCGTTGGACATTGACGGTCGACGGTCGATCGATAACGACGCTGCGGACTCGTGGCTGGGTCGGCCGTTACCCGGTACCTGTACCCGGCGCCGGCGTCCTCGGGTTCGCCGGTGGACCATGGCCCGGATTGGCCCTCGCCTACAGCGTCCTCGTCTGGCTGTTGGCCGTCGTCGCCGTGGTCGGTCGTCGGCAAATCGGACAACAGCTGTCCCGATTGCGACGCCGGCGGGCGCAGCCGGCGTCGGCTCCGCCCCGGCCTGACGACGGAGAGACCAGCGACGACATCGCCTGGGCCGAGTCGCACTCCGAACCGGGCGTACGGACATGAGCGATCCGGACAATCGCCGTCCGCACCGACTGCTCGCGCTCTCCATGGTGATCGTCGTCGTGGTCGGAGTCGGAGTGTTGAGCGCAGCTCTGTCGGTGCCGGCGATGCCAACGGCCGCCGCACCCCCCACTGCCTTCACGGTGGCGCCGGTCGGTGCCGGGAACTCGTCGTCGTTCTGTGCGGCAGGCACGGGTACGGCCGCGGCAACCACGTTCTTTCTGACCAACAGCCGTCGACGGCCGGCGCGCGGCATCATGACCACGACGGTGGCCGGCGCTTCCGGCTCGTCGTCGCAGAGGCGGTCGGTCGACGTCCCACCGGATGCCACGACGGCCGTCGACCCCGGCGCCGGACTCCCCGAGCGGCAGCATCGCCTCGACGTTGGCCTTCACCGGCGGGGGAGTGGCCGTCAACCAAGAGGTCTCCGGTGCCGGTGGTTGGAGCCTGGCGCCATGCGCCTCGACGGTCGCCACCCAGTGGTACTTCCCGTCCGGCTCGACGGCCAGTGGCAACAGCCTGACCCTCTCGCTCTTCAACCCGACGTCGAGCTCGGCCCTGGCTGACGTCACCTTCCTCACGTCCTCAGGACTGCTCACGCCGCAGCCCTTCCAAGGGATCGTGGTGGGCCCCGGGCAGCTCGTCGACGAAGACGTCGGCTCCTACGCCCAGAGCCTCACCGAGCTGGCCACAGTCGTCTCCGTCGTTTCCGGAGCGTTGGTGGCCGACCAGTTCCAACAGTGGGGCGGGCCGTCCGCCAGCCTCTCGATCGAGCTCGGCTCGATTCAGGCGTCGCCCGTCTGGCGCTTTGCCGCCACCACGCCGGCGGCCGGGTCGACCGTCGGCTTCCATGTCGGCAACCCGTCGTCCTCGCCGGTCACGGTGACCTTCTCGGCCCGGCTGCCGTCGGCCACCGTCGTGCCCCGCACCATCGAGGTCGGCGGGTTCTCTACGGCCAGCTTCTCGCCGTCTTCGACTCCTGGCTGGCCGAGCGGGTCAGCCTCCGCCGTCACCGTTCGGGCCGACGCCCCCGTTGTGGTGGGCCAGTCGGTCATCGCCGCGGCCGGAACGCCGCCGCCGGGTCAGGGACTCACACAGGGAACGTCGTTCGGGGCTCGGGAGTGGTTGGTGCCCGCACCGTGGGCGCCTGGCGCGCCGGCGGGCGTTGCCTCCTCCATCCGGTCGCTGTCGGTCGCCAATGCCGGCGACGGGCCTTGCCGGGTCACGATCTCGACCCTTGGGCGTCTCCGTCCGGTCGTCACCTTCGTGATCGATCCCGGTCAGCAGGTTGATCTCGCCCGGGCTCAGATACCCAGCAGCTCCCCCTACCTCGTGAGGGCCACCTCGCCGGTCGTCGTCGATACCGACCTCTTGCCGAGTGCGCCGGGCGTCGTCGCCCAGCCGGTCTTCCCGATGTCGGGCTGACCGAGCGCTGGGGTCTCAGCGCCGAATCAGCGGGAGGTGGGTGGAGGTGGTGGCGGAGGCCAGGGCGCCTGCTTGGGCCATGTGCCAGGCGCCGGGGGAGCCGGTTGTGCCGGTGCCGGCCATGGTGACTGAGCCGGCCGCACGCCGTTCCCCTCGCCGCTCGTCGACGGTGGAGCCGGGGTGACCGGTGGCGCATCGGCGGCACGGTTGGCCGCGGTGGCCGCCGGGTCGTGAGCGGGCTCCACTGACTCGGAGGTCTCGACGGCGGCCGGCTCGACGTTCGTTCCCGTTGGCGGCAGCGAAGGCGGCATCCCGGCAGTGGGAGGTCCGTCGGCGTCGCCGGTCCCCGTCGGACCGTGCTGAGCGGCCACGAAGATCGGCGGGACGGTCTTGACCCCTTCGGCGTGCACCGGCCGCCCGTAGGCGGTGTCGACCAGTCGGCCGACGGTCTCGCCGTCGATGGTTTCCTCGTCGAGGAGGGCGCGGGCCACCGCGTCGAGGCCACCCCGGTGGCGGGCCAGGACGTCGAGAGCCCGCTCCTCCTGGGCCCGCAGGATGATCTCGACCTCGTCGTCGATGACCTGACTCGTGTGCTCGGAGTAGTCGCGCGGTGTGCATGAGGTCCTCACCCAAGAAGACCTGGCCCTGCGATCCCCAGGCCATGGGTCCGATCTTGTCGCTCATGCCCCACTCGCGCACCATCTTGCGGGCGAGCTCGGTGTTGCCCACGAGGTCGTTGCTGGCGCCGGTCGAGAGGTCGCCGTAGACGAGGAGCTCGGCGGCCCGGCCACCCATGCGCACACACAGCGTGTCCTCGATGTGCTGACGGGGGTGGATGTGACGCTCTTCCATCGGCAGCTGTTGGGTCACCCCGAGGGCCATCCCCGTCGGGAGGATGGTCACCTTGTGAACGGGATCGGCCTCGGGCAGCACGTAGGCCAGCACAGCGTGCCCGCCCTCGTGGAAGGCGACCCGCTCCTTCTCCTCGCCGGAAAGCACGAGGCTCTCACGTCGATGGCCCATGAGCACCCGGTCCCGCGCCGACTCGAAGTCCTCGTTCTGGATGACCTTCGACCCGCGTCGCACGGCGTGCAGCGCCGCCTCGTTGACCAGGTTGGCCAGGTCGGCACCACTCATGCCCGGTGTGCCCCGAGCCACCAGGCCGAGGTCGACCGTCGGGTCCACCCGCTTGTCCTTGCAGTGCACCTGCAGGATGGGCAGGCGCTCGTCGAGGTCGGGAAGGGGGACGACGATCTGCCGATCGAATCGACCGGGGCGGAGGATGGCAGGGTCGAGGATGTCCGGCCGGTTGGTGGCGGCCATGACCACGATCCCCTCGGTCGGATCGAACCCGTCCATCTCCGAGAGCATCTGGTTGAGCGTCTGCTCACGCTCGTCGTGGCCGCCGCCGAGGCCAGCGCCCCGCTTGCGGCCGATGGAGTCGATCTCGTCGATGAACACGATCGCCGGCGCCTGCTTGCGAGCGGTGGCGAAGAGGTCACGCACTCGGCTGGCGCCGACACCCACGAACATCTCCATGAAGTCGGACCCACTGACCGACATGAACGGCACACCTGCCTCGCCGGCCACTGCCCGGGCGAGGAGCGTCTTGCCCGTCCCCGGCGGGCCGACGAGCAGGATGCCCTTGGGGATGCGGGCACCGATGTCCTTGAAACGCGACGGCGTTTTGAGGAAGTCGACGACCTCGGAGATCTCGAGCTTGACCCCGTCGTAACCGGCGACGTCGCCGAAGGTGGTCGACGGTCGCTCGGTCGAGTACAGCTTGGCTTTGGAGCGCCCGATGGACATGATGCTGCCCATCTGGCCCTGCGCTTTGCGGCTGATCCACACGAAGAAGACGATGATGAGTGCGAAGGGCAGCACCCAGGTGAGAAGGATTTCGAGCAGCTGATTCGACCCTGAGGTGATGTACTTGGCGTTCGAACCGAGGGCAGCCAGCGCCTCTTGCTCACTGGTGATCACCGGGTTTGGCCCGTTCGACGTGTAGCTCAAGCCGTTGGTCAGGTTGCCGGTGATGACCCCCGTCGTCTGGTCGACCGTCGCCGTCTTGACCTCTTTGCCTTGTAGGTCCTTCAAGAAGGCGTTGTAGGTGAGGGTGTTCGGGGTGGTCTTGTGGACCAGGCTCGGGACGATGAAGACGGCGAGGAGGGCAGCCGCCAACAGCAGGTAGATGACCATGCGGTTGCGGTTGGGCGTGCCTGGGCCCATCGAGCCCGGCGGTGGCGGCGGGCCGTTCCCAAGATCGGGGTCAGGGGGTGGCACGTATCCATGGTATTCGTACCTGGGCGGCGTTGAGGCATCGGTGCGCTGACCACAGCTGCCGGGCGGTACCCGTTTACGACTGCGATTTCCCTGGATGACGACGTTCCTGGCGTGGCCCGCGCCGCCGTCGGCCGATGTGGCATCGGTATCGTGTGGGGGTGATCGAGCCGTCCGAACAGGGTGCGGACGCGCCCGGGACGGCCGAGAACCCCGCCCATCCACCAGCGGCCTCGACTGCCTCCCTCCCTCCATCCCCGGTGTCGTCGCCGCCCCCGCCGCCGCCACAACGACCGCCACCCGTCCGAGCCACGACCCTCCCTCCACCGGCGATTCCACCGCCTGGCTTCGGCCCTCCCGTCGGGCCGACACCGCCGACACCGCCGACACCGCCGACCACGGCGACACCGTTGACACCCCAGCGTGGCAGCCTCGGTTCACAGTTGGCCGCCGGTGCCGTCCCCCGCGACCGCCCGGCAGCCTGGATGTGGCTCCTCTTCGCCGCCCTCGGCTTCCTGGGTGGCCAGATCGTTGCCGCCATCTTCATCGCCGTCACGGCCGCGGCCGAAGGCAAGACGACGTCGCTCGCGGCCATCTCCCAGCTGTCAGAGCCGCCGACCTGGTACATCGTCTCGACGCTGTTAGGGATCTGGGTCGGGTTCTTCGGCGGAACGCTCCTCGGCAGTTTCGTACGCGGGACGAAGCACATCGTCGCCGACATGGGGCTGCGCTTCCGCTGGGCGGACCTCGCCGGCATCCCGATCGGCTTCGGTGGACAGCTCCTCGTCGTCCTCCTCTACATCCCCATCGCCCCCCACGTCCACAACTTCAACCAGCGGTTCGAGGCACCCAGCCAACGGCTCACCGGCGGGTCCCACGGCCTCGGCACGCTGGTCGTCGACGTCTTCACGGTGGTCGGTGCTCCCTTCTTCGAGGAACTGTTCTTCCGGGGTCTGTTGCTGCGCTCGCTTGCGCGACTGTTCGGGTCCTTTGCCGGTTGGGTGGGCCCCACTGCCGCGGTCATCGTCACCGGTGTGCTCTTCGGTCTGGCCCACGCGGAGTCCCTCCAACTGTTCGGGCTCGCCGTCTTCGGAATCATCCTGTCGGCCATCGCCTACCGGACGGGGCGACTCGGCATGAACATGGCCGCGCACGCGTCGTTCAACTTGACGGCGGTGGTGGCGAGTGCGGTGATCATCCCCGTCGCCGGGGGTGCCATCCACCTGTGAGCACCATCTGGGGGGAGATGACGGACCCGGTGGTGATCCAGGGGGAGCGATGACAGCGCCGGTCGAGGTCCCCACCCTCGAGGAGGCGGTGCACCGAGCACGCGCCACGAACCGAACGCGCTCCGAGTCGTGGTTGCTCCGACTGGTCGGGCCGGGGTCGTGGGCGATCTGGGCCAACCTCATCTGTGTTCTCGGCGTCATCGTCGTGACCCTGAGCCAGCTGCACCCGTCGCTCCTCTTCGCCCAGACGACCACGGCGGGCGGGGACACCGGTGCACACGTGGCCCTGCCGGCGTTCCTGAAGAACGACCTCCTGCCCGAGGGGCGGCTGACCGGTTGGGATCCCGGGTGGTACGACGGCTTCCCGCTCTACACCTTCTATTTCCCGCTCCCCGGCATGGTCGTCGTTCTGTTCAACGTCGTCTTCTCCTATGACGTCGCCTTCAAGCTCGTGACCGTGCTCGGCAGCGTCCTCCTGCCCATCTGCGCATGGGCGTTCGGTCGGCTGTCCGGGTTGCGCGACCCGTTGCCCGCCTGTTTGGCCGCGGCCACGCTGCCGTTCCTGTTCGAGCCCAGCTTCACCATCTACGGGGGCAACCTGCTCTCGACTCTGGCCGGGGAGTTCTCCTTCTCGCTCAGCCTCTCGATCGGCCTCCTCTTTCTCGGGGTCGTCTGCCGGGGGCTGCGCACTGGCCGCTACCGAGTGCTGGCCGGCGTCCTCTTCGCCATCACCCTGCTGTGCCATCTCATCCCTGCCCTCTTCGTCGGGGCCGGCGCCGTGGTGTGGCTGGTCCTCGACGCGGACGTGATCCGTTCGTTGCGTACGGGTGCGGGCGGCAAGCGAGCTCGTCGACGCGTGCGGGGCCGGGTCTGGTGGGCAGTAGTGACCGGGTTCATCGGCCTCGGCCTCACCGCTTGGTGGCTGGTGCCCTTCGGCGCCTATCAGGCGTACACCACCAACATGGGCTACACGAACGTCTTCGGCTTTCCCAACCTTCTCTTCCCCGAGGAGGCCCGGTGGGTGCTGGTGGCTGACGCGGTGGGCCTCGTGGCCATGGTCCTTCGGCGCAACCGGGTGGCGTTGTTCATCGTTGTCATGGGCGGACTGTCCGCCGCCGCCGTCTGCCTCGACCCCCAGGGCAAGCTCTACAACGTCCGCTTCTTGCCCTTCTGGTTCCTCTGCATCTACCTGATGGCCGGGTACGCAGTGGGCGAGGTCGTGGCCGGTGTCGCTCGTTGGTACCGCCGCCGCCGCCTGTCGGTCTGGGCCGAGGCGGTCCGCTACAACCTGGCTCCCGCTGGGGCCTACTCGTTGGGTGCGTGGCATCCCCCGGTGACCTCGGCCACCGAGGGGATCGACAACGGGAACGGGACCGAAGTGGTCGCCGAGAACGGCGCCTGGCGTCCCGGCGCCCGTGTGACCCGCCGTCGCCGTCCGCGTCCACGCGGGCCGGCCGGCGCGGTGGTCGGGCCGCTCGTGGCCCTCTTCGGCGCTTGTTTGGCCGTCGTGCCGCCCTTCGTGGTCTCTGCGTCGACCTTGGCCAGCATTGGCGTCAACGTCGGGCCCAACCAGCCGAGCGCCTGGGCCGACTGGAACTACGCGGGCTACGAGGAGAAGCCCGACTACCCCGAGTACCACGCCGTCATCCAGATGATGTCCAACGTGGGTGCCGCTGACGGGTGTGGTCGGGCCATGTGGGAATACGACCCCTCCCTCAACCGGTTCGGTACGACCGAGTCGCTCATGCTTCTGCCGTATTGGACGAACGGTTGCATCGACTCGATGGAGGGCCTGCTCTTCGAGTCGTCGTCGACCACGCCGTTCCACTTCCTCAACCAGAGCGAGTTGTCCGACTCGCCCTCCGACGCGGTCGTGGGCCTTCCCTACAGCGGGCTCAACGTGACCCTCGGAATCCGTCACCTCCAACAGTTGGGAGTCCGTTACTTCCTGGCCTCCTCGTCCGACGTCGAGGCGCAGGCTTCTGCGGATCCGTCGCTCACCCTCGTCGACCAGACAGGCCCGTGGGACACCAGCTACAACGGCCAGGTCGAGGACACCACCTGGAAGGTGTACCGGATCGACGACTCGCCCTTGGTCACCGCCCTGTCCAACCAACCGGTCGTCTGGCACGGCGTCCAAGCCAGCCAGAAGAGCTGGCTCGCTCCCGCCGTCAGTTGGTACGACGACCCGGCACGGTGGGACGTGGTGCCCGCGGCCGGTGGCCCGACCGACTGGCCCCGCGTGCCCATCGGTGACGCATCACCTCGGGCGGTTCCCGAGCCCCCCACACAGGTCACGGCCGTGCGCCAGACCAACGACTCGGTCTCCTTCCACGTCGACCGGGTGGGCACCCCGGTCGAGGTCAAGATCTCCTACTTCCCGAACTGGCAGGCGTCGGGGGCGCTGGGCCCATGGCGCGTGGCCCCCAACCTCATGGTCGTGGTGCCCACCTCCCACGACGTGACGCTGCGCTACGGGACGACCGTGGTCGACTACCTGGGTCAGGTGCTCTCCCTGGCAGCGCTGGCCGTGGCCATTTGGCTCGGGGTCAGGGGTTGGCGACGACGACGGGCGCCGCCCCGGTCCGCCGGGGGCACCCAAGCCAGAGCCCACGTCCAAGCTCAGAACGCCGGTCGCTGAGCCATGGCCCGGCGAGACAGCGCGGTCATGGGGATGTTCCCTTTGTCGACGGTCCTGTTCCCTGACGGCGCCTTGCCGCTGCACGTCTTCGAGCCGCGCTACCTCGCCCTCGTCCGCGACTGCCTGGCCGGCGGAACCGGCGGTGGCGTGGCCAGCGTGCTCGGTGCCGGACGCGACGTTTGGACGCCGGACGACCGGTCCTTCGGCGTGGTGCTCATCTCGCGGGGATCCGAAGTGGGCGGGGGCGACGAGCGCTTCGACCTCGGCACCATCGCCCGCATCGAGCGAATGGCCGAAGCGGGCGAGGGACGGCGGTACGTTCTCGCTCACGGGCTCGAGCGCATCGAGGTCGTGGCCTGGATGGACGACGACCCCTACCCGAGGGCCGAGGTCGAGCCACGACGATCGATCATGGCCGAAGGCGACGGCGATGCGCTGTCAGCCGCCATGACGGCCGTGCGACGGCTGCGGTCTCTCCTCTCCGAATGGGGAGACATGCCGGCGCTACCCCTCGAGCTACCGCTCGCCCACCAGGCCGACACCGCCAGCTTTCAATTGTGTGAGCTCGCCCCACTCAGCCCGCTCGACCGCCAGAAGCTCCTGTCCATCGACGCCGTGTCCGATCGGATGGCTCTGCTCGTCGAGCTGTGCGAGGCGACCGCCCGGGACGTGGCCCTCCTCTTGGCCGAGGGAGACGGTACGTCCGACTGACGGCGCCGCCGCTCAGGGAACCTCGATCGACACCATGTCGGCGGTGATGCCGTCGGCGATCCCCTGGGCGGCCAGTTGGCGCCAGGTCGGTGACTCGGTCAACGCCGCGTCGGCCGGGTTCTGCATGTTGGCGCACTCGATGAGCACCTTTGGGACGGTCGACAGGTTCAGGCCCCCGAGGTCGTCACGGGGCACGATGCCGTCGGTTCCCGTGTAGTCGGCCACGGGTTCGCCGGTGTCGGCAGCGAAGGCGTTGCGGATGGCCATCCCGAGCTGCAGGGACGGCCCGACGATGGCGGTGTTGTTGCTGATCGAGCTCACCACTGGCTCGGGCACGTCCACCGAAAACCCCTGCCCGGTGACCGGACCACCATCGGCGTGGATCGAGACGGCCAATGCCGCGCCGGCGTCGTTGCCGATGGCGGCGCGCACGTTTACGCACGGCCCGACTCCGGTGTCGGTGTACCGGGTCATGACGACGCTGGCCCCACCCGCTTCCAGCAAAGCAGCGAGCCGGGTGGCAACGTCGAAGTTGAAGGCGTGTTCCGGGTAGCCAGCCGCTGTCTCGGTGCCGACGGTGTCACACGACTCGGTGAAGCCACCACCGTCGATGGGTTGATTGATGAAGCCGGGGTCGAGCGCATTGCCCCCGTCGTGGCCGGGGTCGAGCACGATGGTTTGCCCCGCCAGCGGCGGTACGACGACGCCTCCGAGGTCGACAGCCGAGCCGAAGCAGTAGACGCTGCCGTCGGCCGACACCACCCGGTAGCCGGTGCCGGCGCCCGGCCCGGTCGGGTCGATGGACACCGCCGCCCGTTGCAGTGAACCGACCGCCGAGCCGAAGAAGGGAGCATCACCGTAGGCAAAGAGCCCGCCGTCGGCCGCCGTGAACCAGTAGCCGGCACCATCCGGGGTGGCGGCCATGCTCACGATGGGTCGGTTGAGGGGATGTCCCCCCATCGAACCGAAGAATGGCGCGTCGCCGAAGGCGAACACGCCGCCGTCGGCCGCGGTGAACCAATAGCCACCTCCGCCCGGGGTGGCGGCCATGGCCACGACCGGGGCGTTGAGCGGCTTTCCGCCCATCGAACCGAAGAATGGCGCGTCACCGAAGGCGAACACGCCGCCGTCGGCCGCGGTGAACCAATAGCCACCTCCGCCCGGGGTGGAAGCCATGCCCACGATGGGCGCATTCAGTGGATGTCCGCCCATGGATCCGTAGAACCCGGCGTCGCCGTAGGCGAAGACGCCGCCGTCTGATGCCACCAACCAGTAGCCACCGCCGTCCGGGGTTGCCGCCATGCCCACGATGGGCGCGTTGAGCGTCAGGCCTCCGGCCGAGCCGTAGAACGGCGCACCGAAGGCGAACACGCCACCGTCGGAGGCCACCAGCCAGTAGCCGCCGGTGGCTGGATCAGTGGCTGAACCCACGACGACGTGCAGGCTGGTCGGTCCCGGCGTGGCGTTGTCGGCGGGGACGGCAGCGAGGAGCCGGGACGGAACCCTCAGGCTTGAGGCTGGGACGGCAGCGGAGCCGGCGAGGACAACCACGACGACGGCAATGGCCGTGGCCGTGGCCAGTGGCAGTCCGAAGCGACGCCGAGCGGAGCTCCGTCGCACTGGTTGCGCGCCGGCGGTCGCGCCCGGGCGGTGACGGCAGGCCCAGGCGATGGCGGTCGTGGGCGCCGGCACGCCCCGATACTGCCACGTGGCTCGGGAGAAGTCTGGGCCAAAGCTTGCTCGTTGGTATCGGGTCGGTTCGGACGTGAAAGCGAATCGGAATCGACGACTACTCTCGAGAATGGCTGGTTTGACGCCACCTGACCTCGAGAGCGTTCTGCGGACGATCCGGCTGGTCGGCTCCGCTCGCGACCCGGATGAATTTTCCCGACTGGTGGTGCGGGAGCTAGCACGCCTGATTCCTTGCGACGCCATCGCCCTCAACGAGGTGGACACCGAGGCCGGTCGGACATCGTTCGTGGCTGAGCCGTCGACGTTCTTCGTGCATCCCGATCTGCAAGCGCGCTTTTTGGAGCTGGCCGACGGGCATCCGCTCATTCAGCACTACATGACGACCGCCGATGGCTCGGCCAAGAAGATCAGCGATTTCTGGAGTCTCGAGGAATTCCATGATTCTGCGATCTACAAGCAGTTCTACCGAGTCATCGGGGCGGAGTACCAGATGTCGGTCACCCTTCCCGCCCCGCGTCCCTTGGTGCTTGCCATCGTGGCGAACCGGTCCGAATCCGATTTCACCGAGCGCGACCGGACGGTGCTCAACGTGCTCCGGCCGCACCTCGTCCAGGCTTGGTTCAACGCTCGCGACCAACACCGGTTTCGCACGTTGCTCTCTGCCGTCAGCGACGCGACAGCGGCGAGTGGTGCCGAGATCATCATCCTCACTGATCCGCCCCACGAAGTCACGACCGGCGCACTGATCACCCTGTACCGGTACTTCGGGCGCCCCGCAGCAGACGGACCCCTTCCCGCTCGAGTGGCCCGATGGATCGATTCCCAACAGTCCCGCTGGCAAGACGTTGACACACCGCAATCACTCGACGTGCTCCGGCCGCTCTGGGTCCGAAGCGGCGAGCGACAGGTGGTCCTCCGATACCTCCCGGCCCAGGCCGATCATCCGGGGGCCGTCCTTCTTCGGGTCGAGGCGACGGCTCTGCAGCAACAGAGTCTGGTCGCCTTGGGTCTGACGCAGCGGGAGGTGGAGATCGTCAAATACGTGACGTTCGGAGACACCAACGCGGCCATCGCTCGGAAGCTTCACGTGTCACCGGGCACGGTCAAGAAACACCTCGACAACATTTACGCCAAACTCGGAGTCCGGAGCCGGGGCAGGCTGACGGCCTTCGTGCTCGATGTCGTCGAGCGCTGAATCGCACGACCGTCACCCACTGTCCGCGTCTGCCTACGGATGGTGATGAACGCATCCCCAATACGCCGACCGGCGTATTGCGCCCGGCCCCCCGTTGCCAGGACGATGGACCTTGCTGGAGGTCCGCCTTCGATTTGCGAAGCGCTCGGGCGTGTAGACAAGAGGTAGTTCCTGTAGCTTCAGTTTGGCGCAGCGGACGACGGGGGCAGGACGACGGGGGCAACGGCGATGGATAGCGGCGGGGATCAATGTGCAGAAGTCGCGGCGGCGCTGAACCACAGTTTCCCAGCCGGACGCATTGACGCGCGGATCGCAGCCGGACGCGGGTTCGGCCCTTTGACCAAAACTTCTCAGCCAGAAGATCACTGAAGGAAAAGAGGCAGAACATGTATCGCAAGCAGCACGTCGTACGGAGGCTTCTCGGCGGACTCGGTGTTCTCTCGCTGGTGGCTTCGGCATTCGTGGTGCTCGGCCCGATCGGCGTGCCGGCGGCCGAGGCAGCTTCGTGTTCTGACACCTGGCTCAATACGGCCGGTGGAGACTGGACGACTGCCGCCGACTGGTCCTCGGGAATGGTGCCCGGCTCCGGAGACGTGGCCTGCATCACCACGGCCGGCAACTACACGGTTGACATCTCGGCGGGAGACGGCAGCCAAACCGTGGGCGGACTGGTGCTCGGAGGCACGACCGGAAGCCAGGTTCTCGAGATCGACGCGCCCTCGGCCCTCACTGCCTACGGAACGACCTCGGACGGTCCGGGCTCCACCATCGACAACCAAGGCACGTTCACCGTTCCCGAGGTGGCTACCTTCGACCAGGACGCGGGCTCCACAACCGGCAGCCCGATCAGCGTGGCGGGAGATCTGGACTTCACGGGCACGGGCTCCTCGAGCTTCTCGGTCATCAGCGGCTACAACTCACAGGTCAGCGGAGATATCGCAGCCGACCAGAGCATCACCTTGAACGGCGGGGACGACCTCACCTTCCCCGGTTCGGCCGCCAACGCCGGCACCATCACCCTGGCGGGCACCAGTGCGGACAACATCACCGTCTCGAGCGGCACGCTGACCAATACCGGCACCATCGATGTCGAAAGCGGCAACCTCGCGTCAGCTTTCGATGGCGCCTTCGACAACCAAGGCACCGGTAGCGCCGGCATCATCGCCGACAGCTCGGTCACCCTCAACGGCACGCTGACCAACGAGGGCTCCCTTTCGGTCGGACCCGGGGCGACGTTCACGGACGCCGGCACGCTGTCCAACAATTCGGGCTCTATCGCCAATGCCGGCACCCTGACCGTCGACTACAACGAAACCTTCGATCAAGGGGCCGGTACGGCATCCGGCAATCCGATCAACGTGGCAGGCGAGCTCAACTTCACCGGCGCCGGTCAGTCCAGCTTCGATGCCGCTCCCAACTACAGCCCCTACGTCACCGGCAACATCGCCGCCGACCAGAGCATCAACATGATGACCAGCAACACGCTCTACGTCACCGGCCCCGCCACCAACGCGGGGACGATCACCTCAACCGGCACCACCAACGAGATCAACGTGTCGGGCGGCACGCTGACGAACACCGGGACCATCGAGGCAGAATCCGGCAACACCGGGCCCCTCTACATCTACGGCACCGTCGACAATCAGGGAACCGGTGGCATCGTGGGCGACAGCTCGATCACCCTCAACGGCACGTTGACCAATGAAGGCGACATCTCGATTGCCCTCGGAACCACCTTCCTCAACGAGGGCACCCTCGACAACACCAGCGGCACCATCAACAACGCCGGCAGCCTCACCAACAGCGAGGTGACCACAGTTTCGGAGGGATCGGGCCCGATCCTCGGTAATCCGGTTGACCTGAACTACGACAATCTCAACCTGACCGGAACGGGTCAGGCCAGCTTCGTCGATACGGGCGGCTTTGCCCTGTATGTGACCGGGACCCTCGCTCCCGCACAATCGCTCACGCTCGGAACCGGCACCAGCGTCTACGGCCTGTCCACCAACGACGGGACGATCGACTCCGAGGGCGGTTCGAGCGGTGTCACCTTCGCGCAAGCGCTCACCAACAACGGCTCACTCGAAGTCGGCTCCGGAGGTCCGACCACCATCGACGGCAGCTACACCCAGGGGAGCGGGGGATCGCTGCAGTTCGACATCGGCGATCCGGTCAACTACGGACACCTCAACGTGGGCGGCACCGCCTCTGTTGCCGGCCAGCTGGCCGCGGCCACCCAAGGTTTCACGCCGTCCGTCGGCAGCTCGTTCGCCGTTCTCACCAGCTCAGGGCTTTCCGGGACCTTCTCGTCGACCGCCTTCGGGTCGCAGCCCTACACCACCCAGTACAGCGCCGACGACCTGGACCTCATTGCTGCCTCCGGGATGGTGGTCACGACCTCTGACCTTCCCGACGGGCAAGCCGGCGTCGCCTATACGGCCCCGGCCCTGACCTCGAGCGGCGGTGTCGCGCCGATCACCTGGCAGGTGACCTCGGGGACCCTGCCTTCCGGACTCAGCTTGGACAGCACCACCGGCGTCATCTCCGGTACTCCCATCTCATCGGGTTCCTCCACCTTCACCGTGACCGCCACCGACTCGAGCACGCCAAGTTCGCAGACGGCCTCGGCCGTGCTGTCGATCTCCGTGACCCCGTCGGGACTCGGCGTCACGACGACCAGTCTCCCGGCCGGCCAGGTCGGTGTCGGCTACTTGAGTTCCGCCCTCCAGTCGGCCGGTGGCACTGCACCTGTCACCTGGTCGGTGTCTTCCGGACATCTCCCCCGGGGCCTGAGTCTCGACACCGGCACGGGGATGATCAGCGGGACGCCGATGGCCGCGGGGGCGAGCACCTTCGGTGTGACTGCCACCGACTCGAGCACGCCGAAGGCGGAAACGGCCGAGGGCGACCTGACCATCATCGTGACCGCGGCGTTGAGTGTGTCCACCACGAGCCTGCCCGCTGGCCAGGACGGCGTCGTGTATCCGGGAGCGACCCTGGCCTCGGCCGGGGGAACCGCGCCCGTCACCTGGGCGATCACATCGGGCTCTCTCCCGGTGGGCCTCAGCCTGGATGCCACGACCGGAGCCATCACCGGCACCCCGACCGGCCCAGGAGCGGTCAGCTCGTTCACCGTATCGGCCACCGACTCGGGATCTCCGCCCGCGACCGAGTCGGCGGCCCTCTCGATCGCCGTCACCAGTCCGGCGCTTCAGATCATCCAGAACGGCTCGCTTCCCGGCGGTTCGGTCGGCATCGCCTATCCGGCCACGACGCTGGTCTCGTCCGGGGGAACGGCCCCTGTCACCTGGGCCGTGTCGGGCGGAAAGCTCCCCGCCGGCCTTGCCCTCGGCGCAAGCTCCGGGACCATCAGCGGAACTCCCACCTCGGCGGGCGATGCCACCTTCACCGTTTCTGCGACTGACGCCAGCACGCCCAAACACCTCGTGGCGAAGGTCGTCTTGACCATCGACGTGACCGCGTCGTTGAACGTGACGACAACGGCGTTGCCGAACGCCCAGGTGGGCAGTGCCTATCCCGGCGCCACTCTCGCCTCGACCGGGGGAACGGCACCGGTCAGCTGGGCGATCACGGGCGGCTCCCTTCCGTCCGGCCTGAGCCTCGCCGCCGGCACCGGCACCATCTCTGGGACGCCGACCGGGCCCGGCGTGGTCAGCCTCTTCTCCGTGACCGCCACCGATTCCAGCAGCCCGACGCAGGAGACGGCCACGGCCAATCTGTCGATCGCGGTCACCAGCGTGCCGCTGAACATCACCACCACCTCACTGCCCGGCGGAGAAGTGGGAGGTCCGTACCCGGGAACCACCCTGACGTCCACGGGGGGGACCTCCCCGGTGGGTTGGGCGCTCATCGGCGGTTCTCTGCCGGCCGGCCTCGGGCTCAATGACACCAGTGGAGCCATCACCGGCACTCCGACCTCAGCCGGCACCTCCAACTTCACCGTCATGGCCACCGACTCGAGCGCTTCTCCTCTGTCGGCCAAGGTCAAGCTCTCGATCACCGTCGCCCCCGCCCTGTCGGTGGCAACGACCGCGCTACCGGCCGGCCAGGTCGGCACGCCCTACGCGGCCGGCTTGTCAGCGAGCGGTGGGACACCGCCCGTTATCTGGGCGGTCACGACAGGGAAACTCCCGGCCGGTCTCGCGCTCAATGGCAGTAGCGGCGTCATCAGCGGAACGCCCACGGTGATCGGGACGACATCCTTCACGGTCACGGCCACCGATTCCAGCACTCCGACACCGTTGACGGCCAAGGCGAAGCTCTCCATCGCGGTGAACGGGCCCACCTTGTCCGTGACCACCACCAGCCTGCCTGGCGGTAGCGACGGGACCGCCTATCCGGGAGCCACGTTGGCCTCGACCGGCGGTACCGCGCCGATTTCGTGGTCGGTCACCTCGGGGTCGCTTCCGAGCGGTCTCAGCCTCGATGCGAGCACCGGCGCTATCTCCGGGACACCGACCGGAGCGGGAGTCGTGACCACCTTCACGGTGACGGCCACCGACACCAGCGTCCCCACACCTCAGACGGCGTCGGCCAACCTGTCGATCACCATCACCAGTCCGGCACTCACCATCACCACTTCGTCGATCCCGAATGGAGAAGACGGTGAGACCTACGTCGGGGCGACGCTCGCGTCGTCGGGAGGGACAGCCCCGATCACCTGGTCGGTGTCCAAGGGGAAGCTGCCCGCCGGCCTCAGCCTCAACCCCAGTACCGGGTCCATCAGCGGAACACCCACCGCGGGGGGGACCACGTTCACGTTGACAGCGACCGATTCGAGCGCTCCCACACCGCTCACCGCTCAGACGACGCTGTCGCTTTCGGTGAACGCCGCCCTCAGTGTGACCACCTCGAAACTACCCGGAGGACAGGTGGGCTCGCCGTACTCGGGTGCGACCCTGGCGTCCACCGGCGGTACCGCCCCGGTGACCTGGATGCTCGCCTCCGGAAGCCTCCCCGCCGGGCTCGGCCTCAACGCGACCACCGGTGCCATCACCGGGACGCCCACCGTCTCGGGTACGAGCAGCTTCACGGCGGAGGCTCTCGATTCGAGCACCCCCGACCCGCAGAGCGTGTCGGCCACCTTCAGCGTCACGGTGTCCAGTGTCCCCCTGAATGTCACCACAACCACGTTGCCCCCGGCTCGGGTCGGTGCCGTCTATCCCACCACGACCCTGGCGTCGACAGGCGGGTTGGCGCCGATCCTCTGGTCGGTGAGCTCCGGGAAGCTGCCGACGGGTCTCAGCCTCAATACGGTTTCCGGCCAGCTGACGGGGACCCCCACGCAGGCCGGCTCCTTCCCGTTCGGCGTGACCGCCACCGACTCCACGACGCCGAAGCCGCTGACGTCGACGGTCACCTTCACCATCGTGGTGACGAGCCCTCTGGCCATCACCACCACCTCGCTTCCGAGCGGCCAAGTGGGCGCTGCTTATTCCGGAGCGACCTTGGCGTCGACCGGGGGGACCGCGCCAGTGACGTGGTCCGTCACTTCGGGGTCTCTGCCCGCCGGGCTCAGCCTGGTTCCCGCCACGGGTTCCGTTACGGGCACGCCGACGGCGTCGGGGACAACGACCTTCACGGTGACGGCGACCGACTCGAGCTCCCCCATCGCGCAGAGCGTCTCGACCAATCTCTCGGTGACGGTGCAGCCGAGCCTTCCAAGGGTTGGCACGCAGTACTACCTCGAGACTCCCGTGAACCAGAGCTTCGGCGTCGGCCTCGCGGCCATCGGCGGCCAGGCGCCATATACCTGGTCCCTGGCCAAGGGTTCAAAGCTCCCGTATGGGATCGTTCTCAACTCGACTGGATCGATCCGGGGAGACCCGGTGTCGGTGGGAACCTACGTGTTCTCAGTAGAAGTGACCGATGCGCTGGGCCACAGCGCGACGGGCGTCGAAACGTTCATCTTCTACTCGTAGGGCAATGCTCGCGACCCATATCTCAGCCGGATGTGGGCCCATGCGGTCGGTCAAGAACTGGCAACTGTCAACTGGCAACTGGCGATCGGTCATCAGGCGACGGTCGCCGATGTGAGGTCGATCGGATTTCCATTCGACTTCTACCCATTGGGGGTTGATGCACCGCCAGGGTCAGAGATGGCGCGCCGCACTCAGGCGCACTCCGGCCACCCCCCGTTCTTGGCCGAGCTGGGGATGACGGGCTCCGGCCGGCCGGAACGGCCTGGGTAGGATGGCCCGGCCATGGGCTCCCTCTCCGACGTGTTCAAGGCCTATGACATCCGCGGGACCGTGCCCGACCAGCTCAACGAGCTGCAGTTTCGGGCCATCGGTGCGGCGTTCGCCCGCTTCGCCGGCAGCCCGACCATGTTGGTGGGTCGCGACATGCGCGAATCGGGCGTCCGCCTCTCCGCTGCCTTCGCCGAGGGCGTGCGTGCCGAAGGCGTGCACGTGATCGACCTGGGGCTGGCCTCGACCGACCTGCTCTACTTCGCCGCCGGCTCGCTCGACGCGCCCGGGGCCATGTTCACCGCCTCCCACAATCCTGCCCAGTACAACGGGTGCAAGCTCTGTCTGTCGGGGGCACGTCCAGTCGGCCAGGACACTGGATTGGCGGAGATCCAAGCGACGGCCGAGGAGCTTCTCTCCCGATGGGCAACCGACGGCCCACCCCAAGTGGATTCGTCGCGGCTCGCAGCGCTCGAGCATCGGGACCTCCTCCAGGAGTACGCCATCCACGTGCGCTCCTTCGTTGACGTCGACGCGCTCGAACCACTGCGCATCGTGGCCGACACCGCCAACGGCATGGGTGGTTTGGTCGCCCCGGTCGTCTTCGAAGGGCTTCCTTTCGACGTCCGCATCCTGTTCGGCGAGCTCGACGGAACCTTCCCCAACCACCCGGCCGACCCGATCCAGACCGAGAACCTCACCGCACTGCGCGAGGCCGTGCTGGCCGGATCGGCCGACGTCGGGTTGGCCTTCGACGGCGACGCCGATCGCGTCTTTCTGGTCGATGAGCATGCCGAACCAGTCTCGGGCTCCCTCACCACCGCCCTCGTGGCCTCGTCGATGCTGGACAAGCACCCCGGGTCGACCGTGCTCTACAACTGCATCTGCTCGCGGGTGGTACCCGAGACCATCGAGGCAAAGGGCGGGACGGCCATACGCACCAAGGTCGGGCACAGCTTCATCAAGCAGGTGATGGCCGAGACGGGGGCCGTCTTCGGGGGCGAGCATTCGGGCCACTACTACTTCCGGGACAACTACCGAGCCGACTCGGGGATCATCGCCGCCATGGTCGTTCTCGAGCTCATGAGCAACTCCGGCAAGAGCCTCTCCACGTTGCTCGAACCGTTCAAGCGCTATGCCGACTCCGGCGAGATCAACACAAAGGTCGACGACCCGCCGGGGCCGTCGAGCGCCTGGCCGCCGAGGTCGAGGCGGCGGAAGGTGCGCTCGGGACGCCGGACCGGCTCGATGGCCTCACCGTCGACCGTGGCGACTGGTGGTACAACGTGCGGCCGTCGAACACCGAACCGCTCCTGCGTCTCAACGTCGAGGCGCCGGACGAGGAATCGCTGGCCGACCATGTGAAGGAAGTACCGCGACACCATCGAGCGGGTGTCGGGAAGCTGAGATGCGTTGTCACCCACGATCTACGCGTTCCGGTGCCGCTCGGCGACCCAGGAGGACCTGACCATGACGCTCGACCCGCTCCTCATCGAGGTGTTGGCCTGCCCGGAGGACAAGGGCCCGCTCCTCTACTTCGCCGACGAGGACAAGCTCTACAACCCGAGGCTGCACCGTCTCTACGTGGTGCGCGACGGGATCCCGGTCATGCTCATCGACGAGGCCACCACCGCCGACGACGCCGAGCACACGCCGACTCATGTCCCGGGCCGACGCCGGCGAGGCGACCGAGACCGGCAAGGGGCCGGCCAGTTGACCCCATTGCCTTCCTCGGGGCTCGGTGCCGAGGCGTCGCCCCTCCTCGTTGACTCGCTGGACATGTGGGGGGCGACGGTCGGGCTGCCCGAACAGGTCGAGATGGCCGCATCGGCGGCCCGGGACGTCGACGGACTGCCACCCCGGGATCGCATCGAGAACGTGGTCGTCCTCGGCATGGGCGGCAGTGGGATCGCCGGCGACGTGCTTGCCGTCGCCGCCGCCCCGTTCATGTCCGTCCCGGTGACGGTCGTGAAGGACTACGTGCCACCCGACTACGTGGGCACAGGCTCGCTCGTGTTCGCCATCTCATTCTCAGGCGACACCGAGGAGACGCTCGAGGCCGCAGCTGCCGCCTACGAGGCGGGAGCTGCCCTGGTAGCGGTGACCGGAGGAGGCGAGCTGGCTCGGTTGGCCTCCGATTGGGCGGTGCCGGTCGTCCCCGTCCCGACCGACATCCCTCAGCCCCGCGCCGCGCTCGGAGCCATGGCCATCCCTCCACTCGTGGTGCTCGAGTCGATCGGCCTCTTTCCCGGTGCCCAGCAATGGATCGACGACGCCACCGACCGCCTTCGGCGACGGCGCGACGAGCTGGTGCGTCCGGACAGCCTGGCCGAGACGGTGGCCCAGCGCATCGGCCGCACCATTCCGCTCATCCACGGCGCCCAGGACCTCGGGGCCACCGCCGCTCTGCGCTGGAAGGCGCAGATCAACGAGAACGCCAAGAGTCCTGCCTTCTACAACGTCTATCCCGAGCTCTGTCACAACGAGGTGGCCGGTTGGGGGCAGCAAGGCGACGTCACCCGCCAAGTCATCACCTTGGTGAACCTCCGCCACAACGCCGAGCACCCGCAGGTAACCCGGCGCTTCGATCTGGTGGTCGAGGTCCTCCGAGAGGTCGTGGCCGACGTCATCGAGGTGCGGGCGGGTGGCGAGGGCGAGCTGGCCCAGCTGCTCGACCTGGCCCTGGTCGGGGACTTCACCTCCCTGCACCTGGCCGGCCGGGAAGGGGTGGACCCCGGGCCCGATACCGGTGCTCGACGAGATCAAGTACCGCCTCGTCGAAGGGGTCTGACCTGGGCGTTCGACCCAGAGCCACGAACCGTGCCGGTTGCGTCGGCCACATTGCAAGTTCATGAACTCCGAGTGTCGGACTCGGTTTTCGCAGGGGGGGCGGGCGTACACTTCGGGTGTGGGTGACGCGAGGGTCTGTGGTTGCAAGTCGAAGCCAGTCGCAGGCAAAACGACCCACGTAAGGCAACTCGTGGTTGCTGAGCATGGTGCGACTTAGGAGTAAGCCCTGCCCGCCGAGGCTCCGATTGTCGGGGTCGGGCGGAGAGGGGACGACACCGCCACCCATGTCCCTCGACCGGGCCACAGCCGTCAGCGGTTGCGGTCGCCGAGGGGCGGCGGTCACTTCCCCGGCAGGCGAGTGTGGGGTCAAAGACCAGGTCAGCTTCGCGTCACCCACGTCCATCCATCGACCGATCAGGAGGACCGGCCGGCAATAGCAGCTAACACCGGAGAACTGGAGGCGCGCTCGTGGACGTGGTCATCGCGTACGGCAGGAACATCGTGTCCGAGGAGGTGCGGGCCCTGACCCGCGAAAAGGTCGGTCGGCTCGCCCACCGTTGTCCGGGTGTCGATCGTGCCGAGGTGCGGTTCTCCGAGGAGCACAATCCGCGGATCGCCGCGCGGGAGTGCTGTGAAGTCCTCATGACCGTGCACGGCCGGACCATCCGGGCCCACGCCGCCGGGCCGAGCCCTCTGGCCGCCGTCGACCGCGTGCGTCGAGAAGCTCGAGCATCAGCTCGAGACCATCAAGAGCCGGCTGGTCGGCCGTTCACAGCCTCGGCATCGCCCGACCAACCCGGTCCCTCCGCTCTACCAGCGGGTGCGGACCGCCTGACGAACGGGCGGCCGAAGCCGCCGCTCGGTCACCGCCACCTTCGGCCTGAGGGCCGCGGGCACGGGACGGCACAGCCGGGCGCCAACAGGAGCGACGGTAAAGTGGTGAGCCCATGAGCGTGCTCACCAAGGTCCTGCGGGCGGGCGAGGGCAAGAAGGTGCGTCGCCTGGCCGAGCTCGTCCCCCTCATCAACGCCCTCGAACCGGAGATGGAGGCTCGCTCGGACGACGAGCTGGCCGCCCTCACACCCCTGTCTTCAAGGAGCGCCTCGAACGGGGCGAGAGCCTCGAGGACCTCCTCGTCGAGGCGTTCGCCTTGGTCCGCGAGGCGTCCTGGCGCATCCTGGGCCAGCGGCACTTCGACGTGCAGCTGATGGGCGGGATGGCCCTCCACTTCGGGTGGATCGCCGAAATGAAGACGGGCGAGGGCAAGACGCTCGTCTCGACCCTGCCCGTCTACCTCAACGCATTGGGCGGCCGCGGCGTCCACATCGTGACCGTGAACGACTACCTGGCCACCCGTGACTCCGAATGGATGGGCCGGGTCCACCGCTTCCTCGGGCTGGCCGTGGGACGGGTCGGTCCCGACATCGACGACCATGCGGCCAAGCGCGAGGCCTACGCCGCCGACCTCACCTACGGCACCAACACGGAGTTCGGCTTCGACTACCTGCGCGACAACATGGCGCGGACGAAGGAGGCCATGGTCCAGCGCGGCCACGTCTTCGCCATCGTCGACGAGGTCGACTCCATCCTGATCGACGAGGCCCGCACCCCACTCATCATCTCCGGGCCGTCGACCGAGACGGCGCAGCTCTACTACCAGTTCGCCGGGATCGTGCGCACCCTCAAGGCCGACGAGGACTACGAGGTCGACGAAGAGAAGCACACGGTGATCCCCACCGAGTCGGGGATCGAGAAGGTCGAGCGACAGCTCGGCATGGAAAACCTCTACGACGACGTCGGCGTGAACCACGTCCACCACCTGACGCAGGCCCTGCTGGCCAAGGAGCTCTACAAGCGGGACAAGGAGTACCTGGTCGATCAAGGCGAGGTGAAGATCGTCGACGAGTTCACCGGGCGCACGCTCGATGGGCGCCGGTGGTCCGACGGGCTCCACCAGGCCGTCGAGGCCAAGGAACGGGTCCGCATCAAGGAGGAGAACCACACCTGGGCCACCGTGACCCTGCAGAACTACTTCCGCCTCTACGAGAAGCTCGCCGGCATGACGGGCACGGCGGAGACGGAAGCGTCGGAGTTCGCCAACACCTACGAGCTGCCGGTGGTCCCCATCCCGACCAACCTGCCGATGGTCCGCGCCGACGCCGCCGACCTCATCTACAAGACCGAGGACGGCAAGTTCTCGGCCGTCGGTCGAGGACATCGAGGAGCGGCACGAGGCCGGCCAGCCCGTGCTGGTGGGCACGGCGTCGGTGGCGAAGTCCGAGGTCCTCTCCCGCCTGCTCGACAAGCGCGGCATCCCCCATGAGGTGCTGAACGCCAAGCAGCACTTCCGGGAGGCGGAGATCGTGGCCCAGGCCGGCCGGGTCGGCGCCGTCACCGTGGCCACCAACATGGCCGGCCGAGGCGTCGACATCATCCTGGGCGGCAATCCCGAGGGCCTGGCTCTCCGCGAGGCCAGGGCGAAGGGCCTCGACCTCGACTCCGAGGAGGGCAAGGCCGAACTGGCCAAGCTGCGGTCCGAGTTCGAGACGACGTGTGCGGCCGACGGCGAACGGGTGCGCGAGCTCGGCGGGGTCTACGTCCTCGGCAGCGAGCGCCACGAGAGCCGCCGCATCGACAACCAGCTTCGAGGCCGGTCGGGCCGCCAGGGGGACCCGGGGGAGAGCCGCTTCTTCCTCTCCCTCGAGGACGACCTCATGCGGGTGTTCGCCACCGGGGCCATGAACTGGGTGATGGAGAAGGCCCTGCCCGAGGATGTGCCCATCGAGGCGAAGATGGTCACGAAGGCCATCGAACGGGCCCAGAACACCGTCGAGGGTCGCAACGCCGAGCAGCGCAAGGACGTCCTCAAGTACGACGACGTCATGGACAAGCAGCGCAAGGTGATCTACGCCCGGCGCCTGCAGATGATCGACGGCGAAGACCTCCGCGAGGAGACTCTCGAGCTGCTCGAGAACACGCTCACCGGACGTCGTGGCCGGTTCGTGCCCCTCGGACTTCCCCGAGGAATGGGATCTGTCCGGGCTGGTCACCGAGCTCATCCAGTACTACCCGACCAAGTTCACGGCTGACGATCTGGCCGCGCGCGGCCACCGTCGGGCCAGATCACCGAAAGCGTCATCACCGAGGCACTCGACCTCTACGAAGAGCGCGACGAGACCATCCCCGGCGGCGCCGAGACCGCCCGTCAGCTCGAGCGGGACATCATGCTCCGATCATCGACCAGCGGTGGCAGGACCACATGGCCGAGATGGACCACGCTGCGGGAGGGCATCAACCTGCGGGCCATGGGCAACCAGGACCCGCTGGTCGCCTGGCAGCGTGACGGCTACGCCATGTTCGAGAAGCTGATGGACGGCATCGCCGATGACTACCTGCGCTATGTCTTCCACGTGCAGGTGCTCACCGAGCAGGCCGCCGAGCCCGACCTGGCCCAGGCCAGCTATCTGGCCGCCGATGACCCGGTGCAAGGAGACAGCGCCATCGCCGCAGCTTTCGCCGCCGCCCCGGTTGCGATCGATGCCGACGACGGGATGGCCGCCGACCGGCGGCCGGGGGCGCTCGCCATGCGGCTGGCCGACGACGGCGAGACGCAGCTGCCCATCGTGAAGTCGGCCCGCGAGAAGATCGGACGCAACGAGCCCTGCTGGTGTGGCAGCGGCAAGAAATTCAAGCTCTGTCACGGCGCCAACTGACATGGCCCGGGGCGACACCCCCGGGCGCGGAGCCTCCGAGCCGGATCGACCGGACCTGGCCGCGGCGCTGGCCTCGCTGCGGGAGCGGGTGACGGAGGCCGGACGGGTCCTCGGCACCGACCGCCTCGAGCTGCGCCGGGCGGAGCTCGAGAAGGCTGTGTCGGAGCCCAACCTCTGGGACGACCCCGACCATGCCCGTAACGTCACCCGCGGAGCTCGGGAAGGTCAACGAGGACCTCGAGCTCGCCGCCGGGCTCGAAGGCATGCTTGTCCGACGCCGAGACCCTCCACGAGCTTCTCCAAGAGGAGGGCGACGAGTCGCTCCGACCCGAGATCGAAGGGCATGGCTGGCCGACCTCGATCGCCGTCTTTCCGTGCTCGAGCTGCGCTCGCTGTTCGCCGGTGAGTACGACGGCAACGACGCGGTGGCCGAGATCCATGCCAGTGCCGGCGGCACCGACGCCCAGGACTGGGCCGAGATGATGCTGCGCATGTACACCGCGCTGGGCCGAGCGGCGGGGGTTCGAGCTCGAGGTCGAGGAAGCCACCCCGGGCCAGGAGGCCGGCCTGTTGTCGGCCACCTTCATCGTGCGCGGTCGCTTCGCCTATGGCCTGCTCGCCGCCGAGCGCGGCACGCACCGACTGGTGCGTATGTCACCCTTCGACGCCCAGCACCGGCGGCAGACGAGCTTCGCCTCGCTCGACGTCGTGCCCTTGCTCGAGGACGGTGCCGACCAGATCGAGATCGACGAGAAGGACCTCCGCATCGACACCTACCGTTCGTCGGGAGCGGGTGGCCAGCACGTCGAACAAGACCGACTCGGCCGTCCGCATCACCCACCATCCCGACCGGCATCGTCGTGTCCTGCCAGAACCAGCGGAGCCAGCACCAGAACAAGGCCAAGGCCCTCGAGGTCCTCGGGGCCAAGCTGGCCGAGCGCCAGCGGGCCGAGCACCAGGCCACCCTGGACGAGCTCTCCGGCGACCGCAACGACAGCGGCTGGGGCAACCAGATCCGCTCGTACGTGCTTGCTCCCTATCAACAGGTGAAGGACCTTCGCACCAACCACGAGACGGGCAACGTCGACGCCGTGCTCGACGGCGACCTCGACGACTTCATCGAGGCAGAGCTGCGGCGCCGGGCCGAGGAGCGGCGAGGAGGTCATTGACCGGTTGGTGGTCGTCCTGCCCGCCCAACGGTCGCACCCCGCCGGCCTGCGTCAACGGGCCGTTCCGTAGGTCTGCAAACCGATGACGGAGCCACCATCCCACCTGGCCGTTCGCCAATTCCGCGGAGGGCTGGGGATAACATGTGGCCCGGCATGCACGAGGTTCCGCGTGCAGCCCCCACCGTGACTTCGCCCCGATGATCAAATTCGAACACGTCACCAAGACGTACAAGGGCTCGACGGTCGCGCTCCGCGACTTCTCCGTGGAGATCGACAAAGGCGAGTTCATGTTCCTGGTCGGGCCATCCGGATCGGGCAAGACGACTTCATCCGCCTCCTGCTCCGCGAGGAGATGCCGAACCGCGGGCGGATATGGGAAGCGGGCAAGGAGATCGGGCATCTGCCCAAATGGCGGATCCCCTACCTCCGCCGCAACATCGGCTGCGTCTTCCAGGACTTCCGGCTCCTGCCCAACAAGACGGTGTTCGAGAACGTGGCCTTTGCCCTCGAAGTCATCGGCCGTCCCAAGCACGTGATCTCGACGCAGGTACCCCAGGTCCTCGAGCTGGTCGGGTTGACCACCAAGCGCGACAACCTGCCCCACGAGCTCTCGGGCGGGGAGCAGCAGCGAGTGGCCATCGCCCGCGCCTTCGTGAACCGTCCGCTCATCCTCTTGGCCGACGAGCCCACCGGCAACCTCGACCCGCGCACCAGCCTCGGCATCATGCGCCTGCTGGAGCAGATCAACCGCACCGGCACCACCATGGTGGTGGCGACCCACGACGCGGGCATGGTCGACCAGATGCGCCGCCGGGTCATCGAGCTCGACCGCGGCTGCTCGTCCGCGACCAGGCGCACGGGGTCTACGGCATCGATCGCGCCACCGGAGGAACGGCGCGGGTGGGCGCGGGCACGATGAGCGACGGGACCGAGCTGACCGACGACGGCGCTCGGGGCGGCATCGGGGCTCGGACACTGAGGTCCTGATGCCCGTCTCCATCCGCTACTTCTCCAAGGAGGCTGCCGCCAACCTCTGGCGCAACCGGCTCATGACGGTGGCCGCCGTGCCTCACCGTGGCCGTGTCCCTGGCCTTAGTGGGCTCGGCCCTCCTGCTCAAGCAGGGTGCGTCGCGGGCCACCGTCCAATGGCAGAACAAGGTCGACGTAATCGTCTGGGTGGTCCCGGGGGCCAAGTCGACCCTGATCGGCTCGATCGGCTCCCAGCTGCACCAGTCGCCCTACGTGCAGACGTGCACCTTCCGCAGTCAGGCCTATGACTTCAACGAGGCCAAGATCCTCGAGCCCGCCGACCTCATCCAGGCCACCACCCAGTCCGATTACCCGTCGTCGTGGCGCTGTACCCTCCACAACCCCTCCTATGCCCAGGCCGTGTACCAGGCCTTCTACGGCAAGCCGGGCGTATACGCCGTGGTGTACCCGGGCCAGGCCATCAAGACGATGGAGAACGTGATCCACATCCTCCAATGGGTGTTCCTGGCCATCGCCGTCGTGCTTCTGCTGTCCGCCTCCGTCCTCATCCTCAACACCATTCGCATGGCCATCTTCGCTCGCCGTCGCGAGGTGTCGGTCATGAAGCTCGTCGGTGCCACCAACTGGTTCATCCGGCTCCCGTTCATGGCCGAGGGCATGGTGCAAGGTCTGGTGGGGGCGGCCGTGGCCGTGCTCGTCGTGCTCTCGCTCTATTGGGGAATCGGCCTCAACCAGCCCAAGACCGCGGCCAACCAGGGCATCATCGCCTCGATGTCCGTTCCCGGATTTGAAGTGATCGGGACCTGCGTGGTGGTCGCCTTGGTCGGCATCGGTGTCGGCGTGCTCGGGTCGGCCTTCGCCGTACGCCGCTTCCTCGACGTCTGATCCACGACGTTCGCCTGCGGTCAGGGTCGGGCATGATCGAGGGCTGGTCGCCCCACCACTTGCGAAGCGCTCGAGTCGGTCTCGACGTGGCCGACGGAGGTGGCCGCGGCGGCGGTGGTGGACCTGCGCACGGGGACCGACGGCACGCCGTTGCGGGTGTCGGTGATCGGGCCGGTCGACCGGCCGTTCCCCTGGGCCTCGGTGACCAAGCCGGCCACCGCCCTCGCCACCCTCATCGCCTGCGAGGAGGGCACCCTCGATCTCGACGAGCCGGCCGGCCCGCCGGGCTCGACCGTCCGCCACCTGCTGGCCCATGCCTCGGGGCTCGGTCCCGATCCGGGGCCACCCGTCGGTCGTCCTGGCGTGACCCGCGTGTACTCGAACGCCGGCTACGTGGTCCTGGGCGAACTGCTGGCCTCTCGGTCGCACATGAGTTTCGCCGACTACCTGCGCGAAGGGGTGCTCGAGCCGCTCGGCATGACGGGAACCACCATCGACGAGTCGGCCGACGGGGGAGCGGCGGCGGCCGGCCTGGTCGGTTCGCTCGCCGACCTGGTCCGGTTGGGCTGGGAGCTGGCCACGCCCACCCTGGTCTCGCCCGAGACCCACGCCGAGGCGTGTTCGGTGTCCTTTGCCGGGTTACCAGGTGTCCTTCCCGGCTTCGGGCGCTTCGATCCCTGCGACTGGGGCCTCGGGGTCGAGATCCGTGGCCACAAGCAGCCGCATTGGACGGGCACGACCAACGCTCCTGCGACCTATGGGCACTTCGGTCGTTCCGGCGCCTTCGTCTGGGTGGACCCCGACGCCGACGTCTGTTGTGCCGCGCTCGGCGACCAGCCTTTCGGCCTGTGGGCCACTCTGGCCTGGCCCCGACTGGCCGACGACGTGCTCCACGAGGTCTCGAGCGCCCGGGCCGGCGAGCCAGGTCCGGTGGGACCGAGCGCTGTCAAATGAGCCATGACGACGATCGCAGATAGGCTCCCGCCGATGCTCGGAGCAGGTTGGTGCGCCACGCGACGCCGGACGATGCGACGAGCCGGCATGAAGGGCGTCCTCCTGGCCGGCGGTACCGGGTCCCGGCTCCATCCGCTCACCCGCATCACCAACAAGCACCTGCTGCCCATCTACGACCGGCCGATGATCAACTGGAGCATCGAGGCGCTGGTCAACGCCGGCATCACCGACATCATGCTCGTCACCGGGGGCACCCATGCCGGCGAGTTCCTGCGATTGTGCGGGAACGGCCACGAGTTCGGGATCGATCGGTTGAGCTATGGCTACCAGGACCGGCCCGGTGGCATCGCCGAGGCGCTCGGCTTGGCGGCCCGGTTCGTCGACGGCGAGCCCGTGCTCGTGATGCTGGCCGACAACATCGTGGGGGGTTCGATCCGGTCCATGGTCGACGCCTTCTGTGCCGACCCGCGGGGTGCCCGCATTCTTCTCACCCCCGTCGAGGAGGACGAGCACCTGCGACACCTCGGTGTTCCCTCCTTCGACGGCGACGGGCGCATCACCGGCATCGTCGAGAAGCCCGAACGTCCACCGTCGAAGTTCGGGGTGACCGGCATCTACTGCTACGACGCCGAGGTCTTCGACGTGATCACCACCCTCGTCCCTTCGGGTCGCGGCGAGCTCGAGATCACCGACGTGAACAACCACTACATCGACCGGGGATCCATGGCCTACGACGTCCTCGAGGGATTCTGGGGCGATGCCGGCGAGTCGATCGACGCCTATTACACGGTCAACGACTTCGTCCGGACCCACGGCGCCAACAAGGGCTGAGCCCGCCCGGCCCGGCCGACCGCGGCCGTTCGTCCGCCGACCGGCCGAGCTCGATCAGCCGGTCGCCCCGACCCCTTGCGCCAGGCGACGGTGTCGGCCCGGTGCCGTTTGTAGTCGACCTTGCCGGCCGGAGAGCGACCGATCGTTTCAACGAAGCGCACCCGGCGGGGGGCCTTGTAGGCGGCCAGGCGCTCCTTCACGTGGTCGATGACCGACTCGGCCGTGACTGTCCCCGGAGGCAGACCGACCTCGAGCTCGACGACGGCGGCGATCTCCTCCCCGAATCGTTCGTCGGGGAGGCCGACCACCACGGCGTCGGCCACCCCGTCGATGGCCTTGATGGCCTCTTCGACCTCCTCGGGGTAGACCTTCTCCCCGCCGGTGTTGATGGACACCGAGCCGCGGCCCAACAGATGGATCGACCCGTCCGCCTTGACCTCGGCGTAGTCGCCGGGAACGGAGTATCGGGTCCCGTCGATGACTCGGAAGGTGGCCGCTGACTTGGCCTCGTCCTTGTAGTAGCCGAGGGGGATGCGACCGCCGAGGGCGAGCACGCCGGCCCGACCTGACCCCGGCTCGACGTCCTGACCCTCCTCGTCGACCACTCGCACCTCGGGTCCCAGCGTGAAGCGGGCCGTCTCGGCCGCCCCGCCGCTCGAGGACACCGAGGTTCCGATGCCGAGCGCCTCCGATGAGGAGAAGGCGTCGACGAGCAGCATGGCCGGGTGATGACGGAGGAGCCCTTGTTTCGTCTCCTCACTCCACATCACACCCGAGGAGATGATGCCCATGAGGCTCGTGAGATCCCATCGGCCCGGATGGGCGTCGAGGGCGGCCAGGATCGGCTTGGCGAAGGCGTCGCCGACGATGACGCAGACATTCACCCCTTCCCGCTCGACGGTGTCGAGCAGCTCGATGGGGTCGAAGCGGCGTGATGGCAGGGTGACCACCTTTCCGGCCTCGCTCAGGGTCTCGATGGCCGTAAACCCTCCGGTGCCGTGCATGAGCGGGCAGGCGGGGAGCAGGGTCGAGCCGCGACCGCCGGCCTCGAACGCAGCCCGGACCCCGTCGGTGCCCAGGTCCTCGGGGAAATGGCGCATGCCACCGGCGTTGAGGAGGGCGAAGAGGTCGTCCTGGCGCCACATGACACCTTTGGGCATGCCGGTCGTCCCGCCGGTATAGAGCAGGAAGAGGTCGTCGGGGCTCCGGCCCCAGGGGGCCTGCACCGGTCCCGTGCTGCCGGCTTCACCGGTGGTGCCGGCGGCCGTTTCGTAGTCGAGCGCCCAGGACGGACAGGGCCCGGTGCCGTCGTCGACCCACAGCCAATGGCGCACGCTCGGGTACGCGGTCCCGTATCCGCTCGATGCGCTCGGTGAAGCTCCCGTGGAAGACGACGGCCACTGCGTCGGCGTTGTCCCACAGGTAGGCGAGCTCGTCGTCGGCGTAGCGGTAGTTGGTGTTGACCGGGACGAGCCCGCACTTGAAGCAGGCGTACTCGACTTCGAGGTACTCGGGGCAGTTGTAGAGGTAGAGGGCAATCTTGTCCTGATGGCGGACGCCGCCGCTGAGCAAGAAGCGTCCGAGGCCGTTGGCCGTGCGGTCGAGCTCCGACCAGGTGACGGTGCGCTCGCCGTGCACGAGGGCCGGGGCCTCGGGGAAGAGGTCGGCCGCCACCTCCCAGACGTCGGCGAACATCCACTCGCTCACGGTCGGTTCCTCCCCTCGCACCGCGCCGACCGGGCCGGCGCGTCCACGCTCCGTGTCGCCGACTGCCGCGTCGCCCGCGGTCCGGCCGCCGAATGCCGGGCAGCCTACGCTGACCAGCGTGGACCCCGCATTGCCCGGTGACGACGATCCGCGTCGCACCGCCATCCGGGCCTGGCTGTCGGAGCACCCTTCTCCCACGGCGCGCCAGCTGGCCGAGCGCGGCCTCGTGGCCCCTCATTGGCCGAGGCCCTACGGCCTCGGCGCCGATCCGACCGGGCAGCTGGTGGTCGACGACGAGTTGCGCCGCGCCGGTGTCCGCCGACCCGACAACCCCATCGGTATCGGCTGGGCGGGGCCGACGCTCCTGCACGCCGGCACCGAGGCGCAGAAGGAGCGGCACCTCATACCCATGCTGGCCGGCGAGGACATCTGGTGCCAGCTCTTCAGCGAGCCGGACGCCGGCTCGGACCTGGCTTCGCTCATCACCCGGGCCGAGCCCGACGGCGACGAGTGGATCGTCCGCGGCCGCAAGGTGTGGACCTCCTATGCCCATCGGGCCCGCTTCGGCATCCTGCTCGCCCGCACCGAGCCCGGCGCTCCCGCCCACCAGGCCCTCTCCTATTTCATCTGCCCCATGGACGCCGACGGAGTCGAGGTGCGCCCGCTTCCCGACATGACCGGCACGCACACCTTCAACGAGGTGCTCCTCGACGAGGTCCGGCTGCCGGCCGGTTCCATGGTCGGCCAGCGTGGCGAGGGGTGGTCGCTGGCCAAGGTGACCCTGGCCAACGAGCGGATCTCGCTTTCCACGGGTGGCGCGCTGTGGGGCATGGGCCCGACGGCCGCCGACCTCATCGACGCCGTGCGGGCGGCGGGAGGCACCGATGACCGATTGTTCCGTCAACGCCTGGCCCGAGTCTGGGCCGAGGGCGAGGTTCTGCGCCTCTTGCGGATGCGGACGGTGGCCACCGCCATCTCGGGTGGCGTGCCCGGCCCCGAGACATCGGTGCGCAAGGCGCTGGCCGACGATCACGGTCAGCACCTCATGGACCTGGCCCGCGACTTGGCCGGGGCTCGGGGAATGCTGGCCGAGGCCGGACCGGGAGCCGGCTCGTGGTCGGACGGCTCTTGGAGCTACGGGTTCCTCTTCGCTCCCGCTCTCACCATCGGCGGAGGGACGGCCGAGGTGCAGCGCAATATCATCGCTGAGCGGACACTCGGGCTACCCCGCGACCTCGAGGCGCCCACGGCACTGGCCCGGACGGCCGGTTAGTCAGCCGAGGATGGGACCGGCGTCCTCGTAGCCCTGGCGGACGCCCTGCCCGGCGCGACGAGTCAGTTGCTCGGGCTCGTACAGCATCCAGTAGGCGTTGCGGGCATGCTTGCGGGCCCGATCAACGCAGACCTTGGCCAAGGCTGCCGGATCGTCCTCCTCGTTCTCGTGCACGAACACCTCGAGAATGTGAGTGGAAGAAAGCAACTGGGCGAGCATGATGCCCTGGGACGCTTCGTGCGCACAGACTTGGTCGATGGCCGCGCGTCCGGGCATGGCAAGAGCAACCACGATGCGGCACCCCTCCTCTTCGATGAGCCGCTTGCAGGCCACACCAAGGTCCTTGAAACCGGGAACGGTGCGGCGCACGACGGTGAAACGCTCGCCGAATCCGGGACATGTCTCGAGCTCGTCCACCGCTTCGGTGCCCATGTCGTAGCGGGCGAACATGGTGTCCACCACGCCGATCGTGTCCATGATCTGAGCCTAACGGCTCGAAGCGCCCGTGCAGCCTGGTGAAAGGGGCCATCTGGTGCCCGTCGTTTCGTCGCAGGCGGACACCGTCGGCAAGACTCCATTGCATGCCGGAGCTCGGAACCGACGGGTCGCTCACCGACCCGAGCCGCGCGTCCGGAGCGGCTGGTGGTCGTGAGCGGCACCGGGACCGAGGTGGGCAAGACCTGGGTGGCGGCAGCCGTGCTCCGGGAGTGCCGGCGACGGGGGTTGTCGGTCGCGGCCCGCAAGCCGGCCCAGTCCTTCGACGCCGACACGTCGGCCGGGACCGACAACGACGCCGTCGTGCTGGCGGCCGCTTCCGGGGAGGACCCGGCCGCGGTCTGTCGGGATGACCGGTCGTTCCCGCGGGCCTTGGCTCCCCCGATGGCGGCCGAGGCCCTCGGCCGTCCCCCCTTCACGGTCGCCGACCTGGTGGCCGAGCTCGACTGGCCGCGTCCGCGGGTACGCCTCGGTGTGGTCGAGCTGGCCGGCGGCGTGCGCTCACCCCAAGCGGCCGATGGGGATGCCATCGACTTCGTCGACCGTCTGCGGCCCGACGCGGTCGTGCTCGTGGCCGACGCCGGTCTCGGGACCATCAATGCCGTCCGCCTGGCTGTGTCGGCGTTGGCCATCGTGACCGACCGATCGTCGTCGACTCCTCCGGTCCCGGTGGTCGTCGTGCTCGACCGGTTCGATCCATCTGACGACGTCCACCGGCGCAACCGGCAATGGCTGTCCGATCGTGACGGCCTTGCCGTCGTGGTCGTCCCCGGTGAGGAAGCGGCGTTGGCCGATGCCTTGGTGGACTCGTCGGGGGTGGCTGCGCTCAGCGCGCGCCGGTGACCGCTCCTCCGGCCGGACCGATGCCGGCGGCGGCCACCACGGTCCGGCTGAACGGACGAGCGAGGGCCCGCAGCTCGGCGCAGGCATCCTCGCCCAACGCTTCGTAGGGTGCGGCGGCCATCTCGTCGGTGGCGGCTTCGATGGCTCGCCGGGCCGCCGCGCCATCGAGGGCTGAGTTCCGGCACACCGCCTTCGTCGCCCGGTGACAGCCATCCGCGGGCGACGAGCCGCTCGACGGCTGCGGCCCAGTCGGCGTCCGGCCAGGCCCGAGTGGCTCGCAGGAAGCCCACCGCGACCTCGCCGGAGGCGGCATGGAGGACGAGGGCCTCGACCGGGTCGAGCCGGTTGGCCACCAGCGCGGCGATATGCCCGTCACCCCGGAACTCTCGGAGCAAGGTCTGGGCGTGCCAGAGGACGAGGTGGGCGGGCTCTGGCCAGGGCAGCGCCGCGTGGCCGGCGAAGAGCGGGCGACCGGCCGGCCGGCCGGCGGCGACCTCGGCTGCCGTGCGAGCCAGTTCGGCGGCACGGGTCATCTCGCGGGAGTCCACGGCCTCACCCAGCATGCGCCGGAGGGCCTCGTCGGCCGCCCTCGTGCGCGCCGCGGTCACCTTCTCCGGGGAGGTCGTCGCCCAGGCGCCATCCATGCACCGACGCACGAGGCCAGGCTCGAAGTTGAAGAAGGTGGCGATGACAACAGCCGCGTCGACCGCCCCCATCGGCGCCGACCGGCTCACGAAGTAGCCGGCCTCGGCGCTCAGGCCGAGGGCCGAGTACGAGGCAGACGCCTCGGGCGCGAAGTACACCATGGCGTGGATCGGCTCGACCGTGCGCCACGTCTTGCGGGCGATCGGGTCGGCGGGCGCCGGTTCGTCGGTGGCGGCCATGTCCCACGGTAACCGTGGCCGGTGTCGGCTCGACGACCGGTTACGCTCCGGCGCTGACGTCCCAGGTCGGGGGCGGAAACGCCAGCCCGACCACGTTCTGCCCGGCGATCGAGGCCGTATAGTCGCGTTGAGGAGACCATGATCTGGCGCAGGTGGACTCGGCCGCAGAAAGCGGGTTCGGCGATGCTCAACGGTGTACCGGGCATGATCGGAGAGACCGCGGTTGTCACCAATTCCGTCGCCGACCGCCACCAACCGGGATCGGTGAAGGCTCGCGGTGAGGAGTGGTACGCGGTCTCGATGTTCCCAGGCACGACCATCGACGTCGGGACCACCGTGGTGGTGGCCGACGTGGACCGGGGCCTCCTGGTCGTCTACCCGACCGACGACGCCTGACTGACGACGCCTGACCTCTGGCCTCTGGCTACGGCCTTTCCTGGCCGATCTGATGCCTGCGGTGCCGGTAGGGCCGTCCGTGCCTACAGTGGAGCCAGGAGGTGGTCGTCATGATCATCGGTTCAATCGGCCTCGATATCGGGGTCGCCGCGGCGGGTTTCGCAGTCTTCGTGGTCGTGCTTTCGTTCCTGCGGTCGTCCCTCAAGGTCGTCCAACAGGGTTGCGTGGGCGTGGTCAAGCGGTTCGGTGAGTTCCGGACCATCTACCAGCCGGGGCTGCACGTGCTCATGCCGCTGGCCGACCGGATGGACAAGGTGGACATCCGCGAGTTCCCGCGGACGGGCGACCAGCAGGCGGTGATCACCAAGGACAACGTGTCCCTGTGGGTCAGCGCCACCATCTTCTGCCAGGTCACCGATGTGAAGTTGGCCCTCTTCGAGGTCAACGACTTCGGGCTGGCCATCGATCAGATGGCCCGCACTGCTCTGCGTGCCGTCTTCGGTGAGCTCACCCTCGACCAGTCGCTGTCCGAGCGCGACACCATCAACCACAAGATGCAGGAGCACATGACCGAGGCCACCCTCAAGTGGGGAGTGCGGCTCAACCGCATCGAGATCCTCGACATCACCCCACCCCAGAACGTGCTCCAAGCCATGTCCGAGCAGAAGGAGGCCGAGCAGCACAAGCGGGCGGCCATCCTCAAGTCCGAAGGCGACCAGCAGTCGGCCATCAACGTGGCCCAGGGTCGCAAGCAGTCGGCCGTGCTCGAAGCCGAGGGCCAGAAGCAGTCCGCCATTCTCGCCGCCGAGGCGCAGAAGCAGGCCCTCGAGCTCCGGGCCGACGGTGAGAAGGAGGCCACCCGGCTGCGCGGCGAAGGTCAAGCCGCCGCCCTCCAGGCCATCGATGCCGCCGTCGTGAAGCCCAACACGCTGGCCGTCATGCAGCTGCGTGCCCTCGAGGCCGTGGCCGCCGCGCCCAACACCAAGTTGGTCATCCCCTACGAGGCCGCCGGCCTGGTCGGGGGCGCCCAGGTCCTCGTCGAGGCGCTCAAGAAGTCGGGTGAGCCCGACGACGCCGACGTGGCCGGTAACGGACGGGCGCCGCAACCCACCGTCTGAGTCAGCCCTTGGCGTCGGGCTCAGACGGTGACTCGATGAACTCTCCTATTTGAGCTCCACCAGATCGAGGGTGTCCTCGTCCCAATAGGTGAAGATCTCGTCGGGGAGCAGGAGCGAATGGGTGGGCTCGAGGGCCTCGACGAAGCCTCGGTCGTGGCTCACGACCACGACGGTTCCCGGCCACCGGCTGAGCATGCTTCCCACGGCCTCGATGGAGAGCGGGTCCAGGTTGTTGGTCGGTTCGTCGAGAGCGAGCACGTTGGCTCGTCCGGCAGCCAGCATGGCCAGGCCGAGCTTGGCCCGCTCGCCGCCCGACAGGGTGGACGGCATCTGCCGCGCGGCAGCACCGCCGATCCCGAACGAGCCGAGGAGCGCCCGGCGTTCGGTCTCGGTGGTGAGAACGGTGTCGTCGATGTTGTCGAGGACAGTCACGCCCATGTCGACCTGTTCGTGTTCCTGGGCGAAGTAGCCGATGGCGACGTTGGCCCCGAGCTCGACCTGGCCGGTCGTCGGGTCCTGGACGCCGGCAAGACAGCGCAGCAGGCTCGACTTGCCGGCACCGTTGCGCCCGACCACGACCAGCCGCTCGCCGCGTCGACAGCCGAAGCTGACCGCCTTCAGCACCGAATGCGTGCCGTAGCGGACGCCGAGATCGACGGTGCGCAGCGGGACATCTCCCGATCGGCGAGGCGTGGGCAGTTTGAAGGTCTGCTTCTTCTGCCGGGCGTGCACCTCGGTGCGGGAGGTGCGGAGGCGTTCGACCCGGGTGTCCAGCGATTTGGCGATTCGAGCCCGCCGGTTGGTGCTCCCCCGCATCGCATCGGCCAGCGACGTGAGGCGGGCGATCTCTTTGCCTTCGAGCTCCGAGGATCGCTCGCGCTGGCTCTGGTCGGTTTCGAGCTGGACCACATACGACGAGTAGGTGCCTTTGAATTCCTGGAGCCGCCCGTCGGCGAGGTGGAGCACCTTGTCGATCGACCGGTCGAGAAGTCGGACGTCGTGGGAGACGAGCAGAATGGCTCCGCGGAACCGCTCGAGCTCGTCCATCAGCCAGCGCTTGGCCGGCCGGTCGAGGTGGTTGGTGGGTTCGTCGAGGATCATGGTGTCGGGCGCCTGGAACAGGATCCGCATGAGGTCCACCCGGCGGCGCTGACCGCCGGACAGCCCGTCGATGTCGTCGAGGAGAAGCTCCTGACGGAGACCCAATCCGTCGGCCAACCGGGCCATGACCGATTCCACCTCGTAGCCGCCGTTCTCGCGGAACTGCTCCTCGAGATCGGTGAAGAGCTCGATGTTCTCGAGGGTCGGGTCCTTGGACATCTGGGTGCGGGCCTTGTCCAACGCGTCATCGAGGACGTCGAGCCCCCGACCCGACAAGATGTGGGAGAACCCGATCGGCTCGAGACCGAGCCCACCGACCACCGGGACCTGGGGCAGGGTGCTGTAGGTCCCGCGGATGGCGGCCTTCCCCGTTGTCCGCACGTTGGGCCCGGGCTCGTCGACGATGACCGAGATGAAGGTGGACTTGCCGGTGCCGTTGCGACCCACGAGGGCCACCTTCTCGCCGGCGCCGACGACGAAGGAAGCTTCGCGCAGCAAGGTTCGGTCACCGATCTCGATGGTGAGTGAGGAGCCGACGATCACGTCGTCATCCCCCCGAGACGAGCACGTCGCCCCCTGACGGGGGAGTCGGGATCGTCGGCCTCGTCGAGCCAGCCGGCGGGCAGATGCACGGGCCGCGGGCCGTTGGTGTGGCCGCGGGCGATGCGCGTGGCCTCGGCCGGGAAGGCCACAGGTCGGGTCGAGTCCGGCGAGCAGCTCCTGCACCTCGTCAAGGGTCGAGGCCTGGCCCAGTGCCCGTCGGATGTTCGGGCCCACCGGGAGCCCGGCCAGGTACCAGCCGGCGTGCTTGCGGAACTGACGTACTCCGACGTCCTCGCCGAACGCCGCACCGAGGGCGTGTGCGTGGTCGACCATCATCCCGGCGATCTCGCCCGACCGCGGGCGGCGGCTGCTGCTCGCGTCCGGCGAACGCGTCGGCCAGGTCGCGGAACAGCCATGGGCGGCCGAGGCAGCCGCGCCCGACGACCACGCCGTCGCACCCGGTCGTCTCGACCATGGCCAGTGCATCGCCCGCCTCCCAGATGTCACCGTTGCCCAAAACGGGGATGGTCGTCACCACCTCCTTCAGCCGGGCGATGGCATCCCACCGGGCCTCGCCCGAGTAGAGCTGCTCGGCGGTGCGGGCGTGGAGGGCGATGGCCACCGCGCCCTCGCCCTCGGCGATGCGCCCGGCTTCGAGATGAGTGAGGTGCCGGTCGTCGATGCCCATGCGCATCTTGACGGAGACCGGGACCGTCCCGGCCGACGACACCGGCGGCACCCACGATGGCCCGGAACAACCGCGGATGGGCGGGAAGAGCGGCCCCGGCGCCTTGGCGGGTGACCTTGGCCGCCGGGCAGCCGAAGTTGAGGTCGATATGGTCGACGCCGACCTCCTCGACCAGCCGGCGGACGGCCGCGCCCATGATCGAGGGGTCCACCCCGCACAGCTGCACGCTGCGCACGGGCTCGTCGGCGGCGAAGGCGGCCATGGCCATGGTCTTGGCGTTGCCCTCGACCAAGGCTCGGGCGGTGATCATCTCGCTGACCGTCAGCCCGGCCCCGTAGGCGCGACAGATCCGGCGGTAGGCCACGTTGGTCACCCCGGCCATGGGGGCGAGCACCACCGGTGGGTCGACGGCCAACGGCCCGAACGTGAGGGCAGGCAGGGGCGATCCGGCGATGGACGGAGGCGCCGTCACGGTCGTTGTCACTGGACGAGTCCTCCGCTTGCCCACAGGTCGTAGACGGCGATCCCGAGTTGGGAGAGCAGCTGGCGGAAGAGGGGCAGCGACAGCCCGATCACGTTGCTCGGGTCGCCCACCACGCCCTCGATGAAGGGCGCAGAGCGCCCGTCGATGGTGAAGGCTCCGGCCACGTCCAGCGCGTCGCCGGTGGCCAGGTAGGCGTCGAGCTCGGCATCGGTGGTACGGGCGAACCGGACCTCGGTGCCGGCCACCCCTTCGGCCTGTCGGCCGGTGGCTCGTCGATCACGCAGTGCCCGGTGAAGAGCGTCCCCGATCGACCGCGCATGGCCGACGAGCCAGGCGCGGGCCTCCCCGACCGAGGTCGGCTTCCCATAGGGGCGTCCGTCGAAATCGAGCATCGAGTCGCAGCCGACGACCACCGCCTCCCCATTCGGGTCGGCCACGGCCGCCGCCTTCTCCCCGGCCAGGGCGAGCACCTGTGAGCGGGTGTTCTCGCCACGTGTCCCGTCTCGTCGATCCCGCTCGACCACCACCTCGGGGTCGAACCCGGCGTCCTCGCAGCAGCCCGAGGCGGGCCGAGCGATCCCGGAGGCGAGAACCAGTGTGCGCGAACGGGCCTCCATGGCACCGAGCCTACGGGGTCGGTCTCGGGCGCCCCTCGTCCCTTCGGCGGGTCCGAGCTGCGCGATCCTGGTGTGCATGACCGAGCCGGCATCACCGTCAAGCCGGATCGGGTCGACCCGGCGCTCGACGGCGACCACGAGCGGATGAGCCACATCGTGCTCGAGGGGTTCAAGCCCGACGACGGGTCGTTCATCCCTACCGGCAACTCGGTGGTCGAGGGCATGGTGAACGGCACTGCGGTCAAGGCCCTCTGCGGAAAGGTGTGGGTGCCGCGCCGCGATCCCGAACCGCTACCCGCTGTGCCCGACCTGCCGCGAGATCGCCGAGGCCAACGGGTGGCGCCTTCCCGCCGTCTGACTCGGGCTCGGTTCAGGGAAGCTCGGTCACACCCTTCCACGCCAGATAGCCGGCGAATACCAGCTCGATGGTCACACCGATCTGACGTGAGTGACCGGAGATGAAGGTGTGGACCCGATCGAGGATGGGCTCGGCCCGGGGTCCGAGAACGGTGGCGGCGGCCACGGGCACGAGCACCGGCGACAGGGTGATCACGTAGAGCACCGCGAACACGAGCCAGCGTCCGATGGTCGAGACCTGCGCCCTCTCTATCTCGTGAAGGGCGGGCAGGAAGAGCAACAAGGTCGAGAAGTTGGTCAGCATGCCGAGGGCACCGGCTCCGACGAACCAAGGCAGCCGGGCGTTGGTCAGACGGGTGGCGACTCGCGACCCGTGCTGCTCGCCCGCCGTGCGGCGCCGAAAGCGGGCCCGGGCGGCCAATGCGACGAGCAACCCGGCGCAGACCAATTCGACGAGAGCATCTCGGAGGGAGGGATGGGGCGCCGTCTTTCCGTGGATGTGCCGAAGCAGGGTGGCCCCGCAAACGGCGTAGACAGCGAGCACCGATCGCGGCGCCTGCCGCGAGGGACCAGGCCCGGGCCAGGCGATCGGCCGGTCCGGCCAGGACGAGCAGCTGAAGGGCCAGCAAGGTCGGGCTGATGGCCGCGCCCAGGGCCAACGGCAGGACGGACCCGAGCAGGGCACCCACTTGGGCCACGCTATCGGTCACCCCTCGGCCGGCTGTTGATGCCGCGGCGAACCCAGCCGTCAGAGAGGCGGGCGACCCTCTCCTCGGTCGCTGTGAGCACGTTCGATGGCCAAGACGGGTCGATGTGGCCCCTTCGTCAAAGGAGTTGATGCGTTGGCGTTGGCTAGACGTCGCCCGAACGAAGCTCGCCGTGGTCGCGGCAGCTCGCCCGGTAGCCCGCCGGGCTCACGGCCACCGTCAGTCGCCGTCCGCAGCCGGGGCAGAACCGCGGCGGGTCGAGCGCTCGCCCACAACCGGGACAATCATCGGCCGGCGCCCCACAGCCCGTGCAGTGGGTGGCGCCTCCTCGGCGCTTCGTCGGCGACGAGTCGGGCTCGCGCCGTTGGCCGGCCAACGGATTGTCAGAGAACGCCCGAAAGCGCGCCAACCGGCATACGCAGGTCGGCCAGCATCCGGAGGTCCTCGTCGGCCGAGCGTCCGAGAGTGGTGAGGTAGTTCCCGACGATCAGGGCGTTGATCCCCGAGGTCATGCCCATCGACTGCAGCTCCCCGAGGGTGATCTCCCGACCGCCGGCGTAGCGGAGGATGACACCGGGCAGCCCCAGGCGGAAGAGGGCGATCCAGCGGATGGCCTCCCAGGCGCCCACCGCCCGTCGTCCGCCGAGAGGTGTCCCCGGCCGCGGATTGAGGAAATTGAGGGGAACCTCGGTCGGGTCGGTGTCCCGTAGCTCCATGATGAGCTCGATGCGCTGCTCCTCGGTCTCGCCCATCCCGAGGAGCGCGCCGCAGCAGAGCTCCATGCCGGCGGCGCGCACCAGTCGGCAGGTCTCGCGCCGTTCCTCCCAACGGTGCGTGGTGACCACCTCGGGGAAGAACGAACGTGCCGTCTCGAGGTTGTGGTTGTAGCGGTGCACGCCAGCCTGGGCCAGGCGTCGGGCCTGTTCGGGGGTGAGGATGCCGGCGCTCACGGCCACGTTCAGCCCGGTGCGGTCGCGCACGAGCGGCACGAGCTCGAGGATTCGGCTCGAGCGTCCGTTCATCCGGCCCGCGGATGGCGAGCACGATGCAGAACTCCGACGCTCCGCTGGCCCGGGTCTCCTCGGCCGCGGTCAGCACCTCGTCGGTGTCGAGGAACGGCGTGGCCTTGACCGGGCTGTCGAATCGGGCCGACTGCGAGCAGAAGTGGCAGTCCTCGGGGCACCCGCCGGTCCGGGCCGACAGGATGCCTTCGATCTCGACCGTCGGCCCGCACCAGGCCAGGCGCACCTGGTGGGCGAGGGCGGCGAGTGACGTCACCGAGGGATCAGGGAGGGCGGCCAGCCGGCTGAGCTCCCCAGCCGTGAGCTGCCGGCGCTCGTCGAGGAGGGCAGTTTCCGCTTGGTGGATCCGCTCGGCCGGGCCGTGAGGTCATCGACGCACGGTTCGCCGCCGCACGCGAGTCCCGGACGGGCGCGCCGAGGCGCACGGTGGTACGGATGGGGGACGAGCGGCGTCGCCTGGCATCCGAGAGACGGTAGTCGGGCCGGACAGGCCGCCACCGGACGAGCGACAGGGGACGCACATCTGGCATGGGATTTTTCGACCGAGCCCGAGTTCGAGGACAGCTGGACTGGATGCGCGGCTTCGTCCGCGACGAGGTCTTCCCCCTCGAGACGCTCGGTCTCGATCATGACCGCCTGCTCGCCGCCATCGTCCCCCTGCAGGAAGAGGTCAAGCGACGGGGCCTGTGGGCCTCCCATCTGCCGCCCGAGTTGGGTGGTGGGGGATTCGGCCAGGTCCGCCTCGGGCTCATGCACGAGATCCTGGGCCAGACGCCCTATGGGCCGGTGGTCTTCGGCAACAACGCCCCCGACTCGGGCAATGCCGAGTTGTTGGCCATCGGCATCGAGGCCTCGGGCCGGGAGGAGCAGCGGGAGCGTTGGCTTCAGCCGCTGCTCGACGGGAAGCTGCGGAGCGGGTTCTCGATGACCGAGCCAGGAGCCGGGGCCGATCCGACCATGATCACCACCAGGGCCACCCGCGACGGTGACGAGTGGGTCATCGATGGTCACAAGTGGTTCACGAGCAACGGGTCGATCGCCGACTTCCTCATCGTGATGGCCGTGACCAACCCCGACGTCCACCCCTACCAAGGGTGCTCGATGATCATCGTGCCGGCCGACGCGCCCGGGGTCGACATCGTGCGCGACGTCGCCACCATGGAGAACCCGGTCGAGCAGTTCGGGACCTTCGGTGGCCACGCCGAGATCGTCTACCGCGAGGTGCGGGTGCCCTACGAGAACCTCGTCGGCCGCGAAGGGGAGGGATTCGTCCTCGCTCAGCAGCGCCTCGGCCCGGGGCGCATCCACCACTGCATGCGGTGGCTGGGGCAGTCGAAGCGGGCCTTCGACATGCTCTGTGAGCGGGCCGTGTCCCGCACCACCCACGGCTCGCTGTTGGCCGACAAGCAGACCATCCAGAACTGGGTGGCCGACTCGCTGGCCGAGATGACCGCGGCCCGCCTGATGACCCTGCAGGCCGCCTGGAAGATGGACAACGAAGGCGCCGCCGCCGCCCGGGTGGAGATCGCCATGATCAAGTACTTCGGCGCCGGCGTCCTCTACAACGTCATCGACCGGGCCATCCAGATCCATGGCGCCCTCGGCTTCTCGACCGACCTTCCGCTCGAGTCGATGTACCGCCACGCCCGGGCGGCCCGCATCTACGACGGGCCCGACGAGGTGCACCGGGTGACGGTGGCCCGCCAGACCCTGAAGCGCTACCGGCCGACCGAGGTGCCGACCGAGCACGTGCCCACCCGGCGCCAGGCGGCGAAGCGCAAGTTCGCCCACCTGCTCGAGGCCGAGACGGCCGACCTCTGAGCTGCAGCGATCGGCGGTGTGCGTCGGCTCATCCGGCCCGCCGGCAGGCGAAGTAGGCCCGAGCCGAGTCGTCGTTGGCCGGCCGGCCCTGCGGGTCGGTGACCTCGAGGCACCTCGAAGTGTCGATCCTCGAGGGCGTGGGTGATGCGTGGCCAGCTCGACCCCGAGCTCACCGATGGTCTCGTGGTGGAGCTCGAAGGTCGAAGGACCGGTCCGCTCGAAGACGCGGAGGTCCCAGCTGCACCCGCCCCTCGGCTCCGAAGCGCACGTCCATGATCAGCACGTTGCCGTCGAAGTCGAAGACCCACGGCTGCTCCTCGGCGATGTGGAGGAGCTCCCCGAGCGTGTTGACGTCGAAGACGAAGAGGCCGCCTCGGTCAGGTGGTCGTGCGACGGCGGCGAACGTCGACTCCCATTCGGCGAAGTCGAGGAGGTGGTTGATGCTGTCGAAGGCGCAGACGACGACGTCGAAGCGCCGCCCGAGGTCGAAGGAGGCCATGCTCGCCTTCGACGAGGTCGACGTCGGGCAGCTTGACTCTGGCCTCGGCCAACATCTCGGGGGAGAGGTCGAGCCCGGTACGCTCCGGCACCCAGTGCGAGGCGCTCGAGGATCGAGCCCGTCCCACAGGCCAGCTCGAGTACCGAGCGGGGCGCCGGCCGGTAACGCTCGATGAGGTCGATCACCCGCGCGGCCCGTGGCGACGGGTCGTCCATGATGGCGTCGTAGAACCGGGCCAGGCGCTCGTAGGACGGCATCGGCCACACCGTGCCACACCCGAGGGTCCGTCCGTCGGTGGGCGACGCGGTGCCGACTGGATCAGGCCGGTCGCCCTCCGCCGGATGGGAGGTCGCCGAAGTGTGGCGGTCGCTTCTCGCGCAGGGCCGCCACCCCTTCTCGGTAGTCGCCACCGGCCATCATGGGGTCGAGCAAGGCCTCGGTCGCCCGCACCGCCTCCGCCAACGCTCTGATGCATCGCCTCGTAGACCTGCCGCTTGGATGCGGCGAGCGAGGCGGGCGAGACCGTGGTGGCCAGGCGTCGGGCGTAGTCGTCGACCTCCGCGGTCAGCTCCTGGCCGGGAAAGACCTGGTTGACCAGCCCCATGGCCAGGGCCTCGGCTCCGCTCACTTTGCGGCTGGTGAGGATGAGGTCGAGGGCCGGCGCCAACCCGATGAGACGGGGCAGCAACCAGGCCAGCCCGAAGGGGCAGGGGAGCCCGAGCCGACCGTGGGCGGTGGTGAGCGTCGCCTCCACAGCCGCGATGCGCAGATCGCAGTAGCAGGCGAGGGCGAAACCGATGCCGGCCGCCGGCCCGTTGACGGCGGCGATGATGGGCTTCGGCACGCCGAAGTGGTAGGCGAGCTCGGCGTCGAACTCCGGGCGGACGCCGTAGCCCGGGCATGGCCAGGTCGTCGGGCGCGCCGGCGTCGTAGGAGCCGCGCTCGGCGTGGCCGGCCAGGTCGTCGGCGTCGGCCCCGGCGCAGAAGCCGCGCCCGGCACCGGTCACGACGATGACTCGCACGGCCGGGTCATCGGCGGCCCGCTGGAGCAGGGACCGGTACTCGGCATTCATGCGCGCCGGTCCACGCGTTGAGCTTCTCGGGGCGGCTGAGGGTGATGGTGGCCACCCGATCGGTCACCTCGTAGGAGGTGGCCTCGAGCGCCGTTCACCCCTTCACCGTTCACTCTTACCCTGGCCATCTCGCTGAACGGGCCCGTGCTGCCGCAGCCCGCCGGGCCTCGGCCGGCGCTCAGTATCGGTAGGTGTCGGGCTTGAAGGGACCGTCGACCGGCACGCCGATGTACTCGGCCTGCTCCTTGCTCAGCGTGCGTCAGGTGCACGCCCAGGGCGTCGAGGTGCAGCCGGGCCACCTTCTCGTCGAGGTGCTTGGGCAGGACGTAGACCTGGTTCTCGTAGGTCTGCCCGTTGTTGAACAGCTCCATCTGGGCCATCGTCTGGTTGGTGAACGAGTTGGACATCACGAAGCTCGGATGGCCCGTGGCGTTGCCCAGGTTGAGCAGGCGACCTTCCGACAGCACGATCACCGCGTGCCCGTCCGGGAAGACCCACTTGTCGACCTGGGGCTTCACGTTGACCCGCTCGATCCCTTCGATGCTGGCAAGCCCGGCCATGTCGATCTCGTTGTCGAAGTGGCCGATGTTGCCCACGATGGCCTGGTGCTTCATCTTCGACATGTGCTCGGCGGTGATGACGTCCCGGTTGCCGGTGGCCGTGACGAAGATGTCGGCGACATCGACCACGTCGTCCAGAGTGAGCACCTGGTACCCCTCCATGGCGGCCTGTAGCGCGCAGATGGGGTCGACCTCGGTGACCACCACCCGCGCCCCCTGTCCGCTGAGCGACTCGGCACAACCCTTGCCCACATCGCCGAACCCGCAGACCACGGCCATCTTGCCCCCGATGAGCACGTCGGTGGCCCGGTTGATGCCGTCGATGAGCGAGTGACGACACCCGTACTTGTTGTCGAACTTGGACTTGGTCACGGCGTCGTTGACGTTGATGGCCGGGAACATGCAGCTCGCCGGAGCGCGGCCATCTCGTTGAGCCGGTGGACGCCGGTGGTCGTCTCCTCGGAGACGCCGATGATGCCGGCGGCGATGCGTCGTCCACCGGGTGGGCTCGTCGCGCAGGCTCTCGGCCAGCACCGCCGAGCACGACGGCGAACTCCTCGGAGTCGGCGGTGGCCGGGTCAGGCACCCGTCCCGCCTTCTCGTACTCGACGCCCTTGTGGACGAGCAACGTGGCATCCCCACCGTCGTCGAGGATCATGGTCGGCCCGTGCTTCGGGCCAGAACAGGGCCTGCTGTGTGCACCACCAGTACTCCACGAGCGTCTCGCCCTTCCAGGCGAACACGGGAACGCCGGCCGGCGCCTCGGGGGTGCCGGTCGGTCCCACGGCCACGGCGGCGGCCGCATGGTCCTGCGTCGAGAAGATGTTGCAGCTGGCCCAGCGAACCTCGGCGCCGAGCGCGGTGAGCGTCTCGATGAGCACAGCCGTCTGCACCGTCATGTGCAGGGAGCCCGGTGATCCGGGACCCGCGGAGTGGCTGCTCCGAGCCGTGCTCGGCTCGCATGGCCATGAGCCCGGGCATCTCGTGCTCGGCCAGCTCGATCTCGCGGCGGCCGAACTCGGCCAGCGAGAGATCGGCGACCTTGAAGGCGGGTCGGTTGCGGTCGCTGGTCATGAGGCTGGACTCCTTGGTTCGGGTGCCGCCGGTCGCAGCGATCGACGGAGGGCGGCAGGAGGAAGCGGCCGACAACCGCCCCTCGGATCACAGTCGTCGATCGTACCCGAAGGCCGATGGCCCCAGGCGAGACGGCGAGTGGCTCGGTTTGAACAAGAGTGTTCCGATCAGGCCGTCGAGGTGTCTCGATCAGGTCATCGACGTGCCGCCGATGCCATCGAAGAGGGCGATGGATGGGGTCGTTCCCTCGGCGCCGTCGAGCCAAGCCGGTGGCGCCGAGCGGTGATCCACGACGGCTCTCACGTCGATCGAGCGTTGGAGTTACTGGCCGTGCTCCAAGTAGCCCGTGACCCGATGTGCCCGTACCGTGCGCCGCGTCGAGCGCCCTCAGCCTGACGGGGCGGTGACCGGCGCGCTCAACGGCAATGAGGCCGACGACTGGCCGACGGAGAGCGTGTAACGACCGGGCACGACCGTCCAGTGCCCACCGAGGTACGCCTGGAAAGAGCTGGCGGGCACGGTCATGGTGACCCGCTTCGACTCGTGGGCGGCCAGAGTGACCGTCGAGAAGGCGCCCAGTTGAGCCGGCGGCTCGTCCGCGGCAGGTGGGTCGGTGACGTACGCCTGGGTCACCGCCGTCCCGGTCCGCGACCCGATGTTCGGCCACCCGCACGCTCACGGCATCACCGCCGCTCGACGCGCTGCACGGCAAGGCCCGAGCAAGGAGAAGTGGGTGTAGGAGAGGCCGAAGCCGAAGGGGAACAGCGGCTTCGTACCCGGTGGCGTGGTCGTACCGGTAGCCCACGTCGAGGCCCTCGGTGTAGTCGGAGACCAGGTTCACACCCGGCCACTGTGCTGGGCTGTCGATGGCCGACTGGGCGGCCGACACCGGGAAGGTGACCGGAAGGTGTCCACTCGGGTCGACGTCGCCGTAGAGCACGGCGGCGATGGCGTTGCCGTCCTCTTCGCCCGGGTACCAGTCCTCGATCACCGCCGCCACCTGGTTGAGCCACGGCATGAAGCACCGGACCGCCGGTATTGAGAACCACCACGGTGTGCGTGGTTGGCGGCAGCGACGGCGGAGATGAGCTCGTTCTCGTCACCCGGCAAGGAGAGCGACGGGCGGTCGAACGACTCGGCGCTGTAGTCACCGGCGAAGACCACGGCGACCTTGGCCTGGCGCGGCCGCGGCCACCGCATCGGCGATGGCGTTCGACACGTACTTCCAGCCGAGCGTGAGGCTGGAGGCGACGACGGTCGGCAGTCCCTGGTGGTGGAAGGTGTCGAACGGGTCCCAGATCACCTCGATGCTGACCGGCTGACCGGCAGTCAGTGGAATCGTCTGTGACCATCGGCCGAGGACGTGGCTGAGCGGGTCGGACACGGCCGGCGCGCCGTTCACCAGCAGCTGCGATGCGCCGGACCCCTGCAGCGAGAACGTGTAGTCGCCGGTCTTGGGCGGGGTGAGCGTGCCGGTCCACGTGGCGTCGACGTCGGTCCAGCCGGGAGGCAGCACGACGTCGCTGCGCGTGGCTCGCTCGCTGAGCGACCCGCCCAACGTGCGGCGGCCTCCGATCGAGGAGGACGAACCGAACACTTGCTGGGTGAGCCCCCCGGCCCGGCGCACTTCGACCGGGGCATCGGGCCCCGCCGCGTGCAGGAGCGAGTTCCCGCCGCCGGGGTAGGGGCGGATGGAGGTGTCGACGGTGGGCTGGACCGTCTGGGTGTACGTGGCCTCGGGACCGGCCCGTACGAGCGTGAGGGTGAGGCCATGACCTTGGCCGGAAGCGGGTGTGAGCACCTCGGGGGGAACCGGCGGCAGGGGGGCGGTCGTGCTCCCACCGGGCGAGTAGGTCACGTCGGCCGTCTTGCCGGCCCGCAGGCGGATGGCGTCGAGCGGGGTGGAGACGAACGGGGCTTCCACCCGGGAGGAGCCGAACCCGGTCGTGACCGGATCCCGCTCGGCGTCGGCACCGATGACGGCCACCGAACGGTCCGGCGGCCGCCGACAGTGGCAGGACGCCCCCATGGTTCTGCAGTAGGACGGCGGCTCGTGCCGCCACCTGGCGGGCCAGCGTCGGCGTGCTCGGGGGAGTCGACCGGGTCGCCAGGGGCACCGGTCGGATCTCGACCGATCACGCCGTAGGCGAACATGGTGGCGAGCACACGCTCGACCGCCTGGTCGATGGTCGGCACCGACAGGAGGCCCCGGCGACATCGACGTGGTCAGACCGGCGACCGTGGCCGGCTTGATGAGAGCGGTGCCAGCCTCGATCGCGGCTGCCGGGTCATGCACGGCACCGAGGTCCGAGCGCACGAACCCGGTGAACCCCCACTGGTCGAGGAGGCCGAGGATTGAGGCATCCTGGCACTGATAGACACCGTTGAGCTGCGGATAGGCGCACATGAGGGAGGCCACGTGACTCTGTTTGACGGCCGCCTCGAATGGGCGGAGGTACAGCTCCTCGAGCGGTCGGTCGGACACTTGGTTGTCGAGGGCGCCGCGGTCGGTCTCCTGGCTGTAGACCGCGAACTCTTTGGCTTGCGCCATCACCTGATGCGACTGGATTCCCTCGATGTCGGCGACGCCCATGTCGGCGGCGAGTACCGGGTCCTCACCAAAGGACTCGAAGGCCCGTCCGTCCTCGGGCACCCGCAAGAGGTCGAGGGTCGGTCCCTTGGACGACGTCGAAGCCCTGGGCGGCTGCCTCCGCTCCTTGGACGTCACCGTAGGACCGGGCCAGGTTCAGGTCGAAGGTGGCTGCGAGCCCGAGGGGGGCGGGCAACTGTGTCACGCCGGTGTCGCCGAAGGCGAGACCCTGTGGCCCATCCTGAAGGCTGAGCGGCGGAATGCACAGACGGGGAACGCCACTGTTCACGTTCTCGTAGGGGCCGAGCGAGATGAGGACCATCTCACTCAGCTTCTCGCTCAACGTCATGCGCCCGACCACCAGGCGAGCGAGGGCGGTCGGTGACTCGTTGCGGGCCATGGCCCGAGCCAGCCAGGGGCACTCGGCTGGCGATGGGGGGGGTGCTCGCCAGCGCGACGAGGACGGGTTGTTGTGCACACGCCGCACCGTCTGGGACGGAGCGGTGCTCTGGGCCACGAACAGGGCGAGTACGCCGACCAGGGCCACGAAGCCGGCGCCGATGACAAGAGATCGCCCGTGCCCGGCTCGTCGACGCCCGGTTCCGATGTGACGGTCCGGCGCAGCGTGTTCGTGTTCGACGTCGGCGGGCACAGCGTTGCGAAATACCCTACCGATCGGACCGACTGATTTGATGTTTACTCGCCCCTGACGAGGGCGAGCGCAGCCGCACCGCGGCAGTCAGAGCCGGCCCATCGGGCTGGCCGACTCGACGATCAGGCCGCAGTCGTCGCGGTATTGGTGGTCGTCGGCGCTGTCGACCGTGGCCGCTTCTGGCTTCGTCGAGCCCACCCACCGCATGGCCGTGCCGAGCGCCCTCGCCGCCGGTCGAACCATCAATCGGTCACCGGCCGGCACCGAGATCAGCTGCAGCTGCCGGCGGGCCCAGCCGGGCAGCGTGCTCTGGGCCGCGGCCATGAGAATGCCGTAGCTGGCCAGTTCGTGGGGCCACCGTCCGACGCCCCGCAGGATGAAGTTCCGGGCCGACTTTGCCTGGTCGGTGAGGCCCAGCTGTGGGCGCACCTCGTCGAAATACGCCTGGAGGGCGATGACGGTCCGGGGGACCTGGCGAGCACCGAGGGCGAGCGCCACGCGGGACATCTCGTCCAGGTAACGATCTTCCTCGTCGGGGGTGAGACGCCGGTACCCGAAGGCGCGCCATGACGATGAGGAAACTGTGCACCTCGGTGGCGTGCACCCATTCGATGAGCAACGGGTCAGTGGCGGCGTAGGGCCGCCCGTCGGGGGCCGTCCCCACCACCGTCTGATGGATGCGGCGGACCCGGGCGATGGCGGCCTCGGCGTCTGCCCGCGGGCCGAATGTGGTCACGTTGAGGAACGTCGCGGTGCGGTCGAGACGGCCGACCGGATCCTTTCGAAATTGGAATGATCGGCGACCCCGGCCATGGCCAGGGGATGAAGCATCTGGAAGAGGAGAGCGGCCAATCCGCCGATGAGCATGGGAGGCACATCGGCGTGCATCTGGCGGGTGATGCATCCCGGGGTGAAGTAAGCGATGTCGGGGTCCAGGCAGGGCGGGGGCGGCTCCCCTTTGCCACCGAGCGACCGGCGGAAGTCCTCCCTCAGCTGCGTGCGGATCCGGTCCACCCACACTTCCGTCGTGGCTCGGCCGAGGTCGCGTGCCGCAGCCAGCTGGCTCAACGGATCCATGCCCATCACCCTACGACGGCGACCGCTCTGGACGGCGACGATGCGTGGTGCTGCCCGGGCCTGCGCGGCTGCCCTCGAGAGCCGGACGACATCGGGTGCGCCAAGATGGCGGTGCCGAGTCGGGCCACGACCGCAGGCCGACACCTGCCCGCCGCTCGGCGTGGTCGTTAGGAGGACCCGTGCTGAAGGACATCGAGACCCATGAGGTGTTCAATCAGCCGCCGCCGCTCGAGGGTTACAACCTGTTCACCTCCGACCGGGCGCTGGCCGATGCGGCGAGCCGGGAAGGCGCGCCCTGGGCTACGAGCGACCTTGACGCGCTCGGTTCCCTCGCCGGCGAGCCGGACACCCTCGAGCTCGGCCGACTGGCCAACGTGAACGGTCCCGAGCTGCGTACCTACGACCGTTTCGGGCACCGCATCGACGTGGTCGACTACCACCCCGCATACCACGAGCTCATGCGCACGGCCATCGGGCGCGGCCTGCACGCCGCGGCGTGGTCCGACCCGCGTCCGGGGGCGCACGTGGCCCGGGCGGCCAAGGTGATCACCTGGTACCAGGTCGAGGCCGGTCACCTTTGTCCGGTGTCCATGACCTATTCGGTAGTCCCCGCCCTTCGGCACCAGCCGGACCTCGCCGCTCACTGGGAACCCCTCCTCACCGTCGACCGGTCTACGACCCCACTGACGGTCCGGCCGAGCGCAAGGCCGGGATCACCTGTGGGATGGCCCTCACCGAGAAGCAAGGCGGCTCTGATGTCCGGGCCAACACGACGGTGGCCGAAGCCGATCCGACCGAGCCCGGCACCTACCGCCTCGTCGGCCACAAATGGTTCTGTTCGGCGCCGATGTCCGACAGTTTCCTCATGCTGGCCCAGGCCGCTGGCGGGCTCAGTTGTTTTTGGGTGCCGCGCTCGGTGTCCTGACGGATCGAGGAACCCGATCAGGATCCAGCGTCTCAAAGACAAGCTGGGCGACCGTTCGAACGCATCGAGTGAGATCGAACTGGCCGGAGTGATCGGCCGCCTGGTGGGCGAGGAGGGCACGCGGGGTTCGCACCATCATCGAGATGGTCAACCACACGCGCCTCGACTGCATCCTGGGCGCCACCGCAGTCATGCGCCAGGGCCTCGCCCAGGCCAGCTGGCACGCCGCCCATCGCTCGGCGTTCGGGCGCCTTCTCATCGACCAGCCACTCATGACCAACGTGCTCGCCGACCTCGCTCTCGAGTCGGAAGGGGCGACTCTGGCCGCCATGCGCCTGGCCCGCTCGTACGACGCGGCCGACGGCGACGGGCACGAGCGCCTCATCCAGCGCCTCGTTACCCCCGTCATCAAGTTCTGGGCGTGCAAACGGGCTCCGCAGCATGCGGCCGAGGCACTCGAATGCCTGGGCGGCAACGGGTTCGTCGAGGAGTCGCCCATGCCACGGCTCTTCCGGCAGAGCCCGCTCAACGGGTTGTGGGAAGGATCGGGCAACGTCATCTGCCTGGACGTGTTGCGAGCCATGCTGCGCGAGCCCGAGTCGATCGACGCCTTCTGGACGGAGATCGGCCCTGCGATTGGAGCCGACCCGCGTTTCGACGGCGCCGTCGACGTTCTCAAGTCTGAGCTGGCGGCCACGGACTCCATCGAAGGCCGGGCCCGGCACCTCGTCGAGCGGATGGCCCTCCTCTTCGAGGCCGCCCTGGTCCTGCAATTCTCGACGGCTGCAGTAGCCGACGCCTTTTGTGCCAGCCGACTCGACGGCGGTGCGGAAGCCGTCTTCGGCGCGCTCCCGCCATCGGCCGACACCCGGGCCATTCTGCGCCGGAGCGTCCCGTGGGCGGGGTGAGGGCGACGGGTCATCTCGGTCGAACGGTGAGGTGTTGTCGTTGAAGCCCATCATGCTGCGCTATGACCTGCGGGCCCCGAGTCACCTCGGATCGGTGCCTGATCGCATCTACGAAGCGGCCCTCGAGCAGTGCACCTGGGCCGACGGGATACCCGAGTTCACGAGCGTGGTCCTCTCGGAGCACCACGGTGTGCCCGACGGCTATTGCCCGTCACCGATCGTCGTGGCCGGGGCCGTAGCCGCCCGGACGTCGAGGATCGGCCTGATGATCGCGGCCATCGTGTTGCCGCTTCACGATCCGCTCCGTATGGCGGAGGACTTGGCCGTGCTCGACATCCTGAGCCGGGGGAGAGCGGTCGTGGTGTTCGTTGCCGGATACCGGCCCTCGGAATTCGCCATGTTCGGTCGACCCATGGCCGGGCGCGGCCAGCGCTTCGAGGAAGCCGTGGACCAGGTGCGCGCCGCATGGCGGGGCGAGCCCCTGGCCAGGGCGGGTGGCTCGACGGTCACACCCCGCACGTACACGCCCGGTGGTCCGCCGGTACTGCTTGGTGGATCGAGTGTGGCAACCGCCCGCCGAGCTGCCCGGTTGGCCGACGGGTTCTTGGCGGGTGCACCAGAACCCGCTCTGGGTGCCGCATATCGCGAGGAGCGGGCCCGGCTCGGACTGGGTGAGGGCTACGTCGGACGGGCGGATGGGCCCAACGCCGTGTTCGTGGCTGAGGACCCCGATGCCCTCTGGGCCCGCATCGCACCCCATGTGCTCCACGAGACCAACTCGTATGCCGAATGGGAGTCGGCCCGCCCGGGGGCACACGTCTACGAGCCGGCCGGCGACGCCGACGAGCTGCGGAGGAGTGGCCGCTACCTCGTCCTCACCCCGGACGAGTGCGTGCAGCTCTACCGGGACCTCCCTGACGACGGCGGCCTCATGTTCCATCCTCTGGTGGGTGGGCTCGACCCCGACGTCGGGTGGTCGAGCCTCGAGCTGTTCGCGGCCCGGGTCCTGCCTCGCCTGCGGGCCGAGCCAGGCCCGGACGGAGGCTGAGCCCACGCCGGCGTCCGGGTTGTCCCCGGCTACTGGCAGGGGTGGCGAATTCCGGTGAGGCCCACGTTGAACAGAGCACCGTTGAACCCGAGAGCGTCGTCCGAAGGGCAGAACTTGGCCGTTGACAGGTGATACTCGGCGTTGAACACCGCTTTGTGGCCGACGTAGGCCGACAGGTAGCCACACGTCTTGTACTGGTTGCACTGCTCGGTGAGCACGGCGTCGGCCAAGGGGTACATGTCGGTGGCGTAACTGTCCCCGGTGTCATCAGGGTTCTTGATCCACCAGGCGAGCCCGAGGCCGTGCATGTAGTCGGCCAGCTCGGTCATGTACGACTCCTCGATGGCTTTGGTGAGCGGGAAGCCGCTCGGATCGTCGTACTCCTCGTCGATGTCGGTCTCCACCGCGTCGAAGCCCTTGGTCGCGCACTGCTGGCGGATCATGGTTTCGATGATCTGCACGGTCTTCGGAGAGCGGATGTCGAGGTAGCGCTCGGGCCACCCCGGCACCCTCTTGCCGAAGAGGTGGTCGGAGCGCAGTTGTTGGTAGTAGGTGGTCCGGAGCCCTTCCTCCTTGGCCGAGTAGTAGTTGCCAGCGGCGCCGACCTCGATGTAGCAGACAACGTGCTTGCCCATGGCGTGAAGCTCGGCCACGGTGGAGGCCGGGTTGATGATCCCGTCGATGTCGTAGATGACCGGCGCCGGGGCCGGCTGGCCATTGGGGAGGGTGTCATCGGTGCCCATCTCCAGAGGCGCTGTTGAAGTTGAGCGGATTCGTGAGCTCCCACTGCCAGGGCTGGCTGCCCAGGGGCGGCACCCACCACGATGCAGCGGTGGCGGTCGGCGCCGCGGCCAGTCCGAGGGCGAGAGAGGACACGAGGGCCAGCAAGGAGAGTACGAAGCCCAGGGCGATCCGGGGCCGACGGCGACGGACGATGGGGGCAGGCCGCACCGGATTGGGCACGGCGCTCATGGTACGGGCTGGGATCCGGGGCCGGCACCCGGGGGAGTGCGGTGCGGTGCGGCTGACTCCGGATCGGTCGCACCCCGGTTACGAAGGGCTGGTGGCCTCTCCCGGACCGCGGCCGGGGACGACGGTGCGGTCGAGGATGCCGAGGGTTGCCCGGAGCGCACCCTCGGAGATGACGGGAAAGATTCCGGCTTCTCTCCACTCGGGTGCGATTGCCGACCAGTCGTAGTACGACGTGACCAGGGTGCCACCGTCGGCGGGCTCCAGCCGGTACCCGTAGACGTGACCGATGGTTGAGTTGGCCGAGGATGGTCCAGGCGATCTCGTGGTCGGGCTCGAAGCGTGGTGATGTGGACGGTCACGTCGTAGCGACCCATCGGATAGTCGCTGAGCGCCTCTCGGTCCATGTGGACGACGAACGAGTCGCCGACGGCGTTGACCGATGTCTCCGGTCGGCGTCGAGGAGCATGCCGGAGCTGTCGATGGCGACGTGGCCGCGCGGGTCGCACAGGACCCGGAAGATGGCCGCGGGACTCGGCCGGGATGAACCGCTGCACCTCGATGCGTTCTGTCGTCATGGCGCCATCTTCGCACTGGACCGTCGGAAGTGCCGGTGGCGCCTTGCTCGGCCACCCTGGTCTTCGCCGTGCTCTTCGGTCAGCGCCCCGCCTCGCCTCACCGTCACGGTCCACGCTTGACGAAGGCCCACTCAGCTCGGGGGCGTCCACTCCTTGTCGAGGACCCGCCGGACCATTGGCTCGAAGGTCGAGATGGGCTCGACCGAGTAGTCGGGGTCGAAGGCCACCTCGTCGTACTTGGCACAGAACTCGACGGTTCGGTCGTAGAACGGGCTGGTGATGTACTCGTCGCGCTCGGTTGGGGTCGATGCCCAGATGCGGACCGTAGTAGTAGGTCTGGAAGGTCGGATGATGGGCGAGCATCCAGTAGTTGTCGATCGAGATGAAGGGCCGAAGGACGGCGGCCGCGACCTCCCCGTGGTTGAACGGGCCGAGTGACTCGCCGATGTCGTGGAACAGGCAGCACACGATGTACTCCTCGTCCCTGCCGTCCCGCATGGCGAGGGTGGCGCTCTGCAGACTGTGAGTGAGCCGGTCTACCGGGAAGGCCTCGTCGGCCTTGAGCTCGGTGAGCATGCGCAGGAGGAGGCTCGGAAGAGCGGCCACGTTGTTGGTGTGGACCCTCTTCAGGACGAGGAAATCGGCGTCCGTTCCCTGGTCCATTCGCCGGAAGTGCATCTTGTCCTGCGTCACCGGCTCAACCTACCAACGGGATCCGTCACCAAAGGCGTGCGTCAGGCACATGAACCTGTATGGAGGTTCAACCCAGTGTGAAAAACTGGGGAGGTGAGCACACGGGCGACTCTGTTGGCCATCGGGCACGTCGCCGACCGGACGGGCGTCAGTGTCTCCGCCCTCCGGTTCTACGAGCGTCACGGCCTTATCGGCGCCGAGCGAAGCTCTGGCGGCCAGCGCCAGTTTCACCGGGACACCGTCCGGCGGGTTGCCTTTATTCGAATCGCGCAGCGGGTCGGGCTCTCTCTGGACGAGATCAAGTCGGCTTTGGCCACACTGCCCGAAGGCCGAACGCCGACGGCAGCCGACTGGTCGAGGCTGTCCCGCTCCTGGCGGCCGCGGCTCGACCGTCAGATCGACGCTGCTCGAACGACTCCGAGACGATCTGTCCTCGTGCATCGGATGCGGCTGCCTGTCGCTCAAGCAGTGCGCCTTGTACAACCCAGATGATGTGGCCGGATCGCGAGGACCGGGCCCGCGCTACCTGCTGGGCGATCAACGGCCGGCGGCTCCTTGAGACCGAGAAGGGGGCGCATGAAGTCGACCGGACCTCGGGTCAACACAATGCTCGGGAGATCCAGGCCAGTCTGTCTAGGTGGCAATTGATCTTCCGGGCATGTTCCGGGCACCGGACTTAACCGGATCCTCACAGTTCTCTAACTCCGGCCCCACGGTTGGTCGGCACGATAGGGCCCAGAAGAATCCATCGAGAAGGAGTCATCATGTTCAAGAAGGTCATCGCCCCGGTCCTCATCGGAGGTGCCCTCTTGGCCGGCGGTGTCGCCGTGACCGGTACGGCATACGCCGCAACCCCTGCCGCGACACCTGTGGCCAACCATGCCACCAAGGGCCAGATCAAGCACTGGCTCCGGACGCATCGCAAGGAGATCCGGCGGGCCGGAGTGGATGTCAGCGCAACAGCCATTGGGATCACCCCCACCGTGCTGGTCGCGGACCTCAAGGCCGGCAACTCGATTGCCGGCGTGGCCACCCAGCACGGCGTGAACCCCGAGAACGTGGTCAGTGCTCTCGTCAGCGCAGCCGACAGCAAAGTCAATCAAGCTGTTACTGCCGGCCAGCTGAGCTCGACCCAAGCCAAAGTGATCGAGGCCAAGCTGCCGGCCTACGTGACCAAGGCGGTCGATCGCACCCGCTGATCGCAGCTCCATCGTCGTCTGCCGCCTGTGGCCGGATTCCGGCCGCAGGCGGTGGCGCGTCACGGGCCCGCGGCCCTTGTCCCGCCGAGCCAAATGGTCCATCGTTCTTGCCCTGCAATCTGCAAGAACCCCCCTTAGGCTCGGCTCGTGATCCGCTTCGTCAAGCATGAGGACTGGAGCCGATGGAAGGTGTTGTGGCAGGGCTACCTGCGCTTCTACCGGCATGAGCTGGCGGAAGGCGTGAGTCGCCGAACCTTCGAGCGGCTTTGTGACCAACGGGATGGCTTGTTCGGCTTCGTTGCCGAGACGGACGACGGTGAACTCGTGGGCATCGTCAACACGCTCGTCCACCCGACAACGTGGAGCGACTCGGGGTACTGCTATCTGGAGGACCTCTTCGTGGCTTCCGAAGCCCGTGGATCGGGGCAGGGCCAGGCTCTGATCGAAGCTGTCATCTCGGAGGCTCGTCAGCGTGGAGCCGTAAAGGTCTACTGGCACACGCAGGAGTTCAACGGTCGTGCCCGATCGCTGTACGACCTTCTTGCCAAGCGGGTCTCGTTCGTCGTCTACGAGCACGAGCTCTGAGAGGGGTCTCATCGAACGGTTGGGCGGCGTAGGGCCGTAGCCGTTGCAAACCCCACGCGGTTGCAAAGCGGTCGCCGGCCAATGCCCTCCCGCTTTCGGCGTTCCCACGTACCCAAGGACCACCCGGTCATGGGTGGACCCTTCGGTTCCTGAGCCAACAGCGGTTGACATTCGGGGCCATGCCGCTACTAGAACAGGACATGGCGAATGCCGACATGGCCGATTACTGGAACGGACGCCCCGCCGATGTCTGGGTGAGAGAGGCGGAACGCTTCGACGTCATGCTCGCCCCTTTCGGCCACCGGCTGCTGATGGGAGCCGCTCTCGAGCCGGGCGAGCGAGTGTTGGACGTGGGGTGCGGCAACGGTGCCATCAGCCTCGAAGCGGCCCGAACCGTCGGGCCCGACGGGCGGGTGACCGGCCTCGACCTCTCGGCGCCCATGCTGGGGGTGGCCCGGCGCCGGGCTGAGGAAAAGGGGATCGACGGCCACTTCGTCCAGCGCGACGCCCAGATCGCCTCCTTTGACCAACCGTTCGACGTTGTCGTGAGCCGTATGGGCGTCATGTTCTTCGACGACCCCGAGGTCGCCTTTGCCAACCTGGCAAGCGCCGTTCGTCCGGGTGGCCGCCTGTGCTTTGTGTGCTGGCAGGAGATGTTCGCCAACGAGTGGATCGCGGTGCCCGCTATGGCGATCGTGGCCCACGTGGGAATCCCCGACCTGCCCGGACCAGGCGCCCCTGGACCCTTCGCCATGGCCGACGGCCAGCGGACCCGGAGCCTGCTCGAGTCTGCTGGGTGGTCGGAGGTCAGCGTCCAGCCCCACAACGACGAGATGCGGATGGGACGTGATCCTGAGGACGTCGTTACCTTCATGCTCTCTGACGAGATGGGACGCCGTCTGGTGGACGGCAAGGATCCCGAGGCGGTGAAAGCCGGGACCGAGGCCGCCCTCGAAGCGCTGCGACCGTACGCCAGGCCCGAGGGCGTGGTGCTGGGCGGCGCCTATTGGCTCGTGACCGCGCAGAAGGAGTACTGCCGGACTGAGCATGGCCGTTCGGCTGTGCGCACCTCGTATGTCGGGGGAGTCACCCACGTGGCTGCAGAGGACCGGCTCAAGATCTAGCCACGGACACGAGGAGCGATACCGTCGGAGCGTGCGTGCTGAGGTCGTGCGTCGCCGGCTCTGGCGGCCGAGAGGATTCGCAATTCTGATCATCGTCCTGTCGGGTTGCGGCACTGTTGCTACGTCGCCATCTCCTCGAACAAGCACTGTCCCGGCGCCGCACCCGTCTCCGGCCGAGTCTCACCCCTCGCCTGTCGGCACCACCATGCCCTGCTCGACGGCGACAGCCTCCGCACCAACACTCGCCAACGTTCAGCTCCGCTTCAGCGCTGGTTTGTTCGCCCCATTCGGGGTTTCCATCGCGACCGATGACGACCATGCCTTCGTGGCAGCCCTCACACCGATGCAGTCCTATGCGGCGAGCACCATCGACGAGTTCGGGATCACCTCTTCTGGGCTCGTACGCCAAGGAGTGGGCATATTCGGACGTCAGCCGATGATCGGTCTTGCGCTCGCCAGAGATGGCCGCTACCTCATCGCTGCGGGTGGTGGTGGTGCCAGCGTCTTCTCCGTCAAGCGCATCGAGGACAGCGACGGCCCGTCGTCTTGGTTATTGGGGTCACTGGAGAGCCCAGGGCAAGGAGGAATCGAGACCGTCGCATCACCTGACGGTAACTATCTCTTCGTCTCCATGGAGGACAGTGACAACGTGGCCGTGTTCGACCTCGGAGGTGCATTGGCCCACGGTTTCCTGCGGTCAAACTTCGTCGGCTTCATACCGTTGGGCGTCGCTCCTGTCGGGCTGAACGTCTCAACGAACGGGCTATTCCTCTACGCCACCAGCGAAGCTGCCGCCGAGACCGGTGGCGAGGGAACGTTGACGACCATCGACTTGAGGCACGCCGAGCATGACCCGTCTCGTTCAATCGTGTCCACAGTTTGGGCTGGGTGTAGCCCGGTCCGCGTCACCGCCACCCCCTCCACTGTCTACGTCACCGCTCGCGGGAGCGACCAGCTTCTGGCCTTCTCCGCCGATGCTCTGGTGTCACGTCCGGCCTCAGCTCTCGAGGGAGAGGTCCAAGTCGGCGAGGCACCGGTCGGAGAAGCGGTGGTGGATGGCGGCAAGGCCGTGATCGTCGCGGACTCGAACCGCTTCCAAGTCGGCCAGGCCCCATCGAACCTGGCCGTCGTCACGGTGACCGGCAATGGATCGCTGAGTCTCGTCGGATATGTACCGACAGGTGGTTTCCCAAGGGATATGACGGTCTCTCCTGATGGGAAGACCCTGCTGGTCAGCGACTACCAGGGCGACCTCGTCGAGGACGTTGCCATTGGAACCCTTCCGGCGTAGGTGCTGAACACTGGAATGTAATCCAAGGCTGTTCGGCGAACTCGGTGCCTACCCGTGGCTCATGCCACCGTGATCCCGATGCAGCCAATCCAAAAGATCCTCTGGTGCCATTCCAGAGACACGTCTGTAGTACTCCCCGAGCTCCGGCTCGGTCAGCACCTCTCGCCCTGCACCCGAGGTTCCTCGTCGGAAAAACACAGAGCGATCCTTCAAGATGCCCGAAGGATCGGGAGCGAGTGAGCCGGCCCTCGCTCGCATGTGCGCAAATGTGGCCGCCTCGACCAGGGTGGGCCACGTCTCTTCCGGCACGGTGATAGCGAGGCGGGAAGCGAGACGGTGCATCTCCGCGTTGAGGTCGGCGACGAGGTCGTCATAGTGGACAAGAACGACGTTCGGTTCGGATCGGCGGCGCCAGGCACCGGTGAGATGCCACAGCAGGCCGGGTAGTGAGTCGAGCGATGATTTTGGATCGACGTCCTGACCGATCCACTCGATCAGCCATTGGTGAAGGAGAGGTCGGTTGCGGGTTGGTGGCGCAGGTTCCGTCCGGCCGACCAACTCGCGCATCCGCAGCCGGTCGAGGTTGTCGCCCTGGTGGTAAAGGGAAACGGCCATGTCGAGAGGATGGCGCCCGGTCACGATGAAGGTCGCCCGACGGGTGGAAGGCAACCCGTCGAGAGGTGTGTGGGTCTTGATGAATCTTCGGTGGTCCTGACTTGCGAGTCGAGCGTAGACATCGTTCCGGGGCGTGATCAGCCAGTCGAGCCAGGGCGACAGGTTGGAAAGTGAATCCGGAAGGTCTGGCCTCTGAAAGATCAAGAGTGCACAGATCATCTGCACCCACGTCGTTCCCGTCTTGGATCTCGTGCTGATGACGATGTCACCGTTACGGAATGGAAACCCATTCCAGCGAGCGCTGTCCTCGTCAGCAGAGGTGTAGCGGATCGGGTCGCCAGGCACTCACGAAGGATAAATCGGCGACGCTCACGTACTGCATCGACTCGCACTCGGCGAGAGGGGACGCGGGTCGGAGGTTGCCGCGCTCCCCTTGATGAGGCAGTCCCTTCCCTATCGCAGTATCTCCACCAAAAGCACCCAGGCATTGATCGAGGCCATCACGAAAGCGAGGAGAATCGCAGCAAGGACCCAGTAGAGGCCACCTCCGCCGCCTGCGATGAGCGTCAGTCCCCCGACCACGAGGGCCAGGCTCGGGAGCAGCAGCGATATGAGGTGTTCAACAACCCAGACCGTCTCATCTGTTTCTTGCCTTCCGTGTGTGACAAAGATGGCCTGGATCGCCACCGTTCCCCCGGCGGCAGCCGTCTCCAGACCTAAGGCAAGACTGCCTTGCCCCGGGACAAGTGCGAAACCAGACACCACCAAGGCACTTACCAAGATCCCGAGCGTCCCGGCTGCTCTACCGGGAAGATGCGGGTATTTGAGGATCTGCTCCAGGTTGATGGAGATCGTCACGAACAGCAGACCGGTCAGTGCCGCCGATGCCCCGATGGTGCCCACGAAGAAGTCATGCCATTCCAAGGCGTTGTATGCGGCCATGCGCCAAGCCTTGCACCTTCGGGAGGCGGACCAGCGTCCCATGCCTCGATCCTCTTTACTCGCTGCGGAGTCAAATAACCGGCGATGGGAACGTTGACACCAGGCATGTATCGCAACGACGATGCGCGGCGATCGTGGCCCATCGACGGCAGGTGCCGCCATCCGCCCACCGGTGGCTGCAGCGTGCTTCGAAGACGAGGACGAGGCGCTCTGGCGGGCGTCAGTGGCAAGTATCGAGCGACACCTCCTCAGTACAGTCGGCGGTATCTGAGCGCCCCTCCCCGAAGGAGTTGCCAATGTCATCCGTCCGTGTTCACTGCCTATCGGTCTCTCTGGATGGCTACGCCTCCGGCGAAGGACAACGCCTTGACGCGCCGTTCGGGCACGCCGGGCACCGACTGCTGGCATGGTTCGATGCCACTCGATCCTTCCGCAAGATCCACGATGTGACAGGAGGAACGACCAATGCCGACGACAGCTTCGCCAGCCGATGGGCGCCCGGCATCGGGGCGGACATCATGGGCCGCAACATGTTCGGGCCTCAGCGTGGCCCTTGGGATCTGGACTGGAGAGGGTGGTGGGGGGACAGCCCGCCCTATCACAACCCGGTGTTCGTGCTCACGCACCACCCCCGCCCTGCGCTCGAAATGGAGGGCGGTACGACCTTCCATTTCATCGACGCCAGCCCGACAGAGGCGCTGGTCGTTGCCCGCCAGGCCGCAGGCGAATTGGACATCCGCATCGGTGGTGGACCAACGACCATCCGCCAGTTCCTCGTGGCCGATCTCATCGACTATCTACACGTGGCGATCGTTCCCATCGTTCTCGGACGTGGCGAGCCTCTGTGGGATGGATTGGAGGGCCTCGAAGAGCGCTTTGACATCGAGTCGGCGACCACTCCGAGCGGCGTGACCCACCTCATCTGCAACCGGCGATAGGGCGACATCACGGCATCGCCTCCGGGCGATCAACGATTGCCGACGTGGCTACCTCGTCAACACGGATTTCGGCATCCCTTCGGATGGTCGAGGACGCTGCGTTAGGAACACATGTTCGGCCGCACTGGACCGAGGGCCAGTGAACCCGACGGTCGTCGCTACCAGTTGCTGGAGTGCCGGGTTCCACAATTGGTGCACGTCCAGCGGGTAGCGGCGATGACTGGTGGCTTCACGAAGCTGCCGCATGAGCACTTCACGTACAGCTTCCGGCACTCCGAGCATCGATATCGGTTCGTGGCCTTTTGCTCAAGCGCTGTGACCTTCTTGCAACGTGGGCAGTTGAACCCCGAGACGTCGACACGGAGGCGCTCCTTGTGCCCGCACGGACACTTCCAATGGCTCACCGTCGATGGCACACAGAGTGTCCGATCGCACTCGGGACAGTGGACGACATGCAGGGTCTTTCCACATCCAGTGCAGACCGACGAGCCGGCGTCCTTTGGGATGCGGGTCTGTCCCTGGCACAGGGGGCATCGTGCCAAGAGAGCGGGCGACGCGTTGGGCTCCTCCACCAAAATGAAGGTACCACTTCACCCTGTAGGCAGCCCTGGCGAGGACCTTCGGCGGGAACGGCCGGGCCGGTCAGGCGCCGCCGTCGTCCGCGTCCTCTTCCTCACGGACGATGCTTTCGGCCTCCTGAATAACGAGCGGTTCCTCGAGCTCTTTGAGCGCGTCGGTGCGGCCAATGTGTTCGGGCTCGTGGCGATCAAGCCATCCGCTGACATCGTCGACCCATATGCGGTGGTCGGAGGGCTCGTTGTGTCGGTCGGCATCGGCGTCGTAGATGTGAACGGTGTCGTAGTCGACAGTGACCACCAGGCGACGCCTCTTCGGCTACCCCGAAACACCACCTTGGGAAGCGCCGCTCACGATCGAAGTCGAACCGCCATCCCGGTCGATCCTCGAGCTGACGACGTAGTTCCGCCCATACCGCCGCCTGCTGTTCCAGGAAGCCACTGATGGCGGCGTCGTAGCGATCCAGCTCGTCATCTTCCATCTAACCGGCACCCTCCGAGGATGAGGTCAGCAACCTGATCGGCCGCCAGTTGGTCCACTTCGGCCCGTAGGTGAGAATAGATCTCGCGGCCGCCGCCGTCCTCCGAGAGGTGACTGGTCATCGGGCTCGTCAATCTCCTGCGGTCGCGTTTTGGTCGCGAACGGCGAAGTTGACCAATCGGAGGGGAAGGGCGCACCCGCCACTCACCTGCATTTTTTCGTGGAGGCGAAGGGACTCGAACCCTCGAACCTCTTGACTGCCAGTCAAGCGCTCTACCAGCTGAGCTACGCCCCCAAAAGGGAGCCTCACGTTACCAGCAGGGCGCTGAGCCTCTGAGCCCCGAACAGCGTCCGCGAGACCCATGCACCCGAGTGCAAGAGGGCTCAGGAAGGCCAGCAGGCCCCGCCGACCGGCGGCCAACATGATCGGCCGGTTTGCGGCAGCCGTCTCTACTACCGTCCGCCGGGATGGACGGCATACAGAGTGGTAGCCCCGGGGAGAGGCGGTCGTGGCGGCGGGCCTGGTTGGTCTGCCTCTTGGTGCTGGCCGTCGACCTCCCGGCCCTGGCCATCGCAGGACCGGGGAGCGCCGGCGGGGCCACCTCCGGCCAGCCCAATCAGCTCGTGACGAATCCCGCGGGCCTGGTCGACCCCATGGATGGCACGGGCACCGGGCCGGTGAGCCCAGGGGCCATCGGCGAGTTCCCCGGTGCAGACCTGCCGTTCGGCATGATCCAGTGGAGCCCGGACACCGTACCCAATGCCGCCAGCGGCCGGCGGCGGATATTCCTACGCCGACTCCCATATCAATGGGTTCAGCCTCACCCACCTGAGTGGTACCGGCTGCGCCGTCTACCAGGACGTGCCCATCCTTCCGACCGTCGGCCCCCTCGGTACTGATCCGATGGCGACCACCGAGTCTTTTCCCACTCCACCGAGCACGCCGCGCCCGGTCGATATGCGGTTCGGCTCGGTTCGCACGGTGTGTCGGCCGCGTTGTCGGTGACGACGAGGACGGGCATCTCCCAGTTCGTCTTCCCAGCCACCACCCAGGCGAACGTTCTGTTGAAGGTGGGCGACAGTGCCAACCCGGTGAGCCGGTCGGAGGTCCGGATCGCAGCCGACGGCGAAGTGAGCGGACAGGTCACGAGCGGACAGTTCTGCCAGACGGGCACCGACTACACGGTCTATTTCGATGCCCGCTTCAGCCGGCCCTTCTCCTCGGCGGGAACCTGGGACGGGCACTCCGTCCGACCAGGCACCCGCCAGTGTTCCGGTTCCGCCTGCGGCGCCTTCCTCACCTTCGACACCGAGCAGCACCGCGACGTCCTGATGAAGGTGGGAATCTCGTTCGTGAGCGAGGCCAACGCGGCCGAGAACCTGCGCAACGAGGACCCCGGTTGGTCGTTGGCCGACGTGGAGGCCAGCGCCCAACATCAGTGGAACCAAATTCTCAGCCGCATCGCCATCGGCGGCGGATCGAGAACCGACCAACGGATCTTCTACACGGCCCTCTACCACTCGCTGCTCCATCCCAACGTGGTGAGCGACGACAACGGTCAGTATCCGGGTGCCGATGGACAGGTCCACGTTGCCACCGGTCAAGCCGAATACTCGAACTTCTCGGAATGGGACATCTACCGGTCCGAGATCGAGCTCGAATCGATCGTGGCCCCTCGTCAGGTCGGGAACATGGTGCAGTCACTGGTCGACGAGGCCAATCAAGGCGGTTGGTTACCCAAATGGGCGATCGTCGGAGGTGATGCCTCGCAGATGAACGGCGACTCGGCCGACCCGATCATTGCCGCCGCCTATGCCTTCGGGGTTCGCAACTTCGACGTCCAGGCCGCCCTTGCCGCCATGGTCAAAGGTGCGACCCAGAGTGAGACAGGACATGGAATCGAGATCGAACGCCAATACCTGAGCCAGTACCTCGCCCAGCACTATGTCAATGCCGGTTCACTGGACATCACGTCCATCAACTATTCGATCGGGGGCTCGGTGACCCTCGAATATGCGCTCGACGACTTTGCCATCAGCCAGCTCGCAGAGCAGCTCGGCGACGGCACCCTTGCTGCTCGAATGATGCCAGCGCGCCCACAACTGGGAGTACCTGTTCAATCCCGCCACTGGCTACATCCAGGCCAAGGGATCAGACGGCAGCTTTGCTCCCGGTCCTGCCTTCCAGAAGTCGATGCTCGAGCCCGGCGGCCAACTCGGCTTCGAGGAAGGGAACGGGATCCAATACACGTGGGCCGTTCCCCAGGACTTGAGTGCCCTCGCCTCCCTCATGGGCGGCGACAAGCGGGCCACGGCCGAGCTCACCACCTTCTTCACCAAGCTCAATGCCGGTCGGAACCAGCCCTTTGACTGGGCCGGCAACGAGCCCAGCCTCTGGACCCCGTGGGAGTTCGATGCCTTCGGCGCTCCTTGGAAGACGCAGTCCGTCGTTCGTCAGATTGCCAACGACCTCTATGCCGATGCGCCGGTCGACGAGCCCGGGAACGACGATCTCGGAGCCATCGCGTCGTGGTACGTGTGGGCGGCCATCGGCCTCTATCCGCTCACTCCGGGCACCGCCAACCTCGCCATCGCCAGCCCGTTGTTCCCTGTGGTGAGCGTCGACCTGGCTGACGGCCATCGTCTCGTCGAGCATGCGCCCAATGCATCGAGGAGCACACCCTTCGTGCATTCATTGCGGGTTGCCGGGCAGCGGTGTCGTCGGCTCGGCTACGACGTGTTCATCGGGTGCCCCGTCGGCCACGTCGAAAGGAGGTTGGAACCAACCGTGGCTACCGTCGTCGGTGCTGACCAACGGTGCCACCCTGACCTTCGGCCTCGGTTCGGAACCGGATCGGTCGTGGGCATCGGATCCGGGGAACGCCTTCCCATCCAGCAGCGAGGGACGGATCCCGGCACTCGGTTACACGCGTCCGAGCGGCGGCAAGAAGCTGGTGGCCGGTCAGCCCGGGACGGTGGAACTCGGTGTCCAGCCGGCGCAACCGGGGAGCGAGACGGTCGACTGGCGGGCATCGGGCGCCGGTCTCGCCGTCGCGCCGGCCAGCGGAAGCTTCGTCGTCGGCACTCCGACCGGACCTACGAGTTCGTCTGTCGGATCGGGGCCGAGTTGTGAATCGACTGCCCCCTCGACCCAGGCGTTGACGGTGACCGCTCAGGTCCCCAGGACCCCGAGTGCTGGCGGTCCAGCTGCAGACCACGAACGGTGTCGCATTGCCGCCGGTCGACGTCGATCTCGACGTGACCGGGTGATCAAGCCGAATCAAAGGTCGGTCACGGTCACAAGGAAGCAGCCAACGCGTCGCCCAGGATGTCTCTCGTCGGAGGACCCGACGTCGACGCGCCGGTAGCGCTGGCCGGTTGGTCGGGCACCGAAACGGCCACGGCCACGTTCGGGTCATTGGCCGGAGCGAAGGCGATCATCCAGTCGTTGGTGAGCGAGTTGCCGAGGGGACCCGTCCCCGTCTCCGCTGTCCCCGTCTTGGCGGCGACGTTCCACGATGCCGGAAAGACTCCTGCCGCCGTCCCGTGGGCCACGACCCCCTTCATGAGCGTGGTAACCGCTGACGCCGTCAAGCGGGCTCGTGGCCGTGAGCCAGGGTTTCGGCGTGTAGGTCTCGACAAGGTTGCCTTGCGAGTCGCGGATCGACTGCATCACGTGCGGGGTCATGATGACCCCTTGGTTGGCGATGCCCTCTGCCACCAGCGCCATCTGCAAGGGGCTGGCGATGACGGTGCCGCTCCCGAAGCCCTGACCGAAGGCGGCGGTTGCGGACAGGGCCTGGCCGGTGGGGCCGAGAGCCGACGGGGCGGGAAAGCTCGAAACGGCCGTACCGGTGAGGTCGATGGGGGGCTGTTGGTTGAACCCGAAGGCCTGCGCCTCGACGCCGAGGTTGGCTCCGAGAGCGATGCCCATTTGCGCGAAGGCGGTGTCGCACGAGGCTGGCAGGCTTATTTGGAGCGTTCCCCCGCAGTCCTCGCCGGGGTAGTTGCACAGAGGTTGCGGGCGCCCCGTGATCTTCGGAGGTTCGTTGGGCCCGTTGATGCAGGTCGCTTTCGGATAGTTGAGGTTGGCCAGTGCGGGATCGTGGTCGTAGACGGCGGACGAGGTCACGACCTTGAAGGTCGACCCCGGCTCGACCCCGTCCTGGTAGGCCTGTGAGAGGGTCGGGCTGACCTGGCCGGCCGCTTGTGGCCCGAGGACGAGGTCCTGGTAGGCCGTGTGCTCGGTGTTCGTATTGAGTGAGACCAACCCGCTCGGGTCATAGGTCGGGAGGCCGTACATGGCTTCGATGGCGCCGGTCTTCACGTTGATGACGACCGCGGCCGCGTGTGGGGCGGTGCCGTCGGCGTCGATGGCGTCGACCCGGGCTGCCACCTTCAACTGCAGCTGCGAATTGATGGTGAGGGTGACGTTGTCGGTCGTCGTGCGATTGACGAGCAGGTCCTGGAGCGAGTGAGCCGGCCGGGTGTGGGACTGGAGGTAGTTGTTGTATACGGACTCCACGCCGGTCTGGCCGTAGATGGGTGAGTCGAAGCCGACGATCTGCGAGAAGAGCGTGGCGGTGTCGGGGTTGTAGACCCGGCGGTACTTGTACACGCCGCTGTTGGACGACACGGAGCTGGCCAGCACGACCCCGTCGGACGAGAGGATGCTGCCCCGAGGCTGGCTCCGCTCGACGGCCAGGACCCCTGGATTGCTCGGGTTGTTGGCCAACGAGTTGGCCTTGAGCACCTGGATGTTGTTGAGCTGGATGAACAGTGCCAGGAAGCACAGAACCATGAAGAGGCCGAGGCGCCGGATGCGTCGCTCCATCAGATCGGACCCCGAGTACGACGGCATGGGCCAGAGTCTCTCATTCGGCTCGGTGCCGTCTGGGTCACTGGAGTCTGCGGACGCTCGGCCGGCCAGACTCGCGTCCAGCGGCCGGGAACGGCTCGTGACCAGGTCACCGGTACCATCGTGAGCCATGGCACGGGCGTACGACGCACTGGCGGTCGAGAAGAAGTGGCAGCGCTACTGGGCCGAGTCGGGGACCTACGAGGTCGACGCCGACGATCCCCGCCCTCACTCCTATGTGCTCAACATGTACCCGTACCCGTCGGGGCCGGCCCACATGGGCCACGTCCGCAACTACACCATCGGTGACCTGCTGGTCCGCCACCGGACGATGAACGGGCAGGCAGTGCTCTCGCCCTTCGGCTTCGACTCCTTCGGGCTCCCGGCCGAGAACGCCGCCATCCAGACCGGCACCCACCCCCGCATCTTCACCGAGGCCCGCATCGCCGAGCTCAAGGCATCCCTCATCGCCATCGGCGCGGTCTACGACTGGCGGCGCGGAGATCCGCAGCCACGACCCCGAGTACATCCATTGGAACCAGTTCATCTTCTTGGAGCTGCTGTCCGCCGGCCTCGCCTACCGAGCCATGGCCCCGGTCAACTGGTGCCCCGGCTGCCAGACGGTGCTGGCCAACGAGCAGGTCCTGCCCGATGGGACCTGCGAGCGTTCGGGTGACCTGGTGGAGATCCGCGACCTCGAGCAGTGGTTCTTCCGCATCACCGACTATGCCGACGAGCTGCTGGCTGGCCTCGACGACTTGGACTGGCCCGAGCGGGTGAAGACGATGCAGCGCAACTGGATCGGACGGTCGGAAGGCGCCGAGTTCGACCTGGTGGTCGAAGGCCGATGACGGCTCGGACGGCCGCGATCCTCTGGCCCTGCGGATCTTCACCACCCGCCCGGACACCGTCCTTCGGCATGACCTATGCCGTGGTTGCTCCCGAGCATCCCATGGTCGCCCAGCTGACCACCGCAGAGCACGCCGAACGAGGTGGCCGCCCTCCAGGCCCGGGCAGCCCGAGCCACCGAGGTCGAGCGCATGGCCGAGACCGGACCCCAGAGCTTGACCAAGCGGGGTGCCTTCACCGGATCACGGGTCATCAACCCGTTCAACGGCGAGACCGTGCCCGTCTACGTGGCCGACTACGTGCTCATGGGCTACGGCACCGGCGCCATCATGGCTGTCCCGGCCGAAGATGCCCGCGACTGGGACTTCGCCAAGGCCTACGACTTGCCCATCGTGCGCACGGTCAAGCCACCCGAGGGCTGGGATGAGCGGGGCGGCTCGGACGGAGGTCCCGGCGGCGCGTACACCGGGCCGGGCGAGAAGATCAACAGCCGGTGGCTCGACGGCCTCGACGTAACCGAGGCCAAGGCGAAGGCCATCGAGTGGCTGGAGGCCGAAGGCATCGGCGTGCGAACGGTGAACTACCGGTTGCGCGACTGGCTGGTGTCGCGGCAGCGATTCTGGGGCTGCCCGATCCCCATCATCTACTGCCCGGACGACGGCATCGTGCCGGTGCCCAAGGACGAGCTGCCCGTGCTCGCCCCCGACGACGTCGAGTTCGAGCCGACCGGTGTCTCGCCCCTGGCCACGAGCGATGCCTTCCGCATGACGACATGCCCAAAGTGCGGCGGACCGGCCACCCGCGAGACCGACACCATGGACACCTTCGTGGATTCGGCGTGGTACTTCCTGCGCTTCTGCGACCCGTGGGCCACCGACCGGCCGTTCGACCCGGAGCTGGTGGCCTGTTGGATGCCGGTCGACCAGTACATCGGCGGCATCGAGCACGCCATCTTGCACCTGCTCTATGCCCGCTTCTTCACGAGGGCCCTGGGCGATGTGGGCATCGGATCGCCCGAGCTCCGCGAGCCCTTCTCCCGTCTGTTCACGCCAGGGCATGGTGCGCATGGATGGCACCAAGATGTCGAAGTCGCAAGGGCAACACCGTCGCCCCCTCGAAGTACCTCGAGTCGGTGGGCGCCGACGCGCCTGCGGCTGTTCCATCTCTTTGGCGGGCCCCCGGCTGACGATCTCGATTGGAGCGACCAGACCGACAGCATCATCGACGGATGTGCACGGTTCCTCGACCGGGTCTGGCGACTGGCCGTGCCCGAAGAGCCTTCGGCCCTTGGCCATCGAGCCGACCGCGGAGCAGCAGGGCGGCGGGCCGGAGGCCGACTTCGAGGTCCGGCGTTCCACCCACCGGCTCATCGACCGGATCACCCGCGACTACGAGCGTTGGTCGTTCAACACCGCAGTGGCCGCCTGTATGGAGTTCGTCAACGAGCTGAGCACCCGCCTCCGGACCGGCGTGGCCAGCTCGGCGGCAGTGGACGATGCGGTCGACGCCCTCCTACTCGTGCTGGCACCGATGGTCCCGCATGTGACGGCCGAAGCCTGGGAGCGGCGCCACGGCGACCATGTGCATACGCAGAGTTGGCCGGTTGCCGACCCGGCTCTGGTGGCCGAGGAGCGGGCCACGATGGTGGTCCAGGTCAACGGCAAGGTGCGCGACCGGATCGAAGTGCCGATGACCGTGTCCGAAGAGGAGGCCATCGAGATCGCGCTGGCCTCGCCGGCCGTCGCCGCCGCCATCGGTGATGCGCCGATCAAGCGAGTCGTGGCCAAACCGCCCCGCATCGTGAACATCGTGATCTGAACGCGGCTTCGATCGTGGCCGATGCCAGAAGGTGGCGGCCGGTCAGTCCTTGAACTCGCCGATCAAGCGGGCCCACTGCTCGGGGTCGCTGGCGTAGGGGGCATAGAAGCAGAACCGGTCGACGATTCCGTCGAAGCGGCGCCGGATGGTCGGCACCAGGTCCTCGAGCGGACGCCACCACGGCGAAGGTCTCGACCACCTCGTCGTCGATGAGGTCGGCCATCTCGTCCCACTTCCCTTGCTTGGACAGGCTGTTGAGCTCGGTCTGCAGGTCGCCCCAGCCGTGCAGCTCGAGGACCGGACGGTAGGCCGGCGTCGAGCCGTAGAAGGCGAGCTGCTTCTTGACCGCCGTCTTGGCCATCTCGAGGCTGGCCTCGTCGGGACCGGTCACCACCATGCCCGGGTACGAGGTCTGGAAGTCGGCCCGGGTGCGATCCGAGATGGCCAGCCCGCGCTCGAGGGCGGGGATGGTCACCTCTCGGATGTAGCGCTCGGTGGTGAAGCCGTGGATGAGGAGGCCGTCGGCCACCTCCCCGACCGCTTCGGTCATCCGTTGGCCGACGGCGGCCACGAAGATCTTCGGGTTCCCGAAGGGATTGGGGCCGGGGTCGAACATCGGGGTCATGAGGGTGTGTCGGTAGAAGTCGCCACGGAAGTCGAGCCGGTCGCCCTCCGCCCAGCTGCGCCAGATGGCCCGGATGGCCAGGACCATCTCGCGCATGCGGGCGGCCGGGTGTGACCACGTCATCGAGTACCGCTTCTCGATGTGCGGTCTGATCTGTGAGCCCAGGCCCAACATGAACCGACCCCGCGACAGGGTCTGGAGGTCGTTGGCCACCACCGCCAGGTTCATCGGATTGCGGGCGAAGGCGACGGCGATGGCCGTCCCGAGCTTCGAGATGGTCGGTGTGCTCGGCCGCCAGCACCAGGGGCAGGAACGGGTCGTGGCTGGTCTCGACCGACCAGATGCCGTCGTAGCCCGCCTTCTCGGCGGCCGGAGCTGTATCGATCACACCGCTCGGGTCGAACCCGACACCACCATCAATGAGCACAGCTCACGCTACCTCGGGCCGCCGTCGCGCATCCCCCGAGGTCCCCCGGCGTGCGCCATCCCGCCTGGGAGAATTGCCGCGGTGGCCGACCACGATGCCGGTGCCCCTCTGTCCGAGATGCCGCCACCGAACGACGCTCCACCGCCGCATCAGGAGATGTCACGCCGCTCGCAGCGGTGACCGACGCAGGACCGCAACCGCTACGGGCTGTTGCTGGACAAGGCCCTCGAACGGGGACTGTTGACCAATGCCGACTACGAGGTGCGGCTCCGCGACCTGGCCGAGGCCACGTCCACCGAGGAGATGCTGGCCATCGTCACCGACCTGCCCGCCTTCACCAGGGCCTCGGCTCCGTCGGCCAGGCGACGTCGGAGCCGTTCGGTGCCCGAGCCGGATGGCCTCCCATTGCCCAACAGCCCGGCACCGACCGTCGGCGCCGTTTCGAGCCATTCGCGCACCGGGCCCTGGCTCATCCTCGTCGTCCTCGTGTTGGTCGTCGTCGTGACACTGGTGGTGCTCGGGCTCTCGGTCACGCCACCTGCACCGTTCCCCGACCGGCGACCCGGGCCCGTTGGCCCGGGCGCTACTCAGCGCCCTTCGCCTCTGAGGAACTGCTCGAGCTCGGCGGCGATCTCGTCGCCACTCGGGAGCTCGACTTCGAGCCCCGGCGTGTCCGGCTCCTGGGAGTCCAACGCGGCCTCGAGGCGATGGACCATGTCGAGATGCTCGGGGTTGGCCTCGATGAGCTGGTCGACCTGCTGGCGGGAGGCCTCGCCGGCCCGGCGCAATGAGGTCGAGTCGAGGACGAGACCGGTGACAGCAGCCAGTCCGTCGATCAGAGCCCCGCTGGCCTCGGGATAGGGCATGGCCGAGACGTAGTGGGGGACCCGGGCCCACAGCCCGATCACCGGCACGCCCGGCTTCACCCAGGGCAACCTCGAGCGCGGTCTGTACGCCGGCGGGCACCTCGAGCGTGCCCCGCACCGTTCCGACCCGGCCGGCGAGTTCGCTCGAGCTCGGGGGCACCGTCGACGCCAAGCGAACCGGCCGGGTGTGCGGAGTGGGAGCCGGGAAGGCCCCGAGCCCCACCACCATGCGCACACCGAGCGAGCCGGCCATCTCGATGACGGACGTAATGAAGGTCGGCCACCGGAAGTCGGGCTCCGGCCCGGTGAGGAAGACCATGTCGGCGCCGAGTTGGTCCTTGGCCGTGATGGCCCGGATGATCGGCCATGTGAGCTCGGTGGTCACTCCGTCCTCGAGGCGGGCGATGGGCCGGCGAGCCCGCTGGTCGATGAGCTCCTCGCCGTCGAAGAAGGCCACTGGCCGTGGTTCCGACGACGTCAGCAGTTCGGTCACCGCTCCGGAGGCGCCCATGCCGGCGTCCACCCAGCCGTCCAAGGCCACGATCATCACCGGCTGAGTCAGCATGTCCGTGGACGGATCCCAGTCGTCGTCCCACTGGTAGAGGGCGGACGGGTTGTGCTCGGTCACAGCGACTCCACTTCGGCCAGTGCTCGTTCGCCCAGCCGACCGACATGATCGGCGAACAGCTCGGCACCCGACCGGTCGCCCGCGGGTGCCCCACTGGCATAACGCACGTGGACGCCCTGGAGGATACATGCGAGCTTCCAGAACCCGAACGCCCGGTAATAGGCGATGCCGGAGACGTCGAGCGCAGAGGCGGTCGCATAGCGGTCGAGCAACTCGGCGCGGCGACAAAATCCGGGCAGTGTGGTCGGGGCCACGCCGATCAGCGAGGGCGCACCGTCCTCCGGCTCGGCCCAATAGACGAGCAACAGGCCGAGATCAGCGAGTGGGTCACCGAGCGTGCAGATCTCCCAGTCGAGGATGGCCAGAACGTTGCCGTCGTCATCGAGCACGGTGTTGTCGAGCCGGTAGTCACCGTGGACGATGGCCGTCGCTTGTTGGTCGGGGATCCGGGCGCAGAGCAGATCGTGCACACGGTCGACGACGGCCGGACCGGGGACACCGTCCAGCGTCGACTGGGTGAACTGACCGTGCCACCTCTTGAGCTGTCGGGCGATGTACCCGTCACGCCGTCCGAAGTCGCCGAGGCCGACCGAGTCCACGTCAACGGCGTGGAGGCGGGCGAGTGTGTCGATGAGCGATCGACCGGTCTGCTGGCCGGGCGGTCTCGCTGAGCACGGCCGCGGCCCGTTCGTCGCGGACGATGTGACCTTCGACGAAGGTCATGACATAGAAGGGCGCCCCGTTGACGTCAGGATCGGTACAGAGGCCGAGCGTGCGCGGGAACGGGTACGTCCGTCAACCCGAGGGCACTGATCACCGTGTGCTCACGAGCCATGTCGTGGGCGGTTGGGAGCACGTGGCTGAGCGGGGGGCGCCGGAGCGCGTACGCCGCTCCGGCGGCATCGGTCACTCGGTACGTCAGGTTGGAGCGCCCCCCGGCGATGAGATCGAAGGCGAACGGCGGCTTCGAGCCGTCGATCGTGTCGCGCATCCAGGCCGACACCCGCTCGGTGTCGATCCCCTCGGTCGTCGATCCGGTCGACGAGTCCGCGCCGGAGCCCATGACAAAGGACGCTACCTGCCCCCGCCCCGTTGACCAGGTGCGCCGGACGTAGGTCCCAGCCGCTCCGCCACATGGCCCGATTTCCATGTCCTCCAGGTATGTTCGGGGCCATGTTGGACGTCACTGATGCCACCTTCGAGCAGGAGGTCCTGGTTCGTTCGGCCGAGGTGCCGGTCGTCGTCGACCTGTGGGCGCCCTGGTGCGGGCCGTGCCGGACACTCGGGCCGATCCTCGAGCGCGTGATCGAGGAGACTGGGGCGCGGTTGCGCTGGCCAAGGTCAACATCGACGAGAACCCGTCCGTCAACGCCAGCTTCCAGGTGCAGTCGATCCCCGCTGTCTTCGCCCTCCGGGACGGTCAGATCGTGGATCAGTTCATCGGGGCTTTGCCGGAAGCGGCCGTGCGCGACTTCGTACAACGCCTCGCTCCCACGCCCTCCGAGGCCGACCTCCTGGTGACCGAGGCGGCCACCATCGGCAGCGAGGAGCCGTTGCGTAAGGCCCTCGAGATCGAGCCCGACCACGTCGGTGCCATCGAGGCGCTGGCCACATCGCTCATCGCCCGCGGCGAGCCGGAGGAGGCCATGGGGCTGCTCCGGCGAATCCCGGAGACCTCGAGCGTCCGCCACCTGCTGGCCGAAGCCCGGCTGGCCGCCGCCGACGTCGACGTCGATGTCGCGGACGTGGGCGCCGTCCTCGACGAACTCCTCGAGCGGGTGCGTGACGACGAAGCCGCCCGGCAGGAGTTCCTCGACCTGTTGGAGACGCTCGGCCCTGAGGACCCTCGCACCAGCAGCTACCGCAAGTCCCTCGCCGCCCGGCTGTTCTGACTCGGCGACGCCCTCGTCTCGGCCGGTGATTCGTTCATCGGTGGGCGTCGACCGCTGCCGCGGATAGGTTCCCCACGACATGGTGGCGTCCCGCCTGGCCATTGGCCCCCGCGTCTACGACGTGGGCGAGCGCGCCCTCGTGATGGGCATCCTCAACCGGACGCCCGACTCCTTCTACGACCAGGGCGCCACGTTCGAGCTCGAGACGCTGCTGCGCCGGGCCGACGACCTCGTGGCCGCCGGTTGCGACGTGCTCGACGTCGGCGGCGTGAAAGCCGGTCCGGGCCCCGAGGTCACCGAGGAAGAGGAGATGGACCGGGTCGTCCCGACCGTCGCCGCCCTCGCGTGCCCGCTTCGAGGTACCCGTCTCGGTGGACACCTGGCGGGCGTCGGTGGCCAAGGAGTCCTTCGCGGCGGGCGCCGTCGTGGGCAACGACATCAGCGGTTTCGCCGATCCCGACTATCTGGCCGTCTGTGCCTCGGCCGGTGCCACCGTGGTGGCCACCCACATCCGCCTCGCCCCTCGGGTCCGCGACCCCGAGCCGCATTACGACGACGTCGTCGCGTCGGTGACGGCCTTCCTCCTCGAGCGGGCACGACGAGCCGAAGCGGCGGGGATCCCTTGCGACCGCATCGTCCTCGACGCCGGGCTCGATCTCGGCAAGTCGGCCGAGCAGTCCCTTACCCTGCTGCGCGCCTCGGACCGCCTGGCTGGACTCGGCTACCCGCTGCTCCTTTCGGCATCGAACAAGACCTTCCTCGGGGTAGTCCTCGACCTCGCCGTCGATGAGCGTGGCGCCGCTTCGCTGGCCGCCAGTGCTCTGGGCATCGCCCTCGGTTGTCGGATCATCCGAGTCCACGACGTCGCCGCCCACCGGCACGTGCGCGACGTCCTCTGGGCCATCCTCCGCACCCGGGCCTCGCATGAGTGACCCGGACGGCGCGGAGCCACCCGTCTGGTTGGTCAAAGGGGAGGATCCCGCTGTCGTGGCCCAGGCCGCCCATCGTCTGGTGGCCGATCTGGTGGGCGACGGCGACGCGTCGCTCTGAGCGTCGAGGAGTTCGGTGGGGCCGCCGCCGATCAGCTGGACGTGGGGGCCATCGTCGATGCCTGTACAACGCCGCCCTTCCTCGTCGAGCGTCGGGTGGTCGTCGTTCGCGACGCCGGACGGCTGACTGCGGCCGACGCCACTCGGATGGCCGACTACCTGGCCGATCCACTGCCCACGACCGTGCTCGTGCTGGTATCGGGCGGTGGTGCGGTCCCGGCCGCCCTTTCGCGGGCCGCCACCCGACACGGTCGGGTGCTCGACGCCTCGGTGGGCACCGGCCGGGCGAGGTCGCAGTGGATGGCCGAACAGGTCCGCCACGGGCCGGTCCGCCTCGATGCCGCCGCCCTCGCCGGGCTGTCCGATCACCTCGGAGAGGACGTCGGCCGACTGGCCGGCCTGCTCGACGCGCTCGCTGCCGCCTACGGCTCGGAAGCCTCGATCACCGCCGAGCAACTCGAGCCGTTCCTGGGTGAGGCCGGCTCGACCCCTCCGTGGGAGCTCACCGACGCCATCGACGCCGGCGACATGGCCACCGCTCTCGGCACGCTGCGCCGCACGCTCACGGGCGGCGGCTCGCACCCGCTCGTGGTGCTCGCCATCCTGCACCGGCACTACCGGCAGCTACTGCGCCTCGACGGCTCGGGTGCCACCAGCCCTGAGGAGGCGGCCGAGCTGCTCGGCCTGCGCAGCTCGTTCCCGGCCCGCAAGGCACTGGCCCAGTCTCGACGCCTGGGCTCGGCCCGCATTGGCCGGGCGATCAAACTGCTGGCCGATGCCGACCTGGCCGTGCGGGGTACGAGTGGGCTGCCCGAAGAGGTCGTCCTCGAGGTCCTGGTGGCCCGGCTGAGCCGTCTGGCTCGGCAAGGTTCAGCTGTTCGCTGAGCGCACATGATCAGAGCGCACGTGCTCAGACTGCACGTGCTCAGACTGCACGTGCTCAGACACAGAGCGACCCGGGCCTGTCGGCCCGGGTCGCTACAGGCTCGAACCCTTTCGCTCGAACCAGGCTGGGTATGGATCGTCGCAGGCGGACGTCAGGCGCAGACCGCGTCGCGCTCCTGCACGCCGGCGTCGGCCACGTTCTCCGTCCAGTGGTCGCCATTCCAGTAACGGAACTGATGGCGGCCGGTCGGGTCGGCCTTCCAGCCGGCAGGCACGGCCGGGCTGATTCGGTCCTCGGACAGGCTGGCCCGCTGCTTCGGGTGGTAGGCGCGGCTTGTGAGGCTGGTGGGGAGGCGCAAGGTGCGTGTCGGCGGTGGCCGTGGCCGTGTTGGACTGGTTGCTGAAGAACGTGCCGGCGGTGGCCGTGGCCGGTTCGGCCTCGGGCTCCTCTTCTTTGTGCTCCTCTTCGGGCTTGGGCTGGGTTACAGCCGGGGCCAGGGGTGCGGAGATGAGCGACGTGGCCGGGACGGCGACCAGCTGGATGGGCTCGGGAGCCTCGGCCACCTGTTCCTCGTCCATGGGCGGGGCACCGTCACCGAAGCGCTCGAAGGGGAGGCTGGCGGCGCGACCGGCGGCGATGACGGCCTTGGCCTTGGGACGGGCCCGGACCATGTACATGCCAAGCCCGACGATAGGGAGAAGCCCCACGAGGGCGATGTAAGCGACCTTCGGCTCCTCGGCCTTCTTCCAGGCCCAGTTGGGGAGTCGTATGACGTCGGCGACGCCAGCAACCATCGACAGCCCGATGGCCACGATCACTATCTCGAGAGGGACCACTGTCATTGGCGTTGCCTCCTGTCGGTCCGCCTGGCTGTTGTTCTTCTGTCGGTGGGACGCCTGGGCAGGAGGTGTCTGTCGCCACTCCCAGTGTTGCCTCGAACACGGTTTGTGTCAATAGGCAGTGGCATGTCACGTTGGAGCACTGGGACTCTGGTGTCGTCCCTGGTCAGACGCTCAACGGAAATCTCGGGAGGGGGGCGTAGGCCCGAGGTCGAGGGGCTCGAAATGCTCGGCCACCAGGGTCATGGATCCCTCGGCCCGTTCGACCCGGCCACGGACGAGGAGGGCGGGGCTCGACCGGGCCACCGGCCGCCACCGCACCCAGGCGCCCCGCGAGCAGACGATGTTGACCATCCCGGTCTCGTCCTCGAGGTTGAGGAACACCGCCCCCCGGGCGCTCTCGGGGTGCTGGCGATGGGTGACGACGCCGCCCACGGTGATCCGACCGCCGGCCGGCACCGAGGCCAGGGCGACGGTGGCGAGCACCCCGCGACGGTCCAGCGCTTCGCGGGCCAGCTCCATGGCCGTGGTGCCCGGTGCCATGCCGAGCGACCACAGGTCGTCGGCCACCGCCTCCCACGAGGTGGGCGCAGGCAACGGTGGTGGGTCCGCTCCGGTGGTCACCCCGGGGAGTCGGTCCGGGGTCGCCTGTGACGCGGCGCCGGCCGCCCACACGAGCGGTCGTCGATTGTCGGCCTCTTTCTCGTCGACCTTCTCGTCGGCGTCCGGACCGACTGCCCTCCCCAGCCGGTCGAGCGCGCCGCCGGTGGCCAGTGCCTCGAGCTGTGCGCGAGTCACCCCTGCCCGGCGCACGAGGTCCTCGAGGCTCGACCATGGGCGCCCCTCGGCGATCCGCTCGGCCGTCTCCTCTCCGACACCGCGGATGGAGATGAGCCCGAGACGGATGGCAGGCGTCGGCACCCCGTCCGAGCTGCCTTGGTGACGGTGATCGTCGGCGCCGCCGCCCGCACACCCGCTTTCAACGGGCTCGAGGGTGGCTCGAGCATCACCGTCGTTCACATGCGGCCGCCGGACGACCACTCCGTGGCGCTTGGCGTCGGCCACCAGACTCTGGGGCGACCAGAACCCCATGGGTTGAGCGTTGAGGAGGCCGGCGGTGAAGGCAGCCGGATAGTGCAGCTTGCACCAGGCCGTCGAGTACACGAGATGAGCGAAGGCCACCGAATGGCTCTCGGGGAAGCCGAAGTTGGCGAAGGCGGCGAGGGCGACGTAGACCTGTTCGGCCACCTCCGGCGAGACGTCGCGGGCGGCCATCCCGGCGAACAGCCGGTCCTTCAACTTGGCCATGCGCTCGCCCGAGCGCTTGGCCGACATGGCCTGGCGCAGGGCGTCGGCCTCGGCCGGGGTGAAGCCGGCCACGTCGATGGCGATCTGCATGAGCTGTTCCTGGAAGAGGGGCACGCCCAGGGTGCGCTCGAGGGCCGGCTTGAGCAGCGGGTGCAGGTAGCTGACGGCCTCGGTGTTGTTGCGCCGGCGGATGTAGGGATGGACGGCGTTGCCCTGGATGGGCCCGGGCCGGATGAGGGCGACCTCGATGGCCAGGTCGTAGAAGCAGCGGGGCCGGACGCGGGGGAGGGTGTTCATCTGGGCCCGTGACTCCACCTGGAAGACCCCGACGGTGTCGGCCCGGCACAACAGGTCGTAGACGGCGGGCTCCTGGGGGAGCAGGGCCAGGTCCACCTCGGTGTGGTGGTAGTCACCGATGAGGTCGACCATGTGGTGAAGGGCGGTCAGCATGCCCAGACCGAGCAGGTCGAACTTGACCAGCCCGGCGGCGGCGCAGTCGTCCTTGTCCCACTGGAGGACGCTGCGGTTCGGCATCCGCCCCCACTCGACCGGGCAGACCTCGACCACCGGCCGATCGCAGATGACCATCCCCCCCGAATGGATCCCGAGGTGGCGGGGGAAGTCGAGGACGTCCGTGGCCAGCTCGCGCACGAGCGGCGGGAGGTCGTGGCGACCACCGAGGGGCTCCCCCCGGTCGACTGACTTGGCCCAGGCGTCGACCTCACAGAGATCGTGGCCGAGGGCCTTGCCCATGTCGCGAAGCGCCGAACGGGCGCGGTAGGTGATGACGTTGGCCACCTGAGCGGCGTGCTGTCGTCCGTAGCGCTCGTAGACGTACTGGATGGCCTCTTCGCGCCGTCCCGATTCGATGTCGATGTCGATGTCGGGCGGTCCCTCGCGGGCAGGCGAGAGAAACCGTTCGAACAGGAGGCCCAACGAGACGGCGTCGACGTTGGTGATCCCGAGGGCGAAGCAGACGGCCGAGGTGGCGGCTGATCCGCGTCCCTGGCACAGGATGTCGTGGTCCCGACAGAAGGTGACGATGTCCCAGACGGTGAGGAAGTAGCCGGCGAATCCGAGGTCGCCGATGACGGCGAGCTCGTGGTCGAGCCGGGCCCATGCCCCCTCCACCCCTACCCGTGGCGCGTGGCGCGGACCGTAACGATCGACGGCGCCCCGGCGGACCAGCTCGACCAGCCAGGTCTGCTCGGTGTGCCCCTCGGGCACCGGGAAGTCAGGAAGTCGCGGGGCCACGAGACGCAGGTCGAAGGCGCACTGGCGGGCGATCTCGTCCGCCTGCTCGATCACACCCGGCCACCGGGCGAACCGACGACGCTGCTCGGCCTCCCCGCGCAGGCAGGCGGTGGGCGAGGAGGGGAGCCACCCTTCGAGGTCGGAGAGGGTGCGCCCCGCCCGGACGGCGGCGAGCGCAGTGGCCAGCGGGAAGCGCGACGGCGTGGCGTAGTGGACGTTGTTGGTGGCCACGGCGGCGACGCCCCGCTCGGTGGCCAGGACGGCCAGGGTGTCGTTGCGGGTGGCGTCGATCGGGTTCCCGTGGTCCCAGAGCTCGACGGCCAGCCGGTCCCGTCCGAAGCGGTCGACGAGGCGGTCGAGAGCCCGGGCCGCCGCCGTCGGGCCCTCGGCGGTGAGGGCGGAGGCCAGCGCCCCCTTGCGGCAGCCGGTGAGGATCTGCCAGTGACCCCCGTGGTGCTCGGCCAGGTGGTCGAGGGTGATGATCGGCTTGCCCTTCTCTCCGCCGGCCAGGTGGGCCTCGGCGATGACCCGGCTCAGGCGGGCGTAGCCCTCGGGGTCGCGGGCCAGCACCACCAGGTGGGTGCCCTCGGGGTCGGGCATGCCGGTGCGGAGTGGCGAGGTGGAGGCTGCGGTGATGGTGAGCTCGGCGCCGAAGACGGTGGGCAACCCGAAGGTCCGGGCCGCCTCGGCGAAGCGGACCACCCCGTAGAGGCCGTTGTGGTCGGTGAGAGCGAGGGCGGAGAGCCCGAGACGGACGGCCACCGCGGCCAGGTCCTCGGGATGGCTGGCGCCGTCGAGGAAGGAGAAGTTCGAGTGGGCGTGGAGCTCGGCGTAGGCCACCGGCTGCTCCCTCATCCGTAGGTGGCCTCGACCCACCAGCGCCCCCGCTCGGCCACCAGCAGACGGGCTACCTCGGCCGCCATCTCCTCGGCCCCGGCCGGGGACACCACCTGCAGGCGCGCTCCCCGACGACGCGAGCGCGACCACCAGCGCTCGTCGGACGGCCACGGTCCGGCCCAGGCGGCCACCGGTTCCCAGGGGTTGCCCGTCCACCGACAGGCGGGCGGGCGGCGCGCTGAGCAACCCCCGTCCCGACACCCGGACCGGCTCGCCGCCGGAGGAAACCAGCTCGGCCGGCAGAGGGGAGAGGTGCACGAGCGCCGGCGCCGGCGGGGGGATCTGGCCCGGCCAGGGCGCGCTGGCCGCCGTGTCCGCCCGCGGCTATTCCGTCGTCCGGCCGTTGCGGCCACCGCTCCGGCCGCCGCCCTCCTCGCCCGTGTTCCAGGTGACGAACCGGACTCGCTCACCGGGCGTCCGACCCGCCCTGGAGGCGGGCGGTGACCACGCCGTCCGGCCCGAGGATGGACTGGACGGCAGCCAACGATCGGGCCGCCCGCTCGTCGGCGTCGCTGGCTCCACCCCAGAAGCCGACCTCTCGGGCGCGCCCCACGTGGTCGGTGCTGCCCCCGGTGTCGTGGTCGGTGTCCCGGTCGGTGTCGTCGTCGGGGTCACTTCGGGCGCCGGCTCGGGCCGGGACCCGGGCGCGGCCACGCGCCCTGGCCACCCGTCGGCCTGTGGCCGGGTCGCGCAGGCCTTCGAGCTCGCCGCTCCGCCCGCCGGCCACCCGGTGACAGGCCACCCCGTCGGCCCCGAAACGCCCGAGCTACGTGGGGCTCGGGAAGGGCGGCGAAGGCGCCGAGGGTCCGGATGCCCAGCCGGACCAGCAAGTCGGCGAGCTCGGCGTTCCCGAGGACAGTGACCGGGAGGGGCGCGAGGAACTCGGGAGTGGCCGCCTCGGGCACCACCGCACCGGCGGCGGCCGCCACCAGCGCGGCGAACAACCCGTCGGCCACCCCGACCTCGGCCGGTGCGCCTCGTTGCCGCCTCGACCCGTTCGCGGATGAGGCGGACCAGCCGCTCCTCCCCACCGAAGTACCGGGCCGGGCCGCGGGCGGGGAGCGAGCAGACGCCGGCCCGCACGACCGAGACCCAGGGGCAGAAGGCCTCGACCGCTTCGATCACCGCGATGAACCGCCGCAGGACGGTGCCGTCTTCGTCCTCGTCGGTCAGCGCCGGGCAGCGCACGATGACGACGCGGTCGACACGTCCGCTGTGATCGGCGCGGTGTTCCACCTCAGGCCACCTCGGGGTTGTCGGTGAGCCGACCGTCACCGTCCCATGGTCGGAGGGGAGCCAGAGGTCACACCGGCGAGGGCGGCCGCGCCTCGCGTCGCCCGGTGGCCGTGATGGTCAGATGACGGCGGCGGAGATACCCCTCGCCCGTCCCGGCGCCGTCCCACCGGGGGGCCCCGACTACCAGGCGCAGGTCCGGAGGCTCGGGCCAGCCCCCCCGACCCGGTAGCGCCATGAGCACCGACCGGCGCTCGCGGGCTCGTGCCACCAGCCGGCGTACCATCGCCGGGCGCGGGGGAACGGCGGACGGAGCACCACGAGGTCCACCCCGTCGAGCAGCGCCGCAGTGACCTCGGCCCAGGCCACGCCAGGGCGGGGGACGAGGGACAGCCGTTCGAGGTCGACGCCGAGGTCGTGGGCGGCGACCGCCCCGAGGTCGCCGACGCCGGCGAAGGCGCACCACGAGCCGGCCGCCGATGCCGCCGCCACCACCGCCATGGCCAGGCTGACGGCGCCGGGATCACCGGTGACGACGATCGTGCTGCCCCGCCGTAGCCCTCCTTCTGGGAACAAGCCGGCCAGAGGAGGGGCCACCGGCAGGAGGCGCGACCGACTCGAGGTGATCGGCCGGGCTCGCTCGGCCAGGAGGGCGAGGGCGGCGCGGGCGGCAACCGCGCCTCGCTCACCCCGTTCGCCCTGTTCGGCGGGGGGGCCGCCCGGGACGCCTACCCCGGCATCGGGCCGGGTGTCGGCCACGGATACGAACATATGTTCGACATTATCCCCAGGCCGGCCGTCTCGCTCCCTCGAGTTCCCGGAAGCCTCCGGAGGCCCGTCGGGCCGACTGGCACCGGCGACCCGGACGCCCCCTCCGGCCTCAACCTGTCACCCCGCAATGTTCGTTAATATGGCTGCACCAGAGAAAGGAGGTGGTCCATCTGAGTAGTCAACGTTTTGGGACCCTGGAGGTGGCTGGTCGCTGAGGCGGCTCGCTGTACCACCTGGCGAATCCCAGCCAGACACCCACCGGGCAACCAGCCGGACCAAGGTCCCATCCGGCGCAGTATGGACCACCCGGTGTCATCTACCACAGCGTTTTGCAGTAGCGAACAGGGCGCCCGATGGGCGCCCTGTTCGCGTCCACGCGTCGCGCTCTGCGCGCTGGTTCCTTCAGGGCAACAGTGTTGTTTCCTCGACGTCGAGAGTTGCCCGAACCCCTTCGGCCACGCGGCTGCTGACCTTCCGTCGACGAACCAGTTCGTCGAGCTCGGTTCGCTCGGCACGGATGACGCGTTGGCGCAACTCGCGCTCGGCCATCAACAGCGCCGCCGGATCGATGTGCTCGTCGTCCTCTTCACCATCGAGTGCGCGGCCATCACTCGTCACGCCCGTCGCGCCCGTTGCGCCGGGCGCTCGGTCATCTCGCGGCGTCGGCGCTCGAACCGTCTGTCGCCGGGTCACTCCCGATGGCCTCGAGGCGACGTTCGATGCGAGCCAGCTGCGATTCGTAGCCGCCTCGGATCCGATCGATGACCTCGTCGGGAAACAGTTGGGTGCGATCCGCGTCGTCGATCTCGGCCAGTGCGATCACGGTGAGACGACGTCGGGCTTGGGTCAGGAGGAGCCCCTCTTGTTCGTTGCGTGTCACCAACCCGAGCCGCCGGATGAGGATGGGCAGAGTCAGTCCCTGGCCGACGAGCGTGGCCACGATGACGGCGAAGGTGAGGAACACGATGAGGTCGCGCTCGGGGAAGGACTGGGGGAGGGCGAGGGCGGCGGCCAGGCTCACCGCGCCGCGCATGCCGGCCCAGCCGACGACGGTGCTCTCACGCCAGGTGTGGGCCACGCCTCGCGACGTCCCCACGAACCGCCGGCCGATGGGCAGCATGACGATGAACATCCAGAGCAAGCGGACCCCGATGACCGTCCCGACGACGGCCAACGATTCGAGGACGAGCGAACCTGATTCGCGGTTGACCAGGTGGTCCAGGACCGAACGCAGCTCGAGCCCGACCAGCAGGAAGGACAGGCCGGTGAGCAGGAAGACGACGAGCTCCCAGATCTCGCGTTGTTGCAAGCGGGCGGCCGGGGTGAGCGATCGTGAGCCGTATCGCTGGAAGTAGAGACCGGCGGCCACGACGGCCAGGACGCCGGAGGCGTCGATCTTGTCGGCGGGTAGATAGGCGGCGAAGGGCAGGACGAGCAGCAGTGTGTTCTCGACGACCGGCGTCTCGGTGAGCCGGAGGAGGCGAGCGCCGACCCAGCCCACGGCGATGCCGATGCCCGTTCCGATCACGACGGCGAAGACGAAGCGGCCGACGAGGTCACCCGCCGTGAAGTGGGTGCCGACCGCGGCCACGGCCGCGGCGTAGGCGGTGAGGGCGGTGGCATCGTTCATGAGCCCCTCGCCGCTCAGGATGGTGACCAGCCGTCGCGGCAAGCCGAGCTTGCCGGCGATCTGGGTGGCGGCCACCGAGTCGGGGGGCGACACGATGGCTCCCAGTGCGAAGGCCACCGTCCAGCTCACCTCGCTCACCATCGAGTGGATGACGATGGCGACCACGCACATGGTGACCAACACGAGACCGACGGCCAGGAGCAGGACGGGTCGCCATTGTTTCCGGAGGTCTTCGGCCGACGTGTCCAGTGACGCGTCGTAGATGAGCGGTGGCAGAAAGACGAGCAGCACGAGCTCGGGCTCGAGCTCGACATGATGATGGATCGGGAGAAGGGCGACGACCAAACCCCCGAGCACGAGCAGGATCGGATAGGGCACCCGCAACCGGTCGGCGACAGTGGCGATGGCCACGATGCCGATGAGCAGCCCGAGCCCGTCGGCGATGTTGATGCCGTTCAAATCAGGGAGAGGCCTCGGTGCGGGACCGACCGGGTGTCCACGGCCGCAAACCTAGTGCTGTGCCGGCCCGCGTCCCTGGTCCTTCGACGAGCAGCAGAGGAGCACGAGGTGCATGACCGTCAACCGACGGGTCCTCAGCTTGCCCCGCTGAGGCGCCAACTCGCTTCCACCTACGTCGCGGTGGGAGCGCTCCGCCCAACGATGGGAATCTCTACTTCTTCAACCATTGAGGAGGCGGTCCGACGCCTTCCCACAGGCCAACCGGTGCGCCGCCGAGCGGATAGTGGCCCGGCTGGCGCTTGCCGGACGCCGCCCGCTCGAGTCGTAGGCGCATGCCGTCGCTCAGCGCTTCGGCCTGCATCATGGCAATGAACGTGGCCGTGGCGTTGCCGACGTCGAAGAAGTCGCGCTGCCAGCTCCATTGGTAGTTGCCGGCGTAGCGGAACCAGCTGCCGCCGAGCCCGGCGATCTCGTAGTGGCTGCCGTCGGGCTTGGTGGCATCCGCGATCTGCTTCCAGAAGCCGAGGATCTCGCCCTGGCCTTCGTCGATGAGCACGTGTTGGTACGGGTAGGTCCACCCCCCGAGCCCGGCCATCTCGAGGCCGAGGGCGATCTCGCGGATCTCCTCGCGCCCGACGGTCATGAATTCGTCGTTCGGGCCCACGTTCCATCCGTAGGTGGCGTCCTCGGTGTAGAAATCGGCCATCGGACGCCAGTCGAGCGTCTCCTCGCAGCTGCGGTTGATGTCCAGCCACCGCTGCATCATCTCTTCTAGCTCGGCGCGCGGGAACGACGGCATGGCTCAGTCCTCCTCGATGATCGTGAGTGCAGTGGTCGGGCAGTAGCGCACGGCCGCCTCGACGGCGGATCGAAGGCCCTCGTCCGGATGTTCGTCGATGATCCGCACTTGCGCCGACTTGCCGAGCTCGAAGACTTGGGGCGCCTCCGACTCGCAGACCCCGTGTCCCTGGCAGAGGTCGGGATCGAGCACGATCCTCATCGGGCCGGTGATCCGGTTTCGGGCCGGTCCGACCGTCGCCGGTAGTGCACCTCGCAGGGCTGGGCCAGCTGCACCACCATCTTCGAGTGGTCGTTGCGATAGGAGTCGGGCGGCTGGGCCAGCTCGAACTCCCAATCCAGCAGGAGCACCGAGAAGATGGCCTTGAGTTGCATCATGGCGAAGGCGGCGCCCACGCACCGGTGCCGCCCGGCACCGAAGGGGATCCATGTCCAGGGGTTGAGCCGGTCCTCGGCGCGAGGCTCGAGGTAGCGGGCCGGATCGAACCGGTCCGGGTCGGAGAAGTCCTCGGCGATGCGGTTGGAGACGGACGGGCTCGCCCCCACCATCTGGCCCGGGGCGATGGTGAAGCCACCGATCTCGAGCTCCTCCTTGGCCACCCGCAGGAGCAGGATCAGCGGTGGATGCAGGCGCAGCGCTTCTTTGATGGCGGACTCGAGGTGCGGTATCTCGCGCAGGGCCTGGTAGCTGACCTCGGCCCCGTCGGCGTGGAGGTCGTCGAGCTCCTGGCGGACCGTCGCCATCTCGGCCGGGTGGCGGAGCAACTCGATGAGTGTCCAGGCGGCCGTCCCCGACGTCGTGTGGTGGCCGGCGAACATCATCGAAATGAACATGCCGGTGACCAGATCGGCGCTGAAGCGTGGCCCTCCGTCCTCGTCGGTGATCGACATGAGCACGTCGAGCAGGTCCCGATCCTCGGCGTCAGGGGCTGGCTGCGAGGCGCGTCGGTTCATGATGTCCTCGACCAGCGCCACGAGCCCGACCCGGGCCTCGTCGCGGCGACGGAAGCTCTCGATGGGCGCGTAGGGGTCGACGTAGGCGATGGCGTCTGTCCCCTGCTCGAGATCGTGGTAGAGCTCGGCGAACCGATGGTCGAGCTCGTCGCGGAACCGCCGGCCGATCAGGCAGGCGGACGAGGTGTAGATGGTGAGCTCGGCGAACCAGTCGAGCAGGTCGATGGTGCCCGAGGGCGACCAGCCCGACACCATGCCGGCGACCTCGCCGGCGATGGTGGCCGCGTGCCCTCGCATGAACTTGTCCCGGAGCGCCTGGTTGTGGAGCATCTCGCGCCGGCGCTCGGGTGGCGCGTCGAAGACGACCCCCTCGCCGAAGATCGGGGTCATGAACGGGTAGGCCTCGGCCTGGTCGAGCACCTCCTCGGGGGCCCTGAAGAACATCTCGTTGGCGTCCGCCCCGGTGAGCAGCACGACCTCGCGGTCGGCCAACTGGAAGATCCCGACATCCCCGCACTCGGACCGCACCCGGCGCATGAGGGCGATGGGGTCGGCGCGCAGCTCCTCGAGATGGCCGTCGGTCGACGCGCCGCCCGAGACCCGCGGCGGTCGGCGCGTCGCGCTGACGGTGGTCATGGCTGCTCCTCGGTGGGCTCGGCGATAGGGGCTTCGGGCTGCAATTCGACCACCGTGGCGTGCACGCCGCGGGGGAGGCTGACGGCGGCCACGATGGCCTGGGCCACACCGTCGGGGCGCATGAAGTTCGAGTGCCGGGCGAAGCCCCACACTGCCCATTGCTCGATGACGCCGTCCGGTGACCTCGGCGTCCCAGTCGAGGCCCATGCCGGTCATGGTGGGGCCCGGCCGGATGATGGTGGAGCGCACACCGGTCCCCTCGAGCTCCATCTGCAGCGCCCGCACGTAACCCTCGAGGCCCCACTTGGAGGTGACGTAGGCGGCCATGGCCGGTCGGGGGCGTTCGGCCACGTCGGAGGTCACGAAGGCGATGTCCCCCCGTCGCCGCTCGATCATTCCCGGCAGGAGGGCCCGCACGAGGCGGTGGGTGCCGGCCACGTTCACGTCGAGGACGCCCTCGAATGACTCGGAGTCGGTGTCGAGGACCGACCCGGCGATGTTGCGCGCCGCATTGGAGACGACGATCTCGACGGATCCGAAGGCCTCGGTCGCCGCCTTGGCGAACTGGCCGACGGAATCGGCATCGGCCAGGTCGAGGGGCAAGGCCACGGCTTCGCCGCCCCGGGAGCGGATGGCTCGCCGACCTCCTCCTCGCAGGCCTCCAGACCGCCGTGCCCCGAGCACCACCGGATGGCCGGCTCCGGCCAGGGCGGCGGCGGTGGCCCGGCCGATCCCCGACGATGCGCCGGTGACGACCGCCGGCCGGCGCTCGGGGTTGGCCGCCGAGGCGCGCCATCAGCGGAGGCCGCACCGACGTCGGGAGGGAGGCGAAGCCGCGCACGTTGACCGAATGCACCCGCTGGGCGGCGTCGGCATCGATGTCGTAGTCGGCGATCGCGCTTCACCAGTTCCTCGAGGCAGACCCGCGACTCGAGGCGGGCGAGGGGCGCTCCCATGCAGAAGTGCCGCCCGCTCCCGAAGCTCACGAGCCGCGAGGTGTCGCGGTCGAGGTCGTAGCGGTCGGGGTCGGCGAAGACGGCGGGGTCGCGGTTGGCCGAGCCGACGAGCAGAAGGACGCGGTCGCCGACCGGCACCGACGTGCCCGTAGTACTCGACCGGGGCGCGGGTCACCCGGAGCAGCATCTGGGTCGAGGTGTCGAAGCGCAGGGTCTCCTCGACCCAGTCGGGGATGCGGGTGGGGTCGGACAGGGGCTTGGCCCGCTCGTCCGGATTCCGCCATCGCCCAGTACCAGGCGTTGCCGAGCAGCTTGGTGGTGGTCTCGTTGCCGGCCACGACCATGAGGAACAGCACGCCGACGACCTCCTCGTCGGTGAGCCGGTCGCCGTCGATCTCGGCCTCGAGGAGGGCCGAGGTCAGGTCGTCCTGCCGGCGTCCGGCGCCGCTCGTCGACCATGGCCTGGTAGTACTCGGCGAGCTGGAGGGCGGCCTCGAGGCCGGCGGCCGGCACGTCGTAGACGCCGTCCTCTCGGTGCAGGACCAGATCGGCGAGACGGCGGACCTCGTCGCGGTCGGAGGCGGGGACGCCCACCAGGTCGGAGATCACGTCCATCGGGACCTTGCCGGCGAAGGACGGCGATGAAGTCGAAGCCGTCGCCGGAGAGCGCGGCGTCGAGATGATCGTTGGCGATGGCCCGGACTCGTTCCTCCATGGCCGCCACCTTGGTCGGGGTGAACCCCTTGCCCACCAGCGATCGCATGCGGGTGTGCCGGGGCGGATCGAGAGCCAGAAACGACATGAACTTGTGGGCGTCCGGGGTGAAGGCGCTCGGGTCGAGGGAAACGCCATAGGCGTTCGAGTAGGCGTCCACGTTGCGGAAGGCGCCGAGGACGTCCGCATGGCGCGAGAGCGCCCAGAAGTCGAGCTCCTCGTTGCGATAGAGGGGTGCCTCGGCGCGCAGCCGGTCATAGACCGGGTACGGGTCGTCGTGCAGGTCGTAGGCGTAGGGGCTGAAGGCGACGGGTTCGTCGACGGCTGCCTGGGTCATGGTCGCGATTTCTTTGCAGCTCGGGGTGCCGGGCGCCGAACGGGGTCTGCGACCATGAGCCCGGCCGCCGCCGCGCACGAAGCCCGGGATGTCGGTGTAGGGGAGGTGGCCCATGCCGGCCATCAGCAGAGCTCCGAAGTAGGAGGTCTCGAGCACCCGGACGACCTGTGGGTCGACGTCGGGCCCGAGAGCGGTGGCGAGGCGGCGGTGGATGTCGGCCCCGATGCGGTCCCGCAGGTGCTTCACGTCCGGGCTCGCTCCCAAGAGGGCCACCGTGCACGCATCGGCCAATGCCGGGCTCTCCTCGGCGAAGACGACGAGGCCCCGGACGGCCTCCTCCAGTCGTTCGGGGAGGGGACGCCGATCGACGGTCACCGGCGTGAGCGCTTGCAGGCGCCGCCAGAGGACCTCGGCCAGCAGGTGGTCCTTCGAGCTGAAGTAGTTGTAGGCGGTGGCCGGGGCGACCCCGGCCCGGCGGGCCACGCCCCGCACGGTGACACCGTCGTAGCCCACTTCGTCCACCTCGACCTCGGCCGCCCGCACGAGCTCGGCGACCACCTCGGCCTGGCGCTCGGTCAGACGCCGGCGGGTGGCCTCGAGGATCGGTCGGGCGCCGACCGGTTGGTTGTCACCGGCGGCTCGGAGTGCCTCGTTGGACGGGAGCGGGACGGCGGCGGTCACGACCGTCCCCGCCCGCCTGCTCCGGCATCCGGGCGTTGACCGGGTGTGCGGTCACCCGCCATGTGATGTCTCCGGGACATGCGGCGTGCCGTCGCGCATGGGCGGGAACTCGAAGTTGGCTGCCGTCGTCATCTGAGTGACGGCGGTGATGTCGGCCTCGGGAAGCGTCTCGTTGTCGTCGTCGATGAACACTTCCCACCGGCAGTGCGGCGATTGGTCGGTCGAGCTCCGCGGGCGGTCGGTGGACGTGGCGGACGTGGGCTTTGGGGTTGATGGCCTGGGCCGTCACGTCGAAGGTGCCGTCCTCGATGTGGTGACACATGCTGGTGACCATCCGGTCGCCGTAGGGCTCGGCGTCCATCAGGGCGCCGCAGTAGGCCAGCTCGAAGAAACCGTGGCGATCGTCGACGACCTCGTAGCGGACGTCCAGATAGTGATGAGGGAACCCGGGGTCGAGCTGGAGCACCTTGAAGATGGCCTCGATGCCGTCTCCCTCGATGCCCATGATCCGCCGCAGCCGCGCCCCGTAGACGGGGCTCGCCCCCCGCCATTCCTCGATGGCGAGCCGTTCCATCTCCTCGAGGCCATGCGACATGCCGATGGCCGCGCACATCGAGCGGTCGAGGATGTGCACGGTGAGGGCGTACTCACGGACGAGGCGCACCAGTGCATCCCGCGAGAGGTCCTCGTAGCGGAAGTCGGTTCGGAAGGGGCCGGCGTAGTCGCCGAGACCCTCGGCGGGAAGGCCCGGCTGGGGGGTGGCGCCGTCGGACACGTTGCCTGTCACCATCTGTCCAAACTATCGTCCAGACAAGTGTCCAACAACAGCCCCCCCAATCCGCGGCGCGGCCCCACGGTCGGGGTCATCGGTCTCGGCGCCATCGGCGCCGGTGTGGCCCAGAATCTCCTCGCCGCCGACCTTCCGGTGGTCGTCCACGACCTGCGGGCCGAGGCCGCCGACCCCTATCGGGAGCGAGCCGAGGTCGTCGGTTCGGCTGCCGATGTCGCACGACGGGCCGACATCGTGGTCGTGGCCGTGGTCGACGACGCCCAGGTCCACGCCGTCCTGTCGGGGCCGGAGGGCGGACTGGCGGCAGCCCGTCCGGACACCGTCTTCGTCATCGTGAGCACGATCTCGCCGAGCTGCGTGTCGGCCATCGGCGCCGAGGCCACCGACGCCGGTGTGGCCGTCCTCGATTGCGGGGTGACCGGAGGCCCCGGAGCTGCGGCCTCGGGCGAGCTCGTCTGCATGGTGGGTGGCGACCCGTCCGTCATCGAGCGGGCCCAGCCCGTGTTCGAGGCCATCGGCACGCTCACCCTCGTGATGGGCCCCTTCGGCGCCGGATTGGCCGCCAAGCTGGCGCGGAACCTCGTGCAGTACGGGTCGTGGCTGGCCGCCTACGAGGGCCAGGTGCTGGCCGAAGCGGCCGGCGTCGAACTGAGCAAGCTGGCTCAGGCCATCCGGACGAGCGACGCAGCGGATCGGCGGGGCCTCCACACTCATGTTCCGTACGACGGTGGCCCCGTTCACCGCCGACGACGACGCCGGGTTGGTCGAGGCCATGCGGTCGGGAGCGAGCCTCGCCCACAAGGACCTGGCCGCCGCCCTCGAGCTCGGTCGCTCGCTCGGGGTCGACCTACCGCTGGCGGCCATGACCGAGGATCGCTGTGACGATCTGTTCGGGCTGGGCTCGGACGCGCCGGGAAGAACAGTCGAGGAGGGGAAATGACGTCGCCGCCGGTGGACGAGAGTGCGGAAGGGTCGGACGACTCGGTGGGCTCGGACTCCTCGAACCCCTCGGACACCGCCCGGCGCCGCGGGATGGCCAAGATGCAAGAGGTCTACGGCTTCACCCTCGATCCGGACGACGTCGAAGGTCCGTATCCGGCCCTCACCGTCGACCACCTGTTCGGCACCATCTGGACGCGGCCGGGGCTCGAGGTCCGCGACCGTCGACTGCTCACCATCGGGGTACTGGCCGCCCTCGACCAGCCCGCGCTCATGGAGATCCAGTTCCAGTCGGCCTTGGAGCGCGAAGAGCTCACGGTGGAGCAGGTACGTGAAGTGGTGATCCACCTCACGCACTACGTGGGCTGGCCGGTCTCGACGAGCATCGACGGGGTGGCCGAGCGGGTGATCGCCCGCTGGCGCAAATCGGGAGGGTCGTGAGCGCCGGGCCGGCAGGTCCACCCGGCGAGGACCACCCGCCCATGGTCCACTTCGACTTCTCCGACCGGGTGGCCATCGTCACCGGATCGGGCGGTGGCATCGGACAGGCGTACGCCGAAGCCCTGGCGACGGCCGGCGCCTCGGTGGTGGTGGCCGACATCAACCGAGAGGGCGCCCGTGCCGTGGCCGACGGCATCGTGGCCGCCGGAGGCGCGGCTCACGCCGTCACCGTCGACGTGGCCGACCCGGCCTCGGCCGCGGCCATGGCCGAGGAGACCGTCGCCACCTTCGGTGGACTCGACTACCTGGTCAACAACGCGGCCATCTTCGGCCAGATGCAGCTCGACTTCTTGCTCACCGTGGACTGGTCGTACCTGCAGCGATTCCTGTCCGTGAACATGCTCGGCGCGCTCAATTGCGCCCGAGCCTGTCATCCCGCCCTGCGAGCGCGAGGCGGGGGCGCCATCGTCAACCAGTCGTCGACGGCCGCGTACCTCTACGCCGGCTTCTACGGTCTGGCCAAGGCCGGGGTGAACTCGATCACCCACCAGCTGGCGCACGAGCTCGGGGGACAGGGCATCCGGGTCAACGCCATCGCCCCCGGGCCCATCGACACCGAGGCATCGCGGACGGTCGTGCCCGACGTGTTCCTCCAGCCCATCCTCGACTCGCTGGCCATCAAGCGACAGGGGCAGCCAAAGGATCTCATCGGGATGTGCCTGTTCCTGCTGTCCGACGACGCGTCGTGGATCACCGGCCAGATCTTCAACGTCGACGCTGGCCAGATCGTGCGCCCGTGAGCCCGGCCGCCGATCGCTGAGGGCGGCCGTGCACCTCGGCATCACCGCCTTCCTCACCGACCGGACGTTGACGCCTGCCGCGCTCGGTCGCGAGGCCGAGGAGCGGGGCTTTCGCTCCCTCTTCCTTCCCGAGCACACCCACCTCCCGGTACGGGCCGACGTTCCACCCGCCCTCGTCGACGGCGTACGGGTCGAGGACTACCGGCGGAGCCTCGACCCCATGGTCGCCCTGGCCACGGTGGCCTCGGTGACCGAACGCCTCGAGCTCGGCACCGGTGTCATGCTCGCGGCCCAGCACGACCCCATCGTGCTGGCCAAGCAGATCGCCACGCTCGATCACCTGAGTGGAGGACGCGTCCTGTTCGGGATGGGCTTCGGCTGGAACCGCGCCGAAGCCGCCGATCACGGCGTCCCCTTCGATCGCCGCCGGGAGGTGGCCCGTGACCACGTCCTCTGCATGCAAGCCATCTGGTCGCAGGAGCAGCCGTCGTACCACGGGACCGATGTGGACTTGGAGCCCTGTTGGAGCTGGCCCAAGCCCGTGCGTCAGCCGCATGTGCCCGTCCTTATCGGCGGCAGTGCGACCCCCGCGACCTTCCAGTCCGTCGCCGAGTACGGCGACGGATGGATGCCCGTTGGCGGCGCGGGTTTGAAGGAAGCCGTGCCTGAGCTGCAGCGGGTGGTGGAGCAGGCGGGACGTGATCCGGCCGGCGTCCGGGTCGTCCCTTTCGGGACCATGCCAACCGACGGCAAGCTCGACCACTACCGGTCGCTCGGGATCGGCGAGGTCGTGCTCCGGGTCCCGAGCGGGAACGACAGCGAGATGCTCGGTGCCCTCGACCGTCTGGCCGCTTTCGTCGACGAATTCGGGAGGGACGATGGCTGAGGCGGATGCCGGGACAGGGCCGAGCGAGGAGCCGGCCAGCCGACCCTGGAGCGGTGGCGGCCGCGAGGAGCTCGCCGCCACGATCCGGCGACTGAGCACGCTGTGCGTGACGGCCAATCCGCCGCCGGGCGTGCTGGAGGACGTCGCCCAGCAGCTCGCGACGGTGGCCGACGATTTGGCGAACACCGTCCCGCCGCCCGACGCCACTCCTCGCGGGCGGTACGCCGAAGGAGGAGCGGGATCCGATGCGCGCGGGCGTGTTCTCGCTGGCGACAGCCATGCCCTTCGACATGATCATCGGATCCTGCAACCCGCTCGCCCCTCCGCTCGTCCTCGAATTCGATCCACCGGTCGCCCGCGGCCGGGTCAACTTCGCACCTCCCTTCGAAGGGGCCCCGGGATGTGTGCACGGTGCGGCGCTGGCTGCCGTCTTCGACATCATGCTGACGGCGGCCAACGTGATCGCCGGTGCGGCCGGGCCGACGGTGGAGCTCCGCCTGCGGTATCGCAAGCCGACCCTCATCGACCGAGCGGCCGATTTCGAGGCATCGGTCGTTTCGGTGGACGGTCGGCGCACCCACACCTCGGGCCGGCTCGTCCAGGACGGGGTCGTCACCGTCGAGGCCGACGGCGAGTTCGTCGCCCTTCCGCCCGAGCGACTCGACGTCCTGCATCGAATGGCGTCGTCACGAGGGAGGGCGAAGGCGGTGGCCGGTGGTGAGGGCGAGGTGGCGGGCGAAGGCGACCCGGCCAGCGGAGGCCGGCCCGTCTTAGAGTGCGGATGGAACATCGTCGACCACCGAGGGGGGTGACCGTCGCTGATCGACAAGGGGAGGAACAAGTGACGCATCGGAGCATGGCCAGGCTCGCCGGCGGAACGACCATGGACCCGGCACGTGAGGGGGTCGATCGACCTCGTGCCAGGCGCCGCCCACCGGCCCGGTGGGGGATCCTCGTCGTGGTGGGCGCACTGGCCGTCGCTTTGGCCGCCTGCTCGTCGACTCAAGTCTCGAGCACGCCCACGACGTCACCCTCGGGCCACGAACCGCCGATCCCTTCATCGGCTTTCAGTGACCGCACGGGCCTCACCGCCAACACCGTGCGCATCGGCAATGTGTCCACTCTGCTCGGCGGCCTCTTCAAGGGGGCGTTGATCGGGACCGAGGCGTACGCCGCCTACGTGAACGCGCAAGGTGGGGTCGCCGGCCGCAAGATCGTGGTCGACAGCGGAAACGACAACTACGCAAGGCGCTCCCAACATGCAGCTCACGCAGCAGGCCGTCCTGAGCGACTTCGCCATGGTCGGCAGCTTCTCCCTCCAGGACAACTTCGGCGGCGAGATCCTGGCCAAGAACCCACAGGTCCCCAACGTGACGGTGAACCTGGACGAGGCCACCGCCGAGCTGCCCAACAGCTTCAGCCCGGCCCCGACGCCGAACGGCTGGGAGCTCGGGCCCCTCGGCTATTACCAGAAGAAGTTCCCGTCCCTCGTCCACGCCACCGGTGCGCTCATCGCCGATCAACCGTCGGCCGAGACCAAGTGGGCGGCCGAGAAGGCGGCCATGCTCCATCTCGGGTACCGGGTCGTCTACGACCCGACCTTCGACATCTCGACGACCAACTTCGATCAGTACGTCGTCAACATGCGCAACGCCGGCGTCAAGATCCTCTTCCTCGAGCAGATGCCCTTCAACTACGCCGGCGCCGTCTTCAAGGCGCTCGACCTCGAGGGCTTCCATCCGGTGGTCGTCCTCGGGGGATCGACCTACAGCAGTCAGCTGGTCGGCTCCGCCGGCGGCCCGACGGCCATCGACGGGAGCTACTTCGAGCAGGACGACGCCCTCTACCTCGGCAGCGATGCCGCCGCCCTACCGGCCGTGCGCACCTTCCAGACCTGGGTGCAACGAGCCTCGCCCGGGTTCTCCCCCGACCTCTACACGCTCTACGGCTGGCTCTCCACCGAGTTGTTCGTCCAGGCACTGCGCTCGGCCGGTTCGAACCCGACCCGCGGGTCGGTGCTCCAAGCCCTGCGAGGCATCACCTCCTTCTCGGGCGGCAACATCATCGGAACGGCCAACCCAGCGAAGAAGATCCCGACCAACTGCTACATCATCGGCAGGGTCGAAGGGGGCCAGGTCCAGCGTTTCGATGACCCCCCGATCAACGGTTCCACCCACGGGTACCGCTGCGATCTGCCGTTCTTCTATACCTGAGGTCCGCCCCGACCGTTCGTCGTCCTCGAACCGGCCTCCCCGGGGGAAGGGCTGTGCATGGTCGAGCGGCCGACGAGTGGTCGAGCCGCCCGGGCCCCCAGAACGCTCACCGTCTCGCGAGGGAAGGTGCGCAGTGTCCACGCGGCCAAGTCGATGGCCTCGCGCCGGCGTCCCGATCGCCAGAGGCTGGCCGCGCCCGATGAGGTCATTCTGCGCCCAGTACCGGCCGAGGGCCCGCTTCCCGCGCCGAGCATCGATCGCTCCTGCCCGGTCGGCGACGATCGACTGACGGTAGCGCTGTACCTCGAGGGCCATGAGTGAGCCCAACGAGCTCTCCCGGAGGTTGTTGGTCACGTTTCCGCTGTGCCGGCGGTAGCGGAAGAGGACCTCGTCGCAGAAGAGCACGGGCCCACGCCGGGCCAGCCGATAGGTCATGTCGACGTCCTCGGCCGTCGGGAAGTCCGAGCTGAACCAGCCACAGGCGTCGATCTCGGATCGCCGGATGACCATTGTGGGGAAGAGCGAGAAGCATTCTCCGCGCAGCAACTGGTGGACGTCGTACGCACTGGCGGCGCCGGTGGACGTCGGGTCGCTCTCCGAGAACACCTCGAACTGGCAATGGCAAGCCACCGCGTCCGGTCGGTCCTCGAGCATCTTCACTTGGCGCTCGAGCTTCTCCGGCAGCCAGATGTCGTCGTCATCGCAGAAAGCGACGTAGTGGGACGACGAGTTGGCAAGACCGGTGTTCCGAGCAACGCTCAGACCCTGCCGGGTCTGATGCACCACATCGAGCCCCCGTGAGTCGGCGAAGCGGTCCAACCCGTCGGGATCCGGAGAGCCATCGTCGACGATGACCATCTTCCAATCCTTGAAGGTTTGCTTGCGCACCGACTCGACGGCCTCCTCCAGCATGGGGCCGGGAGGGCGGCAGGTGCCGAGGACGATCGCGCACCCTCGGCTTGGCGTCGCCGTGGGTCGCGTCGGGTTGCCGGGAGGCCGTCAGGCGTTGACCGCCCGGGCTGCCCGGCGCATCAGACGCGCCTTGCGATTGGCCGCCTGGTTCTTGTGGATCACGCCCTTGGCCGCGGCCTTGTCGATGCGCTTCACGGCCAGGCGGACGGCTTCCTCCTGATCTTCGGCGTCATCCTCGATGGCCTGCGTGGCCTTCTTGGTGCGGGTCCGGAATTCGGCCTTGACCGACTTGTTCCGGGCATGACGCTTGATCGTTTGCCGGTTGCGCTTGATCTGACTGCGAATGTTGGCCACTGGATTCCTTGCGTCGCGGGCTCGTTGCGTGCAGCCGGGTCACGGTGAGGTCCTGCCCGGTCATGTTGCCGCCCTCTGAGCCGTTCGAACACCATCCGGCCCGGAGACTGATCGGCCAGGTTACCAGCCGGCACCCGGCCCCTGGGTCGGTGGCGGACACGAGCCGGGCACGAGCCGGGGCCGAGACACCCACCGGTACGCTGGTCAGCCCGTGGCGACCAGTGACCAGATACGCAATTTCTCCATCATCAGCCACGTCGACCACGGGAAGTCGACTCTTTCCGATCGCATCCTCGAGCTGACCGGCGCCGTCGACCCGCGCCTCATGCGCGAGCAGTACCTCGATTCGATGGACCTCGAGCGGGAGCGGGGCATCACCATCAAGGCCCAGAACGTGCGGGTTTTCTGGCGGGACCACGTCCTCCACCTCATCGACACGCCGGGGCACGTCGACTTCGGCTACGAGGTCAGCCGGTCGATCGCCGCCTGCGAGGGCGCGGTTCTCCTGGTCGACGCCTCGCAGGGCATCCAGGCCCAGACCCTGGCCAACTGCTACCAGGCACTCGAGCACAACCTCGAGATCGTGGCCGTGCTCAACAAGATCGATCTTCCCGCGGCCGATCCCGAGCGCTGTGCCGAGGAGATCGAACGAGTCCTCGGGCTCGACTCCGCCGGCATCCTGCGCATCTCGGCCAAGACGGGCGAGGGGGTGCCCGGGCTCCTCGACGCGGTGGTCGACCGCGTCCCGCCACCGGTGCATGTCCCCGGAGCCCCGCTGCGGGCCCTCATCTTCGACTCGACCTACGACCAATACCGAGGCGTGATCAGTTCCATCCGGGTCATGGACGGGAATCTCCGAGGCGCCGACAAGCTGCGGTTCATGCAGGCCGGCACCGACCACGACATCGAGGAGGTCGGCATCCGGACCCCCGAGCCGCGCCCGGTCTCCGAGCTCGGACCCGGAGAGGTGGGCTATCTCATCGCCGGCATCAAGAACGTGGCCGGGGCGCGATCGGGTGAGACGGTCACCACCACCGTCCACCCTGCCACCGAGCCACTGGACGGCTACCGCGATCCCAAGCCGATGGTGTTCTGCGGCCTTTACCCGGTGGACGGCGACGAGCTCCCCGCACTGCGCGACGCGCTGGAGAAGCTCCGGCTCAACGACGCCAGCTTCACCTACGAGCCGGAGTCGTCGCACGCTCTCGGCTTCGGGTTCCGATGCGGCTTCCTCGGCCTCTTGCACATGGAGATCGTGCGCGAGCGACTCGAGCGGGAGTTCGGCCTCTCTCTCATCGCGACCGCACCGTCCGTCGCCTATCGGGCCTATCTCAGCAACGGCAGCGAGATCGAGATCGACAATCCCACCGAGCTGCCCGACGCCAGCAGGCTCGACCACGTCGACGAGCCGGTGCTGCGGGCCACCATCCTCACCCCCGCCGAGTACACCGGGCACGATCATGGAGCTGTGCCAGTCGCACCGTGGCGAGATGATGCGCATGGACTATCTCTCGCCCGAGCGGGTCGAGTTCGTGTACTCGATCCCGCTGGCCGAGGTGGTGGTCAACTTCTTCGACCAGCTGAAGAGTCGCACCAAGGGCTACGCCAGCCTCGACTACGAGCCGGACGGCTATGCCACCGCCGACCTGGTGAAGGTGGACTTGCTCATCAACCGGACGCCGGTCGACGCCTTCTCGACCATCGTGCACAAGTCGCAGGCCGATGCCTACGGCCGTCGGATGACCGACAAGCTCCGCGAGCTCATCCCTCGCCAGCTCTTCGACGTGCCCATCCAGGCTGCGGTGGGGGGCCGGATCTTGGCCCGCGAGACGGTCAAGGCCAAGCGCAAGGACGTCCTGGCCAAGTGCTACGGAGGGGACATCACCCGCAAGCGCAAACTGCTCGATCGCCAGAAAGAAGGAAAGAAGCGGATGAAGACCATCGGCCGGGTCGAGGTCCCCCAAGAGGCCTTTGTCTCCGCCCTCCGCTTGGACGACTGACCAGGGCCGGAACACGGCCAACGGCCTCTGCCGTCACCGCCGGCCGCGATCCACATACGACCTGCTCAAGGCGGGTGCGCGGCATGACGATGCTGAAGAGTCATGAGAGCCCCCGTCTAACGTTGAGGTCGATGCCCGACGCGCCCGCCATCAAGGTCGAGCACCTTTCGAAGACCTATCGGATCCTCCGCCGCGAAGATCAACCGTCCTCGGCGGCGGAGGCCGTCATCAAGCGCGTCCGTCAACGACGCGGACAAAAGCGGCGCGAGAGCTTCGAGGCGCTCGACGACGTGAGCTTCGAAGTGCCGTGGGGTGAGGTCACTGGCATCATCGGCCGAAACGGGGCCGGCAAGAGCACCTTGCTCAAGGTCCTCAACCGCATCACTGCCCCTTCCAAAGGCCGGCTCGAGGTTGGGGGGAGAGTCGGGAGCCTCCTCGAGGTCGGCACCGGGTTCCACCCCGAGTTGACCGGCCGGGAGAACGTCTATCTCAACGGGACCCTCCTCGGCATGCGGCGAAAAGAGATCAAGGCCCGGTTCGACGACATCGTGGAGTTCGCCGGCACCGAGCGCTTCCTCGACGTTCAGGTGAAGCGCTACTCGACCGGCATGTACATCCGATTGGCCTTCGCCGTCGCCGCCCACTTGGAGAGCGAGATCCTGGCCGTCGACGAGGTCTTGGCCGTGGGCGACTCCGACTTCCAGTCGAAGTGCCTGCGCAAGATGCGCGAGGTGGCTCGGGACGGTCGCACCGTGCTCGTGGTCAGTCACCAGCTACAGACAGTTTCCGATCTCTGTAACTCCGCCCTGTTCATGGAGCAGGGCAAGCTGATCCTGCACGGCACGGTTGAAGAGGCGCTCGAGGCCTACAAGCGCAGTTTCGCCCGCGATGCTCCGCTCCTCCGAGAGGCCACGTTCCGACCCGGCACCGGCGAGATCCGTTACCTCGAAGCCAAGGTCCAAGACGACATCACCAAGCCCGGTAATGAGGTGGTGGTCGAGTTCACCATCGGCGCCAACCCCTCCTTCGGGAACCGCTACCACCTCTCGTGCTTCCTCAACAACGAGGACGGGATGCTGGTCGCACAGTGCGACTCCCGGGTCGTCGACTTCTGGCTCGACCCGGCAACCGACGCTCATGGACAGTTGCGCATCACCGCGCCCTGGCTCAAGCCCGGGGCATATACCGCTGACCTGTTCCTCTACTCCGGAGGTCGCGCCACCGACATCTGGGAGCAGGCCTGCCGATTCCAGGTGCTTCCGGTGACTCCCTATCCGACCCCGACCACGCCCGACGCCACCGACCATGGCGTCGTCTTTCCGCAGTTCGAATACCACCAGAGCTGAGCGAGCCACCTCACATGCCTACGACGATCATCACGCCTCCCAAACGGTTCGCCTTCCCCAAGGTGTCAGAGCTCTGGGAGGGCCGCGAGGTGGGGTACCGATTCGGCGCCCGCGACGTCACCCTCCGCTACCGCCAGACCCTCTTCGGCGTGGTCTGGGTCATCCTCCAGCCGCTGCTCACCGCGGCCATCTTCACCCTCGTCTTCAACAAGGTGGCCCATCTGGATACCCCCGGATACAAGGGCCCCTACCTTCTCTTCGCTTTCGTCGGGCTGCTCGGTTGGAACATGTTCAACGGGATCATCACCCGGGCACAACAGTCGCTCGTCGCCAACCGCGACCTCGTGTCCAAGGTCTTCTTCCCCCGCATGCTGGTGCCCCTCTCCGTCCGTCTACTCCAACCTGGTCGACTTCGGAGTCACCACCGTCTTCCTGTTCATCCTGATGGCCCTCTACCGAAAGGGGCCCGGCATCACCCTCGTGCTCGTTCCGGTGTGGCTGCTCATGATCGTCCTTTTGGCCAGTGGCGTGGGGGTGGTCAGCGCCGGACTCACGGTTCGCTACCGGGACGTGAACTACTTCATACCGTTCATGCTCCAGTTCCTGCTCTTCGCCAGCCCGGTGGGCTACCCACCCCAGGCCAAGTACCAGTTCTTCTACGACATCAATCCATTGACGTGGCTGCTCAGCGAATTCCGATGGGCGTTCCTCGACACCGCCGCGCCACCGCTCTGGCAGATCCTGCTCTCGCTGACCGTGCCCATCGTCGTCTTCTTGGTCGGCACGATTCTCTTCGAGCAGATGGAGCGCGGCTTCGCCGACGTCATTTGAGCGAGGCTGAGTCGGCTTGCGGTGACCGCCGCCCGTAGCGGTCGGTGATCCACGAGATGAGGATGGGATAGGTGTACTCCTGGCCCTGGATCGTGTAGAGGGAGTGGTCGAAGCCGGGCACGATCCGCTCGTTGAAGAGCCCTGTTCGCTGTCGGCGGCGACGGACGAGCCACCAGTACGGCGACGGCTCGAAATGCCCCGAGTCCTCTTCGGTGAGGATGAGCAGGAAGGGGATCCGTCGTCGGCTGACTCCGGCGATGGGGCGATGCGGCGAGCGCCACACCGCTACCTGGAGCGAGCGCCAGGGTGAGGATGCGTGCCATCCGCTGGTGCTTGACGGCCATCCGCCGCAACACCGCTGGCCTCGGCCGGTAGGCGAGGCGCCGCGGGTCGATGGGCTCACCCGAGTCCAGCTCGGCGACGGGGGCGGTGGTCCCCGGGTTCATCACGCAGATGGCCCTCGGGTGGAGACGCAGGGCAACCTCGATGGCGTGATAGCCGCCACTCGAGAGGCCGACGAAGACGATGTCGCGGGCTTCGGGGTCGCCGAGCGCGAGTGCAGAGGTCGCACACATCGTCGATGGCCGTCGCCAGCTTGGGCACGTTGCGGGGAAGGTCGGGACGGCCTTCGGTCTCGCCCAATCCGTCGAGGTCGACCCGCAGTGCGCGCAGCCCTTCAGTGGCGAACCGCCGAGTGAGCTCGACCCATTGCCGACCTGGCCCGGTGTGGTCGAGGGCGCCGGCCGACAGGAAGACCAGCGTGGGACTTCCCGTCAACTCGGTGCCGGCGGCCGGCTCGCTGGACATGGCAAAGATCCGGTTTGGCCCGAGCCACAGCGGGTGCTCGTGCACAGGTGAGCCGTCGTCGAGCACGACGGCATCGTCCTGCGGGACGAACTGCACCGGCTCCTCTGGTCCGACCACCAGCTGCCCCATGCGCTCGACCAAGGCCTTGATCATGGTCCGGGGCACGACGAGATCGTCGGGGTACCGATCGAAGAGCTCGCTTTGGCCCTCAGCGTCGACCCAGTCGGCGCCCGCCTCCTCGAACTCGCGACGGATGCTGTCGGTGGTGCGGTCCCCGGCCCGGCCGAAAACGATGTCGGCGGTCCCGAGGGACCGAGCGGGATGCAGGACGATGGGCGAGAGGTCGTGGACGGTCTGCGGCGAGTACGAGAACGCCGGCCCGGCGACCGAGCCGTCGTCGGGTTGCGGCGCGGCGAAACCGGTGGCCAGCAGGGTTTGCTCGAGCCGAAGGAACCTTCGGCCGGACAGGCTCGGGTCCCAGAGAACGAGGCCGTCGACAGTGGTCCCTCTTTCGCACGACGCCGTCGCCAGCAGCGCACCGGTTCGCACCCCTACGAGGATCACGGGCCCGGGGCACAGGGTTCGGGCCAGCCCCACGGCCTGGTCGACGCTGTCCAGCCAGGCGGACACCCGATCGGGGTCAGAGAGGCGCCCGGCCGAGTCGCCGGTTCCGTCGTAGTCGAACCGAAGTGCGACCAATGCCGGCCGCTGCCGCTTGCGTGCAGGCCACCTGCACCGCCGGTAGGGCGTTGGACGCTTCCCTCCCGAGCGGAGGGCAGAACACGCTGACTCCGCGAGCTCGTCCGTTCGTTGGCACGTGCACCCAGCCGTGCAGGGGTCGCTCGACAGGTCCGAACCATGTGGGGACGCCGGTCATCGGGTCGTCGTTCACCCACCGGCCGCGTCGCTCGGGTGACGACGTGGGACGGTGCCCAAGACGAAGGGCGAGCCGGGAGCTGGCCTGTAGGTTCTCAAGGGACATGGCCGCGCCGGCATCCGCTCCCTGCTCCCTCCCCCGACGTCCGTTCCCGACCCATCGGTTGGGTCGGCGTCGGTCCCGCACACGAATCCTCGCGCCCCCCTGGGTCGATGCCGAAGTGGAGGTCACCCTACCGTGGGTGGGCCGAACTTCGGTGATGACGAGCGGGAACAATGGAACGAGCGATGACGGTCAGCATCGGCCTCTGTCGTCGATCATCACCTTCGAGCGTCCGGATCATCTGGCTCGGTGCCTCGAGCACCTCGAGCGCCAGACGACCGCACCGCACGAGATCATCGTGATCGACTCGTCGGTGAGTGCCGACACCGAGCAGTTGGTGGCGAAGGAGTTCCCCTCGATCACGTACCGGAGGACCACTGCCGGTCGCGGGGCGATGGCCACCGCTCGCAACATGGCCTACGAGATGGCCTCTGGGGAGGTGATCGCCTTCGTCGACGACGACGCCTACGCCGAGCCCGATTGGCTGGCGCGACCTGCTCGTCCCCTACGACGACCCTGGCGTCGGTGCCGTCGGCGGTCGCCAGATCCGTCGCCAACCGGACGAGCTCACCGAGGGGACGGACGCCATCGGCCGGCTCCTGCCCGATGGCACCCTCACCGGCAACTTCGCGGCCGACCCCGGTCGGGTGGTGACGGTCGACCACTTGCTCGGGGCCAACATGTCGTTTCGTCGCCGGGTGCTGGACGAGATCGGCGGCATCCGGGACGGCTACTTCGGGACCTGCGTGCGCGAGGAGAGCGACCTCTGCCTGCGAGTGGCCCGCGCCGGCTACCGACTCCTCTACGTGCCGGACGCCGTGGTCGAGCACGTCGCCGCGCCGTACAAGAAGGGACGGCGGTTCGACTTGCGGTACCGGTACTGGGCGCAGAAGAACCATCTCATCCTTTTGGTCCGCAACTTCGGCGCCAACCACCCCATCGTGCGCGCCTTTCATGAGGGCGACGGCCCGCGGCATGAAGGACCACACGAGGGAGCGGTTGGGCCGGGGAAGCCGGCGCGCCACCGACGGTGACGCACCGGGCGCGGCTCGGTCGGTCGGGGCCGTGGTGGCCCGAGGAGCGGTGATCGCGGCGGCCACGGTCACGGGGATTGTCGCCGGCATCCGCATGTCACGACTCGACCGCCGAGGCATCGCCGTCTCCCGTACACCGATAATCAGCCAGCCGCCCCGGGCGCAGCCGCTGGTTCAGCGAGCGCCTGGTCCTGCCACAGGACGGCGTGGGCCGCTGCACTCGCCTCCCACGTGAACTCGGCCGCCCGGTCCCGCCCGCGACTCACCTGTCGTGCGGTGGTCCGGTCATCGGTGAGGGCGGCGATCATGCCCTCAGCCAGCCCTGGTCCGTCCGGCTCGACCAAATAGGCCGCGTCCCCACAGACCTCGGGCAGCGCGGCTCGCCGGGCGGCCACGACGGGGACGCCTGCCGCCATTCCCTCGAGGGCGGGGAGCCCGAACCCTTCGTAGAGCGAGGGAACCACGGCCACGGAGGCAGCCCCGAGGAGGCCGAGTGCCATCTCATCGTCCAGTCGGCCCACGCGTACGGTGTCGGGCAGAGGGGCAAAGAGGCGATCCCGACGCTCATCCGGTGGTCCCATGAGGACGAGCATCGTCTCGGGACGGGCGGTGCGCACGATGGGCCACGCCGAGGCCAACCCTTCGAGGTTCTTGCGCCGGGTAGCACCCCCCGGCGTGAAGGACGAACGGTCGACGGACGCCGAGCTCGGCTAGGCGATGGTCGGAGAGGGGAGTGGGCGAGAAGAAGCGCTGGTCCACTCCGTTGTAGATCACCACCACGCCGTTCGACGCCCAGCACGGCGGCGACCTCGTCGGCGGCGAACTGGGAGGGGCAGACCACGGCCACGGCCCGGCGGGCGCTCTGGGCTGAGTCGGCGGGAGGGGTCCCCTCGTCGTCGAAACGCCAGGGGACGACGTCGTGAACGGTGAGGAACTCGATGTGCGGGGCCGGTGGGAGCCGAAGGTCGAAGCGGTGCACCAGGTCGTGCCCGCGGTAGAGCGAACGGCCGACGACACGCCGCAGGGACGCCGGCGCGTTCCCGAGGAGCCGCCCCGGAACCCGTCGACCAGCACGGAGCCCCGATCGCATCGAGGTGACCACGACGTGATCGACGTCCCATCCGGGGCCGAGGTCGGATGGTGCCCGGTTGATGATCTCGCGCTCGTAGACCTGCTGGCCCATCGGTGCGCCGCTCGCCAATGTGAAGAGGCCCAGTCGGACGCTCACCGTGCATGCCCCCGCCGGTGCCGACGACGACGCCCTACCGGCGGGCCGCGTCCACCTTCGCCTGGGTTCCGGTCCGGGCGACATCGGGACACGGCGGGTTGACCGCCGGTTGACGGGGCGCAACGGATGGATGGGTCACCCTACTGCCGGCTCGCGACGGGGCCGTGGCTCCGGCGCGGCGGCACGGAAGTTCGTGCAGCCATCGGTAGCGTGGTCACAGTGCACACCTCGGGTGGCGGCGACGGATCGGTCCCCGCGGTGCGGCCGATACGGGCACCCGCCGCCGGCGGGGACGGGCGCGACGAACCGACCCGCGACCAGCAGCTGGCGAGTGGAGCTCGCCTTCGGATTGCTCGGCCTGGCCGCGGTCGCTGCTCGAGGGGTTGCTCGTGCCCATCGGTCCGGTCGCCGGCGCCCTCGACCGCTGGCTGCAGGACATCGTCCCCGGCAGCCACGCCGCCGGCTACGTCGACGTGACCTGGTTCCGCTACCCATGGGTGGTGGTGATCGGTGCCGTGATCGTGGCTGCGGTGAGCCTTCGCCGCGACCTGGCGACGAGCCATCGCCTGCCTCGTCGGCCCTCCCCTGGCCGTCGTGCTCGCACAGGAGGTCATCAAGCCACTGGTCGGGCGGACCCTCGGAGGCTCGCTCACCTATCCGTCCGGGTCGACGACCGGCGCCGCGGCATTGGCCACCGCCGCCATCCTGGCCGTGCCGCCTCGCTGGAAATGGGTGACGGCGGTGCTGGCGGCGAGCTACGCGTTCTGGATGACGATCGCGGTGGTGGCCCTACGTTGGCACTTCCCGACCGACTCGCCTGGGCGGCAGCATCCTCGGTGTGGCGGTGGTCCTCGTGGTCGACGCCGTGGCCCATCGGTGGGCGGACGCATCCTCGCCCGTCGCCGAAGGGTCGAGCCGAGCCCGTCCTGACCGAGCCCGCTTGGTCGTGGCGATCGGCTCAGCGGTCGGGCTCAGTGTCCTCGGGCTCGTCGGCATCGGCGTCGACGTGCTCTTCCACGCCGGTGTGCGGCGAAGGTGCACGGTCGTGACCGGCATCGGCCCGCACGACGGCCACCGTCTTCGACGGGTTGTCGGGATCGAACTGCAAGCGCACCAGCGGCTGGTCGTCCTCCGGCTCGCCCGGCGCCTCGATGACGAAGGCCGGTCGTTGGTCGCGCCTTCTCGAGTGCTTGCTGCAGGCCGATGGTGACGCCGGTCAGGACGGCCCCGGTGGTGGAGCGCTTCATCCACCGGTTGAAACGCAAGCGGGTCGGGGCCCCTCCCCACCGGCGAGCTCCGCGTCCTGCTCGATGGCGTCCGCTCCGCATGTGTCGGCTAGCTTCGTCCGCTGGCCGACCGGGTTGTCGATCCTCCGCATGCTCAGTGCCCGACTGTCCGACTCGTCCGAGCGGGGACCTCCGGCGCCGATGAGGCTCGCATCCGGCGGCCCTCCGTCGGCGGATTCAGGCGAACCGATCACCGACCCACGGTACTGCCGGGCCCTTCATCCGTTGCCTCCGCCTCACCGCACTCTCCGATCGACGAATCGTGGGCCGGCACGCTCGGCCGGCGGCCTTGAGGCCGTTGCCGTAGGATCGGCGTCGTGCTTGACCGCTTCCATCCGCCGGTCGAGGAGTACCTCGAGACCATCTTCGCCCTCGAGGAGGAAGGCATCCCGGTCATCCAAGCTCGACTGGCCGAGCGACTGGGCAAGGCCGCCCCGTCGGTATCGGAGATGCTCGATCGACTGGAGTCGGATGCGCTCATCGAGCGCAGCGCTCGTCAGATCAGCATGACGCCGGCAGGTGCGGCGGTGGCCCGTGGAGTGGTGCGAAAGCACCGGTTGGCCGAGCGACTGCTCGTTGACATCATCGGCCTCGACTGGGACAAGGCCCACGTGGAGGCCGGACGCTGGGAGCACGTGATCTCGGACGATGTCGAGGCCCGTCTCGTCGTCCTGTTGGGTAACCCCACGACCTGTCCCCACGGCAACCCGATCCCCGGAGCCGAGAGGATGGACGGTGTTGCACGGGCCGGGCGGGCCCAACGGAGCCTGGCCGAGGCCCAGCCTGGCGATCACATCCGCCTCGAGCGGGTGACCGAGAGCGTGGAGCACGACAGCGCCTCGTTGTCCTACCTGGGCGACCACGGGCTGACCCCGGGCACGACGGCGGTGATCCAGGCGCGTGCGCCGGACGGGACTCTGACCCTTGCGGTCGGCGACGCCACCGTCGCCCTCGGGCCGGCTATCTGCGAGCGGATGTTCGTCGCCGCCGTCTGAGGCAGGGCCGCCCCTGGCAGCCCAGGGCTTGGACCTGCTGCTTCGAGTGGTCACGGGGGACCCTTTTGACCGCCGAACGGCCCATCGAGCCGCCGCGGTCGGGCCAGCACTCACTAGAGTGGAGTGCTAGCGCCGCGATAGGCCCGGAGTGGGAGCTGCCCTCATCGGGCTCCGGCTCGACGGGGATCTCGAAGCGACCATGGCAACGACCGACCACAAGCGACCGAACGAGTCGCTCCAGACCGCCGCCGAGCTGGACTCGCGGAAGGCGGCCATTCTGAATGCCGTCGTCACCGAGTACATCGGTTCCTCGCAGCCGGTCGGCTCCCAACATGTCGTCGATGCTGCCGGCGTGAACGTCTCGTCGGCCACGGTGCGCTCGGACATGGCCGCCCTCGAGCGAGAGGGCTACCTCATCCAGCCCCACACGAGTGCCGGGCGGATCCCCACCGACAAGGGCTACCGCTTCTTCGTCGACCATCTCGGTGGGCCCGGGTCCCTCGACCCGGGGGAGCGCCAGACGGTCCGCCGGTTCTTCGATCACGCCCACGGCGAGATCGAGCAGATGCTGGAGAAGACGTCCACGCTGCTCGCCGACCTCACCGATTGCACGGCCATGGTGGTGGGACCGTCCCACGAATCGGCAGCCATCCGGTCCGTGCAGCTCGTGGGCCTCGGCCCCCATCTGGCGCTGTTGGTCGTGGTACTGGCCGACGGGGCCGTGCAGAAGCAGACCATCGAGCTGCCCGAGGAAACCGACGACGCCCTCTTGGCGGCGGCCGCCCAGCACCTCTGTGCCCACGTCCTCGGGAATTCGCTGGCCCAGGTGGGAGCGGCCGCTGCCCGGGACCGGTGACCGGCGGACCGACGCCGTCGTCAAGGCCGGTTTCGGCGCGCTGCGCACCTTGCGGCGCCACGGTCAGTCCGAGCAGCTCTTCGTCGGGGGCTCGTCGCGGATGGCCGAAGCCTTCGATGCCGTCGACACCGTGCGGTCGGTGCTCACCATCCTCGAGCAGCAGCTCGTGGTGGTGACGCTCCTCCGGGACATCCTCGACACCGGCCTGTCGGTGGCCATCGGCGCCGAGCACGGCGTCGAGCCGCTGGCCTCGTGCGCCATCATCGTCATGCCCGTCGAGGTCGATGGCATGGAGACCGGGACCATCGGCCTGCTCGGCCCGACCCGGATGAACTATCCGCAGGCGCTGGCTGCCGCCCGGGTGGTCGGTACCCGGCTCGGCCAACGGCTGAGTGAGACGAACCGATGAACACCGATCTCTACGAAGTCCTCGGCGTGCGGCGCGATGCCTCCGATGAACAGCTGAAGCGCGCCTATCGCGAGAAAGCCCGCCAGTTCCATCCCGACACCAACCCCGACGACGTCGAGGCCTCCGAGCACTTCAAGGAGATCAGCCTGGCCTACGAGGTCCTGCGTGACCCCGAGCGCCGGGCCAGCTACGACCGTTACGGGCCCGAGGCCGTGTTCGGGCCGGCCGCCGGTGGGATGGCCGGAGACCCCTTCGCCGGTGGCCTCGGCGACCTGTTCGAGGCCTTCTTCGGAGGGATGGGCGCCCAGACGGCGGGCCGGGGACGTCGGGGTGGGCCGGCCCCGGGTCCAGACGCCGAGCTCTCCCTACGCCTCTCCTTCCGCGAGGCCGTCTTCGGCACCCAACGCGACGTCGAGGTCAACACCCCCGTCCACTGCGATACCTGTGAAGGGACGGGTGCGCAGCCCGACACCGTGCCCACCCGGTGCCCCGAATGTGGGGGCGCCGGTGAGCTGCGCCGGGTGCGCCAGTCGATCCTCGGCCAGATGATCACGGCCGTCCCGTGCAACCGCTGCGCCGGGACGGGGGAGTTCATCGAGCACCCGTGTGCTGACTGCCGGGGTGAGGGACGCCACCGCGAGAGCCGCACGCTCAACGTGGAGGTGCCGGCCGGCGTCGACGACGGCTCGACCCTGCGACTGGCCGGTCACGGCCCAGCCGGCTTCCGGGGTGGGCCCAACGGCGCCCTCTTCGTTCACGTCATGGTCGAGCCCGACCCGGTCTTCGAGCGCGACGGTGACGACCTGCACGCCGCCGTGCACGTGCCCATGACCATGGCTGCCCTGGGGGGCAGTGTCGGATTCGAGACCCTCGACGACCAGCGCGACCTCGCCATCGCCCCGGGTACGCCGACCGGGTCCGTCGTTCACCTGAAGGGGCTCGGTGTCTCCCGCCTACGCGGACGGGGTCGTGGCGATCTCTTCGTGCACGTGCAGGTCGACACCCCGACCGACCTCGACGACGGCCAGCGGGAGCTGCTCCAGTCCTTGGCCGAGGCCCGGGGCGAGCAGCTCGGCCAGGCCCCGGCCGGCGAGGGCATCTTCTCGAAGCTGCGGTCGGCACTGAGCTGACGTGGGCGCCTCCGGGCCGCCATCCGAGCCCGACTCGCGCCTCGTCAGTGCTGCGGCGATGGTCTTCGTCGACGACCTGAGCGAGCCGCGGATCGACTCCCCCGATCTCCACCACTTGCTCGACGTGCGCCGCCTTGGCTCTGGCGAGCGGGTGGTGGCCGCTGACGGCGCCGGATCGTGGGTCGCATGCCGGCTGGTGCCCGAACCCGCGGTGGACAATCGATCACACCGCCGCCGCAGCGCCGCGCTCGAGGTCGACGGTCCCATCGAGCACCAGCCCCGACCAGCTCCGAGCCTGATGGTTGCCTTCGCACCGGTCAAGGGCGATCGTCCGGAGTGGGTCGTCCAGAAGCTCACCGAGCTCGGGGTGGACCAGATCGTCCTCGTGCGCGCCGCCCGCACCGTCGTGCGCTGGGAGGGAGACCGTGCCGGGCGGGCCGCCGAGCGCCTGCGCCGTGTGGCCCGCGAGGCGGCGGCCCAGTCCCGCCGGCTGTGGCTGCCCGAGGTGGGCGGCCCGGTCGACCTCGACGAGCTCGCACCCCGGTTCGGGCCGGTGGCGCTGGCTCGCCCCGGTGGGTGCGCCCCCCTCCCTCGACCCCCCGGCCATCGTCGTCGGCCCTGAAGGGGGGTGGGAGGAGGCCGAGATGGCCCCCTTCCCTCGCTCGGTCGGCCTCGGCCCGACCGTGCTCCGAGCCGAGACGGCAGCCGTCGTGGCGGGTGCTTTCCTGTGCGGTCTGAGGGCCCGGTTGGTGGACCCCCTTGCGTAACCACGCTCCGTGAGGAAAACTACTCAGAGAGAACAAGGGGCAGGAGGCAGGCCGTGAGAGGACCTTTATGTCCTCGTCCGACGGCGGACGGACGAGGTTGTTTGGCCGCCGCTGAGCGGCCTACCCGAAGCTCGAGGGCGACGAGAACGAGCGTCGGAGGGGAAAATGACGGTGACTGAAAAGGGCCTGACCCTCGTCGAAGAAGACGACGAGCAGGAAGAGGCAGCTCGGATCCTCTATGCCGCGGGCGGTGGGGTCTCGGCTCCGGGCCATGCGCAAGCAGATGCGTCTGTCGCTGCAGGCGGTCGAGGCCATGTCCGAGCAGGAATTCAAGGCGTCGGTGCTGGGCGCCTACGAGCGAGGCGAGCGGGCCATCTCGGTGCCGCGGTTGCAACGTCTGGCCAAGCTCTACGACGTGCCTGTCGACCAGTTGCTTCCGCCCGACGACGGATCGGCCAACCGGTGGGGATCACCCGCGGCTGGCGCCGACGAGAACGGGTCCTCGAGCGCCCGTCGAGCACTGCGGGCCAGCAACGGCACGGGCAAGGTGGCCATCGACCTCACCAAGCTCCATGCCGTGAGCGGGCCCGAGCGGGACCTGCTCCGACGCTTCCTGTCGATGATCCAGGTCCACCGGCAGGACTTCAACGGAAAGATGATCACCATTCGCGCCGAGGACGTACGCGCCATCGCCTGTCTGTTCGGGGTCACGCCCGACAGCATGGGTGCCCGTCTCGACGAGCTCGGCCTGCTCGTGAATGTGTGAAACCGTGTCGGCGATCAGGGGTGAGACAATGACAGAGCCGATTCACTGGCTGAGCACCAAAGAAGCAGCCGAGCGCCTGGGAGTGACCCTGCGCAGCTTGTACCGATTCATCGACGAGGGCGACCTCGTGGCGTACAAGTTCGGGCGAGTCATCCGCATCCAGGAGACCGATGTCGACGGCTTCATCCAGGCGAGCCGCATCGCTCCGGGAAGCCTCGAGCACCTCTACCCGGAGGTGAAAGGGGCAGTCCGGGTCGTCCCGAGCAACGGTATCTCGGCCGTCCACGCCTGAGGCGCGGCCCGGGCGCTTTCGGCGTCCCGGGCAGAAACACGGTGGACGACGGCGGTGGTGCCGCGGGTACGGTGATCCACGATGTCCGACTGCCTGTTCTGCCGCATCGTGGCCGGTGAGGTGCCGGCTGACGTCGTGCGCGACGACGAGCAAACCCTCGCCTTTCGGGACATCAACCCTCAGGCCCCCACCCACGTCCTCGTGGTGCCGAAGCGCCACATCGACAACGCCGCCACGGTGACGGCTGAGGACGGCGACATCCTGGCCGCCATGATCGTGGCCGCCCGCGAGGTGGCGACGTCGGAGGGGATCGGCACGCCCGACCGCGGCTACCGGCTGGTCTTCAACGTCGGTCCCGACGCGCTCAACTCGGTGCCCCACCTGCACTTGCACCTGCTCGGCGGTCGTCCCTTCGAGTGGCCGCCCGGTTGACGGCGCCTCGGGAGGTCAGATCAGCGCTCGGGGCGCGCTGGTAGGGTCGACCCAGAACACACGTGGCAGGCACTCAGGTCAAGATCCTCGTCCCCGGCAACCATCTCATGGCCGGCCTCTTGGGCCAGCGGGACGAGTTGCTGCGTCTGGTGGAGAAGGCCTTCGACGATGTCCGCATCAGCGTGCGGGGCAACGAGATCTCCATCGAGGGGGACGGCGCCGAGCAGGTGGCCGCGCTGTTCGAGGAGCTCATCCTCCTTCTCGAGTCGGGCCAGGGACTCGACGCCGTGCAGGTCAACCGAACCATCGACATGATGCACGACGACCTCCGTCCCTCCGAGGTGCTGACCGCCGAGGTGCTGAAGGCCTCGCGGGGCCGCACCGTCCGGCCCAAGTCCACCGGGCAGAAGCTCTACACCGACGCCATCGCCAACAACATCGTGACCTTCGGCATCGGGCCGGCCGGGACCGGAAAGTCGTACCTGGCCGTGGCCCTCTCTCTTCAGGCCCTCCAGGCCCGGCAGGTCAGCCGCATCATTCTCACTCGTCCGGCGGTCGAGGCCGGCGAGCGGCTCGGGTTCCTACCCGGCGACCTGATGGCCAAGGTCGACCCCTACCTGCGTCCGCTCTACGACGCGCTGCACGACATCTTGGACCTCGAGGGCGCCCAGCGCCTCCTCGACCGCGGCACCATCGAGGTGGCGCCGCTCGCCTTCATGCGGGGACGCACGCTCAACAACAGCTTCATCATTCTCGACGAGGCGCAGAACACGACGCCCGAGCAGATGAAGATGTTCCTCACCCGCATCGGGTTCGGCTCGAAGGCGGTGATCACCGGCGACGTCACCCAGATCGACGTCCCCGGCGGACGCTCCGGCCTGGTCGGCCTCGAGGAGGTGCTGGGCGGGGTACCCGACCTCGCCTTCGTGCGCCTCGGCCAGCGTGACGTCGTCCGACACCGGATCGTGGCGGACATCGTGGCCGCCTACGAGCGGACCGCCCCCGAGGAGCGGCGCGGGCCCGACCGCGTGTCGTGAGCCGGGTCTCCCCTTCGTGACCCTGGACGTCTTCGCCGCCGACGAGCAGGCCGACCACCCCGTGGCCGTCGACCGCTACTCGCGCTTGGCCCGGTCGGTGCTCGAGGCCGAGGGCGTCACCGACGACGTCGAGGTGTCGCTCCTCTTCGTCGACGAGACGACCATCGCCGCACTCAATGAGCGGTTCCTCGACAAGGAGGGGCCAACCGACGTGCTTGCCTTCCCCATCGAGGACGAGGCCGAACGCAGTGGTCGCTCGCCCGACGAGGGGGGGAAGGGGCCGGCCTCCAATGAGACCGAGACCGACCGGCCCGTGTTGCTCGGCGACGTGGTCGTCTGTCCGGTCGTGGCTGCTCGCAACGCGGTCGAGAACGGGGTGACCTTCGACGACGAGATCGCCCTCCTCGTCGTGCACGGGATCCTCCACCTGCTCGGGATGGAACACGACGCCGAGGCCGATGCCGAGCGCATGGAGCGCCGGGAGCAGCAGTTGCTCGACCGGTTCTACCGTCACGGCCCATGAGGCCGGTCTTACTCCTCGCCACCGGCACCTTCCGGGCGGTCGACATCGTGGCCATTGTCGTGGTCGTCGTCCTGCTCGTGGCCTCCGCCGTCCTCGCCTTGGCCGAGACCAGCCTCGTGCGAATGAGCCGGGCGAAGGCGCTCGGACTGGCCGACGATGGTCGGCGCGGCTCACGCATCCTCGTTCGGCTGGCCGAGAACCCACAGGGCTTCCTCAACCCGGTCCTGCTCGTCGTGCTCGTCTGCCAACTGTTGGTGGCCACTCTGGTCGGGATTCTGGCCGCTCAGTGGTTCGGGGCATGGGGCGTCGCCGTTGCCGTCGTCTTCGAGATCGTGGTCATCTTCGTGCTGGGCGAGGCCGTGCCGAAGAACTGGGCCGTCCGGCACCCCGAGCGTGCCGCGTTGTTCAGCGCGCCGCTCGTGTCCGCTCTCGTCGCCTTCTGGCCCATCAAGATGCTGTCGCGAGGCCTCATCGGTCTGGCCAACCTGTTGATCGGGAGCCCGGGTCCCGACGAGCCACCGGTCAGTGAGGCAGAGCTGCTCGCCCTCGCCGACGTGGCGCACGAGGAGGATGTGATCGAGGGCAACGAGCGAGCCCTCATCCACTCGATCATCGGGTTCGGTGACACCATCGTTCGCGAGGTGATGGTGCCTCGACCCGACATGGTCACCGTCGGCGCCGACGAGACGGTCGGGACCACGCTCAAGCGGTCGCTCGAAGTCGGTTACAGCCGGCTACCGGTGACCGGGCAGCAGGTCGACGATGTGCTCGGCGTGGCCATCATGAAGGACATGATCAAGCTGGAGCGAGCAGGCCGAGGGGCCGATCGGGTGGGCGACCACACACGCGAGGCGCACTTCGTGCCCGAGACCAAGCGGGTGGCGGACATGATGCGCGAGATGCAGCAGCAGACCTTCCATCTGGCCGTGGTGGTCGACGAGTTCGGCGGTACGGCTGGGCTCGTGACGCTCGAGGACCTCATCGAGGAACTGGTCGGCGAGATCGTGGACGAGTTCGACGTCGAGGAGAAGCCCTTCGAGCGCCTCGAAAGCGGCGAGCTGTCCGTGAGCGCCCGCCTACCGGTCGACGAGGTCAACGAGATGATCGACGGCCGTCTTCCCGAAGGTCCCTGGGACACGGTCGGCGGCCTCGTGTTCGACCTGCTCGGGCACGTTCCGGCCGCCGGCGAGGCGGTCACGGTGGACGGCCTGCGCCTGGTGGCCGACCGGGTCAACGGCCGTCGCATCGAGCGGGTCCGCATCGCCGTCAACTCCGAACCAGGAACGGCTCCTCCGGCGTGACCGCCTTTCGCTCCGGATTCGTCACGATCACGGGCCGACCCAATGTCGGCAAGTCCACGCTCGTGAACACCATGGTGGGGGAGAAGGTGACCGTCGTCTCGACGCAGCCCAACACCACTCGCACCACTCTGCGCGGCGTGGTGCATCTTCCCGATGCCCAGTTGGTGCTCATCGACACCCCGGGCGTTCACAAGCCCAAGACGGCTCTCGGCGGTCGCATGAACGATGCCGCGTCGGGCTCGCTCGATGACGTCGACGTGGTCGTCGCCGTCGTCGACGCCACCGCCGCGGTAGGACCCGGTGACCGCATCGTGCTCGAGCGATCGCTTTCGGTGTTGCGTGGGCGCACCGAGTCGACGTTGGCATTGGCACGAGCGGGCGAGCCCGACGTCCCACCGCCGGCGCTCATGGTGGTGGTCAACAAGGTCGACCGGGCACGCCGCGACCAAGTCCTCAGTCGTCTGGCCGAAGCGGCCGAGGTGATCGATGGGCTGGAGACGGCGGCCGGGACGGATGAGCGATTGGCGGTCGAGTACTTCCCCGTGTCCGCACTGAGTGGTGAGGGAGTGCCACCGTTGGTGGAGGCCATTGTCGAGCGGCTGCCCGAGGGGCCGGAGTACTACCCGCCGGGAATGGTGCGCGAGCTCTCCGAGGCGTCGTGGGTCGCCGACTTGGTGCGCGAGGAGCTGCTTCGACACGTCGAGGACGAGCTGCCCGCACAGCATCGCCTGCCGGGTGACCGAGTGGGAATGGCCGCGGGTGCGCTGCGAGATCGTCGTCGAGCGCGACTCGCAGAAAGGCATTGTGATCGGCAAGGGCGGCCAGCGCCTCAAGGAGGTGGGCACGGCCGTGCGCCACCAGCTGCCCGAGGGCGCCTACCTCGAGCTGTTCGTCCGCGTGGAGAAGCGGTGGCAGCAGCGAGAGGATGCCCTGGACCGACTTGGACTCTGAGACGAGCGACAGACTGTGGTCCGCCTGCTGCCGGCTGTGGGAGTAGCGGCGGGTTCGGAGATCGTCCAGGTAGTCTCGCCCGGTGGGCGAACGCCAAGCGGTCGCCTCCGATGTTCCTCTCTCTCAGTTGCCTGCCGAGGTCAAGGCGGAACGCTCGCGGAGCTTCGGGGCGGTGGCCTCCGACTATGAGCGGTATCGACCGACTCCGCCGTTGCCGGGGATCGACTGGCTGCTTCCCGATCGATGCGGCCGGGTCGTCGACCTCGGAGCGGGTACCGGACGGCTGACCCAGCTGCTCGTCGACCGGGCCGACGAGGTAGTGGCCATCGATCCCGATGCGCGCATGCGGGCGGTGCTCGAGCGCGAGGTGCCCGACGCCCGTGCCATCGACGGCCGGGGCGAGTCCATTCCCTTGCCCGACGCGTCGGTCGACGCTGTGCTGGCGGCGACGTCGTGGCACTGGATGGATCCCGTCGCCACGTTGTCAGAGGTGGCCCGGGTGCTCGTGCCCGGCGGTGTGCTTGGGGTGATGTGGACCGGTGCCGACCGGAGGGCCAGCGCCGTCAACAAGGCGAAGGCCGTGCACAGTCGGCGTCAGCGACCGGCACGCCGCGTCGACGAAGCTGCCTCGTCGCCGACCGGGCTGAGCCGTCGGATGATGGACGAGGTCCTGCGCCCCGAGCCTTCCCTCGAGATCCCCGCTGGCGTCCCCTTCGAGCCACCCGAGCACGAGGTGTTCCGTTGGCGGGTAGCGCTCGATGCCGACGAGCTCATCGGCCTGCTCGGCACGTCGAGCTGGGTCCTCACGCTCGCCGATGACGAGCGGGCGGACCTCTTCGCCGAGACCCGTAGCTTCCTGGCCGAGGTCGTGGGGATCCAGGCCGAGCAGAAGGCCGAGGTCCCCTTTATCGCCGACGTGTGGCGGGCTCGCCGGCTGCCCTGAGCCCGCCAATCTCTTGGGCGCTCGCCGGGGTGCCCTCCGGGGTGCCCTGCGAGGTGCCCTCGGGTGTCCTCCGGGGTGCCCTCCGGGGTGCTCGGGATCCGCAAGGAGCGAAGGAATGCCTCCACCTCGGCGCGGTCGACCGAACGCCGCATGGGTGGCACACGAGCCAGCAGGTCACCGCGGTAGCGGGCGGTGGCCAGCCGGCTGTCGAGCACGGCCACGACACCCCGGTCGCGGCTCGAGCGGATGAGCCGACCCGCCCCTTGGGCGAGCAAGGTGGCTGCTCGGGGTAGGTCGACGAGGCCGAAGGCGCCGGCGCCGGCCCGTTCCCGCCGAGCCTCGAGGACCGGGTCGTCGGGGCGCGGGAACGGGATCCGGTCGATGGTCACGAGAGTAAGGGTCGGACCGGGAACGTCCACGCCCTGCCAGAAACCGAGGGTGGCGAACAGGCAGGCGCCCTCCTCCCCGGCGAACGCATCGATGAGCGCCGGCTTCGGCAGATCGCTCTGCGCGTAGATCGGGTACTCGATGCGGGCCCGCAGGACCTCGACGGCGGCACGCATGGCCCGCCAGCTCGTGAACAGGGCGAGGGTGCGCCCCCCGGCGGCGTCGATGAGGGCGACCAGCTCCTCGTGGATAGCCGCCTCGGCCTCCGGTCGACGGCGGTCGGGAAGGTCGCGGGCCACGTACAGCATCGCCTGGTCCCGATAGTCGAAGGGGCTGCCCACGTCGAGGACGTCCGTGGCCCCGGCCGGCAAACCCAGGCGGCGGTCGAGGCCCAAGGGCACGGTGGCCGAGGTCAGGATGCCGGTGACTTGAGGCCAGAGCTGCTCGGCCAGCTGGGGGCCGATGTCGATGGGCGAGAGCCGCAGCACCGGTGATCTGGCGTCAGAGTCGACCCAGGCGACCTCGTCGTCGGAAGGCGCCGTAAAACGAGCCAGGTCGTCGGAGAGGTGCCCGGCGGCCAGCAGCAGTCGGTCGCGCCGGGACCGGATCGTCGGGTCGTCGCCGTCGCCGTCGCCTCACCGACCCGCCTCGCAGTCGGTCGGACAGGTGGCCCACACGGCCGGCCGCCATGGCGAGAACGCCATCGAGGTCGCGCTGGGCCGCCCTCACCCCCACGGTTTCCCGGGGCTCGGGCGGCGTCGCCTTCGGAATCAGTGGTCGTCGCTGTCACAAGCCGGTGACCGACCAACGGGGCGAGGACGGTTTCGAGGGCGTCGGCCGTCTCGGCCACGGCGTCGGCGGTGTCCTTGGCCGCCGGACTGTCGTCGAGGAGCGCCCGGGCGCCGGCGGCCAGGGCCCGGAACCGGCCGGGGCCGATCTCGACGCCCAGGCCGTCGGTCAAAACGTCCTCGACGGCATGCGCCTCGTCGAACACCACGACTCGGTGGGGTGGCAGGACGGTGCCCCCGCTGGCCAAGTGGGCGCCGTAGAGATGGGTGTTGACCACGATGACATCGGATTCGGCCGCCCGGTGGCGTGCGTCCTCGGCGAAACACTCGTGCCCCGAGGGGCACCGAAAGGCCCCCGGACATTCGTGGGCGCTCGTGGAGACGGCCGCCCAGGCGCGGTAGTGGGGCTCGAAGTCGAGCTCGGCTCGGTCGCCGGAGGTGGTGACCTCGGACCAGGCCACGAGGCGTCGCACTTGCTCCCCGAGGGTGCCCGGGGTGGCCGGGGCGTCGCGGGCCGGTCGCAGCCGATCGTCCTTGTCGGGCGGGTCGGGCGCCGCTTCGACCAGGTCCAGCTGGGTGCCGCCGCCCATCTCGGTGAGTCGTTGCCGGCAGAGGTAATTGCTGCGGCCTTTCAGCACAGCGAAGGTGAGGTCGACGTCGGTGGCCGCCGCCACTGCCGGAAGGTCCTTGTCGGCCAGCTGGTCCTGGAGCGCCTTGGTGGCGGTGGCCACGACGGTCGGGCCGCCACCCAACGCGGCAGGCACGAGATAGGCCAGTGACTTCCCGATGCCGGTCCCGGCCTGGACCACCAGATGGCGACCTTCGGCTATGGCGGTAGCCACGGCTTCGGCCATGGCCTCTTGGCCTTCGCGCTCCTCGCCGCCTCCGGGAAGAGCGCCGGTGACCGCCCGCAGCGTCGAGGTCACCGGATCGGGCACGAGGTCGACCCTACCGGCGCCCGGCTACGTCCCCCGTGCGTCGGTATGCCTGCCTCAGGGGCAACCCGGCTGCCTCGGCTCCGCTCGGCTCCGCTCCGCTGTTCGACTCGGGCCGGGTGTCGGCGCCTGACTTGTCAGTGCCATTCGACGGCGAGGGCGACCGCCACCCCCAGGCCCGCGGCCACCACGATCCAGCGGAGAACGGGCGCCGGGAGCCGCCGACCGTAGCCGGCCGCCCACTTGGCCACCGATGATCGAGCCGGCGGCGATGAGGCCGGACACGGCCCAAGCGATGTGGGTGAAGGCGATGAAGAGCAGGCCCGACACCAGGTTGGCGATGAGCGCCAGCGCGTTCTTTGTCCCGTTGAGCCGCTGGAGGTCGTCGTCGACGAAGGTGGCCAGGAGGGCGATGAGGATCACGCCTTGCGCCGCGCCGAAGTAGCCGCCATAGATGCCGGTCACGAAGATGCCGACGAGGAGCGGCGCCGTGGGATGGGTGGGACGAGCGCCGCGTCGTTCGAGCCGTCGGCTCAGGGCTGGTTGGGCGGCCATGAGCAGCGCGGCGGCCAGGACGAGGACTGGCACCGCTGACTTGAACGCTTGGTGGGGGAGGGCGAGGAGCAGCGCTCCGCCGGCAAGCCCGCCAACCAGCGAAGCCGGCGCCAACCGCAACAGTCGATGCTCTTGCCCGACCAGCTCGCGGCGGTAGGCCACCACTGCGCTCATGCTGCCGGGGACGAGACCAACGGTGTTGGAGACGTTGGCCAGCACCGGCGGGTAGCCCAGGGCCAGCAGCGTGGGAAAGGTCACGAGCGACCCGGATCCCACGATGACGTTGATGCCCCCGGCGATCAACCCGGCCGCGAAGATGGCCAGGGCCGAGGGCGCAGACATGGGAAGGGTCTACCGTGCCGGCCGCCGGCGCTCAATGATCCCCACCCGGGCACCATCCTCTTGTGCCGGGCCTTCTGCCAACTGGCTCCCGGTCACGGCCTGGTGAGCGGCCGGGATAGGTTCGCAACGTGGACCCGCAGGACATGGGCACGATCGACGGCCAACGGTCGGACGTGGCCGAGCTGATGGCGGCCGACGTCCGCGGCGGCCCGGTGCCCACCCACATCGCCTGCGTCATGGATGGAAACGGTCGTTGGGCGGCCCGGCGAGGGCTACCGCGCACCGAGGGCCACAGCGCCGGTGAGGCCGCACTTCTCGACGCTGTGGAGGGCGCACTCGAGCTCGGCGTCCCGTGGCTCACCATGTTCGCCTTCTCGACCGAGAATTGGCGGCGACCGACCGACGAGGTCCGCTTCCTCATGGGATTCAACGAAGGTCTGCTCATGCGCCGCCGTGATGAGCTCAACGAGAAAGGTGTGCGCATCCGCTTTGCCGGCCGGCGTGACCGGCGAGTCCCCCGGAGGGTGGTGCGTCGGATGGACGAGTCGGTCTCCCTGACCGAGCACAACCGCCGGTGCACCCTCACCATGGCCTTCAATTACGGCGGCCGGGCCGAGATCGTGGATGCCGTACGGCAACTGGTGGCGGACGGCGTCGAGGGACGTCGTATCGACGAGCGCGCCATCCGATCGCGCCTCTACTACCCGGACCAGCCCGACCCCGACCTCGTGATCCGCACCTCGGGCGAACACCGCATCTCCAACTTCCTGCTCTGGCAACTGGCCTACAGCGAGCTGGTTTTCGACGACGTCCTGTGGCCCGACTTTCGGCGCGGTCACCTCTTCGCCGCCGTCCGCGACTTCCAGAGCCGGCAGCGCCGCTACGGCGGGGTGAGCTGATGGCCGCCGGCCGAGGGGCTCATCGGAGCACCCGTCGGGGCGAGACTGCTGCGACGCTTGTGCCACCGGCATGTTCCGACGAGGGCGGGATGTGGGTGATGACGGGTGTCGTCCTCGGCCTCGTCGCCTACGCCGGCGTGGTCCTCATGCTGATCGCCGGCTACTCCTCGGTCCTCCCGTTGGTCGTCGTCCCCCTGATCTTGGGCGGTCTCATCGGGGCCAACAACCTGCTCGGCGGGGGACGCACCTACGGCCGTACTCCCGGTCGGCCCGTCGGATCCGGGCAGGCACCGCTCTCCTCGAGTGGCCCGAACGGTCCACTGCCCGACACCACAGAGGAGCCGGTGGCCACCGGTGCGGAAACCTCGGCAGGCCCCGCAGGTCCGGTGAGTCCGGTGAGTCCGGTGAGTCAGGTGAGCCCGGGAGCTGCGGCGAGCCCGGACGTCCCCGGGGACCGGGCGTGACCCTCTTCCGGGACCGAGGGATGGTCCTACGCACCATCCGTCTGGGCGAGGCGGATCGCATCGTGACATTGATGACCGAGCGGCACGGCAAGGTCCGGGCGGTGGCCAAGGGGGTTCGGCGGACTCGGTCCAAGTTTGGCTCTCGCCTCGAGCCTCTCAGCCACGTCGCACTGCTGGGCTGGCAGGGCCGCAGCGATCTCGACATCGTCAACCAGGTCGAGGTCATTGATGCCAACCGGGTCGTGCGCGAGGACCTCGACCGGGTGACCGTGGCTCTCTCGATGCTCGAAGTCGTCGACCAGGTCGGCCAGGAGCGCCATGCCAACCCACGCCTCTACGAGATGGTGGTGGGTGCCGTGGCCGCGCTGGCCATCCGCAACTCGCCCATGGTGGCGCCCGCCTTCTTCCTCAAGGTGCTGGCCCTCGAGGGGACGGAACCCCACCTCTCGTCGTGCGTCTCCTGTGGGGAGGAAGCCATCGGGAGCCTGGTGGCCTTCGACCCGATCGAGGGGGGGGTGCTGTGCCGACAGTGCCGACGCGGCCGCCCGCTGTCTGCTGGACGGGCTCACCCTCTTGCGGCGGACACTCGGGGGCGACCTGGCCGGCGTCCTGGACGAGCCGCGGAGCCCGGCCACTGACGAGGTCTCCTCCCTGGCCACCGAGGCCATGGAGGCCCACCTCGACCGCCGTCTTCGATCCGTCCACTCGGGTCAGGTGACGTGAAGCCTCGTGGAGCCGACCGCTGGCGCGGCTCCGCTCGGCCGCAAAGTTTTTTTTGGAAAAGCCAAATTTGTCAGCTTAGGCTGACGATCGTCAGGTTAGACTGACAAATTCGCCTCTCAAAAAATTGCAAATGCCAATAGCGAACGAAAAAGGCTCCGTCCGGGACCACCCAGAGGGCGGGGCCAGCCCAGCCCAGCCTCAATCTGAGCCCATGAGCGATGCCCTCGGCGTCTACGTGCACGTGCCGTTTTGCCGGCTCCGCTGCGACTATTGCGCCTTTGCCACGTATACGGACCGCGACCATCTCATGGAGGCCTACGTCGCCGCTTGTCGACGGGAGGTGGAGCGAGCCGTCGACGAGGAAGGGATGGAACCGGCCTCTTCCGTCTTCGTCGGTGGTGGCACGCCCTCGCGTCTGGCGCCCGACCTCCTGGCCGACCTCCTCGAGGCCATTCCGAGCCGTCCAACCGCCGAAGTCACGGTCGAATGCAACCCTGAGGACATCGACGAACGGCGCCTCGCCGACTATCTCGCCGCCGGGGTCACCAGGATCTCGCTCGGGGCACAGTCACTCGTCCCCCATGTCCTCGCCGACCTCGGCCGCCGGCATGGCACGGCACAAGTGCTCGATGCCGCTGGCGCCGTCGCCGCCGCCGGCTTCGCCAGCTGGAACCTCGACCTCATCTTCGGCGCCGCCGCCGAGTCCGACGCCGACTGGGACGCGACCCTCACGGCCGTGCTCTCGCTCCCGAGCCCGCCGCCCCACCTCAGCGTCTACGCCCTGACCGTCGAGCCCGGGACACCACTCTCGACCGATCCTCGCCGCCGCCCGGACGACGACGTGCAGGCGGCTCGTTACGAGCGAACCGACCGGGTTCTGGCCGATGCGGGCTATGAGTGGGAGGAGATCTCGAACTGGGCTCGTCCCGGCCACGGCTGCGCCCACAACCGCCTCTATTGGCAGCAGGGCGACTATCGAGGCTTTGGGTCGGCGGCGCACTCCCACCGTCGGGGGCACCGCTGGTGGAACGTGCGCACCCCGGACCGTTATATCGAGCTGGTGCAGGCCGGCCGAAGCCCGATGGCCGCCGGTGAGCATCTCGACGCCGAAACCCGTCGCATGGAGGCTCTGGCCCTTTCCCTTCGCACGCCGGTGGGGGTACCGGCCGATGCCCTCGAGGTTGACGACGTCGACGACGCGCTCGAGGGTCTTGTCGAGCGGCGTGATGGGCGGGTAGTCCTCACCGTGCGCGGCCGTCTCCTGGCCAACGCTGTCACCGCCCGGCTGCGCAGCGTTGGAGTCACTGGTCCACCCGGTACCATGCCCGGGATGTCCGAACCGGTCGCCCTTCCTCTCTCGCTCCTGCGCGACCCGCTGTCCTCGAGCGACCTCGCGGCTGCAGTGGGCGGTGTGGCCCACGATGACGGACACTGACGCGCCGCCGATTCGATGACGACCGCCGAGAGCGGGCCTGGGGACGACCGGCTCGAGAAAGTCATCGGGCTGTGCAAGCGGCGCGGGTTCGTCTTCCAATCGGCCGAGATCTACGGGGGCTTTCGCTCGACCTACGACTACGGGCCGGTCGGGGTCAACATGCTCCGCAACGTCAAGAACATGTGGTGGGAGTCCATGGTCCAGCGCCGGGACGACATCGTCGGGCTCGACGCCGCCATCTTGTCGCCACCGGCGGTCTGGGAGGCCTCCGGGCACCTGCGCAACTTCACCGACCCGCTGGTCGACTGCCGTAGCTGTCACCAGCGCTGGCGCGAGGACAAGATCGAGGGCGTCTGCCCCAACTGCGGGTCCACCGAGTTCACCGAGGCGCGGGCGTTCAACCTCATGTTCAAAACCCATGCCGGCCCCGTCGAGGACGAGGGGGCGGTCGCCTACCTTCGTCCGGAGACGGCTCAGGGGATGTTCACGAACTTCGCAAATGTCCTCCAGACCACCCGCAAGAGGCCGCCCTTCGGCATCGCCCAGGTGGGCAAGTCATTCCGCAACGAGATCACCCCGCAGAACTTCGTCTTCCGTACCCGCGAGTTCGAGCAGATGGAAATGGAGTACTTCGTCCCCCCAACCGACGCCGACCGTTGGTTCGAGTACTGGTGCGAGGAGCGGTTCCGTTGGTACCTCGCTCTCGGCATCCCCGAGGACCAGCTGCGCCTGCGTCACCACGACAAGGACGAGCTCTCCCACTACTCGACGGCCACGGCCGACGTCGAGTTCCGGTTTCCCTGGGGGTGGGACGAGCTCGAAGGGATCGCCAACCGCACCGACTACGACCTCAAGGTGCATGCCGAAGCGTCGGGGGAGCGGCTCGAGTACTTCGACCAGGCGACCGGTGAGCGCTATGTGCCCTATGTGATCGAGCCGGCGGCCGGGGCCACGCGGACCATGATGGCCTTCCTCCTCGCCGCCTACGACGAGGACGAGATCGCCGGCGAAGCCCGCACGGTCCTCCACGTCCACCCGCGCCTCGCTCCCTACCAGGTGGCCGTGCTGCCGCTCTCCAAGAAGGAAACCCTCGAAGGACTCTCTCGGCAGGTGCTCGGCTCGCTCCAGCCGCATTTCATGTGCGACTACGACCTGACCCAGTCCATCGGTCGCCGCTACCGGCGCCAGGACGAGATCGGGACGCCGTGGTGCGTGACCATCGACTTCGACTCGCTGGAAGACGGCTCGGTGACCGTGCGCGACCGCGACTCGACCGAGCAGGTTCGCCTGCCGGTCGACGAGGTTCCGGGAGAGATCCGCCGGCGTCTCGACGCGGCCGGCACGCCAGCTGCGGGCTGACATCCGGCCCGGGGAGAGAGCGACGCGGCCGGTAGGCTGACCCTGGCAGGCGACCCCGCGCGGCGGCGGTCACCCGTTCCGGCCCCAGGAGAGCTTCCGATGCCCTTTGTCTTCGACTTCGCCCACAACCATCGCAAGCCGCCGATGGAGATGAAGGACCTACTCGGGGGCAAGGGCGCCAACCTGGCCGAGATGACCTCCGTGCTCGGACTGCCGGTCCCGCCCGGCTTCACCATCGCCACCACCGCATGCCGCGCCTATATGGAGGGCGGTTGGCCCGACGGCCTGAGCGACGAGGTGGCCAAGGCGAGACGCCGGCTCGAGCGGACGATGGGCAAGCGCATCGGCGATCCGACCGACCCGCTGCTCGTCTCGGTGCGCTCCGGGGCCAAGTTCTCCATGCCGGGGATGATGGACACCGTCCTCAACCTCGGCCTCAACGACGATTCGGTCGAGGGGCTGGCCAAGCAGACCGATGACGAGCGCTTCGCCTACGACTCCTACCGGCGTTTCGTCGCGATGTACGGGCGCATCGTGCTCGGCATCCCCGGCGAGGAGTTCGACACGCTGCTCGACGCGGCCAAGGAGCTCGCCGGTACGTCGTCCGACGCCGAGGTGCCCATCGAGCTGTTGCGCTACCTGGTCGACTGCCTACCAGCAGATCTGCCAGCGCGCCACCGGCCGGCCCTTCCCCCAAGACCCGGACGAGCAGCTGCGCGGTGCCATCGAGGCGGTGTTCGCCTCGTGGAACGGGCCCCGGGCCGTCGCCTATCGCACGCGGGAACGCATCCCCCACGACCTCGGCACCGCGGTGAACGTTCAGGCCATGGTGTTCGGCAACCGCGACGACAACTCGGGGACCGGAGTCGGGTTCACCAGGGACCCGGCCACCGGCGCCCCTGGCGAGTACGGCGACTTCCTGGTCAACGCCCAGGGCGAGGACGTGGTGGCCGGCATCCGCAACACCGAGCCCCTCTCGGCCCTGCGTGACCGATTCCCGACGATCCACCGGGAGCTGCTCGACATCTTCGCCCGCCTCGAGGCGCACTACCGCGACATGTGCGACACCGAGTTCACCATCGAGCAGGGAAAGCTCTGGATGCTCCAGACCCGGGTGGGCAAGCGCACCGGCCGCGCCGCCCTGCGCATGGCCGTCGACATGGTGGGCGAGCGGGCCATCCGCCTGACCAAAAAGGAAGCCGTGCAGCGGGTCACCGGCGAGCACCTCGAGCAGGTGCTGCACCCGCAGTTCGCCTCGACGGGTCACCAGTCCTCGTCGAGGGGACTCGGCGCCTCGCCGGGGGCGGCGGTGGGCCGCGTCTACCTGACGGCTGACGACGCCGAGGCGGCGGCCGAGCGGGGCGAGCGAGTGGTGCTCGTGCGCTCGGAGACGTCCCCCGAGGACGTGCACGGGATGCTGGCCGCCGAGGGCATCCTGACCGCGCGCGGCGGGCTCGTGAGCCATGCCGCGGTGGTGGCCCGCGGCTGGGGCAAGCCGGCGGTCGTCGGTGCCGAGGCGCTCCGGATCGCCGAGCGGTCCTTCGCGGTGGGCGACACGTTGGTGAAGGAGGGGGACTGGATCTCGGTGGACGGGACCACCGGGACGGTTGTCCTCGGCCAGGTGGCCCTCACCGAGGGCGAACGGCCGCCCGAGTTCGAGACGGTGCTCGGTTGGGCCGACGAGATCCGGGCCGGCCGGCTCGGTGTGCGGGCCAACGCCGACACCGGCCCCGACGCGGCCAACGCCCGGAGCTACGGGGCCGAGGGGATCGGGTTGTGCCGCACCGAGCACATGTTCCTGGCCGAGGACCGCTTACCCATCGTGCGGCGGATGATCCTGGCGTCGTCGCCCGAGGAGGAGGAGGCCGCACTCGAGGAGCTGCGCGTCGCCCAACGCGAGGACTTCGAGTCCATCCTCGAGGCCATGGACGGCCTGCCCGTGACCGTCCGGCTGCTCGACCCTCCCCTCCACGAGTTCCTCCCCGACATCGAGGAGCTGGCCGTCAAGGAAGCGACCACCGGGCTCACCGCCGAGGAGCAGCGCCTCTACGCCGCCGCCCGCTCGTGGCACGAGTTCAATCCGATGCTCGGCACCCGCGGCGTGCGCCTCGGGGTCATCAAGCCCGGCCTCTACGCCATGCAGGTGCGGGCCCTCATGGAGGCGGCGCTGCAGCGAGTCGAGGTCGGCGGCCATCCGGTGGTCGAGATCATGATCCCGCTCACCGTCAACCGCGAGGAGCTGGCGCTCGCCCGCTCGTGGGTGGAGGCGGCGGTCGAGGAGGCCGAGGCGGCGGCCGGTCGGGCTCGCAAGGCCCCGGCGTCCGCGCCCCGCGCGACCAAGGGGAAGACAGTCCGTCCCGGCAGCGTCGAGGTGCTCATCGGCACCATGATCGAGACGCCGCGTGCCGCGCTCGGTGGCCGGCGAGATCGCCGAGGAGGCCGACTTCTTCTCCTTCGGGACGAACGACCTCACCCAGATGACCTTCGGGTTCAGCCGTGACGACGTCGAGGGCCGCATGATGTCGGCCTACCTCGAAGCCGGCCTGCTCAAGCGCAACCCGTTCGAGACGATCGACGCCGACGGTGTGGGCGAGCTCGTCCGGGTCGGGGTCGAGCGAGGCCGGGCCACCCGTCCCTCTCTCAAGATCGGTGTCTGCGGCGAGCACGGCGGCGACCCCGAGTCGATCGCTGTCTTCGCTCAGGCCGGCCTCGACTACGTGAGCTGCTCGCCCTTCCGGGTGCCGATCGCCCGCCTGGCCGCCGCCCAGGCGGTGCTGGCCGGGGCCACCGACGAGAGGCGCTGAGCCGGCCACCTAGGGGTACTGAGCCCAATGGAGCCGTCGGCGCGGCGGGACGGTACCGTCGGGTCCCATGGGAATACCCGACGAGGACGTTGCCCAGGTCCGGGCCGCGACCGACATCGTGGCCCTCATCGGTGAGCACGCCGCCCTGAAGCGCCAGGGTCAGAGGTGGGTTGGCCTCTGCCCGTTCCACACCGAAAAGACCCCTTCCTTCAGCGTGAACGCCGAGGAGGGCTTCTACTACTGCTTCGGCTGCCAGAAGAGCGGCGACGCCATCACCTTCGTGCGCGAGACCGAGCACCTCGACTTCGTGGAGGCCGTGCGCCGGCTCGCCGACCGGACCGGGATCACCCTGCACGAGGATGCGGCCGGCGGACGCGACAGTGCGCGGCGTCGCCGACTTGCTCGACGCCATCGAGCAGCGCCACCGAGTGGTACCACGATCGGCTGCTCACCGGCGCCGACGCCGGATCGGCCCGGGACTACCTGCGCAGCCGGGGCTACGACGGCGAGGTGGTCCGCCAGTTCCGTCTCGGGATGGGCCCCCGACGACTGGGATGCCCTGTGCGTGGGGCTCGGACTCGAGCAGGAGCTGGCCACCTCGACCGGTCTCGGCTTCGTCAACCGGCGCGGCCGGCTGCAGGACGCCTTCCGGGGCCGCATCCTGTTCCCTATCTGCGACCCTTCGGGTCACCCGGTCGCGCTCGGCGGGCGGGTGCTGCCAGGCAGCGCCGACCCGGCCAAGTACAAGAACTCGGCCGAGACGGCCGTCTACTCAAAGCGGCGGACCCTCTACGCCCTCAACTGGGCCAAGCACGATGTGGTGGCCACCGGCGAGGTCGTGGTGTGCGAGGGCTACACCGACGTGATCGGATTCTTCGAGGCCGGCGTCGAGCGGGCCGTGGCCACCTGCGGTACCGCGCTCGGTGAGGAGCACGTCCACCTGCTGCGCAATTTCGCCCGCCGAGTGGTGCTGGCTTTCGACGCCGACGCCGCCGGTCAGTCGGCCGCCACCCGCTTCTACGAGTGGGAGCGCCGCTACGAGATCGACGTGGCCGTGGCCGACCTGCCCCCGGGATGCGACCCGGCCGAGCTGGCCAAGGAGGACCCCGGCCGCTCTGCGGGCAGCCGTCGAGGGGGCGAAGCCCTACCTGCGGTTCCGGGTGGACTCGCTGCTCGCTGCCGCCGACTTGTCGACCGCCGAGGGACGGGCCAAGGCGGCGGCACGGGGTCTCGAGATCGTGGCCGAGCACCCCGACGACCTCGTGCGCGACCAGTACGTCATGACCCTCGCCGAACGCTGCCATCTCGAACCCGAGCGGCTACGGGCGCGCCTCGCCGAACTACCCCGCGGTCCCGCGACGGTGACGCCGCGGCGGAGATCTTCACGTTCGCGATCCACCGGGGCGCGACCACCGACGAGCGGCGGAACGGCAGCCCGTCCGGTGCCGCGGCGAACGGGACGAGCCATGCGAGCGGCCGGCCGCCGCGCCGGGCCATTGACCGCGAATTTCGCCCAGGCCTCGAGGCCCTACGGCTCGCCATTCACCGACCGGAGGAGATCGACGGTCGCCTCGAGGCCGTCGCTGTTCGTCGACGAGCGGCAGCGGGCCGCCTTCGTCGCCCTGGCCGCAGCCGACACCTTGCGCGAGGCCATCGACGGCGCGTCGGCCGGACGTCGCCGAGCTGCTCGTCCGACTCACCGTCGAGGAGCCGCGTTGGCCGGCCGACGACGTCCTGAAGCAGCTGGTGCGCGACGCAGCCCGGCGCGAGCTGACCGTGCTCACCACCGAAGCCCGTTCGCACCCGGCTGCGCTCGAGGAGGCGGCAGACGTCACGGCCTGGATCGCACGCGCTCGACGGGCCAGATACCTCGGCCGAAGCGACGGAGAGGTTGGTAGCCTGGCTGGTGGTGCGATCAGAGACGATCGGTGAGGGACAGCCAGCGTGATCATCGGTCAGCAGTCTCCGCCACGAGCGCTCGACGGAACAGGCGAGGACGGCGTCGCCATCGATTCCTCCAGCGACGACGTCGGTGACGACGGTGGCACCGATGCGTCGGCCCACGAGCTGGGGTCGAGCCACGACGGGCCAGAGGGCATTGCATCGGTGGGGCCGCTCGCCGAAGTGCCACCTGAGCAGCTCGACGCGTTGCTTCTCGAAGGACGCAGCCGCGGCTCGCTTGACCCAGCACGACGTGGTCGACGCGTTGCGCTCTGTCGAGCTCAGGGCCGAGGTCATCTCGGAGATCATCGAGCGAATTCGTTCCGCCGGTGTGGCCTTCGAGAACGAGGTCGTCGCGGAAACAACTGTGGTGCCGGCGGCGACGCCCGTGGCCGAGCCCATCGTTGACGGCGAGAGCGGCGCGGGCCGGCTCGGGAGCGAGAGCGATGAGCCCGACGTCATCCCAGTGGGCTCATCCGCGCCGTCACCACGGGTCACGTCCGTCTCTGATGCCGGTCCTCCGCGCCGCGCCGAGCCCCCACCCGCCAGAAGCTGGGCAGCCGCCGGGCGACGGCGGAAGGCTCGGGAGACGAGGGGTTCTCGGGATCGAGTGCCGACCCGGTGCACATGTACCTGAAGGAGATCGGCAAGGTCAAGCTCCTCGACGCCGCGCTCGAAGTCGAATTGGCCGAGCGGATCCTGGCCGGCAACGAAGCCTCGGCCCGCATCACCGCCGCCGAGAACGACGGTGCGGTCAACAGCCGCAGCCGTACCCGCGACCAGATGCTCGTGCGGCGCGGCCAGCAGGCCAAAGAGGCGCTCATCGAGGCCAACCTCCGCCTGGTCGTCTCGATCGCCAAGCGGTATCGGAACCGGGGCCTCGCCTTCCTCGACCTCATTCAGGAAGGCAACCTCGGGCTCATGCGGGCCGTCGAGAAGTTCGACCACACCAAGGGCTTCAAATTCTCGACGTACGCCACCTGGTGGATCCGACAGGCCATCACGCGGGCCATCGCCGACCAAGCCCGCACCATCCGGATCCCCGTTCACATGGTCGAGACCATCAACAAGGTCGTGTGGGCTCAACGCCAATTGGTTCAGGAGCTCGGACGCGAACCGAGCGCCGAGGAGGTCGCCGGGCGGGTCGACTTCACCATCGAGCGGGTGCGCGAGATCCAGCGCATCAACCAGGACACCGTCTCGCTCGAGCAGCCGATGGGCGACGAAGAGGACTTCAGCCTTTCTGACCTCATCGAGGACCGCGAGGCCGTCGTCCCCGATGACGCCGCGGCCCGGATGATGCTCGACGACGCCGTCCACGAGGCGCTGCGACACCTCTCGCCCACGCGAGCAGGACGTGGTCCGCCTTCGCTTCGGGCTCGAAGACGGCAAGATCCGTACGCTCGAAGAGGTCGGCTCAACCTTTGGGGTGACCCGCGAGCGGATCCGCCAGATCGAGGCCAAGACGTTGGCCAAGCTGCGACGGCCGGAGTCCGCCCAGCTGCTCCGTGACTACCTCGACGAGGATTGAGCCAGGTCTCGGCGGGACCGGACGCCTAGCTCCCGGCCGCGTTGGTCAGGTTCTCGCCGCGACCGCCCGCACCGCCCGGCCAGGAGGCACTCTCAGCGGGGGAGTACCTGCGGCTGTTGATGGCATGGGCCAGCTCCTCGGCCAGGTCGATCACGATGGCATCGGCCGCCTCGTCGCCGTTGCGCCAGCCGAGGGCGGTGCCGGCCATGTCCTTCATCCACTCGAGGGTGAGGCGGCCGGCGGCGGTGGCTTTGTCCCCGACGAAGTTGGCGGTCCCGGCCACTGGGGCGGATCGGCCCGCTCGGCCAGCTAGGTGCGCCAGCTGTCGAGCCTGGCGCCGACCGGTTGCCGTGCCCACCGCATACCCAACGGCGAAGGCACCCACGGTGACGCTGATGCGGAGCTTCATGGAGTGCCATTGTGCCACTGTCGGCCGCCGATGCACCCTGGTTCTGACCGCCTCCGACCGGCTAAGGTCGTCGCTCGCGCTCGGGGCTGGCCACTGCTCATGTCGCCCGCTGGCGCCGCCTTCCGGGGTAGCTCAATCGGCAGAGCAAGCGGCTGTTAACCGCTAGGTTGTGAGTTCGAGTCTCACCCCCGGAGCTTTCTGCCTCGTCGTCCCAGGTGATCGTATTGAGGCTTTCTACGACGAGCGTTTACCGGGGAGCAGGGGCCGCCTGCCTATCCGAGAGCGACCACGGTGTTCGCCACCGCACTGATCTGAGTGCTACCGCTGATCACCAACACAGGGGTCAATGCATCTCCGGAGGATTGACCATTACCGAGGTCTCCCGACTTGTCGTTCCCCCACGCCCACAACTTGCCGGTTGCGTCGAGCCCGTAGCTTGTTGTTCCCCCGGTGGCGACGTAGCTCCAGCTCGTGCCCTCGAGGGCGGTTGACTCGATAGGCGTATACGACGGGTTGGCTGAGGTCTTGCCATTTCCCAGCTGTCCATATGAGTCGGATCCCCAGGCCCAGACCTGACCGTTTGCAAGCAATGCGAGGGACTGCCCGTCCTTCGTCGTTCCTCCACCCGCATAGATCTCGTTGGCGGCCGATGGGAGCAGTACTTCGACGGGTAGGTCCGAATATGACTCGGTCTGGCCGTTCCCAAGCTGACCCAGGTTGTTCTCCCCCCATGACCAAACCGCGCCCGACGACTCCAATGCGATCGAATAGAGGTTTCCTGCGCTGATGGCAGTGACGTTGGAGAGGGAGCCGACCTTCACTGGAACGTCCGAATTCGTGGTCGTTCCGTTCCCGAGCTGGCCGTCGTCATTCGTGCCGCAACTCCACACACTGCCGCCGGCCAGGATTGTCAGGTGCTCTTGACCGCCTGAGACCTCGGTGACGTCCGAAAGACCGGTGACCGGTGCAGGAGCCAGATCATCGTTCGTATGTTTTCCGTTGCACAGCTGCCCCTTGCCGTCATAACCCCACGTCCACAACACGCCATTCGAAGTGACCGCGGCACCCCACGCATTTGGGGCTCCGTTTCCCTCGCCGATCGACACCACATTCTGCGGCCCTACAACCTCGCTCGCCGCAGGGTCCTTGGTTGCTGTCCACTGCCACACGTTCCCACCCGAATCGATGGCGAGCCCGCCCCAGTTGGCGGCTTGGACGTCCGTGATGTCCGCGGGTAGTCCGGTGACTTGCGTCGGTGAATCAGAGATGCCTTGTCCCCACGTGTAGACCGGGACGGACGATGCTGCTCCCGCGGGCAGTGCACAGAGTTCGGCTGCGGCCACGACGGAACCCAGAACCAAAAGTGAGAACAGCCCCTTGCGCATCGTCGGTCCCCTCCACTCCGTATGTCCCGGTAGCCACCGATCGCGACCATGCTGTCGACTGCGACCACACGACTACCCTGATCCTCAGACCAGAGCTTGAACGCTAGTCAGCTCGTGAGCCGCAGTTTCGAGGTTTCAATTCTGGGCCTGTCGCCCGAGGCCGTGAGCTCGAGTCTCACACCGAGAGCGTCAGGTGAGGTCCCGCTTTCGCCGCTCAGGCGGGAACGGGCCGACGCCGCGGCTCCGTCGTCGGCTCCGTCGTCGGTCGGCCAACGCCGACGTTCCTCACTCCCTTGGCCAACGCCCAGGGCAGATGGGCGAGGGCGTCGACGAGGAGCACCGCCCCTGCTCCGACGGCCATCCCGCCGAGCGCGTCGGTCGGATAGTGCCAGCGCAGGACCACGACGGCGGCGGCGACGCCCACGACGGCGACCATGCCCACCGCGGCCAAGAGCGGACGCAGAAGTGCCGGGACGACCAAGGTTGCGGCAACGGCGAGGGCGGCCACGGCTGCCACCGTCCCCGACGGGTAGGAGGTGGGTCCGGCGAGTCCGAGGTGTCTCCCGACGAGGGGCTTGGCCACATCTTGGACGACGAGCACGGCGGCCAGGGGCGCGGCGGCGCAGGCAAAGGCCCGCACCCAGTCACGCCAGATGCCGATGACGAAGACGGCCGCCACTCCGACGACCAGCGCGGAGAGGGATCCGAGATGTGCGAGGTCCTGGGCCCACCGGGCGCTCGGTGATGCCGGGAGCGCACCATCGCCCCAGACGTCGAGCCGGTTGGGCCAGGGCCGGTGGACGAAGACCAGACCGGCCAAGGCGGCCGCTCCGAGCAGGGCTGCGCCCGCCAACAGTTGGATGGTGGTTCCGGCCAGGGTGGCCCGCCCTGGTCCGTGGACGCGTCCGGCGCTCCTGGTCGTGGCCATCGCTGAAGCGTACGGGCCGAGGGGGCGCCATCCGCCGCGGGGGTCCGGCGGCTCAGACCACCTGAGCCGGCTCGGCGAAGTGACAGGCAACCGGGTGCCCGCCGCCTCGGTCGATGAGGGCGGGAGTCTCCTGAGCGCAGATCTCTTGTGCCTTCCAGCACCGGGTGCGGAACCGGCAGCCGCTCGGCGGGTTCTCGGGACTCGGGACGTCGCCCTCGAGGACGATGGGCTTTCGACTCCGCTCCTTGCGCGGATCGGGGATGGGCACGGCCGACAGCAGCGCCTGGGTGTAGGGGTGCTCGGGACGGTGGTAGACGGAGTCGCGGTCGCCGATCTCGACGATGCGACCGAGGTACATGACGGCCACGCGGTCGGAGATGTGGCGGACCACGGACAGGTCGTGGGCGATGAACAGGTAGGCGACGCCGAGTCGCTGCTGGAGGTCGTCGAGCAGATTGACCACACCGGCCTGGATGGAGACGTCGAGGGCGGAAACGGGCTCGTCGAGGACGAGCAACTTGGGCTCGAGGACGAGTGCACGGGCGATGCCGATGCGCTGGCGCTGGCCCCCGGAGAACTCGTTGGGGAAGCGACCGGCATGACGCGGCTCGAGGCCGACCAGGCTGAGCACCTCCGCTATCTTCTGCCGGCCGGTCTGGCGGTCCCACATGCCGTGGATATGGAGCGGCTCGGCGATCGACTCGCCGACCGGCATGCGGGGGTCGAGGGAAGAGAATGGGTCCTGGAAGACGACTTGCATGTCCCGGCGCATGAGCCGGGTCTCGCGGTTGGGTAAGCCGACGATCTCGCGGCCGTCGAAACGCACCGATCCTGACGTCGGGGCGACGAGCTGCAGCACGGCCCGACCTGTGGTCGTCTTCCCGCAGCCGGATTCGCCGACGAGACCCAAGGTCTCGCCTTTCTTGATGTTGAAGCTGACCCCACAGACGGCGTGGATGACGCCGACCTGTCGCCGGATGAACGAGCCGCCACGCTTCGGGTAGTGCTTGACCAGGTCGGTCACCTGGAGCAGAGCATCGTCGGCGCCCGGGCCGGGGCCGGTTCCTCGACCGTCAGGCCGGGCCGCCGGGCCGGGCCCGCCGCCCTGGGTCATGACCGGGCCGCTGGCGGGAGGCGGCAGGCTCACGACGCCACCTCTTCCTGGTCGAGCGAAGTGGCCGGGAACATCGAGGCCACGGGCATGGCCATCACCTGATCGGCGAAATGACAGGCGGCGAAGTGGCCAGAGCCGGCACTGACGGCCTCGCCGGCTCCGTTTCCGGACGGACCCACCGGGCGAAGGGGCGGCTCCTCGGTTTCGCAGATGTCGGCCCGAAGAGGACACCGGGGAGCGAAGGGGCAGCCGACGGGCTCGGTCGTCATCGACGGTGGCGCCCCGGGGATCTGCCGCAACCGCTCGCGGTCGTCGCGGTCGAGCCGGGGGAGCGAGCCGAGCAGCCCGTGGGTGTACGGCATGGCCGGCCGGTAGAAGATGTCCTCGGCCGTGCCCACCTCGACGGGCCGTCCGGCGTACATGACGAGCACACGGTCGGCGAAGCCGGCGATGACGCCGAGGTCGTGGGTGATGAGCAGGAGGGCGGCGCCGGTCTGCTCGAGGGCGGTGCGCAGTGAGCTCAGCACCTGGGCCTGGACGGTCACGTCGAGTGCGGTGGTCGGCTCGTCGGCCAAGATGACGGTCGGATCGTTGGCCATGGCGATGGCGATGACCACTCGCTGGCGCATCCCGCCGGAGAACTCGTGGGGGTAGTCGGACACCCGGGCCTCGGCGTTGGGGATACCCACCGTCGGAGCAGGGCACTGCCTCGTTCGGTGGCCTCCTCCTTCGAGACGTCCTGGTGGGCGCGGACGGCTTCGGCGATCTGCCAACCCACCGTGTAGACGGGGTTGAGGGAGGTCATCGGGTCCTGGAAGATCATGGCGATCTGGGATCGCCCCGCACGGAGGCGAGCTCCTTCTCGTTGAGGCCGAGGATCGAGCGCCCCTCGTAACGGACCGAGCCGGTGACGACGGCGTTGCTTGGGAGGAGGCCCATGGTGGCCATGGCCGTCACCGATTTCCCCGACCCGGACTCGCCCACGATGCCGAGCACCTCGTGGGGGGCGAGGGAGAAGCTGATGCCTCGCACGGCGTAGCACCTCGCCGGTGCCCGTCTTGAAGGTGACGGTGAGATCCTCGACGGAGAGCGTCTCGCCGGAACTGCGGTCCGGCTCAGGCACGTACCCGGCTCTTTCTCGGGTCGAGCGCTTCCCGCAGTCCGTCGCCCACGAAGAAGATCGAGAGGATGAGGATGACGAGGAAGATCACGGGGAAGACGAAGAGCCACCATTCGGTCGTCGCCGAGTCCTGACCCTGGTCCACGAGGAGCCCGAGCGAGACGTTGGGCGGCTGGATGCCGAGCCCGAGGAAGGAAAGGGTTGACTCGAGCACGATGCTCAGGGCCACGGTGATGGTGGCGTTGACGATGATCGGGCCCGAAGGCGTTGGGCAGCATGTGGCGGACGATGATGCGTCGGTTGGTGGCCCCGAGCGCCCGGCTCGCTTCGACGAAATCGCGTTCGCGCAGCGAGAGGAAGTCGGCCCGCACCAGCCGGGCCACGTACGTCCATGAGACGAGGCCGATGATGAGGGCCAGCTAGAACCAGTCGCTCGACTCCTTGGACACCTTGTTGGCCAGCACGATGAGGATGGCGAGCACCGGGATGACCAGGATGAGGTCGACGAACCGCATGAGGAGGGTGTCCGTCTTGCCGCGGTAGAAGCCAGCGACGGCGCCGATGAGGGTCCCGAGGCTGGTGGCCACCACGGCCACCGTGAGGGCGATCTCGATGTCCTGCAACGTCCCGTGCATGACCTGGGCGAAGAGGTCGCCACCGATGGCGGTGGTGCCCATCGGGTGCGACCACGACGGCGGGGCGTTCAAGGTGTTGGTGATGGCCGTGTAGCTGTAGTGCCAGAAGGCTCCGACCAGCAGGCTGCTGATGGCCAGGACAGCGAAGATGGCAAGGCCGGTGATGGCCATGGGGCTGCGGATGAACCGCCAGGCGACCGTGGCGAACTGGCCCCGGCTCTCCCCGGCCAAGCCGGATGAATCGGGTGCGGAATGCGGGTCGGCCGGCCCGACGCTCGGGAGCGTGTGCATACCGGCTTCGGCGGTGCCGATCGGCCGGAGTCGTTCCTCGCCGGGTGAGAGGCCGGGGATCTCAGTCATAACGGATCCTCGGGTCGAGATAGGCGTAGATGACGTCGGCCAGAAGGTTGAACAGGATCACGAACGTGGCCGTGACGAGCAGGTAGGCCAGGGTGATGTTGGTGTCGAGGGTGGTGACCCCGCTGCAGGTACCACTGGCCGAGGCCCTGCCACCCGAAGACGATCTCGGTGATGATGGCGCCCCCGAGGACGGCGGCGAAGTCGAGGGCGATGACCGTCGTGACCGGGATGAGGGCGTTACGGAGAATGTGGCGGAAGAGGACCCGGCGGGGTGAAAGACCCTTCGACCGGGCCAGCCGCACGTGGTCGCTGTTCAATGTGTCGAGGATCGATGCCCGTTGATAGATGGCCCACGAGGAGTAGGTCACGAGGATGAGGGTGATGACGGGTAGGGCGGTATGGGCCGCATAGTCGGGAACCCGTTGGATGAACGACCCGGTGAGGGTCGGGCTCTGGTCACCACTCGTGTAGAAGATCGTGCGGTTGGTGTGCTCGTCCAGGGGGATGGCCACGAACTCCTTGAGCAGGAGACCGATCACGAAGGTCGGGGCGGCCAAAAACAGGAAGTTGGTGATGGTGGCCGTGTGGTCGGCCAGGCGCCCCTGGCGTAGGGCGGCATAGACGCCCACGGCGATGGCGAGCACGATGGAGATGAGCGTGGCCAGGATGACCATGCGAAGGGTCACGAGCAGGTGGGAGACCAGCTGCGGCTCGACGGGCAGGCCGGCGATCGTGGTCCCGAAATCGCCGCGGATGGCGTGGGAGAACCAGATCCAGTAGCGCTGCCACAGCGGGTCGTTGAGGTGGAGGAGCTTCTCGCGGGCGATGATCGTTGACGCGCGGAATATGGGGGTTGGCCCTGAGGATGGCCAGGGGGTTGCCCGGACTCGGCCACCAGGATGAACACCAGGATGGTGGCGAGGAACAGCACGACGATGCTGACCGTCGATGCGGCGCACGATGTACCCGAGCATCCGCCGTCCCTCAGCTCTCCCCGTCCATTGCCCCTCGGTCTAGCACCGCTGTCCCTGCGTCGGGGCGCACATCGGGGGACGGGCCAAGCCCGTCCCCCGATGACGTCCCACTCGGTTGTCAAGGCTGCGTCAGGATGCCTTGACGCCCCAGAGGTTGCCGTTCCACGGCACGCCGACCTCGGACGTGTTGGGGACGATGTTGGCGTACTTGTTCGACCAGGCGAAGTACTGCGGCTTCTGGTAGAGGGGCAGCGTGGCCATGTCCTGCCAGAGGATCTTGTCGGCCGCGTTGTAGTCGGCCGCCTCCTGGGTCTGGTCGATGGTGGCCTGCGTGCCCTCACGTCATCAGCTTGTCCACCTGCGGGTTGGCGTAGTGGATCCAGTTCTCACCGCAGTTGGCCGTGTTGGTGTACGAGCAGTAGATGGCCTGGTTCGCCGAGGTGAACGGCGACGACACCCAGGCGAACTCGGCGATCTGGTACGTCCCGTTGGGCAGGTTGGTCCCGAAGAAGGTGTTGGCGTCGTAGTTCTGGATGTTGATCTTGATGCCGATCGCCTTCATCTGGGCCTGGAAGAGCTGTTCGGTCTGGGCCCGGATGGTGTTCCCCGAGGTCGATTGGATGGTGAAGGTGAGGGGCGAACCGGCCTGGGGTCCGTAGTTGGGCTCGTAGTAGCCGTTCACCTTCTTGAAGCCCAGTCCCGAGAGCAGTGGACTCGGCCTTGGCGTCGTTCACCGTTGTCGTATTGCCGCCCGTTGTTCACGTACTGGCGCCTGGGAGTTCACGAACATCCGGTTCCCAAGAGGCTGGATGCCAGACGAGATCTCACCCACGGTATGGGAGATGATCTCCGGGCGGTTGGTGCCGTAGGCGATGGCTTGGCGCACCTGCAACTTGGCCAGGTACGGGTCGGCCTGGTTGAAGTCCAAGTGCTCGAACTCGAGGCCGGGCAGCGTGGCGCGGGTGACGTCCGGAACCTGGGCTGCCGTTTGCACGATGGAGTTGTTCACCGTGGACGGGTTGATGATCTGGACCTCGTTGTTCTGGAGGGCCGGCACCTCCTGGGTGTCGTCCGAGAAGAACTGGAAGACGACCTTGTCGAGCTTGCCCGGGGTGCTCCAGTACTTCGGGTTGCGCACGAGGACGACCGAGGAGTTGGTGGCGTAGCTCTGGATCGAGTACCAGCTGCCCGAGATGGTCTGGGACGCACCGGAGAAGCCGGTGTTCCAACCCACGGTGCGCGAGATGTGGGCCGGAACGATGTTGGTGAACAAGCTCTTCCAGTCGGCGAACGGGGTGGAGTACTTGACCGTCACGGTGTCGCCGTTCGGGCAGAGCCCGGCGTTGCGGTCGGCGGCCGAGCCCGGATCGCAAGCGGCGCCGTTGGGTGGATTGGATCCGGTCACCGAAGCGATCTGGTCGTAGCCGGTGGCCGAGGCGGTGTCATAGGGCTGGCCGCCGACGTCGGTCCAGGCCGGGTTCCCGCTTTGGGCCTGCCAGTTGTAGATGAAGTCGTCGGCGTTGATGGGCGTCCCGTCCTGCCAGACAGCCTTCGGGTTGATCTTGTAGACGATCGTCTGCGGGCTGGTGCTGGTCTCGGTGGCGCTGTTGAGCAACTGCGTGTTGAGGACCGGCACGAGGTTGCTGTTGACGATGAAGGCTTGAGGCCAAACCAGGTCCAGGATCTCCTGGAGCACGAACTCGTCGGCTGCGGAGGTGTTGATGTTGAACCCGGAGAGGTCCTCATCGAGGGCCATGGTGAGTGGTGCCACCCGTCTTGACCGCTCCCGTGGTCGGGCTGCTGGTGCTGCTGCTGCTGCAGGCCACCAGGGTGATGGCGGCGACGGCGACAAGGGCTGCGGCGGTGAGAAATCGACCAGGTCGTCGCCATGGGCGCTCCATTTCCTCGGTTGGTTCGCCTACCCCGTCGCGGCGAATTGTCATCTTCCGTTGCTGGGTAGCAGCGAAACCGTAACCTATTTGTTACCCAAATTGCAGACAGAAACGTGAGAACGGGATTGTCGGTCCCAACCTCGTCGTTTTGCCCGGGGCTGCCGCCGGTCCGTCGAGTCCCGGTCTTCGTGGCCTGGACCAACTAAACCGGAGCCGTGCCGACGGCGCCGGGGCAGTAGCTCAGTGGTCAGAGCAGGGGACTCATAATCCCTCGGTCGCAGGTTCGATCCCTGCCTGCCCCACCTTTTGCTTCGCCTGCGCCAGCTCATATTGGCAACCTCGCCCGGTTGTCGACCGGTCATGGGGCCGAGCTGGACGGCAAAAGTCCGGCCTATTTGAGCGTGGGCCAGGGGCGGCGGTGGTGGGCCACGTCTCGGGCCGTTTCGGGACGACCGCGATACTCTCCTCGCCGGCCGCTGTCGCACCCGGCTTCCGCAGACAGAGGCGGCGACACCAACCGGGACAGTCGATGGCCGATCGACCGTGCCTCACCGGTGCCTCGAGGCCCCGACAGGAGACCGATGGACATCGAGCAGTTCTACGCACAGGACGAACGCCGGCGCCGCTCACCCGAGGTCGAGTTCGGGACCGACTGGTTCGACGCCAAGGGCAATCGCTATGAGCTGAGCTGGGTGGAGGACACCGGCGAGCTCTACGCCATGCTCGAGCTCGTGCCGGAAGCCGATTCCTGGACTCCGTTCGGTGACATCGAGGTGGAGAACCTTCCCGTCGACCGACTGGTGGTGACGCTCGTCGGCAACATCAGCAGCCGCGACGAAGTCGAGCGCGTCCTCGAAGGATGGCAGGAGGAGATGGGGAAGCCCGACGGGATCTCCTGGGTGGCCGAGCGCCTGCGGTCGCATGGAGCGGCCGCCAGCCCGTCGTCGTGATGGAAAAGACGCCGACAGCGACATCGACCTCGCCGACATCGACGCTGGAAGTGGGCTGAGCGTGCGGTTCTCCTATGCCGAGTCGATGGTCGACCCGTCCTTCTATTTGCCGCTCGCCCAGGCCGCCGAAGAGGCCAACTACGAGAGCATGGTGGTCCCGGACAGCCTCTGCTACCCGCGTGACTCGGATTCTCCGTACCCCTTTTCCCCCGATCACCGCCGCGAGTTCCTCGACGACAAGCCTTTCATCGAACCGTTTTCGTTGATCCCGGCCATGGGGGCGGTGACGGAACGGCTCCGGTTCGTGACCTTCGTTTTGAAGCTGCCCATGCGCCACCCGTTGATCGTCGCCAAGCAAGCCACCTCGGTGGCGGTGATGACCGGCAACCGACTGGCTCTTGGCGTCGGCTCCAGCCCATGGCCAGACGACTATGAGACCTGTGGCGTCCCCTGGGAAGGACGGGGCCGCCGAATGGACGAAGCGCTCGCCATTGTGCGCGGCCTGTCAGCTGGCGGCTACTTCGAGTTCCACGGCCAGGCTTACGATCTCCCGGCTGTGAAGATCAGCCCGGTGCCCACCGAGCCACTGCCCATTCTGATCGGCGGCCATGGCGCTCCCGCCCTTCGGCGGGCGGCGCAGTCCGACGGGTGGCTCCACGGCGGTGGCGACCCCGAGGACCTACCCCGGCTGCTCGATGGATCTCCTCGCCGCCCGCAAGCAGGCGGGGACCGAGGACCGGCCCTTCGAGATCCACGTCATCTCGGCCGATGCCTATTCGGTTGACGGCGTACGCCGCCTCGAGGACCAAGGAGTGACGGACGTCATCGTCGGGTTTCGATGGCCCTATGCCGTCGGTCCTGACACCGAGTCGCTGGCCGACAAGGTCGCCCATCTTCGGCGCTACGCCGAGGACATCATCGACAAGGTGCGGCCATGACCGCGCCGATGGATGTTCGGGCCCTCGGCCAGGCCTCCATGGCCGCGGTGGCGGCCGGCGACCGCGAGGGCTGGCTCGCCCTCTTTGCCGACGACGCCGTGGTCGAGGACCCGATCGGCCCCTCGGCCTTCGACCCCGAGGGCAAGGGTCACCGCGGGCGGGAAGCCATCGCTGCCTTCTATGACTCGGTGATCGCGCCCAACGAGTCCCTCGTCTTCACCATCCACCAGTCGTTCCTTTGTGGCGAGGAGCTGGCGAACGTGGGCGTGATCCGCATCACCCTTGCCGGGGGGGTGGCGGTCGAGGTCGACGGCGTCTATACCTACCGCCGCTCACCGGACGGGCGCATCGCCGCGTTGCGCGCCTACTGGGAGCCGGACGCCGTGCGGGCCGTCCCCTGAGCGAGCGCCGTCAGGCCGGCCCCCGGGTCAAGAGGGGCGGTTGCCAACCGGGCATGGCCATGACCATCTGCACGTCGCTGATGTGGCGCTCCATGAACGCGGCCTCGCAGTAACAGAGATAGAGGTCCCAGAGCCGCTGGAAGTGCCGGTCGAGGCCGAGGGCGGTCACCGCCGGACGGTCCTGATCGAGGTTCTCGTGCCACCGGCGCAGAGTCTCCGGGTAGTGCCGTCCGATGTCCTCGAGGTCGACGACGCGGAAAGGGGTCGCCCGACCCAACGAGCGGGTGATCGACTCGATGGACGGGATGCACCCTCCGGGGAAGATGAGCTGTCGGATGAAGTCAGCCCGGTGCTTGGCCCGGTCGAAGCTGCGGTCGTCGATGGTGATGGCCTGGAGGGCCATGAGGCCATCGGGTCGAAGGCGCTCGGCGCAGGTGGCGAAGAACGTGTCGTGCCGCCGCCAGTCGACGGCTTCGATCATTTCGACCGAGACCAGCTTGTCGAACGTGCCCTGCACGTCGCGGTAGTCGTAGTCGAGGACCCGAACGCGCTCCGAGAGGCCAGCTTCCGCCACTCGTTTGGACGCGAAGGTGTACTGGGCTTCGGAGATGGTGGTGGTGGTCACGCGGCATCCGTAGGTGGCGGCGGCGAAGACGGCCAGGCTTCCCCAACCGGTGCCGATCTCGAGAAGATGGTCGTCCTCGGTGAGCCCGAGCTTGCGACACAGGCGGTCGAGCTTCCGCCGCTGTGCTTCGGCCAGCGACAGGCCGGGTTGGTCGAACACGGCGCAGGAATAGGCCATGGTCTCGTCCAGCATGAGCTCGAAGAACGAGTTCGAAAGGTCGTAGTGGGCGGCGATGTTGGCTCGGTCACGGGCTCGGTCAGGTGCACGATGGCGACTGGCCATGTCGGAGAAGAACCGGTCCGTCGCCCGATGCCGTCCTGGGCCGAGGTCACCGGGCGGACGGCTCGGGACAGGAGCCGGATCACCGTGGTGAGGTCGTCGGCATCCCAGGCTCCGTCGGCATAGGCCTCGGCCAGTCCGACGGTGCCCTGCCGCAGGATGTTCGCGTAGGCGGCGGTGTCGTGCACGGTCATGGTGGCCCGCGGCAGACCGGAGCCGAGCTCGTGGACGCCGAAGCGATCGATCACCACCAGAGTGCCTTCGTCGAGCCCGCTGGCCGCAAACCGCAGCAGCCTGCTCGCGACGCGGGACGAGGCGCTCATCGAGTGATCCATTTCCCCGAGGTGGGTCGGGCTTACTCCCATCCCTCGAACCCGTACTGCTCGTGGGGACCCATGACGGCGCACTCGAACATTCCGTAGCCCACCTTGTCACCCTCGGTGAACCGGGCCGCGTACTCGGTGAGGGCCCAATTGAAATAGGTGGGGTCGGCGGGGGGGATGTGCTGCCCTTGGACGACGAGGTCTCCCTGGTACATGCCGTGGCGCCAGTCCGGCTCGAGGCCATAGCCCGACCCGAGCAGCAGCGGGAAGGCGAGCAGCGGCTCGACCTCGACCTCGGCCGTCTTGTGTCCATGGGCGCCGTAATAGGAAAGGGTGGCACCGGCGATCCGCCGGCTGCCCTCGACGAAGCGCAGCGAGTGCTCGGGTCGACCCAGCCACTCGGTGGTGGCGTCGGCGCCGATCGGTGAGATCCGGTGGGCGTCCTGCATGATGCGCTCACCCGACGGGCGCTCCTGAATGATCGTGATCATCGCCTGGTCCTCGAACCGCACCGGCGCGTAGATCCAGAAGAACCCGCTGCCGGCATCGGTGGCCCGGATGCCAGGCGGCTCGGGCTCACCGACCGGTCGCACGCCCCAGGAGCGGTCGCGCGAACCCCACCACCGGTCGGGGGTGAGCGCCATTGTCCGGTCGCCGACCCGGAGGGTGCCGCGCCACCCACCGACCTGGGCGAACCGGGTCGAATCGAAGATCACCCGCGAGAGCTGCCGGTCGAAGTGCCGGGACTCGAGGTGGGCGTGGCAGAAACCCTCATAGACGGCGTCGAGCTCGACGTCCCATTCGTTGGGCTCGAGCACGACCCGGATTCGCTCGAGACCTTTTTGCACCTCCACTCGGATCGGGCCGACCGAGGCGTCCATGCGGTCGGCGCCGAGCGTCTTCGAGGCCCGCACCACCCGGTGGTCACCGTCCCAGAGCACCGACACGAAGGCGTCAGCCACCGAAAGGTTCGGGTACTGGCCCACGCCGATGACACAGAAGAGGTCCTCGCGCTCGGACTCGCCGGCAGCATGGATGTTGAAGTAGTAGCGGTCGTAGAAGTTGCGATCCGACGGGCCGACGAAACGCATGGGCTCCGAGATCTGGTGGACCGGATAGTCGTCGAGAGGCGAGAGCACGCACGCTCCTGTCCGCTGGCCGTCGTCACGCCGGGTGGTGGCGCGATGACGAGCACGAGTCAGAGGGCAGCGTATCGCCGGCTGCCGGATCGGCACCGTGGTCGCCGGCCCGAAACGTGGTGCAGGCAGCCGGGGCTACCATTCCGACGGAGCCGGCCCACGCTGCCATACGGCCGTGCCGGCCGAAGACGCCACCACCCCGATCCGGGGCGCCGAGGAGGACCACATGAAGACCTACGACCGGCTGTTCATCGGGAACGAATGGGTGCAGCCTTCCTCGACTTCCACCTTCGACGTCATCTCGCCCACCACCGAAGAGGTCGTCGGTCGGGTGCCCGAGGCCCGACAGGCGGACATCGACCGGGCGGTGAGCACGGCTCGTGAGGCCTTCGACCGGGGCCCATGGCCCCGCATGACCCCTGTCGAGAGGGCCGCCGTCTTGACCAAGGTGGCGGAGGCCATCCGCAACGACATGCAGGGGTTGGCCGAGCTGATCGCCAACGAGATGGGCTCGCCGGTGTCCTGGGGTCAGCTCGCCCAGGTGCTCGCACCGTCCATGATCCTCGACTACTACGCGGCGCTGGCCGCGACCTACGAGTTCGACACCGTCCGAGACGGCCTGCTCGGGCCGGTGCTCGTCACGAGGGAGCCGGTCGGCGTCGTGGCCGCCATCACTCCGTGGAACGTCCCGCTCTTCCTGGCTGCGGCCAAGCTCGGGCCTGCGCTCCTCTCCGGCAGCACCGTCGTGTTCAAGCCGGCTCCGGAGACACCGCTCGACGCCAACGTCCTGGCCGAGTTGTTCCGTGACGCCGGCCTACCCGACGGGGTACTCAGCGTGGTGCCGGCCGACCGGGAGGTGGGCGACTACCTGGTCAACCACCCGGACGTCGACAAGGTGTCCTTCACTGGCTCGACGGCGGCCGGCCGCAAGATCGGGGCAGCCTGCGGAGCCAACCTCAAGCGCTTCAGCCTCGAGCTCGGAGGCAAGTCGGCGGCCATCGTGCTCGACGACGCCAACCTGGCCGAGGCCCTGCCGCTGATGCTGCCCAACGCCATCATGAACAACGGCGAGGCCTGCATCTCCCTCACCCGGATCCTGGCGCCCCCGTGACCGCTATGCCGAAGTGACCGAGGGACTGGTCGAGCTGGTCGGGGCCATGCGGGTCGGGCGACGCCCTCGACCCGGCCACCGAGGTCGGACCGCTCGTGGCCGAGCGCCAGCGCGAGCGGGTGGAGGGCTACATCCGGATCGGGCAGGAGGAGGGCGCCAAGGTCGCCCTCGGTGGCGGCCGTCCCGACGGCATCGAGCGAGGGTGGTTCGTCGAGCCGACCGTCTTCGTCGACGTCGACAACGGCATGCGGATCGCCCAGGAGGAGATCTTCGGTCCCGTGCTGTCCGTCATCCCTTATGACGGCGACGAGGAAGCGGTGCGCATCGCCAACGACTCGGACTACGGGCTCTGCGGTGCGGTGTTCACGAGTGACAACGACCGGGGTCTCGAGGTGGCCCGCCAGGTCCGGACGGGGACCTACATGGTCAACTCCAACGTCCCCATCGACTTCTCGTCACCCTTCGGCGGCTACAAGGCCTCTGGGATCGGCCGGGAGTTCGGCGAGGACGGGCTCGAGCTGTTCCTCGAGAAGAAGACCATCAACCTCCCGGCCGGGTACAGCCTCTCGGCGTGAACGACACCGACCGGAACGTCTGGTCGGCCATCGAGCACGGTCGGCCGGCGACGCCGGAACCGACCCGTTGTCCGGCAGCGATGGTCGTCGGGCGTCGCGCATCGATCGTCGGTGACAGTGAGAACCACGATGCTCGATGCGGCGAGCGTCCCGGCCACCACGAAGCTCGCAACCCCGTCCCGCGGGGACGGCCCGTCACCTTCGGCTTCGTCCCTGCCCTCGACGGAATGCGGGCCATCGCCGTCTTCGGCGTGATGCTCTACCACGGCGGCGTCCCCATCTGCGGCGGCGGGTTCATGGGGGTGAACGTCTTCTTCGTGCTCTCCGGCTTCCTCATCACGTCGCTGCTCCTCTCGGAGTGGAGGACGCGCATGGGGATCCGCCTCGGCCAGTTCTGGGCCCGTCGGGCCCGACGTCTGCTCCCGGCCCTCCTGCTCATGCTGCTCGGAGTGGCTGTCCTCACTACGATCTTCGCCAGTCCCGACGAGTACCCCGGTCTTCGCCTCGATTCGCTGTCCACGCTCTTCTACGTAGCCAACTGGCACTTCATCTTCGCGGGTAGCAACTACTTCAACCTGGCGGCCCAGCCTTCGCCGCTCGTCCACATGTGGTCCTTCGCCATCGAAGAGCAGTTCTACATCGTGTGGCCGCCGGTCCTCCTCCTCACACTTCGCTTCGGCCGTCGGTTCCGTCCGAGCCGGCGCCTCGTGCCCCTTCTTGTTCTCGCCGTCGCCGGTGCCCTCGGCTCCGCCGGCGAGATGGCCGCCCTCTTCCACGCCGGCGCGTCCGCCACCCGCCTCTACGAGGGCACCGACACCCGCTCCCAGGACATCCTGGTCGGGGCGGCGCTGGCCGTCGCCCTGGCCATGTGGGCCGAACGCCGGCCTCGGCTACCGGCCTCGGTTCCCTCGCTCGTGACGGGCCAGTACGGGCGTGTCCATCCTGCGGCCGGGACGACGGGGGTACGTAGCCCCGCGCCCGCACCGGCGCGACCTGCACCGGCGCCGTGGCCCGCTCGCCACTCCCATCAGTGCCTGGGAGATCACGGCCCGCCCGTGGCGGGCCCTCCTCCAGGTGGTCGGGTTCGCCGCCTGGGCGGCGGCCTCTACGTGTGGACGCAGGTCGACGGGACGAGCGCCTTCCTCTTCGATGGTGGCTTCTTCCTCTTCGCCCTGGGTGTGGCCGCCGTCATCTTCGTGATCGTCACCGCCCAACTCGCCCCCTTCGCTCGGGCACTCGGCAATCCTGTCTTCCGCTACCTCGGAAAGATCTCCTACGGCACCTATCTCTGGCACTTCCCTCTGTTCATCGTCCTCGACGGCTCCCGCACCCATCTGGTCGGCTATCCGCTCCTCGTCGTCCGCATCGCCGTGACCCTGTTGGCGGCCACTGCCTCCTACTACCTCGTCGAGCAACCCATCCGGCGCGGCCGGCTCCGATCCGTTCACCGAGTGGAAGGCGTGGGCCATGACGACGGCGCCGCCTGCTGCGGAGTGGTGGCGGCCACCGTCGTCGCCACCCTGCCGGCCACGGCGGCGGCGATCGCCGGCGCCGAGGCCGGTCGGTGCCCAGTACACCGGCCCGCCGGTCCGGATCCTCCTCTTCGGTGACTCGGTGGCCTGGCGCCTCGGATTCGCCATCCTGGCCAGCCAACCGCAGTCCGCCTACGACGTGAACATCGACAACGGCGCCCTGCTCGGCTGCGGTGTCCTTCGCAGCACGGAGTACATGGCCCACGGCGGTGCCCGACCCGATGGCCGCGCCGTGCAACACGTCGTCCCCTCCGTCGGCCCAGTGGCCGGCGCAGTGGGCGACCGATCTCCGGCAGTTCCGACCCGAATGTCGTCGTGCTGCTGGCCGGTCGATGGGAGGTCATGGATCGCCTTATTGACGGTCGCTGGCAGCACATTGGACAGTCGGCTCTTCGACGCCGACGTGCGCGACGATCGCTCGAGCAAGCGGTGCGGATCGGTACGTCGACCGGTGCCCTCATGGTGCTCATGACGGCTCCCTGCTTCGACTCGGGCGAACAGCCGAACGGCCAGCCGTGGCCGGAGGACTCGCCTGTCCGGCTGGCGGACTACAACGCCATCGTGCGGCAGGTGGCGGCCCAGCACCCGGACACCGTGAGCGTCGACGACTTCGGATCGTTGCTCTGCCCCGGCGGCCGGTTCACCACCACGCTTCGACGGCGTGCCGATTCGGGACGGTGACGGCGTGCACATCCTGCCGTCGCAGGCAGCCGGCCAATGGCTGTCCGCCCACGTCCTCCCCGAGATCGTGGGCGTGGGTCGGCGGCAGATGGCCGGGCTCGACTTCATGGCGCGCCGGTCCGGGGTCGACGGCGGTCGGCCTCCTCGACCAGCACGAGCTCACCGGGCCGACCGCCCGGGGTGTCGACCCGAACACTCGAGAGCTGAGCGGACGGGCGGCATCCGCTCAACGGTCGTCTGGTCGATCTCCCCTAACCGCTCGTATTGAACGGTGCCGGGGGCGGGATGGACGAAGGTGGCGGCGGCTGGTTGAAGGGCGAGCTGTCGGCCGCCGCGCACTGTTGGGTGAGTGCCGTGACCAAGGTGGTGGGGGAGACCCGGTTCGACTCGGACAGCGTCGTCATGAGCGCCTGCCATTGACCGTCGTCGTAGGCGGCCTCGGCGGCGATGGGAAGTGCCGTCCGCAGCTCGGTCTCGGCATCGGCGCTCAATGGCGCTGGCGCTGGGCCGGGCCGGAAGCACGTTGGGCCTGCGCCAGGAGGGAGATCGACCGGTGGACGTGGACGCAGGCTTGACGGGCGAGGTCCTGTCCGCTGTTGGCACAGGCGGAGAGCCCGACGCCGAGCCCGATGACGGCGGCGATCCCGGCGGCCGGACGGGCCAGCGCCGCGCCAACCGGTGGACGATCACCCCAACCAGCTGCCGGCGGAATCGAGAAGGTAGCGGGAGACGGCGAGGCAGCGGTCGAACACCTCGCACATCATCTCTTCGCCGGCCAGCACGCGGGTGAGCGAGACCGGCGTCCGGGCCACGATGCTGAGCCGCCGCTCGGCGGCGTCGGTGGCCGAGGCATAGGAGTCGATGGCCGAGACCTCGAGGGGAGCTCGATGCCGCCGACCCCGGCCAGGTCGATGGCCAGTCGGAGCAGGTCCGGCCCGTTGGGGAGCGGCGGCAGGGCCCAGGTGAAGGTCAGGGGGAAATGGAACTCGTCGGGGGGCTCCTCGTCCTCGGGCAACCCGAAGACGGCGTCCTCGAAGGACAGCAACGTCCTCGGGTCCACCTCCAGGGCGAGGTGGAGGTCGAGGGGGCCGCCGCAGCCCTCCTCGGGATGGAGCTCGACCTCCCACACCTGCCGGAGTGAATAGGTCTCGACGAAGTGTCGCTCGTCGTGGACGTGGAAGCCGTGGTCGACCGAATGGTCCTTCAGGTCGGCCACGTAACCGGCCACGTCGATGACTGCCACCGACGAGCCAGCCTAACGGGCCACCATCGCCTCCGGTAGCGTCGACGAGGGTGGGAGACGACGAACTTCTCGATGACGCTGCACGCGGCGGCCACCGCTATCGCGCAGGTGCTGGCCCAGCTCGACGACTGGGGACTGGCCGGGACGCGCGCCGGGTCAGTACCGATCCGATCTGGCTGCGGATGCGGCCGCCCTCGCCGTGCTCAGATGCCGCGGAGCTCGGCGTGATGTCCGAGGAGTCCGGACCGCCGTCATGCCGATCGACCGGTGGTGGTCGTCATCGACCCGGTCGACGGCTCGACCAACGCGGCCCTCGGCATCCCATGGTTCGCAACCAGCCTCTGTGCCGTCGACGCCGACGGTCCGCGAGCGGCGGTGGTGGTCAACCAGGCGAGCGGCGTTCGCTTCGAGGCGGTGCGAGGAGGTGGCGCCCGCAAGGACGGCAACTCGATCGCTCCGTCGTCGTGCCGCTCGTTGGGAGAGGCGGTCGTGGCCTTCTCCGGCTACCCACCGCGGTACCTCGGTTGGTCGCAGTTCCGGGTGCTCGGTGCGGCCGCCCTCGACCTCTGCGCGGTGGCGGAAGGGTGTGCTCGATGGATATGCCGTCACGGGCGGCTCCCGGCTCGGAAGCTGGGACTATCTCGGCTCCATGCTGGTCTGTCGAGAGGCCGGGGCATTCCTTATCGATCGCGACGGCGACGGAGCTGGTCACACTCGATCACTCCGCTCGCCGTCGGCCAGTTGCCGCTGCCACGCCGGACCTGCTGGACGCGTTCTCCGCCGCTCTGTCGCAGTAGCGTGGCTGGCGGCGAACGGGCGTTTAGCTCAGTTGGTAGAGCAGCTGGCTTACAACCAGCAGGTCGTCGGTTCGAGCCCGGCAGCGCCCACTGCTAGCGGTCTCCTATGTCTTGACACATCCCTCAGGGGCCGCACGTCACCAATGGCGTGAAACTCGAGCCCGCCAGCACCCACAGCCGCGCCTACGCCCTTTGGCAGCGCTGTCGCGTGGGCAAGACCGGGCCGGATTCATCCAGAAAGGGCGTCGGTTCCGAAGAACGGGAGGACCACATCTGACCGATACCTGAGAGATCAACATGAGCACTGACACTGCAACCCTGGTGCGCCGCTCCGCTCGGCTCGAGACGGATGACATCGATTTCGATGCATTCCGGACCGCACCGCTCGACGCAGAGACGCTGCGCTGCCTTCGCTACATGCACGACATCGAGGGTCACACCATGTGCTACCTCCGGGATGTCCTCGTCACGAGCGCCCACAAGGACCCGGAGATCACCTCGTTCCTGGCCGCATGGTGCTACGAGGAGCATTGGCACGGAGAAGCACTCGCCGAGGTGTTGAAAGCGCACGGCGAGCCGGCCGGCGAAGAACGGCTCACTGCGCTTCGTGCCCGGACCCGGCGACGCGACGCCGCCCGTCCGCTCCTCTTCAATCTGAGCTCGGCACTGACCCCCCATGTGACCGCCGTGACGATGGCCTGGGGTGCCATCAACGAGTGGACGACCCAGGCCGGCTACGGCCGCCTGGCCGAACGGGCCAATCACCCCGTGTTACGAGAGCTCCTGCGGCGGATCATGCGACAAGAAGGCCGGCACATCGACTTCTACATGGCCCAGGCCCGAGCCCGCCTGGCCAGGAGTAGAACGGCCCAGCGCATGGTCCGGTTCTCACTCGCACACTGGTGGGCTCCGGTCGGCGCCGGTGTCATGCCGCGAAACGAGGTGCAGTTTCTCGCCGGCCACCTGTTCGGCGACGAAAAAGGCGGAGCGCAGGCCGAGCGCGTCGACCGCCAGATCGATCGATTGCCCGGGCTCGAGGGCTTGCACCTGCTCAGCGGAGCGGTCAAGGAGGCGGTGCGCAACGGCGTGCTGGTCAGGGCAGTCAGCGCCGGCAGCAGCGGCATCGGGACCGTCTCCGCTCCGTCGGCCATCTAGATACTGCCTTTCCCACGCGCCCGAGCTGTCGACCACCGAAGCACGGGACAAGGATCAGAAGCAGTGGGCACTTCTCGCCCGAACAAGCTCGCGGTCGGCCTACGGACAGGACTCAATCGCTTCGTCGTGGTGGTCGCCCTTCCTTTGACCTTGATCGTGGTCACATTGGTCTGCCTGATCTCGGCCGAACGAGGTGCACGGGTGGCCCACGGTGGCGTGATGTGGATCGCCCGGTTGTGTGGCGTTCGGTTTGTCGACGAGGGATGCGCTGTACTTCGTGGAGATCGCTCGTTCGTCGTGGTGGCCAACCACTCGAGTCCTCTCGATATTGCCGCGATGCTCTTCGTCGTGCCAGAGGTTCGGTTCCTCGCTAGCGCCGAGCTGTTCCGGGTCCCGCTGCTGTCGGCGGCGATGCGGGGGATGAGGGCGATTCCGATCGAGCGAAGGGATCGCCAGACCGCGAGGCGGCAACTGGATCGGTTGGTCAGCACCGTCGCGTCAATGAGCCACTTTGAGATCGTGATCTTCCCCGAAGGGGGCATCCCGGTGGCCGGTGCACGGCTCCCGTTCAAGGCTGGTGCTTTCGAGCTCGCCATCCGCACCGCGGCTCCCATACTGCCGGTCGCCATTCACGGTTCCGCCAATGTGCTTCCGCCCAAAGGCCGGCTCGGTGTCCGACCGGGCACCGTTTGCATCCAGGCGCTCGACCCCATCTCGACCGAGGGGTTGACTCTCGAGGACCTCTCCGGCGTCCGCGGTGAAGCCGAAAGGGCCATCCTCGCTGCCCTCGATGCAGCCCAGCCAACATCGTCGCCCATTCAACGGTGCTCCGAACCTGAGCCGTCGGTGGATTCGATACCTGGAGCACTGCGGCGAGGGACACCGCCCGTTCTCTGCATTCGGAGTCAGCCATGGTCGAAGCCGTTGGCCATATCTACACTGGGCGGAATGGACGCTGCGGAGCTGTGGGTCGAGTCGTATCAGGGCGAGGTATTAGGAGAGGCGCTCTTCGGGGCGATGGCCGAGCGTGAAGAGGAGCCGGAGCGACGGCATCAGCTCGAGGTCTTGACCCTTCTCGAACATGCCACCAAGGAGTTGGCGGATCCCGTGTTCGAGCGGCGGGGTGTTGGTCGTGGTGATACCGAGAAGACGTTGGCCGATGCCCGCGAGTTGGCCGACGCGGTAGCCCTCATGACGTGGATCGAGTTCATCGCGTCGATCCCGCCGGTGACGGTCAATTTCTTGGCGAAGTATCGCCAACTGGTTGATCTCGCCACCGATGGGCAAGAACGTGAGATTGCCCAGGCCTACGTGGCCCACGAGGAAGCATTGGCGAGCTTTGCTCACCGATGTCTGGGAGAGGAGGCCGGTGACCCGCTCGAGCGGATCCTCGCCCTCCCGCATGTTGCGGCCGCGGCTGCGGCTTAGGAAGGTCGCCCCGGTCGGCCCAGAACCGGTCGTCGAGGTGCTTGATGGACCCGCGGCCCAGGCCGCGGTGAGCGGCGCCACCTGCCTCGTCAGGAGGGCGCCGGAGCTCGAGGAGCTGGACCTTCGTGCACCAGAAATGGACGGTGAGCGCTGAGAGGCTACGAGCTGCCTAGTGGCCCAGGTTCAAGGGTGGGTGCGCTCGCGCCGATAACCGCGACAGGCTCCGGAGGGACGGGCGGGCCTTCGAGCCGATTGCGAGGTCACAGTCCATGGACACAAAAGATCCGGCTGAGGATCAGCGAGGCGCGGGAATCGAGTACAGCTTCCCGGCATCGACCCCTCGGCCCCCCGCACCCGTCGACGGCGAGGTCGCCATTCAAGCTGGTGTCGCGGTCTTCTGGTGCGAGAAGTGCACTCGGTGGATCAACGCCCACATCGAAGTGGACGGGGCGAAGCAGGTTCACCAGCGCATCTCACATCCGCGCTGACACGTCGTACATTCCAACCGACCGAGGTCGCATTTCGTCGCGCCGGTAATGTCGAAACCAAGGCCACCCACTCCCGTCGGTGGCGACGAGCCGCCGCCCTTCTGTTGGGCGGCGGCCTCGCGTGGGGCATGACTCGTATCCGGTATTCGGCGGTCTGAACTCTTTCTCCGATCGAGGCGCCAACCGACCACGAGCCGCCGCCGACCTCTCGAAGTGCGGCTCGACTCGAGGAATGGGCCGCGGAGTGCGGTGCGTGTTTGGTCCCAACTCACCGGTTCGAAACCAGCTCGCCCACTCGAGGAGAGCGCGTCGGGCTAGCTAGCCCGTGAACCGACACCGAAAAACCACGGAAAATAATCATCCGGACCCAGTTGCCGTTCCGAACTCCTTTCGTAGCCGGACGCTCACTCCGGCGTCTGAAGGGAAGGCGGCCATGCGTGACATCAGCCGACGGACGTTCCTGAAGAGCAGTTCGGCAGCATTGGTGGCTGCCGGCACTCTCTCCGCCCTACCCGCGGCACCGGCCGTGCTCGGTGCGCTCGAGAGCCAGGGTCCGGCGGATACCGGAGCGGCGGAGTCGGCCACCGCCGAAGCAACCACCGCGTCAGAGTCCGTGGCCGCACCAATCATCGCCCACGTGCAGGAAACCGGCGAGATCGCCATCTACGCCGGGACCCGCGAGATCACCCTGGTCGACCCCCAGCTGGCCGCTCGGCTGGCCCGCGCCATCGGCTGACTCGCTTCTTCTCGTCCACGTCCTACCTACAACCCACCTGCCACGGCAGACCGATCAGAAACTGAGGATCCATGTCGTCCCATCGTGAAGCTCCCGAGATTTCGAAGGACCCTGTCGCCGACTCCACGGACCTGTACGCGTTCGTGAGTCCGGACAAACCAGACCTGGTGACCATCCTGGCCAACTACATCCCCCTCGAGTCACCGGATGGTGGACCGAACTTCTACGAGTTCGGGGATGACGTCCTCTACGAGGTCAACATCGACAACGACGGTGACGGCTGCGCGGAGATCGTCTATCAGTTCCAGTTCACGACCACCATCGACAACCCCAACACCTTCCTCTACAACACAGGTCCCATTCTCAGCATCAACGATTCGAGCTGGAACCGGCGACAGACCTACACCGTCTCCCGCGTGGAGAAGAACTGCCCGCCCGAGGTTCTCGCCACCAATGTCCCGTGCCCGCCTTGCAACATCGGCCCCTTGTCGACGCCCGGCTACCTGGACCTCGTGAACCAGGCGACCGTCAACCTCGGGCCCCGGACCAGTGTCTTCGCCGGACAGCGGGCGGAAGGCTTCTATGTCGACCTGGGGGCGATCTTCGACCTCGGCATTCTGCGCCCGTTCGAGGAGCTGCACACCACCTTCGGGTTGCACAACACCGGACTCGGTCACATGGCCGCCGCCGTGAACTCGACGGCCAACGTGAACGTCCACAGCATTGCCTTGCAGGTTCCCATCGAGGACCTCACGGCCAACGGCGCTGCCCCCGGCAGCGTGACCGATCCCAACGCCGTCCTCGGCATCTGGACGACCGCGAGCCGCCAGAAGGCCATCATTCTCGAGACCCCCCCGGGCCACAACACAGTGTCCGGTCCATACGTTCAGGTCTCGCGTCTCGGAAACCCGTTGATCAACGAAGTCGTCATCGCCCTGGCCCAAAAGGACTATTGGAACTCGCAGCCGCCGGTCGGCGACCGCCAGTTCGCCGCCCGGTACACCGCTCCGGAGCTGGCCGGCCTGCTGCCCGACCTCTATCCGAACGTGTTCCCCAACCTGGCCGCCTTCAACGCTTCCGGTGCACCCCGCAACGACCTGGTGGCGATCCTCCTGACCGGGATCCCGAGCGGGGTTGTCAGTGGCTTCCAGAACTACGCGGGTCCGACCCAAGCCGACATGCTCCGGCTCAACGTCGCCGTCCCGCCGACGTCCTCGCCGTCCAACCTCGGGCTGATCGGTGGCGACCCGGCCGGATACCCGAACGGACGACGGGTGTTCGACGATGTTGCCACCATCGAGCTGCGGTGCATTGCCGGCGCCTCGCTGCCCTTGGTCGACCCCAAGTTCAAACCCGACGGCGCCGCCGGCGAGATCTCGATGGGCCTCACGTCCGGCCCGACCGACCTGAGAGCCATGGGCACCGAGAACTACCTGCCCAGCTTCCCCTACCTGGGGACGCCCTACCAGGGCTTCGAAGTGCCGTCCGGTCCGGCCTGAGCCGTGGCCGGCATCGGCATCAGCATCGGCATCGGCATCGGCCACGCGCCCGGAGCACCTTCCGGGCCCGAGCGGCCAAGCGACGGTCGTCCTCGACATCGGGGCGTCTCGGGGCGCGCTCGTCGTCTACCTGGCGGAGCGCATGAACGGGCGAGAGGTCGAGATCCGGCCTGAGGGAACGCCGTGGATGGGCCGGCACACCGCGGTGCGCCGGCGAGACGTGCGTGCCGGGGCGTGCTTCGCTGCCGTCTTCGGGAGCCTGCCGCCGGGTGTGCACCGAATTCCGCGAGTGCGGCACGGGTATGGAGCCCGTTCTCGCTATCGCGGTCGCAGCCGGACGGGTCACCGAGGTCGACTGGCCCGAGGAGCAGAAGGCGCGCGAGCCCATCATCTCAGGATCGCGACCACCCTTCACCGTGAAGCCGTTGGTCTGAGCGAGCGCGGGAACAGCACCAGCGGGCAGAGGCGTCACCACCGCACCGCCGGTGTTCAAAGTCTGAGGGCCCTAGCCGTGTCCGGGCCGGGATGCACCGGGCGTGCCTCCTTCTTGGCGTTCATCGTTCATAATTGGGTGGTCCGTCGAGATCGTGGGCCGGAGTCGTCGATGCCCGCCATATCCTCGGATGACGCGAGAGAACGCGGCAGAGCGCAAGAGAGAAGGACCAGCCGTGAGACGGAGAATGCTCAACGGGAAGATCCACCGGGCTCGGGTGACTGACGCCGATCTGAATTACGTCGGATCCATCTCGCTCGATCCGGTCCTGCTCAAGGCGGCCGACGTGCTGCCCTTCGAACAGGTGACCGTGCTCAACCTCATGAATGGGGCCCGGATCGAAACCTATGCAATCGAGGGGATCGAAGGCCAGGTCTGCCTCAACGGTGCTGCCGCTCGAATGGCGGAGGTCGGCGATTTGGTGATCATCCTCTCCTACGTCGACGTCGAGGACATCGAGCTGGCTGATCACCGACCTTCGATCGTCTTTGTCGACGATGAGAATCGGGTGGTGGACGCCGAGCAGTGAGCGAGTGCTCACGATCGGCGATCGAAACCGGTGTGCGTGAGGCGAGCCAGGCCGCATCAAACGGCTGATGGCCGCAACACGGTTAGAACCAAGGCCACCACGGGACGCGGTCGGCCCCAACAATGGGCCGGAATTCGATGCCTGGGCGCGTCCCAGCTGGCTCTGGGGCAGACCTATACTCACGAACTAGAGGCTTCCCACCTGGGGGATCGTGGCGCGAGGCCGATCGGTCCGGTGATGGCGTGAGGCCCAGATTGTGCGGTCGATGAAAGGGCCTGCCCCGTGAAGAGTTGGGTGCGTGCGCTGAAGCAGTGGTGGCTGTGGCTGGTGGGCGACTCCCCCATGCCGGGTCGCCGCGCCCGCCTCGTGCTCGCCGGCACGACTGTCATCGTCATCGTTGTGGCCGCGGCTGCAGTATTCGGGCTCCAGAGCCCCGCCCAGACCAAAAACTCAGCAACCCCCGGCGACACAATTCCCGGGTTGAACCTAGGTACCGCGACAACGACGACCTCGACGTTCCTCGGAACGACCGCGACGACAGCCGATCCGGGCGCGGTCACCACCACGACAACCGGGCCGCCCGCCGGTAGTGGCCATACCCACACGAAGGCAGCGGCTCACCCGCACGCGCACCCGACCACGACAACGACAACGACCACGGCCCCGCCCGGCCCGGACAAATCGGCGGTCGCCCTGCCTGCAACCGGTGGCTTGGCTCTGCCCATCGACCCGGTTACCGCGCTGGTGGGCGCGGCCACGGCGCCGGCATCCGGTGACTCGGCCGGGGACACGGCGGCTGTGCCCGCGGTCCCACCCCCGCCGGCGCCGGTGGCCATGGCCGCCACCTCCGGTCGCGGCGTGTCTCGAGTCTCGTGGGCGGCCGAACCGAAGGGCGCGGGTGTCGGCGGTTACGACGTCTTCGTCGGCGAGAGCTCCGGAGCCGAGAGCACCATCCCGGCCAATGGCGCGGCACTGATCACCGGCAGGTCCTTCGATGTGACCGGGCTGAGCAGTGGAACGACCTACTACTTCGTGGTCCGGGCGGTCGGGTCCGGTGGCCTGTCATCACCTTCCAACGAGGTCTCGGCCACGCCCGGTAACGGCTACCGAGGGATGAATGCCCTTGCCACGCCGGTGCTCTCGGCCGCAGCCGTCCCCGACGGGGGTGGCTACTTCGAGGCCAATGCGCAAGGGGCCGTCACCAACCATGGGGGCGCACCGGGCGAGGGTTCGACCGACGAGATCGAGCTCGGTGCCCCGATCCGTCAGGTGGTCTCGACCTCGGATGGCAAGGGCTATTGGCTGGTGGCAGCCGATGGCGGTGTCTTCGCCTTCGGCGACGCCGGGTATTACGGCTCGATGGCCGGCCAACCGCTGCCCGCTCCGATGGTGGGCCTGGCTCCCACCCCTGACGGCAACGGGTATTGGGAAGTCTCGGCCGATGGCGGGGTCTACGCCTTCGGCGACGCCGCCTTCGACGGCTCGATGAGTGGGATGCCTTTGGCCGCGCCCGTTACCGGAATCACCGCCAACCCGACCGGGGGTTATTGGCTCGTGAGTGGCGACGGTGGGGTGTATGCCTTCGATGCTCCCTTCTTGGGTTCTGCCGTCGGCGTCGCCAACCAGACGGTGGTCGGCATTGCCGCGGCTCCCAACGGTCACGGGTACTGGGAGGCTTCGGCCGATGGCGGCGTCTTCGCCTACGGGTCGGCGACGTTCGACGGGTCCGCCGGCGGCCTTCATCTCGCCGCACCAGTGGTGGGCATCACGTCCGATGCGGCCACGGGTGGCTACTGGCTGGTGGCCGGTGACGGCGGGATGTTCAGCTTCAACGCCCCCTTCTACGGCGCCGACTGAGCCGGGCGCAAGAAGGCCGCATGAGCGGCCGCCCTTGCTAGCGTGACCGCGTGATGCGGCGGTGACCCACACGTCGGAGATGGGCCCCGAGTTCGTCGGGCCGCGGACGTTGGCCGGACCGGTCGGGTCACAGTTCCCCCTTCTCACTGCCGAGCAACGACTGCTCGCTATTTTCCGCGACTTCAACGACCCGTCACAGGAGTGGCGTCGGCAGTTCGCCGAGTTCTTCGGCACGTTCCTTCTCGTGGTGGTGGCGGCCGGTGCCCCCATGGTGGGCCACGCCATGCCGGGCTCGGTAAGCCGGACGGTGGCAGAGGCAGTTCCGGGAATGATGGTGCTCTCCATCATCCTGTTCATGGGCAAGACCTCCGGTGCCCATCTCAACCCGGTGGTCAGCATTGCGTTCTGGCTCCGCGGTGACTTCCCGGGCCGGCGCCTCCCCGGCTACCTCATTGCCCAGTTCCTCGGCGCCCTGGCCGCCGCCGGCCTGCTGCAGGCCGTCGTTGGAATCTCGGCACGGGCCGGTTCCACCTACCCCTCCCTCGGTCGCACCGCCGGTGACGCCATCGTCGTCGAGGCGTTGCTGACCTTGGGACTGGTGAGCGTGATCCTCGGGACCGCCTCCGGTGCTCAACAGGTCGGCCTGTTCGGGGCCCTCGCCGTCGGGTCGTATATCGCCCTTGCCGCGTTGTGGGCGGCGCCGCTGAGTGGGGCGTCGATGAACCCCGTTCGCACGCTCGGACCGGACATCGTGTCGACGGACTTCTTCGATTGGTGGGTCTACCTCATCGGTCCGGCCGCCGGCATGGTCCTGGCCGTCGCCGTGGCCTATGTGCTGCGCGGACCCGGCGGTGGCCGGATCAGCTCATTGGCCGCCCAAGGCGCGATCCATCCGGAGATCCTCCACCCCGGAGCGGACTGAGCTCGCCCCACTGCGCGGGCCATCGCGCCCACCATGTTCGATCGACGGCGGATGCCGATCAACCGCCGGTGAGTCGGTCGATCAGATGCGACCGCCACGTGGCCCGACCGGTCCGCTCCTCTGACCGGTCGGCGCTGGCACCGAGATGGAGGCCGGCGTTGATCCCGAGGTACCGCAGCGGCTCGGGTTCCCATGGCCTCGACCGGTGCCCGACCCAGGGGAGATCGCGTTCCTCGGACGGTCGCCCGAGGATGAGGTCGCGCAAGGTGCGGCCGGCGAGGTTGGTGGTGGCCACGCCGTCACCGACGTAACCGCCGGCCCACCCGATCCCGGTGGCCCGGTCGAGGCCGACCGAGGGGAACCAGTCGCGGTGGATGCCGATGGGCCCGCCCCAGCGGTGGGTGACGGCCGCACCGGCCAACGCCGGGAACAGCTCGACCAGACTGCGGTGGATGGCGTCGTGAACGGCCGGGTCGCGGTCGAACGCGGGGCGGATGGCCGAGCCGAAGTGGTACGGGGCGCCCCGTCCTCCGAAGGCCAGTCGACCATCCTCCGTCCGCTGCCCGTAGATGATGAGGTGCCGGAAGTCGTTGAACGTCGGGCGGTCGGCGAGGCCGATCTCTTTCCACTGCGACTCGTCGAGAGGCTCGGTGGCGATCATCAATGAGTAGACGGGAGCCACGGCCCGCTCGTAGCCGGGCAATTCGGGCGTGTATCCCTCGGTGGCCCGGATGATGGTCGTCGCCGTCACCGTCCCCCGATCGGTCTCCAGCGCGCCGGGCCGGATGGCCGTGGCCGTGGTCCCTTCACAGATGGTCACCCCTTGCCGCTCGACCACCTCGGCCAGGCCCCGCACCAGGCGGGCGGGGTCGAGGGCGGCGCAGTGGGGAGTGAAGACACCACCGAGCACGTTGGTGGCCTGAGCCATCTCGGACGCCTCTGCCGCACCGAGCAATCGGAGGTCGCTCTCGTCGAGGCCGCGTGAACGACCGTTCGCTACCTTGTCTCGAGCCCGCTGCAACTGCGTCGGCGTCCGAGCCAGGGTCACCGTCCCGCCCCGTGCGAAGCCGCAGCGAATGGACTCGGTCGCGCAGACACGCTCGACCTCGTCGACCGTGGCCACCATGGCCCGGTGCATCCTCGCTCCCGTACCCGGCCCGCATGACCCGGTCGAGTCGGTCGGGCGAGGTGGCGAAGAGGGCCGAGCACCATCCGCCGTTGCGACCCGACGCGCCGAAGCCAACCATCTCGCGCTCGACGACGACGACCCGGATGTCTGGCCAGGACTGGGTCAGGTAGTAGGCGGTCCACAGCCCGGTGAAACCGCCCCCGACGATGGCCACGTCGACGTCGGCATTACCGGAGAGTGGCGGGCGGGGGAGCGGGTTCTCGACTCCGTCCCACCACAGTGACAGTCGTCGATGGTCACCGGCCGGTGTCGCGCTCAGATCTGCTTCCACGCCTCGGTGAGCACGCGTCGCAGGACCGACGTCATGTACTCGAATTCCTCCGGCCCACAGATGAGCGGCGGGGCCAGCTGCACGACCGGGTCACCGCGATCATCGGCTCGACAGATCAGGCCGGCTTCGTAGAGGGCGCCCGACAGGAAGCCTCGCAGGAGCCGCTCGGACTCGTCATCGTCGAAGGTCTGGCGTGTGTCGCGGTCCTTCACCAGTTCGATGCCGTAGAAGTAGCCGGCCCCCCGGATGTCACCGACGATGGGGAGGTCGGAGAGCGTCTCGAGGGAGGCGCGGAACTCGTTCTCGTGGGAGCGCACCTTCTCGAGCAGGCCTTCCTTCTCGATGACCTCGATGTTGGCCAGAGCGACGGCCGCCGAGACCGGGTGTCCGGCGAAGGTCACGCCGTGCAGGAAGGTCTCGCCGTGGAGGAAGGGCTCGATGAGGCGATCGCTCACTGCCAGGGCCCCGAGGGGCGAGTAGCCACTGGTCAGTCCCTTGGCCATCGTGACCATGTCGGGCCGGTAGTCGTAGCGGTCGCCGCCGAACCAGTGCCCGAGCCGCCCGAAGCCGCAGATGACGTCGTCGGAGACGAGGAGCACGCCGTGTCGATCGCAGATCTCGCGGACCCGGGCGAAGTACCCCGGCGGCGGCGGGAAGCAGCCCCCCGCGTTCTGCACCGGCTCGAGGAACACGGCGGCCACCGTGTCGGGGCCCTCGATGAGGATGGCCTGCTCGATGGCGTCAGCCGCCCACCGGCCAAAGGCCTCGAGGTCATCGGCGAAGTACGGCGCCCGGTAGAAGTTGGTGTTGGGCACGTGCACGGCACCAGGCACGAGGGGCTCGAACGGCGTCTTGATGTCGGCCAGACCGGTCACCGACAGCGCGCCCATGGTGGCGCCGTGGTAGGCGATGTTCCGGCTGATGACCTTGGTGCGCGACGGCTGCCCGGTGACTTTGAAGTACTGGCGGGCGAGCTTCCAGGCTGACTCGACCGCTTCCGACCCTCCGGTGGTGAAGAAGATGCGGTTGCAGTCGCCCGGCGTGAGCTCGGACAGACGATCGGCCAGCTCGACGGCCATCGGGTGGGCGTAGCTCCAGATCGGGAAGTAGGCCAGGCGCTCGGCCTGGCGCGCCGCCGCCTCCGCCAGCTCGGTCCGCCCGTGCCCGATCTGGCTGGTGAACAATCCCGACAGCCCGTCGAGATAGCGCTTGCCGTGCTGGTCGTAGACCCAGACCCCTTCGCCCCGCACGATGGTCGGGATCTCGTGGTGTGGGTCGGCGGAGAGCCGAGTGAAGTGCATCCACAGATGTCGGTGGGCACTGGCCTGCATCGCCTCGATGTCACCGACTCCGTTTGTGTCGGCAGTCGTCGCGTCGGATGGGTCGATCATCGGGTCCCCCAGGTATAGGTCTGCTTAGCCAGCTTGAGGTAGAAGAAGACTTCGGTGTCGCGGACACCCGGTACTTGCCGGATCACGCCGTTGATCAACTCGAGCATGGCGTCCTCGTCCTCGCACACCAGCTCCACGAGGATGTCGAACGAGCCGGTGCACAACACGACGTAGTCGATGTCTTCGATGGCCGACAGCCGCTCAGCCACGTCGCGGCAGTCACCGTTGGCACGGATTCCGACCATGGCCTGGCTGCGGAACCCGACCTGCAGTGGGTCGGTCACCGCCACGATCTGCATGATCCCCGACTCGCGCAGCTTCTGGACGCGCTGTCGGACGGCGGCTTCGGACAGCCCGACCGCTTCGGCGATGGCCCCGTAGGTGCGGCGCCCGTCCTGTTGGAGCTCCTCGACGATGGCTTTGCTCACCCGGTCGAGCATCCCGCCCGGAGAGGCGCGGCCGGGTGACGGCACGATTCGGCTTGGGAGGGGTGTCGCTTCCTCGGCCATAGTGGTCGTTATAGCATTTGCAACGGTTTTGCGGTAGAAATACGAGCGAATTCGTAGTCCTGGCGTCGGTCAGGTAGGAAATCGCTTGTCATTTCCATCCGCCCGGTTTTCGTCGCGGGCGGCGACAGGGGAGGGAGCCGTGAGCAGCCACGACACGCAGAAAGCCGGCGGCGGGAACCTCCGGCTCGCCAACTTCGTCGGCGGCCGATCCATCGAGCCGACCGACGGAGCGACGGCACCCATCGTCGATCCGAGCACGGGCGAGGCCTACCTCGAGGCCCCGGTGTCCGGGCCGAAGGATGTCGACGCGGCCATGGCTGCAGCCGCGGCCGCCTTCCCCGGGTGGCGCGACGCCACGCCGTCCGAGCGCAGCCTTGCCCTCATCCGCATCGCTGATGCCCTCGAAGCGCGCGCCGATGAGCTCGTCGATGCCGAGTGCCGGCAACACCGGCAAACCGGTGGCCCTCACCCGGTCCGAGGAGATACCGCCGATGATCGACCAGATCCGGTTCTTCTCCGGGGCGGCGCGCGTGCTCGAAGGACGGTCAGCCGGCGAGTACATGGCCGACCACACCTCCTACGTCCGCCGTGAGCCCATCGGAGTGTGCGCGGCAGTGACCCCCTGGAACTACCCGATGATGATGGCCACATGGAAATGGGCTCCCGCACTGGCGGCTGGCAACACCATGGTGTTGAAGCCGTCCGACACCACGCCCGTCTCGGCCTTGCTCATGGCCGAGATCATGGCCGAGCACCTGCCCGACGGCGTCTTCAACGTGATCTGTGGTGACCGCGACACCGGACGGCTGCTGGTCGAGCACCCGACGCCGGCCATGGTGTCGGTGACCGGCAGCGTGCGGGCCGGCATGGAAGTGGCGAGATCCGCATCGGCCGACGTCAAGCGAGTGCATCTCGAGCTCGGAGGCAAGGCGCCGGTCATCGTCTTCGACGACGCCGATGTAGCCGCAGCGGCCGAGGGCATCGCCGTGGCCGGCTATTTCAACGCCGGCCAGGACTGCACCGCCGCTACTCGGGTGCTGGCCGGCCCCAAGGTCCACGACCAGTTTGTCGCCGCCCTGGTCGAGCAGGCCCAGTCCCAAACCGTTGGGGGCCTCGACGTGCCCGACGCCGATTTCGGGCCCCTCAACAACGCCAACCAGCTCGAACGGCTGAACGGCTTCCTCGAGCGCAAGCCCTCCCGTGCCGAGGTCGTGACGGGAGGTGCCCAGGTCGGTGACCGTGGCTACCTCTTCGCCCCCACGGTGATCACCGGGCTCGAACAGGACGACGAGATGATCCAAGAAGAGCTCTTCGGCCCGGCCATCACCGTCCAGCACTTCTCCGACGAGGAGCAGGCCCTGGCCTGGGCCAACGGAGTGCAAGTACGGGCTTGCCTCGAGCGTGTGGACCCGCGACCACTCGCGGGCCATGCGCATGGCCAAAGGACTCGACTTCGGGTGCGTGTGGATCAACACCCACATCCCGCTGGTGGCCGAGATGCCCCACGGTGGCTTCAAGCGATCGGGCTACGGCAAGGACCTCTCCGTCTACGGTTTCGAGGACTACACCCGCGTCAAGCATGTGATGAGCTACATCGGCGGCTGACGCGGCGGCTACCCGGCCACTCCGCCAGCCGGCTGACGCCGGTCCTCCCGGGGTCCCACCCATCAGACCATGACGACCACCGACCTGCCCGCAGCGGCCATCCCGCCCGAGGTGCCCGGGCCCTTCGGGGCGCCGGTGCCCGACGCCGAGCGCACCGGCCACCCTCCGGGCCGACACCCTCAACCTGTTCGACTCGACGGTGGTGGCCACCGCCTCGGTGGCCCCGGCCTACGGGCTGGCCGCCACCATGGCCGCCCTGTTCCTCACCGCCGGCGTCGGGTACGCCGGGCCGGCCGTGATCTGGGTCTCGTTCGTCCCGGTGCTCTTCGTGGCCGTGGCCTACTTCCACCTCAACCGGCGGCACCCTGACTGCGGTGCCGCCTTCGCCTGGTTGGGCCGGGCGCTCAGCCCCGTCCTCGGCTGGTTGACCGGTTGGGTCCAGCTGGTGGCGAGTGCCCTTTTCTGCATCCTCGGCCCGGGTCTGGCCGGTGCCTACACCCTTCAGTTGTTCCAGTCTTGGGGTTGGGTGTCGGTTTCGACCGCCCAGTCGGTGGGCGCGGCCGCGGCAGTGGGCGCGGCCTGGCTGGTCGTGGTCACGGCCATCTGCGTGGCCGGCATTCGCTGGACGAGCAACCTGCAATGGGTGCTGCTCGGCCATCGAGTTCGTGGCTGTCGTGGGTACTTTCGGTCTGGGGCATCGTGAAGGCTGGCGGTGCGCCATCCTGCCGGGTCCACGGGTTTCCACTGGGCCTGGTTGAGCCCGTTCTCCATCGGCGGCGTCGGCGCCTTGGCCTCGGGACTGGTCCTCGGCGTGTTCTTCTTCTGGGGTTGGGACACCGCCGCCAACCTCAACGAGGAGTCGCGGTCTCGAACGACGACGCCGGGCCGGGCCGGTGTGCTGGCCATGGTCCTCTTGCTGTTCGTCTTCCTTCTCAACATCGTCGCCGCCCAGATGCTGCTTCCGGCCAAGGTCTGGTCGTCGAGCAACGGCACGATCCTCTTCGTGTTCGCGCAGCGTGCCGCCGGCCACTGGGCCACTTACGTAATGGTGATGGCCGTGCTGTCCTCGACGGTCGCCACCACCCAGACCACCCTGCTGCCGGCCGCCCGCATCGCCCTTTCGATGGCCCGGGCGGGCGCGCTGCCCCACCAGCTGGCGCACCATCCACGGATCGCGGCGCACACCCATTCGTGGCCACGCTCGCCCTGGCGACACTGGGCATGGTCGGCATCGTGCTGGTGCCGACCGTGAACTCGGTCGAGCACCTTCCTGAACGACCTCGTCTCCAACATCGGCGTCCTCGTCGCCTACTACTACGGCATCACCGGCCTCACCTGTGCCTGGGCCTACCGCCGGGTGGCCTTCGTCCGGCCCGGGTTCTTCGTCACCGGCATCGTTCTGCCCGCTCTCGGCGGCCTCGCCCTCTTGGCGGTGGGTGGGATGGTCATCGCCCAGGCAGGTTGGAGCGGGGCCCGAGCCGACATCATCACCTTGATGCTCGGGCTGCCATTGGCGTTCGTGGCCCGGCGGCGGAGCAAGGGCGACTACTTCCGTGGTCGGCGGGTGGCTTACACCGACCTCGAAGACGTGAGGGATCCAGAGGAGGAAACGATGATCGTCGGCGTGCCCTGCGAGGTGAAGGACAACGAGTGGAGGGTGGCCATCACGCCCGCCGGCGTGCGTGAGCTCACCACGGCCGGCCATCAGGTGCTGGTCGAGCGCAGCGCCGGCGCTGGATCGTCGATCAGCGACAACGAGTTTCTGGCCACCGGTGCCGCCGTGGTCGACGACCGCGAGGAGATCTGGGCCCACGCCGACATGGTCCTCAAGGTGAAAGAGCCGGTGGCCGAGGAGTACCCGCTGCTCGGGCTCCGGGACGACCAAGTCCTCTTCACCTATCTCCACCTGGCCGCCTCCCGCGAGTGCACCGAGGCGCTCCTCTCCGCCGGCAACACGGCCATCGCCTACGAGACGGTCCAGCTACCCGACGGCTCCTTGCCCCTGCTCATCCCCATGAGCGAGGTGGCCGGCCGGATGGCCCCGCTCATGGGCGCCCACCATCTCATGCGACCGGGTGGCGGCCGCGGCGTGCTGGTCTGCGGTGTGCCCGGCGTTCGCTGCGCCCGAATCGTCATCCTCGGTGCCGGAGTCGTGGGGATGGCCGCCGCCACCTTGGCCGTGGGCATGCACGCCGACGTCTTCGTCCTCGATCGCAACCTCGAGCGGTTGCGCCAGGTCGACCACCACTTCCGCGGCGCGCTCGAGACGTTGGCTTCGAGCACCCATGCCATCGAGGAGGCCTGCATCTCGGCCGACATCGTGATCGGGGCCGTCCTCGTGGTCGGGGCGAAGGCACCGGTACTCGTGTCGGACTCACTCGTGGCCCAGATGCGCGAGGGCTCGGTGCTGGTCGACATCTCGGTCGACCAGGGTGGTTGCTTCGAGTCGAGCCGGCCCACCACCCACTCGGACCCGACCTTCGAGGTGAACGGCTCGATCTTCTACTGCGTGGCCAACATGCCCGGGGCGGTGCCGCACTCGTCCACGCACGCATTGGTCAATGCCACCATGCCGTACGTGCTCGAGATCGCCGAGCAGGGTTGGCGCGACGCGGCTCGTGCCGACGCCGCGCTGGCCGAGGGTGTCAACGTGGTCGAGGGGTCGGTGATCTACCCGCCGGTGGCCGAGGCTCACGGCCTGGCGGCCAAGCCACTGGCCTCGGTCCTCGCCTGACATCGGTGACATGGCGTCGCATCCGGACCCCGCGCTCGTGAAGCGCATCGGCGAGAGCGCCGCCCCATCGGCATCGAGGACCTCGCCCGTCTTCGACCCGGCCACCGGACGCCAGACAGCCGAGGTGGTGTTGGCCACGGCCGACGACGTCGACCGCACCATCGGCATGGCCCAGGCGGCCTGGGAGGAGTGGCGGTGGACGTCGCTCACCGCGCGCAGCCGCATCCTCTTTGCCTTCCGCGAGCTCTGTGACCGTCACCGCGACGACCTCGCCCGCACGGTCACGGCCGAGCACGGGAAGGTCGTGGAGGATGCCCGCGGGGAAGTGGCCCGGGGCATCGAGGTGGTCGAGTTCGCCTGCGGCATCGCCCACCTGTTGAAGGGTGAGTTCTCAGAGGAGGTGTCGAGCGGAGTGGACTCCTCCTCGATGCGTCAGCCGCTCGGTGTGGTCGCCGGCGTCACCCCCTTCAACTTCCCGGTCATGGTCCCCATGTGGATGTACCCGGTGGCCATCGCCTGTGGGAACGCATTCGTTCTCAAGCCGTCCGAACGCGATCCCTCGCCCTCGGGACTGGTGGGCGACCTCTGGAGCGAGGCGGGGCTGCCCGACGGCGTGTTCTCGGTCGTCTACGGCGACGCCACCGCCGTCGATGCACTCCTCACCCACCCCGGGGTGGCGGCCGTGTCCTTCGTCGGCTCCACACCGGTGGCCCGCCACGTCTACGAGACGGCCACCGTGGCCGGCAAGCGCGTCCAGTCGCTGGGCGGGGCCAAGAACCACGCCGTGGTGCTGCCCGACGCGGACGTCGAATCTGCGGCCGATGCACTGGTGGCCGCTGGCTATGGATCGGCCGGTGAGCGCTGCATGGCGATCTCTGCCGTCGTGGCCGTGGGGGACGCGGATCCGTTGGTGGCGGCCATCGCCCAGCGCGCCGCCGCCATCCGTACCGGACCCGGCATCGACCCCGCTTCCGAGATGGGCCCGCTCATCACTCGAGCGCACCGCGACCGGGTGGCCGGCTACCTCGAAGGGGCCGCCGACGAGGGCGCCATTGTCGTGGTCGACGGCCGCGGGATCCACGTCCCCGGGGGCGAGGATGGCTTCTTCCTCGGACCGAGCCTCGTCGATCACGTCGAGCCAGAGATGGCCGTCTATCGCGACGAGGTGTTCGGGCCCGTGCTCTCGGTCCTGCGTGCGGAGACGGTGGAGGAGGCCATCGCCCTCGTCAACGCCAACCCGTACGGGAACGGCGCGGCCATCTTCACCCGCGACGGCGCGGCCGCTCGCCGGTTCCGGCGGGAGGTGCAGGTCGGAATGGTCGGCATCAACGTGGCCATCCCGGTGCCCATGGCCTATTACTCATTCGGGGGATGGAAGCAGTCCCTCTTCGGAGATGCCCACATCCACGGGATGGAGGGTGTTCGGTTCTGCACACGCCTCAAGACGGTCACGAGTCGTTGGCCGGAGTCACATGCGCCGCTCACTGAAAGCGCGCCAGGTCGTCCCGCCCACGGGTCCGGCCCACCGCCTTCGGCCGGCTCGGGCCTACACTTTCCGGCCGGCGACCGGCGCTGACCGAGAGGGAGCGACGATGCGGCTCGAACGAGAGGGCACCGAGAGCCCCGAGTTTCCCCGACCGGTCAGCCGCACACTCGACCTCGACGGGCCAGTGCACGTGGCCGACTACGGCGGGTCCGGGCCCAACGACGGCCCATTGCTCGTGGCCGTGCACGGGCTGGGTGGCTCCTACCTCAACTGGCTGGCGGTCGCGCCCCTTTTGACCGGCCGGTCCCGTCTTCTCGCCGTCGACCTGGTGGGCCACGGCCGCACGCCCGCGGCCGGGCGATCCGCGGACATCGACGGCCACCGTCGGCTCCTGGCTGGTGTCCTGCGAGCCGTCTGCGACGAGCCGGTGGTGCTGGTGGGGAATTCGATGGGCGGCCTCGTGACCGCACTCCAAGCGGCGGCCGATCCCGTGGGCGTGGCCGGGCTCGTGCTCATCGACCCTGCCCTCCCGGTGCTCGGCCGACCCGGCATCGTCCATCCCCGTGTCGTGGCCAACTTCCTCATCTGTGCCGTCCCCGGTCTCGGTGAGCGCTTCCTCGATGCTCGGCGTCGGCGCACCCCGGCCCGGCAGCACGTCGAGCGCGTGCTGCGGATCTGTTGCGCCAACCCTTCGCGGGTCGCGCCCGAAGTGGTGGACGCACTCGTCGATCTCACGGCCAGTCTCGATCGGCGTGAATGTGACGCTGCCTATCTGCGCTCGGCTCGCTCGCTGACCGCCCTTTTGGCCCGACCGTCGGCCACGGCGAGGGCTCTCGATGACATCGACTGCCCGGTCCTGCTCCTCCACGGTGAGCGCGACTGGCTGGTGCCCCTGGCCGTCGCCCGAAGGGCGTGCGCCAGCCGTCGGCACTGGCAGCTGGACGTAGCCCGCGGCGTCGGGCACGTGCCCATGCTCGAGGCGCCAGAGTGGACGGCGTCGGCCATCGACCGGTGGCTGCCTGCCATCCGGGCCGAAGGCGCCGGGGCCGGGGCCGCCGGGGTCAGTTGACCTGTCGATCGCGCCCTTCCCAGTAGGGGGCACGCAGGCGAAACTTCTGGAGCTTGCCGGTGGCGGTGCGGGGGAGCGTGTCGCGAAACTCAACCCGCTTCGGGCATTTGAACCCGGCCAGTCGGGTGTGGCAGTGGGCGATGACCTCTTCCTCGCTCAGCGTCGCGACACCGTCTCTGACCACGAGGGCGATGACCATCTCACCCCACGTGTCGTCGGGGATCCCGATGACGGCCACTTCGGCAATCCCGTCGAGTGAGAAGACGGCGTCCTCCACCTCGATCGAGGAGACGTTCTCACCTCCGGTGATGATGACGTCCTTCTTGCGGTCGAGGATGGTGAGGTGGCCTTCCTCGTCGAGGATGCCGCCGTCACCGGTGCGAAACCAGCCCGCATCGAGGGCGCGGGCCGACTCCTCGTGCTGGCGCCAGTACCCCTCCATGACGGTGTTGCTGCGGGCCAGCACCTCGCCGTGCTCATCAACTCGTAGGTCGTCCCCACCGCCGGTGCGCCGGCTCGCATGAGACGCCGGGCTCGTTCGCCGGCCGACACGTCGTCCCATTCCGCCCGTCGACGGTTGACGGTGAGCAGGGGAGCCGTTTCGGTCAGGCCGTAGATCTGCACGAACTCCCAGCCGAGCTCCTCCTCGATCCGCTCGATGGTGCGGCTGGGCGGCGGCGCGCCGGCCACCACCACCCGGGTTCGGCCACGTCCGGGCACCGGCCCGTCCCACGATGGTGCCGCCTCCAGCACGGCGTTGACCACCGCCGGTGCCGCGCAGAGCAGGCTGATCTCGTGGGTGGACACCCGGCGGAGGACTTCGGCGCCGTCGACCTTGCGCAGCACGATCTGCGGGCAGCCCATGGCTGCCGTGGCCCATGGCATGCCCCATCCGTTGGCATGGAACATGGGCAGGGTGTGGAGATAGCGGTCGCGGTCGGAGATCCCGATGTGCCAGCCGAAGACGGTGGCATTGATCCAGCAGTTGCGGTGGGTCAGCTGGACGCCCTTCGGTCGGGCGGTGGTCCCCGACGTGTAGTTGATGGTGGCCGTGGCCGCCTCGTCGGCCTCCCAGGGTGCAGGTTCCGCGCCGGGCGGGAACAACACCTCGTCAGTATCGTGGCCGAGGACGAAGCGGTGGGGCGCAGTGACGGCGGAGAGGACCTCGTCCAACTCGGGATCGACGAGGAGCACCGAGGCTTCGGCGTGCTCCACGATGTACTCGACCTCGTCGGCGGCGAGGCGGAAGTTGATGGGAACGAGGATCCGGCCGAAGCCGCAGACTCCGAAGAACGACGTGAGCAGGCGGGCGGCATTGGGCGAGACGATGGCGACCCGCTCACCCACGCCCACGCCCAGCCGATCGAGGCCGGCGGCTTGGAACCGGGCGCGGTCGGCGAGCTCGGTGAAGGTCAGGGCCGGCCAGGGCTCGGCCGGCTGGTCGGGCTCGTCGACGAGGGCGATCTGATCGGGGTAGGCGACCTCGGCCCGATCGAGGAAGTCACGGACATTGAACGGAACGAGCATCGGTTCCCCCTTCGGCTCGGCAGACGTCCGCGGTGCTGGTGCTCCCAGCATGTCGCGCCGCCGTGGGACCTGACCAGCTCCCCAGCGTTCAGGCGCGTGGCCCGGTTCACGCAGCCGTCGGTAACCTGCGGGCGTGACCGGGCTGCGCGTCGCCATCAAGCCGTTCCCGGCACCCTTCGCCACCGACGCGGTGGTGGCGGGCGGCGGAACCGTGGTCGAGGACGCCACCTCGGCCGAGGGCCTGGTCTGGCTCGACCCGTTCCGGATCGCCGACCTGGCCGAGATGCTGCAGACGGCCCCCGACATTCGCTGGGTACAGCTGCCGTCGGCCGGCATCGAGCGGGTGGTGGAGGCCGGTCTCTTGGACAGTGACCGGATCTGGACCTGCGCCAAAGGCGCGTTCGCCGAGCCTGTGGCCGAGCACGCGGTGGCCCTCTCCTTGCTCGGGCTCCGCCAGCTCCACGAACGAGCCCGAGCCACGAGTTGGGGCCAACCCGGCGGGCTCAGCTTCTTCGACCGCCGCGTGACCATCCTTGGTGGCGGCGGCATCACCATGGCGCTGCTGCGTCTGTTGGAACCGTTCCGGATCGAGGCCACCGTCGTCCGACGGAAGTCCGACCCGGTGCCGGGCGCAGCCCACACGGTGCCCGCCTCCGAGCTCCGAGCCGTCCTGCCGGGATCGTTGCTCGTGATCCTCGCCCTGGCCTTGACGCCGGAGACGGTGCACATCATCGGGAAGGACGAGCTCGCCTGCATGGACGAGACGTCGTGGCTCGTGAACGTGGCCCGAGGCCGTCATGTCGACACCGACGCGTTGGTGGGTGCCCTGGCCGACGGGTCGATCGGAGGTGCCGCCCTCGACGTCACCGATCCCGAGCCACTGCCCGACGGCCATCCTCTCTGGGACGCCCCCTCGTGCATCATCACTCCGCACACGGCCGACACCATCGAGATGGTGATCCCGCACCTCGCCGAGCGGATCCGGGTCAACGTGGCTCACCTCGTGGCCGGCGATCGGCTCGAAGGGCTGGTCGACATCGAGGCCGGGTATTGAACGGGCCCGTGTTCCTCGACCCTGCCGCGGTCGTTCGATCCATTGCAGGGTCGAGGTCGGGTCCGAGCCTGTTGTCGCGTCACGCAGCGACCGTGAGCCGGAACTCGACGAAAGCGGCGTCGGCTTCTGCGCTGGGCTCTGCAACGGTCCGGGCAGCACCGTCGACGAGGTCGAGGAGATGGCTGGCCGCCTCCACGTACCGGTCTGTCCCCACCGGCCATCTCAGGCTCGTCGACCGCAGACTCAACTCGACCTCGGAGTCCGACCAGACCCGGCATTCGAGTCGGACCCGCACCGGCCATCCCGACAGCCAAAGGATGCCCCGAACCTCGGCGAGCTGGAGCGGGTCGTCACTGGTGGGTTCGGGCCCTGTCGCGAGCCGAAGCCGGGCCGACCGTACGGAGACGTGCCGGTTGTTCCGGCACCAAGCGGCCACCGCATTGGCGGCCTGTCGGGGCTCGATGGAGCTTCGCTTGGAGATGTGGGCTGAGATGTCCATGGTGTCGACCTCTTTCTGTTCTCCGACGGGTGTTTCCTGCCTGCAGGGAATCCGCCGTTGCCGTCTCTTCAAAGACTCGGTCGGTTGGCTGACGGGTGGCTGACGGATCAGTGAAGGTGCAGGTCAATAGCCAGAAACTGCCGGGCAGCGGCCGCCGGAGGGTGGCTGGGTGGAGCCGGTGAGGCCGGTGGAGCCGGTGGAGCGATGAGGTTCCGACTGCTCGGTCCCGTCGAGGTGCTGGCCGACGACGGGACCGCCCTCGCCCTCAACAGCGAGCGAGAGCGGACAGTTATTGCTGCCCTGGTATTGGCGGCCAACCGGCCGGTGACCGCCAACCGCCTGATGGAGGCGCTGTGGGACGACGACCCGCCGGCGACCGCCGCCAATGCGCTCCAGGTTCATATCTCGAGGCTGCGCAAAAAGCTTTCGTCGGTCGGAGCAACGGACCGGCTGAGCTCGACGGCCCAGGGCTATGTGTTGCTGACTCGGCCGGGCGAGGTTGACGTCGAGCGGTTCGAGCACCTCGCCGTCCAACAGGACGCACGGCCGGCCAGGGTGAGAGCCCGGCTGGACGAGGCTCTGGGGCTGTGGCGTGGACCCGCGATGTCGAACGTGACCTCGGAGTCCCTCCGTGGTGAGCAGGTCCGGCTCGAAGAGCTCCGGCGGTTGGCCATCGAGAGACGCATCGACGCCATGCTGGACCTTGGCCGCCACGACGAGGTGGTGGGCGAGCTGGAGTCGCTGGTCCATGCCGAGCCGCTGCAGGACGGGTATCGGCGTCGCTTGATGCTTGCGCTCTATCGGTCGGGACGCCAGACACAGTCACTCACCGTCTACCGCGAGGGCCGCGAGCTGTTGTCCGAGGAGCTCGGCCTCGACCCTTCGCCCGAGCTCCAGGCCCTGGAGCTCGCCATTCTCCGCCACGACCCGGAGCTCGCTGCCGTGACCCCAACGTCCGACGCGCCGAGCGGCGTGATCGAGGGTGTCAGCGAGGAAGGCGGGTCGGGCGAGGACCCCGCTCGGAGGTGACCCTGCTGTTCACCGATATCGAGGACGCCGCACGCCAGTGGGACCTGCATCCGGATGAGATGCGTGAAGCCCTGATCCTTCACGACGCTCTCGTTCGTGAGGAGATCGAGCTCGCCGGGGGGCGCATCTTCAAGACCGTGGGCGACGCCTTCTGTGCCGAGTTCGATCGGGCCGAGGACGGCGCCCGAGCGGCGATCGAGTGTCAACAGAAGCTGGCATCGCTGGACTTCCCCGATCCGATCTCGATCCGAGTTCGTATGGCCTTGCACACGGCCGTCTGCGACCGTCGGGACGACGACCTGTTCGGTCCGGCCGTCAACCGAGTGGCACGGCTCGAGGGGGTAGCGCACGGAGGCCAGACGCTGACCTCCCAGGCCACATCGGTCCAACTACGCCGCGAATGCTCCCCAGATCGAGCTCATCGAGCTCGGCGAGCATCGCTTGCGCGACCTCGGACAACCCGAGACGGTCTTCCAGATACAGATTCCCGGTGCGCCCAAGGCCTTTCCCCCGCTCCGCTCGCTCGACGATCCCGTCGTGCGGCACAACCTTCCCGCCCAGATCTCGACGTTCGTCGGCCGCGTCCGAGAGATCTCAGAGCTGCGGAACCTCGTCTCCGACAGCCGATTGGTCACGATGTGCGGATTCGGTGGCGCCGGCAAGACGAGGCTGGCGTTGCAGCTCGCCGCCGAATTCGTCGACGGGACCGGTGATGGGGTGTGGTTTGTGGACTGCTCACCGTTGTCGTCACCGGAGTTGGTTGCGGCGAGCCTGGCCAACGTGCTCGGTATCGGCGAGGAAACAGGTCGGAGTATCGATCAGACGGTCGTCCAGGTGCTGGCCCGGAGCGAGATGCTGGTCGTCTTGGACAACTGCGAGCACCTCATCGACGCTTGCGCCAAGCTCGCCGATACGATCCTGCGCAGCTGCCCCGGTGTCCACATTGTGGCGACGAGCCGTGAGCCCCTCGGCATCGGCGGGGAGCGGGTCCACCGCGTGGCCTCGTTGACCCTTCCGCCCTCCGACCTGGAGGACCCCGACAAGATCGTTGGTTTCGAGTCCGTTGAGCTCTTCGTCAACCGGGCCAGGCTGATCCGGTCGGAGTTCGGCGTGGATTCGTCGAACGCCAGCACGGTGGCGAGCCTCTGTCGGCGCCTCGATGGCATCCCTCTCGCCATCGAGCTCGCCGCGGCCCGTTTGCGTTCGATGTCGGTCGATCAGGTCATCGAAGGCCTCGACGATCGTTTCGGGCTCCTCTCGAAAGGCCCCCGAACATCGGTGGATCGTCATCGCACGCTCGATGCCCTCGTCGCCTGGTCATACGCATTGCTGAACGAATCCGAGCAGGAGCTGCTCGTGCGTCTCTCCGTCTTTGCCGGTGGCTTCTCGCTGAGCGAGGTCGCGGTCGTCTGTGGCGAGTTCGCGTCAGCCTTCGACATCACCGATCTGGTCGAGTCCCTCGTCGACAAGAGTCTTGTCGAGTTCGATCCCTCGGATCCCGATCACGGTCCACGGTACCGATTGCTCGAGACAATTCGCGCCTACGCCGCAGCGCGGGCCTCGGAATGGTCGGACGCCGATGTCCGAGCTCTCCGAGAGGCACATGCACGTGCCTTCCGTGAGCTGGCATCGACCGCTGCGCCGCGACTTCGCGAGGACGACCAGGCCTCCTGGATGCGCAGGCTGGATCTCGACCATGACAACTTGCGGAGCGCGCTCGAACACTTCCTCGGCGAGGACGACGGCGAAAGCGCGCTGGGCATGGCGATCGATCTCAACCATTTCTGGCGCAATCGGGGCTACTTCTCGGAGGGGATCGACTTCCTCGAACGAGGGTTGACCCGCCTGGAGCAGTCGCAGTCGCAGTCGCCGAACTCGGAGCCCGAGGTCGCCGCACTGGTCGCCGAAGGTGCGCTCCGACTACGTCGTGGGGACGGCCAAGTCGTACAAGATGTACTCCGTAAGGCTGCGGATCGCGCTCGGCAGCTTGGTCACGACGCGCTGGCGGCGGACGCGCTGGCCGAGCTCGCCTACCTCGAAGGACGCCAAGGAGAGCTGGATGTCGCCGTCCAGTTGGCCAATGAGAGCGTGGAGTTGGCGCGTCGTGGTGACGACGTGCACATTCTGAGTGACAGCCTGAGCGTCCTCGCCTCCATCGTCGATCGGGCAGGGAAGCCCGGCGCCCGCCAGCTCTGGGGAGAAGCTCTCGCCTGTGCTCGGCGCGCTCGGTGACCCGAGACTGACCGCCGTCATCCTCAACAACCTTGCCGGGCGTGACATGAGAGAGGGCGACCTCGACGCAGCGCGGTTACACCTCGTGGACGCGCTGGCCATCGGACGAAACCTCCGCTACGACGGCCTCAATTCCGCCTGTCTCACCAATCTCGGGCTGGTCGCGGTGATGCAGGAGGACTACGCCGCGGCCTGGGACCTCTACCGTGAGGCGCTCGAGGTGTCCCACCGCATCGGGAGCGTCGCCAATATGGCGTATTCGCTGCACGGTCTTGGTCTCTGCCAGTCAGGAGCCGGCGATGTGCAGACGTCGCTCGTCTTTCACTCGATCTCGGCGGTTCTGTTCGAGAAGACCGGTGAGACACTCGACGCCCAGGAGTCGGCATTGCGCGACCGCGACCTCGAGAAGATCAGGGAGTCGATCGGCGACGGGGCATTCGAAGAGGAGTACGAGCTCGGCCGGGAACGGTCGCTCGACAACGTCCTCCGTCTGGCGCTTTCGGCATCGCTTGGATCGCCGGAGTGAGGCTGAACCGACCTGGTCGGATCCATTCGAGTCATCCCGACTCGTAGGTGAAGGTCGCCGTGCTCCGCTCGGGACCGGGCCGGACGTAGTCACTCTCGACCGTTGACACCCTGATCCGGACGACTGATCCGGCGGCACCCGGTGGGGAGGCGACGGTCACGGAGCCGGGCGACGTGCATGCGAGGATGGCGTTGGCCTTGGTGACGATCTCGGCCGCTTGCTTGCCGAAGTAGACGGCCGTCACGCAGCCGAGGTTCTCACCGGTGATGGTCACTTCCGTTCCCCCATCGACGGGACCCCCTGTCGGCGATGCGGCATCGACTTGCGGGTTCCCCGGCGGATAGAGGTAGAGCAGATCGCCGGGCGGATCGTAGGAGCAGCCGGTGACCGTGCATACCTCAGCGTCGTAGGCGCCGGGACCGAGTGGGATGGTCTGTGTTCCGATCGTGGTGTCGCTCTCGATGTCGTACGAGCTTTGTGAACCGAACCCGGAAGGACTGGAGAAGTCGAGGGGTCCCGTCGCCTGGTCGAATCCGGTTCCCCGGAGGAGGAGGGACGTGCTGCCCGTGTCGGCGGCACCGTTGCGGCCGGTCGTCGAAGCGACGGCAGCCGTGACCGAGGGGATCCCGGCATACGTCATGTCGACCTGATTGGACAGTCCGGCGATGGAGGTGACGGCAAAGGGGACGTGCAGGGGCTGCACCGACGTGCGGAATGTCGGACCCAGCTCTTGAGGAGCGAGGAACTGCATTTCGGTCCCTGACAGGTACGTGCAGCTGGGCGCCAAGCAGTAGTTGACCGAGGAGCCACTCCCCGGGTCGCCGACGCTGGCCCAATCCAGCGTCAGTGGGTCGAATCCCGTACCCGTCACCGTGACCGTGGTGCCGCCGTACTCGCCGGCGTAGTCGGCGGGGCCGCCTGACGTCGAGATGGAGGTGACGGTCGGCACCGGCACGTAGTCGTACTCGGTAGGTGCCGGCATCTGCTCGCAGCTACACCCTGCCGGAAGGATGGGAACACCCTCGGGACCAGCCGGAAGGACGGGACCCTCGTAGGGAGGGAGGATGGTGCCCGTCGCGCTCGTCCCGATGCTGTTGGTGACCTGCACCTGGACCTGGCAGACGTCAGTGGTCGGGGATCTGACCGGTCACGCTCGGCGCGCAGTCCTGTGATCCGAACGGCGGCGGAGTGACCTCGATGCGGCTCGGTGACTCGACGGTGAACGATGGTGCCGTCACCCCGCCGAAGGTGACACCGGATGCGTTCTCGAAGCCCGATCCCACGATCGTCACCGGCGCAGGATTGCGCTCGGACCCACCGTAGGGGCTTACCGCAGCGATGCTCGGCTGCGCCCCCGTTGCCGAACCGTCGACATACCGGACGACGGCTCCGGGGCCGGGAGCGCTCGACGCTCCGTTCCGCAGCGTGAGCGTGACGTCGACTGATCCGGTGCCGTCCTGGGGTGGTGGTGCGCCCGGTGGAACGGTGGCAGAGGCCGGCGGAAATGTCGCGATGATCTCGGTCGCGCTTCGGACCGCGAAGTCGCGCCGCGGAATCGTCCACGTCCCGACGGTGACGTCGGCGACCTCGTCGACGTCACCCGACTGGAAGCCGGTCCCCGTGATGGTGGCTCGTCCTCCGGAGGTGGGGAGGACGGCCGGATCCACGCCCGTGACCGTCACCGACTCCGGTGATGCGGCGGCCGCACAGAGGTCGGCCGCGAGCCCTGGCGATCCATCGGGTCCTGTGAGCTGCGGGGTCCCGAGCCCCGTGGCCAGGTCGAATCCGGGCGTGGCCGGGAAGACCTGACCATTGTCGAGGTCGAAGATGTCGTTGTTACCCGATGTGACGTCGTCGAAGGACGCCGCGTAGGTTGTCGGATCCGAGGCCACGTCGTACAGCAACGGGCTGACGAAGCCGACGCCGTGCACGGTCGACGGATTGGACGCGCAGGCCGGTGAGGCATCGACCAGGGCGAGCATTGCAGCCCAGGTGGGCGCGGCGGACGATGTGCCGCCCAGTGTGATCCAGCCTGCTGTCCCGTAGTCGATGAACGCCTTGCTGTAGATGGTGAGCGCACCCGAGTACGGATCGGCCTGGGCAGAAACATCCGGCAGCAGTCGACATGGTGTCGACGTGGGCCCGAGGGTCGACTGTTGGCAAAAGCCGGTGGGGTAGCCGAACTCGGATTCGATTGCGTTCGCATGTCGGTAGTCCGGGCTTCCGGGGAGAGCAATCCCGGGCACCTGCGAGCCTCGTTGCCACGACGGCATCGACCATGATCCCGAGATGCCGCCCCCACCCGCCCCGCCCTCGTTCCACGCCTCCTGCAAGGGGGGGTCGGTGGCGGCTTCGGTCGACGTGCCGCCCACGGCGACGACATAGGGCTGGGAGGACGGATCGTCGACGGACAGCGGGTTCTGCCCGTCTCCGGGGCTGGGCGGGGCGCCGTACGCATCGCAATCGTCGCTCCCTTCATCACCGGCCGCCGAGAGGACCGTCTGGCCCTGGGCTGCAGCTTGCTGGAAGAGGAGGCTCTCGGCCTCTTGCACGCCGGGCTCGGAGAGCTGGACTGCTTGCTCGCACATGCCCCAGGTGGTCGTCACGATGTCGTCAGCGTCGTCGTCGACGATGGCCGCGTAATCGTCGACCAGCCCGAAACTGGTGTTCGGGGCCTCGTAGACATCGATGGCGGCCGAAGGGGCCATGGCCGAGACGTTCTCGACATCGAGGAGTGCTTCGCCACTGCCGTAGCCGGCTGGCTGGCCGCCGTCGACAGGGACCACTTTGACGTGGCGAACCATCTGCCCAGCCGCCTCGGCGCCGAAGTAGCAGTGTCGAAGGTCCGGATGTCGGGCAGTGAGAAGGGTTCGAGCTCGAAGAGGGCGACACGCTGCCCGGCGCCCGTGTCATCCGAACCGTAGAGACCGGACGCCCCATAGGCGTTGGCCAGCTCATCGTCGGTGAGGCCGTTGAACTCCTGAGCCGTGGTCGACGCCGTGGCACATGGCACCGGCGCCCCAGCCGGATGCGAGATGTTCGGACGGACCTCGGGCACCTGTGGGCGCCGAGCCGTCCCCGCGATGGGACCGCCCGATGCTGGCTCGGCTGCGACCAGGTCGTCGAGCCCGATCACCGATGCCACGGACCCGGCGATCGAACTCGGGATCGCGATCCCCGACGTGGTTGCCTGTCCGATCGCGCCGTCGGACAGTCGATAACGGGCGAGCCCGGTGTGGAACGCCTGGTCGACCGTACCGGCAGACCCGCTGAAGGGCATGAGCAACCCGTCACTTTGATCGGCCCCACCGAGAGGCCCTCCGAGACGAGGGCCGCCCGCACATCCGACATCGTTTCGCTCGAAGGACCGAAGATGCGCCCGAACGAAGCCGGCCGGAGATAGTCGTGGTACAGGGGCGACGAGCGGTCGGAAAGGTCATCGAGGAAGGAATGGAGGTCGCCAATGTTGCGGGGGTTCAAGACCACCGCGCCAGTCACCGGAGCCGTGCTTGGCACCAGACCCGTTGAGGTCGCTCCCGCGGGGAAGAGCGGGAGGCAGCCTCGCTTCCGAGGTCCACATGAGTGGAAGCGGGCGCCGCCGATGCCGCCGGCACGAGGACCACGACGTGCCGGCCATTGCTGGAAGGAGCGCCTACGAGAGACATCCATCGCCGCGCGGCACTGAGCGCCGACATGTCACCCCCGATGGTCAGAATCTCACCGAAGTGTATGGCAATCCTGAAGGCTGACTCGTGGGGTCCATGGTCCGTTGGTCACGGACAGTAGCCCTCAGTCGCCTCGTCGTCACAGTAGGTGGTAGGTGGTGGGCCTTCGGGCAGCGGCGCGATCGCCTCGACTTCATGGCGCACGGCAGAAAGCGTTCGAGCCGGCGACGTGCGCCACGGTGGGAAGCGTCGCACGGAGGTGGGCTTGGGAAAGAGCGTGTCTCGGTGGTTAGTTGCCGTCCATCGGCGGCTCCCTCAACGGCCCGTGCCGACACCGCCGTCACGATCCGGTGACGGACCGTCTGGGTGCAGGGGCGAGGAGCCTCAGCCAAACAGGCCCGCTGACCTGCCCGTTCTTCGAGTCCATTTGCATGTCAGCGAGCTGTCAGCGGCGAGCTGCACCGTAGTCCGTGCGGTCGGAAACGAAGTTTCGGCTGCTTGACACGTCCATCCGACCCGTTCTGATTAGGCCGGGACGGCGGAGAAAAGGAGCGATAGATGTCTCGTACGGTCGATGTGCCGATTTCCCAAGGCACCTCCAGATCCCACAAGCTCGGGAACGGGTGAGCGGGTTGTTGGGCGCTCTGCTCCTGGCGATCCTGGGCCTGGTTGCCGTTGCCTCGCCGGCGGTCGCGGCCAAGCCCAAGGCACCAGTAGTGCCTCCCGCGTGCAGTCCATCCGGTGGGAATGACGTCGACGTATTCACTGGAGCCCACAGCAATTCTTGGGGGGACGCAAACAACTTGGAGCACCTTGCAGGTTCCGGGTCCGGGTAATTTCGTCTGCATTCCGACCGGCTACGGCGAGCAGGTCCAACTGGCAGGCAGCAGCGCTCAGATCGTCGGTATCAACGACGAGGCCAGCGCGGGTCTCGAGTTCCTGAATTGGGGCTAACCATCACCGGGACCAGCGAGCCGTCAGTGATCAATAGCTTCAACTTTGTCGGCGGAGGCGATCCGTCGAACATCAATCTCGATGCCGGCGTCGTACTCGACCTCACTGGCACTGGGTCCATCAACCAGTCCGAACCGGTCGTCAATGGTCCTGGCACGATCAACACCATCAAGGGCTCGACCATGTCACTGGGCAATTATCTCGGCTTCGCCGATAGCCTCCAGTGGGACAACTGGGGAACGCTGACGGGCGTCGGTGCCTCGCTATGCCCCAGTTCGTCAGGACTGGTCCAGGTGACCAACGAGGCGAGCGCCAAGATGGTCTTCAGCAGCGGAGGCGGGCTGACCGACAACGCGCCGTGGTGTGACTCCTCACTGCCCGACCTGCCGATCGTTCTCAATGACGCAAAAGGCACCATCACGGTGTCGAGCGAGTCATTCCAAATATCAGCCCCCTTCGACAACGAAGGCACCGTGCTCGACGAGTACAGCTCCAACTCAGGCTTGGGCAGCGGGTTGAGCATCTCGTCCAACTCGGGTGTAAACGGGAACGACACCGGGACCTTTGAGACGAAGACTTCCACCAAGAAAGGTTTGGGTGAGATCAACTTCGATTCCCCCCGTAACCTCACGTCCGCCAAGCTGACCGGGTCGGGAACCTTCGGGTTCTACGCCATCAACAGTGGCGTCGATCTCGCCGATCCGACCCTTGCCAGCGTGAACCAGACCGGCACCACCTATGGCGGGATGACGATCACGAAAAACCTGACCTTTTACTACTCGGAGTTGGGCTACAACATCCAAGCCGACACCGGAACTCCAACCAGCACGGTCATCGAACATGGGGCGACCGTCAACTTCTCCGGTTGGGGAGCAATGATGGAGGATGGGCACAACCTGGTGATCGACTCCGGTGGGACCAGTCAATCTGGCCAGTGAGAGCATCTGCCTCAGTCCCAACTCGTCCATCACCAACAGCGGTCAGTTCATCCTGAGCGGGAGCAACGCCAATGTGCAAAATTCCCTCGTGTGGAGACGCCGGTGGCGCCTTTATCAACACAGCAACCGGCACCGTGTCCAACTCGAGTACAAACGCATCCATCACCGTTCCATTGAGCAGTGCCGGGAGCGTCGGTGTTTCTGCCGGAAGCCTCACCGTCGACGGCAACAGCGGTCAGACGGACACTGGTTCTTGGCAGGCTTCCTCCGGGACGAACCTCTACTTCGCCTCCGGACTTTCTGAGGTTACGGGTGCCTTCTCCGGGACGGGAACCGTCGACGTGGACTGCTACGCGAACCTCGACTTCTCGGGGCAGTCGCTCAAGAACCTGTTCATTGCTGGACAGACGACCGGCGACTACTCCGTCACCGGGACTCTCTCCTTGACGGGCGAGAACGAGTGCACCGACTATCCGACGATCGTGATCCCGAGCGGGACCGTGTCGGTCGCCGGCAACTTCACGCCCCAGGAGTACGCGAACCCGACCGTGGACCTGACGGTGAATGGCGCGAGCGGCACCCAGCTCAGTGTGGGACAGCTCGATGTGGGCGGCACCGCCACCCTCTCATCGTCCTCTGTGGGGACCAATCTGAGCGTCACCACGGCGGCCGGTGTCACGCCTGCAGTCGGTCAGAGTGCTCAGATCGTGACAGCCGGGACGACAGTCGGAGACTTCAGCTTCAGCACCACCTGTGCTGGATCAGGAGTGGCATATCAGCTGGTGCCGGACGCGACGGGCATCAGCCTGGATGTCGTCGCTGACGGGAGCTGCTGATCGCGGCTTCACCACTGCCGTCGTGGCAGGACACGAGCACGATGCCGGCCCTTTGGGGCCCGGCATCGTTGTTCATTGGGCCATGGGCCGATGAGCCGTGGCCTTATTAACCGTGAGCTGAGCACTGGCGCCTGCTCCTCCGTGCGCTGATGGCAGTGTCGAGAATGTCCGGCGGGTGACGGATGTCACACCCCTGGTTCACCATGATCACGTCGAGCCGTAACCAGTCGAACCAGGAGCTGCAACCATGCCAACGTCCGCTGAACGTTTCCCATTGGACGCCCGCCAAAGGTCGGTTGACGTGCTCACGATCGACTGCGACGAGTGCACTCATCGCCATACGTCCACTTGCGACGATTGCGTCATCAGCTTCCTCGTCGAGCGAGAGCCTCACGACGCCGTGGTGGTCGACGCTGACGAGGCCCGAGCCGTGCGACTCCTCGAACGGGCCGGGCTCGTCCCCGGTCTTCGCCACGCCCGGCAGGTTTCCTGATCTAGCCGGCGGCTGACCGGGAGCGCCGGTCGCCGGCGACGCAACTGGAGTGGTTGTGCTCGTGGTCAGTCGACGGCGTGCGACCATGGGGTGTGCCGCTCACTGTTGATCGTCGCTGGTTGGAGAAGGATCGCGGCGCTCCCGCCAGTGGGGACGAGCGCCAGCTCAGCGAAGCGGTCGTCAATCTGGGCCTCGACGCCGGGTGCGCGGCGGTGGGGCTTGCTCTCGCCGATGTCTTCGAGAACACCCGGGCCGTGTTGCGTGAGCGAAAAGGCCGGGGCCTGCACGCCGGGATGCAGTTCACCTATCGCAATCCCGAGCGGTCGACGGATCCCGGTCGTATCGTCCCCGGCGCTCGCTCTCTCGTGGTGGCTGCCTGGAGCTACCACCGACGTGACGCCGTCTCGGACGCCAGCGGGGCATCAATGTCGGACGGGTCGAGAGTCGGCCGGCCAGTGGGGCGGGTAGCCGAGTACGCCCAGCACGACCACTACTGCGACCTGCGCATCGCCCTTGGGAAGGTGGCCGAGCACCTGCGCGGCGCGCGGCTGGAAGGCAGAGGTGGTCTGTGACGACAACGCCCTTGTAGATCGGGCTGCCGGCCACCGGGCCGGCATTGGCTGGTTCGGCAAGAACAGCCTGCTGCTCATCCCCGGGCTCGGCTCGCGGTTCGTCCTTGGCTCGGTGGTGACCGACGCCCAGCTCGTCGCGGATCGGTCGTCGGAGCCGCTCGCCGCCCACGGGGCGGGCTGCGGATCGTGTCACCGCTGCCAGACGGCCTGCCCGACCGGCGCCCTCGACGAGCCCGGAGTCGTTGACGCCCGCCGCTGCCTGGCCTGGTTGCTGCAGGCGCCCGGGTCCTTCCCACTCGATTACCGCCAAGCGCTCGGTGACCGCATCTACGGGTGCGACGAGTGCCAGGCTGCCTGCCCGATCAACCGGGTCACCGACCGCAGGAGGCCGCCCCCCTCGCCCGAGCCCGATAGCCGCCCCGAGGTGGACATCCTCGGGATCCTCGGAGCCAGCGACGCCGAGCTGCTGGCGGAGCTCGGCCGGTGGTACATCCCTGGCCGCGACCCGCGTTACCTGCGTCGCAATGCACTCGTGGTCCTCGGCAACGTGGGCGACGGCCACGACCCGGCGACGGTGGCCACGCTCTGGCGGTGGATCACCGACGACGATGACCTGTTGGCCGAGCATGCGCGGTGGGCCGCGAGCCAGCTCGGTCGGGACGATCTGGTTGCCGCCGCCCGGTGAGCCATCTGCTGGTCACCAACGATTTCCCCCCCAAGGTCGGCGGAATCCAGGCCTATCTATGGGAGTTGTGGCGGCGACTCGACCCCGATTCGTTCGTGGTCCTCACCGCCCGCTCCCATCCCGACGCCGAGGCCTTCGACCGCGACCAGCGGGCCCGTGGCATCCGGATCGAGCGAGTCGGGACCCCGGTGCTTATCCCGAGCCCCCAGCTGGTCCGTCGCATTCGACAGCTCGCCCGGCGTTCGGGTGCCGGCCTTGTGGTCCTCGACCCCGCCTTCCCTCTCGGCCTCATCGGCCCCCACCTCGGATTGCCCTATGCCGTCGTCCTCCATGGAGCGGAGGTGACCGTGCCCGGCCGGCTGCCGGCCACCCGCCAGCTCTTGCGCCGCGCCGTCCGCCACAGCGTGTTGGCCGTGGCCGCCGGTGGCTACCCGGCGCGCGAGATCGAACGGGCGCTCGGTGGCGACCGGGTGCCGCCCGTCGTGTCCATCCCGCCCGGCGTCGACCTCGAGCGGTTTCATCCCCTCGGAGCGTCCGACCGGCTCGCAGCTCGGGCCCGTTTCGGGCTATCGGCCGGTCCATTGGTGGTCTGTGTCAGTCGACTCGTGCCCCGTAAGGGGATGGACGTTCTCGTCGACGCGGCCGACCGCCTGCGGACCCGGGTCACCGATCTCACCGTGGCCATCGCCGGCCAGGGACGGGACCACGACCGATTGGCGGGACGCATCGCCGAGTTGAGCGCACCTGTGCGCCTCCTCGGTGCCCTGTCCGACGACGAGGTGCCACAGCTGGTCGGCGCGGCCGATGTCTTCGCCATGTTGTGCCGTGACCGCTGGGCAGGCCTCGAGCGCGAGGGGTTCGGCATCGTGTTCCTCGAGGCCGCGGCCGCGGGCGTCCCGCAGGTGGCCGGTCGGTCCGGTGGCGCCGACGAGGCGGTCGCCCACGGGGAGACCGGACTGGTGGTCGATCGCCCGACCGACATCGGAGCGGTGGCCGACGCCATCGACTGTCTGCTGAGCGATCGTGCCCTCGCCACCCGCATGGGGACCGCGGCCCGCGCCCGGGCCGAGGCATCCTTTGACTACGACGGACTCGCCCCTAGGCTGGCCGCGGCGTTGGCTGGCGTGGGAGGCTGAGGCAGGTGGCCGCACGGGCTGAATGGCGCCCGCACATGACCGACGAGGAGGACCGACCGTGGCCGATCAAGCCACCGAGCGCATGACCGTGTCGGCTTCGCCGGCGCGGTGCTTCTCGGTGAGCTCGGACATCGAGGCCTACCCGGACTGGGCGGAGCCCATCAAGCAGGTCACCGTCGAAGAGCGAGACGACGAAGGTCGTGCCAAGGTCGTCACTTTCCGGACCGCCTCCTTCGGTCGCAGCACGAGCTACACCTTGTCCTACGACTACTCGCAGGCTCCCGAGACCCTCTCGTGGGTGCAGACCAAGGGGGACATCACCTCCAAGCTCGACGGTAGCTACGTGTTCAAGCCGCTGCCTGACGGAGGGACCGAGGTGACCTACCACCTCGAGGTCGAGATGAAGGTGCCGCTGCCCGGTTTCATCAAGATGCGGGTCCAGAGCCGCATCTTGGCCATCGCCTTGCGGGATTTGAAAGCCCGGGTCGAGTCCGCCGAGTAGGCGGGGGACGCTCAGCTCGAGCCGACCGCTGACCGAGGCCGCGCCCAACTTTTCGGTCTGAACCCGTCATCGGGCCTGGCCCCGACCTCCTCCGGACCACCGTGGCGCGGCGATAGCCTTGGCCATGGAGTTTCGCCGGATCAACGGGCTGCCCCCGTACGTCTTCGCCACCATCAACGACCTGAAGGTCGAGCCCGCGCGAGCCGGTCGACGACGTCATCGACCTCGGGTTCGGCAACCCTGACCTTCCGTCGCCCGACGTGGCCGTCGAGAAGCTGGCCGAAGCGGTCCGCAACCCACGCAACCACCGCTACTCGGCCAGCCGCGGCATCCCGAAGCTCCGGCTGGCCGTCGCCGACCTCTACCTCCGCAAGTTCGGGGTGGAGCTCGACCCCGACACCGAGGTCGTCACCACCATCGGGGCCAAGGAGGGCCTGTCGCACCTGATGTGGGTGCTGCTCGGCCCCGGGCGACACCGCCCTCGTCCCCTCGCCCTCGTATCCGATCCACCTCTACGCACCGCTCTTCGCCGGGGCGGACGTGCGCCATGTGCGGCTGCGATGCCCCCGGCCCGATCGCCACCGATGCTCCGAGCCCGGCGACGTCTTCTTCGACAATCTATGGAAGCGTGGGAGTCGACCTGGCCCAAGCCCCGTGTGATCATCCTCTCGTTTCCGCACAACCCGACCACGGCGTGTGTGGATCTCGCCTTCATGGAACGGATGGTGGCATTCGCCCAGGAGCACGACGTGGTGCTCGTCCACGACTTCGCCTATGCCGACCTCGGCTTCGACGGTTACGAGCCGCCCTCGATCCTGCAGGTCCGGGGGCCAAGGACGTGGCCGTCGAGCTCTACACGATGACCAAGTCGTTCTCCATGGCCGGCTGGCGGGTGGGCTTCCTCGTGGGCAACGCCGCGATCGTCCAGGCCCTGACCAAGCTCAAGAGCTACCTCGACTACGGGACGTTCCAGCCCATCCAGATCGCGGCCATCGTGGCCATGAACGAGGCCCCGGACTACCCCAAGGAGATCCACGAGACCTACCAGGCCCGCCGCGACGCGCTGTGCGACGGGCTCAACCGCATCGGCTGGGAGGTCGGCCGCCCCGAGGGCACCATGTTCGTCTGGGCGCCCATCCCCGAGCCCTATCGGGAGATGGGCTCGCTGGAGTTCTCCAAGTTCCTGGTGCGCGAGGCCGAGGTGGCCACCTCGCCCGGGCGTCGGCTTCGGGCCGGGCGGCGACGGCCATGTCCGCTTCGCCCTCATCGAGAACGAGCAGCGCATCGGCCAGGCCGTCCGCAACCTGCGCCGGGCCCTGACCAAGCTGGGCTGATCGGTCGCGCTTCGGAGCGCTCCGAGCGCTTCGATCTTCGAGCTTCGACCGTCAGGGCAGGCCCGCCGCGGGCACGTCGACGTCGACCCGCTCGATGGCCGCATCACGGCTGACACTCACCACCGACTCGGTCGAGATGGGCGCGGTCATGAGGTAGAGGGTGCGCCGATCGGCGCCGCCGAGCATGCAGGCGAAGCAGTTCTGCGCGGTCTCGACGCGGTCGATGACCACGCCGCCCTCGGCGACGAGCAGGCACTCGGGGCCGACCGCGTTCGCCACCCAGATCCGGCCCTCGGCGTCGAGGCAGATGCCGTCGGGTGAGCAGCGTGGATCTGGGCCCAGATCCGCCGGTTCGGTTAGTGAGCCGTCCGGGCCACGGTCGAAGGCGATGAGACGGCCACCGAGCGTCTCGGCCAGCACGAGTGTCTTGCCGTCCGGGAAGATGACCGTGCCGTTCGGGAAATCGATGTCCTCGGCGGCGACCGCCGTCGTCCCGTCGGGGTCGACGCGGATGAGCACGGTGGTGGGCGGCCGCGGCGGGTCGAAGAAATGGGCGCCGGCTCTTCGATGAAGGTGTCGAGGTCGAACCCGAAATTGCCGACGTAGGCCTGCCCGTCGGCGCAGACCACCATGTCGTTGGCGTGGTAGGTGGCGGCTGGGCGGAGGTCGGCGTGATGGGCGAGGGTGCCGTCGTGCTCCCAGCGGAGCACGGTCCGGGGCTTTCGGGCCACCACCAGGAGACGGCCGTCCGGCAGCCAGCCGAGCCCGCCCGGCTCTCCGGGCACCTCGAGCTCGATCCGGACGTCTCCTTCCTCGTCCGCCGACGAAACCGTCGACGTGTAGAAGTCGGAGTACCAGAGACGTCCGTCGTGCCACCGTGGGCACTCGCCAAAGCTGAGACCGCTCACGAATGGCTCGCTCCGCCGTGCAACGCTGTTCATAGCCGGGCTCCTCGTGTCATGGGGGCAGACGCTACGGAGAGGGCTGCCTCCGGTCAACGTGAGGCCCAGATCGAGCGGCCCCGTGGGCAACTCACAGCCGACGCCGTGGCATGCCGATGACCAGGTGCGATCGATGTCGCCCAGGGATACGGTGGCCAATATGGCCTACTGGATCTTCAAGATCATCTTGAGTCCGGTGCTGTTCCTGCTCTGGCGGGTCAAGGTCGAAGGCCGTGAGCGGGTCCCGGAGAAGGGACCGGCCATCCTGGCGGCCAACCATCAGTCGTTCTCCGATTCGCTGTTCCTGCCTCTCGTGTTGCGCCGTCGGGTGACGTACGTAGCCAAGGCCGAGTACTTCGACAGTTGGAAGACAGCGTGGTTCTTCCGGGCCGCCGGGCAGATCCCCATCCGTCGTGAAGGTGGGTCGACGTCGCAGCGGGCGCTCGACACGGCCTGCGAGGCGCTGCGGGCCGGCCGGTTGCTCGGCATCTATCCGGAAGGGACCCGGGCTCCCGACGAGCGTCTCCACCGCGGCCACACCGGGGTGATGCGGGTGGCTCGAGCCTGTGGTGTTCCGGTCATCCCGGTGGGGATCTCGGGGACGCGTGCGGTCCAGCCGCCCGGGAAGATGATCATGCGACCGTTCCGCACGGTCACGGTCCGATTCGGCACGCCGATCGACAGCGGATCCCCTCGCCCACCCGCCGAGGGGCTTGAGCGTCCGGACGTCGCAGACGTCGGCCCACAGGAGGCTGACGACGTCGAGGCGAAGGAGCTCCGGGTGCTCACCGACGCCCTCATGGCCGGAATCGCCGAGTTGTCCGGGCAGGACTACGTCGACGACTACGCCAAGCGCTCGCGAGGCCATCCTGCACACCCACCGGTCGGGCCGGCCGGCTCGTAGTCGGCGGGAGAAGATCGGTTAATCGGGCCGAAACAGTGAGGACACACAAGCGGCCTAGCGTGGGCTCGTGCGCAGCTACCTGATCCGGGTGCAGCTGCCCGACCGACCCGGTGCGCTCGGAGCAGTGGCCAGTCGCATCGGCTCGGTCGGCGGTGACGTGGTGTCGATCGACATCCTGCAACGGGACGACGGTGTGGTCGTCGACGAGGTCGGTGTGGGACTGGCCGGTGAGCATCTGGTCGACCTCGTTCGAGATGAGATCCTCGAGGTGGACGGCGTGTCGATCGAGTCGATCCGACCTGTCGAAGACCCCATGCCCGACCGTCTCACCGAGTTGTTGGACGTGGCCACCGACCTCTTCGTTCAGCCCACCCGGGACGAGCTCCTCGTCCGGCTGGCGACCCACGCACGCCACAGCCTGTTCGCCTCCTTCGCCGCCGTTTTCGACCCAGTTGCCGGCAGGGCGCTCGCCACCGATGGGGAGCCACCGGATGCCGACGAGCTGTCGCGCCTGGCCGGGTCGACGGCCGACGCCGCGTCGCCGTCCGGACCGGTCAAGCCGGGCGTGGCTCTGGCCCCCCATGGCCCGGGCCGGCCTCGTCCTCGTGGTCGGTCGCGACGACCCGGTCCTGCGCACCCGCGAGCGCCAGTGGATCTCGACCATGGCCGAGCTGGCCGACCACTGCTCCGCGGGTTGCCCCACCGCCCGGCTGACCCGGCGCTCAGTCGGCGGCGGCCCAGTGACGGGATCGTTCGACGCTGCGACTCCACGCCGAGTGCTGGGCCTCGGTCACCTCGGGCGCGGCCACGGGGGAGAAGGAGGCTTCTTCGCGCCATAGGCCGGCGAGAGCGTCGAGCGACGGCCACATTCCCACGGCGAGGCCAGCCATCGTGGCCGCACCCACTGCCGTTGTCTCGACCGAGTCGGGACGAAGGACGACGAGGCGTGACCTGATCGGCCAGCTGCTGAAGGAGAAGGCCCATCACCGCCGCTCCGCCGTCCACCCGGACCTCCGTCGGGGCGATGCCGGTCGTGGCCATGGCGTCGAGCACATCGCGGGCCTGGAAGGCCATGGCCTCGACCATGGCTCGAGCCAGATGCGGACGCCCCGTACCCCGACTCAAGCCGGTGATGGTGCCGCGTGCGGTCGGGTCCCAGGTGGGGCTGCCGAGACCGCTGAAGGCGGGAACGACGACGACGCCGTCGGAGGAATCGACCGAACGGGCCAGCGGCTCGAGCTCTGCCGCCGCGTCGATGATCCGCAGCCCGTCGCGCAGCCACTGCACGCCGGCTCCCGAGACGAACACCGACCCCTCGAGCGCATAGGCCATGCCTGCCTCGCCACCGAGGTCCCAGGCCACGGTCGATACCAGGCCCTCGATGGGGTCCGGGCACGACGGTCCTGCCTGCATGACGACGAAAGTCCCGGTGCCGAAGGTGACCTTGGTCATCCCGGAGGTGAAGCAGGCCTGCCCGAAGAGCGCGGCGTGCTGGTCGCCGATCATGGCGGTGACGGGGACCCCAGCAAGGAGCCCGTTGCCCGTCGATGCCGGTCGTCGGCAGGTGCCCGGCGTCCCCGGCGGAGGGTCGCACCTCGGGAAGGAGGCGGAGCGGGACGCCGAGAGCATCGGACAGCTCACCCGACCATCGCCGGTCGCGGATGTCGAAGAGCATGGTGCGCGAGGCGTTGGTCACGTCGGTGGCGAAGGTGCCGCCACTCGGGCCGCCGGTCAGGTTCCAGAGCACCCAGGTATCGACGGTGCCGAGGGCCAGCTGACCGTCGTCCTCGACGTGACCTTCCTCGAGCAGCCACCGCATCTTGGTGCCCGAGAAGTAGGGATCGGGGACGAGTCCGGTCCGCTCCCGGATGAGCGGTCGCAGCCCACGCTCCTCGAGTCGCCGGCAGGCTTCGAGGGTGCGGCGGTCCTGCCAGACGATGGCCCGGTGCCTCGGGGAACCGTCTCGCCGGTCCCAGGCCACGACCGTCTCCCGTTGATTGGTGATGCCAATGGCCACGGCCTCGCGGCCTGCTTCGTCGAGCTTGGCCGCCACCTCGGTCAGCGTGGACCGAACGAGGACCAGATCTCGGCGGCGTCGTGCTCGACCCACCCTGGTCGTGGGAAGTACTGGGTGAGCTCGCGGTAGGCGGTGTCGAGCACCCGGGCCTCTTCGTCCACCACCAGGGCCCGCACGCCGGTGGTGCCGGCATCGACGGCGATGACGACCGGAGCCCGGGTCATGGCGGGACTCTAAGCGACGCTCCGGAAGCCGACCGGGTCGACGACGAGGGCCGGTTGGTGGCCGCGCTCGCCGCGGCCGGCGGCTCGGCGGTCGGCGGTCGGCGCGGTCGGCGGAGTGGAGGTGGGATGGGGACGCCCCTTGACGGGCTCGCCGAGGAAAGCGAGGTGCTTGCTGACTCCCGCTGCCCCGGAGAAGAAGGCGAAGTTTGTCTTTAAAACGGCTCGTTTTGTCAGCTTTCCCTGACGATCGTCAGGTTAGGCTGACATTTTGGCGGTTTTCAAAAAAAGAAAATTGCCCGGCCTTGGCCTGATCGCTGCCCCGGGGCCGGCTGGTCGGCAGCGGCCGGCGGAGGAGCGAGGAGGCGAGGCGGTGCTGCTCGCGGATGGCAATCACTTGCAATTCTTCGCGAACGGCTGCTGACCAGGGGAGAAGAGGGGCCGTCAGCAGACGGCATGGTTGACAGCGGTGTAACTACGCTGCTGTAATAGACCCACTATCTCGTACCTCGGGGGAGGGCCAACCACAATATATTGTGTTTGAGGGACGAGAGTAGGGCACGGAGGGGATCCGGAGCCCAGGCGGGTCAGTAATGGCCCCGATCCGCCAGCGGGTACCGATAAGGCGTCCAAACACGGTCTCGGGCCGAAAGCCCCGATCACGACCCGACCCACGAAATAGACCACCGAAGGACAGCACAGAGAGGACCATCCATGGCTATCGCCCCGCAGCGAGCTGGTATCGGCATCCGTCGGCACTTCACCCGCGCCGAGGTCCATCCCTATGACGAGATCAGCTGGGAGCTGCGGGACGCCCGCATCACCAATTACCGAGACGGCTCGGTTGCCTTCGAGCAACGCGAGGTCGAAGTACCGACGTCGTGGAGCCTGAACGCCACCAACATCCTGGCCCAGAAGTACTTCCGTGGTACTCCGGGCACGCCCGAGCGCGAACGATCACTTCGTCAGGTGGTCGACCGGGTGGTCGACACGGTGACGACGTGGGGGACGAAGGACGGCTACTTCGCCGACGAGGAAGAGGCGGAGACGTTCCGGGCCGAGCTCAAGCACCTCATCGTGAACCAAAAGGCGGCTTTCAACTCACCCGTGTGGTTCAACATCGGCGTGGCCGGCGTGCCGCAGCAGGGCTCGGCCTGCTTCATCTTGTCCGTCGATGACACGATGGACTCGATCCTCAACTGGTACACCGAAGAAGGCGTGATCTTCAAGGAGGTTCGGGAGCAGGCGTGAACCTGTCCCGCCTCCGCTCCTCCCACGAGTTCCTCAAGGGAGGCGGCACCGCATCGGGCCCGGTCAGCTTCATGCGCGGTGCCGACGCCTCCGCCGGAACCATCAAGTCCGGCGGCAAGACGCGGCGCGCAGCCAAAATGGTCATTCTCGACGTCGACCATCCGGACATCGAGGACTTCATCTGGTGCAAGGCCATCGAAGAGCGCAAAGCGCGGGCCCTGCGCGACGCGGGCTTCGACATGGACCTGGACGGCAAGGACTCGATCAGCCTGCAGTATCAGAACGCCAACAACTCGGTGCGGGTGACCGATGAGTTCATGGAGGCGGTCGTCGACGGCCGTGACTGGGCCCTCGTCGCCCGCACCGGCGAGGTCCTGCGACGAGTGCCGGCTCGCGACATCTTCCGCCAGATCGCGCGGGCAGCCTGGGAGTGCGCTGATCCAGGCATGCAGTTCGACACCACCATCAACCGGTGGAACACGGCGGCCAACACCGGGCGCATCAACGGTTCCAACCCCTGCTCCGAATACATGCACATCGACAACTCGGCCTGCAACCTGGCCAGCCTCAACCTGCTGGCCTTCCTCGCCGAGGACGGCACGTTCGACGTGGACGGGTTCCGGGCCGCGGTCGACGTGATCTTCACCGCCCAAGAGATCATCGTGGGCAATGCCGACTATCCGACGGAGCAGATCGCCGAAAACTCGAGACGGTTCCGCGAGCTCGGCATCGGCTACGCCAACCTCGGTGCCCTGCTCATGGCCCAGGGCCTGCCCTATGACTCCGACGCGGGCCGCGCTTGGGCGGCATCCATCACCGCGCTCATGACCGGGCACGCCTATGCCACTTCGGCTCGCACGGCCGCCCGCATGGGGCCCTTCGCCGGTTATCACGAGAACACCGATCCCATGCTCAAGGTGCTGCGCATGCACCGGGACTCGGTGGCCACCATCGACGAGGAGCTCGTGCCCACTGAGCTTCTGAGCGCTGCTCAGGAGGACTGGGATCTTGCCGTCGAGCTCGGTGAGGAGTACGGCGTCCGCAACTCGCAGGCGAGCGTGCTCGCCCCCACCGGCACCATCGGGCTCCTCATGGACTGTGACACGACCGGCGTCGAGCCCGATCTCAGCCTGGTCAAGACCAAGAAGCTGGTGGGCGGGGGCACGATGTCGATCGTCAACCAGACCGTGCCCCGCGCCCTGCGGCGCCTGGGCTACGGCAACGGTCAGGTCGCGGCCATCGTGGCCTACATCGACGAGCACAACACCATCGTCGGCGCCCCGGGGCTTGCCGCCGAGCACCTTCCCAACTTCGCCTGTTCGATGGGTGACAACACGATCCACTATCTGGGCCACGTGCGGATGATGGGCGCGGTGCAGCCGTTCATTTCGGGCGCTATCTCGAAGACGGTCAACCTGCCCGAGGACGTGACCGTGGAGGACGTCGAGCAGCTACACATCGACGCCTGGAACATCGGGATCAAGGCCGTCGCCGTGTATCGGGACAACTGCAAAGTGGGTCAGCCCCTCTCGACGACCCGCAACGACGACGCCGACGCCGAGTCCTCGCCCCCGGCCTCGGAGGCCGAGGCCCACGCCCGGTTACTGACCCAGCGCATCGCCGACCTCGAGGTCGCCCTCGTCCACGAGCAGGCGCGCGACCTCGGACACCGTGGTCGTCGGGGCGGTGCGCGAGCGATTGCCTCGTCGGCGCACATCGAGCACCTTCGCCTTCCGGGTCGCCGACTGCGAGGGATACGTGACGGTGGGCGAGTACGAGGATGGCCGTCCCGGTGAGGTGTTCATGAAGGTGTCGAAGCAGGGCTCGACCCTGGCCGGCATCATGGACGCCTTCTCCATCGCTGTCAGCCTCGGCCTCCAGCACGGAGTGCCGCTCGCCACCTACGTCCGCAAGTACACCAACATGCGCTTCGAGCCGGCTGGCATCACCGACGATCCCGACCTCCGGATCGCCACCAGCCTCGTCGACTACATCTTCCGACGGTTGGCCGTCGACTACCTCACCCTCGAGGAGCGCTCCGAGCTCGGCGTTCTGTCCACCAGCGAACGTATGCAGCCGACCCTGCCCGGCGTCGAAGAGGTAGCCACCACCTCGACCGGGATCGTCGAGGGCATGCCCGACGCCGTCGACCCGATCATCGCCACCGTGGTCGATGCCAGCGCGCCGGCCCCCCACCCCTCGGAGCGCACGACATCCACTCAACCGGCGGTCGTGCCCCAGATCCGCCTCGAGCCCCGGGATGCGCCCTACTGCTACCAGTGCGGCAACATCATGCAGCGGGCCGGATCCTGCTTTGTCTGCGGCAGTTGCGGCACGACGAGCGGCTGCTCGTAGGGAGCCTCTCGTCCCTGCTGGGACAAGTGACGAGAGCCTGGATCGGCTCAGTGGGCGGTCGAGACGGGTCCGCTAGCGTGGATCCCTCGGGGATGCTGACCAATGTGGCCGTCGCAATGATCCGTTCACCACACGTGGGTCGGGCGCGGCTATGACCCCGCACCCACCCGGCAAGCGCGTGGCGGTGCTCTTCGACATCGACGGGACCCTGATCATTTCGGGAGGGGCCGGCGCCGAGTCCTGGCGTCGTGCCTTCGACGAGCTCTATGGCGTCCCGGCCGACATCGGCGCCTTCACTGACACGGGCATGACCGACCCCGAGGTCGGCCGTCTGACCTTCAAGGGTGCGATCGGTCGTGATCCGACTGATGCCGAGTTCGCCAAGTTGCTCGACCGGCGCCTCCACTTTCTGCGTCGGGCCGTGCTCGAGTCGAAGGACTACGAGGTCCTCGACGGCGTGCAGGATACGCTCCACGACCTTCTCGACAAGGGGTACGTGCTCGGCATCGTGACCGGCAACGTCGAGCCGGCCGCCCACGTGAAGTTGCACCGTTCCAACCTCAACCGCTTCTTCTGCTTTGGCGGCTACGGCTCGGATTCGGAGAACCGTGCCGAGCTCACGCATTGCGCGGTGCGCCGCGCCGCACTCGTCTACGGGGCGCAGCTCCACCACGATCAGTTCGTGATCATCGGCGACACTCCTCACGACGCCGAGGCCGCCCATGCGGTCGGGATCCCCTGCGTGGGGGTGGCGAGCCACAACTTCAACGAGGACCAGCTGCGCCAGGGCGGTGCCGACTGGGTCATCCCGAGCCTCGCTCACGGGTTCCCGGAGGAAGCCCTGGCCTGACAGGTTCGCCGGCCGCGACGACCGACCTCCGGCGAAGCCCGATGGTGACCGAAATGGTTCGTCAGTGGACGGGCGGTAGCCATTCGGCGATGTGAGAAGGTTTTCGTCGTGCGTCGCCGTACCTCTCGACACCGTCACGTGCTGCCCGCACTCGGGTCCGGCGAGCCCATGGTCGAAGGCCTCGGCCTGGTCAAACGGTACGGCTCCTTCACCGCCGTGGACGGGATCGACGTCGCTATCGAACAAGGCGAGTCCTTCGGCTTCCTCGGGCCCAATGGGGCGGGCAAGACGTCGACCATGAAGATGATCTCGTGCATGTCGCCCGTGACCGAAGGAAGTCTGCGGGTCCTCGGCCGAGACCCGGCGAGGGACGGGGCCGCCATCCGGGCCCGCCTCGGGCGTCGTGCCCCAGGAGGACAACCTCGAGCTCGAGTTGTCGGTCCTCGACAACATCTACATCTACGGTCGCTACTTCGACCTGCGGCGCCGGGAGATCCTCGAACGGGCCGAACGTCTCCTCGACTTCGCCCACCTCACCGACCGTCGCGACGACAAGGCCGATTCGCTGTCTGGCGGGATGAAGCGGCGACTCACTATCGCCCGGGCGCTCATCTCCGAGCCCGAGCTCCTCATCCTCGACGAGCCGACGACCGGCCTCGACCCCCAGGCCCGTCACCTCCTCTGGGAGCGCCTGTACCGGCTGAAGGCGGAGGGCGTGACCCTCATCATCACCACTCACTACATGGACGAGGCCGAGCAACTCTGCGACCGGCTGGTCGTCATGGACGGGGGGCGCATCGTGGCCCTGGGCACGCCCCGGTCCCTCATCGACCAGTACTCGACCAAGGAGGTCCTCGAACTGCGCTTCGGCCTCGACGCCTCGGCCCCGGTGGCCGCCTTGGAAGGCGTGGGCGAACGAATCGAGGCCCTGCCCGACCGCCTGCTCCTCTACGTGGACGATGGGGACCGCGCCCTCGGCGCGGTGCACGAGCTCGGGTTGATGCCCGAGTCGGCGTTGGTCCGTCGCTCGACCCTGGAGGACGTCTTCCTGCGCCTGACCGGGCGCACCCTGGTGGACTGAATGGCCGTCGCCACACCGGTCGCCATCGACGTGTCGACGCGGGCGGGCTGGCCCACCTGGTTCCGGTCGGCCTGGCGCAACTGGTACGTCTATTCGAAGACGTGGCGGTCGTCGCTGACCACGACGTTTCTCGAGCCGGTTCTCTACCTGGCGGCCATGGGCCTCGGCGTCGGCAGCCTCGTCAATCACCACAGCGGGGGCGTCAATGGGGTGCCCTACTTGTCGTTCGTGGCCCCCGGGCTCCTCGGCGCCTCCATGCTCCAGGTCGGGGTCAGCGATTGTTCCTATCCGGTGCTCGGTGGGTTCAAGTGGGAGCGCACCTACTGGGCCGAGGTGGCGACCCCGCTGTCGGTGGGCGACGTTGTGGCGGGCAAGCTCATGTGGCAGGTGGCGCGGTTCGCCGCCGTCTCGGCCGTCTTCCTCGTGGTCATGGCGGCCTTCGGCGTCATCGCCTCGCCGTTCGCCGCCCTCATCGTCCCGGCCGCCGTGCTGACCGGGATGTCGACGGCCACGGTAACGGCCGCCTTTGCTGCCACCCAGGACTCGGACTACGGGATGTCCTTGCTCTTCCGGCTCGGTGTGCTGCCCATGAACCTCTTCGCTGGCGTCTTCTATCCGATCTCTCGGCTGCCCCAGTGGTTGCAGGTCGTGGCCCAGGTGATCCCCCTCACCCACGGGGTGGCCATCTTCCGCGCCCTGGCCCTCGGCACCGGGCTCGGTTGGGGTCTCCTCCTCGACGCCCTCTACCTGGCGGCCTGGGCGGCCGTCGGCGCCGTGCTCTGCCTGCGCAGCTTCGGCCGCCGGCTCGTGCCATGACGGTGGCGGCCGTGACGGCGACGTCGCCTGGCCGGGTGCCCGAGGCCGGACCCCGCTACGGGAGCCGGCGGGCACTCCTGCTCGTCGAACGAAACGCCCGGCTGTACATCCGCCACTGGGTGCTCTTCGCCAGCGGTGTGGCCGAGCCGCTCCTCTTCCTCCTCTCCATCGGCATCGGCCTCGGCGGACTGGTCGGACCTATCCAAGTAGGGGACGTGACCGTGCCCTATGCCACCTTCGTGGCCCCGGCCCTCCTGGCCGCGTCGTCCATGAACGGCGCCATGATCGACGCCATCTTCAACGTCTTCTTCAAGCTGCGCATCACTCACAGCTATGACGCCGTGCTGGCCACCCCGCTCGACACGGGTGACGTCGCACTTGGCGAGCTGACCTGGGCCGTGACCCGCGGCATCTTCTACGCCGCCACCTTCCTCGTGATCATGGCGGCACTGGGGGACACGGAGAGCTGGCTGGTCGTCTTCTGCCTCATTACGAGCATGCTGCTCAGCGCCTCGTTCGCGGCCGTCGGCATGGCGGCGACGACGTTCATGCGCAGTTGGCAGGACTTCGACTTCGTGGCCCTGTTCTTCATCCCGCTCTTCCTCTTCTCGGGCACCTTCTATCCGGTGGACGCCTATCCCCAGTGGCTCGCCGACCTCGTGCGGGTGACACCCCTCTATCAAGGTGTTCAGATCAACCGGGCCCTGTCCCTCGGCCAGCTGCACCTCAGCCTGCTCGTGAACGTGGCCTATCTCATGGTGCTGGCCGCCGTCGGCTTCTGGGTCACGAGCCGGCGCCTGTCCCGGCTGTTGCTGCCGTGAGCGAGGCGGTGGCGGCCGCCTCGGGGCCGGAAGGCGAGGCGGCCCCCACCGTTACGTGGCTGGCCGACTACGTCTACGGGACCATCTCGACGCTGATCGCGGTAGCCGGGCTCACCTTCGAGACGCATCCCGAGGCGCTCACCACCGCCGGTGTGATCGTTGTGAGCGCGGTGGCCATCTGGTTCGCCCACACTCTGTCGCGCCTCGTGAGCAAGCACGCAGGGCGAAACGTCGTCATGACTCGGTCCGTCATCGGCGCCGAGCTGAGGGGGGCATGGTCGATCGCCGCCGCCGCCATTCCCGCCATGGTCATCTTTCTGCTGGCCGGCCTCCACGTCTGGTCGGTACACGTGGCCTTCGTGTTGACCGACGTGGTGGGCGTCGCCGCCCTGGCCGTGATCGGTATCGGAACGGCCGGCGGCCGAGACCGACCGCTCACCCGGCGCATCGCCTGGGTGAGCGGCCTCCTGGCCGTCGGGGTGACCATCGTGGTCCTCGAGTCGCTCGTGCACCTGCTCTGAGCGAACGACGACGGTCCGGGCCGTTTGACCGGAAATCCGGGTGCTCTCACAATGGGCAGACAGCAATGGTGCAGCACTGGGGCAGCTCATGACTCGAGGTCCAGCAGTGAACGGTCGGATCGACCCCGGACGAGACTGTCGATCGCCCGTTTGCCTCCTCCTGGCGGCGTCAACGCCTCACCGTGGACGAGCGTGTGGCCCGGGGAAAAGCGGCTCGCCAGTTGGCCCCCCGATCCAGCCACGGACCCTTCGAGCCGGCGGCGGATCGCCCCGACCCCGTTGCCCTCTTGGAGCAACAGAGCGCGACCCGGGTGCCCGAGCTGGTCCCTATCCGCTACGGGAGGATGCTCGTCTCCCCCTTCACCTTCTACCGAGGGGCGGCCTTCATCATGGCCACCGACCTGGCCGCCACTCCAGATGCGGGTGTCACCGTGCAGCTATGCGGTGATGCCCATCTGCTCAATTTCCGTCTGTTCGGCACACCCGAGCGGAAGCACATCTTCGACATCAACGACTTCGACGAGACGCTCCCGGGCCCTTGGGAGTGGGACCTGAAGCGTCTGACCGCCAGCCTCGAGATCATGGGCCGAAGCCGCAGCTTCAACCGGGGCGACCGCCGGGACATCGTGACGGCGGCGGTCCGCGAATACCGAGACCGCATGGTCGATGCCGCCGCGGCCGGGACCCTCGACGCCTGGTACGACCATCTCGAGGCGGGCCAACTGCTCGACCTGGTGGAGAAGGAAGTTCGTCGGGGCGAGCTGAGCAAGAAGGAACAACGGGCGCTCATGGGGCATGTGGCCAAAGCCCGCACCCGGGACAGCGTGCGGGTGTTCACCCGCCGAGTCGGCAAGGTCCATGACGACCTTCGATTCGTCGCCGACCCTCCGCTCATCGTTCCCATCGAGGACATGATCGAACCCGGCTCGGAGTGGGAGCAGAGTGACGTGCTCATCAAGGAGCTGCTCTCGTCCTATCGCAGGACGCTCGGCGTCGATCATCACCCCATCGAGGAGTTTCGCTACGTCCACGCGGCCCGCAAGGTCGTGGGCGTGGGAAGCGTCGGCACCCGTTGCTACATCCTCCTGCTGGTCGGTCGGGACGACACCGATCCCTTGGTCCTCCAGGTCAAGGAGGCCGAAGCCTCGGTGCTCGAGCAGTTCGTGGGGAAGAGCCACTATGCCCACCATGGGCAGCGCGTCGTGGCCGGTCAACGACTCATGCAAGGGGCGACCGACGTCTTCCTCGGGTATCAGCGTGTCAAGGGCCTCGACGGACAGGAGCGCGATTACTACGTCCGCCAGCTCCACGACTGGAAGGGGGTCACGGAAGTGGATGAGATGAGCGTGACCGGGGCGACTCTCTACGCGCAGCTCTGTGGGGCAACTCTGGCCCGGGCTCATGCTCGTTGGGGGGACCGCATCGCCATCGCTGCCTACTTGGGCAAGGGGGAGACCTTCGAGCAGGCAATTGCATCGTTCGCCTTTGGGTATGCCGACCAGAACGAGCGGGACCACGAGGCACTGGGCCACGCGGTGCGGTCGGGCCGGGTCCCAGCAGAAGTCGGTCTCTAAGTGCGAACGTCGGCGAGGCGTTCGACTCGGGAGCCGGTGGTCGGTAGCCGCCGCTGCGGAGTTAAGGTGGGAGGACCATGCCGGCGCGTAACGGTGACGACCTGATGACAGACGACAGTCACATGATCGATGTGTCAACGCTCTCGGTAACCATGGACGAGGCAGACGCGGAGGCGTGGGAGCCGGTGAGCGAGGACGAGCTTGTTTCCCTTGCCCTCGCGGCTGACCCCGATGCCCTCCCGGACGATGACGCCGTGCCCTGTCGACGCCTACCTCGGCACCCAGCCGAGCCTCCTCCCGCTCTGGTACATGCCCCGACCCATGGCCCGCTCTGGCTCACGCTGGCGGTTGGCCGTCGTCGTGACGGTGGTCGGCGCCTTCCTGGTCATCGAGGCTCTCGGCCTCTGCAGCGTTTTCGGCCACGTCACCATTGGCTGACTTCACCACGCTTTGTGGGCGGCCGGCCACGGAGTGATGTCGAGGATCGGAATGACCGCGGAGGGTCGTTGCGAAGGCCACACAGCGGCGGGCAAGATGGTCTCAGCGAGCGGTTGCTCGATTCTGTATGAGGGGCACGCCGGGGTTCCGGTGGAAGGAAGGCAAATCATGATCTGGGCACGACGCTTGGTTTTCGGGGCAGGGATGGCAGTGGCATCCGTGGTAGTGGTTCCCGGGCTCGCGGGAGCAGCTGCGACGAATTGCCCGACCACAACGGCGGCGACGGTCACGCCATCGGGTGGAGGTCCGTCACCGACCTGTCCTGTGGTGGTCCCGACCGTCGCCGGCAATTCGACGACGCCTGGCACCGCGGCCGCCACCTCAGCACTTCCCAACACGGGCAGTGGGGGTTCCGGCTCGTCGACGAGTGGCAGCGATACGTCGAGCCTGCCCTTCACGGGGGCCGATGTTGACGAGCTCGCCGTCATCGGAGGCGCTGCCCTCCTGGTTGGTGGCCTGCTCATGTGGCGCCGCCGCACCGTTCGAGCCTGATCCTCGCCAGCACCGTCCGGGTCGGCCTTGGCCGGCCCGGCAGCTGGAGTGAACAGCAAACGACACCCGACTCGTTCACGTCGCGCGCCCCGGCACGCACTCACCGGCCGGTGCGACAGGATCTGGCCGCCTCCCGACGTCCCGACGTCCCGACTCCCGACCCCTGACCGAAACGTTCGTCGCCTGCCGGCGACGGCTCAGAAGCTGGCCGGTAGGAGCGGGGCGACCGCGCCAAAGAAGTAGAAGACGACCACCGCCCACGCAGCCAACCCGACGATCAGGATGATTGCCCGCTGGCCGGCACGGGATCTCCGAGCACCCCACCACACGGCAATGGTGAGGGCGGCCACCGCCAGCCCCCAGAGGATGGTCCTCGCCCAGTCGTGGTTGGGCTCCTTCGCCACGACCGGTGCCTGGTGGCGCAGGACCTGCACCTCGCCCGGCGGTTCGGTCGCGGGATGCGACGGGCTCCGAGTCGTGGTCGTGCGAGCAGTGAGGGTGCTGCCCACCAGAGCCGCGTGGACGACGAGGCGTTGGGACGCGCTGTAACGCGGGTTACAGGTGGTGAGGGTGAGGGTCGGCGTCGGAGTGGGGAAGGCCACGGCGACGTCGGTGGGGCTCACGGCCGCAGTGGTGAGCACGTGGTACAGGAACAGTCCCTGCACGGTGTCGATCACGATGGCGTCACCGGGCACCAGTTCATTGAGGTTGTAAAAGGGATGCAGGTAGGTGGTGCGGTGCCCGGCGATGGCCACGTTGCCGGTTTCACCCGGCAGCGGGGTGCCCGGGTAGTGGCCCGGGCCGGCCTCCAGTTGGGCGGTGCCGGTGCCCTCGACCACCACCATGGAGAGGCCGATCTTGGGGATGCTGATGATGCCGACGGCGGAGCCCAGTGGCGGATCGGGGAGTGGCGGCGCCACGTCGAGCGGAGCCGACCCGCGATGGGGAGCGATCAGGTGCGCTCCGGCCGTGTCGCCGAGCTTGCGCTCCGTTGCTGCGAACTCTTGCCGCAGCCGGGACTGGCTGCGGGCTGTCTGGAAACCCGTGCCCCAAAGGAGATAAGGGATGAAGAGAAGCACGAGAATGCCTCCAACCAACACCACCCGGCCAATGGTCACCCGGACGGTCGTGAACGACACGCGTCGATGCTACTGGTGCCCTTCTGGTTGATTGATGCACCTGGCAGTCAGCGCCGTCTCTCTCGACGCGCCGTCCGGCGGGCCAGCGTCGATTTCGAACGCACCGTTGACCCTGTTTGTCAGTCGTCGTCCAGTACCATCGTGCGCACCTTGCTGCCAGCCTCTGCCGTCGCTCCGTGCCCTTCTCGGCTCTGGGCCGCGGCACCCTCACGCGAGGGAAACGGGCCCGAACGGTGAGCGACGCCACCGTCCCTCCAAAGAAGCCACACCGTCGGCGCCGATGGATCATCGCCGGAGTGGTCGTCGTCCTCCTCGTCGCTTGGGGCGCGCTGGTGGCAGTCCGGTCGCGGTCGGCCTACCGGCACGACCAGCTCGGTCTCGCCGCTCTCGAACAGGTGAAGGGACATCTGACCCCGGGTGAGGTCACCGCCGCCAGCTCGATCCGACAACTCGATCGCGCCCACGCCGAGTTCATGGCCGCGCAGGCCGAGCTGTCGTCACCGCTCTACGCGCCAGTAAAAGTCCTTCCCGTTCTCGGACGACAGCTCCAGTCGGTTCAGGCGCTCAGTTCGGCCGCCGGCACGGTGTCGGCCGTGGGCTCGCAGTTCCTCGATCAGGTGCACGGTCTGCTCCGAGCCCCGCACAGCGCGGGGCCGGAGCGGGTGGCCTCGTTGCTCCAGCTCGAGACGGCGTCGCGGGGTGCAGCCCGTCGATTGGCGACTGTTGGCACCGGCCCCTCTGCAGGCTTGGTCGGCCCGCTCGCCGCCAAGCGCAACGAGTTCGTGGGGCAGCTCGACCTGGCCCGGAACCGCTTGACCAATGCTGCCGACGTGTCGGCGGTGACGGCTTCAATTTTGAGCGGGCCGCAGAACTACTTGGTACTGGCGGCCAACAACGCCGAGATGCGCGCCGGGTCGGGCGCCTTCCTCAACGCCGGGGTGGCGTCCACCTCCGACGGGACGGTGACCGTCGGCCAGCTCGACCCATTGGGCGACTTGCGCCTACCGGTTGGGGCCGTACCCGTGACCGGCGATCTGGCTCGCAACTGGGGCTGGCTCTACCCGACCATCGACATGCGCAATCTGGGTACGACGCCTCGCTTCGATGTCAATGCACCACTGGCCGCCCGCATGTGGACGGCGCGGACCGGCCAGCCGGTCAACGGTGTGATCGCCGTCGACGTGATCGCGGTGCATCAAATGCTCGAGGCCACCGGACCGGTCGAGGTCAACGGTCAGCTGGTGAGCGCCGACACCGTCGACCAGTACCTGCTGCACGACCAGTACGACGGGTTGACCGACAACGCCGGCAACGCCAACAACCGTGAGGACGCGCTCGGCCAACTGGCCCGGGCGGTCATCAGCCAACTGCAGAGCCAGTCGGTCGATCTCACCACCCTGGCCGACTCCATGTCGAGTGCCGTGTCCGGCCGTCATCTCATGGTCTGGTCGGCGGATCCGACCGCCGAGTCGGCCTGGCAGGCGGCGGGGGCGAGCGGAAGCCTGACCGAGCGCTCGGTGGCCGTCAACCTCATCAACCTGGGGTCGAACAAGCTCGACCCCTACACCCCTGTCCAGGTGGCCGTGGGCACCCGACCCGACGGCGCCGATACGGCCGTCACCCTGACGGTGACCGCCCACAACACGACGCCCCCGGGGCAGTCGCAGTTCGTCGCCGGTCCGCCACCCGACTCCAACGTCGCCTACGGCACCTACACCGGGGTGGTGGCGGCCAACGTGCCCGGGACGGCCGGACACGTCACCATGACCGGAGTGTCACCTCTGGCCGTTTCCGGTCGCGACGGTCCGACCTGGGTGGTCGGCGGGCTTGTGAGCATCCTGCAGGGGGGCACCAGCACGGTCACCGTGCATTTCGTCATGGCCGGTCACCACGGCTCCATGCAACTCGTGCCCTCGGCCCGGGTTCCGCCCGAGCAGTGGCAGTTCGACGGCAGCACGCACACCGATGCCGGGCCGCAAACGATCAGCTGGTAGCGACCGCCCTTTCCCCCCGCCACAGGCCGCCCACCACGGTGTCGTCGGGGACGTCGGCCAACACCACCGCGTTGGCGCCGATCCATACCCGGCTCCCCACACGGATGGGGCCGAGCACCTTGGCCCCGGCGCCGATGCGCACGTCATCGCCGACGGAGGGCTGTCCTGGTCCCGTTCCAGTGTGGCCGAGCGTCACCCCGTGGTAGAGGACGAGGTTGCGGCCGGCGATTACTTCGTGGCCGACGACGATGCCCACCGTGTGGATCGTGGCAAAGCCGGGACCGATGTCTGCGGCCGGGTGGATCTCGGCGCCTCCGATCCGCACGGCGCGAGCCTGGAGCCACAGGGCGAGAGGTCGCAGCCGTCGATGCCAGCACCACGCAGAAGCCCGGAAGAGGATGCCCACCTTCAACCGCGGGTAGAGCGGGAGTCGCACGAGAACGCGTCCCCATACCTGCAACGAGCTCAGTCCCCACGAGGCCGTCATGTGCCGGAGGTCCTCGGTGAGCGCGGCCAGGCCGGCTGGGTCGGCGGGTTGGTGTCCGTCGATTGGGTGCACCGCGGGCGGGCGGGCGCGAGCCATCCTCAACGCCATGCCATCAAATCGACACCTTCTGGCCCCATCTGAAGCAATCGGCTGGCAGCCCGACAGCTCGGGTCACCGTTGCCCGCCGATGCCGCTGGGCTCGGCCGAGGGCCTCGGGAGTGCCCACCGGTCGAGATGGACCACCTCCAGCCACTGTCGCCTGGGTAAGCTCCGCGGGCACTGTGGCCGGTCCAAACACGCGCAACGGATCCGGTGCCGATGATCACGATCAGTCGTCGCCGATGACCTTGCGCCAGTACCTCGGGGTTCGTGAAGCCGAGAGCACCGGTGCGGGACGCTCGACCATTCCATTCTCCGACGCTATGCGCTCACTGGTGGGCCCGGCCGTGCGCCTTCGGGCAAAGCAAGTGGCAACCAATGCGCTCGCCGGGCGAGCTCGTCGACGGGCCCGTGTCCTCGGGAGACGGCCGGAGCTCCGTCTCCACCTGGGCTCGGGTGGCAACAACCTCGATGGATGGATCAATGTCGACCTGGTCGGGGCCCGGGCCGACGTGGAGTGGGATCTCCGTCGACCCCTGCCCTTCGCTGATGAGGTGGCAGAGGCCGTCTTCCTCGAGCACGTGCTCGAGCACATGACGGTGGAAGACGCCATCACCGTGCTCGCTCACTGTCGACGGGTGCTCGTCCCTGGCGGACTGGTGCGCGTCGGTGTCCCCGATGCCGGCCTCTACGCCACCGACTACGTGAAGCGAAAGGGCACGCTCGAAGAGCTGCGACCGGGGAGGCCGACGCCAATGCTGGCCTTGAGCGAAGTGTTCCAGGAGCACGGACATCTCTCGGCTTGGGACGGAGAGACGCTCTGCCTGGTGGTGTCCGAAGCCGGCTACCGCGAAGCTCAGGTGATGCCCGGTGGCTCGTCGCGGATCTCGCCGGCACCCGACAGCCCGACGCGCATACCCGAGTCGGTGTACGTCGAAGCCGTCGCCCCTTGACGGGTGATCCTCCAGCGGTGACCATCGGATCGGACCTCGTGGTTTCCGCGCACGCGGTCGTGAGCGCCGACCGGCCCGGTGGTGGTGGGGCGCTGGGGATCCCGCCATGGGGGACCGCTGGACGGGATGGGGAGTCGGGGCCCGCTCCGTTGTAGCCGCACCACCGGTTGGCTAGCCGGACTGCCGGATGGATGAGCCGGGCTGATCCCTCACCAGATGGCGACCACCGAACGCCCCACGCCACTCTCCCCGGCCGAGCCCTTGAAGATGGCGTCGCCGAAGGGATAGATGTCGCCGTTGCCAGTGGCCAGCCAGTAACCACGATCATCCGGAGTCGGCGCCAGTCCGATGGCGGGGGCCCCGAGGGTGAGCGATGTGCCCGATCCCTTGAAGGGCGCATCACCGAAGTTGAGGACGTCTCCGTCGCTGGCCACGAGCCAGTACCCCCGACCATTGGTGGTCGGGGCGATGCCCACGATCGGCGCGTTGAGAGGAAGGGTGCCGGCCGATCCCTTGTAGATCGCGTCGCCGAAGGGATAGACGGCGCCGTCGGCGTTCACCAGCCAGTAGCCCTTGCCATCCGGAGTGGCGGCCATGCCGACGATGGAACCCTGGACCTGATGGGAGCCGGTCAGCGCCTCGGGATGGGCGTTGCCGAAGGGATAGACGCTGCCGTTGGACGTCACCAGCCAATAGCCCCTGTCATCGGGAGTGGCGGCCATGCCGACCACCGTGTTGGCGAGGTGATCATGAACGGCCGAACCGTACAGATGGGCGTTGCCGAAGGGGAACACGCCGCCGTCCTCGCCGACCAACCAATAGCCGTTGGCGCCCTTGCCGGCGGCCATGCCCACGACAGGCCGACTAAGCGAAAGGGTCCGATTGGGGCCGAGGGTCTTGTGGTTCCCGAAGGCGAAGGTCGTCCCGCTGCTCGTGGCCAGCCAGTAGCCCTCCTCGACCCCGCCGTGATGACCGGATCCACCGGGCTTCGTGGTTGTGGTCGGCGGCTCGGTCGTCGTCGTGGTGCTCGACGGCTCGGTGCTGGTCGTCGTTGTCGTTTGTGGACGTGGTGGTGGTCGTTGTCGTGGTGGTGCCCCCGCCACCTCCGCCACCGGTCACGAGGGGGGTGAGGTTGTCACCGTCGACGTCGGCCACCGATTCCGAGCCGGCATAGACCTGGAGGGCGTGGACGGTGGCCCCCTCGGTGTCGGTGGGATCCCACCAGGGCGGGATGCCGCCGCCGTAGTAGCCGCCGAAGTTGACCTCGCTGACCGACAGCCGCACCCCGGTCGCCACCACCGGGGCGAAGGCGAGCTGCAGTTGGTGGAAGCGGTAGGCGCCGGTCACCGTCGAGATGGTCTGCCAACCGGTCCCGGGCTCGTCGACCGAGACGACGAAGTCGCGCAGGCTCGGGGCCGTGGACCCGTTCGACTGGGTGTCGACCACGATGCGGTTGATGCTGGCCGCTGTCGGCAGGGTGACGGTCAGGCTCGGGGTGGCGTCCCCGCTGGCCGAGTACCAGCCGTTGCCGTAGCCGAGCGGTAGCCCCACAATGGCGTCGGTGGCGTCGCCCGAGGTGGCGGTGGCGATCGCCCCGGCGGTCGAGAGGGCCAGGTTGGCGCCGTAGGACTCGGTGGGCCCGATGGAAAGGGTGTCACCCGCCGGGTAGAGGAGGTAGGTCACCGGGTTGGAGATGGGGAGGCTGTAGGCCTGGCCCGAGTTGGCCGACACGGAGGTGGCGTTCCCGTACTCGTCGACCACGGTGACCGGGACGGTGCCGCCGCCCGGGGCGGTCACCGTGACCGAGCCGGTCACGGCCAGGCCGTCGGACCAGGTGGCGGCCAGGTCGGTCGAGCCGTTGCCGGACGGGCCGAAGGTGGCCTCATAGGTCTGGGGGATGCCGGTTTGCGGTGTGCCGGTTGAGGGCCGCCCGGCCAACTGGTTGGAGGCCACCATGGTGGCGAGCGCGGCCGGCTTCACGTAGTCGTCGCTCGACGTGGCCTGGATGAGAGAGAAGGACACGCCGTCGTTGCCCCACGACCCCTCGTCGAAGAAGTAGTTCCACACCGGGATGTCGAGGACCTTCATCCAGATCATGGCCCGGGCCACGGTGTCGGCCTGATCCAGGTAGTTGTAGTCACCGTCGGACCACCATCCGACCTCGGTGAACCACAGCGGCTTCGACCCGAGCACCGCTTGGAGCTGTTGGACTTGGGTCTGCATCCCGTCCTCTTCGAACGAGTCGTTGTTGCCGGTGTAGGGGTGGATGGCGGCCACGTCCATGTCGGCCAAGCCACCGGCGGTCACGAGGTTCTGCCACCAGCCGATCGAGGGCTCGAGGGTGGAGCCGCCGATGACCGTCGAGGTGGCCCCGGGCTCGACCGCCTTGACCGCCGTGTAGAAGGGGGCGAGCACCTTGCTCACGTAGTCGGCAGCGTTGCTCCATCCGGTGTTGTTGGACTCGTTCCACGGCTCCCAGTTGGTCACCGGGGCACAGGGTGAGCATCCGGCCGGAACCTTTGCGTAGTAGCCGACCAGCTTTTGGATGTCGCCTTCCCACCAACCGTTGTTGACGAGGGCCATCGAGGTGGCGTCCCCGCCAGAGACCTGGACCCAGTAGGTCACGTGGTCGGCCTCGGCGGTGGCCGCCGCCTGGAAGTAGGAGTCGGGAGCAGAGGAGAAGGTCATCGCCGTTGGCCCGCAGGTGGCGGCCGTCGGTGCTCCCGAGTTGCAGTTGGGCAAGAAGTTCGACCAGGAGAAGGAGAGGGCGCGCAGACCGTTGAGGCCGAGCTCGGCGTTGAGGGCCACACCTCTCGGGTCGGCGGGTCCGCCGGAGCCGGCGTCGGCGGGAAGCCCGGCCAGGTTGAGCTGATCGCCGCTCGCCCCCACCGTGTAGGGCAGACATGTCGACCCGAGCAGGGTGGGGGGATCGGTCGAGGTGTCATAGAGGGAGGCTTGGACGAGGTAGGGCCCGGGGGTCTGGTCGGTGGTCGGAACGGTGAGCGGCACCGAGGAAAGAGCCGAGGCCGAGGTGGGCAAGGCCAGGTCGGTCGGAGCCGGCACCGTCTCGTTGGTGAGGGTGCTCTGGTTCTCGATCGAGTAGTCGAGGTCGAGGTGGGACGCGTCCTCGGACCACCACGGTTCGAAGTTGGCGTCGACGGCGGCCGTCTCACCCGGGGCGAAGTAGTTGCCCACCTCGGGGGTGGAAAGCCCCGCCCCCCATCCGAGGGAGTCGTCGGGGACGTGCACGGCCGACAGGTAGTCCTCCACATCGGTGAGGGAGACGACCGAGATGTTGTCGCTGCCGTTGTCGAAGGGCGGCCCGCCCTGGAAGAAGAAGGTCTGGCCCTCGAGGTAGAAGGAGGCCGAACCCATGTTGAGGGTGCTGCCCAAGGTGGTTTGGCCTTGGAGGTAACCATTCGAGCTCGTGGCCTCGATGGTGGACAGCGGGTCGGCCGTGTAGATGGTGCCGTTGGGCCCGGCTGCGGCTTGGCCCGGATAGTAGAACTGGGTGCCCGATCCGGTGTGGGTGTCGTTGCCCTCGATGTGGGACGAGCCAAAGCTGGCGAGCACCGTCCCCGTCGGTGACACCGTCTCGACGTAGCCGATGTCGTTGGTGTCGGTCGTCGACGACGCCGTCTCGGTGAAGAGGTAGTCGCCGTTCGACTCCTGGGTCACGTAGCCGAAGTCGTCGTAGAGGGGGAAGGTGCCGACGTCGCTGCCGTTGGTCGCCGAGAGCTCTTCACTTTGACCGGTGTCCTCGACGAGGGAGACCCCGACCGAAAAGGTCGATCCCGAACCGATGGGAAAGAGGCCCACCGGGTGACCGCTTGCAGGATCGACCGACCACATCAGCGTGCCACTGGGCGAGAACTCGTCGACCACCTGTCCGTAGTAGGAGCCGATGTAGATGTCGCCCGACGAGTTGATGACCGGTTGCGTGGGCTGGTCGCTCGATTCGAAATCCGCCGACGGCAAAGTAAAGGAGCTCACCTTGGTGCCCGACAACGTGTAGGTGATGAGCTGGCTGCCCGTGTTCACGTAGAGGTCGCTCGACGTGGCCGTGAAGTCGACCACCCCGCCCGGCGGCGAGATGAGGGTCGAGGTCGGGTTGGACGGGAGAGTGGGGGCCGGGCCGAGGACGCTTTGCGGGTCGGGGGCGTCGCAGATGGGACTCACCTCGCTGGCCGAGGGGGCAGCCACCGAGCCGGGGATCTGAGAGCCGGCGGCGACACCGGCTCCCGTCGTACCAATCAGGATCGCCGGCACGGCCGTCACGACGACCGCGACGACGATGGCCGCCACGGATGTGGCGCGCCAATGAGGAAGCGATTTGTGGAGGGCGAGACGCGGAGGCGTCATGGAAGGGTCATTCTGCCCACACCGCGCCGATCCGAGTCCCGGATCCGGGTGTCAAAAGAGTGAAATTTCGGCTGACCGTCACGCTTCGTAGTCGGGTTGTTTCGCTCAGACCACAAAACCGACCGATTTTGAAGGAGTTCGGACGCCTTTGACGGCTTAAGGCGCGCCACTCATTGTCAGAGACGGCGTTTCGGAGATGGCGAAAGTGGGGGAGCTCAGGTCCATCGAGCTTCCCGACCCGAAGATCCCGGCGTCACCGAAGGAGAAGATGTCGCCGCTCAGAGCGACGATTTCATCACAGCAGTCGCCGGCCAACAGCCGCGGTCATTGGGGTCGGCCCGCTCCGATGATCGGGCCGGGAGGCCAGTGATGCACCCGGGCCCTTGAACGGCGCATCGGGCCGGTTCATGACGGTTCGTAGTTGTATGGCATGGCCTGGAGCTGAGACCAAGGGAAGTTCTGCATGACGGCGTTCTGTGACCCGCCGTCGAGCAGACCCTCGTCTCCGACCCCGCCGACCCCGGGCCCGCTGGTATAGGGGTTGGCCAGCCCGGCATTGGTGAAGGTGAGCGGATCCCCGAGTCGCATGGTGAGCGTCGCTGTCGGTGACGAGTCATTGACGATGAAGCCGTACTGTTGCGCGGCCACGGCGATGGCGTGCGCGATTGGCGTCAGGTCATAGTTGCTCAGGTTGAGGCTGGCAGGCAGACGGAACCGAGTGCCCTCGGGAATGGCGTCGGGATTGGTGCTGCCACCGTCGCCATGGGTGGCCGGCAGCGAAACGCCGGGGTTTGTGCTGTTCGGGTCGGTGACGTTGGCCGGGTCGATGCCAGAACTGAGGTTGCCGCTTGCGGTGTCCCCGATCTCCAATCCGATGGCGTGGTCGATGACACCGGCTTGCAGTTCTTCGACGCGGATGTTCCCACCTAGTTCCGCCAACGAGGTGGCGTCAGCGCCAAACCCGTTCGGGAACACGCCGTCGCTCGTGGAGACGCCGTCCATCTCGCCGCCCCAACAGGACGTGAAGCCGGTACTGGGCGAACCCTTGAACTGCCAGAACTCCCACAGCGAGTTCGTGGAGGGCTGATAGATGATGATTTCGCCGTCCGACCCGGGAGAACCTTCGGCGTCGGCTGGGATTGGGACGCCACCGGGGATTTCGCTCAGGTAGTTGGTCGGGCGCCCACAGTTGTTCGTCATCGTGTACTTGGTCTCATTTGCCGGCACGACGTAGAGCCCGGCGCTGAACGTGGTGATGTTGAGCTGTGGGGCGCCTGGCGTGCACGACGGGGGCGACCCAGGTACGGCAGGGTCGATTCCGCAGGCGTTGTCCATGATGATCCCCGAATAATCGGTGTTGTTCGGATTGACGGGGGTCGTGGTGGGGAGCGGGCTGTCCCAGACGCTGTCAGCGGCCACGAAGGGCGTGCCTTGTTGACAGAGCTCCAGCGCCACGGGCGGGGTCACCGTGTTATCCATTGCTGAGGTACACGGCGGAGTTGCGGTCGTCGTGGTCGTGGTCGTCGTGGGCGGCTCCGTCGTCGTAGTCGTCGTCGGCGGCTCAGTAGTCGTCGTGGTCGTACTTGTGGTGGTCGTGGTGGTTGTTGATGGCTCGCCTCCCGCGACGGCTGCCTGGCATCTGCGGGCGTGACCGGGTTCGTTGTACCAGTGCTGGTATGAGCACAGCTTGGTGATCAAGCTGCCCTGGGCCCCTTGGGTGCTGCCCACCAGGACCAGGGTCGTTGCCAGCAAGACCGTGACCATCAATGCTTTGATCAGTCTCGTGGACGGACCTCGCCGAGGTCGGCGTCGCCCGGTGGCTGTGTGGGATTCCTTGGTTGAGAAAGGTTTCTTCATCTCGGCGATGGCTCCTTTGATTGTCATCGAGTCGTTGGAAGCTCGTACGTAAAAGTCCGGGTCAGGAGATGGCGACTGCAGGGGAGTTCAGCTGCATGGCGCTTCCCGACCCGAAGAAACCGGCGTCACCGAAGGAGAAGATGCCGCCGTCCATCGCCACGAGCCAGTAGCCCTTGCTGTCAGGTGTGCCGGCCATCCCGGCGATGGGCGAGTTCAGCTGGATACCCCCGGTCGAGCCGTAGAAACTCGCGTCACCGAAGGAGAAGATCCCGCCATCGGTGGCCACGAGCCAATAACCGCCTCCGTCGCTTGTCGTCGCCATCCCGACGATGGGCTTGTTCAAGACGAGGGCGCCGGTCGACCCGTGGAATGCGGCGTCACCGAAAGAGAAGATGCCGCCGTCGGCTGCGACCAGGTAGTAGCCCTTGCCGTCGGGCGTGGCAGCCATGCCCACGATGGACTTGTTGAGGTGTATGCCTCCCGTCGAGCCATAGAAGGCGGCGTCACCGAAGGAGAAGATGCCGCCGTCACTGGCCACTTCCCAGTAGCCCCGACCATCGGGCGTCGTGGCCATGCCCACGATCGGCTTGTTGAGGTGCAGCCCACCGGCAGATCCAAAGAAGCCGGCGTCACCAAAGGTAAAGACGCCGCCGTCACTGGACACCTCCCAATAGCCCTTGCCGTCCGGGGTCGCCGACATGCCGACGATCGGTTCGTTCAACGAGTACGAGCCGGCGGAGCCGAAGAAGGGCGCGCTTCCGAAGGAGATGATTCCGCCGTCCCTGGTCGCCAACCAGTAGCCACCGCGCTCTTGGACCTGGCGCGGCTGACTGCCACTCGGTACGGGCGGGGCTTGCGAGGGTGTCGTCGTGGTCGTCGTGGTTGGCGGATCCGAGGTCGTGGTGGTCGTGGTCGGCGGCTCGGTCGTCGTCGTGGTGCTCGACGGCTCGGTGCTGGTCGTCGTTGTCGTTGTGGACGTGGTGGTGGTCGTTGTCGTGGTGGTGCCCCCGCCACCTCCGCCACCGGTCACGAGGGGGGTGAGGTTGTCACCGTCGACGTCGGCCACCGATTCCGAGCCGGCATAGACCTGGAGGGCGTGGACGGTGGCCCCCTCGGTGTCGGTGGGATCCCACCAGGGCGGGATGCCGCCGCCGTAGTAGCCGCCGAAGTTGACCTCGCTGACCGACAGCCGCACCCCGGTCGCCACCACCGGGGCGAAGGCGAGCTGCAGTTGGTGGAAGCGGTAGGCGCCGGTCACCGTCGAGATGGTCTGCCAACCGGTCCCGGGCTCGTCGACCGAGACGACGAAGTCGCGCAGGCTCGGGGCCGTGGACCCGTTCGACTGGGTGTCGACCACGATGCGGTTGATGCTGGCCGCTGTCGGCAGGGTGACGGTCAGGCTCGGGGTGGCGTCCCCGCTGGCCGAGTACCAGCCGTTGCCGTAGCCGAGCGGTAGCCCCACAATGGCGTCGGTGGCGTCGCCCGAGGTGGCGGTGGCGATCGCCCCGGCGGTCGAGAGGGCCAGGTTGGCGCCGTAGGACTCGGTGGGCCCGATGGAAAGGGTGTCACCCGCCGGGTAGAGGAGGTAGGTCACCGGGTTGGAGATGGGGAGGCTGTAGGCCTGGCCCGAGTTGGCCGACACGGAGGTGGCGTTCCCGTACTCGTCGACCACGGTGACCGGGACGGTGCCGCCGCCCGGGGCGGTCACCGTGACCGAGCCGGTCACGGCCAGGCCGTCGGACCAGGTGGCGGCCAGGTCGGTCGAGCCGTTGCCGGACGGGCCGAAGGTGGCCTCATAGGTCTGGGGGATGCCGGTTTGCGGTGTGCCGGTTGAGGGCCGCCCGGCCAACTGGTTGGAGGCCACCATGGTGGCGAGCGCGGCCGGCTTCACGTAGTCGTCGCTCGACGTGGCCTGGATGAGAGAGAAGGACACGCCGTCGTTGCCCCACGACCCCTCGTCGAAGAAGTAGTTCCACACCGGGATGTCGAGGACCTTCATCCAGATCATGGCCCGGGCCACGGTGTCGGCCTGATCCAGGTAGTTGTAGTCACCGTCGGACCACCATCCGACCTCGGTGAACCACAGCGGCTTCGACCCGAGCACCGCTTGGAGCTGTTGGACTTGGGTCTGCATCCCGTCCTCTTCGAACGAGTCGTTGTTGCCGGTGTAGGGGTGGATGGCGGCCACGTCCATGTCGGCCAAGCCACCGGCGGTCACGAGGTTCTGCCACCAGCCGATCGAGGGCTCGAGGGTGGAGCCGCCGATGACCGTCGAGGTGGCCCCGGGCTCGACCGCCTTGACCGCCGTGTAGAAGGGGGCGAGCACCTTGCTCACGTAGTCGGCAGCGTTGCTCCATCCGGTGTTGTTGGACTCGTTCCACGGCTCCCAGTTGGTCACCGGGGCACAGGGTGAGCATCCGGCCGGAACCTTTGCGTAGTAGCCGACCAGCTTTTGGATGTCGCCTTCCCACCAACCGTTGTTGACGAGGGCCATCGAGGTGGCGTCCCCGCCAGAGACCTGGACCCAGTAGGTCACGTGGTCGGCCTCGGCGGTGGCCGCCGCCTGGAAGTAGGAGTCGGGAGCAGAGGAGAAGGTCATCGCCGTTGGCCCGCAGGTGGCGGCCGTCGGTGCTCCCGAGTTGCAGTTGGGCAAGAAGTTCGACCAGGAGAAGGAGAGGGCGCGCAGACCGTTGAGGCCGAGCTCGGCGTTGAGGGCCACACCTCTCGGGTCGGCGGGTCCGCCGGAGCCGGCGCCGGCGGGAAGCCCGGCCAGGTTGAGCTGATCGCCGCTCGCCCCCACCGTGTAGGGCAGACATGTCGACCCGAGCAGGGTGGGGGGATCGGTCGAGGTGTCATAGAGGGAGGCTTGGACGAGGTAGGGCCCGGGGGTCTGGTCGGTGGTCGGAACGGTGAGCGGCACCGAGGAAAGAGCCGAGGCCGAGGTGGGCAAGGCCAGGTCGGTCGGAGCCGGCACCGTCTCGTTGGTGAGGGTGCTCTGGTTCTCGATCGAGTAGTCGAGGTCGAGGTGGGACGCGTCCTCGGACCACCACGGTTCGAAGTTGGCGTCGACGGCGGCCGTCTCACCCGGGGCGAAGTAGTTGCCCACCTCGGGGGTGGAAAGCCCCGCCCCCCATCCGAGGGAGTCGTCGGGGACGTGCACGGCCGACAGGTAGTCCTCCACATCGGTGAGGGAGACGACCGAGATGTTGTCGCTGCCGTTGTCGAAGGGCGGCCCGCCCTGGAAGAAGAAGGTCTGGCCCTCGAGGTAGAAGGAGGCCGAACCCATGTTGAGGGTGCTGCCCAAGGTGGTTTGGCCTTGGAGGTAACCATTCGAGCTCGTGGCCTCGATGGTGGACAGCGGGTCGGCCGTGTAGATGGTGCCGTTGGGCCCGGCTGCGGCTTGGCCCGGATAGTAGAACTGGGTGCCCGATCCGGTGTGGGTGTCGTTGCCCTCGATGTGGGACGAGCCAAAGCTGGCGAGCACCGTCCCCGTCGGTGACACCGTCTCGACGTAGCCGATGTCGTTGGTGTCGGTCGTCGACGACGCCGTCTCGGTGAAGAGGTAGTCGCCGTTCGACTCCTGGGTCACGTAGCCGAAGTCGTCGTAGAGGGGGAAGGTGCCGACGTCGCTGCCGTTGGTCGCCGAGAGCTCTTCACTTTGACCGGTGTCCTCGACGAGGGAGACCCCGACCGAAAAGGTCGATCCCGAACCGATGGGAAAGAGGCCCACCGGGTGACCGCTTGCAGGATCGACCGACCACATCAGCGTGCCACTGGGAGAGAACTCGTCGACCACCTGTCCGTAGTAGGAGCCGATGTAGATGTCGCCCGACGAGTTGATGACCGGTTGCGTGGGCTCAGCGCCACCGTTGAAGTCGGAGGAGGGGATGGAGAACGCCCCGACCTTGGTGCCCGACAACGTGTAGGTGATGAGCTGGCTGCCCGTGTTCACGTAGAGGTCGCTCGACGTGGCCGTGAAGTCGACCACCCCGCCCGGCGGCGAGATGAGGGTCGAGGTCGGGTTGGACGGGAGAGTGGGGGCCGGGCCGAGTGCATTCTGCGGGTCGGGGGCGTCGCAGATGGGGCTCGCCTCGCTGGCCGAGGGGGCGGCCACCGAGCCGGGGATCTGAGAGCCGGCGGCAGCCCGAGAGGAGGGCGTCAACGTGGCCACGAGGGGTGCGGCCATGATGAGCCCGACGGCGGTCAGGACCGCAGTCCTCCGGGGTCGAGTCGGACCGCGTCCCGAGTCGGGCCCCCACCCCATGCTGTTGCATCGGCACGTTACGTAGTTACTTTGAGCAAAAGGCGGCCGTGAAGTGCCCATTTGACCACGCAGAGTGATGAAACCGAGCTCACGCGGCCTGCGCCTCGGCTCCCCGAGTCGCGGAGATAGTGGCGACCACCCACGGAATTCGGCGGCTGGTTGGCTACCATCCGCCGGTGGCTGGGTCGACGGCGCCCGGGTCAGCCGGGAACAGCGCTCCGCTCCGCGTGCTGCGCATCTCCCACAGCGCGGTGGTCACCGCTTGGCGTCAACGCGACCGTGAGCTGCGCCGATCGGGTGTCGACCTCACCCTCCTCTCGGCCGCCAAATGGGAGGAGGGCGGGTCCTTGGTCGGGTTCGTGGCCGCCGGCGACGACTTCGCCCGTCCCGTCGCCACCGTCGGGCGTCACCCGAACCTCTTCCTTTATGACCCCCGACCGATCTGGCGCGCACTCGCATCTGACGACTGGGACGTGCTCGACATCCACGAGGAGCCATTCGGCGCGGCCGTGGCCGAGGTGCTCCTTCTTCGATGGTTGCGCCGCCGACACGTCCCCTTCGTCGTGTACTCGGCCCAGAACCTCGACAAGCGGTACCCACCGCCCTTCCGGTGGTTCGAACGGTGGTCGTTGCACCGGGCCGCAGGTGCCTACACCTGCAACCTCGAGGCCGCCCGCATCCTCGAGTCGAAGGGCCTGACCGGTCCTGCCGCCGTCATCCCTCTCGGGGTGGACATCGAGCGGTTTGCCCCCTCCGATCGTCCGCCGCCTGTGGGTGTGTTGCGGGTGGGCTTCGTCGGTCGTCTCATCCCGCACAAAGGAGTCGACATCCTTCTGCGGGCCGCGGCCCTCGACCCGCGGTTCGAGGTCGAGGTGGTCGGATCGGGGCCGGAAGCCGACCGCCTCGTCGGCCTCGCCGCCGAGCTCGGCGTCACCAATCGGGTCGAATTCGGCGGACACGTCACCGAGGAAGCGCTCCCCGCTGTCTTCCGGACTTTCGATGCCCTGGCCGTTCCGTCGGTGCCGACTCCGGGTTGGGTCGAGCAATTCGGCCGGGTGGTGGTTGAGGCGCAGGCGTCGGGGGTGCCGGTCGTGGCCAGCCGTAGCGGAGCCCTGCCCGAAGTGGTCACCGGTGCCGGCGCTCTGGTCGAGCCGGGCGATCCCGCCGACCTCGCCCGCGGGCTGGCCCGGCTGCTCGACGAACCCGGTCGCTGGAGCGAGGAGCGCGAGCGAGGGTTGGCCATGGCGGCGCGTTGCTCGTGGGCTCGCGTGGCCGCCGAACAGCTCGCCCTCTATCGGACGGCGGTCGAATCGGGCTGACTCGGGCCGGGCGGGGCTGAGCGAGGCCCGAGCGGAGCCCAAACCGTCCGGTCAGGGTCGGTTGGCCACGCCCGGTAGAGCGTCTCGATCTCGTCGAGGTGCCGGACCAACGAGAACTGTTCTTGCTGCCGCTGGCGCAGGCGCTGGCCGACCCGGCGGCGCTCGCCCGTGTCGGCGGCCAGCACGCGCAGGAGGGAAGCGGCAGCCTCGATGTCACCGGGCGCAAACAGAAGCGTCGTCGTCGCCCACCGTCTCGGGGTGCGCACCCCCGGCCGCGGCCACGACCGGCAGGCCGTGGGCCATGGCCTCGACGACGGCCAGGCCGAAGGGCTCGGCCGGTGCCGGCGCCAGGAAGATGGCGCGCGCCGGCCAGCAGTGCGTCGGTATCGTCGACGGCGCCGAGGAAGTCGACGCTGCTGCTGATCCCGAGATCGTCGGCCAGCGCCTTCGAGCGTCGGGCGCTGGCGGCCCACGCCGGCCACCGGCAGGCGCCACCCGACTCCGCCTAGCCCGCTCGCTGGCCCAGGCCCGGAGGCCGACATCGGTCGCCTTCTCGGCGTCGAGCCGTTGCAGCATGACCACCCGACGTGCATCGAGCGGCGCCGCCGGACGGTCGGCCACCCCGTTGTAGATGAGACGCGAGGGCCCGCTGATCGAGCCGGCCACGAAGCGGCTGATGGCGATGTCGACGGTGATGGATCGGCTGGCCAGGTGGGCGAGGACCCGCACCGGCGCGCTCGACCCTCGGTCATGGGCGAAGTGGCGGGTGGCCACGATGGGGGCACGCTGGAAGGGCCGGGCCAACCACGCCGCCATCTCGGCGGCCGTCATGTGGACATGGACGACGTCCGCGCCCCGATGCCGGGCGAGAGCGAGCGCCCCGCTCGTCGGACCGTCGGCCGCCAGGTGAGTGACCGCAGGGTCGAGCTCTGCGGTCCATGCGGTCGGGAGCCCCTCCGATGGCCACGACCGAATGGCCGCGCTGGACCATGCCGTTGGCCACTTGGCACACGTAGCGCTCGACCCCGGCGAAGGCGTCGGTCAGCGCGGCATGGACGATGGAGAGATGCGGGGCCGGCGTGCTCAGCGCGGGTCCTGTTCGACCGGGACCTTGCCGGCCGACCGGCGTCGGTGACAGCTGCTGCTGGACCTGCGTCGGGCCGCGCGCGATAGAGGCGCAACCGGCCGGCAGCCAGCTGCCTCCGCTCTCCGCCCAGGAGGAGGGCGCGGGGGAGCGCACCGGCCACGGCGGCGGCCCGGTAGACGGCCCAGCCGACCCGCCCGTGATGCTTGCGGATGTAGCGCTCCTGGCCGGCGTGGAAGTACACCTCGCGGCGCACGTGGATCGCCGCCCGTGCCCGCTCCGACATGCGTGGCCGTGGCCTCATCGCAGAGCCGGACCGACCATCCGAGCTGGCGCGCCCGTCGCTGCCAGTCGGTCTCCTCGGCGTAGAGCGGGAAGAACTGCTCGTCGAACGCACCCACCTCGTCGAGCGCGGTCGATCGCAAGAGCAGGACCGACCCGATGAGGAAGTCGGCTCGTCGACGGAGCCGACCGAGTCCGACGGCTTCGACCCAGGCGCCGCCAAGGGGTGGGGAAGGGCCAGGCCACACGGTCGGTCTCACCGGTGGCCGGCGACACCTGCCGCGGGGCGACACACGCCAGCCGGTCGTCCGCGTGGAGGCAGCGGCGCAGCACGGCGATGTCCTCGGGAGTGATGGTGGCGTCGGGATTGACGAGCAACACGTCGGCGTCGGCCCGGCCGGACATCCCGGCGTTCACCCCGCCGGCAAAGCCGAGGTTGGCGCCCGGGTCGATGTAGGTCGGCGTCGTGGCGGGTGGCCACCGACCGCACCTCCGGGTCGCACGAATTGTCGACGACGACGACGGGAGGCCCGCCGGACAGCGAAGCGAGGCACTCGTCGAGCAGCTGTGGAGCGCCGTAGGCCACCACCACGGCCACAACCGGCGGCGCCGGTGGGCCGGCCCGGCTCATTTGTCGCGGTACGTGTAGTACTGGTACGAGTCGACGGAGGTCTTACGGGCACGGTTCACCGCCACGCCGAGGACACGGCACTGGGTGCTCTCCAGGCGGTTGCACCGTGCGCTCGAGGTCGCTGCGGTCGGTCTTTGCCTCGGACGCCACGACCACGGCGCCATGGGCCAGGCCACCGAGGATGGCGGCATCCGGGGCGGCCAGGACCGGCGGGGTGTCGAAGAGGACGATGTCGGCCAGCAGGGGCAGCTGGTCCATGACCGGTTGCATCCCGGGGCTGCCGAAGAGCTCGCTTGGGTTGTCGAGGTGGGTCCCGGCCGGCAGGAGGCTGAGGCCCCAGATGCCCGGTTTCGACCAGATAGGAGCTCACCGACGAGTCGTCCGCCGGGTTCTGGTCGGCGCGCCGGTTCGCGATCCGGTCGGGTACCGGCCCGGGCCCGGAGGAGTCCGGGATGCGAGTCTCCGGATCGGCGCCAGGGTCCGGCCTGCGGGCGGCCGATCCGAGCCCCGACGATGCCGAAGTCGGTGTGATCTGCGCGGCTCCGACCGGCGTTGGCATCCTGGCCGTCGGTCTCGGGCTTCTTCCAGTTGGCCTTGATGACGTCGGCCAGTCCCGGCATGCCCGGTGGCCTGCAGCCCGAAGAGCTCCTCGAGCCGCGGCCGACGGAAGTCGGCCGACACGACGATGATCTTGCTGCCGCTGAGCGCCCAGGCGGCGGCCAGGTTGGCGGCCACGAACGTCTTCCCGTCGCCCGCCTCCGGGCTCGTCACCATGATGGCGGGGCACGGCGCGTCGTCGAGAATGACCCGCAGGCTGGTACGCAGCTCGCGGACCGCCTCCGCCATCCTCGACTGCGGCGCCTGCACCGAGCGCGATCGAGACCTTCCCGCTGCGCACGTCCGCGTCCTGGGGTAGCTCGGCCAGCACCGGGCGCTCGTCACCTCGGCGATGTCCGGGCTCGTGCGCAGACGGGTGTCGAACTGCTCCCGGACGAGGGCGGCGCCGCACCCGACGAGCAGCCGGCCAGGAAGCCGATGGCCAGGGTCTTGCCCTTGCCGAGCCCGATGGGGTCGGTCGGGAGGCCCGGGAGCCACCTGCACGCTGGCATAGGGCTCACCGACCTGGATGGAGCTGACCTGCGCCTCGAGGGCGCTCAGGGTCGCGCTCAGTCCTTGGATCCGTGACTGGATGACGGGATCGGTCGTGCCGCCCGACTGAGCTGTCGAGCGCCGACGATCTGGGAGTTGATGTTGGCGATGTTCAGGTTGATCTTGTTGACCTCGTCCGTGGCGATGGCCTGCATCTGGTTGACGAACGACTTCGTGTAGGCCTTGGCCACCGCCTCGGCCCGGCCCGGATCGGAGTCCTCGGCGGCAATGGTGAGGGCGCCCGTGTCCGGGTCCACCGTGCCCGTGACCTCGGCGGTGACCGCGGCGACGTCGGGATCGTGGAGGCTCTGGGCGGCGCCATCCTCGACCGCCGTGCTGCTGAGCAGCTGGACCGGCGTCTGGGAAGTTCACCGGCGACGTCGACTGGCCCGTGGTCTGGTTGGTGGTGTTGAGCTGAATGAGCGAGGACGATTGGTACGTCGGCTGTCTTGACGTGCAGGTACCCGAAGGCAGCCACGACGGCCACCGCCGTACAGATGGCGATGGTCAGCTTCCGGCGCCACAGGATGGAGAGGAACTCGTTGAAGGTCAGCGGACAGCTCGCTTTCTCGGTCAATGCGTCGGCCCACTCAGGATACGGCGTGGGGGCGGCTGCGAACGGTATCGGCCGCTGGAAAATGGCAGGTCCAGTGCGAGGGGTCCCCGCGGGCCAGACGGCTCATGCCGGCACCTCGCCGGGCCGGCTGGCACCTTCTTGTACCCGCTGGATGACGTCGGCGATGTCGTGTGCCCGGTCCTGCCACGAGGGCACCGAGCCACCGCCGGGGGACCGAGGGTGCCGGCCGGGGGGCCCTCCGACTGGGCTCGGCGACACCGCGGCCACGAACTCCTCGGCTCGGCGGTCCTGTACGGGAGGGCCGAGCCCACGGAATCCGGCCACCGGGGTGGCCACCGTCGGACGGCCGACGGCCACGCACTCGTAGGCCTTGATGGGGTCGAGGCTCTCGGTGAAGGCGTTGACCCGGTGCGGGATGATGATCACGTCGGCGTGCTGGAGGAAGGCTGGGACCTGCTCGTAGGGCACGGGTCCGAGCAGGTGCATGTTGTCCGGTGCCCGCAGACGGGCCGAGACGGGCGAGCCCAAGCAGTCGGGGCCGACGAGGACGATCTGGAGGTCGGGTCGCTCGGTGGCCAGGCGCACCACGAGGTCGACGTCGAACCGGTCCTCATGGAGCGTACCGACATAGACGGCCGTCGGTCCGGCCGGCAAGGAGGTCGGACGGGGCTCCGGCGTTCGAAAGCGCGCCACGTCGACACCGTTGCCGATGAGCTCGACCGGCCGGGTCGCTCCTCGGCTCCGTGCCAGTTCCGGCGAGCACACCACGACGGCGCCGGCGCGATCCATCAATATCTTCTCGTCGGCTTCGAGACGAGCCCGTTGTCGCCGCAGGAGTGACGAGAGCAGCCAGTCGTCGGTGATGTCGTAGAAGGCGGGCCACCCTGTCCGCACGAGCAGTGGCGCGTAGGCGGCGTCGTTGACCCACAGGACGGGACGCCGCAGCCCCCAGGCCGTCACCGCCCGCAGAACCTGGCGGTCGAGCGACCGCTGAGCGAAGGGACCCATCGCCCGCGGTGCCCACTTGCGCGGTCGCAGGACCCGGATCTGTGGGTGGACCTGTTCGATCCCGGCGCGTGCGCCATGTGCGGGCCAGGTCGCCGGGGTCGGTCCGGAGCTGGTGGAGAGGGTCGACCGGTGGGGTGACGTAGAGGACACGCAGCTCGGGGTCACCGGCCACCATCTCGTCGACCAGGATGCGCAGCCGGCGACGTACCTCCGTCCACGGCTCGAGCGAACAGACGACGAATGACAGGGCCGCACGGCGTCGGTTCACCGATGGCCGCCATGGCGTCTCCGGGCCGATCGTCGGTCATGGTCCGTTCCTTACCGGTCGCTCCGCTCCTCCCGCGGGTCGCGGGCGGCCCTTCGATTGGATCCGGAGCGCCTGGTCCTCTTTCTTTTGTCGACACCGTAACCGGTCACCTTGAGGGTGAGAACGTACGGACCCCGACTTCGCTGACCTGCGCAGTAGTCTGATCTGGCCGCACCTCGACGTGCGGTATCTGGACCGATGCCCGATCGCCTCGCCACCCTCTCCGGCCGCCTCCGCGAGCTCGTGCCCCGACCGGCCGGCTTCCGCCGGCGAGCGAACCGCTCGCCTCCGCTCCGTCACCTCGGCTGCCGTCATCCTTGCCGCCGCCATCGGGACCGGCGTCGCCGTGGCCGCCTTCGGCAAGATCGGCCTGGCCGTCGCCGGCATTCTTTCTGGTCTTCGGCGTCTTCGTGGTCGACCCCATCCTCCTCGCCGTGGCCGCCTTCCCGCTCTCGCTCCTTGCTGCTGCGGGTCGGGGGGGCCACGCACCAACCTGAGCACCGCCGATCTGGTGGTCTTCGTCGCCGGACTGGCGTGCCTGTTCCAGATCCGCTGGCGCGGACGCCCGGTACCTCAAGCAGTTCCTCCAGGGGGTCGTCTGGTACGAGGCCATTCTCGTGCTCGTCGTGCTGGTCCATCCCAACCGTTACGACGTCATCGAGTGGTTCCACCGTTGGTCGTACATCGGCGCCAGCACGCTCGTCGGGTGGGTGATCGCGCTCGAGCGGACGGGTACGACCGCCTTTCGCATCTTCCTCTACTGCGCGGCGGCTCCTCGGTGCGGCGGCCATGCTCGACGCCGTCGGCTCCCACTCTCCAACCGGCCCAGTTCGGGCTGTACCAGAAGAACGCCATCGGCGACATCATGTGGGTGGCGATCGCCGTGGCCCAGATCAACCCGTCTTGGCTCGGCTCGGACGGCGCGAGGCGAGGGTGTGCAAGTACCTGTGCATCGGCGGCCTGCTGGCGTCCTACTCCCGCCAGGGTGTGATCGTCCTCATCCTGGCTCTGGTCGTGGCCGTCCTCAGGCAACCCGGATGTGCGACGGCGCTCCAAGCTCATGATGCTCGGCGCCATCCCGCTGGTCGTGGCGGCCCTCTACTACAGCTTCAGCTATGCGGCGCGCACCAATCCGAAGTTCAATTCGGTGTCCATCCGGGTCAGCCAGCTCGACGCCGCTGCTCCATGTGTGGCACCTGAGCCCGCTGTTCGGCGAGGGCATGCGCTTCTACAACCTTGCCGCAGTTCTATATGGTCACCGCGCCGCCCAACGTGCTCATCGACAACCTGGCCGAGACCGGAATCGTCGGCTCGTTGGCCTTCTTCTTCATGGTGTTCATCACCACCCGCACCATGTTCCGGTTGCCGACCGCCTTCGGCACCCTCGGCCTCGCCATCCTCGTGGCCCACTATGTCGACGGCCTCTTCGACATCTTCTGGATCGGGGCGTCGTCCACCATCCCCTTCATCATCTGCGGTGTCTGCCTGGGCATGGCCGACACCGAGCGAGGCGAAGGGCGGCCCTCGAGGCCGTTGCGCACGATCCAGCCGACCGAAGCGACCGGCGGCAGTGGGGAGACCTTCGTCGGGGCGGCCGTCGAGATTGGCTCGAAGGACGAATGGAGTGCGCAGCTCGGCTTGCCGCCGTGGTGTCGCGTCCCGTGGCGCCGGCTCGCTGGTGAGCGATCGACGACCTCGAGTCGTCTACAACGCCCTTCCCTTGGCGACCGCCGGCGGCGGAGTGAGCACCTACATCCGCGAGTTGCTGGCGGCCATGGCCGGGGACGGTCGACGCCACCCTCGCCGCGGCCGTGCATCCGGATGCAGCTGCCCTGCTGCCCGACGCTGTCGAGCCGATACTGCGGCCGGAGAGCCATGGATTACGGCGGGCGTTGCGGGGCCTGGCTGGCTTCGGCCCCTCCGACCTCATCCACGGACTCGACGTCGACCTGCCGGTCCGCCCGGGTGCGGCCACCGTCGCCACCGTCCACGACCTGGCTGTCTTCGACGTCCCTGAGGGATTCCCGCGCCGCCGGGCGGCGGGGGAGCGCCTCCTCGTCGGCCGGCTCCATCCGTCGAGCCGACGCGGTGCGTGGCCGTCTCCGCATTCACCGCCGAGCGGGTGGGTGCTCTCTTCGGGCGTTGGCCACCGTCGTCCACTCGGCACCCGGGACGGCCATGACGCCGGCCTCGGCCGCCGAAGTGACTTCGGTCCGTACCCGTTACTGGCTTACCCGGACCAGTTCTGCCTCCACGTCGGCAACATCGAGCCCCGCAAAGACCTGTCCACCCTGGCCGCGGCCTGCCGCTCGGTCGACCTCCCGCTCGTGCTCACCGGACATCCGCTCTGGGGCCACGCTCCACCGGTCGGTGCCATGGCCATCGGCCACGTTCCGGAGGGAGATCTGCCCGCCCTCTACGGTGCGGCCACCGTCGTCGGGTACGCATCGCGATATGAGGGGTTCGGCTTGCCGCCTATCGAGGCCATGGCCTGTGGCGCGGCGGTGGTGACGACGCCGGTGCCGGCTGTCGTCGAGGTGGTGGGCGAGGGTGCCGCGACGTTCCGGCCCGGTGACGTCGACGACCTTGTCCGCACGTTGCGGGAGCTGGTGGCCGATCCGGCGCGCCGCACACGAGCTGGCCCGATCGTGGCTCCGACGCCGTCGTCCACGCTGAGTTGGGCTCGCACGGCCGAGCAAACGGCCGACGTCTACCGCTCGGTGGGTGTTGCCGTCTGAACGTCGATCGGTGACGGGTCGGTGCGACCACCAGGTAGCGGCCAGCTCGCCGCCAAGGAGCCGCAGAACCGAGGGGCGGCGCCGATTCCGGCATCGCCAAACCCGGTTTCGGATACAGCCCGAGCAGTGATGTGCCGATGGGGAAGCCGTGGATGCCTCGTTTGGCCCCTCCTCTCGCAGCACGCGATTCCTACTCGTCCGGCCGCCGCCGGTGGCTCGGAGCCGGTCGAATCGTCGCCGGCTCGGGCTCCGACAACCGGCGATGCGCACGGGGCCCAAGGGCAGCCCAGCGCGACCTGTCGTCTGGCGTTCGGCGCGGTGGATGCTCGTTTTGGCCGCCGCCTCCGTTCCGCTTCTTCTGCTGGTGCCACCCGTCGAAGGGACGGCTGCCGCTCGTGGTGACAGTCATCGTCCTTCGGCCGCGGGCGTCGGTTCGACTCGCGGTCCATCTCCATTCGGTGAGGCCCGCCGGCTGCTGAGAGCGGATCGCCGGCGTGGGCGCGGACACGACATCCGGCCCGCCCGGCATCGTCGTGTGCCGGTCCGTCTCCACCGAGGCCGTCCGCACCGGGCCGCGACGTCGTTCACACCGACCTCGACCGCCACTCCGACCTCGGCCCTGACTCCGGCCCCGACCCTCGCCCCGACGCCGACCCAGCGGCCGGCTCGGAGAGCGTCGGCCCCATCGAGACCGGTTCGGCGACCGGCTCCCGTGGCCGGGACGGTTCGGGTCGCCTGCATCGCCGCCGAGGCGGCCAGCCGAGCGGGTGACGGCTTCAGATTCGGGCTGAATCTGCCGATTTGAAGCCATGGCGTTGAGGGGCGACTCGTACGGACGACGGTCGCGTCCGGGCTCTCCCGTGACCAATCGACCCTACGACTGAGCCCACGGCGATCGGGCCGTGGCCCAGGTCACGGCCCCGGTCAGCCCTCGCCTGCCCTCGTCGTGGCCCGCCCTCGGAGTCGGCCGCGAGCTCCGAACTCGAGCCACTCCCTCCGGAGCTCATCGCCGATCTCGATGCCCCCCGCGCTCGTGCTCAGTGACGGCTACGTCGGTCCCGACCGCCGAGCGGAGCGGTCGCTGGGCTCGTGCCCGACGCGCCACCTTCACCCAGCGAAGGGCCGTACTCAGTCTCGAACTCTGCTGGCGGCCGCGGTGATCGGTGTCGTCCTCGCTGCCGCCCAGGAGCATCGGCCTGATCGACCGGTCATCCGCCCCCTCATCCGCGGATCGACGGCGACAGCACCCGTCCTCGCCGGCCGAGCGCGCCATCGCTCGTCCCGCTGCTCGCCGACCCACCGGGGTTGCACCCCGCCGACCGACCGACGGCCCCGATCGCGCATCCGGCCGCGACCGCGCCGGCTGCTGCCACGGCTGCGGCCGCTCACGGCGCCGGCCAGCGCGACCCCCGGCCGCCACCGCCGGCGCCCGCGCCCGGCGCCGCCGCCGACCGCACCGCCGACCCCCGCCCCAGCCGGTCGCCGACCCGACGCCGCAGCAGCTCGGCGCCCGAAGCGCTGGCCCTCGTCAGCTATCCGTGGCAACGCATCCCCGGCTACTCGATCCAGTTCGAGCCCATCGCGGACGCCCCGTCCCCTGGCTTCTACGGCAACACCACCTTTACCTGGGGGCAGGCCGGCGGCACGTCGATCCTCTACGTCTACCCGGGTGAGACGGTCGACCGCCTGGCCGGCATCACCGCCTTCGAGATCGCCCACGAGGTCGACGCCGCGGCCGTCGACCCCAAGGCGGTGAGACCCAGATCGAGAACATCCTGGGCATCCATCCGGCCAGCTGGGCGCCGGACTGCGACTGCGCCGAGCAGAATTTCCTGTCGGGCTGGTACGCGGCCGCCTTCTCCGACTACTGGTCGCCGGGCGTCGGCGACTGGAGTGACGTTGCGCCCGAGCCCACAGGTGCGACGCTGGCTGCCATCGAGCCCTGGCTGAACCCGACCATCCCCTGACCGCCATCAGCTGACCGACCAACCATGTCACCCTGCGCGTCACGACTTCGATCACTGGCCGCGCCAACCCGAGGCGCAGCCGTCGTGTTCACCTCGTCCGCTTCCCTCGACTCGGGCCCTACGGCGCTGACCGCATGACCAGGATCGCACTCGTCCCGAGCTCGTACCCCCCTGTCGCTCGGCGGGGTGGAGGAGCTCACCCGCCACCTTGCCCTCAATCTGATCGCTGCCGGGGACGAGGTCGAGGTGTGGACCGGCACACCGGTGACGACCGCGCCCCGAAACGACCGAAGTCCTCGACGGGCTGGTCGTGCGCCGATTGCCCATGCCACTTCCTGCCACCAACTGGCCGGCCGTGGCCCGGACGGCCACCATCGGCCTCGCACCCTCGGCAGCCCTGCGGCGGGCGGTCGCCGCCTTCCGGCCCGACGTCCTTCATGTGCAGTGCTTCGGTCCGAACGGGACCTACGCCACACGGCTGTCGCGATCTGCCGGGCATCCCCCTCGTCGTCACCCTGCAGGGCGAAACGCTCATGGACGACGCCGACATCTTCGAGCACTCTCGGGTCCTCCGGGCCTCGCTCCGCCAGGGGCTGCGCCAGGCGGCGGCAGTGACGGCCTGTTCGGCGTTTACCCGTTCCGACGCCGAGGCGCGCTTCGACCTCGGCCCGGGACGGGGCCGGGTCATCCCGAACGGAGTGGACCTCGACCAGGGCGATGGCCGCCGGCCGGCAGCCCGTTGGCCGCCCGGTCGCCGTCCCGGTGGAGCGGGCCTATGTCTTCGCCCTCGGCCGGATGGTGCCGAAGAAGGGGTTCGACCTCCTGATCGACGCCTACGCCGGCTTCGCCCGAAGCCGATCGCGACTTCGACGTCGTCATCGGCGGAAGCGGGCCGCCACCGCCGAGCTCGGCACAGCAAGTCACCGACCTCGGGCTGGTCGGCCGGGTCCACCTCGTCGGCCGGCTGAGCCGGACGGAGGTGGCCGACGGCCATGGCCCGGGCTCGATCTCTTCGTGATGCCGAGCCGCCTCGAGCCTTTCGGCATCGTGGTCCTCGAGGCCTGGCGGGCGAGGCGGCCGTGATCGCTTCGAGTCATGGTGGGGCTGGAGAGTTCGTGCGCGACGGCGAGGACGGCCTTCTCGTGGACCCCACCGACGTCGCACGCTCTCGGCCTCGTCCCTTCGCCGCCTGGCGGCCGACGAACAGCTGCGCCGGCGGCTGGCCGCGCTTCGGCCACGGCCGGGTGCGTGACTTCTCCTGGCCGACCGTCACCCGCCACTACCGCGAGGTTTACGAGGCGGTCGTCCCGGCCGCCTACCCGTCAGGAGCACCGGCCCATGCCATCATGGCCGCGTTCGAGGAGGAGAGCACCGCATGATGGGAACGACATCGGTCGTCGAGCCGAGCACCGGCCACGGAGGGAGCGGTTCGAGTCGGCGTCGACCTGACCGAGGTCGCCGCCACGCGCCGATCGCTCGAGGCATTCGGAGAGCGGTTCATCCGCAGGATCTTCACCGACCACGAAGTCGAGTCGTGCCGCAACGCCCATGATCCGACGGGGTACGCGGTGGGACTCGCTCGCCGCTCGCTTCGCGGCCAAGGAAGCGACCCTCAAGGTCCTGCGTACCTCCGACGCCCGCCCCGAATGGCGTTCGATGGAGGTTCGGCGACACGAAGAAGGTTGGTGCGAGATGGTTCTTTCCGGCACCGCCGAGCGGTTGGCCGATGAGCAGGGGCTTGGCGAGCTGGCGGTCAGCCTTACCCACGAAGGCCCGATGGCGGCGGCCGTCGTTTGCGCCCGATCGACGCGACGACCGGTGACGGAGGGCCCATCGATGGAAGAGACGATCCGCACCATCCTGGTCGAGAACGCGGCGCCTGGCCGTCGATGTCGACTCGATCACCGACGACACCGATCTCTTCGGAGCGGGCATGACCTCGCACGCCAGTGTGAACGTCATGCTCGCCGTGGAAGACGCCTTCGGCATCGAGTTTCCCGAGCGCATGCTCAAGAAGTCCACCTTCGAATCGGTCTCGGCCATCCGAGCCGGGGTGCTCGAGATGACCGAGGACAGTCAGGACGACTGATGGCGGTCGATGTCGAGCCGCCGGTGGACGGCGGCGAGGCAGCCGCTGAGCCCTGGGCCGACTTCCGTCGCCTGCTCCTCGATCGAGGTGTCCTCATCGCCACCGGCGTCGACGGTATCTATGGCCGGTCGGCGCGCCTATGAGTCCATCGCCGAGGGAATCGACCGACTCGTTCTGCGGCGTGGGGGCCGACGAGCACGCCACCGCCGTGCGCTTCCCGCCGGTCATGGCATGGGAGACCTTCCAGCGCAACGGCTACCTCGAGTCGTTCCCCGATCAGATGGGTTCGATCCACACGTTCGGAGGTGACGAACGGGGTCACGCCGACCTTCTGCAGAGCAGCCGAGACCGGTGAGGATCGGGCGCCGTTCCTCGTGACCACCGATACCGTCCTCTGCCCGGCGGTCTGCCATCCGCTCTATCCGACGCTCGCCGGTTCACTCCCCGAGGGCGGCCGGCGCTTCGAGGTCTACGGCTATTGCTTCCGCCACGAGCCGAGCACCGACCCCTTCCGCATGCAGGCCTTCCGCCAGCACGATTACGTCTACGTGGGCACGCCGGAAGTGGCTCGATCCTTCCAGGGCCACTGGGTCGACCGGGGCCTCGACGTCCTCGGTCGGCTCGGCCTCGACGCCTCTGCCGAAGTGGCCAACGACCCCTTCTTCGGGCGCCCGGGACGCATGCTGGCGACCAATCAGCGCGACGAGCAGCTCAAATGGGAGCTGGTGGTGCCGGTCAACTCGTCCGGACGCCCGGTCGCGGTGTCGTCGGCCAACTATCACCTCGACCATTTCGGGCTCCCCTTCGGCATCCAGACAGCCCACGGCCAGACGGCGCACAGTTCGTGCTTCGGCTTTGGCGTCGACCGGATCACTCTCGCTCTCCTCGACCACCACGGTCCCCACCCCGACCGCTGGCCGGCCGACGTTCGGGCCATGCTGTGGCCCTGAGGCGCCATCCCGATTGCTTGACGCCACCATAAGATCCGCCTTCAGAGGGTGGAGTAGGTGACCGATGGGGAACTGTGCACGCTGTGGTTCTCACCCGAGCATGTCCTGAGGTGGTCTGCCGTCCGACCACCTGTGGCTCGGTCGGCCGGGCCGGCCGACCGGCTGGTTGGCCTGGTCAGGCCTCTGATCGCTCCCGGGCGACGGGCAGAAGCGGCCGCCGTTGCGCCTCTTCGGGGCCGAGCCCTCGTGGCCAGGGCGTCGACCTGACCCAATTTCTTCCTGTCCTGCGAACCGCGCGGATGGCCGTTAACCCTTGTTGTAGTGCCTTCTACCGACGTAACATGAGGTGTCTTGGAAGGCACGTTGGCGCAGGTCCCTCCGGTGGCCTCCGATGAGGGCCACTTGACAACCGGTGCAGGAAAGGGCAGGCCGGCTGGGATGGCGATTCTCGATCCGGACGTGCGGCACCCGAGTGAGGATGCCGTCGCGGCCCACCCTCCTTGAGACCTTTGCGTCGCCGGTCGACGACCATGCCGTGGCCGTGGCCCGCGTCCGTCGCCACGCTCTCCGTCGCCTGGTCTTCGCCGATCTGGTCGGCCTGACCTTCGCCGCCTTCATCGGGCCCCTCATCGTCTCGATCATCTCCAGCAATCCGGCCAGCGCCGCCGATCGGGCCCAGGACGTCTACGTCTTCAACCTGGCCATGATCCCGGTGTTCATCGGTGCCTTCGGCGTGTACGGCCTCTACCGCGGCATCACCCGGCGCATCACCATCAGCGTCTTCTCGGACCTGCGCAACATCCTGCACGCGCTGATGATCAGTGGCTTCGTCTTGGCCGTCGCTGGCCTACGGCCTCAAGAAGGCGTACCACCTCGAGAGCCTCACGGTGGGCAAGATCGTGGCCCTCTGCGCAGTGGCCGTGGTCACGGTGCCGCTGGCCCGGGTCATCTCCTTCGGGCTCCGCGGCCGGCTTCGGATCGGCGTGGTCCCGGTCCTCGTGGTGGGGACCGGCAAGCTGGCCCAGACGGTGGCCGGCCATCTCCGGGCCCAGTCGGGTGTGGAGTTCGTCGGGTTCGTGGACGACAACCCTCTCGGCAACAACGAGGTGCTGGGCGAGCTCGACGAGCTTCCCGAGCTGTGTCGCCGTTACCGAGTGGCGCGGGTGGTGGTCTGCTTCTCGCGGACCCACCCGGAGCGGACGACCGAGATGTTGAAGAGCCTGGCCGGACAAGTCGGGGTCTCCATCGTTCCCCGTTACTACGAGCTCATCACCTTCCGGTCCCACGTGGAGGACCTGTCGGGCTTGCCCATGATCGACATCGCCCCGACGGCCATGACCACCGGGGCTCGGTTCCTCAAGCGGGCCTTCGACATCGCCGTCTCAACGGCTGCCCTCCTCGTTCTGTCACCGTTCATCCTCGTCATCGCCGCCGCCATCAAGTGCACGAGCCATGGACCGGTGTTCTTCCGTCAGCAGCGCACAGGCCGCAACGAGCAGCCCTTCTACGTGCTCAAGTTCCGCACCATGTTCGAGGACGCAGAAGCACGCCGCAGCGAGCTCGAGCACCTGAACGAGATGGACGGCCCGCTGTTCAAGGTGCGCAACGACCCGCGGGTGACCCGGATCGGCCGTTTCCTACGCCGCACCAGCCTCGATGAGATCCCTCAACTCATCAATGTCTGGAAGGGGGACATGTCCCTCGTCGGGCCCTCGGCCCTTCGTGGTGGCCGAAGCCCTGGCCATCGAGGGCTGGGCCCGCAAACGGTTCGAGACCCGGCCGGGGATGACCGGTCTCTGGCAGGTATCGGGGCGCAACGAGCTCTCGCACCTCGAGCTCTGCCGCCTCGACTACCTCTACGTGGCGTCCTGGTCGCTGTGGTGGGACATGCAGATCCTCTGGCAGACGCCGGCCACCGTCCTGCGGGGCCGCGGCGCCTCCTGATCGGGCCTGACTGATCAGTCGGGCCTGGTCTCACGTCTCGACCGGTCCGCACCCCACCCGTGCTGTCGCCCCGTCAGAGGTGCGCCCGCTCCTCGGCCACGACCTCGCAATGCGCTCGAGGAAGTGCTCGGGAGCGAACCGCTGGGCATGGGCCCGGATGGCGTCCGCATCCCACGAGCCGCGGCACAGCCGTTCGACGGCCTCGGCGATGGCGCCGGGCTCCGGCTCGTCGAAGAACACGCCCGTCTCCCCCTCGACCGTCGTGTCGAGGTAGCCACCGAAGCGCAGGGCGGCCGTCGGATGGCCGAAGGTGGCGGCCTCGATCGGCGTCAGACCGAAGTCCTCGTAGGAGGGCGCCACCAGGCCGGCGGCTGACTGGTAGAGCCACCGCAGGCGGGCGTCGGACACGTGACCGAGCAGGGTGACGTTGGCCGGGCGCGGCCGCCGCCACCTCGTCGGCCAGCGGGCCCGTGCCCACCACGACGAGGCGACGTTCGGGCATCCGGGCGAAGGCCGCGCACACGGCCTCGACGTTCTTGTACGGAAGAAGGCGCGACACGCAGAGGAGGAAGCCCGGGGTGAGGCCCTCGACGGCCTCGGTGGCACGCCTCGGGATCAATGGCGACCGGCGGTGGGACCACCTCGGCGTCGATCCCGTAGAGGTCGGCCACCCGGCGCCGCACCTCGTTCGAGTTGACCACGTAGCGATCGGCGGTCGCGGCCGCCCGTCGGTCCCAGCGGCGCAGGAGTGGGTGAGGACGGCGCCAAGGCCGGGGCCACCGCCGGACCTCCGCCCTGCAGGTACCGGTCGCGTTGGTAGAGCCAGCGTGCCGGCGTGTGGCAGTAGACGATCTTCCGGCCGGTGACGCGGGCGCCGTGGGCCCAGCCGCTCGACGAGCAAATGGCGACCTCGGCATCGACCGACAGGCGGGAGAAGGCCGGCGCCAACAGCGGCAGGGCCAGGCGGTGGTGGGCGCGCAGGAGGGCCACACGGTCGAGCGGCAGGGTGCGCACGTCGTGGTCGGCGAAGTCGGGGAAGGTGCCCCCGGGGTCGTAGAGCGAGGTGAAGACGGGAGCGTCCGGGTAGGCGTTGGCCAGGGAGCACCACCCGTTCGGCCCCGCCGCGCTGGGTCAGGTAGTCATGGACCAGGGCCAGCGACTCTCGGCAGCTCACGATCCGGCCGCCCGCCGGGATGGCCACCAGGCAGGACCGGCCGACGCGGTGGTCGTCGATCGCACGACCCCGACCGTGGACGCCATGTTCCTCCTCGTCCCCCGTGACCGGCTCTGCCGCCGCCCGAGCGTAGGCGCAGGCCGCTCCGGATCGGTGAAGCGGGCGTCCGCCCTGACGCCGCTCGAGACCGCCGTCGGTGCCCGCTCACCAGGCACGACGGGCCTGAAGGGACACCGGCGACCGTTAGGATTCGGTCAGGTGCGGGTCCTCTTCGTCTGCACCGCCAACATCTGCCGCTCGCCCATGGCTGCGGCCTTCCTGATCGGCGGCCGGGACGACCGGCGGATCGGGTTCGAGGTGGCCTCGGCCGGTCTGCTCCCGGGCGGGCTGGTGCCGCCGCCCGAGGTCGTCGCGACCATGGACGCCTACGGCCTCGACCTGCGGGCCATCGGAGCCGCCAGCTGACGGCGGACATGCTCGGACCGGCCGACCTGATCCTTGGCATGAGCCGTCGACACGTGCAGGAGGCCGTCGCTCTTGGACGGGGCGGTGTGGCCGCGGGCCTTCACCCTCAAGGAGTTGGTCCGCCGGGGCGAGGCAGTCGGCCCCCGGCCCGATCGACGTGCCGTCCGTTCGTGGGTCGAGGCGGTCCACGCCGGACGGACACGGACCGAGCTGGCCGGCCGTTCGTCGACCGAAGAGGTCGCCGACCCGTTCGGCGGGCCCGCTCGAGGGCTACCGCGAGACGGCAGCCGAGCTCGGCGGCGCTCGTCAACCGGCTCGCCGCCTTGTTGCGGCCGGACGTGCCGAGCCCGCTTCCTCCGCCGATACCCGTTCCCGAGCTGGTCGATCCAACCACGCTCGAAGGACCGGCGGCCGGACACCACTGAGCCGCGACGCCACTCTTCGACGTCGGGTCCGAGTTGGCACGTCCTTCGCGGGCGGCTCCGAAAAGCTGATCGCGTGACTCCCAAGAGACGTGCGGGTCCGGGGGCGACCTGCGAACATGGGCCGTGGTCGAGGGATGCGTGATCCGAGAGCTTCCCGACGGCGGAAGTGAGTTCGTCCTCGACGAGCCGACGCTCTCGTTCATCCGTGTGGATCGTCAGTCGCGCCTGCAGTTCGGTCGGACCGAGGTGGTTGTCGGCGGGCCGTTCGTCCTCCGGCACGACGGCGTCGACCACCGGCTCGACCCGCGCCGCACCGACACCCTCGGTCCGTTGCTCGTGCTCTACCCCGGCACCGTTCGCTGGCTGTGGGCCGACACCCGACGGCGACCTGCTGGCTGTCTTCGAGAACGGATCGCGGCTGTCCGTCCCCACCGACCGCACCGGCACCAGTTGGTCGGTCGGGAACGTCTACTTCGGTGCCGGACTCGGCTGCGCTGAGGGGTGGCGTCCCCGGCCAGCAGCTCGGGGTGCCGGGCCGCCACCATGCGCCGGAACCCGTCTCGCCATCCGATCGGCGGCGTGCCGACCAGCTCGTGCATGCGGGTGAGGTCGATCTGCACGCTGTCGATGGTGGCCGTGGTCGAGGTGAACGTGGCCTCGAGCCCGGTGAGCTCGCCGAGGTAGGCGCACCACTCCTCGATGCTCACGCCGTCCTCCCCGCCCCAGTTGACGGTGGTGGCCGGGACGTGGCGGCCGCGGCAACCAGCCCGGGCAGCATGGCCACGATGTCGTCCTCGTGCAGCGGGTGGTAGACGCTCGGCGCATCGGTCGTGGACGGGGATGGCGCTCCCGTTGCGCATCATCTCGAGGTGGATGGCCGGCCAGCCACCCCGGTCGCCGTAGGGGACGGACAGTCGGGCGATGGTGGTGGGCAGTCCGTAGCGGCGGGAGGCCCACCGAGCGGCGCCCTCGGCCGCGATCTTGGAGATGCTGTAGGTGCGGAGGAACGGCCACACCCCGTGGTTGTCGCCCAGCTCGTCTTCCTCGCGCGAAGACGTGGTGGCCCATGCGGCTTGTAGACGGCGGTGCTCGAGCAGTGCACGAAGGCGCGGGCGCTGGCGGTGGTGCTCCATCAGCCAGGCCACGCCACCGGCGTTGGCGTCGACGTCGCGCTCCCACTGGTTCGACTTGGCTACGGCGAAGTTGAAGACGTAGTCGGCGTGCGACGGGCAGCCCGGCGACGTCGCCTTCGGCGAGGTCGATGCTCACACAGCGGATGCCGGCGGCCTCGAGCCGGTCGCGGGCGGCCTCGTCCTTGAACCGGGCCGCGGCGACGACCTCGTTGTCGGCGGCGAGCGCCAGGGCCACCGGCTCGCCCGACCTGCCCGGTGGCACCGGTGACCACGATGGTCCTGCCTTCGATGTTCTCGCATGACCTGGTGCCGGCATGACACTCCTCGACGCCGGGGTCGCCGGGCCCAGCCCCGGCGAGCGTTCAGCGCCGGGGGCGCCTGCTTTTACCACAAACGGTGGTGGTCGACCTGGACATCGCCAGGCGGCGTGCGCCATACTGTCGTTTCCGCCCAATTTCGCCGGGAGGCCGCATTTCCCCAGGTCACCGGCGTCTGCTGCGGCGGTCCAGCAGTATCCGACCGCGACCTGTAGGAAGTGACGTTCCCATGAGTGCCACCTGGCGCAAGCACGCAGCCTGCCAGGGCATCGACCCAGAGGTGTTCTACCCGATCTCCGACGAGGAGGCTGGGGAGGCCAAGGCCATCTGCGCGGTATGCCCGGTGCGTGAGCCTGCCTCGAGCACGCCCTGGCCCATCGGGAGCGCGAGGGCGTCTGGGGCGGCACCACCGAGCGGGAACGCCGCCGGATCCACCGGCAGCGTCGCAAGTCGGCCTGATCCACCTCTTGCCGGGCGGGACGGCACCGCAGACCGGCGGCAGAGCCAGACGACCGGGTGCCGCGGGTTCGGGCCCAGGTCGCCGCTCACGAGCCGGCCGATGACCGCGAGCGGTCGGCCAGAGAGCAAGCCCTCGCCTCTCTCGACCGTCTGCCGCGGCCACTCGACGTGGATCGACCCCACCCACGTGACCGCCTCGGCCATCGTGGTCGGACCCCGCGGCGTGCTCTTGCACCGCCATCGCAAGCTCGGTCGCTGGATGCAGCCCGGTGGTCACCTCGACCCGGGCGAGGAGCCGGCCGAGGCGGCCGTCCGCGAGTGCCGTGAGGAGACCGGGCTCACGGTGACCCACCCATGGGGCGAGCCACGGCTGGTCCACCTCGACGTGCACGCGGCGGCGGCCGGCCACGTGCACATCGACCTCCGTTATCTGGTCGGGCGGCCCGACGCCCCACCCGACCCCGAGCCGGGCGAGAGTCCCGGAGGTGGCCTGGGTGTCCTGGGACGAGGCCAAGGCGCTGGCTGACGAGGCACTGATCGGGGCCCTCCGGGTGGCCCGGACCATCGTCGAGGACGGCGAACTGCCCGACGCCGGCCGAGGAGTCGGGTTGACCGAGCCCTTCGACCGCCTCCTCGCCGTGCAGGGTCGGGACACGACCATCGACCAGTTGCGCCACCGCGCCCGGCTCGCTGCCCGAGCGCGACGCACTGCGTGACGTGTCCGCCCGCCTGGACGAGCGCGAAGCGGCGCTCGGCGGCGTCGCCGAACAGGTCGAAGAGCTCGCCGCTCGCCAGCGGTCGCTCGAGGAGCAGATCGCGACCACGAGGGAGCGCCGGCACGAGCTCGAGCGCCGCATGCGCACCGGCACGGGCTACTCGACACGTGACCTGCAGGCCATGGACCACGAGATCAACCAGCTGGCCGATCGACAAGCCGGCCTCGAGGAGGAAGAGCTGGCCCTTCTCGAGGAGGAGGAGCCACTGGACTCGGTCCTGGCCGAGCAGAACTCGACCGTCGAGGGGCTGGTGCAGGAGGCGGCCCGGCTGGAGGCGGCCATCGCCGAGAACGAGGCAGCCATCGGCGCCGAGATCGAGGCGCAGCAGTCGGCCCGGGCCGAGCTGGCCGCCGACCTTCCCGCCGACCTCCTGGCCCGCTACGAGGTCGCTCCGCGAGCGCAAAGGCGGTGTGGGCGCGGCCACCCTCGTCGGCAACCGGTGCGACGGGTGCCATCTCGAGCTTCCCGCCGTCGACCTCGACCGCATCCGACGACTGCCAGCCGACGAAGTGGTCATCTGTGCCCGGAATGCGACCGCATCCTCGTCCGCTGACGCGGCCGGCCCAGCTGCTCGAGCTGTCGACAGTGGCCCATGCTGATCCTCGTCCGTCACGGCGAATCGACGGCCAATGCCGAGGGTCGGCTCCTCGGTCGCCTCGACGCGCCGCTCACCGCCCGGGGCCTGGCCCAGGCCCGCACCGTGGCCCCACTGGTGATCGGGTGCCACCCGCCTGATCTCGAGCCCCCTCGGCCGGGCCCTCGACACCGCCCGGGCCCTCGGAACCGGTCTCGACGTCGAGGTCGACGAACGTTGGGTCGAGGTCGACTACGGCGAGCTCGACGGGACGGTCCTCGGCGACGTGCCGGCCGAGATCTGGACGCGATGGCGGACCGACCCGGGCTTCCGCCCGCCCGGGCGGCGAGTCGCTGGCCGAGGCGGGGGCGCGGGTCCGGGCTGCCTGCCGAGGAGCTGTTCGCCGATGACGGCACCGGAGCCCGGGCGAGGGCCACGTCGTGGTCGTGAGCCACGTCTCGCCCATCAAGGCGGCGACCTGTTGGGCTCTCGGCCTCGGCGACGAGGGCGCCTGGCGGCTCTACCTGGGCACCGGCTCGATCACGCCGCATCTCGTGGGGGACCGAGGCGGCCCGGTGCTCAGCCGGTTCAACGAGATGCCGGTCGGCTGGCGCTGATCCCTCGGCGCTCGGGCGTTCAGCGACCCGGCCAGCACCCGCCGGACGAGCGCGGCCGTCGAGCGCTCGGCGGCCCGACGGGGTGAGCCCGTCGCGGGTCCGAAGGATGTGCCAGTGCTCCCAGCCCGTGACCGCGTCCAGCCAATGGAGCACCATCGGCCCGTCCCGACCGCACCGCTCGAGCTCGGGTGCGAAGGTGACGGCCAGCTGGTAGCGGAGGTCGGCCAGGTGGAGCGGGCGGCTCGGCGCCACGGGCCCGGTCGGCGTGGGCCGAGGGTGCCGGCGGCTCCGTAGATGGGGCCGAGCAGCTCGAAGAGCTCTCGCCGCTGCCGGCAGACGGCATCGATGCGGATGTCGACCGGCCCTTGCGGGGGGAGGGGCGTGATCAAGCTTCGCTGGCGGGCGAGTTGTGACTCGACCGCTCGGAGCACGAGCATGTCCACGCCGGGGAAGTAGTAGAAGACCAGGCGCCGGGAGACTCCGGCCCGTCGGGCCACGGCGCAGGGAGGTGGGCCGTGGGTCGCCCTCGACTTCAACAGCTCGACGGTGGCGCCGACGATGACGTCGCGGGTGGCCGAGCCTCGGGCCAGCCGGCGGTCGGCGCCCCCTCCGTTCGCCGCCGGCGTCGGCCGGCGGGCGGACCTGGCGGCCCCTCCCCCCACGGCTGCAGGACTGTAAGCGAGGCCTTGCTGACCGTCCAATAAAGTCCAGCTCAGTGCCTCAATTTCTGCATCGAATGTGGCGGGCCGGCCACCGAGCGGGGCAGAAAGGCCGGATGCGGTGGGCCGGCGAGAGGTGGAGACGGATGCGGTCGGGCCAGCCGCTCAGGGCATGAGCACGACCTTGATGGCCCGGCTTCGTCCGGTCCGCCGGCCACCCGGAAGGCCTCGGCGGCGTCGTCCGAGCTCGAAGCGGTGGGTCACGAGCGTGGAGGCGAGATCGGGCGTGCGGGCCAGCAGTCGGGCGGCAGTGTCGAACTCGAGGTGCGCCGTCATGGTGGCCGTAGGTGAAGGCGGGAACGACGGTCGCCTCCTTCATGAGCAGTCCGAGGCCGACCGAGACCGGTGCCCAGAAGCTGCTGAGCACGCCGATCGTCCCGCCCGGGTCGGACGGCGCGCGATGGCCGGCGTCCATGGACTCCTGGGTGCCGGCCGCGTCGAGGACGACGTCGTAGTCGGCGCCGACGTGCAGTGGATCCCCCCGAGCCGGTCGGCGGCCTCGATGCGGTTGGCGCGGTGGGCGACGACATCGGGGACCATGCCCTCGGCCCGGCAGGACGGCGATGGCGCAGAGCCCGATGGGCCCGGCGCCGACGACGAGCACCCGCATCCCGTCGCTCACGCCGGCCCGGTGGACGCCGTGGAGGGCCACGGCCAAGCGGTTCGACCAGGCAGGCGTCCTCGAGGGTCGAGCGCCTCGGGCAAGGGCCGGGCGCACGACGGGTCGACCCAGGCGGCGTCGGCCATGCCGCCGTCCCGGCTGATGCCGCACATGGCCTCGAGACGCGGCCGTGCACTGCTGCACTGCTCCCGACCGGCAACGGTCGCAGCGGCCACAGTGCTCGACCGGGAGAACGGCGACCGGCGGTGCCGTCGTCGAGCCGGCCGGCGAACTCGTGGCCGAGGGTCACCGGTGAAGGCCCGAACGAGACGAGGTGCACGTCGGTTCCGCAGATGCCGGAGCTGACGACCGAGACCCGCTCGGCGGCGCCGTGCCGTCGGGGCCGCGGCCTCCTCGTCGCCGGGCCCGTCGGTCGTGACCACCCGGATGCCGTCTTCGGTGTTCCTTACCGCCCGCACGGCCGGCCCTCTCGCTTCGTCGTGCGCCGCTTGCCAACGGGTGGTCGATGCATGTGCGTCCTTCCTCCGTCTTACTGGCACCCGGCGCCGACCGCACGGTGCGCGTGGTGAGCTGTTCGCGTCGTCGTCCGGGCCACCGTACGCGCGGAGCCGAACACGGCGCGCCGCTCAACACCCCGTCGGCTGGGCGGAAGGCGACCACCGTTGGTACCGTGTCGCCGGTCGGGACTGGGGGGAGGCGATGGAACGAACAGCAGCCCGGTCGTGCCGGCTCGTCGCCCATCGACGGCCTTCGTCGCTCGGCTGTCGTCGCGGCGGCGGTGGTCTTTGTGGTCGCGACGGTCGCGGCCATCAGCGGCACCCAACCACCGAGTACCGCCTCAGCCTCCACACCCATCAACCCTCCGGTCCGTTACGACCTCGCCCTCGGTGACTCGCTGGCTGCCGGTGTCGGGGCCACCGCGCCGGCTGACAGCTATGCCGCCCTCATCGACCGCGACCAGCAGGCCTACATCCCCGGTCTGCAATTGATGGACCTGGGGTGTTCTGGGGCGACCACCACCACGTTCATCGTGGGCGGAGGCTGCACCTACTCAGCAGGGTCGCAGCTCGGGGCGGCTGAGTCATTCCTCCGTTCCAACGGCCGACGGGTGGCCTTCGTGACCATCGACATCGGCATCAACGACATCGACGGCTGCATGAGCACGACATCGGTCGACCCTGGCTGTGTGGCCGATGGGCTGGGGCAGGCCAATAGCGGCCTCACCCGCATCCTCTCCGGCTTGCGCTCGGCCGACCCCCACGTCGCCATCTACGGCGCTGATTACTACGACCCCTTCCTCGCGGCCTGGTTCGACGGTCCTGTCGGTCAAACCGTGGCTCGGCAGTCGGAAGCCGACGTGCTGGCCCTGGACGACGTCCTCTCGGAGGCCTACGCCGCCGCCGGGGTCCCCGTCGCCCAAGTGGCGGCGCGCTTCGACACGGTCGGTTTCGAGAGCAAGGGCTCCGATGCCGCAACGGTTCCGGCCAACGTCGGACGGATCTGCGCGTGGACGTGGATGTGCCCCGGCCTCAACCTGCATCCGAACGATGCCGGACACGCCCAGGTCGCCGCCGCCTTCGATCTGGTGATCGGAGCGGCCCGGACAAATCACCGATCGACGGCTACGGCGTCGTCAAGCTGACGTTGGGGCTTTCGATCGTCGGAGAGCCACGGACTCGAAGGCCCGACTCCGGTTCAGCGAAAGCCCCCGTGGGGCGGTCGACGGCGAGTCCCGGCGAGGCCGGCGGTTCGCAACAGGTCGAGCGTCAACCGGTTGCTGGCTCGGTAGACGTGACGGCGGACGACCCGGCGGCTGTAGGCCCCCGGTCCGCGAGCGGCTGCCTCGAGGTCGCCGAGCGTGCGAGCTCCCTGATACAGCTGGGCTCGGATGGACGAACGTGTCATGCGGCTTGCCATTCTTGTCGGCGAACGGCCGAACGTGCTTCCAGCCGGTGGCCAGTTATTTCTGTCAGTGGGTGGAGCGCAACCGTCCCTCGGACGTGGTCGACGGTGCCGTGCGAACTGGTCGGCGGTCGTCCTGCGGGCCGATCTCCGAGCTCTCCCGGGCCGCGCTCAGGGCACGACGTCCGGCCCAGAACGGGAGGTCGAGAAGAGTGAACAAGACGAGGGCGACGACGGCGGCGGTGAACGTATACCAGGGCCAGGGCCCCATGACCCGGAGAAGGGTCCACTCACCGGGCGGCCGGCGGAGGAACATGTAGTTGGCACCGGTCAACCCATCCACCGTGCCGACGATGGCTGTGTAGACGACGGAGATCAGGAACACTCGCGCTACTGCGCCCGGGCGCGGCGCGATCCGCATGCCCACCACCAAGAAGAGCGCAGCGGCGACGATGCCGAGGTGCCCGACCAGGTACTCGAAGAACACGAGATGGGGAAACCCCACGTTGAGGTCGGGGGTGATGACCGCCTGCAGGGTGCCGGCCAGGCCCCAGAAATAGGTGAGCTCGACGAGGACGGGGATCCGCCACCAGCAGGCGATGGCCGCCACCACGACGGCGGCGTCGCAGAGGGCCAGCGGCAGGGAGGTGCTGGCCGACCAGCTGCCGGCGACGGCTTGGGCGACGCTGTAGGTGATGACGTCGGCGGCCAAAAGGAGCCCGATGATCCGGGCCACGGTCACCGTCCACGGACCCGGTCGGTGCCGGGCCACCACACACAGGCTCACGCATAGCACCGCGCCCACTCCGACCGCCGACCAGTAGGCGGTCGGGGTGATGACGGCACTCACCGACGCTTCCGTAGAGCCTCCCTCTCACCCCTCGAGGGGCGCGTCATCGTTTGTGGCGGCACGTTGGGCACCCTACCGGGCGGCCCACTCGACGGGGTGTCGTCGGTCATGAGGTCATTGCGTTGGTGCGTCAGCTGCCGGTGCGTCGGATGCCGTCGAACGGTCAGCCCTGAGCTCGGCGGAGGGCCGGCGAAATCAGGCCGGAACGTCGAATGATCCGACGTTCCACCCGCTGATACGGACGACGGGTGCGTTGCCATCGAGCCCAGAGGTCGCGTAGGTGGCGGTCAGCTCGGTTGACTCGCCAGGCCACAGGGTGACGTCATTGTTGCTCCACGTGATGGGAAGGACCTCGTTGTCACCCGGCTGCTCCGACCCCGAGGCCGTTCCGCGGCGGACATCGGCCCTGAGGAAGAGCGACACGATCGGTCGGTCGGACGTATTGGCGATCGTCACGGAGGTCGTGCTCGTTCCCGCGGTGGAGCTCGTCTGGGCCGACGCGGTCACGGTGGCCGTCGGCAGGCTCTGCAGCTGTTGGAAGCTCGCATATTGGGTCATGGTGGCCTGGGGGTTCCCCACGGTGCGGGGCCAATTGACGACGTCGGCTTGGTCGAGCGCCAATAGACGTTGCGGTCGATGACCGAGCCACCTCGACGGAGCAGCAGCTCGACGAAGTAGGTGATGGCGCGACGGTGGCGACCGGTGGGAGCCGGGACTTTCGGTGTGAGCACGTCCCGCAGCACGTTCTCGCTCCCGACGGTTACGTCACTGGCCGATCTGGTCGTCGAGCACCGTGCCGGCCGAGGTCGTAGACGCTTGGCCTCGACTTCGAGCCCGCTCTCTGGCGTAGCCGTGAGATTGTCGACCGCCACCGTGTCCGGTGTCATAGGCGTAGAGCACGTGAATGTCCCGGTTGGCTTCTTGGGCGCCGAAGTAGCTGCCGGCTTCGTCATCGTCGTCGTTGTAGATGATCCCAAAGAAGGCTGGGCCAGCCTTTGTTGAGCATCCAGTAGATGGTGCCGGTCGCCGGTGTTGGACCGATGTCGGCCAGTGGTCGATGAACGCTTCGAACTGCGCCCGGGTGTCTTCGTAGTTCTGAACTTGCGCCTCTTCCACGTACTGGGCGAGCGACGACCAGGGGCCGTAGCGGGCGGCCAGGCCCTGTCGAAGTTGAAGAGCGTGCCGAACTGGTACCCGGAGTGCCCGGGTTCGTAGTTGGTGTGGTACTGGTTGAAGCCCGGGTCCTGCCACAGCTCGGCCTGGTCGGCGGGTGACAGGAAGCGATCGATCGAGTCCAGGGTGGGCACCGTGTCGCCGGCGCTCTCCTCGCTGTCGAAGCCCCAGGAGCCGCCGACGTTGGTCAGGGTCGGGTCCACGTCGGGGGCGCCGGCATCGATGTGGCTGGTGTCATACCAATAGGTCGGGCGGGCACCCAGTCATAGGGCCCCTCCTTCTCGCCGGATGGCCCGAGCTGACGGACTGGACGTTGTACTCGGCCGAGGAGATGATCGGGATCGTCGAAGCCGGCCCGGGCGAAGCGCGGCCAGCGGACACGCCTCCTGCTTCTTCGAGTGGGGGCGTTGTCGCTCCAGCTGTAGTCGATGACGCTCGGGTGGTTGCGCAGCGTCTGTCCGATGGCGTAGGCCGAGTTGAGCCATGACGCGCGTAGTCCGCTTGGGTCACCCCGCGGCCGTCGGGTGGGAGCTGCCACCGGTCGCAACACTGGAAGCCGGCGTCGATCATGATGCCGGCCCGGTCCATCTGGTCGTAGAAGTTGGCCGGCATCTCCTTGCCCTCGGTGCGGATCACGTTCAGTCCCAGGCTCCTGATGAGAGCGATCTGGGTCGGCCACGTCGCTCGCTGAGTAGTGCAGAAACAGGTTCTCGGCCCAGCCGCCGCCGCGGACGAGGAAGGGTAGACCGTTGATGGCGAAACGACGCACCCCGTGGGGAGCCAGAGCCGAGGGCGATGTCAGGAAGGTGGTGACCGTCCGGATGCCGAAGGTGTCGACCGGCGACCGAGCGACAGCACCATCGGCCGACGCCGGAACCGACAATTGATAGAGGGGCTGGCAGCCCATCTGGTAGGGCCACCACACGGCTGGATTGTGCAGGGTCAGCGCCGGGTTGGCGGCTCGGAGCGAACGTGACGGCTGCTGCGTCTGGCCAGAAGGGACCGTGACCATCTGGCTCGATCGTCGCGACGACTGGCCACCGCCGGCGGCGCCGGTCACCGTGGCCGTGACTCGCTGCGATGGAGTGCCGAGTTCGGCACATTGGTCAGGTCGGCATGCACGGTGAGAGCGGCCGTTGTCAGACCGGGGGCATCCTCTGGTCACGTAATCGTTGCCGACACGGACAGCATCGTGGACATCGAGCTGCACCGGGAACTGGATGCCGGTGTTGTTGTCGGGGGGCATCTGGTTCCAGTCCACGTCGTCCAGGGTGAACATGCGCTGCGGGTTGTTGGGATAGACCTCGAGGGCCACTCCGTTCTCTGCCGGGCGACGAGGCTGCGTCACGTCGAAGGTGAAACGGGTGTCGTCGCCCGGTGACCTCGGTGCGGCTGGCCACCTGGTGCCGTCCGACCACAGACGTCGGCCTGCACCGACGACGCCGTGGACGATCAGGCTCGACCGTGGCACCACTCGGCCCCGAGAGCGGGAAGTCGGTTCGGAACCACCACGGCACGGCGAACTCGGGAACACGTGTCCGGCCGATGCGGGTTCGTATCCGAAGCACTTCCTCATGTTGGTCGAATAGAAGACGTTCGGGCAGGCCCCGCTCTGAAGCAGCGCCTCGATCTCGGTGCCGGGGGCCCCGGCATCGTCCGGCGTGACATGGAGCCAGTGTTCCGCCGGGTAGTCAGCCTCCGAGATGACCCCTCCGCCCCGGCCGGCGACGGCCGAGCTCTCCACCTGCCAGCCGCCGAGGCCAAGTGTGGATACCCCGGTCGATGTTGCCGACTGAACGCCGGCTGACGGCTGACCCGATGCCATCGTGTCGGCGCCAGCCCGAGGGGCACCGCTCACCGCGACCAGGACCGTGACGGTAGCGGCCACCACCGCCAGCCCGATCGAAGCGATTCCCCGGCCACACACCTGTGGCAGCCCCTCCACGCCCGGCAGCTTTCCAACGGCGCCCCCGGTCGTCAAGAAACCGGTGGGTGACGAGTTCGAAGTCCGAACCTAGGAGAGCCGGGTCGCCAGGTAGGCCAAGGACGTCGGATAGCGGTACTCGATGCGGCCGTGCGTGCCCTCGAACAGCTCGAAATGCACGTCCGTCACGTCGATCTCGACGAGAGCATCCCGAAGGCTTGGGCCCCGAGATCGAGGAACCACTCGTCGCTCTTTCCGCCGTCGATCCAGATGGCGCGCAGGCCACGCAGCGCGTCGGCGTGATCCGGGACCATCCGGACGGGGTCCCAAGCCAGCCACCGTTGCCACACGTCGTCGCGCAGTCGAGCGGTGGTTGGGTCGAAGGGCAGAACGGGCGTTCCATCCTCCTCGGCCGAAAAGCAGGCGGAGACGCCCAGGATCATGAGCAAGGTTTCGTCCGCCGGTTTGGTGAACGTGGTCCGGCTCCGGAAATTCGTCCACCAGCTTTCGATGTCCCCGTCGTAGTCCCTGAGGGCGCGGGCCGCCTTGGCGAACTCGGGGATGTAGCACAGCTCGTAGAGCGCATCGCCGGCGTGCGTGGCCAGGCCGCCGAAGACGTCCGGGCGAAGCATCGGAGTGATCATGGCCCCGAACCCGCCGCTCGATTTGCCCTGGACGCCGCGGTGAGCAGGATCGTCGAGGGTCCGATAGCGGGCATCGACGAAGGACACCACCTCGTCGCAGAGGTAGGTGTGGTAGCGACCGGTGCCTGGCGAGTCGACGAATTGCGATCCCCCATAGGCGGTCCAGGCATCCACGAAGACCACGATGCACGGGGCGCGTCGCCCTGGCGAAGAGCTCGTCGGCGGCCTCGTGGAAGGGGAGCCGGAAGGCGCTGCGGTTGGTCCACATGGTGAGGTGGCCCGTATAGCCCTGGAGCACGTAGACGGAAGCAAAGCGCCGTTTCGGATCGTCGTCGTAGCCGGGTGGGACGTAGACCCACAGGGGACGGTCGGCTGGGTCACCCAGAGGGTTGTCTCGAAGCGCCGACGAGGAAACGACGTGGTGGTCGATCCGGCCGGCCAGGTCCTTCTCCCAGGGAAGCGGCATTCCCCAGAACCTAGAGGCGCCGGAGCGGCCGACGCTGGGCACGGCACTCCAGAGGCGGCGCTTGCCTCTCGATCACCGGTGTTGGATGTCTGTGATTCGGGGAGCCTCGAGGTCGCAGGGCCGACACAGCCGTGGCCCGGGATCGTCATCCACGCAGCTCAGGGTCGGCCAGGACGCACAACTCGGACGGCAGCCAGGGGGCCCCTCGGAACCTGGATGAGACAGCCTGCGCTTTCGGCGATCGACCGGCCCGGGGGGTTCCGGGCCGGTCGATCATCCTCTGCGTTTTAGGCGAGTTGGCCTGTCGCCTGGGTAGCCATCATGGGTTGAACGTCACCGTCAGCGACTTCGTCGCCTTCTCGTGGTGAGGAGTCGTCGAGTCGTGCACCTTGGCCGTAATGGTGTACGTGCCCGACTTCCTCGGCGTTCCCGTCAGCAGTCCCCCGTGCGTGAGGTGAACGCCAGGGGGCAGAGCGCCCGTCTTGCTCCACGAGTACGGTGCCGTACCGCCGGCCGCGGTCAGCTGCTCGCTGTAGGGACTGCCCTTCGTCCCGCTCGGCAACGGCGACGACGAGGTGACCACCACAGGACCGGTCACATAGAAGCACTCGTCCACGCTGCTGTCGTCCGAGCTGGAGAAGTAGTTCCCATCTCCGCTGTAGACGGCGCGGAAGCACCAGTAGCCGATGGACGTCGGACTGCCATTCGGCGTGAAGGCCGCCGAGGTGGCAGTGGCCTCGTTGCCGCCAGCCGATGTCAGATTGATCGGGCTACCGACCTGGGTGCCGGTGGCGCACGACGTGGGAGACGTGGTTGGCCCGCACTGGTAGAAGGTCACCGTGCCCGTCGGCGCCGGAGGACTCGAGTCGTAGTCGTTGCCGTACACCGTCACTTGGTCGATGTTCGACTGCGACTGGGTGATGGTCGAGTTCAGCGGCTTGCTGATGGTGGTGGTGCTGGTCTGGGCCACCGTGTAGCACTCGTCGCTGGTGCTGTCATTGCTGCCCGTGTAGTTGGAGTCTCCCGAGTAGACGGCGGCGAAGCACCAGGTCCCGACCGAGTCGTTCGTGAAGTCCGACGAGGTGGCGGTGTTGGTGTTGCCATTCGATGCACCCAAGGTCACCGGCGAGCCCAGCTGGGTCCAGTTGGCCGAGGTACACGGATCGACGGCCTCCGGGCACGTGTAGAAGGTCACCGTGCCCGTCGGGTAGGGGGCGTTGTTGGCCGCGTCGTCTCCGGTGATGAGCAGGCTGTCCGAGTTGGGACCGTCGAGCGCCGCGGTCGAGCTGGTCGGGGTGCTCACCGAGGTACTTCCGACCCCGGTGACGGTGTAGCACTCGTCGGAGCTCTGGTCCGAGCTCCCGCCGTAGTTGCCGTCGCCTCCGTAGACGGCGGCGAAGCACCAGGTCCCCGTCGAGTCCGGGGTGAACGAGGCCGAGGTGACCGTGTCCGGGTTGCTCGACCCGCTCAGGCCCACCGGCGAACCCAGTTGGGTCCAGTTGGCGGAGGTGCACGGATCCACACTTTCCGCGCAGGTGTAGAAGGTCACGGTTCCGGTCGGGTCGAGACTCGCGTCACTACCCGTCACCGTCGCGCCGTCGGTGTTGCTCCCGCCCAATGAGATGCTCGAGCTGGTCGGTGAGGAGGTGGTGGAAGAGGTGGTGACGGTGAAGCACTCATCGGTGCTCTGGTCCGAGCTCCCGGAGTAGTTGCCGTCGCCTCCGTAGACGGCGGCGAAGCACCAGGTGCCAATGGCGTCCGGGGCGAAAGAGGCCGAGGTGACCGTGTCCGGGTTTGCCGACCCGCTCAGGCTCTCGGTGTCGAACTGGGCCCACGATGACGAGGTGCACGGCGCAGCCGAGGCGGTCGGTCCGCACTCGTAGAAGTTCACCGTTCCGGTCGGATCGACACTCGGGTCACTGCCCGTCACCGTCGCCGCGTCGGTGTTGCCGCTTCCCTCCGTGATGATCGAGCTGGTCGGCGTCGAGGCCGTGGAGCTGGAAGCGGCGCCCACCGAGAAGCTCTCACAGGGGCTGGTGGACCCCGTGTAGTTGGAGTCCCCCGAATAGGTGGCTTGGAAGCTGTAGGAGCCGGCTCCCAGCGGTCCCTCGGTACTCGATTGGGTTCCGATGGCCAGGTTCGACCCGGCCGAGGTACCGGCCGCGCTCTCCGACACGCCGCAGTCCGCATCGTTCCAATAGGTGTAGGAGACGGTGCCGGTTGGGGCGATGTCGCCCGCCTCGCCGATCAGGCTCGAGGTGTCGTAGGCCGAGGACCCGGTGGCCTCGCTGCCGCTCCAGGCCGAGTTGGTGGCGGCGTCATCCACGGTGGTGACGACGGAGGTAGAAGCCGTGCCCACCGAGAAGCTCTCACAGGGGCTGGTCGACCCGGTGTAGTTGGAGTCCCCTGAATAGGTGGCATCGAAGCTGTAGGAGCCGGCTCCCAGCGGTCCCTCGGTACTCGATTGGGTGCCGATGCCCAGGTTCGACCCGGCCGAGGTACCGGCCGCGCTCTCCGACACGCCGCAGTCCGCATCGTTCCAATAGGTGTAGGAGACGGTGCCGGTGGGGGCGATGTCGCCCGCCTCGCCGATCAGGCTCGAGGTGTCGTAGGCCGAGGACCCGGTGACCTCGCTGCCGCTCCAGGCCGAGTTGGTGCCGGCGTCATCCACGGTGGTGGCGACGGAGGTGGAAGCCGTGCCCACCGAGAAGCTCTCACAGGGGCTGGTCGACCCGGTGTAGTTGGAGTCCCCTGAATAGGTGGCATCGAAGCTGTAGGAGCCGGCTCCGAGCGGTCCCTCGGTACTCGATTGGGTGCCGATGGCCAGGTTCGACCCGGCCGAGGCACCGGCCGCGCTCTCCGAGACGCCGCAGTCCGCATCGTTCCAATAGGTGTAGGAGATAGTGCCCGTCGGCGAGATCCCGCCCACCTCGCCGTTGACGGTCGAGGTGTCGTAGGCCGTGGACCCGGTGGCCTCGCTCCCGCTCCAGGCCGAGTTGGTGCCGGCGTCATCCACGGTGGTGGCGACGGAGGTGGAGGCGGTGCCCACCGAGAAAGGCTCACACGGGCTGGTGGACCCCGTGTAGTTGGAGTCGCCCGAATAGGTGGCTTGGAAGCTGTAGGTGCCTTCCGGCAGCGGTCCCTCAGTACTCGATTGGGTTCCGATGGCCAGGTTCGACCCGGCCGAGGTACCGGCCGCGCTCTCCGAGACGCCGCAGTCCGCATCGTTCCAATAGGTGTAGGACACGGTTCCGGTGGGGGCGACGGAGTCCAGCTCACCTCCGACACTGGCCGTGTCGTAGGCCGAGGACCCGGTGGCCTCGCTCCCGCTCCATGCCGAATTGTTGGAGGCGTCGGTCACCGAGGTGCTGGTGGAGGTCGGGGCCACCACGAAGATGGAGGTCGACCCACAGACCTGCGTGGGTCCTGAGTTCCCGTTGATGTAGGAGAGGCTGCCTGACGGCGCCATGTCCTCGACCCCGAACTCGTAGTCGTAGCCGTTCTGGGGTGCGGTGGGCTCGCATACCTCCATCGTCTGTGTTCCCGCCGGTACGCCGGCGGGAATGGTGACGTTGGCGTTCAGTCGCGGTGGGTTCAGGTAGAGCGGATAGAAGGTGAGTGTCTCCGCCGCGGGACTGGCCGTCGCATTGTTCGACAGGGTCAAGGTGACCGTTCCGCTTCCGGTTCCGGCGCAGTTGCCGGAACAAGCCGTCACCTCGGTGTTGGCGGGGATGTCGGTCCCGCTGACCATGCCACCGACGAGGCCCGAGTAGGGCTTGGCGGCGGTACCGGAGTCCGGAGTGGTGGCCGTCACCTGGTTCGAGCCGCCGGTCACGGTGGCGGAGGTGAGGGTGGTGCTGCTGATGGTGCTGGCGTAACCGTTGTTGTTACCGATGTTGAGGTAAGACCCGCTCACGTCTCCTGTGAAGGTGAGCGTCTCTCCGGCGGAGGTGGCGGTCGCATTATTCGACAGCTCGAGAGTCTTCCAGATCGCGGTGTTCTGGAGAGGACTCTCGACCGTGGTGCCGGGCGGGATACCGGCCCCGCTGACCGTGGCACCCAGGACGTACGTGGGGAACCCGTTGGAGCCGCTTGTGTAGATCTGGTTCGAGCCGTTCGTCACGACGACACTGCTGGCGCTGTACGTGTTGTTCGGGGTCACGGTGGTGGCCGGGACGCCGCCCACTGTGACGGTGACCGGCGTGTCATCCGCGGCCCGGCCGTACCAGCAGTTGTAGTTGTTGACGAAGAGGCCGGTGCCACCTTCAGCGGCCGTGCCGATCGTGCCCGGGCACGCACCGGGGGCGTCGGTGATGTTGACGCTCTGACCAACGGAGGCGCTCGCATTCGTTGCCACGGTGGGCGTCGTCGTGGTCGGGACGGCCTGCCCGGAGAAATCGAGGTCGGCCTGGCCGGCGTTCGGCCCGTTGCCCGAGGCCTGGAACTCCTCGAAGCAGAACGGCATGCCGGCGTCGATTTCCGCCGGAGCCGGTGGGCACGTCTGGTCCAGGTCGGAGCCGTCTGCCCCGGGGGTGAACGGCGAATACGCTTCGGTTGCGTTGGTGGGGCTGCTGGTGGGGGGCGACGTCGTGGTGGCACCGGTGGTCCAGGTCTGCCCTGACGTATTGCGATCGCTTTCGCTGACGTTGTATTCCGTATCTGAGCCCGAGCTGTAGTTAGTGGTCCAGAAGAAGCCTGGGCTGGCCTGGATGGTCAGGTTTTCCGAGTCCGAAGTGGCTGGGTCGGTCGCATTGGAGCCCGTGTAGATGTCTTTGTTCGCCGGGATGCCCGTGATGAGAGCACCGGAAGGACCGGCCGCGCCGCCGTCTTCGACCACCCCGTTGGATGTTAGGTACGTCTGGTCGGTCGTGTTGGAGATGGATTCGCTCGCCCCGGAGGCGGTATCAGGCGCGACGACGGTGATCGGGGGAGGGATGACCATGAAGGTGTACGTCTTCGTGTACGTGCCGGTGCTGTCCGTCTCTGCGAACGTGACCGTGTTCGTCGTTCCGTTGGCCCCGTTCACTCCGCTGTCGGATCCGTCGCCTGCCGTCACGGTGAGGAGGCAGTCCCACTTGGTGGACGAGGGCTGCGGCCAGGTCGAAGGCGGTGTTCCCGTGTTGGAATCCCCGTAGAGATACGTCGGGAGAGTCTGGGAGCAGGTGACCCCGGTACCTGGCGACTGGGATTGGATATAGGGGGCACTGAAGCCCGCGTTGACGGGGCTCTCGGTGACGGTGAGTATCTGGTCCACGGTGTAGTCGTAGTTGGAGTCGTAGATGTAGACGTCCCCGTTACTACCGGTGTCGGCGCCACCACCAGTACCTGCGACGGCCCACGTCGGTGTGGTCGCGGCGGCGGCAGGCGCGGCCAACGCCACGACGGCAAACAAACTGCCGACGAGCGAAGCGATGGCGGCGGCCGTGAACAAGCGGAACGAGCGACTGTGCGCTGGCCGGGTGGGCAATCCGGACCCGCCGTCCTTGTGAGCAAAGCTGAACCCGATACGCGGACGCGCTCATGAGTTTTCTCCCTGCGGCATTGCCGTGGGAGGCACTCCCGTGCGACCCGCCTTTTTGTAGCGACTCTCGCCGCCGTCCTCCGTGCCGTTGCAGAAGCCGGCATTGGGTATCATGCGCGAGGAAAGGGTCACGGTCAAGCGCGCGTTTGGCGCGACCGCAATCAGCGAGCGAACAGCCACCTGTGGTGCCGGGAGCGTCCATCCTTCGGTCACCCTGATGAGAACGAAGGGGCGTGTTGATATTCGGCCCGCCACCTGCGGTCGAACGCTGCCGGCGTCCGGTGCGCACCACCGGGCCCGTCACGTAGGGGCGGCGTTTCGCTCTTTCATCGATCAGAAGTCAGGTGGCATATGACGCGCGAGGCGACCTTCATTCCGACGCTCTCCCAGCGAGTTGATATCTCCACCAGGGATCCCAGATTCGGAGCCCGCTGGGCGTTGGTCGCAACTCCATGACTCCTTCCAGCACCAGCGTTTGGCTGTAGGGAGTCTCACCGGAGACAGCCACGTGGATCACTGATTTCACCCCCCAACCCACGTACACCCGCAGTACCTTCGTTCCGCTCGGGTTGGTAACGACCGACGTCCAGTCCACGGCTATTCCGATCGCAAGATCGGCGGGCTGCGCCTGCAGGGTGACATTAGGGTCCGTGTCGAGCCAGAGTGACGACGCTCCACAACCGCGCCACAGCACGATCCGGTAGTCCGGCGCGCCAAGCAAGGACCTCGTGTGCCGCCGGTCCGTCTGACAGAACTTCGGTCCTGCCTCCCACGTCGACCGACCCGGGGCGTCTGACTCAGCGAGGGCTGAGATCCACGCCGCGGCGCGGACGTGAGCCGGTAGCTCGGCAGCAGAGGCGCTGCTCGAAGGAGCGACCCATGCCAGGTTCCCCCACTGCCGAGCTGCGGCCTGGCCGGACGCCGCCGACTCCCGCACCAGCCGCGAAAGGGACGGCGCCACGGCGAACGAGAATGGGGCGAGCGTCGGATACTGCGAGACTTGGTTCCCGTCGACGAAGTAGAGGCGGTTGGCCGCGCTTCCTACGGACGGTGTCCCCCACGGGAAGTTCCAGGTCGTGCCCGGTCCTGTCTCCCAGTTTGCCGCCAGCAGGGTGGTTTGGGGTGCGCTGCTCACATGGCCGTATACAACTGCCCCGGCGACTATCGCGAGGACACAAACCCCGGCGAGTGCTGTGCGCACCCTCAGGGACCGCAGCTCGATGGGCTGAGCTTGGCGGGCTTCGTTTTCATGGTGCGGAGAGGTGGGCCAGGCACTCCACAGACAGACTGCAGACGTCGCCGCGATCAACAAGGAGTACGGCCATGGCGCCACGTACAGCGACCCGGCGATAATCGTTGCGAGCAACGCAATGGCACCGGTGAGTGTCCGACGTGCCGGCTGACCCGCCAGGACGATGGCGAGCACAGCGAGGCCCGGCACGAGGTAGTAGGGATTCATGACTGGCTCGCTGATCTGGCGAGCCAGCAGCGCCATGCCGCAGACGAAGACGGCCCATTCCAAACCAGAGCGCCTTCGAGTGAGAACGAAGGCGCCGATCCCCACCAGCGCAACCGCTACCAGCCGGACCGGTCCCGCGTTGACGATCCCCACTCCGACATGGTGGGCAAGAAACACAAGAGGAGTCGGATGATCCTTCGTGTACGTCACCTGCCGCCCCAGGGCATCCCAAGTGTCTCCCGGATCTGTCAAGAACGGCGGCGCGAGGAGCACCACCGGCAGGACGACCATCCGCGTTCCGAACCGTCGCCAGTTATGCCTCGAGAGGCGAGCGAACAGCACCGGTAGAGCCAGGACGACGACCGGGTTGGTCACGATGGCGAGTCCGGCCAACCAGCCAGCTCGAGCCGGTCTTTCTCGGTGCAGGCTGAGGAGCGCCCAGAGTAGTAGTGCTGCCGTCAGGAGGTCCTCTGGATGCCCCCAGTAGATCGCTGTATAGAACGCAAGCAGCGCCAAACCGGCGGTGAGCAAGATACGTCGGCGAGCTGCCACGCCCAACTCGATGGCCAGCGTGTCGCCCGCGAAGAGTATTGATCCTGCGCAAAGCGCACAGACTGGGCCGTAGATGAGCCACGCGGTGGCGTGCTCGGGCGAGTACGTGGCCGTGTACCAGCGGTACCCACCGGATAAGCCCAGTAGGTCGCTGAGTGCCCTGACTGGAGCGAGGATGATCGGCCAGAGGGGGAAATCCGGCTGCACCGGCATGGCGCGATACATGGCTGCGAACCAACCGTGGGCCACGAACTGCGATGCCTGCCAGACGTTCCATTCGTCCTGGCCGGCCTGCCACGCGCCCCAGACAGCCGGGACAATCACCAGCGTCCAGACGAAGAACGCCGCCAGCATCGCCCCCAGGCCCCACATTGGGTAACGCCGCCGCACCATCCATGCACGCAGTGACGTTGGTGCTTCCGCCTGATTGCTGGTCGCCGACCGTTGCCTGGCCTGAGTGCGCGGGCCCGTCTTGGGGCGTGGGAGGGATCCGGACTGTCGGGCTCGCCCGCCTCCTGGCTGCTTGTTGTCCGACCCAGCCGGGGAGGCCGGGGCGGCTGCCTTCTTCTCCCGGGTTCGTCCGCCCCTGGCTCGTCCCGACGTCATGCCGCCCTCCCCCAGAGGCGGCGCCCGATCACGGCCGACGATCCTTCCCGCGCACAGCGGGAGTCAGGGAGCCGGTTCGGTCGTCGTCAGTGCCGAGTGTGGCGGGAACAGAGCTGGACACCACCTTCGTACCTACTCGTTTCGGTTGTGGGTTCCGGTCACTCAGCGTTGTGCTCAAGCAGCGGGCGAGATGCGCTCCGACATTCAGTGTGAGCACGGAGGGCGACGTCAACTATTGGAGCCCGCACCCATCTCTCGGCCACTTCGAGACACTACGGTACCTACGTAGGCGGTTATGCCGCTGAGCGTCTGGACGCAAGCGGGTTCAGGACCTCCCACCCGCCACCATCTCCTCGCCAAAGATCATCCGCGAGGAAGTTCTCGCCGTCCGACCACACATCTGCCCACCCGCAGTCACTCGGACGGGCAATCGGGGGGTCGAGCCGATATGGCCGATTTTGCCAGGGGCTCTGCGAAAGGGTGCTGAAGAGCTGTTCATTGCAGCCGCCGAACCCGGGCCGACCCCGGCGAGGGGTGGCGGGAACCACGAGAGCCGGCCCGGGCGGCTGACTTGCGCGGGGACCGGGCGCCAAGGCGACGGTGAGCACTGTTAAGCCTCACGGCCCGGGTCGGCGACCGGCGGGAAATCCAGCACCGACCCGAGCGCCGGGAACGTAATCGGGGACCTTGGAAAACCCTTGACCTCGAAGTCACTCCCTTAGACGGACCGCCGAAGGCTGTGCAGTCCGGCGTACGGGACGCGCTCCGCGCCTTCGACGCCGGACAGGTCCGAAGTCCCGAGATCGGCGCACACCGCGTTGGTTGCCAGACGTTGTCGGCGGAGCCGCCGCAACAAGCCGTTCTGCTTACGATCAGGGCCATTTGACCCGCGGTCAGATGGTTAGCGGTGAGCCCGCGCATCAATCGACCCCGAGAGCTACGAGTAAAGGTCCACCAAATGTCCGAACCTCAATCTGAGCTTGCTTCCATCGCGACAGAAGGATATGTCTTCCTCTATCCGCTGGTGACAATGGAGCTGACACGGAGGCAGACGGCAAACATCGCACGAGCGCTAGTTCGAGCTGTCCGAGCCTCCAACGATTTGGTGTTGCAGGTCTCGACACTCGACGACAAGCTGACGCAGCAGGTCTTGTCCGGCTAGGTGAGAAGTCGTAGCGGAACTCGCACTTTCGACTGCTCGGGTGGAGAGCGAAAGCAGGACCTCGCCAATGACGCCCAGGACAGCACGGACGATACCCTTTTGTCCGTTCGCCGTCGCTTCAAGGAGTGCCTTCAGTTGGCCTTTGAGAAGCACGACAGAGATCCGGGCTTTTTCAAGGCTCGACCGAAGCTCACTGTTCTCCTCATCTAGCCGACGGGAGATCGTCGAGGTGAAGAGCTCGATGCGCGTGGAGAATGCGATTTCAGGTACGAGGTCAAGCAGAATCCCTCTGATCCATCTGGCAAGTGCTTCAAACTCAGATGGCGGGAAGTTGGGAGATTGAAACTCCCGAGGTCGTGGTTCCCAACCACCAGGCCTAAATACTGTTGCACCGAATGGCCAGTCATCACGTATGCCGTTGGGCTGCATTTGCAATCCGTTAGGGACGGTTTCAGCTCGGACCTTCAGCAGCAACGTGTCCATGGGCAGCAGGTTCTCATTGGGCCATACGTGAAACTGCCACTCCAGTTCCCAGGTACCCGGGATGACTTCGTATCCAGCCTGGAGAACTAAGCGTTCCAGGTGCCCGTAGTAGGGCTGGATGTCCGGCTCAACCGATAAGACCACCTTCATCTTCTTCTCCAAGATCTCTCACGGGCGAAGGCGCGGGAATGCAGGCCCGGATCTTGGCGGCAAGGGTACCGACGAGTCGGGACGTTCCGCTCCTCTGAACGACATACGGGATCGGCCACGAGATCCATTGCCAACAATCAGATCAAGCGGCTGGTTGACGGTGCGGGCGGGATTTGGAAACACCACACGGCCGGCCAGGACGAGCTTGAGAAAGGGATGTGAACTGCCTTTTGAGTTACGTGTGGCGGCACCGGATGGCGGACGTGTATCGGGGCTTCACCCACGATCGCGCACACCGTGGATCTCGTGCGAACGGAGTCGGCTCAGGAGTAGCGAAGAGGTGCCCTTTTCGAAGTCAGAGACCTGACGCCGTAATCAGATCGATATCGACCCAGTTCCCGCCGGGTCGATCGAACGTGGCCCAGCTTCGACAGGGGTCGCTTCGTGGTCTATGGCGGCCTACCCCCAACTCCCAAATCGTGAGTTGCCCTCGGTTGGAACGATTGATGGAGCGATTTTGCACTGATTATCATCGTGCCTTTGTTTCAGGCGGCCAATCTAGAGAAAGGCGGGCGTAATGCCAGTGCGGAGGAGATACGTAGCAAGCCTCGTGTGCTCGGTCGGGCTCCTCGTTCTCGGTGCGGCTGGTTGCTCCTCCTCACCCAGCACCAGCCCGGGCTCGTCGACGACTACCACTCAAGCGCCCTCCCGCACTTCCACACCGGCCAGTCGGATCACGGCGGGGCTTGTTTGGCGTGCGCCACAGAACATCGACTCAACCGACGGCTCCGGTGATCTGCGCGTTTCATGCTCGTCCTCGACGTTCTGCGTCGCTGTTGACGGTTCCGGGAACGCACTTTCCTACGCGGACGGCAAATGGACCCAGCCTGACGATATCGACGGAACCACCAGTTTCGACTCCGTTGCGTGCGCACCGACCTCGTACTGTGTCGCATTAGATGATTCCGGCTACGCCATTCCCTACGTGAACGGCGCGTGGTCCCAGCCCAAGCAGATCGCCGGATCAGATGGGTTCAACGACGCTTCGTGCCAATCGGCAACGTTTTGTGTCGCGCTGGATGGTAACGGCGGAGTACTGACGTATACGAACGCATCCTGGTCCGCTCCTACGCTTTACAACGGTGAGTCCATGCAAGGTGTTTCGTGTCCCTCGTCGACCTTTTGCGTGGCCGTCGATAAGAGCGGCGATGCGTTCATCTACAACAGTGGAACGTGGTCACAGACGACAGGGGTTGACGGGTCGAATGGACTCACCGCCGTTTCATGTGCGTCGCCAACGTTCTGTGTTGCCGTGGATGGCACAGGCAACGCGATCTCGTATACGAACGGTGCATGGTCGAAGGCAATGGATATCGACGGGATGACGAGTCTCGCCGCCGTATCGTGTCCGTCGACCACGCTCTGCATTGCCGTTGATAACAACGGCAATGCCATCGCCTATAGCAACGGGACATGGTCGAAACCGGTCAATATCAGCGGGTCGAACGACCTGCTTTCGGTGTCATGTCCTTCGACAACGTTCTGCATGGCGTCGGATGACAACGATGGCATTGTCTCGGCGATGCCGAGTCCGTCATCGCCTGGCTCGTAACCGGCGACTGGTGGCACCCTCAAGGGAAGGTTGAAGGGAGTACTGAGGTGCCGAGCTCGTTGCACACGATGCAACGTCGCGGAGCCACGATCCTACGAATGGTACGTAACAGGGCCGACCCGCCTCTCGGATAACACTCGAAGTGGAGAAATGTACCCTCGAGCATGTAGAACTCGACCTCGTTACTCCTCCGTCTATCGAGGCGTATGACAAGTCGGTGAGTTCCCACGAACAGCCCGCCGAGATCAACGGTCGCTCCGTCTCGGAGCGCCCACATGTTCAGAACCTCTCGCGGATTTCCAAAACGGTCATAGACCCTGCTCGTTCGGCCGATCGACAGATGGCCATCGACGTACACGTCGTACACAAGGTCCTTGTCTATTGTGTCGACTTTCCGGTGGATGAGGATGTTTCCCATCGGGGGTGGCCGAGCATCGACGGTCATCGTCAGAGTTTGACCGTGGTCGGCGAGGGAACGCTGACACGCCAGCCCCGTCGACTCCCCGGTGTCGACACAGGGGGCTTCCGACCCCCCTTCGCCACGTTCATGAGTCTCGGTCGGCGAGCAGCGAGCCATTGACCACGTGACGATCTCGCCGCCGAAGGTCAGTGATCATCGAGTAATCGTCGTCGAGGCTGAACGGTTCGACGTTGACGAGATTGTTGCGATCCATCGGGGTCAAATGCGGTATCAGGCCGGCTCGACAACATGTTCACGCGATACGCGTACCGACCCACGACTGCACCCGGCCGACGGCGTCTATCCGACCGAGTTCGACCGCGGTTGAGATGTGGCCGCCACAATCTGGGCATTGCAGGTCATCGTTGAGAGTCATTCTCCGCCACCTGGTCGCCAGACGGGACGCCGCGAATCCTGATGGGAGACCGCTGACCCGCCTACTGATCCTCATCCTCGGGGACTGGCGGCAGGCCGTCGAGAGATCGTAACGCTGTCCGAATCGGGCCGGTGATGGTACCGCCCTTGAATCGGCTTACGGCGTTGATGACTTCGGTTCGCTTCGGGCCGGCTGGCCGGTTGACCTGAATCCACTTGGCGATCTCCGCGTCCGTGAGAGTTCCGGCAACCATGGCTGCCACAAACGCATCGGGATGAGCCACATGGTTGGCTGCATCACTCATGCCACTGATCGTAGGCGACCGGTTCGTCAGCAATCAGGGTCGTCCCCACGAAATCCCGTTTCCGCTGTCATCGATGAACGATGAGGTCATGCAGCACCTCTCGCAGCACGGTCTCGTCGGGGGTCGTGACGGTTGAACCGATGCGCCACGCCGCTCCGAGCGACACGGACTGCTGTGTCGGAGATGCTTCGAACTGCTCCCCGCTCCAGCCGTTCGGAGTCTTCTTCGTAAAATCCAGCTCGATGCCTGGTTGACGGTGAGCCGGCCTGTAGGCGGGATTCTGTTCCCCCTCGAGTGAGGGTTCGGTGACCATCCATCTACGCGGTCTACCCGGGGGGTGCGCTCGGATGAGCGCCGGACGGGCCGCCCACCCCCTGTTCGACCTTGCTCCGGGTGGGGTTTGCCGAGCCGACCGAGTCACCCCGGCCGCTGGTGCGCTCTTGCCGCACCGTTTCACCCTTACCTGTGCGGCCCGAAGGCCGCCATCGGCGGTCTGTTTTCTGTGGCACTTTCCTGCAGGTCGCCCCGACTGGCCGTTAGCCAGCACCCTGCCCTGTGGAGTCCCGACCTTCCTCGATCCGGAGGACGAAGCGGACTTCGCCCGTCCGCACCGCGGCCACCCAGCCGGCTCACCGTCGAGCTCCATGCTCCCACATAGCCAGCCTCGGAGCCTCCTCTGAGATGAGCCACGTCAGATCGGGAATCGAACCCGATGGAGCTCGGTGACGCACAGGAGCCCGGGACCTCATCGAGGTCGCCCTCAAGCGCACATCCGTAGTCGCAGTCACGACTGCGCTCTAACCTGTGCGTGTCCTCGAAGCTCGCGCCGCCCGGCTGGCCGCCATGGGCCGGCCTTCCGAAGACCAACTGCCCATGACCCCGAGTCGCTGTCGATCAGCGCGCTCTACCAGCGCGTGGATCGGGCCATACACGACCGCAGCTCCCCGGCCAGTGTGGGTCACCGGCGAAGTCGGTCGGTGAGTGTGAGCTCGCGGGGCATCTGCTACATGGACCTGGTCGACCCGGCCACCCGTCAGCGAGAGCGACCGCCCTGTGCTCAAGGTCGTTTGCTGGTCCACCCGGTGGGCCGCATCCGGAGCCAGCCTCGACCGGCTTGGCATCGACTTCGACGCCGGGCTGGTGGTCCGGGTGCGGGGTGAGGTCCAGCTCTACCGGCCCCGAGGCGAGATCAGCTTCATCGTCTCCGAGCTCGACACCGACGCCCTTGCTGGGCAAGGTGGCGGCCGAGCGGGCTCGGGTGGTCAAGGCGCTGGTCGACGCCGACCTCTACGACCGCAACCGGCAGGTCGCGGTGCCGCCCGTCCCCTCCTGTATCGGGCTCGTGGCGCAGCCCCGGGACGGAGGGCTTCCGCGATTTCCTGGGCCAGCTCGAGGAGTCGGGGATCGGTTTCCGGGTCCGGGTGATGCCCACCCGTGTGCAGGGACGAGGCGCTCCGGCCCTCGTCGCCGGAGCCATCCGCCGGCTGCAGTCCGCCGGTTGCGACGTGATCGTCATCGTGCGGGGCGGCGGCTCGAAGGCGGACCTCGCCACCTTCGACTCCGAGCCGGTGGCCCGGGCCATCGCCCGCTCCGACGTCGCCGTCTGGACGGGCATCGGCCACACCGGCGACCTGTCGATGGCCGACGAGGTGGCCAACCGAACGTTCATCACCCCGACCGACTGCGGACGTGAGCTCGCCGGGCTGGCCGACGCCTACTGGCGATCCACGGTCGGCCGGGGCCTCGAGGTCTCGCGCCTGGCCACCGCAGCGGTTGACGATGGCCGTGGAGCCTCGGAGCGACGACGCCGCAGCGTCGAGATCGTGCACGGGCCGACAGCTCGACCGCCATGCCGACCGGTTCGGTGCACCGCGCCCGCTCGTTGCGGGGCGCGGCCAGAGGACAGGTCGACGGCCGGCTCGTCGAGCTCGCCAACCGGTCCCGCGCCGCCGCTCGGAGCTCGACGCGCGCGTGCTGACCAACGAGGAGCAGCGGACGCTGGCCCGGGCTCTGCGGATGAGGGCGCTGCCGTTGCGATGCCTCGAGGTGGAGGAGCTGCGCACCTCGCACCGCAAGAGCCTGCTCGGTGCCTACGACTACCAGCGACAGCTCGAACGGGGATATTCGGTGACCCGGGACGCATCGGGTGCCGTCGTGCGATCGGTGGAGCCGCGATCGAACCCGGTGTCGCAGCTGGAGACTGAGGTCGCCGACGGCCGGATCGCATCGGTGGTGTCCGGCACCAGGCCAGCGGTCGTCGCACAGTCCGTCCGACGACGAAGGGAGCCGATGACCATGGCGAAGCAACGCCCGATCCAGGTCCGACGCGGATGACGAAGCGGGGCGTGGACGATCTCAGCTACGCCGAGGCCGGTGTCGAGCTCGATCGCATCATCGAGGAGTTCGAGACCGGGGTCGTCGATGTCGATCGGCTGGTCGACCAACTCGAACGGGCCACCGACATCGTCGACGAGCTCGATCGACGGCTCCGCCGCACCCGGCTCCAGGTCGAGGAGCTGGTCCCACGTCTCGAGGCCATCGGCCGTCGAGACGCAGTCGACCTCCGACGGATCGAGCTTCGACGACGCCGGGCGACGATGAGACCGAGCGATGCCGTAGTTCCGCGGACGGATGGAGAACCAGGCGGACTCTTCTGATCGACGGTCGCAGCTGCGCGGCGATAGCCACCGGCATGGCTGGTCTCAGTGGACCTTCCGGTCCTGGCCTTGCCCAGTAGGGGGCACGTAATCTCGCGTTTGAGGACCTTGCCGGATGGGTTGCGGGGGAGGACGTCGACGAAGTCGACCGATGTCGGGCACTTGTAGTGGGCCAGACGCTCGCGAGTGGCGGACATGATGTCCGCGGCGAGCTCGGGCTCACTCATGTCGGAACCGACGGCGCCCGGAACCGGGACGACGACGGCCTTCACCGTCTCGCCCCAGACGTTCGCTCGGAACACCGATGACGGCGGCGTCGGCGACGGCTGGATGGGCCAGGAGTGCGTTCTCGACCTCGGCCGGGTACACGTTCTCGCCGCCGGTCACGATCATGTCCTTGATGCGATCGTGGAGAAAGAGGTAGCCCTCTTCGTCCAACCAACCGGCGTCCCCACTTCGGAACCATCCGCCCTCCATGAGGACGGCAGCCGACTCCTCCGGCTTGTGCCAGTAGCCGGTCATGTTCTGGTCCGAGCGGGTCCAGACCTCGCCCACTTGCCCGCCCGGCAGCTCTGCGCCTGTCTCGGGGTCGACGATGCGCAGCTCGACGTGGCCGAAGGCCCGCCCGGCCGACCGCAACAGTCGGGACCGCGGGCCGTCGGGATCATGGTCCTCGGGTAACAGGGTGGTGATGGCCCCGGTCGTCTCGGTCAACCCGTAGACCTGGGCGAAGCTGCATCCGAAGCCGGCATGGACCGCACCAACAGGTCGTCGCTGATGGGAGAGGCCCCGTAGAAGATGATGCGCAGCGAGCTGAGGTCGGCGTCGGCCATCTCGGGTGCCGACAGCAGCGATGTTGAGCACGGCCGGGACGAGGAAGGCGTGCGTGATTCGGTGCCGCTCGATGGCGCCGAGCAGAGCGGCCGGCAGGAGGTCGCGGAGGATCACCGCATGCGCCACCTCGGGACAGGGCCGCCAAGCGCCCAGCCGGTGCCGCCGATGTGGAAGAGGGGCATGGCCACCAGGGAGACCATGTCCGGGCCGACGTCGAAGATCTCGTCGGCCGCCTCGAGGATGCAGACGAAATTGCAGGGCCGACAGCACCGCACCCTTGGGAAGGCCCGTCGTGCCCGAGGTGTAGAGCTGGATGACCGGCTCGTTCCTTGGCCGGCTCGAATCCCGGGTCGCTCGCCTCGCCCGCCGACATCCGGTCGCGCCAGTCGTGCAGCTCGTCGATGGTCACCCAAGTGCGCACATCCGGGCAGCGCTCCGTCGCGATCTCCTTGCGGGCCCCGTCGTAGTCGGATCCGAAGAACAGATGGCGGCGCCGGCGTCGTCGATGATGGCCGCCATCTCGGTCGGGGCCAGACGCCAGTTGACCGGGACCATCACCGCCCCGGTCAGTGAGGCACCGAAGAGAACCTCGAAGTACTCGATGCTGTTCCGGTCGAGGAAGGCGACCCGATCGCCCGGGGCCCGAGCCCTCGGCCAGAAGCGCCTGGCTCGGTCCGCCACGCCCGGTCGTACATCTCGGACCAGGTGACCGTGACCTCGTCATCGACGAACATCGGAGCATCGGGCATTCGCTCGCCCAGTGGCGGAGCATGCCGGCGGGCGTGTGCAGTCCGGTTCCCTCGGCTGATTGGGCCTGATCGGTCGTCACGTGCGTCCCCCTTGCCGCGCCGGCGTCGCTGCGGCCTCGCCTGGCATGGTAGCGCCGGGCTCTTTGATCCTCGGCCCACGCGCCGGCCGGTGGTGCTCGGACGTCGGCGTGGGCCTGCCCGGTCCGAGCGGTGGCGGCGACGCGCACCGTATGGTGGCGTGCCATGAGCACCGCGCACCGGGTCCAGCGTGACCGCCGGCCGACGGCGACCGCCTGTACTTCCGGCAACTGCTGTCCGGCCGCGACTTCGCCGTTGGTGACCAATTCGCCCGGCAGATGGTCAACTTCGTCTACCTGATCGGCGACCGGTCGACCGGCGAGGCGGTGATCGTCGACCCGGCCTACGCCGTCGACGATCTCCTCGACATCCTCGACCGCCGACGGCATGCGCTGTGTCGGCGCCCTCGCCACCCACTTCCATCCGGACCATGTGGGCGGCGACATGATGGGCTGGGCCGTCGAAGGCATCGTCCGCCTGCTCGAACGCGAAGCCGGTGCCCGTCCACATCCAACGTGACGAGGCGCCGTGGATCACCCGGACGACCGGAGTCGGACCGGGCGACCTCGCCGTGCACGACGGCGGCGACATCGTCGACGTCGGGCCGGTCCCATCACCCTGTTGCACACACCCGGGTCACACTCCCGGGCAGCCAGTGCTTCCTGGTCGACGGCCGTCTCGTCGCCGGCGACACCCTCTTCCTCGAGGGCTGCGGCCGCACCGACCTTCCCGGGGGCGACCCCGCCGCCCTCTACGAATCGCTCACCACCCGCCTGTCCCGTGTGCCCGACGACACCGTGCTCTATCCCGGGCCACCTCTACTCGGCCGACCCATCGGCCACCATGGGCGACACCCGGGCCACCAACTACGTCTTCCGGTTGCGCACGCCGGAGGACTGGATGGCCATGTTCGGCCGCTGAGGCCGTTCGGCGGGCGAGTCGGCCTCCTACCATGGCGCGCTCATGAACGAGCCCCTCGAGGCCGACGCGACCGTCGTGGTGGTCGGTGCCTCGCTGGCCGGGCTCCGGGCTGCCGAGGAGATCCGCCACGAGCGCCATGCCGGTCCGGTCGTCGTGGTCGGGGACGAGGCCCATCCCCCCTACGACCGCCCTCCGCTCTCGAAGCAGTTCCTGGCCGGGAAGTGGGACGTCGACCGCATCCATCACCACGCGCCCGACAAGCTCGACACCCTCGGCATCGAGTTCCGACTCGGTCGCCGGGTCGTCGCCCTCGACACCGGCGCACGGACCCTCACCTTCGACGACGGCGAGACTCTGACCTACGGCGGGCTGGTGGTGGCCACCGGGGCCCGGGCCCGGCCCCTCCCCGGAACGCGAGGAACTGGAAGCCGTGCACACGCTGCGGACCGCTCGACGACTGCCTGGCCATCCGTTCGCCGACTGGCGACGGACCGGGGACCGGCGCGCGGGTCGTGGTCATCGGCGCCGGCTTCATCGGATCCGAGGTGGCCGCCACCTGCCGAGGCTCGGCGCCGAGGTCACGGTGGTCGAGGCCCTGCCCACGCCGCTGGCCCGGGTGCTCGGCGAGGAGATGGGGGAGGCCTGCGGCGCACTCCACCGCTCCCACGGCGTGCAGCTCCGCACCGGGGTGGGCGTGGCCGGGGTCGTCGGCCGGTCACGGGGCTCGGGAACGTCGGGCAGACGGTGCAGCGGCGACGCGTCGAGCTGGTCGACGGCACGCGCCTCGAGGCCGACGTGGTCGTGGTCGGGATCGGCGTCGCCCCCGAGGTCGAGTGGCTCGACGGCTCCGGGCTCGAGGTCGGTGACGGCGTGGTCTGCGACGAATGCGCTGTTCTGCGCCGACCGGGTGGTGGCCGCCGGTGACGTGGCCCGTTGGCCGCTCGCCTCCGCCGGCCGCGACGTGCGGGTCGAGCACTGGACGAACGCCGCCGAGGGAGGCGCCGCCGCGGCGCGGAACCTGTTGGTCCGGCCGGGCCGCGGCCGCCGCCCTACGACCCTGTGCCCTTCTTCTGGTCGGACCAGTACGAGACGAAGATCCAGGTGCTCGGTCTCCCCGGGCCCGACGACGAAGTGGTGGTGGTCGACGGCTCGGCCGACGAGGGACGGATGGTCGCCCTCTACCGAGCGAGGTGACCGGCTCCAGGCGGCGCTGGCCTTCAGCCGGCCCCGCCAGCTCATGGCCTACCGGCCGCTGCTGGCCGCCGGCGCCTCCTTCGACGAGGCCTGGCCGTCGCCCGCGCCTGAGGCGGCTCGGGTCCGGCCGGCCCGGCCCACAGCGGCGTCCGGCTCTCGCGTGATCGCGCGCCGACGCCCGCGACGGGCGAAGCGGCGGGCGAAGGACAACGGCGTGGGCGATCTCGGCGGCCGAGGGCTCGATGCCGCCGTACGAGTAGCGCTCGACCACTCCGCACACCTCGGCCAGACCTCCGGCCCAGGCCGGGGCCAGCCTGCCGAGGCGCGTCGCCGTAGTCGGTCAGCGTCTCGCGTGTCGCGGCGCGGCGCTCCCCGGTGCCGCCCGCCACGGCCGAGGTCGACGGCCACTCGGTGGGCCCAGGTCGGCGGGCGGCGCCGGCGCCGGCCGACCAACAGCACGACGCGGAGACGACGGCGACCGACACAGATCCCGATCGGGATCCAGGGCAGTCGGCCGAGGAGGTGGACGGCCCTGCCGGTGAGCGACCGACCCGGGCGACGGGTTGGCCAGCGGCACCTGAGCGGTGGGGTCGAAGTTCTGCCATCCGTAGCCGGGGAACCACACCTGGACCCAAGAGTGGGCATCGCTGGCCTTTACCTCGTAGAGGTCGGTGAAGGGGTCGTAGGAGCCGGGCACGTACCCCACCGTCTCGCGGGCCGGGATGCCGAGGCTCCGCAGCATGACCACGGTGGCCGTCGAGATCTGCTCGCAGTAGCCGCTGTCGGCTGCCGAAGAGGAAGCTCGTGACCGCGTCGGCGCCGGCCGGTAGGGGCGGGATGTCGGTGGTGTAGCGCACGTGGGTCGACATCCACTGCTCGATGGCGGCGACCTTGTCGTAGGTGCGCGGGTCGCCGTCGGTCGAGCCGACGCCGGCGGTGATCTGCCGGGCCAGGGCCGCCACCTGCGGATAGGGATGGGGCAGCTGCAGGTACCGGCGGGTCTCCTTGTGGGCTGAGGGAGGGCGAGCCCGGCGAGCCGGCGGTCCGGACGTCGAGCCACGCAAGCTCGGCCGGGGTGGCCGCGCGTGTCCGCCGAGACCACGGTGTAGATGGTCCCCGCCCCCATGGCAGACGGAGGACACGATGGTGCCGTCTCCGGTGAGGAAGAGCGCCCTTCGACTGGATGTACGACGCGCTCGGCCTGGTCGGTGTGGAACACGAGGTTGGGGCCGGACTGGGCCAGGTAGAAGGTCTGGACGTCGGGGGTGCCGGCGGCATGATCGCTGTCTGGTCGGCCGCCGGCGGGATGGTGAAGGGTGAGCCCGACTCGAGCTTGACCAATCCCGTCGCCGCTCGGCCGGGTCCCCCGACTGTGTCCAGTTCTGTCCGTCCCAGTGGTCGTAGGTTTCACCGACCCAATAGCCGGGACGGCTGGCCCGGACCCGGAGCACGGTCTGGTTGCCCGAGCGTGGCTCGGTCGGCGATGATCGAGGGCCTTGGCGAAGCCGAGATAACCACCCACACCGGTTCGACCCCGCGCGTTCGCCGCGTGCGCCGGCAACGACGCGCTGCCGTCGGTCAGCTGGCTGGCGCTCGTCACCTGCTGCCCATCACCGGCCGAGGGGAAGAGGAGTGCGGTCGACGGCTGGGGTGGGGGGAGCACCGAGATGAGGAGAACGGTGAGCGCCGCGACGACGACCACAACGGCACCGGCAACAGCCGGCCAGGGCACTCCACGCGCCGTCGACATCGACTGCCACATGGCGACGAGGCAGGCCAGGGCGCAGGCCAACCAGGCCAGTACCCAGATGCCGAAGCCGAGGTCGACGGCCTGAGCCGCGGCCACGGCCATGAGGGCGGCCGAGCCGGCCAAGCGAGTAGGCGACGTCGCGCCGGGCCGGGCACGTCGAAGGCGTGCGTGCTGAGCACCCAGGCGAACAGAGGACGGCGAGTGGGCCCTCGACCGTGGAGATGTCGCCGGGCGTCGCCGTCTTGGTGACGGTGGTGATGAACCAGACGAAGCCGGCCACGGCGCAGATGGCGAGGATGGGTTTCGTGGCTCGGCCACGGACGCTCGCGCCGTCGATAGGAGAGCGGCGTTGCCGACCACGGTGGCCACGATGGTGAAGACGGTGACAGCCGGAGCTGAGCTCACCTTCGTGGTAACAGGCGCCGGCGGCGACGACGACGGCGGCGACCGATGCCCCGCGAAAGGTGAGGGAGTGCTCGGGCGGCCCCGGTCGGTTGGCCTCGACGACCCGCTCCCAGAGGCTCACCTCGCACCTTCCTCGTGGCCGCGCTCCGATGGGCCGTGGCCACCCCCGTTGGAACCCGGCGGCCGGGCCCGGGCCAGGCGCCGTCCGAGCTCCACGCGATCGCGTACCGGGCGCCGACGACATGCCCGGTGTCGTCCTCGGTGCGCAGGATCACCACCCGCCCCCGGGCCAGCCAGGCCGATCCGGTTCCCTTGACCCGCTCACACATCGGCCTCGGCGGCGGCGGCGTCGTCGGGCAGGACCACGTCGAGGACCACCGGGTCCTCGACCGCCCGCTCCGTCTCTCGCACCATGAGGGAGCCCACATGGGCGGTGGCCGGCCAGTGCAGGCTGCGGCGGAGATCGCCGGGTGCATACGGGCGCACGCCGCGCGGGTCGCCGAGGCCAGAGGGAACCGGCGCCGCGACCGTCGATGGCGCGATCGAGCGGGTGCTGCGGTGGCCGCATCTTCGGCCCCCCAGCGCGGGGCCACATGCAGCTGCCGAGTGAGGCGGGACGACGATGTCGCGCCCCCACCAGAGAAGGCCGAAGGGTGCCGAGCTGGCCACCTCGACCACGACCTCGTTGATCACACCTCGATGTTCGGGATGAAGCGTCACGTTCACGGGACGGCCGCCGAAGGCGGAACCGGTGCGCCGCGCCTCGGCGCCGCGCGGGCGACCGGGGTCGGAGGCGGTGCGGCCCGTTGGTGATGAGCACGACGTCGACGGGCTGTCCCGCCACCGCGTCGGCCGGGCACGACGCGCACTCGACCTTGGCCCGAACGGCGGGAAGGGCCGGTGCCACCATGCCGGTGATCAGCACACCGGCCAGGGTGGCGCCGAGTGCCTGCACCCATCCGGACCCGCTCGAGTGGGCCACGACCGCCCATGCCCCGAGTCCGACCAGGCTCCCCGCCACCGGGGTAACCCAGCCCATGGGGTGGGTCCGCGGCCGGAGACGACGGCCGTCGTCCATCCGGCCCGCGCTCACGTGGGTGGGACCGGGGTCTCCCCGAGCACGCGGCTCACCACGGCGACCCCTTGGGCCGTCGCCGCTGTCAGCGACCAGCCGATGGGCGAGGGCAGGCACGGCCACGGCCTGGACATCGGTGGGCGTGACGTAGCCGCGCCCACCGAGAACGGCGTGGGCCTGCGCGGCCCGGAGCAACGAGATGGCCGCCCGTGGGCTCGCGCCCAGCCGGACGGTGCCGGCCGATGCGGGTGGCCCGCACCAGGGCGACGGCGTACTCGGCCACGGTCGGCGACCACGGGCACGGCCGCGGTGGCTTCGATGGCCCCGGCCCAGGTGACGGCGTCGCACACCGGGGACAGCCCGTCGAGCGCGTACCGACCACCCGAGTGGAGGACGAGCTGCGTCTCGGTCGAGGCGTCCGGATAGCCGATGGTGGTGGACAGGCCGAAGCGGTCGAGCTGGCTCTCGACCAACGGGAAGCTCCCGAGCTGGCCGACCGGATTCTGCGTGCCGATGATCAAGTGGGGCCGGGGAAGGGGCCACGACTCGCCGTCCACCGACACCTGCTGCTCCTCCATGGCTTCGAGGAGGGCCGACTGGGTGCGCGGGGGTGTGCGGTTGAGCTCGTCGAGCAAGACGACCTGGCCGAAGACGGGACCGGGCCGGAACTCCCAGGTTCCGGTCTCGGGGGCGAAGACGGTCACACCGGTGATGTCGGAGGGGAGCAGGTCGGGATTTCCCTGGATCCGCGACAACCGGACACCGAGGGAGGTGGCGAGGGCGCGGGCGAGCACCGTCTTGCCCACCCCGGGGACGTCCTCGATGAGGAGGTGGCTGCCGGACAAGGGCGGCCAAGGTGGCGACCGTGACCGCTCCGGGCGTGCCCAGAAGCACCGACGAGAGGGCGCTGTACAGCCGGCGACCGAGGTCAACCGCCTGGTCGACGGCGTCCGTGGCTGCCGCCGAGGGTGCCGCCGAGGGCACCGTGCCGGGCCCGATGGCCTCGGTGCTCGTGCTCATCGGCCCCTGACCTCCCTTTTCCGAGAGGACAGGCCCGAGGGCGTCGTCGACCACGCTCGTGTGCTTGCCACCAGGTGTTCATCGGCACCTGGAGAGGGGAACCAAAGGGCGACCCCGCATCTATGGGCCGCAGGCTTCGGTTGGTGCGCCAGCCGGTCGCCGGGCGCTCGTCAGAAATCGATGGCCGAAAGCTCGGGGATGGTGCCCACGGCCCGCGAACGGGCCTCGAGCCACCGCTCCCGACGAGCACTGTGGGCGGCCCGGCCGAGGGCGGGTTCGACCACCCGACGAGGGCGCCAGGCGGCGGCCACCTCCTCCTCGTCGCGCCAGGTGCCCACGGCCATCCCGGCCAAAAAGGCCGCCCCGAGGGTGGTGGCCTCGGTCACCGGTGCGATCTCGACCGGGCGATCGCAAGCGTCGGCCAGGGCCTGCACGAAGACGTCGTTCTCGGACATGCCTCCGTCGACCCGGAGGCTCGGGACGGCTAGCCCCGAATCGCTTTCGGCCGCGTCCAGAAGGTCGGCTCCGCGGTGGGCCACACCCTCGAGGACGGCCCGAACCACGTTGGCCCGGCCCGTCCCACGGGTGAGCCCGATGAGAGTGCCGCGAGCCCCGAAGTCCCACACCGGTGTGCCGAGGCCGAGGAGGGCGGGCACGAACCAGACGTCGTCGGTCTGGTCGCACTCGGCGGCCACCGCCGCCGACTCCGCCGCCGACCCGATGAGTCCGAGGTCGTCGCGTAGCCATTCCACGCACGTGCCCGCGGACAGCATGACGGCCTCGATGCCCCACGTCACCGTGCCGTGGCGACGCCAAGCGACGATGGGGAACGTTCCGGCCGGTCCGCGGCCGGCGTGGGACGGCGCGTCACCGCCGATGCACTGGTCGAGCATGCCACCAGTGCCGAAGGTGGCCTTGGTCATCCCCGTCCGCGTACACCCCTGTCCGATGAGGGATGCCTGCTGGTCACCCGCCATCCCGGCTAACAGCGGGTGGTTGTCGAGGGCGGTCGCCGGTCCGAGGCCGCCGCTCGAGTCGACCACCGTGGGCAGCACGGCCTCGGGGATGCGCAGGATGTCGAGCAGCTTCTTGTCCCATCTCGAGGCGATCGACGCCCACGAGACCGGTCACACCGGCGTTGGTGGCGTCCATCACGTGGAGCGCCCCGCCCGACAGTGTCCAGGCGGCCCAGGTGTCGACGGTGCCGAAGGCCAACTCGCCGGCTTGCGCCCGGCGTCGATCGGGGTCGGCGACGTCGAGGATGGCTGCCAACTTGGTGGCCGAGGCATTGGGGGCCACCCGGAAGCCCTGGCCCTGGAGCTCGAGGCAGGTGCCCACGGTCCGGAGGTCCTGCCAGCCGAGAGCGGGCGCCACGCGGCACGCCGCTTTTGCGATCCCACACGATCGTCGACGCCCGCTGGTTGGCGATGCCGACGGCGTCGACCGGACCGCCCTCGGCCAGGGCTCGGGTCGCCACCTCGAGGGCGGCGGTGGCCATGGCCGAGGCGTCGAACTCGACCAGCCCGGGGGCCGGCGTGTCGGGCAGCACGGGCCGGTGATGGACGTGCTCGACGGTGGCGTCGGGCCGGACCACGGCGGCGCGGACACCCGACGTGCCGAGGTCGACGACGAGAATGCTCATGGTCTCAGGTGCTCACGGTCTCACGGCCAGGGCGCCGGCCCGAATGGCGACGGGAGGCCGAGCTTTCCTGGGTTGAGGATGCCCCGAGGATCGAGGGCGGACTTCACCGTGGCGAGGACCTGGTGGGCCGGCCCGAGCGCGTCGGTCAGGAACCGTGATCGATTGAGCCCGATCCCGTGATGGTGGCTGATGGCCCCGCCGGCGGCCCGGGTGGCGGCCGTGGCCGCGTCCCATGCCGTGCGGTAATAGGCCTCGGCCCAGGCCGCACCCTCCTCGGGATCGAGACCGTCCGGAGCCCGACCGGCGAAAGTGACGTACAAGCAGGCGCCGTCGGTGTAGGCGTGGCTCTGATGGGACGACGCCACGAGGGTGCCGTCGACACCCTTGATGGCCTCGAGCACGGAGCGGTAGAGGCCGGCGAGCGACCGCCAGCGGGCGGCCACCTCCACGGTGTCGACCACGATGCCGCCGCGCCACAGCGGCGCGAACGCCGAGACATCATTGCGGTGGGCCAGCCACCGCTCGACGAGGGCGACATCGAGAGCGTCGGCCGTCACGCATTCGGCGTCGACCACTGCCATGGTGGCGTCGATGAGCGCGGGGTCGGCTTCGTCGAGTACCACGAGCAGGTTGGTGGCCTGCTCGAAGTTGCGCTGCGACTCGGTCTCGTCGTAGAGGCGAAGGACGGCCGGTCGTGCATCGCGGCGCAGGATGCGACGGCAGGCGTCGAGCCCCTCCTCGAAGCGGTCGAAGCCGAACGCCCGGCGGGCCTCGCCCTCGGGCACGGGGTGCACCCGAAAGCGCCCCTCGGTGATCACGCCCAGGGTCCCTTCGCTGCCCACGAAGAGCTGGGTGAGGTCCGGACCGGTGGCCGATCGCGGGCCCTGGCCACCGGTGTGGATGGTGGTCCCGTCGGCCATGACCACACACAGGCCGGTGACCATGTCCTCGATCTTCCCGTAGCGGTTGGAGTACTGCCCGGCTCCGCGACAGGCCAACCACCCGCCCACGGTCGAAAGGTCCATCGACTGCGGCCAGTGGCCGAGGGTCAGGCCGACGTCGCGCAACCCCGACTCGACATCAGGGCCGAAGGTCCCCGACCGGATGTCGACCACCAACGACTCGCCGTCGATGTCGGTCAGCCCATTGAGACCGCAGAGGTCGAGGGTGACGCCGCCGAAGACGGGCACCGAGCCGCCGCACACACCGCTCCGCCCGGCGCTGGCCGTGACCGGGACGGAGGCCTCGTGGCAGAGGGCGAGCACGTCGGCGACCTCCTCCGCGTCTGGCCGGCCGAGCCACCACTGCCGGTCGGGCGGCCACCTGCCCGGCCGCCGCCCACCCGATGGCCAGCGGCCACCAGTCGCGGCCGGCCTCGGCTCGGTCGGCCGCCTCGTCCGTGACCTCGGTGCAGACCTCGGCCAGTCGTCGGCGTAGTCCGTCGCCCACCTCGATTCGATGTCCGGCGAGATGGTCGGTGACGTCGGCCGGCGCGGCGTCGATGGTGGTGGGTGGAGTCGGCTTCACCCGCGCTCCGAGGGGCGAGAGGCCATGGCTCCGACCTCGCCGTCCGTGCCACCAGCTTCGCCACCTTCGACTGCTCGATCCGGGTCCAGGCCGGCGGTGGCGAGCTCGAGCCGGATCCCTTCGGCGTAGGCGGCGGCTTCCTTGCGGCACCGGGCTTCGTCCCAACCGAGGGTTGGTCCGACGAGGGCGGCCACCTGCTCGGCGACGCCGGCGGTTGCCCGTGCGTCGCGTAGCGAGGCTCGGGTCCGGCGGTCGAGCACATCGGGGAGAGAGCGGGCCATCTCCTCTTTGACGGCGTAGACGGCTTCGGCGGCCAGGTAGCGGAGCCCGGGCACGAGGGGCTCGAGCAGTTCGGGGCGGCCGTCGGCCACGGACAGCACAGCCGGGGTCTCGGTGCCGTACCGGCGAGCCAGATGCCCGGCGGCCGCGGTGGCCGGGTCACGTCTCGACGCGGGCTGGCCTCGTTGGTCGCCGGTTCGACCGGGGTTGCACCGCGCAACGGGAGCGAACGTGTGACACAACGCGTGCGTCGGCCGAGTTGTCGTTCCACCAGGTCGACGGTGTCCTCGGCCATCTTGCGGTAGGTGGTCAGCTTGCCGCCGGTCACCGTCACGACACCCGATGTCGACACACCCACGGTGTGTCGCCGCGAGAGATCTGCGGTCCGCTCGCTCGGTGCCCGCCGGCCGGCCTTCGGGGCGAGGAGCGGGCGAAGCCCGCTCCAGATGCCGGTGATGTCGGCGGGTCCGAGAGGCTCCGTGGTGACGGCGTTGGCCGCATCGAGCAGGTAGGCCACGTCCTCTGGCCGGCACGGTGGATCGTCGAGGGGGCCTTCGTAGGAGGTGTCGGTGGTCCCGAGGTAGACCTGGTCACCCCAGGACACGACGAAGATCGAACGGTGGTCGCCCCGCACCGGGATCACGGCCGCGATGTCGCACGGGAAGGCCGAGGCCGGCACCGTCACGTGCACACCCTTGGCCGGGCGGATCGAGTTGGGATGGGCACCTTCGTCGAGGGCTCGAACCTCGTCGGCCCAGACCCCGGCCGCGTTGACCACCACTCTTGCCCGAACCTCGAAGGGCTCGGCCCCTTCGGGTACGACGCGGGCGCCGGTCACCCGCCCGTCGGCGGCATGGGTGAGCGCGTCGACCCGGGTGTGATTGACCGCCACCGCACCGTGGTTGAGGACGGCGGTGCGCAGAACGCAAAGGGTGAGCCGGGCGTCATCGGTCCGGGCGTCCCAGTAGAGGAAGCCGGCCACCAGGTGGTCGGCCCGCAGGGTGGGGAGGTGGGCGAGGGCCTCTTCCTTGGTCACCTTTTGATGCCGGCGCCCGATGCGCATGCCGCCGGTCAGGTCGTAGAGCCAGAGAGCCGTCAGGTAGGCACGGGCCACGCTGCGGTTGACCACCCCGGCGCTGCCGAAGAGGGGGATGAGGAAGGGGACGGGGGAGACGAGATGAGGAGCGTTCTCGATGAGCCGTTGGCGTTCGGCCAGGTTCTCGTAGACCAGCCGGAACTCGCGCTGTTGCAGGTAGCGGATGCCGCCGTGGACCAGCTTCGACGACTTGGAAGAGGTCCCCGAGGCGAAGTCGTCCTTCTCGACCAGGGCGGTGCGCAGGCCTCGGCTGGCAGCGTCGAGGGCGACCCCGGCTCCGGTGATCCCTCCTCCGACGACGAGGACGTCGAAGGTCTCGCTCTCGGAGCCGCGCCAGCGCCGGCTCGCGGTCGAATGAGCCCCGGTGACCCCCCGGCCCGGGGTAACGCTCGGGGGGATGGCGGACGCGGACGTGGAGCGGGTGGAGCGTCTCATGGGGAGCGGGTGGAGCGTCTCATGCGGAGCGTCCCATATTTTTAAATTTCAAATTGGGCGATTTCGTCAGTAAAAGCTGACAAATTCGGGCTTTCGAAAAAAAAGAACACGGCCGGCACTCATGGCCCCGGCCCCGCAACCTGCGCGACGTCGCCCTCCCCGCTCCGTCGGCACGCTCGGGCATCGGCCCCAGCCTGCCACAGCCTCTCCGCACTGTTTCGCCAGCCGAGGCCAAGGGGCTCTCAGCCGGCGGCGCCCACCACCGCAACGGCCAGCGTGGGCAACCATTTCTACAACCATTGTTGAACAACAACTGTTGGCGATTATGATGACAGCGTGCGAACGCCCAGAAGAGCTGACCGAGCTGTTCCGCTCGACCGGCCGGAAGGTCACCGCCCAGCGGCAGTGCATCTTCCGCGTCCTCCAGGGCGATGAGACGCACCCGTCGGCCGAGGCGGTCCACGCCTTGGCCACGAGGGAGATGGAGACCATCTCGCTCAAGACGGTGTACCAGACGCTGCACGATCTCTCCGAGCTCGGCGAGATCATCTCGCTCGACGTCGGCACGGGCCGAACCCGGTTCGACCCCAACGTCGAGGACCCGCATCATCACCTGGTGTGCGAGCGATGCGGCAGCGTTCGGGACCTCGTCGCCGAGTTCCCCGAGCTGTCGGTGCCCAAGGGCGCCGACCTCGGCTTCCGGCTGGGTTCGGTCGAGATCGTCTTCCGCGGGCTGTGCCCGGACTGCCAGAGGTCCGGCCGCCGGCGGGCCGGTCGGCGTCGACCCCGTCGGCACGCTCGTCACCTGCATCATCCCGTCACCTGCATCATCCACAGGCACACGAGACAAGCACGCCGCGGCACGCACCACGGAGGCCACCCCGAGCGGCCCAACGGAAAGGAATCACCCATGGCACCACTGAAGAACAGCAAGACCGAGGGGAACCTGAAGGAAGCCTTTGCCGGCGAGAGCCAGGCCAACCGCCGCTACCTCTACTTCGCCCAGAAGGCCGACGTCGAGGGCTACCCCGACGTGGCCGCGCTCTTCCGCTCCGTCGCCGAAGGCGAGACGGGGCACGCCTTCGGGCACTTCGACTACCTGAAGGAGGTCGGCGACCCGGTCACCGGAGTGAAGATCGGCGCCACCACCGACAACCTCAAGTCGGCCATCGAGGGCGAGACCTACGAGTACAGCGAGATGTACCCGGGCTTCGCCAAGACCGCCCGCGACGAGGGCTTCGAGGAGATCGCCGAGTGGTTCGAAACTCTGGCCCGGGCCGAGAAGAGCCACGCCGGCCGTTTCAACGAAGGGCTGCAGTCGGTCGCCTGAGCGTGCGGGTGCCGGATCGTCTGATGGCAGGGCCGGCCCGGGGCGCCCCGGGCCGGCCACGACGGGCTCGCCGTCGGAATGTCAGCGGAGTGCAGGGCGAGTCCGCGACTGGCCGTGCCGAGGCCTCGACGGATGACGGGCGGGCCCCTCACACTCGACGACATCGCCGATCAACGCGCCTACGAGCGCGAGCGTGAGGACTTCCGCCGTGACGGTCATCGCCACCAAGAAGCTGCGGCGGGTCAGCGTCGGACCGGTCATCACCCTGACCTTCGAGAACCGCATGACGATGCGCTTCCAGGTACAGGAGATGGCCCGGGCCGAGCGCATGGTGCGCGACGAGCAGATCCAACACGAGCTCGACACCTACAACCGGTTGCTGCCGGCCCCCGGCGAGCTGTCGGCGACCCTCTTCCTCGAGCTGACCTCGGACGAAGAGCTCCGGACCTGGCTGCCCGAACTGGTCGGGATCGAGCGCTCGTGCCAGCTGCGCATCGGTCCTTCGACCAATCCCGACATGCGTGTGCCTTCGATTCCCGAGGACGAGCACGAGTCGGTGCTCACCCGCGACGACGGTGACCTCGGCCGTGCACTACGTGCGGTTCCGGCTCCGTCCCGAGCAGATCGACGCCTTCCGGGCCGGGCCGGTCCGCCTGGCCGTCGCCCACCCCTCGTATCCCGAGGGCGTGCCGGGCACCGAGCTCGGCGACGCCACCCGCGCACGAGCTGGCCAAGGACCTCGCCGGCAGCTGATCACGGCACCGGCACCGACCTGCCGGCACCGGAACTCGGCCACCCGAGAAGACCTCGCCCGAGCCGCTCCTGTCCGTCGCCGGAGGGCTCAGCCGGCGTGGTAGGAGAGGTGCACAGCCGCCTCGGCCGTCTTGACCTGGAAGGCCAGGCTCTCCTCGATGTAGAGGTGCGACCGAGGTCTCGTCGGCACTGCGGTAGCCGATCGAGAAGTCCTCGCCCACCGTCAGCTCGAAGTCGCCGCCGCGCAGGCTGATCGACCACCGCGCCGTCGACGGCCGGTGCCCACACCACGGGACCGTCGAGGATCTTGCGGATGTGCTCGAGCACCGGGTAGCCCCCGTGCTCGGTCGTCTCGGTCACGCCGGTGTAGCAGCGCGGTCCGAGGGCGATGCCGTAGGGGCCGGCGATGTCCGCGTTGCCCGCAGGACGGCCACGGCTCGGGCCACGTGCTCGGGGTACTCGGCGTAGTCGGCCGAGATGGGCACTGGCGCGTGGGGCGACGCCGGGATGACGCCTTCGATCCCGCCCGCCTCGTAGCCGTGGAAGACGAGATGGTCCTCGGCCAGCGCCGCCGCCTGGCCGGCTCCGATGACCGGGTCGAGGTCGAGGTCGGTGGCCCCGCGGTCGGCCGCTGTCCAGCTCGCGGCGGTCGAGCGTGATCGGGGCGCGCACTTCGATGAGGGGGAGGACCCGGCGCCGGGCCGTCTCGACCGAGCCCGGCTGCGCCGGCGTCGAGGTCGTGGACCCGTCCGAGGTCGACGGCGGCATATCCCCATCCCTTCGGGCCCGAGAAGTCGACCAAGCGGCGTCCGGCCAGGAAGTGCTTGAGCGAGCGGGTCGGCCTCCTCGTCGATCTGAGCCCAGGCCTCCTCGGTGACCGGAGCGAGCTCTCTCATCAGATGGTTCATCGGGCTCTCCTGCTTGTCCGCTTGGGGGTGCCGGAACGCAAGCAGCCATCATGCTCGCCATCCGGCCCGAAGGCCAAGGGAGGTGCGTCGTCGCCAGCAACGCGGCCCTCGTCGGCGTCGCCCCTCGCCCCCTCGCCAGCCTCGGATGGCGGTCGGCAAGGTCCGCGTCGAGGTCCTGGCCGACCGGCCGCGGCAAGGTGGCGCCGGTCACGCCTGCGACGAGCCGCCGGTTGCAGGGTGGCCCACCGGTCGCCGTCGGCTCCGGTGTGCGCACGGCACCGCGCACCTCGGTGCACCGGACGAAAGGAGCCAACCATGACCGCCACGACCACGTCGGTGACCGGGAACCTCACCCGTGACCCGGAGATCCGCTACACCCGGGACGGGCAAGCCACCACCTCGATGGGCGTCGCCGTGAACCGTCGGTGGCGGAACCGCGAGACCGACGAGTGGGAGGAGGCCACCTCCTTCTTCGACGTCGTCACCTGGCGCGACCTGGCCGAGAACGTCGCCCTGAGCCTGACCAAGGGCATGCGGGTGCTCGTCGTCGGCCGGCTCGAGCAGCGCACGTGGGAGACCGAGGAAGGGGAGCGTCGCTCCAAGGTCGAGATCGTGGCCGACGAAGTCGGGCCCAGCCTGCGCTTCGCCACCGTCGAGGTGCACAAGCTCGAACGAGCCGCCGCTGGCCGACGCCACAACGGCCACGAGCGGGGATCCGGCCGACACGGAGGACCGGGCCGATCCGAGCCTGGCCGATGCGTGAGCCGGCAGCAGCCCGGTCGTCTCGGCCACCAGGCACGGCAGAACTGCGGTCGCTTTCGGACAGGGGCGACCGCGCCCGGCCCTGCGACGCCGTCCGACTGACGCAAGGCCGAGGCCTTCGACGCCTGCCAGCTGCTGGCCGATGCCGATCGATGTCTGGTGCGGGCCGGCCATCCGGCACGAGGCCGCCGCCCTGGCCGAGCTCTTCGATCTCATCGAGTCTCGGCTCTGTGAGGCGGCCCGGCTCAGGCTCCGTTGGGGCACTGCAGGGAGCCGGCGACGGGCCGGTCGGCCGTCCGTCGCTCGCTGGTCAGGACGTGGAGGCCGACTCCGCCTCGGGCTTGTAGTCGAGGGACAGCGAGTTCACGCAGTAGCGCTGGCCGGTGGGCGCCGGCCCGTCGGGGAAGACGTGCCCGAGGTGGCCGCCGCAACGAGCGCAGGTGATCTCCGTGCGTCGCATGCCGAAGCTCTTGTCCGCGTGCTCCTCGATGGTGCCGTCGGCGACTGCCTGGTAGAAGCTCGGCCACCCAGAGCCCGACTCGAACTTGGTGTCGCTCGAGAAGAGCTCCGCGCCGCATCCGGCGCAGGTGAACATGCCGCTTCCGTCGACGTGCAGCAGCTGACCCGACCATGCCGGCTCGGTCCCCTTCTGACGAAGAACGGCGTAGCGCTCCGGGGAAAGCCGCGAGCGCCACTCGTCGTCGCTCAGATCCCACTTTCGCCGGGTCTCGGTTCCGGTGCCTTCGGTGTCGGCCATGTCTCCTCCTCACCGCCGCTCGGTGGCCCGGGCAGATCCTCGGCTCAAACGCCTTTGCCGCGACGCCAACAGAGAAAACACAGCAGCCTGGCGCCCTGTTCCCCTCGGCTCCCTGCCGCCATATAACGGCGGTCCGGAGCGCCGTACCCGGACGGGACGTCGAAGGCCCTTTGGTAACGTCCGCCTGCCGGGGCGCCCGTCACCGGCGCCGCGTCCCGCGCCGGCAGTCGCCCCGTTGGACCGACGGACCGGCCAGCGCTCGAGGAAACCGGCGCCCATGGACCTGCGAGATCGACCCGAGGACGAGGCCTTCCGCAAGGAGGTGCGGTCGTGGCTCGATGACCACGTGGTCGGGGAGTTCGCCGCCCTCGGTGGCCGCGGCGGCTCGGGGGACGAGACCTTCGGCTTCGAGACGCGGCTGGCGTGGGAGCGGGAGCTGGCCGCCGGCCGGTGGACCTGCATCGGGTGGCCAGCCGAGTACGGCGGGCCGCGGCGCGCTCGGTGGCCCAGCAAGTGATCTTCAACGAGGAGTACGTGCGGGCGAGCGCCCCGGGCCGGGTCGGTGTGATGGGGGAGGGACTGATCGGCCCGACGATCATCCACCACGGGACGGCCGGCACAGAAGGAGCAGTTCCTGCCGCCGATCGTGGCCGGCACCGAGCTCTGGTGTCAGGGCTATTCGGAGCCGAACGCCGGGAGCGATCTGGCCAACGTGCGCACCCGGGCCGAACGCGACGGCGACCATTGGGTCGTGACCGGGCAGAAGGTCTGGACGTCTCTCGCCCATCAGGCCGACTGGTGCTTCGTCCTGTGCCGAACCGATCCCGACTCGGTCCGCCACCACGGGCTCTCGTATCTGCTCGTTCCCATGGACCAGCCCGGCTATCGAGGTTCGCCCCATCACGCAGCTCACCGGCACCTCCGAGTTCAACGAAGTGTTCTTCGACGGTGCCCGGACCGAGGTCGCCAACGTGGTCGGCGAGGTCGGCGACGGTTGGCGGGTGGCGCTCGCCACCCTGGCCTTCGAGCGCGGCGTCGGGCTGCTCGGCCATCAGCTCGGCTTCCGCCGAGAGCTCGACCGGCTCGTCGCCAGAGCCCGGTGTTCCGACAGGAGCGGTGGACGCCCGGCCCTCCGGGACCGCCTGGCCCGGGCCTGGCGCGAGCTCGAGATCATGCGGCTCAACACCCTGCGCAGCCTGTCCGGCGTCGACGGCCCGAGCGCCCCACCCGAGGCATCGATCGCCAAGCTCTACTGGGCCTCGTGGCACCGTCGGCTAGGAGAGCTGGCCATGGACGTCGGCGGACTGGGCGGCCAGGTCATCTCCGGGCCCGACAGCGAGCTCGACGACTGGCAGCGCACCTTCCTCTTCAGCCGGTCCGAGACCATCTACGGGGGCTCGAACCAGATCCAGCGCAACATCATCGGTGAGCGGGTGCTCGGACTGCCTCGCGAACCCGAAGGGGCCCGAACCGGTGAGTGCCGCGGATGGGCCGCCGACGCCACCCGCCGGCCACGGGCTCCTCGACGGCAAGGTCGTGGTCATCACGGCCGCCGCCGGGACCGGCATCGGTTTCGCCACGGCCCGGCGCTGCATCGAGGAAGGGGCCACCGTCGTGGTCTCCGACGCCCACGAGCGGCGCCTGGGGAGGCCGCCGACGCCCTGGGCGAGCTGTCCGGGACACGACCGCTCGCCGTGGCCTGCGACGTCACCGACGATGCCCAGGTCCAGCACCTCTACGACGAGGCGGCCCGCCACCACGGCCGGCTTCGACGTCGCCGTCAACAACGCCGGGCTCGGTGGCCAGGCCGAGGTCGTGGACATGACCGACGAGCAGTGGGACACCGTTCTCGACGTCACCCTGACCGGGACCTTCCGCTGCACGAGGGCGGCGCTGCGGCACTTCTACGACCGAGGGCGGAGCAGGAGCAGCACCAAGGACGGCCAGGCGCGGGGCACGGGCCGGGGCGTGATCGTGAACAACGCCTCGGTGCTCGGCCTGGCGGGCCCAGGCCGGCCAGGCCCACTACGCGGCGGCCAAGGCCGGGGTCATGGCCCTCACCCGGTGCAGCGCGGTCGAAGCCGCGCCCCACGGCGTCCGGGTCAACGCCGTGTCCCCGAGCCTCGCCATCCACCCCTTCCTCAACCGGGTCATGACCGACGAGCAGCTGGCCGAGCTCGCCCGACGCGAGGTGCTGGGGCCGGAGCGCCGAGGTGTGGGAGGTGGCCAACGTCATCGTGTTCCTGGCCAGCGACTACGCCACCTTCATGACCGGCGAGGTGGTGTCGGTCAGCAGCCAGCACCCCTGAACAGCAACGATGGCCCGGCCAACCCACACGGGCCCGGCTGAGCCGCAGGCGTGCACTACCCTCTGACGCTGTGTCAGATGTGATCGATCCCCGCGGTGACCTGCAGTGGGGCACCATCCCGGGCCTGGTCGAGGACGCCGCCGCCCGCTTCGGCGACGCCGAGGCCCTGGTGGACGCGACGGGCCCCGGCGGATCGGTCACCCGGCTGACCTTCGACGAGCTGGCCGAGAAGGTCGCTGGCCGCCGGCGCGCTGCCTCGTGGCCAACGGCATCGAGCGGGGCGACCGGGTGGCCATCTGGGCACCCAACTGCGCCGAGTGGGTCGAGGCCGCACTCGGGGCCGTGGCCGCCGGGGCCCTGCTGGTGCCGCTCAACACCCGGTACCGGGGTGCGGAGGCTGCCTACATCCTGCGCGCTTCGGGGGCCCGGCTGCTCTTCACCGTCGAGGGCTTTCTCGGGACCGACTATCCGAAGCTGCTCGAGCAGGCGGTGGCCGACGGCGGCCGGCTGCCCGATCTCGAGCGGGTGGTGGTCCTGCGGTCGGCCGAGGGCGCATCGGCGGGCCGGCCGACTCGTCCCGGTCCGAGCGGCGGCGAGCCGACGATCGACTGGGAGGACTTCCTCCGAGAGGCGAGCGTCTGCTCGGCCGACGTGGCTGCCGGGCGCACCGCCTCGATCACCTCGGGAGACATGTCCGACCTCATCTTCACCTCGGGCACGACCGGGCACCCGAAGGGAGCGATGTCCACCCACGGGCAGACGCTGCGGACCTTCGCCACCTGGACCGAGGTCGTCGGCCTCCGCCAGAGGCGACCGCTACCTGGTGGTGAACCCGTTCTTCCACACCTTCGGGTACAAGGCCGGCATCCTGGCCTGCCTCATGGCCGGCGCCACCATCCTGCCCGAGCCGGTCTTCGACACCGAGCGGGTGCTGCGGCGGATCGCCGAAGACCGCGTCACCGTGCTGCCGGGACCGCCCACCATCTTCCAGGCCATCCTCGACCACCCTGATCGCGACAGTTTCGACCTCTCGTCGCTCCGGCTGGTGGTGACCGGCGCCGCGGTGGTGCCCGTCGAGCTCGTCGAGCGGCTCAACGACGAGCTCGGCGTGGAGACGGTGCTCACCGCCTACGGGCTCACCGAGGCCACCGGGACCGTGACCATGTGCCGGCGGGGCGACCCTGCCGAGGTGGTGGCGTCCACCTCGGGTCGAGCCATCCCCGATGTCGAGGTGCGCATCGTGGACGCACGACGGCGCCGACGTGGCGATCGGCCAGCCCGGCGAGATCGTGGTGCGCGGCTACAACGTGATGCGGGGCTACTTCAACGACGCCGACGCCACCGACGAGGCAGTCGATCGTCGACGGCTGGCTGCACACGGGCGACATCGGGGTGATGGACGAGGCCGGGAACGTGCGGGTCACCGATCGTCTGAAGGACATGTACGTGAGCGGCGGGTTCAACGTGTACCCGGCCGAGGTCGAAGGCGTGCCTCCGCAGCTCATCCTTCGGTGGCCCAGGTGGCGGTGGTCGGCGTGCCCGACACCCGGATGGGCGAGGTCGGCCTGGCCGTCGTGGTGCCGGCCGGCGGCGCAGGCCCCGACGTCGTCGAGCGCCAGCTCATCGACTGGGCGTCCGAGCGCCTGGCCAACTTCAAGGTGCCGCGGGCAGTCGGATGGTCGAGCGAGCTGCCGACCAACGCCAGCGGCAAGGTGTTGAAGCGCGAGCTGCGGGAGCAGTTCGGTGCGCCGGCGGGCGCCGGGGCGGGACATCGCCGTTGACCACAACGGCGGCACGAGGCCGGCGGCCGCGGTCATGCGCCGGGCCGGTCCGCAGCGCTGATCGAGACCGACGAGAGGAAGGAACGCGCCGTGCGAGGCATCGTCTATACGGGTGAGGGAGCCGAGGTCACCGACGCGCTCGAGGTCGGCGACCCCGGCCCGACAGAGGTACGGGTGTCGATGGTGGCGGCCGGCGTGTGTCACAGCGATCTGTCGGTGATCAACGGGACCATCCCGTGGAAGGCGCCGTCGGTCCTCGGGCACGAGGGGGCGGGCGTGGTCGAGGCGATCGGCTCCGAGGTCCGCTCGGTCGCCGTGGGCGACCACGTGGTCATCGCCACCCTGGCCTCGTGTGGGACGTGCCGGGCCTGCGCGACCGGTCATCCCACCTGGTGCGTCAAGACACTCGGCAACGTGTCGACGCCGTTCACCTATCGGGGTGAGCCGGCCTCCAACTTCGCGGCGACCTCGGTGTTCTGCGAGTCGACCATCGTGAAGGAGGTCCAGGCGGTCAAGATCGACAAGGACGTGCCGCTGACCTCGGCGTGCCTGATCGGCTGCGGGGTCCTCACCGGAGTGGGGGCCGTCCTCAACCGGGCCAAGGTGTCACCGGGCGAGACGGCAGCCGTCTTCGGCGTCGGGGGAGTGGGCCTCAACGTGATCCAGGGCCTCCGGCTGGCCGGCGCCAGCCGCATCGTGGCCGTCGACACCCTGGCGTCCAAGGAGGACCTGGCCCGGCAGTTCGGCGCCACCCACTTCGTCGACGCCTCCGACGGCGACGCGGTCAAGGCCGTCCGGGCCATCGTCCCTCCCGGTCCCGACCGTGTCTCGGGGGCCCTCGGGTGGACGGGCGGCGTCACCTGGTCGTTCGACTGCGTCGGGTCACCCGGCCGTCCTCCGTTCCGCCCTCGACGTCCTCGACTGGGGTGGGACGGCCCTGGCCATCGGCATTCCTCCGCAAGGCACGGAGGTGGCGGTCGACGTCAACGCCCTGGCCTACGTCGACCGTGGCCTCCTCGGTTGCCGATACGGCTCGTCGCGTCCCGCATCACGACATCCCGCTCATGGTCGAGCTCTACCAGTCGGGGCGGCTCATGCTCGACGAGCTCGTCACCGAGCAGCGGCCGCTCGAGGGGTTCCGCGAGATCGTGGAGGACATGGAGGCGGGAAAGCTGGCCCGCGGCGTGCTCACCTTCTCCTGAGCCCACCCAGCTCGGCGACCCTCACCAGCCTCGTCATGTTGACCTCAACAGAGGTTGAGGTTTTACCATTCAATCCATGGAACGACGCACCCTTCACCAACGCCGAGCCGACTACCTCGCCACGGCCAACGCCTCGGCCGGCTGGCCACGGTGTCGCCGGCAGGCGCACCGCAGAACAACCCGGTCGGTTTCATCTACAACGAGCGAGCTGGGCACCATCGACGTCTTCGGGCTCAACCTGGCGGCGAGCCGCAAGTACCGCAATGTCGCCGTCAATGGCCGGTTGCCGCGATCGTGGTCGACGACGTCGTGTCGCTCGATCCTTGGGAGGTGCGCGGCATCGAGATCCGGGGGAGGCCGAGGCTCTCGACGGCGTCGAGCCACCGATATCGCAGCAGAGCCGCAGGTCATCCGCATCCATCCTCGCCGCGATCATCAGCTGGAACCTCGACCCGGAGCCGGACGGGATGGAGGCGCGGAACGTCACCGACGACCGCAACGCAGCCTGATGGAAACCTCCCTTTCCGTCCTCGACGATGCCCTGGAGCGGGTCTCGGCATTGGAGTTCGCCCCACCCATCCGGTTCGTGAGCCATGCGCCCATGGCCTGCGAGGCGCTCTCGGCCCTCGGGTTCGACGACGTCATCGAGCACTGGGTCGAGCGCTTCGAGGCACTCGTTGGTGGAGGCGCCTGTGCCGCTGTCCCACCGGTGTGGCATGGCGACTTCGACTGGCAGGCGCTGGTCGGTGACTCGCGGCTCCTACCCGCAGTGGTTGGGCTATTTCGATGCCGCCATCGGCGACGAGGGATGGCCCGCGGTCGTCGAGCACGTGGGTGCCTCGGCTCATGCCGGGGCTGGCATGGGGCGTTGTTCCACGGCGTGATCCGGACCTCCCATGCGGTGCGGGCCATCGACCGCTCCGACACGCCGGCACGGCGGGCCGAGCTGGCCCGGGCGCTGGCCAACTGGGCCACCTGGTTCCGGCCGGGGGACGACGATGGCGGCGACAGACCGCTGGGACCGATCCGGACGCAGGCGGCCCTCCGATGCCGCAGCCATTCGGCGCCCGCTGCTACGTGGCCCACCCGACCATCGTCGACCTCCACGGCGTCACCGGCGCCATGGCCGTGAGCTCCTCACCCGTCACATCGCCCCGGCCGACGCCGACGCCGCCGTTGGCCAGCTGGCGGCCGAGCATCGGGACCTCTACCGAGGCGTCGTCCCGCCGACATCGGCGGCGATCCCGGGCGCTGGGACGAGGACGTGGCCGTGGCCGCGGCCTCGAGAGCCATGACCCGCATGCGGTCAAGCTCGTCGAAGCCTGCCGGCGAGGGTTCGAGATCACCGGCGACGCCGGCTTCGTCTGGGCCAGCCGGACCGTCACCGGTCGTCGACGAGCGCTGGGCACCAGGGCGGACGGGCGGCAGTCGCCCGGTCGCCCGCCGGCTGGCCACGAAAGTCCCGTATGGAAGGCGCCCTGTTACAGTCGCCGGCCGACATGACGGTCCGTCAGATTTCGGGCGATCACCGCACGGTCGTCGAGGTGCTGCGGGCCGCGCCGAGGAGCACGGGACGCCGAGGCCTACGTCGAGCCGGCCCATCCCCTCCCTCTCCGACTCCCGCCGCCATCTCACCTTCGCCGAGTGGGACCGGGCGGCCGACGGTCGTGGCCGGCCTGCTCGCCGGCCACGGAGTGGAACGCGGGTCGGTGGTCTGCCTCTACCTGCCGAGCTCGATCGACTACATGATCGGCTACGCCGCAGCCGTCCGGCTGGGCGCCGTCACCTCGGGCATCAACGCTCGGCTCGGGCCTCAGGAGGTCACCTCGATCCTCGATCGGACTCGGCCGGTCGTCACCCTGATCGACGGGGGTCTCGCGCCGCCGGCAGGGTCCGACCGGCCACGTCGTCGACCGTGCGTCGTTGGCCGAAGCACGCCGGCGGACCGCCGCCGCGGTTCCCCGTCCTCGACCCCGCCGACCCGTCGCCGTGGTCTGGACGAGCGGGACGACCGGCCTGCCCAAGGGGGCTGTCTTCGACCACGACAACCTGCGGGCTGTCGCCGCCGGCACCGACGTGCTCTCGCAACCGGGCGACCGTCGGTTCTCCCCGTTGCCGTTCGCCCATGTCGGGTCGATGACCCGGTTGTGGGACGAGGCGGCCCACGCCATCACCACGGTGATCACGCCCACGCCATGGCGAGCGGCCGAAGCGGTGGCGGTCATGGCCGCCGAGCGCATCAGCGTGGCCCAAGGCGTGCCCACCCAGTGGGCGCTGGTGCTGGCCGAGCCCGGGCTCGATGACGCCGATCTTTCGGACCTCCGCATCGTGGGCACGGGCGCCTCGCGGGTCCCGCCCGAGCTCGTCGAGGCCATGAGCCATCGGTTCGGCGTGCCCATCGTGGTCCGCTACACCACGACCGAGGCCTCACTCGGTACGGGCACCCGACCCGGCGATCCTCCCTCGGTGGTGGCGACCACGGTCGGTCGGCCGGTGCCCGGGGTGGAGCTCGAGATCGCCGATGACGCCGGCCGTCCCTCGGGCACCGACGAGGTCGGCCGGGTGCGCCTGCGGTCCGGGGCGGTCATGCGCGGCTATTGGGCCGGGCCACCGAATGGGCCCGGCCGGGCCGGGCTCGACATCGACCAGGCCGCCACCCGCTCGGTCCTCGACGACGCCGGCTGGCTCACGACCGGCGATTTCGGGTTCGTCGACGTCGACGGAAACCTGCACCTGGCCGGTCGGGCCAACGAGCTCTACATCCGCGGCGGGTACAACGTCTATCCGGCCGAGGTCGAGGCTGTGCTCGGGGGTCACCCGGCGGTGGACGCCGTCTGTGTCCTCGGGCTTCCCGACCCGGTGCTCGGTGAGGTGGGTGTGGCCGTCGTGGTGCTCGCCCCGGGCGCGCCGTCGGACCCGGACCACCTCCTCGAGCGAGCTGCGCACCCTGGTCAAATCCGCGCTGGCCGACTACAAGGCGCCCGACCGGTTGGTGCTCACCGATGCCCTCCCCTTGACCTCGATGATGAAGGTGGACAAACGGGCGCTGGCCGCTCGACTGGCGGAGAGCTCCCTACCCCCGGCCGCGCATCAGGGGCCAGGATCCGATGAGCGGCCGATCGGTGCCGGCCAGCGGTGGGGTGACCGACGACCCCGTGCGGCTCGGCACCATGCTCTACACGTTGGTCGAGCCCCACCGCGGCCACGAGGTCGCCTACAACCGCTGGTACGAGCGCGACCACTTCTACGCCGGCTGTCAGATCGGCGCCTACAACTTCGCCGGTGCGCGGTTCGTGGCCACCGCCGACCTCAAAGCCCTGCGCCTCCCGCCGCCGGGCGCGGCCGCAGTTGCCGTCGGCCCGGTGAGCGACTCGGCCGCCGGCAGCTACCTCGGCATGTACTACGTGCTCGACGGCCATCACGAGGAGTGGAACCGGTGGGCGGTCGATCAGGTCAACACCCTGCACGCCGCGGGGCGCATGTTCGAGCACCGTGACCACATCCATACCGGCCTTTACCGCTTCGAGTGGGAGTACCGGCGCGACGAGGACGGGGTGCCGGCCGAGCTCACCCTCGACCACCGCTTCGCCGGCCTCGTCTCGGTATTCGTGGACGCGGCCGAAGGAGCAGAGCGCGGCCGACGTGGCCCGGTTCTACCGAGAGGAGCTGTTGCCCCGCCTCCTGCCGGGCACGCCCGTGGCCACCGCCCTCGGCTTCTCCCCGTTGCCGCTGCTCGACGACGCCCCCGGCGACGTTCCTCGCGCCGAGTCTTCACAGGAGCGCACGCTCATCCTCTTCTTCGTGGACGAGCATCCGGCGGCCTCGTGGCGAGCGCTGCGCGCCGCTCAGGAAGCAGCGCTCGAGCAGTCGGGCGTGGGCCGGGTTTCGTGGGCATCACCATTCGTGGCCACCGTGCCCGGCACCGACACCTACGCTGACCGGCTGTGGCCGGAGGGTGGGTGAGCGGATGACGGACTTCCTCGAGGCCATGGCGACGCGCACGGCCGCCCGCCACTGGATCGGGGGCGCGAGCCTGTGGGAAGTCGTCGACCGACGGGCCGCGGCCACCCCCGACGCCATCCTCGCCCGCGACGACCGGGGTTCCGAGCTCACCTTCGCCGGCTACCGAAACGCCTGCTTGCGGGCGGCCGCCGGTCTCCTCGCCGATCACGGCGTCACCGTCGGCACGAGCGTCAGCTGGGAGCTCCCCACCTGGAACGAATCGCTCGTGCTGGTCGGCGCCCTCTCCCGTCTGGGCGCCCGCCAGAACCCGATCATCCCCATCTACCGAAGCCGTGAGGTGGGTTTCATCACCCGACAAAGTCAGGCCGACCTGCTCGTGGTGCCGACCGTCTACCGCGACTTCGACTTCGAGGCCATGGCCAACGAATTGTCGGCCGATCGACCGGGTCTCGAGGTGCTGGTCGTCGACCGCCAACTGCCCGACGGCGACCCATCACGCCTTCCGGATCCCGAGCCGGTCCCGTCCCGGGCCGCCGACGCGCCCGTCCGGTGGCTCTTCTACACGTCGGGGACGACGGCCGATCCGAAAGGGGCTCCCCATACCGACCTCACGGTCATGGCCTCGGCTCTGGCCATGTCCGAATGCCTCGAGATCACCGCCGACGACGTTTCGGCTCTCGTCTTCCCGTTCACCCACATCGGCGGCATCGGCTGGTTGATGGCCGCCCTCTTCACCGGTTGCACCCTGCTCACGACGGCGGCGTTCGACCCGGTGGGGACGCCGGACTTCTTGGCCAAAGAGAGCGTGACCCTGGCCGGCTCGGGCACACCGTTCCATCTCGCCTACCTGGCCGCCCAGCGAGCAGCCGGCACGAAGCCGATCTTCCCGCGGGTGCGGTCCTATCCGGGGGGTGGCGCGCCCAAGCCGCCGCAGCTCCACTACGACCTCCAGCGCGAGATCGGCGGGATCGGCATCGTCTCCGGCTACGGGCTCACGGAGGCACCCATCGTGGTCATGGCCTCCGAGCACGACCCCGACGAGAAGCTGGCCACGACCGAGGGCCGGGCCACTCCCGACGTCGACCTCATCGTGGTGCGCCTCGACGGGGAGCGAGCCGGTCCGGGCGAGGAGGGGGAGATCCGGCTTCGGGGCCCCCAGGTCATCAGTGGCTACCTCGACCCGGCCCTCGACGCCGATGCCTTCGACCACGAGGGCTACTTCCGCAGCGGCGACCTCGGGGTGGTCGACGCCGAGGGTTACGTGACCATCACCGGGCGGCTGAAGGACGTGATCATCCGGCATGGCGAGAACATCTCGGCCAAGGAGGTCGAGGACCTCCTCTACAACCACCCGGCCATCTCCGATGTGGCCGTGATCGGACTGCCCGACCCGAAGACGGGCGAGCGAGCCTGCGCGGTGGTGGCACTGGCCGAGGGCGCCACCCTCGACCTCGCCCAAGTGGCCGAGTTCCTGCGGGCTGCAGGACTCCGAGTCCAGGCCATCCCCGAACAGCTCGAGGTCGTCGACGCCGTGCCGCGCAACCCGGCCGGCAAGATCCTCAAACACGACCTCCGCCAACGGTTCGCCGAATCGTCGGTTGCCACCGCAAGAGGAGCCACGCCATGACGCCGATCCAGCGCATGACCCTTGGAGCGGGGGGTCCCGAGCACGACGCGGCCGACGCGGTGTTGGCCGCCGAACGCAGCCAACGCTTCGTCGGCAAGGTGGCCGTCGTCACCGGGGCCGGCTCGGGCATCGGACGGGCAGTGGCTGCCCGCCTGGCCCACGAGGGGGCCGCCGTGGCCGCCTATGACGTGGCCGGCGACAACCTCGACACCACCATGGCCTCCATCGAAGAGGCCGGCGGGACGGGTGCCGGTTTCCTCTGCGACGTGACCTCGGAGGAGTCGGTGGCGGCGGCTGTGGCCGGTACGGTCGAGCGGCTCGGCCCTCCGGACGTCGTCTGCAACGTGGCCGGCATCGGCGGGTTCTTCCACACCGTCGACATGCCGCTCGACCGATGGGAGCGGATCCTGGCCGTCAATCTCACCGGGCCGTTCCTCGTCTGCCGGTCCACGTTGCCCTACATGGTCGACCGCGGCGGCTCGATCGTGAACGTGGCCTCCAACACCGCCCTCATGGGCCAGGCGTACTCGGCCGCTTACTGCGCGTCGAAGGCCGGGGTGCTCATGCTCTCCAAAGCCTTGGCCGCCGAGTACCTCTCCCGCCGAGTGCGGGTCAACGTCGTCGCCCCGGGCGGAGTCGACACCCCGCTCATCGGCAGCTTCGATCTGCCCGAGGAAGCAGACCCACGTGTCCTCAGCCGCATCATGACGCCACTCGGGTTCTCGACCCCCGCCGAGATCGCCGCCTCGGTGGCCTTCCTCGCCTCCGAGGAGTCGTCGTACACGACCGGCGCGGTGCTGTCGGTCGACGGTGGGATCACCATCTGAGCGAAGCCGTCGCTCCGGTCGCGCCGACGACCGGTCCGGCCTAGCCGCCGTTCAGGTAGACGGGCAGTCGTTCGACGCCACGAAGGATCACCCGCGTGGCCCACTCCGGGTCGTCGTAGGCGGGAGCCAGATGCGGGAAGCGGCGGACGATGCCGGGCAGGGCGATCTGTACCTCGAGGCGGGCGAGCATCGCGCCGAGGCAGTGATGGGCGCCGCCGCTGAAGGCCACGTGCTCGCTGGCGTCCGGACGCAGGAGGTCCAACTCGTCGGCGCTCTCCCCCCACTTTCCCGGGTCACGGTTGGCCGCTCCCAGAGCCAGCATGACGTCACCACCCGAGGGGATGACGACATCGTGGAGCTCGATGGGACCGGTGGCGATGCGGCGGGCGAACTGGATCGGCGCGTCGAATCGCAGTAGCTCCTCGACGGCATTGGCGTCGAGACCCGGGTCGGCTCGCAAGCGGGCCAGTTGCTCGGGATTGGCGAAGAGATGGACGAGGCCGTTACCGACCAGGTTCTCCGTCGTCCCGTGCCCGGCGTTGTGAAGGAAGATCAGCTGCACCACGATCTCCTCGTCGGAGAGCCGGTCCTTCGGGTCGGTGGTGGCCAAAAGAGCGCTGGTGAGATCGTCGCCGGGGTGGGACCGCTTTTCGCCCAACAGGTATCTGAAGTAGGTCGTCATGTCCCGGATGGCGTTCACCGCCGCTTCTTCCTGCTGCACGGTGTTGAACGACTCGAGATACCGGACGAGGGCGTCCGACCACTCGAGGAGCTGCGGGATGTCCGCGTTCGGCACGCCGATCATCTCCGAGATGATCTGAGCCGGCAAGGGTCGGGCGAATTGGGCGATGACGTCGAAGGGCCGGTCGTCCTCGGCCGCCGCGAGCAGCTGGTCCACCAGCACCGTGGTGCGCTCGCGCCACGAGGCGACCGCCTTGGGCGTGAACGCCTGGGAGAAGGCCCGTCGGAGACGAGCATGGTCGTCACCGTCGCGGAACAGCATCCACTTGTCGGACCCGGCCTCGAGCGTGGCGTTGCGGGTGATGCGGGCCATGATCCGCGGCGTCGGGTTGGCCTGGGTGAGGTCCACCAGCATCCCGCGGTCGCGAGCCAAACGGTGGACATCGTCGTAGCGGGTGACGAAGTAGGCATCGACCCGCGGTTCGAAGTAGATCGGTCGCTGGGCTCGGAGGGCTCCGTAGTGCGGGTAGGGGTTGTCGAAGAAACCCGGCGCGAAGGGATCGAAGGCCGGCTCGGGGCCGGGTGGCTCAGCCGGCGCCGGTGACGAGCTCATGACGCGCGCATGGCGTACGGACAGCGCGGAATGCGCAGGGCGGAACCGGGCATGTGCTGCGAAGCCACGACGGTGGCCAGCCCGTCGAGTCGTGGGTGGGCACGCACAAGGCCATGTCCTCCTCGTGGATGGTCGGCGACAAGTGAGAGTCGAGGCGATGCCGCCGTCGGCCGAAAGCGGGCCGACGGCGAGCGGTCGTGGAACGATAACGCGACGTGCGCGCGCCCTTTGGGACCGCCGGTCGTCGAGGGAGGGGGATAGGGTGCCCAACCAGCCGGAGGATGCCGACGGTGGCACGCGAGGAGGGCTGATGCGCACGGGCAACATGTACGGACCCGATGCCACCTTCGTCGGCGTGCCGGCTGCCGACCTCGATGACCCGGCCAGCTATGCCGACGCCGCCGTGGTCATCATCGGCGCCCCTTTCGACGCCGGCACCAGCCACCGGCCGGGAAGCCGCTTCGGTCCCTACGCCATCCGGACGACGGACTACCTGCCCCACGACGGAGAACGGCCCCATCTCGCCCTGGGCGTGGACCCATTGGTCGCGCTCCATGTGGTCGACGTGGGCGATGTGCTGATGCCCTCGGTCGACACCGACGGGTCGCTGGCCCGCCTCGAGGCTGTGGTGGGAAGGATCGCCGAGTCAGGAGCCATTCCTCTGGTGCTGGGCGGCGACCACACCATCGCCTGGCCGGACGCCACCGGGGTGGCCCGTCATGTGGGTTGGGGCCGCTTGTCGATGATCCACTTCGATGCCCACGCCGATACGGGCAACACCCAGTACGGGTCGCTCACCGGACACGGCACACCCATGCGCCGACTCATCGAGTCCGGTGCCGTCCGCGGCGACCGCTTCCTCCAGATCGGACTGCGCGGCTACTGGCCCGAGCCGGAGACGCTCGACTGGATGGCCGACCAGCACATGCGCAGCTACGAGATGACCGAAGTCGTCGGACGCGGACTCGATGTCTGCTTGAGCGAAGCCTTCACCCTGGCCACCGACGAGTGCGACGGCGTGTTCCTGTCGGTCGACGTGGACGTGGTCGACCCGGGGTCGGCACCGGGCACGGGCACCCCCGAGCCCGGCGGCCTGAGCCCCCGACAGCTGCTCGATGCCGTGCGTCGCATCGCCATGGAGCTGCCCCTCGCCGGCATCGACATCGTGGAGGTCGCACCCCCCTATGACCACGCCGAGGTGACCGCCTACCTGGCCAACCGGGTGGCCCTCGAGGTCATGTCCGGGTTGGCCTGGCGACGGGCCCGCGACGCCGGTGCCGACGTGCGGCTGCCGGGCTCCCCGCTCCTCGAGCGCTGACTAGGCCAAACGCTCGACGATCATGGCCATGCCCTGACCGCCGCCCACGCACATCGACTCGAGGCCGATGGTCGTGTCGGTGTCCTCGAGCGCGTTGAGCAAGGTGGTCATGATGCGAGCACCGGTCTGCCCGAAGGGATGGCCGAGAGCGATGGCACCGCCGCGCACGTTGAGCTTGTCGTAGCCGATCCCGAGCTCGCGGGCAGAGGGCACGACCTGAGCGGCGAAGGCCTCGTTGATCTCGACGAGGTCGATGTCGTCGATGGTCATGTTGGCGCGACCGAGCGTCTGGCGGATGGCGTCGACGGGGCCGAGGCCCATGATCTCGGGGTTGAGGCCGGACACACCGCTGGCGATGATGCGGGCGATGCGGCGTGATGCCGAGCTCGCGAGCGCGGGTGTCGCTCATGACCACCACGGCGGCGGCACCGTCGTTGAGCGGGCAGGCGTTGCCGGCCGTCACCGTGCCACCTTCGCGGAAGACGGGCTTGAGGGCGGCCAGCCCTTCCAAGGTCGTGCCGGGCCGGGGGCCGTCGTCCTTCGTGACGATGTCGCCGTTGGGAGTGGTCACCGGAATGATCTCGCGTTCGAAGAAGCCCGACTCTTGGGCGGCGACGGCCCGCGTCTGGCTCTGAAGGGCGAACTCGTCCTGCTCCTCGCGGCTCACCTTCTTGAGCTCGGCCACGTTCTCGGCCGTCTGGCCCATGGCGATGTAGACATCGGGTAGTTCGCCCGCAAGCGGCGTCCATGGCTCACCGGCTACCGGAGTGCGGGCCGCGGTGCGGGCCTCGGCGTCGGCGAACTCGGGATGGTGCGGTCCGGTGTCGGCCGCGCCGAAGCGGTAACGGCTCACCGTCTCGACACCGGCGGCCACGAACGCGTGACCCTCGCCCGCCTTGATGGCGTGGGCCGCCATGCGGATGGTCTGCAGTGACGAGGAGCAGTAGCGGTTGACGGTGACGCCGGGCACGTCGGGCAGTCCGGCGAGCAGGGCCGCCACCCGGGCGATGTTGTAGCCGGCTTCTCCGGCCGGCTGGCCGGAGCCCATGATCACGTCCTCCACCGACTGGGGAGCGAGCGCCGGCACCTTGGCCAGTACCTCACGGATGACCAGGGCGGCGAGGTCGTCGGGTCGACAGTCCACGAGCGACCCCTTGTTGGCCCGGCCGATCGGAGTGCGACCGGTGGCGACGATGACGGCTTCGGGCATGCTGGCTCCTCGGGGTGCAGCTCCGGGTCGGAGTTCGATACTTACTGGTGGGTAACTCTAGTGCCGGCATCGGGGTCGGCCTTCCTGCGGAGGCTACCGGCCAGGTCAACGGCCCATCGGACCGCTCGAGGGTGGCGGCTCCCGACCGGCGATATGTAACGTGTTCTAACGCCCGCCGGCCGACCGAGCTGCCGCCGGATGGGGCTGTCGACGGGTGGCGAGTGCCCCGCATCGATGCGATCGGAGGAACGCCATGGAGATCGGCTACACCGCGGAGCAGGTGGCGCTGCGCGACCGCCTGCGGCAGTACTACGCCGACCTCCTCACCCCCGAGGTCGAGGCGCAACTGGCCGAGAGCCACGGCATCGGTCCCAACATGCGCCGCGTGGTCAAGCAGATGGCCTCCGACGGTTGGCTGGGAATCGGCTGGCCCAAGGAATGGGGGGGACAGGGTCGCTCGGCCATCGAGCAGTTCATCTTCTTCGACGAGTCCATGCGAGCCGGTGCGCCCGTGCCCATGCTCACCATCAACACGGTCGGCCCGACCATCATGAACTTCGGGACCGAAGAGCAAAAGCAGCACTTCCTGCCCCGCATCCTGGCCGGCGACATTCATTTCTGCATCGGCTACACGGAGCCGGGTTCGGGCACCGACCTGGCCTCGCTCCAGACTCGGGCCGAGCGCGACGGTGACGAGTACGTGATCAACGGCCAGAAGATCTATACGTCGCTGGCCGGGGACGCCGACTACATCTGGCTGGCCACCCGCACCGATCCCGAGGCGGCAAAGCACAAGGGAATCTCCATCTTCATCGTTCCGATGGACACCCCCGGCATCAAGGTCGTGCCCATGCAGCTGCTGGGCGACCACAACATCAACTACACGTTCTACGAGGATGTGCGGGTGCCGACCACCGCCCTGGTGGGCGGTGAGAACAACGGCTGGTCGATGATCACCAACCAGCTGAACCACGAGCGGGTGACTCTGTGCGCGCCGGGCATCATCGAGCGGGCGCTGGCCGACGTCCGGCGCTGGGCGCAGGAGACCAAGCTGGCCGACGGCCGGCGAGTCGTCGACCAGGAGTGGGTGCAGATCCACCTGGCCCGGGTCTACGCCCGCTTGGAGTTTCTGCGTCTCATCAACTGGAAGGTGGCCTGGACGGCCACCCAAGGACGGCTCGACGTGGCCGATGCCTCCACGACCAAGGTGTTCGGCACCGAGTTCTACATGGAGGCCTTCCGTTTGCTCATGGAGGTGGTCGGCCCCGCCGCCGCGCTACCCAAGGGCAGCCCGGAGGCAGTGCTGGCTGGACGGCTCGAGATGCACGCCCGGAGCCTCATCATCCTGACCTTCGGCGGTGGGACCAACGAGATCCAGCGTGATCTCATTGCCATCTTCGGGCTCGGCATGCCCCGGTCACTTCGGTAGGCACGGCCCACCCGACCGACACATCCACACGACACACGAACCACACCGCACACGACGGGCAAGGACGAACGATGGACTTCTCTTTCAACGAGGAACAGGAAGCGGTACGGGAGCTGGCCGACCGCATCTTCTCCGACCTCTCGACCCACGAACGCCTGCGTGAGCTCGAGGCCGAGCCCGACGGCGACCGCTTCGACCGGCGCCTGTGGTCGGAGCTGGCCTCTGCCGGACTGCTCGGCATCGCCCTCCCCGAAGAGGTGGGTGGTGCCGGCCTCGGCTTCCTCGAGACGGCGTTGGTCGTCGAGGCCGCCGGTCGGACGGCGGCGGCCGTGCCCGTCATCGAGACCTTGGCCGTGGCCGCACCGGCCATCGCCGCCTTCGGCTCGGACGAGCAGAAGAAGCAATGGCTGCCCGGCGTGGTCGCCGGCGATGTCGTGCTCACGACGGCCGTGGTCGAGCTGGGCGGCAAGCCCGAGGAGCCCTCGGTCGTGGCGACCCGGACCGACGGGGGCTGGTCGCTCACCGGGACGAAGGACTTCGTCCGCTCCGGCACGGTGGCCGACGCCGTGCTCGTGCCGGCTCGCCTGCAGCCCGATGGCGTCGGTGTCTTCATCGTGGACATGTCGGCCGACGGGGTGACCCGCGAGCGCCAAGACGCCAACACCGGTCGACCGATGGCTGTGGTCAACCTCTCCGGCGCTCAGGTCGGTCCCGACGCCATGCTGGGCACGGCCGCAGAGGGGAGGGCCATCGTCAGCTGGCTGGTGCAGCGCACGTTGGCCGCCATCGCTCTGGCCGAGGCCGGCGGCGTCACCACCGCGGTCGCCCTGGTGGCGGAGTACACCAAGACCCGGGAGCAGTTCGGTAAGCCCATCGCCACCTTCCAGGCCGTCGGCCAGCGGGCAGCTGACGCCTACGTCGACGCCGAGGCCATCCGGCTCACCGCCTGGCAGGCGGCGTGGAGGATGGCGGAGGGGCTACCGGCCGACAAAGAGGTGGCCGTGGCCAAGTTCTGGGCCGCCGACGGTGGGCAACGAGTGGTGCACGCCGCCGTCCACCTGCACGGCGGGGTGGGCGTCGACCGCGATTACCCGCTGCACCGATACTTCCTCTTGACCAAGCACTACGAGCTCATCCTCGGCGGGGCCACCGAGCAGCTCCTCCGCCTCGGCGCGGTGCTGGCCGCCGAGCCCGTCTAGCCATCGGCACCAGGCGGCCGGTCAGAGGGGCGGGCTGGTCGGACCCTCGGCCATGAGCATCAGCGTCTCCCACATCGGTATCTGCGTTTCCGACCTCGAACGGTCGCGTCGCTTCTACGTCGAGGCGCTCGGCTTCGAGGAGGTGGGTTCACACCGGGTGGGACCCGAGTTCGGGTACGCTCATGGAGATCGACGACCTGGATGTCGCCTCGGTCATGCTGTCCCGGGACGGGTTGACCATCGAGCTTCTCGGTTATGAGGCGCCCGGGCCATTCGGGATCCGGTCGACGCCGGCCCATGAACGAGCTCGGGTTCACCCACCTCTCGCTCAGGGTGGACGACGTGGACGAGGTCGCTGCGGTCATCGAGCGCTTCGGGGGAACGGTGCTGGCCGCCACCCGGACGCCCCTCGACATGGGGGGAGTGCATCTCGACTTCCTCTACTGCACCGATCCCGACGGGGTGCGCATCGAGCTCATGAAGTTGCCCTGAGCTGCACGGCGGTGAAGGAATGGACCGCCGGCCACTACCGTGAAGGCGTGCCCGGGCCCGGTCCCTCAGCGTCGCCTCCTGCCGCCCCCGAGGTCGAAGCCACCGAGGCGGCGGCCATGGTCGAGGCCGGCGCGCAGTTGCTCGACGTCCGCGAGGACGAGGAGTGGCTGGCCGGACATGCACCGACGGCCACTCATCTGCCCATGGGTGAGGTGCCCGCTCGCATGGGCGAGGTGGCGGTCGACCGCATCGTCGTCTGTGTGTGCCGAGTGGGCGGGCGCTCGGGCGCGGTGGCCGGCGCCCTCGTGTCCGAGGGCTACGACGCCCGCAACCTGAGCGGCGGCATGCTCGCCTGGGAGTCGGCCGGTCTACCGGTCGTGACCGATGGCGGCCAGCCCGGCCGGACCATCTGAGCGCTCGAAGCGTGGCTGTCTACCTCGACGACTGGCGCCAGCCAGCCCGGCTCGGGACGGTCGATGATCGATGGTCGCACCTGGTGGCCGACGACGAGGACGAGCTGCACGCCTTCGCCGTGCAGATGGGAATGCGGCGTGAGTGGTACCAGCACAAGGAGGCCCGGCCCCACCAGGGTCACTACGACGTGCCCGAGCGCGCCCGAGCCCGGGCGTTGGCCCTCGGGGCGCAGCCGGTGAGCTGGCGCGACCTCGGGCGCATGCTGCGCCGCCGGCGGGGCCAATCGGTGGTCGCGGCACCGGTCACCGGTACCGGTGCCAGCACCGCCGCCTGCTCGCTCCCGGTGAGCCGGCCGGGTCCGCCCCGCACCACCACCATCGATCCCTCCACGCCGGTCCTCGTCGGGATGGGGCGCGGCGGCATCGGGGCTGAGCCGGCCGACCTCATGGCCGCGGCCACCGAGGCGGCGCTCTGGCCGACGCCGGTGGGCACCGGCTGGCCGACGAGGTGGTGTGCATCGCAGTGCCGCAGGGCTCGTGGTCGTACCCTGACCCGGCCCGGCTGGTGGCGGAGCGAGTGGGAGCGAAGGTTGCCCGCACCGAGCTCAGCGAGCTCGGCATCCCGCAGCAACGGTTGGTCAACGACGTCCTCGCCGCCATCGGCGCCGGCGCCAGCGGGCTGTTCGTGATCACCGGCGGGTGAGGCCAAACGGTGGGAGCGCGATCGGATCCGGGCTGGCCGCGAGGCGGACCAACCGGGGGAGACACCGCAGCCCGGTGCCGTCCCCGAGGTGACCCACCGGCGTCCGGGACCGCTCCTCGAACCGATCGAGGTCCGACACCGCCTCTGGGAGCCCGTCCAGCAGTACGCCATGATCGAGAACGCCGTGGTGGCCGCCGACGGCCGAACCGTGGCCGAGGGCCGGGCCGAGGTCGCCGGCCTCTGGGCCAGGTTCAACCAGGTGGCCCGGACCAACCCGTTGGCCGCCTTCCCGAAGGCTCTCGACGCGGCCGCCATCGACACGCCGTCACCCGACAACCGTCCGTTGGCCTTTCCGTACAACAAATGGCACGCCTCCCAGTGGACGGTCGACCAGGCCGCCGCCCTCGTGTTCTGCTCGGTGGGAACGGCACGCCGCCTCGGGGTGCCGTCCGACCGGTGGGTCTTCCCGCTGGTCGGGCTCGACTCGAGTCACGCCGTCTCGCTCCTGGCCCGCAGACGACCAGAGAGGTGGCCGGCCATGGAGGTGCTGGGACGGGCCACGGCGGCCCGGATCGGCCGACCCGTGGGCGAGTGCGAGTTGATCGAGGTCTACAGCTGCTTCCCCTCGGCCGTCCGAGTCCAGCAGCGCGCCCTCGGCCTCGATCCGGCCGGAGTGCCGACCGTCACCGGTGGCATGGCCTTCGCCGGGGGTCCGTTCAACAACTTCGTGCTGCAGGCCACCGTGGCCGTGGCCGAGCGGTTGCGGGGCGACCCCTCCGCCCTCGGGATGGTGACGACGGTCAGTGGGCTGTTGACCAAGCCGGGCATCGGCGTGTGGTCGGCCGGGCCCGATGGTCGCCAGCCGCTGGTGGGCGACCTGGCTGACCAAGTCGCAGTGGCCACGGAAGTGGTCGAGGTGGTCGACGACGACGCCCCCACCCACGGAGGAGTGGTGAGCGGAGGTCGAGGCGTGATCACCGCCACCGTCACCTATGACGGCATGGAGCCGGTTCACACCTTGGCTCTCTGCGACCAGCCCGACGGACGCCGCACGCGTGGCCATGAGCGACGATCGGACGTGGCTGGCCGCGATCGTCGTGGCCCATCGGGCTGGCCGGTGAGTCCGCGAGGTCCGTGCCGGCCGACTTCTCGACTCGAGGCTTGGCCTCCGGGCCGGCCGAGGCTCCGGTCGGCCGCTACGGTGAAGGTCGTGCCCGTCGACGCCCCTGCCGCGCTGGCCTTTGCCCGCGACCACCGCATCGGCGTGCTCGTGACCAGACGCCAGGACGGTTCGCCTCAGCTGTCCAACATCCTCTACGTCGTGGGTGACGACGGTGCCATCCGCATCTCGATGACCGAGTCGCGGGCCAAGACGAAGAACCTCCGCCGTGATCCGCGAGCCACGCTCTATGTCACCCAGGAGGACTTCTGGGCCTATGTGGTCATGGACGGCAGCGTGTCCCTGTCGGAGCCGGCCCGCGATCCGGACGACGCCACCGTCGAGGCTCTCGTCGAGCTCTATCGAGCCGCTTCCGGCGAGCACCCCGACTGGGACGAGTTCCGGCGCGCCATGGTGGCCGAGGGCGGGTGCTGGCCACCTTCACCCCCGACCACGCCTACGGCATGCTCGGGCGCTGAGCGCAGGCCCGACACCCGCCTCCATGATCCTCGAGCGCGCCATGCGTCGACGTTCGGCCGGGGACCGGTCCCGGTTCGAGGCGGCGGTCGCACCGAGGCCGCGCCGCATCGTCGCCGCGTCGCCCGGGTTCCGATCCCTCGCCCTCCACCGGTGCATCGAGCGGGCCGACCGCTACCTCCTCCTCATCGAGTGGGAGACGGTCGAGGACCACACCGTCGGCTTCCGTGGCTCGGATGCCTTTCGCTCGGTGGCGTTCGGAGATCGGTCCCTATCTCGACGGCGATCCCGACGTCGAGCACTACTCCGACGTCGGCATCCATGTGGAGATCGATCCGAGCCAGTCCGACTGAGCCTCGGGACCGCGGTCAGGGCGGCCCGCTCGACGACCGCCCGCAAATGGTCGGCCAGTTCGGCCAACGGGGTGCGGGCGTTGAGCCCGCTGGTCGAGGGCATCACATAGGCCGGTCGTCCGGCCACCCCGACGGGCTGCCATCCGGCCGTGGCCTTGGGGTCGACCGCCGCTCGCCATCCCGACAGCCCGACGAAGCACACCGCGCCCGGCTCGAGCCAGCGCACCAGCCGTTCGACCCGACCGAAGCCGTGCCGGTACTCGGCCGTCGTCACCTCGGCCGCGGTGCGGGTGGCCCGCTTGACGAAATCGGTCATGCCCATGCCGTGGCGGACGAGGGCATCGAGCGAGTCGCGGTCGCGGGTGACGAGACCGGCCTCGAGGGCCGCCGGCCAGAACCGGTTGCCCGGGCGTCCATAACCCACGCCGACATCGGCCGAGTAGATGGCGGGGTTCACTCCGCAGACGAGGAGGCGCATTCCGGCTCCGACCATGTCGGCCAGGGTCCGGGCCCGCACGGCCGAAAGCCGGACCTCGTCGTCGTCGACCATGAGCGACCCCGGCACGATGTCGAAGCCGGCACCGACGACCACCTCGGCCAGTCGCTCGGGCGTCCATCCGGCGAAGAAGCGGCCACCGATGGTGTCCTGGGGCAGCGATCGGCCCTCGTACTCACCGGCCAGGACCTGCAGGTGGAAGGGCGCGCCGACCCGGCCAACACCCGATGCACGTCCCAGAGGGCCAATGGCAGCCGGTGCCGGGGTAGGTGCAGATAGGTCATCCACGACCAGGCGCCTCCCGCTGATCCCCGGGCGAAGGGAAGCCACTCGATGTCGGCACGGACAAAGGGCACGGTGGGCGCGGTCGAGCGGGCCGCCGCCAGCATGGTGGCCTAGGCATCGACGCCCACGATCGGCGCACCGAGGATGGGGAGGTATCGGCCGGCACCGCAGCCGAGGTCCAACCGGAGGGCACCGGGCGTGATCTGCCGAGCGAAGGCCTCGGCCTCGGCCCGATGAACGGGGCGGCGATGGCCGGCCGCCCATTCGTGCCCGTGCTGCTCGTAGACGGCCATCGTCTCCTTGTCCACGGCGCCGATGGTATGGGCGCGGTCGGGGCCCTCAGCCAAGGCCGCCGGAGGTTGACGGCAGCGGATCCGACGAAGCTGGTCGGTCAGTGATCGCCGGTCGAGCCGGCGGAGTCGTTGGTCAGCCCGGTGGGCTGGCCGTCGGGGCCACTGGCCGGCGCGCCGGCAGGTGCCGGCTCCGACCTCCCGGCGTCGGCTGCTCGTTCTGACATCTCCGACACCCAGGGACTGGTTCGGCGCTCGGGAACGTCGTCCAACTCGTCCGCTTCCTCGCCGACCTCGGGACCCGACGGCGACTCGCCGGGCGGGGGACGACCGACATGCCCATCGGCGGCCACGAGGGGAGTCACGGGGAGACGCACCACCGCGGTGCAGCCGCCACCCGGCGTGTCCTCGATCTCCAGTCGACCGCCGACGGCCTCGACGAAGCCGCGGGCCACGGTCAGCCCGAGACCGACGCCCGATCGGGACCTCCCGGGAAGCGGTCCGATGAAACGGTTCGAACACCCGTTCACGGTCCTCACGGGGGATTCCGGGTCCACGATCGACGATCCGGATCTCGACCCGACCGGCCACCGAGACGGCGCCGGCCTCGACTGCGGATGCTCTCGTTCCCGCCGTGCTGGAGTGCGTTATCGATGAGGTTGGCCAGGGCCCGCTCGATGAGAAAGGGGTCGGTGTAGACGGTGGGGAGGTCCTCGGGCACCGTGACGATGGGCTCTTGCTCGTGGGGGATGCTGGCGACCGCCGCCTCGATGAGATCGGCCACGTCGACGGGCCGGTCGAGCACCTCGAGGGTGCGCGTGCGAAGGCGGCTCAAGTCGAGCAAGTTCTCGACCAGACCAGAGAGCCGGTCGGCCTCCTCGTCGATGGTCTCGAGCAGCACCTGCGTCTCGTCGGGTCCGAAGCTCAGATGGTCGGAGAGCAAACTCGACGAGGCGACCTTGATGGCGGCCAGCGGGGTGCGCAGGTCGTGGCCCACCGCAGCCAGCAATCCGGACCCCAGCTGTAAGCCGCGGACCTCGCTCTCGGCCGCCGCGGCCTCGTCGTGGAGACGTCCGGTGGTGAGGACCGTGGCCAGCTGCGCGGCAAACGCGGTGAGGATCTCACGGTCGCCGGGGCTCAGGGGCCGGCCCGAAAGGGCCAGCACCTCGCGGTCGGTGAGGGGCACTACCGCCGTGGCCTCGACCGGAGCCAGAGGCGGCTGGTCCCCGACTGCCGCCACCGTCGTCCACCGTTCCATGGCCTGGGCGTCCGTGGCCGAGGTCACACCGAACGGATTGCGCCCCGACCACCGTGCGGAGAATCGACGCCGACGTGACCCGGAAAGCGAGCATCAGTTCCCCGAGGAGAGCGGGCAGAGGGTCGCCCTCCGGGGCGACCATCCGGCCCGCGGCGCGGGCCAGCATCCTGGCGTCGGCCCGGGCGCGGTTGGCCGCCTCCGTGCGGCGGGCGGAGATGTCGACCAGCACGCTCACGACGCCGGCCGTCAAGAGGAACATGATCAGTGCGGTGATGTCACGGGTGTTCGGCGATGGTGAAGGTGTGGATGGGCGGGCTGAAGAACCAATTGAGAAGAAGGAAGCCGGCGATGCGAGCCGAGCAGGGCCGGAGCGATCCCGCCGACCACGGCAATGACGATGACCAGGATCAGGTAGGCACTCAGCGCCGTCGACAGCACCACTTGTGAACGGTCGGCCGTCAGGATGAGCGTGAGGAGGGGGAAGCCGACCAAGCCGATCATCAGCGCGGCCGCTTGGCGTCGCATGGAGACGGGCGTGAGGATGGTCCGCCACCGGCCGACCGACACATGGCGGTGTCGGCCCTCGGAGTCGCCGGGATGGTCGGCGTCGCTCCTCGACGGTCGCCGGGGACGGCCGGCCCTTGTCGGCCACGGGGGCCCGGCGTGCGGCGGCGCTCGTCGGTGGCGATGACGTGGACGTCGAGCGAACCGCCGGCGGCCCGAATGACCGAGTTGATCACCGACCCGCGGAGCAGCTCGGTGATGCGGCTGCGGTGGGTTGCCCCCATGATGAGCTGGGTGGCGTTCTCGCTCCGAGCCACGCTGACGAGAGCGTCGGCCACGTCGGCCCCGACCACCTCGACATAGCGGCCAGCCGAGGTCGTCGAGGAGGGCGCGGTTGGCCACCAGCCCTTCGGATCCGGCTGGGTGATGGCATCGTCGGTTCGGACATGGACCCCGATGAGCTCGGCCTTGGTCCGCATGGCCATGCGGGCGGCCCGCCGGATGAGCTCGGCGCTGCCCTTGGCCCCGGTCACCGAGACCAGCACCCGTTCCCGGGTCTCCCAGGGGCCGCCGATGTGATGACGTTCGCGGTAGTCGGTGAGCTCCTCGTCCACACGGTCCGCCACCCAAAGGAGGGCGAGCTCGCGGAGAGCGATGAGGTTGCCCGGGCGGAAGTAGTTGGCGAGGGCGGTGTCGATGCGCTCGGGCGGATAGATGTTGCCGTGGGCCATCCGTCGCCGGAGCGCTTCGGGGGCCATGTCGACCAGCTCGATCTGGTCGGCGGAGCGGACGAACGGGTCCGGGACCGTCTCCCGTTGCTCGACTCCGGTGATGCGCCCCACGACGTCGTTGAGGGATTCGAGGTGCTGCAAGTTGAGGTTGGAGATGACGTTGATGCCCGCCTCGAGCAGCTCCTCGACGTCCTGCCATCGCTTGGGGTGCTTCGACCCGGGCACGTTGGAGTGGGCCAGCTCGTCGACCAGTACCAGTGTGGGCTTGCGGGCCAGCAGCCCCTCCGTGTCCATCTCCTCGAAGGTCTGGCCGCGGTACTCGACCGTGCGTCGGGGGAATACCTCGAGGTCGCGGATCTGGGCGTCGGTGTGCGGCCGGCCGTGCTCTTGGACCCAGCCGATCACGACGTCGGTGCCGCGTTCTTTGCGACGCCACCCCTCGTTGAGCATGGCGTAGGTCTTGCCCACCCCCGGCGCCGCTCCGAGATAGAGGCGGAGGGTTCCCCGACTCATGCCGCCAGCCTTACACCGGCGTCCGGCGCATCTCCGCACCATTGGGCGCCGTCTTCATCCTCGGGGACCGCGAGCTTCGGTCGCCGCCGTCTCGGGGTCCTCGAGGCGGTACCCGACCCCGGGGTGGTCCGGATGAGGTCGGCGGAACGCCGTCACCGAACTTCGCCCGCGGACGGTGCACGTAGGCATGCAGATACTGCGCCTCGCGGCCGTAGCCCGATCCCCAGACGGCCGAGAGGATCATCTGGTGGGTGCAGGTGCGCCCGGCGTTGCGGACCAGAAAGCCGAGCACGTCGAACTCCTTCCGGGTCAGCTCCACGGCGCGCCCCGAAAGCGGGCCTCGTGGTGCACGAGGTCGAGCTCGAGTGGCCCGACGACGAGCGAGGTCGGCTCCGGCCCACCCGCCGTTGCGCCGGCGGTGCCGGATCGGCGGTGCGGATGCGAGCCTCGAGCTCGGCCATCCCGAAGGGCTTGGTGACGTAGTCGTCGGCACCACCGTCGAGCGCCGCCACCTTTCGCGCCTCACTCCCGGCGGCCGAGAGGATGATGATGGGCACGTCGCTCCACTGCCGGATACGCCGGCTGCACGCTCAACCCGTCGATGTCGGGAAGCCCGAGGTCCAGGACGACCACGTCGGGTGCCGTGAGCGCCGTCTGGGTGAGCCCCTGTTCACCGTTGGCCGCGGTCGACCACCTCGTGGCCACCGGCCCGCAGGCCGAGCCGGATGGCCCGCAGGAGAGAGGGATCGTCGTCGATAACGAGCACTTTGGCCACGGCCTCCTGCCCGAGTCCCTTCCTAGCGCGCCACGGCGACGTCGGCGGCGGGCAGGCTCAGCGCGGAAGCAGGCGCCGCCACGGCGTGTCCTCGACCCAGAGCCGGCCGTCGTGGGCATCGATGAAGGTCTTGGCGATCCAAAGCCCGAGGCCCGGAACGGCCGCCGCTGTCGAAACGCACGAACCGGTCGAACACCTCGGCCTCGCTCGTCGGGCCGGCACGCCGGGGCCGGCATCGCTCACCGACACGGTCACCTCCTAGCCGGACACCGTACCGGTGACGGTGATGGCCGTCCCCGGCGGCGCATGTCGGTTGGCGTTGTCGATGAGATTGACGAGCGCCTGGCCGACGAGGACCCGGTCGATGCCGACCTCGGGGATGCCATCGGCCACGTCGACCAACACTGGACGACCGTCGAGGCTGGCGCGGAGGGCGTCGATCGCCCCGTTCGACCAGTGCACGAACGGCTGTCGGCTCCCGGCTGATCTCGAGCACCCCGGCGTCGAACCGGTTGAGGTCGAGCAACCCCGAGACCAACCGGGACAATCGGTCTGTCTCCTCGTCGATGAGCGCGTGGAGCTCGTGCCGCTCGTCCTCGTCGAGGAGGCTGCCGGGGTCACAAAGCGTCGACGACGCCACCTTCATCGTGGCCAGCGGGGTGCGCAGGTCGTGGGAGACGGAGCCCATGAGGGCATGACGAAAGCCGTCCACCTCCTCGAGCACCTCGGAGCGCAAGGCCTGCTCCCGGAGCTGCGCGCGTTCGATGGCCAAGGCGGCATGGTTGGCGAACGCCCGGAGCAGCTCACGGTCGCTGTCCGAAGGGGGGATCCCTCGCAGCGCCAAGAATCCGACCGGGTCGCTCGGACGACGACAGCGCCACGGCGCGGAGCTCGTCCGGCTCCGCCCGGCCCGTGCCCACGCTCACCGGCATCCCGGCCACGGGATCGAGCCGGCGCAGCTCGTCGGCGGTCAGCGCTGCCCCGGCGCTGGCGGCCACGACCAAGTGGTCCCCGTCGGCCACGAGCAACGACACGCCGGAGACGTCGAACTCGGTGCGCAGCGCCTCCACGATGGTGCGCAGCAGTTCCTCCACCGATGGGCTCCTCGACCACCAGCTCGGAGAGCTCGAGCAGCCGGCGGGCGTCGCGGGCCCGACGCTGGGCGTCGGCCCGGCTCACATCGAGGCTGGCCACCAGGCGGGCCACGAGCATCATGACGGCGACGTAGACGACCAACGCCACCCACTCCTTGGCCCGAGGCGACCTGCAGGTGGCCATAGGGGCGGGGTGAAGACGATGTCCTCGACCAGGAAGCCGGCTCCCACGCTCACCACCCCGGCCATGAACCCGCCGATGGCCACGCCGACGACGACAGGGACCACCATGACGAGGGCGGCGTGGCCGAGCTCAGCTGGGGTCGGAAGGGCAGCATGGCAGCGGCCAGCACCAGCGAGGTGGCCACCCCGAGGACCGATCCGATCGATGCGCCGCTGCACGCTCCATTGTCGCCGGAATCGGCCGCGGACAGCGCGGTCGGCGGGCGTTCAGGATTTATTCAGGGCTTCTCGAGCACCGTTCAGACCAATTTGAGGGCCGAGGTCTCGATGCTCGAGTCTATGGCTGATTTCCTCGCTGTGCTCGGCATCCTCGCCTTCGTCGTGGTGATGCTCGGCCTCATCTGGGCCCTCGATCGGGTATGAGCCGGACCCAGGGCATCCTGCTCGGGGTGGCCATCTTCATGTTCCTCTACCTCGGCTTCGCCATGTTCAAGCCCGAGAAGTTCTGAGGTGGGCTTTACCTGGACGATCATCACCCTGGTCATCGCCCTGGCACTGACCTGGCGATACCTCGGGCTCCTACATGGCCGCCGTCTTCGACGGTCGGGTGCATTTCCTCGGGTGGATCGAGCGACCGATCTACCGGACGCTCGGGACGAGCCCAGAGCAGGAGCAGAACTGGAAGCGCTACGCCGGATCGCTCGTCGTCTTCTCGGCGCGTGGCCATGGGGATCACCTACCTCATCATCCGCACCCAAGGGTCACTTCCCCTCAATCCGCAGCACCTCGACGCCGTCGGCCAGGCGCTCAGCTTCAACACCGCGGCGTCGTTCCTCACCAACACCAACTGGCAGAACTACGGCGGCGAGACGACCATGTCGTACTTCTCGCAGATCGGCGCGCTGACCTTCCAGCAGTTCCTCAGCCCGGTGATCGGCATCGTGCGCGGCCATCGCCATGGCCCGCGGCTTCTCCCGGCGGAATTCACCGACGATCGGCAACTTCTGGGTCGACATACTCCGAGGGCTCATCTACATCGTGATCCCCATCTGCCTTCGTCTTCGGCATCGTCTTCGTCGGACAAGGTGCGGTGCAGACCCTGGCCGGGACCATCACCATCCACGACTTCCTGAACGGGGTGATTCAGGTCATCCCCCGTGGCCCTATCGGCTTCATGGAGTCCATCAAGCAGCTCGGGCAACAACGGGGGTGGCTTCCTCAACGCCAACTCGGCCACCACCTTCGAGAACCCGACCGGGCTTACCAACTGGCTCTCGATCTACCTGCTGCTCGCCATTCCCTTCGCCCTCACCTACACGTTCGGCAAGATGGTCGGCAGCGTCCGCCATGGCATGCCGCCCTGCTGGCGGCCATGGTCATCATCTTCGGGGTCTGGGTCAGCTACACGAGCATCGCCGAGCACCAGCAGAACCCGGCGGTGGCCGCCGCGGGCGTGCACTCGAACGTCGGCAACACCGAGGGCAAGGAGGTCGCGCTTCGGCGACACCACGACCGCCCTTTTCGGGGTGGCATCGACGAACACCTCGACCGGATCGGCCGACGCCTCCTATGACCAGTTCACCCCCATCGGTGGCATGGGCCTGCTCACCGGCATGATGCTCGGCGAGGTGACCCCCGGAGGCGCCGGGAGCGGCCTCTACACCATCCTGATCTACGCCATCATCGCCGTGTTCATCGGTGGCCTCATGATCGGGCGAACCCCGGAATACCTGGGCAAGAAGATCCAGGCCAAGGAGGTCAAACTCGCCGGCCTGGGGGCCCTGGTCATGCCGATCATCGTCCTCGTCATCACGGCCATCGCCGTGTCGATCCACGCCGGCCGAGCCGGTCCCCTGAACAGCGGCCCGCACGGGTTCACCGAGATCCTCTACGGACTCACCTCGCAAGGGAACAACAACGGTTCGGCTTTTGACGGCCTCACCGGCAACACCACCTTCTACAACGTGATCGGCGGCATCGACATGCTCATCGGCCGCTACGGCATCCTCATCCCGGCCATCGCCCTCGGCGGGGTGCTGGCGGCCAAGAACGTGGTGCCTGAGTCACTCGGCACCTTCCGCACGGACAACGGGATGTTCGTCGGCCTCACCATCGGCGTCATCGTCATCATCGGTGGCCTGACCTTCTTCCCGGCCGTCGCTCTCGGCCCCATCGTCGAGCAGCTCAGCCACGGGAAGTTCTTCTGATGACGGTCACCTCCATCCAACCGAGCCAGCCGACGAGGCCGGCCCGACCCAGGCGCATGGCGTTGCCGAGCCGCGCAGTCTGTTCGACGGCCCGATCCTGCGGCAGGCATTGATCGACTCCTTCAAGAAGCTCAATCCGACGCAGCAGATCCGCAACCCGGTCATGTTCGTGGTGCTCGTCGGGACGGTGATCACTTTCATCGAGGCCATCGCCCACCCGGGCATCTTCACTTGGTCGATCACCATCTGGCTGTTCCTGACGGTGATCTTCGCCAACTTCGCCGAGGCCATGGCCGAGGGCCGGGGCAAGGCACAAGCCGACACCCTTCGGCGTATGCGATCGGAGACCGAGGCCCGGCGACTGGTCGGTGATACCGAGGAGCTGGTACCGGCTGCTTCATTGGCCAAAGGCGATCTGGTGGTATGCGAGGCCGGCGACCTCATCCCGTCCGATGGCGAGATCATCGAGGGGATCGCCTCGGTCGACGAGTCGGCCATCACCGGCGAGTCGGCACCGGTCATCCGCGAGTCGGGCGGCGACCGTTCGGCCGTCACCGGCGGGACGAAGGTCCTCTCCGACCGGATCGTCGTGCGCATAACGGCCGAGCGCGGCCAGACGTTCCTCGACCGGATGATCACCCTTGTGGAAGGGGCCAATCGGCAGAAGACGCCCAACGAGATCGCCCTCACCATCCTGCTCGCCGTGCTCACCATCGTGTTCCTCCCGGTGGTGGTCACCCTCCAGGCTTTCGGCCATCTACTCGGGTGCCACCGTCTCGGTTGTCATCCTGGTCTCGCTGCTCGTCTGCCTCATCCCGACGACCATCGGCGCGCTGCTATCGGCCATCGGAATCGCCGGCATGGACCGCCTGGTCCAGCGCAACGTGCTGGCGATGAGCGGCCGGGCTGTCGAAGCGGCCGGTGACGTGCAGACTTTGTTGTTGGACAAGACGGGAACCATCACCCTCGGCAACCGGATGGCCTCCGACTTCTTCCCGGTCGGGGCCCACACCGAGCAGGAGGTGGCCGACGCCGCGCAGCTCGCTTCGCTGGCTGACGAGACCCCGGAGGGCCGGTCCATCGTGGTGTTGGCCAAGGAGCGTTTCGGCATCCGCGAGCGCCAGCTCGACGGTGACCACACCTTCGTCCCCTTCACGGCCACGACCCGCATGTCGGGCCTCGACATGGACCTACGCCAGATCCGCAAAGGAGCGAGCGACTCGGTGAAGCGGTGGGTCACTGAGCAAGGCGGGCGGATTCCTGACGGCCTCGACGCCATCGTCGAGCGGATCTCCCGCGAAGGCTCCACGCCACTCGTGGTGGCGGACGGCGGCGACATTCTCGGAGTCATCGAGCTCAAGGACGTGGTCAAGCAGGGCATCCGCGAGAAGTTCGACGAGATGCGCCAGATGGGCATCCGCACCGTGATGATTACCGGTGACAACCCGTTGACGGCGGCAGCCATCGCCCAAGAGGCCGGCGTCGACGACTTCCTAGCCGAGGCCACCCCCGAGGCCAAGATGGCGCTGATCAAGGCCGAGCAGGAGGGCGGGAAGCTCGTGGCTATGACCGGGGACGGGACGAACGACGCCCCCGCCCTGGCTCAGGCGGATGTGGGCGTAGCCATGAACACGGGGACGACCGCGGCCAAGGAGGCCGGCAACATGGTCGACCTCGACTCCAACCCGACCAAGCTCATCGATGTCGTGGAGATCGGCAAGCAGCTCCTCATCACCCGCGGCTCGCTAACTACCTTCTCGATCGCCAACGATGTGGCCAAGTACTTCGCCATCATCCCCGCCCTCTTCGTCGCGACCTACCCGCAGCTCAATGCACTCAACATCATGAAGCTGCACAGCCCGCAGAGCGCGGTGCTCTCTGCGGTCATCTTCAATGCACTGGTCATCGTGGCGCTCATCCCGCTGGCCCTGCGTGGCGTCAAATTCCGTGCAGCCAGCTCGGCGGCCATCCTGCGGCGGAACGTCTGGATCTACGGCGTAGGCGGCATCATCGTGCCGTTTATCTTCATCAAGCTCATCGATCTCATCCTCGTCGCGTTGCACGCATACTGATGGAGACCGACTGATGCTCGTGTATCTCCGCCGGTCGGTGGTACTTGCTGTGGTAGCCCTTGTTCTGACCTTCGCCTACGCCTACGCCGGTACCGGTGTCTCCCAGCTCTTCTTCAAGCACCAAGCCAACGGCTCCCTCACGGCCAATGGCTCTACCCTCATCGGGCAGAATTGGTCGCAGGCCAAGTGCCCTGGTCATCCGCTCGGCAGTTGTGTCTTCCAAGGTCGGCCCGATGCTCTCGGCCCCTACGCCGGATCACTGAAGCCGGTGGCCGCCGGGGGAGACAATCCGCTTGAGGCCAACAACATCCCGGGAAAGTCCGGAGTCTTGAACTCTGGCGAATCGGGCGGGACCAGTCTGGGTCCCCGCTCGATGGTGCTGCTGGAGAACACCAAGGCACTGGTCGCCTACTGGCACGCACGCGGAGTGGATCCGACTCCCGACTTGGTCACTACTTCCGGCAGCGGCTACGACCCCGATATCAGTGCGGCTGACGCGCTGGCCCAGATACCCATGGTGTCCAAGGCCACGGGGCTCTCTCCCTCAACCCTGCGATCACTGATCGCCCGCGAGAACAACAGCGCTCAGTTGGGTTTTCTGGGGAGTAGTTACATCGACGTCTTGCAGCTCAACCAGGCTCTGGCCAAGCTGCGGTGAAGAGCGAAAGAGCTCGGATGACATCGGACGCTGAGCGACGGGCCGCACTCAAGAACGGACCTGGCCCGGCTCAGCCGCCTGATCGACCGACGCGACGCTGTAGAGCCCCGTCGGCCGAGTCGGTGTGCTGAAGCTGATCATTGGCATGCTCAGAAGCCGATGAGCTCCACCTCACCCATTCCGAGCGCCGGTGGAGACGATGACCTGTCGGCCACCGGATTGGTCGAACCTGCGGGACGGTTCCGCATCTATATCGGTGCTGCACCTGGAGTGGGCAAGACGTTCGCCATGCTCGAGGAGGGTCGCCGTCGCAAAGGAAGAGGGGCTGATGTCGTCATCGGCTTCGCGGAGTGCCACGGTCGGCAGACCACCGAAGAGCTGATTGACGACTTCGAGCTGGTCCGCCGCCGAATCGTCGAGTACCGAGGAACTCAAATTCGCAGAGATGGACGTGGATGCTGTTCTCGAACGGCGTCCACAGATCGTCCTCGTCGACGAGCTGGCCCATACCAACATCCCGGGCTCAGGTCGGCATCAGAAACGCTGGGAGGATGTGATCGAGCTCCTCGATGCAGATATCGACGTCATCACGACCGTCAATATCCAGCACCTTGAGAGTCTGGCCGACGCCGTGGAGCGAATTATCGACGTACCTATCCGTGAACGGGTTCCCGATTGGGTTGTCCGCAAGGCGGACCAGATCGAGCTGGTCGACTCGTCCCCTGAACAACTCCGGCGCCGCATGGTGCACGGCAATATCTACCCACCCGAACGGGTACCTGAGGCGCTGTCGAATTACTTCCGCGTCGACAATCTGACCGCGCTGCGTGAGCTTTCTCTCCGTTATCTCGCCGACGAAACCGAGGACCAGCTCCTCGAATACCTACGCCGCCAACAGCGTGACGGCGTGTGGGAGACCCACGAGCGAATCCTGGTAGGGGTGACCACCGCGCCGGGCACCGACGCCATCATTCGACGGGCGTCCAGGCTGGCAAAGCGGGTCAAGGGCGATCTCCAAGTCGTTACCGTGGCGACGGCCAGGTCGAGTCGGAAGGCCCCTGACGGTTGGATGGACGCGGTGCGGAAAGTCGCCACCGACGTCGGTGCCGAATGGCACGAGATCCACGGTGACGACCCGGCCCACACGCTCATCGAGTTCGCCCGCCAGGGGCACGTCACCCAGATCGTGGTGGGATCGAGCGGGCGCAGCCGGTTCCAGGAGCTGATGGGAGGAGGCTCCACCGTCCGCAAGATCTCGAGACTGGCAGCTGCCGCCGACATCGACGTCCACATCATCGCCCGGCGAGACGCCAACCTCGAACTGGCTGACAGCGTCGAGGCCGCCGAGGAGTCCTAGGCCCCGCCTGCGTTCAACAGGTGCCGGTCTTCCCGATGGTGATCTGGGTGACCTTCCAGACACCATCCTTCTTGGCCAGGACCGCGGTGGTGGCCCGACGGCCTCCGGGACTGTTCTTGGCCAGTCCTCCGGTGACCTTGTACTCGACCCAATGGGTGTCGTCGAAGCAGTCGGCGATGGTGGCGTGGGTCGGATCGACCGCCGGAGTGAGCGAGGTGACCCGGGGATCGAGCACCGGCTGTCCTTTGGTCACGATGTCGGCCAGCTGATCCCTGGCCAATCCTTGGACGAAGATGGTGAGGGCGCTCCCCGATGCGTGTTGGGCGAGAAGGGGCGATTGATAGTCGGAGGTGGTGGCCGCCGTCACGAGGTCGGCCCACATGGCCCGGTAGCCGTCGAGCACGGCGGTGGCAGGAGTGACGGGCCCAACGGTCGTCGTGGTCGAGCTGGCCGTGGTGGTGGACGACGTCGAGGTGGACCCCGAACCACAAGCGGTGAGAGTGACCGAGAGAACAAGGACGGCCAGCGCGGCCGGAAGGCTTCGTTGGCGGCGAACAGAGACGACGGCGCTTGGAGCCACCTCGAGCGACCGGGCGCGCCGAGTCGAATGGTCTCTCACCAGACGCGTCGGAGGGGTTGGCTCTCTGCTCCGCCAAGCGATGTCACACGCCGAAATGTAACGCTGAAATGCGATGGTGAAGCAGTTCGCCTGCGTGGCGGCCGCCGGCGGTGGTTGACTCGCGCCATGGGCGCATGTCCGACGTTGTCCAGCGATCGTCTCACCCTTCGCCCGTTCGCGGAGTCTGACCTCGACGCCTATCTGGCCGTCATGACCGCGCCGGAGGTCCGACGCAGCCTGCGGCTACCCGAGTCGTACCGCGCGGGCCGACGCCTGGCGTGGGATGGCGCTCTGGCTCGGACAGTGGGAGCTGCGGGGCACCGGCCAGTGGGCGGTCGAGATCCACGGTGGGCCCATGATCGGGCGCGTGGGCTTGCACCGTCCGGAGTCGCCCGACTGGCCCGGCCTCGAGGTCGGTTGGGCCTTGCATCCTGATCACTGGGGCCGTGGCTACGCCACCGAGGCGGGGGGTCGGGCCATCACCTATGCCTTCGAGGTGATCGGCGTGGACGAGTTGGTCAGCGTGATCCTCCCCGAGAACGTGCGCTCGCAACAGGTGGCCAGCCGCTTGGGCCTCACCTGGAGCGAGGACCGGGTGCTTTCGAGCTTTCCGACCGAACCGCACGGTATCTGGCGGCTGCCGCGGGCACGGTGGGAGGTCAGCGCAGGCTGAGCCCGCCGTCGACCAGCACGACCTCGCCGGTGACGTAGTCGGAGCGGGCGAGGCCCATGATGACCTCGGCCACATCCTCGGGTGTGGCGGCCCGTTGCAGAGGTGCTTGCGCCGACACGTACTCACGGACGCCTTCCCACTGTTGCGTCCAGGGAGTGTCGGTGAGCCCCGGTGCTACCCCGTTGACCCGGATGCCGGGCCCGAGCACGTTGGCCAGCAGGCGGGTCATGTGGGAGAGGGCGGCCTTCGAGCACGCGTACGGGATCGAGCTACCCGTCGGGCGTTGCCCGGCGACGGACGAGACGTTGATGACCTGACCGCTCCCTCCGGCTCGAAGGTGAGGGACGGCCGCCACCGTCATCTGCCACGTCCCGATCACGTTCACATCGAGGATGCGCCGCCAGATGTCGGGGGTGGCCGCCTCGAGGTCCCCGTGGGGGATGAGCTGCGTGGTCCCGGCGTTGTTGACGAGCACGTCGAGGCGACCGTGGCGCGCGACACAGTGTTCGACGAGGGCCTTCGCCTCCGACTCCTGGGCGATGTCGGCCTGCTTGTAGCTCGCACCGGTCAGCTCGGCGGCCACGCGCTCTCCGGCCTCCACCGAGGAACGCGAGTTGACGACCACGGTGGCGCCGGCCCGGTCGAAGGCCCTGGCCGTGGCGGCTCCGATGCCGGACGACGATCCGGTCACCAGCACGACCTGATCACGGAATCGCTGGCTGTCGGCGGTTGCCGATTGCGGGTCGGAGTCGGGCACCGACCGAGTGTAGGACGGGGGCGTCCACGGCCTCTGGGCCGACGGGATGGAGACTGTGACGGAGTGCCGGCGCGTGGTGAGAGGACAGGGAGGTGCGTCGGAGGGAACGGAAAGGAAAAGGACGGGTGCCCGCAGCGGAGGACGAAGGAAGAAGGACGGGGGAGAGCGGCGCGACCCGCACGGTGCGGGTGAACCGGTCGCTCGCCATCCCGCTCTCCGAGCTCACCTTCCGGTTCACGCCGAGCGGTGGGCCCGGGGGTCAGCACGCCAACAAGGTGAACACACGGGTTGAGCTGCGCTTCGACATCGAGCACTCGCCGTCCCTCGGCCCAAGCCAGCGGGCCCGTCTGCTCCGGCGGTTCGGGCCGGTCGTGCGCGTCGTGGCCAGCCGTCAGCGCTCCCAGGCCCGTAACCGGGACGAAGCCGTCGAACGGCTGCGGGATCGCCTGGCTGACGCCCTGTCGGTTGCCCGGCCTCGGACGCCGACCCGTCCGTCGCGATCCGCCGTCGAGCGCCGGCTACAGGAAAAGCGCCGCAGGTCCGATCAGAAGCGGTCGCGTCGGCCCCCGGACGACGACTGAAGCGGCGGGCCAGTGGTCGCCCGTTCGTTCCTGAAGATGGTCCCCGTCGGTCCGGGTGGCTCGGCGAGCGGGCTCAGCCGGCTCGCTGCGAGGCGGCGAGGCCGGTGCCCCAGACCCGGACCAAGAAGCGGTCGATGGCGGTGGTCAGCCGTTCGGGGTGCATGCGCAGCTCGAAGATCGACCGGGCCTGCAGGAGCTCGGCTCGGGGCAGTCGCCGCGTGAGCTGCTCGGCGTCGTGGAAGGGGTGGATGCGGTCGACCTGATGACCGATCACGAGGGCGGGGATGTCCATGGAGGCCCGCTGGCCGACCGTGGGGGCGATGGGGCCGGCCAGGATGCCGTGCAGCACGGCGGCTGTTTCCCGCGGTGGATTGGACAGGCCGTCAAGGACGCTGTCGACCGGCCCGTTGCCCGTTCGGGGAAGCCACCGGAAGAAGCGACTGGTGCGCTCGAGGATGGGTCGGGCGAAATGAACGCCGAGGAGTAGCGGAGTGAAGGTGAGGGCGGCGGCGGGAAGCGCCCATTCGAGGACGGGCATCTCGACGATGAGGCCCTTCACCCGCTGTGGGTTCTGGGCCGCCACCATCAGGCTGACGTTGCCGCCGAGCGAGACGCCGCCGATGACCGCCTGGTCGATGCCGAGGTGATCGAGCAACGCCACGACGTGGCGTCCGTAGGTGTCGATCCGGTGGTAGGAGGCACGGCGGGGCTTCTCGGAGAGGCCGTGGCCGGGGAGGTCGAGCAGCACGACGCGGTGGCCGAGGGCGGCGAGGTCGGCGGCCAGGCGTCGGTTCATTTTGGAGTCCATGAGGATCCCGTGCATGAAGACGAGGACGCGCGGGCCATGCCCGTGGATCTCGTAATAGAGGCGAACGCCGTAGGAGTCGTAAAGGCCGACTTCGAAAGGAGGAACGGCGTGCGATGCGTTCGTCGGCTTGGCACACGGGCGCGCCCGCCACCGACTGGCGCGCCGTTTCGTTCTCTGGCATCTCCGAATCTGGTCGCCGCAACCCGGCCTCGCCTCCCCTCGCGCGGGTCATCTATCCACAACGTAGGCGTCGGGTCGGCGGTGCGCCAGAACCGGCAGCTCGGCCCGTACGGCGCGACAGCCGATCGAAGTCGAGGTCGGCAGTGACCACACCCGGATCGGGTTCGTGTCGTTCAGCCAGTACCGTGCCCCACGGATCGACGATCATCGAGTGACCGTGGCAGTCGGGCATTCCCGGTGGCAGCCGTCCGACCTGACCGGCAGCAATCACGAAGACCTGATTGTCGACGGCCCGCGCCCGCACCAGGAGCTCCCAGTGGGCGGGGCCAGTGGCCGACGGTGAAGGCGGAGGGGACGGCCACGACGGTCGCGCCGCGCAGGACGAGGACGCGGAAGAGCTCGGGGAAGCGAAGGTCATAACAGATGCTGAGCCCGAGGACCGTCTCCGCACTCGCCGCGTCCCCTGAACCTTTGACGACCGCAGGTTGCCCGTCGGCTGGAACGGCGATGGGGGCGACGGCAACACTGTCGCCGACGGCAAAGGTCCCGGACTCGTGCACCTCGGTGTCACCGATGTGCACGTCGAAGAGGTGCACCTTGCGGTAAACGGCGTCGAGCGAGCCGGTCGGACCGAGGAGGCAGCTCGTGTTGTAGACCCGGCCGTCACTGCCGCGTTCGGGGAAGCTACCGGCGACGAGATGGATCCGCAGTTGGTCAGCCAACTCGGCAGCCCAGGCCACCGTGGGGCCATTGATGTCTTCGGCGTGGCGGTGGATGTGTTCCGGCGTGCCGGCCACCGAGAAGAGCTCCGGCAGCACGACCAACTGCGACCCGACGTCGGCGGCATCGCGCACCAGATCGGCCGCGGTCTGCAGGTTGTCCCGAGGGTCGGGCCCGGCGGTGGTCTGGATGGCGGCCACGCGCATGCCACAGGCTAGGCCCCGGTCGGGCACAATGATTGCCGGTACACGAGCACAGGCTGTGCCGCGGGACCGAGGAGAGCCGCGTGTCCTTCGAAGACTCCGATGTCGTCCGCAGCGCCATCCATCTCGAAGGGTTCCGCGACGACGAGTTCGACTACCAGCTGATCCGCGCCTTGGGCCTGGCCGACTACGGCGGGTCGACGGTGGGCGAGTGCCTGTCGGCGGCGGCTGCCGTCGTGGACGGCAGCCCCAAGAGCTGGGTGGCGGAGTTCAGTCGTCTGGCCGAGCGGGTCGAGGCGCGTGGGCGCGAGTGCCTTGCTGCCGGCCATGCCATCAGCGGTCGGGACCATCTACTGCGGGCTTCTACCTACTACCGCACGGCCGAGTACTACTCGGAGGGCACGACCACGAGCCCGGGCCAGATCGGAGTCCGGAGCGAACGGTGCTTCGCCGACGCCGCCGCCCTCCTCGATCCGCCCGTCGAGCCGCCTCGAGGTCCATTTCGCCGGTGGCCGGCTGCCCGGCTACCTCGCCACCGGTCGACCAACCGATGGTTCGTCCGAAAGCGGGCCCAAGCCCACACTGATCGTGGTCGGAGGGTTCGACTCGAGCGCCGAGGAGCTCTACTTCCGCATGGGGGCGGCCGGAGCGGAACGGGGATGGAACGTCTTCGCCTTCGACGGACCCGGCCAGCCCGGATGCATGCGAGCCGAACCGCCCATGACGTTCCGCCCGGACTACGAGGCACCATTGGCCGCGGTGATCGACACGCTGGTCGAGCGGTCTGAGGTCGACGCCGACCGGATGGCCCTGGCCGGCCACAGCTTCGGCGCGTACTTCGCCGCCCGTGCCGCGGCTGCCGACCTGCGGGTGCGGGCCCTCGTGGTCGACCCACCCATGGTCGACATGGGCCGTTACATGGAGGCGTGGGTGGGGACCGATACCTTCCGGATGGCACGCGACATCCGACCGGAGGATGTCATCGGCGTGCCCGAGGACCTCATGCCGCGGCAGATGCAATGGGGGATCGCCGCCATCTGTCACCGTTTCGGTGTCCCGTCGTTCCACGCCTGGCGTACGGCCATGCGTGACTATCGGCTCGGCGAGATGCTGGGAGCGATCCGATGCCCGGTGCTGGCCCTGGCCGGTGACCGCGAGGGGCCCGAGCCGAGTGCTCAACTGCAGGCGTTTGCCTCGGGGGCGGCCGGCGCGGTCACAACCGTGGTCTTCGGGGCGGAGGACGGGGCGTCGACTCACGGGCAGTCGGACAACCTCCGCCTGTTGGCCCAAGTCACCTACGACTGGCTCGACGAGCAGTTCGGCTGACGACCGAGAGCCGGCCGGCGGTGCCGACCCGACGGGGCAGCGCAGGAATGCCTCAGCTCGGTGCGAGCGCCTCCAAGGCCGCCGACAGCATGGCCGCACCCTGGTCAGAGACGTCCTCGCCCACGCCGTGGATGGGAGTGAGCGATGCCCAGCCGTCGGCCACCAACGCCGCATCGGTGCCGGGCTCGAGCTCGGCCATCTCGGCGGCCGAGCCCGATCCTCTGAGGTTCAACGTCACGACCCCGGCCGTGCGGTCGACGGGCGGACCGGCGACGGGTTCCGGAGTCCGCTCGGGCCGCACCCCACGGATCAAGCCGATCCGACCCGAGGCGGCCGTGGGCCAGGCCCTGCAGCTGGTCGGCGGGGAGGGCAGGGACGTTGAGGTTGAAGACCGAGGCCGAGGCCAGCCCGGCGATGAAGGGCACGAAGGCGACGGCGAGGCCCACGGGCGATTCCCACGGCACCGGCTCTTCGCCCCAGGCGATGCTCACGGCGAGGCCGCGCACGCCGAACTGGGCCGCCGTGAGGGTGGCGCCGACCGTACCCGAGTGCAGGACCGACCGACCGGTGTTGAGCCCGTGATTGATGCCCGACACGACCAGGTCGGGCCGCGGGCCGAAGCCTTCGATGCAGGCCAGGATCACGGCGAGCGCCGGCGTCCCGTCGATCCCGTAGGTCGGGACGCGGGCCAGCCCGGGGATCTGCACCGTCTCGTAGGGGATCGCCTCTCGTTCGTAGACGCGGTCCCACGGCGGAGCTGGCTCCGCTGTGATCGGTGAGTGGGGCCACCACGAAGAACTCGTGCTCGGCTCCGAGGGCGACGGACAGACCGCGTGCCAGGGCGGCGATCCCGGGGGCGAAGACGCCGTCGTCGTTGGTGATGAGGATGCGCATAGAGACCGATGGGCCGGCCGCGGGGATCCCACCGGGCGCGGCGCGTGACGCCTGTGCAACACTCCGGGGGAGTCCCTGCGACGCCGTCGCCTACCATACCGGGCGCCCCGGCTGGCCCCAGCTGAGCCCGTTCGAACCATGACGCCTCCACGAACAGACGACGAGCCCCGGCCCGCTGAGACCACGCCGACGACCGGTGACCAGTGGGTGATCGGCCACGGCGAGCAACGAGCCATCGTCTGCGAGGTCGGCGCGACGCTGCGGGCCTACACGGTGGCCGGCAAGCCGGTTGTCGACGGGTTCGAAGCCGACGAATGGAGCCACGGCGGTCGCGGCCAGGTCCTGGCCCCGTGGCCCAATCGGCTCGGCGACGGTCGCTACACCTTCGAGGAGGTGAGCGCCCAGGCCGCCCTCGACGAGATCGAGCACCGCAACGCCATCCACGGGCTCGTGCGATGGGTGCCCTGGCGAATGTCCGGCCGTGCCCAGAATCGCGTGTCCATGACCTGTGAGCTCCGCCCGTCGCCCGGCTATCCGTTTTCGCACTGCGGTTGGCGACTCGAGTACCGGCTGGGTCGCGATGGGCTGACGGTGATGGCCGACGCCGAGAATTTGGGGAACAGCAACCTCCCCTTCGGCCTCGGCTTCCATCCCTACCTCACCGTCGGGACAGCTGTCTGTCGACGAAGCCCGTCTCCAGGTGCCGGCCTCGCGACGGTTGGTGACCGACGAGCGCGGACTTCCGGTGGGAATGGCGGCGGTCACGAGCACCAGTTTCGATTTCAGTTCCGGTCGCCCCATCGGCTCGACCCGGCTGGACACGGCCTACGCGGGCTTGACCCGGGACCGGGCCGGTCGGGCATGTATCGACCTCGACAACCCTGCGGACGGGCGCGGGGTGACCCTGTGGCTGAATGAACGGTTCAACTACGTGATGGTGTACACGGGCGACACCCTCCCAGAGGCGAAGCCGGCGCCGGTCCGTCGCCCTCGAGCCGATGACCTGTCCCCCCGACGCCCTCCGGACGGGGACCGACCTTGTCGTGCTCCCCCCGGCCGGTCGATGGTCGGGAAGCTGGGGGATCACCCCTCGACCCACCGACGCCATCGAGGCGCCCGCCCACTGATCAACCGTTCGCTCAGGTGCCGCCCGGATCGGGCCGAGCAAGGTCGCAGGCCGATTGCGAGCAGCAGAGGCATACTTTTCCTTGTGCCATCGAAGGTGGCGACGCTGGACGACATCCGTCGGGCGGCTCGGCGTGGTCAATCGCGAGACCGAGCCTGGCTGGTGGGGTTCACCGTCGGCTGGCCCTTGCTGCTGTTCGTCTGCCTGTGGGAGGCGAGTGGACCCGGGACGAACGACGTCGCCATGGGGGTCCTCTGGGTCGGGTCGGTGGTCACGCTCTTCGTCATTCCCATGGCCGCGCAGCGCGCCTACCGATGTCCGCGACGACTGCGGGTGGCGTGCACGGCGGGCATCCTGGTCGCCATTGCCGGCCTGGTGGCCTGGACCCTCACTGGTGGCATGGTGGCGACCAAGCTGCGACTCGACCAGGGTTCGTGGCAACGAGACCCTCAACGCCCTCGGCGACGGGCGGACGATCCTCGGCTGTGAGGTGCCCCACCCTCCGGTAACGGTGGCGGCTTTCGGTCCGATCGATCAGGTCTGCGGGACCAGTCCGCCGACCGGGTTGCCGCGGGCCGTCGTGTTCATGACCCAAGCCGAGTGGACCGAGCCTGATCTATTACCCTCACGCAGGCCTTCCCCCGGCTTCCGACCAATGTGTGCGCCATATCGGGGGCTGGTGGTGGGATGCGATCCCGGGTGCGACCAGCGGAGGGTGCACGCTCGGCTTCCGACTCGAGGGTGGGCCCTGACCCCACGCTGACGGTCAGTTGTCCCGATGGAGACGACCGGTAACGTCACCGGGGTGGCCACCTCGACCGTCCTCCGCCCTGCACCCGGCACCTCTCACCCGCCCAGTCGACCGGCACAGGAGAGTGGGCTCGCCCGCTTGGCCGGCTGGTGCCACGACCATCGGTGGTGGGTGGTGGCCCTCTGGCTGGTCGGGCTCGTGGCCTTCAATTTCGCCGCCCACGCCACCGGCAGCGCATTCACCAACAACCTGAACGGGGGGGCGCAGCCGGTTCAGCAGATCCTCGATGAAGCCTTCCCCGGCCAATCGGGGAGCCAGAACCAGGTCGTCATCACGGCTGCCGGCTCGATCACCGCACCGGCGGTCGAGGCGAGGACAGCCCGGATGGTTCGAGCACTCGAGCCGCTGGCGCACGTATCGCAAGTGGCGTCACCGTTCTCTGCGGCCGGCCAACATCAGATATCGCGTGACGGGCACATCGCCTACGTCCAGGTCGCGTTCGACGAGCAGACCGGCAGCCTGCCAGCCGGTGCCATCAAGCGTGTCATCGCAGTGGCGGATTCGTTCGCCGCCCCCGGCTACAAGGTGTCGCTCGGAGGACCGGCCATCGGCCTGGTGGCGGCAGGGTCACCGGGGGCGGACGAGGGGATCGGCATCCTGGCCGCCATCGTCATCATGCTGTTGGCCTTCGGCTCCGTCGTGGCCATGGGGTTGCCGATCATCGCCGCCCTCTTCGGGATTGCCGTGGCCTTCGCCGTCCTCGATCTGCTCTCGCATGTGGTCACCACTCCGACGTTCGCCCCCGAGGTCATGGCCATGATCGGCCTCGGGGTGGGCATCGACTATGCGCTCTTCATCGTGACCCGCTACCGCCAGGGAATGGCCGAAGGGCGCGATCCTCGTGACGGCGGCGGCGATCTCCCTCGCCACCTCGGGACGCTCGGTCGTCTTCGCGGGCACGACCGTCATCCTTTCCCTCCTTGGCCTGTTCATCCTCCAGTTGCCCTTCATGCGCGGCCTCGCCATCGGTGCCATCGCCGCGGTCGTGCTGGTCATGCTCGCCGCCGTCACCCTTCTCCCGGCCATGCTCGGCTTTGCCGGGCGGGCCATCGACCGCTTGCACGTCCCTGGACTGCTCCAGGCGAGTGCCGAGCCCTCGCCGCACAGCTTTTGGTACCGCTGGAGCCGGATGGTGCAACGCCGGCCGATCGTCGCCGGCGGCGCGGCGCTCGCCTGCCTGGTCCTGCTGGCCATCCCGTTCTTCTCGATGCGCCTCGCCTTTACCGACGCGGGCAATGACCCTCCCTCCTCCACCACCCGACAAGCCTTCGACGCCCTGGCCACGGGATTCGGTCCCGGCTTCAACGGCCCGTTGATCGTGGCGGCCACCGTGCCGCCGGGTGGAGGGGCCACGGTGGCCAACCTGCAGCGCCACCTGGCCGCGACGCCCGGGGTCGCGTTCGCTTCTCCTGCGCAATTCAGCTCGACGGGCAAGGACGCGGTGATCGTCGCCTTCCCGACGTCGTCCCCCCAGTCGGTCCAGACCGAGTCGCTCGTCCACACGCTTCGGGACCGGGTCATCCCGGCGAGCACTGCCGGTACCGGGGTGGTGGCACTGGTCGGGGGTGAGACGGCGGGCTCGGTCGACGCCTCTGCCTATCTGTCGTCGCGACTGGTGTGGGTCATCGGTGCCGTCCTGCTCCTGGCTTTCCTCTTGCTCATGGCCGTCTTCCGCTCGGTTGCCATCCCGGTCAAGGCCGTGGTGGTCAACATGCTGTCGGTCGGCGCCGCCTATGGGGTGATCGTGGCTGTGTTCCAGTGGGGGTGGCTCGGCAGCGTCTTCGCCATCGGCTCGACCAGTCCCATCGACCCGTGGATACCCCTCATGATGTTCACCATCCTGTTCGGTCTATCCATGGACTACGAGGTCTTCCTGCTGTCACGCATCCGGGAGGAATGGCGACGAACGGGGGATAGCTCGACGTCGGTGGCCGACGGCTTGGCCAAGACGGCCCGGGTGATCACCGCCGCCGCGGCCATCATGGTCTGTGTCTTCGGTTCGTTTGTGATCGGCGACTCGCTCCACGTCCTCAAGGTCTTCGGCCTCGGCCTGGCCGCGGCCATCCTCATCGACGCCACCCTGGTCCGGATGGTGCTCGTCCCCTCGGTGATGGAACTGCTCGGTCCGGCCAACTGGTGGATGCCGTCTTGGCTGGACCGGGCCGTACCCCGGCTGGGGGTGGAGGTCGACGTGGCACCGGCCGGAGTCGAATCAGCGCCCGTGCCCGAGGGGGCGGTGGACTGATCTGAGCGAGAGGCGCGAAGGCAGGAAGCGGAGTCGAGTGGGATCGAGGCGTCAAGGATGAGCCGAAACTCTGTCAAGCATCAGCCGGAACTCGGTCAAAGATCAGCCGAAGACGATCCGACCAAGATCAGCCGGATCGATACATCACCTTGTGGTGCGCCCCCTGGTGCGCCCCCTGGGATTCGAACCCAGAACCTGCGGATTAAGAGTCCGTTGCTCTGCCATTGAGCTAGAGGCGCGTGCTGTAATCATCGTGGTGTCGCCTGCCTTGCTACCAACGCACACGACGGTCGAGAGGTGACGCATGTCCCTCGCGACCGGGGAGGGTGACCGACGGGGCTCGAACCCGCGACCTCCGGGACCACAACCCGGCGCTCTGCCAACTGAGCTACGGCCACCAGGGAGCCAACAGTGTGGCACATCCCGAAGCGGGCGCGAAGGCTGACAGTATCCTGCCATCACGCCCCTGTAGCTCAACTGGATAGAGCAGGTGGTTTCTACCCATCAGGTTGCGGGTTCGACTCCTGCCGGGGGCGCCACCAGGCAGTTTCTTCTTCACAGCTGCCCCGCCATTTCACGATGGCCTCCCCTTGCGGCGCCAGAACCAGGAGCGGAAGATCGTTGCACTCGGCACCGGCCCAGGGCCCTCCACGTAGGCAACCGGGCCGACTTGTTGCTTCGATCTGCGTGAACGGCGACCTCGCCATCTGCCAATCCGTCCACGCGACCACATGCTCTTCATCCAGTAACGCCGCGGAGATCCCCCATGAGGGGACGGCCGCTACCTGTTGACTGGGTTGGTGTCGGGTTTTGATGAAGAGGGTCGCGGTCTACTACCGCCACAAGGAAGGCGTGAGTCACACAGTGAGTCGTAGGGTTGCTCGAGGTGGAAACACCGCCACCGAACGAGGTGCTCGGTTTCGAAACGATCCACGCGTGTGGCTTCCGCAGTTGATGTCGGCGGGAAGACTCGATCACAGATTCAAGAAGGAAGCGGCAACGCCGTTACCCAGTTCACGCACCGTCGCTTTGCGGCCGCCCCCCGTGAGCGCAGGATGATTGGTCGCATTGACAGCGCCCTCTTGCCGGTCAATCCGCCTTGGCTGTTGCAGACAGTGATATAGGATCGCCGCCGCCGCGTCACAGGGGGGTAAGCATGCAGCGCTTCGGCAACATCGTCCGGTCCAAGCTCACCATGGCTGTTGCACTGGCCGGTGTTTGCCTGATGTCCTTCGTGGGGGTCGAGGTCGCCAGCCCTCAAGTGGCGGCGGCTAGTACCGACACCGGGTTCACGGCTCCATTTTCAGGAACACCGCAGTACGAATACTTGGCGCCCACAGAAATCACGAACCCGAGTCAACTGAACCAGCCAATCGGGCCACAGATGGCGGAGCAGATTGCCGCGCACCTTGGGCTGAGCCCGGCGGACGCCTTCACTCACGAGCAATACCTTGAGTTCACCAGCGGTGAGGGAGTCGGAGGTGACCCCGATGACGCGCAATTGGTCGACGACAGCGTCGCGATCCTCACCAACACGGTCGGGCGCCCGCTGTACTCCAACGTCGACGGTCAGTCGACGCCATCGGTTCTGGCCAGCTACGGGCTCTTTGTGAACCCGGACGGAATGCTGGAGAGCGTCGCCAACTCCGACGCCGCGACCAGACAAGTGAACAAAGTGATCGCGCCCGGCGGCTACATGGGGAAGTGGATGAAGGCCAACGGCGCAGTACACACCCTGGCAGCCCTCTACGCGTCGCCGTATACGTTGGAGACGCTCTACGGCTTCATCTCGCAACAGATATCCGGTGCTGCTCAGCTGGTAACCAACCACAAGGGGGGCGTGACATCGGAAGTGGGGATGTCGATGGCCCCGGCTCTTTGGCTTGTCAACTTCATCCTCATCTATTTGTTGAACCCGTCACTTGCGGCCTACATGCCTGCCCATTGGGCTCCCATTCCTGCCAACGTTGCCAACGCGATCTTGCCGCCCAATGACAGCGGCCAGGTGCTTTACAGTGACTATGCGTCCTCCCTTCCTCAGTGACCCACCCATTGCTTTGAACACCGCGGGTCACTTCACCCTGGGTCCTATCGAGCTACGTCTCAGAGGCGGCTGAGAGCGCATTCTGGAGGCCTGATGCCCGAATAGGTTTCGAGGCGTCACACGTTGGGTGCGAGGCTTCAACTCATCCGCGCCATCCGACAACTGTCGGGGTCAACGCCGCCTGGCCGAACTCGGCATCGACAGTCTTACGAAGATTTCTCGGTTCTCACAGCCGTGTTCAAGGCGCGTGATCGAGGCTGCTCTCCCTGTGGTGATGAGCATCACAGTGGAAAGGAGCACGACATGAGCAACGATTGGTACATCTCGGATGTGTCGGACAATCGAAACACGACTGTCACGGATGCCGGGTCAGCAGCCGCTGACCGACGGGGGGAAACGACGCCGAGGCGTTCGGGTGACGACTGCCGCACTCGCCGCTGCAGCTGGGTTGGCTCTGGGGGGTGGGTTGTTGGCATCTGCGGTGGACGCGGGCGCCGCCACGACGAACTCGACGAGTCCCGTGGGTTCAACGAGCTCAACAGGTCCCTCAACATCGGGCGGGATGCCCGGGGGTTGCACACCACCGTCCGCGGTCGGAACGGTGCGATCAGTCGGCTCCGACAGCTTCGTCATTTCGACCTCACAGGGCGGGACCTCGACGGTCGATGTCACCTCGGCCACCACCTATCAGGACAGGGGAGTGGCCGACGCGTCACTGGCCAATGTGACCGTCGGCGAGCACGTGGCCGTGGTGGGGTCTTCGAAGGACGGCACGGTGACGGCGACGACCGTCCATATCGGTGAGCCACCGACCGGGGCCGGTCACGGACCGGGTCCTTCTGGAGGTACCGGGCCCAAGGGGGCGCCACCCCCGAAGGCCGCCGGTGCCGAGGCTTGACCGATCAGGTCGTCGGGCCCGCGACTTCCGGTCAGATCGGTCCATCCGACAGCCGCCGCCCGCGCATCGACCCCCGGCAGAGGCCGGGGGTCGATGCGCGTCACCCGCAGGTGATGGGTATGGCGCCTGCGATCGGGTCGTACTCCAGTCGGGAGGAGCCTCGAGCGCGGGGCGAAGCGCTGACCGGCGTCGAGCCGGATGGTCCCGCCGTTGAGCATCGGGTTCTCCACGATGGCGGCCACGAGACGGGCGTACTCCTCGGGTCGTCCCATTCGTTGGGGGAAGGCAGCATCCGCCGTGAGCTTCGACGAGTACTCCTCGCTGATACCCGAAGTGATCCCGGTGAGGAAGAGGCTGGGGGCGATGGCATTGACTCGGACACCGTAGAAACCGAGATCACGGGCCATCGTGAAGGTCATCCCGGCGATGCCGGCCTTGGCTGCGGCATAAGCCACCTGGCCGATCTGACCCTCGAAGGCGGCGATGGACGACGTGTTGATGATCACGCCGCGCTCATGGTCGGTCGGCTCGTTGTCGGCCATGACCGCGGCTTCGAGTCGGTCCAGATTGAAGGTGGCTATCAAATTGAGATCGACCACACGCCGGAAGTCGTCGAGCGGGTGAGGGCCGGACTTGGACAGTGTCTTCTTGGCGATCCCTCCTCCGGCGACATTGACGGCGATGTCGAGTCCGCCGAGAGCTGCCACCGCCGCTGAGAGCGCCGCCTCCGTCCCGTCGAAATCGGTGATGTCGCAGGGATGAAAGGTCGTACCGCCACCCATCTCGGCTGCCACCTCGCTGCCGGTTGACGAGGGCATATCCAGAATGGCCACCGTTGCGCCACGGTCCCGCAGCAATTGTCCCGTGGCCTTTGCCATACCCGATGCGCCGCCGACGACGACGGCTCGGCTGTTGGTGATCTCCATTTTGGGGTCCTCTCTTATCGACGGGCTGGTGTCAGGATCCGCGTGTCTCGAGTGGCTCTCTCGGTGAGCGCTTTGGATCAGTGGTCATCTTCAAATTGCGATTGCTACGTCCCCAGATGACGGTGCTCGCGCTGATGACCTCCCACCCAGGTCGGTCCTTCAACGGTTCTCGTCGGTACCGGTTCGCATGTCGGGCCGGCTCGGGCGGTGGGGAGCGAAGGAGTCGACTCTCCGGAGCCTTCGCTACGCAGTCGGCGTCGCTGTGGCTGGGTACCGGGGCCACGTCTCAGAGCAGGAAGGAGAACATCGGCGATCCTGGGGGTACTCGTTCCACCTGCAAGGGGCTGGCCTCGATGCGGGCCAGGAGCGCGTCGAGCGTGTTGGCCCGTTCGAGCTCGATACCCACGAGAGCCGGACCTGTCTCTCGGTTGTTCTTCTTCACGTACTCGAAAAGCACGATGTCCTCCCCCTCGACGAGGATCTCCTCGAGGAATGTGCGCAACGCACCGGGCTCCTGGCGGAAGGTGACGAGGAAGTAGTGCCGGAGACCCTCGTGCAGCAGTGAACGCTCGACCACCTCGGCGTAGCGGCTGACATCGTTGTTGCCCCCCGACACCACGCACACGACGGGACCGTCCGGCAGGCGGGTCGCGAGTTGGCGGGCGGCGGCGCTCGCCAGGGCACCGGCCGGTTCGGCGATGATGCCTTCGGATTGGTACAGATCGAGCATCTCGGTGCAGACCGCACCCTCGGCCATGGTCACGACTTCGCCCACCAGATCGCGAACGAGAGGGAAGGTGAGATCGCCCACGTGGGCAACGGCGGCGCCATCCACGAACGTGTCCATCTCTTGGAGCGTCACCGGATGGCCGGCGGCCAGGGCGGCCGTCATGCTCGCCGCCCCGACCGGCTCCACGCCGATGAGTTGTGTCTCCGGAGCACCCGCGTTCATCCAGAGGGCGACGCCGGCAGCGAGGCCGCCGCCGCCGATGGGAACGATCACGCTGGCCAGGCCATCTCCAAATTGACGGGTCAGTTCGAGGCCCACGGTGCCCTGCCCGGCGATGATGCGGGGATCGTCGAAGGGATGGACGTAGACGGCCCCCCGGCGGGCGGCATCAGCGACCGCGGCGGCAGCGGCCTCGTCATAGGTGCTCCCGCCGATCACCGGTTCGACCCACGATCCACCGATGGCCCGGATGCGCTCCCGCTTCTGCCGCGAGGTCGTCGTGGGGAGGAACACGCGGCCATGGATGCCGAGGGTGGCGCAGCTGAACGCCACGCCTTGGGCGTGGTTCCCGGCACTGGCGCAGACGACCCCGACGGATCGCTCCACGGTCGTGAGCGACGACATCATGTTGTACGCCCCTCGGACCTTGTACGAGCGCCCGATCTGGATGTCCTCCCGCTTGAGGAAGACGGGCCTGCCCACCAGCTCGCTGAGACGTGGGCTCGACTCGAGGGGAGTACGGCGGACGACGGGCTGCAGGCGGACGCCTGCTGCCTCGATCGCCTCCGCGTCAAGTGACATGACCGCCATCCTCGGCGACTCTATGCCCGGTTGGTTGTCCGATCTGCTCCCGGCTCGGGCGGACGGCCGCCGTGAGAGCCGGCGGCCCAACGTCCACCGGTCCGTGCGTGCGATCTCGATATCCGAGGGGCGATTCCAACTGTGCGCCCGCCGCCTCTAACCTGACCCGAATCGAGCCCAGCCGACCCCCCCTCCGACGGTGGCAGCCTCGACCGGCGGCAACACCTCGACACACCTGGTCACCTGGCGCGCTCACGCTCCTGATCGCTGTCCTCGTCGTCTCCCTGCTGACCATCGGACCCTTCACCACGAGGGCCGATGCCAGCGCTCGGCCGTCCGTGCCTTCCCGAGGACAGGCAGCATCGGGGGCAGATTCCATACGGTCGACATCGCTGGCCGGGTGGGCCCGCCCGAGTGTCGTCGGACAGTTAGCCGGAGCCGTCCAGACGTGGAGCAAAGACGCCCTCCCCGATGTCGGCCAGCCCATCGCTCTCTCGTCGCCGGTGCCCGCTGACATCGGTGGCACGCCGGCGGTCGTGGTCGGCGATCGTCGTGGGTACCTCTATGCCTACGCCCTGGCCAGTGGCGACACCATTTCCGGGTGGCCGACCACCAATGGGAGCGGCCCCATCGACTCGACCCCGTCCGTGGTCAATGCTGGCGGCCAGGCCAGCAGCATCCTGGTCGGTTCGGGCAACGACGCGGACCCGAACACCGGGGGGTACCAGGCCTATGGACCATCCGGCCAGAACGAATGGTTCGCCGCCCCAGTCAATCCGGCGAGCGACTCGTCACCGTCCTTCGGCGTGGAGGCGGGCATCTCGATCGGCCAACTACAGGGGCAGACGGCAGCCTTCGCCGGTTCGTTAGGCCAGGTCTCCTATGCCCGCAATGCCGCGACCGGCTCCCCACTCACCGGTTGGCCGTTCCTCAACACCGACAGCACGCACTCGACGGCCGCCCTGGCTGATCTGTACGGCACCGGTCAAAACGAGATCATCGTCGGTGGTGACCAGAGCGGCGGCTACGGCGCCGGCCAGACCTACTCGAACGGTGGGCATCTCCGGATCCTGAGCCAATCGGGCAATCAGATCTGTCGAGCCAACACCAACCAGGTCGTCGACTCCTCACCGGCCGTGGGGGGCTTCCTTTACGGGGGGGCCACCGGTGAGGTCGTCGGCACGGGACTCTTCTTTCCCGGGGCCTCGGACACCGACACCGTGAAGGCCTATGACACTCACTGCAACTTGCAATGGTCGGCCCTGCTCGATGGGAGCACCTACTCCTCGCCGGCTCTGTCGGACGTGCTCAACAACGGTCAATTGCAGGTCATTGAAGGAACCGACCAAGGCAACGGCCAATCGGGCTCGCTCTATGTGCTCGACGGCGTAACCGGTCAGACGTTGTGCGAGGCCCCGGACATCGGCCGGGTCATCGGCTCGGTGGTCACCGCTGATCTGCAGGGCACCGGCAACGACATTCTCGTCCCCACCATCGGCGCCCCCGGTGTCTCGGTGCGGATCTTCAACGGCTCGTGCGACGAGATCGGCGACCTGACCCCGACAGGGACCGCCCCGCTGGTGGGCCTCCAGAACGCCCCGCTCGTGACCGATGATCCCAACAACACCGTCGGCATCACCTTGGCCGGCTACACGGCCTCCAACCAGAGCCCGAACGGTGTCGGGGAGATCGTCCACTTCGAGATCACCGGCTCGAACGGGGCCCTCGCCGTCAGCGGCTCGGCGTGGCCCATGTTCCATCACGACCCCCAGCTGACCGGGAACGCCGGCGGCACCACCCCTCGGGGCTCGGTGCCCGGGTGCCAGGTGCCATCGGCCGCCCTCACCGGTTACAACTTGGTGGCAGCGGACGGCGGCATCTTCTCCTTCCCCGTCAATGGCATGCCCTTCTGCGGCTCGACCGGGGGTATGCGCTTGAACGCTCCCATCGTGGCCATGACCATGGCCCCGGTTACCGGCGGCTACTGGGAAGTGGCGTCGGACGGCGGCATCTTCTCCTACGGGGGAGCCCAGTTCTACGGATCGATGGGCGGCACGCACCTGAACGCCCCCATCGTGGGCATGGCCGCTACCCCCGACGGCCGCGGCTATTGGCTGGTGGCCTCCGACGGCGGCATCTTCGCCTTCGGCGACGCCGGCTTCTACGGATCGATGGGCGGTCAGCGCCTCAATAAACCCATCGTGGGGATGGCTGCGTCAGCCGACGGCCTCGGCTACCGGCTGGTGGCCTCCGACGGCGGCATCTTCAGCTTCGGTGACGCCCTCTTCTTCGGCTCGACCGGCGGGCAGCACCTCAATGCACCCATCGTGGCCACCGTCACCGACACCAACACCGGCGGGTACTGGCTGGTCGCCTCCGACGGAGGTGTCTTCTCCTATGGTGGCGCGCCCTTCTACGGGTCGATGGGTGGCCAGCACCTCAATCGGCCCATCGTCGGGATGGCCGAGACGAACAACGGGAGCGGCTACCGATTGGTGGCCTCCGACGGCGGCATCTTCTCCTTTGGCGCCCTCTTCTACGGGTCGACCGGTGGCATCCAACTCAATGCGCCGGTGGTGGGGATGGCCGGTTTCTGACCCGGGGGCGGCTCCCGGGGACTTGCGTAGACTCCCGGCATGACCGAGGTCCTGGCCGTAGCCAACCAGAAGGGTGGCGTGGCCAAGACGACCACGGTCCATTCCCTCGGAGTGGCCTTCGCCGAGCTCGGGCGCCGCACCCTGCTGGTCGACCTCGATCCCCAGGCGTGCTTGACGTTCTCGCTCGGCTTCGACCCTGACGCGCTGGGTCGGTCGCTCCACGACGTCTTCGTACGCCGCGACGGCATCGCCGAGGTAACTCGGGCCGTTCCCGGCGTCGCCGGCCTCGACCTCGTGCCGGCCACCATCGACCTCGCCGGCTCAGAGGTGCACCTGCTGACGAGGACGGGCAGGGAACACGTGCTGCAACGGGCCCTCGAGCCCGTGCGGTCCGACTACGACCTCGTCCTCATTGACTGCCCTCCGTCCCTCGGGATCCTCACCATCAACGGGCTGACCGCGGCCGACGCGGTGATCATCCCGCTGCAGTGCGAGGCGCTCTCCCACCGGGGTGTCGGACAGTTGCTCGAGACCATCGAGGACGTCCGCGCCTTCGCCAATGCGCAGCTGCAGGTGCGGGGGATCGTGGCCACCATGTACGACGACCGCACTCGGCATTCCCGGCACATCATCGAGGAAGTCGAGTCTCGCTACGGGATCCCTGTCCTGCATCCGCCGGTCCGTAAGTCCATCCGTTTCGCCGAGGCACCAGCTCGAGGCAAGTCGATCCTCCAGCACGCACCGGACTCGCCCGGTGCCGTCGCCTACCGTGCGCTGGCGGGCGCCCTTCTCGAGCCGGACGTGGTCGTCGGCACGCTTCCCTAGTGGCCGGACGGAAGGACTCGCCGGATCCGCTCGGAAAGCGGGCTCTGTTCTGGTTTCCCATCGAGGAGCCGGATCCCCCCGCCGTGACCCGCCGATGGTCCTTCGTCCCGGATCGAGGCGCCGAGGCCAGGACGAGCACCACGGGCAAGCGAGCCCTCTACACGTCGACGGACGGGAGCCGTCGTTCGACAACGGTGGTGGCGGCCGGGACCCCTCAGGATCCTGCCGACCTCGGCGATCGCCAACGGGTGGTCGAGGCGAAGAGCGGGACCGGGCGGGGCGTTTTCGCGGTTCGCTGCTCGTCCTGTGCCTCGGTGACTGCCGTCGGTCTGCTCGAGCTCGTCGCTCTGCACACTGCCGTTCACTGCCTTCGTACCTCTCCGGCGATTCGACCATTGGATGCGGTGCCCGGCATGCCGTCGCCGCACGTGGGCCGGTGTGACGATGACCCGATGACCCGATGACCCGATGACCCGGCGTTGACGGCCCTGGTCGGTGCCGTCGACCTCGGCTCACTGTTGGTGGCGTCCGGGTCGCACCCAAGCGGAATCGAAGGTTGGCTGCTCCACTTCCGGGGGCTGCCGGCCTATGCCCTCGTCGGTGCGTTGACCTTTGCCGAAGCGGCCCTCATGGTCGGATTCGTCGTTCCCGGCGAGACGGCGGTGGTGGCCGGTGGCGTCCTTGCCGGGCTCGGACGAGTTGACCTCGAGCTCATGATGGCGGTGGTGGTGGTCTCCGCCATCGTCGGCGATTCGGTCGGCTACGAGCTGGGGAGGCTCGCCGGTCCGTGGCTGCTGGCCCGGCGGCCGCTCAAGGGGCGTCGGCAGCGTCGATCGAACCATGGCCATGCTGGAGCGCTATGGAGGCCCGGCGGTCTTCCTGGGCCGCTTCCTTGCCTTCGCCCGAGCGGTGATCCCCGGTCTGGCCGGCATGAGCGGCGTGCGCTACCGCACGTTCCTCTTCTACAACGCATTGGGTGGGATCGTTTGGGGGGTCGGCTACACCCTCCTCGGCTACATCGTCGGTGTTTCCTTCGGCCGGATCCTGGAGTCGGTTGGCCTCTGGTCAGCGGTCGTGGTGGCGGCCGTGGCCTTGGTTGCCGTGGGCACGTGGTGGTGGCTACACCGACGCGAACGACGTCGTTTCGGGAGCGGTCAGTCCTCGGCCACGTAGTAGCGGGCAGGCAGTGATCCCTCGCGGCGGATCCGATCCTCCAGCTCGAGCACGACGAGGTGGGCCAGTGTCTCGCCGTTCGCTTGCCGTTGCATGAAGGATTCGATCTCATCCCATGGCCGCGACCAGTGCAAACGAAGTGTGATGTCCCAGGCCGTCGAGCCTGGGTGGTCGTCGCAACACTTGCTCGATCGCCTCGAGGCGATTGGCATGATGGGTGATGATCCCGTCGACCCGGCTTTTTAGATCGGAGAAGCGGTACTCGTGGGCCGGCAGCACCTCCTCGGTTCTCAGGTTCTGGACCTTGAGCAGCGAATCGAGATAGTCGCCGAGCGGATTGGCAAACTGCTGAGCGTGCACGGCGATGTTCGGGGTGATCCGGGGCAAGATGTGATCACCCGAGAGCAGCAGCTGCCGATCCTCGCTGTAGAAGCAGGTGTGGCCGGGCGAGTGGCCCGGCGTCCAAATGGTCCGCAGCGTCCATCCCGGTAGTCGGACGTCGCCACCGTCATCGAAGAGGACGTCGGGCACGGCCATGGTCACCATCGACTTGAGGAACATCGAGGCCAGCGTGAGGTCGGGCAGCTTGTCCTCTGGCACCCCGGCGTCGATCATCAGGCGCTCCATGTCCTCCACCAATTGGTCGGTGTTCCCGTAGCGGGACTCGAGCATGACGGCGTCAGCCGGGTGGAGGCCGATCCAGGCCCCTGATGCCTCTCTGACTCTTCCGGCCAGACCGTAATGGTCAGGATGGATGTGAGTGACGAGGACGGCCTGCACGTCGCTGATGCTGCCGCCGGCAGTGGCCAGACCGTCGGAGAGGGACTGGAAGGCGGCGTCGGTGTTCCACCCTGCATCGACCAACGCCACCCCGCCGTCATCGAGCTCGAAGGCGTAGACGAGCACGTAGCGCAACGGATTATTGGGGATGGGAACAGGGATCGACCACAAACCAGGACGAACCTGCTCAACCGGAGGAAGGACCTTCTCGTCCCAGGCGGCCTTCTGACGCGTCCCGGTGACGACCACCATCCGGGGGCACGGTAGCTCGGAGGGCAGGGCTGACGAGCACGCTCAGTCCCCGACGCGCTCCGCACGTGGCCTTCGATCGATGACACCGTCGGTCGGCGAGGCAGGATCCTTGTTCACCGCCCGGTGACTGCCTACCATGACGTTGCAATGACGGAGTCCCGGCTGGTCCAAGCAGGGACGATCCGTGTCGGGGGAGCGTCCACGGTCGCCGAGAGATGGTGGGCGGCCCTTCCCGAGTGGCGTCGGCGGCGAAACAGTGAGCAAACGGTCGGGACCGGCTCCACAGCGCACGCGAACGCCGGGTCGTGAACAGGTGGCTCGGATGTGGCCTTCTGCCCCGAGGCGTTCATCGAGGTAGATGCGGCGGGCATCGTCACCGAGTGGAACCCGCAGGCTGAATCGGCCTTCGGATGGCGGCGGGACGAGGTCGTGGGCCAGCGGGTGGACGAGACCGTGCTCTCGGGCGGTCTCGTCGGTTTCGACGGGACGGCCCATGTGTTCTCGCTGGCCGCCGACGGGTCATCGAGAGAGGCGCGTGCTCGCGATCTTCGAGCTTGCTGAGCGGGACCGGCCAACGGATCGCCGTCGAGGCCCGTGTCTTCCCACTGGACCCGGCGAAGGACGAGGTCAGAGGAACGGGTGGCGGCCTTCCTCGCGCCGGCCCTCGAGTCGCGGCGACCTGGTGCCGCCCGGTCGCTTCGGCTCGGACCGGTCGGCCGACCCCGTTGACCGGGTTGCCGACCCGCGAGCAGTTCGAGGAACATCTGACCCGAGTCATCGACCGCGACGCCGAGCCGGGATCCGTGGCCGTCGTGCTTCTCGACCTCGACCGCTTCAAATCGATCAACCATGCGTGGGGCAGCTCCGCAGGAGATGCCGTCCTCGCCATGGTGGCCGGCCGCCTGCGGCGGATCGGCGAGGCCAGCGAGCTCCTCGCCCGGCTGCGGGGGCGACGCATTCCTCGCTCTTTTCGTGGCCCCGGCCGGCGAGGCCCAACGCGAGGCCACGGCGTTCATCGAGCGGGCCCGCGGGGCACTGGCCGAGCCGTTCGTCGTCGACGGCACCGAGGTCTTCGTCGAGGCGACTGTCGGCGTCGCCCTCAACACCTTCGGGGTGGTCCGCCGCCGCCACCCTGCTGGCCAATGCCGAGGCGGCGATGTACGAGGCCAAGGGGAGAGGCGGGGCCGGCGTGGAGCTGTTCGGCGAAGGCATCCGGTTGCGGGCCGTCGACCGGATGGCCACGGAGCACGCCCTGCATCGAGCGCTCGAGCGCGACGAGCTCGTGCTTCACTACCAGCCGGTCGTCGAGCTCGAGGGCATGGTCCCGACCGGCGCCGAGGCCTTGATCCGTTGGCACCACCCGGCTCAAGGTCTGCTCGCGCCCGAGCCGCTTCATCCCCGTGGCCGAGGAGAGCGGGCTCATCCTGCCCATCGGAGCCTGGGTCATCGACCAGGCCTGTGCGCAGCTGCGCTCGTGGGACGAGCGCCACCGACCCCTTACCGGGCGCTCGGTGGACGTCAATCTCTCGGCGCTGCAGATCGATGATCCGCGGCTCGTCCGCACCGTGGGCGACGTCCTGGCCCGCACCGGACTCCCCCCGAGTGCCTGACCCTCGAGATCACCGAGAGCGCCCTGGTGCGCGACGCATCGGCCGCACTGGCCGTGATGGGCGCGCTCGAAGGACCTCGGAGTACAGCTGGCCATCGATGACTTCGGCACCGGTTACTCGTCGCTCAGCCACCTGCAGCGGTTCCCGCTCGACGTCCTCAAGGTCGACCAGATGTTCGTGGCCGCGCTTCGTCGATCGCCGCAAGCCGACCGGATCGTCGCCACCGTCGTCGACCTTGCCCACTACGCTCGGCCTGCAGGTGGTGGCCGAAGGGGTCGAGACCGTCGCCCAGCTCGAGGCGCTGCGATCGTTCGGATGCGACTACGCCCAGGGCCACCTGTTCTCGCCGGCCGTACGCCGGCCGACCAGCTGAGGTCCGCAGCTCGACCCTCTCTCCCTGCTGAGCGCCTGACCCCTCCGGGGCGACGGGTGCCGTGCCTCCGAGGGCCCTCGACCAAGCAGGGGCATGGACGATCGGGACGATGTCGGGGTCGGCCAGCATCATCTGGGCAAGCTCGACCGCCGACACCCACGCCAGCTCGCTGTGCTCATCGGGCGCCGCGTTGATAGGGCGTTCCCGTCCATGACGCGCACGTGGAAGAAGGCGACGTCGAAGTCCGATCCCCGGAGCCGGCCGATAGGCGCGATGCTCTCGCTCTGGTCTCGATGCCGAGCTCCTCACGCGCCTCGCGGATCAACGCCTCCGCTTCGAGCTCTCCGCCCTCGACGTGACCTCCGGGAAGATCCCATGTATCGGGAGCCCACGAGCTGCCGGGCCCCGGTGCACCAGCAATACCCGATCCGTCGGTCTGCAACACGGCACTGACGCAATGATGAAACGGCGGTGGCCGCTCGCCGCGGACGTCATCCGCACCGGGCCGAGAGACGGCATGGCCGGGGTCAGTCTTTCGATGTGTGGCGAACTGTCGACCGCAGCGATGACGCTCGCTCCCGACCGTGGGTCACGGCGATGTCAACGGTTCACGGCACTTGCGGGCGCTTTGGTGGCTGCGATCCGTCGTTGTTGGATTGTCGGTTGGTCGGTCGGGAAGGCGGGATTTGAACCCGCGACCTCCTGCTCCCAAAGCAGGCACGCTAACCAAGCTGCGCCACTTCCCGGCGACGGCACCCTTGAACGCCTATCGGTCGTCGGGTTATTCACCGAAGCTTTTGGATTGCCATCACGCTACCTCAGCGGACGTGACCCCGGGCGTGCAAGTCCCGCCTTCAAATGGTGCGACGGCGTGCAGCTCCACCTTCCCGTCGTCCGGAGTGGTGCAGAAGGTCACGGCGCTACCTCGTGAGCCGTCGGGAACCTCCCTCGAGATCAGCGAGGTCAGCCCAGGTTGTTGACGCAGGTGTCGGCGTCGTTGTTGCTGTTGGTGCCATCCGGGCAGGTGGTGTTGGACCAGGTGGCACCGGTAAAGGTGGCGCCGGAGGTATCGGCGCCGTCCAGATTTGCACCCGTCAGATTGGCGTTCGACAGGTTCGCCGTCGCCAAGTCGGCATCACTGAAATTGGCATCGAGGAGATCCTGACCGGGAAGCTCAGCTGCGGAGAGTTGGGCACCGTTGAGGTTGGCCACCGGCCCGACCAGGTAACCGTCGACGAGATTGAAGCCAGGAAGGAAAGACCGAAGGTGTGCCCGTAATCCCACCGGAGATGATGTAGTCCGAGAGTGACGGGTCTTCCGTATCGAAGACCGCACCACTGAGATCAGTATCGGTCAGATTGATGTAATTGATGTTTGCGCTCGTGAGGGTGACGTTCGCCAAGTCGGCGCCGACCAGGTCGACATCAGACAGGTTGGCACCATAGAAATTCGCTCCTGCCAGGTCGTCGCCCGCCAGGTCGTCGCCCTTGAGCTTGCAGTACTGAAGATTCGCTCCAGGGGTGAAGTTGGAACAGTCCGGCGACTGTCCTGCGACAAGTCCGGCCCGAGCGGCCTTTCCTGTCCCGACCGAATTAGAAGCCCGGACATAGATGAAATACGACCTTCCGTTGATGAGCCCACTGACGCTGCACGATTGGGTGTCCGTGGAGCAACCCGGATGACGTCCGACAGTGACCGTATATCCCGTGATCATGGAGCCGCCGTCCGAAGTCGGTGGCGACCAAGAAACGTTCCCTCCGCCGTCCGTCGGAGTAACGACGAGATCGGTAGGAGCGGTCGGCTTCTTGGGACCCGGGCGTTCGCGCTGCTGCCGGTGCGGCGTGTGCGACAAGCAGAGCCCCCACCATCAGCGCGATCGTGGCCATGGCGCAAGCCGATCGCCGAATCTTGGAAGAAGCTCCCTGAGCCATCGCTGGCCTCCTGTGTTGCTTGACGGACGACCCATGATCGAACCGCCGGGTCATCGTGTCAACTACACGGGTTCTCCTATCTGATTTGTCAACTCCTGTCTCGGCCCCTTACCTGATCCTCGGCACGTCTCTCCTGATCGCTCGCAGGAACAGGAACATGGGAAACCGGTGCCAGCGTGCATAGCGGCCTTCGTCGGTGTTGGGGACGCGGCTCGGAGAAAGCGTCCACGACGAATCCCGCGTCCAACAGAGCGGCGAAGTACGCCTCGATGGGTCGGTCCCAGCCACGGAAGCGCATGGTGATGTCATTTCTCGTAAACGTCTCGTCGAAGCGACGCACACCGAAGTACGGGCGCGACAGGACGTACGGGGCTTCGAGGTCGTCCCCGTCGAATCCTCCCGTGTACTGCATCGGATGGGTGATGCAGACGCACAACACGCCGTCGGTGGCGACGACTCGGCCGACCTCGGCCATCGCGCCGGCGAGGTCGTCGACGTCCATGAGGGAGTTGTAGGCAACCGCCACTTCGACACTGCCCGACGAGAGCGGAAGGCCGCTGGCATCGGCCAAGGTGTACCGCCGCACCGGGTCCGCCTCCAGAGCGTGTCGGAGCAGGGTGATCGAACCGTCGACCGCCACCACCGAGTGGCCGCGGCTGAGGAGATCACGGGTGACCCGGCCTTCGCCGCAACCCACCTCCAGGGTGAGCCGGCCGGGTGAAGGCACGATCTCGTCGAAGAAGGAGTCGCGGTAGTACCAGTAGGCGTCGTGACCTGGGGTACGAGCGAACCGCACCCACTTCTCCGCCTCCTCTTCCCAGGCATCCCGGTCCTTCACGGCTTCGGTGGTCCGTTCATCCACAACCGACGGGTCGCGAACGTGGATCGGCCATCCTCGGCCGAGCCGCCTTGGGGGGAGCATCGGGCATCGCCCGGCCGAGCCTCTCATCGAAATCGGTCATCTGCAGATGGATCTCGCCAGGGCTGAGCCGGCGACCTGTCGACGACTCAGCCCATCGTCTTCTGGCCGTCGAGCGACTCACGGATGATGTCGGCATGGCCGGCGTGCTGGGAGAGCTCGCTCAGGAGGTGGAGCAGGACCCGGCGTGCTGACCACCGGGCGCCGGGCTCGAACCAGGGAGCCTCGGGCAATGGCTGGGAGTCATCGAGGGACCGAACTTCTCTCACCAGCTGGTCCGTCGCTCGGGCGGCATCCTCGTAGCGCGCCACCAGATCGGCAATGGCATCACCAGGCTCCAACTGAAAGCTGGCGGCGTGCGACGCCCTCGACGCCGGGCTACTGGGCCTGGGTCCCCTCTGGATGAACTCGGCCCATGTCGTCTCCACTCGGGTGAGGTGCTTGAGGATCCCGCCCAGGCACAGTTCGCTGGCCGTCGGGCGCTCGTTGGCCTGCTCATCGCTGATTCCGTGGACGGTACGGAGGAGGAGCGCACGGTGCTTGCCAAGGGCGTCCAGCAGATCGGCACGCTCGTCAACGTGGGTCTCGCCAAGGGTGTTCGGCTCAGTGGTCATGTCGTCGTCTCCTGCTCGGACCCTCGGAACTGGCTCGATATGAATAGTCCACGTCGTAGCGGCTCGCCGTTCCGAAGCGTCCGACGCCGCCACGATGCGGCCGGGGAAGCCGGAGGAATTCGGAGGGCGTCTTGCATCCGTGCGGAGTGTGCCTTCCACCCCGGCCTGTGAGCACCGGGTAGCGTCACCGCCGATGCCCACCGTTCGGGTTGCGGTCTTCGACCTGGGGAGCAGCTCGTTCCATCTCATGGTTGTGGACGCGTCCCGGGACGGTGCCCTCTATCCAGTCCTTCGCCGCCGCTCCTTCCTCCATCTCGGCACCGAAGTGGCGCGGCAGCGGCGCTGTGCCGCCGGACCGAGCGGCATCCGCGCTGCGCGCCGTTCGTCGTTTGCACACCGCCGCCGAAGAGGCCGAAGTCGACGTGGTGGTGGCCTTGGCCACGGCTGCACTGCGGGATGCCGGCAACGGTGCGTTGCTGATCCAGCGCATCGAGCAGATCATCGACAGCCCGGTCACCCTTCTGACCGGCGACGAGGAAGCTCGGCTCTGCTTCCTCGGGCAACGGGCGGGGGTCTGGGTCGGCAACGAAGCGGTCCTGGGGCTCGATCTGGGCGGCGGCAGCCTCGAGGCCGGGGTCGGCAACGACGACGAGATCATGGCCGTGTCGAGTGTCCCGCTCGGGACGGCTCGTCTTCGCGGCGAGCTCGGCACGAGTGAGCGGTTGACGCCGGCCGATCGCGTGGCCATTCATTCGGTGGTGCTGGAGCGAGTGGAGCCGATCCGCAAAATGCTCGCTCCCTTCCCGACCGCCGCCTCGCGGGTCCTCGCCAGCGGTGGAACGGTTCGCGCCCTGGCGCGTGTGGCCGCCGGCCTGCACCGCCCACCGCCCGCTGGGGGATCGTCAGCCTCGATCAACCAGATGGAGCTACCCGCCGGCCAGCTGCTGGAGCTTTCGAACCGCCTGGCCACCCTCGACTTGGACGAACGGCTGGCGCTGCCCGGCATCCAGGTTCGTCGGGCGCCGCTCTTGCCCGTGGGCGCCATCGTGCTGTCGACGCTTCTCGAGGCACTCGGCGTGGCCGGCCTCGTGGTCAGCGAATGGGGGCTCCGCGAAGGGGCCGTGCTGGACCGCCTCGCACTGCACGGCGGCGCCATGTCGGAGGCCGGCTAGCTGTCAGGCCCGGTGACGTTGCCGCCACTGCGCTCCGTGCTTCGGCCGCTGTCGGAGTGCTGTTGCCTGGGAGCGCCCGAAGGCAGGCTGCCGCAGGCTCAGGACTTCTTGCCCAGGATCCTGTTCATCCCCGTGCCGCACACGGGGCACTTGCCCCGGGCCGAACGCCGGCCGTTGGCCATTTCCACTTCCTCGCCTTCGAACTGCCGTTTCTCTCGGCACTTCACGCAGTAACCCTCGTACGACGCCATGGCTCCTCCTTGTCGCAGCACCGTTCATCCCCACGGCGCTCATTCGACGGTATCGGCCTCCCCCAAGGGGCGGGGGGATGGGCGTGCCAGGTGCTTGCAAAAGTGAGCATCCGAACGAGGGCGGCTGAGGCTACGTGAGGGCGAAATCCCAGGTCAGGCGAGCTGGCGAGGAGTCGTTGCCGCCGGAGAGGTTCCCGTCCTCGTCTCTCGACACCACGGTCAGGGCCGCTTCGAGCTCGGCCGGGCCGAGGGGCGGGCAGAGGTAGAAGCCCTGCGCCGCCGTGCATCCCCGCTGCAGCAGGATCCGGCTCTGCTGGGACGTCTCGACCCCTTCTGCCACGCAGTCGAGACCCAGTCGAGCGGCCATCTGGACGATGTCGGAGACGAGATCGTCACCGTCGCCTCTGGGGCTCAGGACCTGCACGAAGGACTGGTCGATCTTGAGGGTGCTGATGGGGAAGGCGCCGATGCGGGTCAGTGAGGAGTTGGCCGTCCCGAAGTCGTCCACCGTGAAGCGCACCCCGAGACGGCGGAGTCGGTCGACGTTCGCCTGGACCGCACCATCGTCTTCGACCACCACCCGTTCGGTGATGTCGAGCTCGAGTCGGTCGGGGTCGATCCGGTTGTCCGACAGGGCGCGGGCGATGGTCCGTGCGTAGTCCGGTTCCTCGAGGTCTTTGGAGGCGAGGTTGACCGCCAGCCGAACGGCGGGGAGCCCGGCGTTCTCCCAGCGTCGGAGCTGGCGGCAGGCTTCCTCGACGACCCAGTTGTCGAGCCGCACGATGACATGGCTGTGCTCAGCCAGGGGAACGAAGCTCGCCGGCTCGAGCACTCCGTGCTCAGGATGGTTCCAGCGGAGCAGGGCCTCGACGCCGAGGACCTCGGTGGTGCGAAGGTCGACGTAGGGCTGGTACACGAGGAAGAACTGGTCACTCTCGAGCGCCTGGACCAGGCTGCCGTAGAGGGCTCGGGGGTCGAGGTCGGTCGCCGACCGGGTCCCGAGGGCGACGGAGTACATCTCGAAGGCGTTGCGCCCCGCGCTCTTGGCCCGGTACATGGCCTCGTCGGCCCGGCTCAGAAGCGCGTCATAGGTGTCGCCGTGCTCGGGTGCGACAGCGATGCCGATGGAGGCCGTCGTCTCGACCTCCTGACCGGAGAGGACGCACGATTCGCCGACCGCCTCGAGGGTGCGCTCGGCCAACTGATCGATGTCCAGCTGGTCGGCCAGGCCGGGCAAGAGGATGGCGAACTCGTCGCCTCCCACTCTGGCCACGGTGTCCTGACTGCGCACCGTGCCCACCAGCCGCTCGCTCACCAATTGGATCAGCTCGTCACCCACGGCATGGCCGTAGGTGTCGTTGACCCTCTTGAAGTGGTCGAGGTCGACGAAGAACATGCACACCGGCTCCCCGACCCGCCGGGACCGGATCAGCTCCTGCTCGACGCGGTCCTCGAACAGTCGCCGGTTGGGCAGCCCGGTCAGCGCGTCGTGCCAGGCCATGTGCGAGATCTTTTCGAGCAGGTCCAGGTTCCGCAGGGTGGTGGCGGCTTGGTCGGCGAACCTGGCCAGCCGCTCGTGGACATCCGGGTCCTCGTAGGAGGACGCCGGCGTCCCGACGCCGAAGCTGGCGGAGAGGGTGCCGAGGAGCTCCCCGGCCGTGAAGAGCGGGGCGATGACCGCGGCGTCGGAGCCGCTCTCGGCCAGCAGTCGGCGCAGAGCCGGGTCGTCCACGTCTTTCGTGACGACGATCACCTCCCGTCGGTTGACCAGCCGTTCCATGAGGGGCGGGTTGGTCGGGATCGACACCACATCGTCGGTCGCTGCCGGTTCGGCCGATGCCAGGTCATCACTGAGCGCCGCCGGGCTCGTCCGTGGCGGCCGACCGCGGTCCTTGGGGTGCAGCCGGCCGGATGGGGCGGCCGGTGACGGCGAAGATGCCCGAGAAGGCGTCTCCGAGATCCCGTCCGGCCGTTCGGGCCTGGGGGACGAGCTGCCCGGCTCGATCGTTCCATAAGAAGATGGTGGCCCGGTCGCAGCCGATCACCTCCGGCACCGTGTCGACCACCAATTGGACGGCGTCGCTCAGGCTGGTGACTCGCGAGAGCTGTTCCGAGAGGCGGAGCAACGCCCGGGTGGTGACATTGCTGCGCTCCGCGTCGGCGAGAACAGCGCGAGATGTCCAAGGCGGCCGCCGCATAGGAGGCGTAGAGATCGATCATTCGGACTGCGGTCGGGTCCGGATGGGTGCCGGCCGGAATGAACACCGCCATCCGGCCATAGCGCCGTCGGCGAGAGGCGATGTCCACGATCAGCCGGGAGGTGTCGTGCACACCGGGCTCTTCGCTCCAGAGCTCGGCGGCCAGGGCCTGCTCCTCGTTGGGCTCGAGTCCTCGAGAGTGGATGTGGATAGGTGCGCCCGGGTCCACCCGGATCATGAGGACATAGGAATCGGCGGTCACGACAGAGTCGGCGCGGGCCGCGATGTGGCCAAGCAGGGTGTCCGACATCGTCCTCGAGTAGTTCGAGCGATGTGGCCACGGCGTCGTCGAAGAGCGCGCCCATCTGCCGTAGCTCGGCGTCGAGGCGGGTCACTTCCTGCGGTCGCCCTCCGAGCATCCTCGTCGCCGCGTACGTTGCCGTTCGTGTTGTCGTCGTTCGGCGTCGTCACTTGCGTCGTCCATTGATGTCGCCGCCCGCATCGCCGAGGACCGGGCCGCCATTGTGGACGCCATGGTCGGGCCCATCGACGTCGGGACCGGCCGCATCGGACTCGGGCTCCCATGTGCTGCCGTTGCTGGCTGACGAAGCTTCCGATTCGGAAGTCGGGGGCGTCTCGGCCTCGGCAATACCCTCCTGGGTATCCCAGCTGGCGGCGTACAGGCAGAACCGACCGCCGCGGGCGGCGCACTCGGACTCGGAGATGAAGGCGGCTCGGCCACCGAAGACGGTGGGCAACGAGGCAGAGCAAGCCGCGGGTCATCTCACAGAGGTGGGCATGCCGAGTGGTGCCGGGCCGTGGCGTGATCCTCACGAGCGCGTGGTCGTCGTCGACCTCGACGGCGGCCGCCGTGGCGGTCTCGTCGAAGTGGGGAGGAGGGCACCGACTCGCCGAATGCCTGCGCCGTTCGACCCTGGGCAACCAGCGAGTCGACAGGTCCGGGTCGTCGGCCGCCTCGAGGAGGCGCCCGCCCACGTGGAGGGCGACGGCCGGGTCCCCGGTCACGAGCGAGGCGGCGTTGAAGAGGGCGGCGACTTGGTCGAGCGAGCTCCAGCGGCGGGGGTCGGCCGAGTCGGCAAAGGCCCGCCGCTCGTCGGCCAGGGCCAGCACCTGCGCCACCCCGGCCTTCGCCCGACCGGTCCCGGGTCAGGTCCGACGAGGGCGGTGACGACCGAGCCGGCGACGTCTCCGTGTCCGGCGAAGCGATCGCTCTCCCGCTCACCTGCCTCGATGGTCATCGCTTGTCATTCAACCCCTCGGCGCCGGACCCTCCTCGGCTCCACCCGCGTCCTACGTCCATCTTCGACCAACCGGGCCCGCTCCTTGACCGTGCGCAGGCGCCCGGAGGGCTCTGACCGTGCCGCAGCCTGCCTCTAGGATGCGGCGATGAGCATCTACGACCAGGAAATCCACGTCCTCGACGGCTCGCCGGCCTCCCTTGGCCGACTACAAGGGCAAGACGCTGCTCATCGTGAACGTCGCCTCGAAGTGCGGGCTCACCCCCCAGTACGAGGGGCTGGAGCGCCTCCAGGCCACGTACGGGGACCGTGGGTTCAGCGTGCTTGGCTTCCCCTGCAACCAGTTCGGGGCCCAGGAGCCGGGCAGTCCCGAGGAGATCGCCACCTTCTGCTCGACGACCTACGGCGTGACCTTCCCGATGTTCGAGAAGGTCGAGGTCAACGGCGAGGATCGCCACCCGCTCTACGAGGAGCTGGTGTCCCATCCCGACGCCGAGGGCGAGGCCGGCGACATCCAGTGGAACTTCGAGAAGTTCCTCGTCTCGCCCACGGGCGAGGTGCGTGCAGCGATTCCGTCCGATGATCGACCCCGAGGCACCCGAGGTCGTGGACGCCATCGAGGCAAACCTCCCCGCCTGATCAGGTTGCAACACGAAGCGCCGGTACGCCGAGTGACCGGCCCGTCGGCCAGACCGCGAGCCGGTGGTCGACCAGCTCGCCGAGGTGTGGGCGTCGATCCGCTCGGCGTGCGAGGGCCTGGGCCCCGCCCAGTGGGACCAGCCCACCGACTGCCCGGGATGGAGCGTGCGGGACAACCTGTCGCACCTCGTCGGCATCGAGCGGATGCTGCTCGGTGAGTCGCCGCCGCCCCCGCTCGAACACCTTCCCCCCGTACGTCCACAATCCGCTCGGAGAGATCAACGAAGCGTGGGTCGAGGCCCGGCGGCCGATCACCGGGGCCCGACGTCCTGCGCGAGTTCATCGAGGTCACCGACAAGCGGCTCGACGAGCTCCGGTCGATGCCGGCCGAACACTTCGACGTGGTGTCCCAGAGCCTGCTCGGCAAGATGCCCTACCGGCAGTTCATCCAGATCCGGGTCATCGACTCGTGGGCGCACGAGCAGGACATCCGCCGGGCGGTGGATCGCCCCGGGGGTCGCAACGGGGCGGGGGAGTCGGTGGTGATGGACGGCTGCGCCCGGAACATGGACCGCGTCGTGGGCAAGGGCGTGGCACCGGAGGACGGCTCGGTCGTCCTCTTCAACATCTCCGGACTGCTGGGTCGACAGATCGCCGTCGCGCATGGAGGTGGACGGGGGGCCCTGGTCGCCCCCGAGGAAGCCGGCCCGCCCACGACGACTCTGTCCATGGACCAGGAGGCGTTCTGGCGGCTGTGCTTCGGGCGGGTCGAGCCCGTCCGGCTGCTCGGCACCGGGCAGGTCCGGGTGGAGGGCGACGTGGTCGTCGGGCACAAGGTCCTCGACGCCATGGCCTTCATCACCTGACGCGGCCGTCCACCGGCGAAGCGGCCGACCGGCCCTGTGGCGTCCTGTCCCGGCGAGCCTCGAGCGGGAGGCGACGGTCGACCGGTACAATCGGCCCTTCGTATGCGCGCCACCACCGCCCCCGAAGCGGGCAACTTGGTCCGCCTGTCCGTCGAGATCGACGAGGGGGAGGTCGACGAGGCACTCGAGGATGTGGTCCGACGGCTGACCCGCAATGTGCGTGTTCCCGGCTTCCGTCCGGGAAAAGTGCCGCGTCGGGTGATCGAGGCCCGGATGGGTGGTGCCGCCGCTCTGCGCGGCGAGGCGCTGCGGGAGGCCCTTCCCGAGTTCTACGCCCGAGCCGTGCAGCGACACCGAGCTCGACCCCATCGACCAGCCGGAGATCGACATCACGGCCGGCGACGAGTCGGGGCCGGTCTCCTTCGACGCCCTGGTCCCGGTGCGGCCGACGGTGGCCATCCCCGGCTACCAGGGGCTGGTGGTCACGGTGCCCAGCCTCGAGGTGTCCGAGGATGAGGTCCGCGCCCAGCTCGACCGCCTGCGGGCCACCTCCGGCGAGCTGGTCGAGATCTCCCGACCCGTCCGCGACGGCGACCAGGTGACGATCGACGTGCACGGGGCGTCGACGCCGAGGGCGAGAGCGTCGAGGCCAACGACTTCCTCTACGAGGTGGGGAGCGGCACCGCCGTCCCCGGCCTCGACGACGAGCTGCGCGGCTCGCGGGTCGGGGACATCCTCTCCTTCGAGGCCCCGGCCGGTGCCTCGGGTCTGTCAGGTCGCCATCCGGGTACTGGTGAAGGAGACGAAGGAGCTCGTGCTGCCCGAGGTCACCGACGAATGGGCGAAGGAGACCTCCGAGTTCGAGACGGTGGCCGAGCTCGAGGCCGACATCGCCGACCGCTTGCGCGAGCGGCGCATCCTCGAGGTGCGCCTGGCCCGTCAGCAGGGCGCCATGGCGGCGTTGGTCGAGCTCGTCACCGAGGAGATCCCCGAGCAGCTGGTCATCGCCGAGCTGCGTGAGCGCATTCACGATCTCGAGCACCGTCTCGAACAGCAGGGAGTGACGCCTGACCCAGTTCCTGGCGGCCACCAACCAGAGCGAGAACGAGTTCTCGAGGAGTTGCGGACGGCGCCCTCCAGAGCGTCAAGGCCGACCTCGCCCTCCGGGCCGTGGCCGACGCCGAGGGCATCGAGGTCACGCGACGAGGACCTGGAGGGCGAGCTGGCGGCCATGGGCGAGCGCCTGTGCATGAGCGCCGACGCGGTGCGCGAGCGACTCGACCGGTCCGGCCGGCTGGCAGCGGTACGCTCGGACCGGCGCAAGATGAAGGCAGCAGACTGGCTCATCGACAACGTCGAGTTGATCGATGAGAACGGAGATCCCGTCTCGCGGGACGAGCTCAGGTCAAAGAGGACGAGGAGGTCTCGGAGTGATCAGGACGACGGGAATCGAGGACCAGCGGCCCAGGCCTACAGCGTGCCGTGGGTGGTCGAGTCCACCAGCCGGGGTGAGCGCAACTACGACCTCTACTCGCGGCTCCTCCGCGAGCGGATCATCTTTCTGGGCACGCCCATCAACGACACCGTCGCCAACCTTGTCTGCGCTCAGCTCCTCTTCCTCGAGTCGGAGGAGGCGGACAAGGACATCCACCTCTACATCAACTCGCCCGGCGGCGACATCACCGCACTCTTCGCCATCTACGACACCATGAAGTACATCAAGCCGGACACCTCCACGTTCTGCTTCGGTCAGGCCGCCTCGGCGGCCGCCGTACTGTTGGGGGCCGGTACCCGCGGCAAGCGATTCGCCCTCCCGCATGCCCGCATCCTGCTGCATCAGCCCTTCGGTGGCGTCGAGGGTCAAGCGAGTGACATCGAGCTGCAGGCGAAGGAGATCCTGCGCATGCGCGACCTGCTCAACCGCATGATCGCCGCCGACACCGGCCAGACCATCGAGCGGGTTTCGAACGACACCGACCGTGACTTCGTCATGACAGCCGACGAGGCGGTGGGCTACGGGCTGATCGACGAGGTCATCGTGGCCAGGGACGCCGTGTCCATCGAGGCCGTCGGAGCGGCCTGACCACCATGGAAGGGCCTTTGTGCCGCCGCGCCAGCTAGGGTTGTCCCTTGGGGTTGTCGCACTTTCGGTGCAGCTTGTTGGGGAGGCGAGCGTGATCGGTCGGCAAAACGGGGGCAACCGGCGGCGATCCATGACGACAGGCAACACGCCGCACTGGCGTGCCATGAACAGCACCGACTGCTGAGCAAAGGACACGAGGACCGACGTGGCGAAATTCGGAGATGGCGGGGATCTGGTGAAGTGCAGCTTCTGCGGAAAGTCGCAGAAGCAAGTCAAGAAGTTGATCGCCGGTCCCGGTGTCTACATCTGCGATGAATGCATCGAGCTGTGCAACGACATCATCGCCGAGGAGCTGGCCGACACCACCGAGCTGTCCTTCGACGAGCTTCCCAAGCCGAAGGAGATCTACGAGTTCCTGAACGACTACGTCATCGGCCAGGAGTACGCCAAGAAGATCCTGTCGGTCGCCGTCTACAACCACTACAAGCGGGTCCAGGCGGGCAACAACGGACCCACGACTCCGACGTCGAGCTGGCCAAGTCCAACATCCTCCTGCTCGGTCCGACCGGCTGCGGCAAGACCCTGCTGGCCCAGACCCTGGCCCGCATGCTGAACGTCCCCTTCGCCATCGCCGATGCCACCGCCCTCACCGAGGCCGGATACGTCGGCGAGGACGTCGAGAACATCCTCCTCAAGCTGATCCAAGCCGCCGACTACGACGTGAAGCGGGCCGAGACCGGCATCATCTACATCGACGAGATCGACAAGATCGCCCGCAAGTCGGAGAACCCGTCGATCACCCGGGACGTCTCCGGCGAGGGCGTCCAACAGGCGCTGCTCAAGATCCTCGAGGGGACGACCGCCTCGGTGCCACCCCAGGGCGGGCGCAAGCACCCGCACCAAGAGTTCATCCAGATCGACACCACCAACATCCTCTTCATCTGCGGTGGCGCCTTCGCCGGCATCGACACGATCATCGCCAACCGCATCGGTCGCAAGGGGATGGGTTTCCGGGCCGAGGTGCGCAAGGCAACCGAGCGAGACGAGTCCGAGTTGCTGCGCCACGTGCTCCCCGAGGACCTCATGAAGTTCGGGCTCATCCCGGAGTTCATCGGGCGCCTCCCGGTGGTGGGCGCGGTGTCCCACCTCTACAAGGACGCCCTCATCCGCATCCTGGTCGAGCCCAAGAACGCCCTCACCCGGCAGTACAAGCGCACCTTCGAGTTGGACCACGTCGAGCTCGAGCTCACCAACGACGCACTCGAGGCCGTGGCCGAACAGGCGCTGTTGCGGGGCACCGGTGCCCGTGGGCTGCGGGCCATCCTCGAAGAGGTGCTTCTCGAGGTGATGTACGACCTTCCCGGCCGCAACGACATCTCCAAGTGCGTGGTCGACCGGGCCGTGGTCCTCGACGAGGTGCACCCCACGCTCGTGCCGCTCACAGCCCGCCGGCCAAGTCCACCCGCAGCCGCCGCGCCGCGTCGTAGCCGCCGATGGGTCGGCGCCAGATGGCCGGCCACCTCGGCGCCCCTCCGGCCCGACCCCGATCGCTGACCCGCCCGTGACCTTCGACGACCTCGCCCAAGGCCCTCGTCTGGCTGGACTCCCACATCGACTACGAGTCGACGGCGTTCGCCCGCCGGGCGCTCCCGAGCCTCGATCGCATCCGCGAGCTCTGCCACCTGCTCGGTGATCCTCAGCACGCCTACCCCTCCGTCCACATCACCGGCACCAACGGCAAGGGATCCACGGCGGCCATGGCCACTGCCCTGCTCGTCTGCCCAGGGCCTGACGGTCGGTACCTACACCAGCCCGAACCTCACTCGGGTGAACGAGCGGCTCGCCCGCAACGGCGAGCCCATCGACGACGAGGCCTTCGTGAGGTCCTCGAGGCGCTGTCCCGGTTGGAGCCGATGATGGCCGAGCGCCCGACCCGCTTCGAGCTGCTCACGGCCGGCGCCCTGGCCTGGTTCGCCGACGAGGCGGTCGACGCCGCCGTCATCGAGGTCGGGCTCGGCGGGCGGTGGGACTGCACCAACGTGGTCGACGGCGAGGTGTGCGTGGTCACCAACATCAGCTACGACCACACCGAGATCCTCGGCCCCACCCTCGAGGACATCGCCCGGGACAAGTCGGGCATCTTCAAGGAGGGCAGCCGGGTGGCCATCGGGGAGGTCGACCCGGTGCTCGTGGCCCTTCTGACCGGAGCCGCCGAGGAGGTCGGCGCCACCGAGATTTGGCGCCGTGACCAGGAGTTTGCCTGCACCTCCAACCGCATCGCCGTCGGTGGCCGGCTCATCGACGTCCGCACGCCGGGTACCCACTACGGCGAGCTGCTCGTGCCCGCTCTTCGGCGCCCACCAGGGTGACAACGCCTCCATGCGCTCTGGCCGCCGTTGAGCTCTTCTTCGGGCGCCCGCTGTCCGACGAGGTGGCCGCTCAGGCACTGGCCGCCGTGCGGGTGCCGGCCGTCTCGAGGTGATCGGCCGCCATCCACTGGTCCTGGTCGACGGCGCGCACAATGCGGCCGGCATGACCGCGCTGGCCCGTTCCCTGGTCGAGGAGTTCACCGTCCCCGGTCGGCTCACCGCGGTGGTGGGCATGCTGTCGGGCCGGGATCCGGCGGCCATGCTCGAGCCCCTGCGCACGCCGGTGTCGTCGCCGTGGTGGCTTGTGCGCCCGATTCCCACCGCGCCCTTCCCGCTGCGGTCGTGGCCGAAGCGGCATCCGCGCTCGGTTTCGAGGTCACCATCTGTGGACTGCCGGCCGATGCCGTCGGCCACGCCGTCAACGCCGCCAGCGAGGACGACGGGGTGGTTGTGTGCGGCTCGCTCTATGTCGTCGCCGATGGCCGCCGGGCCCTCGTTGCCGACGGCGTCTGACACTGGCAGAGGCCGGCGACTAGCCTGCCTCGGCCGTGGGAGTGGACGCACACTTGTCATCTGCAAGCCAGACGCCGTCGAGCGCGGCCTGGTCGGCGAGATCGTCGGCCGCATCGAACGCCGGGGTCTCCGCCTCGTGGCTGCCGAGCTGCGCACCATCAGCGCCCACCCCGCGGCCACTACGCAGAGCACGAGGGCAAGCCGTTCTTCGAGGAGTTGGTGGTCTTCATCACCCGCGGGCCGGTGCTGGTCATGGTCGTCGAGGGGCCCGAAGACACGTATCGGATGGTCCGCCAGATGATGGGGGCGACCAATCCGGTCGATGCCGAGCCCGGCTCGATCCGCGGCGACCTGGCCACCGTCACGGCCGAGAACCTGGTGCACGGCTCGGACTCGCCGGAGTCGGCCGCCCGCGAGATCGAGCTGTTCTTCCCCGGCCTGGCCTGAGCCCTCCCTCGAGCCGGCGCCTGAGCCACGGCGCCAGCGCCCGGTCAACCGATGAACGGGTACACCGGTGCCCAGACGCTGGCGCCCGGGAACGAACCCGTTCTCGTCCTGTGACGCCGACCTTGTGCCCACCGGCGATTCACCTAGCCTTTGGCACAGAACGCAGCTCGCCAGGCCCGCTGACCGGCGGGAGCCACCGGTGACACGACATGTTCGGCGCATCCGCCGGTCATCCACGGAAACGGTTCTTCGCTGATGGAAAACGGATTTTCTCTTCTGGGCCGCGACATGGCCGTCGACCTCGGGACGGCCAACACCCTCGTCTACGTCCGCGGCCGTGGCATCGTGCTCAACGAGCCGTCGGTGGTGGCCGTCAACGTGAAGGACGGCCGCCCGCTGGCCGTGGGGGCCGAGGCCAAGCGCATGATCGGGCGCACGCCCAGCCACATCCAGGCCATTCGCCCGCTGAAGGACGGCGTCATCGCCGACTTCGAGATCTGCGAGAAGATGCTGCGCTACTTCATCCACCGGGTCCACCAGCGCCGGTTCGCCAAGCCGCGCATGGTGATCTGCGTGCCGTCGGGCATCACCGGCGTCGAGCAGCGGGCGGTGATGGAAGCGGCCGAGTACGCCGGCGCCCGGAAGGCGTACATCATCGAGGAGCCGATGGCCGCCGCCATCGGTGCCGGCCTCCCGGTGCACGAGCCGACCGGCAACATGATCGTGGACATCGGCGGCGGAACGACCGAGGTGGCGGTCATCTCCCTCGGCGGCATCGTGACCAGCCAGTCGATCCGCATCGGTGGTGACGAGCTCGACGAAGCCATCGTCTCCTTCGTGAAGAAGGAGTACAGCCTGGCCCTCGGTGAGCGCACGGCCGAGGAGATCAAGATCGCGCTTGGCTCGGCGTACGAGCTCGAAGAGGAGCTGCACGCCGAGATCCGCGGCCGCGACCTCGTGACCGGCCTGCCGAAGACGGTCGTCATCTCCACCCAGGAGATCCGCAAGGCCATCGACGAGCCCGTCTCCGCCATCGTCGACGCTGTCAAGGTCACCCTCGACCGCACCCCGCCGGAGCTGGCCGCCGACATCATGGAGCAGGGCATCGTGCTCACCGGTGGCGGCGCCCTCCTCCACGGTCTCGACAGCCGGCTCACCCAGGAGACCGGCATGCCCCTGGTGGTCGCACGCGACCCCCTGAACTGCGTAGCTATCGGCAGTGGGCAGTGCCTCGAGGAGTTCGAGGCCCTCAAGCAGGTCCTCATCACCTCCTCGGCTCGCTGATCGCTCGGCGAGGCCGGGGGTCGGTGGCGCCGCCGCGGCGCAATCGCCGACCACGCACGACCCTTGTCGTCCTCGTCCTGGCGTCCATCACCATCATCACCCTCGACGCCCGCGGCGGATTCCACCGCATCTCGTCGGGGGCCCGGTCGGTCGCAGCCGACGCCTTCGCCCCGGTGCGATCGGGCGGTGGACGACATCATCGAACCGATCGGCAACTTTCTGGCCGGCGCCGTTCATTACGGCGCCCTCCGCCAGCAGAACGAGCGGCTGCAACAGCAGCTCGACCAGCTCAACATGGAGCAGGCAGCCAGTCCTACGTCCAGCAGTCGCTCGCCCAGCTGAAGCAGCTCTCCAAGCTCTACAACGTGCCCTGCGCCTGCAACCTGCAGCCGGTGGCGGCCGAGGTCACCGACTACGGCACGAGCAACTTCGCCGCCACCATCGACATCGGCGTGGGTCGCGGCGACGGCGTGGAGCTCGGCATGCCCGTGGTCGGCGGCGGCGGGCTCGTCGGCCAGGTCGTCGAGGCCAGTCACCACACCGCCACCGTCCGCCTCATCACCGACGGTCAGTCGGTCGTCGACGCCGTCTACGGACCGTCACCCGGCTCCCTCGCCGAGATCGACGGTCAAGGAGCGGGCAACCCACTGGCCGCCGACCTCATCCCGCCCAACACGCCGCTGACAGAGGGCGAGCAGTTCGTGACGAGCGGGCTGCAGGGCGCCGAGTTCCCGGGCGGCATCCCGGTGGCCACCGTCACCTCGTCCGAGACGGGCGTCACCTCTTCGCAGGAGACGGTCACCCTGCGCCCGACTGGCCGATCTCCAACATCTCCGCTACGTGGAAGTGCTCCTCTGGGGGCCGCCCACATGACGGTCGCGTCCGGCGTGCGTCACGGTGGTGACCGCCCGGTCCCGGTCGTGGTCCTGCTTCGCCCTCGTGCAGGACACCCTGGTCCTCGACCTCCGCCTCGGCGACGATCCATCCCGACGTCATGGTCCTCCTCCCGATCATGGCCGGCCTGGTCGGTGGACCGGCCACCGGCGCGTCCATGGGTTTCGGCGCCGGCCTCGTGGCCGACCTGTTCCTTCCCACCCCCTTCGGGCTCTCGGCGCTCGTCGGGACGCTGGTCGGCTTCGCCGTCGGAGCGGCCACCGTCGCCCTCGATCGCACGTCCTGGTGGCTGCCGCCGACCGTGGCCGCTCCTCGGCAGCGCCGTCTACGAGCTTACCTACGCCGCCATCGGGTCGCTGCTCGGCCAGCCGCAGATGCTCCACGTCGACCTGGTACGCATCGTGGTCCTGGTCTCGGTCGTGAACGCGGTGCTCGCCCTGCCTGCCCGACGCATGCTGTCGTGGTCCCTCCCCGCGGCCTCGACCGAGGGCGTCCCGACCTCGACCGCCTGGCCGGCGCCTCCCGATGACGGCGCCGGGCGCGTGCGTACCTGGCACCGCCGCTTGGGATACTGGTCGACCCGTGAGCCGCTCGCTGCGCCACCCGTTCCGCGGCTCGCGGCGCTACCTCCGCCCCGAGCGCTACCCGTCGGCGCGGCCGCGCAAGACCCGCCAGCCGCGGATGCACCAGAGCCGGTTCTCGGTCGAGGCCGCCCTCCAGGCGCCGGACACGACCGAGGCCCGCCCCGGCCTGCGCCTCCGGATCATCGCCGTGGTGGTGGTCCTGCTCTTCTGCGTCCTCGGCCTCCGACTGTGGGCGCTCCAGGCGCTGCAAGCGCCGGCCGCGGCCAAGGCCGTGGCGGCCGACGAGATCCGGGTGGTGCCCGTCGACCCGACCCGGGGGCTCATCCTCGACCGCTACGGCAACCCGCTCGTCAACAACGTCGGTGACCTACCAGATCACCCTGTCCCGGGTGGCGGCCGCTGCAGGACCCGCAGGTCGATCGGGCGCCCTTGCCGCCCTCATCGGGCAGACCACCGCCGCAGGTCAAGCCGACCATCGCCGACAAGCAGTACAGCCCGTACAAGCCGGTTCCCATCCTTTCGGCTGCGCCCTTGCCCGACATCCTCTACATCAAGGAGCACCCGGAGGAGTTCCCGGGGTGAGCGCGGTGGCCACCACCCAGCGCAACTACCCGCAGCTCGAGATCCCCGGGCCGGCCACGGCCGGGTATCCGGCCGAGCACGCGCTCGGCTACGTGGGCACGATCAACCCGTCCGAGCTCAAGGCGCAGCCAGGCGAGGGCTACCAGCCAGGTGACGACTACGGGCAGTCCGGCCTCGAGTACCAGTACCAGTCGCAGCTGCGGGGCACACCCGGCACCCAGCAGCTCGAGGTCGACCCCCAGGGTCAGGTGGTGGGAACGGTGAAGACGACGCCGGCCGTCGCCGGCGACAACCTCGTGACCAACATCGACACCGGCCTCCAACAGGTGGTCGACAACGCCTTGGCCAGCCAGATCATCTACGCTGCGCGGCACGCCCGACCCGGTCGGGGGCATCCGCGACCGGCGCCAAACGGCGCCGTGGCGGTTCTCGACCCCCAGACGGGCGCCGTCCTCGCCCTGTCGTCCTACCCCTATTACAACCCGAATGTCTGGGTGGGCGGCATCTCGCACGGCCAACTACAACGCTCTCCAGCAGAGCACGGCACTAACGACTACTCCATCGACGGCGAGCTGCCGCCCGGGCTCGACGTTCAAGCTGACCACGGCCACCGCCGCCCTGCAGACCGGGCTCATCACGCCGTCGACCATCGAAGACGACAACGGCAGCTACACCGCCCCCAACTGCAAGGGCCCCAGCTGCACGTTGCACGACGACATCGGCGACCGGCCCTTCGGCGACATCGACCTGAGACGGCCCTCACCGTGTCGAGCGACGTGTTCTTCTACCAGATCGGCGCCGAATTCTGGGACGCCAGGCCGCAATACGGAGACACGCCCATCCAGAACACGGCGGGCGCAGTACGGCTACGGGAACCCGACCGGCATCGACCTTCCCAACGAGGCGTCGGGTCTGGTCGGGAGCCCGGCCATCCAGCACGAAGCTGCATGAGCAGTACCCGAAGGCCTATCCCTATCCGCAGTGGTACACGGGCAACAACATGGAGCTCGCCTTCGGGCAGGGGCTCACCGTCGTGACCCCGCTCCAGCAGGCCGTGGCCTACTCCACCTTCGCCAACGGCGGCACCCGCTACCAACCGCAAGTGGTGGCGGCGGTGGTGTCGCCGACGGCAAGGTCGTCCAGCGGATGGCCCCCAAGGCCGCCAGTCACATCAACTACAGCGCGGCCGACTACGCGGCCATGCTCCAGGGGTTCGAGGGCGTCATCGACAACCCGAACGGCACCGGCTACTCCGCCTTCGGGGGCGCCGGCTGGAACCAGCAGGCCTTCCCGCTGGCCGGGAAGACGGGCACGGCCAGTGTGAACGGGCGAGGAGCCGGTCTCGTGGTTCGTCGGCTTCGGGCCGCTGCCCAACCCCCAGTACGTCGTGGTCTGCGACATCAACGAGGGTGGCTACGGCGTCGACGCCGCCGCCCCGGTGGTTCGCAACATCTTCAACTACCTGGCCGCCCACCCGGTGACGGCGCCCGGCATCCCGCCCGACCCCGCGGTCGTCCGATCGCCCAACCCGGTGCCGCTCCCGACCGCCCCCTCGACGACGACGACCACCCTGTCCCGGCTCGACCACGACGGGCTCGACCACGACCACCACCACGCCCGGGGCCTGAGCCCTTCGTCCAGCGGCGATGTCTGCGGCTGGCCGGCTCGCGCCGGGACGCCCGCTATGCCCTCTGACCAGGGTTCGCACCGGAGGCGGCGGGGGGAGCCGTAGGATCCCGAGGCACATGGAGTCCCTCTGGCCGCAGATCGAGCCCCTCCTCGACCAGGTCGAAAAGCCGGCCCGCTACATCGGCGGTGAGCTCGGCGCCGAACGGCCCGAGGATCTCGACCACGGGTCCGGGGCGCTGGCCTGGCTGCTCGTCTACCCCGACACCTATGAGATCGGGCTGCCCAACCAGGGGCTGCAGATCCTCTACGAGATCCTGAACGAGCGGAGCGACGCCGTGGCCGAGCGCACCTATGCGCCCGTGGGTGGACATGGAGTCCGCCATGCGGGAGGCCGGGGTGCCCCTCTTCTCGCTCGAGACCCACCGGGCGGCCGCCGACTTCGACGTCATCGCCTTCAACCTGTCGGCCGAGCTCGTGTACACCAACGTGCTCAACCTCATCGACTTGGCCGGCCTGCCCGTCCGCGCCGCCGAACGCCAGGCGCACCATCCCCTGGTGGTGGCCGGCGGCCACTGCGCCTTCAACCCCGAGCCGCTTGCCGACTTCGTCGACGCCTTCGTGCTCGGGCGACGGAGAGGAGGTGGTCGGGGAGGTCAACGATGTGGTGGCCGCATTCCGCAGGTCGGAGCCGACGGGACGAAGCGGAGGACGTTGACCGGGCAGGACCTGCTCCGTGCCCTCGCTCAGGTGCCCGGCGTCTACGTGCCCGTGGTGCTACGAGGCCCACAACGGGCCGGGCGCTCGTTTTGGCGGGGTCACCCCCCGGTTCGCCGAGACGCCGGAGGTGGTCGAGAAGCGAACCATCGCCGATCTGGCCGCCTGGCCCTATCCACGCCACCAGCTCGTGCCGCTCATCGAGGTCGTGCACGACCGGCTGAATGTCGAGATCTTCCGAGGCTGCACCCGGGGCTGCCGGTTCTGCCAGGCCGGGATGATCACCCGACCGGTGCGCGAGCGGCCGGCCGAGCAGGTTCGGACCATGGTGTCCGACGGCCTGCGGCGCACCGGCTACGACGAGGTGGCCTCTGACCTCGCTCTCGACCGCCGACTACTCGGGAATCGAAGAGACGGTGACGGCGGTCATCGACGACCCGCAGTGTTCCGGTCAGGTATCGGTCAGCCTGCCGAGCCTCCGAGTCGACGCCTTCACGGTGGGGACCGCTGCCCAGATCCAGCGGGTGCGGCGCACCGGGCTCACCTTCGCGCCCGAGGGTGGGACGTGGCGCATGCGCCAAGTCATCAACAAGCTCATCACCGAGGAGGACCTCTACGCCGCGGTCGACGCCGCCTTCAGCCAGGGATGGCGCCGGGTCAAGCTCTACTTCCTCATCGGCCTGCCGACCGAGACCGACGAGGACACCCTCGGCATCGTCGCATCTCGCCGCTCGATGCGTGGCCATCGGGCGGCGCTATCACAAGGGCCCGTCGGTCACCGCCTCGGTCGGCGGTTTCGTCCCCAAGGTCCAGACCCCCTTCCAGTGGTTCGGCCAGAACACGATCGAGGAGCTCACCCGCAAGGTCCACCTACTCCGCGACGCGGCCCGGCCGGTGCGGGGCCTCACCATTCGCTGGCACGACCCGAAGGCGACCGCCATCGAAGGCCTCGTCAGCCGGGGCGACCGGACGGATCGGCGCGGTGATCGAGCACGTCTGGCGCGCAGGGCGGGACCTTCCAGGAGTGGTCGGAGCACTTCGACCTCGACCTGTGGATCGAGGCGATGAGCGCCTGTGGGATCTCCCTCGAGGAGGCCGTCTACCGCCATCGCACGGCCGAGGAGCCGCTGCCCTGGGACCACCTCTCGGCCGGCCTCCACCGGGACTTCCTCTGGCAGGACTGGCTGGATGCCCTGGCCGAGCACGGGCTCCCCGACTGCCGCTGGACGCCCTGCTACGACTGCGGGGCCTGCACCGGTTTCGGGATCGAGCACGTGGTGGCCTCGGCCACCCCACCGGCCGGCGGCAGCCAGGGCACCGGCCAGGATCTCTCGGCTGGCGGCCGGGTGCCGGTACGATTCAGGGAGACGGCGCCGACCGGCGCCGTCCCGGCCATCCGGCCGGCCGACGCCGAGTACGCCGTCCTTCGGGCCGGAGAGGGAAGAGGGTGAGGGTGCGGGTCCGGCTCCGCTTCTCGAAGCTCGGCAAGGTCCGGTTCACCAGCCAGCGGGACGTGGCTCGCATGTGGGAGCGGGCCCTGCGGCGGGACCGGTTCCCCATGGCCTACACGGCCGGCTTCTCGCCACGTCCCCAGCTGAGCTTCGGCTTGGCTTTGCCGACGGGGTGCGAGTCGCTGGCCGAGTACCTCGACGTGACGGTGGACGAGGGCCGGCCCGAAACCGAGTCCCTTGACGTGGCCGGATCGCCCGCCCGCCTCACACCGCTTCTGCCCGACGGCATCGACGTGACCTCGGTGGGCGTGCTCGAAGCGGGCTCCGACTCGCTGCAGGAGCTCATCACCTCCTGTCGCTGGGTAATCGCCCTCAGCGGGGCGAGCCACGAGGAAGTCACCGAACGGGTGGCCGCCGCTCTGTCTGCCGAGAGCCTGCCGGTCGTGCGCCGGCGTAAGGGACGGGTCGTGACCGACGATCTGCGTCCTTCGATCATCGCCCTCGAGGTGATGCCGAGGGAGACCGACGACAAACGAGAAGACAGCACGGTGGACGTGGTGGCCGAGCTCGCCACACGGCCTCGCGGCGTGCGACCCCCTGAGCTCATGGCCGTGCTATCGGCCAGCGGTGGAGTAGCGGAACGGTCGGCTCCCACTGGGGGAGAGGACCACGGCCCGAGGTTGCGCCGGGCCTGTCGAACGAATCAATGGATCGAGTGCGGCGGCTCCCGCGAGGAGCCCCTGTCCGAGACAGGCGGCCCCAGTTGGTGGCCGGTCCGCCCGACGCCCGCCTCGGAGCGTGCGTCATGAGCAGTCTTAGAAGGGATTTCGATGTCAGATCTCACTGCCGGGAAACCGGTGGAGGTACCCGAGGAGCCGCCGTCGGAGGCGGCTCCCGCGTGCCGTGCCGGAGGTGGGCCCGGCTGAGCGGAACGGCTCGTCCCGCTCGGTTCCCATAGAGCGTGCCGACAGTTCGCTGAGCGTTCTCCCCGGTGAGGCCGGGGAGGGGGATGACGGTGGCGGCGAAGGCCGCGACGAAGGTCGCGACCAAGGTCGCGGCGATGGCGATCGCGACGGCGACGGCGATGGCGGGGCAACCGAAGGTCAGAGCGAAGGTCAGAGCCAGGCTCAGCGACGCCGTCGGCGACGGGGCTCGAGAGGCGGGCGTGGACGGAGCCGGTCGCCCTCGGCGGGCGGGACCGGGTCCGGGCCACGGACGGACGGGGCTCCCGCGCCGGCCGGCGACGCCAGCGATGCTCGTGACCCTCTCCCCATTCCAGCGGTGGCACCGCCACTGGCCCGGGCCACCGGCGAGAAGCCGAAGATCGGCGACACCCGCCCGGCACCGCCTCCGCCGCGGGTCGAGCCGGTGACCCCCCGGGGACGCCGGGCCCCGGCCGAGCCTGCGTCCGGCGCCGCGGCCGGAGACCCGAGCTGAGGGCCGTCCCGCCGCCAAGGCCGAGCCCCGGACCGAAGGGCGCCGTGGTGGTCGCGAGCGCCGGGGCAAGGCCGTGGGTCGTTACATGATCTGCGTCCATGTCCGGCCGGAGATGACCCAGATCGCCATGCTCGAGGGCCGGACGCTCGTCGAGCACTACATCTCGCGGGTCACCGACGATGCCACCCAGATCGACGGCAACATCTACCGGGGTCGTGTACAGAACGTGCTGCCGGGCATGGAGGCGGCCTTCATCGACATCGGCACCCCGAAGAATGCCGTGCTCTACCACGGCGACGTCCGCTATGACACCGACGACGTGGAGTCGAACGGTTCGGGTGGACAACCGCGGATCGAGCAGCTCCTACGACCCGGCCAGTCCATTCTCTGCCAGGTCACGAAGAACCCGATCGGTGCCAAGGGGGCGAGGCTCACCCAGGAGGTGTCCCTGCCCGGTCGGTTCGTCGTCCTCGTTCCCAACAGCACCGCCTACGGCATCTCCAAGCGACTCGACGACGCCGAGCGCCGCCGTTTGCGCCGCATCGTGGACGCCATCCGTCCAGCCGGACATGGCCTCATCGTGCGCACGGCGGCCGCCGGGGCGAGCGCCGAGGAGCTCGAAGCCGACGTCCAGCGACTCATCCGCCAGTGGGAAGAGATCGCCACCCGCTCGACGCAGGGCCAGGGCCCTCAGCTCCTCTACCGGGAGCCGGCCATCGCAGTGCGGGTCATTCGCGAAGAGCTCAACCGCGAATACCGGGCGGTCGTGATCGATGACCTCAACCTCTACGAGCAGGTCCGCGACTACGTCGAGGCGGTCAACCCGGAACTGGCCGAGCGAGTCGAGTACTTCGATACCGCTGTCGAGGAGCTGCCCGTCTTCGAGCGCTACCACGTGCACGAGCAGCTGCACAAGGCACTCGACCGCAAAGTCTGGCTGCCGTCGGGGGGCTCGCTCGTCATCGACCGGACCGAGGCGCTCACGGTCATCGACGTGAACACCGGGAAGAACGTGGGCACCACCAACCTCGAGGAGACCGTGTACCGGAACAACCTCGAGGCGGCCGAGGAGGTCGCTCGCCAGCTGCGGCTCCGGGACATCGGTGGGATCATCGTCATCGACTTCATCGACATGGAGATCCGGGAGAACCGCGACAAGGTGGGCGCGGCGCTCCGGTCCGCCTTGGCCCGGGACAAGACCCGCACCCAGGTCTTCGACATCTCCGAGCTCGGCCTGGTCGAGATGACCCGCAAGCGGGTCTCCGAAGGTCTCATCGAGTCGATGTCGACCACATGCACGGTCTGTGGCGGTCGGGGCATCGTGTTCGAGGACCCCGAGGACTGACGGGTACACTGGCCGGCCTATGTACGCCGTGATCAGGACCGGAGGCAAGCAGGAGCGAGTGGCCGAGGGCGAGCGAGCTCCGGGTCGAGCTGCTGGGCGCCGAGCCCGGGCTCGGAGTCCGCTTCGAGCCAGTGCTGGTCGTCGACGGCGACCGGGTGCTCGCCACCCCTGACCAACTGGCCGGCTCGTCGGTGGTGGCCACCGTCGTCGGTGAGGAGCTCGGCCCGAAGATCCGGGGCTTCACCTACAAGCCGAAGAGCAACCAGCGCCGGCACTGGGGCCACCGCCAGCGCTACTCGACCATCGCCATTACCGCCATCACCACGGGCTGACCCGGGAGCGGAGGAGCACCATGTCGAAGACCAAGGGCGGGGGCTCGACCCGCAACGGGCGGGACTCACAGTCGCAGCGCCTCGGGGTCAAGGCATTCGGCGGCACGACCGTGCGGGCCGGGGCCATCCTCGTGCGCCAACGGGGGACCGCCTTCCATCCCGGCGACAACGTCGGGCGGGGCAGCGACGACACCCTGTTCGCACGCTGCGACGGCACCGTTCGATTCATCAACCGCAAGGGACGCAAGCTGGTCGACGTCGTCGCCCCGCAATGATCCGGGGTGCCGACCCGAACCCTCGAGCTCGACGGCGCCGTCAATTTCCGTGACCTCGGTGGCTACCCGGCACCGGGGGGCGGCGGGTGGCATGGCGGCGCCTGTTCCGGGCCGACGGGCTCGGCAGACTGAGCGAGGCCGACCATGGCACGCTGGCCGGTCTCGGCCTGGTCACGGTCATCGACCTGCGGACTTCCGACGAAGCCACCCACCGGGGACGGTTCCCGGTCGAGCGACGTCCCCGTCCGCTACCACGAGTTCCCGCTCATCGACGTGCTGCCCACGCCCGAAGACCTGCCGAACTGGAACGAGACGGCCTACGTCGCCGAGCGCTACCGGGACATGGTGGCCGAAGGTCGGGCGGCGCTGGCCGGGGCCATCGAGGTGCTGGCCGCGCCCGAGCGCCCTGCCCGCCGTGTTCCACTGCAGCGCCGGCAAGGACCGCACCGGGGTGCTCTCCGCTCTCTTCCTCGCCTTCCTCGGCGTCCCCGACGAGCTCATCGTCGAGGACTACGCGTTGAGCGCGGCGGCCATGGCCGGGCTCTTCGAGCGCATCAAGGCCGACTATCCCGACGCCTTGGAGGCGGTCGAGCGCTACGCCCCGACCGTGCTGCACGTCGTGCCCGAGACGATGGAGGCCTTCCTCGCCTCGCTTCGCGGACGCCCACGGCTCGTACCAGGCACTGGCCGAGGACCTGGGCGTCACCGACGCGGTGACCGGCTCCGAGAGCTCGTGTTGGTCGACGACTGACGCCTGTTGCCTGACGCCTGACGCTGCGAATCAAGCGGCGGGGGTCACCGAGAGCAACGGCATCGATAATCGGGACGCTGACCAGGGCGTCGGTAGGATCAGACGAATGTCCGGGTTCGTCGACGAGGCACAGGTCCACGTCAAGGCGGGCAACGGCGGGCGCCGGCGCGGTGGCATTCCGCCGTGAAGCCCACGTCGACCGGGGCGGCCCCGACGGCGGCGACGGCGGCCGGGGCGGTGACGTGTGGCTGGTCGCCACCACCAACCAGTCGTCGTTGCTCGGCTTCCGCGACCATCCCCATCGCCGGGCCACCGACGGCGGCCACGGGGGCGGCAAGCGCCGTCATGGGGCGAACGGGACGCGACCTCGAGGTGCCGGTCCCAGTGGGCACCCGGGCCCGCGGCGGCGACGGCATGTCCTCTGTGACCTGGCCGCCATCGGGGACCGATGGCTGGCTGGGCATGGAGGCCGCGGTGGGCGGGGCAACGCCAGCTTCCTCTCCAATCGCCGGCGGGCGCCGAACTTCGCCGAGCAAGGCGAACGGGGGGAGGAGGCGTGGTACGACCTCGAGCTGCTCCTCGGGGCCGACGTGGCCCTGGTCGGCTTCCCCAACGTGGGCAAGAGCACGCTCATCGCCCGCATCTCGGCAGCCCGGCCCAAGATCGCCGACTACCCCTTCACCACCCTCGAGCCCCATCTCGGTGTGGTCCGGATGGATGACCAGCATCGACTTCACGGTGGCCGACATCCCCGGGCCTCGTCGAGGGGCGCGGCCGAGGGCAAGGGCCTCGGCCACCGCTTCCTCCGCCACATCACCCGCACCCGGGTGCTCGTGATCCTGCTCGAGCTCGGACCGACTCGCCAGCGATCCGACCCGGAGGAGCAGTACCGCGTGCTGCTGGACGAGCTCGGCCGCTACCAGGCCGATCTGCTCGACCGTCCCCGCCTGGTGGTCGGGAGTCGAAGGCCGACCTGGCCGGGGACAGCGCCTACGACGCTTCGGACCTCTGCGATCTCTGCGTCTCGGCCGTGACCGGCCGCGGCATCCCCGAGCTCGTGGGTCGGCTGGCCGGATGCTCGTGGAAGCCGGCCCGGGCCGCCGAACCGGTGTCGCGCCACGGCGGCGACCGTGACCCACCGACCCGTCCCAGAGGGATTCACGGTGTCACGGGAGGACGACGGATCCTTCCGGGTCTCGGGCCGGGCGGTCGAGCGGACCGTCGCCCTCAACGACGTGACCACCGACGAAGCCGCCGACTATGTGCAGGCCCGGCTGCGGCGACTGGGGTCGACCGTGCCCTCGTGCGGGCCGGGGCCAGAGAAGGCGACGTGGTCCACATCGGCGAGGTCAGCCTCGTCTGGTCGAGCGACGAACCGCAGCCGTCTGCCGCCGGCCGGCCTCGCCGGTCCCGGTGAGCCCCGAAGAGCGCCCGTGACAGCAGCGGGATCGGCGGCCGGGGTCCGGCTGTGCGGAGGGCGTCCGGCCCGCACCTCTGGTGGTCAAGATCGGGTCCTCCTCGGTCACGACCGACGGACACCTCGACATGGCGGCCATCGACAAGCTGGCCGGCGAGGTGGCCGACGCCCGGGCAGGCCGGCGACCGGGTGGTCATCGTGACCTCGGGGGCGATCGCCGCCGGATGGACCCTGCTCGCCCCCGGCCGCCCGCGTCCGACCGACCTCTCGACCCTGCAGGCGGTGGCCGCCGTCGGCCAGCACCACCTCATGCGGACGTGGAGCGATGCCCTCGCCGCCGGCGGACCTCGTGGCCGGGCAGGTGCTGTTGGCGCCGCTCGACTTCGTCCACCGCAGCCAGTACCTGCACGCCCGCCAGACGTCTGGGTCGCCTCCTCGATCTCGGCGTCGTGCCGGTCGTCAACGAGAACGACGCCGTGGCCGACGAGGAGATCCGCTTCGGCGACAACGACCGGCTGGGCGCTCTCGTTGCCCATCTGGTCCACGCCGACCTGCTCGTGCTTCTGACCGACACCGAAGGGCTGCTGACCGGCGACCCGCGGCAGAGCGCCGGCGTGTCCCTCATCGAGGAGGTGGTCGAGTTCGACCATGAGCTCGAGCGCATCGCCGGGGGCCCCGGATCGGTCATCGGCAGCGGTGGCATGGGTTCGAAGCTGGCTGCGGCCCGTATCGCAGTGTGGTCGGGCATCGAGGCCGTCATCGCTGACGCCGCCCGGCCCGGGGTACTGGCCGCGCTGAGCCGCCGGCGCACCCGGAGTCGGCACCCGGTTCCGGCCCCGAGCGCGCCGCCTCCCGGCCCGAAAGCTCTGGATCGCTTTCGCCATCGGCTCGTCGGGCACCATCGAGGTGGACGACGGAGCTCGCCAGGCGCTTTGTGACCGGGGCCGTTCCCTGCTCCCGGCCGGCATCACCGGCGTGCGCGGGGACTTCGCCGCCGACGACGCCGTCGAGCTGGCTGGCCCCGATGGCATCGTCTTCGCCAAGGGTCTCGTTCGTCACCCGGCGGCGACTGTCAGCCGATGGGCCGGACATCGCTCCGCCACCCTGCCCGAGGATGTCGCCCCCGAGGTCGTCCATCGCGACGACCTGGTCGTGCTGGCCTAAATCGCCGCAGCCCGGCGTCGGCCCGTTGGAGCGCAAAGCGGCTACTTCTTTTCCCCAATTATGCCGTTTTTGTCCGGTTAAACCTGACGGCTGTCAGTGAAACCTGACGGCTGTCGTCAGGATATGCCTGACAAAACGGGCGGAAAAGAAAAATTAGAAACGGCTCGAGGAGCCCAGCATCTCGCGGGATTCACTGCTGGAGGGCCCCAGTGACCACCCACCCTCGGGAAGGCCTTCGTCGTCATCAGGGCGCCTCCCGAGAATCGGAGGGCCAAGGGCGGTGCCCTACCATGAGCAGGTGCCGAACCGCACCGAACCGTCACTCGAGGACCTGGCTGCCCGGGGCAAGGCGGCCGGCCGACGCCTGGCCTCGAGCTCGGCCGATGCCCGCAACGACGCACTGCTTTTCGCCGCTGACCTGCTGGAACGGGAGTCCGAGCCCGTTCTTTTGGCCAACGCCAAGGACGTGGAGCAAGCCGAGGCCGGGGGGGCCGACGCCACCATCCTCGACCGGCTGCGGCTGACACCCGAGCGGATCGGGTCCATGGCCGACGGTCTTCGGGCCGTTTCGGCCCTGCCCGATCCGGTGGGGGAGGTCACCGAAGGCTGGACACGCCCGAACGGTTTGCGGGTCGAGCGGGTGCGGGTGCCGCTCGGGCTCGTGGGCATCATCTACGAGAACCGGCCCGAACGTGACGAGCGACGCCGCCGGGCTCTGCCTCAAATCGGGCAACGCCGTTCTGCTGCGGGGCTCGGGATCGGCCCAGGCGTCGAACGCCGCCATCTGCACTCGGCTCCGGGCGGGACTGGCCAAGGCCGGGCTGCCCGAGGACGCCGTCGCCCTGGTGGCCGACACCAGTCACGAGGCGGCAGTCGCTTTCATGCAGCTCGACGGCTACATCGATTGCCTCATCCCCCGGGGCGGCCCTTCGCTCCTCGCCTCCGTGCGCGAGCACGCCACCGTTCCCACCGTCATCGATGGGGCGGGCAACTGTCACGTCTACGTGGACGCCGGCGCCGACCTCGCCATGGCCGAGTCGATCGTGGCCAACGCCAAGCTGTCACGGCCCGGAGTGTGCAACGCGGCCGAGTCCGTCCTCGTGCATGAGGCGGTAGCCACCGAGTTCCTCCCTCGGATGCAGGTGAGCACTGGCCGGCGTGCGCCTCATCGGTGACGCCGCGGCCCGGCGCGGTCCTACCCGACATCGAACCAGGCCACATCCGAGGACTTCGCCACCGAGTTCCTGAGCCTCGCCCTGACGATCGGGGTGGTCGACAGCCTCGATGGCGGCCATCGACCACATCGCCCGTTTCGGCACCGGGCACTCGGAGGCCATCGTGACTGGCGACCTGGCTGCCGCCATGCGCTTCGTCGGCGAGGTGGATGGCGCCGCGGTGCTGGTCAACGCCTCGACCCGGTTCATCGACGGCCAGGAGCTCGGCCTCGGTGCGGAGATCGGGATCTCGACGCAGAAGCTGCACGCCCGGGGCCCGATGGGACTCCGCGACCTGACATCGCTCAAGTACGTGGTGACCGGCTCGGGACAGGTGCGTCAGTGACCGCCGTCGAGGGCGACGGCCGGAGCACCACCGGCGAGAGCGGCCCACCGGTTCGAGTCCATCCAGGCAGTGAGACGAAGGCCTGGCCGAGGTCGACTACCTGGCCGACGAAGGCATCGCCGGGGTCGTCTTCCTGGCTGACCGTCTGGGTAAGCCGGTGCTCGTCGAGGGGCCGGCCGGAACCGGTAAGACGGAGCTGGCCAAGTCGGTGGCCCGCATGACCGGGAGCCGGCTCATCCGGCTCCAGTGCTACGAGGGCCTCGACGAGTCGAAGGCGCTCTACGAGTGGAACTACAAGAAGCAGCTGCTGCGCATCCAGGCGGACTCCGACATGGCTTGGCAGGAGCTCGAGGAGGACATCTTCGCCGAGGAGTTCCTCCTCGCCCGGCCCCTGCTCGAGGCCATCCGCTCGACCGAACCCGTGGTCCTCCTCGTCGACGAGGTCGACCGGGTCGAGCTCGAGACCGAAGCCCTCCTGCTCGAAGTCCTCTCTGAGTACCAGGTGTCGATCCCCGAGCTGGGCACGGTGCGGGCGACCCAGGTGCCGCTCGTCTTCCTCACCTCCAACAACACGCGTGAGCTGTCCGAAGCCCTCAAGCGTCGCTGCCTTTACCTTCACATCGACTACCCGCAGCTCGACCGCGAGCGAGCCATCGTCGAGACCCGGGTGCCGGGGATCGGCCGGGCCCTCGCCGACCAGGTGGCCCGCATCGTCCGCTCGCTGCGGGGACTCGACCTGAAGAAGCAGCCCTCGGTGTCGGAGACCATCGATTGGGCCCGCACCCTCGTCGTTCTCGGGGTGGCAGTCGATCGACGCCGAGCAGGCCCGCGACACCCTGCACATCCTCCTCAAGTACCAATCGGACATCGAACGCGCCGCGAAGGAGCTGGCCGGGGCCGAGTCCCCCGGCTGACTGCCGAGTTCGCCGTGCTCGACCTCCTGGCCGGCTTCGTCACCGAGCTGCGGGCCGCCGGCATCCCGGTTTCGCTGACTGAGCACCTCGACGCGGCAGAAGCGCTGGGTCACATTCCGATCGAGGACCGCGAGGCGATCAAGTACACCCTGGGGGCGAGCCTGGTGAAGTCCTCGGCCCACTGGCGCGCCTACGAGACCACCTTCGAGATCTACTTCTCCCTGCGTGGGCCCGATTACAGCATCGACGACGGTGAGACCGGGGACGGCGACCGGGCACCGGGGGAGTCCTCGGGCCAAGAGGGCAGTGCTGGCCAGCTCGGTCGAGCATCCGGTGGCGGCGCCGAGGGGATGACTCCCGAGGAGCTCGCCGACCTCTTGTACACGGCGTTGCTGCGAGGGCAACGCGGCCGCCTTGGCCGCCGTCGCCCGCCAGGCGGTGACCCGCTACGCCGGGCATGGAGTCGGGCCGGCCGGTGGGCGGCACCTACTACCTCTACCGAACGCTGCGGAACCTCGACCTCGAGGGCGTCCTCGACCGCCTCCTCGAGGAGGCCCGGCAGGACGCACCGTCGAGCCCCGGAGCGGGGGGCGATGGCGGCGGCGGCAACCTTGCCGGCACGCTCACCGCCCTCGAGGAGCGGCTGCTTCGCGACGAGTACCAGGCCCGGATCGACGAGCTGCGCCGTGAGATCGAGAACGAGATCCGCCGTCGCTTGGTGGCCGACCGGGGGAGCGAGGCGTTAGCCAAGTCGGTGCGCAAGCCCCTGCCCGAGGACATCGACATGATGCATGCCACCCGAGAGGAGCTCATTGCGCTACGCAAGGCCCTGCGTCCGCTCTCGCGCAAGCTCGCGGTGCGGCTGGCTCGCAAGCGTCGCCATGGCCGGCAAGGCCCCCTCGACTTCCGGTCCACCATCCGACATTCGCTCTCCACCGGCGGCGTCCCCGTCGAGCCCAAGTTCCGCTACCCGCGCCCGTCGAAGCCGGAGATCATGGTCATTGCCGACATCTCGGGGTCGGTGGCCAGCTTCGCCCGCTTCACCCTCCACCTCGTGCACGCGCTCTCGTCCCAGTTCTCCAAGGTGCGCAGCTTTGTCTTCATCGACGGCATCGACGAGGTCACCTCGTTCTTCGAAGGCACTGACGACCCCGTCGAGGCCGTGCACCGCATCAACACCGAGGCCGACGTGGTCTGGGTCGACGGCCACTCCGACTACGGGCACGCTCTCACCGTCTTTTGGGAGCGATGGGCCGAGGAGATCACGCCCCGCACGAGCGTCCTGCTCCTGGGCGACGCCCGCAACAACTATCACGCCTCGCAAGTCATGGGTGGTGAAGGAGCTCGAATCAGCGGGCCCGGCACGTCTTCTGGCTCAATCCCGAGCCCCAGGCCTACTGGAACTCGGGCGACTCGATCGTGTCCGAGTACGGGCTCCACTGCGACGAGGTGGTCGAGTGCCGCACCCTTCGCCAGCTCGAGCGGTTCGTGGGCGAGTTGGCGTGACCGACACGCAACCGGGTTTCGACGGCCTGTCGGGAGCCGGGCCCACCGACGGCCACCCGGCCGGCATCGCGACCGTGCCCGAAGGGGTGACCGATTCGGCGCAAACCCGCCTGGTTCTCGTCCGCCACGGCGAGGCCGTTTGTAACGTGCCGGGGTCTGCGGTGGAGTGATTGGCTGTACCGGCCTCACCGAGCGGGGTCGGGCCCAGGTCGAAGCGCTGCGTGACCGACTGGCCGCCTCAGGGGAGCTGGTCGGATGTGAGGCGCTCTACGCCAGCGTGCTGCCCCGGGCCTGCGAGACGGCGGAGATCCTGGCGCCGGTGCTGCTCACACCCGGCGAGAGCGTTCGCACCCGCTGCGACCTCTGCGAGCTGCATCCCGGCGAAGCCGACGGGCTCGGCTGGTCCGAGTTCGCCGAACGCTTCGGCGAACTGGACTGGGATGTCGATCCCGACCGCCCCATCGCCCCCGGAGGCGAGAGCTGGACCGGGTTCGTGCGCCGGGTGTCGGTTGCTCTCGACGAGCTGGTGGAGCTCCACCGGGGCGCCTTGGTGGTGGTGGCATGCCATGCCGGTGTCATCGAGGCGTCGCTCTTGGCCAAGCTGCCGGTGAGCGGCGGCACCGACGGCGCCCGTCTTCGGCTGCGCACGCTCCATGCGTCGATGACCACCTGGGAGGTGGAGGGTGACCGATGGGGTCTGTTCGCCTACAACGACGCCGTGACGCCGGTGCTCGTGGCCGCGGAGGCTCAGCAGGCGTAGTCGTCGTCGTAGGTGTTGGAGGCGTACTGGACGATCTGACCGGCCCAGCAGGGAGGTCGCCGTACCACTGGTGGACGTCGGCGCAGGTCGTCGACGGCGCTGGGTCCCCAGTCGGCCACCCAGTAGGGGACGTTGGGCCGGTAGCTCGTCCCGACGAAGTTGGACCAGTTGGCCGGACTGGCATAGATGCCGACGTTGTTGATCCCAAGGGAGCGGAACCCGTCGATGGCCCCTTGGATCATCGAGGCGCTGGCCGCCGGTGTTAGCGGTGAGAGGATGGGTCTTCCACGTCGAGCCACCACGACACTTGGGTGTCCACCCCGGCGCCGGCCGCCGTGTTGAAGGCGTCCACCGCCGTCTCGTACCCGTAGTTGCAGGCGGCCGCCGAGCCGTTATAGGGGAACGCACCGGAGTTGCAGGCGGCGTCGGGCGACGAGCCCTCCGTGCCGAAGGTCAGATAGATGTAGAGGTTGAGCCCGGCACCGGCCCAGGCCGCCTCAGAGGACCCGCGAGACACGGGTTAGCCGCACCCTGGGAGGCCCCCTCAACCTCGACGATCCCGATCACGTGCGGCTCGGGCGGATAGTTGCCGCATTGGTAGTTCGAGATGTCATAGCCCAGGCTCCCGGCCGGATAGGGCGCGTCCGGCGAAGTCCCCGTTGGCGTCGGCCTCGGCCATGCCCACCACCGGCGCGGCCAGGACCTGGGGCGCGGATCCCCAGTACGTGGCGTTGCCGAAGGGAGTCACCGCCCCGTTGTTGTTGGTGAACCAGTAGCCGCCTCCCGATGAGTCGGCGGCCATGGCCACGATGGGCCGCGACTGGGGCACATTCCCGAGCGAACCGTCGAAGCCGGCGTCGCCGAAGGCGAAAATCCCACCGTCGGAGGCCACGAACCAATAACCATTCCGTCATGGCTAGGGGCCATCCCGACGATGGGCGGCGTTGAGTGGCTTCCCCCCCATCGATCCGTAGAACCCGGCATCACCGAAGGCGAAGATGCCACCGTCGGCGGCCACCAACCAGTAGCCACGACCATTGGGGGTGGGGGTCATGCCGACGATCGGCTGGTTGAGCGGATGGCCGCCCATCGATCCGTAGAACCCGGCGTCACCGAAGGCGAAGATGCCGCCGTCGGAGGCCACCTCCCAGTAGCCACCACCGTTGGGAGTGGGAGCCATGCCGACCATCGGCTGGTTGAGCGGATGGCCCCCCATCGATCCGTAGAAGCCGGCATTACCGAAGGCGAAGATGCCGCCGTCGGAGGCATCGAGCCAGTAGCCCTGGCTGTTATTGGTTCCGGCCATGCCCACCACCGGCGCGTTGAGCGGATGGCCCCCCATCGACCCGTAGAACCCGGCCCCGCCGAGGGAGAAGATGCCGCCGTCGGAGGCCACCAGCCAGTAGGCGGACACCGTCGAGGGGGCCGCCGTGGCCGACTGAGTGGTCACCAGCGACGAGCGTGACCATCAGCGCCGACGTCAGGACGAGCAGGGCGCCGACGGCACGAAGGAGGTGCGCGGCGAGAATGCGCTCTGTCCGCGACCGCACCGATGATGGTCGACGCCCGCGGCTCGACGACTGGTGTCGTGACGCGATCGGTATGCAGGCGGCGGGTGGGGGCGTCCATGAGCACGTCCTCCTAGGTCTGCTGAGGCCGGGTGGTCATCGGCGACAGGTGAGCTCCCCTGCCCCTCTCAGGAGCGGAGGCGGTCGATCAAGGACGTACCGCATTCTTGCGGCCGCTCCCCGCGATGGTCAATGACCTCGCGAGAGTGCAGGTGAGCGACTTGCGCTCGGCGCTGGTCGACAAACAAAAGCGGCCGGTGACCTTCGAGCACGTTGTTCCACGGACAGGGCGCCACGGACAGGCGCGGCGGACAGGTCGCGCCACGGCCATGCGTGCGCCGGCGCGAATCAGCGGCGCAGCAGTTCGGCGAGCCCGAAAGCCAGGTCGAGCGATTGGCGAGCGTTGAGACGTGGGTCGCACGTCGTCGTGTACCGCTGGTCCAGCTGGTCCTCGGCGATGTCCTCGACGCCGCCCAGGCATTCGGTCACGTCGTCCCCGGTGAGCTCGATGTGCACCCCCCCGGGCCAGGTGCCGACCTGGCGATGGGCGTCGAAGAAGGCGTGCAGCTCGGACGTGATGTCGTCGAACCGTCGGGTCTTGCGCCCGTTCTCGGCGGTGAAGGTGTTGCCGTGCATCGGATCGCAGACCCAGACGACAGGGTGGCCCTCGGCCCGTACGGCCTCGAGAAGGGGCGGGAGGGTGCGCGACACGTTGTCGACGCCCATCCGCGTGATGAGGGTGAGCCGGCCAGGGACCCGCCCCGGGTTGAGCTTCTCGCACAGCCCGAGCACCTCGTCGACGGTGGCGTCCGGGCCCACCTTGGAACCGACCGGGTTGTGAATGCCCGAGAGGAACTCGCAGTGTGCACCGTCCACCTGTCGGGTGCGCTCGCCCACCCACAGCATGGCTGCCGAGCAGTCGTACCAATCGCCGGTGAGCGAGTCCTGCCGGGTGAGCGCCTCCTCGTAGTCAAGGATGAGGGCTTCGTGACTCGTCCAGAAGTCGACTTCGTGCAGTGCCTCCTCCGAACCGAGGTCGATCCCGCAGGCGGCCATGAACCGCAGGGCCGCATCGATGCCCTCGGCGATGGCTTCGAAGCGTCGACCCTGGGCCGACTCCGACACGAACTGCTGGTTCCAGGCGTGGATCTGGCTGAGGTCGGCGAAACCGCCCTTGGTGAAGGCGCGCAACAGGTTGAGAGTGGCCACTGACTGCTGGTAGGCGGTCACGAGACGCGTCGGGTCGGGGCGTCGGGCCGCGCTGTCGAAGACGTCGTCATTGACCATGTGCCCGCGGAAGGAATCGACCACCTGGTCGCCGACTTGCTCGGTGGGTGAGCTGCGGGGCTTGGCGAACTGACCGGCGATGCGCCCAACCTTGATCACAGGCAGGCCGGCCCCATAGGTCAGGGCCACGGCCATCTGCAGGATGACCTTGAGCTTGTCCCGGATGCCGTCGGCGGTGAACTCACTGAATGACTCGGCGCAGTCGCCGGCTTGGAGGACAAAGGCACGCCCAGCGGCTGCCTCGCCGAGGTCCCTGGTCAGGTGACGGGCCTCGCCGGCGAAGACGAGCGGCGGCAGACCGGACAATTGGGCGACGACGCGCTTCAACGCGTCCTCATCGGGCCAGACCGGTTGCTGAGCGGCCGGCCGCGACCGCCACGAGTCGGGCGTCCAGGTGGAGGAGTCTGCGCCGCTCACGCCAACAGCGTACGGCGTCACGCCATAGGCTCCGGACATGGCTCCATTCCGCTTCGGGCTGCAGCTGTCGCGGGCGGGTCGGCCGACGCCTGGCGGGCGATGGCCCGCCAGATCGAGGAGCTCGGGTATTCGACGATGTTCGTGCCCGACCATCTGGACGACCAGTTCGCACCGATCGTGGCACTGTGCGCCGCCGCCGACGCGACCACCCGACTCCGCGTAGGGTCCCTCGTCTTCGACAACGACTACCGCCACCCGGTCCTACTGGCCAAGGAGATCGCTACTCTCGACCTCCTCTCGAATGGTCGTGTCGAGTTCGGCCTCGGCGCCGGATGGATGACCACTGACTACGAGCAGTCGGGGATCACGCTCGACCCCCCGGCCGTGCGGGTCGAGCGCATGGCCGAAGGTCTGGCCATCATGAAGTCGCTGTGGGAGACAGGAACCGCCACCTTCGAGGGTGCCCATTACCAGGTGACTGGGGCCATCGGTCAGCCGCAGCCGCACCAGCGGCCGCATCCGCCGATCATCATCGGTGGCGGCAGCCGGCGGGTCCTCGGCATTGCCGGCCGTGAGGCGGACATTGTCGGCCTCAATCCCCGTCTGACGTCCGGTCACGTCGGGGCAGAATCCATCGCCTCGACCTCGGCCGAGCACTACGACGAGCGGCTCAAGTGGGTGAAGGAATCGGCCGGCGATCGGTTCGACGACCTCGAGCTGCAATGTCTTACCTTCGTCGTGCAGATCACCGACGATCGAGATGAGGCCATCAAGCGATTGGCCGACCTCATGTCGGTCACACCCGATCAGATCGCGCACACGCCCATCTGCCTCATCGGAACGATCGAGGAGATCATCGACACCCTCGAGGAACGCCGGGAGCGATTCGGGTTCAACTACGTCGTCGTCCACGAAGGCGAGATGGAGGCCTTCAGCCCGGTGGTCGCCGCCCTGAGCGGTCGTTGAGTTGTCGGGTTCGGGGCCTCGTATCGGGATCTTCGGTGGCACCTTCGACCCCATCCACAGTGCCCATGTGGAGGTGGCCGAGCGCGTCTCCGAGGCCCTGGCGCTCGACCGAATGCTGTTGGTGGTGGCCAACGACCCGTGGCAGAAGGTGGATCGCGAGGTCACACCGGCCGAGGACCGCTACGCCATGGTCGTGGCCGCCACCGCCGGCCATCCCGAGCTCGAGGCCTCCCGACTCGAGCTCGACCGGGGAGGCCCTTCGTACACGATCGATACCGTCCACGAGATCACGTCTCGATGTCCGGGCGCCCAGGTCGTGCTTGTCGTCGGCGCCGACGTCGTCGACGGGCTGCCCACCTGGAAGGAGGAAGCAGCTCTGCGCGACCTCGTGACGCTTGCCGTTGTCGGCCGTCCCGGGGCCGGCGAACCGGCGGCACCGCCTGGTTGGCGGACCGTGTCCGTGCCGGCGTCACCTCGTGACATTTCGAGCACCGAGCTGCGGCAACGGCTCCGCAAGGGTGAGCCGGTCGACGGCCTGGTGCCGGACGACGTTATCCGTTGCATCCGCCAGCGCGGTCTGTACGCTACGAGCAGATGACCATGCGGACGACGGGCGGAAGCCCGGCCCCCTTACGCCGCAGAGCCGAGCGGTTCGGTCCGCCCCCACCCGCCACCGATGCACCGCCGTCTGTCGACGGTGAGGCCGCACTCGACGACGACTGCACAGGTCGACGAACCGGCGACGACGCCTGGCATCCGGTCCCGACCGCCATCCGAGACTGAGGCGCAGCCGGTCGAGGCCCCCCGTGAGACCCGCAGGGAGGTTCGCGAGGCCCGCCACCGCCGTCGTCAGCTTATGGCCGCATGTGCCATCGTGGTCGCCGTCTGCCTGGTGCTCACTATCCTGATCGTGAGCATGGCCCGCCAACGCCCATCCGGACTGCCCGCTGGCCGCACAGGCATCCGCATCGGCGGCACCGAGGGCTGGGGCCGTCATCACCCGCTGGTCCATTCCCGAATCCGACCCCAAGCCACGGCGCGGTCGCGCCACGAGGAGGACACCATTGAGCTCAGCGAACGGCACGACGGTCGTCATGGCCGATGACCCCACGATCCCCAGCTCCCGCGGTCTGTGCGGCAGCGGCGAGAGCCGCCGACGCCAAGTCCGGGGAGGACACGGTCATCCTGGCCATGGGGGCACTGATCACCGTCACCGACGCCTTCGTAATCACGAGCGGACGCAACAGCCGGCAGGTGCGCACGATCGTCGACGAAGTCGAGCGCCAGCTCAAGGAGAACCACGGTCGTCGGCCCGATCCGGGTCGAGGGAAAGAGCGACGCCTACTGGGTGCTCATGGACTACGGCGACTTCGTCGTGCACGTCTTCTTGGAGGACGCCCGGCGTTTCTACGATCTCGAGCATCTATGGAGCGACGCCCCGCGGGTCCCGTGGCTGGTGGCGAGCGCCTCCTGACGTCACCCGGTCGCCCCTGACCTCGCCATTTCGCCACCAGCCGTCACGGCACGACCATCGCACTCACCGCTACTCCCCGGGGCAGTTGCTACGACGGAGCCTGGGGCAGGTAGTCGAGGCGGCTGACCGGCCCCGGTACCTGGGCTCCGCTCGCCACCGGGACGGAATTGGGCTGGCCAGCGATCTGGAACACGACGCCGTGAAATCCCGCTGATCTGGGTCACCGTATAGACGACCTGGGCGATGGCCAGGGTCTGATCAGGGCCCACCAACTGCACTGGGTCCACCGCGAAGTCGACGGTGGCGACGCCGGCCGAGACCGAGACCGACACCTGGGTCCGGCTCCCCGAGACGTAGGTGGTGATACCCAGGCCTGCTCGGACGCGGTCGGCCCTTCGAGCAGGGCGCCGACGATCTGGGTGAGGTTGCCGGGGGCAGGCACGTCGCGTAGGACGGGCACGAGGTGCGCTTCGGGGGAGACGAGGTACACGGTCTCGGCCACGCCGACCGGCGGCGGGCCCTGCGGGCTGGTGGTCGAGGTGGTGATCGGGTCGAGCAGGTGGAAGGGGACGTCCGCCCTCGGGATGGGCTTGGCCGCGCCGGTCGGGATGCCGCATCCGGCGAGGAGGACGGTGACGAGCACGACCACGACTACGAGCCAGCGAGGCCCGCCGCCACGCCGCGAGGGCGCGTCACCTTCGTCGTCGGCCGGGTGACCCGACCATCAGGTATCGGTCTCGTCGGTCGCCGCCTCGACCACTTCCGACCCGTTCGGCGAAGAGCTGCCGTTCGGTTGGAGCGGCAGCTCGACGACGAAGCTCGACCCACGGCCGGGGTTGTCCTCCACGCTGACCTGGCCGCCGTGGAGGCGGACGTGCTCGGCGACGAGTGAAAGGCCGAGGCCGGTACCCGTGGTTGGCCGCTCGTTGGCCGGACCGGCTTCCTCGATAGAAGCGCTCGAAGAGGAGCTCGCGCTCGGCGGCCGGTATGCCGGGTCCCCGGTCCTCGACAACCACCCGGATGGACGTCGCCGGCCCGAGCGCACCGCTTCCGTTCGGTCGGTCGCCGGGCGGGCGTTCGACCACGACGCGGCTGACTCCACCGGCGTAGAGCGAGGCGTTCTCCACCAGGTTGGCCATCACTCGTTCGAATCGGCGCTTGTCGACCCGTAGCCGCAAGCCCTCGACCCCCGGACCGAGCTCGACGGGAATGGGCGACGCCCTCGTCCCGTCACCGCCGACCGGCAGCGGTGGCAGCCACCGCCCGGCGCACGAGCTCCGCCGGGTCGACCTCGTCGAGGGAGAGCTCGGCCGACCCGGCATCCACACGCGAGATCTCGAGCAGGTCGTCGACCATCCGAGTAAAGCGGTGGACGTCGCCATCGAGTAGGTCGAGCGCGCTCTGGGCGCGCGGGGACAGCTCGTGGCGGTGGCTGTCGAGGACGCTGACCGTGGCCGACAGTGTGGTGAGCGGGGACCGCAGCTCGTGGCTCACGTCCGAGGTGAAGCGAGCTTCCCGCTCGATGCGCTCCTGAACGTTGGCGGTCATGCGGTTGAAGGCGGCGGCCAGCTCCTCGAGGTCGGCATCGCCGCCGGCGTCCACCCGGGTGTCGAGTCGGCCACCGGCGATGGCCACCGCGGCATCGGTGACGCCGGCCAGCGGTCGCAGGGCGCGCGAGCTGGCCCACCGTCCGACGGCCGCGCCGGCCAAGGTGGTGACGAGCGCCGCGGCGGCGAGGGCGAAGGCCAGGCCGCGCAAGGTGCCGACCAGCTCGTCGAGCGAGAAGACCTCGAAGTAGGCGGCATGGACGGCGGGCAGCGGTACGCCGATGACCACCTGCGGCGTCCCGCCGAGGGAGAAGACCTGCGAGGCCGCGGTGCCCGAGAGCACGAGGTTGCGCTCGGTGGCCGGGATGGAGTTCTGACCGACCGAGAACGAAGTGGCGTACCACTGGCCGTTGGCCCGCAGGACCGGACCGCGAGCCGGGAACGGAGTCGACCGAGGCGATGAGCTCGTAGACCTGGGTGCCGGGTGAGCGCAACGACGTCTCGATGAGCGAGGCGTTGGCGAAGGCCTGGCGCTGAGCGGTCGATTGCCGCTCGTTGAGGAAGTTCTGACGGGCGGTGAAGTAGGTGACCCCGGCCATGATCGTCGAGAGGGCGAAGGCGCCGATGGCGAAAGCGGCGGTGACGCGGGCCCGGAGTCCGAGGCCGCCCGAGAGCAGCGTGCCATGGCTGCGGTGGTGAATGCCGGTCGAGGGTCGGCGGGGCCTGTCGGCGGGACTCGGCCGGATCAGCCGGCTCGGCGGGATCGGCGGGGTCGGCGACGGCGGGCTGTGGCGGCTCCGTCCGCGACACGTTCAGACCGCCAGCTTGTAGCCCATGCCTCGGACGGTGAGGATGAACCGTGGCGTCGCCGGGTCGGGCTCCACCTTGGTGCGCAGGCGACGGACGTGCACGTCGACCAACCGACCGTCACCGAAATAGTCGTATCCCCATACCTGCTCGAGCAGGTGCTCGCGGCTCAGCACCTTGCCGGGGTGACGCGCCAGCTCGCAGAAGAGCCGGAACTCGGTGCGGGTGCAATGCACCTCCTCCCCGTCGCGTCGCACGACGCCGGCATCGGGCTCGATCTCGACGTCGCCGAAGCTGAGCACCGACAGGTGGGGCGCGGATTCGTCCGACCGCACCCGCCGCAGAAGGGCACGGATACGAGCGGCCAGCTCCTTCGATACGAAGGGCTTGGTGACGTAATCGTCGGCTCCGGCCTCGAGGCCGGCCACGACGTCGTGGGTGTCCGACCGGGCCGTCACCATGATGATGGGCACGGCACTCTGTCGCCGGATGGTGCGGCAGGTCTCGAACCCGTCGATGCCCGGGAGCATGAGATCGATGAGGGCGAGCTCGAAGTGTTCGTCGGCGAACCGGCTCGACCGCGTCCTCGCCGTTGGCCACGTCCTCGACCTGGTAGCCCTCGTCCTCGAGGGCCAGACGCATGGAGGACCGGATCCGCTCGTCGTCCTCGACGATCAGGATGCGGCTCATGCCCCGATCATCCCACGGCCGGGCGCGACCAATCCGCAGCCCACGGGGTGCTCCCAGGCGGCCCATGCGACGGAGCGCGGCCCCGGGGCCGGACCCAGCCAGCGCTAGCTGAGCCAGATCTGCGTGGGCCAGATGGCGCCGGTGATCATGCCGAAGGCCGCGCTGCCGTCCGGCGCTGTCGGGTTGTTGAAGTTCTGCACCTTGGTCTGTGGCGCCGATCGACCACACCGCCCGGTCAAGCCAGACGTAGGGGATGTCGGAGCCCATGAGCCGTGCCACCTCCTGATAGGCGGCCGCCCGATCGGCCGGGTTGGGCGACTGTCGGCCCTTGATGAGGGCGGTCTGCATGGCCGGATCGGTGTTGCGGGCCATGTTGATGGAGTACACGGAGTTGATCTGGGTCGGGCTCCAGAAGATGTAGTTGAGGTCGGGGTCGACGGCACCGAACTGTCGCCACACGAGGCACTCGAAGGTGCCGAGCAAGGCATCGTTGATGATGCGAGGCCTGCTGGACCGTCTGCAGGGTGCTCTGTACGCCGATGTTCTGGAACTGCGCCTGGATGTACTCGGCGATCTTGGTCGTGTTGGCGTCCGGTGTGTGCCCGATGGAGATCGTGATCGGCTGCCCCGTCTCGTGCCCGCACCTCCTGGATCAGCTGCTTGGCCTTGGCTGCGTCAGGAGACGGGTACCCGGTGGGCGCGGAGTAAGGCGAGCCGGTCGGGAACGGCCCCGAGGACGGGCATGTTCACCCCGCCGGCGTCGATGATGTTCACGTACTGCTCCGAGCTGATGGCCATGGCCGCCGCCTGTCGGACCTTGAGGTTGTCGAAGGGCGCCTTCGACAAGTTGAGGAGGAGGCAGCCCATGTCCGGTTCGCCGGCCACCTTGGTGGTGTCGTCGATGAAGGAGAACGACGAGGACTTGAGCTGTCCCGTGACTTGCGCCTCCGACGTGTGCATGATGTCGACGACGCCTGACTCGAGACTGGCGTAGAGCTGCTGAGCGTCGACGATGGGTTTGTAGGTGATGCTGTCGAGGTAGGGGAGGCCGGATCGCCAGTAGTGCGGGTTCTTGGTGGCTGTGAAGTGGTCGTTGGGGATCCAGCTCTCGAACACGAAGGGTCCCGTGCCGATCGGATTCGTCTGGTTGGCTGGGGTGGTGTCGAGCCACTTGGGCTCGGCCACGAAGGCCACCTGACCGCCGATGCCGCCGGCCAGGTAGTAGTCGAAGGGCACCCACGGTGAGCTCATGTTGACGGTCACCGCCAGCGGACCCGACTGCGACATGGTGTCGATGTTGGTCAGGGCCGGTCCGGTCAATGCCGCGGCCTTCTGCGCTTCGAAGTTGGCCAGCAGTGCCGCTCCGTCACACGCCGTGCCGTTGTGGAACACGAGGTTGGGCCGGAGCGTGACCGTCCACACGGTGTAGTCGGCGTTCGGCGTGATCGACTCGGCGAGGTAGGGCTTCACCGTGACCCCATCGGCGGCGATGATGGCCAGCGGGTCGAAGACCGTCCGTGCGTACAGGATGCCGGTCGTGTCGAATGTCCCGGCGATCGGGCTGAATCCCTTCTCCTCGGCTTCGGTGCCGAAGACCACCTGGCCACCGAGTCGAGGCTTGGCGCTGGTGACGCCGTTCCCCTTGGTGCCCGACGACCCGGACCCGGAGGACGCCCCGCTCGAGCCGCAGGCGGCGAGGAGCCCACCGGACGACCCGGCTGCGGCGAGCCCGGCGCCGACGGCTGCGCTGCGGGCCAAGAACGAACGTCGGTCGATGCGGTCTGCCATGGTCCCCCTTACGGCCTCGGTCGAATCGGGCGAGGAAGGGTCGCCCGCGTCGTATGCTCGTTGACGGCGGCCGGCGCAGACCAGCGCAGCCGCCGGGCTGATGATTGGTGCACGTTAGCCCCGGGGCCGACGTATCGCCGGGTCATTGGTGGTTCCCGGTCCGAAACCAAGGCGCGCCAGTACTCTGTGGCCGTGTCCTGGGAGGTCGACGCCTACCGGCGGTCGGTCGGTGGGCTTGCCCCAACGAGCGTTCGGGCGTACGCCACCGACATCGAGCGGTTCACCGAGTGGGCGGAGCGCGGCGGTACCTCGGGCCCGGCCGGCGTCACCCGACTGCTTGTTGCGGCGGTACTTGGCCTTCCTGGTGACGCCGGGGTCGCTCGAAGGCCACCATCTCGCGGACGGCTGCATCGCTCCGTTCCTACTTCCAGTGGGCGACCCGACGCGGCCTGGTGGCGGTCGACCCGTCGGCGAGGCTCACCGCGCCGGCTCCCGACTCACGCCTGCCCCAGGTGCTCGGGCACGAGGACATCCGCCTCCTGCTCGAGGACGACACCGACGACGAGGGCCGATCGGACGCCGATCTGCGGGACGATGCCGTTCTCGAGCTGCTGTACGGAGGGGGTCTTCGGGTGGCCGAGGTGTGCGCCCTCGACGTCGGCGATGTCGACCTCCGCCGGCGGGTGATCACCGTGTTCGGCAAGGGCTCCAAGCAGCGACAGGTCCTCGTCCACGAGCAGGCGGCCGAGGCCGTCGCCGTCTGGTTCAGGACGGCCCACGCGAGGCGATGATCACCGAGGACGAGCCCGCCCGGGGCCCTCTTCTACAACCGGCGCGGGCAAGCGGCTCGGCACCCGCGACGTCCGGCGCATCCTCGATCGCCGGTCGGTGGTGCCCACGCACCCCCATGCTCTCCGCCACACCTTCGCTACCCATCTTCTCGACGGGGGCGCCGACCTCCGGGTCGTCCAGGAGCTGCTTGGTCACGCCAGTCTCCAGACCACCCAGGTCTACACTCATGTCAGCAAGGAGCGCCTGGTGGAGGTCTATGCCGCCACCCACCCACGGGCCGAAGGGGACGATTGACGACGCAAGCGGACACGGCGGCACACGGAATCGATCGTCTTTGGGCGGAGTACAAGAAGACCGGCGCCCAGGCGTTGCGGGACCAGCTCATCGTTCACTACGCGCCGGTGGTCAAGTACGTGGCCGGCCGCGTCTCGGTTGGACTGCCGCGCCACGTCGACGAGGCCGATCTGGCCAGCTACGGCATCATCGGCCTGATCGACGCCATCGAGCGATTCGAGCCTTCGCGCAACATCAAGTTCGAGACCTACGCCATCCCGCGTATCAAGGGCGCCATCATCGACGAGCTTCGCTCGATCGACTGGGTGCCGCGTTCGGTGCGGGCCAAGGCCCGGGCTGTCGAGCAGTCCTACGCCAAGCTCGAGGCCACCCTGCACCGCACGCCCACCGACGCCGAGGTGGCCGCCGACCTCGACATGACCGATTCCGAGTTCCAGTCGGTCCTCCGCAAGATCTCCTTCGTCGGCGTCGTCGCCCTCGACGAGGTGTTCCGGGGCGGGGACCGCTCCGACCGGTCGACGCTCGGGGAGACCCTTCCCGACTCGACGGCCGGGCCGATGGACACCTTCGAGGTCAAGGAGACCAAGGAGGCATTGGTGGCGGCCGTCTCGCAGATGGCCGACCGCGAGAAGACGGTCCTCACCCTCTACTACTACGAGGGCCTGACCCTGGCCGAGATCGGGGAGATCCTCGGGGTGACCGAGTCGCGGGTCTGCCAGATCCACACCAAGGCCGTGATCCAGCTTCGGGCCAAGCTGGCCGACCGTCCCGAGGGCTCGGGTCGGCGGGCGCCGCACCGGCGAAAGGGCCTAGCCGTGAGGGGTCCGTCCGGGGCGTCCCCACCACCGCGGCGCGCCGCTGACGCCGCCCACCGGGCCGACGGCGGTCGACGGCCAGCCCAGTACCGGCCGGTCCTTCGTGGCGATCAGCCGTTGTCCATGTGCGGGTGCCAGTCAGGGCGATACCATGGGCGCCGCCGAGCCGTCCGGCCGGTGATCCATACGAGGAAGCAGACACCCGGCCGCGTCCGCGGTCGCCCCGAGGGGTGCGCTGGTCGGGGAGGATAACCGCGAGAAGGAGCAGCAAATGGCTGTCGTCACGATGAAGCAGCTGCTGAGCGCAGGTGTCCACTTCGGGCATCAGACCCGGCGATGGAACCCGAAGATGCGCCGATTCATCCTCGGCGAGCGCAATGGGATCTACCTCATCGACCTGCGCCAGACGATGAAGGGCATCGAGGAGTCCTACGGCTTCGTCCGGGACCTGGTGGCCGGCGGGGGCACCATCCTCTTCGTCGGCACCAAGAAGCAGACCCAGGGGCCGGTGGCCGACTACGCCTCGGCCTGCGGGATGCCCTACGTGAACGAGCGCTGGCTGGGCGGGATGCTCACCAACTTCCAGACCGTCTCAGCCCGGGTGCAGCGGATGAAGGAGTTCGAGGCCATGCAGAAGGCCGGTGACTTCGACGCCATGCCCAAGAAGGAGGCGCTGCGTCACACCCGGGAGCTCGAGAAGCTGCAGCGGAACCTCGGCGGGATCCGTGCCCTCGACAAGCTGCCCGATGCCATCTTCGTTATCGACACGAAGAAGGAGCACATCGCCGTCACCGAGGCCAACAAGCTCGGCATGCCGGTCGTGGCCGTCGTCGACACTAACTGTGACCCGGACGTGATCACCTACGTCATTCCGGGCAACGACGACGCCATCCGATCGGGCGCCTTGCTCTGCCGGGTGTTGGCCGATGCTGTCGTCGAAGGTCGCTACATCGCCGAACGGCGGCCGGCCGCCCCCGTCGCCCCGGCGCCGCCCGCCGCCTCGTCTGCCCCCAGCCGACGCCCGCGGGTGGCGCCAACGGCCACCGCCACACCGCCCGGCAGCCGAAGCTGCGGCCACAGGCAGAGCCAGTCGGCCTCGGCGTCCACCGACGGCGGCCGGACTCCAGCCGCCGCGGACGCCGGCGGTCACCACAACAACTACGGACCCGACAACCACCGCGGACCCGACAACCGACCACGGACCCCGCAACAACGCACGACAACGGACACGGACACGGACACGGACCCTGACGACGACCGGGTCGACAGCGGCAGCGAGCGAGGAGGCCTGACATGCCGCCCTTTCACGCCAAAGACATTCAGCGCCTTCGCCAGGCGACGCGGCGTCGGCATGCTCGACGCCAAGCGCGCCCTCGAGGAGAACGACGGCGACATCGACCGCGTCGATCACCTGGCTCCGCGAGCAGGGCCTCGGCCAGCCAGGCCAAGCGGGCCGATCGGGAGGCTGCCGAAGGGGCCGTCGCCATCGGGCGCACACCCACGGTCGCCTCGATCGTGCAGCTGCGCTCCGAGACCGACTTCGTGGCCAAGTCGGACGAGTTCGTGCGCATGGTCGACGAGCTCGCCCAGCTGGTCGCCGAGAAGAACGAGGCGGCAGTCGACGAACGAGCCGAGGACCTCGAGCACATGCGCGACCACGCTCAAGGAGAACATCTCGATCGGTCGAGTCGTCCGCATCGAGCAGCCGGCCGATGGCGCCCTCGACACCTATCTGCACATGCAGGCCGGCCGGGGGGTCAATGCCGTTGTCGTGGCCCTCGCGGGTGGCACGACCGAGCTGGCCCACGACATCGCCACCCACATCGCCTTCTCCCGGCCGACCTACGTGAGCCGTGACGACGTACCGGCCGACGAGGTCGCCGCCGAGAAGGAGACGGTCGAGAAGATCGCCCGCAATGAGGGCAAGCCGGATGCGGCAATGCCCAAGATCATCGAGGGGCGCATGTCGGGCTGGTACAAGGAGCGCGTCCTTCTCGACCAGGCCTATGTAAAGGACGAGAAGAAGACCATCGCTCAGTTGCTCGGCCCGGCTCGGGTCGAGCAATTCGCGCAGGTCGTCGTGGGCGACTGAGGGCACAATGGGCGAACGACCGCGCGTCGTCCTCAAGATGTCCGGCGAGGCGTTGGCCTCGTCGGCGTCCGACGAGACCATCGACGCCGCGAACGGTCGAGCGACTGGCGGGCGAGATCTCACAGGCCCGCCTCGAGCTCGACATCGAGCTGGCCGTCATGGTGGGTGGCGGCAACATCTGGCGCGGGACCACCGGTGCCGGCGCGGGCATGGACCGGGCCACATCCGACACCATGGGCATGCTCGGGACGGTCATCAATGCGTTGGCCCTGCAGGACGCGCTCGAGCACTACGACCAGCCGACTCGGGTGCTCACCGCCGTGGCCATGGCCGAGGTGGCCGAGCCCTACATCCGCCGACGGGCCATCCGCCACCTCGAGAAGGGCCGTGTGGTCATCTTCGCCGCCGGCATGGGCAACCCTTACTTCACGACCGACACCTCTGCGGCCCTTCGCGCCGCCGAGATCGAGGCGAGCCTGTTGTGCAAGGGGACACATGGCGGGGTCGACGGCGTCTACTCGGCCGACCCCCGACTCGAGCCCGATGCCACCCGCTTCGAGGAGATCTCGTTCATGGAGGTGGTGGAGAAGGAACTCCGGGTCATGGATCTCACGGCCATCACGTTCTGCATGGACAACGGACTGCCCATTCGCATCTTCGACCTGATGGGACCGGGCAACCTGCGCAAGGCATTGGCTGGCGAGTCCATCGGGACCCTCGTGCGGTGAGGGTGAGCACGCTGGACTTTCCTGACCCTTGGGTGGCACCGGGCCGTCCTGGCTACGCTGGGCCGTTGATGGAGGACGACGACCTCACCGGGTTGGTCGTAGCCGAGGCGCGAGAGCAGATGTCGAAGGCGGTCGAGCACACACAGGCGGAGTTCGGCGCCATCCGCACCGGGCGGGCCTCGCCGGCACTGGTCGAACACCTGAGGATCGACTACTACGGCGCCGAGACCGAGCTGCGCCAGCTGGCTGGTATCAGCGTCCCCGAGGCGAGGTTGCTCGTGGTGTCCCCCTACGACAAGGGATCGATCTCGGCCATCGAGAAAGCGCTGCAGGCGTCCGAGCTGGGTATCACACCGTCCAATGACGGGACGGTCATCCGCCTTTCGTTCCCCATCCCGACCGAGGAACGCCGCAAGGAGCTGGTCCGGGTGGTGAGGGCCAAGGCCGAAGAGGGCAAAGTTGGAGTTCGCAACCACCGCCGGTCCTCACGCCACGAGCTCGAGTCGCTCCAGAAAGCCGGCGATCTCTCGAGCGACGAGCTTGAACGTGTCGAGAAGGAGCTGGACAAGATCACCCAAGACCACGTGGCCGCCATCGACCGCCTGCTGACCCACAAGGAGCAGGAGCTCCTCGAGATCTGAATCTGACGGAGCCGGTCCGGCGGACCGTGCAGGGGAGGAACATTCGTGGATGATGTACCTGAGCGTCCAGTGGACGAGGTGAACGAACCGGGGTCACCCGATGCGGCAGAGCCCGCTGGCCCGGCGACGGGTCAAGTGAGGATCTTCGGCGCCGATGTGGCCGGTGAGCGCACCGGCGAGCTTCCTGTCGTCTCCGGTGGTGACGCGCCGACGGCGGCGGTTGCCGAGGCCCGGGCCAGTGAATCCACGGTCCATGTAACGGGTGAGCCGGCCGCCGACCATCCCCCCGAAGGTGTCGTCGACCCGGTGGCACCGGGGGAGACGGCCGTGCCCGGTGGCGGACCCGACAAGCCCCGTCCTTCCGCACTGGACGGAACCACCCACCGGCGAAGTGCCGGCTGTCCTCGTCCGGGACACGGGCGAGGCGAAATCCCTCGTCGGACCGACGTGGCGTGAAGAGGACGCCGACTGGGTCGCCCACGAGGAGGAGTTCGAGCCGGCCATGTTCGGTGGCGAGCACGCCGACCTGGGCTCTCTCGACGAGTCGGACCGCGGTGCCGAAGAGCGGCGACCCTGGGAGTTCGACTTGGCCGACGTGCGTGCCGGCGATCCCGGTCCGACGGACGCGGGGCCAAGCGGCGGAGAGGAAGAGGCGCCCAATCCCGCCCATCCGATTACTCAAGAGGTGCCGGCAGTCAAGCAGGAGCCCGAGCCAGTGGTCGCCGTCTCGCCAGCCGAGCCCGATGAGCTCACGGTGGCGTCGAACCGCGCCTTCGAGCGTCACTTGGGCGAGCCGACGGCGATCACGCCGGTGGTGCCCGCCGTCGCCACAGCCACGCCACGCCAACTGCCAACGCCAACGTCAACTCCGACCTGTCCGAATCCGATGCCCCGAGAGCGGACCCCGAGCTGTCGACGGTCGACCAACTGGGGGTCGGTGCGGCGGCGGCGGCCATCCCGGCCCGGGCCCGTCCGACGGGCACGAGCCGCCTCGGACGAGCTCGGCGCAACGGCTTGCTGGCGGGCCGGATGCGGGCCAAGCGCCCGCAGGACGTCACCCCCGAGGCGCCGCTCGCGGCCGAGCCACCGGGCGCAGCCGTGACCGAAGTCCCCGGTGCTGGGCGCAAACGCAGCCTGGCCAACCTGGCCGCCGAAGACCGCACGGCCGATCGGGTGGGGGCGACGGCCGAGCCCTCCTACGAGCTTCCCCCCGAGTCCCATGTGGGTGCGGCCGCCACCACCACCGCGGCCGCCGCGGCTGTGGGCACCCGGGACCGGCGCCGGCTGGTGGGCGGCAACCGGGCCCGGACCGCGCCCGACGAGTCCACCTCCGGCGGTCCGCCTCGCGGACGGCGTCCCACTGCCAACGGCAGCGGACCGGTTTCTGCGCCCGCCGGCAACAGTTCGCTCGGCCTTCGCATCGGGACGGGCCTGGCGGTCGGCGTCGTCGCGCCTGATCGCGTTCAAGCTCGGCACCGTCCCGTCCTTGATCCTGGCCATGGTGCTCGTGACCTTCGCCGCCGGTGAGAGCTTCGGGGCCCTGCGCCGTGCCGGTTACCAACCGGCCACCCTGCTTGGTCTGGCCGGCACCGTCGCCCTCATGTGGGGCGCCTACGCCAAGGGCGTCTCGGCCATCCCGGCCGTGCTGGTGTGCATCACCGCGTTCACTCTGATCTGGTATCTGGTCGGGATCGAGCGCTCGCCCGTCGCCGGCTCGGCCGCCACGCTGCTCACTGTCGTGTGGATCTCCGTGATGGGGGGCGCCTTTACCGCTCTGCTTCTTGCTCCTTCGATCTTCCCCGACCGCCACGGCATCGCCTTCCTCTTCGGTGCCGTCATCGCCGGTGTGACCAATGACGTGAGCGCATTGGCCATCGGCAGCTGGATGGGCACCCGGCAGCTAGCCCCGCGGATCAGCCCCAATAAGACGTGGGAAGGTCTCCTCGGCAGTGCCGTCGTCACCGTGGTGGTGTGCACCGTCGCCGTCGGGGCCATCCATCCGTGGGACCCGGCGACCGGCGCGTTGCTGGGCGTGGTGGCAGCCGTCGTCGCTCCCATCGGCGATCTGTGCGAGTCGATGCTCAAGCGTGACCTCCGCTTGAAGGACATGGGCACGCTCCTGCCTGGCCACGGTGGCGTCCTCGACCGGCTGGACGCTCTCATCTTCATCGTCCCCGCCACTTACTTCCTGGTGCGTGCGCTCCACATCGGGTGATCTTCGGGCAGGCTAGAGGGATGGGCAGCTCGCCGGCCCCCTCCCGGCCGGCCGATCGAGACGAGGGGACCACACGATCGAGTCGTTCGTCGCCGCGTGGGTGACGGCGGCGTGACCACCGTGAGCTTGGTCGGCTCCACCGGTTCCATCGGAACCCAGGCCGTGGACGTGATCGAAGCCCGGCCCGGCCGTTTCGACGTCGTCGCCCTCGGGGCCAACCGATCGGTCGAGGTGCTGATCGATCAGGCCCAGCGTCTGCGACCCCAGGTCGTGGCCGTGGGTGATGCGGCTGCCGCCGCCGAGCTGGCCGGCCGCCTGCCAAAGGGGACCGACATCGTGATCGGTCCCGAGGGTTTCGGTGCCATCGCCGAGTTGGCCGACGTGGTCCTCAACGCGGTCGTCGGGTTCGCCGGGCTGCCGGTCACCCTGGCTGCCCTTCGTGCCGGCCGCCGACTGGCCCTGGCCAACAAGGAGTCGATCATTGCCGGCGCACCCGTGGTGCAGCCGGCCCGCCGCACCCCCGGCGCCGAGATCCTGCCGGTCGACTCCGAGCACTGCGCGCTGCACCAGTGTCTGCAAGCCGGCTCACGCTCAGCCGTCCGCCGGCTGCTGCTGACCGCTTCGGGTGGGCCGTTCCGGGGGCGCAATCGCGACGAGCTCGTCGGTGTGCGGGTGGACGAGGCTTTGGCCCATCCGACGTGGGCCATGGGACCGAAGGTCACCGTCGACTCGTCGACTCTCATGAACAAGGGCCTCGAGGTCATCGAGGCCCACGAGTTGTTCGGCATCGACTACGACGCCATCGACGTGGTCGTCCACCCGCAGTCGGTCGTGCATTCGATGGTCGAGTTCACCGACGGCGCGGCCATCGCTCAGCTGTCCCTGCCCGACATGCGGCTGCCCATCGGCTACGCCCTGTCCTACCCCGACCGTCTGGACCATCCCTTCGGCGCCATCGACTGGTCCCGCCTCGGCGTCCTCAGCTTCGAGGCACCCGATCGCGCCCTCTTCCCCTGCCTCGACCTCGCGGTGCAAGCCGGCCGGACGGGCGACCTGGCGCCGGCCTGGTTGAACGCCGCCAACGAGGTGGCGGTCGACGCCTTCCTCGGCGGTCGCATCCCGTGGACGGCCATCGCTGAAGTGGTGGCGGCCACCATCGACCGCTACGACCCGCCAACGCCCTCGGGCGGGACCTCGGGGCCTGGCGGCTCGGGACGCGACATCGACGACGTGCTCGAAGCCGACGCCGCCGCTCGGCGGGTGGCGACCGGCGTGGTGAGCGCCCGGGAGACGGCCGCATGAGCCCGACGACCACTGCTTGGTCACCACCGGCACCGTCACCCTCGTCGCCGGAAGGCCCGCCACCAGCGCCCCGTGGCGCGTCCAAATCGCCCACCCGGGCATTGGTCGAGCTGGTGGTGGTGGCCGGGGCCGTGACCCTCCTCGCCGTGACCACCGGATGGGGCGACCTCCTCATCGTGGTGGCCTGCCTCGTCGTCATGGTCATGCTGCACGAGCTCGGCCACCTGCTGGCGGCCAAGCGGGGCGGCATGAAGGTCACCGAGTACTTCCTCGGCTTCGGCCCCCGGTTGTGGTCGTTCCGCCGGGGCGAGACCGAGTACGGGATCAAGGCGCTTGCCCTTCGGCGGCTACGTGAAGATCCCGGGCATGACCAACCTCGAAGAGGTCGATCCGGCCGACGAGCCCCGTACCTACCGACAGCAGTCGTTCCCCAAACGGCTCCTCGTGGCCGTGGCCGGATCGGCCATGCACTTCCTCATGGCCTTCGTCCTCCTCTGGGCCCTGCGTCGCGTTCGTGGGGCTGCCGAACGACAACCAGCTCCAAATCCAAGCCATCAACTCGGTCGGCGGGAAAGCCCGGCCCGGCGCAGGTGGCCGGCCTGCGTCCCGGTGACGTCGTCGTTTCGGTGGACGGCCGGTCGGTGCAGGGCGACTTCGACCGTTTCGAATCGGCCATTCAGCGTCATCCCGACTCCCCGGTCCAACTCGTCGTGCTGCGCGACGGCCACGACCGGACGGTGACCGTCGTCCCGGCCAACGGTCGGGTCCGAACACGAGTCCGGCATCGACGCCCCGAAGGGGAACGCGCCCTTCGGGATCATCGGTGTGACGTCGGGCTCGCCCGTCTCAGCGCACCGAATCCTCTTGTCGCCGTGGGGCACGCCACGACCGAACTGGGCGTCGTGACGTGGGGATCGATCGTCGGGCGTCGGCCGTCTGTTCTCTCCGAGCGGGCTGGGCTCACTGCTCCAAGCAGGTGACGAGCGCCAAAGCGGCGAATCAGGCGGCGCAGAACGGCACCCGGGTCGAGTCGATCGTGGGAGCGGCCCGCACGGCCGTCCAGGCTGCTCAGGCCGGGATCGGCGACCTGTTGGTGATCCTCATCTCCATCAACGTCTTCGTCGGGATCTTCAATCTGTTCCCGATGCTGCCGTTGGATGGCGGACACGTGGCCATCGCCGTCTACGAGCGGATCCGGAGCGGCCGCCGGTCGGTGGCCTACCACGCGGATGCGGCCAAGCTCCTTCCCTTCGCCTGGCTCATGATCGCCTTCCTCGGCGTGCTGTTCGCCACCACGCTGGTGAACGATCTGCATTCACCCACTGGCCAACCCGTTCGGATAGGCCTCCGGCCAGGGTTTCCGCCTTGCCCCGGCCGCCCTCCCACATGAGGTGGCGGGGCGGGTGGTGACGGTCCCGGTCGTAGCATGGGGTGATGGACACCGCAGAGATCCTGGCTCCGCGGCGAACGACCCGCCGGATCAACGTGGGCTCGGTACCCGTGGGGGACGGGGCTCCCATCTCGGTGCAGTCGATGACGACCACCAAGACGGCCGACACCGACGGGACCCTGGCGCAGATCTACGCCCTGGCCGCGGCGGGTGCCGACATCGTGCGCTGCACCTGCAACGAGGAAGCGGCCGCCGAGAGTCTGGCCCGCATCGTGCCCCGATCGCCGGTGCCCATCATCGCCGACATCCACTTCCATCCAGAGGATGGCCCTTGCCGCCCTCGAAGCCGGCGTCCAAGGGCTGCGGCTCAACCCCGGCAACCTCCGCAAGCCGCAGGAGATCAAGGAGGTGGCGGCCGAGGCCAAGGACCGGGGCGTGCCCATCCGCATCGGCGTGAATGCCGGGCTCGCTGCACCCCGAACTCTACGAGCGGTTCGGGGGGGCAACACCCGAAGCCCTCGTCGAGTCGGCCCGTATGGAGCTCGGCTACTTCGCAGAGGTCGGCTTCTCGGACGTGAAGATCTCGGTGAAGGCGTCGTCCGTGCCGCTCATGATCGCCGCCTACCGCCTGGCGGCCGAGACGTTCGACCATCCGCTGCACCTCGGGGTCACCGAGGCCGGTCCGCCGCCGGCCGGATTGCTCAAGGGCACGGCGGGCATCGCCACCCTGTTGGCCGAGGGCATCGGCGACACCATCCGCTACTCGTTGACCGCCGACCCGGTCGAGGAGGCCCGGGCCGGCCGGCAGCTGCTCGAAGCTCTCGGGTCTGCGGGAGCGTCGCGGTCTCGACCTCATCGCCTGCCCGAGCTGCGGCCGGGCCGAGATCGACGTGATCGCCGTGGCCAAGGAGGCGCAGTCGGCGCTCGAGCAACTGCAATCTGCCCATCCAGGTGGCAGTGATGGGTTGTGTGGTCAACGGCCCGGGCGAGGCCCGCGAGGCCGACCTCGGCATCGCCGCCGGAAAGCGCAAGGGCCACCTCTTCATCAAGGGCACGATCGTCCGGGTCGTCCCCGAGGACCGAGATGGTGGCGTCGCTTGTCGAGGAGGCCGAGCGCCTGGTGGCCGAAGGGCTGGAGGCCCGGTTGGCGGCGGCCGATGCCGGCGCTGCCTCCGAGGCCGAGCGGCGACCGACGTGAGCTGCTCGACGCCCAGGGCGCGGACGTGAATGCCTCGGAGCAAAAGGTAGCCACCATCCGCCGCAAGTTCGCCGGCGGTGACACTCACGATGCGCGCCTGACCGACGTCTTATCGCGAGCGTGGGCAGATGGCCACGGCCGTTCGGCCCACCAGCACCACCACGCCCATCGCCACCGCCACCCCCGTTCTCTGACTGCTCATCCGAGCGGCCCGATGCCGACATCGAGAGCAGGCGAAGCAGGCGCGAACCTGTCGCGATGGATGGCCCCCCGGGTGGGGTCAGCGGGCCGGGGGTTAGGATCGGCCATGCGCATGTCGCGGCTCCTCGTCCGCACGCTACGGGAGGCGCCGGCTGACGCCGAGGTAGCCAGTCATCGGCTGCTCGTGCGGGCCGGGTACATCCGTCGACTCGCGTCTGGCGTCTACACCTTCCTTCCCCTCGGCTTTCGGGTCCTGCAACGCATCGAGCGCGTCGTGCGCGAGGAGCTCGATCGGGCCGGCTGTCAGGAGATGCTGATGCCCGCGCTCCATCCCATCGAGCTCTGGGAGCAGAGCGGCCGGGCCGCGCTCTTCGGCAGTGACGCCCTTCCAGCCATGGTGGTCGACGCACGGGGCGGCACCTTCGTGCTCGGTCCGACCCACGAGGAGGTGGCGACGGTCACTGTGGGGGCCGAGGTCGACTCCTACCGACAGCTACCACTGACCGTCTACCAGATTCAGGTCAAGTTCCGGGACGAGGCCCGTCCCCGTTTCGGGCTCCTCCGGACGCGTGAGCTCATCATGTGCGATGCCTATTCGTTCGACGTCGACAGCGAGACCATGCAGTCCTCGTATCGGGCCGTCTTCGACGCCTACCTGGCCATCTTCCGCCGACTCGGCCTCGACGTGCGACCGGTGGAGGCCGAGTCCGGGGCCATCGGGGGCGAGGTCAACCACGAGTTCATGGTCGCGTCGGCCGTAGGTGAGGACTTCTTCGTCGCCTGCCCCTCCTGCGGCTACGCGGCCAACGTCGAGGCGGCCGAGCGCGGGCCACGAGCAGATGTGGCCCACGGCGGCGACCGACACCGACGGTCCTGTCCCGAGCCGGTGGAGCACCACACGCCCGGTCGTCCCGGGCATCGAGGACGTGCTGCCCGTCTTTGCCGACGCCGGCCTTGGCGCCGGCCGACTTGCTCAAGACCATGGCCGTCTTCGACGCCGACGGCCGACCCACCGTGGTTCTCGTACCCGGCGACCGAGAGGTTCGCCTGCCGGCCGGCTGGCGCCTCTTCGATGAATCCGACTTCGACGAGCGGCCCGATTTCGTCCGTGGCTACGTCGGCCCCATGGGACAGCAGGACCGCGGTGTCCAGGTGGTGGCCGACTACGGCGTCGGCCGACCCGGTAGCTGGGTCACCGGGGCCAATCAAGGTGGACCACCATGTGGCCGGGGTGGTGTTCGGACCGCGACTTCAACGTCGACCAATGGGGCTCCTTCGCCCAAGTGGCGGCCGGCGACCCCTGTCCGCGCTGCGGTACCGGGCTCGAGATGGTCCGATCCGTCGAGGCCGCCCACACCTTCCAGCTCGGTTTCAAGTACTCGTCGGTCATGCCCGGCGGCACGGTGGTGGCTCCCGACGGCAGTGAAGTGCCCATGGCCATGGGCTGCTACGGAATGGGGGTGAGCCGGCTGCTGTCGGTGGTGGCCGAGGTGCACCATGACGACGCGGGCCTGGCCTGGCCGGCGGAGGTGGCCCCGTTCGCCGCCCACCTGCTCGCCCTTGGTGCCGACCGAGCTCCCGGAGGTGGGCAAGGCCGCCGACCGTCTGGTCGACGAGCTCGAATCGGCCGGGGTCGACGTGCTCTACGACGACCGTGACACCTCGCCGGGGGTCAAGTTCGCCGACGCCGACCTGCTCGGCCTGCCCGTCCGGCTCGTGGTGGGCTCGAAGGGGCTGGCCCGGGGCATCGTCGAATGGCGCGACCGGCGTACGGGGGACGAGCGCGAGGTCGACATCGACGATGTCGCCGCCCAATTCCAGAGGGGCTGACAGGCAGGCGGCGACGGTCGCCCGACGGCAGCATCGAGGCCCCGGTCACCGAATCGGAGGCGTCCTGACGGGGTGGAACGCCGCCCTCCGCTGCTATGATCGTGCCCCTTCCGTTCAGTTGGAGTGAGGTGACGCTGCCGAAGCGTGGGCGGATGCCCACGCTTTTGTTTTGGTCCGGCTCGGCCGGGCGGGAGGAAGAGACAGAACGGTTCGGAACCACGAGGCCCCGACGGGGCGACGGCGAAAGGAGGGAGCGCAGATGGACGAGGAGTTGCTCATCGCCCTCCGACCGGTCGTGGAGTCGGTCGATCTCGAGCTGGTCGATGTCGAGCGGCGCGGGCGGCGTGCTGGCCGTCACCGTGGACCGGGCCGGCGGTGTCGACCTCGACGCCTTGACCACTGCCAATCGAGCCGTGTCTCGGGCCCTCGACGAGCTCGACCCGATCCCTGGCCGGTACTCGCTCGAGGTGTCGAGCCCGGGTCTCGAGCGGCCGCTGCGCACGCCGGCCCATTTCGCCCGAGCGATCGGGGAGACGATCACGGTCAAGACCCGTCCGCAGGTCCCTGGTGAGCGTCGCCGGCGTGGGCCGTTTGGTGGCAGCCGACGACGAAGGCTTCGAGTTGGACCTGGAGCCGACGGAGGATGCCCCGCGACGGTGGCACCGCCGCGCTCTCCTCTACAGCGACATCGATCGGGCTCGCACCGTGTTCGAGTGGGGACCGGCTGCCCCCGGCGAACAGCGGGCCTCGGGCCGCGGGGGCGAGTCCGAAAAAGACGCAGGCCGCGAAGCAGCCAGGGCAGAGAGGACGCACAGCGCAGCAAGCGCAGAGAGGGCAGAGAGGGCAGAGAGGGAAACAGGTCGCCAACCCGATGAGCAAGACCAACTTCGAGTTCCTCGACGCGCTCGGCCAGATCGCCCGCGACAAAGGCATCTCCGTCGACACCCTGCTCGACGCTCTGGCCAACGCCCTAGTGGCGGCCTACAAGCGCCGTCCCGATGCCGCCGAGGAGGCGGTCGTCACCATCGACCCCGAGTCGGGGGAGATCCGCGTCTACGGCCAGGAGCTCGACGACGACGGCAACGTCATTCGCGAGTGGGACGACACGCCCGACGACTTCGGGCGGATCGCCGCCCAGACGGCCAAGCAGGTGATCCTGCAGCGCATCCGCGAGGTCGAGCGCGACCTCAAGTACGAGGAGTACGCCGGTCGGGAGGGCGACATCGTGACCGGCATCGTCCAGCAGACCGACAACCGCTACACATTGCTCGATCTGGGCAAGGTGGAGGCGCTGCTTGCCGCAGGCCGAGCAGGTTTCCTATGAGCGCTACGAGCATGGCGCCCGCCTGAAGGCCTACATCGTCGAGGTTCGCAAGACGACGAAGGGCCCCCAGATCGTGGTCAGCCGGAGCCATCCCGGGTCTCATCAAGCGACTGTTCGAGCTCGAGGTGCCTGAAATCTCCTCCGGCGCCGTGGAGATCAAGGCGTGCGCTCGCGAGCCGGGCCACCGCACGAAGATCGCCGTGTGGTCGAACGACCCGAACGTCGACCCGGTCGGTGCCTGCGTCGGCGCCCGCGGCTCGCGGGTACGGATGGTGACCAACGAGCTGCGTGGCGAGCGGGTCGACGTCGTTCCTTTCTCCGACGACCCGATCGAGCTCATCCAGTCGGCGCTCGCCCCCGCCCGTGTCCGCGAGGTCCGGCTCGACGACGAGACGGGCACGGCGACGGTCATCGTGAGCGACTACCAGCTGTCGCTGGCCATCGGCAAGGAGGGTCAGAACGCGCGCTTGGCTGCCCGGCTCACCGGTTGGCGGATCGACATCAAGAGCGAGACTCAGCTGGCCGACGAGGAGTCCGGCTACTCGGGGAGGAGTGGGCCGAGGGCGAGTGGGTCCAGAACGAGGCCGGCGAGATGGTCTGGCAGCCGGCCGAAGGCGGAACCGCCGTGTCGGCCACTGAATGGTCGCAGGGCGCCGAGGCCACTGATGGTGCCGTCGAGGAAGCGGTGGTCGAAGCCGTGGTCGAGGCGGTCGAGGAGGTGGTCGAGGCCATCGAGGAAGTCGTCGAAGCTGTCGAGAGCGCGGTGGAAGAGGCCGTCGAGGAGGCGGCGTTCGAGGAGGCGTGCAGCCGAGGAGGTCGCCGAGGACATCGTCGACGGCGCGGCCACGGACCCGGCGACGGCGAAGGCGGAGGCGGAGACCACGGAGGCCGGAGGCGGGGACGGTTCGGCATAGTCTCGGAGCGGACCTGCATCGGGTGCAGAGCGGGTGCGCCCGGCCGAGGAGCTCGTCCGGGTCACGCAGGACCGGTCCGGGGCGCTCGTCGTCGGACGGAACGAGCCTGGTCGAGGTGCCTGGCTGTGCAGGGACTCGCCCGGGTGCGTCGAGGCGGCCATCCGCCGTCGAGCCTTCGAGCGTGCACTGCGCCACCCGGTCGCCCGATCCGCAGTCGAAGCGCTCCGGGACCAGGTGCTTCGGGCGGACGAGAAGGAATAAGGCTCGGCGGAACCGAGCCATTGATGTGCGAGGATAGGAGCCCGTCGGCCCCGGTTCGGGGATCGACGGCGTTGAAGGAAGGCCGACAAGGCAGTTGCCGAAGAAGATCCGTGTCTACGAGCTCGCTCACGAGCTCGGGCTGACCAATAAGGAGGCTCTCGACCTCTGCTTGTCCCTCGGGATGGGCGTGAAGAGCCATTCGTCGTCCATCGAGGACGCTCAGGCCGACCGCGCCCGTCGCAAGGCCGATCGGGAAGGACTGCGCCGGCCCGTCCAGCCCGAGGAGCCAGCCGCTCCGGCCAAAGCGCCCGCCGCGGCCAAGAGTGCCTCCAAAGCGGCGGCCAGGGCTCCCAGCGAGCCAGCCGCAGCAGCCACCAGCGGTACCACGGGCCGCAGCACCCCCGTCCCCAGCGAGCCAGACGGCATCTCCGGGCCCGCCCCGGCACCCGCTCCTTCGCCCCGCACGGGGAGCCGCCTCATCACGAGCCGGCCTGCGTCAGAACAACCGTCGGTCAACCTTCCCCCTCGCCCCGCCCCCAGTTCGGGCTCGCCCGCACCGACGGCCCCGGTTCGCCAGCCCAGCCCCATGGCCCCCGCCGCCTCGGCTCCGGCCACCTCGCCGCCGGCTGTTTCGAGTCCGACCCCTGCGACTCCGACTGCTGCGGCTCCGGCCGCTCCTGCTCAAGCACCTTCGGCGCCGGCCGCCTCGGCTCCGTCGACGGCACCACCGCGGTCCATCCCGGCCAACGCGCCACCGAGCGGTCCGCCGCGGCGCCGCGCCCCCCTCCGCGCCACCGCGACCACCCACCAGCACCTCGGGCCGGCCCATCCCGCCGCCGCCCGGCGGGCCGCCGCGCTCGGTCACGGGCAAGCCCATCCCTCCGCCTCCCGGCTCCGGTGGCCGGCGGCCAACGCCACCGCGACCGGCGGGTGGCGGCAGTTACAGCGGTCGACCCTCCGGAACGGCACCCGGGCGCCCGGGCGGAACCCGCCAGGGAGGTCCCGGCGGTGGCGGTGGCTATGGCACCCGCGGGGGACCAGGTGGTGCTGGCGGTGGCGGTGGTTTCGGTGGTCGCGGCAGTGGCCCAGGTGGCGGTCCCCCCGGCCGTGGTGGGCCGGGTGTCGGCCGCGGTCGGCCCAACCAGCGCCGTCCTCGTCGGCGACGTCGCAACCTCGAAGAGCTCGAGCCGACCCAGCTCACCGCCTATATGCCGTCGACGGCCCCGGTGCCCGACAGCGAGGTCATTGTCGAGCGCGGCTCGACGGCCCGCGATCTTGGCCCGAAGCTCAACCGCTCGGCCGGAGATGTGATCCGATTCTTGCTGCTACAGGGCGAGATGGTCACCGCCACCCAATCGCTCACCGACGACATGATCGAGCTGTTTGCCACCGAGCTCGGGGCCGAGGTGCGCCTGGTCGACCCGGGTGAGGAGCGCGAGGCCGAACTGCTGGCCAAGTTCTTCGACGAGGACGACGAGGAGGAGGACGAGGCCGATCTGCGCCCGCGCCCGCCGGTCGTGACCGTCATGGGCCATGTCGACCACGGCAAGACGCTGCTGCTCGACAAGATCCGCTCGGCCAACGTGGTGGCCAGCGAGGCCGGCGGCATCACCCAGCACGTGGGGGCCTACCAGGTCGAGTGGCGTGACCACCCCATCACCTTCATCGACACACCCGGACACGAGGCCTTCACGGCCATGCGAGCCCGCGGGGCCGAGGTCACCGACATCGTGGTGCTGGTGGTGGCGGCCGACGACGGAGTGATGCCACAGACAGTCGAGGCCATCGACCACGCCCGCGCCGCCGATGTGCCGATCATCGTTGCCATCAACAAGGTCGACCGCGAAGAGGCCGATCCCAACCGAGTCATGCAGCAGCTGGCCGAGCAGAACCTCGTTCCCGAGGCGTGGGGTGGGGACACGATCATGGTCCAGGTCTCGGCCCTGCAAGGGACCGGCATCGACGACCTGCTCGAGCAGATCGTGGTCGTGGCCGAAGTCGAGGAGCTCGTCGCCAGTCCCGAGGGACGGGCCCGGGGCGTTGTCCTCGAGGCCGAGCTCGAGATCGGTCGGGGCCCGGTGGCCTCGGTCATCGTCCAGCGCGGCACCCTCCGAGTCGGCGACCCGCTGGTGGCCGGTGCCGCCTGGGGCCGGGTCAAGGCCCTGGTCGACGAGCACGGCGACCACATCAAAGAAGCTCTGCCCTCCACACCGGTCCAGGTGCTCGGCTTCTCGGAGCCGCCCGAAGCCGGTGACGAGCTCCGGGTCACCTCCGAGCTGGCCCAGGCCCGCACCATGGGCGAGGCACGAGCCCACCGATACCGGGTGGCGGGCCATGTTCCGCCGGCGTCATCCGCTCTGGGCGGCGCCAAGCTCGAAGACCTCTTCGAGCAGATCCAGCGGGGTGAGACGGCCACCCTCAACCTCATCCTCAAGGCTGACGTGCGCGGCTCCCTCGAGGCGGTGACCGAGAGCCTGCGCAAGCTCGAACGTGACGACGTGAAGCTGAGCTTCGTCCACCGCGGGGTCGGTGGCATCACTGAGTCGGACGTCGAGCTGGCCCAGGCATCGAACGCCACCATCATCGGCTTCAACGTGCGTCCCGACCGGCGTGCTCGCGAGATGGCGGCCAACGCCGACGTCGAGGTCCGGACCTACGAGATCATCTACAAGCTCCTCGAGGATCTGCAAGCGGCCATGCTCGGATTGTTGGCCCCGGTGTACGAGGAGATCGTGACGGGCGAGGCCGAGGTGCGCCAGGTCTTCCGGGTCCCCCGGGTCGGAGCGGTCGCCGGCTGCTTCGTGCGCGACGGCGTCATCACTCGTGGGTCGAAGGTCCGGTTCCTCCGCGAAGGCGTCGTCATCTGGAAGGGCGCGATCACCTCGTTGCGCCGGTTCAAAGACGACGTGCGCGAGGTCCAAGCCGGGTTCGAGTGCGGCATCGGGCTCTCCGATTACCAGGACCTGAAAGAGGGCGACCTCATCGAGCCCTACGAGGAACGCGGAGATCGCGCGGGTCTAAGCGCCCAGGCCGCCGACCGTCGACCGGTGGTGTGGTGGCGGATTCCGGAGTGGCGGAGCAGGAGTGGCGGAGCAGAGTGATGGTGCCATCTCGTCGCCAGGAGAACCGGACCCCGGCCCCCTATCCGCGGGCGTGGCGGGTCAACCAGGTCGTCCGTCAGGTGCTGGCCGAGGAGATCGAGCGGCTGGCTGACGCCGACGAGCGGCTGCGCCTGGTGACGGTGACCGGGGTCGAGACCGCGCCCGACCTTCGGCGGGCCACCGTGTTCCTCAGCTCACTGGCGGATGACGCCGCCGCCGCGCTGGCCGAGCGGCGTGGGCGGCTGCAGGCCACCCTCGGCCGCCAGGTCCGCATGAAGCGAACGCCACAGCTCGTCTTCGTCCTCGACCCGGCGGTGGTGGCGGGCGACCGGGTCGACGACGCCCTTCGCCGGCTCCGGGGTGGGCCGGACGACGAACCGCCGAGCCCAACTTCCCTGTGACGTCCTCGGCTGAGACGCCCGTCTCGGGTTTCGTGGTGGTGGACAAGGAGGCCGGGTGGACGTCTCACGACGTCGTCGCCCGCTGCCGCCGCATCTTCGGCCAACGTCGCGTCGGTCACGCTGGAACCCTCGATCCGGACGCCACCGGCGTGCTGCTCGTGGGCCTCGGGCGGGCCACCCGGCTCATGCGGTTCCTCACCGGGTTACCCAAGACGTACCGGGCCGAGGTCGTGCTCGGAGTGGCCACCTCGACGCTCGACGCCTCGGGAGAGGTGACCGGAACCTGGGACATGAGCGCCGTGGCCCTCGACGACGTGCGCCAGGCGGCGGCCGGGCTGACGGGAGCGATCGCCCAGGTGCCCCCCATGGTCTCGGCCGTGAAGGTTGACGGCCGTCGCTTGCACACGCTGGCCCGCCAGGGCATCGAGATCGAACGCGCCGCCCGGCCGATCACCGTGTACCGCTTCGACGTGACGGACACTCCCGAGCCGGGCGTCTTTGCCATCGACGTCGAGTGCTCGTCGGGAACGTATGTGCGGGTCCTGGCCGCCGACCTCGGTGCTGCTCTGGGCGGCGGTGCCCACCTGCGGAACCTGCGGCGCCTTTCCGTCGGGTCCTTCACCACCGATGAGGCGCGTCAGGTCGACCAGCTGACGGTGGCCGACGTCATGACCTCAGCGGAAGCACTCCGCGACATCGACTTGGTGGTGGTCGACGACGAGGTCATCCGCCATGTGTCGCGGGGACTCGCCCTCGACCGCATCCCGCTGGGCGTTGCCGGCGACGGCCCCTGGGGCCTCGTCGATGCGGACGGGCGCCTCCTCGCCGTCTACGAGGCGACGGACACGGATCGCATCCGGCCTGCGGTGGTGCTCGAAGCGGCAGGCTGAGCACGTTCGGCGCGTGGCTCGCCGGCGCCTGGCCTTGTAGGCCGGTCACCTGGGGTGACGGGAGATCGGGGTGGGCGGAATGTCGACGACCCAGCGGTAGCCTTCCCCGATGATGGAGATCGTGACCGATCCGGCACATGGGGTTCCCCCGGCCGGCGGCTCGGCCGTGACCATCGGCGCCTACGACGGGGTGCACCTCGGGCACCAGGCCCTCCTCGCCGAACTGCAGATCCGGGCCCGCAGCGCCGGCTTGGCCACGGTGGTCGTGACCTTCGATCGCCACCCGGCCACGGTCGTCCGACCGGACTCCGCGCCCAAGCTGCTCTGCGACCTCGACCAGAAGCTCGAACTGTTGGACGCGGCCGGTGTGGACCGGACCCTCGTCATCACCTTCGACGAGGAGCGAGCCAACGAAACAGCCGAGGAGTTCGTGAGCGACATCCTGGTCGACGCGCTGCACGCCCACCTGGTGGTGGTCGGGGAGGACTTCCACTTCGGGCACGGTCGCAAGGGGAATGTTGCCCTTTTGCGCGACATGGGCTCGGCGGCCGGCTTCGTCGTCGACGGGGTCGCCATCGTCGCCGATCGGGACGGAGCGACGGAGCCCATTTCCTCGACTCGCATCCGGCGACTGGTGGCCGAGGGCCGGGTCGAGGACGCGGCCCTCCTCCTCGGGCGGCTGCACCAGGTCCGCGGACCGGTGGTGGTCGGCGACGGGCGTGGGGCGACCGAGCTCGGCTTCCCGACGGCCAATGTGGACGTCCCCGACGCCATCTGCCTGCCCGGGGCCGGCACCTATGCCGGCTGGTACGAGCGGCCGGACGGTAGCCAGCACATGGCGGCCATCTCGGTCGGGCGCCGGCCCACCTTCTACGGGGAGTCGGGGACCTTGCTGGTCGAGGCCCACCTTCTCGACTTCGCCGCCGACCTCTACGGCGAGGAGGCCAAAGTCGCCTTCCAGACCCGCCTGCACGATGACATCGCCTTCGAGTCGGCGGCGGCCCTGGTCGACCAGATCACCCGCGACGTGGCCGCTACCCGTCTCGAGCTCGGTGCCGGCGCCTGACCTCGGGGGCGGCTGGCCCGTTCTGGCCGCCGTGGTTCGTCGAGACGTCGTGTCCAAGCGGGTGGGCCATTCGACTCGGATGAAGGGCAAGTGGTGCTTCGGAAGGCGGCCTCGCAAGGTGGCTTCGGAAGGCTTGGGGCGGAAGCCCCGTTCTTTTTTTGAAGAGATGCCCAATTTGTCAGCTTAAGCTGACGATTGTCAGGAAGTCCTGAGGACCACCGGATCCGGGTGAGCGACAGAGGGCAGGTTCAGCCGGTACCGAGGAGCTCGGCCCGCAACTGGCGCTTGAGCACCTTGCCGGCCGGGTTGCGAGGGAGGGGCTCGGCCCGGAACCAGAACCGGGTGGGGACATTGAAGGCGGCCAAGCGCTCACCCACAAAACGTGCCAGCTCATCGGCGCCCACCTCGGTGCCGGGCCGCAGCACGATGACCGCGCCCACCTCCTCGCCGAGGACCGGATGGGGCACGCCGATGACTGCGACGTCGGCCACGGCCGGGTGCTCGTAGAGAGCGCCCTCGACCTCCACGCAGTAGACGTTCTCGCCGCCCCGGATGATCATGTCCTTGGCCCGGTCCACCACGTGGACGAAGCCCTCTTCGTCGATTCGTCCGATGTCCCCGGTATGGAGCCAGCCACAGGTGAAGACCATGGCCGTTTCCTCTGGACGGTTCCAGTAGCCGCGGACCACGTTCGGCCCCTTGATCCACAGCTCGCCGATGGCCGAGGGATCGGGCGGCTCCCCGAGGGGCGGCTCGTCGTCCTCGTAGGCCTCGGGCACGACGGCCACGTCGCAGACGGGAGCGGGCGGGCCCACGCTGTCCGGCTTGCGCACATAGTCGTCGCCCGAGTTCATGGTGGTCATGGCCGAGGTCTCGGTCAGGCCGTAGCCCTGGCCGGGTGCGCCCCCCGGGAAGTGCTCCTTGATCCGCCGCACGAGATCCGGCGGGCAAGGAGCCCCGCCGTAGGAGATGGATCGCACCGATGAGGTGTCGCGGGTGGCGAAGTTGGGAGAGTCGATCACCTGCATGACCATGGCCGGCACGCCGCCGAAGATGGTGATCCGCTCGCGTTCGATGAGCTCGAGGGCCCGCTCGGGGTCGAAGTGGTGCATCATGACCAGCTTCCCGCCCGCCATGGTGTTGCTGACCAGGATGGCGTGGCACCCGGTGGCGTGGAACAGGGGCACGGACAGCAGGTTGGAGTTCTGGGTCGTGGCGCCGGCGTCGATGCTCGGTCCGTTGCGCCGCATGGCGCCCGAGGAGGCCACGAAGAAGAGGTTCATCATGTTGGAGGCGCTGTTGCGGTGGGTGCCCACCGCACCCTTGGGCCGCCCGGTCGTGCCCGACGTGTAGAAGATGGTGGCGTCGTCGTCCGGTGCGATGTCGATCTCCGGCAGGGTCGAGTCGTCGGTCACCGGGCCCACCGCGTCGGCGAAGGTCACGAGGGGGAGCGGCGGACCGCCGGGGCGGTCTGCCTCGCCGGAGGAGGCCGGCTGTCGCCCACCGTTCGGTTCGGGTTCTTCGTTGGTGACCACCATGGTCCGCAGGTCGGGAACATCCGCGAGCTCGGGGAGGATGCGATCCTTGCGTTCCTCGTCACAGAAGACGACCGCAGTGCCCGAGTCGGCCAGGCCGTAGGCCAGTTCGCCGCCCGTCCACCACGCGTTGAGCGGCACGACCACGGCCCCCGCCGCGATCGACGCCCAGAAGGCGATGATCCACTCCGGGAGGTTGCGCATGGCGATGGCCACCCGGTCGCCTTTCCGGATGCCGTAGCGGTCGACGAGGGAGCGGCTGAGGGCGGCGGCGGTCCGGAAGTGCTCGAGAAAGGTCATTCGCTCGTCCTCGTAGACGAGGAACGTCGTGTCCCCGTAGTTGGCCGATGCCTCGAGGATGGTGCGCAGGGTGGACGGCGCGTGCTTCCAGGTGCGGGTGGGAATGGACCGGATGGTGAGGGTCTCCATCTCGAACATCTGCCCGGGAGCGGTCAGGCTGGCCGTGACCTCGGCCAGGCTCGGTGGCGGCCCGGTGTCGTCGGGGCCCGTCAGTGGCTGTCGGCTCGGATGTCGTGGCCTCTCCGGCCATGCGCTCTCCTCTCGTGATCGTGCACTCGTCGTCGTGGGTCCCGCCCCTCCGTCGGGGGGGTGCTCAGGCAGGCGACGGTAAGGGCTGGCCGGCCGTGTCGCCACCCGTCGGCTGGAAGACGGTGCGGCGGTAGTAGGCGAGCTCGGCCAGGCTCTCCTTGATGTCGTCCATCGCCCGGTGGCCGCCAGCCTTTACCGGTGCGGCCGCCGCCACCTCGGGAAACCAGCGTCGCACCAGCTCCTTGAGCGTCGATACGTCGACCGACCGGTAGTGGAGGTAGTCCTCGACGGCCGGCATCTGGGCAGCGAGGAAGCGCCGGTCGGTCCCGATCGAGTTCCCAGCCAGAGGCACCGAGCGGGGCTGGGGCACGTGGGCTCGGATGAACTCGAGCGTGGCGTTCGCCGCCTCTTCGAGCGAAATGGTCGAGGCCTCGATGGCGGCGAGCAGGCCGCTCTTCGTGTGCATCTCCCGCACGAAATCGCCCATTCCCGCCAGCTGCTCGGGAGTGGCCGCCACCACCAGGTCGGGACCTTCGGCCACGACCTGCAGCTCATCGTCGGTGATGAGGGTGGCGACCTCGACGATGACGTCCCGGTCGACGTCCAGCCCGGTCATCTCGAGGTCCATCCATACGAGCACGCTCGGGTCACGCTACCGGGCGGGGTAGGACGCCCCGGCGAGGTGCCCAGCCCGTCGATCTCTGACCGGATCGGCCGAAGGCCGGGTCGGGTTGTCGTTTGGCTGCGGACGGGCCAGACTGGGCCGGCATCGTCCCGAGGGGAACTGACGACAAGGAGTGCGCGTGACCCCGGGATCCGTCAACGATGTCGAGGTCGACGGGCACGAGGGTCAATCGTCCGTTGCCGGGGAGAGGTCCATCGACGTCCCGGTCATCCGCCTCGATACCGGCCTGTCCCTCCCGTCCTATGCCCGGGCCGACGATGCCGGCGCCGACCTCCTCTCTCGGATCGACGTGGTCCTCCAGCCGTCCGGGGGTCGGGCGCTTGTCCCGACGGGGATCGCCCTCGCCCTCCCGACCGGCTATGCGGGCTTCGTGCAGCCCCGCAGCGGTCTCGCTCTTCGCCACGGCGTCACCTGTCTCAATACACCCGGCCTCATCGATGCCGGCTACCGGGACGAGATCAGCGTGCTCTTGGTCAACACCGATCCGGTGGTCGGCCTATGAGGTCCATCGCGGTGACCGCATTGCCCAGCTCGTCATCCAGCGAGTGGAGCGGGCGACCTTTCATTCAGTCGACGAGCTCCCGGCGAGCGAGCGCAATCTCGGCGGGTTCGGATCGACGGGGAGATGAGCTGGCGGTGAGTAACAAATCACACTCCGGAGGAGTCGAGCGGATCAGTGGGTCTCGACGGCGCGTTCTTGGCCCTCGAATCGTCCACGGCTCCGCTCCACATCGTCGGAGTGCTGCAGCTCGACCGCCAGGATGTCGCGCCCGAAGTGGTCTTCCGTCGCATCCGGGCTGTCATCGGTGACCGGCTGGCCTTGGTTCCCCCATTCCGGAGGCGTGTCGTGGACGCGCCACTCGGTGTCGGTCGCCCCGGTCTCGTCGATGACCCGCGCTTCGACCTTGACTACCACGTCCGCCGGGCGGGGCTTCCTCGCCCCGGTGGCCGAAAAGAGCTCGCCGCTCTGGTGGCCGACATCGCCTCGCGCCCGCTCGACCGGCGACGGCCACTGTGGGAGATGCATGTCGTCGATGGCACGGCCTCGGAAGGGTGCGTGGTCGTCGCCAAGGTGCACCACGCCATCATCGACGGTGTGGCCGGGGCCGAGTTGCTCAGCACCTTCTTCGACGTCGAAGCCGATGCACCGTCACCCGTTGCCCGTATCGACCTTCACCGAGCCTCCACAATTCGCTCGTCCGCGTCGGGCCCGTGGCTGGGTATCGATCTCGAGCAGTGGCGGGAAGTGCTCGAATCGCTGCCCGGTCACGTCGATGCGACGGTTCGATCCGTCGGCCAGACCCTCCGACGGGCTCGTTCGGTGGCCAACCGATGGCGCGGGCAACCCTCGGCGACGCTGCCATTGCCGCTGTTGGCTCCGAGGACGTCGATCAACGGGGCCATCTCACCCCATCGCCGGGTGGCCTTTGGCGATCTGGCCATGACCGACGTACGCCGTGTCCGGGAGGTACTCGGTGGCACCGTGAACGACATTGTCCTGGCTTCGACAGCGGGCAGCCTGCGTCGGTTCTTCGCGGGTCGGGGAGAGGAGATGGGTCGGCCGCTGGTGGGCATGGTGCCGGTGTCGGTGCGGGTCCAAGAGGAGCAGGGTCAACTCGGTAATCGCCTCTCCGCGTTGTTCGTGTCCCTGCCCGTCGAGGTCGACGAGCCGGCGGAGCGGCTACGAGCGGTTCGTGAGTCGGTCGCCATCGCCAAGGAGACCGACCGCTCCGAGGGCCAGGGCCTCGTCCGGAGCTGGGCCGAGGCGACGGTGCCCGGCGTCGCCGCCCGGGCCTCGCAGCTGGCCACCGATCGACGAGTCTTCGACCGGATCCCACCGCTCTTCAATGTCATCATCTCCAATGTTCCCGGACCCGACTTCCCCCTGTACCTCGCCGGCGGTCGGCTTGCGGCCATGTATCCGTTCGGCCCCATCTTCGAAGGCGCGGCCGTGAACATCACGGTGATCTCCTACCTCGACCGGATCCATGTCGGCGTCCAAGGATGTTGGGAGCTCGTCCCCGACGTCGACGTCATCGCCCGGGGCATCGAGGATTCGCTGGCCGAGCTGGTGCGAGTCGCCGACCGGCGGAACCGTCCCGTACCGTGGTGGCATGCAGAGATCGTGCCGGCGTGACCGCGCAGCGCTAACGATCGCGAAGAGCATGACGTGAAACCAGTCGCGGCCGCCTACAGCGGAGTCAGGACCAGGGTGGGCGAACTGACGGAATCCCTCGACGAGACGGCCAGTGGGAAACCGGTGCCGCCTTGCCCTCGGTGGTCGGTGCACGACGTCGTCGCCCACCTGGTCGGCGTCGTAGAGGACGCGATGGCGGGACGGCTCGACGGCGTTGCCACCGATCCCTGGACGCAGGCCCAAGTGGAAGCGCGCAAGCAGCAGTCCATTCCGCAGATGCTGGCCTCGTGGTCGACAGCGGCACCGCCCTTCGAGGGAATGTTGGACGAGATTGGCCCCGTCGGTCGCCAGGCCGTGCTCGACGCCGTGACCCACGAGCACGACATCCGAACGGCGTTGGGAGAGCCCGCGGCGCGTCAGCCCGACGCGGTGATCATTGGTTACGAGTTCGGAGCCCCAGCGTTCCTCGAGGATGCTGAAGGCCATGGAGCTCGCATCCGGTTGGAAGGGGTCGATGTGCAGCCTTTCGGGCCGCTCGACGCGCCTTTGCGGCTCCAGGGATCGCCCTTCGACCTCATGCGTGCCCTCACCGGCCGCCGCAGCCTCGAACAGATCCGGGCCATGGCCTGGAGCGGTGAGTGCGAGCCCATTCTCGACGTCTTCACCTGGGGTCCTTTCCAACCGTCGGCTGTCGCCATCGACGAGTAATCGCCCCGGACTTCGGTGGTTGAGGCCGCATCCCGTGAGGGCACGGCGACGATTCGGGCTTATTGAGAAATGCACGTCGGTGGTAATGTGTGAGTCCTTCGCGGACGTGGCTCAGTTGGTAGAGCATCACCTTGCCAAGGTGAGGGTCGCGGGTTCGAATCCCGTCGTCCGCTCCAGCTGGGCTTGGCCCCGTTCAGTGGACCACTTTTTATGACAAAGAGGCCTACTGGATGGTGGTCGAGTGTACGTCGTCGAATTCGTTCGGCGTGAGGTAGCCAAGTGAGCTGTGCCGTCGGGCCGGGTTGTAGAAATGCTCGAGGTAGTCGGCAATGGCGATGGCGAGCTCCAACTTGGTCCGCCACTTCTGGCGGTTGAGGAGTTCGATCTGCATGGATCCCCAGAAGGACTCCATGGGGGCGTTGTCGTAGCAATCGCCGACGGTGCCCATGGAGCTGACCAGTCCCAGACGCCGGACGTTCTCGGTGAAGGCCCACGAGGTGAACTGACTGCCGGTCCAATGGATGACCGTCGAAGGTAACACCGGCTTGTTGGATGGACTTAGTCAGGTGCTCGTTGACTAGCAGGCCTCACTGCCGGTGTCTTCCAGCCGAGTGTCTTGCGAGGGCAGACCGTTGAGCATGGCGGCAACTGTGTCGATCTTCCCTTCCCTCGTCGGGTCCATCGTGTGAGGTCAGTCAACACAGCCCTTGGGGAAGGGTGGCATGCTGGCGCAGGACGAGTCCCGCAGTTTGTGTTTTCGTTAGGTTCTTGTAGCCCTTCGTCGGCCCCGGAAGACCTCGGAGGCCCAGTTCGCGCATGATCCTCTTGACCAGCTTGGTGTTGCCGATGAGCCCTTGTTCGATCTCCAAGGCGGCTTTGACCCGCAAGATGCTCGTCGGTGCCTCGGGCGCGGGCGTGGATGTCGGCAATGGCGTCGGCCAGCAGGAGGCGTCGGATCTCGCGGTCGTTGGGCTTGCGGAACTTGATGTCGTGATTGGTGGAGCGATCGAGGCCCACGACCTCACAGGCCCGGCGCTCGGAGTAGCCCAGGTTGTTCAGCCCTCGGACAACCTGGATCTTCCTTTTGGGTCAGCGGCGCCCTCCTCGAAGAGGGCGCTGGCCGCCTTGACCATCTTGAGCTCTGCTTCGAGCTCCTTGACTCGCCGGCGGGCGACGAGGAGCGGATCGTGAACCTCGTGGTTCGCTCGACCAGGGTGCCGATCGCCGAGCGCTCCAGCCGCGATGAGGAGGTCTCCCTCCCAGTGTCCGGGCACGGCGCGGTCCTCGGCCTCAGCAGGTCGCTCGCTGATCATCACCTCAGGAGTGACGTGGCCCCAGGGCTTGCTCTGTGACCGGGAGCGGGGCACCTCGCAGGGCCCGCCCAGTCCGGAGGCAGGCCACCAGCTCTCGCTTGAGCTAGGCCTCCTCGGCCCTGGACGTAGAGGGCCTGGTAGATTGCCTCGTGACTGATCCGCATGGACTCATCATCGGGCCCTTCGGAAAACTTTTGTCTCGGGCCGCGAACACCGCGGCGGGTGTCTGGCGGCCGAGCGATCGGTGGGGCCGGATCTCGTTGTAGTAGGCGACGAAGGATCGAGGTGACGCTTGGAGTCTGCTTCTTGGCTCGTGAGCAGGTCCTGCTTGGCCATGAACTTCTTCATGGTCAGGTGGAACCGTTCCACCTTGCCGCAGGTCTGGGGATGGTAGGGACGGAGTGCTTAGAGGTGATGCCAAGTGCGAGCAGTTCGGCCTCGAAGTCACCAACCCCGCCGCCCTTCGAAGCAGTGAAGATGGCGTCCGTTATCGGTCAGGCACTGCTCCGGATAGACCCAGTGGCGATCCGACCGATGAAGGTGCTTTCCCGTTCCATTTCGGGAGACCGGGCGGAGACGAACGCCCGAGAGTCGGCGCATCAGACCTCGAGTGGTCTTCGATGACGTCCAAGACCTCGAAGACCTGCCAGCGGACAATCGCTCACATAGGTCACGTGCTGCAGCAGCTCGTTGGTGGCCAGCTCGGCCACCTTCGGCCGACGGGCGCTCTTCGGCGCTGTGCCACTGAGCAGTCGAACCCCGTCGCCTTCTAGCAGCCGCCAGAGGTCGAGCACCGACGCATTCTCGACGGGGCGCCCGGCGAGATCGTCGAGGATGGTCCCGGCCCAGGCGCCGAGCGCTCACGCACACCGAGCTTCTGGCAGATGGCGACGTTCCTCTCGTTCGAGAAGGGCAAGACGACCGCTCACAGTTGGGGGCCGAAGGGCCAAGCCCGGTTCACCGTCCGCCAGCGTGGCGAGGCGCCGTAGAACCAGCGATACGCAACGGGGGAGACTGGCGCCCGCTTGCCCACTGGCCGCCCGGCATCATCGCTCTCGTCACGCCGCGAGCGATCGCTGCCCAGAACTGGACTCGGTCCTCTCGCCAGGCAATCGAAGGCCGTCCAGGTGAGGGAATCTGCCCTCGATAGAGCTGAACTTCGCGTTGGCGCTCTCGCATTGTCGCCATTTGTCACCTCCGGAATCGAGGTGTTGCGACGACCAGTGGAATCCACCCTGACTGCCGTGGTCCGAATGGATGACCGTCGAGGGTGACGTCGTCCGCGACGCTCCGGCCTTGGCCAGGGCGTCGTTGACCAGCACGGCCTCACAGTGCCGGTCGATGGCCCAACCGACCACCTTGCGGGAGTAGAGGTCGAGGACCACGCAGCAATAGAGCTTCCCTTCCCTCGTCGGGTGCTCGGTGATGTCGGTCAACCACAGCTCGTTGGGACGGGTGGCCCTGAACTCTCGCTGGACGAGGTCCTCGCAGGTGGGAGCGTTGGTGAGGTTCTTGTAGCCCTTCTTCGGCCCCGGGAGACCGCGGAGGCCCAGTTCACGCATGATCCTCTTGACCAGCTTGGTGTTGACGATGAGCCCTTGTTCGATCTCCAAGGCGGCTTTGACCCGCAAGATGCCGTAGGTGCCTCGGGAACGGGCGTGGATGTCGGCAATGGCGTCGGCCAGAAGGAGGCGACGGATCTCGCGGTCGTTGGGCTTGCGGAACTTGATGTCGTAATAGGTGGAGCGATCGAGGCCCACGACCTCACAGGCCCGACGCTCGGAGTAACCCAGGTTGTTCAGCCCTCGGACAACCTGGAACTTGCTTTTGGGTCAGCGGCGCCCTCCTCGAAGAGGGCACTGGCCGCCTTGACCATCTTGAGCTCTGCTTCGAGCTCCTTGACGCGCCGGCGAGCGACAAGGAGCGGATCGGCCTCGTAGCTCTTCAGACCCGGCCGCTGGCCGGCGTCGATCAGGGCCTGGCGCCGCCACCGGTAGAGGGTGATCTGCGAGATCTCGAGCTCGGCGACAAGGTCCTTGACCGCCTCACCGGCGAGCATCCGCTCGCAGGTTCGGCGACGAAGCTCGGCGGGGTAGTGCCTTGGCATGTTGGCTCCTGATGGGTCAGGGCCAAATTGTCACAAGAGTGGTCCACTTTTTGGGGTCCAGGTCAAAGAGAAGTCCCAGGACAGAGCGTTGCAGAGGGCCAATGCGGGCCTCGGTGGGGCACGAACTGCAGGACCGCACCACATTTGCACCACATTTTTTCGTATTTCTCTGGTCTCGACCCCGTTGACCCTCACATTTTGCGAGTGATGCTCACCCTGAACACGACCATCTACGGAGCGCCACCTGCCAGCTGGGCGAACGGCGCGACCAGTGCATGAGGCGATGAGGGAAGCAGAACGATGACCTTGTGGCGCGCCCTGATCCGAGCCCTACCTGGTCCAGACATCGCCATGACACTCCTCACGCGTATCTGGTCAAATCACCATGTCCGCTAGATGGACCCTTCAGGGCGTCCACTCCGGCGGTGAGCCTGCGCCGGGCTACTGATCCGGCTCGTCGGAGGACGGCGGCGCAGGACGAGTCTGCCAGGGCAGCGCCACGAGCACGAGAACCGTGGCGGCGAGGGCGACGATGGCCCCCACGGCGAGCGCCACCTCGTTGCCGCTCATGAAGGCGGTGCGCGCGGCGCGGGCCAGCTCGACCCCGGTCGAACCTCCGACGCGTGCCGCCACCGCCAGGGCAGCGCCCAAGGACCCGAAGATGGTCTGAGCGACCGATTGAGGCACGTGCCGGCCGACCAACGCCGCCGCCATGTGGCTCTGGTAGCGGGTCAGCATCACACTCCCGATGGCTGCAACACCCAACGCTCCGCCGATCTGGAGCGCCACGGTGTTGCTGGCAGACCCCATTCCGGAGTCGCCCTGCGGGACCGACCCGATGACCGAGTTCGTGGCGGTCGGCAGCATGAGGCCGGCACCGAAGCCGATCAGGAGCAGGCCGAGGACGACCGCGTCGTATGTCGTGTCGAACCGCGATGACGCCGAGACCTGCCAGAGACCGGCCGCGATCGACATGAGGCCGACCGCCACCGTGAGCTTGATGCCTGCCAGGCGGGCGGCCACTGGTGACACCGCGGCGCCGACGACAACCATGACGGCGATCGGAAGGATTCGGAGGCCGGCCTGGAGAGGGGAGAACCCGAGGTCGAACTGGAGAAGCTGGGTCGACAGGAACAGCGCCCCCATAAGCCCGAACACCGCTAGGCACTCGGCGGCGAGGGCGACCGAGAACCGACGATCGCGGAAGAACTCGAGCTTGAGCATCGGATGTGTGCTGCGAGACTCCCAGACGACGAAGCCGCCCAGCACCACGACGCCAGCCAGTCCCGCCCCTACCACGGTCCCCGAGGTCCAACCCCGGGTCGGACCTTCGATGATCGCCCAGAGCAGCAATCCGAGGCTCGCGATCGACAACGCGGCCCCGACAGGATCTGGGCGCTGCACGTGCGGGTTCTTCGAGTCAGGAACCACCAGCGCGGCCCCGAGGAAGCCGATGCACGCGATCGGGACGTTGACGAAGAAGATAGACCCCCACCAGAACCTCGATAGCAAGAGCCCACCGGCGATGGGACCGATGGCGATCCCGAGTCCGATCGTGCCGGCCCAGACACCAATGGCACGAGCGCGCTCGCCCGGATCACGGAAGATGTCGTTGATGATCGCCAGCGACGTCGGGATCGTAAGCGCGGCTCCGGCTCCCATAAGGGCCCGGAACGCGATGAGCATCGTCACCGATCCCGACAGGGCCGCGCCGATCGACCCTAGTGCGAACACGGTGAGCCCGATCAGGAAGAACCGCTTGCGGCCGAACCGGTCGGCCAGAGTCCCTCCCACGAGCAGCAAGCCGGCGAACACCATTGCGTAGGAGTCGACGATCCACTGGAGCTGGCTCGACGTGGCATGCAGGTCCCGCACGAGCGTTGGGAGCGCCACGTTGAGGATAGTGTTGTCGACGTTGATGATCAGCGCAGCGAGACACACGATCGCCAAGGCCTGGCGCCGGTGTGGGTTCCGCTGACCGTGCATCGCCTCGTCGGGTCGAGTCAGCAGGCTCACCAACCCAGTCAAGCGGAGGACGTGCCAACCGGCCAGGGCCAAAGGTCATCAGGTGGTTGATCGCACGGTCGATGGTTGGGACCTTTGGCACTGGCTCTCCTCCGCACCCGGTTGCACAATGAGGTGGGGGAGTTGCCAATGTTCGATGAAGGAGTACGTGTCGCCGACACGATGAGTGGTTCCGACGCCTTGCTGTGGGCCGTCGGCCGAGATCCGGTGCTGCGGCCGACGGTTGTCGCCGTGATGGCACTAGACAGGGCCCCTTGTTGGACAGATGTCCGAGATCGTGTGGCATCGCTGGTTGACATCGTCCCGAGGTTCCGGTCGCAAGCCAAGTCCCGACCGTTGGGCCGCGGGAGGCCGCAATTCGTGACGGACGACCGTTTCGATCTCGACCTCCATCTTCGGCGCATGCTCTTGCCGCCCCACGCAACCTTCAGGGACGTGCTCGACTTGGCCCAGACGATGGCCACTACAGGCTTCGACACGGAGCTTTCGCCCTGGGAGGCAGTAGTTGTCGAGGGAGTGGATGGCGAAGGTGCCGCGCTCGTCATCAAGTTGCACCATGCGCTCGTGGATGGTGTCGGTGGCGTGGCCGTTCTGATGCACCTTTTGGACAGTGATTTCCATCCGACCTCCGAACGCTCCCCGGTACCCGAAGTGATATCGAGCCGAGCGCCAGTGGGCCTACTTGGACGGCTGCCCGCTCCACGGCGTGTCATCGAAACCGTTCTCCACGCTTCGGCGCACCCGTTCGATGAGGCGGAGCGACTAGTGGCCACGGTAATGTCCGCTGCGCGACTCCTCGCTCCGGCCGGGAGGCAGATCTCTCCGCTGATGACCGAACGTGACTTCAGGCGAGCCTTCGAGGCGCTCGATCTGACACCTCAGGCGCTGCGCCAGGCGGCGACGGCAGTGAATGGCACGCTCAACGACGTCTTCGTCGCTGCGGTCGTACGCGGGATCTCGCTCTACCACGAATTCCACGGCGTGGCACTGGACGGCTTGAGGGTGCTGATGCCGGTCAACGTGCGCGCCGCCGGTGACCGGGAGGGAGGAAATCACTTCGTACCAGCACGTTTCATCGTTCCAACGCCGGTGGACACGGAGGAGTGCGTACGGCAGGTACAACGGATTACCGGGTCGTGGAAGCACGCGCCGGGTCTGGCCCTCAGCGACATGTTGGCGATCGGCCTCGAGAAAGTACCCGATCCCGTAATCACGGCGATGTGGGGCTCAATGCTCAAGGGTGTTGATTTCTGTGTCACCAATATCCCCGGCCCGCCCTTCGAAACGTACCTGGCGGGCGCTCGGGTTGAGCGCATGTACGCTTTTGCTCCTCCTTCGGGGGCGGCGGTGAATGTCTCGCTCGTCACATCTGCCGATAGGGCGTGTATAGGTATCGTCGTCGACAGCGCAGCCGTTCCTGATAGCCCGCAACTGGCCACCTGCCTTGCCGATGGCTTCGAAGAGGTATTTCGACTCGGCTGCCTGCATGATGAGCGGCAAGCATGAAGTCCGCTGCGCAGGTTCTCTCTCCGCTTGATGCCGGGTTCTTGTACTCCGAGTCGGGACGAACGCCAATGCACATGGGTTCGATCGGGATTTTCGAAGGCGCGCCTCTACGCGACGAGCATGGAGCGCTTCGCACGGATGCTGTGCGGGCAGAAATCGAGAGTCGTCTGCATCTGGTACCCAAGCTGCGGCGGCGGGTGCGTTTCACATCCCTCGGCATGGCAGCCCCCGTATGGGTGGACGATCCGACCTTCGACATCGCCAATCACGTTCGAAATGCCGCTCTCCCATCACCCGGGACCGAAGCATCGTTGAGGGACCTGTGCGCTGGGCTCATGGCAACTCCGCTGCAGCGCGACCGCCCTCTGTGGGAGATCTGGCTTATTGATGGACTCGAGGGCGGACGAGTGGCAATGATGGAGAAGCTCCACCACTCGATGGCAGACGGCCTCGCCGGTGTGGAACTGGTGACCGTGTTATTCGATCTGGAGCGGCATCCGGCGAGAGGCGAATCGTCCCCTCACCCTTGGAACCCGATTCCTCCTCCCCGTCAGAGATCCGTCATCGCCCATGACCTCGGGCGTCGTGCCATTATCCCGCTGCATCTTGTGGCGAATGGAATCGGTGTGTTGCGTCACCCCGTGGGTGTTGGCCGTGACGTTGCCCATTACGCCGCTGCCCTCAGCAGCGTCGTCACGTGGCAGAGCATCGCCCCCTCGCTGTCGCTCAATGCCCCGATTGGCGAGGGTCGGCAGGTGGCATTTGTTCGCCAGCCCCTTGACGACTTGCACAAAGTTGCCGGGCACTTCGGGGTTACGATCAATGATCTCCTCCTCACCGCGGTGGCCGGCGGTGTTCGCTGCCTCCTGTCCGCACGTGGTGAGAGGATCGAAGGGCGAACTGTCCAGGTTCTGGTGCCGGTCGGGGCGGATCATCATGGCGACCACCAGCTTGGAAACCGGGTCTCGGCCATGCTCATTCGCCTCCCGATTGGGTCGGCGGATCCGGTCGATCGATTGCGGTCGGTGTCGCGGGCGGAGGCGTCCTGCAAGCACCGCCACCAAGCCCTGGCCGCCGCGCTTCTCCTCGAGATGCTCGAGCCGGTGCCGCAGCCAGCTCTGGCGACGGCAGCCCGGCTGATCCACCATCAACCTTTCTTCAACCTAGTGGTCACCAACGTCCCCGGCCCAGGTGTCCCCCTGTATGTCCTGGGCGCTCGCATGCTGGAGGCTTTCCCGATCGTTCCAATCGCCGGGAACCTGAGTGTGGGTGTGGCTGCCCTTTCCTATGGAGGGCAGTTGACCATTGGCCTGCTCGCCGATCCTGGCGCCTGTGCCGACCTCGATGTGTTCGGCGAGGGAATTGACCGGTCGTTTTCTGAGCTGGTCACTGCCGTGGGCGAGCAACGCGCCAGAGCTTCCGAGGACCACCGTGAAAAGCCAACCCGGAGTTAGTAGAGGTTCAATGTCATGAGAGAACTCGTGTACCCCAGGCTCTTGCTGCCGCGTATCGAGCAGCTACCCGACAAGGTGGCAGTCATCGACGTAACGACCGAGGGCATCCGCTACCGAGGCACGTTTGCCGGTCACCTCGATCGCCTGTTGCGACTGGTGAATTCCATGCGAGCGGTGCTCGGTGTGGAGCCGGGCGACCGGTTCGGAGTTCTGGCCATGAACGGACACGAATATCTAGAGCTCTACCACGCCGCCATGTTCGGAGCGGGCATCATCAACCCGCTCAACATGCGGTTGACTCCGTCCGAGTTGGCCTACGTGCTCAACGACTCCGGCGCCAGGGTGGTCTTCACCGATCCGGTTTTTGCCGCCCTCCTCGACCGCGCCCGGGCCATGGGGGCGAAGGTCGACAAGGTGGTCATCATTGGTGGGGAGCCAGGCGACGGCGTGACCGGATGTGCCGGCGGGACCGTGGGCTACGAGGACCTGCTTGCGGTGGGCAAACCGGTCATGCCGCCCGAGCCGGAGGAGGGCGACGCCGCAGTCCTCATGTACACCGGGGGAACGACCGGCTTTCCCAAGGGAGCCCTGCTCGAGCAGCGGGCCGAGGTGCTCAACGTCTACCACGTACTCTCCGAGATAGGGCTTCGCGAAGAGCGGCGTTTCTTATTCCAATCGCCGATGTTCCACGCCGCCCTCGTCGCCGGTGTTCTGGGTATCCCGGCCACCGGCGCAACCTCAGTGACGATCCCCCTATTCGACCCCGCCTTGGTGCTGAGAACCATCGAGGACCAGAGGATCGACACGACGATGGTTATCCCGATCATGTTGTCGATGCTCGAGCGATCCGAGGGCTTTTCAGCCGGAGCGCCTGAGGTCGCTTCGCCAACTGGTCTACGGAGCATCACCGATCTCGCAGGACCTCATCGAACGATGGTTGAAAATGCTTCCCGATACTGACTTCATCCAGGGATATGGCATGACCGAGGCGGCTTCGGCGCTCACCTTTCTCGGCCCCGAGGATCACCGCCGGGGCGGTGATGCGCTGACAGCCTCGGGCAAGCCATTGTTCGGTGTCGAGCTTCGCATCACCGATTCGCTGGGCAACACACTCCCTCGAGGTGAAGCGGGGGAGGTGTGCGCCCGAGGCGGAAACCTCATGCGCGAATACTGGCAGAAGCCGGTGGAGACTGAAGCGGTCATGCGCGACGGCTGGTATCGAACGGGTGACATGGGCTTCATCGACGAACACAGCCTCTTGCACCTGACTGACCGGATGAAGGACATGATCGTCACCGGCGGAGAGAACGTGTACTCCATCGAGGTGGAGAACGCCATCGCCTCTCACCCGGCCGTGGCCGAGGTCGCGGTGATCGGGATCCCAAGCGACAAGTGGGGCGAGGCTGTGCATGCCATCGTCGTTCTCCAGCATGGCATGAAGGCAACGGCTGAAGAGTTGATCGAACATACGCGCCAGTGCCTCGCTGGGTTCAAGGTCCCGAAATCCATCGAATTCCAGGACGGTCCGCTTCCGCTGTCTGGTGCCTTCAAGCCTCTGAAGCGCGAACTGCGGCGCTGCTACTGGGAGAACCAAGAACGCCAGGTGAGCTGAATCCACCCGTTGCGGGTCGGGTCGACCTCTGGGCATTGACACATACCCCTGGCTGATTTGGGAGCTGGCTCCATGTCGGGTGTTGTCATGGTCAACAACGAGGACTGCACGTGGAAGGATCTTGGAATTGACCAAGGCTGAACCAGCGCAAGAGGAGTATTCCGTTCAACAGATCGAGGTGGCCGTTCGCTCCCTCTCCCGTCTCGAACCGCTCATTGGCGCCGAGCGCTATGGCGAGCTTCGCAGGGCGGCGGCTCAGACCAGCCAGCTGTTCGAGGAAAGGACGGTTTGGAATGTGAGCTCGACGGCCGCGGGTGGGGGAGTGGCAGAGATGCTCCAGGTGCTGGTCGGCTACACGCTCGACGCCGATATCGACATCCGCTGGCTCGTGATGAGTGCCGACCCCGAGTTCTTCTCCGATCACCAAGCGGATCCACAATCGTCTCCACGGAGCAGCCGGGGACGCCGGTGAGCTCGGGCAGAGCGAGACTGCCCACTACGCGGAGATCACCGCTGCGAACTCCGAAGGCATGATGAGTCGAGTCCGTCGGGGTGACGTCGTTCTCCTCCACGACCCGCAAACAGCCGGCATGGCTCCTGCACTTGCCGAGGCCGGAGCCCGGGTGGTCTGGCGATGCCACATCGGACGGGCAGAAAGCAACCAGTGGACCGAAGAGGCATGGTTGTTTCTCCGACCTCATCTCGCCCACTGCGAGGCTTTCATCTTCTCCCTGCCCGAGTACGTTCCCTCGTGGATCGAAGAGTCCAGAGTCCGGGTCATCCCTCCCTCCATCGATCCCTTCTCGCCCAAGAACCAGAACATGTCACCGAGCAACGTGATTCTCACGCTCGGCCGCATCGGTCTTCTCCAGAGGGTGTCCAACGACCCTCTCGGAACGTTCACCCGCGGTGACAGTACGGCCGGGCACGTTGAACGCCAAGCAGCGATCGTCTCCGCGAACGACGCTCCCTTGGGACCTGATGTCCCCTTGGTCGTCCAAGTATCGCGATGGGACCGACTGAAGGACATGGAAGGAGTCATGGAGGGGTTTGTTGCCGCGGCGCCGGCGATGGTTGATGCTCACCTCGCGTTGGTGGGTCCTGCGGTGGTCGGGGTTACCGACGACCCGGAAGGGGCCGAGGTTTACGCCGAGTGCCTGGCGGCCTGGGAGGATCTACCAGCCGACGCCCGCCGACGCGTCACACTCGTCACCCTGCCTATGGCGGATGTGGACGAGAACGCAGCGATGGTGAACGCCATCCAACGGCATGCCACCGTGATTGTGCAAAAGAGCCTTGAGGAGGGTTTTGGGCTGACTGTCGCCGAGGGCATGTGGAAGGCGAAGGCCGTGGTGGCCTCGAACGTCGGAGGCATCACCGAGCAGATCGTCCCCGGAACGGGCATCCTTCTCAGTGACCCGGCGGATCTGGCCGCTTTCGGGAAAGCGCTCACCGAACTCTTTACAAACCCTCGCAGCTTGGTCGAGCTCGGCTCACGTGCTCGGGAGCATGTGCTCCAGAGTTTCGTGGGGGACAAGCACTTGCTTCTCTTTGCCCGGCTGATGGCCGAGCTATCCGGGTAGACGAGTGGGCCGGATCCCGCTCGGAACAACTGGCGGAAGCGTGACGCCGAAGCGCTCGGCCTCATCGCGCTAGATGCGGCTCAGGGACTCAGCACGGGTCTTGCTCGCGACCCGGCGAGGTCAGGCCTCGGTAGGCATCCAGTGGCTGGATCTCGCCATTCGACGATTCTGTTGATCATGGTGCAAATCGGCAGCATCGAGACGGTGACGCTCCGCCAGTTCGAGCGCCACGTTCGCGGTATGCACACCCTCGGCGACCATATGCATCTCTCCCAGGATGTCCTCGAGTCGTCGCCCTTTGCCAAGCTGTTCGCCCACGGCACGATTGCGGCTGTGGGGACTCATGCAGGTGGCTATCAGATCTCCCATACCCGCCAGCCCTGCGAAGGTGGCCGGTTGAGCACCCATGGCCACACCGAGCCGGGTGAGCTCGGCCAGCCCTCGCGATATGACGGCGGCACGCGTGTTGTCACCGACACCGAGGCCCTCCCCAATTCCTGCTGCTATGGCGATGATGTTCTTGAGTGCCCCACCCATCTCGCAGCCGATGACGTCGTCGTTCAGATAGACCCGGAAGACGCCTCGAGTGAACACCGCCTGGATAGCACTGGCCACTTCGAGATCATCGGTTGCGATGACCGTCGCTCGCGGCCTTTCCTGTCATGATCTCCAGTGCGATGTTCGGACCGGTCAGCGCCGCCACTGGGTGCCCGGGGACCACCTGCCTGATCACTTCGGTCATTCGCAGGAGTGAACCGCGTTCGAGGCCCTTGGAGAGACTGATCACCGGAATCCAGTGACGGATGCTACCCGGCGGCCTCTTCGAGCACGCACCGGAAGCCGGAGGTCGGCACGCCTACGACCAGAAGGTCAGCATCGCAGACGGCCTTCTCGAGGTCGGTGGTGGCCGACAGTGCGAGTGCCAATCCGAGACCGGGCAGGTACGCCGGATTGACATGCTCGAGTGCTGATGGACCTGGCCACGTCAGGATTACGTGCCCAAAGCACGGTGTCATGCCTTGGAGCCACCAGGGACGCCACGGTCGTGCCCCAAGAGCCAGCTCCGAGTACGGCGATCCTCATCGACGACCAGCCATATCCATGTCGAACAGGTCGACCTCGGAATGGATATGCCGGGTGATCGATCAGGTGGCCCGACCGGCCAGCCATGGAATCAGGTCGCACGATGTATCCTCGAGGGTCGCCAACCTCTAGTTCCGCCCCTAGAGTGGTCCAGCCTCGAGGCTCCAACAGCCGGGGTGCGGTACGGCCATCTCAGCGGGAGAGCACGACTTTCAGCGCTCCGGTGTCAGCTGCTCGTGCGAACACGTCATAGGCCTCATCCATCTGTCGAAGGCCGAATCGGTGGCTCACGAATTGTGCTGCCTCGATCTGACGAGCAGTCACCAGCCTCAAGAGGGTGGGCGTGGAATAGGTATCCACCAGGCCAGTGGTGATGGTCACGTCACGGATCCACAATGACTCAAGATGGAGCGTTGCCGGTTGTCCGTGGACTCCGATATTGGCCACGTGCCCACCGGGACGCACCAGCTCGGTGCACAGCTCGAACGAGTCGGGGACGCCAACCGCCTCGATGGCCACATCGGCGCCGAGGCCGTCGGTGAGCGCTTGAACGATGGCGACGGCGTCCTCGTGCCCGTTGTTGATTGTCACATCGGCACCGAATCGCTTGGCGGCTTCGAGGCGTGCATCGGCGAGGTCGATGGCCACCACGTGGCCCGGTGAGAAGAGCTGGATCCGAGGATGGCCGACAAACCGATGGGACCAGCTCCCACGACGACCACTGTGTCGCCCGGTTGCACCTTACCGTTGAGTACCCCAACCTCGTAGGAGGTGGGCAGGATATCCGCGAGCATCAGGATCTCCTCGTCGCTTGCTTCTACCGGCATCGGATAGGTGGAGGTATCGGCGAAGGGGACCCGGACAAGCTCCGCCTGAGTGCCATCGATCAAGTGCCCGAGGATCCATCCGCCTCCTCCCAGGCACTGGCCATAGTGGCCCTCCCGGCAGAAGCGGCAACGCCCGCACGACGAGATACACGACACCAGGACTCGCTCACCCCGGACGATGCTCTTGACCCCGGCGCCGATCTCGACGACGGTCCCGACTGCTTCGTGACCCAGGATTCGCCCGACGGTGACCTCGGGGACGTCGCCTTTCAAGATGTGCAGGTCGGTGCCACAGATGGTGGTGGCATCGACTCGGACGATGGCGTCGGTGTCATCCTGGAGCGTGGGGTCGGGAACATCCTTCCACGACTTCGAGCCCGGTCCTTCGTAGACGAGTGCCTTCATGGCGTGGTCCTCCTTGACGCTGTGCTTGTACGCCAGCATGCGAGCTATGGGCGGGGTCCTCCAGGGGCAAAGGTCACAATGACGGCGGTATTTCACTTCAGAGCAGGGGGCGCCGAGCTTCCGACGACGAGGCGAGCGGTAATGGCTGAAATGTGGCCGCGATCCATGACTTTGGACCCTGCCGCATCGCCGGAAATGGACGCAGGATGGAAGAGCGGGCGCCAGCGTGGCGCTCTGTCACCCTCAACAGAGGAGATCCATCGTGACCATTCGCGTCGGCATCAATGGATTCGGGCGGATGGGCCGAGCGCTGTTGCGTATCGACGCGGAGCCGCCGACCCCTTTCGAAGTGGTGGCGGTGAACGATCTCGGAACGGCTGAGCAGCTGGCGCGTCTCCTGGCCCGCGACTCGATCTACGGACGATTTCCCGAGCCGGTCAGGGTCGACGGATCGGACCTGATGGTCGGGACGAAGCGGATTCGCCTCTTGGCCGAGGCCGAGGTTAAGGCGCTCCCGTGGGACGAGCTCGCCGTCGACGTGGTGGTGGAGGCGACCGGGCGATTCACCAACCGGGACCAGGCCGCCGGCCATCTCGATGCCGGCGCCCCTCGGGTGGTGGTCTCTGCACCCTCAAAAGGGGCCGATGGAACCTTCGTGATGGGAGTCAACGATCAGGAATTCGACCCTCGCCGCCACGTCGTTGTCTCCAATGCATCATGCACGACCAACTGCCTCGCCGTGCTGGCCAAGGTGCTGGTCGACGCCTTCGGGATCGAGGACGGCCTCATGACCACGGTGCACGCCTATACGGGCGACCAGCGCCTGGTGGATTCGTTGCACAAGGATCCCCGTCGGGCCCGGGCTGCGGCCGTCAACATCGTGCCGACCACCACCGGTGCCGCCAGGGCGACCGGTCAGGTCGTGGCCAGTTTGGCCGGTCACCTCGACGGCCTCGCCCTCCGGGTGCCGGTCCCCGATGCATCGATGACCGACCTCGTGGCCCTGCTGCCCGGCGCCCACAGCGCCGAGGAGATCGACGATGCCTACCGGGTTGCCGCCGCAGCGAGACCCCTCGCCGGTCGACTCGAGTACTCAAAGGACGACCTCGTCTCCAGTGACATCGTGGGATCTTCAGCCTCCTGTGTCTACGACTCAGGCTTGACCATGGTCCAGGGCCGCCTGGTAAAGGTGATGGGCTGGTACGACAACGAGTGGGGCTACGCCAGCCGCCTGGCCGAGCTCATCGCACTGGTCGGAGCGGCAGGACGGCCATGACGCTGGTTGGCCAAGACGAATGGTTCCTGGAGCTTCTCTCACCCAGGCGAGCTGGCTGACCTCGACGCAGATCGACGACGTCTGGTCAGTTCCATGTCGTTGACCGGACCAAGGCCGAGTTGGCCGGCCGCCTCCCACAGTGCCGTCCGGGCCCGGGGATCAGCCGTTTGCTCGATCAGTAGCCGAGTTTGGTCGCACTGACTTCGGCCAAAGATCTCGGCCTGGCCGACGTCTGTGACCACGACGGAATGCTGAAAGCTGCTGACCGGCGTCCGGATGAGCGGCACGACGGTCGAGGAACCAGTCGGTTCGTGCCACGACCGGAGGGCGATCACCGCATGCCCGTCAGTTGAGTGGAGGGCGCCAACGACGAAGTCGGGCTGCCCTCCAAGACCCGAATAGACGGAGCCGCCGACCGAGCAGGCGTTGGCCTGGGCGAAGAGGTCCACCTCGAGGGCGGTGTTGATCGACAGCATGGCCGGTTGGGCCGCGATTCGAGCCGGGTCGTTCACGACCTCGGTCCGGCGCATGATCAATCGGGGGTTCTCGTTGGCCCAGCGGTAGACATCGGGCGAGCCGAAAAGGAACGAGGCGCAGATCTGGCGATCCGGATCGAGTGCGCCGGTCCGTTCCAGCTCCACAACGCCATCACTCACCATTTCCGACCAGATCCCGAGACCTCTCCTCGATCGAAGCGAGCGGCTGGCGGCATCCGGAAGTTGGCCGATCCCCAGCTGGACGGTGCCACCGTCGGTGGCATAGCGGGCCACCCGCTCACCCACAGTCATGGCCGCGTCGTCGACCAATCGGGGGAGAGGAGAGCGGAGTGCGGAGTCCACCTCGACCGCCAGGTCGATCTCGTCGAGAGAGATCTCGGCGTCGCCGTAAGTGTGGGGCATGAAGTGATTGAGCTGAGCCACCACCAGCCCTCCTCGCTGCCGCACGCGTTCGATCGCAGCTGGGAGAATGTTGACCTCGATGCCGAGTGACACCGTGCCGTTCCGAGGCGTCGACGTGTGAACGAGCGCGACGTCGGGCTCTCGGAGTGAGTCGAAGAGCCGCGGGACCAGCGACAGGCGCATCGGGAGGTAGTCGAGCCAGGGATCATGCCGCACTCCGGGACCGACGAAGGGCGTTTCAGTGACGACGCCCTCGCGGCACGGCCAGCCGGGTTGGGGATTGAGCGCGAAGAGCCGATATCGGCTCAGCGCCGAGTCCACCAGCCCTAGAAGCTCCCAAGGCGTAGCGAAGTTGCCCGACACCACGATGCGTGGGTCGGATTGGTCAATGATGCCCAGCCGCGCGGCCAGGGTCCTTTCGCTCACCACTCGCATCGGTCAGGTTCCGTTCTGAGGTTGGCATGTACGCGGACCTCTTTTGAGAACTGACAGGTCATGCCGAGCTTCCACGCCTCGCCATCCAGCGGACCGCTGGCTCGGCACGTCCACGGCTGATTTTCCTCATCTCGTCACGGTACGGATGGACCGAAGGGAGGCGCTAGGGACAAGGTCCCAAAAGGACCTGTGGGCGAGTGATTAGCAGTGGCTCAGTGGGTGAGCGGGACGCGCCAGATGAGAACGGCGCCTCCGGCATCGGGACTTTGGACGTCGAGGCTCCCGTGCAGTTTCTCGGCTCGGCGACGAAGGTTGCCGAGACCCAAGCCGCCAGATTGCTCCGGGCTATCGCCGATTCCTTTTCCATCGTCGACGACGCGGAGGATGCATTGCCCTTCTTCGACGCTGACCGCCACGGTAGCCGTCGTTGCCTCGGCGTGCTTGCCGATATTGGTGACGGTCTCGCGGATAACCGCCAACAGATGCTCCGAAATGGAGTCTGAGATCGCCGTGTCGACCGGGCCATCGAACGACACCCGAACCTCGAAACCCACGACCGGTTTGAGCTCTCCCAGGAGCTCGACCACGCTCCCCTGATACCGCGATGAAGATCTTGGGACAGCTCAAAGATGCTGGTTCGGACTTGTCGGATGGTGTCGTCGATATCCGAGACGATCTTTTGCAGGCGTTCAGCCCGGGACTCCGCCCCCGGCGCGGAGGCGATGCTTTGGAGTGAAAGGCCGATGGCGAACAATCGCTGGATAACCGTGTCATGCAGATCCCGAGCCATCCGGTCCCGCTCCTCGTAGACAGCGACCTCCTGCACCCGCTGGTGGAGCCGGGCATTCTCGATGGCGATCCCGGCCGCGATGGCCAAAGAGCCGATGAGCGCCTCGTCGTCCTTGGTGAACTCTGACCACCCGATCTTGTCGGTGAGATAGAGGTTGCCGTAGACCTCGCCCCGGATCCTGATGGGCACGCCCAGGAACGAGGTCATCGGAGGATGGTTGGCAGGAAGGCCGTAGCTTTCCGGATGCGAGTTCAAATCTGCCAGCCGCAAGGACTCGGGCTGGGAGATCAGGCGACCGAGGATGCCTCGACCCATGGGCCGAGCTCCGATTTGCTCCTCTTCTTCCCGCTCCAGGCCGGCCGTGATGAACTCGGCCAAGCCGCTACCTTCGTCATCGAGCACCCCGAGGGCGCCGTAACGGGCGTTGGTCATCGAACGTGCTTCTTCGACGATGTGGCGCAACAGAGTCGGAAGATCGAGGTCTGCTTCGATGAGGAGGGCGGCCTCGAGGACCCGTCGTAGCCTGACTGGATCGTCGATTGTACGAAATGGCATGGCCTGTCCCACCGAGTGGATGTTGCCGTCCTGCCATGACCACGATACCACGACCGATTTCGGAAAAACGGTGGTGGAGCAGGCCTTTCTGTCCTGTGCGCCGGCAACCGGCAGCGATCCCGGCGCATTAGTGTCCTGGTGACAGCCAGACCGGTGAGAAGAAGGGTCAGGAAACTCGGATGCCGATCGGCGTCTTTCTCCTTGATGATCATGAGATCGTGCGGACCGGCCTGCGAGCCCTCCTCGAGGGCGATGCCGACTTCGCGGTGGTGGGCGAAGCGGCCACGGCAAGAGAGGCGCTGGACCGCATCCCACCCACTCGACCCAGCATCGCCTTGCTCGACGTGCGGCTTCCGGACGGAAGCGGCATCGAGGTGTGCCGCGAGATCCGATCGGCGACGCCCGAGGTCGCCTGTGTGATGCTGACGTCGTACGCCGACGACGAGGCGCTCGTCGCTGCCGTCATGGCTGGTGCGTCGGGATATGTCCTGAAGCAGGTGGGGTCCAACAGCCTTCTGGATGATCTGCGCAAGGTCGCGAACGGCCAGTCGTTGCTCGACCCCTCCTTGACCGAGCAAGTTCTCCAACGGCTCGCGGAGGGTCCGGATTCCGACCCCTTGCTCGCGAGCCTCACTCCTCAGGAGCGTCGCATCCTTGATCTCGTCGCCGAGGGCCAGACCAATCGTCAGATCGCCGCGAATCTCTATCTCGCCGAGAAGACGGTGAAGAATTACGTGTCGAACCTGCTGACGAAGCTCGGAATGGAGCGACGCACTCAAGCGGCCACCTATGCCACTCGTCTCGCTGAACGGTCGGCACACTCCAAACGAACTGATTCCACGGGGACATGACCCGGGTCAGTTGGCGTGTGCGAACGTCTAGGGCTCAAGCGAAGGCAGGATGGCCCCGCGCTCGGCAACCCCTCGTTCGATGACCCGCCGACCTCGAGTCGGCGGGTCGAAGTCGCTCGGGCCGCAGGCAATGCCGAGACACCGTGCGTATCGGATCAAAGCAACGTCGTAGGCGATCTGATCGCTCAAGGCGCCGATTGCCGACGAACCGCCTGTGTCTTTTCGGCCTCCGGTCATTGCCCAGCCTCGCGCTTGAACGACGTCGCCCAACGCCTCGCTTGGAATAGGTCGGCCGGACCGGTCGCGCACGCTGAGAGCCGAGGCCAGGATGCTGCAATATAGGGATGCCTGTGGCTGTGAACCGCGCGCGTGGTCCGAAAGTGTGTTTGACATAGCCTGAGGGAGAACCGGTCGTTGCGCTAGGGCCGGTCGCGCCGGACTGCGGCGACGGCGGCTTCATGGGCATTCGGGCGATCGAACTGGATCTTGAACTCGTCGAGGCGAGGATGAATCTCATGGCGGTAGCCGAGCTCGCTGTCCGTTGTGTTCGCTTGAACCGTCCCGGTTTCCTGCGATTGGCCAACCCTGGCCCTCACTTCTTCACCCTCGGCCATGGCCGCCTCCTTCTCCACTGTTCGGCGTCGATCGTGTCTCCAGCGTGACCGCGGAGCTGGAAAAGTGGTAGGGCCGAATGTCCCAGACCGCCTTCAAGATAACGGCCCGCCATGGCTGCTGGTTGCGGTTCCTCCTTTCTAGTGCCAGTCAGTTCTCGCACCAAAGGACCTTCGGCCCTGGTCAGGATGATGGCCGGCAGGTCCAATGAGAGAAGGAACACAAGAGTTCGACCATGGAGACGAAGAGGAAGTCTCCGAAGACTCAACGAGCCGGGGGGTCCACTAGGCGTAGCGACCGGTTGCCAGTCAATCCGTACTGAGCTCTATCGCCGGTGTGGCCGATTGACGCCGTGGCTCATCGGATCTGGTACGCGGTGGCGAAAGAGGCCTAGGCATGGATCCTGCACACGAAACACTCCACTTGGATGTCGGGTCGGACCAGCTCGGGTTGCAGCCACCGGCCGGCTATCCCGCCGATCTCGATCCGATGGCCGTATGCGGGACGGAGAGTTGATCCGGCTGCGGCCAGATCCGCCCCGACGACAGTCGGTTACTCAGAGAGTTTCACGAGCGCTTGTCCGATCGGTCGATCTATCGCCGTTACTTCTTCCTACATCCTCGGCTCTCTTCGGCTGAAGTCGAGCATCTCATCAACCTGGACTATGTCGATCGTCTGGCGTTCGTCGTCGAGGATGGCGGGCGCTTGGTCGCCGTGGGTCGGTACGAACGGCTACCCGGTACCAAGGATGCGGAGGTGGCATTCGTAGTGGCCGACAACTATCAGCACCAGGTCTCGGCTCGCTCCTGCTCCAACGCCTCGCTGGCGCAGCTCGAGATCGAGGGATCGAGACCTTCAAGGCGGAGACGCTGGCCGAGAACAGGGACATGATCGACGTCTTTATGAGCTCCGGATTCCCGGTCTCAACGACCACAGAGTGGGGCACGGTCTACATTCGCTTTCCGATAGCAAAGACGCCGGCCGTGGAATCAGTCGGTAGCCCGCAGTCGGCAGAATCGTTCGGCCCGGAGTACGCAAATCGAGCTCGAAGGTTTCAGTGAAGCTCGAATCGACGCCCCGTCACTAAGCTGGGGCGCAGTATCAGGACCATGTCGCCGGGTTCCGGGACCAAGGGACGTGCGGTCGTCTCTAACTGTCGTTCGTCGGGGGAGCGCAGCAACCGTGCGAAGCCCCGGACCAGCACGCTCCACGCTTCGCCGGATGGTCGATCGACACGATCGACTTCGAAGGCGACAAGGTGCCGGTCGGCGGCTCCGGAATACGCCGGCCCCCAAGCGCAGGTACAACTCTCCCTCATGGAGGCGGAAGTTGACCGGGACCACGACCGGAGCTTGGTCCGGAGCTTCATCCAACGTCAGACCGAGCCGCCCGACGCCTTCGTCTTTGGCGACCACAGCCAACAGGCGGAGACACTCGGGACGGGGAGGATCTCGGATCCTCGACGGTCGATCCACATGGGGTCACGGTGGCACGTTCGAGTACGGGCCGCCAGGGCCTTTGGACCCCTTGGTGGCCGATCGGTTTGTGGATGGGCTCATCTGGCCGGACGCCTGTGAGGCTGTGCCCGAGGTCAGGGCGGCACACCGGGGGGTCTCAGATCCCTGGCAAGCGATCGATGCCCCGGGGGTGTTCGTCCGGCTCAGGGTGAATTTGCGGTGATCGGTCGAGGACTCGAGCCTCCGATGAGATCGCGGCGGTGAAAGCCGATGGCTCCGCCCACCGTCAACAGGACCGCCACCGTGCAGAGGCTCACGACCACTGTCAGATTGGGGGCAACGGCAGGCGCGGCTGTCATCTGATGGAAGATCGACGTGTCGAGCACCCAATGATTGATCGAACCGGTACCGGCGAGGATCTCGATGAGCAACGACCAGACGAGCAGGCCGTAAGTGGCGGTCTTGGTGGCTCGCGGCCACAGACCCATGGCCAGGGCGCCCACCCCGAGGTGCACAGGGCGGCGGGGATGACATTGAGGCCAGCGCCAAGTAGTGAACGGAGCGACACATCGGCATGCTGGCTCTGGGCGCCGAGCCAGGCGCAGACGCCGGCGACGGTCCCCGCCACGATGACCAGAGCGGTGGCCGCAAGCAACCGTTCAAGATACCACCCGATTCGGGAGATTGGCTGGCTGAGTATGTGGAGCAGGTGACCCGTCGACTCTTCTGTCCACACCCCCACCATCAGAGCAGCGGCGAGAAAGGCGACAAGGATGGCCACGAAGAGGAAGGTCACACTCGAGGTAGACGCGGTGGCCCCGCCGTCGGCGCCGGACCTCAGAGGACGCGGGTGAGTGAATCCGGAACCGCCCCGTTCGCCCCCTTGGCGACGAAGCCGAGGAGGAGGGCTGTCACTGCGATGGCCACACCCCAGATAGTGGCGCTGGGCGTGACCATGCGGAAAACCAGACCCCAGGTGCCACCGCGGAACCGCCTGGCACGGCCGGTCGCCCGGTCGGGCAGCAGGCTGCTGCGACGTCGCGCGAGGCCGGCCAAAAGGATGGCAGTACCGGCGGCGATGGTGACTGAGGACGGCGATGGGCAGAAGGGCGCAGGGGTCGTGGGTTGGTGAGCGGCTGGAGGTGCTCGGACCCCATCCGAGCGGTGAGAACCAAAGGACCGAGTGCAAACCGGAGGCTGAGTCCGCCACCATACGAACGCCGTAGCTCAGTCCGAGGATGTGGATGTTCCAGGCGGTCGCCGACCCCGTCGGGTGGCGGCCAACTGGCTGGCCAGAGCCCCTACGGCGCCAAACATGACGGCATTCGAGGCCAGTGCGAGGGCGTAGAAGGCCGCGGCCCCGAGCGGGACGCCACTCGGGGCGAGGTACCGACCAGACCGATGACGGCGGTGGAAACAGCCCAGTAGGGCGCCGTCCCCGCCAGCATCCCGCCCAAGGTTTGGCCGGTTGCAAGTCGACGTCGGCTGCAGGGAAGAGTTGCCAAGAACAAGACGCTGAGCCAAGGAAATAAAACATAACATGAACATTGTTGATGCCCGTAAGCCCTCGCTGCCAAAGAACCACGCAGTAAAGGTCGAGGATCAGGGGCCGGCCGAGGCTAGCCAGGTCGGCGACGTAATCGCTTAAGGGACTGGTGTTGCACGTGTCTACCACGCCCCTGACCTCGACGGCGAGGTCTGGTAGGCGGCGGCGTAGGGACATCCGGAGGGGTGTACCGGCGACACAACTGCGCGCAGGCGGGCCTGCGTCGGCGTCGATACGGGGAATCCATAATGAGAGCCATGGGCAGTGACCTTGCAACTAGTTGTGACCGTGAGTATTCGGGGTGTTTATGTTGTTCTGGCTGCTACTTCGAGTTGGCCATGTGCATGCCGTAGGGCACGGCGTTAAGGAGCGTCACCGTGACGGCGGCGCCGCTGGGCAGGGTGTAGCTGCGCCGCTTGCCGGGGCCGGGCGCCCGCGATCGCGGCGCCTAACGGGGATTGGTTGGAGTAGACCTCGATGTCGCCGTATTCGGCGCCAATGCAGACTCCATCAGGAAGGTTTCGGTGTCGCCGGTGTCGTCGTAGCGGATGGTCAACACCATGCCGGGTTCGGCAATCCGCATCGTCGGCTGTGCCCGCCCCAACGGCGGCGTCGAGCAACAGGTCATGAATCTGTTGATCCCTGGCTGCCACCATCGTTGGAGAGCGTCACTGTTTTCGTCGGTATCACCGCCGGCGGCCGCGGCGGCATATAACTCACGAAGGGTGGCCAGCTCCCTTTGAGCCGCTCGGCACGCTTGCGGTGAAATCCACACGGGTCGCGGTCGCCAGAACCGTTCCTTCCATTAATGCGGCAGTGGGGTTATGTAGCGGACCCGCACAGACGCGATGCCCTCTGTCCCGGCGTCCGTTCCCGCCCGCTGACTGTCTTGATCGTCTGTGGTGCTCCTGACTATCGTTGGTTGCGGTGGGCAGACTGTGGCCCAGGGCTTTTCGCCACGTACATCCCGTAGGGCACGGCCTTCAGCAGCGTCACCAGCCCCGTCCCGCCAGGGATTGAGTAGATGCGCTGCTCGCCGGGACGTGCGCCGGCGATCGCGTGGCCCAGCGGGCGCAGTGCTCGAGTAGACCGTGATGTCAGCTGCTCCGCCGAACCCCTGCCGAGCAGGAAGGTTTCGGTCTCCCCGGTGGCGTCGTAGCGGATGCAGACCATGCCCCATCGGCGACGGGGCTGAAATACGGCGTCCTCACCGACGACCGCGTTGGTCAGCACGTCCTCAATCTCGCGGATGCGTGCTCGTGGCGCTGGGTAGCCCGCGCGGAGATCGTCGTAATCCATGAAATCGGCGGGACCTTCAACGCTGGCGCTCAGCGTAGGCCAAAATCCCGTTGCAGTCGGGTGGTACCCGCGTCGTGCTACCGCGACGCGTTGGATGCTGGTCATTGTGGTTGGTGTACTTTCGTGTCGAGGGGGCGTACCCGTTAGGGGCGGGCCAGCAGCGCAACCGCCCCCGACGACTGCAATGCCTGTGGCGACACCTTGCCGCGGCTAAAGCCGCGGGTATCGGGAGTGCCAGCGGCCGCTTCGGCGCAGCGGATCGAACTCGGGAAGGGCCTCGCGTTGCTTGCCGGTGGTGATCTGTTCGGCCACACACGCTCCGCCACCGGGCCGTGCGCCAATCCCCACAAGCCGTGCCCGCCAGCGACATAGACG
>CAVZGR010000002.1:397500-892554 GCA_963774915.1 uncultured Acidimicrobiaceae bacterium | reverse complement strand
GGGTGCTCCAGTCACTCTCCTTTGCACCCACTGGCGCGATCTGCGCGGCGGCGACCACGTCGTTGCCCGAGGTGGTGGGCGGCTCCCGGAACTGGGACTACCGCTACGCCTGGGTCCGGGACGCTTCCTTCACGATCCAGGCCCTTTGGGTGGCGGCTTGTCCCGACGAAGCCAACCAGTTCTTCGATTACGTCTCCTCGTCCGCGGCCGGCTCGCTCGACCGGGGCGGTGACTTGCAGATCATGTTCGGCATCGGCGGTGAACGGGACCTGACCGAGCGGGAGCTGCCGCAGCTGGAGGGCTGGCGGCACTCGGCGCCGGTCCGGGTGGGCAACGCGGCCTGGAAACAACGCCAGCTCGACGTCTACGGCGAGTTGCTCAGCGCGGTGTACCGCATGTCTGACCACCTGTTCGACGACACCCACCGGGTCGGGCCACTGTCCGACTCGGGCAAGTGGGATACGCCCACCGACCTGGCACCAGCCACGCGAAAGTTCCTCGTGCAGCTGGCCGACACCGCCGCCCGCCGGTGGCAGGAGAAGGACCAAGGAATCTGGGAGATTCGGGGGGAGCCGCGTGATTTCTTGTATTCCAAGCTGATGTGCTGGGTGGCCCTCGATCGAGCGGTGATCCTGGCCGACCGTCTCAACGCCTCCGCTCGAATCGGGTCATGGACGCAGACGCGGGACCAGATCCGTGAGGCGATCGTGACCAAGGGCTGGAGTGACCGGGCCAAGGCCTTCACCCAGTCCTTTGGCTCGGACGAGCTTGACGCCTCCAACCTTATGGTGCCCCTGGTGGGATTTCTCCCGGCGGACGATCCGAGGGTGCTGGCCACGGTCGACGCGACAGAGGAGCGGCTCACCGACCAGCGGGGATTGGTCTATCGCTATCGGTCCCACGACGGCCTCGAGGGCGAGGAGGGCACCTTCCTTCTGTGCACCTTCTGGCTGGCCCAGGCCCTGGCCCAGGCCGGCCAGCCGGTTCGGGCCCGGGCCGTTTTCGAGCGTGCCGCCGCCTTCGTCAATGAGGTCGGCCTGCTGGCCGAGGAGGTCGATCCAGTCAGCGGGGAGCTCCTTGGCAACTTCCCGCAGGCGTTCAGCCATATCGGGCTCGTCAACGCGGCCTGGGCAATTTCTGAGAGCGAGCGACAGGCGCAACCGACTTGAACATCTGCTGGACTCACGTGGGATCTTTGGACCAGACCCTTTCGAGTTTGGAGGCCACATGCGCAGCGACATCCGTGAAGGCGAGACGTTTCCCGACTACGAGCTCGCCGATCAATCCGGCCGGCGGCGGTCCCTGTCGGAGCTCCAGGGGGGCAACCCGATGGTGCTCCATCTGTCCCGTGGCGGCTTCGATCCCAAAGAGCATCAGTTCGTAGGGCAATTGGTCGACGTCTATCCCGAGTTCAGGAATGCGTACACGCGATTGGCCCTCATCTCGACCGACAATCAGCTGAACATCAATGAGTTCCGGGACGCGCTGGGCGCCACGTGGCCGTTCCTGTCGGACCCCGATCGGGTCGTCCAGAAGGATCTGGACATCAAAGAGTTCACGGATGAGCCGCACGATCCGATGATCCCCCACACGTTCGTCCTCGAGCCCGGACTCAAGATCTTCAAGATCTACAACGGATACTGGTACTGGGGCCGGCCCACGATGGCAGAGCTCCACGTAGATCTGAGGGGCGTGTTCAAGAAAATTCGGCCCGACTTCGACTTGGCGGCTCCGGGGTTGAGGGAGGCGTGGGAACGAGGAGACCGGGATCAATTCCTCGTCGACACATTGGAGGAGCCGATCCGGTACACCGAAGGCAAGAGCATCGGTATCAAACGCTGACCCTGGGGGTCGGGGCGCCCGTCCTCCGCTCGGGTTCTCGACCATAGGCACGCACGCGAGCTGCTCGCGGGCTGGGCGGAAAGGTTGAGACGTGCACCCGTGCATCGCCATTCGACCCCGTACGCTGGAACGACGTCGAACCCCGAGTGCGAGGGATGTTTCAGGTGCAAGGCGTTCGCCTGGGTGCGACAATCCTTTCGGGACCAGACAGAGGAGAGCCGGATGAGCACCGTCGATGGACAGAGCGCACCCGGCGGATCGCCGAGCAGCGAACCGGCCGATCTCAAGCTGGAGGCGGTCGTCATCCCCGTGGCCGACGCCGATCGCTCCAAGGCGTTCTACGCCGGCCTCGGCTGGAGGCTCGACGCCGACTTCTCCTTCGACAACGGCTTCCGGGTCGTGCAATTCACGCCACCGGGATCGCAGTGTTCTGTGCAGTTCGGCACCCACATCACGGGGGCGCCACCCGGATCTGCCCATGGCCTGTACCTGATCGTGTCTGACATCGAAGCCGGGCGCGACGAACTTGTCAGCCGGGGAGCCACGGTCAGTGGGGTGTTCCATTCCGGAGCGCCCGGAGCGCAACTCGACCCTGAGGGGACGGGTGATCGGGTCAACGGGCCGGATCCGGATCACAAGAGCTACAACTCCTTTGCCACGTTCGAAGACCCCGACGGCAACAGCTGGCTGCTCCAAGAGGTGACCGATCGCCTCCCGGGCCGCCTCGATCCGACCACCACCTCGTTCAACTCCGCCGGTGACCTGGCTGCGGCATTGCGCCGCGCCGAGTCGGCCCACGCTGAGCACGAGAAGCGCATCGGCCGGGCCGACTCGGACTGGCCCGACTGGTACGCCGAGTACATGGTGCGCGAACAGAGCGGCCAGGAGCTTCCTGTATGAGCGATTTCGACGTGATCGTGCTGGGCGGCGGTGCGCCCGGCGAGCACTGCGCCGGGGCCATCGCGGCGCGTGGGCTTCGGGTCGCCGTCGTCGAGCGGGAGCTGGTCGGCGGCGAGTGCTCCTACTGGGCGTGCATCCCGTCCAAGTCCCTCTTGCGTCCGGGGGAGGCGGTCCAGGGCGCCCGCGACGTCGGCGCCAGCGCCGAGGTGAACGTGCAGGCGGCGCTGGACTGGCGGGACTACATGGTGTCCGGCTATTCGGATGCGGGACAGGAGAAATGGCTGGCGGATCGGGGCATCGCGCTGGTCCGGGGCGTGGGCCGGCTCGCCGGGCCCGGCGTGGTCGACGTGGACGGCACTCGCCACACGGCGGAGCATGTCGTCGTAGCGACGGGCGCGGATCCTTTCGTGCCACCCATTCCGGGGCTCGACGGCCTGGTCGGCGTGTGGGGCACGCGCGAAGCGACGGCCATGAAGACGGTTCCCAGCCGCCTCATCGTGCTCGGCGGTGGCTCGGCCGGTGTCGAGATCGCACAGGTGGTACGGCGGCTCGGTGGTCAGGCCGTGCTCGTCGAGGGCGCCGATCGGCTGATCCCACGAGAGCCGGCCCCCCTCGGCGTGGCTCTGACCGAGGCACTGCGGCGGGACGGGATCGAGTTGCACCTCGGAGTCCAGGCCGCGGAGGCCTCGCGCGACGGCGGCGACTACGTCCTGAGGCTCTCGGACGGGACCTCGGTACAAGGAGAGCGACTGCTCGTGGCGACCGGCCGCCGTCCCCGTGTCGAAGGGATCGGGCTCGAGACGGTCGGTATCGAGGCAAACCCACACGGCGTCGTGGTGGACGAGTATCTGCGTGCCGGCGACAACATTTGGGCCATTGGGGATGTCAACGGGATCTGGCCCCTGACACACGTCGGCGAGTACGAGGGAGACGTCGTGGCGGCGAACATCGCCGGAGAGAGCCACCCGACGAACTACGAAGCCGTGCCGCGCGTCACGTACACCGATCCGCAGGCGGCCGCCGTCGGTGCCGCGGAGGCACCCTACAGCAGCACAACGCTCTTGACCGACGTGTCCAAGACCGCGACGTACAGCCACCAGTACGCCCAGTCGAACGGATTCTTGACCCTGCTCAGCGACGGCGCCCGGTTGACCGGCGCTTATGCCCTCGGACCCGAGGCCGGCGAGTGGCTCCAGCAGGCGACGCTCGCCATACGCGCCCGCGTTCCGTTGGAGGTGTTGAGCGACGTCATCCAGCCGTTCCCGAGTTTCTCGACCATCTTCGATTCGGCTTTCAAAACCCTTCGAATGGAGATCGCCAAAATGCCGCCGCCTTTGCAGCCCATGCAGGCGCAGATGGCACGGCTATGACCGTGGAAGACCATCGGAGGTAGCAGATGGCCGAGGTCCCACCGCCCCAAGAGGAAATCCTGCTCACACACTTCATCGTGTCGGACGACGTCGAGCGCTCTCGGCGCTTCTACACCGAAGTCCTTGGGGGCCGGGTCGCCTTCTCCAGCCCCGGAGGGCCGACCAACGTCGCACTGTCCAATAGTTGGATCGTCATCAATGCCGGCGGAGGCCCGACCGACGACAAGCCGGAGGTCACCCTGGAGACGCCCGGCGACCCAAATCGGGTGAGCAGCTTCGTCAACATCCGGGTCAAGGACATGGAGACGGTGTACTCCGAATGGAGCGCGCGGGGTGCTCAGTTCCTGACGCCTCCGAAGCAGCACCAGTACGAGATCCGTTGCTACATCCGTGATCCCGATGGTCACCTGATCGAAGTGGGGCAGACCACCGACCCGCAGGGGGACTGGGTGCCCGATCACTGGCCATCGAGTACGCCCGCCGACGAGCTCCCAACGCCCCCAGAGGGAATCGTGCTGGCCCATTTCATCGTGTCGGACGATGTCGAGCGCTCTCGCCGCTTCTACACCGATGTGCTCGGGGGCAGGCATGCGTTCTCCGGACCCGGAGGGCTCACGTATGTCCAACTGTCGAACAGTTGGATCATCATCAACGTCGGCGGAGGGCCGACCGACGACAAGCCGGAGGTCACCCTTGAGACGCCCGCCGATCCCAACCGGGTCAGCAGTTTCCTCAATATACGAGTGACGGACATGCACGCTGTGTACACCGAATGGAGCGCACGCGGTGCGGAATTCCTGACGCCACCGAAGCAGCACCAGTACGAAATCCGTTGTTATATCCGCGATCCTGATGGTCATCTGATCGAAGTGGGACAAACGACGGACCCGGCGGGAGATTGGTTCCCCGATCAATGGCCATCGAGCAAGTCGGAGTGAGCTTCCTGACGGGGCGGAGGTCTCCATCATGACCACGGCGATCATCGGCACCGGAGGCATCGGATCGGCCATCGCGCGTCAGCTTGCTGCCGGTGGCGAGGCCCTCCAGCTCTCGAGCGCCGACAAGGAGTCGGCGCGAAAGCTGGCCGCGGCAATCGGCGGAGCGGCGGTCGTCGCGCTCGACAACCGGAGCGCATTGAAGGGAGCCGATGCCGTCGTCCTTGCGCTGCGGTTTTCCGTGTTGAAAGACGTCATCGACGAGATCGCCGACGCGCTGGGAGACACGTCCTCTCGTCGTTCCGAGCAATCCGGTCGGACTCGACGCACAAGGCAAGGTCGTGCGACTCCTACCGGAAGGGCAGTCATCGGGCCAAGTTGTTGCTGGGTGGTTGCCGATCGGGACACGCTTTACCATTGCGTTCGGCACCATGTCGGCCGATCTCTTCGAGTCCTCGAGCCACCGGTCGCCCGAGCCCGCGGTTCTGTTCTACGTGTCCGAGGACGAGCATGGGAGCGACGAAGTCGAGCACTTGATCCGAACGGCGGGCTTTGAGCCGATGAGGATTGGCGGGGTCGAACAGTCGAGCCGACTCGAGGTGGGCGGCGATCTTCACGATCTTGTGGTCGGCTCTGCGGAGGCGCGGTCCCTCGTCGTAGGGGCCTGAGCGACAACGGGCTCCGCCAGGTCCTCACGTAGTCTTTCTGTGGCGCCCGCAGAGGCCCACACCGTGGTGCGGTGGCGAGCGCCCTGCTGGGTTTCTTCGCATGGAACGAAGTTCGGCCGATTGTTGATGCATGGGAAAGCTAAGCGAAGCGTTGAGCGGCCGTGCAGACCTAATGGCGAAGCGCCTTCTGGGCTGTCATCTGAGTCGAACATTTGCGGGCCAGAGGGTGGTCTGCATGATCGTTGAGACTGAAGCCTATGACCAATTAGATCCTGCTAGTCACAGCTACCGGGGAATGACGCCGAGGAACAGCGTGATGTTCGAGGAAGCTGGCCATTTATATGTCTATCTTTCCTACGGAATACATTGCTGCATGAACATCGTGACTGGCGTCGAGGGCCATGCCTCTGCGGCTCTCATAAGGGCCGTAGAGCCTGAGAGCGGTCTGGAGCTGATCAAAGCCAACCGACCTAACGTAAGGAGGGAGAGAATGCTCACGAATGGACCAGGCAAACTTTGTGAGGCCCTCGCGATAGGACTGGAGTTCAACGGGCATGATTTGACCAGAGAGCCAATAACATTGTCGTTAGATGAACCGCTAGCACCATCCCAGATAGCCGCCAGTACCCGGATAGGTATCACCCGAGCCGTGGACCGCAAGTGGCGTTTTTACATCAAAGATAATCCCTTCGTTTCAATGTAGCGTTGGGATCTATCAACTGTGCTTCGTAACAACTGAGTCGCGTCTCTAACAGGGGCCAGAAAAACCCTGGAACGTACCGATGAAGGAGGGGACGGCCATCTCCGAGGTCCGCCCACCAACGACCATCCGCTGTTCGCCAAGGGTCATGTGTCGCCCCTTCTCTAGTCCGTGTTCAAGGCGCTGGGGCGTCGTGAGGGGAGAAGAGCTCGAAGCAACGAGCAAATCGCTAAGGGTGTCATTCCGAACTTAGCGATCGATGTCGTTCGACTCCCTGGTATGACCTCGCCTGTCAACTGATCGTCCACTTGGCGACCGCACTCGTTGAAGTGAGACTCGCCGTGCTACCAGTGAACTCGACGGCCGTCGGTGTCACACCCCCGGGCATGTCGAACACCACCCAACCTCGATCGCACTGTCCGGCTGACAGCCCTTCGCCACCGGACCCTAACCCTGACTCGCTGGAAAGAGACGACACCGCAGGATTACCCACGAGGCCGTCAGGAGTGCCTGCCGTGGAGCCACTACTGAGAAGGATGGTGAAATCCGATTCATCCGCTCCCGTCGGTGCACCAGAGGAGCCAGCACATTCCTTTGCGTCGATTGCCGCGTAGGTATCACCTGATGGAGGCCGGTCCACATTTGGTTGGGTGCTTCGGATATTGGGATAGAAAGCGTAAATGGTGGCCGACGTGATCCCATTGACGGTCACTGGGATAGTGGCGGTTTGACCCATCGCATATGTGCCGTTGGTTCCGCTGCTCGTGGCAGTAGTGGTCGGCGCTGACGCGGTAGTTGGAGTTGTCCCGGCGATCGTTCCGCTCGTCGCAGCGCTGGTTGAGGTCGTTGTCGCTGCGGTGCCACCTGAAACCCCTGTTGTGGAACACCCCGTTGCTACCAGGGCTATGAGCGCGAATGCGCTAATCGATTTGACGAGTCGCCCGCCCTTTATCATGTGCCTTCTCCCTTTCTCTGGAAGGCGTGTTCGCCTCCGCCAAGCGCACCATGCCGCACGTCACCTTTGTTTCTCGACCGGTCCGGCCGGTAACTGGAGAAAAAACGACCCCGCCCTTTCGCCGCCAACGTGCGGTGACGTTGCTGTCGTCCACGTGACGAAGAATCCCTGGTCAGACCTATTTCTATCGGTGCGCCGATCGTGTGGGGATCGCCCAGCTGCCGGTCAGAGGCACGTTTCGCCACCTTCGCAGGGTGAGGGTGGCGGGCTCGAATCCCGTCGTCCGCTCTGAGAGAACCCGCTGGTTAGCGGCCTGCTGGCGGTTCATGCCGCCGAAATTCGGGACCGCTCCGCATCCGCACCACAAATTGCTCGCTTCGTACGGTCATGCACCAATGAGCATCGTTCATTGCCTCTTATGCTCCCAAGGGTCTTCGCTCGGACGTTGCGATGGTCGACGAAGGACTTCGATCAGTCAGCGATCCTGGATGAGTAAAGGGCTCGGCGCAGGACGCCGGTTCACCCATGGCCGATTGAGAGATCGTCGTCGGGAAGGATCAACGGTATGGAACGCGTCGGGAGAATTGTGCGGTTTGGTATGGACATCGGCTTCGACCAGCCGCCACGCAAAGGAGGCCGGACCCGATGACGGACATCATGACGCCATCGTTCATCGATTCGTCGATCGAGTCGCGAGCGGTCACCTTCGAGAACCCGACTGGGGCTCGCGGCGCAGGAGGCACGGCTGCCGGTGGTCGCAAGGGTGCTCCCAGTCGGGTGATCGGAGCCGGCGAGCGGGTGGTGCTCGCCAACATCGAGGGCCCCGGAGTGCTCCGTCACCTCTGGATGACTGTGTTGCCCGCCCCGCCTGAGCGGTTGCGGGCCCTTTGGATCGAAGTGTTCTACGACGGTGCCGACGAGCCGAGCGTCTCGGTGCCGTTGCTCGATTTCTTCTGCCTACCGCACGGCCGGAGCGCTCCCTTCGCCTCCGCCCTGGTAGCCGTCAACGAGGGCTGGGGCTTCAACAGCACGATCCCTATGCCCTTTGCCCATCACGTCCGCCTCGAGCTCGAGAACGGATCGGACGCACCAACCGTCCTTTACTACCAAGTCGATTACACCGTCGAGAGAGCCATGCCTAGCGGCAATGGGTATCTCCACGCCTCATTCCGGCGCGAGAACCCTACGCAGAGGGGTTCCGATCTCGTTATTACTGAAGGGCTTGTCGGTCCGGGACGCTTTCTCGGTTGCAGCCTTGGCATACGGATCCTCGACGAGGGCATCTGGTATGGAGAGGGAGAGGTAAAAGTGTTCCTCGACGGCGATACGTCCCATCCGACCATCTGCGGCACTGGGCTCGAGGACTACGTGGGCAGTGCCTGGGGGATGGGTCGTCATGCCGCGCCGTACGGTGGATGCACCCTCGACATCCGCTCCTCTGATGCCGGGGGACCGCTCTCGCAACCGGACTTCGTGGGGCTCTATCGGTGGCATCTTCCTGATCCGATCATGTATGGGACGGACCTGAAGGTGACGGTGCAACAGATCGGAGCCGTGGTGTTTCCTTCCGGCCACGATGCGGAGATGGCGGCGATCGAGGACAGTGGGCGGCTCGCCGGTGAAGGGTGGCAGCGCATCGCCGGAGGTGCGTTCACTTTCGGCATCGTGGAGCGAGTCGATGACGTTTGTGCAACGGCGTACACCTACTGCAGGGAACCCCAAGCGGTGGAGCGACTCGATATCGCTGTGGCGGTGGCCGATCTCGGACGCCGACCTTACGAGACGGCCACGCCGATGGAAGCGCTGGTCCCCACGTCCTGATCCTGCCTGGTTGGTCAGAGTGCTCCCATCTGAAGAGTGCAATTCGAGCCAGCGCCAGCTCCCCTTGAGGATCATCACAATTGCAGGGGCTATCGGCTAGAGCGCTGTTGGGGCCGGTCACTGTTGCCGCACCAGGCGGAAGATCTGTGGAGATCGGACGGTGATCCAACAGCTTGGGTGACGCTGAGGAAATGCAAGGGGGGAGAGGCTCTGAACGGCGAGACACTGGGCGACGGAGCCGGCCACCGCAGAATTCAACACGCTCGGTGGTGAAGGTTGTCATTGGTAAACCGCGGTGATAAGCGGCCCACTTGGATGGAGCGTCGTCGGCATTTGCTCAATCCAGGACCGACCGGAACGTAGGGCCGGGCGGCTGACGATGAGCGGTCAGTGAGAGCCCAGACTGTAACTTTGTCTGCCTGTGGGCGACTCCACTGATTTGAAAACCGTTCCAGGCGGCAGCACGACGAAGAAGAAGCCGTCCTCCATCGAACGCATCCAGCGCTTGGAGAAGCTGGAGCAAGAGCGCCTCGAAGAGAAGGAGCGCAAGGAGGAACGGCGGCGCCAGGCGATCGCCGGGGCGAAGCCGTCGGGCGGGCGCCACGATCTCGTCGACCGCATCGAACAAGTCACGAAGTTCCCGATGGCCCTCCTGGGGGTCGCCTGGCTCGTCATCGCCATCATCGTCCTCACCACCGACGTCAACGGCTCTGCCTCCAAAGTCCTCGTCGGCGGCCTCTTCGTGCTCTGGGTCATCATGCTGGTCGGAGTACCTCGTGCGCCTGGTGGTCACCCCTGACACGCCCGGCTATCTCAGGCGGCGGTGGGTCGAGCCGGCGACCGTGGTGGTGCCCCCCCTCCAGGGCTGGCACGTCGTCGGGATCGAGAAGATGGGCCTCCTCTTGCACGAAGGGGAGCTACGAGTGGAGGCCATCCTCAAGCACCACAGCCTCTTCCGGGTGCTCATCGCCGTCGTGGGAACCCTCTTCGTCGGGGCCTGGCTGGTTCTGCTCTTTGAGGAGAACGCCAAGGGAAGCAACATCCACGATTACCCCGACGCTCTGTGGTGGGCCATCGTCACCGTCACCACCGTGGGTTACGGGGACCGGTACCCCGTCACCGAAGGTGGCCGGGTCGTGGCCGTGATCCTGATGCTGGTGGGAATCGGCCTCATCGGCGTGCTGACCGCCACGGTTGCGTCCGTGTTCATCAAGGAACACACCGACGCCAACAAAGAAGAGTTCAAGAAGGGCCACGCCGACCTGGGCCAGCAGCTATCGGTGATCAGCGACCGGCTGGCCGACGTCGAACGCCGGCTCGGCGCCACGCCTGCAGAAGTGGCAGCGGTGGATGCAGCGGCAGACGCCGAGGCTGCGGCGCAGGGCCCGGTCGAACCAGACCTGTAAACGTGGCCGATTCGCTCACGTCCATCGACAACTCATCTCGCTGTGTTCGCCGGCACCAACCTTCGCGACAGGAGATTGAAGGACGGATGCCTCAGGAGGGCCAATATCAACTGCGGCCACGAGATCCCGTGTGATACTTCCTTCAATGGACGGCGGTGGGACTGGGCTCTTGATTCAGTCTGGTGTTAAGGAGCTTTCGGGAGCGAATATGAAGAAGAGGTCGGGAGTAATGCCATGAAACGGGGTCTGTTTATTGGTTTCGCTGTTCGTCGTAGCCGGATTCGTCATCCTCGTCAGTTGTCTTCTGGACTGACTCTGCGCACTGGTTCCTGCGCTATACGGGTTCGGATGCCGAGTCGGGAACCTGGTACGGATTCTGGTCTGGCTTCGGTGGCGCAATTCCCGACTTCCTCATCCTCGGCAGCCTCATCACCGTCTACCGTCACCACAACTGCCACGTCAAAGGATGTCTACGACTTGGGAAGCCGGTCGAAGGCACCCCATATCTTGCGTGCCCTGCGCACCATCCGGCACATGAAGGCAACAAACGATCCGTGTCCGAGGATGTCATCAAGCTCGCTCACAAGGCCCACCTCGAGCGCGAGGCGGCGTGATTCTCGTGCCCTTGGGACACTAAGTCAACACCGTTGAGGCGCGACGTGCTACCGGAGAATGGGTACTGGGATAGCTCCGTGGTGTATGTGGTACGGACCTCGGTGCCGCCGAGATGTCGAGCAGTCATTTGCTCTGCATCTCGAACCACAAGGTGGGACCCGGCTGGTCGATCGGCTTCGCGCACCAGGCCCGGAATCCTCTCCTCTCGGGCGAGGCAGCGCCGAACCAAAATCATCCATTGGTGGACAGACACGGACGCCGAGGGCGCCGACGTTTGCCCCCCAAGACCGTCTCTTAGCGATTGATCACAAATTGCCACGCACTTCGGTAAGAAGCCTATCGAGGGCTCTAGTGACGTCACCAAACACAGCCCCCACAGACTGCTCGCCATCGATGTCCACGAGTATTCCGCGTCTCGCATAGAAGTCGAGGAGCGGTTCCGTTTGCTTCTCGAACACCGTGAAGCGGCGGGCAATGGTGTCCTCGTCATCGTCCGTGCGGCCTTCTCGGTCGCCGCGGACTCGGAGCCGCTCGCGCAGCTCATCATGACCAACTCTGAGATAGACGACGGCCTGGAGCTCAATATCGCGGATCTCCTGCGCCACCGAATACGCCGCCTCCGCCTGGCGTAGAGTCCTCGGGAAGCCATCGAGTACGTAGCCACCGTTGGCAGCCGCCTCGAGTACGGGCGAAGACAACACCTCGAAGACCAGCTCGTCGGGCACGAGATCTCCACGCCTCAGGTAATTGGCTGCGATCCTCCCGATCCTCGTGTCATGAGTGATCTCAGCACGCAACAATGCCCCGCTCGACAAATATGCGATTCGGTAATGAGCAGCGAGCTTCGCCGCCTGTGTGCTCTTTCCAGCACCCGGATAGGCAACCAGCAAGACCCGCATCACGTCACACTAATGGTGAGACTCATATCATCAGTAGGGGGTTGGCGATGGTGTCCTCAAGGATGATGCGAAGGCGGTCATAGAAGGCCGTTGGTCCTATTTCGCCAGGCATTCGAGGTGGCGGCTACCCGATGTCGCACTCGAGCTGCACAAAGACAGCACGATACGCTGTGCTCACAGGCGTCCATGCTCTTGTGTCTTGGATATCAGGGACCGAACGTATCGATGCGAAGGGGAAATGATGTCTTCGGCCGAGCGCTCATGGACTGGGCGCGGGGCGGGACGGCTCCGGAGATCCTGGAGCGCGACGACGGTTACACGGATCTGAGTGCAGGGCACGAGTTGTACGTGGCGAGATTCGAGGACTGGCCTTTGTCAGAACGGCAGTCCATTCGCTACGTCCGTGGTCGAGTCGTCGATGTGGGCTGCGGCGCGGGGAGAGTCAGCTTGTACCTTCAGCAGCGAGGCTTCGATGTGGTCGGTTTGGATGCTTCGCCTCTCGCCGTACGGTCAGCCCGATTGCGTGGTCTGAAGGAGGCATGGTGCCAGTCCATCGATGAGCTGCCCAAGAGACTCAAGTTATTCGACACTATTGTTCTATTCGGAAACAACTTCGGGCTCTTTGGCTCCCCCGACCGAGCACGGAAGTCACTTGCCGTGTGGGCCCGTCGGACGAAACCCGGTGCTCGTATCTTGGCCCAGAGCACGAATCCGTATTCCGGTGGCGCTCCAGCGATTGATCGGAGCTACTACAGAATGAACAAGCAAAGAGGCCGTATGCCCGGACAGGTACGCATGCGATCCCACTACCGAGGTCAGGTCGGCGCATGGTCCAATTGGCTTTTCGTCTCACGCAAGGAGATGCGGATACTCCTGAGGGGCACAGGATGGCACCAGGCGAAGGTCCTCGGAGGACGTCCGGCTGATTCGTACGTTGCCGTTCTAGAGAAGGACTGAGAAGATCGAAGCCCTTCGGCTCCATACGCGAGGAGAGGCCTGGTCACTGGAGAGGACAGTCAAGAACGATCGCTCAGGACTCTCGGCCGACTCGTCGAGACCACCTCAGGGGACATGAATCATCCTGGAGCAGCTGCTGGCGACAAACGCCGTTGAGACACCAACTATGCCGAGTATGCCGTCGATGATGAGGTACAGCCCGACTAGCAACGACACGATGGCGAAGATCGCGGGACCGGCAGCGAGGGTGCGATCCCTCAGCGCAGCGAGGTGAGCTTCGGCCTGTCCTGGTCGGCGGGCGTAGTACAGGAAGATCAAGCCGACCGTTGCCGTCGACACGATCGTGAAAAGGAGAAACGCGACTACCGCGATGATCGCGGCCGAATGGTGACGAATCAGCACGATCGCAAGAGCGGCGGTGAGCGTCCACGGCTGCTCAAGTACGCCGATGATCGCTGCTTGCCACGGATTGAGTTGATCGAGGTGTCCCGTGAGTCGTTTCGTGAATCCGGAACCGGTGCGGGGCACGTGTCGGTGCTGCCACTGGCGAACGGCCGCCGTGGACAGAGCGATGCCGAGCAAGATCTCGATGGCGTCGACGGCTATGTGGCCGCCGGCTGGTCGGCTGACTCTGGTTCCCCCGAGCGCATAGCTGGCTGTAAAGACGATGACCAGCGAAACGGACCATCCGATGAGGAAGGCGGCGGCGTTCACCCGCGCTCGTGTCGAGGCGAGCAACAGGATGAATACGACGATTGTGCTGGGTGACAGGCTGGCGAGCAGGCCAAGGAGAAGAACCGTGATGATCAAGCCCACGGTCGGTCTGTTTCATTTGAGGCCCGGCGACAATTCCCAGCGAGGCCGGCGGAGGCTACGGTCAGTACGCGGTCGAAGCTCCTAAGAGGAGTTGCTGAGCTTCGGCCGACTTCGGTCTCAGGTCGCATCTTCCGTGGGATCGTTTCGGCCGCAGCCAAACATGGGTCACATCGACAGCTGGTCGAGCATGGGCCTGAGTAGTGGCGGCAACGCGGACCGCTCCCTCTCGGGTTACTTGCCATGGGCCAAGGATAGGAAGCCCAAGTGTCCCTCCAACCGGCGTTGACCGGTTGGGGGCACAGTCGCTCTGAGGCATTTCCGACTGCTTGGCGATAAGGATGGGTTGACTTCAGCCGGTTGATAGGAAGGAGAGTATTTCAGGAATCGATGTTGGATCTTGGAGGAAGAATGCGTGGCCACCCTCAAACAGCCGGAAATCGGCATGCGGTATCTGGGAAGCAATCGCGGCACCGTTCGCGGGGGGAGCGATTCCGTCGTAGCGACCCGATGCGACGAGCGTTGGACACTTGATCCGAGACAAGCGTTCGAACACGTCGTGTCCATGTCGGGCCTGAAGCTGTAGTGCAAACCCTGGGCTGTCGGCATGGCCATTCGGTGCGTGTCGATTGGTCAGGGCACGGGCCAACAGCCGGTCGGCTTGATGGTGCTCCAGCCACTCTGGAGTGAAGCGGGTGTCCATGATCTCCGCGGAGACGGTTGCCAACTCGTCCGGAGCCATGTTGGCCAGCGTGTGTAGGGGAAACGAGGACCCGCCGGCACCTCCCGATGAGGTACAGACAAGCGCTAGCCGATCGATCCGCTCTGGTGATGTGACCGCCATCTCCTGAGCCACCATGCCACCGAAACTGATCCCAATCAGACGGAAGTGCTCCCACTGCAGATGGTCTGCCAGGGATAGGGCATCCGCCGCAAGATCGGCCATGGTGTAGCGGTCTCTCGGACAGGGGCTTTTCCCGATGCCTCGTTGGTCGAAAGCCAAGACCTCAAATGGTTTCGCAAGCAAGGAAACAAGCGGAGCAACGTCCGCGAGGCTGGCTCCAGAACCGTTCAGATACAGCAGCCTCTGACCTGATCCTTTGACCTCATAGTGGATATCTGTGCCGTCGAGCCTCACCTGTGGCATGACACAGTATGTACCTACTTGCTGTCTGTTGACCCCAGGCTCTCGTCCCGCCAGCCATCCTTGTATTCATCATCATGCAACCGACGGACCAGGTGTGCGTAATGGTCCAGTCGATCGGCAGCGATTTGAGCTGCGTGGTAATCCTTCCCGTGGTCGCGCGCTGCCGTCTTCTGTTCAGCCCGCTTCCGAACGATGCGGAGCTCCTCATGGGCATGCTCAACAACCTTCTCTAGTGCTTGCTCAAGGTTCATGATCGATTTCTCCGTGGCGCATTGGTGGTTTGGTGGTAGGAGTTGTGCGGATCACAGCTCCTTCGGGGTGGGCTAGACCTTCATCGATCGGTCGCCGAACCCAGACTATGGGTTCGGCTCATCGCCGGCGCACTCGAACGGGTTCGACGACCGCACCCATCAGATCGTTGCCCGACATCCTGTAAGAGCTCGTCGGTCTAGGGGCCAAGAACGAGACTTGCCGGAGGTGAACTCGGGCTTCAGAGGTTGTCCCTCCCGCAATCCGTAAGCGGCACGCGAGCGGGACCAATCCATGGCGGCCGGATGTTAGAAACGTCGCCCGGGCCGTCTCGATATGGAGCTGGTGCGTCGGAATCGGTGGCCATGAAGTCTGTACGGAGTGGAAGGAATGCCGCAGGGATCCTCGATGATTGTGCTGCTTGCCAGCTCGGCGACAATCCTATTTACTTCGTGATATGCCCCAACAATCCGACGCCGTCCAGAGGTTGGCCTTGTGACCGAAGCCACGTCGTCTGCGCCTGGGCTCTACGAGCCATCGAGAAGCTCCCCGCTCTTCGTTCTTGCAATGGACCATCGGGCGTCCTTTGCCAAGACCTTGTTCGGAGTGACCGGTAAACCGACAGACACGGAGCTCGAGAGGATGCGAGACGCCAAGTCGGTGATCTACGAGGGAGCCCGGCACGCTGTCGCCGACGGCCTACCTACAGGACGGGCCGGTGTGCTTGTGGACGAGCATCTCGGCTCCCACATCGCCAAGCAGGCGAAGGTGGACGGCCTTGTCCTGGCGATGCCGATCGAGAAGAGTGGCACCGAGTTGTTCGAGCTTGAGTACGGCGACGATTTTGCGAAGCATGTGGAAGAATTCGATCCGGATTTCTTTAAGGTTCTGGTGCGGTACAACCCGGCTGACGACGCCCGGGCACGTGCCACTCAGATCGAACGTCTAGCCAGCGTTTCGGCATGGGCCAAGGATGTCGATCGTCGTTGGTTCTTCGAGCTCCTCGTGCCACCGACGCGGGAACAGCTATTGCGAAACGAAGATCAGTACCACTTCGATCGGGAAGCTCGTCCCGGATTGACAGTGGCGACGATCTCAGCATTTCTCGCCGGCGCGGTGCATCCGACAGTGTGGAAGCTCGAGGGTTACGAGACGCAGAGGGGTGCACGGGAGGTTCTGAGGGAAGTCGCCGCAGATGCAAGTCATCCGACGGAGTGCATTGTGCTCGGTCGCAACGCGCCAATGTCCAGAATTGAGCACTGGATCGATGTCGCGGCGCCCCTTTCCGGCTTCGCTGGCTTCGCTGTCGGACGGAGCATCTGGGAGGAGCCGCTCCTCAGTCTGATCGCTGGGAAAATTGACCGTGACGAGGCGGCGCGGTCGATCGCCGCCCGCTACTCCGAGCTGATTCACGCCTACGATGCGGCCCGGCACCCTCGCGACGATCGCCACACAGAACCCTTCAGCTGGCAGAACGCGCGGTTGACCCCGGATCGCGAACAGACGATTCGGCGATCTTTGACCGACGCCGACATGGGCGGTGGCAGGCTCCCAGCCTGGATGGCAGCTACCCTCCTGGCCGAGGTGGACGTGCTCCGCGCCAGCGCACCGTCCCCGCCACATTCGCCGCAGTCCTAATGGGGCCAGACCACGATCAACGATCAGTCGATAGAGCTGACTCGAATCTGATCAGAGATGCGGATCGATAACGAGCAGCCGGACGTGCTTGCACAGTCGCCCCGAAAGCACAGCGGCTGGACCCCGAGATCGTGATCGGTCGTCACGTCGGAATCGAGCAGCTCTCCTCATCGCACTTCGTCGCCGTGTCAGCCGAGTGAACGAGATCAGAGTGAGTGTCAGCCCATGCCTCGTCAAGGACATTCAAAATCGATTCAGGGCTTTGGGCTCCGGAGATACCGAAGTGGCGGTCGATCACGAAGAACGGCACCCCGGTGATACCAAGTGCCTCGTGCGTCCGCTTCGTCCGCTCGAACCTCATCGGCATAGCGATTTGAACCGAGGATCTCGTTGGCTTTGATGCCGTCGATACCACTCTCTTCGGCGAGTCGGACGAGTGTTGCATGGTCCGAGATCGCTTCGCCATCACGGAAGTAGGCCAGAAACAGCCGCTCCTTCAACGCGTCCTGTCGACCAACCTCCAGCGTGTGGTGCAACAGACGATGAGCGTCGAATGTGTTCGCCCGCCGAGCTCGCTCGAAGTGGAATTCCAGACCTTCCTCGGCCGCCTTCGCGGCCAGTCGCTCCTGGGAGGCAACGGCTTGCTCGGTCGTCATCGCGTACTTCGACGCGAGGTGCGACGCGAGGTCACCCTCCACGAGCGGGGGCGCTCCGGGGTCGAGCTCAAAGGCGCGCCAGATGACATCGACCTCGTCGCGATGTGCGAAGCGCTCGAGCGCCACCTCGAAGCGACGCTTGCCGATCGCGCACCATGGACAAACAACGTCGGAAAAAATCTCAATTTTCACAACCTACGTCAACCCCAATGCTCGGGGGGATATTCCTGAACCTAGGGGCGCCAGCGCTGGCGGATGAGCGCGGCTCGAACGTCTCACTCAAGAACGACTGGATCAGAGTGCCAAGAGTCAGGCCATTGAGGTCGTGTGCGCTGTGCAGAACTGGCGGTCGTTCAGATGAATGCCGGCGAGATAGTCGCGCATCGCACCCACGTGGGCCCCCTCCGCGTTGCGTTCGGCCGGCGAACGGTTCTCGGGACCGGATCAGGAGAATGAACTTGACCCGTGACAATCATCACCGGGGCTCAATAGAGGACTCGGCTTCTGAGACCGCGGCGCCAGCTGATCGAGCGTGGGCACTCCGTCTATTTAGGATCGCGTAGCCGCGAGCGCTCAGGAGTAGCGGCAGCAGCCGCGCTCGGTGGCCAGTTCGACCAGCTGGACGTGAGTGACGACCCGTCGGTCAGAGACGCTTTCGGCATCATCGACGACGCGCGAGGAGCGCTTGGACGTTCTCATCAACAACGCTGACATAGCACGACCGCGGAGGTCGATGGACGGGAAGCGCAGAGGGTTGTTCGACACCAATGTCCTCGGCCTCATCCGTGTCACCAGGTTGCACTTCCACTGCTGCACCATGCCGAGAACCCAGTCGTGGTCAACGGCACGAGCGCCCTTGGCTCGTTCTGGGCCGTCACCAACCCTGAACGACGCTCAGTTTCACTTGTCTTCGATCATCGACGGTGCGAGCAAAGCGGTCTTCAGCCATGGTGAACACCAGCCAGCAGGTGGGCGGCTCGGTGGGTATGTCGCTCCTCAACACGCTTGGTCCGAGCGCGGTGACCGCCTATGCCTTCGTCAACCGAGCCGCTGCGAGCTCGGCTGCCACGCTGAAAGCGCAGGCCACGCTTCACGGCTATCACGTTGTCTTCACCTATGCGGCCGTCTTCCTGGTGGCGGGGGCTGTGATCGCCGGCCTGCTCCTCCGGCGAGGAGCTATGGCGTCGCTCGCCAAGGAAATCAACATCGGAGTTAGCGTTATGGAAGCTGACCCCATACTTGTAGCGGTCTGAGCCGATCGATCGTCGCTGGTTGCGAACGCCGACCTACTCGCGTTCTTCCAGTCTTGACGAGGGCCTTCTTCGCTGGCTCAAGCGAATCGCTCAACCGGCAGCAACCGCTAAGTAAAGAACCGCTCAGCTGCTGCCTGATCTTCGAAGAAGATCTTGATGTCGGACACAAGATCGTCAGAGTCCGACTCGACAAGATAAAGGTGATGCCCGCGATAGATCCTGTGGGCATTCTGGGCATGGGCGTACTGGAGCGCAGCTATGTGAGTTTCACCCACCATCCAATCCATCCACTTCAGCACCTCGAACGTTCCCTTGGAGTAATCGATCAACTCGGCGATGTGCCGTTTCACCTCGTCGGGTCCGTGGTATACGCCTGAGAGCTTGTGCTGTCCCGGCACGGTATAGACGACGTTCGGCGACAGCAGTGGCACTGCATGGTCGAGATCCCTCTGCGAGTAGTTGAGAAAGAAGTTCCTCGCATTGACCAATCGCTGGGGCTCTGGTGTGCGCGCCATGGGACGATCTTAGGCACTCCGGAAGAGTCTGAATAGCCTGACGTGTGTCCTCGTCGTCGCAGACACCGTGGTCCAAGGCGGCATCAATCGTCGGTCCAAGACGGGGACGTGCCGGGGCAGGGTCAGCCCTCTTGGACGGCCCCCGGCCAGATGGCTACATCGTCGAAGATGAGCACTACCTCGTCGAGCACGCCCGTCTGAAATCGGCCGGCGCAGGAACAGTCATCGTCCAGGCGAGGCGCCATCTCAAACGGCCTCCTCAATGAGGCTGAAGTGATGTCGCAGAGAATTAAAGCTGAGCCGAAGCCGTCTTGACGACGGTCACGGGACAGCGAATCCGGCCTCCGCTCCGCCCCTTCCGGACAGAGACCTATTCCGTGGATAGAAGCCGGCATGCCTGTCACGAATCCTTCGAGCTTCGGGAGGCGAACCTCGGTCGCTACTACGCCAGACATCTGGGTTTGAGGGACGACACGGCGTGGCGGGCATCACATAGGACCGTCCGAGGGGCCAGCACAAAGACACGTGGCGAGGGGAGTGCTTGGTCCGGGGTCACCCCAGAAGGCGAGGCATCTCGGCTGGCCACAGGCATGGACGAAATCTCGACACTTACAAGGCGTTTGTGCCGACGGTTGAGGTCAAGCTGCGGAGGTCGAGCAGTTCATGCGAATTGTGGGAGCCAGGGCTTCGTGGCGGCGATTAGCTCGTCGGTCATCGCAACGATGGCGTGATAATCCATCCGCCCACCGAGCGGGTCGGCCAGCATGGCTTCGAGCGCAGCGTCCCTTGATCCACTCAGGGCCGCTTCCACGGTGAATTCGTGGGCAGTCACCACGCGGCGCAAGTGATCAGCGAGGAACGGAGGCGCTTTCGCGACATGTCTTCCACGTACGGCACCATCTTCAACAGAACACATCGCCTCGACGATGACGTCAATGGGCATGTCAGGGCAATGTCCGTGGTTCGGGATGTTCAGGGGAAGGAGCCGACGTCGACCGGTGACGATGGCGTCGATGAAAGGGGCGACCATCTCCCCTGACGGCATGCTCGAAAGAGACGTCGAGCGAAGTGATTCATGGAGACGCTTCTCGTAGGAGGCTTCCGCCGTCTCTCGCTCTTCAATGGTTGTGGAGGCGACGCCCCATTTTTCGGCAAAATCGGATTCTTCTGTGAGAAACCATGGAAAGTACTCGACAATGTGTCGGTCCTTTGATGCGATCAGTGCACCGAAACGTCGCAAGAGCTCCAATTTGACCTGCATGGTGCCCAGTAGGTCGCTCTTCGTCGGATTCACGATGGCGATCTCGCGGCCTATGTCCGATGGGAGGTCGAATGGGATGTGTCTCGACAGTTGTTCTGGATCTTCGAGAATGTCCGACACCCTCGACAGGATGTTCTCGCCACCTACCTCGAGGGAAACGATCACCGGCATGTGATTGACCCCTGTGACCACGGGATGGACTTCTCGAAAATCGATGTCGAGGAGCATTGAGAGGAAGAAGCGGCAGATGGTCACCTCGTGGCAGAGACCGACAGTGCGAATCGGCGTTTCACGAGTGATGGCGCGGCAGATCTGCGCCATCGGGTTGGTCAGGTTCAGGAGCCAGGCGTCAGGACACATGTCCACCATGTCCCGCGCGATCTGCACCATGACCGGAATATTGCGCAACGCCCGGCTGACCCCCGCCGGGTCCTCCATCGACGACAGTTTGGCGGATTCCGTAGTGAATCGGAATTTCCCGATCTGCGCGCATGGACTCAAAGCCACCGGTGGTGATGGTGACGACCACGAAATCGGCTCCGTCAAGGGCCTCTCGTTGGTCCGTCGTCGTCGACACGGTGAGTTCGAGATCGGCAATAGCGGCAACGTGACGGACGTAGTCCGCAACGATGTTCAGTGAGGCCGGATTGATATCCTCGAGAACGATATGTGCTCCTCGGAGACTCTCGGTGTTGGCGATGTCCTCGATGAGCGTGGGAGCCCATTGGCGGCTCCCACCCCCGATGATGGCTATTTTCGGTCCGGGCACGACCACCAGTTCAGTCCAGCCGGACGCGATCTGCCAACTCCGACTTGGAGTCTCGCCAGATCGAAGCTACCGACTCTCACATGTTCATCCAACCGGCGCCGTAAACGTCGGAGAATGCCCCGATCGAGGCGCTCGTGGCTGCGCAGCCGAACATTTCGTAACGTGCGTTTCACCGATGTCCCCGGTCAACGAACAGAGTTCGTGCGTTAAGCCGAGATGTGTGAGCGATGCGGTTAGCGACCTCTCGACCTCGCCACGAGGAACTGTATCGATTCCGGCCGCGATCAGTCTCGGGGCGGGGGTTCCTAGTGTCATTGACTTAAGACACGGATGTCAGGCTTGATCCGCGGCATGTGAAGCGGCCAGGCCTCGGGCGGCGTTCACGATCCCTACGTGGGTGAAGGCTTGGGGAAAGTTCCCGAGCAAACGCCGGTGGCCCGGGTCATACTCCTCGGAGATGAGTCCGACATCGTTTGCCAGGGCGACGACCCGTCGGAAGATGGCCGTTGCCTCATCGAGGCGGCCCATCAGCCGCAGACACCCGATCAGCCAGAGGGTGCATGGGAGGAACATTCCCTCGCGGCCCGGTAAACCGTCCACCCCCGATTTGTTCTCATATCGAAGAACGAACCCACCCTCCATGAGGTGTCCCTTGGATGGCCTCGACGGTGTGGACGACTCGCTCGTCGTCTGCGGAGAGGAACCCGACGAGTGGCATCATCAGGACGCTGGCATCGAGTTCCACGGCGCCATAGAACTGGGTGAACGCCCCGACTTCGGCGTTCCATCCCTTCTCGCACACCTCGGCATGGATCGCATCGCGGACGGCGCGCCACTTGTCAGCCGGTCCCTCCAGCCCGTGTACTTCGACACTGCGAACGGCGCGGTCGAAGGCGACCCAGGCCATGACCTTGGAGTGGGTGAACTGTCGACGAGGACCACGGACCTCCCAGATGCCATCGTCCGGATCGGACCAGTGGTCGACGAGGAAGCGCATGATTGCCATTTGGATCCGCCAAATGATCTCGTGGACGGCGATACCGTGGGAGCGAGCCCGGTCGATGGCGTCCATGAGCTCCCCGTAAACGTCGAGTTGGAACTGCTCGGAGGCGGCATTACCGATCCGCACAGGAGAAGATCCCTCGTACCCGGGGAGCCAGTCGACCTCCATTTCAGTCAGGCGACGCTCACCGGCTGGCCCATACATGATCTGCAGTTGCTTGGGGTCACCGGCGGCCACCCGTCCCAGCCATGCCAGCCAGCTCTCTGCTTCTTCACGCAAGCCCGATTCGATGAGGGCCTCGAGGGTGAGCGACGCATCACGGACCCAGCAATAGCGGTAATCCCAGTTCCGCACGCCCCCGAGTGATTCTGGGAGCGATGTCGTCGGCGCGGCGACGATGCCACCTGTCGGACCGTAGGTCAGGCCCTTCAACGTAATGAGCGACCGCATTGCGAGATCACTCCATTCGCCGCTCACCGGCAGAACTCCAGCACACCAATCTCCCCAGAACTTCATCGTTTCCTCGAGCGCTCGCGCAGTGTCAAGCACGAAAGGGGGATCCTCGTGAGACGGGTACCAGGCCAGGACAAAGGCCAGCTCCTCCCCGGCATGGACCGTGAACTTTCCCTCGTGGCGCATCTTGATGCCCTTGAGCTCGATGGGGGAGTCGAGAACGAGAGCGTTCGGCCCGGCAATGGCGATGAGACCTCGGTCCGTCCGCCGGACCCATGGAACGTCGTATCCATATTCGAACCGCATGATGAGCTCGGTCCGCATCTGCACTGTCACCTTCGACGCCGCGTACGATCCGGACGACTCGTGGATGATGATGGCGGGGGGGCATGAAGTCGAGAACCTGTACCGTCGCCGCTTGCAGGTGGTGATCTCGGTCTCGAGCACCATCGATGCAACTCCGATAACGGCGCATGTGGGAGGTGATCTGTTCGTCAGCGATGATCTGCCAGCGGCCGTGCTCGTTCTCTCCGAGCAGTTTGGCGAAACAACTCCCAGAGTCGAAGCGAGGAAGGCAAAGCCAATCGATCGATCCATCTCGTCCGACAAGCGCGGCGGTCTCGGTATCGCCGATCATCGCGTAGTCCTCGATAGGTTGTGCCACTGGCTGCAACCTTATGTTTCCCGAAAGTCGCGGGGCGAGCCTCGCCAGTTCGTCCAGGGGAGTCCATTCGAGGAAGTGGGACCGACAACGACCGGCTCGCCTCGCCTGCGCCTGCGCCTGCGCCTGCGCCCGACGCTCGAAACGGCTGCCCGTAGCCTCGCTCACCTTGATGCTCGCGTCGTCAGTGGCAGAGACGGTGGAGCTGATTCGTCGCCAAGGTGAGCGGCGCTTCGAGTGCGTAATCCGCTCTAAGGATTGCCAGCTGAGCCGCGCTACAGAGAGCTGAATCGGTCCGGAGTCCCTACCTGGTCAGCGCGTGGACACTGTCCCGAGGAACTCCAGGCTGTGGATGGGCCCCTGGCTAGTCGGGCCCACCGTCCTCTTCCAGTAGAGCCCTGGCTCGTGAGGCATCGTCTGCCGGAACGTAGACAGGTACTCCGTCGGCGAAGCTGATGGATTCGTAGACAGAGCCCGCTCCGAGAGTCGCTTCGATGCCTGACGCGCGCAAACGTGCTGCTATCACCTCCGCCTCGAAGGGCTGAACCCGCGTCAGCTCCACAAGGGCATTGTGATGGGAATCCGGAGATGTGCTGCCGCTTGACATCACTAGTCAACGAGGATCTCGAAGCGTGGCTGCGAGACTCATTTGGCGATGGCTCCGGTCCGTCGGGGAAGCACCCAGCCCGGGCGCGGGAAGTGGCAGGTGTATCCGTTCGGGTAGTGCTCGAGATAATCCTGGTGCTCCGGCTCTGCCTCCCAGAACGGTCCGGCGGGTGTCACTTCGGTGACCACCTTGCCGGGCCAAAGGCCAGACGCCTCGACATCGGCGATGGTGTCCTCGGCCACCCGCCGCTGTTCGTCGTCGAGGTAAAAGATCGCCGATCGGTAGCTCGGGCCGATGTCGTTCCCCTGTCGATTCATCGTCGTCGGGTCATGGATCTGGAAGAAGAACTCGAGCAGCTCACGGTAGGAGATCTGCTCGGGATCGAAGGTGATCTCGATCGCCTCGGCGTGGTTTCCGTGGTTTCCGTAAGTGGCGTTCGGAACATCCCCGCCGGTGTACCCCACCCGTGTCGAGATGACGCCGGGACGTTTCCGGATGAGGTCTTGCATCCCCCAGAAGCATCCTCCGGCAAGGATCGCCTTTGCTGTCCTTTCGCTCATGGTTCCACCTTCTCCTGTGTCATAGGGCCGTCGAGGAGCTTCCGGTACTCGCCATATCCTTCGGCTTCGAGGTCCTTGTACGGGACGAACCTGAGGGCCGCCGAGTTGATGCAGTAGCGCAGGCCGCCTTCCTCTGCTGGGCCGTCGTTGAAGACATGGCCAAGATGACTGTCCCCGTGCGCCGAGCGAACCTCGGTCCTGATCATCCCGTGGCTTCGATCCTCCTTCTCCACGACGTTGCCCGCCACGAGTGGAACGGTGAAGCTCGGCCAACCGCATCCACTGTCGAACTTCTGCTTGGAGGCGAACAGCGGCTCGCCCGACACCACGATCAACATAGATGCCCGATTCCTTGCTGTCCCAGAACTCGTTGTCGAAAGGCCGGCTCGGTGGCGCCCTCCTGGGTGACCTCGTACTGCTCGGGATTCAGTTGAGAGATCTTGTCTGGGTCTTTGCGGTAGCGATCTGTCACGTGCGCTCCTTTGCCGGTTGCTGATATTCAAGTCCCTCTACGGCCGTCAACGCACCACGACCTCCCTTCATTTCGAGGCGCGCCACGACGGACGCCCGCCGGAGACGTTCGATTGGACACGACGGGCCTGTATGGCGCAGAGGCTCTCTTTGGCAGTTGAACTGGTGGAGGTCTTCGTCGTGAGACAGGACGGGCTGTCTTCCCTGCTTGGTGGGCAGACGGCGACGATCCTCAGGTCCGGCTCCTCCGGCCGGCTGGGAGTGGGGGCGCAGCTGCACACCTAGTCCGATCTCAGCGCTGTTCGATGCGAAGTCGGTTTTTGAAGCCCACCTTGTCGAAGAGGAGCCCCGAGTCAATGGGGCTGCCGTCCAGCCATGCCGCCGGCGTTCCCTGCGGATCCTCGGACTGGTACAACGCTTCTCGCTTCAGCACCCACTTCTCATATCGTGCCTCTCGTACCCCCGAAACGAAATCCGAACCGGTCAGGCCTACCAGTGCGCCGAGATCCACAAGGTCCTCGGTCGTGAAGCCTCCAGTTCCCTCGGGCGGCTGGGCAGCAAAGAGAGCTTTGCGTAGCTCGTCGAAGCGACCGGCCTCGGCGGCGAGAGCGAGAGCGTTATCTGCTCTCACTGATTCTTGGCCCAGGAAGCAGCGCATGCGGTATTCAACGGCCAGCTCACCAGCATCCAGAGCGGCAGCAATGAGCGCACCGTTGAGCTGCTCAAACTCTCGACAGTAGGGACACTGGGGGTCCTCGAAGAGGATCATGGTCTTGCTCGCGTTGCCGTTTCCAACCAGGACTCCGCCTTCCGGAGTATGCCCACGTGGCGTCGCTAGGTGATCGGTCGCGTTCATGGTTGGCTCCATTTCATTGGGGACGGAATGGCTCCCGATTTATTCCGATTCTGGCTATCAGGTGGCCAAGACAACTCCGGCGCCGCTTTCAGCCCGACGCTTGACAGCCTTCAAGTTGAGAACGGACGCCGGTGCGCTCGCTTGCTCGCTCGCCAGCCGGACGTAGCGTGGGGCCATGCGATTTGCCTTCAAGACCTCGCCGCAGAATACGACCTGGGCCGACATGGTTTCCGTGTGGAAGGTGGCCGACGACATCGAGCTGTTCGAGTCCGGCTGGACGTTCGACCACTTCTACCCGATCTTTTCCGACAGTGCCGGGCCGTGCATGGAGGGCTGGATCACCCTGACGGCCCTGGCCCAGGCGACAACCCGCCTGCGCATGGGAACTCTGGTGACCGGCATCCACTATCGCCACCCAGCGATCCTGGCCAACATGGCAACCACCCTCGATATCGTTTCCGGGGGTCGACTGGAGCTCGGCATCGGGGCCGGGTGGAACGAGGAGGAGTCGGGGGCTTACGGGATCGAGCTGGGTACGCCGGGCGAGCGCAGCGACCGCTTCGAGGAGGCCTGCGAGGTGATCGTCGGACTCCTCACGCAGGAGACGACGACGTTCGAGGGCCGGTATTACCAGCTCAGTGATGCTCGCAATGAGCCCAAGCCGATTCAGCGCCCCCACCCGCCGATCTGCGTCGGAGGTAGTGGTGAGAGGAGGACGCTCCGCACGGCAGCCCGGTTCGCTCAGCACTGGAACTTCGTGGGTGGCACGCCGGAGGACTTCGCTCGTAAGCGCGACATCCTCCATCACCACTGCGAGGACCTCGGCCGCGATCCTGCGGAGATCCTCCTCTCCAGCCACGTCCAATTCGCCGGTGACGCGGGGGCCACCGCCGAACAAGCCGCCGCACTGGCGGAGGTGGGCGCCGATCTGGGCATTGTCTACCTCCCTCCACCCCTGGACCCTGACGTGCTCGAGCCGCTGGCCACCGCATTACGTGAGCTCTAAAGAACAACGCCCACGACGCCTTCCTGACCGAGGCCAAGGCCCCTTCCTTCCCTCATGTCACTAGTTTCCCGTACTCACGAAAACGGGCGGATTCATGACGCCCACACACGGGGGCATGGGACGGGCAGTCAGCCACGGGCAGGTCTCGCTGTCGAAGACTGGGGGTGACGGGTGCTGGTAGTCGCACAATCACGCACGGGCCGCCGGCCCCATGTGACATCACAGAGTCCCATGTGACAGAGTGACCCACCATGAATAAGCGAGAACTAGCAAAAGCGGTTGCCGTCCAATCAGACATCGACCTGAAGACGGTCAACGTGGTCCTTGACGGCTTTACCGACGTCGTCACGACTGTCGTCTCAAAGGGGGAGCCGGTCGCCATCACTGGCTTCGCCAAGTTTGCCAAGGTGGAGAGGGCAGCTCGCTGGGGCCGAAACCCAGCGACCGGGGAGCGGATCCGGATCAAGGCGTCGAAAAAGGCCAGGATCACACCGGTGAAAGCCTTCAAGGAGGCCGTTATGGCCCCCAGTGGAGCTCCCAAGCTCAAAGCGGGCGCCTACCCCACCAACGAGGCAGCAGTGAAGGCAGCGGGCACCGTGGCGGATGCGCCGACGGGTCGAGCGCCGGCCCGGCGAGCCCCGGCCAAGAAGACCGCCAGCGCCCGGCGCCCGTCCGCCAAGAAGACCGCCGGCGCCCGGCGAGCACCCGCCAAGAAGGCCGCCAGCGCCCGTCGCTCGCCGGCCAAGAAGAGCGCCAGCGCTCGGCGTGCACCTGCCAAGGCGGCCAGGCGCCGTTGAGATTGCTCTCGACGCCTCTCTCGTAATCGGGGCCACCCGAGGGCACGAGTTGGAGATCAAAGGTCGGACGCGTGCTATTTCGCGGGCGGTTGCGTATCCCGCTCGTCGCCCGCATCCTCCGCAGTCCGCAATGAGCCTCATCGGCATTAAAGTGGTGTCAGTGAATTGTGGGCACCGGATCCACAATTGCACATGCGCTCACCGCAACCCTCTTTTACGGGCGTCAACGGTGCCAGCGCCAGTGGATCGGCCTATTTGCTCGGACCTCGACTACTCCTGGACGAGAGCGTCAGTGAGTGGATGGATGCCAGCAAGCCTTCCCACCATTGCCGGATCGAGGTTGTAACGGACGCCGAGCGTCTCGGGGGACGAGTACGTCACCTTCGTTTGTCCGTCGTCATCCCACACCAATACCTTGAGAGGTAGGTCAAGCGCAGAGAGGGGTTCGGCGTCCATGACCGGAGTGCCCTGGACCGGGCTACCGAAGATCACCAATGTGGTTTCACGGAGGTCAAGTCCCACTTGTCGGGCCTCGGCTCGTTGGTCAATGACAACGAAGAGTTTGATCGCCTTCGCATCAATCATCTCCACGAGACGCGAAACGGTGTCCGAGACCGACCGCGGACTCGGTTTGGTGATCACGCCGAGCTCATCGTTTGGCATGGCACGCACCCCCTTCGACCGGCTCGGTCACCCAGACCTGACGATCCACCCCTTCTCCCTTCTAGCGCGGAGTCCGTGACCGGTGGCGAGAACGAGCACAAGCACCGATCCGAGAGCGACGACAAGTGCTGCCATGCCGACCAGGAGCCGCTTTGCGGTCTCGACGAACTCGCCACGATTGAGGGAGGGTTCAACTGAGCGTTCCACGATGCATCCGTATGTCATGGCGGCACTCCCTGGGACACCGAAGCCCACTTCAAGAAGGGGCGTAGGTCAATTGTGCCGCCTTGGTGAGGGTCGGATCGACCTTCGCGGTGCTGATACCGATAGCGAACGCCGCACGCTCTGTCCGTCACCAGGTCCATTGGTTCCGCTCGCCGGTAAGGCGTGTCCTCCGGGTCCCGTCACCTGAGTTCTGCGAAATCGGAGCGGTCACCTTGCTGGTCAACGCCGAAGCCGGTGCAGCCGGAGGAGCTGGTGGGACGGACAACAGATGAGTGCCCCCGCTTCCTCAGAACGACGCCACCCACGAAGGCGCCTCTCGTGTCCTTTCGCCGATTCTGCCTATGGGTCCCCGGTACTCGCACTGGCCCGCCGCTCCCCGGCCCTCGCTGGACCAACGCGGTGGGTTGTCGTGGTGAGTGGGGCGTCCGCTGTTGGGCAGGGTGCAGATCACTGCTCAGGACGCCTTACGGTGGTCCAGGTTTCCCACTGCTCGCTCGCGCTGGCAACCTCGGCAGTGCAGGCTCAGCCCGTCTCCGACGGCCCCGGTCCCCCGGACAACCAGGATCGGAGCTTCCGATGACTTGCAATATGGGCAGGTCCGTTCATCCATTTCGCCGACCTCACAATGGAACGACCTCGCCTGCCCACCTCGGCCACGGTGTGTGGCTGTTCACGCTAGTGACACGCAACGAGTCGCGCAACGGCCGATAACCAGGAATTGGCTGTCAGATCCGAGCTTGGGTTGGCGTTCCAACCGTCAACCGGGCCTGGTCCCGGTGGGATCCCGGTGACAGGTGGGCATCGGAAGCAAACGGCCGGGTCTCTGCCCGCGTGGGCAAGACTCTGTCCAGCTGAGTACGAGGCCTGCCTCTCGTACCTTTGTCAAGTGGCGGGTCCCGTTGGCTCGGTTCGCCAATGACGCTCCCTTGCCTTGGCGCGTGCCGTTTGTGGATGTGCGAGCCTGATGCCATGAAGGAGGTTCGAGCGCAATGTCAATGATCGACTACGACGCGAGGCCTGTCACTCCTCAGGTCTTGCTTGTTGGGCACCGGGCGTCCTCCGTCGGTTACAGCATCCGCGACTTTCTCAGTCGAAATGGCGTCCCCTACGAGTGGGTTGACGTGGACGACGCGGCACGAGTCGAAACACTGTTGTCGGTAGAAGAAAGGGATCCGGACAGCCTCCCTGTTTGCGTCCTGCCCAACGGAATGCGGCTCGTTCCGGCCACGCTGGAAGGCGTGGCAGCAGGACTCGGAATGGTGTCGGCTCCATCGCTGTCGGCGTACGACCTGACCATCGTGGGCGCGGGCCCAGCCGGGCTGGCAGCCGCCGTGTACGCCGCGTCGGAGGGTTTGCGCGCCCTGGCCATCGAAGCTGTGGCACCTGGAGGTCAGGCTGGGACGACTTCCTTGATCGAGAACTACCTCGGATTCCCTCAAGGGATCAGCGGAAGCGAACTGGCGACGCGGGCAACCGCGCAGGCCAGGAGATTCGGTGCCGAACTTCTTCTCGCTCGGCGGCTCACGCACGTCAGCAGGGACGGGCCGAGATTTGTGACCCATCTTTCCGACGGTACGGCCGTTCCAGCGCAGGCCATGCTCGTAGCGAGCGGGGTCGACTGGCGTCGTCTTGAGGTTCCGGGCATCGATGAACTCCTAGGTTCCGGCGTGTATTACGGCGCAGGGCCGAGCGAGGCGCTCACTTGCACTGGGTGTCGAGTGGTCATTGTCGGGGGAGGGAACTCGGCCGGGCAGGCGGTCATTCGGTTCTCGCGCTATGCCGCCCGTGTGACCCTGCTCGTAAGGGGTGGATCCCTTGAGGCATCGATGTCCCAGTACCTGATCAGGCAGGTGAAGGAACAGGGAAATGTCGAGGTTCGGACAAACACGGAGGTGACCAGTCTCGAATCAGATACTCATCTGCGAGCCCTCATGGTCTCCTCAGGAGGAAATGTTGCGCGCTTGCCCGCCGACGCCCTCTTTGTTTGTATCGGAGGGGTGCCGCGTACCCAGGGAGCAGCCAACCTGGGTCTTGCTCTCGATGGCGCCGGATACGTGCGCACTGGGGCCGAACTCAGCTCATCATCCGGCGCACTTGACGGGTGGCCACTGTCACGTCAACCGCTTGCCTCTGGAAACGAATCTGCCAGGACTGTTCGCCGCTGGCGATGTCCGCAGCGGGTCGATCAAACGCTGTGCGGCGGCAATAGGGGAGGGATCCATGGCGGTTGCGTTGGTGCATCAGCGCCTCACTGAAATCGGGGGCGAGTGACGTGGGGATGCCGCCGCCCACCGGCTTATCCGGGGCCCCGTCAGGGTCGGCTCCAAGCAAGGAGGCAGAGGCGGAGTTCTGTCGAGTGGCCTCAGTAGGGCAAATCCGGGTCGTAGCCAGCGCCCTCGAGCGCAACGGAATCACCTGCACCGTGGTCGACTCCGCCGACGCGGCAAGAAGGGCGGTGAGGTCCATCCTCCCGGTCGGAGCTGAGGTGTACAACAACACCTCTCGCACGCTCGAAGTTATCGGTGTTGCCGAGGACATCGAACGGTCTGGGCAATATCAGCCGCTGCGTCCTCGTCTCTATCAGATGGATCGCGAAATGCAGGTTCGTGAGATGCGGCAGTTGTCCGCTTCGCCTGATTGGGTCGTTGGGAGCGTCCACGCCTTGACGGAGGAGGGTTCGCTGCTCATTGCGTCCGCAAGCGGAAGCCAGCTCGGTCCGATCGCTTCGGGAGCCGGTCACGTGATCCTGGTCATCGGTGCGCAAAAGATCGTTCCCGATTTCGACACAGGACTGCGACGGATCTACGACTACTGCTTCCCCCTCGAGGATCGGCGAGCCAGGCAGGCCTACGGCGTAGCCAGTGGGGTGAATAACGTCCTCGTCATCAACAAAACCATCGCACCGGGCCGGATTACCGCGATCCTGGTGAGTGAACCGCTTGGGTTCTGATCGCAGCACCTCTGTCTCGTCGGACCGTTAGAAATCGAACGGAGCCGGAAATAGGGGAGTTGCCGATTGTGTTCCCCAAACAGGGTAGGTGAGCCGGGGGAGAAGCATGACGACCGACGTGGGTGTGGCGGGGGACCTCGACGAGGAGATCCCGCTGTCCGAAGGCCGGGCCGCCAGCCCCGAGGCCGACGGCCTTCGTCCTGGGTGGTGGAGGCAGCCTGGGAGCGACCCAGGTGGGCATGCTCCAAGCCCTCCTCGAGGCCGGTATCCGGCCCGACCTGGTCGTCGGGACCTCGATCGGGGCGCTCAACGGCGCCTACTTGGCCGGCCATCCCGATCTGGCGGGTATGAGCTCTCTCGGTGACCTGTGGTCGTCGGTCCGGAGACCGGACGTATTCCGGATCAATGTCCGCAGCCTCCTCGGCGGGTTCCTGGGCCGCCGTGACCACCTCTTCGAGGCCCTCGGGCTCCGGCGGGTGATCAGCCACGCTGACTTGGGATTCACACGACTCGAGGAGGCGCCTCTCCCGGTCCACGTCGTGGCCACCGACCTTGTGACCGGGATGGCCGTGGTCCTTTCCGAGGGCGACGCCACCGAAGCCCTCATGGCCAGCTCGGCCATCCCAGGGATCTTTCCGCCAGTGACCATTGGCGGTCGGATGCTCGTGGACGGCGGGGTGCTGGCCAACCTGCCGGTCAGCCAGGCCATTGAGCTTGGTGCGACACGGGTGTATGTGCTGCCCGCTATCTCCAACGGGGTCGGCTCCATCCCGAGTGGGGCCATCGACATGATGCAGCGATCGATGATGATCGCCACCGCGGCGCTGGCCAAACGCGACTTGGATGAAGCCCGAAGCTGTGCGCGAAGTGCACGTTCTGCCCGTGCCCACTGCCGCCCAACTCTCGATGTTTGATTTCGGTGAGACGCTGGCACTCATGCAGGGGGCATATCTGTCGACGGAAGCGTGGCTGCATGAGCCGGAACGGGAGCCAACGCGATGAGTGTCTGCGTCGTCACTGATTCCGCCACCACACGCCCGCTCACCGCTTCGGAACGTTTTGGACATCGGCCTGGAGTCAGTGATTCTCGTGCTCGGGGCCTCGACCAGGTCCACGTTGACTCACACCCAGAGCAACTGGTCGTCCAAGGCCCGCCAACGGTGTCCGCCTCGGTTCCTTTGGCCTTGGGGCACTCCAAACGGGGGTGGCATCGGCGACCGAACAGTGTGACTGAGATCGTTCTGATCAGCCCCCGACCCACATGGTTGGCTCAGGTTCTTGATTGACGTTGAGGCACGCGGTCGCTAGTACGAGAGGGCCATGGATCGTGATGCGCTGGCCGCAATGCCGGAAGCGGCACCGCGGGGATCGGTCCCTGCACGGGGTGTGCGGAAAGGGTCATTTCGCGCCCTGAAGTCCCGTCCGTTTCGGCGCTTCTTCGCCGGACAAGTGGTCTCAGCCAGCGGCACGTTCTTGCAGCAGACGGCGATCGGCTGGCTCGTCTTGCAGCTCACCGGATCCGCGACCTCGCTCGGCCTGGTTCTCGCCGCGGGAGGTCTGCCGTCGCTGGTGCTGGGACCGTGGGGCGGTGCCATCGCCGATCGGGTCGATCTGCGGAAGCTGCTGATACTGACCCAGACCATCTTCGGAATCCTCGCTGCCCTGTTGTGGATCCTCGCGATGGAAGGGAGAGCCACCGTTCCGGTCATCGTCACGATCAACGTCCTTGGTGGATTCGTCCAAATCGTCGATTCGCCTGCGCGCCAGGCGTTCATTAGTCGATTGGTGTCACCCGAGGATCTGACCAGCGCGGTGAGCTTGAACGGAGTGGTGGTCAACACCGCCAGGGTTGTCGGCCCGGCGCTGGCCGGAGTCTTGATCGTGACGGTCGGGACGACCCCGTGTTTCGCCGCGAATGCTGCCTCGTACGTGGCCGTTGTGGTCGCACTGTTTCTGGTTCACCCCCTTGTTTCCCAAGGTCGATCAACACGTCTGAAGGGTGCAGTGCGAGACGGTGTGCGATATGCGTGGGGGCGCCAACAGCTCTGGTTGCCGCTCGTGATGATGGCCCTCGTAGGTCTTTTGGCATTCAATTTCGCGGTCATCCTCCCTGTACTGGCGAAGAAGACTTTTCATGGCACCGGCGGCACCTACGGACTCATGTCCACCATGCTTAGCTTGGGATCGATCGCCGGGTCGTTGGGCGTCGGTTTCGTTCGACACCCCCGTCGTCCGTTCTTGGTGCTGACCGCATTGGCTTTCGGAGTGAGTCTGGCGTTGACCGCCGGCGCACCGAACGTACCGCTTGTATGCGTCGCCCTCGTGGTGACCGGTGCGGCGGCGTTTTCCTTCGTCACACTGGCTTCGACCACCCTGCAGCTGCACTCGTCCAACGCGTACCGTGGTCGGATCATGGCCCTATGGGTGTTCGTCTATATCGGTACGACTCCTGTAGGGAGCATCCTCACCGGATGGATCACGGAAGTTGGAGGCCCCCGAGTGGCGCTTCTCGTTGGGTCCGGCGCCTGCCTGCTGGCGGCCGGGATCGCGGCGCGTGTCCATACTCCACCCAACCCTGACGCCGTCCTTACTGATCTCGTCCACTGATGAGCTGTCTCGACGCGAATGCTCTCGGTGTTCGAGAGCATTCGCACCTCCGCCCCGGCAGCACACTGCCGAGGGTCGAAACGAGAGAGCCCGCCTCAGAGCCGACGCGAGAGGCTCCTCGTTGTGACCCGCCAGGGTGAGTGCGATGTACTGAAGGCCAGGGTCGCCGCTCTTGTGTCAATGAACACCCGAGGTGTGAAAGGTCAGAACGGTCCTGAAAGCTCGCCGAGGGCGGCCGTGAGGCGGAGGTTCTCGGCGTAGTCGACCGGGCAGGTGATCACCGACACCGTCTCAGCGTCCAAAGCCTCACTCAGCATGGGAAGAAGATCAGCCGCAGCCCCGACGCGGTACCCGCGCGCACCAAAGCTCTCGGCATAGGCCACGAAATCGGGGTTGGAGAATGCGACCTCGACGTGATGACCGAGTTCGAGGTCCATCTTCCACTTGATGAGGCCATAGGCGTCGTCTTCCCAGATCACGATGACCAAGGGAATCCGCTCCCTGAGGGCCGTCTCGATTTCCTGGGAGTTCATCAAGAACGCACCGTCACCAACTGCGGCCACGACGTTGCGGTCGGGCATTGCCAGCTTGGCGCCAATGGCCCCGGGCAGAGCGAAGGCCATCGTGGAGAGCCCATTGGAGATCAGGCATGTATTGGGCTCGTAGGTGGGGTAAAGGCGCGCCATCCACATCTTCACAGCGCCGGTATCGGCGAGAACAATGTCCGACCGCCCGAGGGCGGCTCGGGTATCGGCCACGACACGCTGGGGTTTGAGCGGAAAACTGTCTTCGGCCGCCCCCATGGCCAGCTCGTTGGCCAGCAGCCGCCGGATCTTCTCTCCCGCGTCCCCTGGCCGAAGCGGCGCGTCGTTGACTCACAGAGTGCATCGAGCGTGCTTCCTATGTCGGCTTGTATCCCTACCTCGACGATGTAGTGGGCATCCACCTCTGCCGGGAAACGACTGAGGTGGATAATTTGTTTGTCCCCGCCCGGGTTGATCCGTATCGGGTCGAACTCCTGCAGTTCATAGCCAACGCTCACGATGACGTCCGCATCGTCAAACCCGAAATTGACGTAGTCGTGGCTCATAAAGCCCACGGCTCCTAGGGAGTGTGGGTGATCATCGGGAAAGACGCCCTTACCGTGAAAGGTCGTGGCCACAGGGAGGTCGAGCAGCTCCGAGAACCGTCGCAGTGGTTCGGCCGCTTCAGCGCGGGCCGCTCCATGCCCCGCGAGGATGATGGGGCGCTGACTCGCGTTGAGCACCGCTGCCGCCCGCTGAATCTGCGAGGGTGAGGGCTCATCCGGCCGGGGACGGTTGACCTCAAGGGGTTTGAGGTCATCAGCTACGAAGGCATCCTCGACGTCCTCCGGCACGCCGAGATACACGGAACCGGGGCGCTCGGTTTGCGCCAGCTTGAACGCCCGGCGAACCATCTCGGGAATTGAGCCCGGGGTGAGAATGAGGTCTGCCCATTTGGTCACAGGAGAAAACATGGAGACCAGGTCGACGCTCTGATGGGATTCCTTGTAGATACGGTTCAGTCCCACTTGAGCCGAGAGCGCCACGACCGGCGTGCTGTTGGTGTAGGCATCAGCCGTTCCCAAGAGGAGGTTTATTGCGCCAGGCCCAAGGGTGGCCGAGCAGACTCCAGCTCTTCCGGTTAGACGGCCGTAGATCTCGGCCATGAATGACGCCGCCTGCTCGTGTCGGACCAAGACGTAGCGAATAGTGGACCTCGAGAGCGCATCGGTGAGGTAGATGTTCTCTTCCCCGGGAATGCCAAACACATATCGAACACCTTCGTGTTCGAGGCATTGGACGATGAGCTCGGCGGAATGGCGTCGTCCTTCAACCACAAGACTGAGCGTACGTCGGTCCCAGCGGCCTCGGCAGCTCTTCACGGGCCATGGATGCTGACCGAGATACTTCGTCATCCAGCGAGACAATTGATCGGCGGCCCACCGCTTGGCAGACCCAACGCCGGTTGCCGGATCGGGAGCGATCGGTGGAACCCGTCGGCACGGCAAAATGACGAGAGGGGCGTGCAGATCGGAGGAGCCCGTGCCAGCAAAAGGAAGTGCCGAATGGAAAGGCGACGTGCCCACCGGGACGGGCACCTTCACCGCCGGCGACAGCATCCGCGGGGGCTACACCTTTCGGTCCCGTTTCGAGGACGGACCAGGGTCCAATCCCGAGCAGCTCATCGCCGCCGCCCACGCCTCTTGCTTTTCGATGGCGTTGGCCAATCTGCTTGCTCAGGGGGGTCATCCCGCCGACTCCGTGCATACCGACGCCACCGTTACGTTGCGGCTGGTCGATGCGGTGCCCACCATCACCAAGATCGACCTCGTCACCGTGGGAAAGGTGCCGGGCATCGACGAGCCGACCTTTCTCGAGGCCGCCTCAGCTGCCAAGGCTGGGTGTCCGGTCAGCAGGGCCTTGGCCGGAGTTCCTGAGATCACTCTCGCCGCCTCGCTCGTCGCGTGACCGACGCCTTCATCCTCGGCGGCGTGCGGACGCCGTTTGCGCGTTACGGCGGGTCCCTATCCCACCTGCGGACCGATGATCTTCTTGGTCAGACCATGGTGGCCGCCTGCAACAAGGTGGGTGTTCCACTGGAGCTGGTTGAGGACATCACGGCTGGTTGCGTTAACACCGCCCACGAGGGGATGGGCGACGTCGGGCGCTGGGCCGCATTGGCGGCCGGCTTTCCCGACTCGGTTCCTGCCGCCACTGTCAATCGCTTCTGTGCCTCGTCGCTCACCGGGGCGATCAACATCGCCCACGCCATTCGCAGCGATGAGCTGGGCGTCGGGCTTGCCGCTGGAGTCGAATCCATGTCCCGCTCCGGTTGGGCACAGATGAAAGGCGATGCACCCTTCAGCCCACGAGGGCCGATCCTCCTACTCGACACCATGTGGGCCGGTGCCGGCGGCCCGCCCAATCCGGCACTCCTGGCGCGCGATGCCTATGTGGAGATGATCAAAACGGCCCAGAACGTGGCTGATCGATATCAACTGACGCGCGAGGAGATCGACGCCTTTGCGCTGCGGTCCCACCAACACGCAGCGGCGGCCCGCGACTCGGGTCGGCTCGCCCTCGAGATCCATCCTGTCGAGATCCCCGCGACGAAAAGAGAGCCCGGCCGTCTCTTCGACCAGGACGAAGGCATCCGCGGCGATACCTCGGCGGAACAACTGGCGGCACTTCGACCGCAACCGAACACGACCCAGATGACGGCGGGCAATTCTTCGCCTCTCAACGACGGCGCGTCCGCGATCGTCTTGGCCAGCGGTCCTGCCGCCAAGTCGATGGGCGTGGCCCCGTTGGCCCGGGTGGTGGCGTCCGCCACTCATGCCCTGGACCCTCAGCTCATGGGGATCGCGCCCGCTTTTGCCATCGCCAAGGCCCTCGATCGGGCTCGGCTCAGGCCCGCCGATATCGACGTGTGGGAGGTTCACGAGGCATTCTCCGCCCAGGCCCTCGGGGTCCTGCGGGAACTGCCCCACCAGCTCGACGGCTTCGAGGTACCCGACGACCGCCTCAATCCGAACGGCGGCGCGGTGGCCATTGGCCATCCCTTCGGTGCGTCGGGGACCCGGTACGTTCTCACCCTGGCTACCGAGCTTCACGTGCGCGACGTTCGGTACGGGGTGTTGGGCGTCTGTGTCGGCTCGGGTCAGGGAGTGGCTCTCGTTCTGGAGAACGCCCGAACCACCTAGGTTGCACCTAACGCGCCTGCTCCAAGCGCTGTCGAGATCAATCCAGTGATGGTCGGCGGATGACTCAGACAGTCGCCCCTGGACAGCAAGCCCCTGGAGACCGATAGGAACTCCGCCGGGAGAACACGTAACAGACACGACGATTGATCCGTCGACGAGGCAGCCGCTCGACGTCCTACCAAGAAAGGAGTCCCACAAGATCTGGGACGCGCTACCGACGGCTCCCGGGGCAGCCGCATAAGCAAATTGCGGACCTCAACGGCGGTCGCCACCGGTCGCGTCGTCACGACTCCACCAGAAGCTCTTGCCAGTTGGCGGGGACCTTTCCGGCTGGTCCAGGCACGGGTTGGTCGACGGGATGATGCTCCGGCGGCGCGAGTCGAGGGCCTTCCGTGTACTGGTTTGTTTGGTAGCTCCAAGACCAATCCTCACCTGGCTCGAAGCTATAGATGACCGGATGACCCGACGAGTGCGCATGCGCGGTCGCGTGCTGGCTGGGCGAATTGTCGCAACATCCGATGTGCCCGCACTCGGCACACCGCCGGAGGTGAAGCCACCAACCCCCAGACTCGAGACACTCCACGCAACCGGTCCCGCTTGGCGGAACCTCCGGATCGATGGACGCTGTCATGTTTGCGCCTCCTCCTACGTGTGAAGCCAGAATCCTCGCGCAACGGCGGTTCGCGAACCTGCCTGGCCGACGTGCAGGTCGCTTATGACACGCTTGACCATCAGAGGTGCCCCACCCCGAGACGCGCGCTGAATTCCGAGTAGCACCACACCGGTGGGGCTGTCCATGGTGCGTCCGACCAGGCGTCGCGTTGTGAGATGTCGATCGGCACCTTTGCGGAGTGCGGCCCAATAGGTCCCGATGCGGCAGCCGTTTCGAGGCACATCGCCTTGCCAAGTCACTCGCCGTGATCGGCCGGGCTTGACTCAGGCTAATGCTGTTAGCCATACTGAGTCGGGTAACAGCATTAGCCGGAGGAACCGTCGATGAGAAATCAGTGATGCCACCCCAGGTCCCAGCCCCCGGGTCACCGCACGGTCCTTGCGATCGAGTGACCGCCGGGTGAGCGTGCTCGATGGTGCAAGTCTCGCTGTCCGATTCCTCACTGAGCTGGCCATGTATGGCTCGTTCGGCTACTGGGGCGCGTCCGCGAGTGCACCGGTGCCGGTCCGGGTGGTGCTCGCGGCACTGATTCCCGTGGCCGCGATGGCTGTTTGGTCACGGTACCTTTCGCCGAAGGCCAGTCGCCGCCTGGCTGACCCGGCGGCTCTGTTCGCCGAGTGCGCCATGTTCACCGCTGCGGCCGTTGGCTTGGCCATGGCGGGCCACGCAGCCCTGGCAGCCATCTGGGGGGTGACGGCCGTCGCCAACGCCCTGGTTGCCCGAATCGCCGGCCAAAGGGCCCATCTACGGGCATCGGCAAGTGTGATCCAGTGAAGCGAACCACGGCACGTCCCGGGAATGGCGAATTGGCAGTCGAAGGGGCCTTGCTCCCCGGTGAGCTCGAAAAGCCTGCGCTCTTAGCGGACAGGTCCGAGCGCGCGAATGAAATCGTGGCGGCGGCGAGAAAGCTCCTCGAGTCAGAGGGTCCTCAGGCACTCACCATGCGCAGGGTGGCCGATGAGCTCGGCATCCAGGCACCGTCGCTCTATAAGCACTTCACCAACAAGAGGGCGATCGAAGCAGCACTGATCGTCGCCGCCATGGTCGAGATCGGCGACGCTACGCACTCCGTACTTCGCTTGTCGGACACCGGCAGCCGCGTCGACAGCTCTGCTTGCCACATACCGAGCCCATGCCTTGGCCAACGCCGCGCTCTACCGCCTGGTCACCCAGGCTTCTTTCGTCAGGGACCAGCTTCCCGAGGGACTCGAGGCATGGGCCGGAAATCCGTGGTTCGTCGTGACTGGCGATGCGTCACTGGCCCAAGCCATGTGGTCGTTCGCACACGGCATGGTCGTACTTGAGATCGATGACCGCTACCCTCCGGGGTCCGACCTGGAGAGCACATGGCGTGCCGGAGCAATCGCGTTTGAACAAGCGGCACGCGTCCAATGACAGCGGTTCCGTTCCATGTGGTGCCGCTTGGCAGTGCGGGCCAACTCGAATCGGCCCGAGGTGACCGTCGGATCCTGCAGGGACCAGCGGCTATCTGAACCCTGATTGACATCGTTGCTTCGCCACCCACGCAGTGTGCCATCAACCCTCGACACCGAAGCCGTCGTCGGGACACCGCCCTACTGGGAGTCGAAGCGGAACCAATAGATGCCGAGGGTGGTGAGGACGACTACGTAGCCGGCGCAGGCGAGCAGCGACAGCCAGTCCTGTGAGTCAAAGGTCCCGGGGCCGACCACGCCGGCGAACACTCTCATCAGCGCTCCGACGGGTGTCCACTTCGACACTGCTCCCCAGAAGCCGCCCAGTTCGCCCGATGCCCCGAAGAGACCGAGTATCACGAGCCCGATGTAGAGGAGACGGCCGAAGGCCTGGACGGTGTCGGCCGACTTCACCAGACCGACGAGCGCCTGGGCCACGGCCAGAAAGACGGCCGACCCGAGGATCGAGACTAAGAGAACGAGCACGTAGGTTTCGGCCGAGAGCGACAGGTGATGGATGCGGTCGCCCAAGACGAGCACGACGAGTGCGATGACGAAGTTGGACACCATCTGGACCGACAGGCGGCTGGCCATGACGACCCAGGTCGGCGCGGGCGAAACCCGCAAGCGTTGGAAGACCCCATTCTCGCGGTCCCGCGCGGCCATGGGCGCATAGCCCATGATCGAGGTCCCGGCGATGCCCGAGGTGATGGCGAGCCCGAGGATGAATTCGGCCCCGCCGAAATGCTGAGTCGCCTTGGACGAGTTGGTCGTCGACAAGATGATGAGTGGCAGCAGGAGACTCAGAATCAGGCGCATCTTGTTCTTGGTCAGGACGATCCAGTCCGCCCGCAGCAAGGCGGCAAGCATGGTTTCGAGGCTCGGGGCCGCGATGGTCGTCGGTGCGCTCGTGCTAGTCACGGATCTCACTCCCGGTCAGTCCGATGAACACGTCTTCGAGGGTCACATCGCCGCGTGCCGCGGCCTTGACCAGGGGATCGTCGCGGTGCTGGTCGATGAGACGGTGAGGAGTGTCGATCGCCAGCACTCGACCGTGGTCCATGATGGCCACCCGGTCGCAGACTGCCTGGGCCTCCTCCATCGAGTGGGTAGTGAGCACGATGCTCCCACCCTCGGTCCGGATCCGCTCGATACGAGTCCACAGGTGGCGGCGCGATTGGGGATCGAGCCCACTGGTGGGCTCATCGAGGAGTAGCAGGGTGGGATTGTGGATCACCGCTACGAAGAGCGAGAGCCGTTGCTGCTGGCCCCCTGAGATCTGCTTGGTGGTCCGGTCCAGTTCGCGGCCGAGGCCGATGTCGGCCAGGGCCCGGTCCAGGTCCGCGTCACTCATGGTCACGCCGTAGAGGCCAGCGTAGAGTCGGGCCACCTGTCGCACGGTGAGTTCGGACTGGAAGCCGGTGGACTGCAGTTGCACTCCCATCTGAGCTTTGGCCAGGGCGGGCTCGCGCACGATGTCGACTCCGTCGAGAAGGACAGAGCCAGAGCGTGGCCGGCGCAACCCCTCGATGGCGCTGAGCGTGGTCGTCTTGCCGGCCCCGTTCGGACCCAGAAGACCGAAGATCTCGCTACGGCGAATCTCGAAATTCACCCCGTCAACCGCCACCTTCGACCCGTAGGCCACCGTGAGATCGCGGACGACGAGGAGGGTGGTCCGGTCCGTGGCCGGTGGGGCAGCCACCGACCGGATGGCATCGTCGGTCGGGGTCGCCGGCGGAGAGACCGTCGTACTCGGGCTATGACGGCGATTTCGGCGCCCCACCTCGATCGCCAGCCGGATCACCAACAGCGCGCCGAGGACGATCCAGATGATGGGGAAGTCGGAGCCGGCGCTGGCGAGCATCATGACGCCTCCTTGGCGGCTTGAGGGCCGGCGAGCGGACCGAGCCGTTCGGCGACCATCTCGAGGGCAGCCATCACCTCCGTTACTTCGGCTGCCGGTGGATGACCGAGGGCTTGAGCGATGGCGGCGTCGGCCGTGGAGAGAATCCGGCTGTGGGCACGCTGGATGGCATTGGGCACGACCCAGACGAGGGTGCGGCGCCGATCGCGGGGATCGATCTCCGTCCGCACGACGCCGAACTGGCGCAGCTTGATGACCGAGGTCGATACGTGGCTCTGAGGAAAGCCGGTCCGGGCCGTGATCTCACTGATGGAACTGCCGGGGTTGGCGCCGATATCGAGGAGCACGAGACGGGCGCTGTTGTTGACGCCCTGTCCAGGGAGCCCCTCTTCGGCCAGCTTCATGAGTCGCCGGCCCAGCAGAAACAGATCGGTAGATTTTATATCAGAAGTATATACATCTATTTCTGATGTAATCAAGAGTGCGGCGCATGGTGTCCGAGATCGAGTGACCGGACCATGGCGCAACCTTCTTTCCACCGAGTGCCCTGTTCCTACCGGGAGGTCAGGTCGTCACCTCGCCGGCCACGATCGGTTGATTGCTGCTCTGGACCACACCTCCTGCATTTTCCGCAGTGATGGCGAGGCCTCCACGGGGACTTCTCCGCCGGCAGTCAAGGGACCACTGCCGGATCTGATCCCAACAGACCTAGCGAATGGTTTGGCCTCCGACGATTCCCCAGAGTTGATAGATCTCGATCTGATTGCAGCGAAGAGAGGCCTTGCGCCTCGACGGATCCGGTCCCGTACTTGGTGAGGACTACCCGTGACTCGCGCCTCCGGCACGGCCTCTCGTTTTGTCCGGGCAACCTCCGACCGGACGTCGTCGACCGATTTCCAGTGGCTGCGATTCAACAGAAGTTGCGCAATGTCCCACGTTGTGCATCGAGGCCTTCAGGGTGCCACCAAAAGATCGAAGAAGAGTTCTTGCGTGACCTCCTCCGCTGGAGGATCGCCGCTCACAACGCGTCAAACCCAGTGACTGCTCCGCCATGTTGGCGGTATATCTCGGCGAGAGCGAGCTCATGGCATCGGCCGATGGCGACTACCAAGGCGGCATCGATCGCCCCGCGTGTGTTCGATCACTGCCCGGAATTCGAAGCGGAACCCCAACTCGGATGATCCGGGGCCCTTCGATGGCCTGGCGATACCAATGAATCAGCTGTGCGTTTGGCTCGTCGAGCTATCGAGACGTTAGAGGGTGGACCAGGACCGAAGTTTCGACACCTTCCGTCATCTGTATCCAGTCGGGCTTCGAATACACCACGATGATTCATGACCCAAACCAATCGCCGACTCTCCAGAATCATTCTCGAGCGATGTCAGTCAGACCCAGCACTATCGCTGTCCCTTTCCTGCTGGCGATGGCTCTTGTCCTCGCCGCCTGCACCTCCGGCACCCCAAGTGGAACGCCAGCGAGCACGGCGTCAGGAGGGAGTGCAAAAGCGGACTCGATCATCATCCACAACTTCGTCTTCTCTCCGAGGTTCTCTGACTGTGGCGCCAGGAGCCACCGTGACTGTCACCAACAAGGATCAGGTGACTCACACGCTTACTGCCACCAAGGGCGGGTTCAATACCGGCGACATTCGGGGTGGGACTTCGAAAACGTTCACGGCTCCGAACACGCCGGGAACGTATCCCTATATCTGCTCCATTCATCAATACATGAGCGGGACGTTGGTTGTATCGGGATGAGCACTGGTGCCTGCCACATGCAGCCGCATCACACGCCTTTCGCAATAGCCACCCAAGAGAAAGAGGAGAGGACATGACAGGAACGCCGAACCCGGGTCAGTTGGAGCGGGACGATGGCTTTGTCGACGTCGACCCCCACGCCATGGGTCTTCTGATCGAGGAATCACAGGATGTCCATCGCGATGCCATGGTCGTCACGACGGTCGTGCTCGACGAGATGGTCGAGACGGGTCAAGAGGACCAGTCCCGAGGAGATGTCGATCTCGACGTGTCGCGCCAGGTGGCAAACCGACGATCACAGCTTATGACCGGGGCTCTCTTCGGCGGTGGACTTTTGGCCACGGCCGGAATCGGCGCCGCCTTCGAGACGCTGTTCGCATCACCTGCGTTTGCCTCGTCTGCGACCGACGTCCAGATCCTTCAGACCGCCTCGTCGATCGAGGTACTGGCCGTCGCCACCTACAAGACGGCATTGACCCTTCCCTTTATCGGCGGATCATCGGCCAACCCCGTGGTGAAGACGTTCGCTATGACCACCATGGCGCAGCACAGCCAGCACCTCCAGGCCTTCAATGCGGCGATTACTGGCCTGGGTGGAAAGCCACAGACGAACCCAGACCCAGCGCTGGACAAGGTCGTACAAGCGGCAGAGCCGGGGCTGACTGGACCGGGCCCGGTGGTGGCGCTGGCCTTGGAGCTTGAGCAAGGCGCGGCGGAAACCTACGTGGCCGACGTGGCCGCGCTCAGCGATGCCAATGCAAAAATGGTCACCGCCTCAATCATGGGCGTTGAGGCCCAGCACGCGGCGATCCTTCTGGCCGTGCAAGCGCTCGTCAACGCAAATGCACCTTCGCTCATCGCTCTGCCCCCAAATGTCGCCGCTCTCCCGGCTGCCGCCGGATCCGTCGGATTCCCCGACGCCTTCTATCCCACCAGCCAGGCTCGCCCCGCCAGCGAAGGAGCACTCTCATGAGGCGTCGCAACCGCACTCCCGAAGTCATGGCCATCTCCGAGCACGAGCTGGCTGTCATGACGAGCGATCTCGAGCAGATCCATAACGACGTGGGCCGACCGGCCATGGCCAGGGCCGTTGCCGAGTGGACGGAGAAGTCCCGCACCAGCCGGCGCGGCTTTCTGATCGGGGCCGGTGCGCTCGCCGGCGGGGCGGTCTTGGCTGCCTGCTCCTCCGGTTCATCGAGCTCCACGACGACCACCACGGGATCGTCGGGTTCCTCGTCCTCTGGCAAGCTCACGGGCGACCTCGCCGTCGCCGCTCTGGCCGCCAGCCTGGAGAACTTGGCTGTGGCCGCCTATGGGGATGTGATCAGCGCCGCCTCGGCGGGCAAGCTGGAACAGTCCCCCCGGCAGTGGCCAACTTCGCTACCACCGTGAAGTCGCAGCACAGCCAGCATGCCCAGGCCTGGAACTCGGCCATCTCAGGAGCCGGCCATCAGCCAATCACGTATCCAGACCCGGTCCTCACTCCAGTCATCACGAAGGACTTTAGCAAGGTCACCGATGTGACCGGTGCGGCAAAGCTCGCACTCATGCTGGAAGACGTAGCCGCCGCGACCTATCAGTCCGCGGTCAGCGCAGTCATGGCGACCTCATCAATCCAGGTTGCTGCCAGCATCCAGCCAGTCGAGATGCAACACGCTGCCATCCTCAACTTCGTGCTCGGGCAGTATCCGGTGCCCAATGCTTTTAGCCCGCTGAGCAATGCCCGCCCACTCACGGACTACACCAAAGGATGAGCTTCTCGGGCTCAACGGGAGAACTCGTCTGACAAGAGCCCCTAGACCGGATCTTCGGAGCCGGTCTAGGGCGCGTTTCAACGGAGACCAACGGATTCCCGATCTTCGGGCCAGAGAAGCGATGAGAATCGCCTGACGGACTCGTCCAATCACCGGAAGCCCCGCGCCGAGTAGTCGTCTTCCGAAGGCTCCGCCTAGGAGCTACGAGACTCCCACGGGTCCCTCGGGTCCCTCGGTCTCCAGGGCCATCGATCAAAGCCGGACTGTCGTTGCTGACAGGAGGTGCCCCACCGTGCACCCGCCCTTGGGCCGACAGGCAGAACAGGCTGCCCCCCGGTCCAATCATCCCAGCAGATCGTGATGTCGTGGTTCTTTCAAAGAGGAGCTCTGAACCTCCTTCAGCCATTCAGGAGAAGCCGCTACGACATCCATTCCAGCTTCGGTCTCGAATGTAGTCATGTGCTACTCGAGCAACTTCTCAAGGGACCGCGCCACACGGTGCGGTCGGTCAAGGTGGGGGCGACGGTCGCCTTCATCATCGGTGGACTCCTTATCTTGTGGTCGAGCTATATCCACTTTCACCTCTGGCAGAAGCTGGGCTATCGACATATTCCGACCATCGGACCTCTGTTTCTCGTGCAGTCACTCGTCTGGCGTTCTGCTGGGATTGCTGGTTATTGCAGCTCGGCGCTTTGGGCCGCAGTCCTCGGTGCTGGGTTTGCTGCATCCACGATGATCGGGTTTTTCATTTCGATTGGACACGGGTTGTTCGGGTTTGAAGATTCGTGGTCGGCCCCGTTTGCTCATCAGGCGTTCATTGTTGAACTCGCCACCATTGGCATTCTGGTTCTCGCCGGAGGATTGTGCCTCGTCGGGTCAACAAAAAAGGACTGCTCACCTCGCGCTGACGTGAGTGGACAGTGCCGGTCGGCAGCCAGAGCTCGGCGGTCGGCGGATATGGAGCACCCTCGGATTTCACCCATCCCAAGCCACTCCCGCAACGAATACTGAACAACTGATCGACAAGGCCCGATTCCCCGCGGCCATCGAAGAAGGAGACCGTAAGGTGCACATCATCACGCCAGCTGAGATCTTCGGTGTCGACGGCATCGTTATCCTGATTGTTGCGGTCCTCGTTCTTTTCGGGTCAACCCAGATCCCCAAGTTGGCCAACTCTTTAGGCTCGGCCCGCAAGGAGTTCAAAAAAGGCCTCGACGAGGGGAACAGTGGATCTGATGGAATGGTCCCCGTTCCTCAAGTCGCAGCGTCCACTGTCGTGGTGCCGCCGGGCGGCATCGTCAGCGTCACTACCGCCGGGGACCGGCTCTCCGGCTCGTCGTCCTAGCCACTCCTCGACGGCGTCTTTCAGACAAGGCGACCATGCCATTCCTGAGTCCGGCGAAGCTTCTGATCATCCTGGTGGTGGCCGTCATCGTTCTGGGTCCCGACAAGCTGCCCAAGGTTGCCCATCAGGTTGGAAGCCTCTGGAGGGATCTCCGAAGGTTGCGGGAGAAACTCGAATCCGAGGTCCGTGGCAACTTCCCGGGCTTGCCGTCAACGGAGATCATCACTCGGGCTGTTGGATCGCCTCTCTCCTTTCTGGACGGCTTGGGAGACCTGTCAGGGTCGCAGAACCCTGTTCCCGTCGCACCCCCCGTCAGTGCCGATCTGGACCCGGACGACCATTCTGATCCGAATCATCATCTCGGCACGGAGGAGGCGCCGGAGATGCGGCCAGCAACGACAGAATTGGGAGTTGCACATCCGAGCGGGTTGGCTCACCAGCCCTGCTATGAGGACTGGGCGCTTCAAGGCAACTCCAGGATGGATTAAGCCGGTCCTCCTCGGCCTGTCCTCTCCACTCGACCATGACCATTACCCTGAAGCGATCGAGCGCAAGGCCGGCTCCGGAATCCATGACGCTGGTCCAACACCTGGGCGAGCTCCGAACCCGGGTAGTGGTCAGTGCGGCAGCCTTCGTTGCCGCCGGCGTCATCGCCTTCATGCTCTACCCGTGGATCCTCTCGTTCTTGCGGCATCCTTACTGCGAGGTGGCACCCGGTCACTGTTCCTTCTACATCACGGGACCGCTCGACGGCCTGGCCCTGCGAGTCAAGATTGCTGCTTACGGGGGCCTGTTCCTCTCTTCACCCATCCTTCTCTGGGAGTTCTGGAGGTTCATCACTCCCGGGCTCAATCCGAAGGAGAAGCGCTATGCCGTCCCTTTCATCGTCGCCTCCATCAGCCTGTTCACCCTCGGGGGCGCCGTCGCCTTCGTAACGTTTCCCCATGCCCTGAAGTGGTTGGGCAGCATTGGTGGCCCGAGCCTGCACGAGATCTACGACCCGATCAACTACATCGGCCTCATCGTGCTGTTGATGGTGGTGTTCGGCATGACATTCCAATTTCCGGTTCTCCTTGTCACTCTCGAGGTGGCAGGCGTCCTTTCGGCCAAGCAGCTGTCTTCGTGGCGGCGATGGGCCATCGTTTTGATCGTCGTAGTCGCCGGTGTCATCACTCCAAGTTCCGATCCTTTTTCGATGGTCGCCCTTGCCATCCCGCTCTACCTCTTTTACGAGGCGTCGATCGTTATCGGGAAACTCATCCAGCGGCGAACCGCGCCGTAACGAGCTTGCACTCCAAGGTGCGAGGTAAGTTTTTGCCATGGCGGCGGAAGACGTTCAGCAGCTGATCGGTCAATATGTTCTGGGTAGTCGCCACATGGTTGGGTCCTACAGCCTGAGGGAAACGCCTCACAGGGACTGGGCCGACGGGTTGGTTGTCGTCGAGGTGCCCATGGAGCTCTCTTGCTCGGCCGAGCCCACGATCAGCTTCGGCGAGGAGGATCTCACCGACCGCATGTGGCCCGTTGGAAACTGACATGGCCGCCGACGAGCCGGCAGCGTCGCCCCACCCGCTCGACTCGTTGTCCGTACCCGAGATAGACCGTGCGGTCGAGCTGGTCAGGGCGGATGGGCTCGCGCCCGAGGGCACCTGGTTCTCTGACGTCGAATTGATCGAGCCGACCCGCCGCGACCTGGAGCGATTCGCCGACGGTGAAGCCCTGGATCGCCTGGTACGTGTCGTGTTGGTCACCGGTCCGACCACTGACGTGACCGAGACCGTGGTGTCCCTCACCGCTGATCAGGTGGTCAGTTCGAACGTTGTGGCCGGCGTGTGCTCGACCATCCTCGACGAGGAGAGCTTCTACGCAGCCGAACTGCTCAAGGCGGATCCGCAGTGGCAAACCGCCATGGCCAAGCGCGGCATCACCGATTTCGACACCATCGTCATTGATCCGTGGCCGGCCGGTCGCTACGGCCTCGCTATCGAGGAGGGGTGCCGACTGGCTCGCTGTACCTCTTACGTGAAAGAGGCGGCGACCGACAACATGTACGCCCGCCCGGTCGATGGGGTCATCGGGTTCGTCGACACCGGGCGCCGGCGAGTGGTGCGGGTCGACGACCATGGGGTGGTTCCCGTCCCTCCGGTGGGCGGCGGCTATCTTCCCGGCGAAGTTGGACCCGTGCGCAGTGGATTACTCCCGCTCGTCATCACCCAGCCCGAGGGGTCGAGCTTTACGATCGAGGGTGGCCTGCTGCAGTGGCAGTGCTGGTCGATGCGGGTCTCGGTGAATGCCCATGAGGGGCTTGTGCTGCATACCGTCGGCTATGACGACGGCGGGCGGGTCCGTCCGATTCTCTTCCGGGCCTCTATCGACGAGATGATCGTCCCCTACGGTGCTCCGGGCCCGATGCATTCCTGGAAGAACGCATTCGACGCCAGTGAGTGGGGGCTGGGCAAGGCGGCCAACTCGCTGGTGCTGGGCTGCGACTGCTTGGGCGAGATCCGCTATCTCGACGCCGCCTTCGCCACCGAACGCGGCCGGCCCTACCGGGTCCGCAATGCCGTCTGCATCCACGAGGAGGACACCGGGGTGATCTGGCGCCACACCGATATCGGGGCCGGGACAAACGAGGTGCGGCGAGGCCGCCGGCTCGTCGTCAGTTCCTTCGCTACGGCCGGCAACTACGACTACGGATTCTTCTGGTACTTCTTCTTGGATGGCACCATCGAATGCGAGGTGAAGCTGACCGGGATCGTCTCGACCGAGGCCATCGGGGGCGATCCTCCGCTGACCCACGCGACCCGTGTCAGCGAACACCTTGCCGCCCCCAACCACCAGCACATCTTCAATGCCCGTCTTCATTTTGACGTGGACGGTCCATGCAATTCGGTCTTCGAGGTGGACGCGGTGACCGATGAGGCCGGCGTTGGCAACGAACTGGGCGGGGCCTTCAGCGCCCGATCCACGCCGCTCGAACGCGAGCTTGTGGCTCAGCGCTTCACTCATCCGGCGGCCGGGCGAGTATGGAAGGTCATCAATCCCGGCGTGCTGAACGCGTGGGGAGACCCTGTCGCCTACAAGTTGCTGCCGGGTCCGACTCCAACCCTCATGGCCCTCCCGGACTCGAGCGTTGCTCGCCGGGCTGCCTTCGCCACCCGCAATCTCTGGGTCACCCCGTATGCGCCGGACGAGCGGCGGGCCGCCGGCGAATATCCCAATCAGCACATTGGAGGGGACGGCCTCCCCCGATGGACGGCAGCCAACCGATCCCTGATCGAGACGGACCTGGTCCTGTGGTACTCCTTCGGCGTTACGCATATCCCTCGGCCCGAGGACTTCCCGGTCATGCCGGTCGAACGGACCGGATTCTCCTTGCTGCCCTCGGGATTCTTCGATCGCAACCCAGCCCTTGACCTGCCGGCCCCCGAGGAATGCCACTGAGCGACATCGCGTCCGGCCATTGGTTGTCGGCGGGCTCGCTGCCGTCACTTCAGGAAGCGGCAGCTGGTGATCGAACGATCCAATCACTCCGCTTCTTTCGGGCTGAGTCAGCCCGTCACATTTGACCCGTTGATGATTCGCCTGTCGTTGCAGGCGGAGTCAACCCTTATTGGAGACCGAATCCGACATTCCCGTAGCCAGGAAGGACGGCCTCGATGGGATCCCGCAGGTCGTCGACGTAGCCAAGCGCGTAGGCGCCTCGCCGCGTAGCCCATGAGCCGAAGGAGCTCGATCGGCAGTGTCTGTGCAACCTTGAGTGGTGTGGCGAGGTACTGGTTCTCCTCTTGTCGCAGCCAGGCCAGGTTGTACGTGATGTTGAGGCCGATGCGGACCTCATCGGTCCGGTTCTCGCCACCACCGTGATTCACACTGCCCGAATAGAACAACACGGAACCGCGCTCCATCTCGGCCGGCTCGGTGTCGTCCTGGGTGAAGGGCTGGGTGTCGTCAGCGGTGCTGCTCCCGAGCACAATCCGGGTCGCACCGTTGGCCTCCGTGAAGTTGGTGAGGGCCCAAATGGTGTTGCATTGCACCTCGTAGCCAGTCGGGAAGGGGAAGAAGTCGAAGGCCCAGCGGTCCTTATGGATGGGCTGTGCAGGCTGGCCGGGGCCGATGGCGATGGCTTGAGTGAGGTGGAGCTGGAAGTTGGTGGCATGGGCCAGGACCTCGCCCGTCGTTCCGAGCGCCAAGGGGTGCATCACCAGCTGGCGGGCAGATGGCGATCGAGCGATGAGCGACCCGGTGCGTCGGGTCAGCACCCCACTGAAGTCGTCTGGTCCGAGCGGTGTGGCATCGAGATAGGGCCTGAGTTCCGCCTCGATACTGTCCAGCAGTCCGCTGGATGCCACCCTATCGACGATGACGGCACCCTCTTCTTTCACGATCTCTGACACCACCGTCGGGTTGGTGTCGGGGGGAAGATGTTTGACGGCCATCTCTCTCTCACCTCTGAACGTCGCGCTCCTGACAACCACAGAACCTCTTGAAACCTACCCCTACTTCCTGCTGAGCTAAGCGTCGGGCGTCACCGATGGGCGCCGGACCGACTCGACAAGGGATTCCGAGTCAGTGGTGGCCGCGCGATGGTAACGGCGTCCCCTGAATCAATGAAGAAGTCTCTCGATCGCCGGAAGGAAGCTGGCCGAGTCCTGGAACAAGAACGCGTGACCAGCACCGGAGTACAGAAGCAACTGCGCACCCGGGATGCTGCTTGCCAATGAGCGATCGTTGGCACTTGGATTGAGCTGATCCAAGGTGCCGTCAGCCACCAGTGTCGGGAGTCGGAGCCGCCCCAGCTGGCTACCGGCCCGGTCTTGTCCGGCCATCCATTGCTGGACGGCCACCTCCTGATTAGAGATAGCTGTGCGCGGTGCGAGATAGAAGTGGGGATAGCGGACGATTCCGGTCACGTAGGCCTGGGCCGCGGCAATGTCGCCGGGCGGAAAGAGCACCGAGATGATATTGGCGGGGTTGGAGCTAGCAGCCGCGGCAGCCGCGGCCGGGGGAATCGGAAGGGCGTGTCCAGTTCCGGGTTGCGTAGCCGCCAGGACAAGCTTGGACACCTGGGCTGGATGAAGTACGGCGAGTGCCTGGGCGACCATTCCTCCCATTGACCATCCGAGCACAGCGACGCGGCCGAGCCGAAGGGTCGAGATGAAGGCACTTGTCTGATTCGCCATTTCGGTGACGGTGAGTGGAGTTCCCAAGGATGCGGTTTCGCCGACTCCTGCATTGTCGAAGACCACGACGGTGTGATCGGTGGCCAGCGTGGCGAGGAAAGACGGTTGCCATGCGTCCATGGAGCCGCCCACTCCCATGATGAGCAGTAATGGGCTGCCCGACCCCAGCTCTCGATAACCCACCGGCCCGAGAGCGGTATCGGCAACTTTGATCGGGCTTTCGATGACGTCGAGTGAGCGCACAACCGGAGACTGGGCGACCGTCGTCGTGGCCGACGCTCCGGATGCATCGGTCTTGCCGCAACCGGCCACGACGATCGTCACTCCGAGCACGATGAACACCAGAAGGAACTTCGACAGCTTCATGCGGGTCATTCCTCGATTGGAGAACCGAAGCGGATCAGGTTCCCGTCGGGATCGACATGGGCGCCCTCGCGCAGTTGGTAGGGAGTGGGGTGAACGGGATGTGTTTGACCAGCGAGGCCGGGCCTGCTCCACTCCTTGTAGAGCTCGTCGGCATCGCGAACGTACAGATAGGCGGACCCTGGTCCCGTTGCGCTCTCGTCGGGTGCCGCGGCCAGGTGCAGCCCGACTCCATCCCGGTCGGCAAAGCCGTATTCCGCGCCCCCGTCGTAGGCGAGTGTCTCGAAGCCCAGCGCGTCTGTAGTGGGTCAGCGCCGCGTCGAGGTCTCGGACGGGAAAGATGGGGCTGAAGCGGCGAAGGTCGGGTGACCGGCGCCGGCGGCCTGCTCCGCTGCTGACGCCGGCGATTTTGATCTCGGTGAGGGCCAGGAGCACGGCCCGCATTGCATCGATCTGTACGTGCGAGAACTGTTCCTCGAGACGACGGTCGACTGCCTCGACGCCCCGAGCGGCCGCGTCCACTGCTTCTCGGCCTCGATCGGTCAGTTCGAGTCCGACCCGGCGGCGGTCGTTGGTATCGGGGTATCGGTCGAGATAGCCCCGGTTGACGAGAACGTCGATGACTTGGCTTACAGCCTGCTGGGTGACGCCGAGTTCTGATGGCAGGTCCTGTCTCGGTCCCCCCGAGGCGTCGACGCCGGCCAGGATGAATACTCCGTTACGGGGCAAGTCATTGATCCCAACGGCGTGGAGCTGCTGCCTGATGGACTGGGCATAGGCGCCGCGGGCGGACCGCATCAGGGTGGGCGTCGACAGTTGGCTTCGATCGTCAGGGCCCATGGTCCGGAGAGTATCCACAAGCCTCTTGTAAATCAAGGGACTTGTGGAAGCCGAAAGTCCGAACGACGAACGTTTCGGCGTGCCCGTGGGGCATTGGGAACAGATGCGTCCCGTTCATGAGGCGAGGCGCTGAGTTGAGCCTGCCACATCGGTTCGCAGGACGTGGACGGCGTTCGCACGCTCTTTGGGAGCGGGAACGTGGGCGCATTGGTTGTCGCTTTCGGCCCGGCTGAGTTCCGTTTGCCTTGGCGGTGCCCCGGGTAGTGCGTGTGGTGTTCTGACCCGGACCACCAGAAGTCGTTGTTATTGAAGCGTGAGGTGCGTATGCCAAGCTCGAAGAGCCCCGGACCAAGCGTGAAGGATCCAGAGCAGTACGAAGCGCTCCGGCGTCAGGGGGACAGCAAGGAGAAGGCGGCTCGGATCGCCAATGCCAGTGCCCGACGAGGCCGTAGAGCCGTCGGCAGCAAGGGTGGCCGTGCACGCCCGTACGAGGACATGACCAAGGACGCGTTGGTGCGCCGGGCCCGCCAGATCGGGATCGCCGGCCGTTCCAAAATGAACAAATCTGAACTGATTGTTGCCCTGCGCGACCACTAGGCCACCATCGTTGTCCTGAGGCCGCACCTCTTGGCGGCCACATCAGCGTTCGTTCCGAGTGCAAGAGCTCAAAGGTCGGATTCGGCGCCAGTGGACCAGGTCCAGGCGGGGGAGCGGCTGACCGAGATGGAGACCGTGGTGCAACTGGCGGCTTTTGGTGCGATCAAGAGATTCTGCTCACCGGATATGTGGGCATGACGGCGAGGTCTGATCAGTGCCGCTTCCGAATGAGTGGCGTGAAATGCTCGCATGAGGGAATAACCGGGAATCGAAGTACCGATCCGCGAGCCCGGTGCCGCGCTCGAGCACCCCGGGAAGGAGAGAAGAATGGACGTCGATGGGTTCATCGAAGCGCTTAACGACGACTTGCGCACTGAGTTCCAGTCGATCATCCAGTACGTCCAGCACATTGCCCTTATTACGGGAGCCGAATACCTGAGCGTCGTTGATGAGCTCACCGTTCATGTCGGTCAGGAGCTCAACCACGCCAAGGTTCTGGCGGAACAGATCTCCTTCCTAGGTGGGACGCCAGTCACCTCTGTCTCCCAGGTGGCTCCATGGGTCGACTCGAAGTCTGCGCTCGAAGCCGACCTGTCACTCGAGGAGAATCAGCTCGAGCGTTACCGGGAACGTTTTGCCGGAGCCAACGAGCTCGGACTGGCCGATGTGGCGGAAGCCCTCCGACCACTGCTCGAGCAGACTCAAGAGCATGTCCGCGACTTGCAGAACGCGCTGGGCCGCTGAGCGCACCCAGTGCTATTCAGTGAGCGACATCGAAACCAAACCTCTCCGCCATCGTCGCGGTGAGGCTCGCCGCCTGCGAAAGCGCACCCGGTACGAAGCCTGATCGGTTTCCATCTCTTCGCGTGCACGACTCGGGGAGCCGAAGGACGACGACCGTCCAAGACTGAAACCTCGACCGCTCGGGAAGATCTCCTGGGCGCTGAAACGTTCAGAATTGGTTCGATAAGGCGTCGTAGATCAGGCGGGATGACCGGGCTGCATGTCGATAACGCTTTGGAAGGCGAGCTGAGCGCCGGGTGTGTCAGTGGCGGCGACGGTGACATCGATGAGGTGTGCGACGTGGTCACCGGCGTCGTGACGGGCAAGGATCATTCCGCTTACCCATCCCCGAGTGCCGAGAAGTATGACTTCGTGGGCCGGACCTTCTTGCCAATCGCAGACTGCGAATTTGTCCACTTCGTCACCTGTCTCTTCGCCGAACAGGGTGGCCAGGTCTTCGTTGCCATGGTGGAGGAAATGCACGACCAGCCGGTCTGCACCCTGGGAGACCTCATAGGTACGGTTCGCCTTCGAGAGCATCACGATCATTCGGGGAGGGAAGATGCTGGCCTGGGTGACGAATCCGACCAGGCACCCGGCCCGCTCACCACGGCAGCTAGCGGTGACGATGAACATCGGGTAGTCGATCCCGGAGACAAGCGTATGGAAGGCATCCTTGGGCTCCATTTCGTCAGGGTAGGTCAACAGCTAGGTTCGGCTCAGCGAAAGGTGCCAGGGTGGTCGTGCAGCGGGTGTTGCCTCCTCCAGCGAGACCGGTCGAGGCTCTGAGCCTCTATGGCAACGATGATCGGCGGTCGCCCGACGGCCGTCCCTACGTGGTGCTGAACATGGTGACCAGCCTCGACGGTGCCACCGCGGTGGACGGAGTGACCGCGGCGTTAGGCAGCCCAACTGACCGGGCAATCTTCCTGTACTTACGGGACCTGGCCGACGCGGTCCTGGTAGGAGCGGCCACCCTACGAGTGGAGAAGTACGGGCCCGTCCGAACCAGCCCGCAGGCCCAGGCCGACCGGTTGGCCCGCGGGCAGACACGAAAACCGCCGGTCGTCGTGGTCTCCCGTTCGGTGAACTTCGACTGGGACACGCCGTTCTTTGTTGACGCTGACCCGCCGCCCATACTTCTGCTTCCCGCTGACACTGACCGCCGTCAGTTGCGCCAAGCTCGACAGTCGGCTGCGGTGATCACCGCCGGAAACGGGATGGTCGACCTTCCTGCCGCCCTGAGCGAACTCCGAAACCTCGGCGTGAAGATTCTGTTGTGCGAAGGCGGTCCCACCTTGAATACCGAGATGCTCCGCGCCCAACTCATCGATGAGCTGTGCCTCACCATCGCACCCCTCATGAGTCCTAGTAGCCACCCGAGAGGAATCTTCACTCCCGCCACCGGCAAAGTCTCTCCAATCCTCAGCATCGCTCACATACTCGAGGAGGAGAGCTTCCTCTACCTCCGCTACCGAGTCACGCCGACGGTACAACCGTCAGGTGACAAGTAGCGAGAACCAAAGACAGGCCAAACGACCGCCCGCATCGACCCCTCGACCAACATGCGCCGCTCGATCTGACTTCCATCGAATCCGACCCGATCTCGAGTTCAGGCGCTACAACGGACGAAGGTTGCCCTTCCGTTCAGTTCATTCACTATCCAGTGAGCATGACGTTCCAAGGTCGAACCGTCACTGTAAAGAAGCCAGAAGCCACGCTGGTGTCCTCTTCTGTCGCCAGCCGCTTCGCTTGATCGAGCTGATCGGAACCGGATAAGCGCAAGATGGTCATTCCATCGCCAGGTCGATCCATCAGGGGACCGGCGGCGACGAGGTGACCCTCCTCACGCATTCGTGCCAGAAAGGCAAGGTGTTCGGCAAAATGAGGGTCCTCGTACAGAGAGTGGTCGGCGGGTGCGGCGGGACCCGGGCTATGCAATAGCGCCACCCACGTGTCCTCACTGAGGTCCTTCGTTTCGCTCTGCCCGCCTTCGACTTCTGGGCCGAACTGTGCGCGATAGTGGTCGAGGACCCCCGGCCAACCGCGTTCGTACTCGCCTCGAGCTCCGGTTGGGTCGTCGAACACTTCCCAGTTGCTGTGCTCGAGTGTCACGAGAGTGCCGTCGTCCACCGCGGTGAAGGTGATCGCAACGTGGCTCGCCCGTTCCACGCCACGGCCTGGATGCCAGGTGAACGCAATGGCGACGGCTGGCTCCCACCGTGTGATTGTGCCCCACACCGCTTCGGCTCCCGTTTTGGACCGCTCGACGATCTCGTTCTCAACAATCGAGACTGAGCCTCCCTCTCCATGAACGCTGAGCTCTGCAACGGGCCACCAATGGTTGATGCGCTCCGTGAAGACTTCGAATGCCAACGCCGGGTCACCCCTGACGATCACCTCTCGGTGGATTGGACTCACTGGGCTCACCGATGACCCCCTCGTCTTTGAGCTGGCGGTTTCCGATTCCTCTGTGCATCGAACTGCTCGACTTCGGCGGCATACGAACCAAGGACGCTGTCCCAGACACCCACGAGCCACTTCTGCGCAGCGATGAGGCCATCGGGAGCCAATGCGTAGAGATTTCGGGTTCCGGCACTTCGGTGGTCGACGAGTCCGGCGTCGCTCAAGATCCTGAGGTGTTTGCTCACCGCTGGGCGACCCACTGGCAAACGGTCAGCCAGCTGACCTACCGGGAGCGGGCCTTCATGCAGAAGCTCGAGAATGCGCCGTCGGACCGGTTCGCCGAGTGCGTTGAAGACAGGTCCTGCGGATTGGTTACTCATAGGTAACCGTTACTCTAGAGCAACTTATGCCCCTCCAGCAAGGACGCCGAGACTCGGAATATGTCGAAGGCTCGGCCACCTTGAGGATTCCGTAGGAGGCCATCGACAACAGCACGCTGCAGGCGTACCGGAGCATGTCGCTCCCAATCAGATTTACTGGGGCCTTGTTGGCCCGGCCGTCGTACTCGAGCTCGCTTCTTGACGCTCGACAAGTTCCGACTGGCGGGGCGGCCCACCTCTTCGCGGTTCGTCTTGATCCTGCTTGCCCTGTTGGCCGCTGCCTTGCGGAAAGGGGCGTTCTTTGCTCTAGACGTAGGTGTCTTCTCTACGGATGACGTTTCCTCTGCCATCGTCAACAACGGTGCGATGGCGCCGAAAGCCGGAACTCAGCAGTCCAACAAGGGAAAAGACTGCGCCAACAGCGCCGACGATCATCAGGATCACTCCGACGGTATGAAGATCGAATCCGTGCTGATCCGGATTTGTAGTGAGAGAAAAATCGAGAATTGCCCCACCGCGAATGTGACAATGCTTGCTACTAAGCCACCAACCACCGGGTCTCCCCTCGTCGTGGAACAATGGGTTGATACCCACATACGTGGGCGTTGCAAACGCTTGGCGATCAGTTAATGCTCACCTGACTCACAAAGGTGCCATTCGTAACGCGTCATAGAGCGTCCTTCCGACGAATCGATTTCTGGTGGTCGTCAGGCCAAGCATCGACAACCCCAGCGTCTACGTTCATTCCGTCTCAGGGAGAGACTTTGGCCCCGCTCGACAGCTGCGGCGACAGCTGGGGAATGCCATCACGTCCGTTGGCATCGAGCAAGGCGGCCTTCGGAGCGCACCCACCATCGATCGAGGGGATGGCTTGGTCGTGTCGGTAGGGTCCAAACCGAGATAACCTGATGTTGCCCACCTGGAAGTGAGACTAGGGGCGGCTGCAAGAACGGCCGCCCCAGGAGCTGGCCGAACTCCCCTTTGAGCGGACCGATCTCTCTGAGGGAGCGCCATGCCATCCGAGCGGCTTCTCGCAAGCCCCCCTGAAGCTTCGGCCGCCCCCTTTGTAGAGGGGACGAGGCGGCGCAGCCCAACAGCCATCTTGGGGTGGCAAGGCTCCTACGGGAGGCTGAGGTCAGGGCTACGGGGCCCCTCGGGGCCAACCTTGCCAAGCTCGACCGAATCATCTCTCTCTGACTCGAAGGCGAGATGCTCGGTGGAGCCGAAATGGCGGGGTTGTCGGGATCATCGTCCTCGGACCGGCAGAGCACCGGATCCTGGCAGTTCAGGCTGTGGTCATGAAAACGATCCGAATGAACAAAAGGGTTTGTCCCTTGAACAGTCCCAGCGTTGTCGGGTCACCAAGAGTTACGCCCGGCGGATTGGTTGGCGACCGCAATCTCAACTGGCACGGATCGAAAGGCATTGCATGCAACGGCGACTAGATCAACTGGAGCAACGAAACACCGGCGACGAGCTTGATGAGGCGAGCTGCCGGGAGAACTTCGCCGAGCTATCGCGTCGAGTTCGCGATGCTGGGCTGATGGCCAGGCGACGCGGAGACTACGTAGTGAGGATCGCCGCTACCCTCGGAGCCCTCTGTGTGCTTATTGTCATGGCAGTCATCCTCGGTGACAGCTGGTGGAACTTGGCAGTTGCCATCGGGTTGGCCTTCGTTCTGGCGCAGCTTGGATTCATCGGTCACGATGCCGGACATCGCCAGCTGAGTCGCCGGCGCCGACAAAATGATCTGATCGGCGTGATCCTGAGCAACCTGATCGTCGGATTCAGCTTTGGGTGGTGGCTCAACAAACACAGTCGCCACCACGCCCACACAAATCAACCGGGTAGGGATCCTGATATTGCTGCCGGCGCGCTGGTCTATACGCGTGAGCAGATGGTGCAGCGCACCGGATTGGGCGAGAAGCTGGCTCGTATGCAGGTCGGTTTTCTGGTACCGCTTCTGTTCCTTGAGGCCATCAATATGCACCAAGCGAGCTTCCGTTCGTTGCTGCGTCGCCGAGATCGAATGGCCTACGTCGAAGGTGCCCTCCTAGCAGTTCACTTCTCCATATTCTTCGTCGGCCCGTTCTTCGTGCTGGACCCGTTCCGCGCATTGGCGTTCATTGCGGTGACGCAGTCGTTTCTTGGTTTCTATTTCGGGGCGACGTTCCTGACCAATCATGTTGGAATGCCGACGCGGGAGATGACTGCCACTGTCGGGTTCCTTCGCCAACAGGTGCTCACCTCGCGCAACTTGAATGGAACTCCTTTCACCAGTTTCTTGTTCGGTGGGCTGGACAGCCAAATCGAGCATCACCTGTTTCCGGCAATGCCACGAGGAAATCTCCGTCGGGCCCGCGGGTTGGTCCGATCGTTTTGTGCCGAGCACTTCATCTCCTATGCCGAGGAGAGCCCATGGCGAGCCTACCGAGATGTGTTCCATCATCTCTTGGTTACGAGCGCCAGCGGCGTCTCGTAACCCCGCTGAGGATGTCGCCCTGCAACGCCGGCGCCTTCCTAGGTCTCCGTTCGGGGCAACGAAGTGGAACGCGTTGTGCAGTCGGCAGTTCGCGGACAGTGTCAGCTACTTCGTCCTGCGACTTGCCGACGATTCATTTCTCCACGTGTCGTTTCACAGTCACGGCGATGACCAGGTCAATCCCATTGCGTCGACCGCCGCGTTTGAAGCTTTCAGGAGGGTCATGCTGAACGTCGACGAGGCGATGTCGACCATCAGACTGCGACCCTCGTTGGCCCCTCTATCACTGAGATCGGTTAAGCAGCAGGACTGAGACGTCACGTATCAATCGCCGGGCATAGCTAGAAAGCCGATGCAGGACTACTTGTTGCGGCGCTCGCCGGTCGAACCGGGACTCATTCGAGGACCCCGGCGCCCACTTCAGCCGAAGCCAGCTGGCCCACGTCGAGCAGGCCCTCGCTCACCTCGTCACCCAGGGAGCTCTCGGCGTGAATGTATTTGTCGCCACGCAGCCACGAGGCCACGGCGGCCACCAAGGTGATGGCAGCAGCGAAGTCGAAAGCCAGCCGGAGTCCGACCTGGAACGACGATGAGATCAGCTTTGGAAAGAATGTCCGACCGGTGACGTAACTCTCCCGAGCCGGTCCGAGTGCCGCCAGGACATGATGGGGGACTTCGGTCTGGATGGGATTGAAGCCCAAAAAAGCAGCGAAGAGTGATCCGATCGGGGGCAGGTGGGCGACCCTCTGAGCTTGGTCGACCGGTACCCCTTGAGCGATGAGCCCTTGGGCCAGGTGACTGGGAAGCGACGATACAAGGCCCAAGGTGACGATCGAGAAGAAGATGCCGATCGAGAGCACTTGGGCCGAGTTCATGAACGTTCCATTCATGCCCGCACCTGCCCCTCGTTGGTCTGGCGGCAGGCTGTTCATGATCGCGGTCTGATTGGGTGTGGTGAACATGCCGGCGAAAATCGAGAAGAAGAAGAGGATGGCGGCGAAATCGAGATAGTTGAAATCCATCGGAAGGGCTTCGAGGGCTAGGTAACACATGACGGACCCACCCAGCCCGATTGTTGCGATCCCTCTGGCTCCATACCGGTCAGCGAGGATTCCGGAGACCGGACCGGAGATGAGAAACCCGACGGTGAGCGGCACGAGGGCGATTCCCGCCCATAGTGGGGTTCGGGCGAAGTTGTAACCGTGCTGTGGCAACCAGATGCCCTGCAGCCAGATGATGAGCATGAACTGCAGGCCCCCACGACCCATCGCCGAGAGGAACGAGGCGATAACACCGGTGGCGTAGGCGCGAATGCGGAAGAGATCGAGGCGGATCATCGGGTTTTCGACCCGTCGCTTCGATGACGACGAAGATTCCGAGCACCAGCAAGCCCCCGAGGGAACAGGCCAGGACGAACGGGCTGGTCCAGCCCATGGTATGGCCACCATAAGGAAGTAAGCCGTAGACGACCCCGATGAGCACCGCGATCAACCCCACGGCGAAGGTGGTATTTCCCCACCAGTCAATCGTGGTGTGCTCCCGAACCCCGTTGTCCTTGAGCTTGAGATAGGCCCACACTGTCCCGAAAAGGCCGAAGGGCACCGAGACCAGGAAGACGAGGCGCCACTCTATGGGGGCGAGGAGCCCCCCGAGGATGAGCCCGATGAAGGATCCGGTCACGAGGGCCATGCCGTTGATGCCCATGGCTCTGCCCCGCTCGTGAGGCGGGAAGGCGTCGGTGATGATGGCACTGGCGTTGGCAAAGAGGAAGGCTCCGCCGACACCCTGGCCAACTCGCATCAGGATGATCCACAGGGCCGCGCCTGCGCCGGTCATCCACGTCACCGACAGAAGTATGGAAAAGACGGTGAATATTGCGAACCCGAGGTTGTACATCCGAACCCGGCCGTACATGTCTCCGACTCGACCCAGGCTCACAACCAGGACCGCCGTCACCAGCAGAAAGCCCATGAAGGTCCACAGGAAATAGGACGTGTTGCCAGGAGCAAGTGGCTGGAGCTGGATCCCCCTGAAGATGTCCGGCAGGGAAATGAGCAAGATGGATTGGTTGATCGTCACCATCAGGATGCCGAGCGTGGTGTTCGACAACGCGATCCATTTGTATCGATCGGGCTCGGCCAGGTCGCCGGGCCCGGCGAGGGGAGATGTCAGTTGGCCAACGGTCATGACGGCAGGCGTGAGGTACTGACCGAACCAATCGAGGGTGCGTTGCCAGGCATCTTTGGCGGCGGCTTCGTTGTAGGAGGGTCGGGCGTCACAATGGAAGCCGTGGTCAGCATCTGGGTAGCGGACGACCTCGGTCGGAACTGGTGCGGTCGCGACCGCCTCACGAAGAGCCTCCACCTCCTCGATGGGGATGCCCTGGTCCATGTCGCCGAAGAGCCCGAGCCAGGCGGTCGAGAGCCCCGGGGCGAGTTCGATGAGTGACGGCATGCCGAACCGTCCGTCTTGGATACCGCCTCCGTAGAAGGTGACCGCTCCGCCTAGGGAATAGCCAACGGCAGCCCGGAAGGTGACGGTTCCACCCATGCAAAAGCCCACCACCCCGATGGATGAGTGATTCGAACCCGGCCGAGTTGAGGTACGCCACCGTGGCGTCGAGGTCGTCAAGGAGGCCCGTCTCGGTGAGCGCGGCCATGTGCGGCATGACCTTCTCGATGTTCGAATAGTCGAGCACCGGATCACCGCTGCGGTGGAAGAGGTGGGGAGCGACTGCCCGGTAGCCGCCGGCGGCGAAGCGTCGGCAGACGTCCTCGATGTGATCGTTCACGCCGAATGCCTCCTGGACGACCACGACCGCGCCTCGGGCGGGCCCTTGGGGTTGGGCGTCGAAGAGGGGCATCTGGGCCGTCCGCCGAGTCGAGCATCACGGTCTTCGTCATCGCTTCGCTCCTGGGCTCGGGAACGCCATCGGTTCAGATCAACTCACTATATAGTGTTCCTATGAATACGCGTCCCGTCACTGGTGAGCGGGAACTGGCAGAGGAGCTTGGAGCAGTCCTCGCTCGGCTGTACTCCTTTCTGCGACGAACGATCTTGCCGAGGGAGATGAGCCTGACGCAGGCGTTGGCGCTGGGCACGCTTCGCGATCTGGGGCCACAGCGGATCACCGACCTGGCCGAGCTCGAAGGGGTACGACAGCCGACGTGCACTGGGCTCATCAACACAATGGAGGATGAAGGTTGGGTTGTGCGTCGGGTCGACGTTTCCGACCGTCGGGCCGTCATGGTCGAGCTCACTCCGAAGGGTCGAGACGTCCTGCAAGCAATTACTGACGCCCGCTCTTCGCTGTTGAGTGGGTACTTATCCGCCTTGTCTGGAGCCGATCGTGATGCGCTTGCCGCGGCCCTTCCCGGGTTCCAGAAGCTGATCGATGTAGGCGTCGAGACGGTGTCGGTGTAGCCGTCTGGCGATTACAAGGTGTCCGGAAGTGTTGCTCGCGTCGATGATCCAGCTGCTTTCACAGGTGGTCTCCTCGTTGCCGCTGGTCCGGATGGGGGAGACCGCTAGCATTCGGAATCGTGCTGGAGCTCGTAGAGTTCGGACGGACCGGCCATCGCAGCACCAGGGTGCTATTCGGTGCGGCGGCGCTCGGGACCATGCGACAGGATCGGGCCGATGCCGTTCTCGACACGCTCCTCGAGTTTGGTGTGAACCATATCGACACCGCCGCCTCTTATGGAGAGTCCGAGTTGCGCATTGCCCCTTGGCTGACTCGCCACCGCGATCGCTTCTTCCTGGCCACGAAAACGGATGAACGGACCGGGCGCGGCGCACGGGACAGTCTTGAGCGAAGCCTCACACGCCTCGGTGTCGATCAGATCGACCTGATCCAGCTGCACAATCTGGTCGAGGAAGAGGAGTGGCAAACGGCACACAGGGCCGGCGGAGCGGTCGAGAGTTTGGTCCAAGCCCGGGACGAGGGACTCGTTCGGTTTGTCGGGGTGACGGGTCATGGCCTCCGCATCGCCGGTATGCACCTCCGAAGCATCGATCGGTTCGATTTCGATTCGGTGCTTCTTCCTTACAACTTCAGCCTTTGGCAGAACGACGGATATCGACGAGATGCCGAGTTGCTGTTGCAACGATGCGCCGAGCAGCGGATCGCGGTGCAGACGATTAAGTCGGTAGCCCGGCGTCGTTGGACCGACAACAGCAGATCCCACTTCAGCTGGTATGAACCTCTCAGGGAGCAACCGGCGCTGACGAGAGCGGTGCGCTGGGTGCTGTCACGCCCGGGAGTCTTCCTCAACTCGTCGAGCGATGCCGGACTCCTTCGATCCATCCTCGAAGCGGCCAGTGACCCCGAGTCCTCGCTGCGTCCGACCGATGCCGAGATGCAAGCCGATGTTGTCGACTTTTCGATCGCCCCCCTCTTCGACGGGCAAATGCTGGAACGGATTTGATTGCTCCGGCATGCCGAGGGCACTTCCGCAAGACCAGATCTATTTGTGGCGGACGTGGGACAAGAGGCTCGGGCGCCCGGGTCCAGCTGCGCGGTGAAGCGCTTTCGTCCAAGCTGGTTGCAGGCGTGCTCGGTCGTGTTGTCAGCTGCACTGCTTGCCGGCTGCAGCGCAGCCGCCAGTGGTTCGCCACCCACGTCCGGGGCTCTATCCATCTCCCCCCTGCTCAGTGCTCAGGCTCTGGGCGATGGAGCCGGCCACGCATGCATCGCTACGCCGTCCCCGCAACCAATCATCGACTGGTCGCGCCTCGCAACCCGATTCTCTCTGAACCGACGGGAGGGGTGAAGGATGAGGCCATCATCTGGGCTGGCGGTCGATGGCACATGCTCTTCAGCTATGTGACCGACGATCCGTCGCTACCTGGGGGCATCCGTTGGAATATCGCGACGGCCACCAGTACTGACATGACGCACTGGTCGCCGCCCGATCCTTGGCCACTCCAGAAGGGGGTGCTCGGAGTTGCTTCCCCGGACATCGTCCGGGTTCCAACCGGGTATCTGGTCACCTACCAGTCCGACCCGGGAGCGTCGTCGCCGTCGGATGACCAGGCGCGGCTCTTCTACCGGGCCTCGTCGAACTTGAGTACCTGGTCAGCTCCCCACCCCTTGGCCCAGTCTCTGGCCCCGGCTGCCGGGGACCGAATGATCGACGGAGCTTTCGTCTTCACCGGTCATGAGCTGCTCGTCGGATTCAAATTCTCATCACCGACTCAGCCCGATGTGTTTGAGATCGCCCGTTCGACGACCGGGCTACCGCAGGGACCCTGGCGCCTGCTCGGAAGACCGGATATTGAAGTCGATAATGGCACAGTCGAGAATTACGAGTTCGTAAAAGCAGCCGGGGCCTGGCGCCTGGTGGCCACGTCCAACAATCTCGACCAACCGTGGCTGTTCACGCTGACTGGCAATCCTGCCTTCGCCTCGGGGTGGCTTCGCTGGAGCCACGGATACCAGTTGCAAGTCCCGTCCGAGGCGTTCAACAGTGGACCGGGTATCTCGAGTGTCGGGTTTGAGCACGCCAACTCTGCCTTCCTCTGTAACGCGAGCTCGCTACCAGGCGGTTACTACTACCTGCTCTATGCCGGTAGCGACGAGCTCACCCAGTTCGACGGGTGGGGCCACGCCGAGATTGGTGTGGCCCGAAGTACCGATCTGGTCCACTGGCAGGTGCCATCAGGTTGATCCTCCGAACGCTGGAGGGCGCATGTGCGGGGAATACTCAACCTTGGCTCGCCATCCCGGCGTATTGACCGAGATGCGCGTGTGCCGGGTAAGTCAGTGCAATAGGTGTTGGACGAAACGCTGGAGGGGTCGGTCCGAGTGCCTGGGACAGCCGTCTGGCTACGGTATTCCCCGAGAAGTCGAGACAGGGGGTTTGATCGGGTGCCGACGCGACGTGAGCTGCTGAAGGGCGGTGGAGGTGCCGTGCTCGCCGGTCTGGTGGCGACGGCGACCGGTTCCGATACGGCGGGGGCGGCGACGACATCGGGAAGCGCCGGACCTTCTATCACTGGTTCGGACCAACAAGCGACGGCAACTGCGTTCCGCCCTGGCGGAGCGGGCCCCCTCTACTGGAGCACCTACGGCTACGAGTTCTTCACGAACACCCTCATACCTGAGGATGTATGGAAGGCCAACGTCGACTGGGTAGCGACGACCTTCCGCGACTACGGCTACACAATGGTTTGTACCGACGGTTGGATTGACAACACACAACGGATAACGCCGCACGGATACATCCTGAGCCAGGCCGACGACTGGGAGCACGACTGGGCTTGGTGGGCCAACTACTTGAAGTCCAAGGGCCTCGAGCTCGGGGTGTACTACAACCCCTTGTGGGCCACCCGATCGGCGGTCACGAATCCGTCCGTCACAGTCGTTGGCCGACCCGATATCAAGGTGGCCGACATCGTCAACCCCGGGGACTACTTCGACGGAGGCGGGCTCCTCCAGTGGGTGGACACCACCCGCGACGGTGCCGAGGAGTATGTAAAGGGCTACGTCGAGTACTTCCACCAGCTCGGTGCCGTCTTCCTTCGGATCGACTTTCTGGCCTGGTATGAGGTGGGGTTCGATCAGAGCGAGGGCACGGTGGGGGTTGCCCACGGCCGCGACTCGTATCTGCAAGCGCTTGAGTGGATGCGAGAGGCGGCGGGCGACATGAAGCTGAGTCTCGTTATGCCCAACTTGTTCGACCACGGGTCCGGGGAACGTCAATTTGGCGACCTCGTCCGGATCGACAACGACGCCAGCTTCGGCACCTGGTACGACTTGAGCGAGGGCCGCCAGACGTGGCAGCCCGAGTGGTCCCAGTGGAACAACCCGTTCCTGGGGTTCACTGGTTTTGCCGACATCTCCGGCCGCGGACAGGTGACCCTCGACGGTGACCCATTGCTCATTCGAACGTTCGCCAACGACGGCGAGTGCCAGAGCGCGATCAATCTCTTCACCATGGCCGGTGCCCCGATCGCCATCGCCGACCGCTTCGACACAATCGGTGACAGCGCCCATCTCTTCCAGAATCAGGAGGCGCTCGCCTTGCGAAAGGCTGGACTGGTCGGTAAACCGGTCTTCAATAACAGTCACGGATTCGAGTACGACCCCTCCAGCCGCGATCCCGAGCGATGGATTGGCCAGCTACCCGACGGCAGCTGGGCGGTGGCATTGTTCAACCGACAGGACGGCCCGGGCACCGTAACCAAGTCAATCGACTTCACCTCCACCCTCGGCTTCACCGGCCCGGCAGCCGTACGTGACCTTTGGGCTCACGAGGACTTGGGGACGATGACCAGCTTCCGGGTACCCCTGGTGCCTCACGCCTCGGTTCTCTTGTCGGTCGTGCCGCAAGGCCCTGCCCACTATCAGGCCGAGGTCGGGGCCTGGACAGGATCGGCCCGATTCGAGAACACCTTTGGCGGTCACAAGGGCATGGGCTATGTCACCGGTCTCGATACCGAAGGAAGCAGTGTGGCCGTGGCCATCTCAGTGCCCAGTGGCGGCAGTCGCCGAATTCTGTTCCGCGTCGCCAACTCCACAGGCAGCCCGTCAACACTGACCGTTCGGGCCCTCGACCCCATGACCGGCCATCCCCACGGGTCGGCCACCCTCCACGTACCGAGCACACCGGCCTGGACTTCCTGGCAGACCGTGCCGGTCAGGCTGACCATGGCGACCGGCACGAATCTTGTCGTCTGCAGCGTCGAGTCGTCCGATCAGGGTGGGCTAAATCTCGATTCCATCGCCCTGGCCTGAGGTCGGAGGGATCGGTTCGGGCCATCGGTCGGCGTGTGTCCACGGTTCCAGCCGTGGGGGAGCGCGAGGGCCTTTGCCGGTACGCCGGCCTTGACGGCCACGGACGGTGAGCACCCTACGGAAAGGCTTGACAGGTGCACGCCTGCCTCGTTTTACTACTATTCCTATCGATTTACTACGGTGACGAAGGTCGTTCGGTCGCTTGCCCGTTCCACGGCATGAGGGCGCCTGTAGCAGCTCCTTCCGGCCAAAGAAGGAGCCTGCATGTCGAACTTCCGATCGTCAATGGTCGCCCGGAGGCAGAGGGGAAGCAGCAACCACGCGGTCAGCACGTGGTATTCGGCCCGCAGGATGTCCGGGGCTTTTCCAGCTGCGGCGCAAGGCGTGCACTTGGTAACCGGGCTGACTCTCAGGTTCTCCACGCCATGACCCACTTTGAATGGCGTGAGGGCCACCGGTTGGAAGGGATCCGCACCGAGGCCAAGCGAAAAGGACTGCAGGACGGATGACGCAGCGTGTCGATGACCTTCTCGCCCAGGCACGTCGGCGCATCCGCCGGGTGCAACCGGCTCAGCTCCGCGCCCTGCAGGATTCAGGGGGCCTCGTCGTCGACATCCGCAGTGAGACAGCTCGCCGTGCGGAGGGCGACCTTGAGGGAGCCATCGTGGTGGAGCGGAACGTACTTGAGTGGCGGCTCGATCCTCTTGGCGGCCATCGAATCCCCGAGGTTCGTGACCACAGCCAGTGGATCGTGGTCGTCTGCTCGGAAGGGTACGCCTCGAGTCTGGCGGCTGCGTCGCTCTCCGACCTCGGCTTCGAGCACGCGGCCGATCTTGAAGGAGGGTTCCAGGCGTGGCGGGCGTGGTCGGACCGAAAGGCGGTCCGGTTGTGAGACCGGTCTTGGTGACCGTGCACGCCCATCCCGACGACGAGGCAATCTTCACTGGCGGCACCATCGTGCGGGCGGTACAGGCCGGATGGCGTGTCGTGCTGATCGTGGCCACGGAGGGTGATCGGGGCCAGTCGCCGGGGGGCGGAGTTTCCGATCTGCGGGCTTACCGACGTGCGGAGACCCTGGTCCGCGGCAGCCATTCTCGGTGTGGAGCGCGTCGAATTTCTTGGCTATGGAGATTCCGGTTGCGAGGAACTGACCGGGCGTAACCGGAACACCGGGATCGCCTCCGCTCGTGGGCTGCGGTCGGGGACCCTGGCCGCCATCCACGTCGACGAAGCGGCGGCGGCGGTCCGGCAGATTCTCGTCGAGGAGGACGCGGTGGCGGTCACCAGCTACGACGACAATGGAATCTACGGACACGTCGACCATGTGCGAGTTCACGAAATCGCCGCTCGCAGTGTCGACGGCATCTCGTGTGAGTTGTACGAGTCCACGCTCGACCGAAGCGCTCCTCCGCCGGCTACGCAGGGAGTTGGTCGAACGCGGCCTGGTCGCTGACCGCTGGCCGGGGACGCTCACCCAGCAGTTGGGCGTTGAGAGCGGGTCCACGCTCGTGACCGTGGACGTAACCGGTCAGCTCGAGCGCAAGCTGATGGCCGTGGCGGCCCACTCGAGCCAGGTCATCGAAGCGTCCAGCTTCATGGGGCTGCCCCCAGGGGCCTTCCATCACTTGCTCAGGACGGAGTGGTTCCGCATTGGCCGGCGCGGGCGCGGTCACTTCCTGGAGATGCTTCGCGCCACCGACGGCATCGTGTGCTGGCCCGTCGCTGTCTGACCCTCCGCCCGCAGTGCACCGAGGATCACGACGCCCCTGATCTTGGATCTGGGGCAGAGCCCGCATCGATCAATCCACGATCAAGCAGAAACCGATCAATGTCCTGGTGTATGTCGTCCGGGATCTCCGTAAACCAGCCCGACGCAGACGCCTCCACATTGTGTTCGGGTTCACCACGAAATCTATCAACGCGAAACATCAGTGCCACTAGTGAGTCGATGCCCTGCTCGTAATGGCTTCGATACTCAAGGTAACCAATAAACTCTGCCGTCTCGATGTCGATGTTCAGTTCCCGTCGGCCGACTCGCCGGACTGCCTCCAACAACGTCTCTCCGTAGTAAACGGTGCCGCCTGGCACGCACCACTGCGTACAGGGTTCGATGGCCCGCTTGGTCATGAAGATCGCGCCGCGGTCATCCGTCAGCAGGACCTCGACCGAAAGCCTCGGAACCTTTGAATAGATCGAGTCGTACTCGGTCTTGGTCAAAGGGAATTTCAGGCTGCGCGTTCGCGGTCCGATCCAAACCCGGTTGACTATCAGGACGCCCATTCCCTGCCGATGTCACGAGATATCTCCCACCGGCCTTCGGTCGATCATGGTCCTTCGACCAGATCTTACCGCGCCGCCAGAGTAACCGGGCAGTGCGATACGGCTGGGCCCTTGTTGCGAAGAGACAGTGCGCAGCGGAACCAACTCCAACGAGCCTCCGTGGAAGCATCTCGGCGCACACCTCCCGCTTCACCAATGATCCGGGATCTCAAACATTCGATGCTGACACGTGACGAGCTCGTGGGCCGCATCGAATGCTGGCGACGGAGGGGTAGCTGAATAAGCAAGAGGCCTGTGCAGTACCTACACCCATGCTGATTCACCGGATCCCGTGGGGATCACACTAGCCATCGACCGTGTCTTGAAATTCTCCGGCATGTTCGGGTGCGGAGGTATGCAGCGGCGCTGCGGCGACGCGTTCGGGCATCGACATCGTTCCGTGCGGTGGCACACGAACGCTCCTCACACGAAAGTCTGACAAGTTCGGCTCCGATGAGCTGGAGTGCTGAGTGAATCGCAGGCCGGGGTCGTACTGCCAGGGCTTCGGTGCAAGTAGCAAGTGTGGGTTGCAGAATGGGCTTGAGGCGACGGTTTGGCGCGCCGTCGGGGTTGGGTAGAGCACCTCCTAAGGAGTTGGTAAGGGTGACGTGGCTTTTTTGCGCGGATGCGGGATAATCGAGAAATGACGGTTCTGCTGGTTTGCCATTGCGGGCGAGTGATCAAGCGGCCGCAAGAGTACGCGTTCGAGAATCGTCTCAACACGTTGTGTTACACGTGCGCGAAAGCCCGCTGCGACGAGTCCACCAAAGTGTGTCCGTTCGCTGGAGATCGCACCTCAGACTCCGAGCCAGTGCTGTCGGAGGAGGAGCGGGTTAGGGCAATGGCATTCGCCCGCGAAATCGATGAACAGCGGGCGCTCGCTCATGGCTCGAGCCGGAGACAATCAAAATAGGAGCGATTGACGCTGGGGCGTCGACCTCCGCTCAGTACGCGGTTCCATAGAGCTTCCTTGGTCTCCCGAGGCGGCGAGTGACACTGCGTCGACACAGTCGTCCACGGGTGACCGCGCCTAGGGGAGCGGCGAAGGATCAGGCTCGACGGTATCGGGTAACTCTTTCCCAACCGATGGCCATCCTCATCGTCGGCGCAACGGCACCGACCAGTGGTTGCCATCAACGCTGCCAGTAGGTACCCAGTGAGTTGGGACCCAGAAGCTATACGAGAGCGACCGGTCCGGTGCTGAGTAGCTCTTCGAGTCGCTGATGGATGAACGCATGATCATCAACCAGCGGATTGTGTCGGAGGCCGAGACGGTGGATCCGTCGTATCCGCTCGGGATCAAGTTGCTCCATCGAATGCTGCAACTGTGATTCAGAAGCGGCGCGAAGCAGCTCTCCGATCACCCGATCGTCCTTCTTCACTCGGCAGGCGACGATCAGCTTCGAAAGACAATCGTCCAAGTCGTCAGACGAAGCGTCGGCCATCTCGAAGAAATCGACAGACGGACCGAGTACAGGCGTCGGGGCGGCAGACATGGCGTCGGCACAATTCAGGAGCGGGCTCACCTCTCCCGGCGCTCATCGGATCGTAGGTGCCTGGGTAGGCCTCGGCCTCATAACCAGGTGGGTACCCGGTGAAGACGATAGGAGCCAACGAGCGAGGAGCTGCGGCGAGATAGTCGAGCGTCAGTTCGAGCAGATCAATGGGTGGCCAACCAAGGTTCCGGAGAGCCACGATCCGTGACCGACCCGATTCGCCCACGATTCCCCCAACCATGAGCAATTGAAAGCATTCGAGCGCTGATTGCACGGGGAGCTGAACGAGAGGGGAATGGAGGCGGATGGGTTCATCGCCATCGATCCATTTGAGGATGTTTTGTGCAACCAAGCTGTTGTCGACGACGTGGGTGAACCGGGCACAGCTCACCTTCATGCCCTCGTATTTCTTGGCGGCCATGGCCGCCTGGTACTCGACCAGTTTCTTCGTGGCTGCGTAGACGTCCCCGGTGAAGAAGCGGACGGCCTTTCCGGTGCTGGCAACCACCATGGATCCCACCCCTGCCGCTCCGGCCGCATCGAGAACAACCTGAGTACCGAGGTTGTTGGTGGACACGGTCTGGTCCACCCACTGTTCAGCGAGGGCGGGATTCCTCTGAGCTGCGAGGTGAATGACCAGGTCTGGGCGGAAGTCCAGCATGAGTTCCGTCATCCGTGGCGAGTTGCGAACATCCCCGGAGACGTAGGTCACACGGTCCAGACGGGAATGGGTGGCGGGACGTCGCCGGGCTACCGAAAGGAAATTCGCGTCAGGGAGATCATCGACGAGATGCTTGAGGACGCAATGACCGACGCACCCGGTGCCGCCTGTGACGAGTATTCGGTTCCAGGTCGGCAATAGCTCACTGCTGTAGCCGGGAATGCAGCGGTCTTGGGTCGTCTCGAATCGAAAGCGCTCGGAATCTGGACTATCTCGGTGACTCACCAACTCCCAGGTGAGCCGTTGGAGTTCTTCTAAATCGTCATTGGGACAAAGTCCGAGAATCTGATCAATAAGACCAGCCTTGGTTGTCATTCAGTTCCGCCCTTCCTGAGTGACCTCGATGATCGCGGCATCGCCACGTCGCCCTTGGTGCTCGGTAGTTTCTCGACAGCCCCTGTTGGGCGTGCCGACGGACATTGGGGTCGATGGGCGGTCCGACCTCCGCCGTCCTTCCTGGTCATATCGCCTCGCTAAGGCCGCGTTACCTGGTTATAGATCATTTATCGCGCCGCCGAGAGGAGTCGCAAGTACGGTCAACGGAATGTCACCGAGCCGTCACGAACAGTGTCCTAACCATCAATCCGACACCTCAAAACCCCAGGGCAACCCGGCAAAGCAAACGTTCGGTCAACGTCAACTTTCTGGGGCTGGAGTGTCGGACTGTGAGGCATCGATTGTTGATTCAACCGATCGGGTTTGGGGGCCCCCGGAAGGGGAGCCCGGCGCGGCCGGCCCCGCCGCGTGATCGTCCTTTGTGGACATACGGGCCAGTGTTTATCGACCAACCTACTGCCATTGATTTGCCCTAAGCCGTCGCCGGAGTGTCTTCCACGACCGGGTCCCATGGACAAATGGCGGCCCATTGCTTTGGTTTTCTGAGTCCGCTTTACCTCCGCCGGCGCTGGCACCGACATCTCCGCCCCTGCACTCCTGGCCAGCGTGGGCTTCGTCTGGGCTCTCGTACTCGTGACGCGAGGATTGGCCCGAAGAGGGCGATGCCCTGGGGGTGGACGCCGCCCAGCCGATGGAGATGCCGTTTCGGTCAGAGATATCGATAGCTCCAACCCGAGCTTGGCCCGGTCGGCCTATCCAGCCGTCAGGAGGGTGTTGTGTTGCAGCTGCAGGCTCACCGGGCCAAGCCTGCAGCGGGCGGATAGGGCCCTCAGGCAGCTGACTCGTGAGCGACGGGTTCGTCGAGTTGACGAGTCCCGGTCGAGGCCCGCCGCAGGGCGATCCTGCCGGCCAGGTTCCCCATCCCGGCCAGCCCAACCCCGCTCAGTGAGACGGCCAGGCGGGCAGCGGCGTCGATGTCCCCGGAGGCAAGCTGGCGGAGGTGATGGACGATTTGTCTGGTCAAGATCTTCGTCACGAAGTCTCGCTCGGACCGGAGGTTGGCCGCCTCGCCCAACTCGGCGAGCGTCCCTACCTTGACCTTGTTCATGTGATAGCAGCGACGCCAGAAGTAGTGCCAGGTCACCCGATCTCGACTCACGTAGTGGTGCACAACGGCTTCAGGCTGGTACATGATGAACCCGTCGGGATAGCGATAAGCCAGTCGATGACAGATGTCCATGTCGTCGAGGTCGAGGGCATGGAATCCCCCCACCTCAAGCAGGCATTGGCGACGGGCCGACATATTGGACCCGATCATGTGCCTGATCGGGGCCAACGTTCGCGGCGTTCCGGCGTACGAACAGCCGAACACCCAATCGAACTCATGGGGAAACCAAGATGGGCGCGCCGTCTAAAATTCGGCATTGATTCTCCGCCGACGGCGACCACTGCATCATCGTCATAGGGCTGGATCAGTTTCTCTAACCAGTCCGGCTCGGCTTCGGCATCGTCGTCGAGGAAGACGACGATGTCGCCGGAGGCGTGACGCAATCCGGTCGTCCGCACCCTGCCGGCGCCGAACCGTCGGGTCCCGCCATGGACCTGGCCGTGGACACGCTGGTATTCGTCGCGTCCTTCCAGGTGGTCGGTGTACTCGTTGGGGATGACGTCCACGACGACGCCGGAAGGTGGCAACGGCTCCTTCCATTCGGTGCGGCATCGCTCGAGCAACTCGAGGTTGTTGTCGATGCACAGGACGATCTGTGCAGGCACGAGCGTCTGTCCTGCAGCTGAGCGGACGGCTTTAACCAGCAATTCCCAGCGGTCGAGCGTGAACGCTGCGATAACGACGGTCACCGTCTTCGAATGCTTGTCAGTCACTCCGATGATGTTTGCTGCCCCTCACGACTTTGACGGCCCGCCCGGCCCGACTCATTTGGTCCGTATTGCCGGAGGACTTTACCAGGGGCAGGGCGACTCTCCGGGGGCCTGAGCCCTGCCGGATTAAACGGGCACGGTTGGTGGCAGAATCTCCCACCGGACGATCGGTGCTTGTCGAAGCCCCGATCCTCAGGCGTGAGCGAAAACGGGGCGGTGATTCGCCGTGCTCCCGCGCATCGACCCATCATGACCAAAGGAACAGGTCCGACCCCGATGAGGAGAATGGAGATGGCCACGGTCACGAGGGCAAGCGAGCGGATCCGTCCGGGGCGACGCGAGCGCACCGAGGGAGCGTGCCGTCGTTGACACGAACACTTATTGTCGGTTCGGGACCAGCGGCTGCGGGTGCGGCCATGGCCCTGGTCGAGGACTCAACGCAGCACATCACTGTGCTCGACGTCGGTCACCGATTGGAAGATGACCAGACGCAAGCTGTTAGCCGGCTTTCTCGAGCGGTTCCCGACACTTGGGCGCCCGACGATGTCGAGCTCATCCGCATGCAGCCGACCACTGGTGGCGTGCGCGGCCTGCCCGAAAAGCGCTCCTACGGATCCGATTACCCGTTCCACGATGCCGGCCAGCTCGAAGGCGTTCGGGCGGCCGGGCAGGTCAATGACGCCGTCATCTCGGGGGCCTACGGAGGGCTCAGCAATGTCTGGGGCGCCCAGGTCATGGTGTTCACTGCCGCCACGTTCTCGCAGTGGCCCGTCGACGCCGACGAAATGGAAGGGCATTACCGGGCGGTCCTCGATGCCATTCCTTACGCCGGAGAAGAGGACGCACTGGCTCAACGATTCCCGCTGGTGGGGAAGGCGGACCCGTTGCCCGAGCTCGCACCACGAACCAAAATGGTGGTGAAGGCCGCCGAACGGCACCGATCCACATTGGAGGACCTGGGTGTCCTGGTCGGTCGGGCCCGTCTGGCCCTCGATGCCCCGGCGTGCGTGCGCTGTGGTCTTTGCATGACCGGGTGCCCCTACTCGCTGATCTACTCATCGGCGCACACCTTCGATCGGCTCCGACAGATGGATCGAATCGACTACCACGACGGGCTGTTGGCTTTCGAAGTCGGGCAGAGCGGCGACGCTCCCTACGTCTTGGCCCGCGATCTCACGACGGGTACCGTCCACCGGTTCGACGCCGACCGGGTCTTCGTGGCCGCCGGGGCTTTCGGGACCACCCGGCTGGTCCTCAACTCACTCCGCCTCTTCGATGAGGAGATCGAGCTGGCCGAGTCCGTCCAGTTCATCATGCCTATGGTCTCGGCCCGGCCGACTCCTGATCCACGACAGACGACCGAGTTCACCCTCAATCAGTTCAACATGGCCATTGCCACCGATGAGGAGTGGCGGGACGTCGCCCAGATCCACTTCTATCCATACAATCCCGCGATGCTGGATGCATTACCAATGGTCCTGCGGAGCGGACGGGGAGCAGCGCTCGGTACCCGTTTGCTCCAGCACATCACGGTCGGCCTCGGTTACCTGCCCTCGTGGGTGTCCCCGACGCTGCGGGCCACGGTCCGGGCTCCGTCGGGCAGTGGCCCGCTCCCCGACATGGAACTGTCCGGTGACATGGCCAGAGCTGGCGGCAACGCCATGTTCCGACGCGTGGTGGCCAAGGTTCTACGGTCGGCGCCGAGTCTCGATCTTTGGCCGGTGCTCCCGAAGACCTCCTTCGCGGCTGGGGCGAAGAGCTACCACTTCGGGGGCAGCTTCCCCCATCGCACCTCACCCACCGACGGTCCCCTCACCACCGACCGGCTGGGGCGGCTCGAGGCATGGTCGCGGGTGCACCTCGTCGACGCTTCGGTGTTCCCGTCGGTCCCAGCCACCACCTTTACCCTGACCATCATGGCCAATGCCCACCGCATCGCCGACGAGACACTCAGGATGTCGCCGTGACCGCCGGCGCTCCCGGCACAGCGGGCATCACTGGGACCAGCGGTTACCTGGGTGGGGTGATCCGCCAGCGATTGCAGTCCGAAAACTGGAACGTCATCGACCTGGTACGCACGCCCGAAGGAAGCAGTCCGCGGCCGTTCACAATGGGTGGTCCCCACCCCGCCGACCTGCTCACCGGGGTGGATGTCCTGATCCATTGCGCCTACGACATGACGCTCCACCGGCCCTCGGATATCCGGGAGGTCAACGTCGAAGGGACGCGCCGTCTGCTGGAGTTGGCACGAGCCTCGGGCGTGGGACGGATCGTCGTGCTTTCATCGATGTCGGCCTACGAAGGAACCCAGCAGGTCTACGGGCTGTCCAAGCTGGCCATCGAAGACCACGCCAGCGAACTGGGCGCGTGTTCGATTCGGCCAGGTCTCGTTTACGGGCCGCGGGCAGGAGGCATGGCCGGCACCCTCGGCCGCCTGGCCCGGCTGCCGCTTGTGCCGATCATGGCGCCTCAAGCCCTCCAGTTCACCGTCCACGAGGACGACCTGGCCGAGGCGGTCGTCGCCCTCATCGGCGCCGAACAGCTGCCGGTGGTGCCGATCGGTGTGGCCAATCCAGAGCCGGTGCCCTTCTTCCGAGTGCTGAAGGGTCTCGCCCACCAGCAGGGCCGGCGCGGTCGGACCATTCCCGTTGATTGGCGTCTGGTCCTCGGACTCCTGCGAGCGGCCGAGCGGATGAACGTGTCACTGCCAGTCCGCTCCGATTCCGTGCTGGGCCTGGTGCATCCGGCCACATCGGTCCCCAACCAGGCCGTCCTCGATGCCCTGGGCGTCCGGTTTCGCCGCTTCGGCCAACCGGTGCCACCTCGGCCGCCAATCGGCTCCGATGACTCATCCGGCGACCGGCTATCCACCGGTCACCGACCCTTACCAGGGTGACCGCGTCCGACCTCGTCGAGCTGGGCGAGAGCGCTGATCTGGTTGCGCCGCCGGAGGACGAAGGGCCACCTCAACCGCCTCTGGACGCAGCCTCGATTTCCTTCGGCCTGATTTCTCTCCTGCTGCTTGGCGCTCTCATCGTGGCCAAGTTGACCGGCACTGCCCTGGCCGTGGAGTGGTTCATCTTGCTTTTCGGGCTCGTGGGATTGGGTTCGGCGCCGCTCCAGCTCGTGTCGGAATTGCGTGGCACCAGATTTCTGGTCAATGCGATTGGCATGGGAGTCGGCATCGTCGTCCTTACGGGCTTCTCGATCGTCGAGTTGAAACTCCGTGCCTACGGCACCGCTGTGTTCATAACGTTCGCCATTCTGGCCGCGGCCCTGCATGGCATGCGCCTGTTCCGTGATCTCCGCCGCATCCCGCCGGGCTGGTTGCGTTCCGTCGTCGGGCGCGGTGACCTCCTGGCACCGACCTCGCTCGCCGCCGCTTTCTGTGGCGTTGCCGGATTGGGCACGTGCCTCAGCGTCTGCGTGGCCGACGAGCATCTGATCCCCAAACCAGGCGGTTTTCCGACATCGGCGAGTCACATCTGGTTCGTGGGCTTGGCGCTCCTCGTGGCGGGCTTCTTGATCGCTTGGAAAAGGAGACCCGTCCTCCTCGGATTCACCACCCTTGCACTGGTTGTGGTGCTGACGGCCACTCCCTCGATCGTCTACGACTTCGCCCGGTATGACTGGACCTATTCCCACATCGGCCTGACGCTGTACTTCCTCCAACACGGGAACGGCGGCAACCCAAGTGTCTACAGCGCCTGGCCCGGGTTCTTCAGCGGGATCTCCTGGTTGCTCCATGCCGGGGGGGTGGACAACGTCGAGGCGTTGGCCCGCTGGTGGCCTCCGGTGATCGATCTGGCCGGGGCCGTCCTCGTCCGGTGCCTGGCGCAGGTATTCGGCGTGGGGCGCCGGAATGCGTGGTTGGCCGCTCTGCTCTTCACCGCGGCCAATACCATCGGCCAGGACTACTACTCGCCGCAAGCCTTGGCCTACATGACCTTTCTGGTGATGTTCACCTTGGCTATCCGGCCACAGACGGCAGAAGCTGCCTGGAGCCACGTCAAAGGCTCGACGCTGTGGCGGATGGACTGGATTGTCCTGCTCCTGACCGGGATCGCCATCAGCGTCTCTCACCCGTTGACGCCCTACGTGGCGGCGGCCATGTTCGTCGTCCTGGCCGTCTTCGGACTGCTGAAGTCACGCTGGATGATCGCCATCCCATTGGTCGCGGCTACGGCGTGGACCGTCGTTCACTGGTCCTTCGTCTCCTCGTACATCAACCTGAGCGACATCGGAAACGTCGGGGCCAACTTGAAGTCGCCCAGTACCAAGTTCCACTACCACTACAACATCTACGCCCACATCGGAGATGTGGGGCAGGCGGCGGCGCCATTGATCTTGGGCTGTCTGGCGCTGGTCGCGTTGTTCATCAACCGCGACCGAGTGGCCTGGGCACTGGCTGCCGGTGCCGCGTCGTCCGGGATCTTGGTGGTCGGGATCCACTACGGCAACGAGGATGTTTTCCGGTCGGCGTTGTTTGCGTTGCCCCTCCTGGCAGTGCTGGCTGTTCGTGTCGAGTGGCACAAGACTCGCCTGCGGTCCGCTGTCATCGGGCTGCTTGTCCCGCTCATCGTCCTGTTTTACGTGATCGGGGACATGGGTTTCGACTACATCTATGTCGTGCGGCCCACCGATCTCGAGCGCGGTGCAGTATTTCGAGAACAGCGCTCCGAAAGGGTCGACGATCATTTCGGTCAGTGACGACTCCTATTCGGTCGTCGAGTCCACGGCTCGCTACCAACTCTTCGTCTTCTACTACCTCGACCTGCCCACGCTGCTCAAGAACGAGAATGGCAACACTGTTGACGCGGTCAACAGTCTGTCAAAGTCGACGCTCTACGATGTGATCGGGACCTACGAAAAAACGGGAACGGTCCGCAACATCTACTTGGTTACCATGCAACAAGCGGCAGCCGAGTGGGCCGAAGGCGGGGTGGTCTCACTCGATGCCTACCGTTCGTTCAATCAAGCCCTCGAGAGTTCGTACCATTGGCAGATAATCGATCAGACCAGTAGCGCGACGTTGTATCGGTTCATCACGAACGGCCTGAGTTTGCAGAGCTTCCCGCATCCGAAGCCCGTCAAACACACGGTCCGATCCCGCCGGACCTAGCGGAGCGAGCCCAGCTGAGGGTCATGGCCGCACGGCCACCTCGGCAGTCAGAAAGTGGTGGTCACTCCCGATGCCTGCCCCAGTTGCGATGCGGACGACCGTCAGAGACGCGCCAGTAAGCACGTGGTCGATGCGCACGAAGGGTGGGACGATCGCTCCATTTGGCCACGTCATGGCGAGAGCCTGACCCCGTGCCGCGGCGCCATCGGTCAGACCGTCACCCAGCAATGTCACGAAGGCCCGGTTTCCCCAGGTTGCATTGAAGTCGCCCACCATAAGCATCCGGCTCGTCCCCGTACTCCGGATCGAGCTGTCGACTGCTGCAAGGGCCGCCCTCCACTCGTTTGAGGCCATCGGAAATGGTGCCAGCGTGTGGACGACGCGAAGGGCTACCGGCCCGCCAGGTGTCGCCAGGGTCGCCTCCACCATGTAGGGCGTGGGGAAATAGCCGACGTAGCTTCGATGCACGACGAGGATCCGACAGTCGCTGAGTCGCCAGCGGGAAGCGACGAAGAACCCGATAGCGCCGGGCTGCGGAGCAGAGCACTGGAACGGATATGACCGAAGAATTCCCGAGGCTGCCAAGCTGTCAAAGGATTGCTGTGTGAACTCCTCGAAGGTCAGGACGTCCGGTTGAAATGACTCGATGGCATGCTTGTACTCAGAAGCGAAGATCGGGTTCTTGTCGACGTTGGCGTCGAACAGGCGCACCATCGGAGCGTGCCGGGCCCATCGGGGAAGTGGAGAGGCGGCAAGCAGCTCGGGGGCAACGAACGCGAGCTGGGCGGCGATGACCAGTCCCGCTGCGCCCAGCAGCCACCACCGGCGCCCCAGAGCTGCTCCCGCGGCGACGACCCACGCGGGTAGATACGCCACCGCCGACAGCGAATTGATCACGATGAGTGGTTCGAGACTGTCCCAGGCCACGATCCGAAGGAATGCGAACGTGGCCAGCACGGCGACGACGCCCCAGCCCAACTGCACCAGTGTCAACCGGACAGAATCCCAATGTCCCTGTGGACCGACCACGGCCGAGCCGGCGTCGACGTCGCCCGCCGCATCGTGCTCGACCGACTGCGGCATTGGGGATACGGTACCGGCTCCGGAGTGGTTTCCTTAGCTGGCCTGGAGCTCTGGAATGCACCGAAGTAGCGCCGCGGGCGGATATCGAGATTCGACCCGGCGCCATGCCGGCTCGGTTCACTCACGGTGCTGCGCTGGGCGCTCTCCGCTCGCGGCACAGCAATATCACTCGGTGCGCGCACACATTTACTCTCGATGCCCGACCCGATCGAGGGAACAGAGCGCGGCGTTGGTGGATGTCCCGTCCGATAAGTTTGTTTCTTAAAATCTCTTGAGGAGGCGATGAAAGTGGACGTGGAGCGAGCGGTTCCTCGGCCACAGGCCCTTGTCCGCGAGGCTCGATCCAATGGACCGGCCAACGACACGCCGGTCTTCGTCGCCGACCTGTCCGACATTCGGCTCATCGGCCACGACCAACCTACTGCGCAGCGCTTCGAGCGGAACCATGGGGCCGGGATGGCCACTACCCCTCGGCTGGCATTTTGTGACAATGATGGCCGTTGGGCTCCAACCCCACTGCGATCGAAGCGCCGTGGGACGCCATTCCGATCCTTCTGATGCTCGGACTGCCGGATTCGATGTTCACCGCCCTCCGGCTGCGAAAGCTGGGTCGTGGCCGATGTGGCTAAGGCGGAGCGGTGGCCGGCGCCGTACCGGCGGCCAGGAGACAGCGTCGGGGCACAGTCATGACCCAGGAGCGGCTGGGGGGGCGGCAGGAGCGCCATCCTCCATCGCCGACGGGAGTGGTGAGGGTGACGCCTCTCCGAGGCTCATGACCCTCCAATCGGACAAGGTCGAACATGAGCGCCACGTGGGATCCGCCCTGAAGGAGATGTTCGGCCGCGGCCTCGTCTTCGCGGCCGTCTACGCCCTGCAGAACGCGGTGATGATCGTCGTGACCCCACTCACGGTCAGGAACCTCAGCAAGTATCAATTCGGCCGGTTGGTGACGGCATTGACGGTGGTCCAGCTCCTCATCGTGATCGTGGGACTGGGCCTCGGACCTGCTATCCAGCGCTTCCGGTCGGAGGACGACCAAACGTTCCGCAAGACTCGTGGGCTGCTCGGCGTCGGTATCGCTTTGTCCCTGCTGGCCACCGCCCTGTTCGAGGCCACCGGGCCGTGGTGGGCTTCGCTCCTCCGACTCGGTCACTTCGGCGCCACGCTGCAGCTGGCCGTCTGGGCAGCAGGATTCACCGCGGTGGGGTTTCTCATCGCCGAACTGTTCCGGGCCGAGGATCGCTTTGGGGCCTTCTGCTGTGTGATCGTACCGCTGGCCATCGGAAGCCAAGTGCTGGGCCTGGGCTTTTTGTACCTGGTGAGCCACACTTCCGCTGCCTACCTGACAGGCATGACGGTGGGCACTTTCGTTGCCATCGTGGTCGGCATCATCCTCTCCCGGCCACTGCTCCTCCACCTCGGCGACCGCAAGATCCTCTGGTCAGCCTTCGCTCTCTCCGTGCCCCTGATCAGCAACGGTGTTGCCTACCAGGTACTCATCCTGGGCGACCGGATCGTGGTCCAGAGCCTGCTCGGCGAGTTCGCGGTAGGGCGCTATCAGTTGGCCTACAACGCAGCCGGGTTGGTGATCCTCACCATCGTCGTCCTGAGCCAGACCTGGCTGCCCCGACTCTTCGCCATCAAGGACATTGCGCTTCGCAAGATCGTGCTGGCCGAGTCCCGCGACGCCCTCTACCGGCTTCTCATCCCCCTCATCATCGGCTTGAGCCTGGCTGCACCGGTGGCACTCCGCATTCTGGCACCGCCCTCCTACCGGACCAACCAACTCCTCTTGGTGGTCAGCCTGGTGGCCATCTCCGCTATACCTTTCTCGGCCTACATGTCCGACATGCGGTTGATGGTCGCCTTCGGGAAGACCCGCCCCCTCCTCTGGGCCACGCCCCTGGCCGCCGCAGCCAACATCGGGCTCAACATTGCATTCGTGCCGCTCTGGGGCATCAATGCGTCCGCGCTCGCCACGGTCTTGGGCTACGGGATCCTGGCCCTGGCGTCGGGCTACTCGAGCAGCAAGATCGCCCGGCTGAAGCCCACACCGCCACTGCTCTGGCTCGGACTTGGAGTGACGGTGGGTCTCTCCCTCCTCACCGCGGTGGTCCCGACCAGCCCGGTGTTCCTCTGTCTACGGTTGACGGGCTCGTTCGCGTGCGCGATCTGGGCCATCGTTATCGTGAGGAAGCTGGTCATCGGGGTCGAAGCGACCTGACCACACCGCGACGACCGATCGTCGGCCGTTGCGTCCGGTGGTCAGTTGCGGCGGGACCCGGCCGTGGCCGTGCGGTAGACGTCCTCCAGCTGGCGTAGGACTGATGCGGTGGAGAAATTGGCCAGTACGTGCTCGTGGCCCCGCACACCCATCTTCTCGGTACCTTCCCGATCCGACGTCAGGTGCCGGAGCGCCCCGGCCAACCCCTCGACATCGCCCGGTTCGATGAGCAGGCCGCTGAGACCTTCCGAGACCAGGCTCTCGATCTCGCCCACGGGCGTTGACACCACGGCACGACCGAGGGTCATGGCCTCGAGGATGGCCAGGGGGAGGCCCTCGGCATAGGACGGCAACACAAGGGCCCACGAGGAGCGCAGGGCCGCCGTCACGACTTCCGCGTCCTGCCAGCCCTCGACGGATACATGGCCGGACAGTTCGGTGCCGGTGACACGGGCCCTCACCGCCTCGATTTCGCCGTCCCCGAGGACCCTCGTTTCGGGCCGGATTCCTTCCCCGTCCAGCTGCTCGAGAGCCGTCAGGAGGTCGTAGACACCCTTCCGCTGTCCCAGCCGTCCGACGAATACGAGGGACGGGGGACCTGTCGGGAACGGTGCTGGATCAGGTGCTGTCTCGATGCCGTTGGGGATGATGGCGGCCGATGCGTTGGGATCCACGCTACGAAGCCAGTCGAGAGATTTGGAGCCGAGCACCAGATTCCGACAGAGTCCGATGAGGGCCCGGTAGCAGAGCCGGTGGAACCCCGAGCCGTTGACGTAGTCCTCCTCCTGCCCAGCACCGTGGTACTGGGCGACGACAGGGATTCCCATTGCCCTGGCCGTCGCCACCAGCACGAGATCGCGCTCGATGCTCCACTGGTGTGCCACCTGGATGTGGACGACATCGATCGATCGCCGCCTACGGATGACCTCGACCACAGCTCGAAGACCCATCACCAGCCGACGGAAATTCCCACCTTCGTCGAAGTTGGCAATGGCCTCCATCTCCACGCCGGGCTCGGACTCGAAACCGGCGAGGAGGGCGCGCGAGATGGTGGCCATGCCGCCAGGCGCCCCCCCGGCGACGTCCGGTCCGACCAGCACAACCCGCACCGGCCCGTTCGAGGCCGATGCGCTCCGGCTACGGTCAGACGGATCGGCGGGCAACGGTTGGACTCAGCTGGCTTCTTCAGTGAGCGTCGAGAGAACCGACCACGACGCACCGACCTCCCGAGTCGCTTCGGCCGATGCGATGGCGTCCTTGCGAGTGCCCCGCTTCCATTCGGCACGGATGGTTCTGAAAACCCTCATTCCGTCGGAGAAGGCATTGAGGTTGCTGGTCCCGAAGTTCCTGCAGCGCTCGAAGCTCGGAACCTCGACCACCCGGAGACCAGCCTTGGCGATACGCACATTGATCAGAGTCTCCACCTCGAAGCCGTCACCCCAGATCATGGTGGTCTCGTCCCCGGTGCCGACGTCCCGCCGGTCGGGCCTCAAGTTGGGTTGGAACTCTGTGTCGGCCTCGTCGTACGCCGTGTCACCCGCCTGGAGCCTCATCACATCCAGGCACTCCCGGCGGAAGGCGTTGTATCCGTAGCACATGTCGGTGTAGTGGGTCCCATAGAGAACGTTCACAATCCAGTTGAGCCAGAAGTTCCCTATCCGCCGGATCCGGCTGATGTCGGCGCTGCCGCCGCCAGGCATGAAGCGCGAGCCCTTGGCGAAATCGGCTCCCGACATCAGGGCGTCCACGAACCGGGGGATCTCGGACGGATCGGTTGATCCGTCCGCATCGAGCATGACAATGAAATCGCCCGTGGCCACAGCGAACCCGCAGGCCAGGGCATTTCCTTTGCCCTTACGGGATTGTCCGACGACGGCGATGCCCGGTCGAAGCCGTTGAGCGACAGACACGGTGTCATCAGTCGAATTCCCGTCGACGAGGATGACCTCATAGAGATCAGCCGGCAGTCCAGCTAGAACATCGGGAAGATTCAGGGCCTCGTTCTTTGCCGGGATCACCACGCTGACCGTCGGCCCCAACCTGCCAGCTACCTCCGCTGTCCGCCCGGACTCTCGCTTGCCTGCTCCCGCCATCTTCAGGTCCTAACCTTCCATCCCGGTTCGCGCGAAACACGCGAACAATGGCTGAGGGCCCGAACCCGCAACCATCAGACGACGAGTGTGTGAAGCACTCACCAGTGACCGCCCTACCCCCGATGCCTTCTCGCTCCCTAGTGGACGAGGTGAAGCCGCCGATAAATCATTGGTACTGCAATTGGCATCGGAGCGCAATTGAGATCTCCCAGCGTGGTCACTTGATCTCCATCGGTCATGGAGAGCCGCCCATCCACCCGATCCGCCTCCTGCCCGTCCGGCAAATCCGCGGCGCGAACGGTGACGTTTCTCGGCGTCGACCTGCGATTTCTCGGGTCGTTGCACCAGAAGGAGGTCCCACTTTCCGTGGTGCATCGAACGCGATTCGTGATCGATGCCCGGTGAAGACACGACGCGCATCTCGTCATCCCCAAGGTTGGACATCGTCAACAGAACGCCGTCGGGCTGTCTCCACCCGGTCTCGAGAATCCATTCGCCTGAATCGGGGACGATGCCAGTCTGACGACGAGTCGAAGGTGGATAGCGCGACCAGAGGCAGGGCCTCGGCCGGGGAGGTGGCTATCGGACCACGTGCGTCGACCTCGTGACCGAGCCACTCTGACACGTGCGCTCTCCTCTGTCGCGACGACGACGCGACTGCCTGACTTTGGCCTCGCCGATAGAGGGACATGGGGTCGTGCCGGGGACGGAGAGCCACGGTCAGGAGCAGGCGAGGACGGAGTCATCGATCCGACCAGGCTCCTGCGCCCAGAGATCTCTCAGCTCTCTCGAGCCAGACCCTGAATCCCCAAGTCCAAGTCGGATCCATTCACAATCCTTGGGTTCGGGGTCCGACGTCCATCCCCTGATCGGTTTCCAGAGGTCTGCCGGGTTCTGGACAGGATTGTCGCACTCACAGCCGCGCAAATCACTCCGAATCCGACTTCGCTGGGCATCCCGTCTGGCGACTCGTTCTGGACCCAACCGTGCAACCGCTGCACAGGGCGGGGAAACGGGTTGACCCTGAAGAAGTAAAGCAATGGCTTGTCCAGATCGAGCAATACCGCACCGGCCATGGCCGCCAGCGTCGCCGTCCGTACTCGTCGGTCCGCAACCAATGTGGCCGCTGCCATGGTGGCCAGACCAAGGACGCCATCTCTCTTGGCTGCTTTCAGAAACCGCTCACGTCCGCCATCAGTTGATTTGTCGCAACTCCAGTGGGGTATCGAATCCAACAAGAGATGAGACCCGACACCGACCACAAATGCCGTGGCCGGGCGTCGTCCCAGGACTCTGCCGATGACGATGCCGGAAAGTACATGATTGGTTACGAACACCTGCATACTTTCGCAGGTTCATGTTGGTACGTGAACCCGACCCGATTGTCAGAGGTGATGCCGAAACGGCAGGTGCCTCTGGTAAAGTTGAACGAGGGCACCCCAGCTCGTCTCTCGCTATGAGGACGGACTGCTTAGGAGGGCCCACCGGTCTTATGAACGTGCGCAACGGAGCGAACAAGCGCCGGTATGGCGTGTGTCACCGCTGTGGTTGGGCCGGCGAGGTGTCCAGGGTGACGAGACAACTTCGTAGGCGCCTGCAAATCGGACGGTCGTTCGGCAGGCTGTGTGACGACTGCTTCAAGGATCTCCACCACCCTCCGTCAACGGGGGCCGCTACGCATTCGAGACAGGGGCGCAAACTGAAGGCCAACCGCCAGCGCGACGTCGCTTGATCCACGCGCTGCAACTAGTCGGTGCGGCCCGACGGATGCCCGTTTCAGCCACTCGATTGAGCTGATCAATCGGGTCCGAATTCGGCCTCGGAGCTGAGGCCTGTGTGGCGCGACACGGCAGTCCCCGTTCCGGATCAGATTTGGCTGGTCCCATTCTTGGAGCAACAGAACGGCGATGAGGAAGGGGTCGGTGTGTGAGCCAGTGAATGATGGCAGTGCATCAGATCGATCAGAGATCTATTTTTTTGCCCTTCGCGAGGGTCATCTTGAGATTTGGGGCGACGCAGATCTTGCCGGAAACGGCGTCTGCGATAGCGGGGATCCCCTTGCCGGTGGTACTGGCCGCCGTGACTCGACCGGTAAAGCTCCACTGAGTGTCCCCACTGCTGCAATCCGCTCCAGCCGGCGAACTGGAACTGGTGACATCACCAATCGTCGTGGTTGCGCGGCTCCTGCTCCAGGTGAGATTGCCACCAACTCCATTGTTCAAGAAATCCACTGACGGGCCGCTTGCGCTCTTGTACCCCGAGCCAGCCGACGGCGTGCACTCGCCGATCTGGATCGTGCCAGTGAATGTTCCCTTCAAGCTCGAACACTTCACTGGGTGTTGATGGTGAGTGTGAGGGGGTTCTCCATCGCCGTAGTCGTAGGGCAGAGCCTGCAGCTCGTTCCAGGGGAAATTCGCCATGACGGCATTCTGGGCACCCCCGTCGAGGAGGCCCTCATTGCCGTCGTTGACACCCCCCACGCCCACGCCGCTCGTATACGGATCCGCCAGACCCACGTTGGTATAGGAGAGCGGGTCGCCCAGCCGCATGGTCAGAGTCGGGGTAGGTGACGAATCATCGACGATGAAGCCGTATGTCTGAGCGGCCACGGCGATCGCGTGGGCAATCGGCGTCAGGTCGTACTGACTGAGGTTCAGATTGGCCGGGAGACGGAAGTAGGTGCCCTCGGGGATGGCATTGGGATTGCTGCTCCCGCCGTCCCCATGTGTGGCCGGCAACGAGACACCCGGCTGAGAGCTGTTCGGATCGGTCACGTGCGCGGGGTCGACGCCGGAACTCAGGTTGCCGCTCGAGTCGTCTCCGATCTCTAGACCGATGGCATGGTCGATCTGACCGGCCTGCAACTCGTCGATGCGCACATTCGCGCCCAGTTCCGCCAAGGACGTGGCATCAGCGCCATACTCGTGTGAGAACACGCCGTTGCTGGTGGAGACGTCGTCCATCTCACCGCCCCAACAAGCTGAAAAGCCGGTACTGGGCGAACCCTTGAACTTCCAGAACTCCCAATCGCTGTTGGTGGATGGCTGATAGATGATGATTTCGCCATCTGAGCCGGGCGATCCTTGCGCGTCGGCGGGGATTGGGACTCCACCGGAGATGACTCCAAGGAAGTCCGTCGGGCGCCCGCAGTTGTCCGTCATCGTGTAGGTGGTTTCGTTAGCGGGAACCACATACAAGGGGGCACTGAACGTCGTGATGTTCAGGAGTTCGTTATAGATGTTGGGAGTGCAGTCGGGTGTCGTACCCGGTACTGCTGGATCTATCCCACATTCATTGTCCTCAATGATGTTGAGGTAATCGGTCTGGTTGGGGTTGATCGCGGTGTCAGCGGGCAGCGGGGTGTTCCAGATGCTGTTCGAGGCCACGAAAGGCGTACCTGGCGTGCACAGCCCCAGTGCAACATCTCCGTCCATGGCCGGGGTGCACGGTGACTGAGTCGTCGCTGTCGACGCGTTGGTGGTCACTGGCCCGATGGTGGTCGTGGTCGTACCTGCGCTGGTTGTGGTGAAAGTTGTTGATGGTTCGGTTGTCGTCCTCCGCGTGGCGGCTCGGCCGGAGCCCACCCCGCTCGTCGACGGGACGGTCACCGAGCTGGGTATCGGAGAGCGTGCGGCATGAGCGACTGGGGTCGCCCCACTCTGGATTGCCGGTATGGCGATGGCGGCGACTGCCACAAGGAGCGCCGCGACCGGTGCGCACGATCGGCGACACGATGTGGAGGGGACAATGCGGGTCGACCCCATAGGTGGACTTATTTAGCCCATCGGGCATGACGGAAACGTAAGAGTCAGGTGTCCATACAGTGAACTGTTGCGGGCCGTCACGCTTCGTGGCCGAGCCGATCCTTAGCGGGTCGAAATGTGACCGGTTCCGGCTGTTTCCCATGAGTCCTCTGGCATCGAGGCGCGGCTTCACGCCCTCGCTTTCCGGTGCCGTCGCCCTGCCTGCGCGCCCGTCGTGGCTTCGCCAGTGAAGCGAAGAGGATCCGTCGATGTCGTCAATCAGTGGCAGGCGTAGCAAGCGGTCTTCATCGATGAGGCCGAGGTCGTTGATTTCGAGGGCCGTGGTTCGCTACTCGATTGGGTGCCGATCTCCAACCTTGGACGTAGGCCCTTCGTATTCGCTTTCAGGTCACCTGGCGCGACCCAACGGGGACGTAGGAGCAGAGCCTGATCGCAGGCAAGGCACACGGCGGCCACCGGCCGTGGTGCAAGCTTTACGTGGAGTGACTCAGGATGAAGCGGACTCTCGACGAATGTCGAGGCCCCTTCAACCTGCCGTTTGCCCGCAGTTGCTTTGTGGGCATTCGAAGGGAAGTATTCCCTGATGCTCGCGGCGATGAAGGCATGCACCTCTAGGGATTGGAGGTCCGTTCCTCCGGGCGAGCGTTCTCCCGATCACCCGACAGTGACACGTGGGGTCAATGTGGATTCATCGGTTCGCGGTGGCTCCGAGGGGCGCAGCTATTCGAGCGCTTCCCAGTGGAGTTCTTGTGACCGATAAATCTCGACCACCAGCCACCCAACTCGCTCGGAGCACGAGAGGTGCACCGAGTGGCGTTCTCATCCTCGGGATGCACCGGAGCGGCACATCACTTGCCACGCGAATGCTCAATTTGCTTGGGCTGCACACATGCATCGGCGATGACCTCTTGGGGCCGAACCGCCGCAATCCCAGTGGCCTATGGGAGAGTGACTCACTCGTCAAGATGAACGACGGGCTCCTCCGGCGCGTGGGTCGTCAGTGGTGGTGGCCCCCGAAGTCTGGCCTGAACTGGGATTCGTCCAATGCGGCCGGCCTACCCGACCCATCTGAAGCGGGAAGCATGTTTCACCGTCGTCACCCGACGACACCATGGGTATGGAAGGACCCCCGGCTCGCGCTCACCCTCCCATATTGGCGGCGATCGATCGGCGAGCCCGTCAGCGCCCTTGTCATGCTGCGCGATCCCATCGCTGTCGCCACTTCGTTACAAACACGAGATGGGTTCCCCCTCGACCTCGGGGTTGCACTTTGGGAGCGCTACAACCGTCTCATTGCCGCGGGCTCGGACGGGCTCCCACTGTGGGTCAGCACGTACGACGAGTTGATGGCGGATCCGCACGCGTGGGTGAAGGTTGCGCGCGAACATCTGGATTCGTTGGGAATCCACGTTGGCGAGGCGGTTCGGACAGAGCAGGTCGTTGCCGCTGTGCGCCCTGAGCTCCACCATGCCGAAGCCAACCAGGAGCAGGCTGAGCGAGAATTCCCTACGGCCGCGGCGCTCTACCGCACGCTCCTCGAATGCAGTGGTTTTCATGACCGCTTTGCATCGCCAGCCATCCCAGATGAGCTGCCCTGGGTAGAGGCAGAGCTGGTGGCCGGACGAGGTGCTCGTCATCAACGATGGCTTCGCCGATGGCAGCATCGAGTGACTCGGTCTCCTTCGGTTCCGGAACCTGCCGCGTCGTCGGAATCGTCCTCCCCGTCATAGCCGGGGTTGATCGGCTCGCGGTCGTCCACGCTGCGGAGGTCGAGCTCGTCCTGGTCATCGCCCTCCTGATCACGCCCAAAGTCATCGACTGGCGCAAGCGGTGGTTCCCCGGTTCGGTGGACCTATCCATTGAGCTCTAGCATGTGCCTGGCTATGAAGCTGACGCGTCTCATTCCCTCGACATCCCTTCGTCGTTGGCGCCCACCCGTGGCCTGCGCCCTATTGGCGACAGTCACTATCGTCACTCCGGCAGTCCTGATCGGTACGGCCCCAGTCGTTCATGCCGCCAGCGTTCAGACCTCCGTTGCCAACACGACGCCAAGCGTTCCGATGGATGGGAATGTGGCACTGGCTTGGGACGAGCCGGGCACGCCCTTCGATTCGACCAGCGTCTGGAACACTCCGCTGCCCACCGACACTCCCGCCAACCCCAATAACTCCGATTACCTGAACGCGATCGAGGACAACGCCTGCGGTGAAACAACGGCCACGCCGGAGACGACACCGAGTTGCACTCCGAATATCAACAACCAGGTCCTCAACATCACCGCGTTCAGCGCTCCCCTCTACGTGGTGCCGGCGAACTATCCCAGAGTCACGCTGACGGACAACTGCGGTCGCAGGACCGACTTCCTCGACACCATCTCCGGTGGCGTGCCAGTTCCAACCGACGCCCACGGTGCGGCCGGTTCGGACCACGAGATACAGATCTACCAGCCATCGACCGACGAGTACTGGGAGTTCTGGGAGTTCGAAGGCTCGGCCAGTGCTGGCTGGAGCGCCTGTTGGGGCGGCGAGACGGAAAACGTCTCGAGTAGCGATGGCGTGTTCCCCAACCAGTTCGGCGCCACCGCCACCTCGCTGCCCCTGCTCGGCTCCGTCGTCCGTATCGAGGAGCTCCAAGCCGGGGCCATCGACCACGCCATCGGTCTCGTGATCGGGGACAATGCCACCGCCAACCTGAGTTCGAGCGTCGACCCGGCTAACGTGGCCGACCCGAACGGCTCGCAGCCGGGGGTGTCGTTACCTGCCACCCACGGTGACGGCGGGAGCAGTGACCCGAACGCCATACCCGAAGGTACGCGCTTCCGGCTGCCGGCCTCGCTGAATCTGAACAACTACGACCTGACCCCGATCGCCAAGGTGATCGCCGTGGCCGCCCAGAAGTACGGGTTCATCGTCAACGACTCGTCTCCCACCCCCACCCTCTCGATGCGCCTGGGGGATCCGACCACCTACACCGCGGCTGGATTGGCTGATCCCTATACCAGCGGCCCAGGAGTCGACGGCCAGGGCACCGAAGGATTGCTCGATGGCGGGTCACAAAATGCCATCATGCAGAACTTCCCTTGGAACCAGCTCCAGGCTCTGCCGTACGACTACGACGAAACCCCGAGCGTCGCAGGGCCGTGCAGCGCTCCGGCCGGAGGTCCGACCGGCTACGACATGACGGCCTCCGACGGCGGGATCTTCAACTACGGCAACCTGCCGTACTGCGGTTCGACCGGCTCGATCGTCCTCAACAAGCCGGTCGTGGGCATTGCGGAGACCCCGGACGGCGGCGGCTATTGGACGGTGGCCTCCGACGGCGGCATCTTCGCCTTTGGCGACGCCGCGTTCCACGGATCGATGGGAGGCCAGCCTCTTAACGCGCCCATCGTCGGCATGGCCGTGGATCCGGCCACCGGTGGCTATTGGGAGGTGGCTTCCGACGGCGGGATCTTCGCCTTCGATGCGCCGTTCGACGGATCGATGGGGGGCAAGCCACTCAACAAGCCCATCGTTGGCATCGCCGATGATCCGGCGACCGGTGGTTATTGGGAGGTGGCTTCCGACGGCGGGATCTTCGCCTTCGATGCGTCGTTCTACGGATCGATGGGGGGCAAACCACTCAACAAGCCCATCGTTGGCATCGCCGATGATCCGGCGACCGGTGGTTATTGGGAGGTGGCTTCCGACGGCGGGCTCTTCGCCTACGATGCGCCGTTCTACGGATCGATGGGCGGCACCCCTCTCAACAAGCCCATTGTCGGGATGGCCGCAACAGCGGGCGGGACCGGCTACTGGGAGGTGGCTTCCGACGGCGGGATCTTCGCCTTCAATGCGCCGTTCTATGGATCGACGGGCGGCAAGCCACTCAACGATCCGGTGGTCGCTATCGCGGGCTTTTAGCCGAGGGCGACGACGCCAGGGACGTCCCTGGCGTCGTCGGTATTGAACTCGTCGCGCACATCGAGTCCGAGCAAGGCGATCGCAATCCCTGACCTCTGCTTGAGGACTTCCTCGCTCGCCAACCCGAGTTGGAGAACTCGCTTCCCACCAGTCGAGCCCTGTCAGGTTCGAGCGAGCGCTTTCGAGGCCGGACCGACGTAGTACAGCGAGCTGCCTGTTCCGAGGGCGCCGTAGGCGCGGGCCGGTACTTCGACTCCGTGCTGAAGGGTCCATTGGTCGACGGCGGCTATGGCGGAGAGCCCGCGGCCGACGCCGAATCCGCTGAACCTCCCGAACCCAAACCCGCCGAAGCCACCTCCGACGAGGACGTACTGGATCCTGCCGTCGTGAGCCAGCCGTTCGAACTGGGGCAAGGTGGGGACCGGTTCAGAGCCGGTGAAGCCGCCCATGGACATGACCGGCTCGCCGCTGATCAGGATCAAAGGGGCCGCGGTCGTGGATCCGCCAACGGCAACGATCCAACTGGCCCCATCGCGGTGGGATTTGAGGAACTGGATCATCCTTGGAGGCACCCCAGCGACTGGCGGGACCCCTCCGTTTGCCGCCGTCTCCGCTTCGGTGATCCGGTCGAGACGAGCCAGGACCTTGGTGAGCCCGGGGTTGTCGAAGGGGCTGGCACGGTGGGATGGGTGCGGGCGCTGCCCGCTGCCGGGCCTCCTGTCGGGTTGCCAGGACTGGCCGTGTTGTGGACGGTGTAGAGCGAGTAGGCCGCCGGTCCGGTGTAGGCGGCGAGGACGGCGCTCAACCCGCCGATGGTCGCCACCGCCACCACGGCAAAGCGCGGGAGATGTCGCCAGCCGACGATGGCGACGAGGAGCACGGCCGCGCCGGCGATCCCGGCTACCTCGACGAAACGGGGGAGGACGGGGTCGTAGGTTGGGGCACGTTCGAGGAGGTGAGCGGCCCAGAGGGCGCTGGTCACCACCCCGAGCGGCAGCACCCAGGCATACCAGAGGGACGCCCGGCCGAGCCGCCACATCTGAATGGCCCCGCCGGCGGCCAGGGCGGCGAGGGCAGGCGCGATCTCGACGACGTAGTACGTGTGGAAGATGCCCTGGACGGAGCTCAACACGACGATTCCGCAGATCGCCCATGTCCCCCAGAAGACGAAGCCGGCCCGGACGAGCGAGATTCGGGGCTCGCGTCGGGTAGCCCAGAGCCCGGCAACGAGGCCGAGCCCGGCCACGGGGATCAGCCAACTGATCTGGGACCCAAGGGCGGGCGCGAACATGCGCTGCCAACCGGGCTGGCTGCCGAAGTGGGTCGCGCTGGAGATCAAGCCGGAAAAGCGGCTCGCCAGCCGGTTGTGCGGAAGCGAGATCCGGTACGGGTTGGACGTACCGAGGAGCCGCCCGAACCCGTTGTACCCGAAGATGAGGGACACCTCGGAGTTGTCGCCGCTGCTGTCGACGAAGGGCCGGCTCCCAGTTGGCCAGAGCTCGACGACGGCCACCCACCAGGCCGAAGCGATCACGAGTACGAGCGCGCCCCAGAGGAGCTGGACCAGCCGTCGCCCCAGCTTCGGTGGGCCAAAGAGGAGGTAGACGAGAACAAAAGCAGGGACGACGACGAAAGCCTCGAGCATCTTGGTCAGGAAGGCCATCCCGAGCAGCGCCGAGCAAAGAACCAGTCGCGATGTCCGACCGGTCTCGAGTGCCGACCAAAGGGCCCAGGCCGCCAGGACCAGAAAGACCGTCATAACGGCGTCGGGCTCGTCGCTACGGAAGATCGCGGTGGCGACTGGCGTCAGCCCGAGGGCCGTGGCGGCCAGCACCGCGGCCAGGTCGCCTGTCCATCGCCGTACCAGGTGGAAGGTCACGAGTACGGCGACAACACCGGCCAGGGCGATGGGTGCGAGCATGGTGATGCTTGAGAAACCGAAGATCCGCCCGGAGATCTCCATGACCCACAGAGAGGCCGGAGGCTTGTCCACCGTGATGAACGAAGACGGGTCGAGCGACCCGAAGAAGAAGGCTTTCCAACTTTCCGTACCGCTCTTCACCGCCGCTGCGTAAAAGGTGTTGGAGTAGGCGTTCTTGGAGAGCTGATGGAAGTAGAGAAACCCCGTGAGCACGCCGATCACTGCCATGGCCGGCGTCGACCACCAGGGACGGCCCCCTCGACGAAGCCAGCCACTGAGACCATTCGGCCCGAGAGCCTCGTTTGGTTGAACGTCGGCCGGGTGTGGCTCGCGTTCGACGAGCACCCCTTCGCCAGACGCCGGACCATCCTGCTCCAGCACCAGCTCCGAACTCTCCATGGCGCTCCCGGCCTCGTGGACGACTGGTCGGGACGCGGCCCGATGCCGATCCTTCGGAACTCGGCCTGACCTGCGAAGCCGCGCCCGGCCTTTGGCTGTACCGGAGTCCTGTCGGAACCGTGCTCTTGGCTTCTTGACCCAAGAAGCAAATCCGGGGGTCAGGACTATCGTGACACAGGCCATCGCCGTCGAGTCGGCACCTCTGGATGCTCCGACCTCGGGGAAGGGACACGGCGAAGCCTCGGCGTAGCCGCCAGTCGACGCGCCGCACCACGTACGAGCTCCATTCGAGATGCCCGGCCGCGGTGAGTGTCAGTCGGAATGTCCTGCACGCACCCGTGCTCGGTATTCGCCGTTTCGACCGCTCTCCTTCCGCAGATAGTGAGGTCAACCCCGTTCTCGCAGGCCTTCGATTCGTTCCGAGGCCTTCTTGACGAACCCAATAGCGGCGGCGAGACTGCCGCACCAGCTGGTCTGGGGCATTCCGGGCTGCACGAACGGCAAGGGCGATGACGATGAAACGAACGCTGACTTTGATGGTAGTGGTCGCGACCGCCACGTTGGCTTGGGGAGGGGGGATCGCCGCAGCGCGATCGACCGGCACGTCAGCACGGCCGACAAAGACGGCGCTCCCGTCACCTGGAGGTCGGCCCCTGATCGCTGCCTCCCAGCCCACCGCGGGCTTACCAACCCTGTCGGAGAACTGGTCTGGTTACGCAGTCACCGACACAGCCAAATTCAACTACGTGCACAGCGAATATTGTTCAGCCCGCGATCAAGTGCACAGGGGCGCCCGACCGGTACACCTCGAACTGGGTCGGATTGGACGGGTTCAGCAGTGACACCGTGGAACAGGACGGGACCGCCGCCTGGTGCGGTGGACCGAGCAACACCACCCCGTTCTACAAGGCCTGGTACGAGATGTATCCGGCAAACAGTTACAACGTCTTCTCGGTCCAGCCGGGCGACCTCATCGATACGTCGGTCGACTATGCCGCTGGGCAGTTCACGCTCACGGTGTCTGACCTCTCGTCACACAAGAGCTACAGCGACGTAGGGACGTGCTCGTCGTGTCTGCGGAACTCAGCCGAATGGATCATCGAACGACCGGCCGGGTGCAACCGAAGCGAAACCAATTGTTATTTGTTTGCGTTGGCCAACTTCAAGAGTTCGATCATGAGCGAGGACGTCGCCGGCACATCGGCAGGTGCTGTGCAGGGCATTGGGTCGTACGCCTCGAGCTATCCCTTGTTCATGATTCAGCCCCTCAAGAAGGGTTTCATCACGTTGGACACGGTCGGACCGGTCGACGAGACGACCCAAAGCTTCACCGCCACCTTCGATCGATCGGGCCAGGTCACGCCTATCACGCTCTGACGATCGAGGTCCACCCGGCCGCCGCAACGAGCATCGCATTTGCTCTGGACGAGAACCACGTACGTCTGCCGATACAGGTGCGGCGGTGGCGGTGGCCGTCGCGCCTAAGCGGAGGTAGAGCCCGCCGGCCGAAGGACTACGGTCGCAGGCGCTGATCCATGTCGGGAAGGAGGGAGCCGGTGGAACCGTCCGGGTTCGTCAACCGTCCTGATTACCGTGTCGACATTCTGGCCCGTCGGAACCGGGTCACGGTCACCGTCGACGACGTCGTGCTGGCCGACAGCGAGCAGTGTCTGCTGGTCGACGAGCAGGATCACGGTCTCGTCTTCTACTTCCCCCCCGAGGACGTACGACTGGATCTGTTTCTGCCCGAGGAACGGACGACTCGGTGCCCGTTCAAGGGCACTGCTACCTACCGCAAGTACCCCGGCCCTGAGGGAGACGTGTTCGTCTGGTCCTACGAGGATCCCTATCCGGAGGTAGCCCGTCTGGCCGGCTACACGGCCTTCTTTCAGGACACCGTTCAGCTTCGAGTCGGTGTTGCCAACCCCTCTGTATCCGGGCGATGAACGACGATCGGCAAGCGGTCGAGAGCCATTCCTCCGTCACGAGGATGCTCGAGATCTTCGATGTCGAACCTGCTGGCGAGCACCGATTCATGGGGCTCAGCGATGGAGGAGGACGCCGCATCGTCGATGGGAGCCAACTGCTGGCTCAGGCCATCGTGGCCTGCTCGAAGACCTTTCCGCACCATACGGCGCGCTCTGCTCACGCCGTGTTCTTCCGCGTCGTCGACGACGAGCGTCCAGTCTGGTTCGACGTGGATGTACTGCACGAGGGCCGCACCTTCGCCAGCGCCGTGGTCAGCGTCATCCAAAACGAACGACGTTGTGCATCGGTGACCGTCCTTATGGACATCGAGCATCCTGACGTCATCAGGCATCAAGCCGAACCGCCCTCGGTGGGCTCACCCATGGACGCTGTCGCCTGCTCCATGCCGATGGAGGGTCGTGAGCTTCGCCTTGAGGGTGTTCTCGATCCGAACGATCCCGCCGATGTCGGTCCCCCCATCCTCGACGCGTGGCTCCGCTACTCGACCGTCCCGGAGGAGCCGGCGCTGGCCAAGGCGCTGATCGCCCACTTCATCGGTCACCTGTCCATTTCGACCACGATGCGGGCGCACGCCGGTATCGGCACGTCGATGGCCCACCACGATCTCTCGACGGGCGTGATGGCTCTATCAGTGACGTTCCATGAGCCAGTGCTGTGGGACGGTTGGCTTCTGTATCACCACGAGAGCGTGCAGGTGGGGAGCGGTATGGCCTTCGTCCGAGGGCAGGTGTTCACCGAAGTGGGTGATCTACGGGCATCCTTCTCTCAGGACGCCATGATCCGAACCTTTACTCGGAACGCCGACGAGCGCTCGAAGCCGGTAACTGAGCGTCTCTAAACGAAGTTGCCCGCCACCTTCGTGATCACATGCGGCCGAGGAGGAAGTTGGCGACCGGCGTTGCCGACGGGAATGCTTCGGTGACGCCGGCGGCGAAGTACCCGATGTCGGTGACCAGCGTGATGTAGATCCATGGTGGCATCCATCGATACCGAGCTTTGCTCAAGGCACGATCGTGTTCGTTGGAATTCGCAATGCAGCAATGGATAGCGAGTCGGTCCGACACGATCAACTGGTCTCAGCCGTCCTCCGGCCCGAATGACGTCTTCCGTCGGATCAGTCGGGCGGTACCCAGCTCGGAGGCCGCTTCTCCATGAAGGCGCGCATGCCTTCTCTCGGCTCGGACGAGTGTGCCAGGGACCAGAACATCGTCTGGTAGTCGATCTGCCCGTATCGCTCGTTGAGCATTCTCTTCACGTGGGCCCGGGCTGCGGGTGCGGTGCGGAGAACCTCTTTGGCCGCTTGGAGGGCTGCGGTCCGCAGCTCGTCGTGGGGGACGACCCGCGACAGCACGCCGAGGCGCTGTGCCTCGTTGGCATCAAAGGTGCGGGCCGATAGGAGAAGGTCTCGGGCGACGGCCAGTCCGACGTGGGCGGGAAGGGCGGCTGCGTACGTCGCGTCGGGAATGCCTCGAAGCAGCTCTGGTACGCGGAAGGTGGCACGGTCGCTCGCCACCGCGATGTCGGCCATCATGGCGATCAAGAGACCTCCGGCTTGGCAGATGCCGTTCACCGCCGCGATCACGGGCGCATTGCTATCTCGAATGGCGAGAAACGGGAGGACGTCAGCACCGATGTCCGGTGTCTTCTCGTCACCGGGCTCGGCTCGTCCACCGAGGTCGCCTCCCGGGGCGAAGACATCGCCGGTTCCGGTGATGATGAGCGCCGCCAGGATGGGATCCCGATTGACGAGGTGAACGGCACGCTTGATCCCGTAGTACATGGCCGGGGTGAGGGCGTTCCTGGCCACCGGTCGGTCGATCACGCACCAGGCGATTGGCCCCTCGCGCTCGAGGCGCAGGTTCGATGTTCCGAGATCATCGCTCATGGCGTTATGAGCCTCTCTTGTTCCCGCTCGGCGGGGCAATAGTATGCGGCGTCCATGTTGATGGACGCACCATGTGTTGGCTTTTTCGCGGAACCGACGGCTCCGGGCCGGCGCAAGGTGTGATCCCGTGTTGCGTGGTGGCGCAGTGCAACATCGGACGAAATTGGCAGCTGGCCACGAGGTTGGGTGCTCCTGCACAGAGACTGACCGAGCACGACAAGGACAAAGGGTGGACGGATGATGGACGATGAGCAGCTCGGTGCCTGGATGGATCGTATGGGCCTACCGGGTGATGGCGAGAGAATTGTCAGTCGGTACATCTCTGGCGGATCGCAGAACGAGATCTATGAGATCCGGCGCGGCGATCTCCACTGCGCGATGCGGATCCCGCCTCCAACGGCTCCTGCCAGTCGCGATGATGGCATTTTTCGCGAGTGGCGCATCATCGAGGCACTCGACGGGACCGACGTGCCGCACACTCGCGCCGTTGCCATGTGCACCGATCAGTCCGTGATGGGTCGCGCCTTTTACCTCATGGGTTTCGTGGACGGCTGGTCGCCCATGGGTGTCGATCAGTGGCCGTCACCGTTCGACACCGATCTCGATGCGAGACGGGGCCTCGCCTACCAGCTGGCCGAGGGTATCGCCCTGCTGTCGAAGGTCGACTGGAAAGAGAAGGGACTCGGCGATCTGGGGCGTCCCGAGGGCTTCCATGAACGGCAAGTCGATCGCTGGACGACGTTCTTCGAGCGGATCAAGGGGCGTGAGCTGCCGGGCATGGACGTCGCCGCCGACTGGTTGCGTGTTCACCGGCCACTCGACTACATCCCCGGACTGATGCACGGCGACTACCAGTTCGCCAATGTCATGTACCGCAATGGCGCCCCTGCCCAGTTGGCAGCCATTGTCGACTGGGAGATGGGTACCGTCGGCGATCCGAAGCTCGACCTGGCATGGATGGTGCAGGGCTGGCCGGATGATACGAACGCACCAGAAGCGGCGACGGCCAGCTATGTTGACATGACCGGCATGCCGTCGCGCTCGCAGGTTCTCGATCACTACGCGGAGGTGTCGGGTCGCCAGGTTGCCGATATCGACTACTACGTGATCCTGGCCAAGTGGAAGTTGGCCATCGTGCTGGAGCAGGGATACCAGCGTGCCGGGGGTGACGAGAAGCTCCAGGCCTTTGGGGCGATCGTCGTCAACTTGATGAGGGACGCGGCCGAACTGGCCGAGACGACCGACTACAAGGGATGACCGAGGTGTAGTGGTTCGCGGTGGGAACTCGCAGTGGGCTTCGTCAGAGCCCCGGGGTGGCCGAGGGTCCGCCGGGAGGTCAGTGACCTAACCTCTGGGCGTGCGGTGGCCTGAGCCGAGGCGCCCCAGGCTCCGAGTGGCCCTCGTCCTGGCCGGAGCCCTGGCTCTGATCGTGGTGTTGTCGGGTGCCGTCGACACCTACGCCGCCCAGGCGTTCATCGTCCCGTCTGGGTCGATGTTTCCGACCTTGCAGATCGGGGACCGCCTCATCGTCAACAAACTCGACTCGACGATCCACCGCGGCGACATCATCGTCTTTCGCCGCCCGCCCGGTGACTCCGATTCCGATTATCCGATCCTTGCCAAGCGAGTGATCGGGCTGCCGGGTGAGTCGATCTCGTCGCAGGGCAACACCATCTTTATCAACGGGTCACCGCTGGCTGAGCCGTGGCTCCCGAAGTTGACCGGCATTTGCGACCAGTTGGCCGCCAACGTGCTCGCCATCAAGATCCCACCGCATCGGTACTACGTGATGGGGGACTGCCGAGGCGACTCCATTGACAGCAGGTACTGGGGGACCGTGCCCGCCTCGGACATCATCGGGAAAGTGACGGTGGTGGTCTGGCGACACGGTCACCCGTGGGTGCACTGGTTCTGACACCGTCCCGATGGCCGCCACCCCCCGTCCACACGTCGAATCAGGTCGCCGGGGGAGCGGTATAGACGAACTCCTCCAGCACGTTTCAGCGCAACCGGGCGGTGACCTCTCCGATCCTGACCCATCCACATCGCTCGTAGAGAGCAATGGCCGAGTGGTGGTCGGTTACCACGTCGAGAACCGGCAACTGCCCACGACCATCGCCTCGTGGGCGGCAACCTCGAGCAGCCCACGCCCGATCCCTCCCCGACGGAATTGCGATGAGACGAAGAGTCGGGCAATGAAAGCGATCTGATTCGCCGTCCGTCCCGTCGCCTCACGTGCCAACGCTTCGGCTTGGGGTGACGTCCGGTGGTGGAGGGCGACGTGGCCGACGACCCCCGCCTTCACGACGGCGACCCATGCGCCCAGCGCATCACGGGGAGTCAGGAAATCACCGAGGCTGGCCGGCAGGAAGCGCGGATAGCCGTCGAGGTGGTGCACGGTCTCGGCCAACTCGACACAGGCGTCGAGGTCGTGGTGCAGGGCGCCGACGGATCTCCATCCGCCCAGCATCCTCTGTGCTCTGGCAGACAGAGGAAGCCGTGGCTGCTCACCCGTCAGCCGAAGGACGACCGGGCGTGGTGGTCGAGCCCTACCGACGTAGCTATCGGACACCCCCGCAATCGGAGATGGCTCTCTGCGGCTTGTGCACGCGAGCACATGGGAGAGTCCACCGACCGGGCCCGGGTCCTCGATCGCCCTTGGTGAGCGAGGCGAGTGGCCGGTCGGCTGCGCTAGGTGGCTCTTGACGGAAAGGCTGACATTTCCGCTTTCTCCGTGATTACTCTTGGGTCAGTGGCGCAGTCGGGATCGGAAATGGGGTCGTCGATGCTGTACGAGATGTACCAGGCGCAGCGCGACTTGACGGCCCCGGCCAACGCCATGGCCACCTTGACCTCGCGGTGGATGGACCTGCTTCCCGAACCATGGACGGACAACCCGCCGATGCGGTTCTTCTCGGCCATGAACGAGATGGTGGCGCGGTCGCGGCTTCATCACAGCCGACCCGAGTTTGGCATCGGATCGGTCACTGTCGATGGGCGCCCTATCGACGTCCACGAAGAGACGGTTGTCTCCACGCCGTTCTGCTCGCTGGTGCATTTTGCCAAAGAGGGAGTCGGGCCACAGCCTCGGGTGCTCGTCGTGGCCGCCTTGGCCGGCCACTTCTCCAGCCTGATGCGTTCGACGATCAAGGCGCTCTTGCCCGACCACGACGTCTTCGTCACCGATTGGCACAATGCTCGGGACGTGCCTCTCGACGAGGGAGGCTTCGGACTCGACGACTACCTCGACCATCTCATCGAGTTCTTGCACCAGATCGGACCCGGTGCCCACCTCTTCGCCGTGTGCCAGCCGTGCCCCGCCGCTTTGGCCGTCACCGCGGTCATGGCCGAAGCCGGCGATGCCTGCACCCCGCGGAGCCTGACCCTCATGGCCGGTCCGGTCGACGGCCGGGTGAGCCCGACGGCGGTCAACCAGCTGGCCGTCGATCGTCCTCTGGCCTGGTTCGAAGAGAACGTGATCACCACCGTGCCGTGGCGGTATGCGGGCCGAGGACGTCAGGTGTACCCGGGCTTCCTGCAGCTGGGCGGCTTCGTGAGCATGAACTTCGGGCACCACGTCGACCAGCACCTCGCGCTCTTCCACAATCTGGTCGAAGGCAACGAGGAGCGGGCCCGGATCACCGAGGATTTCTACGACGAGTACTTGGCCGTCCTCGACCTACCGTCTGCGTTCTATCTCGAGACCATCGACCAGGTGTTCCAACGGTTCCTTCTGGCCACGGGCCGATTCGAGCATCACGGTCGTCGGGTCGACCCGGGGGCGATCAGGCGAACGGGCCTTCTCACCGTGGAAGGGGCGCGCGACGACATCTGCGGAGTGGGCCAGACCATGGCCGCCCAGGATCTCTGTGCACATATACCCAAGGCCCGGCGACGACATCATCTGCAGGCCGGGGTCGGTCACTACGGTGTCTTCAGTGGCAGTGCGTGGGAGCGCCAGATCAGCCCCGTCGTGAAGAACTTCATTCGCACCAACGACTGACCCATCGGGTTGACCCATCGGGCCGGGCACCGGTGCGCCCGATGATCGTGCGCGTTCAGAACTCGGCTTCGAGCTCCTCGAGCTCGTCGGGCTCCGCCACCGCCGCCTCGATCCACTCGATCATGTCGGGCGTGTTCATGATCATCTCGACATAGGCACGGCAACGCTCCGGCAGTTCGACGTCATAGGTGACGGCCCGGGTGCAGACCGGGGCGTACATGGCGTCGGCCACGGTCGGCGAACCTCCGAAAAGGAACGGCCCGCCGCTCGTCAGCAGGGAATCCTCCCAGATGGCCACGATCCGATCGAGATCGGCTTGGGCACCGTCCCACACCTTGAATCCGGGATGGCGAGCCTTCACGTTCATGGGTAGGGACGACCGCAAATGCTGGAAGCCGGCGTGCATCTCCCCACTCACCGATCGGCACCGTGCTCGCTCGACGGGGTCGGCCGGCAACAGAGTGGCGTCGGGTAGTACCTCCGAGAGATATTCGCCGATGGCCAGCGTGTCCCAGATGGTGATGCCCCCGTGCTCGAGGGAGGGGACGAGGAACGACGGTGACAACAGCAACAGCTCGGCCCGGGCTCCCGGATCGTTGGCCGGCACCACCCGGACGGTGAAGTCGAGCCCCGCCATCCGACAGAGCAGCCAGCCCCGCAGTGACCAGGCGCCGTAATTCCGGCTGCTGATGGTGAGGATGGCCGGAGCCATCAATCGACTCAATCACAGTCGATGGCGGTGCACCAGTGCGCCCGGGAATTGTTCATCGCGTGTTCACGGCGAGTTCACGTGGTTGACCCGCCGGAGTGTGCGGTCACCGGCCGACCATCCGGCCGACCGGTGACCGAGTGGTCAGGCGGTGGCTGGCTTCTTGCTCGACGTCGATGACGTGGTCGAGGGGGTGGTGATGGTGACCAGCTCCGCCAGGAACGCCTTTTGTGACTCGAGCACTCGCTCGGTGAAGCGGAAGCTCGTCTCGATCAGTTCCTTGGGGCTCAGCAGGCCCTCTGCCCAGGGAGCGGCGGCGGCAGTGGCCCGGGCTGGGAGTACGCCGTCGAAGGTGGAGGCGGCGGCGCTCACCGCCTCGACGGTCAGGCGCTGCCCGACCTCGATCGCCTTCAGGACGCCGTCCTGGACGGACTCGGTCATTTCGGTTGCGGTGGTCATTGTCTCCTCGATTCGTGGTCATGGACCCTGATGGGATCCTATCCGTGATGCTAAGTATAGTTAGCACAGCGGAGGTCGTCAACCGTCCTCGTGTCGAGAGAGGGAATGCGTCGGCCGATCAGTCGGGGGTGAGCTGGGCCCGGATGGCCTTCTTGTCGACCTTCCCGACCCCGGTTTTCGGGATCGCGCCGGTGCGCTCGATGCGCTCGGGCAGTTGCCACCGAGCGAAGCCCCGGGTGGCGAGATGGTCCCGGACGGCTTCGTCGGCCAGAGAGGCCCCCGGGATGAGCACGATGAAGGCGGCCGGACGCTCCTGCCATTTGGGATCGGGAACGGCAACCACAGCGGCTTCGGCCACCTCGTCCATGTCCATGATCGCTGACTCCATGTCGACCGAGGAGATCCACTCGCCACCGGATTTGATGAGGTCCTTGGTCCGGTCGGCGATCACGAAGTACCCGCTCGGCGAGGCGATGGCCACGTCGCCGGTGCGGAACCATCCGTCGGAGCTGAAGCAGTCGGTCCCGGCCCCATGCAGATAGGCGTCGGCCACCCACGGTCCTCGCACCCAGAGGTCGCCCATGGAGACGCCGTCGGAGGGGACGGGCCGCCCCTCGTCGTCACGCACGCTGATCCGGACTCCGGGCAAGGGCCGACCGGCCTGTGACCGGGCGGCGTCGGCCACCTCCTCCTCCGGCCAGTCCCGCATGCGCTCCTGGGGCCAGGCCATCGACGCCAACGGCGACGTCTCGGTCATGCCCCAGGCCTGCACGACCGAGAGGCCGAGCTCGTCGCGATAGCGACTGATGAGCGCTCGCGGTGGCTGGGCGCCGCCGCACACGATGTGGCGGAGGTCGGCCAGGCGAGGCTGGCCCGCCAGCTCGTCGGCGATCGACAGCCAGATGGTGGGGACGCCGGCCGTCACCGTCACCCGCTCGTTGCGGAGCAGCTCGATGAAGGGTTGCGGCTCGAGCGCGCCGGCGAAGAACACCTGCTTGGCCCCGACCATGGCCGCCGCGTAGGGCATGCCCCAAGCGTTGGCGTGGAACATCGGGACCTGGGGGAGCACGCAATCGCCCGGACCGATGGACATCCCGGCTCCCGACGTCACGGCCAGGGCGTGCAGCACGTTCGAGCGGTGGGTGTACAGAACGCCCTTCGGCCGACCGGTCGTGCCCGAGGTGTAACAGAGGCCCATTGGGGTGCTCTCGGGGATGGCGGAACGCGGATAGGAGCGGGGCTCCCCACCGATGAGGTCCTCGTAGGCGATCACTCCTGGCAGTGAGGTAGTGGGGACCGTCGAGTCGAGGACCACGACGTGCTCGAGGTGGGGGAGGCGATCGGCGATCTCCTCGACCAGGGGAAGGAGATCCGGGTCGACCAGGACGACTCGGTCATCGGCGTCGCCCATGATGAACGCCAACTCATCGACCGACAACCGCAGGTTCAAGGTGTGCAGGACCCGCGAGGTGCACGGCACGGCGAAGTACGCCTCGAGATGGCGGTAGCTGTTCCAGGCCAACGTGGCGACTCGCTCACCCGGTGCCAGGCCGAGGCGGTCGAGGGCGTTCATGAGCTGCTGAGCCCTGGCGCCGAGGTCGCGGTAGGTCGTCCGGTGCACCGTCCCGTCGGGCAGCCGGGTCACCACCTCCGCGTCCGGGGCATAGGTCACCCCGGGTTCGAAGAGCATCCACGCGTCGAGCGGGTCGTCCATCATGGCGTCGACCGCGTCTCGGGATGGGTCGGGGCCGGGCTTGGCGACCTCACTCGTTGTGGACGTAACGACCGGGGGCCGGAGGTCCCGCCCGATGGCGGCGGCTGCCGAGCTGGCTCGGTGCTCCGTGCTCCCCGCCGGATCGAGCGCCCTGCCACTCCGCCCACCGTTCCCACCATACGCCCGGGGTCTCGGTGGCTTGCTCCAGCCACTCCCCGGGGTCGCGGCCTGCGACCGGTCCGGTGGTCGTCGACATCTTCTTCGATCCGGGCGGGTTGACCAGGCACTGGATGTGACCGGAGGAGGAGAGGACGAAGTCGCTCGAGCCCCCGAAGAGATTGGTGGTGGCGAAGCACGCCTGCCACGGCACCAGGTGGTCGTTGCGGGCGCCGACGGAGAGCACGTCGCAGGCCACCTTCTGAAGATCGATGGGGCAATCGCTCACGGTCAGGTCGCTCCGGGCCAGGGCGTTGTGTTGGAACACCCGCAGGAACTCGGCGTGGAGCTCGGCGGGCAACGAGGTCCCATCCGCGTTCCAGGCCAGGACGTCGAATGCGGGCGGGTCCTCACCGAGCAGATTGTTATTGACCCAGTAGTTCCAGATGAGGTCGTTGGGTCGCAGCATCGAGAAGAGCGCCCCGAGGGCGCGGGAATCGAGCGTGCCCCGACGCTGCGACGAGCGGGCCGCTCGGTCCATCACGTCGGGGACACCCAGCATGCCGATCGTCGAGGGGATGCCGTAGTCGAGCTGCGTGACCGCGAAGGTGGCCGAGTGGATGAGCTCGCGGCACTGGAAGGCCAGCCGACCGAGCAGGGTGGCCATGGTGAGACCACCGGCGCAGACGCCCACCGCGCTCACGTCGTCGCTGCCGGCGACCTCCGCCGCCGCCTCCATTGCCTCCTCGAGGGCATCGACGTAGGTGGCGAGCCCCCACTCTCGTTGCACGGCCGTGGGATTGCGCCAGCTCACCGCGAAGGTCTGGAAACCCTCCGCCACCGCGTATTCGACGAAGCTGCGCCCCGGGGCCAGGTCCATCACGTAGTACTTGTTGATCTGCGGCGGGACGACGACCACCGGCCGGTCTCGGACCATGGCGGTGGTCGGCGTGTACTGGAGGAGCTCACAGACCTCGTTGCGGTAGACGACGGCACCAGGCGTCATGGCCAAGTTCCGACCCACCTCGTAGGCCCCCGGGGCGACCGACCGGGGCATGCCCCGGTTGTTCAGCACATCCCGTCCGACATTGCGAATGCTCCGCCAGACGCTTCGTCCGGCCGTTTCCCACGCCCGCTCCAGCGCTTCGGGGTTGAGAAGGAAGTAGTTCGTCGGAGCCAGGGCCGAGGTGAGGAGGCGAACGGCGAAGCGGGCCCGCTCCTCGCTGCGCCAGTCGAGGCCGGCATCGTCGACCAGCTCGAGCAGGGTGTCCGTCCAGGCCAGATAGGACTGGGCCAACCGGCGGTAGGCCGGGTGCTCCTGCCATGCTCGGTTCTCGAAGCGCCAGTCGCGAGGCTCGGGCGACACCTCCGAGCGGCCGAGAGCGATACGGCCGCACTCCTCGGTCAGCTCGCCGAGCCGTCGGGGTGCGGTCGTCGTGGCCACCCGTCGTCCGACCTGGGCCACGGCGCCGAGCAGGCCGAGGGCATCGAAGGAGCCGAGCAGCTCGCCCCCTCCGACCACCGCTTCGACGTCATCTGGTGCCACCGCGTCCGCCATGGCCGCCTCCATCGGAGATGCTGTTCCCGTTCGCGTGCGATTAGAACCATCTTTTCCGTCTGGGTCAATGGGTAACGTGCACGATGTCGGAGCGCTTGGTGCAGAGCCGACGGCCGGGAGCAGGGAAGGAGCCGTGCCAGCATGACCCTTGGCCCAGGCCATCGACCGGGTGCCGATTCGGCCCAGGGCACCGGGCCAGGCGCCGGCAGATGACCGACTCCGCGGCGGACGACCGCCCTGCAGGCGAGGAGAAGGCCGGGACGGCCGGGGCCGGATTGCCGTGGGAGGCCTTCGGCACCTACCTGCGAGCCCAGCGGCAACTCGCCCGATTGAGCCTCCGCCAGCTGGCCGAGCTGACTCGGATCTCCAACCCCTATCTCAGCCAGATCGAGAGGGGTCTCCACCAGCCATCGGTTGCCGTCATTCGGTCCCTGGCCGATGCGCTCGATCTGTCGGCCGAGGACCTGCTGGCCCAGGCGGCGGGTCTCGCCGACCGGCCCGAACGCGAAATGTCGACGACCGAGGCCATCCGCAATGACCGACGTCTCGACCCGACCCAGAAGCGGGCGCTTCTCACCGTCTACGCCTCGATGGTGGGGGAGGCCGAGGCGGACCACCGGTAACGGTGGGCCGGCGTTGGGTCAGGTCCGCACAAACTCGGCCACCACCTGCGCTTAAGGTTCATTGCCGACGGGTCGATATTCCGCCGTGGGCCTCCCGCGAGCACGATCTGACGCGCCTCTCGATGGCTTCGAGGAGATCCGGCAGGCCATCCAGCGTCTGTGCCAGCCGGGGGCCATCGAGTCCGTCGTCCAGCCCATCGTTCGCTCCGCGGACCAGCTCGTGGTGGGCTACGAGGCCCTCGCTCGCATGCCGATCGAACCCCGGCGACCACCCGACTGGTGGTTGGCGCGGGCCGACGAGGTCGGGCTCCGCCGCGAGCTCGAGGTGGCCTGCCTGGCTGCGGCTGCTGCCCTGGGCCAACCCCCGCAGGATCGGCTCCTGTTCGTCAACCTCAGCCCGTCGCTGTTGGCCGATCCAGCCGCCCTCGAGCTCCTCGATCGGCTTCCGGAGCGCTTGGTCGTCGAGCTCACCGAGCAGGAAGTTGTCGACGACTATGAGCAGCTCCGGCTGGACCTGGCACCGTGGCTCGTCCGGGGCGTCCGCGTGGCCATCGACGACACCGGGGCCGGCTACTCGTCCCTTCGCCACGTGATCGAGCTGACGCCGGACTTCCTGAAGCTGGATCGCGAGCTCGTCCGCACCCTCGACGGTGATCGAAACCGACGTGCCCTGGTCGGCGCCATGGCCGCCTTTGCCGCCGAAGTCGGGACGAGTGTGATCGCCGAGGGGGTGGAGACCCAAGCGGAGTTCACGGTCCTCCGCGATGCGGAGGTCGACCTGGTCCAGGGCTACCTGCTCGCTCGTCCCGGGTCGCCATGGCCCGACACGCATGCGCAGGGTCGACCGGTGACCATCGCATGGCCCCGCTCGTGGGGAGCCGGTAGCCCGGCAGAGCAGCGGCTGGCTCAGGCCCTCGACCGCGCCACCGACTCCCGGCAGGCTTGTGCCGCGGTCGTCGAGCACCTCTTCCGGTCGGGCCAGATCATGCCGAGCGCCTATCTCGAGCGTCATGGCGAGCTGCGCTGCATCGCCCAACGGGGCCTCTGGCAGATCCTCGATGGGATGTCGGCGTCGGCCGGGATCACCGGCCGCACATGGAAGACCGGGCGGCCCATCTCGGTCCCTGATGTGGCCGACAACCCGGACTATCTCGAGGCAGTACCGGGCGTCGTCTCCGAGGTCTGTGTGCCCATCGTCATGGGCACTCGGACGATCGGAGCGCTCAACGTGGAGTCCCTCGTCCCGATACCAGCGGGGATGCTCCTTCTCATGGAGCGATGCTCGGAATTGTTGGCCAAACGCCTGAAGGACATCGGCGACCCTCTCGAAGAGGCGACGTGGGATCGAACGGTTCGTGCGTCGGTGGCCCTCACCGGGATCCCGGACGACGCACGGATGTCGGCACGCGTCTTGCGCTGCATGCTGGACGCCTCGACCATGGACTCGGGTGCGGTCGTCACCGTCGGCCCGACGGGGCTGTCGGTCGAAACCGTGGCCGGTCCGCTCGGAGATGCCCTCATGGACCTCTCCTCTGACCAGCTCGGCTCGCTGTCCTCGTTGGTCGACGCCATCCGCTCGTGCTACACGGGTGCCGACGCCCTCGGGCGCGGGTTCGTGGGGACGGAGTCCCTGCGAGACTCGGGTGCCCGGGCCGTGGTTGTGCTCCCGCTGTGGGCCATGCGGGCCCGACTCGGAATCGTGGTCCTCGCTCACTCCCGCCCGATGCAATTGAGCAGCGAGGAGGTTCGGCCGCTCGAGACCCTGGCCGACCATGCCGCGGCTGCGCTGGCCTCGCGACGTGCGAGCACGCTGCATATGACATCGCCACCGTCGTGGGATGGAACGGTCGAGCGACGCCGCGACGGCGGATCCTTCCCCGCGCCCTGGGATCGGAGGGCCACGAAGAGCAGGCATCCGGCCGGCTCGGCCCTCAGTGGGTCTGCGTCAGAGCGGGCCCGAGCCGCCGAGTCGCGGCGTCACCGAACCTGACGAGTCAGTGGCAGACGGTACCGGCCGGCGGCAGCCCGCCTCCTGACAAGTAGGTCGTCACCAGTCGTTGCATGCACTGGTCAGTGGAGCCACTGAGCAGCCACGTGTGCCCCCAGCCTTGCCAGGTGAGGAGCCGTCCCGAGGGGAAGATGGCGGCCAAGTGCTGGGCGCCGACATAGGGCGTGTTGGGGTCACCGGTGTTTCCGATCACGAGGATCGGTGGCGTCCCTTTGGGGTGCAGGTCGACCACCGGCGTGCGGCCCGCCCTCCACGAAACGCAACCGGCCATGGTGTAGGTGACGGCGTAGGCGCCGAGCAGCGGGTAACGGGCATGCAGGGCGGTGGCCAGGTCGCCGGCCGCCACCGGGCCAGGGTGCTGGGCGGCGTCGTTGCAGGTGATGGCCCACAGTGCGTCGACCAACGGCGCCCCGTCGACGTCCGTCTCGAACTCGAGGGAGAGGCCCCGGAGCGGGCCGCCGTTTCCGTGTTCGGCGGCGACCAGGGCGGCCAGAAGAGGCGCCGTCGCCTCGGGCACGCTGAGGGCGTAGAGGGTGGCCGTGTCGAGGTCACCCACGGTGACCGGGTCGTTGTCCCCCGACCCCGGGGCGGGGAGTGGATGTCGGGTGAGCGAGGCGGCCAAGCTGGCAAAGGTGGCGGCTGGGTGGGGACCGAGAGGGCATGGCGCCTCGGCCAGGCATTCGGCGAAGAGGTGGTCGAGCGACCGCTCTTCGGCCGGGGCCGCCTCCTCGGCCTGTTGGGTGAGCGTGGCATCGACGTCCACGGACCCGTCGAGAACCATGGTGGCGATCCGGTGAGGGAAGAGCTGTGCGTATTCGGCCCCGAGGACAGTGCCGTAGGAGAGGCCGTAGTAGCTGATGGTGGAAAGGCCGAGCGCCTGACGGATCCGGTCCATGTCCCGGGCGGTGTTGACCGTGTCGATAAAGGGAGTGGTGACCTGCTGCTCGCACGCCCGTGCCATGGAGGTGAACACACCTGTCCCCTGCAGAGGGCCGCCGGGCGGGGAGGGAACGGGCAGGACACTGGCCGCGGCGGACGCTGAGGTGCCGCAGTCGAGCGGCTCACTCGATCCTGTCCCCCGAGGGTCGAAGGACACGATGTTGAAGTCGTCGCGGATGGCTGTCGGTACGAGGGCGAGAGCGACGGGCAGGATCTTGTTACCGCTCTCGCCTGGGCCGCCGGGGTTGAAGAGGATCGTCCCCCGCGGCGTGGGGCTGAGAGCCGGGGCCCGGGTGACGGCCAGGGCGAGGGTCTGTCCGTCGGGCTTCTCGTAGTCGAGGGGAACCTCGACCGTCCCGCACTGGCGCCCGGAATCGGGGGAGTTGGACGGACAAGGTGACCACACGATGGGCGGCGGCGGGGGAGCGGTGGGGACGGCCGCGACCCGGTTGGCGGCAGTTGTCGCGGTCGTGCCGGCGGACGGGACGGTCGTCGAGCCGCACCCTGCCGCCACCACCAGGGTCAGGACGGCTGCCGGCCAGAGGCTCGCCCGCAAGCGGCCACCATTGGAGCTCATGGCGGGCGAACGTAGTCGACCCTCCACCGGACACGAGGGGTCAATCGGCGCCGGAGGCGCCGAGCGAACGGCAAGTGGCTATGGAATAATCGCGATCAGAGGTGGATGGCGGCGGGACCGTTGCCGTGGCGTGGCGGTCGGTCATAGGGCGGGGCGTTCGGGGAGCGTCGCCGTGCTCAACGGTCATCGTGACAGCGTGGGTCCGGAGCTTGGGCAACTCCGCAACGAGGTCCTCGGTCTTCTGAGCGATGACGACGTCCCCGTCCAGGCCGTCTGGTGGGCGGCGAACAGCCTCTTCCCCGACCAGGCCCTGAGTACCCGACTCGCCTTGGCCGAGGAGCTGGTGCGCACGCTCATCGACGAGGGCGCCGCCAACCTCTATCGGTCCACGTGGCCGGACTCCGACGGCGAGGTCGTGGCTGACGTGGTGAACGCGGAGGTCGACGACGTGCTGCGTTCGTGGTCGACATGGATCACGTCGGAGGACGCCATTCTCCTCAGCATCCGCGACCCGGTCTAGGCCTTCGGCAAACAGCCAATGACGGGACGGCGGCCGTCAGCCGTCGGTTGTCACCTTCGATGCCGCCTCCAGCGCATGGTCGATGTCGTCGAGCAGGTCATCGATGTGCTCGAGGCCGATCGAGAGGCGGATGAGCTCGGGAGGAATGCCGGCCGATATCAGCTCCTCGGGGCGGAGCTGGCGGTGGGTGGTCGAGGCCGAGTGGCTGACCAGTGACTTGGCGTCGCCCAGGTTGACCAACCGCTTGAACAACTGGACGGCGTCGAAGAAGGCCAGAGCGGAGGCATACCCGCCGACCGGGCCGAAGGTAACGATGGAGGGCACCCGCCCCTTGAGATAACGCTGGGCCAACTCGTAGGACGGGTGTGAGGGGAAGCCGGCGTAGGCGACCCATTCGACCCTCGGGTCGTCGGCCAGGTAGGCGGCGATCTGCCGGGCATTCGACTCCTGGCGCTCGAGCCGTACGGCCAATGTCTCGAGCCCTTGCAGGAGCAGGAAGGCGTTGAACGGGGCCAGCGCCGCGCCGGTGTTGCGCAAGCCCACGGTGCGGGCCCGTACGGCGAAGGCGGTGTCGGGGAAGTCCCGTGCGTAGACCACGTCATGGAAGGCCGGCTCGGGGGTGGTGAACATCGGGAACCGGTCACGGTGCGCGTTCCATGGGAACCGCCCAGCATCGACGATGGCACCCCCGAGAGTCGTTCCGTGACCGCCGATGAACTTGGTGAGGGAGTGGACGACGACGTCCACTCCGTGCTCGATGGGCTTGAGCATGAGTGGAGTGGGAACGGTGTTGTCGGCGATCACCGGGACCCCGCGGCCGTGGGCCACCTCACAGACGGCCTCGATGTCCACCACGTTGCCGGCCGGGTTGCCCACCGTCTCGAAGAACACGGCCACTGTCTTGTCGTCGATGAGTGGCTCGATCGAGCCCACCTGGTCGTCGGCGGCGAATCGGACCTCGACGCCCTGGGTCGGCAACACGTGGGCGAACCAGGTGTAGGTGGCGCCGTAGAGCTGCGGGGCGACGACGATGTTCGAGCCGGCTGTGGCCACGTTGAGCACCGCGTAGTTGATGGCAGCCATGCCCGAAGCCACCACCAGAGCGGCCGTTCCCCCCTCCATGGCCGCCAGGCGCCGCTCGAGCACGTCGTTGGTCGGGTTGTTGATGCGGTTGTAGTGGAACCCCGGCACCTCGAGGTCGAAGACGGCGCCGGCGTGCTCGGCGTCGATGAAGTCGTGGGCGATGGTCTGGTAGATGGGGACGGCGACCGCCCGCGTGCTGTCGGCGGAGTACCCGCCATGGATGGCGATGGTCTCGTCGTGCATCAGCCGGTCTTTCGTCGTGGTGCGGGCGCGCTCCGAGGTCCCCGCCGGCGTGAGGGTTTCGAGCCAGTTGCCAACGAGGCGCGCCGAGGGGAGCGTCCATGGCGCCCGCACGTGCAGGGTGGCGATATCCACCGGAAACTCGTCGAGCAGCGACGGCGACCGGACCGTGGCGGTGAGGTGTTCGTGGAAGCGCCGAAGGGCGACGGCCCTCGGTCCCTCGATGCAGCGGCGGGGAAGCACTGGCAGTTCGTTGCGTGAGCCGTCCAGATAACGGGCCACGTCCCGGCGGTACTCACGCAGCAGGATGGTGCCGGAGTACTCGGGATGGCCCTGGGCCAGCGCCAGGAGCGAGCCGCCGAGCCGTCGGCTGGCGATGGTCCAGCCGACCTCTCTCGAATGGAGGACGGGCTCGTAACCGGCGGCGACCAGACGCTCGGTGGGGACGTCGTTGTACCGCGAGTGGGGCATTTCGACCGACCTCAGGCAGGCCGTGGCCCAGCGCCGCGTATCGTTCGGCCTGCTGGGGGAAGACACCCGAGCACTTGACGGGCAACCGATTTCGCTCGATACCGTCGTAGACGAGGAGCGCGGCGTGTGCGGCCAGGCAGGACAGAAAGGCGGGCCGTTCGTTCTCGGCGATCCACTCGAGGAGGTGGCGAAGCTCGGTCCAGGACTCCTCCTCGGTCAGCCGCTCGCACAGGGGCTCGGCTCCGGTGACGACGACGGCGTCGGCTCCGCGCTCGAAGAGCTCGTCGAGCGGCGCGTACCCGAACGGCAGTTCACCGTCGAGCCGCTGGGCCCTTGGACTCGTGGCCGGTAGTAGCGGATCTTGATGGCCGGGCCGCCGGAAGCGGAATCGAGCAGGCGGGAGAAGAGCCGTTCCGTCTGGCGGACCGCGCCGTCGGACATGTTGTTCACCAGCGCCACTTCGACCGTAGTGATCGCGCGAGCCGGCCCTCTCGGATGAAGAGTCCGGGTTGGGGACGACGGCCAGGGCGGGCACTCAGTGAACCTCCGCCGAATAGGTGACGTTGATCGTATCGCGCAGCAACCATTCGACTTCGATGACACTGGCGTGATCCGGCGCACTGCCCACGACGGCCAGGACGAAGGTACGACTTCCGTCTCGCCCGTCCACATGTGAGCCGGGCCCGCGGTGGATCGAGATGCCGTCGATCCATGGATGGTCAGCCAGTCGGTCGATGCCGTCGATGGTCGTCACCGTGGAGGGGTCGGGTGGCGGCTGGAGGAAGAAGCGGTAACCCACCCGTTCGCACTCGACGGGACCGTCGACGCGGCACGTCCTTGCCCAGGGCCACGTCGATGGACATCCCGAACAGGTCGACCCCGGCGGCGCGGGATGCCATCTCGGGGACCCCGCCACCCAGACGACCATTGACCTCGATGATGCGGGGTCCGCTCGGCGTGAGCTTGACCTCGGTATGGAGGCATCCGATCTCGACGCCCAGGGAGGCGATCGCCCGCTCCGCCTCGGCGATGACCGCGGGGACGAGGTCCGGATCGAGGACGGCGGGGATGAAGAACCCCGTCTCGCGAAACATCTCGGCCTGCGGGAACCGACCGGTCAAGGCCACGTGGCTCATGACCCCGCCCGACACGACCGACTCGACCGACAGGTAGTCGGCGAATGGACTCGAGGCCAACCGGGGATCGCCCTCGATGTACTCCTCGGCCACCATGTCCTTGCGAGCGGAGCCGAGCCCGGCCAGGGCCTCCTTGGCCTCGTTGGCCCCGGTGGCCAGGAAGGTGTGATGGCTGCCGGATTCCGAACGCGGCTTGAGCACCACCGGCCAACCGCCGTCGGCGTCGATCTCGGCAAGAACGGACTCGAGATCTGCGGTGGTGGGCACGTCCCAGAAGTCGGGGTACGTCCAACCCGGCGGCATCCATCATCTCTCGCTGGACGAGCTTGTCGACCATGGCCGTCGCCGTTTTCGGCGAATAGAAGGGGAGTCCCAGCCGGACGGCCAGGTGGGCGACGTCGACCATGCCGGCATCGAAGTAGGTGGCGATGCCGTCGGGGCGATGCGGGCCGACCGCATCCACCGTGGCATCGATGGAGAGGCCGCCGGTTGCCACCACCGTGCCGAAGCGCCGGAGCAGTCGGGCCATGTCACCCATCTCCGGCAGGCGGTCGTCGATCATCCACACCAGCTCGCACCGGCCCGCGGCAGCTTCGACGAGCTGCAACACCGGCACTGATCTCGGGCCGTAGGCGACGGCCAGAACCGGCCGTTCGGCCATCAGGTGATCACCGACTCGACGCACTGCTGGGCGTCGAGCACGGCTCGCAGCCGGCTCCTCGGTGAGGGGAGGTAGTGGGTGAAATAGCGGGTGCCTTCGGTGAGCACGCCGAGGACGGAGATGTGCGGCTGCAACCGGCCGTGGAGGTCGAAGGGATGGAAGTCCTCGCTGATGGCCACACTCCCCACCTGGGTGCCGTGATAGCTCAGCTGGGTGAGCCGACCCGTGAAGTAGAGGCGGGTGAGAAGAGCGGACGCGCTCCGTGACAGCGACGGCAGATCGAGATGGCCTCGCACGACGGCGTCCACGGTCACCGATGTCGGAACCGTGAGCTGGGTGGAGTCGAGGTGCGGCCGGCCGTTGTCACCGTTGACGATGGTGGGAGAGGGACCGAGCCGCATCCGGACGACACCGGCGTCCATCAGGGCCAGCAACTGCTGGATCCGCATGGGCGGAGGTCCGGCGTCGAGCCGGGTGATCTGGGGCCGGATGTTCGACTGGAAGTCCATGTAGGACTCGAGGGAGAGCCCACCGAACTCGACGACCGAGCGGATGTCGTCACGCAGGATTCGAGTGACCTCCTGTGCCGCCTTGACCGGGCTTCCACCCGGCGCCATTGCCTCGGCGAAGTCCTTCTCCATCGTGGCGTACACATACTGCTCGTAGGCCTCGGGCGTCTCGAAATGAGCCCCGGCGCCCTCGGTCGAGAACGAGGCGGACGGGTCGAACCCATCGAGGCACTCTGCGAGGTCGGCGATGGCCTCCTCGAAACGACCAGAGGTCCAGGCCGCGACGAGACTCTGCCGCAGCCGCTCGGCGTCGCCCTGGCCGCTCCGGCGGAAGGCACGGTGCATGTAGTAGCGGACCTGCATCTCGGCCAGAAGCAGTGGCAGCAGGTCCTTTCGGAAATCGGCCTGGCGCCGGGCCCCGTCGGGTCGATGAGTGATGGCGGCCAGTGCCTCGGGCGTGCACACCACCGGCTGGTAGTCGCCGGTCGAATCGATCCCCGTGGCCGACTTGGCCGACGGTGGGATGCCCGTGCGCGAGTAGAGCTCGAGCACGGGCTCCTTGCCGCTCGGTTCGTAGCGGATTCCGGATCCGTGGTCGCTGAACGTCCCACCGCGGCCGATGGTGAGCGCGGCCAGGATGTCGAAGGCCACGAGCCCCATCCCGGAGACGGCCACGTGCTCACCCGGCTTGATCGACTGCTCGAAGTAGGCGACCGGATAGGGCCGGAGGAATCGGAACCCGCCTGGCTCGTCCGGACCCTCCTCGTTGAAGGTGTGCCCCGAGGTGAGGACCACGTGGTCGACCACGATCGACGTGCCGTCCTCGAGGAGGACCTTCTCGTGGCCGCCGGCGACTGGCTCGACGTCGACCGCCCGCGTGGCGTGGCGGACGACCTCCAGCTTGTCGGGAGCCTCTTCCATCATGGTGTCGAAGAACCAGGTGAGGTACTCACCCATGAGCCGGCGAGGCAGGTAGTCGGAGGCCTCGATGGGGCGGCCGACGGTGGTGCGCCGGCACTCGTCGCCGACCCATTGGTAGCCCTGGGCGGTGACCCACTGGTGGAGGTTGAGGGCGTACGGGCGGTGTTCGTCGGTGACGGCAGCCGACAGTGAGAGCTGGCCGCAGGGGTTGTTGAGGACCAGGAAGTCGGGCTGGTCGAGGCTGTAGACGCCACCACCGAGGGTTCCCGGGTCCACGACGTGGACGCGGACGGCGGCGCCCGTGTCCTCGACGCGGTCGACGATGCGCTCCAGCACGCAGAGCCCCCAGGGCCCGAGCCCGATGATGCCGATCTCGATCACGGCTGCCGACGCTCGATGGCTCGTCCCAAGTCGGCCGATTCGTCGGGCGCTGCGTCTGTCAGCCGTCCGATAACGCGACCACTTTTGATGATGTCTCTGCCCCTCTCATGACGAACGCGACGATCCCGAGGATGAGTCGGCGCGTTCCCGTCCACGATAGTGGCGGGGGTCGGATATGGGCAATGACCAGGGATGCAATGGTCATCGGCATGTTCTGCGGTCGCCTGGAGTGGGCCATGTGCTCGACCCAGTTGCGGGTGGAACCCATCGGGCCTTCGGCCGAGGATCTCGTCTCGGATCAGGAGTTGTCCGGCGGGCAGTTGGCGCCGAAGGCAGCGAGGACCTGGGCCGGAACGGTGTGGACGGTCGGCGGGCAACCGACGGCGGCAGATCCCGGGCCGGCCACCACGGCCCAGGTCCCGCCGGAGAGCTGGGCGTAGCCGTAGCCCGACCCGATGGAGGGATCGACCACCGACCATCGGGCCCAGTCCGGATCCTGCTGGTCGAGGGTGACCGTAAAGGCGTTGGCCGGCTCGGTCAGAGGAGTGCAGCCGCCATCACAGCCACCAGCGAAGAAGGTCTGCAAGGTGGCCACCAGTGGCGCGGTCGAACCACCCACCGATGTGGTTGAGGTGACCGATGGGGTGGATGTCGAGGTGGAGGCCGGCGTCGAGCGTCGACGAGGCGGAGCCCCGGCCCGATGATGGCGGCCGGGTGGTCGACGAGGCCGCGCTCGGGGAGGACGACGTGCCACAGCCGGTGGCCACCGACGCCACCGCCACGAGCGATGCGCTGGTCACGACCATCCGGACGGATGTCATGGCCCGAGGGTAACCCCCGGCCTGCCCCACCAGGTGGTAGCCCGAGGTGGCCGGGGAGAGATGTTCCGGTTGCCCGAGCTAGTGCCCTCCCAATACGTCAGTCGACGGCGGGTGTGAGCAAGCCCCGGATCTGCCCTTTGAGCTCGGGCCCATCCGCGTGGCCGTGCACGTCGGCGGCATGGATGGCCGCAGCTCGTACGACTTCCTCCTCTTCGCCGCTGATGGTGAGGGTGCAACCGCTCTCGCTCGGCATCTGGCGACAATCAGCCGTCACACGCGTCATTTGGTACCTCCTGGTCGTTGTAGCTCATGGGCGCCCCATCGAAGGCGGGGTCGTGGAGGGCGCTCATCCTTTTACGTAGGACCGTTTTTCCGCGACCTTCCCGTCGCGTACCAAGAAGACGTCCACACCGCGAACATGGCCGCCATCCCAGCTGTAGCGCCAGGTCTGGACGACACGATCACCGGCGCCAAATCGTTCTTCGGTCTCGAAACGGGTACTGGAGTCGGCGAAGATGTCGGCCCAGGCAATTCGGATTGCGTCGACACCCTGATGGACAGTGCCATCGGGAGCCGGGCCGGTGGCTTCGAAGACGCAGTCATCCGTGATCCAGACGAGGGTGGCCTCGAGGTCATGACCGGCCCAGGCCTCGCCGAATTGGTCGACCACCTCGAGGGGATCCATGACCGTCTCCGTCTTCCGCCGACCCGCAGTGCAAGGGCCGTTCTCCTACGCTTAGACTTATCTACTAGTAAGTAAGAGTCAAGGGTCGAATTCGAGGTTGTCTGATGCCGGAGCGGAAACCAGCACGAGCCGGAGATCCCAGTACGTCGGTTCGGATCCTTGACGTCGCCGAGCGATTGGTCCAGACCCGAGGCTTCAACGGGTTCAGCTATGCGGACGTGGCGGCCGACCTGGGCATGACCAAAGCAGCCCTGCACTATCACTTCGCCGGCAAGGCGGAGCTCGGCGTGGCATTGGTCGAGCGCTATGGCGAGCGATTTTCCCTGGCGCTCGACGCCATCGACTCGGCCGCGAGAGGAGTACCCGAGAAGCTCGAGTCGTACGCCGACCTCTATCTCGGTGTGTTGCAAGATGATCGGATGTGCCTCTGCGGGATGCTCGCCGCCGAGTACCGGACGTTGCCTGAGCCAATGCAGGAGCGGCTCCGTCGATTTTTCGACGACAACGAACAGTGGCTGACACGAGTCCTCGAGCAGGGCCGGGCCGCCGGAACGATCGAGTTACAGGCCACGCCGCGTGAGACGGCCCGCATGGTCGTCGGTTCGCTCGAAGGCGCCATGCTGCTCGCTCGGCCCTACGACGACCCGAGCCGGTTTCAGTCAACGGCTCGCCAGGTGATCGGCAGCGTCATCGAGTCCTCCGACGCTCCCCCGCTGAGTTGATCCGCGCCGCGAGGACCGGTCTAGCCTCGCTCAAGTGAGCGACGGGAACTCGCTTCACTCAACGTCGGAGACGATCGTCAGCGTGGTGCTGCCGACGCACCTGAGTGCGCCGCCCTTCATCGCCGAAGCAGTGGCCTCCGTCGTCGGTCAGACGTGGGGCTTCTGGGAGCTCATCATCGTCGATGACGGCTCACCAGATCCCGACTCATTGGCGGCACAGGTGAGCATCGATCGGCGTGTGCGCGTGGTGCGCTCGACCCATGGCGGCGTGGCTCGCGCCCGCAATATCGGTGTGACCCATGCGCTCGGAACCTTGGTGGCCTTCCTTGACCATGACGACGTCTGGTACCCGGAGCATCTCTCGAAGGCGGTGGACACCTTGGCCCATAACCCGGCAGCGGTGGCCTCCTTTTCGTCCATGGAGGTCGTGCGCGGTGGGGGACGAGGGAGCGAAGACTTGGTCGGGGCAGCGCCGGTCGACCGCCACAGCGTCTTGACCGGCCGGCGCCCTTCACTCAACACGATGGTCATCCGGCGCGAGCCATTGAAGGAGGTCGGAGGATTCGATCCTCGCTACGACGGTTCCGACGACCTCGATCTCATCTACAAGCTGGTCGAAAGGGGTCTCTTCTCCTATGTGGATGCGGTGACGGTCTTCTACCGGGTCCACGACGACAACTGGAGCCGGGACGTCCGGAGGATGGCCATTTCCGGGGACGCGGTCCGACGGGACCACCTGCAGCGGGCGACTTGGTCCGGCGATGCCGATGCGGTCAGCGACTTCCGTGCTGCCAAACGGGGCGCCCGTCGCTATTACGCCGGCGTCGCGCTCGGCGATGCCGTAGAGGCAGCGAGAGCCGGGCAGGCCCGTCCGGCGGCCGCGATGGCATGGTGGGCGCTGCGCTACTCACCCGCCGGGGTCACCCAGGCGGTCGGCAGGGTGGTGGCCCGTCGGTGGAGGAAGAAGAGAGGCCAGGGCGCGGTCGGCGGAGCGCCCGGCGACGGGGATCCCGATCCTTCCGTGAACGAACGAGCGGTCACGACTGTTGACTCCCCGCCTCTCGTGAGCATCATCCTTCCGACCCACCTGAGCCCGCCACCGTTCCTCAAGGAAGCGGTGGACTCGGTCCTCGGTCAGACATGGACCTTGTGGGAGCTCGTCGTGGTCGACGATGGCTCGCCCGATCCCGAGGCCGTGGCGAAGGTGCTGGGCGCCCTCGATCCTCGGGTGCGGATCGTCCGCACGGTCCGGGGCGGTCCCTCGCGAGCCCGAAATCTGGGCGCAGCCCACGCCACCGGTGAATTCGATCACCTTCTTGGACCATGACGATGTCTGGTACCCGGAGCACCTCTCGAAAGCGGTCGAAGCCCTGGCTGCGGACCGCGGAGCGGTGGCGGCCTTTTCGGCGATGGAGATCGTGGATGCGGACCGTGAACACCACCGCACCGTGAAGGAGCGGGCCGTTGACCGCCACAGTGTCTTGTCCGGTGGAGAACGCCCGTCGCTCAACGCGTTGGTGATCCGACGCGTCCGGTTCGACGAAGTCGACGGGTTCGATGCTCGCTACGACTTCGGCGAGGACGTCGATCTCATCTTCAAGCTTGTCGAGCACGGCCACTTTGCCTATGTGGACGAGGTGGCGGCCATCTACCGGATCCACGCCAACAACTGGAGCGGCGACCCTCGCCGCACGGCGATGTCGGTGGACAGGATGATGCGGGACAACGTGCGGCGAGTCCGACGGTCGGGCGATCGCGTGGCGCGGCGAGACCTCGGCAAGGCCAAGCGCCACGCTCGCCGCTTCTACGCCGGCGCGGCCGTCGGTCAGGCGGTTGCCACGTGGAGAATGAAACAGTATCGGGCGGCAGTGCTGTTGGCCTGGTGGTCGATGCGGTTCTCTCCGGTCGGCGTGACCAGCACGAGCGCCTCGGTGATAAAGCGGCGGTGGCACCGCCGGGCGTCCACTTGACATATCGATCGAAGCCAAGTGGGGGCCGGTTGACCCGGCCGGCAGTCGGACCGCGCAACTGCCTCGTCGGGATCAGCCGAAGATGCCGCTCGCCACGTACGGGAGCTCCGGCTCCCAGGGACCGCGGGTCATGACCGCCTTCTGAACCGAGAGATGGGCGAGACGACGCTGGCGGAGCTCGATGAATGCCGGCGTGCGTTCGCTGGCGGGCAAGTGGTTCTCGAGCAGCAGCGTCCGGTAGGTGTGGTCCCAGGCGGCCTCGCCTCGGCCTCGACCTCGTTGCTCGGGCGCATGAGCCGGACGGCGACCATGACCGGACACTGTGGCACCCATTCGTGAGCGAACAAATCCGACCGAGGTCCGACGAGCTCAGGGCTTGACGGCGACGGCGAGGAGGTGTGCCGAGAGGCCGAGCGTGGCCGGGTCTGATTCGACCATCCGTGCCGACCAGAGGATGCGGTCGCGGCCGACGGGATCATCCCAGTGGTCGTTCAGCCCGGGGAGCCATCCGGCCAGGCCCTCGAGGCCGACGAGCTCGATCAGCCCCAGGCCTGACTGACCGATCTCGTTGCGCAGCTCGTCGGGATGATGCAAGAACGCGGTCGTGAACCAGTGGGGCCGCTCGTCGGGGTTCCGGTGCTGGCCCTCGGCCAGGTCCCGTTCGACGATGGGCACGAACGCCTCGTCGAACAGGAAGCCGCGAGCCAGGCCGTCGAAGAGCGAGGCGAATCTGCTGATGGCAGCCACGGCCACCAGGCCACCGGGTCGCACGACGCGGTTGGCTTCGCGAAGGGCGGTGATGCGGTCAGCTTGGGCGATCAGGTGGTAGAGCGGACCGAAGAGCAGGACGACGTCCATGCTGTCGTCATCGACGGGCAAGGACCGGGCATCACCGAGCTCGGCCGTGACGCCCATCGTGCCGAGCTGACGGTTGGCCAGCTCGACGTGGCGTTCGGTGATGTCGACGATGTGGACCGCGAACCCACCCTGGGCGAGCCAGGCGGCGTGCACACCGGTCGCCCCACCCACGTCGAGCACGTCGGCGGGAGGCGACGGGAGGTGTCGACCGAGCACGTCCTGGACGTGGAGCAGCTCGAGCTGGCCAAGGCCAGACGAGATTCGATCCTCTTCACGAATGGCTTCGTAGTGCCGCACGATGGCAGTCGTCCGACTCGACGAGCGGCGCCCTTCGCCGGATTCGCTGAGACTCGGCCGGGCCGCCGGGCTCGGTCACCAGTGGCCATCTCGCGGGAGGGGACTGACGAGCACCCCGATATCACGCAGGAGAGCGCGGGTGAAGGCGCTCATCTCACTCAACCGGCAAGATCGGTCCGCCCCCACCAGCCGACCTCGGAGGTCTCGTCACCGTCGGGTCTCGAGGTGTCCCCGACAACACCGTCGCCGCGAAGACGGTCGAGACGTAGGCCGTCTTGTCACCGTTGGGGTACACCATCCGGTACTCGGGGCCGCCGAGCACGGCGAGGATGGTCACCGAGACGGATGGTCGACGCCGGCTTCCTCCTCCGCCTCGCGGCGAGCGCCATCCTCTGGCGACTCGTCCGGTTCCATCGACCCGCCGATGAGCGCCCATGTTCTGGTGTCGATCACACGGACGAGGAGGATGCGGCCCCGCTCGTCACGGGGGATGACGGCAGCAGGACGGGAAGGAGCAGGAGCTCGTGGCCCACTCTCTCCCGCAACCGACGGATGTGCGGCGAGATGGGCACCGGCCCGACCCTATCGAGCGGCTCGGCCGCCGCCGGCGTCGACACCTGTCGACGACGTCGGGCCAGGACCAATGCGGCCTCGGCAGTAGTGTTCGGCGGTCGACGGACACGCCGCGTGGGGCAGGAGATGGATGCAGGGGAGCGAAAGGCCACCGTCGATCGTCGGCACGGTGGCCGAGCGGTCTCCCCGCCCTTTTGGCCGGCTGTTGCTGTGTGTGCTGATCAGCTGGGGACGCGCGGCGGCTGCCGCCTCTTCGTCGGGCGCGGTCGCTGGTTCCGGCGGATCATGGAAGCCGGCCCCCGTGCCACCGGCCGCCGGCCGCCCCCGTCGTGGCGACGCCGGTCCCGGGCGTGGCCTCCGACTGGACCATCACCTCGTTCGACGGCACCAAGATCCGCGCCCATTGGTTCCCAGTGGCGGGGCCACGCCGGCCCATCCCGCACCCACCGTCCTCATGGGACCGGGATGGGGCGAGGCCGGGGACACCGATCTGTCCGGCACCGGCGACCTGTTCGGCACGCTGTCGATCCGCGACCTCCACCGGGCCGGCTACAACGTCCTGACCTGGGACCCCCGTGGGTTCGGAAATCGACGGGGACCATCGAGATCGACAGCCCCGACTATGAAGCCAAGGACGTATCCCGGTTGATCGACTGGGTGGCCACGAGACCCGGCGTCGAGCTCGACGGGCCGGGTGATCCACGGGTGGGCATGGTGGGTGGTTCCGTACGGCGGCGGGATCCAGTGGGTCACCGCCGCCCAGGACTGCCGGATCGACGCCATCGTCCCCACCATCTCGTGGCACTCCCTCACCACGAGCCTCGACAAGTCGGGCATCCCCAAAGTCGGCTGGTCGCAACCTACTGCTGGCGGCGGCGGCCGGCGTTCCCTCGACCCGCACATCCGTCTCCGTCGTCCACCGCAGGCCAACACGACCGGCCAGATCGACCCGGCCAATGAGGCCTGGTTCGCGGCACGAGGTCCGGGCCAACCTGGTGTCCGACATCCACGTGCCCGACCCTCATCGTCCAGGGCACGGTCGACACCCTCTTCACCCTGGACGAGGGCATCACCAACTACGAGCAGGTGCATGCGAACCATGTTCCCGTGTCCATGCTCTGGTACTGCGGTGGCCACGGGGTCTGCCTGACCAACCAGGGCAACCCCTCGGTGGTCGAGACGGCGACGATCGACTGGCTGAACCGTTGGGTCAAGCGGGACCCGTCGATCGACACCGGACCGCGAGTCGATCTCATCGACCAGCACGGCGTCCGCTACGCCGCGGCGGGCTACCCGTTGCCGACCATCGCGTCCGCTGAAAGGGAGGGGAGCGGCACCCTGCCAGCTCGTGGCCATCGGTGGTTCCGGCCCATTCTCGGAGGCGCAAGGGCCATCCCGGGCAGCAACGCCCAGTTGGCCCGCGAGGCCTTCCACATCCTGCCGGCCAAAGCGGCAAGACGGCAGTCGATGTCCGCATCCACGGCCGCGCCAGAACGTCGCTGGTGGTCGGCGCACCGATCCTCCACATCACCTACCGAGGCACGACGTCGCCCGGGGTTCGGCCCACGGCGGTGTTCGCCCAACTGATGGACGACTCCACCGGCCTCGTGGTTGGCAGCCAGATCACGCCCGTCCGGGTCAGGCTCGACGGTGCCGTGCACACGACCACCGTCCCACTCGAGACCATCTGCCAGTCGGTGACGTCCGACCAGACGCTCACCCTGCAGATCGTGGCCACGACGGTTGCCTACGCCACGCCGCGACTCGGTGGCTCGGTGGACTTCACCCACATCGGCATCAGCCTTCCTGTGGTCAAGCGATCGGCCGTGACCGTGTCGTGGCGAGGCCTGACGAGGCCTGGCAGGCCCCGTGAGGACGCAAGCAGCCGTGCTGTGGGAACCGGGCGGCAAGTGGGAGATCGAGGACATCGAGCTCGACCCGCCCAAGGACCAGGAGGTCCTCGTGCGCCTGGTGGCCTCGGGGCTGTGCCATTCCGACGAGCACTTCCTGACCGGCGACATGCCCTTCCTCGGGTCCATGATCGGCGGCCACGAGGGAGCGGGCATCGTCGAGGAGGTCGGTCCGGGCGTCACCGCGCTCTCGCCCGGTGACCACGTCGTCGCCAGCTTCCTACCCCCGTGCGGACATTGCCCCTCGTGCATCGAGGGACACCAGGGGCTCTGCGACATGGGCATGCACATCGCCGACGGATGGCAGGTGGGCGACAAGACCGCCCGCCACCACGCCCGGGGCGAGGACCTCCGCATCTTCTGCATGCTCGGGACGTTCGCCCGCCACACCGTGAGCCACGAGCGGTCCTTCATCAAGATCGACGACGACCTGCCGCTCGACCGCGCCTGCCTGGTGGCCTGCGGTGTCTCGACCGGTTGGGGATCGGCCGTCCTTCGCGCCCAGGTCGACCCCGGACAGGACGTGGCTGTGCTCGGAGTCGGTGGCGTGGGCTCCGCCGCCGTCCAGGGCGCACGGCTCGCCGGCGCCCGTCGGATCGTGGCCGTCGACCCCGTGGCTTTCAAGCGGGACCGGGCCCAGGGCTTCGGAGCGACCCACGTGGCGCCGAGCATCGAGGAGGCGTTCCCTCTCATCCAAGATCTGACCGAGGGTCGGATGTGCCACCGGGTCATCTGCACCATGTCGGTCGGGCGCGGCGAGCTCGTGGGGTCGATCATGGCTCTCTGTGCCAAGCGGGGGAGGGTGGTCGTCACCAATGTGCACCCGTGGACGGAGACCGAGCGCCACCATCAGCATGCTCGACCTCATGGTCATGGAGAAGGAGCTCGTCGGCTCCATCTTCGGGTCGTCCCGGCCCGGAGCTCGACGTGCCTCGCCTCCTCGGGCTCTACCGGGACGGACTTCTGGACCTCGACGGGATGATCACCAGGACCTACCCGCTCGAGCAGATCAACGAGGGGTACCAGGACATGCGCGACGGCCGGAACATCCGCGGAGTGCTCGTCCTCGACTGATCGTCCAAGGTCGACGCAAGCCTGCTCCTGGCCCGTGGCCGACCCGGCTGACGAGCTAGGAGGCCCGTGCGCGCCCGACGAGGAGCTGGGGGCGCATCGCCGGGACGACGGCGACGATCACCGCCGCCGCGCCCAGAGAGCCCGAGCGCGCCGCGGAGCCCGATGGCGTCTGCCGTCCATCCGACGATGGCTGGCCCCGCCACCAGGCCGAGTAGCCGCCGGCAGTGACCGACCCCCGGCCGCGGCCGCCTGGGGCCGGCCACGACCGGCGGCCGCCACGAGCAGCGGCCAGCACATCGAGATCCCTCCGGCGGCCAGCACCAGTCCGAGCGCGCCGAGAGCAGCGTCCGGCGCCACGGTGAGCAGGACTACGCCGACGGCGGCCGTGCCGGCTCCGATGGCGACTCCGCGTGGTGGCCCGCGACGTCCGACCCGAGGACCGAGTGCGGTGCGAGCCAACGCGGCCACGCTGTAGCCCAGGACGGCGCCTCCGGCCCCGAGGAGCAGGCCCGAGTCGAGCTGCGAGCGGAGGAAGAGCACGCCCCAGAGGTCGATGCCCCCTTCGACCATGGCCGAGAGGGCGAAGATCCCGGCCAGCACGAACAGCCGCTCCTCACGCAGCAGCCGAAGGGCACCGTGCCAGGCGACGGCCTCGCCGCGCTCGGCGCCGGGGAGGGTCGCCCGGCTGCAGACGACGGCGAGGACGGCGACCACCGCGGCGACGACCACCCACATCCAGCGCCACGAGACGTGCCCGGCCAGAAGCCCACCGCAGACGGCGGCCCCGACCGCCGCACCGGAGTTGAACCAGGCGTGGAAGGCGACGAGTCGTCCCGGCTCGGTCGGCCAATGCCGCCATCGAGGACACGTTGATGGTCACGTCGACCAGCCCGGCGTTCACGATGATGCAGCACGATGGCCACGCCGAGCGCCACCGGCGCCCGAGCCGCCGCTCCGGCCAGCGAGGAAGACCGACCACGTGGCCAAGGCGATGCCCAGCACTCTCGGGCCGTCCCGAACCGCTGGCACAGGCCGCCGCCCACGGCGTTGGCCGCGGCGCTGCCGGCCAGGCTGATCGAGAGCAAGAGCCCATAACCGCCGATCGACAGCCCGAGCGCATGCTCGATGTCGATGGCGGCCACCGCCCACGCCCCCCAGAACAGCCCGAAGACCACGAAGACCCATCGGATCGGGCGGAGCGTCACCGCCCCGTTGTAGCCCAGAGTCGGCAGACCCCGGTCCGGCTGCGCACTCGGGCTGCCCGCGCGGGACCGCGCCAGACGGTGACTGCCCGGTCGCTCAACGGCGTGCGGCCCGCGAGCGCCCAAACTCGATTCGCCGGCCGAAGGCGTCTCGTCCGGCGGAGGCGGTGCGATGCGACCTGCCGACCGCCCCCGAGCCCGGGCCAGGAGTGCCACCACGTCGGCATCCGAGGTCTGGTCGAAGCGGTGGTACCACTGGCCGACGGCGTAGAACGGCTCCGGTTGCTCGAGCACCACCACCGCGTCGCTCGCGTCCCCGAGCTGGGCGACGGCATGGCCCGAGGCCACGGGCACGGCCATGACCACTTAGCCGCGCCCTGGGCCCGAGCCACCGAGCAGGCAGCCCGGGCTGTCGACCCGGTGGCCATGCCGTCGTCGACCACGACGGCCGTGCGTCCCGATCAGCCCGATGCGGGGCTGCGCCCTGGCGGTACCGCCGGGCACGGCGATCGAGCTCTTGCCCGTTCGCGGGCCTCGGCCGTGCCGATCTCTTCTTCGCTGATGACCGCAAGCCAGGACGACGTCATCGTCCAGCACCCGCACCCCGAACCTTCGCCGATGGCGCCCATGGCCAGTTCCCGCTGGAAGGGCGCACCCAGCTTGCGGACGACGATGACGTCCAACGGGGCGCCGAGCACGGCGGCCACCTGGTAGCCGACCGGGACCCCGCCGCGAGGAAGGGCGAGGACGACCGGGTCGACGAGCGCCATCCGACCAAGCTATTCGCCGAGTGCATGGCCGGCTTCGTCGCGGTCGACGAACGGCACGACGGTGGGCGTCGGCCCTGCCGACCGTCAGCCAGCCGGGCGGTCCGGCGCTGGTGTAACGGGTACCGGGGGGATCGTGGGCGAACGGGGCGGGAACATCCCATTCGTCGAGGAAGACGAGCTCGCTCAAGGGACGTCGCCGGACGGGGCCGTGGTGGCCCATGGGTCGGCCGATGGTGATGGCGGCGGCCATGAAGACATTGTCGGGAATGCCGAGCAGCGTCCGCAGCTCGGCCTCGACGAACAGGTGCCAGCTCGTCATGACGCCGCCGTAGCCCAGGGCTCGGGCGGCGAGCAGAAGGTTCTGACAGGCCGGATAGATCGAGGCACCCTCCACCGAGTAGGGCGCACGGTGGCGGACGAGGCAGCCCAAGATGAGCACCGGTGCATCGTCCAGATGGTCGACGTAGTCCTGCATCGTGCGAGCCATGGCCGCCTTGGGTGAGTCGCGCTCGGCGCCCGATCCCTCGTCGTAGCGGTCGGTCGAGCGCTTCGTGCCCCACGCTCGGCGGGCGGCTTCGGCGATGAGGGCCTTGGCCGCCTTGGCCTTCGGGCCCGTCGGTCAGCACGAGAAAGCGGAAGGGTTGGCGGTTCGAGCCGCTCGGGGCACGGGTGGCGGCGAAGAGCATGTCGCGAAGAGCCGATGCGGGGACGGGCTCGTTTCGGTATCGGCGGATGGCCCGTGTGGTGCAGATGCCCTCGAGGAGGCCCACCGTGTCGGTCGGCAACTGGCGAGGCCCGTCCACCTCGATGGACTGGCGCTCGGGTCTCGGCTGCACCGGTCATGGGCATTGGCGACGTTAGCCCGGGAAGTCGGCACCCCCGTCGAGGGACGGTGGAGCGGCCGCCAATGGCAACGCGCGTTGACGGATGCTGTGGCTCGGGATCGGGTCACCCGGCACCGGTCACGAAGCGTCTCGGCTGCCTGGCCGGCTTGCCGGGGAGGACGGCCTTCGTGCAGGTTGCCCGCAGACATGCGGTCCAAGTGTCCAATGGCAGTGAAACCAGCCGGACTATCTTCTGACGCCTAGCCGTTTCGCATCCCGGCGTGTGACATGTCAGTTGATCGGGCTGGGTCTCGGCAGGCACACTGCATCGCTCGAGCTGAGCCAGGAGGGACCGTGACTGCGAGAACTACAAACCGCCACCTGGTGCTGGCCTTGCTCGCTGGTGGAACGTTGATCGTTGCTGGCTGTTCGAGTTCGCCGGCGGCGAACCCGGAGCCGCCGACCTCGGTCGTCGCTGCCCGGGGAAAGCATCCCGTTCAATGCGGCGAACAACGCCCGCGCCGATGTCTCGACGATGCATCCATGCCGGCAGACGGCCGGCGGATGGGTGCTGGACGGGACGGTGAAGAATCCCGCCAGCGTGGACAGGAAGTTCCAGATCGTCGTGGACTTTGTCAGCCGATCCGGATCAACGGTGCTGGCCACCACCGTCGTCAACGTCCCGGCTGTCGCTCCCGGGGCGAGCGCTTCGTGGGCGGTGACCGGCGCCAAAGGAAAGCCGGATGTGAACTGTGTGGTCCGTGAGGCTCAATCGAGCTGAGAACCGCACGACCTGGCCGAAGCAGCGAGCGAATCAGTGCCGCGGCCATCTCTCTAGTGCGACCCTTCCCCGCCGCCAGAGCGACGACGGCAGAGCTCGCTGATCATCGAGCTCGTTTCGGACCCCGTGTGCCACGAGCTTGGTCCGATCGAGCTGCCGGTCCCCTCTTTGCCGTCGACTTGGGCCGATCTGAGGTGCCGGGTGGAGCCTGGGGGCGCCCAGCCTTGCTCTTTCTGACCTGGCTCGCTTTCGCGGCCGAGCCGGAGCGGCTTTGCGCCGAAGAGGGGGAGCCTTGACGGCGAGCTCCACTGTTCTTTGGCGAACCGGGTCCGGAGCGTCCTCCCACTGCGACGGAGGATCGGGTGCGGCCGGGCGTCGGGCGCGGCTTGGCAAGCACCAGAGGTTTCGGCTGTGACGCAACGATGAGCAGACCGGTGAGGCCCGCGACTTGGATAAGCCACCAGGGGAACCATCCGAGTTTCCACTGAGCCAGAACGGTGGTGGCAATGGCCAGGGCGATGGCGAGATGGAATCGAAAGCGACTTGTTCGCGCCGCCACCACCAAGGCGACAGCCAAAGCGGCCCACGCGTAGTAATCGGTCATCACCGATTCCGTGTAGGAGCGTAGGGCCAAGGCCAGGGCACAAGCCCAGGCAATTAGCTCGGGCCGCTCCCGCCATCGTCGGTATACCCAAACACCCAGACCGATGGCGAGCAGGATGGCTAAGACCCGGACGGGTCCGGCGGCAACTGTCAAGTTGGGACCATGCCCTCCAAGGCTGGGTGACACGGCGGTCCACGGCGTCGCATGGTTCACATTCGGAGAACTCGGCTGATCGAGCAAGGCACGAAGGGTGTTCGTCGGGGAAGCGATGAGTGGGACAGCGAGCAGGACGCCGGCCGGAACAACTGTTCGGAAGGCGAAGCCGATCCCGTGACGACGGCCGGCCTTGGCCAACAGTATGGGCAACATGAGTAGGACCAATGGCTGGAACACCACGGCCGCACCGAACAGCCAGCCGCCACCTGCGAATCGACCTTCCAGAATGAATACGAGCGCGTAGATGGCCAGGGCCACGGCGACGGCATCCTCGGGATGGCCCCACCAGACGGTGACGTTCCAGAGCAACACCGCCTCGGCGAGACAAAGGACTACCCGCTGTGATCGAGGGACCTGCAGTCGTTCGGCGAGGGCATCACAAGCGAACAGGGCCGTGCACGACAGGATCAGGGCATACGGGTCGACCCAGGTGACCCACTGGGGGTGTGACACATAGGTGGTGTTGCCGAAGTGAAACTCCTGGGCATTCAAGAAGGGGATGTTGGCGGCGCGGCAGAGAAAGCCCTTGCGCCGGCAGCACCCCGTTACGGGTGACCTCGAGAACCGTGGTGTGGAACGCATTGCTGAGAGCTCCGAGCGGTGCGAGCGCGATCAAGATCCCCGGGAACTCCACGAAGCTCACTTTGGACTGATAGATGTCGCCGAAGTGGCCGTGCGCCAGCTGGCTCGAGGCGAAATAGGTGATCCAAAGGTCCTGAGGCGAGATCCACAGGGATTGCGTGTGCTGGCCCACCGATCCCCAGACGAAGAAGTAGGCCAGACCCAGGCAGCAAAAAGCAGCCGACACGAAGATCGGTCCGCTTCTCCGATGAACGCGTTCAGCGATCCAGCTCAATTCGGAATTCCGCCCTTTGCGACTCCCCACCAAGGAAATTCTTACCACGCGACTGAAGTGTCGTTATTGCGGGTTGCGCATTCGCCAGGCTGAAGTGCCTGGCGCTCTCAACCGGTGGTCTGACGGGTCGGTGATGCCGTCGTAACGAGGCCAAGCTGATGGCACGTGGCGAAGACGTTGCCCATCACGTCATCCACGACGGCAATGTTGTCGGCAGCGACGGCCGAGGCGAGCTGTCGGCCCTCATCCTGGAGACTGGAATTGGTCGCCCTTCGAGCAAAGCTTGCCAGCGTCCCGAACTCGCTGAACTTGGTCGGGTAGTCATGCCAAGCTTGGGCGTAGTTGCACGGGGTCACATTGAGCGAACCCGGATGCGTCGTGGCGGTCGAGTTGCCGGACGTGGAGCAAGCGGAGAGAACTACTGCCGCGAGGAACAGGCCGACACCGACTCGTCGCATAGGCCCTAACGTACTGCCGTTTCTTCGCTTCTTTCACTCGACCGTAAGTCCGGGTACCGGATGACGCGAACGCTGCTGCCGCCGACTCCCTTTGGGACGGGACCGCGGGCGAGAGCCCAAGAGAAACAGCCCGGTCGTCGCAGGTGCGACTCCGTCAGCGATTGACGAGCACCCGGTCAGGTTTCTCCCGAGTCCGGGGTCGGGTTGACTTCGCCGGGACGTCAAGGCGCTGGCCCGGTCGTCCGGGAAAGGCCAACCATCCGAGCAGGCACAACTGAGCGACCAAAATCAGCCAAAGCGACCACTTGGCCTGGACGGCTACGTGCAGCCACCAGGTAAGCCAGATGGAGAGCGCGCAAACGGCGGTCAACCGCCACCACGGCAGCCGAGCTGCGCTGATGGGCAGCAGGGCCAGCGCCGGGGCCATGAAGTAAGGGAACAATTCGGGCTCGCAGACCCTCAGGGCAAAGACGATGGCTACGGTCCAGACGACGAGGGCAGCCCCCTGCCGACGACTCTGGGGCAGGAACCGCGCCAAGACGATCGCTGCCGGGATGGCGGCGAGGGCGACTGCCGAGCGGAAGTAGGCCGCCACCCCCGGGTCGAAGTTCCACGTGGGGCTGATGTATCCCAAAACGTCATACACCTTCTGGTGCAGCAATTGCGGCACGGTCACGCTCGGATCCGCGACCACCGGGACGATCAGGAAGGTGAGCGGTACCGCGACGATGGGAATGAGGGCGCTGAGCCATTGCCGGCGTTTTAGGAAGATGAAGGCGATCGGTATGGCCAAGAAGGCGAAGGGCTGGAAGGCGAGTGCGACCCCCAGCCACCACCCGGTGGCCCGCGGGCGGCCATCGAAGGCGGCAGCGATCCCATAGAGCATTGCCCCCAGGGCGATCAGGTCTTCTGGATGTCCGCTCAAGGGGATCGGTGGCAGCGTGATCGCCATCACGCCGAGGACAGTGAGGCGACGACGGATATCGGTGACCCCCATGCCGGTGAGCCACCGGTCACACGCACAGATAGGGAGCGCCATCCCGCCCAGAAACAGTGGCCCGGCCACCCAGTACGCCGTCGGGTACAGGACCGCACTCGGGTTGGGAAACGAGAGACCGAAGGCGAGTCGGGCGATCGGGGCGGTGATCACCTGTAGGGCGGGGGCCGTCTCGAGCGTCCTGTCGAGCACGTAGATGTGTCCGTAACCGCCGGCAAAGGTCATGTAAGCCGCGTCGGACCAGTTCTGCCAGAAATCGCCGAACGAGGCGACTCCGTACCACTCGCCGAACCCACGCACGACCGTCGACTCGAGCATCGAGAACGCCATGGCGCCCACGACGGCGAGGACGGACACCCCGAGGGCCACCTTGCGGCGGCCGAATGCTTCTGTCACGGCGACGAACGGTCCTCGCCAGCTCCCTCGTCGGCGGGCGCACCGGACGATCCCGAAAGCGAGAGCGGCCAGGATGCAGAGCCAGAAAAGGACCCACTCGATATCGACACCACCGCCCGAGATGGGAACTCCCCCGGGTGGGAGAGCCGCGTATTGCTCGTGGGCGGCAGGCTCAGTGGTGAGAGGGCTGACCGCTGAGTTCGACCGCGAGCTGATCTCGATGAGAACGGCGACATTGCCTCGGATGAAGGCCGCGACGGCCGCGCCCTTGACCGCGGAACTCGGTCGGAACGCACATGAGCCCGACACCGAGCCGGGGATCCCGAGGATGCGTGTGGGCGAGCCAACAGGGGCTCCGCCGGCCGACGAGCACAGGTCGGCCGCGTCGACGAGGGGATTCTGAATGCGGACCTTCGCCAGCGAGGTCGACGAGACGAGCGTGATCAGCAGGCTGTAGCCACCGGTCACCGAGCTCCATCGCGCCGCAGCCACGTTCGCGCTCGCCGTCCTGCCGGCCAGACGGCCGACGTTCCTTCGAAGCGAGTTGACGTACGACTGGCTGCCGGCGGCGGGAAAGGCCTGCCAACCCACCCCGGGGTTGGCCGTCATGAACGGCACCAACAGCGGGTCGCCGGCAGCCACGGCGCCACAGTCGGGTGGACACTGGGGCGCCTTTTGCGGCCCAGTCGGGGCAGCGGTGGCTGGTGAAGCCGTCGCCGTGAGAACCAGCAGCGGGAGCACGGTCGTTGCGACACACACGATGGTCGTGAGCACGGCAATGGATCGCATGACGGGCCTGCCGTGTCCACCGGATGGGCTGAGAACTGCCGCCATCCGCCTCACGCTATAGCTCTGCCGAACTCGATGGTCGAGTAGGCCACCACGGTGTCTAAATCCATCAACAACCTTATTTTGGGGATGTCGTCAGGAAAACGGCTCAGTTACCTTGACACAAGCGTGGGGCGGCGGCCCCGGTTTGGGGAAGTTGAACGAAGAGCTGGATGGCGGACGATGTGAACCCTCTTCGGCGTGCGTGACTACGGACGGAAGGGTGCGGGCCATGCCAGCAGGACGGTGACCACAAACGATGCGGTGTCGATCGCGAAGGCGGCATTGGCGCCGATTCCGAAACGCACCAATGATGCTTTCCTGGCTCGGGTGAGCTGGTTCGGCCGCATGGGGTGCCAGCTGCGATGACGCTTGCCATACGCCGCGAACGGACGACCGATGGCTTCGTTGTTCGCTTAATCGGGGATCTCAATTCGCGGATGGCCGGTGCCGTCGGCGAGGCCATCACCTCGACGTCCGAGTCCTCGGTCGTCGTCGATCTCTCGGAGCTCGACTCTCTCGACAGTCATGGGCTGCGTGCCATTGTCGAGGCAAGCCATCACCTCGCCGGCGCCGGAAAGATATTGATCGTCGTGGGCGCCCATGGCGATGTGATGACGGCGGTTTGCTCGTCGGACCTTGGGGGGTCACCGAACTACGTCGACGAATTGGGTGGCTCGGCTTCAGGCTGAGCTTGCGATTCCAGCGGCCCGGTCCCCGTCGAACAGGCCGATGGCAGCTGACCGGTCATCGACCTCGAGCTTTCGGAGTATGGCCGATACGTGAGAGCGGACGGTCGTCGGAGAAACGAAGAGCCGATCGGCTATCTCGGCGGTCGTCGAACCAGAACGCATCAGCTCCAGCACGTCCCACTCACGTGGTGTGAGCAGGACGGCCCGATCGCCAGGAAGGTTGACCCGGAAGCGCTCTCGATCGCGGAACTCGTCGATCAGTCGGGCCACGAGATTGCCCGGAAGGCTTGCTTGGCCGTTCAGAACCCGCTCCAGGGCATCGGGGAGCTCGTCCTCATTCATCCCCTTCAGCAGGTAGCCCTTGGCGCCCGCCCGCAGAGCATCGAACAGATCGCTGTCGGCTCGCGACACCGTCAGCATCACGATCGCGGCGTCGGGCAGCTCCGCCTTGATCTGGGCCGTAGCCGCGATCCCGTTCCCGGGCATCCGGATATCCAACAGGCAGACGTCCGGCTTCTCGCGACGGGCAGCGTCGAGTGCCGCCTGGGCATCGGGGACGTCGGCGCAGACTTCGAAACGGCCGGATTCCTCCAGCACCCGTCGGACCTCCGCCCGCGTCCGCACATGGTCATCAGCGATCAGGACCCGCCCTTTGGTCATACCGGCAGCCTAACCTCGACGCACGTCCCGGTCCCAGGCCGCGAGCTGACGTCGAAGGTGCCGCCGATCAAGGCGCAACGCTCCTCCATGAAGGTCAGGCCGAATCCTCCCGTCTGCCGACGTCTGCTGTTAGCGAAACCGTCGCCATCGTCCGTGACCAGAAGGTGGACGGCCTCACCTTCCTGCGTCAACGTGACGGAGACGGTCGATGCATGACCATGTCGGGCCGCGTTGGTGATGGCTTCTCTAACAATCCTGAGAAGGTTCTCGGTCGCCTCTCCGGCGAGGACGATGTCCTCGGACACGTCCAATCGAGCGGTCATTCCGTGCCGGGCAGCGAGGTCTTCCACGGTCTGGGTGATCGAGACATAGAGGGCTTCGGGGACCTCGGAGAGGATGACGATCGCTCGTCGGGCTTCGTCGAGCGCCCGGTCAGCGGCGTCAGCCAACTGCTGTATCGCCTCGGGCGTTCCGGCCGCGAGGGATGACGGCGCCGTCTTGCTGGCGATGAATGCCAGCTCCTGGGCAAGGCCGTCGTGAAGCTCGCGGGCGATCCTTCGGCGGTCCTCTCGGGTGGCCACTTCCTCCAGCTTCTCGTGGGCCGACCAATTCGAGAGAGCCAGCTCCACTAAGTGTCCGAGGCCGACCAGCTGGTCGACGCTCGTACCCGGGACGGGCTCTCGTCGGCTGGCCACGCCGAGCACGCCGATGAGCTTTCCATCGGGAGCGATGGGTACCCACGTCGTGTGGGGAACGTCTCTCGCCCCGAGGACAGATTCGCTTTGCGACCGGTCGGCGGACTCGGCAATGGGCCCGGAGGCGACGGTCCCACTCTGTATTGCCTGCTTGACGAGCGGATCATGAGGGGAGGGCCATCCGACCTCGGTCGCGGCCTCTGCATCGTCGAATTGGTCGAATTGTGAGTCCACCGAAACCTGTCCGTCCTCGATTCCGAGGTATGCACCCCGGCGCCAGGTGCTTCCGGGAGGCGATCCGACAGTGGCGGCAAGCTCGGCTGCCGTGCGTTTGATCGACGCCGGTTCGGTCAACGCAGCGAGACGTCGAGCCATGTCGTTGACGGCTTGAGCGTCTTTCAGCAGAAGCTTTGCCCGTTCCCTCGACCGAATAAGAGGCTCGCGCAGCGTGATGATGGCGATCGATATGACAAGGGACATTCCCAAGTAGAGGGCGGCGCCACGAGCGATTGCTGTGATCGAGACATCTGCGAACAGACTGATCACGATGGATCCGATCACGACGGCGACGATGGTGATGCCGGATTGAGCTCGGGATCCCAAAAGAGCCACACCCACGATCGGGAGGAAGAGCACGAGGCCGAGCCCGGAGTTGTCGTTGGCCGCAATGATGAGGCAGCTCGCGGAGCCGACGTAGATCAAGGCCGGAGTGAGGATCGAGCGGGGGTAGCGTTCCCAGAAGAGCAGAGGAAGGGTCAGGAGCAACCCGGTGCTGATCCAGAAGTAGACCGGTCGAACGAGGGTTCCTGGCAGCAGGACACTGACCTGAACGAGCCCGAGCAAGACCAGTATCGGGAGCACTTCGGACCAGCCCGGCGGCGATGGCGATGGCGACGGCGGGCGGGTGCCAACACCCGCGTCTCCAGTCGGCATCGGATCTTCCGTCACCACTCCCGACTGAGACCGATCAGCAGCCGGTCCCCGAGTCAACCCCCCGCCTCCATTCAGCCACTTCAGCAGGGTTTTACGGTAGCGCTCCGCGCTATCCCTGGCAACGGGGGTCGGGTTCCTGCGATTCGAGTCGACGCGTGATGAAGACCGGGATATCCGTCTTCCGAGAATTCGCGAGCCCGAGGTTGGACTCGGTGTGTTGGTCCCTTGAGGGCGAACCGAGATGACCGGAGGTATCGCTACTCGATCGCTGCGAACCCGGCGAGAGCGCTCTCTCGTCGGGTCGTGCATGAAGTACGACTGCTACGAGACACCTCATCGGGGTCGGTCCATATCACCAGCTCTCACAAGCCTTTTCGACCTCCTGGTCCCTTGGTTCAACGACGCCCGTGACCAGTACCATCGATCGACGATGGCCGAGACGCCGGACGTTGTGGTCGTCGAAAGTAAGGACACGCTTTCATGTCCAATTCCGTCAACAACCGCATTTTGGGGATGGAATTCTGTCGGAAGATGTGCCTCAATAGCGCTGGCCTTTCTCTGCGGCGGGGTGATTGCTTCATGTCTCCCTATCAAGGATCGGCCCCGAAACCGATTGATACCGGCACAGCGAGTGCCGGGGATGGGGGACATAGATGTATTCGGACGAGCTCTTCTCCGATGATTCGCGCGTGCGCCGAGGATTCGCGTGCTGCCAATGCGCAGCAGCGGCTGTCCAGTGGCAACAAGCTCGGCGTCAAGGGCGTGGGTCGGCTCCTCTTCGGGCTCGTCCTCCTGATCGGCACCTTCACCGGCCTCACCGCGGAAGCGGTCCTGACCGCCGCCCCGGCCTTCGCCGCCGGTACCTACACCTGCTCCACGCCGGCGTCGGGTGGCACTGCCGCCACCTTCTACACCGGGGTCACCAACACCGAGAATGTCGCCTGTTACGGGGTGAGCGGGGTCACCGGCACGAGCGCGTATCCGGCTTCGATCTCCGTCAACACTGGCGCCCTCCCCTCTGGCGCCTCCCAGGGCACCTCTACCTCGAGCAGCCCGGCCTGCGTCCAGTCGACGACGGGGTCCGGGACCACCGAGGAGTACATCCTCACCTGTGCGATCAGCGACAACCCGACGCCCTCGCAGGTCGGCGCCGGGCCGGGCACGGGTGGCACCTACCCGATCAGCTACACGGCCAACCCCGGAACCGACGGGGGTACGGCCACCAATTCGGGAACGCTGACCATCACCGTGTCCAACACCACCCAGACCTGCATCGATCCGGCCACGGCCGGCACCTCGGCGAAGTTCATCGCCGGGTACACCAACACCTACACCGTCGAATGCGAGAACGAGACCCACGTCTCCGGTCAGTCGGAGTACCCCAGTTCGATCGCCCTCACCTCAGGAACCGGCCCCGCCGACGCCCCGGTCACTTTCGCCACCTCGACTTCCTCCAGCCCGGCCTGTACCACGACCACGTCGGGATCCGGCACCACCGAGGAGTACATCCTCGAGTGCGGCCTCAGCTTTGCTCCGACCATCGCCGACGCAGGGACGGGGTATCCGTTCACCTTCACGCCCACCACCAACGGAGTGGCCGGCTCGACCTCGGGGACCCTCACCATCACGCCGGGCACCCAGACGATGGCGTGCACGGCGCCTGCATCAGGTGGGACGAGCACCACCTGGGGCTCATCAGCCGGGGGAACCAACAACTCCTACTCGGTGGCCTGCTACGGCGAAGTCGCCTCAACCGGTGTGTCCGGCGTGACCCCGTACCCGACCTCCATCGTCCCGACCACCCCGGCCAACCTTCCCGCCGACCTGGTGTCGGCCACGTCGACGTCGTCCACGCCGGCCTGCACCAAGTCGACCTCGGGCTCGGGTACGACCGAGGAGTACATCCTCACCTGTCCGCAGACCGAAGACTCGGTGTCGTCCGACAACGGCACCTACTCGTCCACCTTCACCGCCAGTGACTCGAACAGCGGTGGCACCGCCACCTCTGGTGCGTGGAACCTGACCGTCACCGGCCCGGCCGACATCTGCACCGCCCCCGCTTCGGGTGGCACCGCCACCACCTTCAAGGCCGGCATCGCCAACTCCTACTCGGTGGTCTGCTACGGCACCGGCTTCGCTTCGGCCAACGCTGGTAACTACCCGGCATCGATCACCCTCAACAGCGGCACCCTGCCGGCCGACGCCAGCGAGGCCACGTCGACCTCGAGCAGCCCCGCCTGTACGCAGTCGACCTCGGGCTCGGGCATCACCGAGGAGTACATCCTCACTTGCCCAGTCACCGAGACACCGACGGCGGCCGACGAAGGTACCTACGGCCCGATCACCTTCAGCGCCACCCCCGGGGCCAATGGTGGTAACACCGCGACCACCGGCCCGTGGACCCTCACCGTGGGAGCGGCGCCCGCCGTCACCTGCATCGACCCGGCCTCGGGCGGAACGTCATCCACCTTCTACGAGAACACCTCGAACAGCTACACAGTCGAGTGCGAGGCTCAGAGCGGCGTCTCCGGCACGACGGCCTACCCCAAGTCGCTGGCCATCAACACCGGCGCCCTGCCCGGCGACGCCAGCCAGACCTTCGCCACCTCCACGTCGTCCAGCCCGGCCTGCACAAACGCCACCTCCGGATCGGGTACCACCGAGGAGTACATCCTCGAATGCCCGCTGGCGGCTACGCCGACCAGCTCGGACGCCGGCAGCTACCCGTTCACCTTCACGGCCAGCGGCCCGGGAGGGGTCGGCTCGGCCACCTCGGGAACACTGACGTTGGTCGTCACGCCCCCCACCACCTCGTGCTCCACGCCAGCCTCGGGCGGGACGTCCGTCTCGTGGGTCGACGGCACGGCCGAGAGCGAGACCGTCACCTGCTACAGCGAGGGCTACGCCACGTCGAACGCCGGCAACTACCCGAGCTCGATCACCCTCAACTCGGGCACGCTGCCCTCGGGCACCACTGAGGCTACGAGCACCTCGAGCAGCCCGGCGTGCACCACGGCCACCTCCGGTTCGGGGGTGACCGAGGAATACGAGCTGGAGTGCAAGATCGCCGACACCCCGACTCCGGCCACCAACGGTTCGTACCCCTTGACGTTCCTCGCCACCGGCGGTGCCAACGGTGCACCCAACGCGGTGTCGGGGACGCTGACAGTGAATGTCGTGGGAACAGCTCCCACCTCGCACGCCGGCCAGTACTTCAACGGCATCGCCGGGGTCCCATTCTGCTTCGACGCCACCACTGACACCGTGACCACGGCCAACGGGGGCCTGCCCCTTACCAGCATCGCCCTCGGGGCGACGCCGGCCAACACCACCAACTACCACCTGCAGAACGTGAACCTGGCTGCCGGCACGGCCCAGGTCTGCGGCACCATCAGCGCCGTCGAGGAGGACTCGACCACCACGCTGGCCCCCGTCATGACCAACTCGGGGGGGAGCGTGACCGAGAGCATCACCGTGTCCTCGTACGGCGCCTGCACGTGGACCACGACCACGGCCAACGGCGAGCAGACGTCGCTTCTCGACCCCAACCAGGATCTCTACCAGACGGGGTCGCAGGCGTCCTTCGGCGCCCCGATCACCGGCGGCGTGGTGCCGGGCTCGACGCAGTACTACCCGTCGTGCACCGACGCCATGTTCCTCGGAGCCGGCCTCGGTGGTGCCCCGACCGTGAACACGGCCAACCCGTTCCCCACGCCAACCGACTCGAACCCGTCGGCGGCCCAGGGCGCCCTGTCGTCGTCCAACCTCGACCTCGGGAACGGCACGGCCGGAACCGGTGGCTGCTGGGGAACGGCGGTCATCGGAAACGGTGCCAAGTACAACAACTTCGGTACGACGGCTGAGCTCAAGTTCCCGAGTCCGTGGGTCAATGGTGGGGATTGCCCGTACGGCGCCCTCGGCTCCAACTCGGCCGGTGGCAACACCGATACCACCGATGCCAAACAGCCCAACGATCAGCTGGCCACGTGCCCACCGTCGCAGACGGACGTGAACGAGGGCTACGTGGACTGCACGGCCATTGCCTCGTCGGGAAACAACGACAGCGGCGCCAACACGTCGTTCAACTACAGCTCCGACGACATCTTCTTCGCCGGCCAGCCAGTGCCCCAGCAGTCGACGGCCACTCTGTCGGCCGCCACCTCCGGACCCGGTGACACCGTCAACATCTCTGGCGGCACCAACTGGTGGGGCGGCTCCGGCGATGCCGAGCCGAACACCGGGCCGTACGGCGACACCCAGATCGGCGCCTTCTACCAGGTCCCGGCGCCGAGCGTCTACATCGGCACCAGCCGGGCCACGGCCGTACCGGTTACAAGCTCGGTGCAACTGACCGGGAACTCCTACGCCTGCACGGGTGACATCGCCGCCAACGACACCAACTACACGACCACCAATGTCGTCAACCCATGCACGATGACCGTGGGCGGGCCGGCCGGCTCCTTCACGGTCCCGTCCAACTTGGCACCGGGTGCCTACAACGTATATATCGACGCCCCCAACACCACGCCGCTGCCCGGCAACGGCCCCAACGACGCCTACCAGACAGCGTTGGGGACCAACCTGGGCACCGACGAGTCGGTGACCCCGCTCACCGTCGAGGGCCTCTTGGTCGTCAAGACCTCGACCACCAACTACGTTGACGGCGGTTACTCAAAGGCCGGCGACACCATCAACTACAACTACGCCGTGACCAACACGGGTCCCGACACTCTGACCGGCATCGCCGTCAACGACAATCTGGTGCCGAGCGTGGATATCACTTGCCCTGACTCGTCACTGGGCACTGGGGATAGCGAGACCTGCACGGGCTCCTACACGACGACCCAGCAGGATGTGGACAACGGGTCGGTGACCAACACGGCGACCAGCAGCGGCATCGGGCCCGACAGCGAGACCGTCACGTCGGCACCCTCCTCGGTGACAGTCAAGGCCAGTGATGCGACGTCGAGCCTCAGCCTGTTCAAGACGGCGAGCACCACATATGCCGACAACGGCTACGGCGCAGCCGGCGACGTCATCAACTACAACTACGCCGTGACCAACACGGGCACGGACTCGCTGTCTGGCATCGCCGTCAATGACAGCCTGATCCCGAGTGCGGACATCAGTTGCCCCAACAACACACTCGCTCCAACAGCATCGGAGAACTGCAACGCCAGTTACACGGTGACGCAGACCGACGTGGACAACGGGACGGTGGACAACACGGCGACGGCCAGCGGGACATCCGTTGATCCCAACGCCACCACCAGTGGGGCCACCTCCAACCCGTCCACGGTGGACGTCGCGGCCTCGGATGCCACTTCCAGCCTGACCCTCACCAAGTCGACCAGCTCGGGAGGGTACTCCGCTGCCGGTGACATGATCGGCTACAGCTACGACGTGACCAACACCGGCACGGACTCGCTGTCGGGCATCGCCATCAACGACAGCCTGATCCCGAGTGCGGACATCACTTGTCCGAGTTCCACGCTCGCCCCTCAGGCGTCGGAGAGCTGTACCGCCAGCTATACGGTGACTGCGGGCGATGTCACCAACGGCTCGGTGACCAATACGGCGACGGCGAGCGGGACATCCGTTGATCCCAACGCCACCACCAGCGGGGCGACGTCCAGCTCGTCCTCGGTAACCGTCCTTCTGACTCTGCTAACGCTCTCCAAGTCGACAACCTCGACGGGGTACGGGGCCGCCGGGGACACCATCCCCTACAGCTACCTCGTCAGCAACGACACGTCGGGGACGTTGACGGGTATCACGGTGAATGACAGCCTGATCCCGAGCGCGGACATCAGTTGTCCGGACTCCACGCTCGCCGCTGGCGACTCTGAGACCTGCACCGCCACTTACACGGTGACGCAGGCAGACGTGGACAACGGCGACGTGAGCAACACGGCCAACGTCTCCGGGGTCGACAGCGACAGCGTCACCGTCACCTCCGGCTCGTCGTCGGTCACGGTTCTGGCCAGCTACGCCGTATCGTCGCTGAGCCTGGTCAAGTCGGCGAGTACGACGTACACCGATGGCGGCTACGGCGCAGCCGGCGACAAGATCAGCTACAGCTACGACGTGACCAACACGGGCACCACGACGCTGACCGGCATCGCCATCAGCGACAACCTGGTGCCGAGTGCGGACATCACGTGTCCGGACTCCACGCTCGCTCCTGGAGCGTCGGAGACCTGCACCGCCACTTACACGGTGACTCAGGCAGACGTGGACAACGGCTCCGTGACCAACACGGCGACGGCCAGTGGCACCACTCTTGATCCGACGACGGCGACATCGAACTCGTCCTCGGTAACGGTGGATGCCTCCGATGCCACCTCGTCCCTCAGCCTCACGAAGAGTGGACCGACGAGCTTCAGCGCAGCCGGTCAGGTCCTGAGCTACAGCTACAAGGTCACCAACACCGGCACCGAGACGCTGTCGGACGTGGCCGTGAGCGACAGCCTCATCTCCTATGTGGATTGTCCGGACTCCACGCTCGCTCCTGGAGCGTCGGAGACCTGCACCGCCACCTACACGACGACCCAAGAGGATGTCGACAACGGCTCGGTGGTCAATACGGCCACCGCAACTGCCAAGGCACCAGCCGGTGACGGCGGCGCCACGGATAGCTCGAACACATCCTCGGTCACGGTGGAGTATTCGGGCATCCTCATCACCACCACCTCACCGCTCCCGACGGCGACCATCGGCATCCCCTACAGCGATACGTTGACCGTCAGTGGCGGGAACGGCGGCACGCCCAAGTGGTCGGCCGAATCCGGTCTACCCAAGGGGCTCAAGCTCAAGGCCAGCACTGGCGTGCTCACGGGCACAGTGAAGAGCACGGTGGTGCCCGGTACCTACACGCTCACCATTCAGGTGAAGGAGACGCACGAGGGGTCGACGGTAGAGGACGTCAAGTTCCTGAGCCTTCCCGTTCAGTACTGACGAAGTCCGACTCAGAGCGGCTGGTCTTCAGCCTCGCGATCATCGCCACGGGGGATTCACTTCCACCCCCGTGGCGATGATCTTTTCTGACCCTCCCTTCGATCACGACGCCGGCCAGCGTCGGACACGAGATCCACGGTTCGGCGCGATCCGCGGCGAACGAGACTGAGTGTTTGCATCAGTTCGAGGACGTCGCTCGGCCGTGCACTCCACCCGATTGCCACGGCCGGCTCCCTTTGCAAGGGTGGGGGCGTGACGACGGAAGATCCTCTGACCGACATCAGCCGATGGCCGATCAGCCGCCGGCAGCTGCTGGCCGCCGGCGCGGCCACCGGGTTGGGCGCCCTCGCCGCCGCTTGCGGACAGAGCGCCTCACCCTCAACCTCGACGGTGGCCCGTTCGGCCACCGTGCCACCGGCCGGCTCCGACATCGGTGCCGTCGAGCACGTGATCTTCCTCATGATGGAGAACCGGTCCTTCGACCACTACTACGGCACCTATCCCGGTGTCCGCGGGTTCGATGACCATCCTGTTGGCGACCTCGGCCCCTTCTCCCAGCCCTGGCAGGCGCCGGGCGACGTCTCGGCATCCAGCCGACTTCTGCCGTTCCATCTCGACACCGTGCACACCGACATCGCCGACTGCACGTTCGACTTGACCCACGCCTGGGGTCCGCAACACCAGTGCCGAAACGACGGGACGATGGACGCCTTCGTGCGGGTCCATACCTCGGCGGCCAACGAAGGGCCGACCCAGGGCGTCCTCACCATGGGCTACTACACGAGGGCCGACCTTCCTTATTACTACGCCATCGCCGACAACTACACCATCTGTGACGGCTATCACTGTGCGGTCATGGGGCCGACCCACCCCAACCGTCTGATGCAGATGTCGGGAACGATCGACCCGGCCGGCAAGGCCGGCGGCCCGGTCATCATCACCAACGGGTCACCCGACGCCGTTTTCAGCGTGCACTGGGACACCATGCCCGAGGTTCTCGAGGACGCCGGCATCAGCTGGAAGTGCTACGGGCCGGCTGGCGCCGTCTACAGCATTGACACCATGCGCAAGGTGGGGCTCACGACCGACAGCGTCATGCCCTACTTCTCACAATTCGAGAACCCCTCGACGCTCCATCCACCAGAAGGCATTCCTGCCGACCTTCCCCAACGACTTCGCCGCCGACGTCCGCTCCGGTCAGCTACCCAAGGTGAGCTGGATGTTCACTCCGGTGGGCTACGACGAGCACCCCCCGGCACCGCCGTTCCTCGGTGAGTGGTTCACCGATCAGGTCCTCAACATCCTGGTGTCCAACCCGGACGTGTGGTCGAAGACAGTCCTCTTCCATATGTACGACGAGAACGACGGCTTCTTCGACCATGTGGCTCCCCCCGGTGGCTCCTCCTGGCACCGATGGGGAGTACCTGACCGTGCAGCCCTTACCGCAAGACGCCAGCGGCTTCGCCGGCTCCATCGGCCTCGGGTTCCGGGTCCCGATGCTGGTGATCTCACCCTTCAGCCGGGGTGGGCACGTCTGCCACGAGACCTTCGACCACACCTCGCAGCTTCGCTTCCTCGAAGAGCGTTTCGGAGTCCGGGCACCCAACCTCTCGGCCTGGCGCCGGTCGACGGTCGGGGACCTGACTGCCACCCTGCAATCGAAGCCTGGCGCGCTGGGACTCCCGGCGCTCCCGCCGACGACCAACGACCCGAGCTATGTGGCCTCGAAGGGCTGCACGCAGGGCGACTGCTCGAGGTCGCCACCAACCAGCCGCCCTACCCGGTTCCGGCCGTCCAGCAGATGCCGACCCAAGAGCCGGCGCGGGTCGCCACCACCTGACCGAGCCGAGCCGAGCCGAGCCGGTCAGACGGGCGGGTCTCGGCGCGCCGAGGAAGGTCCGTGTGGCGGGCCGTGTGTCACCGCCGCCCGAGTGGGTACAGAGCCTCCGAGTTCCCGAAGATCCGTCCGGGCGGAGAGTGCCCAGTCGGAAGGAGCCTGAAGGAGGGAGCATGTCGCTTCCTTGCGAAATTCTGGGTCCTGGGCGGTTTGTCACCGCCGCGGCCGTGACGGGGTTGGGGCGCACGAGCTTCGCGCCGTCCCGAGCGCAGACCCGCCGCCAGTTGCGGTCGTCCGTCGGCGGCTTGATGGAGGACCTCGGTCCGACCGTGGATGCCATCGCCGAGCAGCTCCTCGCCCTCGGGGTGCGTGGCCGGCCGGGCGACGAGGAGCGCTGCGTGCTCAACAGCTATTTGCGACTGGTCATCGGCGCCGATCCGGCGGTGCTCGGAGTTGCCGTTCGGCCCCACGCCGTCCATGTCCGGGTGCAGCGCTTTCGCCCGTCGGTCAAGGTCCCCCTGCCCCTCGAGGCCCGAGCCTTCATCGCCGCCTTCGACGCCGGTCTCCATCCTGACCTGGTGATGGAGGCGACCAAATCTCCGCAGTCGAGGCTCTCGGCCAAGGGCTGAGGGGAGCCATACGGACCGGTCGGGGTGCCGACCGGCCGGTAGCATTCATAACCGAGCTGTCCGCTATCCGATCGCCTTCGGGGCCAGGACACAATCGACCAGGACGCCGACATCGAGTGCCGACCACCAGTGCCGGGTTGCTGCTCTATCGAGTACAGGACAGTGTCCTCCAGGTCCTCATCGGACACATGGGCGGCCCCTTTTGGGCGCGAAAGGACGACGCCGCTTGGTCGATCCCGAAAGGTGAGTGCACCGATTCCGATCTCTTGGCCACCGCCCGTCGCGAGTTCGAAGAGGAGCTGGGCTGTGCGGCGCCCACTGCCGGGCTCGAGGAGCTCGGCGCGTTTCGCCAGGCGAGCGGCAAGGTCGTGTGGATATGGGTGGCCGAGGGCGACCTCGATGCCTCACAGTGCCGGAGCAACACCTTCGAGCTCGAGTGGCCGCGGGGCTCGGGACGGGTCATCGAGGTGCCCGAGATCGATCGGGCTGAATGGGTCGATGTGGCTCGGGCCCGGTCCCGGCTCGTGCGAGGCCAGGTCGTTGCCCTCGACGAGCTCGTTCGCAAAGTGCGGGTCAACCGCCCTGAGGTGTCGGAGGGAGTCGGTGTCGAGGCCGCACCTGGATCGTGAGGCCGGGGTTCGGTCGTCAACGTGAATCTGCGTCGTTCGCCCAGTGGGTGAGCATCCGGCTGGTAGACCAGAGTGTTCATGGCTGGCTTGGTTGAACCAACTGTTGGCTCCCCGCCTCGCTAGCGGACGATGAGCCCGAGCACCACCATCATCTTTGTCCTGGCCGTCTTCGGGGCGAGCGCCGTCGAGATGGTCGAGGCGCTGACCATCGTGATTGCCGCTGGGGTGACACGCGGCTGGCGGCCGGCCCTCGAGGGGGCCGCCGTCGCCGTCGCCGTGCTGGCCGTGGCCGTCGGGGTGGTCGGTGTGCCCTTGGTGCACTACGTGCCCCTCGACGTTCTCCGAGTCGTGGTCGGAGCCGTCCTTCTCAACCTCGGGCTGTCCTGGCTGCAGAAAGCCGTGCTCCGGGCGAGTGGCCATAAGGCACTCCACGACGAGGACGCCATCTTCGAGAAGGAGACGGCCCGATTGCGGGCGGGAGCACCTGGTCCTCGAGGCCACGACGTTGTCGGCTTCGGGGTCGCTTTCAAAGGCGTGTTGCTCGAGGGGGTCGAGGTTGTCCTCGTAGTGGTCGGGCTGGGCACGAGTGACCATCGACTTGGTTTGGCGGCAGCCGCGGCCGGGGCCGCCGCCGTCGCGGTTGGCATCGCCGGCCTCATCGTGGCCCGGCAGCTCTCGGCCGTTCCCGAGAACACCATCAAGCTCGGTGTCGGTGTGATGCTCACGAGCTTCGGTACGTTCTGGGTCGGCGAAGGGGCGGGCGTCGGATGGCCCGGCGGCGATCTCGCCATTCCTGTTCTGGTCGGGGTATTCGCTCTGGCCGCGGCCGGCACGACGTGGTGGCTCCGGTCCATCCTTCCCGTGGCCCGGGCCGAGCCGGGTCCAGGTGCTGGCGAGAGAATTGTCGGCACGTCGGCCGATCCGATGGTGGGTCGATGAATGGTGGGCCGATGAGCCGGGCAATCACGGGGGTCGCTCGCTTCGTGTGGGACTTCGTCGTGGGCGAGAGCCCCGCTGCCTTCGTCGTGACGCTGGTCATCGTCGGGGTGGCCTTCGGGCTTCGTGGCCATGCCTGGGCAGCAGCGGTCGCGTTGCCTGTCCTCGGTGTGGCCGCCCTGGTGGGAGGGGCATACCGGGGCCGGCGGCGATCGGCAGGGGACGCGCCAACCCGTTGGCGAGGCCCAACCGGCTGAGGCAAGGCCGGGTGTCTACTGCTGACTTTTCGTTGCCACTCGACCACCAGGTGTGCCGGCTGCGTCCCGGGTGAGATCGAAATTCCCGGAGAGCATCAAAATTGGGGATGGCAGCCGAACGATCGTTCACGTATTGTCCTCCAGAACGACAGGAGCCCGACGCGGTGCGGGCTTGACCAGGATGGGGGGAAGGGGCGCGGCGCAATAGCGGACTGTCTTGTGGCGGTCCAGGCGCGCCCGAACAAAATTATGAGCGAATCCATCGGGGCTCAAGGACCGTTTCCGCGATTTCGCATGAGTGGGCTGGGTGGGCGTGTCTTGCGCCTGATCGGCGCACTCGGGCTGATCGTCGGCCTCACGACGTCGGCAGTCGTCGGATTCACCGCCGGGCAGGCGGCGGCGGCGACGGCGCCGACCTGGGCGGAGGGTCAGTATTTCGCGGCCATCCAGAACGTTCCGTTCTGTGACACCGTTTCGGTCTCGAACTCCGCGTCCCTCCCGCTGACGAGCATCACCGCCGGGGCGACGCCGTCCGGGTTCACCAACTACAGCATCCAAGACGTGGACCTTGCGACCGGGACGGCCGAGGTCTGCGGAACGGATACCAATGCACCGGTGAGCTCCGGGACACCCCCCGTTCTTGCACCCGTCGCCAACAATTCCGGCAATAGTGTGGCCGACGACATCCCCATCGCTTCCTACGGATCCTGTTCCTGGACGACGAGCAAGGGCACCACCCAACTGTTTGACGCCAACCAGGACCTTTACCAGACGGGTACGCAGTCGGCCTTCGGAGCTGGCATTACCAACGGCGAGACCCTCGGTTCGACGTCCAACTATGCGACCTGCACGGACGCCATGGTCGCCGCTGGTGGCTCCGGCGAGTCTGGGTTCGGCGACGCCTGGACGGTCAACACTGCCAACCCACTGCCGACGCCGACCGACAGCAATCCGTCGGCGAGCCAGGGCGACCTCGCTTCGTCGAACCTCTTCCTCAACTCGGGTGGCTGCTACGGATCGGTCAATCTGTCGAGCGGCTACAGCTACAGCAACTTCGGCTCAGGCACCTCGCTGACCACTCCGACACCCTGGGTCAACGGAGGAGAATGCAAGTACGGATCCCTCGGAGACAACGAAGCCGGTGGCAACACCGACAGTTTCGCAACCTGCCCGCCCACCCAGTCCGATGTGAATGCGGGCCTCGTTTCCTGCACCATCATCGCCTCGTCCGGCAATGACAACAACGGCTCTATCAACTACAGCTCCAACGACCTCTTCTACACCGGGCAGGCGGTTCCCCAGCAGTCGACGGCCACCTTGTCGACCTCGACGACAGGAGCCGGCGACACCGTCTCGGTGACCGGTGGGACCAACTGGTGGGGGAGCGCCGACGGTGCCCCCAATGCTGGTCCCTACGGCGACGATCAAAACGGGGCCGGGAGCTTCTACCAGGTCAATGCGCCGAGCGTGTACATCGGGACGAGCCGCGGAACGGCCGTGCCGGTTGTGAACTCGACGGTCAGCATCCCGGCCGACGCCTATGCCTGCACCGGTGCCCAGAGCTCAACCGTCGGCCCCAATCCCTGCGTCTTCACGCCGGGCCAACCGACCGGCTCGTTCCAGGTGCCGTCGGGGCTGTCACCGGGGACCTACAACATCTACGTCGACGAGAGCAATACCACGCCACTCCCGGGCAACGGTCCGAGCGACTCCTACCAGACGGCGCGGGGCACCAATCTGGGAACAGCCGAATCGGTCACACCGATCGTCATCGGAACGGCTCCCTCGGTCACCTCGGCCAACAACACCGCCTTCACCGCCGGAACAGCCGGCAGCTTCACCGTGACCACGTCGGGCGCCCCCAACCCGGCTCTGAGCGAATCCGGCTCGCTGCCGTCCGGTGTCACCTTCGCCGACAATGGCAACGGGACGGCGACCCTTTCGGGCACCCCGGCGGCCGGAACCGGCGGCTCCTACCCGATCACCATCACGGCCAACAACGGGGTGAGCCCCAACGGCACTCAGTCGTTCACCCTCACCGTCGACCAGGCCCCGGCCGTCACCTCGGGGGCGGCGACAACCTTCGTCGAAGGTGCGTCGGGAAGCTTCACGGTGACCACATCGGGTAACCCGGTGGCGGCTCTGTCGGAGTCGGGCAGCTTGCCCACCGGCGTCACCTTCGCCGACAACGGCAACGGGACCGCCACCCTGTCGGGAATACCGGCCGGCGGCACCCGCGGGTCGTATCCGATCACCATCACGGCCAACAACGGGGTCAGCCCGAACGGCACCCAGTCCTTCACCCTCACCGTCAATGCGGCCCCGTCCATCACCTCGGCCAACAACACGACGTTCACGGCCGGTTCGGCCGGGTCGTTCACAGTGACGACGGCGGGCAACCCCGCGCCTGCCCTGTCCGAGTCGGGCACCCTGCCCTCAGGGGTGAGCTTCATCGACAACGGCAACGGAACGGGGACCTTGTCGGGTACCCCGGCAGCCGGCACCGGTGGGTCCTACACGTTCACCATCACCGCCAACAACGGGATCAGCCCCCACGCCACCCAGTCCTTCACCCTCACTGTCGATCAGGCTCCGGCCATCACCTCGGCCAACAACACGACCTTCACGGCGGGCTCGGGTGGGTCATTTACGGTCACCACGACCGGGCCTCCCGCCCCCGCACTCACCGAGAGTGGGAACCTCCCGAGTGGGGTCACCTTCGCCGACAACGGCAACGGAACGGGGACCTTGTCGGGTACCCCAGCAGCCGACACCGGTGGGTCCTATCCGATCACCATCACCGCTGACAACGGGGTCAGCCCCAGCGCCAACCAGTCGTTCACTCTCACCGTCGATCAGGCGCCGGCCGTCACCTCAGCCAGCAGCACCACGTTCACGGCCGGCTCGGCCGGGTCATTCACGGTCACCACCACCGGCGTCCCGACGGCGGCTCTGTCGGAGGTGGGCACCCTGCCGACCGGGGTGAGCTTCGTCGACAACGGCGACGGGACGGGCACCTTGTCGGGAACTCCTGCCGTCGGCACACTGGGCAACTACTCGATCACTTTCAAGGCCGCCAACGGGGTCAGCCCGAACGCTGCGCAATCGTTCACTCTCACCGTCGACCAATCCCCGGCCATCACCTCGACGTCGAGCACCACCTTCTCAAGCGGGGTGTCCGGCAGTTTCCGAGTGACCACGACGGGTAACCCGACACCCGCCCTGAGCGAAACGGGCTCCCTGCCCGCCGGTGTCACCTTCACCGACAACGGAAACGGGACGGCCAGCTTGTCCGGCACCCCGACGTCGAGTGGAAGCTTCCCGATCACCTTCACGGCCAGCAATGGTGTCGGTAGCCCGGCAAACCAGAGCTTCACGCTCACGGTCACCTCCGTCGAACAAGCGCCGAACATCACCTCGTCGAGCAGCACGATCTTCAGTGAGGGGTCCTCCGGCTCCTTTACGGTGACCACGACGGGCACACCGACTCCTGACCTGAGCGAGTCGGGGTCGCTGCCTACCGGCGTCAGCTTCTCCGACAACGGAAACGGGACGGCCACTCTGTCGGGCACCCCGACGTCGAATGGGAGCTACCCACTCACGATCACGGCCGAAAACGGGGTGAATCCCAACGCCACCCAGTCGTTCACCCTGAATGTCGACCAGGCCCCGGCCATCACCTCGGCCAACAACACGACCTTCACCGAGGGATCCGCGGGCACCTTCACGGTGACGTCGACCGGCTTCCCGACACCGGCTCTCACCCAGACTGGGACGCTGCCCACTGGGGTCACCTTCTCCAACAACGGAAACGGGACGGCCACATTGTCCGGAACTCCGGCGGCTGGCACCCGAGGGTCGTATGCGATCACCGTCAAGGCGGCCAACGGGGTAAACCCCAATGCCACCCAATCCTTCACGCTGACCGTGGACGCGGCTCCGGCCATCACGTCAGCCAACAGCACGTCGTTCACCGTGGGATCTTCCGGCAGCTTCACGGTGACCTCGACGGGCAATCCGACGTCGAGCCTGGCTGAGTCGGGTCCGTTGCCCTCCGGCGTGTCTTTCGTTGGCTCACGCCAACGGGACGGCGACATTGTCCGGTACGCCGGCAGCGGGTACCGGCGGGTCCTACCCGATCACCGTGACCGCCAGCAACGGGGTCAGCCCCAATGCCACGCAGTCGTTCACGCTCACGGTGAATGGGGCCCCGGTCATCACCTCGGCCAACAACACGACCTTCACCGAGGGATCGTCGGGCAACTTCACGGTGACGACGACCGGCTACCCGACAGCCTCGCTGACCGAGACCGGGACGCTGCCGAGCGGGGTGACCTTCGCCGACAACGGCGACGGGACGGCCAGCTTGTCCGGAACGCCGGCTGCTGGCACCCGCGGGTCCTACCCGATCACCGTCACGGCGGCCAACGGGGTCGGCAACAACGCCACCCAGTCCTTCACCCTGACCGTCGACGCGGCCCCGGCCATCACCTCGGCCGATTCCACGACCTTCACGGTCGGATCGGCGGGATCGTTCACGGTGACGACCACCGGCCGACCGACGGCGGCACTCTCGGAAACCGGGACACTGCCGACCGGGGTGAGCTTCGTCGACAATGGCAACGGGACGGCCACGTTGTCGGGTACCCCGGCTTCGGGCAGCGGTGGCTCGTACCCGATCACCATCGCCGCCACCAACGGAGTCAGCCCCGACGCCAGCCAGACCTTCACGCTCACCGTCGACCAGGCCCCGGCCATCACCTCCGGCCGACGCGACGACGTTCGCCGAGGGCTCGGCCGACAGCTTCACGGTGACGTCGACGGGCTACCCGACGGCAGCCTTCCAAGAGTCGGGCTCGCTCCCGGCGGGCGTGACGTTCGCCGATAACGGCAATGGGACGGCCACCCTGTCTGGCACGCCCGACGGCAAGTGGGAGCTTCCCCATCACCATCACGGCCAGCAACGGGGTCAGCCCCAATGCCACCCAGTCCTTCACCCTGACCGTGGGACAGCTCCGACCATCACCTCGGCCGACCCGACGAACTTCCCCTTGGGAAGCGCCGACAGCTTCACGGTGACGGCCACCGGCGAGCCGACGCCCACCATCACTGCTTCGGGGACGATGCCCCACGGCGTCACGTTCTCCGAACGACACGCTGTCGGGCACGCCCACGCCAGGCTGGCACCTTCCAGATCGGCTTCGTGGCCAACAACGGGGTGAACCCGCAAGCGGTCCAGTACTTCACTCTGACGGTGAGCGGCCTCACGATCACGACCACGTCGCTGACCCCGCCACCGTGGGCAGCGCCTACAGCCAGCAGCTCACGGCGTCGGGCGGCGTCGCGCCGCTCAAGTGGTCGAAGAAGGCGGCACTGCCCAAGGGGCTCAAGCTGACGCAAGTCGGGCGTGCTCTCCGGGACGGTGAGCTCCAAGGCAACCCCGGGCAACTACCCGTTGACCATCAAGGTCAAGCGACTCCGACAAACCCAAGCAAACGGCGTCGGCCACTTCACGCTGACGGTCAACTCATAGCTTCGAGAGCGGATCCAAGCAACCGAGAGGCGAGGACGGAACATGCGGATGCAACCAGCCACAGAATGACGGCAGGACAGAGAGGGAGAGCAGTTCAATGAATGGTCAACGCACGAAGGCACGGCGAGCGGCCCTGCTCGGCCGGGCGGCGGTCGTGGCGCGCTCTGTGCGGCGGGCTCCTGTCGGTGATCGGCGTGGTCGGGACGGCCACGCCGGCGGCCGCGTTCTCCGCCACGCCACAGTGGTACACCACCGGCGGGTCGCCGGCGTCGTCCCTGTCCTGCGGCACCTGGTACTTCACCACCATGGGGGCACAGACCGGCGGCGGAGCGCCGCGATCACCATCGTCGGCGGCGGCGGCGGTGGCGGTGGCAGCAGCACGAGCACCAGCTTCGGCGCCAATCCGGCCAACACGGGCGCCGGCGGCGGCGGCGGCACCGTGGTCGGCACCTTCACGTGCCAGCGCCGGCCAGAGCATCGCCACCTTCATCGGTTGTGGTGGCGGCGGTGGCGGCGCCCACTCGAGTGGCTCGACGGTCACCGGCGGCACCGGCGGCACCGGCTACGCCAACGGCGGCCAGGGCGGCGACACGACCACCCAGGCCAACCAGTCAGGCGGTGGCGGCGGCGGCGGCTCGACCGCGGTCTGCGTCTACGGCAGCTGCGGGCTCACCGTGCGCCACCCTGCTCGGCCATCGCCGGCGGCGGTGGTGGCGGCGGCGCCGGCGGTTGCACGGGCGACGGCGGAAACGGCGGCAACGGCAACGCCGGCGCCACGACCGGTGCCGCGCGAGCTCCGAGGCCAATCAGCGGCACCAGGCAGGTCGGCCAGCGGCCAGGGCTTCGGCGGCGGCGGCGGCGGCGCCGACTCCGACAAGCAGAGCGGCGGCGGCGGCGGTGGCGGCGGCGTCGGCGCGGCCGGCAGCACCTCCGCAACGCGGCCACGACCGGCGGCGGCGGCGCGGCCAACAGCGCGGGCGGCGCCGGCGGCACCGTCCTGAGCGGCGGCAGCGGGCCGGCCGGATCGGCCGGCGCTCGGGCCCAACGCGTCGGGCAACGGCGCCACCGGTGGGACGGCGACGGCGGACACCCAGCATCCCGGCGGCGGCGGCGGCGGCGCCGGCTACTACGGCGGCGGCAGCGGCACCGGCAACGGCTGCACCCTTCTCCCGGCGCTCGGGGCCAGTGGCGGCGGCGCCGGCTCCTCGTGGGTGTCGACCTCCCACCTGACCTGCTTCGCCAACGGCTCGAACCCGACGTTCACCGCCGGCGTCCGACCACCAGCTCCACGGCCTGCGGCGAGTCCACAGCGCCAGGGAACGTCGGGGCACCACCGGTGTGGGTGGTTCGGGTTCCAGCTCGAGCAGCAGCGATCGCAGGCGGCTGGGCCGGCTGCCCCGGGTAACGTCAGCCCTCACCTGGACGGCCCTGCCCGGCGCCCCCACCGGCGTGACCGGCACCGGCGGCAACGGCCAGATCGCGGCCAGCTGGACCGCACCCGCCGACTCCGGCACCGCCTCGATCTCCGGCTACACGGTGACGGCCACGCCCGACGCCGAGCGGGACGACGGTCAGCCAGACCTTCAACTCGACGGTCGACCAGCGAGACCCTGACCGGTCTCACCAACGGCACCGTCCTACAACCTCTCGGTGGCCGCGGTCACCACGGTGGGCACCGGTCCATCGGCCAACGCCTCGAACAACCCCATCACCATCGGCATCGCTCCGGCCATCACCTCGGCCAACAGCACCACCTTCACCGTGGGGTCGGCCGGCAGCTTCACCGTGACCACGACCGGCACCCCGACCGCGGCCACCATCGGAGACGGGGTCCCTGCCATCGGGCGTCACCTTCATCGACAACGGCGACGGCACGGCCACCCTGGCCGGGCACCCCGGCGTCGGGCACCGGTGGGTCGTATCCGCATCACCATCACCGCCACCAACGGGATCAGCTCCCAACGCCACCCAGTCCTTCACCCTGACCGTCGACCAGGCCCCCGCCATCACCTCGGGCGACCAGCACGACCTTCACCGAGGGCGGCCGGCACCTTCGCGGTGACCACGACCGGCATCCCCGACGCCGGCCCTGTCGGAGACGGGATCCCTGCCCAGCGGGGTCAGCTTCGTCGACAACGGCAACGGCACGGCCACCCTGGCCGGCACGCCGGCAGCCGGCACGAGCGGCGTCTACCCCCTCACCATCGGGGCCACCAACGGCGTGAGCCCCGACGCCAGCCAGTCCTTCACCCTCACCGTTGACGGACCGCCGGCCATCACCTCGGGCAACAGCACCACCTTCACCGAGGGGTCGGCCGGCACCTTCACGGTGACCACGAGCGGGCTTGCCCGCACCGACGCTGACCGAGACGGGGACCGCTGCCGAGCGGGGTGACCTTCACCGACAACGGTGACGGCACGGCCACCCTGGCCGGCACGCCGGCCGCCGGGACCTCGAACGTCTACGCCGTCACCATCACGGCCTCCAACGGGATCACTCCGATCGCCACCCAGTCCTTCACCCTCACGGTCGACGGACCGCCGGCCATCACCTCGGGCGACAGCACCACCTTCACCGAGGGATCGGCCGGCACCTTCACGGTGACGACGTCCGGTCTGCCCGACCCCGGCCCTGACCGAGACGGGCTCCCTGCCGAGCGGGGTGACCTTCACCGACAACGGTGACGGCACGGCCACCCTGGCCGGTACCCCGGCGGCGGGCACGAACGGCGTCTACACCATCACCATCGGCGCCAGCAACGGCATCAGCCCCGACGCCAGCCAGACCTTCACCCTGACGGTCGACGTGGCCCCGGCCATCACCTCGGGCAACAGCACCACGTTCACCGAGGGAGCAGGCCGGCACCTTCACGGTCACCTCGACCGGGCTGCCCACGGCAGCGCTCACCGAGACGGGCGCCCTGCCGAGCGGGGTCACCTTCACCGACAACGGTGACGGCACCGGCCACCTTGGCCGGGACCCCGGCGCGCCGGCACCAACGGCACCTACACGTTCACCATCACGGCCTCGAACGGCGTGAGCCCGGACGCCACCCAGACCTTCACCCTGACCGTCGACGTGGCTCCGACCATCACCTCGGCGCGACAACACCACGTTCACCGAGGGATCGGCCGGCACCTTCACGGTGACCTCGACCGGCACTGCCCACCGCGGCCCTGAGCGAGTCGGGCGCGCTGCCGAGCGGGGTGACCTTCACCGACAACGGTGACGGCACGGCCACCCTGGCCGGGACGCCCGGCGACCGGCACGAACGGCGTCTACACTGTCACCATCACCGCCTCAACGGGGTGAGCCCGGACGCCAGCCAGACCTTCACCCTGACGGTGGACGCGGCCCCCGGCCATCACCTCGGGCGACAGCGCCACCTTCACCGAGGGATCGGCCGGCACCTTCACCGTGACGACGTCCGGGCTACCCGACCCCGGCCCTCACCGAGACGGGCAGCGCTGCCGTCCGGGCGTCACCTTCACCGACAACGGTGACGGCACGGCCACCCTGGCCGGGACGCCGGCCGCCGGGTACGCACGGGCGTCTACAGCCTGACCATCACGGCCGCCAACGGGATCAGCCCGGACGCCAGCCAGACCTTCACCCTGACGGTGGACGCGGCCCCGGCCATCACCTCGGCCGACAGCACCACCTTCACCGAGGGTGCGGCGGGCAGCTTCACGGTGACCTCGACCGGACTGCCCACGCCGGCCCTGTCGGAGTCGGGTTCCCTGCCGAGCGGGGTCACCTTCACCGACAACGGTGACGGCACGGCCACCCTGGCCGGGACGCCGGCCGCCGGGTCGAACGGCGTCTACACGCTTGAGCATCACGGCCTCGAACGGGGTCACCCCCGACGCCACCCAGACCTTCACCCTCACGGTGGACGCGGCCCCGGCCATCACCTCGGCCGACAGCACCACCCTTCACCGAGGGACAGGCCGGCACCTTCACGGTGACCACCACCGGCTACCCGACGCCGGCCATCTCGGAGACCGGCTGCCCTGCCGAGCGGGGTCACCTTCGCCGACAACGGGAACGGGACGGCCACCTTGGCCGGGCACGCCGGCGGCGGGCACCAGCGGCGCCTACAGCCTCACCATCACGGCGCCCAACGGGATCAGCCCCGACGCCAGCCAGTCCTTCACGCTGACGGTGGACCCGGCGCCGGCCATCACCTCGGCCGACAGCACCACCTTCGTCGAGGGACAGGCCGGCACCTTCACGGTGACGCTCGACCGGCTACCCGACCGACCTCGCTGTCCGAAACGGGCGCCCTGCCGAGCGGAGTCACCTTCAGTGACAACGGTGACGGCACGGCCACCTTGGCCGGGACGCCGGCGGCGGGCTCGACCGGGAGCTACGCGATCACCATCACGGCCAGCAACGGAGTGAGCCCGAACGCCACCCAGTCGTTCATCCTCTCGGTGTCGGGGGCTCCGACCATCACGTCGGCCGACAGCACCACCTTTGCCGAGGGCCAGGCAGGCAGCTTCACCGTGACCTCGACCGGACCGCCTACGGCCGCTCTGACCGAGACCGGCTCGCTGCCGAGTGGCGTCACGTTCACCGACAACGGCAACGGCACGGGCACTCTGGCCGGGACCCCGGAGCGAACACGAGGGGGACGTACTCGATCACCTTCGTGGCCAACAATGGAGTGAGCCCCAACGCCAGCCAAGCGTTCACCTTGACCGTCGGCGCGGGACCGGTGTTCACCTCGGCCAACACGACCACCTTCTATCTGGACTCGGCGGGGACCTTCACCCCGGCGGCCAGCGGAAGTCCGACGCCCACCATCACGGAGTACGGCAACCTGCCGGGCGGCGTGACGTTCTCGGGCGGGGAGCTGTCGGGGACGCCGACAAGTCGGGGCTCCTTCCCGATCCTGTTCACTGCCAACAACGGCGTGGGCGGACCGGTGACCCAGAACTTCACTCTGGTCGTCGCCGGACTGGCCATCACCACCACGTCACCGCTGCCCTCGGGCACGATCGGCATGAGCTACAGCGAGCAGTTCCATGCCATCGGTGGCGTCCTGCCGCTGCGGTGGGCGAAGTCGGGACACCTGCCCAAGGGCCTCACGCTCAAGTCGTCGGGCCTGCTCGCGGGCACGGTGAACAGGAATGTACGCTCCGGGGACCTATACGTTCACCGTCAAGGTCAGTGACAAGAGCAAGCCCAAGCAGACGGTGAGCGGGACCTTCCAGATCACCCTTACTGCGTCGTAGATCGACGGTCGCCCCTGCCCCCCGGGTGGGGGCGACCGATGGTCGCCGTCCGGCGGTCCGTGCCCGATTAGGTTGCCCCCTGTGAGAAACAGCCTTTTCAATCGACGCTCCGCCGCCCTGGCGGTGGCCGTCTGCCTGCCCTTGATGGCGACGGCGTGTTCGTCGGGAGGGTCGTCGACGTCCACGACGGTGGCTCCGGGCGTGGCCGTGCTGGGGGCGTCCTACGCCGTCTGGGTGCGTGCCCATCCTGCGGTCACCGCGGGCGGTGAATCAGGCTACGGAAATGTCGTGAACCTGAACGGCCAGTCCGTTCCCGAGTTCACCGACGTGCGCCAGCTCAACGGTCGGGTGATCAGCATGCACCTGACCTTGCCGTCCAGCACCCATCTGGCCGTGGCCGAGGGCCTGGTCCGTGCCCAACTGCCCACTGACGCCCGCCAGACGGCCTCGTGGCGGGGAATCTTCTCCGGGGCACCCCCGGCCTATTGCGAGTTCGTCAATTACCAGAGCGTGACCTTGGCTCATTCTCTGGGGATCGCCCCGCCGCCGGCGTCGGCCGCCAACATCGGGACGTCGCTCTCCGACCGAACCCGCAACCGACCGGGGTCCTCGAGCATCGCCAGCGGTGAACTCGGCCGTCATCAGTACGGCCGCCAACGTCGTCGGCCAGCCCTGCTGACCCGCTCTCGGACGACCGGGTCAGGTTCCCGGTGTCCCCGGAGGAGGCGCCACCGGCGTCGGGTCCTTCAGGTTGGTGTGCTGGCCGAAGCAGATGAACACCTGGTGCCCGTTGGCGGTCACCGGGACGAACGAGGCTCCCTTCACCTGCACGAAGGACGGGCAGATGGGGAACGACTGGGTGGTGTGGGCCGTCGTCCAGTTGACGGGCGCCGAGACGCCGCCGGCCGTGAAATCGGTCACCCGATTGTTCGTCGGCGATCACGGCCTGCGGCGTCGGATGCTTTCCGGCCAGCTTGACGCCTTCGGCGAAGAGCGCGGCGGACTGCCATCCCTGCATGGCCAGCTGATTGGTCACGTCTGCCGGCTCGTACTTTCGCATCTCGGTGAGGTACTGCTCCATCCCCGGGTACTTGCCGGGGAAGTCGGTGGGCGCGAGAAGGGCACGAACCCGTTGGCGTCGATGTACACCCCCTGCATGAGGCTCTGATACTGGTCGAGGAGCTGCTGGTTGTAGCCGTTGAGCCACAGCTGGCCGATGTTGACCCCGTACTGCTGCAGGTTCCGGGCCAGGCTGATGTCGTCGGAGTCCTCGATGCAGCTCACGAGGAAGTTCGAGTGATGGGCGGCGATCTGCTGGGCAGCCGAGGTGAAGTTGCCACCGAGCGAGGCGTCGAGGTCCTCGTAGCTCACGTCGATGCCGGCCGCCCTCAGGTCCTGACCGAGCGTGCTGCACGCCGGGTAGGACGCCGGGATGCCCTGTCCGTAGCTGATGAGGGCCACCGAGTTGGCGTGCGCCCGTTTCATGAGATAGGCGACCGGGGGAGCGATGGCGTGGTAGTCCTGCGTCGAACCGCCGGCGGCGAAGAGGTTGTCCGGTCCGGCCCAGTTGCCGCTCACGTTGTACCCGTAGGTCGGGGTGCCGGTGGTGGTGAAGACGTTCGGGCTGAACCAGAAAGTCGAGACGAAGACGGCGAAGGCGTGGTCCTGTTCGATGAGGGTATGGGCCAGCTGGGTGAAGGTGGTCGGGCTGCCCCCGTCGTCGAGGTTGTGTGCCAGCACGAGGTGATGGCCGTTCACGCCGCCTTCGGCGTTCACCATGTCGAAGTAGGCCTGCATGCCGGGGATGAATGAGGCGAAGTCGCCGGCGCCCGGCGCCGGTGATGGTGGCGATGGAGCCGACGTCGATCGGACCCGATCCGTTCCCGCTCGAGGAGAGTCGGTCGAAGTGTTCGAGCCCGGCGTCGTACTGGGTGAGCTCGAGCAGGCGGCGAGGATCGTGCCGCAGGCCAGGGCCACGATGGCGACGGCACCCGAGCTCCGGGAATGCTGTCCGGTGCGGGACGGCCTCGTGGGTAGGGGCGGTCGCTTCGTCACTGCGTTCCCCCTTAGCTTCTGCCGCCGATCCGTCCTCGACGACCGGTCATCGACGGCGCTCGAGCCAGCTTTCCACCCGCGGCCCGCGCAATTGCCAGCATTTGCCCAGGTCAAACGAGCAAAGTGGCAGGTGGCCCAGCGGGGTCGACCGGTTCAGGCAGGCAAGGCCAACGAGTCGATCTCCGAACGCTGGACGGGGTCGAGGCGCCAACTGCCCGCCGTGGCATTGGCGCGCACTTGCTCGGGGGCGTGGCCCCGGCGATGACCGAGGGGATGATCGGGTCGGCCAGCAGCCAGGCCACGGCAAGCTCGAGGACGGAGTGGCCATGGTCTGCGGCCCACCCATCGAGCGCGTCGATGACACCGAAGTTGCGAGCGGTCATGACGCCTTTTGCCCGCTCGCCACCCCAGCGGTCCAGGCGAGTGCCGGGTGGCGGCGCTTCGCCGGCCGTGTACTTGCCGCTCAACAGCCCGCTGGCCAGCGGAAAGTACGGGAGGTAGGCGAGGTCCTCCCGCCGGCACTCGGGGAGCACCTCTTCCTCGTCGCTGCGGTGGAGCAGGTTGTAGTGGTTCTGGACGCTCACGAATCGATGTCCGACCGGATGCATCGGCGGCAGCTGCTGCCTCCCGGAGCTGATCGGCGTGAAGTTGGAGCAGCCGATCTCGCGGACCTTGCCCGCCTCGATCAACTCGTCGAGCGCGCCGAGCGTGTCGGCGATCGGAGTCGACGGATCCGGCGTGTGCAGCTGATAGAGGTCGATGTGGTCGGTTCCGAGGAGCCGCAGGCTTCGCTCCACGGCCGTACGCACGTAGTCGGGGCTGGCTCCGGCCGGGGCGCCGTCGACGGAGCTGCCGAACTTGGTGGCCAATACGATGCCGTCCCGCCGACGGCCGAGGGCCTGGCCGAGCCGTTCCTCGCTGTCGCCGTAGATGTCGGCCGTGTCGAAGAAGGTGATGCCCGACTCGAGGGCTGCATCCACCACCGGGCGGCACCTGGTCGGCGGCTCATGCTGCGGCCGAAGTTGTTGGTGCCAAGGCCGACGACGGAGACCTCGAGCGAGCCGATGCGGCGGGTGTCCATGGGCTTTGCCTTACTCTCCGAGGCTCCCGACGACACCCCACGCGTCCGACTCGCGCTGGCCGGCGAACCGGTCGAAGGCGGGAGGTGGCGTCACCGGCACCATCATGACCCATTGCCGCCGCTCGACGCTCGCCGCTCGACGCTTGGCGCTCGGCTGTTTCGGAGTGGGCGGGCTGGTGAGCGCGGCGCTCGACGGTGCCAGACGCAACGAAGACGTCGAGCTCGGGCGGGTAACATGCCGCCACCGGAGCGCCTTGGCACCCGGCCGATGAGATGCAGAACGTCCTCTTCATTACCCTCGACCAGCTTCGGGGTGACTGTCTCTCCGTCGCCGGTCACCCGATCGTTCGTACGCCGGCCCTCGACGAGCTCGCCGCTCACGGTGTCCGGTTCACCCGCCATTTCAGCCAGGCGGCTCCCTGCAGCCCCGGACGCGCCTGCCTTTACACCGGCACCTACCAGATGAACAACCGGGTGGTCGGCAACGGGACGCCGCTCGACAATCGCTTCGACAACCTGGCCCGGGTCGCACGGCGGGCGGGCTACCGGCCGGTGCTGTTCGGCTACGTCGATCAGTCCATCGACCCCCGGCAGGCCGACGGCCCGGGCGACCCGCGGCTCTCCAATTACCAAGGTCTGCTGCCGGGCCTCGACGCCGAGCTCGAGCTCGGGGACGAGCAGGAGGCCTGGCGGGACTGGCTGGCCGAGCTCGGCTATGGCCAGTTCCAAGACGGCGACGCCGCCCTGGCCACCGAGCCCGAGCGGCCGGTCGAGCACGGGGTCTCCGCCTTCCTCACCGACCGCCTTCTCGAGTGGCTGGGCCGACAAGAAGGTCCGTTCTTCGCTCACGCCAGCTACTGGCGGCCGCATCCGCCCTACGCGGCCGCGGGGGAGTGGTCCACCGCCTACGACCCCGACGAGGTGGGCGATCCGATCCCTCGGCCGGACTGGCCCGTGCCGTTCTGCGGGAACCTGGCCGCGCCCGCCGCCATCGATCGACCCAGCCGCCATGCGCGGGATCCGGGCCCAGTACTTCGGGATGGTTTCCGAAGTCGACGCCCAGCTCGGTCGGGTCTGGGCCGCCTTGCGCGACCTCGGGATGTGGGACGAGACACTCGTGGTGGTCACGGCCGACCACGGCGAGCAGCTCGGGGACCATGGTCAGCTCGGCAAAGGTGGCATGTTCCCAGCGAGCTACCACATCCCCTGCATCGTTCGCGACCCCCGGCAACCGGCCGCCCACGGATCGCGTGATCGAGGCCCGCACCGAGAACGTCGACCTGCTGGCCACCGTCTGCGAGGCGTTGGGCATCGAAGTACCGGCCCAGAGCGACGGGACGTCGCTCATGCCCTTCGTGCGAGGCGAAGAGCCACCGTGGTGGCGGACGCGAGAGCCACTGGGAGTACGACTGGCGCTGGGAGCGGATCCTCTTCGGCCCCTACCCGTGGCCGTGGGATCGCCGTCTCGAGTCCATGAACCTGGCGGCCGTCGTGGGCGACGAGTGGGCCTACGTGCAGTTGGCCGGCGGCGAGTGGCGGTGCCTCGACCTGGTCGCCGACCCCACGTTGGGGGACGTTGAGCGTGGACGCCGACCAGGCGCTGGCCGGCGCCCAGGTCCATGCTCACCTGGCGGGCCCAGCACGCCGAGCGTACGTTCACGGACATGCTGGTCATGAACGGCGGGGTCGGACGAGTCCCGTCCTTCGAGTCATGACCGACCGTCGACGAGCTCATCGAGCTCCTCGGCTGAGCTCGGGCGGCGGCCCTCGCCGGACGACGATAGCTTCACCGACCTCGACCACGGGCTCCAGTCCGCGGCCGAGCTTGTCGCCGTCCGGCCCGAGGACGCGGAGCTGGCCTTGGCCGGCCTGGTCCACGACGTCGGCCATCCGACTCGGCTCCGACGCGGAGCACGGTCGCCTGGGCGCCGAGCTCGTGCGGCCCGTCCTCGGCGACCGGGTAGCCGACCTCGTCGAAGCACACGTGCCGGCCAAGCGGTATCCTCGTGGCCACCGACCCGGGCTACCGCGCCGGCCTGTCGGCCGACAGCCGGCGCACCCTGATCCTCCAGGGCGATGGGATGACGTCGGAGGAGGTGGAGCGCTTCCGGCGGCTGCCCGTCTTCGAGGACGCGTTGGTGCTGCGCCGGGCCGACGAGGCGGCCAAGGTCGCCGGGCCGCGACGTCCCGGACCTCGACCACTGGATGGGCGCCCTTCGTGACGCCGCCGGCGGGTGGCTCCGGGACGGCTGAACGTCACTGCCCAGCGGCGGTCCGACGCCCAGCACTCCGAAGTGCGACGGTACGGAATTCGTCGCCGGTCGGCAGCTCGTGGTCGAATCGAACGCACTCGAACGGCGCAGGCACCGAACCCGTGCCGCCTTTGAACTCCGCGCCTTCGCCTCCTGACTCGACCGGCCACGGCGCCGGTGCGGAATTCGAAGCACGGCCGCCCGACTGACGCAACGCCCCTGATAAATGGGTGCAAATGGCCGCCTCCCGCAGTACTGTCGGCCTCCGGTTGGACGGCGTGTCCGGCACCATCCGGTCGGCTCCCGTCCTCTGGCAGACGACGACAGGGGGAGTGACTCGTGGCAACTGTGACGGCGCCGCCGACAGATCTTCCGGCCACCGAACGGCACGAGAAGGGTCTCAAACCGGGAGCCCTCGGCCTCATCTCGAGCACCGTCGTCGGGGTGGCGTCGACCGCGCCGGCCTACAGCCTGGCCGCCACCCTCGGCTTCGTGGTGGTCGCCATCGGGCTCCAGGCGCCGATCGTGACGCATCATCGCCTTCATCCCGATGCTGTTCATCGCCTATGCCTACAAGGAGCTGAACAGCGCCGACCCCGACTGCGGCACGACCTTCACGTGGGCGACCCGGGCCTTCGGCCCCAAGACGGGCTGGGCGGGTGGGTGGGGGATCGTGGCCGCCGACATCCTGGTCATGGCCAGCCTGGCCCAGATCGCCGGCCAGTACGTCTTCCTCTTGTTCAACGCCCACGGGATCGGCAGCCGACGCCAGCAGCGGTTGGGTCCTTCTGGTCGGGATCGCCTGGATCGTGGTCATGACCGCTCATCTGCTACGTGGGCATCGAGGTCTCGGCCAACTTCCAGAAGGTGCTGCTCGGCATCGAGCTCACCATGCTGCTGATCCTCTCCGATCGTGGGCCCTGATCAAGGTGGGGAACGGCACGCGCACCGCCTCGGTCACCTCACGCCCGCGTGGAGCTGGTTCAACCCGTTCAAGATCCCGTCCGCCTCGGCTTCATCAACGGTCGTGCTCCTCATGCTGTTCATCTACTGGGGCTGGGACACGACCGTCTCGGTGAACGAGGAGACGTTCGAGCCCGAGAAGACCCCCGGCCGGGCCGCCGTGCTCTCGACGGTCGGTCCTGCTCGTCACCTACGCGCTCGTCATGCTTCTCGGTCCAGTCCTACGCCGGGATCGGGCACGACGGGCATCGGCCTCGGCAATCCCGCCAACCAAGGTGACGTGCTCTCCGACTCTCGGTCACTCGGTCTTCGGCACGTCCGGCTTCGGCAGCTTCCTGATCAACCTGCTGCTGCTCATGGTGCTGAGCTCGGCCGCCGCCTCGACCCAGACGACCATCCTGCCGACGGCCCGCACCACTCTGGCCATGGGCGTCTACAAGGCCATCCCCTCGTCGTTCTCAGCCGCATCCACAAGCGCTTCCTCACCCCGACCGTGTCGACGGTGGTGATGGGGCTTGTGTCCATCGCCCTGTACGTGAGCCTCAACTACATCTCGGCCGGCACGGTCATCGCCGACTCGGTCTCCGCGCTGGGCGTGATGATCGCCTTCTACTACGGGCTGACCGGGCTCTCCTGCTTCTGGTACTACCGCAAGACCCTGGGCGAGAGCGCCCGCAACCTGTGGCTGCGCGGCATCCTGCCCCTCCTCGGGTGGGCCATGCTCTGGGGGGCATCCTCGGCTACAACCTCTGGTTCTACTGGCAGCCCGGTCAACAGCTACACCACCTGGCACATGGCAGTTCTGGCCCCACTGGGACATCGGCGGCGTGTTCGTCATCGAGGTCCTGACCGTCCTCGTCGGCATCGTCCTGGCCGTGAGCCTACGGCCTCGGTGCGGCCCGCCTTCTTCCGGGGCGAGGTCCTCAACCGGGACACGCCGACCATGGTCCCCGAGGACCTCGGGGGCCGAGGTCGGCCTCTTCGGCATCGACACCAGCCAGCCTCCCGCCGCCCGACCCCCAGCCGACCGGCCCGGTCGCCGACTGAGCGGGAGCCGGCCTCGGACTCGGCCGGCAGGCCCGCGCCTAGCATGACCAGGTCGTCGATGTCGGGTCGCGGCCCGCCGCTGCGGTGGCTGTCGGGCCCGACGGGGGAAGGTGATCATGGGCGATCTGCCCGCGGTGATGCCGGCTGCCGTCTACCGGGCCAAGGGGGACGTGGTGGTCGAGGAACGGCCCGTGCCCGGTGCCCGGTCCCGGACGAGGTGGTGCTCGAGGTGAGCTACTGCGGCATCTGCGGCTCCGACATCCATATCCTGCTCGAAGGGTGGGGTGACACTCCGGGCCACATCGCCGGCCACGAGTACACCGGGACCATCGCCGCCCTCGGCCGAGAGCGTCGAGGGCTGGCAGATCGGCGAGGTCGGTGGTCGGTGGCCCGTCCCCGAGGTGCGGCCGTTGCCGCCGCTGCCTCGAGGGCAAGCCATCGCAGTGCGAGAACCGCACGGGCTCGGCCGGCCACTTCGGTGACGGCGCCTTCGCTCGGCTACATCCTCGTGCGGGCGGCTGTCGCTGGTCCGCGTCCCCGAGGGCGTGAGCTCGCGCCACGCCGCCCTGGCCGAGCCGCTGGCCGTCGCTCTCCATGGCATCACCCGCTCGGGGGCAAAACCCGGTGACCGGGTCCTCGTGATCGGCGCCGGCCCCATCGGCGCGCCTGTCCATCGCCGCCCTCCGAGCCATGGGCATCAGCGACGTGGTGGCCGTCGAGCCAGGGGAGCGGCGCAGGACGTTGGCTGCCGACCTCGGGGCGACCGACGTGTGGGAGCCGGAGCGCCTCGAGCGGTTCCCGCCCTGGGAGCCGGAGCGCCTGGCCGAGCCGTCGTTCCACGTCGTCCTCGAGTGCTCGGGCAAGAAGGCGGCCATGGAGGCCGGCTTCTACCAGCTGGCCCGCGGTGGCACCTTGGCCCTCGTCGGTGCCGGGATCGAGGGTCCGTCGTTCGACCCCAACCGGTTCGTGCTCAACGAGCTCTCCGTGTGTCGGCTCGTTCATCTACGACGCCGACGGATTCGAGCGCGCCCTCGAGCCTGCTGGCCCGGCCCGACTTCCCGGCCGACCTTCTCATCGAGTCGGAGGACGTGACCCTCGACCAGCTCTCGACACGCTCGTCGAGCTGGCCGAAGGGCGCCTGGCCGGCAAGGTCATGGTCGTGCCTCGCGTGGCCGGCGGCATCGTCGTCGGGAGGTGGACGGTGAGTCATCCCTACTACCCGACCGGGAACCCGCGGTTCAACCACGTGGCCATGAGCCTGCCGCGCCGACGGGCTCGACGCCGAACATCGGGCCGACCTCTGCCGGTTCTGGGGCGAGGTGTTCGGCTTCGAGGAGCTCGAGATGCTGACCGAGGACCGCCACCGACTGGTCTTCTCCTGTGTGCACTGGGACCAGTTCATGTTCCTCATCGCCGAGGAAAAGCCCATGACCTGCCCCCGCCTCGACCATTTCGGCTTCGCGGTGGGATCGGAAGAGGAGCTGGTCGGCCTGCGAGACCGGACCCTCGCCTTCCGCGACAAGGACGACCGGGTCGATCTCATCGACCTTCATACCGACGACCGCGAGGTGATCAAGATCCACTCGTTCTACGTGCGCTACCTGCTGCCCATGATGTGTGAGGTGCAGTGGTGGGAGTTCCCCACATGAGCGCGGCGGCCGCCGGATCGGGCAGCTCCCAAGGGCCTCGAGGTCGGCGTCTTCGTCCCTCAGGGCTGGAAGCTCGAGTACACGGGATGGAGCCGGCCCCGACGCCTGGGACGCGCAGCGTGGAGCTGGCCGGCCTGGCCGAGTCACTCGGCTACGACCATCTCTGGGTGTACGACCACGTGGAGACCGTGCCCCGCCGAGAGCCGACGCACGTGTTCGAAGCCTTCACGACCCTGGCCGCGCTCTCGCAGCGTACGTCGCGGATCCGGCTCGGCCAGCTGGTGACCTGCTCCGTCCTACCGCAACGCCGGGCTTCTGGCCAAGGAGACGGCCTGCATCGACGTCTTCTCCGAGGGGCGGCTCATCCTCGGGCTGGGCGCCGGCTGGTACGACGAGGAGTACCAGGCCTATGGCTACGACTACCGCTCGAATCCCGAGCGCCTGGCCGTGCTCGACGAGACCATCGAGGTCGTGAGCCGGATGTGGACCGAGGAGCAGGTGACCTTTGCCGGCGACCACCTCCACTTCGATGGGCGCCTTCTGCGACCCGAAGCCCGTCCAGCAGCTGCCGCCCATCCTGATCGGCGGAGGCGGCGAGCGGGTCAATCTGCGGATCGCCGCCCGCCGCGCCGACCTCACCAACTGGCAGGTGGGGATCGAGGCCTTCGAGCGCAAGTCGGCGGTCCTCGCCCGTCACTGTGAGGAAGTCGGCCGTCCCTTCGATGAGATCACTCGTACCCACGGGCCCGACTGCCGGCTCTTCGACACTCGAGCGCGACACCGTCGCCTGGTGCGAGTCGGAGGGCGGCGGCAGCCTGTGGGGACGCACCGACACCGAGCCGTACCTGGCCGACAACCTGGTGGGCACGGTCGAACAGGTGATCGAGAAGACGCAGGCCTATCTCGACGCGGGGTGTCGCGGCCTCATCCTCTGGCTGCGCGACTACCCGGCCGACGAGACGCTGCGACGGTTCATGGCCGAGGTCGTGCCCCACGCTCTCGTTGCCTTCGTAGAGCGTCGGCGCCATGCCCACGGTTGCGCTCGACGGTGTCACTCTGGACTACCAGGTACGGGGTGAGGGCGACCCGGTCGTCCTCATCTGCGGGTGTGGCCAGCCGGCCATCGCCTGGGACCTCGGGGTAGCCCCCGGTCTCGTTGCCGCCGGCTTTTCGGTTGTCACCTTCGACAACCGTGGCGTGGCCCCGTCCTCGTCGCCGCCCGCCCCGTACACGATCGCCGAGATGGTGGACGACACCATCGGCCTCCTCGACCACCTCGGCATCGAGGCGGCCCGGCTGGCCGGCTACTCCATGGGCGGATGGATCGCCGAGGCCATCTGCGCCCGTCATCCCGAACGGGTGGTGGCCGCCGCGCTGATCGGCAGCTGCAACGTGCCCACGTCGTGGGAGAAGGCCATCACCTCGGTCGAGCTGTCGATCGCCCGTTCCGGGGTCGATCTCCCGCGGCTCTTCTACGCAACCGAGACCATTCGCTACCTGCCCAACAGCGACCTGCAGGACGATGAGGTGGTCGACGCCTGGTTGTCGATGATCGGCGACATGGAGGTGTGGCCCAATCCCGGGCGCGAAGGCCAGTACGCCGCCGTGCATGGCCTTGTCCCTCGACGCCGAACGGATGAAGGTCTGGCCCGACTTGTCCGTGCCCGTCCTCGTCCTGGCCTTCGAGCACGATGTCGATTCGCCCCCGGCCCGCGCCCGCGAGGCGGCGGCACAGATCCCCGGGGCGCGGGTCGACAGAGATCGCCGGCGCCAGCCATCTCGGTCCCATGACCCACGCCACTGCGGTGGCGGCCGAGCTGGTGTCGTTCTTCAGGGAGTAGGCGCCCACCACAATGGCGAGCGGCAACCGAGGGCCACGTCGGCGCCGTTCAACGTGGCCCGTCGGTTCGGGCTACTCCCTCAGGTCGAGAAACGAGTCGGGGACCAGCCGGCCAGCTCGCTGATCACGTCCTCGTCGGCTATGAGATCGGTGGGCGGCCGGCCGAGCACGAGGGCGGCGGTGAACCTGGCGGTCAAGGGGCCGAGGAGCAGACCCTCGGCTCCGTGACCGGTGGCCACGAAGGCGTTGGACCAACCGGGAACGGGGCCGGCCAGTGGGAGCCCGTCGACAGACGCCGGTCGCGAGCCGACGCGGACCTCGAGCACCTCCGCCTGAGCCAGGCCCGGGGCGGTCCGCAGGCATTCGCGCAAGAGCTGAAGGACGCCGTCGGCCGTGACACGGTGGTCGAAACCGGCCTCGGCCTCCATGGTGCCGCCGCAGGCCACCCGCCCATCGGGCCACGGCACCAAGTAGAAACCGAGCACGGGCTGCACGATGGACCAGGTCGACGAGTCGGTGGCCGCTAGTCGAAGGTGCACGATCTGGCCCTTCAGCGGTTGGACGGGAAGCGATACCCCGAAGGCGTCGGCCAGCTCCGGGGTCCATGCCCCTCCGGCCAGGGCCACGCGGTCGGCGCCGATGGCGCCGTTCTCGGTGCGGACGCCGCCAACGACGCCCGTCGTCTGATCGGCATCGACGGTGGTGACCGAGGCCCGTTCGATCCGCAGTCCTCGGCGCTCGGCCGCTTCCAGCAACGCGGCGCGGAGCGTGCGACCGTCGACCCGGCGGCCGGCGGGATTGAACAGGGCACGACGGACGGTGCCGAGGAGGGGGAAGTGTCGGCGTGCTTCGTCGGCATCGACCTCCTCGGTGGCCGGAGCTCGTCCACGGATGAGCGAGACGGCCGCGTCCATCACCTCGTCGTCGCCCGGTCGCTCGGCGATGAGCATGTAGCCGGTCCGGGCGTAGCCGGTGTCGGTAATCCCATCGTCGGCCAGGCGGGTGATGAGGCCTTCGTAGTGGCGGGCGGCGCCGCATGCGACAACGAACGGGCCTGGCTCCGGGTTTTGGTTGGTCTCGGGGGAGAGGATGCCGGCGCCGGCGTCGGTGGCCCGCCCGGGGTCGTGGCGGTCGACCAGGACGACCTCGGCACCCTCGCACACCAACTCGTAGGCGAGGGCCACACCCACGAGGCCTCCGCCGACGACGACGCAGTCGGCGGTCCGGCTCGTCGACGTGCGCCCTGGTCCCATCGCGTCCTCGCTCCTGCCGTACGAACAGGCCCGGCCGGTCGACGACACGGCCTCGGGGCCGCCGTCACCCTAGTGGGCCGTCCCGAACGCCCCCGGCCGTTGGACGAGCGGTTCCCTACCATGAGGAACGGTGTCCGCGACCCTCCGCCGACGACGAGGTGACCGGCCCGGCCGACCCCCGATGGCCGCTCGTGCGGCTACCGGCGCAGGCGGCCGGCGTGCCCTACCCGACGAATGGCTGGCCGACCGGGCCGGTGCCCGCAGGCATCGAGATCGGCCCTCTGGTGGATGCTGCCTTCGACCCGGCCGGGCCGCTGGCCGAGACCTACGCCCTCGTCGTCGTACACCGTGGCCTGCTCGTCTACGAGCGCTACGAAGGGCGGCTGCCACGCCTCGACGGACCGGGCCGGCCGGTCACGGTGGACACCCCGCTTCTCTCGTGGTCCATGGCGAAGTCCATGCTGCACGCCGTGGTCGGCGTGCTCGTCGACGACGGACGACTCGACCCGGACGGCCCGGCCGACGTGCCGCTCTGGCGCAGACGCGGGCGACCCACGGGGGGCGATCACCCTCCAGCACCTGCTCGAGATGCGTGACGGGCTCGAGTTCGCCGAGGACTATGAGGACGCCGAGCATTCCGACGTTTTGGCCATGCTCTTCGGTGACGGACGGTCGGACATGGCCGCCTTCGCCGCCGACCGGCCGCTCGCTGCCCCGCCCGGGAAGCCGATTCAACTACTCGAGCGGCACGAGCAACATCATCTCCGGCATCGTGGCCCGCACGGTGGGGGCGGGGGAGCCGTATCGGGCCTTCCTCGACGAACGGCTGTTCCGGCCGATCGGGATGTGTCGGCCCGGGCCACCTTCGACGAAGCCGGCACATGGGTGGCGTCGTCCTACTGCCCATGCCACCGCCCGCGACTACGCCAAATTCGGGCTCCTCTACCTACGAGACGGCGTCTGGGAAGGCACGCGTCTTCTTCCCGAGGGATGGGTGCGACCACGGGCGGAAGGCCCGGTCTGCCCGACCCCGACGGCGAGGACTTCCATGGACGCCACTGGTGGACGGCTCCCGACAGGACCGGCCGGTTCTGGGCGGCCGGGCACGATGGGCAGTTCATCGACGTCAGCCCGTCGGTCGACCTCGTGACCGTGCGCCTGGGCCGGACTCCGGAGGCCCATCTCGAAGAACTGCGAGCCTGGCGTACGGCGTTGGCTGCCGCCTTCGCGTGAGGTGATGGAGGGAAACCGGCAACCGCTGACGGTTCGATCGAGCGCCCCGAAGTTGGTCAGCCGACGGTGGGCCCCTGGTCGCGCACCGACTCGACGGCCGACATGGCCGAGCGCAGGTTCTCGAGCCACTCGTCGGTGTTGGCCGACACCAGCTTCACGCACCAGGCCAGACGCGTCCGACCGGCTGCGGGCCACGCCCGAGTCGACCAGGGTGTCGAGCACTCGACGCTCGGGTTGCCGCAGGCGGGTCATGACCGGCACCGACAGGTTGGTGAACACGGCGGTCGTTGACCCCGACTCCGCTCCCCAGCTGATCGTCCGGGCGAACCGGTGCTCGGCCTCGTGGGCGACCGCCATTCGCTGGTCTCGGGTGTCCTCCCGAAAGCGGGAGATCCGGCCCACCTCGGCCGCGGCGTGCGTCGGCTCGTCGGCGTCTTTGGGAAGTTCGGGCGAGCGCAGGCGGCCGACGACGAGGATCTCGTCCCGGTCGACGGTGACTGCAGGCGGGGCTTCGAACCAGTCATCGGGGAGCCGCCCCGCCAGCCATGCGGCGACGTCGTCGACCGAGATGCGCTCCGACTCGACGGGCGGTCCCGCCGCTCGTCGTCCCATGCCGCCACGCCCCATTCCTCGTCCCATCCCTGCACCATGTGCGTCGGCCCGATGTCCACTCGCTCCTTGCGTCCCGACGGAATGCCCTCGGGATCTCCTTGCCTGTAATGAAGATTACATCATTACATAGAAAGAGGGAACGCCGGTCGCCCTTCCAGCCGGTCGGGTCGGAGGCACAGTGGGGGATGCCCCGCCTGCTGGCCGCACCCGGACAAGTTCCGGGGGACGGCCACCGCCACCGAGGTTGCCGCCGCCCTTGGCCGGGCCGCACGCCGACGAGGGTGGGCGGTCGAGGCCCAGCCGCTGTCCGACGGCGGGGACGGGCTGCTCGACGTCTTCGCCGCTCGCCGATCTCGAGGCACGCTTCGAGCCGGTGTGCGGTCCGCTCGGTCATGAGGTCGTCGCCGAATGGCGGATCGGACGGCGAGCTGGCCGTCATCGAGATGGCCCGGGCATCGGGGCTGGCGCTCGTCGGCGGCCCGACGGGCAACGACGCGGTGGCCGCCACCGTCGCTCGGCACCGGGCAGCTGATCGCGGCCCGGCGGTGGGACTGGCGACCGGGGAGGTGGTGTCACGGGAGGCCGCAGGGGTCGGATCATCGTGGGCCTCGGTGGTTCGGCCACGACCGACGGAGGGTGGGAGGCGACGGCAGCCGTGCGGGCGCGAGGCGGCTTGCATGGGGCCCACCTTGTCGGCGCGTGCGACGTGCGCATCGGTTTCGTCGAAGCCGCTCGGTTGTTCGCGCCCCAGAAGGGCGCCAGCTGCCGAGCAGGTCGACGCTGCTCGAAGCACGACTCGAACGGCTGGCCCGACGCTACCGAACGAGCTCGGTGCCGAGGTGGTGTCCGTGCCCGGCGCCGGAGCGGCCGGGGGCTTCGGCGGCGCCATCGTGGCCATGGGAGGCGAGCTGCGTTCCGGCTACGAGTTGGTGGCCGAGTCCGATCGACCTCGGCGCAGGCTCTTGGCCTGCGCCGATCTCGTGATCACCGGCGAGGGAGCACTCGACGCCCAATCGTTTCTCGGCAAGGTGGTCGGCGGTGTCATCGAGGATGCCCGGACCCGTGGGTGTACCGGCTCGCCATCGTGGCCGGCCGGGCGACCGAGCGAGGCGAAGCACGAGGCCAGCGAGCGCGGGGTCCGGGTCGAGTCCCTCATCGACCGGTTCGGGCCGTCGCGGGCCATGTCCGAACCGCTGTCGTGCATCGAGGAGGTGGCGGTCGACCTGCTCGTCTCGCACGAGCGCGCCGACAGCTGACTGCACGGCCGACGTTCGAGGGTGCTGTTGCGTTCGGCTCCGTCTTCGGAATCCTTCTATCGAGCGCGGGACCGGCGACACGCTCGAGGTCGGCGGCGGCGACGACCGACGGGAAGATGGCGGCAGCTTCCTCGAGCAATGGGTGACGTCGGGGTAGCGCTGCGAGAAGTGGGCGAGTACGAGCAGGCGGGCGCCGGCGGCTCGTGCCAGCCGTTGCCGGCATCGGCCGCGGTCAGGTGGCGCCACCGCCGGGCGAGAGCCTGCTCGCTCGAGGCGAACGTCGACTCGCACACCAGCATGTCGACGCTGTCGGCCAAGCTCGGCGGCGGCCTGGCACACGCCGGTGTCCATGACGAACGCCATCGACTGGCCGCGTCGTGGGGCGCTCACCTCGTCGACCGAAACACGGGCGGTCGTCGATCTCGAGGATGCCGTCTCGCATGAGCTCGCCGACGGCCGGGCCTTCGATCCCGAGCTCCGCCAGCCGTTCCGGAAGCATGCGGCGCGACGACGGCTCCTCCACCCGCCAGCCGAAGGTCTCGGGACTCGTGGTCGAGACGGCGAGCGGAGATGGTCAAGGATGGCTCGATGCTGATCACCGGGCCGTCAGCGGTGCGACCGGGCAGCGGTCGGATGTCGAGCCCCTCGTCCCGGAACACGGAGGCGTGGCGCAGGCGCTCGAAGAACGGCAGCCCGGATGCCGGGAAGAGCACGGCCACCGGATGGGTGACGCCGTCGAGGGCCAGTCGCTGGAGCACCCCTGGCAGCCCCAGGCAATGGTCGCCGTGGAAGTGCGTGATGCAGATCACCCGGACGTGACTGGCGGTGACGCCCGCCCAGAGCATCTGGCGCTGGGTGCCCTCTCCCGGGTCGAAAAGGATGTCGGTGCCGTCCCACCGCAGCAGATAGCCGTTGTGGTTGCGGTACCGGGTCGGTGCCTGGCTGGCCGTGCCCAGGACGACGAGCTCGCGATCCGACACGGACACTGTCTTAGCCCATGGTTCTGGCCAGCCCGTCCAATGGGGAGGCGGAAGGCCAGGTCAGCGGCGGGTTTGCTCGACAGCCGCTCGGGGTAGGGGGAGCGGGGGCGCACGGGTCGGTGTCACGCCCGGAGACATCATGTTCAGACTTGGTCGCAGGTTCCGCTCCGGATTACAGCGAGCAGTGTCGGAAATTCCTCGTCGAAGAGACCGAGGCCTTTCTGAGTGGCCGGCTGGTCGACGTGGTGGAGGCGGTCGACGGGCCCGCTGCCGGCGTGGGTCGAGGTCAACTGGGTGGTCCACGCCCCGGCCGCCGAGTTGATCGAGGTCGGTCGCAGTCCGAGCCTCCCGGCACCCGTCGGCACCTGGCCGTGGGCTCGGGCCGTGCTGCTGCGGGAGTTGCTGGCCTCCTCCGGCGGGGATCTCGATGCCATCGCCGAGCATCAGCGCCGGTGCTTGATCCCCGTGGAGCTCGAGTCTGATGTCGGAGGGTGGGCGATTGCCACCCCCTCCGATGTGGTGGTCACCGCTGTAGTCCGACTCCGTCATTCCATGCCCCGGAGCGGCCGCGGGCGCCCTGGTGCCGGCTGAGGACAGCCAGTTCGATCGACTGACCTGGGGATCGGGCAACGTCCTCGGCTGGACGTGGAGGAGGGGGCTGGGCCGAATTGCGCTGCCGACGAATTGCCGGGTTTGGCGTCCTGGGCGTGGGGAAGAGTCAGGTCAAGTGCACCTGGCTGGGAGTTCCGATCCCGCCGCCGTCACTCCCAGCCGGTGCATCCTTTTTCTCCTCGGCTTCGCTCGCCGGCGACCACGCGGGGTCACGTTCCTCGTGCCCTCATGGGCCGGCAGCTGAGATGACTGCGTCACGGGCACCCGTAAGCGAGTCACCGGACCTGCATGCGCACGCATCCGGGCCCCGCATGCGAGCGCGATCCGCTCGAATCCGATGTGGAGGGGACGGTCGAGATGCCGGCCGACCCGGTCCCGGAGGCCGACGATGCCGCCGTCCGTCGGGCGTGGGAAGCGGCCGAGGCTATGGAGGGTCCTGCCCCCACCGGATGATGCCTGACCGCCGTCGGGACAGGAATGAAGCGAACAGGCGTTCGATTAGCCTGGATGCCGTGGATCGGGCTCGTCAGCCCTCGCTCTTCGACGCCGGTGGGTCCCGTCGGCCCCCGGCCTCTCGACGTGGGCATCGAGCACGAGGAGCTCGGCCAGGCGGGCATGGCTCGAGTGGCATCGGGGCTGGATGGGCGGCTGCAGACGAGCTCTTCGACCGTCTGGTCGAATCCGTCCCGTGGCGTGAAGAGGAGCGGGTCATGTACGAGCGCATGGTGGCCGTGCCTCGCCTCATCTCCACCTACGGCGAGGACGACGAACTTCCGGACCCGAGTCTCCGGGTGGCCGGCGCGTGCGCTCAACGACCGCTACGGCCTCGGTCCGGCCGGACCGCTCCGCACCGTTGGCATCTGTCTCTACCGGGACGGGCGGGACAGTGTGGCGTGGCACGGTGACCGAATCGGTCGTCGCCGCGACGGGGACACGCTGGTGGCCATCGTCTCGCTCGGGTCCCGCCGCCGCTTCCTTCTACGACCCCGGGGCGGCGGTCCGTCGCGGCGATTCGAGCTTGGCGGCGGCGACCTCCTGGTCATGGGCGGAAGCTGTCAGCGGACCTGGGAGCACTCGGTGCCGAAGACCAGTCGTCCCTCGGACCGCGCATCAGCGTCCAGTTCCGCTCGGCGACGCACGAGCTGACGTCGGGTGGCCGCAACTAGTGTGACGTGCCGGCGAGCACGCGCCGCTGACGACAGAGGAGGGACCGTGGCTCAAAGCGCCGGATTGCACGAGCCCGAGGACAAGCTCGAGGCCGCCACCTCGATCGCCACCGGGCCTTGACCTCGATCCAGGAGGAGCTGGAGGCAGTCGACTGGTATGACCAGCGAGTCGACGCCACCGACGACCCCGACCTGGCCGCCATCCTCGCCCACAACCGGGACGAGGAGAAGGAGCACGCGGCCATGACCCTCGAGTGGCTGCGCCGCAACGACCCCGCCCTCGATCGCCACCTGCGCACCGTACCTCTTCACCGAAGGATCGGTACTCGAGAGGAGGAAGAGGCGACGACGGGACCGGCGCCGACTGCGGCTCCCTCGGCATCGGCGACCTCCGTCCGGGGCCTGAGCCGCCGGCCGCCGCAGCGTCCGTACTGCCTGGTCCGACGAGAGCCGCCTCGTCTCCCCTTGAAGGATCGCCCGCCGTGGAAAGGCCAGAAAAGGCGTCGGCTCCCGGCCCGAGGGGCAGCGGGAGCCGACGGGAGTGCCTTGAGAGGGGGTTCGGGCACTCGCTTTGGCGGTCGCCTTTACCCCGGGCGGCGCCCCGGCTAACCCTCGATCCCCGGAGATTTCCGCGCGTCCCCCAGGTCTGACCTCTCGCCCGTCCTCCTCGAGGAGGCCCCTGACGTAGGCCGCCTGGCCGACGTGCTCGAGGTCGTCGGTCACCACGCTGACCAGGCGGACGGCCGAGGGTCACCGGTGGGTCCCAGGACTCGTCGACCACCCGCTCGAGGTCGGGGTCCTGTAGCCGTCGGACGGCTCGCTGCGTGCGCTCGTGCACGGCCCGGTGGTAGTCGCCGAGCAGGGATCCGTCGACACGGACGGCCCCGACTTCGTCGGTGAATGGCTGTAGCCGGTGGCGGTGGTGTCGAAGGGCAGCCCGAAGCGCTCGTCCCAGCCTTCCGCCGTCCAGACCTGCTCGTGACCGAACGCGCCGGCCAGATGGTCGTCCTGGATCCTGCGTGAGATGCCAGACCAGCCAGGCGATGGAGTTGGCCGAAGGCCGCCGGGCGGGCGGCGAGCTGATCCGCGTCGAGGCCGTCGATGGACGTGCTTCGACGCGAGGAGGCGATGCGATCGAAGGCGTCGAGGAGGAGCCTGGCCGCCGGCGTGGGCTCCGCCCCGCCGGAGCCATCGTCGTCGGGGCCCACAGGGGCGAGATCCACCATCTGGCCACGGTACCCGACTGGCCACGCCCGGAAACCGGGCTTGGAGCCGTTTCCGATCGTCAGCGGGATGGCCCAGAGCGGCTCAGTCGGGACGATGGCCCGGTGAGCCCGGCGCGGAGGCACGGGCCCCTCGGACCGGGCTCTCCTCTTCTCCAGTCGGCCTGGCTCGACCTCGACCACGTCTTGACCGGCTCACCTCGGCGACGTATCGTCGTGACCGCCTGCATCCGGGGTCGCGCCGTGACCGTGGCTCAGACGCCCGGTGGTCGTCAACCGACCTGCAGGTTCCGCCGCCGGGACGCATCGGACGGAGGCAGGACGGGACCGTCTCTCTCACCCCGTCGAGGCGGAAACGACGCACCACCTTCCTCGACCAGGGCACGCATGGCCGACAGCACAGCCAGTCCGGCTCGTCCAGCTCCTCGAGCTCGTCGAGGTGGACGACGACCTCGTCGAACGGCTCGGCCCAGCACTGGTCGATCTGGGCCCGCAGCGCCACCAGCGAATAGGTGTCGAGTCGGCCGGCTGAGCCACAGCTCGCAACGACGAGCCATCGAAGGTGAGGGCGACGGACAGCTGGGGCGACCGGACAGGTCGGTGGGCGGGCGATGCAAGTCGGGGACTCGAGCAGCAACATGAGTGCATCCGGTACCCGAGCTCTTGGCAGTCGCCCAATCTCGCGTCGAGACTGATGACAACACGATCGTCATGCCAAGGCGGCGTCGCTGATAGGACGTTTTCCGAGCTCAGCGGCGGTCGACTCGGCGCTTCGCCAGGTCGGCGAACAGGTCGCCGAGCTCGTCCACCCGGGCCGAGCACCTCGGTCGGTGGTGAACCGGAGCCGTTCGGGCTCGCCTGATCGCAGGCAGTCCGTCGACTTCGTCCCAGGTCACCGGGGTCGACACGGTCGGCGTGGGGTCGCGCCCGTACCGAGTAGACGGCGACGGTCGTCTTGGCCGGATGGTTCTGGCTCCAGTCGATCAGCACCTTCCCGGCCCGCGAGCCCCCGGCGCATGTTGGACACCACCAGGTCGGGGCTGCGCCGTCTTCGAGGCGGCGGGCGATCTCGTGGGCCAGTTTGCGGATCGATTCCCAGCGTCGGGCGGGTTCCCGGCGTCTCGGCGTAGACCTGGAGGCCCTTCGATCCGCTGGTCTTCGGCCAGGCGGCGAGGCCCTGGGCGCCGAGCTCCTCATTGACCAGGTTGGCGACCCGGCAGCAATCGACGATGGTCGTCCCGTCGCCGGGATCGAGGTCGAACACCATGTGATCGGGAGGCGCCGGCAGACGTCGTCGGTTGCCGACGTGCCACAACGGAACGTGGAACTCGATGGTGGCCAGGTTGGCCGCCCACAGCATGGTGGGGAGGTCGCAGACCACGGTGTAGTCGACCTCGCCGCCCGGAGCCAGTCGAAGGCACCGACCGTGTGCCGTACCCAGTCGGGAGCGTGCGACGGCCGGTTCTTCTCGAAGAACGACTGGCCCTCGACGCCGTCGGGGTACCGCTTCATGGTGAGCGGCCGGTCTCGGACGTGCGGGAGCATCACCGGTGCGATGCGCGGCGTAGTAGTCGATGAGCTCGCCCTTGGTGAACCGCGCCTCCGGGAAGAGAACCTTTGTCCAACCGGGTCAGCTTGAGCTGTCGCCCTTCGACGCTGACGGTCACCGAGCTCGTCGCGTTCAGGGCTCACGGGTCACCTCGCGGGCCGTCTTGTCGGGCCGCAGCCCGCGCCAGACTGGGTGGCGCAAGCCGGCCGTCACCGGTCCACTCCGTGTAGCGGACCTCGCCGACCGAGCGACGGCTCGACCCACCCGGCCACCGTTCCCGTCCCGGTGGGCAAGCGCTCGGTGAACGGGCTGGTCGTCCGCGGCGAGCCTGCTCGAGCCGGGCGAGCAGGTCGTCCAGGGCCGCGGCGTCGAACCCGGTGCCGACCTTCCCGACGAATCGCAGCCGGCTCGGCGTCGTCCGGGTCGGGGAGGCCCGAGGAGCGAGCGCGCCGAAGGCGGAGGAGCGGTTGCCCTGCCCGGTCGTCCAGCCACCGATCACGACCTCTTGGGTGCGCTCGGCTTTGACCTTGATCCAGTCGCGGCTCCTCGTCCCCGGCCGGTAGCGGCTGTCACGCCGCTTGGCCACCACGCCTTCCATTCCGATGTCGGTGGCCAGGGCCAGGGCCTCGTGCGGCTCCTCGTCGACGAAGGCGGGGGTGACCGCCCACCGGGGACCGGCGAGCCCGAGTGCCCTCGAGTCGTGCCCGGCGCTCGTCGTAGGGGAGGTCGAGGAGGGCCTCGCCGTTGTGGTGGAGGAGGTCGAAGAGCACGATGCTGACCGGATCCTGGGCGGCCGCCCGTGCGACGGCCGGCCCTTGCAGCTGCATCCGATGCTGCAGCCGGCCGAAGGAGGGTCGCCCCCCTTCGTCGACGACGACGAGCTCACTGTCGAGGAGCAGCTGGTCGGCGCCTACCGCCTCGCCCAGGGCGCGCAGCTCGGGGTAGGAGCCGGTGATGTCGCGGCCGTTGCGGCTGGTGGCTTTGCACCCTTCCTCCATCCGACGGCCAGGATCGCTCGGATGCCGTCCCATTTGAACTCGAAGGCCCACCCTTCTCCGGTAGCCGGCAGCGCCCGGCGGTGGCCAGCATCGGCGCCAACGTTTCGGGCAGCGGCTCGTAACCGGGGGGCGCCGGATCCATGCGATGGATCATCCACTGCTTGCCCTTGGTGGCGAAGAGCACGTACCGCCCCTCGGCCCGTGTTCCGTGGAGCACGACGATGACCTCGTCGTCGCGCCACTTCTCGCACTCGTAGGTCCCCTGGTCCCAGATGGTGACGGTCCCGCCGCCGTACTCGCCGGCCGGGATGGTGCCGCTGAAGGTCAGGTATTCGAGCGGGTGGTCCTCGGTGTGCACCGCCAGATGGTTGGTGCGGGGATCGAGCGGTAAGCCCTTGGGCAGGGCCCAGGACACGAGCACGCCGTCTCGCTCCAGTCGGAAGTCCCAGTGCAGAGCCGTGGCGTGGTGCTCCTGGATGACGAAGCGGTTGTCCTGGTGTTGCCGGCCGGGATCGGGCCCGGCTAGCCGGCACCGGCTCAGGAGTGCGGGACGGGTCGCGCTTCGATCGATAGGAGTCGAGTGATCGCCGGGCCACGCTCAAGCCCTCACCCGAAGGGCAACCCGTGGCTCGGCCTACGGTTGGCCCGTCACCGGCAGCTCCGGCAGCGGCAGTCACGCAGCGTGGCAACGAGTACCTGTGCCGGCCAGGGCCGAGCGGCGCGGAGCATGCAAGGTAGCCTGAGCCGGCGTCGTTCGATCCACCCGCGGCCCCGCGGTGGATGAGGACGCGGCGCTGGAGGGACCGAGTCGGACGTGGCTGGATGCACGGTCACAGCCAGGGGCATGGCTCCGCCTCCTGCTGCTTCACCGGTGGCGATCGAGGATCGAAGCGAGAAGGGAACCGAGATGGACGAGACATTCGGAGTGACCGAGGAAAGCGACGGCCGATCCATCGTGGTCACGCTCAGTGGCGAGATCGACGTCGCCGCCGCGCCGACGGTGCGCGAGCGACTCGAACAGGCCGCCAGTCGGGACGGCACGCTCATCGTCGATCTCACCGGCGTCAGCTTCATCGACTCGACCGCGCTCGGTGTTCTGATCGGCGTCCACAAGCAGAGAGCAGGCGCCCAAGCCGACATGCGCCTCGTGGTCAGCGAGCCGCGTATTCTCAAGGTGTTCGAGATCACCGGGCTCACCGATCTCTTCGTCATCGTTCCCAGTCTGGCCGAGGCCAAGAGCTCATGAGCGGGCACACGGTCAGGGGTCCACCCCGTTGCCCGTGACGTGGGGTGCGGCGACCCATGACCGATACCGTCGAGCTCACCCTTCCGGTCCACGCCGACCTCATCGTCCTGGCCCGGTTCGCCGCCGCCACCATCGCCTCGCGGGCCGACTTCGACGTCGAGGAGATCGAAGACTTCCGGCTGGCCGTCGAGGAGCTGTGCCTTTCGGTCGTCGACGGTTCGTCCGACGGCCGGATCGAGATCCAGTTCCTCCGCGACGAGGAGCAGGTCGAGGTGGCCTGCGCCTTCCTGCCGGGGCCGGGGTCTGGGACAGGGACGGGGACGGGGCTCGTCCGGACGGATCCGACGCCGAGCGACGGAACGAGCTCTCCGACCTGCTCGTCGACGCCCTGGTCGACGAGCACGGGCAGGAAGTCGAGGGCGGTCACCGGAAGGCCTGGTTGCGAAAGCGCCGGGCCCCGCGATCGCACTGATGGCGTCGTCGGTCGAGTACGAGGACCTGCGCCAGAAGTTCGTCGAATTTGCCGAGACGAACGACCAGCGGCTCCGTGACGAGCTGGTCGCAGTCCCATCTGGACCTGGCCCGGCAGCTGGCCCGTCGTTTCTCCAACCGGGGCGAGACCTATGACGACCTCGCCCAGGTCGCGTCCATCGCCCTCATCAAGTCGGTGGACCGCTTCGACCCCGAGCGTGGGGTCGAGTTCAGCACCTTCGCCACCCGTACGATCATCGGGGAGCTCAAGCGCCACTTCCGCGATCGAGGTTGGGCCATCCGGGCGCCGCGACGCATCCAGGAGCTCTACTTGGAACTCGGCCATGTGACCGAGTCGATGACCCACGACCTCGGTCGTCCTCCCACCGTTTCGGAGATGGCCCGGGCCACCCGTGTCACCGAGGACGCGGTGCTCGAGGCAATCGAGGCGGGCCAGAGCTACCGAACGTCGTTCGATCGACGCGCCCGACCGTCAGGAGACCACCATGGGCTCGCGACTCGGCGAGGTCGACCCGGGCTTCAGCGGAACCGAGGACCGGTTGCTGCTCGCCTTCTCGCTGGCCAAGCTGCCCGACCGCGAGCGCACCATCCTCCAGCTGCGATTCGTCGACGGGCTCACCCAGTCACAGATCGCCGCACGCATCGGGATCAGCCAGATGCACGTGTCGAGGTTGCTGGCGTCCAGCCTGGCCAAGCTACGCGAGGTCTTCAACGTCGAGGCATGACGAGGCCCCTGACCCTGCGGCGGCATCTCCAGGGCTAGTGGAGACGCTCCTCGCGTTGTTACCAGCCGTAGAAGTGGTGTCTTCCTGCACCTTCACCACGCCCAAGGGCGAAACCGATAACCCAGAGCACAAACAGTACGGCGGCAACGACTAACAGAAGATGAACCGTGAAAAAGCCCAGACCTAAAAACAGGATCACCACTAACAGTGCTAGCAGCAACAACATCGGTCTCTCCTCCTTCCCGTCATCCTTCGATGACGGCAACGGTCTTGGGCATGTTTCTGATTCAGTCAATTCCCGTTGGTCCCAATATCGAAACATTGGCGAGTGACGAGGCGTGCTCTTACCGAAAGCCGTTCGGCGCGATCGGCATCGTGATTGGCGCAGGATGGCCCTCGCTGATATGTGGTGGTCCTTTGAGTGGGTGGCGGAGCGATTCATTGATGTCGAGCGTGAAACTGCCGCCAGCGGGAACAGATAGGAGCGGCGCCAGTGCCGGCGCCGTGGGAGCATCCGAGAGTCGTTGTCGAAAGGAGGGATCGGCCGTGTACGTTCGACCCGCACTGGAGATCGCGACAGTGACGCGGCCATTCCATGCCCCGGCTGGCCGCCGGCTCTGAGGTAGGCGCAATGCGACAGCTCGACCGTACTCTCGAGGGCATTGACAGCTTCCAACGCCAGTCGAAGCCGGCCGGGTTTCTTTACGGAGTCGTCAAGAAGTTCGGCAACGACAACGGCGGGATGCTCGCCGCCCTGATGGCCTACTACGGGTTTCTTTCTCTGTTCCCACTCATGCTCCTCCTCATCACGATCGTGGGACTGGCCACCGGAGGGAGCGTGTCGGCCACCCAACGAGTCGAGCATTCGGCTCTCAGCCAGTTCCCGGTCATCGGTGCGCACCTCGGGGAGAACATTCATGCCCTCCACAACCGGGCCGGCCTCGGCCTGGCCATCGGCATCATCGGACTGATCTGGGGCTCGCAAGGCGTGATCCAGGCGGCGCAGTACACCATGGCCCAGGTGTGGAACGTGCCACTCGTCGAGCGGCCGGGATACGTGGCACGACTACTCCGAGCGTTGGCCGTGATGGCTGCAGTAGGCCTGTTCCTCCTCGTGAGCACGGCATTGGCCGGCGTGGTGACCGTGGGCAACCGTGGCGGACTGGCGGTGGCTGGCGCCGTCGTCGCATCCCTCGTGCTCAACGTCGCCATTTTCGCCGTGGCCTTCCGGCTGCTCACACCCTCCGCCATCCCGTCGAGATGGCTGCTCCCCGGCGCAGTGTTCGGGGCGGTTGGATGGACGATCCTCCAGTACGTGGGGGGAACATTGGTCGATCACAGCCTGCGCAACACCAGCCAGGTGTACGGGTTCTTCGCCATCGTGCTCGGCCTTCTCGTCTGGATCTACCTCGGCACGCAGCTGACCGTCTACGCCGCCGAGGTCAATGTGGTGGTCCACCGCCACCTTTGGCCGCGTTCGCTCCGAGCCCCCTTGACCGACGCCGATCGGGAGGTGCTGAAACACATGGTGCTCGAGCAGCGCAGCCGTCATGACCAGCATGTCTCGGTGCACTTCGGCACGGATGCGGCTGAGCCGGAGACGAACGGCGGCAGTAGACGAAGACGAGCAGCGACGATCAGCCGACGGACGGTGCCGCACCAGCCCACGGACGGTCAGCCGACGAACGGTCAGCCGACGGACGAGCAACCGGCGTTCGAGGACAAGGGGGGCACGGACGGCCGCGAGCCGGTTAAGTCACCACCTCGGCGCTGACCTTGTTGCCCTTGCCAGTTGTTCCACGGGCGCAATCGGCCACCGGACGCCATACTGGCGTCGATGGGACGATGGACGCGAGACGAGATCGAAGCCGCCTTCCTCGACTACCAGCGGCGAGCAGACGAGGCGGCTCGTAGTGGCGATTGGAATGTCTGGATCGAGCAGTTCACCGACGACGCCACGTACGTCGAGCACCATTACGGCACGTTCTCCGGGCGTGCAGCCATCGGTGAGTGGATCCGAGCGACGATGTCCGATTATCCAGGCCGTCACATGAACGCGTTCCCGATCGAATGGGCGGTAATCGACGAGGAGCGGGGCTGGGTCGTCTGCCAAGTGTGGAATCGCATGATGGACATCGGCGACGGGCGCGTCCACCAGGAGTACAACTTCACACTCCTCAAGTACGCAGGCGGTGGCCAGTGGTCCTACGAAGAGGATATCTACAACCCGCTGCGCTTTGGGGCCATGGTCGCAGAATGGGAAGCCGCGGGCGGAGCGCCGGACGGCGCATCGGCCCGAGCTTGATCAGCTCATCTCGTCGAGTGCGGCCCGGCGCCGGGTCACGATCTCGTCGACCTGACTCCGGCCGGCGCTGCCGCTGGTCGGCGGTTCGTCGGTGATGCCGGAGCCGAGCAACGCTCCGAGAGTGGCAGCCACCGACGCTCGGAGGGCGCGAAGGTCGTAGCCACCCTCGAGGTGCATGCAGGAGCCGTCGGGTGGCGAAAGGGCGGCCACCTTGATGGCCAAGCCGGCCAAAGTCGCCGGCTGACAAGGCCAGGTCGGCGAGAGGGTCGGCCCGATGGGCGTCGAAGCCGGCCGATACCAGCATCCAGGTCGGACCGAACGACTCGATGACCGGGGCAGCCACCCGCTCGAAGGCATCCTCGACGACGTCGCCGGTCGTCCCCGGTGGCAACGGCAGGTTCACCGTCAGGCCGGGAGCATGCGGGCCTCCCACCTCGGTCGACCGCCCAGTTCCTGGGTAGCACGGCCACTGGTGGAGGGAGACATACAGCACCCGGGGGTCGTCCCAGAAGATGGCCTGGGTGCCGTTGCCGTGGTGAACATCCCAATCGACGATGGCGACCCGCTCACCCTCGCTCGGCCAAGGCCTGTGCGGTCACGGCCACGTTGTTGAGCAGGCAGAAGCCCATGGCCCGGTCGGCGAGGGCGTGGTGACCGGGTGGCCGCACGGCGACCAGTCCGATTCCACCCTCGGCCCGGAGCCGCTCGACGGCCACGAGTCCCGAACCGGCGGCGTGTCGGGCCGCCTCCCACGAGCTGGCGGTGGCGTAGGTGTCGGGGTCGAGGGCGCCGCCGCCCGATGCGCAGAGTTCACGCAGCAACTCGAGGTAGGAGGCATCGTGGACCCGGGCGAGCTCCTCGTCGGTCGCCGCTCTCGGCTCTTCGCGGCGGAGGTCGTCGCCGAGGTGGAGGTCGTCGAGCCCAGCGGCCACGGCGTCCACCCGCTCCGGTCGTTCGGGATGGCGGTCGGCTCGATGTGACGACGCGGACCGCGGGACCTACCACCGTCAGCATCGGCCGACCTTTGCATGTGCTTGGCGTCGAATCACCGGCATCCCTGCATGGCGTGGCATCCGCCGACCAACGACGGCGGGGCCCATGGGCGATGGTAGCTCTGTGTGCCCTCGGTCGAACCAGGGAGAACCCGGGGGACGGGCACGCTCGTGCCTAAGGTGAGGCGATGATCGAGCGGGATGGTCGCCCATGACGCTGGCTGCCATCGAGACGCTGGTCCTCATCGCCGTGATCGGAGTGTTGTCGCCCGTCCTCTCCGAGCTCACCGGTCCGCTGGCCATTCCCGAGATCGTCTTCCAGATCGGGCTCGGCATCGTGATCGGCCCCTTCGTCCTCAATCTCGCCCACCTGGACAGCGTCATCACCGGGCTCTCGGATCTCGGGCTGAGTTACTTGATCTTTTTGGCCGGCTACGAGCTGAACATCGAGCGCATCCGCGGTCAGCCCGTGCGACTCGCATCGCTCGGGTGGCTGATCTCCCTGGCCATCGGCTTCCTCGCGGCCTTCGACCTCGTTTCCTCGGGCCTCGCCCGCGACACCATCGTTGTCGGGCTGGGCCTCACCACCACCGCCCTCGGCGCCCTGATGCCCGTCCTACGAGATGCCGGCGTCCTGCCGACTCCGTTCGGGTCGCAGATCATGGCCATCGGGACGCTGGGGGAGTTCGGCCCCATCGTGGCCGTCGCCCTCCTGCTCACCCGAAAGGACCCGGTCCTCACCTCGCTGCTGTTGGTGGCCTTCGTGGTCGTGGCGATCATCACCATCGTGATGGCGACTCGCACGCATCCCCCGCGCCTCGTCCGGATGCTGAGTCGGCATCTCGAGTCGAGTGCGCAGCTCCCAGTCCGTCTCTCGCTGCTCTTGATCGTCCTACTCGTCCTGCTGGCCGACAAGCTCGGCCTCGACGTGCTCCTCGGGGCGTTCGCCGCCGGCATCTGCGTGAAACGGTTCACCGACGGCCAAGATTCGGACCTGGTGAAGGCCAAGCTCGAGGCCATCGGCTTCGGATTCCTCATCCCCATCTTCTTCGTCGTGAGCGGGATCACCTTCGACCTCCACGTGTTCCTGCACCATCCAGCTGAGCTCTGGCGGGTCCCGTTCTTCCTCGCGCTCATGTTGGTGGCGCGCGGCGTGCCCGTGTTCCTCCTCTATCGCAACGTGCTCACGCGCCGGCAGATGGCGCCAATGGCGTTGTTCTCGGCCACCGGGCTGCCGCTCATCGTGGTCATCACGAGCATCGCCCTGTCCGAAGGCCGGATCCTCGAGGTCAATGCGGCCGCTCTGGTGGCGGCCGGGCTGCTTTCGGTGATGATCTTCCCGGCCAGTGGAATCGTGCTGCTGCGGCGGATCCGAGGCGAGCCGGCGGCCGCTTCGACACCCGCCGATACCTGAGGGAGGCCAGCCCGGGTCTTCCGCTCAATGGGAGATCAGAGCTGTATCTCCAACACACGGGCCGGGTCGGTGAAGCCCAGCCGTCGATAGAGCGTGGTGGATCGCTCGGTGTGGTGGACGGCCACATACCGGCAGCCGAGCGTCCGGGCGTGGTCCAGGGCGGCGGCGACCAGTCGAGCCCCCACTCCTTGCGATCGCTGCTCGGGGACCACGTAGACGCTCTGCACATAGGCGGACCGCCGCAGGAAGATCTCGGGACCCGGGATGCGGTCGACGATGGCCAGCCAGGCCATGCCGATGGGATCGCCGTCCAACTCAGCCAGGAAGGGGAAGTGAGAGTCGGAGTGCTGTTTCATCCAGGCAGCCAGGGCGGTGATGAAGCCGACTTCGTCCAGGCCTCGTTCTCCCTGCTCGACGACGCGCCAGCCAAAGCGGAGGTGACCAAGGGCGGATGCGTCCGCGGCCGTGGCCGCTCGGACGATGGCCGGCACCTGTGGCGGGCTCAGGGGGTCGGACGTTGGACGGTGACCCAGTCCCGGGCGTCGAGGTAGGGCGTGAAGGCTTCGGCGATGGCGTCGACGGCGGCAGAATCCTTGGGTCGCTGCATCTCGAACAGACGCGGGGAAGTCGCGCCAGCCGCACACCAACTCCCACAGTCGGACGGCGCGCTCACCGGTCGGCGGGTCGACGAGGACGGGTCCGAACAACGCCTGCTCATCCTCGAAGATCAAGGTCGGCACGCCGAAGCCGCCCCGTGCCACGACCCGCTCGTGCTCGGCCAGCACCTCGTCGCCGGTGGTCGGGTCGGCGATGGCCTCGCCCACGATGCCAGGATCGAGACCCATCTCCTCGAGGATGGCCGCCGCCACTTCGGGTTGGTGCGGCTTGCGGCCCTCGACGTGAAGAGCACGACCGGCTTCCGCGTACCAGCGGTCGAGGAGCGCCATGTCCTTGCGCCGCAGGAGGGCGCCGATGCGCATCATCGACCACCCGTAGGTCCACTCACGCTCCCAGGGGTGCTTTTTCCCTTCCTGCCGATTGATCTCCTCGAGGCTGAAGAACCGCCAGCTGACTTCGGTGCCGAGTTGGTCGCGCACCTCACGCATCCAGATGGAGGTCTGGTAGGCGTAGGGACACATGATGTCGAAGTGGAAGTCAACCGAGGTCGGTAACTCGGTGGACATCGGTCCTCCTCCCGCAGCGACGGTTTGCCCCGGACCAGTCAGTGGTCGATGGGCCGCCGGTGGCGCCGTGCGCGCCACCGGTGGCACGAGGCTACTGCCGGCGGATCGACGGGCGCCGGGTCCGCCGAGCTGATCGGCGGCTCTGCTCGGCGAACCCGGCTGCAATGCATATCGGCGGGTCGGGCGCTGAGCTTGAATCGGTGTATCAAGGGGTGTTCGCCGCCGCCGCCTCGGGGCTGCGAGCCAACCTGACGAAGGCGGTCGCCGCCGGGGCGAGCGACCCGTCCCGGTGGACGACGGCGATGCGCCGGGCGACGGCCGGCACGGGCCGGGCCAGGACCGCCCCTGATGCCGCCGCATGCTCGGCCAGCGGGGCAGGGACGAGCGCGGCCCCCGCCCCGGCCACCACCAGGGGGATGATGGCGTCCCTCTGGGCGGTCACGACGGCAACCTCGGGGCGGGCACCGACCGCGGCGAAGCCTTCGTCGAGAAGCCGCCGCGTCGAAGTGCCGGTCGGGGTGGCAACAAACGGCACCCGTGTGAGGTCGGTCAGGGCCACCGCCGGAAGACGGCCGGTGCGTCCACGTCGGGCGTCCTTGACCACACCGACGGCAAGCTGTGGCGGGAGGACGAGGGTGAGTGGCTGCTCGCCGATGTCGTGTCCAGCGAGGTCCTCGGGGAGGCCGGTGGCTTCGGTGACGCCTACCTCACAGCTCCCGTCGCGGATCATGGCCAAAAGATCGCTTGTGTCCTCGGGTGCCGCCAGGTCGACGATGACCCCCGGGTACAACTGCCGGTACCGGCCCACGAGAGCGGCCAGCGGATCGGCGGCCAGAGTAGGGAGGCTCGCCACGGTGAGCGATCCCGCCTCGAGCCCGGCGACGGCGGCGACGGCGGCGCGTCCCGTCTCGAGGTCACGCAGGACGAGCCGGGCCGGACCGACCAAGGCGCGACCGGCCTCCGTCAGGTGGACCCGCCGGCCGACGCGTTCGAAGAGATCGGCGCCGAGCTCTGTCTCGAGGTCCCGCACGGCGATCGAGAGCGCAGGCTGGCTGGTGCCGGTGACGTCGGCGGCGGCCGTGAAACCGCCGTTGTCGACCACCGCCACGAAGTGGGCGAGCTTCCTGGAGTCCATTTGAAATATTGATCGTATCAATAAGATCCGATTTATTGGACTTCTGGGTTGATCGGCCAGGAAAATGGATGGTGTGAGCATCCTCGACGAGCCGGCCGCCGACAGGGCCAGTGGCTGGCAACGGCTGCTCATCGAGCCACGCCGTCCGGAAGTCATCCGGAAGATGCCCAACGCCTATCGGTGGACGGTGGTGGCCGTCTGCATCGGGGCCTTCATGGGCCAGCTCGACGCCAGCATCGTGACCCTCGCCTTCCCGTCGATCGCCCGCAGCTTCCATGCCGGTGCCGCCGCCGTCACATGGGTGGGCCTCAGCTACCTGCTCGTGCTGGTGGCCACGGTGGCGGCCGTCGGTCGCTTCGCCGACATGGCCGGGCGCAAGCTCCTCTATGTCTACGGCTTCGTCGTCTTTATTGTGGGCTCGGTCCTGTGCGCCAACGCCCCGAGCCTGCTCGCCCTCGACGGCTTCCGGGCCCTACAGGCAGTCGGCGCGGCCATGCTGCAGGCCAACAGCGTGGCCATCATCGCCCTGGCCGTGCCCACGTCACGTCTCGGTCGTTCGCTCGGCATCCAGGGAGCGGCCCAGGCGCTCGGGCTCGCGCTCGGCCCGTCGGTGGGCGGTCTGTTGCTCGTTGCCGGCGGCTGGCGCCTCATCTTTCTCGTGAACATCCCGGTCGGTCTCCTCGGGATGGTGGCCGCCTTGATCTTCGTGCCTCGGAGCCGACATCTCCAGACCCGGGTCCCCTTCGACTGGGGCGGATTCGCCTTGTTCTTCCCGGCGGTGGCCGCCCTGGTCTTCGTCATCTCGCAAGGGAACACGCATCGGGTGGGACAGCGCGGCCATCCTCGGAGGCGTGGTCGGCGCGGTGGTGCTTGGAGTCTTCTTCGTCGAGCGCGAACGGCGGCATCCGGCCCCCATGGTCGACGTGCGCCTCTTTCTCCGTCGGACCTTCGCCGCCGGGGTGGTGACCAGCCTGCTGGCCTTTGCCGTCCTCTTCGGCATCCTCGTCGTCGTGCCCTTCTATTTCGAGCGGTCACTTGGCGCCAGCCCCATCCGGACCGGCCTCGAGCTCATGGCCATGCCTGTTGCCCTCGGCCTGGTCGCCCCCTGGTCCGGGCGGATGGCCGACCGCGTAGGCCCGCGGCTCCCGGCGACGGCGGGCATGACCATCGTTGCCGGCGCGCTCCTCGCCGTGGCCGTCTGGCGACCGGGAGCCTGGGGGTTCGTCGCTCTGCTGGTCACGGTCGGCGCTGGCCTTGGGCTGTTCAACTCTGCCAACAACGCCGGCATCATGGAGTCGGTCCCTCCGGACCAGTCGGGACTGGCTTCAGGCCTCTTGAACATGAGTCGCGGCTTGGGCACCGCCCTCGGACTGGCCGCGGCCACGGCGGTGTTCGTAGCGATGGGCGGCGACGGCCACGATCCCGCTCAAGTGGCCAGCGCCTTCTCCGTGACCTGTGGCGTGCTGGCCGCGGTTGCCGGTGTCGCCGCTCTGGTGGCTGGCTTTTGGGACAGCTCGGCGCCGGTTTCATCGCACCGAATACCTCTGTCCGATCGCACGAGCTTCTGAGCGGATGCTCAGATGCCCAATGCCTCAGAAGCGACAATGACCTCGAAGCGCGCCAACGGCAATGCGGTCACGAACGCGGTGCCGGCGAACCTGGCTTCACCACCGGTTCGACATCGGGCCATCTGTTCGAGCGACGCAGGTCGCTCGGCCGAGAGCACCGTCGGAAACCCGCCCACCCGGCGGGAGTACTCGGCGAGCTGCCTACGACGACCTGGCTGATTGCGGGCTCTGTGAGCCCACGCTCAGAAGTGGCCGAGCACGGGATGAGGCACGTAGGGCTCCTCGAGCCGTGCCACATCGTCGTCGGTGAGCTCGAGCTGCTCGGCGGCGAGGGCGTCCGTCACGTGGTCGGCGCGGGTCGCACCCACGATGGGCGCGGTGACCCCGGGCTTTCCCAACAGCCAGGCCAGCGCCGACCTGAGCCGGCGGCACGCCATGTGCGGCTGCCACCTCGGCGGTCCGCTCGACCACATCGAAGTCGGTGGGCTGGTTGTAGAGGTAGTTGGTGAAGTCGTCGGTGTCGGCGCGGGTCGTACGGCGCTCACCTTGGCGGCTCCGGTTGCCAGCCAGTACGCCACGGGCCAGCGGGCTCCAGGGGATCACCCCGACACCCTGGTCGAGGCAGAGCGGGATCATCTCGCGCTCCTCCTCGCGGTAGATGAGGTTGTAGTGGGGTTGCATGGACACGAAGGGCGTCCAGCCGTGCCGCTCGGCCACGTGCTGGGCCTTGGCGAACTGCCAAGCGAACATGGAGCTCGCCCCGATGTAGCGAGCCTTACCGGCACGGACCACATCGTGCAGTGCCTCCATGGTCTCGTCGATGGGAGTGCGCGGATCCCAGCGGTGGATCTGGTACAGATCCACGTATTCCATGTCGAGGCGCGCCAACGAAGCGTCGATGGCCGACATGACGTGCTTACGGGAGAGTCCGCCGCCGTTCTCGCCGGGCGTCATCGGCATGAAGACCTTGGTGGCCACCACCATCTCGTCGCGGCTCAAGAACTTGGGCAGGATGCGCCCGGTGGCCTCCTCGCTCGCTCCCTTGGAGTACGTGTCGGCGGTGTCGAAGAAGGTGATCCCACCTTCAACGGCTGCCCGGATGATGGGCTCGGCCTTGGCTTCGTCGAGAGCCCAGGGGCGCTCGCTGTTGTTGCCGAAGCTCATCATGCCGAGGCAGAGGCGGGAGACCCGGAGCCCGGTGGCACCGAGGTTGACGTAGAGCATGAACCCTCCTGGGCGATCGTGCGTGGTCCGGACATCGGTCGATTGCCTGTCCGTCGCCGTGTGGTCAGTGTATGAGGGGGAATTCCGTCGCGTTCCTACCCGTCGCGGCGGGGACAGCCGATTGCACCGAACTTCCGCCGGTGGCGCCCGCGGGGGGTCACGGGTAGCTTTCCCCAACACTGTGAGCAGAGGCAGCAGCAACACCCATCGCCGTTGGCAGCGTTCCCGCCCATGAGTCCGCTGGCCGGGGCCACTGGCCCCGAGGTCGAGGGTCGACCCTACGGGACTCAGATCCGATGGTTGGCCGAGACCTACCCGGACATGCTGGCCGTGTCGGTGGTGGCCGAGGACGGGTCGATCACACGTCTCGACTGGCGCACGCTCGACCAACGGTCCAACCAGGTGGCACGGGCCTTCGCAGCTGAGGGTGTTGGCCCGGGCGACCGGGTCGGGCTCGAGCTGCCGAACTCCGTCGAGATCGTGGAAGCGGTGTTGGCCTGTTGGAAGATCGGGGCCTCGCCGGTGCCGGTGCGATGGGACTTGCCCGACTGGGAGCGGGCCCGGGTGGCTGGGGTGCTCGATGCTGCGCTGCTCGTCGGGCGTGAGAACGCCGAGATCTTCGAGCGGTCGCGGGAGCTGTCCGACGAGCCCCACCCCGAGGTGATCGCGCCGGCGGTCAACGGCATCTGCTCGAGCGGCTCGACCGGCACCCCCAAGATCATCATGGACAAGACCCCTGCCGTCATGGCCCCGTCCACCACCTTGCCGTTCCCGGCCAACTGGGGCGTCGACGTGGGCCGGCAAGTGATCCTCGTGCCGACGGCCATCTACCACACCAACGGATTCGCCCAGTTCACCTATCTGCTCACCGGCGACTCGCTTGTCATCATGACCAAGTTCGATGCGGCTCTCGCCCTCGACCTCATCGAGCAGCAGGGAGTCACCGCCTTGACGGCCACGCCGACCATGCTGGCCCGGATGGCTCGGGTGGCCGGCATCGAGCAGCGCGACTTCTCGAGCGTGGTCTGGGTACAGCAGGGCGCGGCCGTCTTCCCGCCGTCGCTTGCCCGGTTCTGGATCGATCTCCTCGGTGGCGAACGTCTCTACATGTGTTACGGGATGACCGAACGCCTGGGCCTTACCGCCATCCGGGGGGACGAGTGGCTCCAACACCCCGGCAGCATCGGCCGCGGTTTCCGAGACACCGAGCTGCGCATCCTCGACGATCAACAAAGGGACGTGCCCGCCGGCGAGGTGGGTGAGATCTATCTGCGGTCGTCGACGACCGGACGGTACGGCTACCTCGGGGCCAGCCAAGGCCTGCCCATGACCGAGGACGGCTTCGCCACCGCCGGCGATCTCGGCCGGCTCGATGAGGACGGGTACTGCTACATCGCCGACCGCCGGGTCGACATGATCGTGACCGGCGGCGCAAACGTGTTCCCGGCGGAGGTGGAAGCTGCCCTTTCGGAGCATCGAGAGGTGGCCGACGTCGTCGTGGTGGGGCTACCGGACCCCGAGTGGGGTCGCCGGGTCCACGCCATCATCGAACCGCACCATCCAGCTGCACCACCTGATGCCGAGGACATCCGAGCCTTTGCCAAGGAGCGCCTCGCCCCCTACAAGGTGCCGAAGACCGTCGAGTTCGTCGATGCCATCCCTCGCAGCGCTGCCACCAAGGTGAACCGCGCTCAGCTGGTGGCCGATCGCACGGGTGCGGATACCGCTTCCTCGTCGGACACGCCGACCTGAGAGGCCGGCCGGCCATGGCCATCGCGGAGTGTACGGCGCAGGTGCGCCCTCGGCGGGCGTGGTCAGGCGGTCGGTGCTCTGCGGGAGGGAGGCAGCGTTGGCGCGGCGGTTGCTCTCTTGAAGCGGTTCCAGCCGGCGAGCAACACCAGCGCAAGGACGAGTTGTGGCGCGGCAAGAACCAACCCGAAGACCGGCTCGTCGGCCTGGAGAACGGCTGAGACGACGTTGAGCATGAGCACGGCCACCACCAACAGGTAGAGCGCGGGGCGCCTTGCCCAGAGCAGGAGGCCGAGGCCCATCAGGATGCACCCGCCGATGATCTCTTGGACGTCAGGGCCCGGGTTCTTGGGACCGCCATGGGACAGGAAGAGACCGGTGATCAAGTCCATGGCCGCGAAGATGGTGAGGATCCAGCTCACGATGCGGGCGGGCTGGGGCAGCGGGCCTCGCGGTGGTCGATTGCGCAAGAGGGTGAGGCGGACCCGGACGGCGTGTCCCGCGAGATGGAGAAAATCTCTGAGCGTGGGCCCTTTCTCATCGCTCGACTCGAGGAGCGTCCCCAAGATCTCCTGACCCCGGACGCTCCGATAGGACGTCGGGTAGAGGCGCAACCAGCGTCGGTAACGAACGTCCGGGTCCCTCACGCGTAGCCTCCGGCCAACCGGAGACGCCGAAGCGCTTCCTTCGCGCCGCTCAAGCGCCGGCGAGACTCGGCTTCGAGCACTGCACTTCCTGTCTGGGTGAGCCGGTAGTAGCGGCGGAGCCGACCGTCGATGACATCTTCGCCGTCCATCTCGATGAGCCCCTCGTTACCGAGCCGGTCGAACGCCGCGTAGAGGGTTCCGGCTCGGAGCCGTGTCGTTCCCCCGGAGAGGCGCTCGACCTCTCGAATCACGCCGTAGCCATGTCGACGTCCGTCGGCCAGGGCGGTGAGGACGAGGAACGTCGGCTCTCGCAACTCGGATGCCACTGGGCCACTATATACCGATGTGCGGTATATACCGCCTCGTGTGGGCCCGGGCCAGCGAGGGCGCTCGAGTCAGCCCTTCGTGAAGCGGATCCGTTCTGTTTGCTCGTCCCAGTCGGTCGCCCGCCAAAAGCCCATCGCGACGTCGTCCGTCTCGATGACGATCGCCTGTATGCGGACGACACCGAGGGCGTCGAGCCGCTCTTCCCCCGCTTGGAGGAGTCGGCGCCCGAGACCGCGGTGGCGGTAGGGAGGTACCACGGCCAGCCGATGAATGGTGCCTCGCCAACCGTCCCAGGCGGCGATGACCGAACCGACGATGGCGCCTTCGCCTTCGGCCACGAGGAGAGCCCCAGCGTCCTGTGTCAACAGGTGAGCGAGGCTGTCGATGTCGTCGGTGTGGCTGGGCTGGGTCGCCACCTCCCAGAGTTCGAGGACGGCCGGAAGGTCGTCGGTTCGGGCGGGCCGGATGGACGGATGACTTCCGCCCCTCGGTCCCGGTCCCGGTGCCGGGCCTGCGCTCACCGCTGCAGGATGACCACGCTGGCGTTGGCGCCGCGCCCGATGGTGTGGGCCAGCGCCACCCGGGCGCCGTCCACTTGACGGTCGCCGGCCAGACCGCGCAGCTGGCGCACCAGCTCGACCACCTGGCCGAGGGCGGAGGCGCCGAGCGGTTCACCCTTGGAGAGGAGGCCTCCGCTCACGTTGACCGGGATACGGCCGCCGAGCTCGGTGGCCCGGCTGCGGAGTAGTTCGGCGATGGCGCCCGGTGCACAGAGGCCGAGCTCCTCGCAGGAGATGAGCTCGCGGGCGGCGTCCGTGTCCTGGCACTCGACGAGATCGAGGTCGGCCGGACCGACACCGGCTTGCTCATAGGCCTGGGCCGCGGCCCGGGCCGTGGGCGCCGGGATCGAGTCGTCGACCAACCCTGACATGGGCGTCGACTCGCTGAGCACCGAACCGGGCAGATGCGAGGTCAGCACCGACGCGGCCACCCGCACGTCGCCTTCTCTGCGCCCGTGCCCGCCGCAAGACGACGGCCGCCGCTCCTTCGTTGGGTGAGCACAGCATCCACAGACGCAGGGGTGGGCAGACCATGCGTGAGGCCAGCACCTCCTCGGCTCTTCACCTCCGAGCGGAACATGGCATCGGGGTTCGCCACCCCGTGCCGACGGTTCTTCACCACCACGGCAGCGAGGTCATCCTCAGTCACGCCCGAGGTGGCCATGAGCCGCTGGGCCCGCAGGGCGAAATAGGCCGGCGTCGACCCGAGCCCGGCCGCCTCCTGCCACGGCTCGAAGAACGATGAGCGGATGATGCCCTTCGGCATCTTCTCGATCCCGAAGGCGAGGACGGTGTCGTACTGCCCGGCGGCCACGGCCGAGGCGGCCAGCATGAGGGCGGCGGCCCCGCTGGCGCACCCGGCCTCGACGTCGACGATGGGCATGCCCGTCGCCGCCAGCCGACCGAGCACCCGATGTCCGGAGGCCACTCCGCCGTAGGCGGTGCCGCAGTAGGCGGCCTGGATGTCACGACCTGTGATGCCAGCGTCCTCGAAGGCTGCCTCGTACGGCCGTAACCCCGAGATCGGTCGTCGTGCGATCCTCGAAGCGCCCGAATGGGTGGATGCCGACCCCGCTGATGACGACGGCGCTCATCGCTCGTCGTCCCCGTCGGGGGCGAACGCCCACGAGACGACACGATCGCCCTCGGCTGGCCCGATGTCGGTGACGACGAGGTGCATGGCCTGTCCGGCTGAGAGGGCGGCGGCATCCGGTTCGGTCAGGCGGGTCACCACCCGAGGCCCGCCTTCGAGCTCGACCACGCCGAATCCGAATGGCACCGGGACCCTCGTAACCCGGGGGCGCGGCCGTGACCGTGGTCCACGCCCAGAGCCGGCCGTTGGGCGACAGGTCGCAGTCGTCGGGGTCGGGGGTGCCGCAGTACGGGCACGAGTCGACGCGCGGGAAGTGGCGGGCGCCGCAGTGCCGGCAGTGGGAGCCGAGGAGGCGGGGTTCGTCGCCCATCGGTGAAGAGGCCCTCGTGCACGGGCACGGCCGTCCTGCTCCATCAGACGATCCCCTCGCTGCTCGATGGCCGGCCAGCGTCTGTGCGTCGAGGCCGAGGAGCCCGCAGAAGATGTCCTCGTTGTGCTGGCCGAGGGACGGTGCCGGGGTCGGCGCCGGGGGAGCGGCCCCGTCGAGGCGCGGATAGGGAGCCTGTTGCAGGTGCGGACCGGCCACCGGGTCGTCGACCTCGACGAGGTCGCCGCGGGCGGCCATGTGGGGGTCGGCCTTCATGTCGGCCGCGCCGTAGGCGAGACCGACGGGCACGCCGTTGGCCACGCACACCTCCTCGACCTCCCGGGCCGACTGCTGCGCGACCCAGTCGGCGACGAGCCCGTTGATGGCGTCGCCGTCGTCGGCCCGGGCCTTGAGCGTCGCCCATCGCGGGTCGTCGGCCAGCTCGGGCCGTCCCATGGCCCGACACAGGCGACGGAAGTTGGCGTCGGATCCGGCCACGATGCAGACCGTGCGACCGTCCGCCGTCGTGTAGTTGTCGAGCGGGGCGGAGTTGGCCAGCCGGTTGCCCTGACGGTCTCGGACGATGCCGAGGCGGTCGTGGCCGGCCACCGTCCACTCGAGGGTGCGGAGGATGGAGCCGTAGAGGGCGGCGTCGACCACGCCGCCGCGTCCGGTGCCGTTGTCCGGCTCGGTCGCGTCGGTAGAGGGCGGCGACCACGGCCTCGGCGGCGAACGTGCCGGTGAGGTAGTCGGAGATGGTCACACCGGGCCGCACCGGTGGCCGGTCGGGGTAGCCGGTGATGGCCAGTAGCCCGCCGTAGGCGATCCCCATCCGGTCGAGCCCCGGCCGCTCGGCGTAGGGGCCGTCCTGTCCGAAGACGCTGATGCGGGCCCACACCAGGCGGGGGTCGCAGTCGTCGGGGCCGATGTGCCAGCCCTCGATGGTCCCGGGCCGGAAGTTCTCGCAGACCACGTCGGACGTGGGCGGCCAGCCGACGGAACAGTTCCTGTCCCTCGGGCTGGCGCAGGTTGAGGGTGACCCCCTTGCGACCCCGACCCTCGACGGCCCACCACATCGAGTAGTCCTGGCCGTCGGGGCCGGTGGCGAACGGCCCGATGGTCCGCATGAAGTCGCCACCCTCGGGGTCCTCGACCTTGATGACCTCGGCGCCCATCTCGCCGAGCAGCCCGGCGCAGAACGGCGCGCCGATGCGGGTGCCCACGTCGATGACCCGCAGGCCGGCGAGGGGCGCCTCGTGCGGCGCCCGTCGCCGGTGACGCCGTCGCTCAACGGGCTCCCGGGAAGTCAGGTTGGCCGACGCTCCTTGAAGGCGGCCATGCCCTCGGCCATCTCCGGGGAGGTGGTGGCCATGGCCTGGGCCTGGCCCTCGCGATCGAGCGAGGCGGCGAGCGATGTCTCGAAGCTGGTGTTGAGGAGGACCTTCGACAGCCCGAGCGACCGGGTGGGTCCGGCGGCCAGCCGGGCGGCGAGCTCGTCGGCGGCCGCAGTCGAGCTCGTCGCGGGTGGCGAGGCAGCGGTAGGCCAGGCCGAGGTCGACCGCCTCGGCGCCCGCTCGCTCCCTCGCCCAGCATGACCATGGCCTTGGCCCGGGGCAGCCCGACCAGTCGGGGCAGCAGGTAGGCGCCGCCGGCGTCGACCACCAGTCCCCAGCGGGCGAAGGACCAGACGAACCGGGCCTCCTCGCAGGTGAGCACGAAGTCGCAGGCCAGGGCCAGGTGGGCACCGGGGCCGACGGCCGTGCCGTTGACGGCGGCCACGGTCGGCTTGTCGAGCTCCCACAGCTCCCGGATGAAGGTCTGGACGCCGACGCGCAGCGCCTCGCTGGTCGCCCGGGGGTCGAACCGGTCACCGCCGGCGCCACTCACGGTCGACTGGCGCAGGTCCATGCCCGCGCAGAACGAGTCACCCACGCCGGTGATGAGCAGGGCCCGCACCGAGTCGTCGGCTCGGGCCTCGCGCACGCGGGCGACGATGTCGTCGCGCATCTCGACGCTCAAGGCGTTCTTGGCCTCGGGTCGATCCAGGGTGAGGCGGGCGACGTGATCGTCGCCGACCTCGTAGCGGATCATGGGCTCAGTGTACCGACGGCCGTCCGGCGCTCCCGAGGCCGGTGTTCGGTACTGACCGGCGGAGTCGTTCTCGACACGGCCACCGTTGCTACGGTCTGCGCCGGTGTCCGACGATCGGGGAACGCGGTGAGCAGTCCGGTCGTCTCGCTCGAAGAAGCGGTGGCCCGCCACGTGCCGGCCGGGGACGCCGTCCACGTGGTCACCGGGCACACCCGGTGGACGGCCGCGGCCCGCGAGCTCATCCGCCAGTGGTGGGGGCGGGACCCGCGGCTTCACCCTCGTCATGCTCAGCCTTTCGAGCCTCGGCGCCGTGTTCTTCCGGGGCGGGCTGTGTCCAAGGTGGTGACCGGCTACTCGGGCGACGTGTTCCCCAACTTCACGCCCAACCAAGTGGTTCGGGGACGCCTACCTGTCGGGTGAGGTCGAGGTCGAGCACTGGTCGTTCCTTGACCTTCCTCCAGCGGCTCGAGGCTGCCGCCCGTGGGCTTCCGGCGGTGGTCACCACCTCGCTGCAGGGCTCGTCCATGGCCGACAATGCGGGCTTCGCCGTCGGTGCGCTCGCCCTTCGGCGGCACGCTCGGCCTGCTCGCGCCCTACGCCCCCGACATCGCGCTGTTGCACGCACCCTTGGCCGACGCCGACGGCAACGTGGCCTTCAGCCCCCCGCTGCTCGAAGGTGTGTGGGGCGCCCTCGCCGCCCGGACGCGGCGCGATCGTGACCGTCGAGCGGGTCGTCGACGACATCCGGCCGTGGTCGCACCTCGTGAAGATCCCGGCCCACCGGGTGCTGGCCGTGTGCGAGACGCCCCTCGGCGCGCACCCGGGCGGGCTGTACGTACCCCACCTGCCCGTCGACCCCTACGGCGAGGATCTCGAGTTCTGGGAGGAGGCCCGCAACGCCAGCCGCGGCGAGGACTTCGACGCCTTCATCGAGCAGTGGGTCCTCGGTCCCGAGACCAACAGGACTACCTCGACCGGCTGGGCGCATCACGACTCGCCCGACTGCGTCGCCGGGCCGAGCCCGACTCGTGGCGGGACGACGAGGCCGCCCACCCTCCCGGACCTCGAGCGCCGGCCGGCTCGTGGGAGCGAGCCGCCGTCTTCGGCGCCCGCTATGTGGCCGACCGGGTCGTCGACGGCCTCCTACGACGCCGTGCTGGCCGGTGCCGGGGTGGCCAATCTGTGCGCCTGGCTGGCCGTGAGGACGGCCCGGGAGCAGGGCTCGTCCGTGGTGCTCACCGCCGAGCTCGGGCTATGGGGCTACGAGCCCACGCCGGCCGACCCGTTCGTGTTCAACCACCGGAGCTTCCCGAGCGCCACCATGGTGTCGGACTCGGAGATGGTGCTGTCCACCCTGCGTGGCCGGGCCGGGCACCCGCTTGCTGGGCTGTCTCGGCGCCGCCCAGATCGACCGGGTCCGGCAACATCAACTCGACGGTCATCCCAGGCAAGGCCTTCTTGGTCGGCTCGGGCGGCGGGAACGACGTGGCGTCGGCGCCGACGAGGTCGTGGTGGTGGCCACTCTGGCCCCGCGCCGGACGGTCGAGGAGGTGCCCTACGTCACCTCGCCGGGCGATCGGGTCCGCGCCCTCGTCACCGATCTCGGCACCTTCGAACGGCGGGAGGGGCGCTTGGTGCTCACCGCCGTGCCGGCCGCTGGGGATGGCGAGGACGGGGACGGGGCCACCATCGCCGAGCGGGTCGAGGTCGTCGCGCGAGCGCTGTGGATGGGAGCTCGAGTGTGACGATAGGCTTTCGGAGATGCCGGAGCCGACTCCTGAAGAGCTCGAGACCATCCGCCGCTGGGACCCCCAACAGCGCTTCCTCCGGCCCGACGGAGCCAGTTGAACGGTCGGTCGTGGTCGTCTCGGCACCAACGACGGTGCCTTGTGCTCAGTGGGGCGCTGGCTGTCCGCCCGCAGCCGGGCAGCACGGCGTTGTTGTTTTAAGAAACGGGCGTTTTGTCAGCCTATCCTGACGTTCGTCAGGGTAAAGCCTGACATTTTGCCGCTTTTCAAAAAAATGTACGGAGGTGTCCGGCTCGTCCTGAAGCGCTGCTTGGCCCCGACGGCCCCAGTTAAACGACCTTGCACGAGCCATCGCCCCTACCCTCAGGGCTGCCGGTAGTCAGCCCGGTACCATGCCCGACGTGGCAGCGACCGAGGCGTCGGGGGCCGACCCATGGCCGAGGACGGCGACCAGGCCGCGCTACGCGAGCTGGCCCGGCAAACAGCCGAGCGCGAGGTCGGCCCCCGGGCGTCGGCGGCGACGAGAGCGGCGAGGTTCCCTGGGAGGCAGTCAAAGCACTGGCCGCCGCCGACCTGTTCCGGGTGACCATTGGCACCGAGTGGGGTGGGCTCGGCTTGGGCGATGTCGAGGCGGCCATCGTGCTCGAGGAGATCGCCCGCTTCGACGTTTCGACCGCCATCTGCTGCCAGTTGTCCTACAACGGGCCGAGCCGGGGCATCGAGCACCTCGGTTCCGGACGCGCTGAAGGAGCGCTACCTGCCCGGGGTGGCCGACGGCAACACCATCATCAGCATCGGCATCACCGAGCCCGACGCCGGCTCGGCCGTCCAGAACATGCGGGCTGCCCTACGTGAGGACGGACCGGGACGGTTCCGCCTCAACGCATACAAGAACTACTCGACCCTCGGTCATGTGGCCCAGGCCGTGCTCGTCTGGTGCCGGTGGCCGGGAGGCGACGGGGCCAAGGGAATCGGAGCGGTCGTGGTGCCAACCGACCGGGACGGGGTGAGCATTGCCGGTCGCCACCGGGGCATGGGCATCCACGCCGCCACCGAGGCGGAGATCGCCTTCGACGACGTGGCCATTGGCCCGGACGACATCCTGTTGGCCGGCGACCCGTGGACCACCGAGTCGTTCAAGGCGCTCCTCGCCCATCTCAACCACGAGCGCTGCGGCAATGCCGCCATGTGCATCGGCGCCGCCCAGGGCGCACTCGAGCACGCAGTGGCCTACGCCTCGGATCGGGTAGTGGGGGGTCGGCCCATCGCCGAGCTCCAAGGCCTTCAGTGGAAGTTCGCCGACATGGCCATCGCCCTCGAAGGAGCCCGGCTGCTGCTCGGTCGGGCCGTGCGCCTGGCCGGCCCGGGCGGGACGCCGCCCGCCCTCGAGACGGCCTTGGCCAAAGCGGCGGCCAACCTGGCCGCCAAGCTCGTGTGCGACGAGGCCATGCAGATCCACGGGGGCTACGGCTACAGCCGCGAGTACCCGGTCGAGCGCGCCTATCGAGACATCCGTGGCCTCTGTTTCGGGGCCGGCACGGTCGAGGCCCAGAAGAACTACATCGGCCAGAACGTGGCCCGGGGCCGGACGACGTCGTCGCCCGGCTGGCGAGCGGACGGCTGATCAGCGCGCATGAGCGCCGAGACGACGCCCTCAGCGCCAACGCCACACCGGGTCGCGCTTCTCGGCATAGGCCGCCCGCGCCTCGGCGGCGTCCTCGAAGGTGTTGAGCCGGGCTGTGTACTCCTGCTCCGTGCGGTAGGCCGCTTCGAGGGGGAGGTCCTCGACCGGTTCATGGCCTCCTTGGCCAGGCGAAGGGCGATGGGGCTCTTCGTGGCAAAGCTCGCCGGCCAAGGCCCTCGCCTCCTCCATCAAGGAGTCACGAGGAACCACGGCGCGTACGGCGCCGAGTCGGTAGAGCTCGTGGGCATCGACCCGTTCGCCAGTGAAGTACATCTCCCGCGCCTTGTATCGACCGACCAGTCGGGTGAGATGGGACGACGCCCCGAGCAGGCCCACGTTGATCTCGGGGGCTCCGAAGGTGGCGCCCTCGGCGGCCACCAGGATGTCGCAGCAGGCGGCGAAGGCGACCCCCGCGCCCAACGCCGGTCCGTTGATGGCGCCGATGACCGGTACGGCGCAATCCACGATGGCCCACATGGCGTCGCGGGCAACTTTGGGGGGGTCGGTGACCAGGGTGGCCGGCAGTTCGTCCTGAGGCGCCGCCGACTGACCCACGTTCCGTAAGTCGGCCCCGGCCATGAAGGCGCGGTCCCCGGCGGCGGTGAAGATGGCCACCCGCACCTCGCGGTCGTCATCGAAGCTACGGAAGGCATCGCGGATCTCGGCCATCGTCGAGCGGTCGATGGCGTTCACCGGCGGTCGGTCGAGGGTCACGGTGGCCACGTGGTCGGCCACCTCGATGGTCAGATCAGGCACGTCCGAACTCTCGTTGCCGTCGCACGCTTTTCCTCCCCGCCGATCGCGGATCGTCCTCGAGGTCCAACGCCATCGGGTCGGATGGGTCCGAGGTTAGCGTCGGCGGTCCGTGGCCTCTCGACCTGCTGGCCTTGTCGCCCAACGGCACCTACCTCACGTCTTGTACCTCCTACTCGCTGGCCACTCGCTGGCCACTCGCCGGTTCGCAAATGTCTGCGTCAGGATGAGGCAACGACTCAGGGGAGTCCCGGCAAGACCGCGTCGCCCACCAGCTCGATCGTGCGGGGGTCACCCCGGTCGTGGGTGATGAACACGAAGAGGGACACGCCCTTGTCGGCCAACTGCCCGATCCGATCGGCGATCATTGACGGGGTGCCGATAAAGCCACCGGCCTCGAGGCCCCACCCGGCCGAGCCGTATCGCCGGACAGCTTGGGCACGGGCGTCGTCGAGGGCAGTGTCGTCGCGCACCAGCACCAAGACGGCCTCGAGCGAGGTGGCGAGCGTGGCCGGGTCGCGCCCGATCGCCTCGCACTCGCGGTCGAGCTGGCGCCGGGCATCCTCCCAGTCGGCCAGGCCGTAGGTGGGGACGTTCCAGACGTCGGCGAACCGGGCGGCCAAGGGCAGGGTGAGTCGCGGCCCGATGCCGCCGACGTGCACCGGCGGGCGCGGCGACTGGATCGGCCTCGGCAGGTTGGGGACGGCGTCGATTCGGTAGTGGCTGCCCTCGAAGCTGGTCACCGGTTCGCTGAGCATGCCAGTCGAGGATGGCCAGTCCCTCGGCCAGTCGTTCCGCCCGCTCGGAGGCCGAGCCCCAGGGGATGCCCAGCTGGTCATGCTCGACCTTGACCGATCCGCTGCCGATGCCGACCTCGATGCGCCCGGCGGAGAGCACGTCGAGAGTGGTCACCATCTTGGCCAGCAAGGCGGGATGGCGGAAGTTGTTGTCGAGCACAAGATGGCCGACTCGTAGTCGCTCGGTGCGGGCCAGGACGAAGGTGGCCGTCGTCCACGCCTCGAACGAATCGCGGTCGGGTTGGCCGGGGCTGTAGAGATGGTCGTAGAACCACAGCGAGTCGAGCCCGCACTCCTCGGCGGCGCGTGCCCGTTCGAGCAGTCCGTCGGCCGAAAGCGCGACCTGTGGGAGGTAGAGACCGACTCGGACCGACCTCGTCTCGGTCATCGCCGGGCCGACGGAGGCCACCGGTCGCTCAAGCCGCGGCCAGCTTGTCGGCCACCACCCGACGGAGCAGCTTGCCTGTATCCGTGCGAGGCAGTTCGGGCCAGAACTCGATGGTCTCGGGAGTCTTCGAGGAGCGAAGGCGCTGGCGCACTTCGTCCCGCAGCGACGTCGGCATCGACGGTCGCACCGTCCCGGACCACGACGACAGCCGCCAGTCGCTGGCCCCATTCCTCGTCGGGGACGCCGACTACGACGGCGTCCGCCACGCCCTCGCAGGACAGGAGGACCTCCTCGATCTCCGCCGGCGCGATGTTCTCTCCGCCACGGATGATGGTGTCGTCGGCTCGTCCCTCGATGAAGAGGTACCCGTCCTCGTCCACCCAGCCGCGGTCACGGGTGGGGAACCAGCCGTCGTCATCGAGGGTCGTGCCGTGGGCGTATTCGCCGGAGACCTGCTGCCCCGCGCAGGAAGAGGAGTCCAGGCCGGCCAGGACCGAGGGCCCGACCGTCGTCGTCGCGGACTTCGAGCTCGACGCCCGGGAGGAGGCGACCGACCGACTGCAGACGGTCGCGGACGGCCGGGTCGCTCGGAGCTGAACGCGGCGCGGTGGTCCTCCGGGTCGAGCAGGGCAATGGTCGAGCTGGTCTCGGTCAGGCCGTAGGCGTTCACGAAGCCCACGTCAGGGAAAAGCTCCATTGCCCGCCGAAGCACCGCCGGCCGGGCATGGGCGCGCCCGCCGTAGGAGATGGTGCGGAGGGACGGGATGCCGGCACCGCCACTCGAGTTCCCGATCTCGCTCGCCGTCAGGTGGTCGACCACCCGGGCGAGCATGGTCGGCACGACCATGGCCTGGGTCACGTGCTCACGCCGCACCGTCTGCAGCCAGGTCCCGGGATCGAACTGGTCGAGGTAGACGATGCGTGCGGCCGGCATAGACGTTGCTCAGCAGGTTGGCCACCCCGGCCACGTGGTAGGGCGGCACGGTCACGAGCGCGGCCTCGTCCTCCGCCGCACCACCGAACTCGACGGTGCCGAGGAGGTAGGACATGAGATGCCGGTGCCGCAGGACGGCGGCTTTCGGTGCCGAGGTCGTGCCGCTCGTATAGAGGAGAACGCATGGCTCGTCCGGGTCACACGGAACAGTGGGGTCGGCCGAGGCGTCCTCGAGCGAGTCGGTGAAGACCTGGACGTCGACCGATCGAATCGGATCGGCCCCCACCGGCGCCAGGCCCTGATGGATGACAAGAGCGCCGGGGTGAGCGTCGAGACGGGCGCGGATTTGCTCATCGGCCAACCGGTAGTTGAGGGGGATGAAGGGGATGCCGGCCGCGGCCGCCCCGAACAGCGCCAAGGGGAAGGCCAGATGGTTCCCCCCGAGATAGACGACGGCCGGGGTGTCGTCGGCTTCGAAACGACTCGCGGCCGCCCACGACCGCTCGGCCAGCTCTCGATGGCTGAGACGTATGCCGTCGACCGAGACCGCCGTGCGATCACCCATCCCCGAGTGGGTCATCTCGAGAACGAGACCGACGTGCATGTCCGTTGCGGCCTGCGGCCGTCAGTCGGAAGAGGGCAGCGGCTTGGCGCTCTTGAGCACGAGCTCGTGTCCCCCGACGGCCAGCGCCCCTTCGCCTGGCTTGGTGCAGAGCACCTCGATCGTGTCGTCCTCGTCGACATACCGCTTGCCCAAGACGACCGAACCCTCGGATCCGGCCTGGATGGCCTCTTTGGCACCTCCGCCGTCACCCTCGACCAAGGGAACGCCCCCGCAGGTCAGGTCCAGGTCACCGGCGGGGGCTCGGATGACGATCACTTCTGCCTCGCTCACCGCGCTGCGCAGTCGGGTCCCGGCCTTCACTTCCATGCTGCGTCCCTTCTGCCCGGGTGGGGCTCACGACGCCAGAGGCGGCCGTCGGTCGTGGAAAAGCCGCCTCATGGTAACCGGATTCGTGCCCATCACTGGCCTGGGCGCGCAGCGTCGGCGCAGCTCAGGCCAGTGGTGAGGTCGACCATGAAGGCGAGGCGGGAGGCCCGTATCGGTAGCCTGCACGGCGATGTCAACCGCTGCTACGCACCGCGGAGCGGGCCGATGGGCCCTGGTCGGGTGAGGACGCGCTGCGCCAGGAGCTGGCTGAGCACGGGCTTGATGCCGGGCTCGACCGGACGACGCCGCCAGCCAGCCACCGTCGTGGCGGTTGCCCGGTGCTGGATTGGGCCGCCTCCGGGGCGATGTCGCTCACGGGTCAACCGGAGGCGCCGGCATGGCCCGACGGTGACGTTCTCGCCGCCTTGGGCGGAGCTGGCCACCTGCTCACCGAGCTCGCCGGTCATTTCGGCGCCCACCAGCTTTCCTTCGACCTCGGACGGTTGCTCTGTGCCCGTGCCGCTATCCGACCCATCCGACCCATCCGAACGCCTGACGATGGCGACGTTCGTCGTGGGACCGTCTCGTTCGGGGGTCACTGCCGGCTTCTCCCGACGGGGGTCGACTGGGTTGCCGATCAACCTCAGCCGACCCGAAGACGTGGCCTCATTGCCAGCGCTCAGCTGCGGCCGCATCGATCCGGCGGTCATTGGCACCGACCGCCAACGCCTCTGGTCGGCACTGGCGCAGGAGGTAAACGGCCGTCCCGCCGCCGAGGTCGTGGAGGCGGCCCAAGAGCTCGGGATGCCGGCCTCGCAGCTGGGGGAGGTCGTCGACTCCGGCGTCGGCGCAGTCGCCGTGGTCCATTCGGACACTGGGTGCCGGCGCTCTGCAACCACCGGCCGGCCGGCAACTGCTCGTCGTCGACTTCACCGCGATGTGGGCGGGACCGCTGTGCGCGCACTTGTTGGCGCGGGCGGGCGCCCGCGTCGTTACCGTCGAGGCGACCGACCGACCGGATGGCGCCCGCCTTGGCGATCCGCGGCTCCATGCGGAGCTCCACCGCGGCCACGACCGGTTGGTGGTCGACTTCGCCGACGTCGAGGGCCGGCGGCGGATCACCGACGTGGTGGCGTCGGCCGACGTGGTGCTCGAGGCATCCCGCCCCCGTGCTCTTTTCCGCGCTCGGTCTCGACGCCGGGGACTTCCTGACCGGCGGCCCCGGGCGTACCTGGGTCTCGATCACCGGCTACGGACGGAGCGGCCACCGCTCCGGGCGGGTGGCCTTCGGGGACGACGCGGCCGTGGCCGGCGGGCTGGTGGGCCGGGACCCGAACGGAGATCCAGTGTTTTGCGCCGACGCCATCGCCGACCCGGTGACCGGGGTTCTGGCGGCGGTCGCCGCGCTGGCCTCTGTGACATCTGGCGGCGGCCACCTCGTCGACTGCTCGATGTCCGCGGCCAGCGCCTTCGTGAATCAGGGCGGGCGGTGTCCGGGGGCGCATCGGGTCGAGCGTCAGGGAGATGGATGGATGGCGTTCTGTGACGAGGCGGCGGTGCCGGTCACTCGTCCATGGGTGCAGGGCGAGGGGCACCGAGACGAGCGGTCGATCGGCCGATCCGTCACCATCTCGAGCCAGTGAGCAAGCCACCGGCCAACGAGGCTTCGCTGATCTTTGAGGACGTCGAGGTCGACGGACGTTCGGGCTGTCGGGTGGGAGTGAAAGACGGCATCGTCGCCTTCGTCGAGAAAAAAACACGCACCTCCCTCCGTCCGGTCAACGGCGACTCGGACGAAACGGTGGTGAACGGGGCGGGTGGGGCCCTGTTGCCCGGGCTGCACGACCACCACTTACACCTCCTGGCCATGGCGGCTCGGGTCGGGTCGGTGCTGTGCGGACCGCCGGAAGTGGTCGACCACGACGAGCTGGCTCGGCGCCTGCAGATGGCGGCGGCCGCCGCACCGTCCGGGCACTGGGTGAGGGGCGTCGGCTACGACGACACGGCGACCGGGTTGCTCGACGCCGAGGTGCTCGACGACCTGCTGGGCGAGCACCGGTCAGTGCCTGTCCGCGTGCAGCACCGAAGCGGACACCAGTGGGTGCTCAATCGGGCCGGCGTCGAGCTCGTTGAGGGGACAGAGGGCCTTCGCTCCAATGGGCCAGCCGTTGGCGTCTACCTCGAACTCGACGAGGAGCTGAGGTGTTGCTGGCGAGCAGACGAGCGACCGGCCATCGACACGGTGGGGGTGGCGCTCGCCGCCTTCGGCATCACCGGGGCGACGGACGCCACTGCGACCAACGGGCCGGACGAGGTGGCGTTCTTCGAGCAGGCCCAGGCGGAGGGCGCCCTGCCACAGCGGTTGCACCTGCTCGGACGGGATCTACCGGCGCGCCGGGGTCGCCGCCTGTCGACCGGTGCACGCAAGATCGTGTTGGCGGAGCATGCCTTGCCCACCCTCGACGACCTGGTGGCCGACATTGCCGGCGCCGGAGATCGAGGGGTGGCCATCCATTGCGTGACCCGAGAGTCCCTCGTCCTCGCCGCCGTTGCCCTCCGGGAGGCAACGCCGGTTTCGGCCCGTATCGAGCACGCCGCGGTGGCCCCGCCCGAGGTGGTGGCGCTGCTCGATGGACTGCCCGTCACCATCGTGACCCAGCCCGGGTTCGTCCGGACGAACGGCGACCGCTACCGCCGAGACGTGGAACAGTGTGATCTCCCGTGGCTCTACCGATTGCGCGGATGGACCGAACGCGGCATCCACGTGGCCGGCAGCTCGGATGCCCCCTTCGGTGACGCCGACCCGTGGTCGGCCATGCGCGCCGCCACCGAGCGGCGGACAGCGGCGGGGGAGCGGCTCGGCCCCGACGAGGCCCTGAGCCCAGAGGAGGCGCTCGGGCTCTATCTTGCGCCGCTCGACGACTCAGGTGGGCCCAAGCGGCGGGTCTGCCCGGGCGCTGCGGCTGACCTCTGCCTGGTTGATGACCCCTGGCGTGTCGTGCGTGGCCAGCTCGACGCTTCGCACGTTCGAGCCACCTATGTCGGGGGTGCCCTGGTCGCCGCCGGGTGAGGGGTCGTCCCGGTCCGCTACGTTTGCCCGTGAGCCGGTGCCTCGCGCCAAGACCGGGGCGATGTCGGCGGTGAGAGGAGCGCGACCATGACGACCACCAGCGAGGAGACCGCCAGCGTGTCGGGTGAGACCCGCATGCTGATCGGGGGCAAGCTGGTCGAAGCCCAGTCGGGCAAGACCTTCGACAACATCAATCCTGCGACCGAGGAAGTGCTCGGCCAGGTGGCCGACGCTGGTCATGAGGACATGGAGGCGGCCATCGCTGCCGCCCGCCAGGCGTTCGATGAGACCGATTGGGCGACGAACAAAGATCTCCGAAAGCAGTGCATGACCCAACTCCAAGCCGCCCTCGAGCAGGAGCAGGAGCTGCTGCGGGCCGAACTGGTGGCCGAGGTCGGGACACCGATCCTGATGACCTACGGCCCCCAGCTCGACGCTCCGTTGGGCGAGGCCCTCAAGTGGCCGACGGCCTACATCGACGAGTTCGAATGGGAGCGAGACCTGCCCATCGGCACGGCCTTCGGCGGGCGCGCCTGGCGCAAGGTGGTCAAGGAGGCGACCGGCGTGGTGGCAGCCATCGTGCCGTGGAACTATCCCCTCGAGGTGACGCTCAACAAGCTCGGCCCCGCGTTGGCGACGGGCAACACGGTGATCCTCAAAGCGGCGCCCAACACCCCGTGGAACGCCACCCGCATCGGGCGCTTGGTTGCCGAGAACACCGACTTTCCGCCGGGCGTCCTTCAGGTGGTGACCACGTCCGACAATGGGGTGGCCGAGGACCTGGTGACCGATCCGCGAGTCGACCTCATCTCGTTCACCGGCTCGACCGCCGTCGGCCGTCGCATCATGGAGAAGGGGGGACCGACCCTCAAGCGGCTGTTCCTCGAGCTCGGTGGCAAGTCCGCCGACATCCTCCTCGATGACGCCGACTTCGAGTCACGGCTGGCGATGGCTTGGACGGTGTGCATCCACGGTGGTCAGGGATGCGTGATGAACACCCGCATGCTGTTGCCCCGTTCTCGCTACGACGAGGGCATGGCCATCATCGAGAAGTCATTCTCGAACGTTCCCTACGGCGACCCCACCGACCCCGGCAACTTCCAGGGGCCGCAGATCAGCGCGCTGCAGCGCGACCGCGTGCTCGGCTACATCGACAAGGGTGTGTCCGAAGGCGCCCGTCTGGTGACCGGGGGCAAGCGACCGCCCCAGTTCGAGAAGGGCTACTACGTCGAGCCCACCCTCTTCGCCGACGTGGACAACTCGATGATCATCGCCCAAGAGGAGATCTTCGGTCCGGTTCTCGTCGTCGTGCCCTTCGAGGACGACGACGACGCCGTCCGCATTGCCAACGACAATCAGTACGGCTTGGGCATGGGTGTGACCTCTGGCTCAGAGGAGCGAGCCGTGGCCGTGGCCCGTCGCATCCGTGCGGGCACAGCCAGCATCAATGGTGGAATCTGGTACGGCGCCGACGCGCCGTTTGGTGGCTACAAAGCCAGTGGCATCGGACGCCAGAACGGCCGTGAGGGCTTCGAGCAGTACACCGAGACGAAGACCATTGCCGGCCCTGCGCCCGCCGAGGCCGACTGAGGACGCTCCTGCCGAGCATCTGAGGCCAGGCCAGACCGAGGAGGATTGGAATGCCCATGGACGTGAGGTCCGTCGAAGACGTGCGCCCGACCATCGAGCACAGCGGAACCGTCCCCGTGTGGTGGCTGGTCGAGCCTCGGGAGATGAAAGAGGCCACTGATGGCGGGTTCCTCGAGCTGGTCAGCGAGTTCACCGTGGACGGCGGGGGAATGGTCGACCCCCACTCGCACCCGACCCATGAGTTCTATTACATCCTCTCGGGCCGAGGGATCATGAAGATCGGTGACGAGGAGCGTGAGGTCGGGCAAGGCGACCTCGTCTACACCCCGCCGGACACGACGCACAGCATCTGGACGGCCACGCCGCACGCTCCGCTCCATGCCCTGGCCTTTGCCATTGGGGTGAAAGGCTCGGGACCGGTCGACTACACGAGCTGAACGGAGTCGGCTGGACCTCGTCGGCTGGGCCAGATGCTCAGGTGACCGAGCCGGCCGCCAGGTCGAAGTGGGCCCAGACGACCTTGCCCTGGGCCTTGCGCTCGACCCCCCAGCGGCTGGCGAGTGAATCGACGAGAGACAAGCCGCGTCCGGCCGGGTCCGTCGGGTCGGACGACCGTAGGGTGGGTTGGCCCGGGCCGGAATCGCCGACCGACAGTCGCAGATGCGACGGTGCATGGGAGATGGTCACGACGAACTCAGATCCGCCGTGGACCACGGCGTTGGCGGCGAGCTCGCTCGTGCTCATGACCACGTCGTCGACGAGGCGCGGCTCGTAGTCGACCAGTACCCCCTGGACGAAACGGCGGGCCAGGCCGGCCGAGCGGGCCTCAGCCGCGAAGATCTGGGTGTGCACGATCTCGGCATCTGTCGCCGCCAGCGCCATGGACGGCCGTCCGATGACGGACGAGTGCAGGTCGCAGACGTGGCTCACGTCGTCGGCTCGCCCGGGCTGTTCGGCGATGTCGCTGTGATACGCGCAATAGAGATCGAAACAGACAGAGCTGCCGAGGTCGTTCCATAGGGTCTCGAGCTTGAATGCCTCGGTCACCCTTCCCTCGTCCCACAGCAGAGAGACCATCTCGCCGAAGACACGGAGCGGTCCGCGCACCGACTGGGACCGGACAAGCTGACCGACGATGGCGTCAAACTGCGCCACGTCGGGACCGGCGTCGGTCATGAGTCTCGACAGCATCTCGTCTGCATCGAGGAGGACGAGCGACCCGTTCTTTTGCAGTCGCTCGCTATCGAAACCGCGAACGCTCAGTGCATTCTCGAGCGCTCGGCGATGGACCGGAGTGCAGATGGCAACGGCCGAACCGTCAATGGCCAACGCCCCGGCAAGGTGATCGGCGACCCGAACGATCAACTCCTCGTCGTCCCGGTAGAAGTCGGCGACATGAGTGCGAGCCTCGAACTCTGGCTGCCAGGCAGCCTGGGCCGGCATGGTCACGTCGAAGCATCTCCCCTTTGTCGTGCCGCCTGTCAATATGTTATCGACAGGCTGGCTGACCAATCCATACCCCAATCAGCCGCGTTCCACCAGGTGATTGCCATTTTCGAAGTGGAGCGACCCTGGCGGACGATTGAGCAGGCTCCAGACCCGCTCGACCAGGGCCGGAGGATTGCGGACCGTTACCCGCCTCTCCCCGTCACCTCCGAGTCGGGACAGGGCAAGCAGGGCTTGATGGTCGACGAATGTGGTCGCCGAGAGGTCGACGATCAACTTCCCCTTGCGGGGGACGGCGTCGAGGAGTCGGTAGAGCTGTTCGGCGGTGAACGTGTCGCATTCGCCGACCACGGCCAGGGCATCGTCATCCGCGAACATTCGGAACGGAGGGAGTTGTTCGCAGTCGACCAGCACCGGATGCAGCGCGGCGAGATCAGCCAGGGCCACCGGGCTCAGGCGCTGCCGATCGAAGGCGCAGAGGCCGGTAACCCGGTTCTGGAGGATGAAGGTATCGGCTGTGTGCTCCCACTCGAGCCAACGCCGGAATGCCTCCGGATCGGCGGCGAGGGCGGAATTGTCGGCCGCCACCCGGATGCCGTCGAACCCGTCCGTCCGTGCCTCCTCGATGGCGGAGCCAAAGGTAGCCAACTGATCGTCGATCGAAAGGTGGCCGACACCGCCGTAGACGTCCTCTGTGCGGACTATCTGCAGTGCTCCGGTTACCTCGAGCTGAGCCACGTCGCCCAGCTCGGCAAGGTCCGCCGGGTTCGGGTCATCGACGACGTAGAGGAGTCGTTGATCGAGCTCGAGTCCGTCCCGCAGGAAGGGCACGACGGCGGAGAGGAAACGCTCGTGCCCGTCGAAAGCCCAGGCGATGTGATCGTGGACCTCGAGCCCTCTGAGGTCGTGGCGTTCGGCGTAGCGACGCACCGGCAACTCCCTCGGCTCTTCCGCTTCATCCGGGTTCGTTCGCTCCGAATTTTACCGCCCGTCCAAGTGTTGCGGAAGCCCGTCAAGGAGAGTTGATCGGGGACGCCGGCGTCCCACCTCCACCCAGCGCCGGTCGCCGGCTCAGGCCGGCTGTCGACAACGAGTGGGACGAGGTCTGAGGGGCGACGCCGTCTCAGGTCGTACCGGCCATCGACCCGGCCCCGGTTGAGCCGCGAAGACTGAGAATTGCCTGCCCGTAGCATGTACCAGTGGTTGCAGACGGGCGGAACGGGGTCGCTCACCCCTCCGAGGATGGGCCGGGCTGGAGGCGGATGCTCGAGGCCGTTCATGCTCTCTTTGCCGTCGACAGCTTGGACGAGTTCGGCGCCACGGTTCTCGAGGAGCTCGAGAACCTCATCTCTTTCGATCTGGCCTCCTTCAACGAGGTGGATCCCACCGCCAACCGGGCGAGCTTCGTGAGCCGACCGGAATCGATGGGGATGGGACGGCCCGAGGCCGCTGCTTGGCAGCGTCTCGCCTATCAGAACCCAATTCTCGATTACTTCCGACGGACTGGTGACGGTTCGGCTCGGCGCATGTCCGACTTCATCACCCGCGACGAGCTCCACGCTCTCGAGCTCTATCGAGAGGTCTATCGGACCATCGGTGCCGAGTATCAGGTTGCGGTTGGTCTGCCGTGCCCGCAACCGCTGGTCGTCGGTATCGCTCTCAGCCGTACACATCGCGATTTCGACGACGGCGAGGTGGTCGTTCTCAATATCCTTCGTGCCCACATCGCGCAGGCCTACCGGATCATCGGGATCAGAATGCAGGAGCGGACAGCCATCGAGGGAATGGTGGATGCGCTGAGCGCCGAGGGCAGGGCCATCATCGTCGTCGACGGCGCGGAGCCTGTGCAGCCCATCACTGGAGTTGCTCGAGAGGTGCTCGAACGCCATTTCGGTTCGTTCCCGACCGAACAGCTGCCGCCGGCAATGGCCGCCTGGCTCCAAGAGGAACAATCCGCCTTCTTGGCGGGCGGCCCGACTCGGTTGATCCAACCACTTCTTTCGCGAGCGGGCCGGCAACAGCTGACCGCTCGATTGGTACCGGCGTCGCGAACGACGTCGGACGCGGTTGTCATCGATGAGCGCGTGGCCCGAGTCGAACCGCATCGGCTCACGGTCTTCGGTCTGACCGACCGCGAGGCCGAGGTCCTTTGGTGGGTGACTCGGGGCGGGACCAACGATCAGGTCGCCGAACGACTCGGTATTCGACCAGCTACCGTTCGAAAGCACCTCGAGCGCATTTTCCAAAAGCTCGGTGTCTCCAATCGGGTGGCGGCCGCGGCCAAGGTGGCTGACGCGCTTGCCGCTTCGCAACCGTCGTAGCGAACTCGCCGAATGTCGGCGCGACAGCGGGAGGCACGCCGAGAGAAATAGCCCAAAGGACGAATGCCTGCGCAATTTGTCGTACACAAGTTTGCCGATTGACCAAGGACTGGCCCGCTCTTACTGTTTCTTTGAGCATGAGCGACGGAGGTGAGCACGGTGCGACGGACGATGGGCGTAGTCGGGTGCGGGCTCATCCAGACGTGCACCGTCCCTTCTCGAAGACCGTCACGGTCAAGAAGACAGCCGTGGCGGGAACCGCCCTGCTGTCGGCCGCAGGAGGAAGGTCGGGGTTCACCATCAGGGTGCCCGTCACCGTCCCGTAAGCCGACCACCTCGGCAGGGGCTCTCTGAGACCAGTCGGCCCGGCCGCCGCTCAACCCTCCGCAGGGAGTGAAGGCGACGCGCCGGGCCGGCGGCTCAGGAGTGACCGGACCAATCGAGGTTGACGACCTGCCAGGGGTCGATGTACCGACGCTATTCGCACGCGACGGTGGCGTGGCCGAGAGGCCAACCGGTAACTCGCCCGGGCCCGGGGATGGTCAGTTGGTGCGTGCCGGAGCGTCCGATTCGTCCAGCGGCAGCAACCGGTAGGCGGTGATCGGTTCGGCCAACCCCTTGAGCTGGAGCGGGGCCAGGCGCTCGAAGCGAAAGCCCGTGGCCGAGGCGGCCACGCTCTCGGCCACGATGGCCGTCGACGGATCGGTGGCCGCCACGAGGCGCGCGGCGAGGTTCACGTCGGGACCATAGAGGTCGCCGAACACGGAGATCATCTCGCCGCGAGCCATCCCGATCCTTACTTCGGGGATGGCCGAACCCGAGACCTCGACCAGCTCGAGGGCGATCCGGCAAGCGTCGACGGGGTCTTCAGTGGCGAAGAGGACCTCATCGCCGATCGTCTTGATGACAGAGCCGCCGTTGTTCGCGACGACGTCGGAGGTGCAGCGATCAAAGTCCAAGAGGACGGTGGTGAGCTCGCGGACGGTCATGGTGGCCGTCCGCTCGGTGTAGCCGACGAGGTCGATGAAGCCCACCGTCCGGGGCACGGTGACGGCCGAGCGTTCGTCGTCGGTTGACCACATTTTGGCTGCCACCGCCAGAACCTGGCGGCGCAGCAGGGCGTCGAGACTCCGGGTAAAGGGTGGGAACAGGCTGACGGCGAGCTCGGTGTACCCGTGCACGATATCGACGTCCCGGATGCCGGCATCCCGCCGCGGCAACTCGACTCGCAGGCGGAAGGCCGCCACCAAAGTCTCGGCCAGGCGAACGACCACATTGCCCATCACTCGGGCCAGCTGCAGGGTGGCCTCGTCACCCAGGACCTCTCTGGCCCCACCGATGACCAGCCGGATGGCACCGGCCTCGCCGTCGGTCAACCGCTCGGTGGGATCGACTGGGATCCCGATGGCTCGCAGGAATGGCCAGGCTTCCTCCCAGGCAACGCCAACTTCGGTCACGACCTCGCCCGCCGTCTCTTGTCCGAGGGGCCGAAGCTCCAGCTCGAGGATCATCTCGCCCAGGTTGGGAGCGTTCAGGATCTGGTCAGATGTGGCCCCCGCCTCGAGGGCGACTTGGATGACGGCCGCCACTTCGGCCGGGTCGAGGCCGGCTCTCTCGGCTCGGATACGAGCTAGCTGGTCGACATCAGGGACGGGCTGATGATCCTCCATCCCCCCAGCGTGCCTCAGACCCGCAGGCGGAGGCTTAGGTGATGCCTACGACCGGCGCGTGCGGAGGTGGCGACCGCCCATGGAGCCGTAGAAGTCAGCGTCTCCGAAGGCGAAGACCCCGCCGCTAGCCGACCCATGATCCGTTCCCGATTTTGAGGAAATCGAACCAAACGCAGGGTCTGCCGCTGTGTCGCTCTGTCGGCCGAGCGTCCTAGCCGTCGTCGACCACGACCAGAGACCCGCCACAACAAGATGTACTGAGGACAGGCCAGACCTGCTGTGCAGACCGGGCGGCCCGTCGAGGTGAGCGTCGCTCGCCCCCGAGCAGATGCCAGGAAGACAGCAGTCGACGACCCATTCGGCGCTTGCGAGCTCGACTGCCGGATCAGCACGTTCCCCGGCGGCGAAACGACGATGGTCGACCAGCGCATGGCGTCCCGACCGACGAGGTCGACGGTCAGCCGGGCACCTGGGGCGACGACTTTCGACGAGCCGTCGGACTGGTTGCCGAGAACGACGCTGTGGGTCGCGGGAGGTGGACCGGTGGTCCGGGCCGCCTCTGTCGCTGGCCCGCTCGTGACAGCCCAGACAGTGACCGAGAGCGCCACCAACGCCGCCACCGCTACCACCGACCTCTGGATGGTCGTCATGCCTGCCCCTCGGTTCCCAATCGGCCCTCGTGGTCGGAGGGGGACCTCCTCCACGGTACCGGGGCGGTCATCACGCCCGCCGGCCGCCCCCTCTCGTGACCGCGCCGGGTTCGCGCCACCAGTTGGCCGGTGGGCAGCATTTGGTCGAGCGCTGTGTTGGCGAACGGGCCGTCGCCGTGGATGACGACCTGTTGCCACGGGTCGGGGTCGCCCAGCCGGCCGCGCAGTCGGTGCCGTCTGCCATGGCACGGCTTCCTCAGCTGTCGGTGTGGGGCTCTTCGAAGGTGGTCGGTCCCACAGGGACCAGCCCGTCGGTGAGATCGGTGGGCGGGGGTTCGGTCGGCGGCCTCGCCACACAAGAGGCCATGATCCCTTCGCGTTGGCGCAGCCGGAACATGCTTTCACGCCGTCCCGAGTAAGAGGCCGGCTGCTGGACCATCCAGACGATGCCTTCAGCGGCCACCGAGGACGGCTCCCAGTTCGAGTGGTCGGCCCCCGGGGTGTTGGCCACGAACCCCTCCGATGCCACGGGCACATCGATGCGGAAGCAATTCACCGCGATGCCCTCGGCTGCCAGTTGAGCGGCGGCGTCGACCGTCAGGCGCTCGAGGGCGATCTTGGACATCCCGTAGGCCATGAGTGAGGGATACGGGTGGAGGGCAGCAACGGACGAAACGTTGACCACGGAGCCACCGTTGACGCGGAGGTGAGGGACCGAGTGACGAATGGCCAAGAGCGGCGCTCGAACGTTGACCTGCATGACGAGGTCGTAACGGTGGAGAGGGATGTCGAGGTCACCGATGAAGGTGATGGCGGCATTGTTGATGAGGATGTCCAGGCGGCCGAAGTGCTCGACGGTGCGGGCCACCATGTTGGCCACTTCCTCGTCATCGGCCAGGTTGGTGGGGACGGAAATGGCGTTGCCGCCGCTGCGTTCGATTCTGGCGACGGTCTCCTCCAACGTGCCCGCTGTTCGCTGTGGCGCGGCCTGGGTGGAGCGGGCCGCACAGGCGACCCGACAGCCGGCTTGAGCGAGAGCCAGGGCGGTGGCCGCACCGACGCCGCGGCTCGCGCCCGTCACCAGTGCCACTCTGCCCTCGAGATCCTCCACGATTCCCCTTCGTCGGCGTCCCGTCCGGTGTGGCGGGCTCTCGAACATTACGTATGCTCGTAGCGCCGTGCACCGTCGGGATCGGCACAGGCCAGCCTGGTCGCTCGCTCGCCGTGCGGGGCTGGTCGGCACATCTGGTTGTCGGTGACTCCACCGGCGGCTCGAACCCTTGGGTGGCAGGAAAGGACGGAAATGGCTTGGGATTTCTCGACTGACCCCGAGTTCCAGACAAAGCTCGACTGGGCTCGCGATTTCGTCGCCGAACGGGTGGAGCCCCTCGACCTCTGCTATCCCCACCGGCAGTTCCATCCGCTGGACGACGAGCTTCGTCCCATCGTCGACCCCATGAAGCGAGAGGTGCGAGACCACGACCTTTGGGCCGCACACCTCGGGCCGGAGCTCGGGGGCAAAGGCTATGGGCAAGTGAAACTGGCACTGCTCAACGAGATCCTGGGCACTTCCGGTTGGGCCCCCATCGTTTTCGGCACCCAGGCACCCGACACCGGAAACGCCGAGATCATCGCTCACTACGGCACCGACGAGCAGAAGGCCCGCTACCTCCAACCACTCCTCGAGGGCGAGGTGTTCTCCAGTTACTCGATGACCGAGCCGCAGGCCGGCTCCGACCCCAAGCAGTTCACCTGCCGGGCTGTGCGTGACGGAGATGACTGGGTCTTGAGCGGTTGGAAGTATTTTTCGTCCAACGCCCGCACGTCCGCCTTTCTCATCGTCATGGCCATCACCGATCCCGACGTGAGCGTGTACCAGGGTGCGTCCATGTTCCTGGTGCCAACCGACACACCTGGGGTGGACATTGTGCGCAACACCGGGCTGGCCGGCGAGTCGGAGGACGAGGGGATGCACGCACTCATCCACTACGACGACGTCCGACTACCGGCCGACAGTCTGCTCGGCGGCGAGGGCCAGGCATTCGTCATCGCTCAGACCCGGCTGGGCGGAGGTCGCGTCCACCACGCCATGCGAACGGTGGCCGTCTGCCAGCGTTCCCTCGACTTGCTTTGTGAGAGGGTGCTCAGCCGCGAGACACAAGGCAGCCTGTTGGCCCGCAAGGAGTTTGTCCAGGGTGACATCGCTGACTCCTACGCCGAGCTGCAACAGTTCCGGCTGCTCGTGCTGTACACGGCATGGCAGATCGACAGCACCAAGGACTACGCCAAGGTGCGCAAGGACATCGCCGCCATCAAGGTCCTCACCCCCAAGGTGGTGCACGACGCGGTGTGGCGTTCGATGCACGCCCACGGCGCGCTCGGTGTTTCCAACGAGATGCCATTCGCCGGGATGTGGTGGATGGCGCCGATCATGAGCGTGGTCGACGGTCCAACCGAGGTGCACAAGATCACCGTGGCCCGCGAGGTGCTGAAGGGCTATGAGCCGGCACCGGGCCTGTGGCCCACAGCTCACCTTCCGGCCAAGCGCGACGAGGCCAAGAAGAAGCTGGCTGACTACCTCGAGCACGTTGTGGCCAATTCGTGAGTGAGTCAGGCCCCGGTGCCGGTCGCGCTCGATAGCTCACTGCGGCCCGACCTGCCCAGCGCGCTCGAGCTGGCGCCGCTCGGCGATGGGCGCTTTCGGGCGGGGAACGTCGCCACCCGCTTTGGCGGAGTCGTGTTCGGAGGCCAGCTATTGGCTCAGAGCATCGTGGCCGCGGCAACCGCCGATCCCACCAAGGAGGTCAAGTCGGTGCAGACGGTGTTCGCCCGCGGCGCCGCCCCCGACCGCCTGCTCGACATCCATGTCGAACCGGTGCACCTCGGCCGCGCTCTCGCCAGCGTGACGGTGACGGTGGCCCAGGGTGATCGAGTGTGCAGTCGGTCGCTTGCACTGCTGAGCGCGGCCGAACCCGACCTCATTCGCCACGCCGACTCGGCCCCGGACGTGGACGGGCCGACGGAGGCTGTCCCGTCTGGATCGGAGGACGGCCCCTGGGAGATTCGCGTGGTCGGCGGCGTCGACATCGGCGACCCGGACGCCGTGGGGCCGGCCGAGCTGTACGTCTGGAGCCGATTCCGGGCCCCGGCGACAACCGGAGTCATCGGTCAGGCGCTCCTCGCCTACGCCACCGACGGGTTCCTCATCGGCACGGCCATGCGACCACACGCCGGCGTTGGCCAATCCATGGCCCATACCGCCATTTCCACCAGTGTGCTCAGCCACACGCTGACCTTCCACGAGCCCGTGGACGCCGGGCAGTGGCACCTCCTCGCCCATCGGAGCCCCTATGCCGGTCGCGGCCGCTCCTACGGCCGGGCCGACATCTTCACCGAGGACGGACGACTGGTGGCATCCTTCGTGCAGGACAACATGGTGCGGGCCTTTCCCGAGGGCCGGGAGCCGACGGCGGGGTCGCGGGCATCGGCCTGACCGGCCCAGCTTGCGGCAGTGAGCCGGATTGCGAGGCCGGGGCGTCACGCCGATGGCCTTTCGGACCCCCCATCTGCGATCAGGGGTCGGATGCGCTCTTCGAGGAAGTCGATGACCGCGTCGGAGAAGACGTCGTTGCGGTCGCCGGCGATCATGTGGGCGGCACCGTCCACGTCCACCACCGTCGAGCCCGGGATGCGGGCCAACAGATCGTCCACCCCTTCCTGGCTCACGACATCGCTCAGGAGCCCACGGACGAGCAGCGTGGGGACACTGATGTTGTCCATGGCCACGTCGAGGAGGCCGAGAAGCCGGTCGGGGACCACCTCGGTTCGTTCCGGTCGAAGAATGAACGCCGGGTCCCAGTGCCAGTACCAGCGGCCGTCGCGCTGGCGGAGCACCTTGCGCAAGCCTTCCGGGTTCACTCGCCGCGGTCGGTGCGGGGTGTAGGCGGCGATTGCATCGGCCGCCTCTTCCAACGAGCCGAACCCGCCGAGGCCGGAGCGCATGAAGGCGGAGATCCGCTCGATGCCTTCCGGGTTCGTCTTGGCGGTGATGTCGACGAGGACCAGTCCGACCGAGACCGGGCGGTCGCTGGTCCCTTCGGCCAGCAGAGCTGACATGCCACCGAGAGAAGCACCCACGAGCACCGGGCGGTGCTCCGAGAGCGTCGACCACGGCCAGACAGTCGGCCCCGAAGGCGGTGAAGGAATAGTCGCCGTTGGGCGCCCAGTCGCTCTCGCCGTGGCCACGGAGGTCGAGGGTGACCGTCCGCCATCCCTGCGCGGCGACGTTGGCCGCGCTCCGACCCCAGGCGAAGCGGGTCTGGCCGCCACCGTGGAGGAAGAGGACCGGGGGGTCGTCTGGCTTCCCCGAACACGTCCCCCACGAGACGGACGCCTTCGAAGCCGACGAAGACGGCCCGTTTGGCGTCCATCGCCCCATGCTCTCATCGCTCGACCACGGCGGTCGGACCCGGCCGTGCCCGCCCCATCCCGGCCGTCAATGCCGGGGCCGCCGCCGCCCTCCAGCCTCCGCTCAAAATGAACGATGTGTGAACTCGTAGGGGCCGACCCCGCCGCCCGTGCCCGGAACGGCGGGCCGCCGGGCGGTGCCCGTTCGCCATCACCGATGTCCCATGTCCTGCATGGCAGCATCGCGGCATGCCGATCCTGCTGGTCCGCCATGGCCACGCCGGCCGGCGGAGCGCTTACAAGGGGGACGACCGGACGAGGCCGCTCTCCAAACGGGGATCGGCCCAGGCTCAGCGCCCTCGTCCCATTGCTGACCGCCCACCGGCCGCAGCGGATCCTCTCCAGCCCGTACGTGCGCTGTTGCGCCACCGTGCAGCCCACGGCCGAGGCGCTCGGACTGCCCGTCGAATCGATCGAGGAACTGGCCGAAGGCCATGGCGAGGAGACCATCCGCCTCATGGAGAGGATGGCCGGCGAGGCGGCCGTTCTCTGCACGCACGGCGATGTTGCCCAAGCCGTCCTCGAGGCCCTGGGCGAAGCGAAGGACGGAGAATCACCGCCCCGCCGCCTGCAGAAGGGAGACGTATGGGTCATCCAATCGACCGGGAGCAGGCTGGCCATCGTGGACCATCTTCGACCGAAGCCGCCGGAGACGTCGCCGGAGAGGTGAGCTCGCCCTGACCGTGGGCGGTGGCCAGCGGGTGGCCCACCGGTACCCTGGTCCGGCCATGGACGCCGACGGCCGGTTCGACCCCGCTGCGGTCACCGCCTTCCACGTCGCCGCTCGGTCCTTCGACCCTGAGGCACGCACGGCCACCCTGAGCTACCGATTCGACGAGGGTCCGGCCTTCGTCGAGATCCATCACTTTCGAGACGCCGCCCGGTGCAGCGGTCCGGGCCGACGACCCACGGCTCGATCGAGCGCTCTTGCACCTGCACATCGCGGCCGGAACGAGCTACTACAAGGCGGCTGCCCCGGCGGTGGTGATCGTGGACGGGGGAGGCCTGACCGCCGAGGAGGCGGACTTCCACCGGCACCTCTACGACGACGGGCTCCGCGAGTTCGCCGTCGTCAACGGACTCCCGGTGCCACGGCCGGTGACCATCGTCTCCGATCCGGTGACGCTCGCTTCCACACCGGTCGGGCGGGCAGGCCGGCGTGAGGGCCGATTCGGGAACCGGCCCAATGGCTTGGTCGTGCCCATCGGTGGGGGCAAGGACTCGCTCGTCCTGGCCGAGGCCCTCCGGCCCCTTCAGCCGCGGCTGTTCGCCGTCGATCCGCATCCACTCGTCGTCGACCTCGCCGGCCAAGCCGGGCTCGACCTACTGGTGGCCCGACGCACGCTGTCCCCGGAGCTGAGCCGCCTCAATCAAAACGGAGCCCTCAACGGGCATGTCCCCATCACGGCCATCGTGTCGCTCATCGGTGTGCTCGGCGCCTCGATCTACGGCTACGACACCATCGCCATGGCCATCGAGCGTTCGGCCAGCGAGGAGACGGTGATGGTGGACGGAGTGCCGGTCAACCATCAGTACTCGAAGAGCCGCCAGTTCGAGGAGCTGTTGCGCGGTCTGGTCGCTTCGTCGGTCGACGCCGAACTGACGCTACGGGTCGGCCCTTCGTCCCTATTCGGAGCTGGCCATCAGTCGTTCCTTCGCTGCCCTCGACCGCTATCACCCCACCTTCTGCAGCTGCAACACCGTCTTCCGGCGCAGTGGAGGGGCGACCGATGGCTGGTGCGGCCAGTGCGCCAAGTGCCGGTTCGTCGCTCTTATGCTCGCCCCCTTTCTCACCCGTGGGGCGCTCTCCTTCATTATGGGGACCGATCTCTTTGCCGACCCGGCCGAGGTTCCCGGGTTTGCCGCCTTGATGTCAACCGTCGACAAACCGTTCGAGTGCGTCGGCGAGCGGCGCGAGTCGGCGGTGGCCCTGCGCATGCTGACCGCGCACGATGAGTGGCGGGACTCGCCCGTCGTGATGGCCCTCGCCGAGCAGGCCCGGGCGGCCGTCTCCGACGATGATGTTGTTGCCCTCCTCGCTCCCGACCCCGAGCTGGCCTTCCCCGACCACGAAGTGGCTGATTGCGTGGCCCGGTTCATGGCCCAGACCCGATGACCGCACGGGCGTGCGGTCGACGCTGAGGTGCCGCTGGTGGCAGTCCCACGATGAACCTCGATGAGCTGTCGGTACGACGGGTCGCCGTATGGGGACTCGGGCGGGAGGGGAGCGGGGTGCTGCGCCTGTTGCGGGCCCGAGGCCAGGAGCCAGTGCTCGTTGATGACGACCCGGTTGGCACCGATGTCGCTGTCGGCGCCGAGGTCGTGGCCCCAGGCGAGATGGACTGGTCAGCCACCGACGTCGTCGTCCGCTCTCCGGGCGTGAGCCGGTACCGCCCCGAGCTGGCCGCGGCCGAGCGTGCCGGCGCCAAGGTGACCACGGCGATGGCCGTCTGGCTGGCCGATTACGCCGACGCGCCGATGGTGGCCGTCACCGGTACCAAGGGCAAGAGCACGACGGCATCACTCAGCGCCGCCATCCTCCGAGCGACGGGTCGCACGCGTCGAACTGGTGGGCAACATCGGCGTGCCCGTGACCGAGACCTACGACCGCCCCCGAGCGGACGCCTACGTCGTTGAGGTCTCTTCCTACCAGGCGGTCGACGTTACGACCACGCCCAAGGTGTGCGTCCTCACCAGCCTCGCCCCCGATCACCTCGACTGGCACGGGGGGTGGAGGCCTACTACCGGGACAAACTCCGGCTGCTCCGGGCCGGCACTCCCGGGGCGCTGGCGGTCAACGCCGGCAGTGACGACGCCGTCTCCCGGACCGCTGATCACCACAACCGGTTGCTCTACGGGCCCTCCGGCCGAGTGGTGACCGACCAGTCGGGAGTCGTGAGAGCCGACGGGCAGCCCATGGTCGAGGCCGGGGCCTTGCGGCTTCCCGGTCGTCACAATCGATGGAATCTGTGTGGCGCCATCGCCGGGGTGCTTCTCCTCGACGGCCGGCCACCGCCGGCCGAGGCGGTGGCCGAGGCAGTGGATGGGTTCGGTGGCCTTCCGTCACGCTGCCAGGTCATCGGCGAAAATGGCCAGGTGACCTACGTTGACGATGCTCTGGCCTCGAATCCGTTCGCCACCCTGGCATCGGTCGACGCCTTCGATGGGCGCCACCTCACCCTCGTCTCGGGCGGGGCTGATCGAGGCGTCGACATGACGGCGTTGGCTCTGTCTCTGGCCGAGCGGGTGCCCGTCCCGGCGGTGATGCTCGTCGGGCGCGGGCGGTCTCCCCATTGCCGAGGCCATCGCTGGCGCACCTGGTGGCGGTCGGGTCAACGTGACCCGCACCGAGACGCTGGAGGAGGCGGTGCAACAGGCAGCTTCCACCACTCCGGCGGGAGGTGTCGTTCTCTTCTCGCCGGCCCAACCGACCCCGTCCGACGAAGGCGACTTCCGGGCCCGGAGCCGCCGCTTCCGCGACGGCGGCGGGTCTGGTACCCACGACGGCGACCCCGGCCCCCACGGGACGGGCGGACAGCGCCGAGAGTGGGAACGCATGAGCACCGTCACCATCATCGACGAACATGCCACGACGGTCGACGCCGTCATCGACAAAGCCCGCGGCACCTTCCTGCTCGAGCCGGACCAACTCGTCGTCGCCCTCGGGTGGCATCTGCGTGACCGTGGCTTGTGCCGGGGCGACGTCTGCGTGCCCACCGCCGATGACCTCCTCGACACTGACGGTCGGATCGACCTCTTGGCCGTGGCCGCCGTCCTCGACCGGTCGGCGGTGATCGACGTCGAGGCCGGCATCGGCGCGTTGGCTCGACCGGCCGAGGTCCGACGACGGGTGTTGCGAGATCTCGTTGCTCCCGACCTCGAACTACCCGATCTCGACGGGGTGCGTCCATCGGCTCGACGAGTGGCACGGCAGCAAGCGACTGCTCGTCGCCTTCGCCAGCTGGTGCGGCTGCTGCTACGACCTCCCCGGGTGGCAGGAGTTGCACGACGAGCTCGCACCGTTCGGCTTCACCGTCGTCGGCGGTGGCCCTCGACGTCGATCCGGACGCTGTCCGTCCCTTTGTCGAAGGCATCACCATGCCCGTGCTCTACGACCCGGAACGCCAGCTTCCCGAAATGTTCGCCATCTCCAACGTCCCCACCGTGGTGTGGATCGCGGAGGACGGGCGCATCGTGCGACCCCCCGGGGCCGCCCATGGCAGCGACCTCTTCGTCGACTTCACCGGCATCCCATCTGGTCCCCACCTCGAAGAGGTCCGGCGCTGGGTCGCCGACGGATCGGTTCCGATCAGCCCAGAAGAGGCCGCCGGTGCCGTTGCCGACCTCTCGGAGGACGAGGTGCTGGCTCGGTTGCACTTCCGGGTGGCGGCTGAGGCCCATCGCCGCGGAGACGAGCCCACCACCCGCCGGCACGCCGAGCGGGCGGCCGAGCTGGCCCCCGACGATCTCGCCGTCTGGCGGGCGGCCATGCCCCTCGTCGGTGAGGATCCCTTCGGCCAAGGATTCCTCGATCGCTATGAGGCCTGGCGGTCTCGGGGCAGCCCGGCCCACGGGCTTCCCCCGGTGGGGGCAGCTCCGGGCGGCTGAGCCGTCCGGAGTCGTCGAGCTCAGGCCGGCTCGAGGCGGATGGTGACGATCTCGAAGGGCCGGAGCTCCAGCCGCACCGATGCCCCGTCCACCTCGAGGGGGCCGAGCTCTCGCTCGAGCAGATCGGTGCGGGCCGCTCGGCGGAGGTCGTCGGCCCAGGTGACGGTCATCGGCCCCCGGCTTCCCCACGCCTCGTAGAGCCGGAGGATGGTGGCGCCGGAGCCATCGTCGGCAGATTTCACGACCTCGACACAGACGTTGGGCGCATCGACGCTGACGAAGGATCCCTCGGGCGGCCGGGTGCCGGCATGGGCAGCGGTCGGCACGGCTTGCAAGGGAACGTTGAACCGGTAACCCTCGTCGACGACGCCGGCGGCGCGGAGGTCGCCCACGTGGGGGAGCAGCCCATAGGCGAAGTGGTGGGTGCCCCGGTCGGCTTCCGGATCGGGCCAGGTCGGGCTGCGCAGAAGTGAGAGCCGTATGCCCGCATCGGTGATGTCGTAGCCGTACTTGCAGTCGTTGAGCAGGGCGACCCCGTAGCCAGCCTCCGACCAGTCGGCCCACTTGTGGGCGCAGACCTCGAACCGGGCCGCCTCCCAGCTGGTGTTGGCGTGGATGGGCCGCTCGACGTGGCCGTACTGGATCTCGTAGGTCGCCCTCGGGCTGTGCACGGCCACCGGGAAGGCCACTTTGAGGAGCCGGTTGCGCTCCTGCCAGTCGACCTCGTTGTCCACGCGGACGACCGGCGATCCGGCCACCAGGCTCACGGTCTGGATGATCGAGGACGTACCGAACGAACGGCGGATGCGCAGGCTGGCCCGCACGGGCCCGGACTCGCTGACCTCGACCGCGTCCACGTCGATGAGGTCCTGGGCCCGCCGGCGGTAGGTGGCATCGATGTCCCAGGCGTCGAAGAAGTTGGGGTAGTCGGGGTGCAGCTGCAGCAGGTTGCCGCGTTTCCCCTCGGCCAACACCTGGCGGCCGACCCGCTCGTCGATGATCGAGGAGAGGAGCCCGTTGTCGTCGAGCTCGACTCGGAGGATGCCGTTGGCCAGGTGCCGTGGGCCGGCCTCGGCCGGAGCCAGCTCTTCGTTGGGCTCGCCGGCAACCAGATCGTAGGTTCGATAGCCGAAGGCGGGCACCCGGGCACGGAAGATGGCCCGTCCGCTCCCGACAGGCTGGAGTGGGACAGCGACGCCGTCGGGCCCGCGGGCCACGGTGGCACCGGTCGGCACGTCGACCTCGATGAGGTCGTCGCGCGCCCGTGAGAGCGAGTTCCATACCACCACTGGGTACACGAGGCCGGCCGTGTCGACCGAGTCGGACAGCGCGGTGCGCGATGCATCGGCGATCTCATCGGCCGTTCGGCGCACCTCGGCCAGCTCGGCTCGCGTGTCCTCGTAGACCCAGTGGATCCCCGACCCGGGGATGATGTCGTGGAACTGGTTGATGAGCAGCATCCGCCACGCCGCATCCAGTCGATCGCCGTCGACTCGCTCGGCGGCGATGGTCGACCACGCCTCGGCTTCGCGCAGGGCGAGCTCGCCGCGGCGATTGCCATTCTTGGTCTCGGCCTGGGAGGTGTAGGTGCCCCGGTGGTGCTCGAGGTAGAGCTCACCCACCCAGACGGCCGGTTCGACGATCTCCTCCTCCACCTTGTCGAAGAAGGCCCGCGGCCCTTCCATGGTGAGCTGCGGCAATCCATCGGAGTCGGCCAGGCGCCGGGCCGACTCGAGCATGGCGTCGGTGGGACCGCCACCTCCGTCGCCGTAACCGAACAAGTAGAGGGAGCGGTTCACGTGCTCGTGGTCTCGGAAGTTGGCCACTCCGTAGCGCAGCTCGTGGGCGCTCACCGCCCCGCCGTAGGTGTCGGCCGGCGGGAAGTGGGTGAGGACCCGTGACCCGTCGATCCCCTCCCACCAGAAGGTGTGGTGGGGCATGTCGTTGTACTGGTTCCAGGACAGCTTCTGGGTCAGGAACCGCCGGGCCCCGCCGAGTCGCATGATCTGGGGCAGTGCTGCCGAGTACCCGAAGACGTCGGGCAGCCAGACGTCCTCCGTCTCCACGCCGAGCTCGTCGAGGAAGAACCGCTTGCCGAAGACGATCTGGCGTACCAGGGACTCGCCCGACGGGATGTTGCAGTCGGCCTCCACCCACATGCTGCCGGTGGGCTCGATGCGGCCCTTCGGCCACGCGCTTGCGGATGCGCTCGAAGAGCGCGGGGTAGTGGTCGCGCATCCAGGCCAGGTGTTGGGCCTGCGAGATGACGAACCGGTACTCGGGATAGTGGTCCATGAGGTCGCACACGGTGGCGAAGGTGCGGGCCGCCTTGCGCACGGTCTCGCGCACCGGCCAGAGCCAGGCGGTGTCCAAGTGGGCGTGGCCGACCGTGCTGACCTGATGTGCAGAGGCCGAGGCCCGTTCCTCGAGCAATGACCGCACCAGCGGGGATGCCGCCTGCCAGCTCGTGCCCACCTCGGGGAGTTCGATGCGGTCGACCGCTCGCTCGAGCCCGGCGAGCAGGCGGGCTCGTCGAGCCTCGCCTTCGGGCAGCTCGAGCAGTAGCTCGACCGCCACCCGGAAGTCGTTGTAGAAGTCCTCGAAGGCTGGGTCGACGACGTGGAGGTCGGCTTTGGCCAGTGTGAACTGCGGGGCGCCGTGGGGCTCGGCCATGAGCAGCGGCCAGGGGTTGGCTCCGAAGGGGGACGGCGGGTTGGCCGCCGCTTCGACGTAGCAGCTCGATCTCTTCGCCACCCACCGGCGGAGTCGGTGAGCCGATGGTGCCGGTGGTTGGGCGATAGCCCCTGGACGGGCACGCCGTCGCGGTAGAGGAGCGCCTCGGCGCCGAAGCCGGTCTCGCCCGCGTTGCCGATGGCGAACCCGAGGCGGACCTCCCGTTTGGCCCACTCGTCCGGGATGTGACCGCGCAGCCGGAACCAGGTCGTGTCCCAGGCCGGTCCCCAGGCCTCTCCGACTGCGAACGGCTCGAAGGCGGCGGAGACGGCCACGTCGTAGGACACCGGCTCGCCGTGCACGTGGTAGGCGGCAACCTCGAGCGATGTGCTCGGCCCCTTGCGGGCGGGGCGCACGAAGTCGGTGAGGACCCGGACGATGCGACCGACCCGCAAGGAGTCGGACTTGGCCATGGGCGGCGAGTATACGAGCGGGCCCGACGGACGGCCGGGGCGGACAGGTCACCGACCGGCGCGTTAGGGTGCCCGGGCGGTGGTCCTCGGGAGCAAGTTCGGCCACCTGAGGATCAAGGTCGGGGAGAGGGAGCAGCAGTGGCAGACGACGTTCTGGATCAGATCATCGGCCGACCGACGGGCACCACCGTCGTGGCCGTCGAACGGGGCCACATCGCCGTCTTCGCCGACGCCGTCTTGGACCGGAGCCCGATCTACCGCGACGCCGCGAGCGGCGGCCGAGGCGGGGCTGCCCGGCATCCCGGCCCCGCCGACCTATCCCGGTGTGATGAACAACTTCGGCGCCTACCCCGAGCTCCAGCCGGCCGGTAGCGACCCGAGCGACAACCCCATGGCCGAAGTGCTCGGCCCGCTCATGGCCGGGGGCGGGATCATCCTCCACGGCGAGCAGGAGTTCACCTACGAGCGGCCGGTGTTGGCCGGCGACGTGCTGGTGGGCGAAGGCAAAGTGGTCGACGCCTATCGCAAGGAGTCGAAAGGGCGCACCATGACCTTCGTGGTGATGGAGACGGCCTGGAGCGAGCGCGAGACGGGCGACGCCCGTGTGCACGTCGCGGATGAACATCATCCACCGGAGCTGATGGCGAAAGCGGCAGACGCCGGCGCCCAACGACCGCTGCTCCGGAGGGTCGACGCCGGGGTCGCCTGGTTCATCACTCAACCGGCCCGAGGCCGGCAACGCGCTGACGACGGCCATGCGCGACGAGCTCACCGAATGGTTCGAAGAAGCCTCCGCCGACCTCCGCGTGCGGGCCGTGGTCCTGACCGGAACCGGCGAGAAAGGCTTTTGCACCGGGGCCGACCTGCGCCCGCAGCCGAGCGACGAGGAACGCCCCGAGGGTGCGCCGGCCCGAACGGTCGGAGAAGCCGCTCGCATGATCCGCGAAGGCTGGCAGCGACTGGTGGCCTCGGTGCTCGATTGTGAGAAGCCGGTCATCGCCGCCGTCAACGCCACCGCCGCCGGGGGTGGGCTGCATCTGGCCATGGCCTGTGACCTCGTGTTGGCGGCCGAGGAGGCCAGCTTCCTCGCCGTCTTCGTGCGGCGCGGCATCGGACCAGACGCCGGTGGCGCCTACCTGCTGCCGAGGCTCATCGGGCTGCAGCGGGCCAAGGAGCTGTTCTTCTTCGGGGACGAGGTGCCGGCCCGGGAGGCCGAGCGGATGGGACTGGTCAACCGGGTCGTCCCGCGCCACGACCTCGAGTCGCTGACGGCCGAGTGGGCCAACAGGTTGGCGTCCGGCCCCACCAAGGCCATCGCCATGGCCAAGCACCTGACCAACCAGTCCTTCGACACCGATCGGGCCACCGCCTTCTGGGACGAGGCGGCGGCCCAGGAGCTCATCGTCGGCACCGAGGACTGCCGCGAGGGCCTGACTGCCTTCGCCGAGCGGCGTTCGCCGACCTTCAAGGGGTGGTGAGCGGTGCAGGAGAGGCTGAGGAGCACGTGGTCGCTGACGGTAAGGTTTTGGGTGGCCTCCGATGAGAAAGGTCTGAGCGATGGGTGACGCGGTGCGGTACTTCGAGGACATCAAGGAAGGCGAGGAGGCGCCGGTGCGTAGCCACGTGCTCGATCGCACGGACCTCGTGCGTTACGCAGGGGCGTCCTACGACTTCAACCCCATGCACCATGACGAGGTCAAGGCCAAGGCAGCCGGCCAGCCCAGCGTGTTCGGACACGGGATGTTCTCGATGGGCTTCCTGGGCACGGCCATCACCGACTTCGTGGGCATCGGCAACGTGCGCCGGTACCAAGTTCGCTTCGCCAAGCAGACCTGGCCGGACGAGAAGCTCTCCACCCGAATCGTCGTCAGCGGCAAGCGCACCGAGGGCGCCGACCACCTGGTCGACCTCGACGTGCGGCTGGTCAACGACGACGGCGAGGAGAAGGTGGTCGGCTCGGCCACCGCCGCGGTGCCGAGCCGGGGCTGACACTGCCCGTCCGGGCAGCCTCCTCGAGCCGCCCGACCGAACTCAGGTGATGGCGAAGGGGGGCACCCCCGACGGGGCGTCCTTGAACAGCTCACCCTTGGCCTTGGCCAGATCCTCCGGCGACCACATCGACTCGCGATGGAGCTCGCCCACGGGTGGAAGCCACCCATGGCCCAGATGTCACCGCCGTAGACGACGAAGATCTGTCCGGAGATGTCGAACGCTTCCGGAGTGGCGAGGAAGGTGACGAGCTGGGCCACGTTCTTCGGGTCGAACTTGTCGAAGCCCTCGGTCTGCTGAACCATGCCGCCGAAGAGGTCCTCGGTCATGCGGGTGCGGGCCCGGGGTGCGATGGCGTTCACGGTGACGCCGTAGCGCTCGAGCTCGCGGGCGAGGACCCAGGTGAGCGAGACGATGCCACCCTTGGCCGCCCCGTAGTTGGCCTGGCCGGCGTTGCCGAACAGGCCGGCCTCCGACGAGGTGTTGATGATGCGTCCGTAGACGTCCTCGCCGGCCTTCGACCGGTTCCGCCAGTAGACGGCCGCGTGGTGGGCAGGAGCGAAGTGGCCCTTCAGGTGAACACGGATGACGTCGTCCCAGTCCGACTCGTCCATGTTGAAGCTCATCTTGTCCCGGAGGATGCCGGCGTTGTTGACCAGGATGTCGAGCTGGCCGAAGGTGTCGACGGCTTGGTCGATGAGGTCCTTCGCGCCCTGCCAGGAGCTCACGTCGGAGGCATTGACGGCCGCGTCGCTGCCGCCCGACTTGATGAGGTCGGCGACCTCCTCGGCCGGGTGCTTGTCGCCGCCCTCACCGGTCAGCGCCGCCCCGACGTCGTTCACGACGACCTTTGCGCCCTCGGAGGCGAGCAGCAGGGCCTCCTCGCGGCCGATGCCTCGTCCCGCCCCGGTCACGATGGCCACCTTGCCGTCGAGCATTCCCATGGTTCCTCCCGTTCTCGTGCGTCCTCGGCTGCGGCCCCGTCCCGGCCCCTGCCGAACGGGAAGCATGGCCGATCAGCGGAGAGGGCGGCAAGATGGCCCCCGTCGTCGCAGCGAAGGAGGCGGGGCCAGTGAGCGTGAAGGTCGTCCTTTTAGGCACGGGCAACCCCCTGCCCGACGCCGGTCGGGCCGGCCCGTCGACCCTGGTCCGAGCGGGCGAGCGTGTCTTCGTGGTCGACGCCGGACGGGCCGTGTGCATGCGGATGGTGGCCGCCGGCGTCCTCCCTCTCATGTGCGATGCCGTCCTGCTCACCCATCTCCACAGCGATCACATCTGTGACTTGGGTGACGTCGTGACCACCCAGTGGGTCATGAGCCCGCAGGCCCTACCCCTCGAGGTCATCGGCCCGCCCCGTACCGCGGAGGTGGTCGACGGGGTGCTCGCCTCGCTGGCTCCCGACATCGGTTATCGCCTGGCCCACCACGCCGACCTCACCTGGGAGCCCCAGGTGTCGGTCCGCGAGGTCTCGCCCGGCACCATCTGGGACGACGGTTCGGTCCGGGTCATGGCGGCCGCCACCGACCACCGGCCGGTCGAGCCCACCCTGGCCTACCGGTTCGAGCACGACGGTTCCTCAGCGGTCGTGGCCGGTGACACGCTTCCGTGCCCCGGTCTCGACGAGCTCTGTCGCGGAGCGGACCTCTACGTGCAGACCGTGTTGCGCGACGACCTGGTGTCGATGGTCCCGATGCAGCGCTTCCGTGACACGATCGACTACCACTCAACCGTCGAGCAGGCGGCCACGACCGCGTCCAAGGCCGGCGTTCGCACCCTCGTGCTCACCCACCAGATCCCGACACCGGCTCCGGGGTCGGCGGAGGAGTGGATGGCCATCGCCCGTCAACACTTCGACGGCGAGATCGTCTTCGGGGAGGACCTCCTCGAGGTAGGCGGGGTCTGAGCGGTTCGAACTGGCTGTGAGCCGCTCGGCTTACGAAGCGCTCAGGCTGGGGTTCGGCAGTGTGAAGGTGAAGATGTTCCCGTGGATGCCGCTCTGGGCCTCCGTGACATGGGTGAACCGGCCGCCCACCGGATCCGAAACGGAGATGGTCGCCGGGTAGGGAGTCACGCTGCCCTGCGCGCAGTTGGGATCACAGCTTTCGTAGCCCCAGGTGCCGTGACCCACGGCCGACTGGCTCGTCCAGGACGTCCAGGTGAGCCCCGAGACGATGTTCCCGCTGTCGCCTGAGAAGTAGATGATGGTCGGCCGGGTCCCGGTCCAGCTGCCGAAGGTGACGGTGGGAATGGAGGAGGGGGCCGTCGAAGGTGGTGCCGATGTCGGGGTCGTGGCGGCCACGGCTGTCGTCGACGACGTGGTCGAGGCGTTGCCCCCAGAAGGCGCCGCCGTCGTGCTCGTCGTCGCAGGGTGCGGCGACGGCGGACTGGCCGTCGAAGATCCGCATGCGGACAACAGCGCCGCACCCGAGAAGCCGACGCAGGCGATGACGACTCGCCGGGGTCTCCGTTCCTTGACGTTGATGGTCACCGGCACACTGTGACATCCATGACGCCGCCCTCGGGTGGCAACGGCTCGGGTGAGACCAAGTCGTCGTGCCCCCCGGATGCCCGTTATCAGGCCGGCGCGGCCACCTCGAGTGACTTGGCATCCTCGAGCACCTCGTCCGCGAACCGGCGCAGCCCGTCGATGGTCTCGCTGCCCCGCGTCCAGGGACGGACAAGGGCACGACCCACACCGGCGGCCGCCGCCCCCCGCAGCCGTTCGAGGTCGGCGTCGATGCCCATGGTGATCTCGGTCACTCCCGGACGTCCGGCCGCCTCCCGGAGAACGGCGATCCGGGCGGCGTCGGCGGGGATCTGGTCGACCGAGTGGTTCATGGGGATCCACCCGTCGCCGACCGTGGCCGCCCGGCGCAGCGCAGCCGGGCCGTCCCCGCCGATGTGGATCGGTGGCCAGGGCTTCTGGACGGGTTTGGGCTCGAAGGCGACGGAAGAGAAGTCGAAGAACTCGCCGTGGTGCTCGATGACCGGCTCGCTCCATAGTTGCTGGCAGACGGCGATGGCCTCGTCGACCCGCCGACCCCGGGTGGAGAAGTCAAGGCCCACCGCCTCCCACTCGGCCGCCAACCAACTGGCGCCGACGCCGAACATGGCCCGGCCGCCCGAGACGATGTCGAGGGTGGTCACCGCCCGGGCCGTGACGAAGGGGTGCCGCAGCCCGATGTTGAAGACGTGGGTGCTGAAGCGGATTTGCTGCGTGCGGCCGGCCAAAAAGGACAGGTAGGCAAAGGCGTCGTGGACCGGCACCTCCGGTGGGACAGGAGGGTGGTCGACGCCGGCATAGGGGCTGCCCTCGGTTGCCACCGGCAGAACCAGGTGCTCGGGCAGCCACACGGACTCGAAGCCCAACCGGTCGGCCTCTTCGGTCACCTCGGCCCAGCGATCCGGCCGCACTGTTCCGAGGGCGATGCCGATCTTCATGCGACGGGTGCGACTGGACGGGTAATGCGGAGACGTGGCACGGGCGTGGACACTATCGACCCGGGCCGGCTACTGGGCGGTGATGGCGTTTCGGGCGCTGTTACCGGCTTCAGGCTGGCCGCAACCGCGGGTTACCATCGTCGGGCTCGCCGGCCCGACGGTCGTCCAGCGAAGGGGAGGAGCGTTCGAATGGGTGATGCCGACGAGTCGCCGATGAGATCGGGCCGCATCCGCGCCCGGGCCACCGAGCTCGGCCTCGTCTTCCACGGGCCGCATCCTCCACACGATCCTCTCGACGCGGTCGTCGTCCACGGCGGCATTGCCCGTACGTCGGGTCAGCTGCCCCGCATCGACGGTGCCCTCACCTGCGTCGGCACGCTCGGACGCGACGTGACCGTCGAACAAGGCCGCGAGGCGGCCGCCGTTTGCGCCCTCAACGCATTGTCGGTACTCGAGGTTGCGCTCGGATCCCTCGACCGCATCGAGCGGGTGTTGACGGTCACCGGTTTCGTGGCGTCGGACCCCGACTTCCACGAGCAGCCGGCGGTCGTCGACGGCGCCAGTGGCGTTCTCGCCGACCTGTTCGGCGCGGCGGGGCGTCATACCCGCTCGGCCGTGGGGGTGGCAGCCCTGCCCCGCGGCGGGGCCGTCGAGATCGAGGTGACGGTGGCCCTCTCCGACGCAGACCCGAAGGCGGGTGACTCGTGATCGTCCGAAATTGGATTCCGGAATGGGAGGTAGAACGGTGAGCGACCGACCGATCAGCGAGGTGGCTGCCGAGCTCCTCACTCTGGGCGCGGCCACACTGGGCGAGTCGGGCGCCCGTCTGCTCCCTCCGCGCATCCGTCCGGCGTGGTCCGGCGCCCGGCTCGCGGCTCCGGCCGTACCCGTGCGCTGTGCCTCGGGCGACAATCTGGCCATCCACGTGGCCGTGGCCACCGCCCCGCCCGGTCATGCCCTGGTCGTCGACGTGGGAGACGTGCCCGACCGCGGCTATTGGGGGGAGGTGCTCACCACTGGCGCCGAGGCGCGGCAGCTGGCCGGCCTCGTCATCGACGGCGGGGTCCGAGATGTCGACGCCCTCTCCGCCCACGGTTTCCCGGTGTTCTCGGCCACGGTGGCCCTCCGCGGGGCGACCAAGAACCAACGCGGCTCTGTCGGGCTACCCGTCGAGGTCGCGGGGACGACCGTGGCCCCCGGCGACTGGGTGGTCGCCGACGTCGACGGTGTGGTCATCGTGCCCGGCGCGACCCTCGACGACGTGCTGAGCGCCGGCCGGACCCGGGCCGACAAAGAGGTCGCCTACTTCGAGGCACTGCGGAGTGGGGCCACCACCGTCGAGTTGCTCGGCCTCGATGTTGGCGTGATCGAGGTTCGAGCGCAGTAGCACCGCCGGCCTGATGGAGGCGAGGCAACGTGTTCCGATGCACGATCCCTGTCGGGGTGGACGCGACGAACCGGTGACAGAATCGGGTCAATGCCATCCATTGAGCCTGCCTTTGCCACCGATTCCGGGACCGCGCACTATTACCACCGCCGAGCGCCGGATTACGACGATTGGTACCGGGGCGACGGTAGGTACGCCGAGACGGACCGGCCGGGCTGGCACGAGGAGGTAGCCGCTCTCGTCGAGCTGGTGGAGACGCTGCCACCTGTTCGAACCATCGACATCGCCTGTGGGACAGGGTTCCTCACGAGCCATCTGCGAGGTTTCGTCATCGGTCTCGATCAGAGTGCCGCCATGGTGGATCTGGCTCAGTCGCGATTGCCCAACGGACTGGTCATCATGGGCGACGCGCTCCACGTCAACGTGGCCGACCATGCGTTCGACCGCGTCTTCACCGGCCACTTCTACGGTCATCTGCCGCCCGTGGAGCGGGCGGCCTTTCTGGCTGAGGCGCGCCGACTGGCTTCCGAGCTCGTGGTTGTCGACTCCGCGCTCCGGCCGGGGGTCGTGACCGATCGCTGGCAGGAGCGGGAGCTGGCCGACGGGTCTCGCCATCAGATCTTCAAGCGGTATCTGTCCGGAGAGCAACTCGCTTCTGAGATTGGCGGTGGGGACGTCCTCATGGACGGGGAGTGGTTTGTGGCGGCCCGGATGGCGTGGAACGCCCGGAGTTGAGCGCGACCGATCCTGGGTAGGCATGCGACGGCGGCCGACCCGCGAGACTGTCGCCGTGGACCCGTTCTCGCCTCATGCCGTGCGGGCCGCCTACGACGTGGCGGCCGAGGATTACGAGGCGGCCTTCGGTGACGACCTCGACCACCTCCCGCTCGACCGGGCCATGCTCGAGGCCGCCACCGACACGGTGGCAGGTGGTGGGATCGCCCTCGACCTCGGGTGCGGGACAGGGGTGGCTGGAGTGCCGCGTCGCCCATCGTGGGGTGCCGACCATCGGCGTCGACCTCTCGGCCGGGATGCTGGCTGTGGCCCGGGCCCGGCGCCAGTTGCCAGTGGCGGAGGCTGACATGCGCCAGCTGCCCTTCGGTGCCGGCGCCATGGCACTGGTCGTTGCCTTCTATTCGATCCAGCACGTTCCTCGGCATGAGCTGAGGGATGTGCTTGTGAGGTGGCGAGAGTGCTGCGGCCCGGTGGTGCATTGTTAGTGGCCGCCCACCTTGGTGAGGGTGACGTGGTGACTGAAGAGTTCCTCGGTCACGACATCCAGCCCACCGGGGGTGCCCTGTACTCGCGCTCGGAGATCACCGATGAGGTGGTGGCCGCCGGGTTCGCGCTCGAGCGGGCGGAGGAGCGATCCCATCTGGCCCATGAGCATCCGTCGCAACGCATCTACCTGCTCGCCCGCCGTTCGGCGTGACGCTGACGATGTCGCGCCGGCGTGTCGAGGATTCGTTAGGCGGTGACCGTGTGGGCCGGCACCCGCCCGGCCAGCACGTCGCAGATCGCCGTTGCCGCCATGGCCGCCATGGCACCGCGGGTGCGGGTGGTGGCGCTGCCGATGTGAGGGAGCAGCACCGTCCGTGGGCGCGGCCAGAAGGGCGGGGTCGACGGTCGGGCTCGTGCGAGTAGACGTCGAGGCCGGCGGCGTGCAGCTCGACCTCGATTCGAGCGCGCGGGCCAGCGCCTCTTCGTCGACCACCGCGCCTCGGGCCGTGTTGACCAGCACCGCGGTGGGCTTCATGGCCGGCCAGCTCGGCTTCTCCGATGAGGTGGTGGGTGGCCGGACGTGAGGGGTACGTGCAGGCTCACCGTGTCGGCCCGGGCCAGCAGCTCGGCCAGGGTGGCGACGTAGCCGGGGACACCGGTGTCGTTGCGGGTGTGGTGGATGACCTCCATGCCGAATCCGGCCGCCCTCCGGGCCACGGCTTGGGCGATTCGGCCATAGCCGACCAGTCCGAGACAGGTGCCCCAGACGTCGCGTCCCCAAATGGTCGGAGATGCCCCATCCCTGCCATGTGCCGGCCCGTAGGTCGCGCTCGGCGTCGGAGGAGAGCCGGTTGGCGGCCAGGATGAGCAAGAAGGCGAGGTCGGCGGTGGACTCGTCGAGGACGCCAGGGGTGTTGCACACGGTGATGCCGAGGCGGGTGGCCTCGGCGACGTCGACCTTGTCGTAACCGACGGCGGCCAGGCTCACCACCCGCAGACGGCCAGCGGCGCCGGCTCCGAGCACGTGGCCATCGACCTGGTCGGTGAGCAGGCAGAGGATGGCGTCGACCTCTGGCGCCCAGGTCGCCAGCTCCCGCGCCCGTCCGGCTCGACCAGCTCGTGGCCGGCTGCGACGAGCGAGTCGGTTCCGCCGGCGGGCAGCGGGTGGGTGACGAGGACCCGGCCCACTCAGTGGGTGGTGTAATCGATGGGTCCGGCCCCTGGGGTGCCGATGGCGAAACAGAAGCAGCGGATGGGTGCCGTGTCGCTCACCGGCCGGAGGCTGTGGGTGGTGTCCGGCGGGATGTAGACGAGGTCACCTTGGGCGATGGGCCGCTCCTCGTCGCCGATGATCATCGTGCCCCGACCGGTCAGCACGTAATAGAACTCGTGGGTCGGATGGGAATGGGGGAACACCTCTCCGCCGCCCGGCACCTCGAACTCGTTGACCAGCTCGAGGTACCCGCCTTGGGTCTGCTCCAGCATCTCGCGGGGATTGACCATCCACCACACGGGCACGGTGCCGTTGTGCTCGACGATGGGAGCGGCATCGATCACGTTGCGAACGTCCATCGCCATTGGGATGTGCACCTCCTGGATGTCGCGGCCCACGCACGATGTCGTGAGCGGCGCTGGCTAGAGTCGACCGGATACGGACGTCAGGTTAGATCAGGCCGGGGCAAGCTGGCCGGGGGAGACAACAGTGGGCGAGACCACCCGCCGCATCGAGCCGGAGACCATCTCCGAGCCGACGTGGCAGCCATTCGGATGGCTGCCCGTCCCAGACACCGACCCGAAGGACGGGAACAACCGCCTCAACTATGAGTGGGCCGACCCGCACGTCAACATCATCGGTCACCGACGAGACGAGGTTCCGGACGCCGACGGTGCCCTGCGTTGCGAGGTCCTCTTCCGGCACCTGACCCACACCCAGGTCGTCATGCCCCTCGACGTCGATGCCGTCATCGCCGTCGCACCGGCCGACACCGACCCGAGAACGGAGGAGGGCGCGGCCCAGATCCGAGTGTTCGCCCTGCCCGTGCAGCAGGCCATCGTGCTCGCGAAGGGCACCTGGCACTGGGGGCCCTACCCGGCCCGGGGCCCGTCGGTCCGGCTGTTCAACGTGCAGGGTCTGCGCTATGCCGAGGACAACGACTCCGCCGATCTGGCTGAGGCGGGTACGGCGGTAGAGGTCGGCTCGGCTGATCGGCTGATCGGCTGATCAGCAGGTCGTGCGCACCAGGCCCTCGGCCGGGTGGGCGGCCTTGTCGGCAGTTGTCGTCATCCGCGGTCCGGGAACAGGGTCCGGTGGATGATGGTCGTGAGCGTGTCGATAGCGACGTCGTCGACCTGCTGACCGACGAACTCCTGCAGGAAGTGGAAACGATCGAGCATGGCGACCACCGCCGTCCCGGCCACATGGGGGTCGAGGCCATCGGGCCTGGCCGCCGCGGCCACGCGGTTGGCCACGGCCTCGGTGTGGGCGAGGACCATGCGGCGAATCTGTTCTTCGACGCCGGGATCGATGGCCGCCAGATCGGTCCACGAACGGAAGAGGGGGGCATAGCGGGCCCAGAGGACCGAGTAGCCGGCGACCCACGTCCGGAGGCGATCCCAGCTTTCGAAGTCCAGGCGATTCCCCGGCATCGCTCATGGCCCGACTGAGGTCGGTTGCCTCGTTGGCTGCCTCGATGGTGAGGGCCCGTACGAGGTCCTCTTTGCTCGAGAAGTAGAGATAGAAGGTCCCGTGCGAGGTGTTGGCGATGTCGACGACGTCTTGGACCCGGGTGCTGTGGTAGCCGCGCTCATCGATTGCCTCCATGGCCGCGTCCAACAGTCGTCGCATGGTTCGCCGGCCCTGGCTGCGAAGGGCCCGTCGCGCCGCTGGCCCACCGACGGGGCTGTCCTCGTGACCGTTGCTGGGGGAGTCTTCCCAGTTGGCCGCGGCCGGGGCTCGAGCACCCCCACTGCGCTTCGACGTATCGGGATTGCGGGGCCTTCCGCCTCTTCCGCCTTGGCCCGACCGACCGTTGCCGGTTGCGGCTCGGCCACCCGTGTCGGGTTTGCCGTCGACCCCGCTCCTCGGCCGCCCCGTTCGCTTGGACTCCTCGGTCGCCATTGGCTTTTGGCTCACGCTCCTCGGGTCGGTCTGGGTCGACGAGGCGTCGCCTTCCGTACCGCTCAGGCCACCGAACTTGCTGCCTCACCCCGGCTGGCCAGCACTTGCTCCACCGCTTTCATGGCTTCGTCGGATGGACCGAAGAACGCCACGGATCCGTGCTCGAGGACCACCGCCTGTTGGCACAGACCGATGGCCCGGTCCACCTGCTGCTCCACGATGAGAAGGGCGGTTCCCGCCTGGTTGATGCTCCGCAGCCCGTCGTAGACGGCGTCGATGACGACCGGGGCAAGGCCGAGGGACAGCTCGTCGGCCACCAGAATCTCGGGCGGTGCCATGAGCACTTTGGCCAGCGAGAGCAGGCGCTGCTGGCCGCCCGACAGGGTCCCACCTCGCTGCTTGCGCCGCTCACCCAGGATCGGGAACGTCGTCGTAGGCCTGCTCGAGGGCGCCGCTCGTCCGCTTGCGACCCAGGCGCTGACGGAAGGCGAGGATGAGGTTCTCCTCCACGGTGAGACTGGCGAAGATGCCTCGGCCCTCGGGGACATGGGCCATGCCCCACCGGGCGATCTTGAAGGCCGGCTTGCGGGTCACGTCCCGTCCGCCGACCCGGATGACCCCGCTCGTGCTCGGCAAGAGCCCGCTCACCACCCGGGCCACCGTCGACTTGCCCGGCCCCGTTCGAGCCCAACAATGCGGTCACGCCGCCGGCAGGGACGGTGAAGCTCACGTCGAACAGCGCCCGGTAGGGACCGTAGGAGGCGCTCACATGTTCGACGTCGAGCGCTGGCGGAGCGGTGGGGGATGGCGAATTCGGATCGGCGCTCATTCGGTTATCCCGAGGTAGGCATTGCGCACACTGGGCTCGGCCATGACTTCGTCGAAGGTGCCCTCGGCGACCATCGAGCCGAGGTCCATGACGAGAGTGCGGTCGACCACGGCGCCGACCATGGCCAAGTCGTGCTCGACGAGCAATACGGCCATACCCCGTTCCTGTTGCAGTGTGCGGAGTACGTGGGCCAGCTCTTCGGTCTCCTGCATGTCGAGGCCGGAGGACGGCTCGTCGGCCAGCAGCAGGACCGGGTCGGAGACGAGGGCGCGGGCCAGCTCGACCAGACGGCACGACCCGAGGCCGAGGGCGGAGACCGGAGTATCGGCCCGGTCGGCGATGCCCACCAGGTCGAGGACCTCGTCCACCCGCTCGATCTCCTCGGGTCGCGGCTTGCTCCGGTTGCAGAGGTCTTGCCAGAGGTGTCCGTCACCACGCCGGGCCCGCTCGGCCACGAGGAGGTGCTCCCGCACGTTCATGTCCGGGAAGACCTCGACTCGCTGATAGGTGCGCCCGAGCCCGCGGCGCGCCGCTTGTAGACGGGCAGCTCGACGATGCTTTCGCCTTGGAGGAAGATCGTGCCCTGCTCCGGTCTGAGCTGGCCACAGATGCAGTTGAACAAAGTGGTCTTGCCGGCCCCGTTGGGTCCGACCAGGCCCACGCTCTCGCCCCGCGAAGAGGTGAAGCTCATGTCGCTCACCGCGGCGATGCCGCCGAACGACTTGCTGACACCGGAGACCTCGAGCAGTGCTGTCGGCGGGCGGCCTCGGCCATCGGCGGTCATGTCGGCGCCCCGGCTCGACCCCGATGGCCTCGACGATGGCACCGCCGACCGGTGATGGTCCGTTCGTGCCATCGGCACCGGGTATGACGCCCGCGTCGCAGCGGCGCCCCCGGCTCCTTCGGCTTGAACAGGAGCCGCTCGAAGCGCAAGGTCCAGACTTGGTCTTCTGGTACTCGAGGATGCCCTCGGGATGGTTGGCGTACTGGCAGGGCGCCGAAGGCGAAGAGGACGAGCACGAGGCTGTTGCCGCCGAGCCGGGCCGGCAGGTAGGAGAGGAGCTGCTGGATGATGACGAAGCCCATGCCGCCTTGGATGGCCCCTTCGACCGTCGAGACTCCGGTCGTGACCACGATGACCACGAAGGCCAAACCGAACTCGTAGCTGAAGGCCTCGTTGTTGATGGTCTGTTGCTGGATGACCAGCAGGGTCCCGCCGATGCCGGCCATCGCCCCGGAGATGGCGAAGATCATCACCCGTTGCCAGGTGAGGTTGATGCCGAGCCCGGCCGCGGCCGTCTCGCTGCCCCGCATGGCCGAGAGGTACTGACCGATCGGTTCCCTTGCGGATGAGCAACACGCCGATGACGCAGACCACCAGGACGAGGAACTCGAGGATGAAGACGTTGTGGCCGTTGGGGTTGAACAGGCCGAGCCCGACCCACTTCTCTTGGATGGTGAGAGAGACGCCGTTGCTGATGCTCGACTGGTCGAAGACGGAGTTGTCGAAGAAGAGGGCGGCGGCAATGGTCATGAGGGCGAGCCCCAGACCTTTCAGGCGCAGTGAGGCGAGGGCCAGGATGGTGGCCACCACCGCCGCCATGCAGCGCTCCGACGATACCGCCGAGCAGAATGTTGAGCCCGAGGTGGTTGGCCAGTTGGGCGGCGCGTAAAGGCACCGACTCCAGCCAGTGTGGCCTGGGCCAACGAGAGCTGACCGCCCATGCCGGTGATCAGGGTGATGGACAGGAAGATGACCGAGAAGGCCAGTCCTTCGTTGAACACGAACGTCCAGGTCGGGGGGATCCAGGTCAGCATCGAGACGATGAAGGCGCCGAGGAGCAGGTACCACAGCCGCCGGATGATCCGGTCGATCTGCGGAGCGCGTACAGCGGCGGCGGTGGGCGGCACCGGCGGATCGACCGAGGCCAGCGGGTCCTTACATCGTCGAGGGTGCGCATGCCCGGAACGATGAGGAGGGCGGCGAACAGCACGATGAACGGCACCGAGTAGAGAACGGCCGCCGACAAGCTGGAGCTCGACGGCAGATAGCCCTCGAGCACCAGGGTGAGCCATGCCCATGAGCACGCCGACGATGGCGGCGATGGGCAGGGACCGCAACGAGGCCCAGGCGGCGGCGGCGAACGCCGCCACCATGAGCGTGGCGTATGGCAAGAACTGCGAGCTGGTTGTTGAGAGGGGCGAGGATGACGCCGGCCAGGCCGGCCATGAAGCTCGAGATCGCCCAGGCCGTAGCCACCACCTTGCCGGAGTTCACCCCGTCGAGCTGCACGAGGCGTCGGCTCTCCACGGCGCCTCGCATCTGGAGGCCGAGGTTGGTGAAGCGCATGAGGATCACCAAGGCCAACAGGACGGCGGCGGTGCAGACCACCGAGCTCAGGTCGGTGCCGCTGAAGGGCGCCGTGAAGACGTGGAAGTAGATGACGTTCGGGTTGAAGAGGATGCTGGGCGCGTTGTAGATGTTCTGACTGCCGAACAGCACCGGCATGAGGACCGGGATGCCCACGAAGAGGCTGATGCCGAGGACGAGCTTGGCCGTCGTGTGGGTGTTCGGGATCTTGCGGAAGAGGAACCGGTCGAGGACGAGCCCGAAGGCGGGGGCCAGGATCGACCACCGAGAGGATGAAGGCCAGCCAGACGGGCAGGCCGACACTCTGGACGAGCCTCGTAAAGGCGTAGGCCGACATGTAGGCCTGGGCGCCGAAGGCGAAGTTGAAGACGCCGGTGGCCTGGTAGGTGAGGACCAGGCCGACGGCGACGATGGCGAAGGTGCACCCGTAGGGGACACCGGGGATGGCGAAGCCAATGAATTGGCTCACGGATTACCCCTGTTCGCCGTCTCGCCCGGGCCGGGCCGGATCACGTCCCCGGTGTTCCCGCGGGCGGCGCCACGAGTACGGGATTCTTCAGATTGACTTTGGACGCGATGTCGCTCGGAGTGCCACTTCCGGACACCAACGGCGAGGGCATCCCCCCGTTCACAGCCTTGCCCGGGCCGAAGCAATCGAACACCCCGGGTGATGGGTTGAGGGCGGGCACGAAGGTGTTCCCCTTGACCTGGACGAAGGCACTGCAGAGCGGGTAGATGGTGTCGGCCTCGTTGTGGCCGGTCCTCCAGTTGGTGACGTCGGCCACACCCTCCGCCGGTGAATCGTCGATCTTGTTCATCTGGGCGATGACGTTGGCTTGGGTCACGTCGGTGCCCGCCGCCTTGACACCGGCGGCCAGCAATGCGGCCGACTGCCAACCCTGTAGGGCTTCCTGTGAGAACCGAAGTTGGGCTCGTACTTCTTCATGATGGACTGATAGGTCGCCTCGCCTGGGTAGCTGACCCGGGTAGGCATTGACGGCATCGAAGGGAACGCTGCCGTTGGCGTTGAGGTAGACGCCCTGCATGATCGAGTTGTACTGCTGCAACAGGCCCTGGTCGTAGCCGTCGAACCAGAGCTGGTGGATGTGAGTGAGCCCGTACTGCTGCAACTCTCGGGCCATCGTGATGCTGTCGGAGGCCTGCATGCAGCTCAAGACGAAGTCGACGTTGTCCGCTTGCATGCGCTGGACGGCCGAGGTGAAGGTAGCGCCCAGGCTTGCGTCGAGGTCGGTGTAGACGACGTTGATGCCGGCGTTGCGACAGGTCCGTAGCGTCGGCGTCGCAGGCGTCGTAGGAGGAGTGATGGCCGATCCGTAGCTGATGACCGCCACCCGTTTCGAGTCAGTCTGCTTGATGGCGTAGCCCACTGCCGGAGCGCCAGCGTTGTAGTTCTGGGTCGAGCCGCCGGCGGCGAACAGGTTGTCTGGTCCGGCCCAGTTGCCCGACACGTTGTAGCCGAACGTCGGCGTGTTGGTCGACACGAAGAAGTTCGGGCTGAAGAAGAACGAGGACGCCAGTACGGCGAAGACGTGGTCCTGCTCGATGAGGGTGTGAGCCAGCTGGGTGAAGGTGGCGGGGTTGCTTCCGTCGTCAAGGTTGTACTTGAGCAGGAACTTGTGGCCGTTGATGCCACCCTTGGCTGTTGATGTAGTCGAAGTAGGCCTGCATACCGGCCGGCGTGCCGTTGAAGTTGGAGGCGATGGCGCCGGTCAGGGTGGCGATGGAGCCCATGACGATCGGTTGACCTGCGCTGACGGTGACACCGCTACCGCTCGACGTCGTCGGTGGTAGTGGACGAGACCCGAGGACGTGGTCGTGGTCGTCGAGCTGCTCGAGTTGTTCGAGCACGCCGCCAACAGCACGGCGAGCCCGGCCGCGCCGGCCAGAAGCCCCAAGGTCCGCCTCTTGCGGTGATGCATGTCTCCCCCAGTCGTCTTCGTCCTGCTGCTCATGTTCCCGTCTCCACCGCCTTCGCACCCTCGACGGGTCTCACCGCCCAAATGTCGGGTCCGCATCGACCGTTTGTCGGATCGATGGCCCCTGAGGGCATTTGTAGGATACTCATGTCAGGGTTCGTCATGCCTGTCGGTCCCGTTCCTGGTCGACGGGCAATTCGGACGGTCCCGTGTCGATTGCCGTCGTCGTCTGGCCCGCCCCGACGTGTCGCCGCTCGGGTTCGATCAGGCGACCGGTCGGTAACCAAAGCGGAACGTCCGGCGCCGCATGCGGGCTCGGCGGCCGGGTGATTGACGGGGTGAGGTGGAGAGACGGTGGTCCTGCGCGCCGAGGTGGACGAGGAGTGGGCCGTCGACGTCGCGGCCTTGTCAAGCGGTATCCGAAGGCGCCGGTGGACGCGGTGGCCGGGATCAGCTTTCGGGTAGCCGCCGGCGAGGTGTTCGGCGTGCTCGGCCCGAACGGCGCCGGCAAGACCACCACCATCGGCATCCTGACCACCCGCATCCGGCCGACCTCGGGCCGGGCCAAGGTGGCCGGCGTCGACGTGTCCGCCGACCCGGTGGGAGCCCGCCGCATCCTCGGGCGTGGTCCCCCAACAGAACAACCTGGACCGCTCGCTGTCCGTGCGCCAGAACCTGCTCTTCCACGCCAGCTATCACGGGGTCCCCGGGCCGGTGCGACGGGCCCGGGCCCAGGAGCTGCTCGAGCAGTTCGGCTTGGCCGACCGGGCCGACGGGCGGCCCGACGACTTCTCCGGCGGCCAGATCCAGCGCATGATGATCGCTCGGGCCCTCATGCACTCGCCTCGGGTCCTCTTCCTCGACGAGCCGTCGACGGGCCTCGACCCGGCCGCCCGACTGTTCCTCTGGGACCGCATTGGCCGAGTTGCGGGCCGCCGGGACGACCGTGGTCATCACCACCCACGACATGGAGGAGGCGGCCACCTTGAGTGACCGGGTGGCCATCATCGACCATGGCTCCGTGCTCGCCCTCGACGACGCCGGACGCCCTGGTGCGAGGGATGGCCGGTGAGCGAACGCTCGACTGCACCGTCGAGCCGGGTCCGGGCGCGGATCGCGCCGCGCTCCACCGCCGGCCTGGCCGGGCTGGACCGTGTCGAGCGGGTGGAGGAGCCCGAAGATCCGGAGACCCCTGGCTGGCGCTACCGGGTCTACGTGCAGGGCGACGCCGTGGCGCTCGATGGGACCGGTGGCCGAGGCCGTGACGGCAGCCGGGGGACGGCTGACCGACGTGCGGCCCGGGGAGCCCACCCTCGAGGACCTCTTCATCCACCTGACCGGACGGTCGCTCCGATGACGGTCGACGCCGGTGTCGAGCGGCGAGCCGTCGTCCGGTTCGACGCCCCGGCCGCACGCCGGTTCGGTGCCGTGGTCGACCGGGCTCGCCATCCTGCGCCGCGACTGTTACGTGACCGGACGCGAGTTCCCGCTCTTCCTGGCCCAGGTCATCCTTCAGCCGCTCTTCCTGCTGTTCGTGTTCGGCAAGGTCCTCACCCAGCTCGGCTACGCCCGGCCTGGCTACGCGCGACGTCCTCTTCCCGGGTCTCGTGGCCCTGGCCGGCGTGCTCACCGGGCTCCAGAGCACCGCCCTCCCCCTCGTCATCGAGTTCTCCTACAGCAACGAGATCGAGGACCGGCTGCTCGCCCCGCTGCCCACGCGGGGCGGTGGCCATCGAGAAGGTGGTGTTTTCGGCCATGCGGGGGACGGTGGCCGCCGCGGTGATGTTCCCCATCGGGGTCTGGCTGCTCGGCTCGATCCCGTGGTCCGCCGGGTGCCGCCGGTGGAGTGGTGGCCATGACCGTCCTCGGTGCCCTGCTCGGGGCGGCCATGGGTCTGATCCTCGGGACCTACGTGCCACCCAACCGCATCAACGTGACCTTCGCCCTCGTCCTCACGCCCGCTGCTCTTCACCGGCTCGAGCCAGTACCCGTGGCCCTCGCTCGCCCGCATCCGCTGGTTCCAGGTGGTCTGCGCGGCCAACCCCATGACCTACGTGAGCGAGGGGCTGCGCGGCCTGATGGCCCCATCTGTTCCTCACATCCCAGTCTGGATCTGCTTCGTGGTGGCCGTCGGTTCGCTGGTGGCGCTGGCCGCAGTGGGCATGGTTGGATTCCTCCGACGGTGCGATCGGATAATCGGCGGTCGCCGGTGCGCACGGTGAGCCGATGCCGGAGGAAGGAGGGAGGCTGGTGAGCGAGACGCGCCCGGACAGGGTCGGCCCTGCAGGTTGACCAATTGCGCCTGATGGCCGACCGCTTCCCTGACGAGCCCGGTTACCGGGTGATCGGGGAGGGCAGCTCACCTTCGCCGAATGGGAACGGGACTCCAACCGGTTGGCCCGGGGGCTCACCTCGCTGGGCGTGGGCCGGGGCGACCGGGTGGCCGTGCAGCTGGACGGCACCAACGGTCTGCGGTGGGTCACGACCTATGCGGCCGCCCACAAGGCCGGGGCCGCCATCGTTCCCCTCGATGCCCGGTTGTCCGGCAACGAGGTCGGCCGCATGGTGGCCCATGCCCGGGTCTCCGTGCTGGTCGCCGACGGCGAGCGGGTGGGCAACGCCCTCGGGCTGGCGGGAGCGGCGGCATCGCCCCTGTCGTGGGTCATCGACGCGTCGCGGTCGGGCTCGACGGGCGCCGGCTCCGCCGGCGATGGCGAGCACCTGCGTCGGGTGGGACGGGCCGCCCTCGACGCGGATGGCTCCCAGTATCAGGTCGAGGTGGGCGTCCGACGACCTCGCCGACATCCTCTTCACCTCGGGGACCACGGGCAACCCGAAGGCCGTGGCCATCCGCCACACCAACGCCTCGGCTGTCCCCAATGGCGAGCCGATGTGGTCGGGGGAGCGGTGGCTGCACGCCAGTCCGCAGTCGACCTTTGCCGGGGTGAGCTTCATTTTCAGTCCCATGAAGATGGGCATGATCTCGTGCCTACCTGCCGCGGTTCGACGCCGATGTGTGGTTCGACGTCGTCGAGGCCGAGCGGCCACTGGCCGTTTTCCTGGTGCCGGCCATGGTCCAGCTGCTGCTCGTCCACCCGCGCTTCGAGACGACCGACCTCAGCTTCGTCCAGATCTGCTCGGTGGGCAGCGCGCCGCTCGTCGCCGTCGGCCGTCGATCGTCTGCAGGCCAAGATGCCCGACGCGTCTGGTGTCCAACAACTACGGGATGACCGAGGCCGGCTCCGTGTACTGCCTCATGCCCAAAGGCGAGGCGGTGCGGCGTCCGGGGTCGGTGGGAAAGCCGCGCACCTCCGGCCGAGGTGCGTTGTATCGACGACGACGGGATCGAGGTCCCCGCTGGGGAGCTCGGCCGCATCGAGCTGCACATTCCCGGCCGGCCCCGCGAGTACCTCGACGACCCGGAGGCCACAGCGACGACCTGGGTCGACGGATGGCTGCGGACGGGCGACATCGGCAAGCTCGACGAGGACGGCTACCTCTACATCTCCGGCCGGGCCAAGGACGTCATCATCCGGGGTGGGCACAACATCCATGCCGTGGACGTGGAGAACGTGATCGCCACCCATCCGGATGTGGCCGAGGTGGCGGTGGTGGGCGTCGCCCACGAGGTGCTGGGCGAGGACCTGGTGGCGGTGGTGGTGCCCCGGCCCGGCGTTGTCCCTGACCCGGAGAGCCTCCGGGCCCACGCTCTCGAGGAGCTGGCCGCCTACAAGGTCCCGCGGCGGTGGGAGTTCACGGACCACCTGCCGCGCAATTCGGCGGGCAAGATACTGAAGAACCAGTTGCGCGACGGCCTCGGCGATCCGGCTGCCGGGTCGGCCTGATCGAGCAGTGCCTCCGGCCTGAGCGGGCCAGACGACGAAGCCTCAGTCGCGACTGCCAAGCAGCGGATGGCTGGGCATCCCGACGGGCTGGAGATGCTGGCCGAGGACTTCGTGGAAGTGGTCGGCGACCTCGGTTGGCGTCCATCCGCCGTCACGCCACATGGCGGCGATCTGCCGCGGGGTCTGGAACAGGGTGTAGGCGAAGCCCGTTCGTCCGAGCACCTGGCCGTTCACGAAGGAGGCCTGCTCGGAGGCCAAGAAGGCGACGAGCGGGGCATTGAGGGCCGGGTCCTCGCTCTTCGGCGCCTCTCCCTTGAAGAGACCCTCGGTCATCCGGGTGGCGCCGGAGGGGGCCATGGCATTGACGGTGATCCCGTACTTGCCCAGCTCCACGGCCCACACGAAGGTCATTCCCATGATGGCCGCCTTGGCCGCGCCGTAGTTGGTCTGGCCGAAGTTGCCCCGTAAGCCGGCCGACGACGTCATGTTGATGATCCGGCCGTAGCCCGCCTCCTTCATGTGGGGGGCAGCATGGCGGGTCACGTTGAATGTGCCCTTCTGGTGGACGGCCACCACGGCGTCGAAGTCGGACTCGTCCATCTTGAGGAGCGACCGGTCGCGAACGATGCCGGCGTTGTTGACCACGATGTCGATGCGTCCGAAGGTGTCGACCGCGGTGGCGACGATGCGCCCGGCGGCCTCGAAGTCGGAGACCGAGTCGTGGCTGATGGTGGCGGTGCCGCCCTCCGATTCGATCTCCTTCACGACCATGGTGGCAGGATCCTCGACGTCGCCAGGCGCACGGCCGTCGAGCGAAGCGCCGATGTCGTTGACCACCACCTTGGCGCCCTCGGCGGCCAGGCACTTGGCCACCGCACGGCCGATGCCGAGGCCGGATCCGGTGACGATGGCAACACGATCGTCGAGTAGTCCCACGGCCGAGCAGGATAGCCAACGGGTCACACGGCCGACACCTACCTCGAATGTCCCCGGATTCTCGATGTCGACTCGAGACGGCTTCGTGGATGGCATGATCGCGGCGTGGGACAACGCAGAGTGCGACCCGACATCATCGCCGCTCTGGTGGTGGTCGACCTGGTGGCGGCCTCGTTTGCCTGGCGGGATTTGAAGCGCCGCTCGGAGAGTGAAGTCCGCGGGACCAAGCGCCTCTGGCACGTGCTGATCCTGGCCAATCCGGGAAATTCGTGCCTATTGGCTCTTCGGTCGCAAACGAATCGAGAGTGACTGACGGCAACTCGAGTGCGGTCGTCGGGCCTGGGCACGAGGTCCGTTCGGCATTTTGTTTTTCCGAATCAGCGGTCGTGTGAGAAACAGACCGTCAGTCGGTTGGTTCTTGCGTTCTGGCCCTCGTTCGAAAACGAAAAAGAGGGCGGGTCCTCAGCCTCAGCGCCAATCCCCGCCACGAGCCCGCACCCGAACCTCAGCCGCTCAGCGCCCTTTCCAGACGGGCGGGCGCTTCTCGGCGAAGGCCTTCGGGCCTTCCTTGGCGTCCTCGCTGCTGAACACCTCGCCGGCGATCTCTGACTCGATGTGGTAGGCCTCGCGCATGTCGGTGGCCAGCCCCCGCAGCACCGACTCCTTGGTCTTGCGCACGGCGAGCGGCCCGTTGGCCGTGATCCGGGCGGCGTAGTCGATTGCCCGCTCCATCAGCTGGTCCGGAGCACATCACCTCGTTGAGCAGCCCCATCTCGAACGCCTTGGCTGCACTGATCCGGTCGGCGCAGAGCAGGAACTCCATGGCGGCCGGGTACGGGATCTGGCGGGGGAGCCGTACGGTCGTGCCTCCGCCGGCGAACAGCCCCCGCTTGGGCTCGAGCACGCCGAAGGTGGCCGTGTCGGCCGCCACCCGGATGTCGCAACCGCCCAGCATCTCCATTCCGCCGGCCACGCAGGTGCCGTTCACGGCGGCGATGATCGGCTTGTAGAGCTTGACGCCGCGCAGCACCGCCCTCACCCCGTCGTCGAGCTGGTAGCCGCCGAGGTCGGCGACCTCGCCGGCCGCGATCTTCCTCTGGTGCTCGGTGATCTGCGGGATGTAGGTCTTGAGGTCGGCGCCCACCAGGAAGGAGTCGCCCACGCCGGTGATGATGGCCACCCAGGCGTCCTCGTCCTCCCCCAGACGATCCCAGGCGGATCGAAGCTGGAAGAAGTGCTCCATGTCCATGGCGTTCTTCGCCTCTGGACGGTCGACGGTGATGTGGGCGACGTGGTCGTCGCCCACCTCGTAGTGGATGGGCATCCGGTGACGTCAGTCGGTCAGCGGGGCCGGCCTCAGTCGTCCGACTTGCTGAACTTGCGACCGAGATCGGAGCCGAGCACCGGCTGCTTTGGACCGGTCGTTCCCTCGGGACGACCGGCGCATGACCGAGAGGTCGACATCCGGTGACTCGGCCCGCAGGGCGGCCACCGTGCACTTCTCGCGCGGACGAACGCTGAAGGGGTCGTAGCGGAAGTGACGCATGGCGTTCAGGTGGGTGATCTTGTTCACCTCGTCGTCGGGCACACCCTCGAGGTACTTCATGGCCGATCTCCGGGGCCTGGGGCCAGGTCGAGTCGGAGTGGGGGTAGTCGCACTCCCAGGTGATGTTGTCGATGTTGAGGTACTGGCGGTTGGCCACGCCGAAGGCATCGTCGATGAAGCAGGTGATGATCCGCTCCTTGAAGAGCTGGCTCGGGAGCAGGTCGCCGAAGTCCTGGCCGGTCCACGCCTTGTGGTGCTGGTAGACGTAGTCGACCCGCTCGAGGAAGTAGGGGATCCATCCGATGCCGCCCTCGGAGAGGGCGAAGCGGATGTCGGGATACTTGCGCAGCACCGGCGACCACAGCAGGTCGGCGGCCGCCTGGACGACGTTCATGGGCTGCAGGGTGATGAGGACGTCGATGGGCGCCTCCATCGAGGTGATGACCACCTGCGACGAGGAGCCGATGTGGAGGCAGAGCACCGTGCCCTCGTCCGAGCACGCCTTCCAGAACGGGTCCCAGTGTTCGTTGTGGAGGCTCGGCCAGCCGAGCTTCTCCGGGTTCTCCGAGAAGGTCACGGCGTGGCAGCCCATCTTGGCCGACCCGGCGGACCTCCTCGGCCGCCAGGTTCGGGTCCCAGATGGCCGGCAGGGAGAGGGGGATGAAGCGTCCCGGAGCGCCGCCGCACCACGACTCGATGTGCCAGTCGTTGTAGGCCCGGAGCATGGCCAGGGCCACGTCCTTGTCCTCGGTGCGGGCAAAGAGCTGGCCGCAGAACTGTGGGAAGGACGGGAAGCACATCGAGCCGAGCACGCCGTTGACGTTCATGTCCCGCACCCGCTCGTCGATGTCCCAGCAGCCTTTGCGCATGTCGTCGAGAGAGGTCGGCTCGATGCCGTACTCCTCGGGCGGGCGGCCGACCACCGCGTTGAGGCCGATGTTGGGGATCTCGTTCCCGTCGTAGAGCCAGACGTCGGTGCCGTCGTCCTTGCGGACCAGCTTGGGTGCGAGGTCCTGGTACTTGGCGGGAAGGCGCCCCTCGAAGAGGTCCGGGCGGCTCGACCACGTGGTCGTCCACACTGACGAGAATCAGGTCCTCGGTTCGCATTCCTGTCTCCCTCCCAGCGCCGTGAACGCCGACGCCGGTGCCCGCTCGAGCCTGACATCGGCATCAGTCAGCCTAGCTAGAGGTGGGCTTCGGTGTGCCCCTCGGCCGCCACCAACGTGACCTGTCGGCCGACGAGCTCCGTGCGCTCGGCCTCGACCAGCGCCTCCATGTCGGAGAGTCGGGCGTAGCAGCGGGCGCCTCCATCGGCCCCACCGACCGGGACGTCGCACACCAAGGCGGCCCATTCGGGGTCGCCTTCCCGGCCGTGGACCACCGAGTAGGTGGCCACCGTGGCCGCGCCTTCGTGGGACTCGAGCACGGGGCGCTCCTCCACTCGGGCGGCCGCCGTCACCTCCTCGTCGTCGGGCGGCACGAGCGGCCCGGGCTCGGTCGAATAGGTGGCGAAGGTGTGCTTGTTCATGTGCATGCCCACGCCGCTCACCATCCCGACCGTGCCGGGCTCGGCCCGCAGCCGCTCGGCCATGGTGGCGAGCGAATGGGTCATGTAGTTGCTGCCCGGCCCCCCGTGGTAGGGGAGGCCGCCGGTCACCGTGACCGGGCGCTCGGGCGATTCGGGTCCCGTGGCGCGTGAACGGACGGCGTCCAATCCGAGGGCGTCGAGGGCGAAGGCGACCGAGCTCGTGAAGCAGGAGTAGAGGTCGAAGTGGTCGACCTCGTCCGCCGCCACTCCGGCAGCGGACAGGGCGGCAGCGGAGGCAGCGGCCATGGCCCCCGACCGCCAGAGCTCGGCGCGAGCGCCCAGGGCCACCGGGTCTTCGGCATAGCCCCAGCCCCGTAGGTAGACCCGGCGGTCGGTCGGGAACACCCAGCGAGTCGGCCGCCTCGTCGCTGGCCACGAGCACGGCGGCGGCCATGTCCACGTCCATGATGGCCGTCATGAGCTTGGTGTAGGGGTAGCCGACCAGTCCGGTTGTCGGTCGTCGGCTTCACGATCTCCTCGACCCCACGGGCGATCGGGAACCACGCCTGCGGGTTGGCCGCGGCCACCGCGGTCATGGGAGAGAGCAGCTGGCCGAGCTCACGGCGGTACTCGTCGAGCCCCGTGCCCAGGTGGGCGCGGTGGGCGTTGTCGAACATGGCGAAGGTGAGCCACGCCTCGAAGATGTGGTGGGCCACTTCGCCCGGGTGGAAGGGGAGGTCGAAGGGGAACGGCCGCTTCTCGGCCGGCGCGAAGCTGCCACTGAGGTTTGGTGCCCGCCTTCTTGAGCCGTCGCTTGGTGGCCAGGCCCTCGGCCCCGACCACGAGGCTGAGGTCGAGCCGCCCGGCCAGGATGTCGCGGGCCGCATGGGAGACCAGCACCTGGGGCACGGTCCCGCCGATGCCCGAGTAGGCGCCGACCCGCGGTGACGCCCCGATGCGCTCGGACAGCCGCCCGGCCGGGTCGTCGTACTGCCACGACTGGCAGTAGACGACGTCGACCCGATCGAGGCGAGAGAGGGCGTCGCCCGCACCGGAGTCATCGGCAGCCATCCGGGCGACGTCCGCCCACATCTCGAGCGGCTCGGGCGCGCCGTCTGGCCCACACTCGTCGGGGTGCCAGGTGTGGCGGCCGACTCCGATCAGGCAGGGAGACCGGGGGTCCCGGGCCGGGGACACGTGACGGCCCCGGTCAGGAGACCGCGCCTGGCCGGGGAGCTTGATGGCCCGGTCGGCGATGATGTTCTTCTGCACCTCGGTCGATCCTCCGCCGATGGTGGTGTACCGGTTGAAGGCGTAGAGGCGAGTCCACTTGCCGCGGTCGACGGCATCGGGGCCGCCGCGGGTAAGGAGCCCGGCCGGGCCCAGTAGGTCGACCGCCAGTTCGGCCAACGTCTGGGCCAGGATCGAGTACTGCAGCTTCGAGAAGGGAACCTCCGGCCAGCCCTTCTCGCCCCGGATGACCTTGCTGAGCGCCCGGTAGACGAGTAACCGGGTGAGCTCCATCTCGGTCCAGGCCCGGGCCAGCCGGTCACCCATGACCGGGTCCTCGAGTGCTTTCGGGTTGAGAGCCCGAGTGGTCTCCACGATGGCGTGCAAGTCGGCGGCCAGGTTGATGATCTGCCCGGCGATGCCCACCCGCTCGTTGGTCAGGGTGCCCATGGCCACCAGCCAGCCCTCGCCTTCGCCCCCCAGGCGATAGTCGACCGGGCACTGACCACGTCCCGGAAGTAGACCTCGTTGAACATCTCGTCGCCCGACATGTCTCGGATTGGCCGGATCTCGACCCCCTCGGACTCGAGGTCGACGATGAAGGCGGTGATGCCTTCGTGCTTGGCGCCGCGCTCGATGGCCGTCGGGTCGGTGCGGAAGAGGAAGAGTCCCCACTGGGCCAGATGGGCGCTCGAGATCCAGATCTTCTGGCCGTTGACCACGTAGTGATCGCCGCTCTCGTCGAGGATGGCCATGGTCCGCAGGTTGGCGAGGTCGTTGCCGGCGTCGGGTTCCGAGAAGCCCTGGCACCAGTGCTCGTCGGCTTCGAGGATGGACGGAAGCCAGCGCTTCTTCTGCTCCTCGGTGCCCCACAGGATGAGCATGGGCCCGATCTGCCAGATGCCGTTGGTGTTGTAGATGCCCGGGGTGCGGTACTCGGCCAGGATCTCGGAGTAGAGCAGGCGCTGGACCGGCGTCGTCTCGCGGCCACCCCACTCCGTGGGCCAATGCACGGCTGCCCAGCCGCCTTCGTTCATCCGGCGCTGCCATGCCCGACGCCGCTCCATGACGGCACCGGCGGCACGCTGCTCCTCGTCCTCGGTCTCGGTGAGGAACTGCTCGAGGTTCTTGTCCAGCCAGCCGCGGAGCTCGTCGGCGAAGGCTTGGTCCTCAGCGGTCAGGGAGAAATCCACGGGCGAAGTGTACCCAACCGACTTTGCAGGCTCTTAGGAGGTGAGGCCCACTTTGGGGTCGGTCCGACGCTCGGTGACGGTTTGGCGAGCCTCCCGCCGGCGCTTGAGGCGCGGTGTGAGGAGGTCGCCAGATCCCCCCTCGGCCCCTTCCTCACCCTTCAGCATGGCCACCGCCGAGGAGTGGGAGAGGACGAAACCGCCCACGATGAGCAGCAGAAGCGAGATGGCCTCGAGTGGTCCGCGAGCCCCGGCCGTCTTCAGGTTGTCGCTGAAGAGGGCGATGCCGATCGAGATGCTGACCAGCGGGTCGACCAGCACGAGGGCGGCCTGCGAGGCGCCGATGGGGCCAGCGTGAAAAGCGTTCTGGGTGAGGAAGACGGAGATCACGCCGAAGACGGCCACGCCGTAGGTCTGCCAGTGCAGGAACATCGTCGGCCAGTCGACGGCGACGAAGTGGGTCATCTCCTTGGTCAGCGCGGCGGTGAACGCATAGCCGATGGCCGCGGCAGTACCGAACATCGCCGCCCGGAACCAGCGCGGACCCCGAAGGGCGAGGACGGTGGTAACCGCCATCAGAAAGACGCACGAGCAACCCACGATCAGCCAGTCGAGGTTGCCCGGCAACTTCCCACCCGTCGTCGGCGACGAGAAGTACAAGAAACCGGCAAGCCCGGCGGTGGCCAGGACGACGCCGGACCACTCGCGGGGTCCCATTCGGTAGTCGAACCACAACGAGAGGATGAACACGAGGAACAGGAGCTCGGTCACGAGGATCGGCTGGACCTCGGTGAGATCGCCCAAATGCAGAGCGAGGGCTTGGAGGAGGAACGAGCCGATCATCAAACCGAAACCGGCCAGCCATACCCCGCGACGCAATGCATGGGTCATGAGCGAGAGCTTGAGGGTGTCTTCTTCTTTGGCGTCCTCCACGCCCATGCGCTGGAGCACGCTGGTCAACGCGTTCGACAGTGCCGCCGCAACGGCCAGGAAGTAGACCATGACCCGCCCTCAGTGTAGGAGTTCGACCGATCTGTCAGACGGGTTGCTCAGCCCGTCCCCGGCCGCCGAGTGCGACGATCGGGACTCAGGCAGAGCTCCCGCCAAGGGGTCCCTTCACGACCCCGGTCTACACTTACCCGGCCATGCGGGCGTGGACCGCGATGTCCACCTGCAATGGTCGATTGCAAATGGCCTGGAGTTGCCGCCCGACGGCGCTGCCGCCGGCCAACAGCCCGAGAGCAACAGAGCAACAGAGAAACAAAGCAACAGGACGCGAGGAGACGCTGCGGCATGGACTTCACCTACGACGCCGAGCAGGAGGCGCTTCGTGACGTCGCCCGACAGGCCATGGGCCGCCAGGTAGGCGGAGACCTCCTTCGCCGCATGGCCGATGACGTCGACGGGTTCGACGCCGAGTTGTGGCAGACCCTGGTCGGGCTCGGTTGGACCGGGCTGCTCGTCCCCGAGTCCCAAGGTGGGGCCGGAGCGGGGCTCGCCGAGATGTGCATCGTTCTCTACGAGACCGGCCGCGTGCCGTTGCCCGGTCCCTTCTTCTCCTCGTCCGTCTTCGCCACCTTGGCTGCCCGCGCCCTCGGCGCCGACCAGCTCCTCACCGATCTAGCCGCCGGCACCCGCCGCGGGACGGTGGCGCTGCACGAATTCGGCCATGGCGATCCGCTGACCACCATCGCCACCCGGGCTCGGCGTCGCGGTGCCTCGTGGGTGCTCGACGGTGCGAAGCCGCTCGTCATCGACGGCCACACCGCCGACTGGGTCATCGTGGTGGCAGGTACCGAGGAAGGCCGGCGCGGCTTCCTCGTCGAGGACCCGCACGCCGAGCCGGTGCCGGCGCTCGATCCCACCCGAAAGATGGCTCGCCTCGAGCTCCACGAACGCCGATGTGAGCCCATCGGCCCCCCCGGCGATCAGGGCGGGCTCTGGCGGCGGGTGGTGGACGATGTCTCCGTCGCCCTCTCGGCCGAGACGCTCGGCGTCGCCGACCGTGCCCTCGAGATGGCCATCGACTACACCAAGGAGCGCGTCGTCTTCGACAAGCCGGTGGCCTCCTTCCAGGTGGCCAAGCACAAGATGGTCGACATGTTCCACCTGGTCGAGATGGCCCGCGTGGGCGTCGAGTTCGCGGCGTGGACTTCCGACGCCGAGGACCCCCAGCGCGAGCGGGCGGCAGCCATGGCTGCCGGCTACACGACGGAGGCGGCCATCCGGGTGACCGGCGAGGACATCCAGCTCCACGGGGGCGTGGGCTTCACGTGGGACAACGACGCCCACTTCCTGTTCAAGCGGGCCAAGCAGAACGATGTGCTTCTCGGTGGCCACGCCAGCCATCGTGCCCGCCTGGCCCACATGCTCACGGGCGTCGCCTCCTGACCTGAGATCGTGACCAGCTCCGGCAGCTCCGGCAGCTCCGGGTGCGGTGTCCGTCCCGGGGCTGCGGCCTCAGGACAGGCCGAGGTGCGCCTGAGCCGCCTGCAATCCCGCCTCGAAGTCGTGCCCGAGCTCGACGCACGGCAACCCGAGCTCGGCACACTCGTGGCTGATGATGGACGAGCAGTTCCTCACCTCGGCTGCCACCGCCTCCAACAGTTCAGGTGAGGCGCCGGCCAACCAGGGATTGTTTCCGGGCTTCTCGACGAGCTGTGCGGGTGTGGCCTGGTTGCGGACCATGAACACCGATCGCAGGCGGAAGGAAGCGGCAAGGGTCACGACGTCCGACGGGAGGATGACCTCGCCCTCGACCACGAAATCGGAAGATCCCGTCTCCAGCATCTCGAGGAGCCGTCTCAGGTAGGGGCCAATGCGGCCGGCGGCGATGGACAAGCGGTCGGGACCCTTTTCATCGGGCGTGGCGAACTCGGGCAGGCCGACTTCGAGCACGCCCCAGAGCAGGTCGGTCGAAACGAACGGCAGGCCAGCGCGAGCGGCAGAGCCGGAGCGCGAGCTCGCTCTTTCCGCACCGTGGCGGCCCGCCAACCAAGTAGAGCATCGTGCGTGAGTGAGTCGGCGCCAGCCGGCTCGTCGCTCACACTGCGGTCGCGTGACCGCCATGTGGCGTTGGGACGTCGAGAGCTGGATTGGCGTCGAAGAACCCTGTGGGGACGAGGTGGAATCCGCAGTACTCGACGGGCATGACCGGCCAGTCCTCGGGGCGTGGGATGTGGGTGACACCGAAGGTGTGCCAGGCCACGATGTCGGTGCCGACCAGTGAGCGATCGGCCGCCGTCCACTTGGGGAGCCCGTCGCCACCGGGGTGCTGGTTCGGGTAGTCACCGGCCCCTCGCCGTTCGTCGTGCGCATAGGGGGTCACCCACAGGTTGTAGCGGGCGAACCCCGCCCGCTTCGAGACGCTCGACTCGGGGGCGGCCAGCATGACCGGTGCCGGGCCGGCGACCAACTTGTAAGCCACGGATTCGCCGAGCCGGTTCTGCACCGAGGGATTCACGAACTTCCAGGTTCGGCTGGTGGTCACGTCCACCGTGCGACGGGCCGGCCAGTTCGGAGTCGAGGCGGCGGCTTACGGCCACGAAGGCGTTGGCCCAAGGGTTCTCGCCGCCCGCCGGCACGGGTGGGCTTCGACCTCGTGGACCTCGTTCACCTTCCCGTCGACCTCGAAGTCCAGGCGAGCGCAGAAGAGGTGTTGGTGCACCGGCGCGGCCAGACCCGGGGCGACGAGAGAGGCGTAGCGGACTCTGCTCTCCCGGGGACAAGGCTTGCGTCTGCATGACGCCGGTGAGCTTCACCTCGAGCTGGATGGTGCCGTCGAGGTAGAAGTACCAGTAGAAGCCGTACTCGTAGTTGCCCACCGTGGCGATGAAGGACACCACCAGCCGGCGCGATCGACGCACCTCGGTTCGGCCCGCGTGCATGTCCTGGTGCTTCCAGAGGATCCCGTAGTCCTCCTCGTGGATGCAGATGGCATTGCGCACGACGTAGGGATCGCCCCGCTCGGTGGCGAAGGTGGCGTCCAGGTAATGGATGGCGCCGAGGCAGTCACAGCCGAGCTCCAGTGAGTTGACCATCCGCCCGAGTCCCCACTCGCCGGCGTCGAAGGCGTTCTTCCATCCGTGCACCGGGCCCGGGTCGCCGTAGGGGACGACCATCTCGGTGATCGACGCCCGATGGAGAACGGTCGCGGCCGGCCTCTCGTCCTCGATGGTCGACGCAGTGGAGCACGAGGCCGTCGTTCGGGTCCATCGACACCCGCATTGACCATCCCAGCCAGTGGATCTCGTTGTCCTCGACGGTGAAGCTCGGCCCCTCGGGCTGGTGGATCTCGAGGGGGCGAAGGCCGGCGCGGGGTGGCTGGTGGTCCTCGGGCAGGTAACTGCCCGTCTCGGTGGGGATGGGCACGACCCCGTAGTCGGCCACCTCGAGCACCTCGCCCCGGGCGGCGTCGACGGTGGCCACCACCCCTTCGATGGGCCGGGCATAGCCGTTGTCGGTCGGGTTCTCGCGGTAATAGGCCAGGCAGCGGGCGATGCGCCGTCCCGTCTCGACCTCGCCGACCGAAATTCCCGGTGGGCCACGGGTCGATCTGCACCTTGTCGAAGTCGGTGATGCCCCGCCGCTCGATGGCCTCTTGCCACTCGGGATTGGCCCGGAGGGCGATGATGGCGTTGAGGGAGTCCTCGAACAGCAGGGCCGGCCGTACGCCGGATCGCGCTCCTCCCATGACTCGATCGTTCCCGCTGGCGACGTCGACGGTGGCCTCGATCACGCGTGGCCTCGGGACCGGGAACGATGATGAGCCGGACCCGCCGGTCGACTGGCGCCGGCCGCGGATGCCGACGGGGCCGCCTTGGGCGGGGGTATCGAGGGTGACGGTGGCGAACCGCGCCCCTTCGCCGACGCGGCCGCGGCTCCCGCACGGCGGCCACCGCCGTGCGGATCTCGTCCGCGGTGAGCTGGTCGAGCGGATGGGCGGCCCGCTCCGTCGCCAGCCGGTTCCTTGGTCACCAGCGGCCCCGGGCGTACGTCCCCGGTCAACGGCCCTCATCGGGAGCCGACCTCGGCGACCGGTGACCGCGAGCGCGGTTCCATGGCGTCGAGCTCGTCGTCCAGTTGCCGAACGCCGCTCGCCAGCAGGCTCGTCGTCCCCATCGGCCGGGTACTCGTCCGGGATGCGCAGGTGAGGGCGATGGTGACCGACGAGCGGGGCCGGTCACCGTCGGTCTCGAGTGCCTCGACGGTGAAGACCTCGGCGGCCGGCAAAGCCCCGCATCTCGATGGCCACGACCCGGTCGGGCTCGGTCCGGGTGACCTCGAGCTCGATGGGGAAGGCACCCCGCGGGCCACCAGTTCGAAACCGTAGGTGGCCCCGACGCCGTCCCGTCCCCGTCGACCACGCAGCTCGAGGTTCTGCACGTCCGGGTTGTAGGCCGGCAGATTGCGGAAGTCGAGGCGGTACGCCCAGATCTCCGCCGGAGTGGCCGCCATCTCTCGTTGGACTGTGCTCGACCGCTCGCGCATCCGACTCCTCTGTCCTCGTCCGCCCGGAGCTCAGCGCCCCCGCGCCCTCAGTCGTCGACGCCGATGTTGGCACGGACCGAGCGCGGGTGCCGCATCCCACGACCGCCATCAGCCCACTCCCGTCTGATGGACCGACCCCCACACCGACCCCCACCCCGTACGCCCGCCCGCACGCCGCCCGGCCGCCCGTGCCCGCTGGCGCCAGGGAGGCGGTAGCGTCGCCGGTCGATGTCGAGCCCCGAGGAGCCCTCTTCGAACGTGGGGTGAGCGCGCACGCGCGCCACCGCGGCGACCATCCGGCCCTCGTCTTCGGTGACGACGTCCGCTCCTTCGGTGACCTCGACGAGCGGGCCCGCCGGCTGGCCGCCGTTCTGTCCGATCGGGGGGCTGGTCCCGGCCATCCGGTCGCCACCGTCCTCCCGAACGGTTTCGAGCCCTTCGAGGTGGCGACGGCCGCCGCCATGCTCAGGGCGCCCTACCTGCCGGTGAACTGGCACCTCAAGGCGGACGAGCTCGCCTACATCCTCGAGGACGCCGGCGTGGCCGTCGTGGTAGGGCCACGCGCAGCTCTGACAGACGAGATCCAGACGGCGGTCGACGCGTGCCGGAGTCGCCGGGCGGGCTGCTGGTGGTGGGATCGAGCTACGAGGAGGCCGTCGACGCGGCCACGCGCGCTCGACCTCGACAGCGGGCCCGGTCCCGAGCTCATGTTCTACACGTCGGGGACGACCTCGCGCCCCAAGGGCGTGGTGCACGGTGCCCTAGCCGACGACGCCGGTCGGCAGGCCGGCATGGAGGGACAAGTGGCCCTCTGGGGCTGGACGGCCGACGACGTCTACGTGATGAGCGGGCCGGCCTACCACGCCTCCCACTGCGGCTGGGCGCTGTGTGCCCTCTACATCGGCGCCACCACGGTGATCACCGAGCGATTCGAGGCGCGGCTCGCTGGCTCGAAGAGGTCGAGCAGTCACCGCGGCACCCGCTCCTTCATGGTGCCGGCCCACTTCATCCGCATCCTCGAGCTGCCGGAGGACGAGCGGGCGGCCATCGACACCTCGAGCTTCTCGCTCATCGTGCACGCCGCCGCCCCCTGTCCGGTGGTGGTCAAGCAGCGGATGATGGCCGCCTTCCCCCACACCGAGATCCACGAGCTCTACGGGGCAAGCGAGGGCGGAGCGACCCGCATCTCCCCAGAGGAGTGGCGGGCCCATCCCGGCAGCGTGGGGCGCCCATGGCCCGGCGTCGAGATCCGCATCCTCGACGAGGACGGAGAGCCCGTCCCGTCGGGCGAGGCCGGGGCTCGTCTACATCCGGCCACCGGGCGGTCGACGCTTCTCCTACCGCAACGACGAGGCGGCCACGGCCAAGGCCTGGCGCGACGACGCCTTCACGCGTGGGGGACATCGGGCTCCTCGACGAGGAGGGCTACCTGACCATCACCGACCGGGCCTCGGACATGGTGCTCTGGGGCGGGGTCAACATCGCGCCGCGTGAGATCGAGGAGGTGCTCTACGAGCACCCCGACGTGGTCGACTGCGCGGTGTTCGGCATCCCCGACGAGCGCGACGGCGAGCACCTCAAGGCCATTGTCCAGCTCCGCCGACCGATCGAGGTGGCCGAGCTCGAAGACCACGTGCGAGCTCGCCTGGCCTCCTACAAGGTGCCCCACGTTTGGGAGGTCACCGACGAGCTGCCCCGTGACCAGAACGGCAAGGTGCTCAAGCGCCTGCTGCGGGCCGCGCACACCGGATGAGAAGATGAGGAGCCGATCCGGTGTCCCAACCGGTGGCCCTCCCTGCGCTGACCGGAAGGCTCGACCATGACGATTGCCATCTCCGAGGAGCACGAGATCCTCGGCCAGACCGTTCGGCGGTGGCTGGACGCCCACTGCCCCCCGTCGGTGCCGCGGGCACGCTCGACGCCGCCCATGAGGATCTGCAGCCGACATGGAAGGAGCTCGCGGCCCAGGGGTGGCTCGGCATCCACGTGCCCGAGCAGGACGGTGGTCAGGGGTTCGGCTACCCGAGCTGGCCGTGGTGCTCGAGCAATCCGGCCGCTCGCTCGTCCCCGGACCGCTCCTCCCGACGGTGGTGGCCGCCGCCGTAGTGGTCGAGTCGGGTACCGATGCGCAACGGGCCGAGCTCGTCCCGAGCCTGATCGATGGGAGCGAGACGGCCGCCCTCTCCTTTGGCACCGGCCGGCTCGAGATCATCGGTCGCGCCGCGGGACGGCTCCCTCGAGGTCACCGGTGAGCTCCGCCCGGTGCTCGGCGCCCAGGTGGCAGCCACGGCATTGGTGCCGACCGCAGGTCCCGACGGCGACGAGGTCTGGTGCCTCGTCGACGTCTCGGCCGACGGATCCGGAGCGGCGTTCGGTGTCCGAGCCCCTCGACAGCCTCGACCCGACTCGTCGAGTGGGCGCGTTGCGGGCCAACGGCCCGGTCCGCATCCCACCCGAGCGACAGCTCCCGGCCGCCACCGGCGCCCGCGTCCGCCAACTGGCGGCCGCGCTGGCCGCCGCCGAGCTGGCCGGCGCCGCCCGCTGGTGCCTCGAGACCGCCTCGGAGTACGCCAAGGTGCGACGTCAGTTCGGGCGTCCCATCGGGCAGTTCCAAGCGGTGAAGCACCGGCTGGCCGACATGCTCGTGCGCAGCGAGCAGATGGAGGCCGTTTCGTGGGACGCGGCGCGAGCCGTCGGAAGCGACGACGACCAGGCCGGCGCTGGCCACCGCCGCGGCCGCAGCACTGGTGGCCGAGGGGGCGGTGGACTCGGCCAAGGACTGCATCCAGCTGCTCGGAGGCATCGGGTTCACCTGGGAGCACGACGCCCACATGTACCTGAAGCGGGCCACCGCCACCCGCCAGCTTCTCGGGGGGTCGGACGGCTTCGTCGACCGCGTCGTCGAGCTGGCTCGGCGCGGGGTGCGCCGTTCGCTCGCCACCGACCTGCCACCGGAGGCAGCCGAAGTCCGAGACGAGATTGCCGCCATCGTGGCCGACCTCGCCGCCCGCGAGGGCGAAGACCAGCGTCGGGCCATCGTCGACGCCGGGCTGGTGAGCCCGCACTGGCCGGCGCCCTACGGGCGCGACGCCGACGCCGTGGAGCAGCTGGTCATCGACGAGGAGATGGCCGCGGCCGGGCTCATGCGCCCGCACCTCGGGGTCGGGGCATGGGCCCTGCCGGTCATCATCAGCTACGGCACCGACGCCCAGCGCGAGCGCTGGGTGCGCCCGACCCTGCTCGGGCAGATCACCTGGTGCCAACTGTTCTCAGAGCCGGGGGCCGGCTCCGACCTGGCCTCGCTCACCACCCGGGCCGAACGGGGGACGGGTGGCTGGCTGCTCACCGGCCAGAAGGTGTGGACGTCGATGGCCCGGCCACCTCGCAGTGGGGGATCTGCCTGGCCCGGACCGATCCCGACGTGCCCAAGCACGACGGGCATCACCTACTTCATCGTGGACATGACCACCCCCGGCCTCGACATCCGTCCGTTGCGCGAGCTGACCGGCGAAGCCATGTTCAACGAGGTCTTCCTCGACGACGTGTTCGTGCCCGACGACTGCGTGATCGGCAAGCCCGGGTGACGGCTGGAAGATGGCCCGGGCCACCTTGGCCAACGAGCGGGTGTCGATGTCGTCGGGATCGACCTTCGGCATCGGCGTCGAGTCGCTCTTGCGGCTGGCCGAACGCCGCCACGAAGGCTCTCGGCACCAACGCCTTCCACCGTGTCGGCGAACTGCTGGTCGAGGCCCAGTCGATCAGCCTGCTGGCCCACCGCTCCACGTTGCGCACCCTGGCCGGCGCCGACCCGGCCGCCATCACCAGCGTCCGCAAGCTGCTGGGTGTCGAGCACGAGCAGCGGGTGCAGGAGCAGGGGCTCGACCTGTTGGGCCCGGACGGTGCCGCCCTCGACGGCAACAGCGCCCGGCGGTGGGCACACGGGTTCCTCGTCACCCGTTGCCTCACCATCGCCGGGGGGACGAGCGAGATCCAGCGGAACGTGATCGCCGAGCGCATCCTGGGCCAGCCGCGCGAGCCCGAGCCGGCCTCTTGACGGTCTGCCGGGTCTCAGGTCGGCCCGCTGGATGCGGTGGATCCGAATCAGTCCCGGGGCAACCCGAGCACCCGTTCGCCCACCAGGGTGCGCTGGATCTCGTTGGTTCCGGCGAAGATCGAGGAGGCCTGGTAGTAGAGCCACGACCGCTGCCAGGCCCCGTCGCCCGGGTTGTCCTCCGCCCCCTGCCACAGCGGCGCGCTCGGACCGAGGACGGCCATCACCGTCTCGTGCAGTCGCTTGGACATCTCGCTCCAGTACAGCTTGAGCGTGCTGCCCTCGGGCCCGGGCGCCTCGCCGCGTTCGAGCCGGGTGAGCGTGCGCCAGTTGTGCAGCTGGAACAGCTTGACCTCCACGTAGGCCTCAGCCAGTCGCTGTCGCAGCCGCCAGTCGTCGAATGCGTCCGTCGGTCGCGGGCCAGCGCCAGCAGCTCGAGCACCAGCTGGCAGTGGATGCCGAGCTGTCGCGGGTTCACGCCGCGCTCGTGGGAGAGGGTCGAGTTGGCCACCCGCCACCCCTCCCCGGGCTCGCCCAAGACGCAGTCGTCGGGGACGAACACGTCGTCGAGGAAGACCTCGTTGAACTCGGCCTCACCGGTCACCTGGACCAGCGGCCGCACGTCCACCCCCTCGGCGTGCATGTCGACGACCAGGCAGGTGAGCCCCTTCTGGCGCGTGGGGGCGTCGGGATGGCTGCGGGCCAGGCACAGCCCCCAGTCGGGCGAACTGGGCGTACGAGGTCCACACCTTGCGTCCGGTCACCGTCCACCCGCCCTCGGTGCGCTCGGCCCGGGTGGTGAGCGAGGCCAGGTCGCGAGCCGGCATCGGGCTCGGAGAAGAGCTGGCACCAGAGCTCGTGGGCCGGGAGGATGGGCGGCAGCCACCGCTGCGTTGCTGCTCGTCGGTGGCGTGGGCGAAGAGGGTCGGGCGCCACCAGGTTGATGGCGATGCGCCCGACCAGCTCGGGCGCCCGGGCCCGGGCCAGCTCCTCGGTCACGACGAAGTGCTCGGTCGGTCCGAGCCCGCGTCCCCCGAGCTCGACCGGCCAGGTGATCCCGACCCAGCGGCCCTCGGCCAGCTTGGCCTGCCAGGCGCGCCCGAAGGCCACGGACTCGGCGAGGTCGGGAATGCGAGGCGGCAGCCCGACGCCGTACTCCCAGGGAAGGTTCTCGGCGAGCCATTCGTGCAGCTCGGCGCGCAGGTCCTCCTGATCGGGGGTCATGCGCAGGTCCACGGAGGCCAAGCTTGGCATACCCGTTTCGGCTGACGTCCGCGTGGGATCCTCGCAAGTCGCGTGGCGGGCCGACCGTAGACTCCGCCGCCGTGGACTTCGAGCTGTCGGCCGATCAAGAAGCGCTCCGGGACGCGGCCCGCCAGGTCCTCGACCGTCACGCCTCGATGGAGCGGGTGCGCCGCATCGTCGGTCCGGGCGAACCGGGCGCGGGAACCGAGGGCGGCGGTGCACGACTACGACCGCGAGCTGTGGGCGGTGATGGTCGACCAGGGCTGGCCGGCCGTGGAGGAGCCCGACACCACCGGGGGGCTCGGTCTGGGGACGGTCGAGCTCGTCGTCCTCTGCGAGGAGATCGGCCGGACCGTGGCGCCCACCCCGTTCGTCGGCCACAGCCTCGCCCTCCATGCCTTGCGGCAGGCGGCTGCCGCTGTCCAAGCCCGGGTCGGAGGGACACGACCGAGGTCACGGCCTGGGCCGATCGGCTGGCCGCCGGCGAGCTCGGTGGCCGTGCCTGGCCTTCGCACCGACAGCCGAGGCCGGCGGTGGCCATGCGATGAAGGCACGGTCGCGCCGGCCGCCCTCACCTGTCGGCCGGAGCCGACGCTGTATGCCTCGTTGGCCGACGTCGCCGTGGTGGTGACGGGCGACGCACTGTTCGCGTTGGATCTGCTCCGGAAGCGCCGGCCGCCGGCGCAGCCGGCCATGGACCGCACTCGCTCGTTGGCCTGGCTGCGACTGGAGCGGTGCGCCGGCCCTGCGCATCGGCGGCACCGACTCGGCCTGCCGGGTGCTCGACCGGGCGGCCACCGCTGTGGCCGCCGAGCTGCTGGGGGCGGCCGACCGGGCCCTGGCCATGAGCGTCGCCTACGCCTCGGAACGGGTGCAGTTCGGCCATCCCGATCGGCAGCTTCCAGGCCGTCAAGCACCGCCTGGCCGACGCCCTGGTCGATGTCGAGGGCATGCGCTCGATGCGTGTACTACGCCGCCTGGTGCCTGGCCGCCGGGCCATCCCGATGCATCGCTGGCGGCGTCGTCGGCCAAGGCGTGGTGCTCGGACGCCGGTCGCCGGGTGATGGCCGTCGGCCTTCAGGTGCACGGTGGGATCGGGTTCACCTGGGAGCACGACCTCCACCTCTTCGTCAAGCGGGCCCAGCTCGACGCGGTCACCTTCGGTGATGCCGACTTCCACCGGGATCGACTGGCCACGCTTCTCGCCACCCGCCCGGAGGACGCCCCCGACCTCTTCTGATCGCCGGGGCTGAGGGGTCGCCGCCCGGCGGGCTCAGCCCGGCGCCGCGGGTGAGGAGCATGGTGCCGGCCAGCGGCCCACCACCGTTGGCCACCGCCGCCACCTCGGGATGGCCAGGCACCTGGCGGTCGCCGCCCTCGCCCCGCAGTTGCACGCATGCTTCGTGAAGCAACCCGAAGCCGTGCAGCCGGCCGGACGACAGCTGACCGCCCGGCCGTGTTGAGGGGCAGCTCCCCGTCGAGGGCGATACGGGTGCCGCCCTCGACGAAGGGTCCGCTTTCGCCCCGCCCGCAGAAGCCCGAGGGCCTCGAGCCAGACCATGGTGATGATGCTGAAGCCGTCGTAGAGCTGGGCGACATCGACGTCGGAGGGCCGCAGTTCGGTGCGCGTCCACATGCTGGCGGCCGCGTCGCGGGCGGCCATGGTGGTCATGTCGTCGAACTGGTCCCAGCTCGGCCGGCCCCAGAGGGCGGTGCCCACCGCGTTCACGTGGCAGGCGGGCCGAGGCGCGTCGCGGGCGTAGTCGGCGTGGGAGACGACGAAGGCGGTCGAGCCGTCACTGGGCGGATCGCAGTCGAACAGGCAGAGCGGCGTCGAGATCATGCGGGCCGCCAGGTAGTCCTCCATGGTCATGGGGTCGCGGTAGACGGCGTTCGGATTGAGGCCGGCGTTGCGCCGGGCGTTGATGGCGATCTGCCCGAGCTGCTCGGCGAGTGAGCCCGAACTCGGCGACGCGTCGCTGGGCCACGAGCGCCAGCCAGTTGGCGGCCGAGACGGCGCCGAAGGGGAGCGACCACTGCAGGAAACCCGAAAAGCGCGGGCCACCGCCGCTACCGCCGCCACCCGATCCGCCGATGCCCTGCCGGCCGCCCGATCCCTGGGCGGTGGATTCGGTCACGGTGCGGTAGACGAGCACATGGCGGGCGGCGCCGGCGGCGATGGCGAAGCAGGCGGCGATCACGGCCCGCATCTGGGCCGGGCCCTCCGACCCTCCGTCGTGCCAGTTGAGCCGGAGGCGCAACGCGTCCTGCACGTCGGGCGTCCCCGGACCGCCGAAGCCGCCCATGCCGATGCCGGCGCCCGGGTAGGTGGCCAGCCCGTCGATGTCATCGCGGGTGAGCCCGGCGTCGGCGATGGCGGCCAGACAGGCATCGAGGGTGAGGTCGAGCTCACCGCGCCCCAGGCGCCGGCCGACGGCCGATTGCCCGATGCCGGTGATGGCTGCCTGTCGCTCGGCCGGGTCCGGGCTCACGTCGGCCCGCCGTTCGTGCTCGTCGCCTCGACCGGTCGGAAGAGAGGGAGGAAGACGTCGTCCTGATGCTCGAAGACGACCTCCACCTCGCGACCCACCAGGACATCGTCCGGCTCGCAGTCGATGAGATTGGTCATGAGGCGCACGTCCGGTTGCTCGGCGATGGCCACCAGTCCGATGACGTACGGGTCGGACCCGGGAATCCACTGCTGGTGGTTGACGGTGAACGAATGGACGGTGGCCCGGCCGCTCACCGCGTGCGGTGCAACGTCGGCGGACAGGCAGTACGGACAGCGCGGCGAGGGGGGATGGAACAGCTGGTGGCACTGCTCACACCGGAGGAAGCGAAGCTTTCCGTCGGCGCCACTGGTCCAGAAGAACCGGTTGGTGTCGTCGAGGCGTGGGAGGAGGCGGAAGGCAGGACCGTTGGCCGGCATCGGGGGGATGCTAGTGGCGTGCCAACCAACGCTGGCCCGCCCGAGGTGGCCGATCTGGCTCGTGGCCACGAAGTTCAGCGCTGTGGCCGCTGTGTTCGGGCTCATTGGCGCGGCACTCTCCCTAGAATTTCAAACCATGGGTGGAGTGGATTTGATCGGGCATTGAATCGCTTTCGCTTCAGCCTGCAGGCCGTGGTGGCCGCGTCTCGCCACGAGTGGGTAGAGCTTGCACGGCACGTGGAGGGTGCCGGTTTCGATCTTCTCGTGACGGCCGACCATCTCGGTGGGCCATTCTCACCATTGGTACCGCTGGCAACGGCCGCGGAGGTGACTTCGTCCTTACGACTCGGCGTGATGGTGCTCAACAATGACTTCCATCACCCCGCCCTGCTCGCTCGCGAAGCGGCCACACTCGACCTTCTGAGCCAAGGGCGAATCGAGCTCGGGTTGGGTGCGGGCCACGCACACTCCGAATACGAGCGAGCCGGTATCGCTTTCGACTCGGCGGGCACCAGAGTTGCCCGGCTGGGCGAGGCCGTACAGGTTCTCCGTCGGCTGCTCGATGGCGACACGGTGACCTTTGTCGGCGACCATTACCGGCTCCATGACGAGCGCTGTCACCCGGCCCCACTCCAATCACACGTACCAGCTGCTCGTCGGCGGGGGTGGCACGCGAGTGCTCGGAATCGGAGCACGCTATGCCGATGCTGTCGGATTCACGGGTCTCGGTCGAACACTGGCCGACGGCCATCGCCACGATCCGTCGGGATTCGCTCCCGCCGTCGTCGACGAACAGGTCGCCGCCGTCAGGACGGCCGCCGGTCAACGCTTTGGCTCGCTGGAGCTTCAGGCTCTGGTTCAAGCCGTGGTGATCACCGATCGTCCCCGCCAGGCCGCCGAGACTCTGTGTGATCAGATTTCCCGGCATGACGGTCGCAGCCGTCTTGGCCACGCCATACCTGCTCGTCGGGAGCGTCGAAGAAGTCGTCGATCGTCTCGTCGAGCGGCGGGAGCGGTGGGGATTCAGCCACTACACGGTTCGTCGTGATGCCCTCCTCGACATCGAACCGGTGGTCGCCGCGCTGGCCGGCCAGTGACCGGCTCCGAGTGGCGTCGTGTCGATGAACGCCTTCGACAGGGTCGGATGCGGGACGGTAGGTTCCGGACGATGACCGACAGGAGGGGCGGAGCATGCCGATGAGAGCGCTCGTCTTCGGGGTCCCCCGATCGGCCGACGACACGTATGACGGGCCGATCGACGATCTCGATCGCAAGCTCGACTCACTCCCCTTCGGCCTTCATTCGGTCGACGATGCCCGGTTGGTGCGACCCGACTGGGTCATGACCAAGCCCCGGCTGTCCGGCGTGTGTGGCTCCGAGACCAAGCTCGTGCTCGGCGAGTTCGAGTCGGGTGACATCGACAACCCGATGGCCGCCTTCTCTTCCATCCCGCACATTCCCGGCCACGAGGTGGTGGCCGAGGTGGTGGCCCTCGGCCCGGAGGCGAGCGGGCTCGAGGTCGGGCCAGCGGGTGGTGCTCAACCCGTGGCTGAGCTGCGGTCCGCGTGGCATCGACCCGCCGTGCCCGGCCTGCCAGCGTGGTGACCTCAACCTCTGTCACAGCTTCACGAGCGGCGCCCTCGGTCCCGGCGTGCACGTGGGGGTGGCCACCGACGCGCCGGGAGGGTGGGCCGACTTCATGGCCGCCCACGACTCCATGCTCATTCCGATCCCCGACGACGTGAGCGACGAGGTGGCCGTTTTGGCCGACCCGTTCTCGGTGTCGTTGCACGCCGTCGCTGCGGTGCCCACCGCCGCCGGGTGGACGGGCCCTGGTCTACGGCGCCGGCGCCCTCGGAGTCACCAGCGTGGCCGTGCTGCGGACGCTCTTCCCAGAGACGGAGATCGGCGTGGTGGCCCGCTTCCCGGCGCAGGCCGCCCTGGCCAAGGAGTTCGGCGCCGCTCGTGTCTTCGCCCACGAGCCGCGGCTCGAGCTCACCGAGGCCATCGCCGAGTGGTCAGGTGGCGTCCTGCATGTGCCCTTTGCCGGCCTGCCCATGGCCCAGCCCGGGTGGCGTCGATGTCGTCTACGACACGGTGGCCCGCCCCGAGACGCTCGAGGTCGGCGTTCGTGTCCTGGCCGAGCGGGGCACGCTGGTTCAGACGGGCGTGCACACCCCGGGCCGGTGGGAGTACACGCCGATCTACTTCAAGGAGCTGTCCATCGTCGGATCCAACGCCTTCGGCGTCGAGGAGATCGACGGCGTCCGACAGCACGCCATCCGCCACTACCTCGACCTGGTGCGCGACGGGCGGGTGGACATCTCCGGCCATGCTCACCCACCGCTTCTCGCTCGACCGGTGGCACGACGCCTTGCGGGTGCTCGCCGACCAGCAGCAGAGCGGGGCGGTGAAAGTCGCCTTCGAACCGGTGTCCTGAGCCCGGGTTCAGCGGCCGGAGCCGAGAGCGACGAAGCGCTGGTAGCGCCGGTCGCAAGCCGCTTGCCAGCGTCGGATCCGGTTCCACCCGTCGACCGACAGCCGCCCACCGTCGCGCCCCGTCGAGGTCGGCCTCGAGACCGGCGGCCATCCGGGCCAGGTAGGCCGCACCCCGGGCTGCACCCTCGGGGACGGCCACACAGTCGATCGGTAGCCCGCTGGCATCGGCCACGGCCGCCATCCACGGCTCCGAGCGGGTGCCACCGCCGCTGGCCACGATCCGACGTGGGGTGATGCCGGCCCGTTCGCAGAAGTTGCGCACCACGAAGCCGCTCGCCTCGTAGGCGGCCCGGCCCAACCCTTCCGGGGTGTCGCAGATGTCGAGGTCGTAGAGGCCGGCGCGCAGGGACGGGTCGTGATAGGGGACCCGCTCGCCGCGCAGGTAGGGGAGCCACACCGGTACCCGGCTCGGATCACCGAGACGCGCCGCATCGCCGTCGCCGCCGCGGTCCAGGGCGGAGCACGGTGCGAGCCCAGTCGACGAAGAGGGCGCCGGCGTTGCTCGGCCCGCCGATGAGGATGCGGTCGGGGACGGTGTGGGGAACCGTCCACAGGCCCGGCACCTCGACCCAGTCCTCGGATGACCGCCCAGACGATGAGAGTGGCGCCGAAGATGACGAGGACGTCGCCGACCTGCTCGGCGCCGGCCACGATCTGGTCGCACATGGCGTCGATGGAGCCGCCGGCCACCACTGCCTCGCCGGCGCTCGCTCCCGCCGCGGGCGGGGCAGCTTCATGGTGCCGGCCGCATGGCCGGTAAAGGCCACGTCCGGCATCTGGGCCACTTGCGCGCCCATCTGGTGGAGAAGCTCCTCGTTCCACTGCCCACCCTGATGGAGGTCGGCCAGGGTCACAGCCACCATGGTGTCCATGACCGGATGACCGGACAGGCTGTTGGTGGCCACGGCCTGGGCCGGCCAGTAGCCGTGGGCCCCGGGCGCCTCGGCCGCCGTCCAGCGGAGGAAGCCGACGGCATCGGGCATGCTCGGACTGGGTTCCGTCGTCGGCCACACCGACACCGGGGCCGCGGCCACGCAGATCTCCGTAGAGCAGGCCCGGCGTCTGCGGAATGCCGCGGCGGTCGACCGACGGTCATGGACGGGACCATGCCGGCCACGCAGATGCCGGCCACTGGGCCCGCGCCCTTCTCGTCGAGCTCGGCTTGCACCTGGGCCAAGGCCCGGCGCGGACCCCGTCGCCACGCCGCCTGAGCGTCGTGCTCGAGGTAGTCGGCCGACTCGTGGAAGATGCGGTGAGGGACGCGGGCCCGGGCCACCACATCACCATCCGACGAGACGGCCAGCGCCTTGACCGATGTGGTGCCGATGTCGATGCCGACGGTCAGCTCGTCAGATCGCGGATCGGTGCTCACCCGCGCCGCCGTGGCGTCACTGGTGCGCGCAGACGACAACCGGGTACGACGTCATGAACGGTCATTATGCACGACCGAACTCTGTACGGCGCGGTCCGCTGGTGGGATTACTGTTGTCGCAAGTGTCGGTTGCTGATGTCATCGACCTCGCGGCCTACGGTGACCTGCTGGCCGGGGGTGCCGCGCCAGCGGGGCGAAGGGGTCCATGGGGTGAAACCCCGATCATCGTCGTTGACCTCGAGTCGTCCGCGGGCGACATCGACGTGGATCAGGCCGCGACCGTGCCCTTCGTCACGGTGGGAGTGAGTCGCTCGGGCATTGACTCGGGCGTCGGTGCCGGTTCCCTCGCCGGTTTCGACGTCCTCCTGCTCGAAACGGAGTCGGAGGTTGCCGCGCCCTGGGTGGCGGTGGCCGACTTGGACGAAGCCGTGGCCGACCTGAACGCTTGCGTCTCGCGGTCGCCATTGGCCGCCGTCCTCCTGGCCCAGGTACTCCGAACCAGCGCGGCTGTTTCCTTCGGCCATGCGCTGGTCATCGAGTCGCTGGCCTACTCGACCCTTCAAGCCGGGCCCGAGTTCACCCGGTGGTTGGCCGGTCGGCCGGCGACTCCGCCGCGGCCGCGGGAAGATGGGGTGCTCGGGCTCCGGCGGGTGGACGACGCTCTGGAGATCGTGCTCGACCGGCCGCACGTCCACAATGCGCTGAACGCGGCCTTGCGGGATGCGTTGTGCGAGGCGCTGGCCGTGGCCGCCGCCGACGACACGATCGAATCGGTCCAACTTTGGGGACGGGGGCCGAGCTTCTGCAGCGGCGGCGACCTCGACGAGTTCGGAACAGCGACCGACCCGGTCCGGGCCCATCTCATCCGCACGGCTCGGAGCGTGGCCGCTTCGGTGTCGCCGATGGCGGCCCGCACCACGGCGCACGTACACGGCGCCTGCATCGGTGCCGGCATCGAGATCGCGGCAACGACCGGCCACGTGGTGGCCGCTCCGGACTCCCGCATCCGGCTGCCCGAAGTGGCTATGGGGCTCGTGCCCGGAGCCGGGGGCACGGCATCCCTGCCCCGACGCATCGGCCGCCATCGGACGGCGTGGCTTGCGCTCACCGGTTGCTGGCTGGATGTGGCGACGGCGCTTCGATGGGGCCTGGTGGACGAGATTGCCCGCGGCGACGACCACCCGGGGTGCCCCACCGGATGACCAGAGGTACAGTAGACGCTGAAAAGCCGGTTCTCAGATCCCTCGGCCGGCGCATCGGGGACTGCGTGCCGGTGCGGGAGCGCCCAGGAGGCACGCCATGACACAAGCCGAGCAGTCCGACGTGGATCTGGATGCTTTCTCCAACCCCGCCATAGCCGCCGACCCCCAATCCCAATACCGCAAGATGCGGGCGGTTGGCCCGGTCATCGCCGGCACCTGGGGACCCCAGGTCGTGAGCCGCTCGACCTGCGAGTACGTGCTCCAGCATCCCGACGAGTTCTCCTCGGGGATGGAGGCGGTCGACCTCGGACAGTCGGTCCCGCTCATCCCTCTGCAGGTGGACCCGCCCATCCATCGCAAGTACCGCCGTCTGCTCGATCCGATCTTCGCCCCGCGCCAGATGAACGCCCGAGAGCCGGACATCACCAAGATGATCAACGAGCGGATCGATACGTTCATCGACCGGGGCGAGTGCGAGTTCGGCGCCGAGTTCGCCATCCCGCTCCCGTCGTCCGTCTTCCTTCTGCTCGTCGGTCTGCCCTTGTCCGAGCTCGACATGTTCCTCGACATGAAAGACGGCATCCTGCGGCCATCAGGCGAGGACATGGAGGGGATCAAGGGCACTCAGGAAACGGCCGCCCAGCGGGTGGAGTCCTACTTCCGGGGAGCGATCGAGGAGCGCCGCTCGAAGCCCCAGGACGACTTGTTGTCGATGTTCATCACGGCCGAGGTCGACGGGGAGCGGCTGACCGAGGACGAGATGGTCGGGATCTGCTTCCTCTTTCTCATTGCCGGGCTCGACACGGTGACGGACAGCCTCGAGTGCATGTTCGCCTACCTGGCCCAGAACCCGGCGCAACGCCAGCGCATCGTGGACGATCCCTCCATCATCCCCTCCGCTGTCGAGGAGCTCCTGCGCTGGGAGACGCCGGTCACCATCGTGCCCCGGGTGACCGCTCACGACACCGAGGTCGACGGGTGCCCGTTCCACAAAGGGGAGAACGTGGCCGTGGTGATCGGCTCGGCCAACTGTGACGAGGCAAGCCTCCCCGACGCCTACAGCGTGGACCTGACCCGCAACCCCAACAAGCACCTGGCCTTCGGGGGTGGCGTCCACCGATGCCTTGGTTCGCACCTTGGCTCGGACCGAGCTGCGTATCGCCCTTCGCGAGTGGCACCGCCGGATCCCCGATTATTCGATCAAGTCCGGCACCAAGCTCAACTACACGTTCGGGCTCCGGCAGCTCGACGAGCTGCCGCTCGTTTTCGGCGCGTCCGGCGGCGCGGGGTAGGCGTGAACTTCGAGGTCACCGAAGACCAGCAGCTCCTCTGGGAGACCACCCGCAAGTTCCTCGAGACCACCGCCCCGACCGAGACGGTCCGGCGATTGGCCGACGAGCAGCCGGCCGGTTACGAGGCGGACTGGTGGCAGCAGGGCGCCGAGCTCGGTTGGATATCGATGCTCGTCCCCGAGGAGCTCGGGGGCGGGAGCGTGTCGGGTCACGGCCTGCTCGACCTCGTCCTCGTGGCCGAGGAGATGGGACGGACGGTGGCGCCCGGCCCCTTCCTACCGGCCAATGTGGTGGCCGAGGCCCTGGCCCGATCCGGATCCGGCGCTCGGCGTGACGAGGCGCTGTCCGCCCTTGTCGCCGGCACGTCGATTGGCCGCGTGGTGTCTGGCCGCACCGGCCGCCGGCCTTGACCCGGGACCGGCGGGCACGGTCACGGCGAGGGGCGAGGGCGAGAGCTTCGTGTTCGACGGAGCCACCGGGCCCATCGAAGCGGCGGGACAGGCCGATTGGCTGCTCGTGACGGCGCAGGCCACTGACGGCCCCGTGCAGGCCCTTCTGGCCGCCGACGCCCCGGGGGTGAGCATCGTCCCCGCCCACAGCTTCGATCTTGTCCGGCGCTTCGCGCAGGTGCGCTTCGACGGGGTGGCAGTGGATGAGGAGGCGCTGGTGGGCCGCCCAGAGGCGGCTGCTGATGACGTCGAACGCCAGTTGCGGACGGCCACCGTCCTCCAGTGTGCGGAGATGGCAGGGGCGCTCGGCCGGGTGGTGGAGTTCACCATCGAGTACGCCTTCGACCGCTATTCGTTCGGCCGGCCCCTCGCCTCGTACCAAGCCCTCAAGCACCGGTTCGCCGACATGAAGGTCTGGCTCGAGGCCAGCTACGCCACGGCCGACGCCGCCGCCCGGGCCGTTGACGAGGACACCGCCAGTGCTGCCGAGTTGGTCAGTGCGGCCAAGGCGTACATCGGGGAGCGGGCGCCCGGCATCATCCAGGACTGCATTCAGCTACACGGCGGCATCGGCACCACCTGGGACCACGACATCCACCTCTACCTGCGGCGCGTGGTCGTCGACCGGTCGCAGCTGGGAACGCCGAGCGATCACCGCGACCGGGTGGCCACCATCATGGGGATCTGAGGAGGCTTCGGATGGCGATCGACGAGCGGAGCGTGGACGCCGATGTCCCCGGATCCGAGGACATCGAGTCGTTTCGGCGACGGGCCCGCGACTGGCTCCAGAAGAACATGCCCCTCCTCCCGGAGGGCAAGAACAACGCCGTGCTGTCCCGCGAGGACGAGACGGGCGAATGGACGCGGTCGCTGCAACGCAAGCTGTTCGACGGTGGCTTCGCCGGCCTCTGCTTTCCACGGGAGTACGGAGGACAGGGGCTCGGCCGATCCCACCAGCGGGCCTTCACCCAGGAGAGCCTGCCCTACGAGATGCCGACCTCGTTGAACGTGCCCACCTTCTCCATCCTGGCCGCCACCCTCCTCGACTTCGGCACCGAGGAGCAGAAGCGACAGCACATCCCGGCCATCCTCCGCGGCGACGAGATGTGGGTGCAGTTCCTCTCCGAGCCGAGCGGTGGTTCCGACCTGGCCGGGCTCGTCACCCGGGCGACCCGTGACGGCGACGTGTTCATCCTCAACGGGTCGAAGATCTGGAGCACGGGCGCTCACAAGTGCGACTACGCCATGTGCCTGGCCCGGACCAACTGGCAGGTGCCCAAGCACCGTGGCCTGACCATGTTCATCATGAAGATCCACCAACCCGGGGTCGAGATCCAACAGATCCGGATGAACAACGGGACGGCCGAGTTCTGCCAGGAGTTCTTCGACGACGTGGTCATCCCGGCGAGCGACGTCGTCGGCCAGGTCGACGACGGATGGACCGTGGCTTCGCGGCTGCTCTACCACGAGCGCGATGCAGTGGGTGGTGGGTCGCCCTACATCAGCGGGGTGGCGGTGGCCGGAGCTGGCCACGGCACCTCACGGGCCGACCTCGTGGACCTGGCCCGGCGCAGCGGAGAGGCTTCGAATGCCCGCATCCGCCAGCTGGTGGCCGAGGACCGGATCAACGACCGCGTCCAGAACCAGCTGGTGCAGCGCATCACCACCGGTATCCGGACCGGGGCCCTACCACCGCCGGCCGGCTCCATCGCCCGGCTCATGGCGGCGACCACGACCGAACGGCATCTCGACATCGCTCTCGACATTGCCGGACCGAGCATCGGGGCGTGGCTCGGCGAGGATGGGAGCGGCGGTGGGGGCGCGACGGGAATGCTCGGCGTCTCCAACTGGGGTGACGCCTACCTCATCCGCCAGGGCGGCAGCCTGGGGGGCGGCAGCACCGAGATGCAGCGCAACATCATCAGCGAGCGTGTGCTCGGCATGCCCCGCGAGCAGGCGGAGGACCGCGACCTACCGTTCGACCAAGTGCGGCACAACTGACGCTCAACTGACCTCCCACGGGTGCACGCACCATGGGCAATGACGCCGCCAGCTTCGGCGCAGGCCTGAACTCCCATCGGAGTCGCCCGAGAGGATGAGGGGTCGACGAGCGACCATCTCAGCTGATCGTGACGGCGTTGACCTGCCCGCCGCCGTTCCCGTTTGGTTCAGCGTCAGACTGCCTGTTCGCTCGGCGTCCCGCCACAACGCAAAATTCCCAGGTCAGAAGTAGCATCCGACCCACAGCAGGACGGGAGCGGACGCGCTTTCACGTATGGGCAGTGGGCTGATGAGCACGAATCTCGATGAACGTGAGCTCGATCGGACATTCGAGGCCATCGGCGAGCTGACTCGTCCTGGTTCGATGCGAGACCTCCGGTTCCGCTCGGTTGCGGTGATCGGCGAGCTACTCACGGCCCGTCATGTGGCTTGGGGAGAGATCGATCCGGACGACGGGCATGTCAAGGCACTGATGGACCCGGAGCCAGCCGACTGGCCGACGCTCGAGTCAGCATTCACCGCTCACATTGCTCAGCACCCCGTCATCACCCACTTCCTCGAGACCGGTGATGGCCGCGCAACTGCGATCTCGGACTACCTCGATGCCGAGTCCTTTCGAGCCACATCGCTCTATCAGGAATTCTTCAAACCCATCGGCTCGGAGGACCAGCTCTGCATGATCCTGCCCAGTCCTCGGCTATTAGTTGGAATTGCCGTCGACCGGTCAGAGAGAGGCTTCGATCCCCGTGAGCGCGAGATTCTCAACCGCCTTTCAGCGCCGATGGCCAATGCTTATGCGGGAGCGAAGTCGTATGAACGGCTTCAACGAGTGCTACTCGCCACCTCTGCGCAGACCGTCGAATCGAACGGCATGGGCCTGCTGCTCATCGATCGATTCGCGCGCCTCGAATACGCAAGCCCTAATGCGCTCGGGATCATCCAACGCTGGTTCGAAAGAACGAACGAAGACGGACTGCCCGTCGTGATCGAGGAGTGGATCAAAGGGGGGTGGAACACCCACCGCGACCGGTCGCGGACTCCGCCCCCGATTGCGATGGAACGTGACGGTGAACGACTGGTCGTCGAACAGTCGCAGGGCCCCGACGGGCTGGGTGCCTGTGTGCACCTCCGGGAGCGCTCGCGGCCAGTGTCGATCCAACCTCTCCACGTGGAGCTGGGACTTTCGAGTCGGGAGGGCCAGATTCTCGCTCTCGTCGCTTCTGGCATGACCAACGACGGGATCGGACGTGCTCTGCACATCAGTTCCAAGACGGTCGCCAAGCATGTCGAGCGCATCTTGACCAAGCTCGACGTTCCCAACCGGACGGCGGCATCGGAGCTGTTGCGAGCGGCCGAACGCGGCCGGCTGATGACTTCGTGACAGCCGCGGGATACTGCCCCGTCCGGGCTGTCCACAGAACGAACCTCCGGACACCCGTAAGGGAGCCGACGGCTCACCGTTTGGCGCCGACGTTTCGGCCGCTTCTACCAGCGAGCCCTCACGCAGGCTGCCCTGCGAGATGCCCACCTCGTTGAACGTAGCCACCCTCTCCATCCTGGCCGCCATCCTCCTCGACTTCGGCACCGAGGAGATGAAGGTGCGGAAGCCCAAGGATTAGAGGGCGAGCTCCTTACCGTGCTGGATGACTTCGACCAAACTTCGTTCTGCACCTCTCGAACCCAGGATCGTGAGGTCGTTGATCCACGGTTTCTCGAGAAGTTCGGCCTGCCAACCGTTGCCGGTAAGAAGATTTGACTCTTCCGCCGGATCGTCGCCCAAATCGTAGTGCTGGAGTGCAAGGACCTGATCGCCGTGGGACAGCAACAACGGTGAGCCGGGCAGATGCTGGAAAAGCTCGCGTAGAGCCGACGGTAAAGACCGTCTGCTGGCCGACACCTTCGGGGTGAAGCAGGTGACCACCAGCTTCTCGGGAAATTGAAGAAAGGAGCGCAACACGATGGCTTGGTCCAACTGTTGCAACAATCGCGTGTTGCGTCTCTGGTCGGATTTCGTCATGTGCTGCATGATGCCCATCCAGTTGAGCCGAAATCTGTCACGGAGGTACAGGTATTTGCGGTCTTCGCTCACCACGGTGCGCGATTGTGTGGGCGTGGCCGATTCTTCGAGATGGGTTCCGAGATCGGTAACGCCGGCGGTCTCGAAGAGAGTCGGCAGGATCGCTGTCGACGGAAAAACGGAGGAGGCTAAGCGCTCAGCCAGCAGATCGCGTTGAGGAGCCGAGGTCGACGAGGGCAGATCGAACCACAACGGAACTTGAATCAGATCTTGATGAACACGGCCAGCATGGTGCACACGGGCGCGATCTGGTTCCAGCCCCTCACCATGGTCAGCAGTCACAGCAATGGTGAAATCGTCGCGCTGACGCGCCAGGTCAATGGTCGCACGTATTCGTGACTCGAGGGTGTCCGCGCACGCTCGGTAGGTAGCTCGTGCTGCCTCTTCCTCCTCCGCTCCGAGGTCCCGCCACTGGATGATCCGAGGACCGCCGATTGGCGCCCCTACGGTGCGGGCATACCGGCTGGCGGCAGGCCGGTAAAAGTCGTGCACCATATTTGAGTGGAGCAGCAGGAGGAGAGGTTCGCCTCGTCGTGCCGTATTGATGGCGGTGGCAGCTCGTTCGAACGGCTCTTCGTAGTCTGCCAAGTATTCCCACACGTCGAATCCCGTATCAACGCCCGAGCCTGGGCCGATGGCTGGATTATTGACGTAGGCAACCTTGCGCCATTCGTCTCCCAGACGATCGAGTAGAGGGTTAGGCGGCGTTGGACCGGGTCCTGTCTTCCCGCGAAGACGCGTGATGACACCCTGGGGTCGGTGTGGACGCCAATAGGCACGAGGACCAATGTTCCACGCCGGATTTCCTCGGAGCATTGCCATGCACGAAGGCAAGGTCCACGGTGCCGATGTGATGCATCGCTGTGCCTCGTGGGTGCGCTCGGTGTCGGAGGACGGCGGGCCCAACACGTCCGACCGGACTGCATCGAGGACGATCAGCAGAATGTTGGAGGGTTCTTGCATGCCATCACTCGTCACCTTCAGCGAAACGCCGATAGTACTTCAGTGACGGATTGATCCCGACGGTGACGAGGCTGGGTAGTACGAACGCAGCCACGCCGCAGGAACGTTGCAGTGCAGCAGCCAGCCCGCTGCTTTACAAGGCCCGGGTCGCGTCATCATTCGTCAGGTCACCAGCGATGACCCAGAAAAGAAGCGAAACGACAATCTTGTCCTCGATCGCCGTGTGCCGGGGGAGGGCAGCAGGCCGATCGCCGAGTTGATCAGGCGGCCGCTGCCCCCTCGTATCCCATCAACCGGTTGAGGTTGCCGCCCATGACCTTGGCCACGGTTTCGTGATCGAGTGATCCGAGCTCGTCCACGAAGCTCACCGGATCGGCCATGCCCTCGGGATGCGGGTAGTCGGACCCGAACAGCACCCGGTCGGCACCGAGAAGCTCGATGAGCCCGATGGGGTCCTCCTCGTGGAAGGGATGCACGTAGATGTTCCGCTTGAACACCTCGATGGGGTCCTCGTCGAAGATCTTGGGGTTGCCCTGGTAGGCCGCGGCCATGTACTCGAGGATGGGACGCACCCAGTTGCTGCCGTTCTCGACCGGGGCGAAGCGCAGGTTGGGAAACCGACTGCAGAGACCGTGGCCGATGAGTGACGCCACCGTGTCCATGATCGGTCGCCCCTGGTGGCCGACGATGGACATGAACCCCGAACCACCCTTGAACGGCGTCATCTCGCCGTGCCGATTGCCTTCCCACTCATCGAAGTAGCGCTGGTAGCCGCTGTCCGATGCGTGCATTCCGACCGGGATCCGGGCATCCTCGACCATCTTCCAGAAGGGGTCGAACTCGGGGAGGGCGAACGAACGCGGCCCCATGTAGCCATAGACGGGGGCCGGGCGAATGAGAACGATCTTGGCACCCCGCTCGAGCACCCACTCGAGCTCCTTCTGGGCTTCCTCCAAGATGCCGAGGTTGATGACCGGCGTGGGGAAGATCCGGTCCTGGTAGTTGAAGGTCCAGTGCTCGTGCATCCACTGGTTGAGGGCGTGGATGACGGCGTGGACGGCCTCTGGCTCGCCCCGCATGCGCTCCTCGAGCAGGCTGGCCAGCGTCGGCCACATGAGGGCGCGGTCGAGGCCCAGCTCGTCCATGAGCTTGAGCCGGGGCTCAGGCTCCATGAAGGCGGGCAGGGAGCGGATGGGCTTGCCCATGATCTCCCGCCGTGATTTCCCCTCCGGGTTGCCCTTCTTGAAGTACTCCTCTTGAGCGCCGGGAGCGGCCACGACCTCGAAGGTCGGGTTCGGGATGTAGTCACTGATCACGTTGTTGAGGGCGATCTTCGTCCGGCCGTTGACCTCGACGTACTTGACGAGGCCTTCGTACTCCTTGGGCAGGTACTTCGTGAATGCATCCGTGGTCTCGTACATGTGGTTGTCGGCGTCGAAGATGAGGAAGTCGACTTTCCGTTGCGACATGGCCACTGCCTTTCTCTGCTTCACTCGACGCGCCGAGATCGGCGCCCGTTCTCGCTACCGGGTCGGCCGGGTTTCGGGGCCGGACCGCTGCCCGGAGGTGCCTTTATGGTACCCACCTGACGGGGGGAGCGCAAACGTCATTTTCACCGAAGGCCCCTGGTCAGGCCGTCGGTGCTCGTGGCCTGGGTGACTACACTTCCGGCCGTGCGGGTCGTCGTCGACTATGGCCGCTGCGAGTCCAACGCCCTGTGCATGGCGGCCGCGCCCGAAGTCTTCGAGGTGCGCGACGACGACCAGCTCTACGTGCTCGACGAGAACCCGCCGGAGTCGCTCCGGGCGAACGTCGAAGCGGCCGTCAAGGCCTGTCCGAAGATCGCCCTGAGCATCGAGGACTGAGCTCCCATCTGTCGCCGTGAGGTCGAGGCGTTCTCGTCGGCCACCGGATGAGCCCGACCGGTGCGAAGCGAGATCGCCTGGAGCGGGTCCGAGGTACCGTGGCTGTCCCGGTGATGCGGTCCTGCGTGTCACCGAGAGGCGTCACCCCGCATGCACGAGGAGAGGGTCCATGACCGACTACAAGTTCGTCACCTACGAGGAGCTCGACGGCGGCCAGATCGTGCGAGTCCTCCTCAACCGTCCCGAGACCCGCAACGCCCAGAGCCGTGGGCTTCTCGTCGAGCTCGACGATGCCCTCCTTCGGGCCGAGGAGGACGACGACGTACGGGTGGTGATCCTCGGCGGCGTGGGCCCCTTGTTCTCGTCAGGCCACGACTTGGGATCGAAGCAAGCCCAGGCCGAGCGCCGGCCCGGTCCCGACCAGCACCGCACCGCCACCATCAACGGCGCCACCCGCAAGGGGACCGAGTCCCTCATGCTCCAGGAGTGGCACTACTACTTCCAGAACACCCTTCGTTGGCGGAACCTGCGCAAGATCACCGTCGCCCAGGTACACGGGCGCCGTCTACTCGGCGGGGCTCATGCTCATGTGGGCGTGTGACCTCATCGTGGCCGCCGACAACGTGATCTTCGCCGACGTGGTCGGCACTCGGCTCGGCATGTGCGGCATGGAGTACTTCGGCCACCCCTGGGAGTTCGGCCCTCGCCGCACCAAGGAGCTCATGCTCACGGGCGACGCCATCGATGTCGAGGAGGCCCACCGCCTCGGCATGGTGTCGAAGATCTTCCCGGCCGACGACCTCGCCGACCGCACGCTCGAGTACGCCCGACGCATCGCCCGTGTCCCGACCATGACGGCGCTCATGATCAAGGAGTCGGTCAACCAGACCGTCGACAACATGGGCTTCTTCAACTCGCTGCAGGCGTGCTTCACCCTGCACGAGCTCAACCACGCCCACTGGGCCGGCATCCACGACAGCAAGTATCCGGTGGCCGAGCCCGAAGACGGAATCCCGAGCTGGCGCGACGCCCCCCGGTGCGGATGCTCACCGTCGATGCGGTGGAGGGTCCCGTCCCCGCCTCGTGAACCTACGGGCGACCTATCGGCAACCCGACGCCGCCCGCTACCGTCAGCCGGGAGGGGCGTGGGACGTTCCCACTCTCGACCAGCCTCTTGAGCGGTACGCATCTCCGCGGCGCCACCGCCATCGTCGACGGGACCCACACGCCTCACCGAACACGACCTCGAATCGGCGGTCGATGCGGTGGCCGGCGGCCTCGCCGCCATCGGGGTGCGCCATGGCGACGTGGTCGCCTGGCAGCTCCCCAACTGGTGGGAGGCGATCGTGCTCTTCCGGGCCTGCTGGCGGCGGGGGGCGGTGGCCGCGCCCATCCACCATCAGGTCGGGGCGAGCGAGGTCGACCGCATGGTCGCATCGCTCGGGCCGGCAGTGACGCTGGCCTCCGAGGGGATGGCCCTCTGTCGAGCACCCAAGGACGATCGGTGTCCGAACGGGCGCAGAGTCGGGCTTCGAGCAGCTCCTCGTGGCCCGTCCGGCTCGGCCCCGACCCAGTCGAGGCTCCGACATCGCCGTCGTGCTGTTCACCTCGGGGTCGACCGGCAGCCCGAAGGCGGTGCTGCACTCGACCCGGGGCCTCGCCTACAAGGCGCGTTCGATGGTGGCCGCCCACGGCCTCACCACGGCCGACGCCGCCCTCATGCCCTCACCGCTTGGCCCATGTCTCCGGACTGCTCAACTCGGTGCTCGTCCCGCAGACGGCCGGGATGCCGGTCGTGCTCATGGAGAAGTGGGACCCCGAGCACGGCGTGCGCCTGGCCGCAGAGCACCGCGTCTCGTTCATGATCGGCCCGCCCACACTGTTCCTCGGCATGCTCGACGTCGGCCGACGTCCGTGAGCGGGTGCCCACGCTGCGGCTGGTGTCCTGCGGCGGGATGGGGGTCACGCCCGAGTTCGTCGATGCGGCGCGCACCGGTCTCGGCGCCAACGTGAAGCGCACCTACGGTTCGACCGAGGCGCCCACCATCACGACAAGCACGCGCGGCCGATGGTCCCGATCGGGCCCGCGACACCGACGGTCGTTCGGTGGGCGATGGAGTGATCCGGGTGGTCGACCCCGAACACCGATCGGCCACGGCCGCCGGGTGAGCCCGGCGAGGTGCTGTTGCGGGGTCCCGAGCTGTTCGTGGGCTACGGCGAGGAGGTCGCAGACCCGGCGTGCGGTCCGCCGGGGCTGGTTCGCCACCGGCGACCTCGGTGTCCTCGACGACGAGGGGTGGCTCACCATCGTGGGACGGCTGAAGGACGTGATCATCCGATCCGGCGAGAACATCGCTGCCGCCGAGGTCGAGCGGGTCCTCGAGACCCACCCCTTCGTTCGTCAAGCGGTGGCCGTGGGCTGTCCCGACGATCGGGTGGGTGAGCGAGTGGCCGCCTTCGTAGTGGGTGACCACCGACTCGATGTGGAAGAGTGCCGGCGCTGGTTCGCGGCGCAGGGCGTGGCCCGGTTCAAGACGCCGGAGCTCGTCATGCATCTCGACGCCATCCCTCTACTGGGTCTGGGCAAACCCGACCGGGCGGCCCTCCGGACGCAGGCTGCGGCCGGAAGCCGGGGGGAGCGGCGGCCATCGAACCGGCGGGAGTCGAGAGAGGAGCATGGACGCATGACGACCGGCATCGTGGCCTGGGGCGCCTACCTGCCTTACTGGCGACTCGAGCGGGCGGCCATCGGGGCCGCCTTCGGGACACCGGCCGCCCGCGGCCAGCGTGCTGTCGCCTCCTACGACGAGGACACCACCACCCTCGGGGTGGAGGCGGCTCGCCGCGCTCTGCGGGCGGAGGCGGTACCCGACCCGGCCGAGCTCTTCTTCTCGACACCCGACCCCGCATACATGGACAAGACCAACGCCACCACCGTCCATGCCGCGCTCGGCCTCGAGCCGACGGTGGGCGCCTACGACGTCTGTGGCTCGGTGCGCTCAGCCTGGGGCGCCATGCGTGCCGCGGCCCTGGCCGGTCGAGCGGCAGCCGACCTTGGCCGTTGTCTCGGATCTGCGGACGGGCCTGGCCGGCGGGGCCGAGGAGAGCCAAGCGGGCGACGGAGCGGTCGCCTTTGCTGTTCGCGCCCGACGGGGGAGTGGCCGAGACGTTGAGCCGGGCGTCGAGGACCGACGAGTTCCTCGATCGCTGGCGGGTGCCGGGCGAGAGCGCCTCACGCCAGTGGGAGGAGCGATTCGGTCAGGAGGCGCTCGTCCCCTTGGCCCGTGCCTGTTTCCGCCGATGCCCTGGCCGATGCCGGACTGGTCGCCGAGGACGTCGACCATCTGGTGGTGACCGGGCTGCACGCCCGAGCCGTCGCCGCCGTGCGCTCGGCGCTCGGCGTGGCGGCCGATCGGCTGGTGGCCGACGACTCGGGTCGCATCGGGAACCTCGGGGCCGCCCAGGCCGCCTGGTCGCTCGCGGCCGTGCTCGAGCGGGCCGAGCCGGATCAGGTGATCGCCGTCTTGTCAGTGGGGGACGGGGCTGATGCAGAGGTGCTCCGGACCACGGCCGAGCTCCCCGCCGCCCGTGCCCGACGTGACGCCGCCGGACTGGCTTCGCTCGATGAGCTGACGGCCGCCGGACGGTCGGACCTCGCCGTACGCACTGTTCCTCACGTGGCGCGGCCAGTTGCGTCGGGAGCCGCCTCGGCGTCCGGACCCGGAGCGACCCGACGCCCCGGCCATGCGCCGCAACGAGCTCTGGAAGTTCGGGTTCGCGGCCAGTCGGTGCACGGTGTGCGGTTTCGTGCACCTGCCTCCCACCCGGGTATGCCTGTCGTGCCGATCGGTCGACAAGATGGAGCCGAAGCGCCTGGCCGACGTGCGAGGCACGGTGGCCACCTACACCGTCGACCACCTGGCCTTCAGCCTCTCGCCACCGCTCGTCGGGGCCGTCATCGACTTCGATGGTGGCGGCCGCTACCGGGGCGAGATGACCGACGTCGATCCGGCCGCCCTGTCCATCGGTACCCGGGTGGAGATGACCTTCCGGCGGTTCTATACGGCACAGGGCGTGCATAATTACTTCTGGAAGGCCCGGCCCGTGCTCGACGACGAGCGAGGCACGGAGCCTCGGAAGCCGGCCCGCAGCAGCGAGGAAGAGACGGCTGACATGGCGAGCAGGGGAATTCGTGACCGGGTGGCGATCGTGGGCATGGGGTGCACGCCCTTCGGCGAGCTGTGGGACAAGAGCGCCGACGACCTGTTGACCGACGCCGCCGTCGAGTGCGTCGCATCCGCCGGTGTGGACATGAAGGACATCGACGCCTTCTGGCTCGGGACGCTCGGCTCGGGCCAGTCGGGCCTCACGCTTCTCGCGGCCGCTCAAGATCGACTACAAACCGGTGACCCGGGTCGAGAATTTCTGCGCGACCGGGTCGGAGGCCTTCCGCAACGCCTGCTACGCGGTGGCCTCGGGGGCCTACGACCTGGCCATGGCCATCGGCGTCGAGAAGCTCAAGGACTCCGGCTACTCCGGGCTCACCGGCATCCGGCTGGTCGGCGACGGCACCAACGCCGGATTGAGCTCGCCGGCCGCCTTCTCCTTCCTCGTGCCGGCCTACGCCCACAAGTACGGCGTCGACCCCGACGAGCTCAAGGCGGTGATGAGCCGTATCGCCTGGAAGAACCATGTCAACGGCGCGGTCAATCCTCGTGCGCAGTTCAAAAAGGAGGTGCCGCTCGAGAAGATCACGTCATCGCCGCGGGTGGCCGGCGACCTCGGCGTCTTCGACTGCAGCGGGGTGAGTGACGGCTCAGCGGCCGCCATCGTTTGTCGGACCGAGGATGCCCACCGCTACACCGACACACCGCTCTACGTGAAAGGCCTGAGCTTCATCGCCGGACCGGCCGCCGGCATCATCGACCCCGATTACGACTACACGAGCTTCGAAGAGGTGGTCCGTGCCGGCCAGGACGCCTACCAGCAGGCAGGGGTGACCGACCCGAGGGCCGAACTGGCCATGGCCGAGGTGCACGACTGCTTCACGCCGACCGAGCTCGTCCTCATGGAGGACCTCGGGTTCGCCGAGCGGGGCACGGCATGGAAGGAGGTGCTGGCCGGAACCTTCGACCGCGACGGTGAGCTGCCGGTGAACCCCGACGGCGGGCTCAAGAGCTTCGGCCATCCCATCGGCGCCTCCGGTCTCCGGATGCTCTTCGAGTGCTGGTTGCAGTTGCGCCAACAGGCACCACCCGAACGCCAGATCAAGAGCGTGTCCGAGGGCGGGCGCACGCTCGGCCTCACCCACAACCTCGGTGGCGGGCCGGGCGAATGCGTGAGCTTCGTGGGGATTGTCGGGAACGAGCCGTCGGCCTGATGCCGACTGGGGCGCCAGTCCCCGGCCCATGACGCCGGCCCACTCGTGACCGCCAGCCGTCCCCTTGGACGGATCCTGGACGCCACCACCACGTTCGACTCGGATCGAGTCGCCCTCATCGTCGATGACGACGTCGTTGTGACCTACGCCGAGCTCGAGGAGGCCGTCCGTCGGGTGGCCGACGGGCTGGCGGGCGCCGGGGTGCGTGCCGGCCAGCGCGTGCCGCTCGCCGACCACACGAGCGTGCTGGCCACGGCCACCGTCATTGCCTGCGCCCGGATGGGGGCAGCCGCCGCCCTCATGAACCCCCGACTCACCGGCGGAGAGATGTCGGCCCTCGTGGATGCGGCAGGGACCGGACCAGTGGGTGTGGCCGGCCCGATTGCCGCTCAGGCGTTGTCCGAGGCCGGGTGCGCAACCGTGCTCGGAGCCGACGACCTCCTCGGTGGTGGCACGGGTGGGCACGCAGGCCAGCGCCCCGTCCCGGAGACCTCGGCTTCCGAGGACGCCGTCGTGCTCTTCACCAGCGGGACCACGGGGACGCCGAAGGCGGTCCCGCTGGCCCAAGGACAGATCGGCGCCGCGCATCGCCGCCTACGCACCGGAGCCGGACCCGACGCCGGCCGTCTCCCTCATGTGCGTGCCCTTCGTGCACGTGGGCGGGATGCTCGGCCTCATGGTGGCGCTGGCCCGGGGCTCGACCACCATCGCCCTCACCCGGTTCGACGCCGGGGGCTGGCTCGAGGCCACCGAGCGCTACCGGGTCAACACCTGCTTCCTCGTGCCCACCATGCTGCACCGCATCGTCGAGCACCCGCGGCTGGCCGACACCGACCTGAGCTCATTGCAGGTGCTCACCTACGGCGCCGCCCCGGCCTCACCCGAGCTCATCCGCACGGCAGCCGTTCGACTGCCCGGCGTGGGGCTGGCCAACACCTTCGGCCAGACCGAGACCCTTGGCTCGATCACCATCCTCCCGCCCGGTGACCACCCTCCCGAGCGGCTGGCCTCGGTGGGCCGACCGCTGCCCGGGGTCGAGATCCGGGTGGTCGACCCGACAACCGGCGAGGCGGTCCCGGCCGGAACGGTCGGGGAGCTTTGGGTCAAGCAAGGCACCGGGGCCACCGTCGACGCCACTGGCCGACGACGGCTCGTCACCGGGCTGGCTGCGCACCGGCGATCTCGTGTCCGTCGACGCCGAGGGATACCTCTATCCGGCCGGACGGCTGTCCGACACCATCAACCGGGGCGGCGAGAAGTTCGCGCCCATGGAGGTCGAGGAGGTGGTCCGACGGCACCCCGCAGTGCGCGACGTGGCCGTGGTCGGCGTGCCCGATGCCGAGATGGGACAGCCGGGTCGGTGTCGCGGCGGTTGTCGACGGCGATCTCACCATCGAGGAGCTCCGCGACTTCTGCCGCGGGCAGCATCGCGCCGTTCAAGACTGCCCGAGCGGCTGCTGGTGGTCGATGAGCTACCGTACAACGACTTCGGCAAGGTCGATCGCAAGGCGCTCCGGGCACTGATCGGCGCCAGCGAGTAGGTCGGAAGCAGCGCCGGCCGGGACAGCGAAAGCGGGGGATCGCCATGGCCACCACCGATCGAGCACGTTCGACGGCCGGCGCCCGTTCGCTGGATGGCGACACGGCACTCCGCATCTACCGGACGATGCGCACCATCCGGGCCGCCGAGGACCGCATCGTGCGTGGGCTCGGCGCCGGCGAGTTCCGCATGACCTTCTACGGCGTGCGCGGGCAGGAGGCCATCCCCGCCGCCGTCTCCGCCCACCTGCGGCCGGACGACTACATGGTCACCACCTACCGCGGCATCCACGACTGCATCGCCAAGGGCGTGCCCCTCGACGAGCTCGATGGCCGAGATGTGCGGCAAGGTGACCGGCACCTCCAAGGGCAAGGGCGGCCCCATGCACCTCTCCGACCCGCAGTCGGGGCTGATGGTCACCACCGGGGTGGTCGGCGGCGGCCTGCCCATCGCCGCCGGCCTGGGCCTGGCCGCCAGCTGCGGGGCACCGACCAGGTGACCGTGGTCAACTTCGGCGACGGGGCCACCAGCATCGGTGCCACCCACGAAGCGGCCAACCTGGCCGCGCTGTGGGAGGTGCCGGTGATCTTCGTCTGCCAGCACAACCAGTACGGCGAGCACACCCGCTTCGCCGACTACACCCGCACCGAGCGGCTGGCCGAGCGCTTCGCCACCTACGGCATGGCGGCCGACACGGTCGACGGCAACAGCGTGCCCGATCATGTACGACGCGGCCGGCGAGGCGGTGGCCCGGGCCCGCTCGGGGGGCGGGCCGACCTTCCTCGAGTGCCTGACCTTCCGGCTCGGGGGCCACTCCTTCGGAGCCGCCACCGACTACGTGGACGCCGACGAGCTGGCCGAGGCCGAGGCGGACGAGCCGGTGGCCCGCTTCCGGCAGTGGCTGCATCGAGGAGCGGGGTGTCGACGAGGCGACGCTTGGACGGCATCGACGAGCAGGTGACGGCGGAGGTGGAGGCGGCCGTCGGCCGCGGCGGCTGGCCGGCGCCCGCCCGGCCGGACGAGGAGCTGCAGACCGACGTGTTCGCCGAGCGCGGAGGCGCTGCCGCCATGACCGAGCGACGCCGCTCCGGCGACACCGGTCGACACCATGTCGGGGGCGGTCAACCAGGCCATCGACCTGGCCATGGCCGACGACCCCGACGTGTTCCCCCTGGGGGAGGACATCGAGGACCCGACCGGCGGGGTCATGAAGGCGCACCATGGGCTGTCCACCAAGTACGGGCGGGAGCGGGTGCGCAACACGCCCATCTCCGAGCAGGCCATCGTGGGCACGGCCATCGGCGCCTCCCTGGCCGGGATGCGCCCCGTCGCCGAGATCATGCTCATGGACTTCTTCGCCGTGGCCATGGACCAGGTGGCCAACCACGCGGCCAAGCTGCGCTACATGTCGGGCGGCCGCACCAACGTGCCCATCACCATCCGCACCGCGGTGGGTGGCGGCCGGCAGTTCGGCGCCCAGCACTCCCAGTCGCTCGAGGGCTGGATGATGCAGGTCCCCGGCCTCAAGGTGGCCGTCCCCAGCACCCCGGCCGACGCCAAGGGCCTGCTCTCCTCGTGCATCTTCGACGACGACCCGTGCATCCACATGGAGACGCTGTCCCTGCTCTTCACCCGCGGGCCCGGTGCCGGCCGGGTCGCCACGAGGTCCCCCTCGGCGTGGCCGAGGTCAAGCGGCCGGGCGACGACGTCACGGTGGTCACCTGGGGCTGGCAGGTCCCCGAGGCCCTGGCCGCCGCCGAGGCGCTGGCCGCCGAGGGCACCAGCGTCGAGGTGATCGACCTGCGCACGCTCGTCCCCCTCGACCGCGAGGCGATCCTCGCGAGCGTGGCCCGGACCCAGCGGCGTGCTGGTCGTCCATGCCGCCACCCAGTTCGCCGGACCCGGGGCCGAGATCGCCGCCCTCGTCAGCCACGAGCTCTTCGGGCGAGCTCGCGTGCCCGGTGGAGCGGCTGGGCGCGGTCTACGCGCCGATCCCCTACGCCGCCGAGCTCGAGTCGCTGCACTTCCCGGACCGGGCCCGCATCGCCGAACGTGTCCGGGCCATGGCCGGGGTCGCCGTCTCCGTGAGCGCGAGCCAGTCGGGCCGAGCGGTCGCCATCCGCATCCCCCAAGCGGCGGTGACGGCAACCGAGGGAACCATCGTCGAGTGGGTGGTGGCTGACGGTCAGACAGTGGCCGAGGGCCAGGTCCTCTACCGCCTCGAGACCGAGAAGGTGGAGATCGACATCGAGAGCCCGGCGGCCGGCGTGTTCCACCACACCGGGGCGGTGGGCGAGCCTTACCCGGTCGGCGAGGAAGTCGGCTTCATCGATCTGGCCTGAGCGTCACCAGTCACCAGTCACCAGTCACCAGTCACCAGTCACCAGTCTGGTCGTGGCCCAAGGGGGTGTCCGCGCCTCGGCACTACCCTGGGCCGTTCGCCGTGCGGCACGAGCCCCGGTGACGAGACCGATCAGGAGGACGTCGTGGAACGCACCGAGATGGAGACGATCATCTACGAGCAGGACGGTGCCGTCGCCCGAATCGTCCTCAACACTCCGGAGAAGGCCAACATCCAAACGGCCCAACAGGTTTGGGACTTCGAGGATGCGCTGACGTTGGCCGACCGCGACGACGAGATCAAGGTCGTCGTCATCAAGGCCAACGGCAAGGGCTTCTGCGCCGGTCATGCCATCGTCTCTCACGAAGACATGGCCTCCGTCTACCCGACCACGGGACCGACGCCCGAGCGCACCTGGAGGCGCCACAACTACGACCTCTTCCTGTGGCCGCCGCTCCGACTCTGGGAGTTCCCGAAGGCGACCATCTCGCAGGTCCACGGCTACTGCCTGGGGGCGGGACGATGTACGCGGATTTCACCGACCTGACCATCGCCTCCGACGACGCCTACTTCCAGATGCCCTTGCCCCAGGGCTTCGGCCTGCCCGGGGCGCAGACCCTGGTCGAGCCGTGGTTGCTCATGAACTGGAAGCGGGCCTTCGAGTACCTCTACCTCGCACCCACGCTCACGCGCCGAGCAGGCCAAGGAGTGGGGCATGGTCAACCGGGTGGTGCCGCGGGCGGACCTCGATGAAGCGGTCGAGGAGACGGCGGCCACCATCGCCCGCATGCCCCTCACCACCATCCTCACCGTAAAGGCGGGCGTGAAGCGGGCATGGGAGCACATGGGGATGCGGGTGCACCTGCAAGAGCACGGCCGACTTCACCTCCATCGCCTCGGCCGCCTCCGACGTGCAGGCGTTCATGCGCCAGCGGGGCGATCGCATGCCGCGGGAGGTCGCCGCCGATCAGACCGGTGCGAGCGACGAGCCTGCCAGCGCGGACCCACCTCGTCCTGATGCACGATCAGCTCGGCGGCGGCGTGGTGGCGTCGTTTACGAACGTGCGTCGCACGAACCGCCAACGTCCGTCTTCCTTGACCAACGTGTCGGTGTAGATCCCCGAGGCCCGGACCTCCTGGCGGGGCGGCTCGCCGGCCAGCCCGAAGAGCTGCACGTAGGCCCGGAGCTGGCCCGGTCGCCGTCCCCATCGATGACCACGTTGCTGGCGATGTGGCGCGGGGCCCGAACGGTATGGCGAAAGACGGCGGCGAAGGCATAGAGCGCCTCGCATCCAGCAGAGGACCAGATCGCCGGCATCGAGCACGCCGTCGTCGGTGAAGGTGTCGGCGTAGGCCGCTGCGTCGCCGCTGTCGATGGCGTGGTTGTAGCGGGCCACCAACTGCTGGATGGCGAGCTGGTCCTCGATGCTGAGCGCCATGTCGTCCTTGTGGCTCGAGGGCCGGATCGGCGAGGGCGCGTGCACCCTCGTCTGCGCCGCCGCCGGCCGTGGGCCATCTCCGGCAGTATCGCAGATGGGCGCTGCTATCGTAACGGCGGCCCGCCGGGCCGGTCGTCGGATTGTGGGGAGGGCGTCGACCATGTCGGAGCACGCGTGGCCGGCCTTCACTGGGAGAGCGGGCGGCCGATCTCGCCAGCCTCCACCACCGTCGCGGCGCTCGCCCGCTCGCCGCTCGCCGCCGACGGCCGGGCCTCCGAGGAGTGCGACGTGCTGGTGGTGGGCAGCGGGGTGCCGCACTCACCTCGGCGGCCGCCGCCGTCTCCACCGGGGCGTCGGTGCGTCATCTGCGAGAAGGGCGCGGTGGCCGGCGGGACGACGGCCTGCTCGGGCGGCGTGGCCCACATCTACGCCAACGCGCTGATGAAGGAGGCAGGGATCGACGATCCCCGCCCGGATGCGCTGGCCTACATGGCCCGGGTCGGCTACCCGAGCCTCTACGACCCCGAGGCGCCGTTCCTCGGGCTGGACCCGGCCGACTACTTCCAGCTCGAGACGTACTACGACCGGGGGGCCGAGGTCATGGCCCGGCTGGCCTCGATCGGGGCGGTGCGCATGGAGGCCCCGTGGCGCATGTGGGACGGCCAGGGCTTCCCCGACTACTACGAGTTCGAGGAGAACAAGGCCGTACGGGGCCGGGGCTCCAGTGCGTGACGCGCCGACGGGCGGGGCCGGAAACGGCGGGGAGCTGGTGCGCCAGCTGATGGCCTTCTGCGCCGGCCGAGGGAGCCCGGTCCGCCTCGAGCACCGGGTCGTCGACCTCGTCGTCGAGGACGGGATCGTTCGCCGGCGCGGTGGTCGACGACGGAACGTCCTGCCGCACGGTGCGCGTCCGCGGCGGGCGTGGTGTTCGGCTCGGGTGGATTCGCCCACAGCCCCGAGCTCCGCCACCGCTTCCTGCGCGGGCCCATCGCCGGCGGCTCGGGGGTGCCGACCAACACCGGCGACCTGGTGGCCCTTGCCGTCCGGGCCGGCGCCGAGCTCGGCGGCATGCACAACGGCTGGTGGAACCAGCAGGTGGCCGAAGCGGTGGACGACGACGCCACCTCGGTCCTCGACGTGTGGTCGGTGCCGGGCGACGGCATGATCCTGGTCAACCGCATCGGCGTCCGGGTGGTCGACGAGAAGCGCGAGTACGAGAGTCGCGTGGCCGCGCCCACCACGTCTTCTCCGGCGACGAGTACGTGAACCGGGTGCTGTTCATGGTCTACGACCAGCGCACCGCCGAGCGGTTCGGCGGGCGTTACCCGATACCGCCGCCGGGCGCGATCGCCGACCACGTCGTCACCGGCGAGGGAGTCGAGGGCCTGGCGGCTGCGCTCGACGAGCGGGCCCGGACCCGGCTGCCGTCGAGTCCTGCCGGCCGGCATCGCACCGGTGGCACTCGACCCGGCCTTTGCCTCGACCCTGCGGTCAACCGTGGCCCGGTTCAACGCCATGGCCGAGCTCGGGAAGGACGATGACTTCGCTCGGGGCACGAAGGCGGTGGAGGTCGCCTTCCACGGGCCGCCGGCTGGCCGACCACCGGTTGCCCAACCCGCTCATGCATCCGCTCGACCCCGACGGCCGGCTCTTCGCCATCGCCCTCGTCGGGACCACCTTCGACACCAACAGCGGCCCGCGCATCGACGACCGAGGGCCGCATCCTCGGCACCGACGGCCCCATCGCCGGCCTCTACGGCGCCGGCAATTGCGTGGACCCCGTGTTCGGCGAGGGGTATCCGGGCGGCGGGTCGACCATCGGGCCGGGCATGGTCTTCGGCTTCCTGGCCGGCGAGCACGCCGCTCGGCGTTCGCCACGGGTGGGAGCGACCCGATGAAGCTCGCCTATCGGGTCCTCGATCCCGAGGGCGGCGGGCCCGTCGGCCGTGCTGGTCCATGGCCAGGGCGGGGTGCCCATCGACGAGCTCGACGGCCTTCGCCCGCCGGGTGGCCTGAGCCGGCGACTTGGTGGTGCCCTTCGGCGACTACGCCACGACGGCGAGCGGCATGGAGATCGCCGGTCCATGCTGGTACCGCTCCTTGCCGGGCGATGCCGGCACCGACCCGCTCACCCTGACCCGGGCCGTCGTGCAGCTGGCTGACCTGCTGGCGGATGTCGGCCTCGACCGCCCGGTCCTCGTGGGCTGGCGGCAGGGCGCGACCGTGGCCCTCGGCGCCGCGCTGCTCGCCCCCATGGCCACCGGTGGAGTGGTCGCTGTCGACATCCCGTCGGCCCACCTGTCGCTCCTTCCTGCCGCCGCTCACGGTGGCCATTGCGTGCGCCGCCCGGTGTTCCTGGCCGGGTCCGGATCGGTCGAGGGAGCGGACGCGGTGGTGGCTCGTCGACGAGTTGACCAGCCGGGGCGTGGCGGCCGAGGTCGGCCACGGGTCCCGATTTGGCCGGAAGCGAGGCCACCGACGGCCAGAATGATGGGGCGATGGCCGACGCCGTCGGCCGTTTCGTCCGAACCTCGACCGGCCGGGCGGGGGCGGAAGGGAGCACAGGCACGTCATGACCCAGACGATCTCCGACCGCACGACCGTGGTGCCCGAGCACTGGCGTCTCGGGCCGGCCTACGTGCCCAAAGGTCGCTATCTCGACCGCGAGTTCCTCGACCTCGAGGTCGAGCGGCTCTTCCCGGCCACTTGGCTCAACGCCTGCCGGGTGGACGAGGTCGAGCAGGTCGGCCAGTTCGTGGACTTCGAGATCGGTGGCGAGTCGATCATCGTGGTCCGCACCGAGGAGGGGCTGCGGGCCTTCTTCAACGCCTGTCGTCACCGTGGCACCCGCCTCGTCCGAGGCCAGGGCCGAGTGGGCGAGTTCCGCTGCCCATTCCACTCGTGGCGGTGGAACCTCGACGGGTCTCTGCGCTACCAGGCCGACGCGGCCAACTTCGACCTCCGGCCGCCCGAGGACCTCTGCCTGGCGGAGTGCCGTCTCGGGACCTGGGGCGGCTGGGTGTTCGTCAACATCGACGGGCAGGCCGAGCCGCTGGAGGAGTACCTGGCGCCCATCCCTGACCGCCTGGACGGATTCAAGCTCGAGGACATGCGCATCGCCTGGTACAAGACGGTGATCCTTCCGGCCAACTGGAAGACGGCCCTCGACGCCTTCATCGAAAGCTGGCACGTACCGGGCACTCACCCCCAGCTTGTACGGCCGGACAAGCGGGCCACACCGGCCACCATCGCCGAGTGCGACGCCTACGGCGCCACCTTCAACGAGCTGTTCCGACTGCACTCGCGCCACGCCGACGTGTTCCGCTACGGGCCCGAAGGTGACTCGACCAAGCTGCGCGCCGCCTACCGATCGAGCCCGGAGGCCGTCCGACGCAACGTCGAGTACTCACTGCGCGAGCTCCGTGCCCTCTACCTCCCCACTGACCGAGGCGCGGCCGAGGAACTGGAGCGCACCGAGGGCGCCGACGGCCCCGAGGGGAATGCCATCTACCAGCGGCTCCGGCGCGCCCACGCCGAAGCAGCCGGCATCGACTATCCGGTCGTGACTGACGCGGAGTTGAAGGGGGCCATGTACGACTGGCACCTCTTCCCCAACACCGTGTTCCTCATCGACATGGCCTGCTGTCTGGCCTACCGGGCCCGTCCGAACGGTCATGACCCGGACAGCTGCATCTTCGACGTCCAAGGCCTCGAGCTACCGCCTCGGGAGGGGATCGAGACAGCCGTTCCGCAGTTCTTCGAGGACTGGCGGGACGGCGACGTGGGCGGCATCCTCACCCAGGACTTCTCCAACATGTCGGAGGTCACGGCTGGCCTCCACTCTCGTGGCTACGACGGTCACCACTTGAACACGGTCCAGGAGATGACCATCTGGAACTACCACCGGGCCATCAACCAGTACCTCTTCGCTGACTGAGCCAATCGCTGACCCACATCGGTCACGCCTCCTTGCTGGGGGACACGGGGGCGCGCCTGTTCGGCGAGATCGACAACGCAATCGACCGGCTCGGGCTTTTCACGCTGAGCTACGACAGGGTTGCTTTCCGTCACGGGACGGTCACACAGGCCAGGTGTTCTTCGATGAGCCTCTGCCTAGCCGTGGCACCTATGGGACGTGTTTTGGGGGAACGCTTGCGGAGAGGGAGTTCTGTCAATACTGTCCGCTGTTGACATAAGCGATCGACGGCAGTCCTACCAGTGCCGGTCACGACGGGATGGTTTGTTGGACGAGCATCAGGGAAGAAGGCGGTTGTGAAACCTTGGCGGATCACGTGCTTGCTCGGGTCGGTCGTCATTGCAACGGCGATCGTCGGTAGCGGTTTGGCCTTCGCTGCCAGCCCCCCAAACGCACTAGCGCAGGCAGAGTGGCAGGGGGCCATTGCAAATCTTCCTACACCGGGACAGGGTTGCTACCACGCTTCGTATCCTGCGTTGCAGTGGCAGTCCACCCCGTGCCTGGTCGCGCCGAACGTGCCCTTGGCACCACGACTGCAAGCGCAAGGCGGTCCCCTGGTTACAGGTAACGGCACCGACTACTCGGCGCAGGTAACCGGGACCCTCTCCAAGGTAACGGGGACATTCGCCCAGGTGAAGTCGGGGATCACCGAGGAGGGCCAGATCGACGACACGGGACCCCAGGTCACGAACGCTTTCACGCTCCAACTCAACAGCCAGTTCTTTGCCGACCCCCCGGCGTGCAAGAAGGCCGCCGTCCCATCGGAGTGCGAAGGCTGGCAGCAGTTCGTTTACGCGTTCGATTACTCAGGTGACACCAACGAGGTGTTCATGCAGTATTGGCTGCTGTACTACGACACGACCTGTCCGAAGGGTTGGGCCTCCTACTCGACGGAGGGCTACACCTTCTGCTACACCAACAGCCCCGCAACCGCGTTCGGATCTCTTCCGGCCAACGCCCTCGGCCACACAACGTTCATTGGACAAGCAGCATCGGGGGGCAACGACACGCTGAGTCTGTCGAGCACGTCCGGCGCATCGAGTGTCTCCAACAAGGACAGTGAGCTCGACCTTTCGAAGTATTGGAACACGACCGAGTGGGGCGTCTTCGGTGATGCCGGTGGAGGCCAAGCGAACTTCGGTGCGCGTTCGACACTCGAGCCAATTACCACCTTCCAGGGCACCAGCTCGTCTGCTCCGACATGCGTGGAGGAGGGGTTCACTGGTGAGACGAACAACCTCAGCTTCACCAAGACGAAGGCACTCAAATCGGAGTCCTTCCCGACGATGGCCACGACGCAGACCGACGCCAAAGCGAAGACACCCAGCTGTCAAGTAGCGAGCTGAACATCCGGGTCACCGACGGACGAGATTGCTGATTGGCAGAGCTACCCGGTGGCCAAAGAACCCAAGGTTCAAGGTCATCGGGGGGGCGACCTTACCCCTTCCCTTCCTCCGCCAGACGTGGGAAGAAGTGGCCGGCAACGTCCCTGAGAAAGTCCACGACCAATCTGGGCGTGAGTGCCGTTCCTGGGTCATTGAGCTCGGCCGGGAGCCGCACTTCCATCTCCCTGGCCTTGGCAATGAGAGCTGGGCCCATTCCCCTGCCCAGAGAGCTCAGTCCCTTGCCCACCACCTCCGGGTCCATCGTCCACGCAGGCACGGGAAGCGACTTGATGGTTGCCCAGGTCTTCGGATCACGGGGGACGGGGAGCGAAAAGACGTGCTCGAACGTGCGGGCGGCGGCATCCCGTCCGGTGAAGGCTTTACCGAGTCCCCAAGTTTCGCGCAGAGTGGCGATCAAAGACGTGTGTCTGTATTCCTCGTTGTACACCGATCCCGCTGCGACCCAGGGCGACACGATGATGGCGGGTACTCGGTAGCCGGAGCGCTCGAACGTGAATCCGCACTCGCCAACAGGGGTCGAGGGGTCGGGCGGTGGGACCGGTCCGGGGGGAACGTGATCGTAGGTGCCTCCGGGCTCGTCCCAACCGATCAACAAGGCGGTGTTCCAAACGTTGGCACCGGTCTCCGAGGTGGCTGACCGGTAGGCGTTGAACACCCGCTCCAAGAATGCCTCGCCCGACAAAGTCGATGATGGGCTGTCCAGCTCGATGTCCACCTTGTCCGAGAATGAGCGGCCCATCGCCGGGTGGTAGTCACCGTGTCCGGCCATCATGTTCGGCTCGATCAGAGAGAAGTTCGGGAGTCTGCCCGCCGCGGCATCCCTCTCGAACTCGGCAAAGGGTACGAAATGTGTCGCCAGACAGTCCTTCAACCGGGGGAAATGAATCAACCCCGTGAACGACAGCGGCATTGGCTCCATGACGTAGACCTTCCAGGTTTTGCCCTGGCTTTCTAGCCGTTCGAAAATCGTCTCGGCGTCGTTCTCGGTAAACCATTTCCTGAGCGGACTGTTCACGACCGCACCCGACGAGGAGGCCGCAGTCCAGAACGAGCGGTTCATAAACGTCTGCGATGGGACCTCGCAGAACCAATGGTCGAAGACGCCAAAGTCCCGGGCGAGACCGTTCAGCACGGGGAGTTGTTCTGGGGTGTAACCCGTCATGATGTGGGCGTACTCGTCGTAAGTGGGCTGGCGGCCGATCTCCCCGGTGAACGTCGAGATGTAGTCGGCCACGAACCCATCCATCGTCGGGGTCGCTCCTGGAGCCGGAGCATTCCACGGCGCCGATGCTCCGTCTCCGATCTTGAATCGGTTGTGGTCGTCGATAATGTTGAACAACTGCGTATTGGTGTGGAAGTACTCCTCTCCCGAGTCCGGGTTCGGCGAGTCCATGTCGGTGGCGACGCTGTAGGGAACAATCTTGCGGTCCGCTCCGTGCTCGGCCCAGATGGGGATCGGATTGCTCAGGCTCTTGCCGATGACCCCGTCGAAGGTTTTGTGGTCGTCGGGGCCGTAGAGGTGTCCGAGGACGTTGTCGAGTGATCGGTTCTCGAAGAGCACGAGGACGACGTGATCGAGGGCGTGGGAGTTGTCAGTCATCGAGCGTCACGCCTCCGGGCTCTGCGGCGCCTGATCCGCACAGTCGAGTCCTTGATCGTCATGGCTTTGAGTCTGCCACCCCGGGAGTCCCAGAACACCGGGTCAGTGGGACAGGCGGATTGTGACGGTCCGACAACCGGCACCGTCTCCGTTCTGGCGTCAAACTGGGGAGAATGCTTCGAGCACCGGAGACTCGGTATGTCCCTGCACCTGAGGGGGGCTCTCTTGCCTATCAGGTGCTCGGCGAAGGCCCGGTTGACGTGGTGCTGCCAATGAATGGGGGATTCCCGATCGACTTGATCTGGGAGGAGCCGACGATCGGCGCCTCCCTCCGTCGGTTAGCCACCTTTAGCCGTGTCATCGCCTTCGATCCCAGAGGTTTTGGTAGCTCAGGTCGAGTGGATCCGCAGCGCGTCCCTGCCATCCAGACATGGATGGACGACATCAGAACGGTGATGGACGCGGCTGGCTCTGAGCAGGCCTGCATGCTTTCGTGGAGCCTGAGCGCCCTTTCGGTGATGCTGTTCGCCGCGACCTATCCGCGCCGAGTCAGCAGCCTGGTGGCGGTCAACGCCTTCGCTCGCTTCCTACGCAACGACGAATGTAGTTGGGGGATGCCCAAAGATCAGTTTTCCGTCTACCTCGCGGCTATCGAAGAAGCGTGGGGCACAGGTGAGGTCACGCGGATACTGGCTCCGAGTCTGATACGAAGCGAGGAGGCACTCCACCGCTGGGCCCGGAACGAACGTCTGTCGGCCTCCCCAGACATGGTCGTCGTGCCATGTGCCTTTATGGAGAGCGATGTGACCTCCGTCCTCTCCGCTATCCAAGCACCAGCACTCGTGATCAGTCGGCAGGCTGACCATTTCATTCGACCCGAGCACAGTCGCTACCTCGCAAATCGAATACGCGGCGCTCGGTTCGTCGAGCTACCGGGCGACGACAACTTCATTTTCGCGGGCAACACCGCGGAAATCCTTGACGAGATCGAAGATTTTCTGACCGGATTTCGGCCCACGTCTGTTCTGGACCGAGTACTGGCGACGGTGTTGTTCACTGACATCGTTGCTTCGACGGAGCACGCAGAACGGCTGGGGGACCGCAGATGGAAAGAGACGCTCAATGACTATGACGAAGTGGTGCACCGCGAGTTGGAGCGGTTTAGGGGTCTCTACGTCAAATCGACTGGCGACGGGACTCTTGCAACCTTCGACGGTCCGGCAAGAGCAATCGAGGCCACCCGAGCGATACGTGAAGCGGTCAAAGTGCTCGGGATCGAGATCCGTGCCGGGCTACACACTGGTGAGATCGAAGTACGCGGCGACGACGTCGCTGGCTTGGCCGTGCATATTGCCGCTCGGGTTTCGGGACAAGCACTGGGGGGCGAAGTACTCGTCTCGCGGACCGTGACCGACCTCGTTGCCGGATCGGGCATCAACTTCGATGATCGTGGCGATCACCACCTGAAGGGGGTGCCTGGGGTCTGGAGGCTCTTCGCCGTTCTCGACTGAGGAGCCTGTTTTCACACGCCTGCCCGGTCTTCCCAGTGCGGGAAACGGGCAATTATCAAACGGACCACGCATCGGGCAGAGTTATCGGATGCAGTGGCATCCCGTTTGGCAGTTCGTGGTGGAGGTTCTCGTCGCTGTAGGCACGATAAGCCTCGCAGCGATGACGCTCTTTGTGGTTCTTAGGATCGCGGGAATCGTCCGAGTGTCAGAGAGGACACCAAGCGTTGGCGTTCGTCCGCTTTTGGCCGACCCGAGGCCAGCAGACGCGGACACTCAAGATGAGCAATTGCTCTTTGGCGCACCGAGCCAGATCTCACCGACTGTTCCATGGGGGAAGCTCTGGTGGAAGGACAATTCCGATGGCAGCGTCTATCACTTCTCCGTCCCATTCGAGAACATTGGGTTTGGACCCGCAGCCATTGTCGGCTGGCGGACGAGTCTCAACACCGGAGATGTCTACGTATCGAGAAAGTTCGTACCGGTCGGGTCATTACTTCGTGTGAACGTTTCACTTCTCCTCACTGGTCCAGATGTCGATCGATTCAAGAGCCAGTGGTGGGCGATGAAAGGCATCAATGTGATTGTGGAGTACACCGACACAGATGGTGGTGAGGTTCTTACGAGCACGGCCACCATCCGACAGCTGGAGGCCCAAGAACCAGCTGTTCAGCAGATAACGATCGCTCGAAAATCAGATGGTCGCGTGCTCGCCACTGGCAGGTCGTCCTATTGAACTGAGGTCATTCATTCAGAAGCGTTCGGGCCGTTACCCTTGCGAGCGTGGAGTTTGTCGACGAACGGAGCGCGGACTGTCCATCGACACCGTTGAGCTAGCAGCCTCCTCGGGCAATCGTCGGGATCGGCCTCCACACGGATCGACATCGGTGGGTGGAACGGGGTCACCAGAGGAGCCGTTTGTCCTTGGAGGTGTCTCGTTCGCCGGTGCAGGGCGACGTTCTCAGGGGATGTGCGAGGTCTGATATTCAGCCACACTGAGGGGATGCGATGGCTCTTGGTAACTGTCGTCGGGCTTGGGCTCCTTGGCGGTTGTGGCGTCGATGGCTCGGCGTCCCCGGCTTCGAGCACGGACTGTCCTGTCGGCTCCACCTGTGCCGCCCGAGCGGACCCAGGCGCAACGGTGAGCGATTGGTTCGACGCCATCAATGACCGCGACGTGGTCGTTGCGAAGTCCCTATTCGAGCCCTCCAGCTCTGATCAGATCGACTGGGTAGCCAATGCGCCGAAGAACGCCTTCAATGACCTCGTGTGCCGAGAAATCGGTCGGACGACAAGCTCCACCGCGACATTCCACTGCACCTTTCAGGAGGCTCCCGGCAACTGGTCCGGGAACCGTGACACCTTCTGGAACATCTCACTCCAAAAGACATCTACCGGAAGATGGCTCATCAGTGGATACGGACAGGGCTGATCCGCTAGGTCGAACGAAACCAGGGTGCTGACAGCTCGACCACTAGCCGAGACATTCGGGCCAACCTTCAACGGCCACCCCGATGATGATCGCGTTGTGAGGTTGACCACTCATCGACGTGCCACCTACCGGCAGCTGGGGGATACGGTGAACGGCGTGGATCTCCCAGAGCTAATGGTCAGAGACGCCGACCAATGGCGAAGATGGTTGAGCGCCCATCACGCCGATTCACTGGGTGTCTGGCTGGTACTGGCCAAAAAGGGAACGGTCGATCCGACAACCGTCTCTTACGATGAGGCGCTCGACGAGGCGATCTGCTTCGGCTGGATTGACGGCCAATTAGGGCGTCGTGACAGCGCTACGTTCCGACGACGTTTCACGCCTCGAAAAGCTCGCAGCCCGTGGTCTCAACGGAACGCTGCCATCGCCGAAAGGTTGATCGCCACCGGCAGAATGCATCGATCCGGCGAAGATGAGGTCCGGCAGGCGAAAGAGGACGGTCGGTGGATGAGCGCCTACGCCGGGCAAGCCAGCATTGAGATGCCGGAGGATCTCGCCACTGCCCTGAGTACCAATCCTCGCGCGGAGGCGATGTTTGAGACGCTCACGAGTGCGAATCGCTACGCCATCCTCTACAGGATCGGAAACGCCAAGAAACCCGAAACCCGCTCCAGGCGCATCGGCCAGTTTGTCGAGATGTTGGCCCGAGGTGAGACGATCCACCCCCAGGCTCCATGATCACTCGAGAAGAAGATTCACTGCCGACGGAATGTCTCACATTGCCGGGTGTGGGTGGGTTTTCGAGGGACGAGTGCTTGCCGATGGGCAACTGCCACTGACAGGCACGACTGGGGCAGCCTCCTCATTGGACGATGATCGCCCGCCGACGAATGATTTCCTCCTAGCAATACGCTTTCCATGTTGGCGTACGAGGGAGTCGAGTCAGATGATGAAGCAGCGGAACTATTGGGTTTACAGCATCGGTTGCTTCCTGGTGTGGGGCATCCTCCTTGGAATCGCCGCCGCCAAGGCGAAGAACGGAACATTCCACAACATTCTCCTGGTGTTCGCTGGCTGGACTATCTGCTGGGTGTCGGCGACGATCGCCAGATTCGTGTATCCACCACCCAAGCGATGGCTACAACCGAGCGAATCGCCGAAGCAGTAGATCCAATCCGGATGCCGCCGAGCACACAGACAACGGCCGGACCGTTCGGAAACATGAGGAGATCAACAGATGTCGGCAACGCTGAAGGTGACGCATAAGACAATCGGAGCGGAGGTGCGTCGTGGCTCGTACGATGTCGTGGTCGACGGTGAGCGGGTTGGATCGGTCGAAATGAACGACAGGATTGAGATACCAGTCGAGCCTGGATGTCATACCCTGCAGGTCCGCAATGGCCGAAAGTCGAGCAGTACTGAAACCTTCGACGCCACCGAGGGTGAGATCGTCGCCTTCCGGTGTACCGGAAAGAGGTTCTTGCCGATCTTTCTGGCATCCTTCTTCGTTCCCAGGCTGGCATTGAAGCTCGTTCGCGACTGAGTCGGCGTCGCCGTTGCCGTCGTGGCGCTCCCCAACACGTCGCCATCGGCGCTCGGCTCGCCTGGAATGGGTGTGCGACTCGTCGGCGGTTATGTACCGTCGTTTCTGTCCTCCGCAGAACGCTCCTCCTCGAAGATCTTGGTCGATGAGCCGCTGACCTCTGCTCGCGAGTTGGTTTCGGAGAAGGGAAAGTGGCTCTGACCGATGACACGGCGGCGGATCGAACGGGCCGTACGCACGCCACGCGGCCCGGACGTCCTCCCGGATGGCCTTTCCGCGTCAAGGTGGGGTCGCCGGTATCCTCGCTTCGTGCCCCGAATCGCCGACGACGCCGCTGGTGCCGGGACCAAGGGGAGCACGGCGCCGCCCGCGCCTGACGCCGAGCGCCGGCAGCTCATGGACGCAGCACTTAAGGTCATGCGCCGGAACGGGTTCTTGGGCGCCAGCGTGCAGGACATTCTCGATGATGCCGGCTTGTCCACCCGCGCCTTCTACCGCCAATTTCAGTCGAAGGACGACCTGCTGCTGGCCATGTTTCGTACGGCGGCCGGTCCTGACGTCGACCACGTCGTCGAACGGGTGTCCACTGCCCCCTCTCCCGTCGAGGCGGTGCGCATCTGGGTGGACGAGCTCCTCGACATTGCCTATGACCGCAAGCGCATTCAGCGCCTCGTCATGTTCAACAATTCGGCCCGCCAGACCGTCGGTTACGACGACGAGGTGGCCTGGCTCGTGGACCACCTGGTCGCCCCGCTGGTCGAGGCATTGCGTCGGGGTTCGGCCGACGGATCCCTGCCCGCGGCGGACCCGGTTCCCGATGCCTACTCGACCTTCGATCTTGTCTGGAGCGTGGCCAGCCCTTTGGTGCGCCAACGCCGGCCCATCGATCGCACGGACGCCAACGACCACGTGCTCCGCTTCTGCCTCCCCGCCTTGGGGGCTCCAGTCGGACGATGAGCCGGGTGCGAGGGGCACGGCACCGCCGGGCGGTGGTGATGGCGTTTGCGGTCGCGGCTGGGGTTGCCGCCGTGCTCGTGGCCACGCCCTCCGTGTCGGTGGCCACTGGCGGCCCTGAAGGGATTTCCGTTCCGGCGGCTCGTTCGGCGAGCTCGTCTGCGCTCTCCGTCCGAGTCGACGGCAACCGTCTGGTCAACCGATCGGGGAAGGTGGTGGTGCTCCGCGGCGCCGACACTTCGGGGACCGAGTACGCATGCGTGAGCGAGCACTCCGTCTTCGACGGGAACAAAGAGGCGAGTCCGTCATCGATCGCGGCCATGCAGTCGTGGGGTTTCAACGCGGCCCGGGTCGAGCTCAATGAGTCGTGCTGGCTCGGGATCCAGGGCGTTGACCCTTCGGTCTCCGCTGCGACCTACCAGAAGGCCATCGAGAACTATGTCGCCGCACTCGAAGCAGCGGGCATGTACGTGATCATCGACATGCACTTCTCCTCAACCGGCGGCAACCGCCCCGCCACCCGGCAAGAGCCGATGCCCGACGAGCGCTATGCACCGGGCTTCTGGCTTTCGGTGGCGAGCGCCTTCAAGGATGACCCAGGGGTGATCTTCGACCTGTTCAACGAGCCCTACCCGAACGACAACACCGACTCGACCGCCGCCTGGACGTGCGTCAGGGAGGGCAGCGCCGGCGGAACGTGCACGGGTTTCAAGTACCAGGCGGCCGGTCTCCAACAGCTGCTTTCCGACGTGCGGTCGACGGGCGCCCACAATGTGGTCATGGCCGGTGGTCCTCAGTACGCGGGCGACCTCGACCAGTGGTCGGCCGACGCCCCGGTCGACCCCCTGCATCAGCTGGCGGCCAGCATCCACATCTATTGGAGGAGCCCGGTCCACCCGGACTGGTCGCCGTGCTACACGTCGTCCTGCTGGAACGGCGTCCTCGCCCCGCTGTCGGGCACCGTTCCCATCGTGGTGGGAGAGTTCGGCGAGCTCGATTGCGGTGACAGCCTCTACCCGCCCTTCCTGAGCTTTGCCGACCAGCACGGGATCTCGTATTTGGCCTGGGCCTGGTTCGTGGGTAGCTGCAAGGGAGAGCCGTCGCTCATCACCTCCTACGACGGGGCCCCTACCGCGTACGGCATCGGCTACAAGCAGCACCTCGCCGCCCTCGGGCTCGCGGCCGAGTCCTCGTTTGCCGCCGTTTCGGGAAACGTGGCGCGGGAACCGGCACCACGACGGCCTGGCGCAGGGCAGCCGTAGAATGGCGGCGTGCGCATCGTCCTCGACAGCGAACGGTGCACCGGCCATGGCCGCTGCTACTCGCTGGCCCCCGAGCTGTTCGATTGCGATGACAGCGGCTACGGCAGAGTCATCGACCCGGACGTGCCGGCGGGACTCGAGGAGAAGGCGCGCACGGCCGTGCTGAACTGCCCGGAGAACGCCATCAGTCTCGAGGAGTGAACGGGGCTGACGAAGCCTGTCCGGGGACAGTGAAAACGGGATTGTCGCTGGCCAGAGGGCTGGGCTAACCTGCTGCGTCGTGCGACCACGGACTCCGCGCCCACGCGCCGGTGGTCGAGAGGGGCCATGACCACCGACGGATCTCTGACCGTGGCCGACGACCGTCCCGGGGGCGATGCCGGCGCACAGGGACCGGGTGGCTGGTCCGGTGCTGACGAGCTGCGGGCGGCACTCGGCCAATGGCTCGAAGCCAACCTCACTCCCGAGGTGGTCGAGGCCGGGCGCACGGGGCTTCACGGACAGGGTGACATCGAGCTGGTGCGGGACTGGAACCACCGGCTGGCCGAAGCCGGGTGGGCGGCCATCTCGTGGCCCACCGAGTTCGGGGGCCACGAAGCCACGGTGGCCGAGCAGCTCGCCTACCACGAGGTCATGGTGGCGGCCGAGGCTCCCGGTCCCTTGAACGTGATCGGAGTGGCCAACATCGCCCCGGCCATCATGGCCTTCGGGCGGCCTGATCAAAAGGAGCGGTTCCTCGCCCCCATGCTCCGGGGCGACGAGATCTGGTGCCAGGGCATGTCCGAGCCGGATGCCGGCAGTGATCTCGCTTCGCTACGCACAAGAGCGGCCGACAGCGGGGACCAGTTCGTGGTCAACGGCCAGAAGACGTGGAACAGCCTCGGCCAGTACGCCGATTGGTGTCAGCTCTACGTCCGCACCGATCCTGACGCCCCGAAGCACAAAGGCATCAGTTGCTTGCTCGTCGACATGCGGAGCCCGGGGATCGAGGTCCGGCCTCTTCGGACGATGACCGGTGACGACCAGTTCGCCGAGCTGTTCTTCACCGACGTGCAGGTGCCCCACGACTGCCTGCTCGGGCCGTTGCACGAGGGGTGGCGGGTGGCCATGACGACGTTGAGCTTCGAGCGGGCGGGCGTGGCCAAGTTCCACCTCGGCCTGGCCGCCCGTTTCGAGCAGCTGGTCGAGGAGGCTCGGCGGTCCGGCGTCACCATCAGCCCCACGCTCCGCGACCGCATGGTTCGCCTCTACTCACAAATTGCATGTATGCGTTGGATGACGTCCCGCGAGCTCGAGGCCATCGGCGCCGGCAACAAGCCGTCACCGGCGGGAGGGAGCTTGACCAAGTTGGTCTGGGCAGCAGCCAGCCAGGAGCTGGCTGACATCGGGTTCTCGCTGTTCGGCGACCGGTCCGCCAACCACTGGACCTGGGCGCTGCTCGGCTCCCGATCGTCATCGATCGCCGGCGGCACGACCGAGATCAATCGCAACATCGTGGCCGAGCACGGCCTCGGGCTACCGCGCTGAGGCGCGCACGCACGGATCGGACATCGAAGGAGGAAGGTGCGGACATGACGTCAGTGTGGAGCTACGAGGGCATGCGGGTCGTGGTCAGCGGCGGGGGAGGGGCCGGCATGGGCGCAGCGACCGTGCGCGAGCTGGCCGACCTCGGCGCCGAGATCCACGTGCTCGACCTGAAGGAGCCGCCCATCGGGGTGGCCGGCTACCACCCGGTGGACCTCCGGGACCCGGACGCCATCGCCGGTGCCGTCGACGCCATCGGTGGCCCGATCCACGCCTTGTTCAACTGTGCGGGCCTTCCCGGTGGTCGGTTCTCGGACCTCGATACCATGACCGTGAATTTCGCGGCCATGCGGCACCTGACCGATCTCGTCGTCGGCCACATGGGCGAGGGTGCGGCCATCGCCAGCATCTCGTCGGGGGCCGGCGCCGGCTGGCAGACCAGCATCGACAAGTGGATGCCACTCGTCGACCTGCGAGGGTTGGGACGAGACGGTCAAGTGGCTGGAGGACCACCCCGGGGAGATCGCCAGCGGCTATGCGCCCTCCAAGGAAGCCATCATCGTCTGGACCATCTGGCGGTCCTTCGAGCTCGGGAAGTTGGGCATTCGCATCAACTGCACGAGCCCGGGCCCGACCGACACCCCGATGATGCCCGACTTCGAGGACCAGGTGGGCAAGGCGTTCATGGACAAGTACCCGATCCCCCTCGGCCGGCGTCAGACCCCGGAGGAGCAGGCCTACCCGCTCATCTTCCTCAACTCGAAGGCGGCGTCGGCCATCACCGGCGAGAACGTGCTCACCGATGGCGGCACCATCGGGGCGTTCGCCGTCGGCACCCTCGACATGTCGGTGTTCAGCGACATCGGCGAGTAGCTGGTCGACACACCGGCCGGTCCGTCGCCACGCCGGAGCTGTTGAGCCGCCGAGGCAAAGGAGAACAGCACCGTGAAGCCCATCATGAACGGCATCCGGGTCGTCGAGGTGGCGGCGTGGACGTACGTGCCCATCGCCGGGGCGGTCCTGGCCGAGTGGGGGGCCGACGTCATCAAGATCGAGCACCCCGAGTCGGGTGACCCGCAGACGGGGCCTCGTGACCTCGGGGCTCGTCCCGTCCGGACCCGGCGGCGTCAACCACATGATCGAGCTGCCGAACCGAGGGAAGCGCAGCGTGGGCCTCGACCTCAAGTCGGACGAGGGACACGAGCTCCTACTCAAGATGGTCGCCACCGCCGATGTCTTCCTCACCAATTTCCGACCTCGGGCCCGCACCAAGCTCAAGATCGACGTCGACGACCTACGGGCCGTCAACCCGAACCTCATCTACGTCCGGGGATCGGGAATGGGCCAGCGCGGACCGGAGGCCGAGCGCGGCGGCTACGACAACTCGGCGTGGTGGGGGAGGGGCGGGCCCGCCGACATCATCAGCACCCCGGGCGAGTACCCGTTGAGCCAGCCCGGCCCAGGTTTCGGCGACGTGCTCGGCGGCCTGACCATCGCCGGGGGTATCTCGGCTGCCCTGTTCCACCGCGAGCGGACCGGAGAGGCCTCTGGTCGTGGACAATTCGTTGCTGGCCCAGGGCGCCTGGGCCATCGGAGCCACCGTGCTTGCCGCCGACCTGTTCGGCTTCTCGCCGAATGCCCGCGAGGTGACCGACGCAAGATGCCGAACCCGCTCGTCAACAACTTCAAGACGAAGGACGACCGGTTCATGTCCTTCGTGATGCTCGAGTCCGACCGCTACTGGGCCGACCTGGTCACGAAGATCGGTCACCCGGAGCTGGCCGACGACCCCCGCTTCGTGGACTCGGCGGCCCGGGCCCAGAACTGCGTCGAGTGCACGACCATCCTCGACGACATCTTCGCCTCGAAGACCCTCGAGGAATGGAAGCCCATCATGCTCGAGGTGGAGGGCGTGTGGGCGCCGGTCCAGACGGCCGACGAGCTGCTCACCGACCCCCAGGTCGTCGCCAACGGCTACCTGCGCGACGTCGAGGCGGCGTCGGGGACCGTCTTCAAGATGGTGGCCTCACCCCTCCAGTTCGACGAAGAGCCACCCGACCTGGTGCGGGCTCCGGACCACGGTGAGCACACCGACGAGGTGCTCGGTGAGCTCGGTCTCGACATGGACGCCATCCTCGACCTCAAGGTCAAGGGGGTCGCGCTCTGACTCCCGATGCCACCTCAGCGCAGACGCCACTCGATGCGTCGGCCCGAGGAGAACTGGGCCTGACCCTCGGCCAGGCTGGCTGCGTCGGTGCCGATGTTGGTGAAGAGGAAGGCCTGGTCGAGCGCCTGGCGGCGGCTCAGCTCGAGGCCGGTCCACAGCGCCCGCACGGTGCCTTGGACGGCGAGCGCCGGCTGGCCGGCGATGCACTCCGGCGGCCCATTCGCTCCGTTGCCGCAGCTCGTCGCCGGGTACGACTTCGGACACGAGGCCGACCTCGTAGGCGCGCCGGGCCGAGAGGCGTTCGTGGGCACCGAGGAGCGAGAGGCGCATGACCTCCTGGAAGGGCATCTTGTGCAGCAGGAAGATGGGCTCGAAGGCGGTGGGCATGCCATAGGTCACGTGCGGGTCGAAGAAGGTTGCGTGCTCGGCAGCGATGATGAAGTCGACCTCGCCGAGGATGTAGAAGGCGCCGCCGCAGGCCATGCCGTTCACGGCGGCGATGACCGGCTTCCAGAGGTCGTTGGACTTGGGGCACACGCTCTTGCCCGGGTCGTCGAAGTCCCACGGCGTGTTGTAGCCGGGCAGCTTGCCCGGGGGCAGCTGGTCGATGTCCTCGATCTCACCGCGGTCGAGCCCGGTGCAGAACGCCCGGTCCCCGCTGCCGGTGACCACGATGCAGCGCACATCGTCGTTGACCCGCAGCTCGGCCCACAGTCCCCGCAGCTCCTGTTGCATCACGGCGTCGAAGGCGTTGAGGGCCTCGGGGCGGTTGAGGGTGATCCATGCCACGCCATCTGATTCCTCGTAGAGGAGCGTCTCGAGCTCGGACATGGCGGGGATGCTACCTAGGCCGCGCGATGGCCAGGGGAGGACGCCGGTCCGGGCTGCCGAGCGAGCCTGTCGAAGGGGGATGTCATGACCGGAGCTGACCGGGTGCTCGTCGAATGCGACCCACCCGCTGGAAAGGAGGTGTCGGCGTGACCGACGGAATGGACGGCATCGCCCCGGCCACCTGGGGGGAGGTGGACCCGGTACTCCTGTCGCAGGTAGCCGTCGTCTCCCCGCACTTCGACGACGCGGTCATGGGAACAGGCGACTTCCTCGGCCGGCATCCCGGGTCGGTGGTCATCACCGTCTTTGGGGGCCGCCCGCCCGCCTACCCCGACCCGCCCAAGGCGTGGGACGCTTCCGGCGGATTCAAAAGCGGGGACGACGTGGTCGGCGTCCGCCAAGAGGAGGACCGTCGGGCCCTCGCCGTCTACGACGCCAAGCCGGTATGGCTCGACTTCTCGGAGCACCAGTACCTCGAGCCAGAAGACCGTCCGACGCCAGCAGAGATCGCCCCGGTGCTGGCCGATGCCGTGCGTTCGGGTGGGTTCTCGAGTGTCTTCTTCCCCATGGGATTGGGCAACCCTGATCACGACGTCGCCCATCGATCGGGGCTGCTGGCCCGCCAGCAGCTGCTCGGCCAGCTGCCCGACCTCGGTTGGTTCTGCTATCAGGACGCTGGCTACTCGGGACTACCCGGGATGTTGGCCTGGCGGGTACGACAGCTCTTCAACAGCGGGCTGTGGCCCACGCCGGCTCTCGTGCCCGTCGAGCCCGACAGCGAGCGCAAGCGCCGCGCCATCTGGTGCTACACGAGCCAGATTCCTCCGCTCGAGGCCGAGCACGCCCTGACCGATCGCCTGCAGGCGAGGGCGGGCGAGCAGTATTGGCATTTGGCCGCCCCGCCCCAGGGGTGGGAGGCAATGGCCGACGTGCCCTGACCCGGCCTAGGAGTTGGCCACGATCCGCATGGCGACGTCACTGGCCGGAAGGTTGGTCGTGTCGATGACGAGGTCGGCGGTCGCCGTCAACCATGGCCGCGCCGATCGGTACTCGTCGATGTGCTCGAGCCGCCATTCCCGGGCGTGAGGATCGACCTCGTCGGCCTCGATCCTTTTCCGCAGCGCCTGTTCGTCGACGTCCAGGAGCACGTGGGTCACCTTCAGCCGGTGGTCGGCGAACCCCCGCTGGAGGTCGTTCCAGATCTCCTGATCGAGCACCGTCTGCACCGCGAGCAAGGGATCACCGGTCAGATCGATGATGCTGCGCGCCACCTGCGGCACGAGCCGTCGCCACGGGGGAAGATGCTGGAAGTCGTCCATTGGCCAGCCCTCGAGGTTGGCCCGCAGCATGTAGCCAACCCATTCGGGGTCGAACAGTCGCCAACCCGTCCGGACCTGCTTGACGAGTTGGGCGGTGGCCGTCTTGCCCACGCCGAAGGGGCCATTTAGCCAGAGCATCGGCCCATTCCGTCCGGGCGGCATGGCCGAGCCCGCGTCGGACAACGTCATTCACCGACGACGTGATCGACGAGCTCGCGAGCCACATCGAGATGGCCGGCATGGCGGGCGTACTCCTGGACGACGTAGGCGAGGATCCAGGCCAGTGTCGGCCGTACATCCGTCTCCGAGAAGCGCCCACCGGCCGCGGCCACATCCGACAGCTCGGCTCGCTCGACGATGACCCGTGTGATGGCTCCGCCGGCGTCGAGCGCGGCGAGCAGATCGGCCACCGGCTCGTCCTCGTCGACCAGCCAGTTCCCGTCGTCGTCGTGGTCGCCGAACGGATCGTCGACCGGCTCGGCGAGGAAGCCCCACCGGAACCAGCGCCGTTCCATGAAAGCGAGATGCTTGACCAGCTGGATGGGCGTCCAGGCGGAGGGTAGGCGGCTGCGGCGAAGGTCGTCGTCATTGAGGCCGGCGACCTTGTTGGCGATCACCGACCGGTAGTAGTCGAGGAACCCGAGCAGGATCTGCTTCTCGTCCGCCGAGTTGCGGTCGGGTTTCCCGAGCCTCGCGGCCATCACCGTTCCTGGCTGTGCTCGAGCGGCGTCACGTCCCGGCCAGCATGGAAACGACCGGTCCGAGTGTCTCCCAGCTGTCCCCCTCGATCGACCAGTAGGAGATGCCGTAGTTCTCGCGGCGCCATTGGAGCTCTTCGGCCATCTCCTCTGGGGTGCCGATCAGGGCCAATGGGATGTGGAGGGCGTCCTTCGGGTCCAGACCGAAGGACGGGGCCATGGCATCGGCCATCGCACTGGGCGTCATCGGTGACCATGATGAAGCCGATGAGGGCATTGAGCTCGATGTCATCGAATCGGGCACCGGCCGCCTCCTTGACCCATCCGATCTTCTCGAGGGTTCGCTCGGGCGTGGCGTTGGGCGCGGTCTCCACGCCGCCCGTTCCCTCGCGCAGGTTCACGTTGATGCTCACGATGTCGGCGTGCTGTGCGGCGAAGGCGAGGATGCGCCGCCCTCCGCCACCGATGATGAGCGGCGGCCCCGGTTGCTGGACCGGGCGGGGCAACAAGCGATGGTCGGTGACCTTGTAGAAGGAGCCATCGAAGCTGAACGGGCCGTCCGTTCGGAGCAGGCCCTGAATGACGTGCACCGATTCCTCGAACCGGTCGACCCGGACCTTGGGCGGGTCGTAGGTCATGCCCGCTTCCTCGTAGTCGGTCTTCATCCAGCCTGCCCCCAGGCTCATCTCGAACCGGCCCTCGCTCAGGACATCGAGGGTGGCCGCCTCTTTGGCCAACACGATCGGATGGCGATAGTCGTTGCCGAAGACAAGGGATCCGATGCGCAACGAGGAGGTGGCCGCGGCCACGGCGGCCAGGGCGGGCACTGGCGCCAGCTGGTCGCCGAAGTGATCGGGCATGAACAGGGTGGCATAACCCAGGTCCTCGGCCTTGCGGGCCTGTTCGGCCCATCCGCGACCCGTTCCGTCCGGTGACTGGGACAGCTGCGCAGCGAATCGGAACGTGCGGTCGTGGGCCATGGCCACATCGTGCCTCATCTGGCCCCCCGACCGGCAAGGCGGCGGGCGGCCCCTGGCTCGCTGCCGGCTTGGTCCGGCGACTGGCCCCTCGGGGTAGCGTCATATGCGCTTGAGGGACCCTGCGCCGGTCGGCGCCGGGCCCACGGACGAGGGAGTGAGGATGAGCACGCAGGGTCGTGAGGCGGTCATCGTCGATGTAGTCCGCACGGCGTTCGGGAAGCGGGGGGGAGCGCTCCAGCACTGGCACCCGGCCGACCTGTTCGGGTTCGCCATGAGCACCCTTCTCGACCGAACGGGTGTCGACCCCGGTCGCATCGACGACGTCATCGGCGGCTGCGTCGGGCAGGTGGGGGAGCAGAGCACGAACGTGACCCGCAACGCGTGGGTCTCGGCCGGGCTTCCCCAGCACGTGCCGGCCACCACCGTCGACCGGCAGTGCGGCTCCTCACAGCAGGCCATCCACTTCGGCGCCGCCGGCGTGGCTGCCGGCCACTACGACCTCGTGGTGGTCGGGGGCGTCGAGTGCATGAGTCGGGTGCCAATGGCGAAGAACGCCCGAGGCGGTACCGGGCCCTTCCCGCCGTCCTTCCTCGAGCACATCGACGGCCGGCTGTGGGCGCAGTTCCGCATCGCCCAGGTGCTGGCCGACCGCTACGGAGTCAGCCGCGAGGAGATGGACGCATACTCGCTCGAGAGCCACCGCCGGGCCGCGGCCGCCTGGGACGCCGGGGCTTTTGCCCGCGAGGTCGTGCCCACCCCCATCAAGGCCGAGGACGGCTCGTTCACCGGCGAGTCCCTGACCATCGACGAGGGGATCCGGCGCAACGGCTCGATGGAGGCGCTCGCCGGGCTGCCTCCGGCCCAGAACTGGGAGCCGGAGACGGCGCCCGACATCACTGCCGGCAACTCGTCGCAGATGAACGACGGCGCCGGGGCCATGCTCATCGCCGAGCGGTCGGTGGCCGAGTCGCTGGGTCTTCCCATCCGGGCCCGATTCGCCCATTTCGCGGTGGCCGCCGAGGACGCCGCCATCGTGCTCTCGGCCCCGGTGCCGGTTACCCACAAGCTGCTCGAGCGCTCGGGGATGAAGATCGACGAGTTCGACACCATCGAGTGCAACGAGGCCTTCGCCGCCATCGCCCTCATGTGGGCCCACGCCTTCGAGCCCGATCCGCGAGCGGTACAACCCGCACGGAGGGGCCATCGCCATCGGCCACCCGCTCGGCGCCTCTGGCGTGCGGCTCTGCGGGTCGATGCTCAACCGTCTCGAGGAGGTCGGCGGCCGCTACGGGTTCCAGACCATGTGCGAGGGCGGCGGTCAGGCCAACGCCACCGTCATCGAGCGCCTGGGCTGACTCGAGCTGGGCTGACTTGAGCTGAGCTGAGCCGAGCTCAGCGACGGGCCGCCCGCTCGGGCGGAGCCCGACCTGGCCGGTCCCTACTTGAAGAACGACGCCGCCTCGTGGGCGCGTTCGCGCAGGACATCGATCGTGGGTGTCCCGTTCTCTTCGAGTACACCGGCCATGTGCTCGAAGAAGAGGCCCACGGCGATTGCCCGGAGCACCCGGGCCAGTCCAGGACGGTCCTCCGGAGGACAGATGTCGGGACGGTTCTCGGTGATCCAATGCTCGAGCGAGTCCTTGGTGGCGTCGAACAAGTCGAGTCCCACGGCATGGGCGGTCTCGTCACCTCGCAAGACCTCGCCGACCATCAGTCGGACGAAATCCTCGACTTCGAGCATCGAGTCGAGGATGTCGGCAAGGAGCTCACCGAGGCCGGGGCCCACCGGGTCGCGGTGAAGGGTCGGTACCGACGACGACGTGAGGTCGTCGACGAATCCGTGCTCACGCAGCACGGCCACGAGCAGATCTCGCTTCGAGGGGAAGTAGTGGTAGAGCGAGGCGACGTTCAAGCCGGCAGCGGAGGCCAGGTCGCGCATGCTCGTCCCGTCCACCCCGTGCTGGGACATGAGGGTGAGGGCCACCTCGAGGATGTGCTGCCGTTGGCCCTTGCCCGCGGCTCGGCCAGGCTCCTCTTTGATGGGTGAGACCTCGGCCACAAGTCCATTGTCGGGGAATCAGACGGGCTCCGTCGAATGCAAATGTTCGCGACCGGCGTCTTTGTGCCTACAGAGTCGCCGAAAGTGGCGGCCGGTGGCACGCTCCATGACGCTGGGAGACCATGGCATCGGACCAGCCCAGCCGGCCCTGGCTCGGCGCCCGAACGAACGTTTGATTGCGAGTTGTACAGTCGTGGGCGGATCGTTCCGATAAAACAGAGGCGGCGAGGGCGCCGTCCCCAGCGACAAGGAGCTTGGGCCATGGCGACGACGACCGAGGCAGGCGAGGGCGCCGCGCGCTTCGACCCCTTCGAGTTGCAGGACACGGTTTCGGGGAACATCCGCGATCCCTTCCCACGGATGCACGAGCTCTGTCGCGAGAGCCCGGTCCACCTCGGGCCCATCGACCTCGGAGATGGTGCCGACCTGTCCGACCCGAATCGCCCGCTTCCGGCCACCGTGTTCGGCTACGACGAGGTGTGCCAGGTCCTCCGTGACCCCGACACCTACTCGTCGACCGTCTACGAAGGTGTCATGGGCGCGGTCATGGGCCGGACCATCCTGCAGATGGACGAGCCCGATCACCGCATCCACCGGGCGCTCGTGTCACCCACGTTCCGATCCAAGATGCTCGAGAAGTGGGAGGACGGGCTGGTCCGCATGGTGGTCGACGAGCTCATCGACGGGTTCATCGCCGATGGCCACGCCGACCTGGTCCAGGAGATCACCTTCAACTTCCCGGTCCAGGTCATCGCCCACATCCTCGGCCTGCCCCGCTCGGACTTCCCCATCTTCCAGCGATGGGCCATCGCCATCACCAGCTACTCGGCAAACTGGGAGCGGGGCATGGCCGCCTCCAACGACCTCCGCGACTACTTCGCCGAGGTGCTCGAGGAGCGGCGCCGGCACCCGGCCGACGACCTCATCAGCGAGCTGGCCGCCGTCGAGGTCGATGGGCGCCGACTCGAGGACGAGGAGATCTACTCGTTCCTCCGGCTGCTGCTGCCGGCCGGTGTGGAGACCACCTACCGGGCCTCGGGCAGCCTGCTCTTCGGCCTGCTCACCAACCCCGACCAGTTGGCCGCCCTCACCGCCGACCGCGACCTCATGGCCGGGGCCATCGAGGAGGTCATCCGCTGGGAGCCACCGGTCACCGTCATCTTGCGGCAGCACGACCCGCGACACCGAGCTCGCCGGCGTGCCCATCGCCAAGGGGTCCGATGTGGCCCTGCTCCTCGGGGCGGCCAACCGTGACGAGCGCAAGTACAAGGATCCCGACAAGTTCGACATCTTCCGTGAGTCGAAGCAGCACGTGGGCTTCGGCTTCGGCATCCATGTGTGCCTGGGCATGCACCTGGCCCGCATGGAGACCCGGGTGGCCATGAACACGCTGCTCGACCGGCTTGGACGGGCCTGCGGCTCGACCCGGCGCCCGACCAGGACGTCCACATCCGGGGCATGGCTTTCCGTTCGCCCATCGCCCTGCCCGTCGCCTTTACGCCGGCCTGATCCGGAGGGCCAGGGGCCACGCTCCCGGAGGCCTCGGCGGGTTCCGGCGGTCGACCATTCCGGGGATGAAGGTCAACGACGGCGACGGGGCGCCATGCGATGATTCCGGCCATGGTTGGTGAGCACGACGAGCGTCCCTGGGGCAGCTTCACCGTGCTGGACGACCAGTTCGACCACAAGGTGAAGCGCATGGTGGTGTGTGCCGGCAAGAGGCTGAGCTACCAGCGCCATGGTCGCAGGGCCGAGCACTGGTTCTTCGTCGCCGGCTCCGGACAGGTGACGCTCGACGGAGTGACCGGTCAGGTGGCGCCCGGTGACGCGGTCGACATCGCCGTTGGCGTCGCCCACCGCATCGAGAACACCGGGTCGGAGGACCTTGTTTTCGTCGAAGTCCAGCACGGGTCGTACTTCGGGGAGGACGACATCGTGCGCCTCGACGACGATTACGGGAGAGTGCCGAGCTCGGCAAGATCGGCGAGCGAGCGGCCAGCGGAACCGGCGAGCGGTCGAGAACCTCCGGATTGAACTCCTGGATGGCGTGCGCTTGCGCCTGTATCACCCGGATTTGTGCAGTGGCGGCGTGCGCCGTTGCATGACCGCGGGTTGATGTAGCGGTGTCGGCCCCGGCAATGGCCTCGGGCGAGTCCATGCTTCGATCACAGATCTGTCGGCTGGACAGCCTCACATCGCTGCCGCTCCGTTACTGGAGCGACCAGATCCGGCCGATTTGGGATCCGGACGGCACCGACCCGAGGCCCATGATCGTCCACCGCAAGATGTGGGAGTGGTTGTTCATCTGTCAGGCCCTCGCCGAGCGGGACATGCTGCGGCCGGGGCGGACGGGTGTGGGGTTCGGCGTCGGGGTCGAGCCGCTGGTCGCCCTCTTCGCGGCGCGAGGTTGCCGGATCCTCGCCACTGATCTTCACGCCGACCTGGCCCAGGCGGCGGGGTGGACGGATACCGGCCACGAGTACTCCGGTGGATTGGAGCGGCTCAACGAATCGGGCCTGTGCCCGCGGGAACGGTTCGAGGAGCTGGTCACCTACCGGCACGTCGACATGCGAGCCCTCCCGTCTGCGCTCGGTCCCTTCGACTTTTCCTGGTCGTCCTGTGCCTTCGAGCACCTGGGCAGCCTGGAGGCCGGAGCCGAATTCGTCCTCGGCCAGATGGACTTCGTGGCTCCGGGCGGAGTGGCCGTCCACACCACCGAGTACAACGTCTCGTCCGACGACGACACGGTCGACGCCGGAGGCACGGTCCTCTATCGCCGGCGAGACCTCCTCGATCTGGCCGGTCGCCTCACGGCGTGCGGCTACGACATCCACCTCGATCTGAGTGAAGGTGATGCCCCCGAGGATCAGCACATCGACGTGCCACCGTTCACCGGAACGCATCTCAAGACCAAGCTCGGCGAGTTCGTCACCACCTCGGTGGCCTTGATCATCGAGAAACCGGCCGATTGGCAGCGGCCGCGCGCAGCTGCCGCGGGACGCCACGGTCACGGCTGGCGGGACATGCTCTCCCGTCTCGGGCGGGGCCGCACCGAGGGAAGCCGATAGCGCGCCGTTCCCCCACCGGCACCCAGCCCGAGGCCCGGTTAGGAGCGGTCGAGCACCTCGGGGTTCACGATGTTGAGGGGCCGGGCGCCGGCGAGCAGCCGACACAGGTCCTCGGCGATCGTGATCGTGTGGTTGCTCTCGACGTTGTAGGTAGCGCCCCCGATGTGCGGGGTGAGGACGACCGAGTCGAAGGTCGTGAGCGGGTGGTCGGGGGGAAGATGCTCGCCTTCGAAATGATCGAGGCCGGCAGCCGACACCTTGCCCGATGCGAGAGCCGCAACCAGCGCATCGGTGTCGTGTAGGGCGGCTCGGGCCGTGTTGAGGTAGACGACGCCATCTCGCATGGCCGCGAACTGCTCGACGCCGATCATGCCCGTCGTCTCGGGTGTGACCGGCGCGTGCATCGAGACCACGTCGGACCGCTCGAGCAGCTCGTCGAGGGAGACGGTGGCCTCGGGGGCGTAGGGGTCATAGGCGATGACCTCCATGCCCAGGCCGCGCAGCCGCCAGCGCAGCGCCCGGCCAACGGCGCCGAGGCCGACGAGCCCCACCGTCTGCCCGGCCAGCTCCCAGGCTCGGAAGCGCTGGTAGGGGATGGTTCCGCCCTTGTAGATCTCTCCGGCCCGCACGTCGGCGTCCGCCGGGCGCAAGCCTCGGGTGGCGGCGAACAAGAGGGCGACGGCAATCTCGGCCACGGCATTGGCGTTGCGGCCTGGAGCCCGCAGGACCGGGATGCCGGCCTCGGTGGCCGCGGGCACGTCCACGTTGGTCGGGTCGCCTCGGCAACTGCAGACGGCCACCATGGGCAGTTCGAACAAGGGCCCGGCGCACCGGTCGCTCTCGACCACCACGATGGTCGCCCCGAGGTCGGCCACCCGCTCGGCCAGCTGCTCGGCGTTGTAGATGCGGAGACTGGGCTGCTCGAGCCAGGAGTCGTAGGTGCAGTCGGCCAGCTGGTTGAGCAGGTCGAGGCCCGGCCCCCTCACGGCCGCGGTCACGAGGGCCTTCGGTCGACCGTCTCTGATCCGGCTCACTTCGATCCGCCTGCCGGTGCCGCGGCCGCTTCCCGTTCGGCCTCTTTCATGCGGGCGGCCATCTCCTCGCCATCGGCAGCGCCCTCCGACATGGCCGCCATGCCGACCAGAAAGGCATCGAAGTCGGCCGTCTTGGCCTCGATGATGGGCTTGAGGTCGGGGATGTAGTGCTCGAAGGTCGTGCCATCGATGGCGTCGGCGATCCCAACGGCGATCCCTTCGGGGGGCTCCTTCGGCCCGTCGTAGACCGGAGCGTCGTTGCCCGGCTGGTCCCAGATCTCGGTCTGGATGGCGCCGGGTAGGACCAGGCGGACGGAGACGCCGGTGCCTGACAGATCGGCGGCCATCGACTCGCTCCAGCCGGCGAGGGCGAACTTCGACCCGCAATAGGCCGCCTCGGTCGGGATGCCCAGCCGGCCACCCAGGCTCGAGACGTTGACGATGACGCCCTCGGCGCCGTTCGAGCATGCGGGGCAGGAGGGCCAAGGTCATGGCCACCGGAGAGAGGTAGTTGACGGTCATGGCGCGGCGCACCTCGTCCAAGGTGACCCGCTGGACCGGCCGGCGGAGGGGGATCCCGGCGTTGTTGACGAGCACCTCGATGGCGCCGAAATCGTCCCAGATCCGGCGGGCCAGCTCGGCCGCCTTCTCCGGTTCGGCGAGGTCGGCGGGATACGTGCGCGATGCGGGGGCGCCCGACACGCAGTCGGCCAGCACCTGTTCGAGCCGCTCCGCTCGTCGAGCCACGAGGGCCACGGTCGTTCCCCGGCGGGCGAGCTCGCGGGCCAGCGCCGCGCCGATCCCCGACGATGCCCCGGTGATGATGGCCACTCGCTCGGGGCCGCTCCCCGGCGCGTTGTCGTTCATCGCGTTGCCTTTCTTAGCGTCGGGGCCTCAGGCCCGGTCATGAACTGCTGCCGGTGACCATGGCCGCACCGGTCGCCGCCGTCACGGTCTCGGTGTCGGTCCCCGACCGAAGCAGGGTTCCGGGGAGGCTACCGGTGAAGGAACCCTCGGTGACCACTTCGGACCCGTTGACCAGCACATGTTCGATGCCGTCGGCTTCGGCGTAGAGCCGAGAGGCGCCCCCCGGAAGGTCGTCCCGAGTGCGCTCGGGCCGGAACCCGACCCGCTCGGGGTCGATGATGACGAGGTCCGCGCGCCAGCCTTCGGCCAGGCGCCCGCGGTGGCGCAGGCCGTAGAGGCGGGCGGGCACATCGGTGAGCTGGTGGATGGCCTGCTCCCACGAGAGCAGCTTGCGCTTGCGGACGGCTTCGCCGAGCAGCGCCGTCGAGTAGACGGCGCCGCACATCATGTCGAGGTGGGCGCCCGCGTCGGACCCGCCCACCACCGCGCGGGGGTCGAGCCATGTCTTGGCCCGCAACGCCCAGTCGGCGTCCGTCTCCGGGTATCGGGGGCCGGAGCCCGGTGCGCAGACCGTCGGCTACCACCACGTCGCAGAGCGCGTCGAAGGGGTCCTGGCCCCGCTCGGCGGCGACCTCGCCCACCGTGCGCCCTTCGTAGCTCTTGTTGGCCGGGGCGAAGGTCTCCTCGATGCGGTGGATCTTCCAGTTGGCCAGTGCACCGATCATGCCGGCCTCCTTGGAGTGGGCGCCCTCGTCCATCCGGCGCCGCACCTCCGGGTCGGAGAGGGCAGGAGACGCTCGGGGATGGGCAGGCCGAGGATCTCGCGCCAGCCCGGCAGGCCGTCGAGGACGGTTCCGGTCAGGAACGAGAGACGGATGGCCATGGTGTGGGGGAGGGTGAGAGCCACCACAGCGGCCCCGCGGGCGGCGGCCTTCGACGAGGCGTCGAGCTGACGCTCGGCACCGGCGGGGTTGGCGGCCGAGACTCCGAGCACGTTCCAGTTGACCGGGCGGTCGGCGAGCAGGGAGAGGGTGCCCATGAGCTCGACCTCTTCCTCGCTGAAGCCGTTGATGCAGCCGGGAACGATCAGCTCGACGGTCGTACCCGGGTGGTCGCGAACGGCGGCCACCACTGCCTCGACCTCGGGCCGAGCGGCCCAGCGGGAGGGCACGGGCTGGCCCTCGCCGTCGTTGTGGGTGTGGGCCTGCGAGGTCGAGACGCCGAGGGCGCCGGCAGCCATCGACTCGTGGGCCATGCGCACCATCTCCGAGGTCTCCTCGGCGGTGGCCTCGTTGCCGATGGACCGATCACCCATCACGGCACGCCGCAGGGCTGAGTGGCCGACCAAGAAACCGGCATTGACTCCGAGACGGCCATCCAGCCGCTCCAGCCACTGGCCGAATGACCCCCACGCCCAGTCGAGGCCTTGCTCGAGGGCGGGGAGCGGCATCCCCTCGACTCTGGCCATCATCCGTGACAGGTAGGCGGAATGGTCGGGTCCGGCGGGGGCCAGCGAGAATCCGCAGTTGCCACCCATGACCGTGGTCACGCCGTGCAGCGGTGAAGGGCTGGCCGTCGGGTCCCAGAACAGCTGGGCGTCGTAGTGGGTGTGGAGGTCGACGAAGCCGGGGGCGACGATGAGCCCGTCGGCGTCGATCTCGCGGGTGCCCGGATTCCTCGACCGCACCGATGGCCACGATCGTGCCGTCAGAGACGGCGATATCGGCTCGGGTCGATGGCTTGCCCGTACCGTCGACGACGGTTCCCCCTCTGATCACCAGATCGACCACGGTGCCTCCTTCATGGCGGCTTCAGGCTGGCGCGACGCCACCTTCAAACCGGCTTCACGCCGATCACGAAGGTACTGGCATCTTCGAGGTCGGGGCGCGGGCGGGCCGGCCACGGCCGGTGGACGTCGTCGACGGGTCACGTCGAAGGGTCGGCCAGCCCGCGGATGACCCGGGGCCGGGTGAGGTCGGCCATCCCCTCCGGACCGAGCTCGGCTCCAAGACCGGAGGCCTTCCACCCCGCCGAGAGGGGCGAGATGGTCCATCGCCGCCATGCCATGGTTGTTGACGAAGACGCTGCCCGGCCTCCAGCCGATGGGACACCGAGGCGGCCAACTCGTCGTCGGCCGTCCAGACCGAAGCGCAGAGGCCGAAAGGCGTGGCGTTGGCCTGGGTGACGGCGTCGTCCAGTTGCCGGTAGCCCGAGGACCGGCAGGACAGGGGCGAACTGCTCGTCGATCACGATGCGGGCGTCAGCTGGTGGGTCTTGGACGACGGCCGGCGACACGAGATAGCCGCCGGCGGCTGCGTCGTCTTCCCTCACGGTGGCAGGGCGAAGTACCCGGGCGCCAGCATCTCGGGCTTCGGCCACCATGGCCTCGGCCCGGTCTCGGGCTGCCGCAGTGTGCACCGGTCCCATGGTCACATCGGAGTCGAGCCCGTCACCGACCACCTCTCGGCCCAGGCGAGCAGCGATGGCCTCGACGAGTTCGCCCATCCGGTCATTCGGGACATAGACGCGCTTGACGGCCATGCACACCTGCCCGCTGGTGGTGAAGGCGGCTCCCGACCAGACGGTCGGCCAACGATTCGTCGATCTCCATGTCCGGAGCGATGATCGCCGGGTCGTTGCCGCCGAGCTCGAGCACGACCGGCTTGGTGGTGGCCGCGGCGGCGGCCATGACGGAGCGACCGGCGGGCACGCCGCCAGTGAACGTGACCATGTCGATACCCGGGTGGGTCACGATGGCTTGGCCGAGCGAGACGTCGGGGCCATTGACCACGTTGAGAAGACCGGGCGGCAGGCCGGCGGCGAGTAGAGCCGGACACTTCGAGCATCGGCCCCGGGGCAAGTGGGAGGAGCCTTGACCACCACCGCATTGCCGGCCAGCAGGGCAGGAAGCACCTTGTTGCCCATCACCGACGCGGGCCAGTTGAAGGGAATGATGGCCCCGACGACGCCGTGGGGGACGCGTTCGACCAGGGTGTGTCGCCCACCACCGGTGGGGATGCTGCGGCTGACCATCGACTCGGCCACCAGCGGGGCGAAGGCGGCGGCCATGCCCGCCACCGTGCCGATGTCGAACGTGGCTTCCCAGAGGACCTTGCCATGCTCACGGGTGAGCAACCGGGCGAGCTCATCGGTGACCTCGGTGTCGCACCGGGCGGCGGCGATGAGTTGCAGCGGCCCGATCCTCCGGCGACAAGTCCGCCCAGGCCGGCTGGACCCGGCGGGCGGCGGCGACGGCCGCGTCGAGCTGTGCCAGTGACGCCAGCCGGCGCGTCGAGGACGACCTCGTTGGGACGCAGAGGGTTGGTCACCGGGTAGGTCCCGGCGTCGCCGGGGACGGTCTTACCGTCGATAACGAGCTCGCAACAGGGCCGCACCCTGGTGGGGTTGGCGTGAGAGTTCATGATCGACCGCCTCGTCGGCTGGCGCTGCGCCGTGACGGCCGCCGCGGGCGACTCGACGGCACTGGCGAGAACGTCATTTTCGCTCGGCATGATAGCGTCAGGCCCCGATGGCCACCAGAGCCGGACGTGGGACGGAGGAAGCCAACCGTCACCGCCAGCCGCCCGGCACGACCACCAACGCTGAGCCGGCCCGGACGCACACCGGGCTGCTGCCTGATCCCGACCCCCGACCCATCGTGGCGCCGGTCATTTCGGTGGACGACCATCTCATCGAGCCGCCGGACCTGTTCGAGGGACGAATGCCGCGCTCATCTGGCCGACCGGGCGCCCCGAGTGGTCGACACGCCCCGAGGCGACCAGGTGTGGGTGTACGAGGACCGGACGTATCCGAATGTCGGTCTCAACGCGGTGGTCGGCCGTCCCCGTGACTCGTGGTCGATGGACCCGGCTCGCTTCGACGAGATGCGGCCCGGTTGCTACGACATCGAGGCCCGGGTGCGGGACATGGATTTGAACGGCGTATGGGCGTCGCTCTGCTTCCCGTCGCTCGTTGCCGGCTTCTGCGGCGCCGTCTTCTCCAAGTCCAACGACCTCGAGCTCGGCCTGGCGTGTGTGCGGGCCTGGAACGACTGGCACGCCAAGGTATGGGCGGGCACCTCATCCCGAACGCATCATTCCTCTGCAGTTGCCGTGGCTGGCCGACGTCGACCTGGCCGCCGAGGAGATCCGGCGCAACGCTGAGCGCGGCTTCAAGGCCGTGAGCTTCCCCGAGTTCCCGGCCCAGCTTGGCTTTCCGTCCATCTTCTCGGGCAAGTGGGACCCGCTCTTCGACGCCTGCGCCGAGACCGCAGACGGTCGTGTGTTTGCACACCGGTGCGTCGTCGTGGGCTCCGTTGCCTTCGCCCGACCCACCTTTCGAGCTGCTGCCGACCCTCTTCCCGGTCAACGGTCTCGTGGCTGCGGCCGAATGGCTGTGGTCAGGGGTGCCCCTCCGGTTCCCCGGGTTGCAGGTGGCCTTTTCGGAAGGGGGCATCGGGTGGGTGCCCGATGCTCCTCGACCGCGTCGACTACGTATTGCACCACTCGGCGTCGGGCAACGAGTCGTCGGCATGGCCGTCGGACCTCTTGCCCAGTGAGGTGGCCAAGCGGAACTTCTGGTTCTGCACGATCGATGACCCCTCGGTCCTTGGCCTACGCGAGCGCATCGGCATCGACCACATCATGATGGAGAGCGATTACCCGCATGCCGACTCCACCTGGCCCGACACCCAGCAGGTGATGGCCGCCTCCATGGGCCACCTCCCCGAGGACGAGATGCGGCGCATGGCCGCCGGTAACGCCGCTCGACTGTTTCGTCATCCGTTGCCCGCCGAGGACGACTGGCGTCCGACAGACCGTCGACCACCGTCGGTTTCGGCGTGATGGGCGTGATCGTGGTTCGGGCCGTGTTCGGGGCGTCGGTGGTTGGCGTCGGAACGAAGGCGCGTGGGCAGACCGGTGCCGGGGCCCGCTGACCTCGCGGTCGTCGAGTCCTCGTCATCGGGGCCTCGTCCGGTGTCGGGCGAGCGACAGGGATGGCTGCAGCAGTTGCCGGCGCCCGGGTGGCGTTCGCCGCCCGCCGGGCCGAGCCGCTTGCCGACGCCGTTGCTGCCGCCGGTGAAGGTTGCGTAGCTCTGACCTGCGACGTGCGACGGCCCGAGGACTGCGAGCAGGTCGTTGGCCAAGCGGTCGACAAGCTGGGCGGTCTCGACGGAGTCGTCTACGCCGCCGGGAGTCTCGGCCCTCGCCCGGTTCTCCGACGCCGACGCCGGACTGTGGCAGAACGTCGTCGCCACCAATCTGGTCGGGGCGGCTCTGGTGGCCAGAGCGGCGATCGAGCACCTCGAGGCGAGCGACGGACGTCTGGTGCTGCTCGGGTCCAGCTGCCGTCGGCCGTCCCTATCCGGGGCTCGTGCCGTATGCCGCCGCCAAGGCCGGCCTGCACGAGCTCGCCCGTGGGCTGCGGGCCGAGTACCCGTGGCTGCGGGTGACCACGTTCGTGGTCGGTCCGACGATCACCGGCTTCGCCGACGATTGGGACGCCGACCGTCGCTACCGAGATGTTCGGGCGGTGGGCGGCCGAAGGATACCCGTGCACCCTGGCATCGACCCCCGAGGAAACGGCGGCCGAGATCGTCCATCTCCTCGCCAGCGCGGCGTTCGTGACCGAAGCGGCGGTGATGCCCCGCAGTCCGATCCCCGGAAGCACGGAGTCCTTCACTCGTGACCACGCAGACCACCGGATCGCCGCCCGTCTTCGACCCGTTCTCGGACGAGTTCTTCAACGACCCCTACGACCTCTACCGGCGCATGCGGGACGAGGCCCCGGTGTCCTTCAACGAGCGCTACGGGTTCTGGGCGCTCTTCCGCTACGAGGACGTGGCCCTCGCCCACCGCGAGTGGCAGACGTTCTCGTCCGCGCACGGGGTGGACCTCTCGATGCTCACCAAGCCTCCCGAGCTCGTCCGCGCCGCTCAACAGCATGATCATGCTCGACCCGCCCGAGCACGACCGACTGCGGGCTCTTGTGAGCCGGGTCTTCACGCCTCGGGCCGTGGCCGCCCTCGAGCCCATGGTCCGCGAGGTCATCGCCGGCTTCCTCGATCAGTGCGACGACGAGGGCTTCGACGTGGTCGCGGACTTCTCGGGGCCGTTCCCGGTCGAGGTCATCTCCCGCATGCTCGGCGTGCCGGCCCCCGACCGACAGCAGATCCGCCACTGGCTCGACGTGATGCTGCACCGTGAGCCCGGTTCGATGGAGCCGACTCAGGAGGGGGCGGCCGCAGCCATCGAGACGGTCGTCTACTTCATGGACCTGGTGGCCGACAAGCGCGCTCACCCGGCGCGACGACATGATCAGCGGGCTCATCGCCGCCGAGGTCGACCGGGGTGACGGTGTGCCGACCAGCCTCGACGACGAGGAGATCGCCGGTTTCGCCGCCCTGCTCGGCGGCGCCGGGGCGGAGACGGTGACCAAGCTGGTGGCCAACGCCGCCGTGCTCTTCGGCCGCAATCCCGGGTGAGTGGCAGAAAGTGCTCGACGACCCCGACCAGCATCCCCGCAGCGGTCGAAGAGGTCCTGCGCTACTGGCCGCCGTCGCAGTACCAGGGTCGTTTTTCGGTCGCCGAATCGACCTATTCGGGTGTCACCGATCCCGGCCGGGTATCCCACCTTGCTCGTGACCGGGTCGGCCACTCACGACGAGCGCGCCTTCGATCGGCCCGACGACTTCGACATCGACCGGCCGCCGAGCCTGGCCCTCGGGTTCGGCTACGGGGTGCACAGCTGCCTCGGGGCGGCCCTCGCTCGTCTCGAGAGCCGGGTGGCCATCGGCGAGCTGGCCCGTCGGTGGCCTCGCTACGAGATCGACGAGTCCCGGTGCACCCGGGTCCAGATGTCCAACGTGGCCGGGTACGCGTCGGTCCCGCTTCGCCGGACGGTCTGAGCGGGGAGCTGGGGCCTGCGAGGGGCAGGCCGGCTCGGGTGGGGCATCCGGAGCAGCCGTCGGCCGAAGTTTTTTTGAAAACGGCGGGATTTGTCAGGTTAGGCTGACGCTGACGTCAGGGTAGGCTGACAAATTGGCCAAGGAAAAATTCGAATAGCCCGAGGGCGGCCTTCCGCAAAAGGCGATTTCGCACCCGGTGGGCCCCTGAGCGTCCAGCCGCCGCCACGGTCAACGCGCCTCAACCGGGGCGAGTTCGGGATCCTGTTGCAGCTCGATCGTGTTGCCGACCGGATCGGCCACCCAGATCTGCTCGACCTCCCCTTGCCACCCTCTGACGAAGGGGATGCCCGCATCCTCGAGCTCGGCTACGGCCGCATCCGAGGTCCTCGACGCCGAAGCAGACGTGGGGCCCGGTCGGGCCGGATGTCGGCGCCGACCGGCTGGCGCGTCGACCAGGTGCACCTGGGCCTGCTCGACGGCGAACCAGTGACCGGCGACGCCGGGGATCGCCGGGCGGGGGGTGTCGGTGAGCGAGAGGCGCCGGTAGAACTCGACGCACTCGTCGAGGTCGCCCTCGACGTTCACGCTGTGATGGAGGATGCGGGTCACCTTCACGGTCGATCCTGATCTGCGGCATTGCCCGCCCGCTGTCCCCGTCCGACCCCGCAGCAACAGGCTCGTCGAGCTGCTGCATGAACTCGAGCCGAAACCCGCCGGGAGCGTCGACGAAGGCGATTCGGCGCCGACCGAATGACCCCTCGACCTCGGCCGGGCCCCACAGGACGTCGCGCGCCCGACAAAGCGGCGTCGAGGTCGTCGGTGAACACGGCGACGTGCAGGAAGCACTCGTCGGGCAGCGCCGACCGCATCCTCGTAGATGGCCCGGGTGAACAGCGTGACCTGTACGGGCCCGAGGAACAGGTCGGCCCGCTCGCCACCGTGCCAGGGCCCTCGCTCGCCGATGCGGGCACCGGCCCCCTCGTAGAAGGCGAGGGCGGCGTCGAGGTCCGGCACCTTGACGGCCAGGTTCCCGAAGCCGGTGAGCGTCATCTGATTCCAGCCCCGTGTGCTGTTCAGCGGGGCCACCCGTCGGGGACGACCGTGCCGGTGATGGTGCGAGGGTCGACCGCCTCGCCGGTGTTGCCGGCCTGGTAGACGGCGAAGCAGAGCTGCAAGGCCTTGGCCGCCTCGTCCCCGCTCATCTCCGGCCGGAACGCCGTCGCAGATGGCGTCGATGAAGTGCGAGGCCGATCCGTCGAACCCGAGGTCCCACGAGGAGGGATGTCGGGGAACGAGGTGGTCGTCTGGCCGTCCTCGTGGCCCTGGTAGAGCACGATGGCGGGCAGGTCGAGCATCTCGCCGGTGCATCGGGTGACCCAGAGGAACCCTTCGTCTCCCTGGACCTCGAAGAACTCGTCGGCCCCGTAGAACGAGCTGCGCATCCACATCTTCGGCGCGTAGGAGACCTCCATGGCGCCGAGGAGGGAGGGGTCCTCGTACTCGAAGATCACGTCGCAGGGCTCGAAGAAGAAGTCGCGCCGGCGCACCACGGCCTGGACGGAGACGATGTCCTGGTCGGGCAGCCACAGAGCCGTGGCGTACTTGTGGATCATGTCGTCGAAGAGGTGGCCGCCCGGGGCTCTGGTTGTTCATCCGCCACGTGTAGCCGTCGGCTTGCAGCCCGTTCTGGAAGGCCGAGTTGGTCTGGCCGACCACCGTGCGTATCCGGATGTGGGTGGGTGCCCCGATGGCGCCGTCGGCGATGAGCTGCCGTGCCCGGAGCAGGGGCGGGTAGTGCCGGAAGCACTCGCTGATCCGGAAGATGACCCCGGCCGCTTCGGCCGCCTTGGTCATGGTCCGGGCGTCGTCCACCGAGTTGGCGATGGGCTTCTGGCACGAGACGTGCTTGCCGGCCGAAACCGCGGCGAGGACGTGGTCCTTGTGGAGGTGGGTGGGGGTGAGGATCTCGACGGCGTCGACGTCGGGGTCGGCCAGCAGCTCCTCGAGGGAGGTGTAGGCCCGGGCGCCGCCCCATTCGGCTGCGGCTTGTGCGGCCCGACCGGGCATCGGATCGCACACGGCGACCACGTCGCAGCGCGGGTCGGTGAGGTAGCCGCGAACGTTGAGGACGGCGATGTTGCCCGCGCCGACGATGCCGATCCCGGGGCGTCCGTTCGTCACTGACACGGGCGTCAGCGTAGCCGCCCGTCTCGTCCTGAGTCGGGGCCGAACCGCCCCGAAGCGGCAAGCCGCGATGACACGCGCCGGTTGAGCCGAGGAGTGGAGAAGGGCCGATGCTAGGTTCGGCGGCGGCTGTCGCCCGATGGGCGTGAACGGAGAACGGGTGGGCGAGAGCGATCGGGCGACGGGGACCGAACAACGGTCAGGTCGAGGTGTCGACGCCCTCTCCCGCGTGGCGCCGCATTTCGAGCGCATCGAGAACCGGGTGCGCCGCGAGGTGGCCCGACGGGTCAGAGTCTCCTACCGCCAACTCCCGCCCCATGAGGCGGTGCGCATGGCCTACAACGTCCTCCTTCGGCGCGAGCCGGACGAGCCGACCTGGACGGAGCAGACCGCGGCCATGGCCGCCGGCGCTCTCACCCACGAGGATGTCGTGGACCGGATCCGGTGCTCGAACGAGTTCCGCACCCAGGTCCTCGTCCACCCGGCCAACCTTCACAGTGCCTTGCACGCCAGCCGTTGCGAGTTCATCATCGGGCTGCCGCCGGCCCGCCGCATCGTCGACCTTGGCGGAGGGCACACCACCGACGCCCGAGGCGCGCTCGTGGTCCTCGGCTATCCGTACGACTTCGACGAGTTGGTCGTGGTGGACCTTCCTCCGGACGACCGCCACCCCCTCTACCACTCCGATCGGTTCGCCGGAACCGAAACCGATCGCGGTCGGGTCCGCTACGAGTATCGGTCGATGACCGATTTGTCCTTCGCCGCCGACGACGAGCGTGGGGTTGGTCTACAGCGGTCAGTCCATCGAGCATGTGACCGAGTCCGATGGTGACGTGGTCCTCGCCGAAGTGCACCGTGTTCTCGTGCCCGGTGGCACGTTGGCCATCGACACCCCCAATGGGCGGGTCTGCCGGATGCAGCAAGAAGGTTTCATCGACCCCGACCACAAGGTGGAGTACACCCTTGAGGAGCTGCTGACCAAGGTCACGGCCGCCGGCTTCGAGGTGGCGAGCGTCCGCGGCCTCAACTGGGGCGGCCGGGCTGCGGCCGCCGGCCGCTTTGACCCCGCCGCGCTGGCCGGCCACATCGGCATCTACGCCGATGCGCCAAACTGCTACCTCTTGGCGCTTCTCCTACGGAAGCCCGAAAAGGCCGGGCCTCCGTGAGGGTCGACGGACCTCGGACCGCCGTCGCCATCGACGGCGACTGACCCGATTCAGTTGCCTGCCGGCTCGAGCAGGAAGACCGGGATCTGTCGCTCCGTCTTCTTCTGGTAGTCGTCGTAGTCCGGATAGGCGGCCACCGCGCGCTTCCACCACTCGACTTTCTCGTCCCCATGCAGCTCACGAGCGACCATGTCGATAGGCGCCGGGCCGTCCTGGAGCTGCACCTGCGGATCAGCAACGAGGTTGTAATACCAGACGGGGTTCTCCGGAGCGCCGCCCTTCGAAGCCACGACCGCATAGCTCCCGGCGTGCTCGACTCGCATGAGCGGTGTCTTGCGTAGCTTTCCTGATGCGGGCGCCGCGACTGGTCAGGATGATGACGGGCATGTCGCGCAACGTGTTGCCCCGAGTCCCTCCCGATGACTCGTACTCATCAACCTGATTGCGCACCCATTCGGCGGGGCTGGGCTCGTAGGTTCCTTCGAGGGGCATGATCCACCATCCTCATCGTTGGCTGTGGGTCGGTTGGGTTGTCGGTGGTCGGTTTCGGATGTCGGTTGTGCGGTTCCAGTTGCTCAGGCTGCTGTGAGTTCGGCGTCCGCCGCCACCGACTCGTCGGCCTTGGTTCGACGACGGCGCACCATCGTGGCCGCGGCGTCGGCATCTCGGATCCTGAGCGCGGTCATCGACGCCAACAAGGCGATCCCGGCAGCGACGAGGAAGGCGACGTGGTATCCGGCAAGATCGGACACGTGGTGGCCGGCGACCACCTGCTCCGTGCCGACGAATGCCAGCACGCTCGAGAGCAGTGCCACCCCGAGGGCGCTTCCCAGCTGCCTCTGGCTGTTGAACAGCGACGAGGCCTGCGCCGTGTCCTCGTGGGACACCGTGGCGAACGACGCCGCCTGCACGGCGATGAAGGACTGCGCCTGGCACAGCCCCATCGAAAACATCAACACCCGCATCCACCAGAGGTCGTCGATCGATGCGATCTGGGTCATGAGCGCCATGGCGATGGCCACGCCGAGCAGGCCGATGGCGATGAGACGGCGCGGGCCGAACCGTGGGTAGAAGAGCCGGCTGGCGAACTGTGCGCCGATCATGATGCCGATGGCCTCGGGGAAGGTGTTGAGACCCGATTGCAGCGCGGACAACCCGAGCCCGATCTGGAAGAACAACGGGGCCACGAACAGCACCCCAAGGAACGCGGCCACGGACAGGACGAGGACCAGGCTTCCCGACCTGAATAAGCGGTTGCCGAAGAGGCGAAGTCGCAGCAGGGGCTCCTTGATGCGCAATTCGAACCAGACCATCACCGCGATCAACACCGCGCCAAGGGCGATGGACCCGATGATCAGAGAGTCACCCCATCCCCTTGCCGGTGCATCGCTGACCCCGAACATGACGAGGGCGAAGCCGATCCCAGAAAGGAGGAAACCGGGCAGGTCGAACCGGCCGCGGGGAGGCTCGCGCTGTTCCTCGAGACAGAGGAAGCCGAAGGCGATGGCCAAGGCTCCGATGGGCAGGTTCACGTAGAACACCCATCGCCACGTGAAGTCGGTGACCAACAGGCCGCCGAGGACTGGCCCGACGGCCGGCGCTACGGCGGTCGGCGTTGTCAAGATGCTAGCCGCCCGGACCCGCTCCGAGGGTGGGAACGTGCGGTAGAGCAACGCCATTCCGACGGGGGTCAGCATGCCTCCGCCCACCCCTTGGATCACCCGGAACACGACGAGCTCTGGCAGCGATTGAGCCAGGCCACAGAGAGCCGAAGCACCGGTGAAGACGGCGATGGCGATGAGCAGCATGCGTTTCATGCCGAACCGGTCACCGAGCCACCCGGCAGCGGGAATGAAGATGGCCAGGCTCACGAGGAAACCCACGACCACCGAGTCGAGGGAGGCGGTGCTCTCGTGGAACTCCCGTCCGATGCTGGGCAGCGCCACGTTCACGATGGTGATGTCCATGATGGCCATGAACATGGCGGCCACGAAGACAACGCTCACCGCGATCTTCTGGTTGAGCTGGATCCGGGGCTTCACCGGTCTCGTCCTCGTAGTCGTCGTCCGACGTGTGGCTGCGAGCAGCCGAGTTGCTGGATGCTGCGCTGTGACACTTGGTGCTGCGTTGTCAGCTGGTGCTGCGGATCCGGCGGGCGCCCCCGACGAGATGTCGGACCGGGCGAACGGTGCGGGCGAGAGGACTCGAACCTCCACCCCCGAAGGGACCGGGTCCTAAACCCGACGCGTCTGCCAGTTCCGCCACGCCCGCGCACGACGCGCGCTCACTCTACCGGGACGCTTGGTCTTGACAGGCCGGGCCTCCACCAGGCCAGGGGCTGATCGAGCCCGTCGCTATAGTCGCCGTGTGCGGCCCGAGTCGTCCCCGACCTCCGCCTCGGGCGCGTCCGCCGGAGGCGGAGCCGACGTGGCGTCACCGGAAGCCGATAACCAGCTCGATTACCTCGACCAGGTGATGGCCGAGATCGACGCCGAGGTCCGCCGGCGTCGGGCGTCCGGGGACATCCCTCCCGGCCTCGAGCGCGAGCTCGACGAGCTCTTCCTCGAGTTCTCCCCAGTCGGCATGGCGGGAAAGGCCCGACTGCGCGAGACCTTGACCCTGGTGGACGGGGCCGCCTACATCGACATGGCGGTGCCCACCGCCTCCGAGAAGGCAGTCGGCAGCCAGGTCAAGCGTCTCATCCGCTCGTCCATCTCGTGGTACATGAGCTTCATCGTCCACCAGGTGGTGAAGTTCGCCTGGGCCACCTCGCGCATGTTCCACGTGGTCGTCGACCACGTCGAGAACCTCGAGGAGGCGGTCGCGGCCCAGCGGGTCCCCGACCTGCCGGACAGCGTGGCACCGGTCCTCGATATGAGCACTGGCTGGTGGGTCGAAGGGGCGCTCGCCGCGCTGTCGGGCATCCGTGGCCGCGTGCTGCACGCCGACTGCGGAGATGGCGCCCTGCTCGACCAGCTGATTGCCGCCGGAGTGGATGCCTACGGGGTCGACCCGACGGACCAGCTCGTCGAGGAAAGTGCCGATCGGGGTCTCGATGTCCGGGCCGAGCGCGGCCTCGAGCACCTCGATGTGGTGGGTGGCGAGGAACTGGCCGGAATCGTGCTGAGCGGCTCGGTGCAGTGGCTCTCGCCCAACCAACGGGACCGGCTCGTCGACCTGCTGGCCACCCGATTGGCCATCGGCGGGGTGCTGGTCCTCCACTCGGCCACCCCCGAGCACTGGGCCCTGACGGCCTCGCCCATGGTCCGGGACCTCGCCCCCGGCCACCCCCTCCATCCCGAGACATGGTCGCACCTGCTGGGCGTCCGCGGCTTTGCCCCGTCGACCATCACGACCGGTGGTGGTGAGCGGCGGGTCGACCTCGTGCCCGCCGATGCGGCCGGGTCCGACCGCATCAACGAGGCCATCGAGGTCGTGAACCGGATGCTGCTCGGGCCGAACGAGTACCTGCTGGTCACCGCCCGAGACCGGTGACCGCGGTCCATCAGTTCGTCCCGGCCCTCCTGCCCCGGGACGCAACCGGTGATCACACCTTGGCCCTTCGTGACGCGTTGCGAACCGCTGGCTTCGAGTCGGACGTCTACGTCGAGGCAGCCCACGATGAGCTCCTGTCCGAGGCCACCTACTTCGAGCGCTACCCCGAACGGGCCCGACCCGGCGACGTGCTGCTGTACCAGATGGCGACGGCCTCGCCCGTCGCCGAGTTCCTGCTCGATCGACCGGAAACACTCGTTCTCGACTACCACAACGTCACACCCGCCCACTTCTACGACGGCTGGGAGGAGCACACCGCCGCCAAGGTGACGAAGGCCCGGGCCCAGGCGGCCGCCCTGGCGCCCCGGGCCGCGCTCGGGATCGGCCACTCCACCTTCAACGCCGAGGAGCTCCACCGCCTCGGCTGCCGGCGAACGGCCGTGGTGCCCATCCTGGTCGAGACGGGCCCATGGCTCGAGGTTGACCGTGTCGAACTCGATCGTCTGACGGCCAGCCATGGTGCTGGCACCGTGCTGCTCTTTGTCGGGCGGCTCTCACCCAACAAGCGCCAGGACCGGTTGGTGGAGACGCTTTGGCTCTACCGTCGATGGTTCGACCCCGACGCCCGTCTCCATCTGGTGGGACCGGCGGTCACAGAGTCGTACGCTGACGCCATCCGGGCCTTTGCCGCCGAGCTCGGACTCGACGCAGCCGTCCGCCATGCGCAACATCTGACCGAGGCGCAGCTGGCCGCCTGGTATGTCGATGCCGATGTGTTCGTGTCGCTCTCCGAGCACGAGGGGTTCTGCATTCCCCTTCTCGAGGCCATGCGCTCCGACCTTCCGATCGTGGCCCTGGCGGCCGGTGCCGTGCCCGAGACCATGGGCGACGCGGGCCTCCTGCTCGACGACGCCCGACCCAGCAACGCGGCCATGGCCATCGACCGTCTCCGGCGCGACGACGAGCTCGCCCGCCGGCTCGTCGATGCCGGGCGACGGCGTCTCCGCCACTTTGCCGCGACTGCCACTCGTGCCAGGTTCGTGGAGCTCCTCTCGTCTGTCGCCGCGACCGCTGCCGCACCCGCCGCACCCGCCGGACCCGCCGCACCCGCCGCACCCGCTGGACCTGCTGGACAGGCAGTGCCGGCGTGAAGCTGGCCCTCGTCACCCCACGGTATGGGACCGAGGTCATCGGGGGAGCCGAGACGGCCGCCCGCCTGCTGGCTGAGCGCCTGGTGGCCGAATGCGGTTGGCCGGTCGAGGTGTTCACCAGTTGTGCCCTCGACCATCTGACGTGGGAGAACACCGAACCGGCGGGCACCTCGGTCCTGGGTGGCGTGACCGTTCACCGATTTCCGGCGGCCAGCCGCCGCCGACTCGACTACTTCGAGCTCGACGGACGGATCCGGGTCGCCCCCGAGTCGGCCTCCCTCGAGATCTCGCGTCGGTGGGTGGCTCTCAACGGGCCGATGTGCCCGGGGCTGGTCGATGCGGTGGCGGTGACCGATGCCGACGTCCTGGCGGCCACGCCGTATCTCTTCGCCAGCACGGTCGATGCCATCGCCGTCTCGACCGTTCCCACCGTGCTGCACCCAGCGGCCCACGACGAGCCCGCCCTCTACCTGGCTGCTTTCCGCCGGAGCGTGGCCGACCTCGACGGGATCGTCTACTACACCCGGGCCGAACGCCAGCTGGTGGAGCACGTGTTCGGGCACGCCGGCCGTCCGCAGATCGTGCTCGGCCTCGGGGTCGACGGGCCCGAGGGGAGTGGAAGGCCGGGGGGTGTGCAGCTCGGGCTCGGTGACCGTCCCTATCTCTGTTACGTGGGCCGGGTGGACGAGCACAAAGGGTGCCTGATGCTCGCCGACTACTTCGGCGAGTACAAGGCCCGACGTCCGAGCGACCTGGCTCTCGCCTTCCTCGGACCGGTGTCGGACAAAGCTCCCGACCACCCGGACATCGTGGTCACCGGCGTGGTCTCCGAGGCCATGAAGTGGGACGTGCTGGCCGGGTCGTTGGCCATGGTTCACCCGTCCGCGTATGAGTCGTTCTCGTTGGCTGTGCTCGAGGGATGGGTGGCGGGGATCCCGGTGATGGTCAACGCCGCCTGTGCCGCGACCATGGAGCACTGCCAACGGTCGGGCGGGGGCATGTGGTTCGACTCGTACCGCTCGTTCGAAGTCGCGCTCGACCGTCTGGTGGGTGACGCCGTCCTGCGCCATCGGCTGAGCGCCGCCGGGCAGGCGTACGTGGGCCGCCACTACCGTTGGCCGGCCGTCGTCGAGCGCTACAGCCGGTTCCTCGGTGAGGTCGTTGGTCGTGGGGCGCGGCCACGGCTGCAGACGAAGCGTCTCCAGCTGGTCGGCACTGGTGCCGAGTACGTGCGGGGAGGGTGACGGTGGTGACAGGCGGCGACGCGAACGATCCACCGGTGAGGGCCTCAGGCGGCGAAGAGGCGCCCGCCGGATCCGATGCGGCCGGTGCCCCGGCCGAAGGACATCGCCCGTCGGGCGACGGGTCGACGCAGCTGGCGCCCGAGGAGGTGGCCGTCCTCTCCGCCTTCGACCGACTTCGCCCCCAGGGCAATCTGCAGTGGTGCTTCGACGACGCCATGCGTCGCCTCGACCGGCCCGACCACGACTCGGCATCGGGTGCCCTGCCATGGCCGGGGCTCCCCGACGACTTCTGGGAGCGCGGGCGATCGGCTCGCGTCAGCCGGCGGTTCATGGGCGAGGTGACCGAGGCGTTGTCCGAGCTGTTGGCGGCCGACGCCCGTTCAGCTGCCGACGCGGCCGTGACCTCGCTGCACGGCGACCGTTTCATCGCCGCCTGGGATGCGCTGCGGTTCCTCGCGGCCCGGGTCGACGCCCTCGAGGAACGGCTGGATCCGATCGGTGTCGTCGCCGCCGATTTCGATTTCGATCTCCCGGACACGTCGGACTGGAGCGAGCAGTTGTCGGAGTGGTTGGGCGACGGGCTGACAGCCGTCGGACCTCTCGTGGTGGGAGAGGCCCGCGACACCGAGTTGGTGGCGGCCGCAGCCCGGACCGGCCGCTCGGTGTGCGCGGTCGAGCCCCGGGGAGCGGTCGTCTGGGAAACCCTGACCGCTCGTGACCGGCCGGCTGTCGTGCTGGTCATGGCCGAGATCGGCGACCATCTGGCCGCGCTCGACGATGACAGCGTGGCCGGCGCGGTCGTCGCCGGTTCCGTCGATCGCATCGGCCTCGTCGAGAAGGTGGCGCTCGTCGGAAACGCCCTTCGCGTCACACGGGCCGGTGGGCGGCGTCGTGATCTTCGCCACCGACCAGACGGTCTGGGACCGACAGCTCGCCCCGCCGGCCCGGGACCTTCTTGCCGGGCGTCCACTCCATCCCGAGACGTGGTCGTTGCTCCTGGCTCGCGCCGGCGCCGACTCCGTGACCTGGCATCGACCGCCCAACGACGGTGCCCCGCACGCCATCGTGGCCGAGGTGGGGAAGTGACGTCGATCTCTACCAACGCGTCGGTCACACCCCCGACGGGACCGGGCGGCGTCCATCTGTTCGTGCCCGTGCTGCACCGGCACGACGCGGTGGGGGAGCACACCCGAGTCCTGCGAGACCGGCTCCGAGCCGCTGGCATCCCATCACGCATCTACATCGAGCGCCCCGATCCGCGGACCAGCGATGAGACGAGCCACTTTCGCGACTACGACAGCGAGGCCAGAGACGGCGATGTGCTGGTCTACGAGGTGGCCACCGCCTCGAAGATGGCTGACTGGCTCGTCGGGCGGCCGGAGCCCCTGGTGCTCAACTACCACAGCATCACCCCACCCGACTTCTTCCGACCCTGGAACAACGACATCACCCGCGGCCAGGTCGAGGCCGAAGCGCAGCTCCAGTTCCTCGCGCCGCGTGCCGCCTTGGGAGTGGCCGTCTCACGCTTCGACGCCGACGAGCTCATTCGCGCTGGATGTCAGCGCACCGAGGTCGTCCCGGTTGCCAACGTGGCTGTCCCTCCGACCGAGCCCGACGCGGCGGCACTGGTACGCCTTCGTCGCCGGCGGGGGACGGGGCCACAGTGGTTGTCGGTCGGTCGGCTCGCGCCCAACAAGTCGCACGAGCGGGCCATCGTGGCGCTGCTCGCCGCCCGCACCTCTTTGCAACCCGAAGCTCGACTCACGGTTGTTGGCGCACCGACCGAGCGCCATTACGCGGCCGCGGTGGCGCGCTTCACCGCCGAGCTCGGGCTCGGCAATGCCGTCGACATCGTGAGTGGGCTCAGCGACGCCGAGCTGGCCGCCCACTATCGGGCGGCCGACGTCTTCGTCATGCTCTCCGAGCACGAGGGCTTTGGCGTGCCGCTCATCGAGGCCATGAGCCAGGGGTTGCCCATCGTTGCCTACCGAGCCGGCGCCGTGGCCGAGACCGTCGGTGACACGGCCGTGCTCATCGATGACACGAGCCCCCACCAGGTGGCGAGAGCCGTCGGGGAACTGTTGGCCGACTCCGCTCAGCAGGAACGGCTGGTCGAGAGCGGGCGTAGGCGGGTCGCAGAGCTCGGGTTGGACCGCGCCGCCGAGCGGTTCGTGGAGCTGGTCGGCGGGCTGCGGGATGCGGTGCCGACGACCAACTGAGGCCGTGCGGTGGTACCGATGACGTGGTCAACCTGCGTCCGTTTGCGAGCCTCAGGCAGTAGGCTCTGCCCGCATGGGCGCCCCTTCCCCCTTTTCACCTGGTCCGCCGTCGCCATCGTCGGGACCGCTTGGCCTCCCTGAGATGACGAACACCGGTGACCTGGTGCCGTCGTCGGACATCTTCCAGCGCCTCTTGAAGGAGCGGATCGTCTTCATCGGTTCGGCCATCGACCAGAACATGGCCAACCTGGTGTGTTCGCAGCTCATCCTGCTCGAGGCCGAGCACCACGACCGCGACATCTCCGTCTACATCAACTCGCCCGGCGGGTCGGTCACCGACGGGCTGGCCATCTACGACACCATGCAGTACGTCCGCTGCGACGTGCGAACCATCTGCGTCGGGTTGGCCGCCTCCATGGGCCAGTTCCTCCTCTGTGCCGGCACTCCGGGCAAGCGCTACGCCCTGCCCCACAGCCGCATCCTCATGCACCAGCCCTCGGGCCAGATGCAGGGCCAGGCCACGGACATCGCCATCCAAGCCGAACAGATCATCTACCTGAAGCGCATGATGGCCGAACGGATCGCTTTCCATACCGGGCAGCCGATCGAGCGCATCGAGGCCGACTCTGACCGCGATCGCTGGTTCACCGCCGAAGAGGCGCGCGACTACGGCTTCATCGACGAGGTCATCCAGAAGGATCCCGTGGAGCCGGCGGGGACGACGGCCGGAGCGGCCGGGCGGTGAGCCTGCGCGCCGAGCGGCGAGCCTCGGCGATCTCTGATTCCGATCGCCCTGCCATCATCGGGGGAAGCACTCGCTTCGTTCCCGGTCAGAGCCATGACCGCATCACCGTCGTCAACGGGAAGGTACAGCTCGGCCAGCGACTGCACGACCTGTGGACGAACCGAGACCTGCTCTTCCTCCTGGTTCGGAGCGAGCTTAAGGTCAAGTACAAGGACTCGGTGCTCGGTTACGCCTGGTCGATGCTCAACCCGGCCCTAGTGCTGGCCATCTACTACGTGGTCTTCAAGATCATCGCCCGCAACCACCAGCCCAACTTCGCCATTTGGCTGTTCGCCGGGCTGTTGGTGTGGAACCTGTTCAACACGGGGTCCCTGGGAGCGACCTCGGTGGTGGTGGGTAAAGCCGGGATCGTGAAGAAAGTGGCCTTCCCCCGTGAGCTGCTGGCCCTTTCGGTGGTGGGTGTCTCGGTGGTGCTCTTCGCCATCCAGTGCGTGGTTCTGGTGCTGGCCATGCTGCTCTTCGGGATCCACCCCGACTACGAGATGCTCGCCCTGCTCCCATTCGCCTTCGTCACCCTCCTCGTCTTCACCGGCGCCTTCTCCATCTTTCTGTCCGCCATCAACGTCTACCTTCGGGACACCCAGCACCTCACCGAAGTGCTCCTCATGGCCTGGTTCTGGGGCACCTCGATCGTCTACACCTACGGGACCATCTTCTTGTCCGGCCACGCAAAACAGCACCCCTCGCTCAAGTGGCTCCAGTACGTGTACCTGGTGAATCCCATCACCCCTCTCGTGATGACCTTCCAGCGGGCCATCTACGGCCGGACGCAGTACAAGTACCAGCCACCAGGGAAGGTGCCCGTGCAGACGTACCACGTCCTTCCCACGTGGGGCATCGGTGGCTACGCCAGCCTCATCGGCATCGTGTTTGTCGTCAGCATCGGGCTCTTCATGCTGGCGCTGCTCATCTTCGGCCGGCTCGAGGGCAACTTCGCCGAGGAGCTCTGACCACGGTGGCCAGCACTGCCATCGAGGTGGAGGACGTCTCCAAGCGGTTCCGCCTCTATAGCGAAAAACACACCTCGTTGAAGGAACGGGTCATCCACGGGGGCAAGATGCCCTTCACCCCGTTCTGGGCCCTGCCGCGACGTGAGCGTGGACATTCGCCAAGGCGAGACCTTCGGCATCCTCGGCCGCAACGGGTGCGGCAAGTCGACCCTGCTCAAGTGCATCGCCGGCATCCTCAAGCCCACGTCGGGCGAGATCCGGGTACGGGGCAGCCTGGCCGCCATGCTCGAGCTCGGCGCCGGCTTTCAGCCCGACTTGTCGGGACGGGACAACATCTTCCTCAACGGGTCCCTGCTCGGGCTGCCCCACTCGGAGATCGAGAAGCGGTTCGACGACATCGTGGCTTTCGCCGAGCTCGAAGACTTCATCGACAACCAGGTCAAGTTCTACTCCTCGGGCATGTACGTGCGGCTGGGCTTCGCCGTGGCCGTCAACGTCGAGCCCGACGTGTTGCTGGTCGACGAGGTGCTGGCCGTGGGAGACGCCGCCTTCCAGCGAAAGTGTCTCGACCACGTGAAGAAGTTCCAGCGCGAAGGACGCACCATCGTGGTGGTGAGCCACGGCACCGACACCATCCGCCAGAACACCGACCGGGCCATGGTGATGAACCACGGGCAGGTCATCACGGTGGACGAGCCCGGAGAGGCCATCCGCGTCTACCTGGCCGACCTGCTCGGAGTGGGCACCCTGGCCGGCTCCGAGTCGGGCGGGATCGAGGGCAACGTACTCGCCATCCAAACCGTGCAGGCCGAGCACGGGGCGAGTGGCGTCCGCCCCCACCTCTACCCAGGGGAGTCACTGACCGTGGCTGCCGATGTCGACAGCCTTGCCGCGGTGCCCAACGCTCTCGCCACCATCGCCATCCACGACGATCGCAACGAGCTGGTCTTCGCCTCCGATCCCGACGACCCCAGTTGTGCCATCGACATCCCGGAGGGCGGCGGCATCGTCCGATTCTTCTTCCCCGAGGTGCCGTTGCTCGACGGCACCTACACGGTGAGCGTGGGCGTTCGCAGCGCGACGGAGACGGCCATCTACGACTGGAAGGACCAAGTGACCCAGTTCGAGGTGGCCAATCCCGGGCGGTCGACCGGGCTCGTTCGCCTCCCCCTCGATGTGAGCTTCCGGCTGCGGTCCACCGGGCTGACCGGCGAAGTTCCGGCAGTGGCGACCGACTTCGGCCCGGCAGCTGGTTGGGAAGAAAGCGTCCCTTGACCGTCGATCGCATCGACCAGGTCATCCCCACTCTCTCCAGTCGCGACGCCATCGGCGGCCACGTTCTGCAACTCCGTGACCTGCTGCGATCGCGAGGGCTGCACTCGGACATCTACTACGCCAACGCCTCGCCGGACCGTCTGAGTGAGGGGCTGTCCATGGCTCGCCTGGGCGACCGGCGCGCCGCCGGCCGGGTCCTGCTCTACCAGCTGTCCATCGGCAGCGGTGTGGCCGACCTGTTCCGCGACCGGCCGGAACGCAAGTTCGTGAACTACCACAACATCACCCCGGCCGAGCTCATCGAGGACTGGCTGCCGGCGGTGGGGGACGAGGTACGCCTCGGGCGGGCCCAGATGATGGGGTTGGCACCGATCACCGAGTTCGCGGTGGCCGACTCGCAGTTCAACGAGCGCGAGCTGCGTGACGCCGGATACGGCGCCACGGCCACTGCGTCTCTCCTCATCGATCTGGACAGCTTCGGCGGGGAGCCCGATCCCCGACTCGCCGATCGCCTGGCCGCCGAGCGGGACGATGGTGGGACCGATCTCCTCTTCGTGGGCAAGGTCTCCCCCCACAAGGGACAACACGATCTCATCAAGACGCTGGCCGCCTATCGTCGGCTGTACGACCCGGCGGCGCGACTGCACGTGGTCGGTGGTCCGATCAGCGAGGAGTACCAGCTGGCCGTGGAGCGCTTCGCCAAGGAGCTCGGCCTCGGCGCCGCCGTCGACTTCGCCGGCTCGGTCAGCCACGAAGAGCTCATCGCCTACTACCAGTCGGCCGACGCCTTCGTCTGTCTGTCCAATCACGAGGGCTTTTGCGTGCCGCTGCTCGAAGCCATGCACCACCGGCTGCCCGTCGTGGCCTACGCCAACACGGCAGTTCCCGAGACGCTGGCCGGTGCCGGCCTCGTCCTGCCCGACAAGGAGCCGGCACGGGTGGCAGCCGCCATCGATCGGGTGGTGCGCGACGAGAACTTGCGGGTGGCCCTGGCCCGGGCCGCGGAGGAGCGGGTGGCCACCTTCGCCCTGCCTCGGGCCAAGGCGGCCTTCGCCGCCGCCCTCGTGCAGGCTTGTGCCGCCTGAGCCCTGCGCTTGCGCCGGGCGACCATGAAGGTCGCCTTTGTCCTACCCCGCTACGGGACGGCCATCATCGGCGGGGCGGAGACGGCGGCCCGTCTCTTCGCCGAGCACCTCGTGTCCGAGCAGGGGTGGACGGTCGAGGTGCTCACCACCTGCGCGAAGGACTTCACGACCTGGGAGGAGGTCTACCCGGCGGGCACCGAGACCATCAACGGCGTCCGGGTCGAGCGAATGGCGGCCGAAGCCGGCCGCGACCCGTCCTTCCATCCGTTCTCGGCCGCCCTCTTGGCCGATCCTCGACGCGCCACCCTGGCCGACGCCGAGCGCTGGATCGACCTGCAGGGGCCGAAGGCTCCCGCGCGCTCGTCGAAGGGCCACTTCGGCGACGGCCGATGTCGTCGTCTTCTATCCCTACCTCTACTACCCGACGGTGCGCGCCATCGGACGCACCCGTGCACCCGCGGTGCTGCACCCGGCTGCCCATGACGAGCCGGCTCTGCAACTTCCGGTCTTCGACCGAGTCCTCGACCGCCGCCGACGGACTGGTCTTCCAGACCGAGTCCGAGCGCGAGCTCGTGCAGCGTCGTGTGCCGGTGGCCTCGCACTTGCAGCTGCTGCTCGGGCTCGGAGTCGACGACCCCGACTGTGAGACCGGCCCCCGGTCACTCCGCATCGGCCCGCGCCGCCGTCCGGCCGGACGACCCGTACGTGGTGTGCCTCGGACGGATCGACCGCCACAAGGGCGTCCACCTGCTCGTCGACCTGTTCGACGCCTACAAGGCGCGACACCCTGGCCCGCTCCGCCTGGTCCTGGCCGGCCCGGTCGTCGACCCACCGGTCCGACCCGGGCCGATGTCGACATCGTGGGCCCGGTGTCCGAGGACGACAAGTGGGATCTGCTGGCCGGCGCCGTCGCCCTCGTGTCCCCCTCACCCGTGGGAGGCCTTCTCGCTGGCCGTGGCCGAGTCCTGGAGCGCACGCACGCCTGTCTTGGTGCACGCCGGGTGCGGCGCCACCGTCGAGCACTGCCGCCGATCCGGTGGCGGGCTCGTCCTTCGCCGGGTTCGGGGAGTTCGAGGTGGCGGTCGAGCGGCTCCTCGCCGACGCGGACTGGCGACGCGCCCTCGGGGAGCGGGGACGGGCCTATGTCGACGGGCGGTTCCGCTGGCCCGAGGTCATCGATCGCTACGCCCGGTTCCTCGAACGGGTGGCCCGGGCCGCGCCGCGCCGCCGCGGACGCTCAGGTGATGCCGCCGCCGAGCGGGCCGCGGTCCGGCACGCTCGACGACGGGCACGCCGAGGAGGCTGACCCCGGGCCGGACCTGCCAGACCCGGTAGTCGCCGATGGGCCGGCGCCGTTGAGTATCAGCCTGATGTCGCCCGCCGCCGCCAGACGGTTGAGGCCGGGAAGAGCCGGGGAGGCGACGAGGATCACCGACCCTGACGGGCCGACGGCCACGGTTGTCGCCGCCGGCCGGGGCCGCCCGGGCGTAGTAGAGCGCGCCACCCAGCTCGTTGTAGACGACCTGGCCGGGGGCGAGGAGGGCGATTCGCGCCGTCGGGCAGCGCCCAGCCGGCGTTGCGGTAGAAGGCGGTGCCGCCGTCGAGGGTGTCGAGCGACGACGACGTCGCGGCCGGGGCCGGAGGTGCGGCGCCAGCGTCCGGAGCCCGGCGTCGAGCTCGTCGGCCTGATCGATGGCCGACCGGGTGTCGGCGTAGGGGGCCTGGTAGCGCGGCTGGCTGATCCACAGTCCGAGGCCGCCTCTGCCTGCCGGGCTCGCCGTCCAGTCCGTCGGCAGTACGCCGGCCCCGTCCAGGAACCGTTGGGCCCCGAGTGGGCGACCACCGCGGCCACACCGACAGAGGCCACCGCCAACCAGAGCCCAGCCCTGCCTGAGCGGGCGTGGCGGACGACGGCGGCCACCGGGAGCAAGCAGGGCGATGATGACGGCCGGGAAAGTAGGCGAGCAGGTAGCCGCCCTTGGCGAACTGCACGAGTGACACGAGGGCCACCGGCGGGAGGATGGCCGCGGCCAGGATGGTCAGCCGGTCCTGGTACCAGGCGGCGAGGGAGCGGGCACGGCGGGCTGTGGCGACCGGTCGGGTGCGGACCCGGCCAGGCGCCGGACGGCGAGCACCAACGCGGCCAGCACGGTGAGCACGGCCAGGGGTGCGAAGGCCACGACGGTGTAGGCAGCGAAGGTGCCGAGGTTGGTCGCGCCCGCCGAGGCGTGGTCGAGCACCGAAGTGGCCTGGGCTGCTCCCGTCGACTCGATACGGGTGGCCCGCCACCACGCCGCCGCGCCGCCGGGTTGCTCGAGCGCCATGGGCACGAACCAGATGGCCACGGCCGCGACGCCGGCGGCCACGGTCACGACCAGTCGGGTCCACCGCCGGGTGGCGGCCGACCACGGCCAGCAGGGCGAGCAGGAAGAAGGACTGCACCACCGACTGGCGGAACCCGGCCAGCAGTCCGAAGGCGACCACCGCGCCGATCCCGTGCCAGCTGCCGGGTCGGGCCCGCCAGGCCAGGTCGATGAGCAGCGCACACGCCAGCGCGTCGAAGGAGTAGGTGGCCACGATCGAGCCCGCTGAACCAGACGAAGGGGCTGGTGGCCATGACCACGCCGGCGGCCAGGCCGACCCATCGACCCCCGAGGTCGCGGCCGGCCAATGCCGTCATGCCGGTGGCCGCCGCCGACGCCAGCGCGGAGACGAGCACCAGGCTGTGGACCACACCGAGTCCGGAGAGGTCGTGGACGAGCCGTCCGGCTGACCACGTACAGCCAGTAGCCGGGCGGCTGGGGCTGGCCGTGGGTGACGTCGTAGTGGCCGACGGCCGCCGCGTACTGGGCCGAGTCCCAGTCGGTGGGCCCGCTGGCCGCGGTCAGCAGTCGGAGGACCAGGGTGGCGACCCCGGTGAGGACGGGCACGGCCGCCGTGCTCGAGGCGCCCGTGCCACGAAGACGTGTCGCGTCGACTGGCCCTTCCGGGTGCTGCGTCGGGGCGGCCCGTCTCGCCGCCGGCGCGGGCACGCAGTCGGCCGACGCCGGCGTCAGCATCGGTCGGCGTGGCGGCCGGGCCGGGGCGTCGAAGACCACGATTCAGGCTACCGAGCCGAGCCGACGGCCGCTCCGGGCGATGCCCGGCGCGTTGGCGGACGCCGAGTTGGCGCCGAGTCGGCCGGGACTCGAGCCGTGACCTGGCGACCCGTCTTCGGAGCCGGTGCATTCGCCGGGCTTCATCGCCGGTGCCAACGAGTGCAACGAGCGCTCCGTTCAAGTTCCGGGCGCCACGGGCCGACACTTTCAGTGACCGGCTTCTGCCGACGCGCCCGCCGCACTGCCAGGCCAGCGGCACCCGGCACCCAGACGACCGGGCATCGAACAACGATCGACCAACAGAGGGGATGGTGACCATGGGCCGAGCACCGCATCCGCGTCCTGACCAGATCCAGCGCGAACCGGGCGGCGGCGACGCCCCTTGGCGGGAGCGGCGGCGGTGACGGCGGTGGTCATGCCGCGGACGGAGCGGTCGTGGGTGCTTCGGCCTTGGCGTCGCCCGCGCGCGGCGGCCGCTCCCCCCGCGTGGCGGTGGCAACCACGCTCGCCTGGCAGCAGGTCCTGCCCGACGCAGGCAATCCCATCGCCGAGAGCTCACCGTCGGTTGCCACTCTCGATGGCGGTGGCCCATCCGTTGTCGTCGGCGACCGGGCCGGCAACATCTGGGCCTTCCACCTCTCCGATGGCTCGAGCGTGCGGGGCTGGCCGGCCCACACCGGTGGTCCGCCGGTCGACTCGACTCCCTCGGTGCTGCCCAACGGGAGCGGCACCGACGACGTCTACGTCGGCGGCGGCAATGCGGCCAGCCCGGCCGTGGGCGGCTACTACGGCTTCAACAACTCCGGTGGCCAGCTCTGGTACCACAGTGCACCGGACAGCAACGGGTCGCACGGCGTGCAGGCCTCGCTGGCCGTCGGCTCCCTTGGCGGCGTCAACGCCGTGGTCGCCCCGTCGCTCGGACAGAACGAGTACGCGTACAACGCCGCCACCGGCGCATTGTTGCCGGGATGGCCGTTCTTCACGGCCGACTCGGGCTTCTCCACGCCGGCCATCGCCGATCTCTACGGCAACGGCCAGAACGAGATCGATCGAAGGCGGTGACTCCTCACCCGGCCTGGCCTACGGGGTGACCTACACCGCCGGCGGCCATCTCCGCGTCCTCGGGTCGGGGGGCAACCTCGTCTGCGACCACGACTTCAACCAGACCGTCGACTCGTCGCCGGCCGTGGGCAACTTCCTGGCCGGCGGAGCGATCGGCATCGCCGTCGGCACCGGCACCTACTACGGGGGTGCATCCGACACCAACATGGTCTTCGCCATCAACCCTCAATGCAACGTCGTGTGGGGGACCAACCTCGGGGCGAGCACCACGTCCAGCCCGGCCATCGGTGACATCGAGGGGAACGGCACCACCCAGGTCATCGAAGGGACGGACACCGGTTCCGGCGGCCAGGTGTGGGCCCTCAACGGCGCCAACGGCTCGGCCTCCCCGGTTGGCCGCAGCCGACGAGCGGACCGGTCATCGGCAGCGTGGTCACTGCCGACCTCACCGGTCTCGGATACAACGACGTGCTCGTGCCCACGACTGGCGGCCTCGACATCTTCGACGGCCGGAGCGCCCAGCTCGTGGCCGTCCTCGGCGTCAGATGCAGGTGGCCATGCAGAACGCGCCGCTCGTCACGACCGACCCGAACGGCACCATCGGCATCACCATCGCCGGCTACAACGTCAACAACCAGGGCATCATCCAGCACTACGAGGTCGGCGGCTCGTCCGGGCACTCGCTCGGGCGTGCGGTCGTGGCCGATGTTCCACCAGAACCCCCAACTGACCGGCTGGCTCAGCGCCGCACCCCCTGGCCACCTCAACGCCCCCATCGTGGGCATGGCCCCGACCGCCGACGGACGCGGCTATTGGAATGTGGCCTCCGACGGCGGGCTCTTCGCCTTTGGCGACGCCGCCTTCTACGGGTCGATGGGCGGCCATCCGCTCAACCGACCGGTGGTGGGCATGGCCGCAACACCCAGACGGCCAGGGCTATTGGGAGGTGGCCTCCGACGGCGGCCTCTTCGCCTTCGGTGACGCCGGCTTCTACGGGTCGACCGGAAGCATGCGTCTGAACCAACCGGTGGTGGGCATGGCCGCCACGCCCGACGGCAAGGGCTACTGGCTGGTGGCCTCCGACGGCGGCCTCTTCGCCTTCGGCGACGCCGCCTTCTACGGGTCGATGGGCGGCCATCCGCTCAACCGACCGGTGGTGGGCATGGCCGCGACGCCCGGCGGTGGTGGGTACTGGCTGGTGGCCTCCGACGGTGGGCTCTTCGCCTTCGGCAATGCCGCTTCTACGGGTCGATGGGCGGCCATCCGCTCAACCGACCGGTGGTGGGCATGGCCTCCAACCCCAACGGCAGCGGCTACTGGGAGGTGGCCGCCGACGGCGGCATCTTCTCGTTCGGTGACGCGCCCTTCTACGGCTCGACCGGGCAGCATCGCCCTCAATCAACCCGTCGTCGGCATGTCGTCCACCCAGAACGGCGGTGGTTACTGGTTCGTCGCCGCCGACGGTGGCATGTTCGCCTACGGCAATGCCGGGTTCTACGGCTCGATGCCACAGGTGTTCGAGGAACAGTTGGGCACCGACCTGATACGAGGCTGCTCCACTGTCATCGGGGCATCCCTGATCCGCCATCTGACCGCACCGATAGCGTGGTCTCCTGCGGTGCCGCGCACCTACTTTGGCCACTCGTCGGCCGCGATCGGCTGGCGCCAGTCACCGGATCCGGGGGATCCTGTCCGGCATCGCCGTGCTGTTGGCGGCGGTGGCCTGTGCCGTCCTCCCGGCCGGCCCGGCGGGCGCCTATCCGTCGTCGACAGTCACGCTTCTCGGCCATGGCTGGGGCCCCGGGGACGGAATGGGCCAATGGGGAGCACTCGGCGACGCGCTGGCGGCGACGCCCTACCAGTCGATCTTCGGCCAGTACTACGGGGGCACCTCCCTCGCCGCCTTGAACGGTTCGCAAGAGGCGACACAACTGCGGGTGGCCATCACCGAGAACGACGGCAATTCGGTCATCGTGACCTCGGGCTCACCGTTCAGTCGCCGGACCGGAGGGATCAACGCCGGCGCAGGCCAAGCCGTGCTCATGAACCCGGTGCGCCGGCGGCTGGGACCTCTATCTCGGGTCGAGCTGCGGAGGACCGTGGCCCGCCCAGCCGACAGCGACGGTGGCGAGCCCACGGCCCCGACGGCGACGCCGTCCTCCAACCCGCCGCTCGGTGACCCCGATGCTGCCGGCCAGGCGTTACAGCTGTGCCAGATCGGCGGCAACCTCACCGCCCGCGGCAACCTCGAGGCGACCTACAACTCGAACGGCGCGGCGCGCACGGTCAACATCGTGCCCCTCGAGCAGTACGTGGCCGGCGTGGTGCCCAACGAGTCGCCGGCCGGGTGGGGAGGCCTCGGCGGCGCCGGCCCACAAGGTCAGCCGTGGGGGTTCCAAGAGCTCGAGGCCCAAGCCGTCGCCGCCCGCTCGTACGCCATGGCCGGCCTCGGCTCCTATGGCGGCTATGCCGACACCTGCGATCTGGACTGCCAGACCTACCGGGGTATCGAGAACGAGAGCCCGGTGACCGACCTCGCCACCGCAGGACACGACGGCACAGGTCATGGAGTTCGCCGGCGGGGCGGTGGCGGCCACGCAGTACTCGTCCTCGACCGGCGGCTACACCGCGCCGAGCAGCTTCCCGGCCGTGCCCGACCCCGGCGACGCCGTGTGTGTCCCCGGCGCCTGCAACCCCAACCACACATGGACGGCGGATCGTCCCCGTGTCCACCATCGAATCCGTCTGGCCGCAGCTCGGCATGCTCGAGTCGATCACCATCACCGGCCGCAACGGCTTCGGCGACCTCGGCGGACGGGTCAACGGCATGACCCTGGTCGGCTCGGTCCGGCGACGTGGCCCTGTCCGGCAACGCCTTCGCCGATGGTCTCAACCTCATGTCCGACTGGTTCACGGTCACGTCGTCTCTGACCAGCCCGGCGGTCGCCTTGGCCTCGACGGCCGATTCAGGTGGTTACTGGGTGGCGGCCAGCGACGGCGACGTCGCCTCCTTCGGTGACGCCCACTACGAGGGATCGGCCGACGAGCTCGCCCTGCTGCAACCGGTGGTGGGCATGGCGGCGACGGCCGACGGCCTCGGCTACTGGCTGGTGGCGACGGACGGCGGGATCTTCAGCTACGGCAACGCTGCCTTCGACGGGTCGATCGGCGGCCTCCGCTCAACGAGCCGGTGGTGGGCATGGCCGCCGACGCCCGACGGTCACGGCTACTGGCTGGTGGCGGCCGACGGCGGGATCTTCAGCTTCGGCGACGCCGGCTTCTACGGGTCGATGGGCGGGCATCCGCTCAACCAAGCCGGTGGTGGGCATGGCGGCGACGCCCGACGGCCACGGCTACTGGCTGGTGGCGGCCGACGGCGGCATCTTCGCCTTCGGCGACGCCGGCTTCTACGGGTCGATGGGCGGCCATCCGCTCAACCGACCGGTGGTGGGCATGAGCGCCGGCGCCGGGCGGCGGCGGCTACCGGCTGGTGGCCGCCGACGGCGGAATCTTCTCCTTCGGGAAGCGCCGCCTTCTACGGGTCGACCGGCAGCATCGTGCTCAACGCGCCGGTGGTGGGGATGGCCGACACCAGCAACGGAGGCGGCTACTGGATGGTGGGGGCCGACGGTGGCATCTTTTCCTTCGGTGACGCCCACTTCTACGGATCCGCGGTCAGCTGACACGGACCGGCCCGTCGGGGGCCGGCCCATTCCTCTGGCCCGGCGCGGGGGCGCACGCTCGATCGGCTCGCCTCGGCCCTGGCAGGCCATCCTCTTCTCGCCGCTCGGTGACGGGCGTCGACGGCGGCGCGGCACCGACGGCGTGCGGCTCGGCCTGGCCGCCTCGGGGTCCTCATCTGCTGGCTGGCCACCCACGCCGACTCCCATGCCGAGCAGGTGGTGGCCACCACCCTGGCTTCGCCTCCCGATGGCCTGCGCTGGCTGGTCACCACGCTGTGGTGGGCCACCTCCGCCGGCCTGATCGCCACCCTGGTCCTTCTCGCTGTCCTCGGCCGGCGGTGGACAGCCCTGCGCGACGTCGCCGTCTCGGCCGTCGCCACCTGGTTGCTCTGCCTTCTGGCCGTCGCCGTCCTCGGCGCCCATGGCGGCCGTCCACCCGACCCGATGCTGCAGCGGCTTCGATCTCACCTTCCCGGCCGTGCGGATGGCGGTGGCCTGGCGGTGGCGACCGCCATCCTCCCGGCGGTGGCTCGCTGGCTGCAGCGGACCATCGTCGTCGCCCTCTTCCTCCTGGCCCTCACCACCGTGGTGTCGGCCCGAGGCCTGCCCGTGGCCGTGGCCGCCGGCGCCCTCGCTCGGATGGGGCATCACCGCCCTCGTACACCTCGTGTTCGGCTCTCCGCTCGGCCTGCCATCGTCAGACCGAGATCACCGAGCTGCTCGCCGACCTCGACCTGGCCGTGGCCGAGGTGGCCGCCGACCCGGTCCAGCGTTGGGGCGTGGCTCGCTACACGGGCCGGCTCGGCCATGGCGCCGTCGATGTCTCGCTCTATGGGCGTGACGCGTCCGACGCCCAGCTGTTGACCAAGACAGCCCGCTTCCTCTTCTACCGGGACTCCGGCCCGACGCTGGCCCTCACCCGACGCCAACAGGTCGAGCACGAGGCCTACCTCATGCTCATGGCGGCCCGGGCCGGCGCCCGGGTCCCTGACGTGGCTGCCGCCGGCACGGCGGGCCCGGCCCACGACGCCGTGTTGGTGAGCGTGCCACCGCCCGGTCAGCGTCTGTCCATGCTGACTGCCGGACTGCCCGACGGACCCGACGAAGCGCGACGTGCCCGACGTTCCGAGCGGCCCGACGGATCCGGCCGATTTCGGGCGGGCCAACGGAGTGCCCGACCCGGGCGAGACGGGCACCCCAGAGGACCTCGGCGACGGCCGCCGGCGAACGCCGGTCGACAACGTCGTCCTCGACGACCTCTTCACCCAGATCTGCGCCTTCGCGCCGGTCGCATCGCCCACGGGGCCATCTCGCCCGAGACGGTTGTCGTCGACACCGTCGGGCCAAGCCGGTCTCATCGACTTCCGCATGGCCTCGGCGGCGGCCGACCCCGACCAGCTCGACCGCGACCTGGCCGCCGGGCTGGCCACTGCCGCACTGGTCGTCGGACCCGACGAGGCCGTGGCCGCCGCCTCCCGCGTGGTGCCTGCCGACACCTGGCCGCCGCCCTGCCCTTCGTCCAGCGGGCCGCTCTCGACCCCGGAGCTCAGCATGCCCTCGCGGCGGGCAAGGCGCTGCTCTCGACCCGGTGCGCACCGAAGGGGCGGCGGCGGCGGGGTGGAGTGCCCAAGCTCATCGAGCCTCGCCGGGTCAGCTGGGTCAACCTCCTCCTCGTGGTCGGCACCCTGATCGGCGGCTGGGCCCTCATCGGGGTGCTGGTCAACGTGACCAAGTCGTGGAGCACCATCACCGGGGCCCGCTGGGGCTGGGTGGCCGTCGTCTTCGTCCTGGCCCAGGCCGCCTACCCGGCCATCGCCGTGACCACCGTCGGCTCGGTGACCAACCCGCTGCCTTCGGCCGCACCTGGCCCTCGAGGTCGCCAACACCTTCGTGGCCCTGGCCGGCGGTTCCATGGCCGTGCTCGCCACCCGGGTGCGGTTCTTCCAGCAAGAGGGCTACGACGCGAACCCTGGCCGTGTCGTCCGGCGTGCTCGTCTCGACGGCCAGCTGGATCGTGAAGGGCGGCCTCTTCCTCATCTGCCTTCCCTTCGCCCTCGGTCAACTGCACTTCACCGAGAGCCCGCCAGCGTGCTCCGGCGGGTCACGCTCACGCTGGTCTGGCTCATCGTGCTCATCGTCATGGGCGCGGGCGTGTTCCTGGGCGCTCGTCTTCGCCGTGCCCCGGTGGCGACGCATGGCCGCGGAGAAGCTGCGTCCCAAGGCAGCCGAGATGTGGGCGCACCTGCCGCGTGCTCGCCACCCATCCGCGCAACCTGATCGAGATCTTCGGCGGCAACCTGGCCGCTCAGCTGCTCGTGGCCATGGCCCTCGGCGCTTCGCTGCACGCCTTCGGCGACCATCTGGGCCTGGCCACCATCATCGTCGTCCTCACTCTCGGCTCCATGCTCGGGGGGATCTCGCCCGTGCCTGGCGGGATGGGGGTGGTCGAGGCCGGGATGATCTTCGGGCTCACCGCGGCGGGCATCAATGAGTCGGTAGCCGTGGCCGCCGTCTTCGTGCAGCGGCTGTTCACCGCCTACCTGCCTCCCATCTGGGGATGGTTCGTCTTGGTTGGGATGCGCCGGCACGAGTACCTCTGACGGAAGCCCTGCCCGGGTCTTGGACTCGACCGGCGCCGGCGCCGGGCGCCGGGAGCAGATACCGGCGAAGGGCGCGCTCAGCCCGGGCTGTGATCCGTCGGCTGCTGCGCGACGACCTGGGCCAGAGAGGGAAAGGCCCGCAGGCGTCCCGAAGCGGCCGAGACGACCGAGGTTGACCCCGACGTCGGCCGCCGTGAGCATGCGCAGGTCACCTCGGCTGTTGCCGTAGGCCCAGGACCGTTCAGGCGGGTCGCCGGCGTCGCGACCCACTCCCCGAGGCGCCGCAGCTTCTCTTCCCCGCGGCTGTTGGCGCCGTCGTATCGACCGGTGAGCCTCCCGCCGACAACCTCGAGCCGGGTGGCCACGGCCCCGTCGGCACCGAGCAGGCTGCCGCCGGGCGCCACGTAGGCCTCGAGGGAGGCCGACACCACGACGACCCGATCGCCCCGCTCCCGGTGCCAGTCGAGCCGGCGCTTGACCTCGGGGCGCAGATGTTGCTCGAGATGGCGCCGGGCGAACGCCGACCCGACCTCGCTCCAGATGTTCGACCGAGACCCCGGCGAGGACGCCGCTCGAACAGCTGCTCCTTGGCCCCGTCGGCCGCCGGCCCGCTGACGACGGCCCCGTGGATGAGACGGGGGCCGAGCCCGGCCACGGCCGCCCGCACCGTCGCGGCGCGAGGTCACGGCCTCGAGGAAGCCGACGACGCTTCCGCCGTGGTCAGTGTGCCGTCGAAATCGAAGGCGGCGCAGGTCGCCCATCCGCCGCGGTCAGCCACCCGGGGCTGACAGCCGTGCCACCCCGTCCCTCGCCGGCACTGAATCGGGTCGGCGCCGGCGCGGGCCTCGGCCGAGGCCAGCGACTCGAGCCCGAGCCGGGTCTCGACCCCGAGTGCCTCGTCGGTTGAAGGCCCCATTGGGCGAGCACCGAGCGCCGGTCGTTGCGCATGCAGGCCTGCGGGAGGGCGGCCAGCTCGCTGGCCAGCTCGATGGCCGCTCGCCGGCCTCCCGTCAGGCACCACCCGGTCGACCAGGCCCATGCACCAGCGCCTCCTCGGCGCCGACGGCACGGCCGGTAAGGATGAGGTCGAGGGCGCGGCCCTGGCCGATGAGACGCGGGAGGCGGATGGTGCCCCCGTCGACCAGCGGGACGCCGAAACGCCGGCAGAACACGCCGAGCGTCGCACCGCGGCCCAGCCACCCGGAGGTCGCACCAGATGGCCAGCTCGAGGCCGCCGGCTACGGCATAGCCCTCGATGGCGGCGACCACCGGTTTCGACAGCTCGAGCCGGGTCGGGCCGAGTGGCCCCGGGCCGTCCTGAGGTCACCCGGTTCCCCTGACCGACGGCGACCGCTTTCAGGTCGGCGCCCGCGCAGAACGTGTCGCCGGCGCCGACCAGCACGGCCACGGCGGCGTCAGGGTCCTCGTCGAAGGCGAGGAAGGCCTCGGAGAGGCCCGAGGCCGTGGCTGCGTCGATGGCATTGCGGCGCTCGGGGCGGTCGATCACCACCACGGTGACCGGGCCCTCGCGTTCCACACGGACGGGCGGAGGTGGCATAAGCACAAGCATGCTGGACGCGCCCGCCATCGGCCAACGGGGCACCATTCAGAATCTCGACCCATCCGGTCGACTATTGCCCCGGCTGTCCGCTAACCTGACCGGGCGATGGGGCCGGAGCCAGCCCGGCCAGGGTTCGCCGGCCCCAGCCGACGCCCCCAGCACAGTACCGCCCCCCAACTACCGCAAAAAGGAGCATCACATGGCAATCCGACTCGGGGACACCGCTCCCGACTTCACCGCCGAGACCACCGAGGGCACCATCAACTTCCACGAGTTCCTCGGGGACAGCTGGGGCGTCCTCTTCTCCCACCCCAAGGACTTCACCCCGGTGTGCACCACCGAGCTCGGAGCCTTCTCGGCCCGCAAGGCGGAGTTCGACAAGCGCAATACCAAGCTGATCGGCCTGTCCGTCGACGACGTCAGCTCCCATAGCAAGTGGGCCGGCGACATCGAGGAGACCCAGGGCGCTGCGCTCAACTTCCCGCTCATCGGGGACGAGGACCGCAAGGTCGCCGATCTCTACGACATGATCCACCCCAACGCCAACGACACGGCTGACGGTCCGGTCGGTCTTCATCATCGGCCCGGACAAGAAGGTCAAGCTCACCCTCACCTATCCGGCCTCGACCGGCCGCAACGTCGACGAGATCCTGCGGGTGCTCGACTCGCTCCAGCTGACCGCCGACTACAAGGTGGCCACGCCGGTCAACTGGAAGGAAGGCGAGGACGTCATCATCGTCCCGGCCCTCTCCGACGACGAGGCCAAGGAGCGGTTCCCCAAGGGCTTCAACTCGATCAAGCCCTACCTGCGCATCACGCCGCAGCCCAACCGCTGATCACCGACTGAGCATCGTCGGCTCGCCCGGGGTGGGATGACCCACTCCGGGCCGGCCGCGGCTCGGTTGCCCGGGCGCGGTCAGGCTTCCTCGGGGATGGCGTCCCACCACTGGCACCACCACTCGGCGCCCACCAGGATGCGCAGCTTCTGGTGCCAGCAGTACGAGATGTCGTTGTAGGGCTCGAGGTAGTAACGACAGTTCTCGCATTTCTCCTGCCCGCTCGGCTTGCCTTTGAGCACCGCGTTGGCGGCCAGGTGTCGAAGCTCCAAGGAGAGCTTCTCGTCGATCTCCTTCGGCTCGGGCTCGGGAATCTCGTAGTCGGACACGGCGGCAAGATACCCCAAGCGACCAAGGGACGGAACGCTCTGCATGGGGCCGCAGGCTTGCTGCGTCAGGTGAGCGGAGGGTCAGGGTGTGGGTCGCCATTGGGCGGCGAGCAGGGCCACATCGTCACGCTGCCGGGTCTCGTCGAGCATGGTGGCGATCACGTGGTCGCACAGCGCACCTGGCGTCAGGCGGGGCGCCCCGCCCATCACCTCGACCAGTTGTCGGAGGCCGAGAGCGAGGTCGCGATGACGGTGCTCGACCAGGCCGTCGGTGTAGAGCAGCAGGGGGCCGGTGAGCATGAAGTGGGACTCGGGTGGTGGACGGTCGTTGAGCCGGGCGCCGATGGGCGGTGACGGCTCGAGGTCGACGAGGGCGGCGCGGTCACCGTCGATGAGGATGGGTGGAGGGTGGCCGGCCGAGGCGACCGACGCCTTGCCCGAATCCGGGCTCGACCATCACGACCTGCACGGTGGCCATCCGCTCGGTCCCGGTCGCGGTGGCGAACCGGTCGAGCCGACCCAAGGCGTCGCCGGCCGAGTCCGTCTCGGTGAGGTATGGCCGAGAGCCCGTTGCGGAGCTTGCCCATGACGCTCGCCGCCTCCATGTCGTGGCCTTCGACGTCGCCGACGACGAGGGCGATCCGCTCGCCGAGCTTGACGACGTCGTACCAGTCCCCACCGACCTCGGTGAAGTCGCTCCCCGGTTGGTAGCGGGCGGCGAGCTCGAGGCCGGCGACGACGGGGAGGCGATCGGGGAGGAGGCTCTGCTGGAGGGTGTGGGCGATGAGGTGCTCGTGCTCGTGGCGGCGGGCCCGCTCGACAACCGAGCCGACCTGCACGGCCAGCTGCTCGGCGGACGCCACGTCACGCTCGTTGAACCGGCGGCCCGACCCGGCCGAGACGAAGGTGACGGCTCCGATGGGGGCGTTGTCGCCGATCAGGGGGACGACGATGTACGAGGTGAAGCCGAGCGCTTTCACCACGTCGAAATGACGCTGGCCCCGGGTCGTCTCTCGCAGGAACTCGTCGCTCATGACCGGGGACCATCGAGACCGGCCCTGACGAACGACGTCGATGCTCGGATGGACGCCCGGTGGATCCGGAGGGAAGTCGTGCTGCAGCTCGCGCACGAGGGCGGCTTTGGCCGGGTCGTAGTGCTGGCAGGCCAGTCGCCGGAAGCGGCCGTTCTCGTCGAGCACGTCGATGATGCAGAGGTCGGCGAGCGTCGGGACGGCCACGCGCGGCGAGCCGGCGCAGCGTGTCGCGATAGTCCGACGCCTCGGCCAGCACCCGGCTGGCATCGAGAAGGAATGCCTGGTCGCGGCGGGCCTGCTCGAGCTCGGCGACCAGGCGCTCGCGTTCGCTGGCCCGCTCCAGGGCGACGAGGAGCTCACCGACCGGCGCGCTCACCGCCTCCACCAGCTCGACGAGCTCGGGATCGGCCGGGCGCGGTGCTCCGTGCTCAGCATCTCGACGACGCCCACCACCTGGTCGGCGAAGCGGACGGGAAAGACGACCGCGCTGCGCAGACCGTCTGAGCGCGGCCGGGCCGGACGCGAATCTCGGGTCGGCGGCTGAGGTCGGACACACAGAACGGCTGTCCGGACTCGAGGGCGTGCAGCGGAAGGGTGGCCCCTTCGGAGGCGCGCTCGGGGCGGGCTCGGTGCAGGCGCTGTTCGGGGTCGAGGACCGGATCGCTCCAGATGGCCTGGCGAACCAGCTCCCCGTCCGGCTCGATCGACCACAGGGTGGTCGCCTCCCATTTGAGCTCGGACCCGAGGGCGGCGAGGAGGCGCTCCTGGGCCGGCGGCGCGGCTCCCGGTTCGGCCAGGGTGTCGAAGAGCCGTTGGGTGAGGTCGCTCCACTTCGAGAGACGTTCGGCCCGGCGCTGGCGGACGACCCCGACGACCACCGAACCCTCTCGTCCGGCCGGGGTTTCGTCCACCATGATCTCGATCGGCACCTCCGATCCGTTGCGACGGACGAGCGTCCCCTCGAAGGTCTTGCCCGGCCAGCTCGGGCAAGCGGTCGGACACGAAAGCACGGCGAAGTCGTCACCCATCCAGTCCTGGAGCCGGGCCGGGAAGAGGAGCGGAGACGGGTGTGGCGATGAGCTCGCCCTCCGGCCAGCCGAGGAGCCGCTCGGCGGCAGCGTTGGCATAGACGATGCGACCCAGCAGGTCGGTGGCGATGACACCGTCGCTCAACCCGTCGAGCAGCGCCTGGAGGCGAGGCGCCGGCCATCCTCGTCGGGAGGTCGGCCGGACGTCGTGGAGGCTCATCTCCGGCTCCGGCGTTCCGCTTGCCCGACGGCGGACGGCACCTCGAGGGTGAACCACACCGTCTTGCCGGTTCGACCGCCGGGTGCGGGCTCGACTCCCCACTGGTCAGCCAACGCGCTCACGATCTGCAGACCTCTGACCCTTCGGCTGCAGCGGATCGGGCCACTGGACGGAAGGTTGGCCCTCGGCGATATCGGTGACCTCGACTCGAACGACATCGTCCTTCTGGGTGATGGAGACCTCGAAGTCACTGGCGGCGTGGACGACGCAGTTGGCCGCGAGCTCCGAGACCATGAGCTCGACTCGTTCGCGTGCTTCTTCGTCGGCATGGGGCAACCGGCTGAGGGCAAAGCGTCGGGCGTTGGTCACCGAGACGCGGAGCGGCCGGAAAATGACGCCGAGGACTCATGGCTCGAGGGGCAGGGCCTTGGTCAGCCCCGTGATCTCGACGACCCGGCGGACCGCCGGACTCGGGTTGCGAATCTGGACGGCGTCGACCTCCCGAGATGCCCCGAGGAGGAGCGCGATCCCTGAGCTGTCGATGAAACGGAGCTCACTGAGCTCGAAGATGAGGAGAGTCGGGCCGTTCTGCGGTGACGTGGCCGATGGCCTGTCCGACGGGCTCGACGTTGGAGATGTCGAGCTCTCCGATGATCTTGACCAGATGGCCGCCGACCTCGGGCCAGTGCTCGACGGAGGCGAGCGGGCTGCCCGTCGTCAGAGCCGGGAGGCGAGGCTACGTCGTCCATCGAAGTCCCAGTATGGCGGTGTCGTCGCGAGCTCCGGAGGGCACCATGGTGTCGACCAGCCGGTCCAGGCATCCGTCGAGTGACTCTGGCGGCGATGCGACCGCAGCTCGGAGTCGTTCCATCCCGACGTCGATGATCTCACCCCGACGCTCGACCAGCCCGTCGGTGTAGGCGAGGACCATGCTGTCGGCCGGCAGGTCGATGGTCACCTCGTTGTACCGTCGGCCGTTCTCGACGCCGATCGGGGGACCGAGGGCGGTGTCGATGAAATCGCGTCGGCCATCGGCCACGAGGAGCGGGGGAAGGTGCCCGGCGTTGGCCAGGGTCAGACGGTGGGCGTCGACGTCGACCATTCCGCAGAGGACGCTCGCGAACTGACTGTCCGCCTCGAAGGACATGAGGCCGGAGAGCTTGGTGAGGATGGTCGACGGCGAGTCACCCTCTTTGGCATAGGCCCGGATCGAGTAGTGCAAGCGAGGCCATGGTGGTGGCGGCACGGAGCCCCCGGCCGGAGACGTCTCCCACGACCAGGAGCACGCGTGAGTCGCCGAGCTCGACGAGGTCGCACCAGTCGCCGCCCACGTCGACACCCTCGACCCCGGATCGGTAGCGAACGCCGACCTCCAAGCCCGTCGACCGGCGGCAGGTCCTCGGGCAGGAGGGCTCGCTGCAGGGTCTGGGCGATGCCTCGCTGCTGGCCGTAGAGGGTCCGATTCTCGGCGGCCAGCTGCTCGGCCCGCCGCCGGCCGCGGGCCAGCCGGTCCACGGTCCAGGCGCCCAGGATGGAGAGCGCGACGCCGACCAGCGGCCACGAGGAAGGCCAGATTGCCGAGGAGGCTGCCACCGAGCTGACCGGTCGGAGAGGCCACGAACAAGATGGACGAGGCTCCCGAAGGGGATGATGACGGAAGCCGTCCGACCGGTGAGCGGCAGGGTGTCCGTGTCGGCACCGAGCAGGTGGGAGGGGGAGGGGGCGCGGCCGATGTAGAGGGCGAAGTTGAGTCCGGCGAATGCCGATTTGCTCGCTTCCTTGAGCAGCTGCACCGGGGGCAGGGCCCGCTCGACGTAGAGGGCGTAGCTCCCGCTGGCGATGGCGTATCCCACCCGACGCATGGATCGTGCCGAAGGGACCAATGATGGCCGGCTGTCGAGTGCGGGCCGTCTCGGCCAGCGCGTTGACCACCGCCGGCGACGTGGCCGGCTCGAGGGGCGGCTGGCCGACGAGGTCGATGAGCCGCGGCGGCGGCCCGAGTTCGAACAGGGAAACCGACGTGTAGGAGCCATTCGAGATGTAGGGGGCCATGTAGCCCGAGAACTTGGTCGGGCTACCGCCTGCTTCCTCGGCCAGATTGAGCGCCGAGGCGAGGGGCGTCACGAGGCCGGGTAGGGCCACGGCGATGATCGACGCCCCCTCTCCTGCTTGGACGCGGAGCAACCGGGACTCGTTCTGGTCGTTGACCGTCCAACAGGTCCAGGCCAAGATGGCGGTCACCAGGAGCCCCACGGCCAGCACGACAAACGGCGGCACGTGGCGGCGCGCCCACACTCGTGGCCTCGGCTCGGCGCCGAGATCGGGCAATCGGGGCGGTATCGGCGGCGTCGTGGCCACGGTTCGTCTCCTCGAGGCGACGGGGCCTCCCGCCGAAGGTACCCCGGCACCTCTAGGTGGGAGAATAGTGCGGCATGGCCGCGCCCGTCACTCGAAGTTCGATGGCCAGGCTGCCGACCTGACGGGGGCCCGGCCGGCGAAGGAGATCCCATCGGCCCTGCTACAGTGGACGCGCCGGTGTGTCGTCTCCCGGCAGCCAACGATCGTCGAGGTCGACTCAACCCAATGCCAGACAAGCAGGCCACCATCGCCGAGTACCGGGCCCATGACACGGACACCGGTTCTCCCGAGGTACAGATCGCGCTCTTGAGTGAACGGATCGTGCACCTGACCGAGCACCTGAAGGTCCACAAGGGTGATCACCACACCCGTCGGGGACTCCTCAAGCTCATCGGTCGTCGGCGCCGGCTTCTCGATTACGTCCGTCGGAATGACGTGGAGCGGTATCGGGACATCATCGGCCGACTCGGTCTCCGCCGTTAGGCGAGACGGCAACCTCCGCCCGGCTCAGGCCGGGCGGTCGCATTTGGCCGCCGACTGACGGCAGCTGGGCGCGAGAAGGAGTCGAGCAAAACAAAGAAGCGGGCTGCAACGGGGTCAGTCACCAGTTGCCGATCACCAAGCGGAACGACGCGGTGGTGGTCGACAACTGGGAACTGGCTCGGGCGGCCCCCCGAGACCAACGAAGGAGCGTTCCATGTCGGACGCCATCGCCGTATCGGCCCCCATCAGCGGAACCGATCGCACACTCACATTCGAGGCGGGAAAGCTCGCCCAACTGGCCGACGGCGCCGTCGTCGGCCGCATCGAGGACACCGTCCTCTTGGCCACGGCCACCGCGGCCCGGTCGGTGCGGGAGGGGGCAGATTTCTTCCCTCTCACCGTCGACATCGAAGAGCGGGCCTACGCCGCCGGCAAGATCCCCGGCTCGTTCTTCCGCCGCGAGGGCAAGGCCTCGGACCAGGCCATCCTGACCGACCGGCTCATCGACCGCCCGTTGCGGCCGTCGTTCCCCAAGGGCTTCCGCAACGAGGTGCACATCGTGGGCACCGTCTTCGGGGCCGACCAGGTGAACCCGCACGACGTGCTGGCCATCAACTCTGCATCGGCCGCCCTCATGATCTCGGGCATCCCCTTCGACGGGCCCATCGGCGCCGTACGTGTTGCCTATTCGACCGAGGGCACCTGGATCCCGCACCCCACCTTCGAGGAGGGTGACGAGTCGACCTTCGAGCTGGTGGTGGCCGGCCGGGCCCTTTCCGAAGATGCCGACTCCGAGATCGCCATCATGATGGTCGAGGCCGGCGGCACCGAGAAGGCCTTTCAGTACTACGAGGACGGTGCCCCCAAGGTCGACGAGGAGGTGCTGGCCGAAGGCCTCGAAGCGGCCAAGACCTGGATCCGCGAGTCGATCGTGCTCCAGCGCCAACTGGTCGAGGCCTTCGTCGAGGCTCGTGGCCCGATCCAGCCCATCGAGTACTCGACCCTCAGCGACTACGGGGACGATGTGTGGGCCCGGGTGGAGGCGGAGGGTACCGAGGCCGTGGCCAAGGCCGGCACCATCACGGCCAAGGCCGAGCGCAACGCCGCCCTCGATGCGGTCAGCGCCTCACTGCTCGACCAACTGGGCGGTGAGTTCCCCGAGCGCCAGGGCGAGATCAAAGCAGCCGTCCGAGCCCTCACGAAGAAGCTCGTGCGTCGCCGCATCGTGGAGGACGGATTGCGCATCGACGGGCGTACGACGACCGACATCCGGCCACTGTCGGCCGAGGTCGACCTGTTCCCGACGGCGCATGGCTCGGCCCTCTTCCAGCGCGGTGAGACCCAGGTGCTGAACGTCACCACCCTGGGGATGCCGCGCATGAACCAGATGCTCGACACCATCACACCCGGCGACTTCAAGCGGTACATGCACCACTACAACTTCCCTCCCTTCTCCACCGGCGAGACGGGCTTCATGCGGGGGCCCAAGCGTCGTGAGATCGGTCATGGCCTCCTGGCCGAACGGGCCCTGCTGCCGGTCATCCCGCCCATGGAGGAGTTCCCCTACACACTCCGGCTGGTGTCCGACGTGCTCGCCTCCAACGGCTCGACGTCCATGGCCTCGGTGTGCGGATCGACGCTCTCGCTGATGGCCGCCGGCGTGCCCATCAAGGCCCCGGTTGCCGGCATCGCCATGGGCCTCGTCCACGACGGCGACGCCTATGTGACCCTGACCGACATCCTGGGGGCCGAGGATGCCTTCGGCGACATGGACTTCAAGGTGGCCGGCACGAAGGACGTGGTCACCGCCCTCCAGCTCGACACCAAGATCGACGGGCTCCCCCTCGACGTGCTGCGCCAGGCACTGTTGCAGGCCAAGGAGGCGAGGCTGCGCATCCTCGAGGTGATGGCCGGCGCCATCTCCGAGGCCCGGTCCGAGGTGGCCTCGTCGGCACCGAAGATCGTCTCCTTCGAGATCCCCATGGACAAGATCGGTGAGGTCATCGGGCCCAAGGGCAAGGTCATCAATGCCCTGCAACAGGAGACGGGCGCCGACATCGCCGTCGACGACGACGGCATGGTGGGCACCGTCACCATCGGCGCCAAGGACGGCACTGCCGTCGAGGAGGCACGCCGGCGCATCGCCACCATCCTCGACCCGCCGCTGGCCGAGGTCGGGGCCACCTACGAGGGCAAGGTCGTCAACATCACCAAGTTCGGCGCCTTCGTGAACATCCTGCCCGGACGCGACGGCCTGCTCCACATCTCCAAGATGGGACAGGGAAAGCGCGTCGAGCGGGTCGAGGACGTCTTCGAGTTGGGCCAAGCGGTGGAGGTCAGGGTCGACGACATCGACCCGCAGGGCAAGGTCTCCCTTTCGCTTGCCGGCGCCCCGCCGGCCACGACCGGCGGTGGGTCGGGATCGCCGGGCGCCTCGGGCGGTGGGTCGGGCGAGAACGGCCGTAGCCGGCCGCGCCGCGACGACCGTCGAGACGATCGTGGCAGCTCGGGCGATGACCGCGGTCAGAAGGCCTCGGGCAAGCCATCGTCCGCGGCCCCGTCATTCGAAGACATGTTCGAAGTCGAGCTGGTCGAGGAGTTCGGTGACCTCGGACCGTCGACCAGCGAGCCGGCCGAGCGTCCCGCCGGGGGCTCTCGAGGCGGTCGTCGCCGGCGTTGACCCAAGCCGCCCCGCGGCCGCCGACCTGCGCCGGGTCGACGCCCGGCCCCGTCACTCGATGATTCGCAACCACCAACTGGGCTCGGGGCTACGCCTCGTGACCGAGCAGATGGACGATGCCGCGGTCGGTGTGCATCGGCTTCTGGGTGGGGACCGGTTCCCGCGACGAGAGCGCGATGAGCAAGCGGGTGCGTCGCACTTCCTCGAGCACCTCCTCTTCAAGGGCACCGCCACCCGGGCGGCGTCGGCCATCGCCGAGGCGGTCGACGAGGTGGGTGGCGACTTCAACGCTTACACCACGAAGGAATACACCTCCTTCTACATTCGCCTGCTGTCCGAGCATCTCGCCCTCGGCCTCGACATCCTCTCGGACATCATGTGGCGGCCGGCGCTTCGCCCCGAGGACGTCGACGCCGAACGCCAGGTCATCCTCGACGAGATCCTCATGCATGCCGACGAGCCGGCCGACCTGGCCGGCGAACAGTGCGCGTCGGCCACCTTTCCCGAGCACCCGCTCGGCCGCGACGTGCTCGGCACGGCCACATCGGTTGCCGCCCTCACGCCCGACGAGATCCGTTCCTTCTTCGGTGAGCACTACCGACCCGGCAACATGGTGGTGGCGGTGGCCGGTGACCTCGACGACGACGTCGTGGTCCAATGGCCTCGACGAGCGCTTCTCCGGCCGCACCGGCGGTGCGGCTCCCACCCGGCCGGCCCGCCGGCCGACCGGGTCGACGCCCTGCGAGTGACCCGGCGTTCGACCGAGCAGGCCCACGTGGTGATGGCGGTGAGGTCCTCCGATCGATTCGACAAGCGCCGCTACGCCTTGGCCATGCTCAACCACACGCTCGGCGGCGGGCTCTCGAGCCGGCTGTTCCAGGAGATCCGCGAGCGACGGGGTCTGGCCTACTCGGTGTGGTCAGAGCGAATCGCCTATGGCGATGCGGGAATGGTCTCGATCGGGCTCGGCACCGCGCCCGAACATGTGAGCGAGGCGCTCGCCATCGTGACCGACGCCCTCGGCGACCTCGGGGCCCATGGCATCACCGAGCGTGAGCTCCGGGTGGCGGCCGGCAACCTGCGGGCCGAGATGCTGTTGGCCGGTGAGGACTCGGGGGCGCGCATGGGACGCATCGGCGCCGCCCAGCTGCTCTACCACGAAGTGCTCCCGGTCGACGAAGTCCTGGCCCGCATCGAGTCGGTCACCATCGAGGACGTGCGCGCCGTTGCCGCCGAGTTGGCCGCCGCCCCGCGCACCCTGTCGGTGGTCGGACCCTTCGACGCAGTCGGACTTCGACGTCGACGCCCTCTCGCTCGGCTGACGGGCGTGCCGGGACGCGACAGAGGGCACCAGTAGGCTCGCCCGAGTGTCAGAGGTGACCCGGGTCGGCGTCGTCGGCGCCGGTGGACGCATGGGCAAAGAAGTGTGCCGGGCGGTGCTCGGCCGCCCGGACTTCGAGCTCGTCGCGGCGGTCGACCCGAGTCTACACCGGGGCCACCGTCGCCTCACTGGTGGGCGCAGAAATCGGAGGTCCGACCCTCACCATTGCCGGCAACGCCTCCGCGCTGGCCGAGGCCGGCACGGAAGTGGTCGTGGACTTCACCCGTATCGAGGCGGCCCGTCAAACCCTGGCCGTCTGCGCGGCGGCCGGCATCCATGCCGTGGTGGGCACGACGGGTGTCACCCCGGGCGACCTCGACGACTGGCGTCGGCTGTTCGCCGGCCCCACCGCCTCCGCCCCCAACTGTGTGGTGGCCGCCAACTTCGCCATCGGCGCCGTGCTGCTCATGCGCTTCTGCGAGCTGGCCGCTCCCCACTTCGAATCGGTCGAGATCGTCGAGCTCCACCACGACGGCAAGCTCGACGCGCCCGTCCGGCACCTCGCTGCGCACGGCCGAGCGCATCGCCGCCGGACGGGCCGCGGCGGGCAGCGCCGCGCTACCCGGCGACCGGACGACCACCACCGTGGTCGAGGGGGTGCGCGGAGGGGAGGGACCGGGCGGGGTGCGTATCCATTCGCTGCGCCTGCCCGGGCCTCGTCGCCCACCAAGAGGTGGTCTTCGGGTCGACCGGTCAGACGTTGACCATTCGCCACGACACGACCGACCGGGTCTCGTTCATGGACGGTGTGCTGCTGGCCATTGAGGCAGTGCCGCAACGCGACCCGGTCTCACCGTCGGCCTCGAGCCACTGCTCGGGCTCTGATCGCGGGCCGCCGGGAGCGGGGAGCGGCTGGCCGTCGACGACACCCGCGCAACGGATCCTGGCCGCCACCTACGCCTGCGTGGCCCGTTGGGGCCTGACCAAGACCACCATCGAGGACGCCGCCCGCGAGGCCGACGTGTCGCGGGCCACCGTCTATCGCACCTTCCCCGGGGGCCGCGACGAGCTGCTCGATGCCACCGTGGCCTGGGCCACCGCCGAGTTCTTCCTTCGCCTCTACGACCAAGTCCAGGGCGCGACCAGCCTCGAGGAGGTCCTCGAGCTCGGCATTCGCTTCGCCCGGCGCTCCATCCTCGAGCACGAGGTCCTGCAACGGGTCATGGAGACGGAGCCGGAGAAGCTGTTGCCCGCCCTCACCATCGAGAGCGTTCGGGTCCGCGACGTCATCGCCGAATTCCTCATCCCCTACCTCGAGGCCCGGGGCGTGCTGGCCGGCGTCGACCTGCACGAGGCGGCCGACTTCCTGGCCCGCATGGTCCTCTCCTACATCGTCGCGCCTGGCCGTTGGGACCTCGAGAACCCCGACCAGGTGGCCGAGCTGGTCGAGGCCGAGCTGTTGGCCGGCGTGGTCGGTCCCCCGGCCGCCCGTCGTTGACAATGAGACAAAGACTGACCTAACGTTTCACCGTGCCAACCGCACGGACGTCTCCACGTGGTCTCGGGAGAGCCCGGTCAACCAGGGGCCCCCGAACGCCGAAGTCTGCCTCGCCGCATCGTGTCCGGGTGGTCGACGCCACCCTCGCCTGCCTGGCCCGCTACGGCACGGCCAAGACCACGGTCGACGACATCGCCCGCCAGGCCGGCCTGTCCCGGGCCACCATCTACCGGGCCTTCCCCGGTGGCCGCGACGAGATCCTGGCCGCGGTGGTCGATACCGAGGCCGCCCGGTTCGTTCTCGGCCCTCGGCGCTCGTCTCGGCGCTGCCTCCGACCTCAACGAGGCTCTGGTGGTCGGCATCGTCGAGGCCTCGACCCGCATCCGCGACCACTCAGCCCTCGCCTACCTGGTCGCCCACGAGCCGGAGACCATCCTCGGGCATCTGGCCTTCGATGATTCGAACCGGCTGATGAAGGCCGCCTCGCGCTTCGGCGCGCCGTTCCTGGCCCGCTGGCTGCGACCGGCCGAGGCCGGGCGAGTGGCCGAGTGGGCCACCCGGATCGTCCTTTCGTACGCGCATCTCACCGTCGCCGCAGACCGACCTCTGCGACCCGCGACCAGGCAGCCCGCCTCGTGTCCATGTTCGTGATGCCGGGCGTGGGAGCCCTCCATCGGGCCGCCACCCCTCAGACCACCGTCCTCTCCCCGTCACCCGTGCGGTCAGCTTCCGACGGCGCCGGCCGCACCGTCGAATCCTCTCGAACCAGTCAAGGAGCCAGCTGATGACCACCGAGAAACAAATGAGCACCACCGAAGAGATCATCGGGCGCAGCGAGATCGACGACTTCGAGACCATCCTCTCGGTCGTCGGCGTCGAGGAGCCCGATGGTCGCCACGTCGTGCACTCCGACTACGACTCCATCTTCACGTGGGACTACGAGAAGGGCGCCCGCCCCAAGCTCAACAAGCTCTACGAGAAGGCCAAGAAGGCGCAGTGGAACGGGGAGACCGACCTGCCCTGGGACACCGAGGTCGACCAGGAGAAGCTGGTGCTCGCCCAGGCCGGAGGCCACGGGCGGCTTCGGCGCCGGCTTCGACCTCAGCGGCACGCCGGTCGAGCACTGGACGGACAAGGAGTGGCTGCAGTTCGGCGTCGAGAGCCAGAACTGGACGCTCTCCCAGTTCCTCCACGGCGAGCAAGGTGCGCTCATCTGCACGGCCAAGATCGTCGAGTCGGTGCCCTGGATCGACGCCAAGTACTACGCCTCGACCCAGGTGATGGACGAAGCCCGCCACGTCGAGGTGTTCGCCAAGTACCTCGACGAGAAGCTCTCGGGCCACTATCCCGCTCAACGCCCATCTCGGACTGCTCCTCGACGACATCATCCGGGACTCGCGTTGGGACATGACCTATCTGGGCATGCAGATCATGGTCGAGGGTCTGGCCCTCGCCGCCTTCGGGTTCATGCACCAGATGACCGGCGACCCGCTGCTCAAGACGCTGCTGCGGTATGTGATGGCCGACGAGGCCCGCCACGTCGCCTTCGGCGTCCTCAGCCTCGAGGAGTACTACCAGCGAGCTCAGTGCCGCCGAGTTGCGCGAGCGCCAGGAGTTTGCCTTCGAGGCTGCCGTGCGCATGCGTGACCGTTTCCTCCAGCAAGAAGTGTGGGACCGCATGGGCATCGACCCGAAAGCCATCGTCCCGATCGTCCAGCAGGCACCCGAGCGTGCGACAGTTCCAGGCACTGCTCGTTCTCGAAGATCGTCCCCAACTGCAGGAAGCTCGGGCTGCTGGACGCCGCCGACGGCTGGTTGCGGACCAAGTTCACCGAGCTCGGGGTCATCCAGTTCGAGTCGTGGACGGACACCGCCGAGGAGACCGACGCCCAGGCCGACGGCCCGCCCATGGAGCGGCTCGCCTCCTGACAGACATTGCCGGGCGTTCGCACGGGGCCGCCCGGCATGACGGCTGGTAGCCTCCGTCGCGTGAGGTCGCGTCCCGTTCTCGTCTCCGACCGGCCGATGCGGGCGCTGAGCGAGATGGCCCGGTTCGGCGCCGTGGTCACGGCCATGGTCACCCCCTTCACCGACGACGGCTCGCTCGACCTCGACGGGCGCCGTGACCGTCGCCCGTCATCTGGCCGCCACCGGCACCGAGGGCCTGGTGGTGGCGGGCACGACGGGGGAGGGCCCGGTCCTCTCCGACGACGAGCGCCTCGACCTCATCGAAGCGGTGGCCGGGGCCGTCGACCTGACCGGTCATCGGCTCGACCGGGACCAACGACACCGCCCATTCGGTGGCCCTCACGAGCGAACTGTCTCGACGGGGCGCGGCCGGCGTGCTGGCCGTGACGCCCTATTACAACCGTCCCTCTCCGGCGGGCATCGACGCCCACTTCCGGGCCATCGCCGCCGCCACGGAACTACCCGTCGTCCTCTACGACATCCCGGTGCGCACCGGACGGCGCATCGGCGCGGCCTGACCCTGGCGCTGGCCAATGACGTACCCAACATCGTGGCCACGAAGGACTCGACCGGCGACCCGGCCTCGGCCGCTGTCGTGGTGGCCGAGAGCCCGTCCTCCTTCGAGGTCTACTGCGGGGACGACTCGCTCACCCTTCCCTTCCCGCTCGATCGGCGCCGTGGGCATCGTGAGCGTGGCCAGCCACTGGGCCGGCCCCGTCTTCGCCGACATGCTGGCGGCCTTCGGTGCCGGGCGTCTGCCCGAGGCTCGGCGGTGCAACGAGCGCCTCTTCGAGTCCTACCGGTTCGAGTCGACCGAGGAGTTCCCCAATCCCGTGCCGGCCAAAGCCGCCTGCCGGGCGCTCGGGCTACCGGTCGGGCAGTGCCGGTTGCCCCACCCCCCGGCACCGCCGTCCCTCGACGCCGAAGCCGGCGCTGTCATCACCCAGCTCGGAGAATCGAGCCCGGTGCGCCGGTCGGTTGCCTGAGGCATCACCGGCCCGACGGTCACGCGCCGGACGGGCAACCCGTACAGGTGCCGATGTCCGCATCGTCTTCCTCGGTGGGCTCGGGGAGATCGGACGGAACTGCGCCTGCATCGAGGTGGACGGGCGCATCATCGTCCTCGACGTCGGTGTCATGTTCCCCGACCCGGACATGCCCGGTGTCGACCTCGTGCTGCCCGACTTCACCTATCTGCAGGAGAACGCCGACCGGGTCGATGCCGTCATCCTGACCCACGGTCACGAGGACCACACCGGTGGCCTCGCCTACCTGCTGCGGTCCGTTCCCGGTGCCGGTCTACGGATCGGAGCTCACCCTGGCCCTGGCCCGCAATCGGGTCGACGAGGCCGGGATGACCGATCGGGCCGAGTTCATCCCCGTCGATCGACGGCGAGCGGCGGAAGATCGGGCCCTGTGAGGTCGAGTTCATTCCGGTCACCCACTCGGTGCCGCACTCGTTCGCCACCGCCTTCTTCACGCCGCAAGGGGTCATCCTCCACTCGGGCGACTTCAAGCTCGATCTCAATCCGGTCGACGGGCGACGGACCGACCTCGCCCGCATGGGCGCCCTGGCCTCCGATCGTGGGCATCCGCCTCCTCTTGTCCGACTCGACCAACGCCGAGGAGCCGGGATTACACCGAGTCGGAGTCGACGGTCGGCTCCGTCCTCCAGAAGGTGTTCCGCGAGCATCCCGGCCGGCGGTTCGTGGTCACCTGCTTCGCCAGCCATCTCCATCGTGTCCAGCAGGTGGCCGATGCCGCCATCGCCGAGGGGCGCACGATCGCCACGCTGGGCCGGTCCATGCAGAAGAACGTGGCCCTCGGCCGCCGCCTCGGACTGCTCAGCCATCCCGGACCGGTCGCTCATCGACATCGAGGAAGTGGACGGCTCGACGACGGCCAGGTCTGCGTGATCTCGACCGGCTCGCAGGGAGAGCCCATGTCCGCCCTCTCTCGCCTGGCCGCCGGTGACAACCGCTTCTTCAGCCTGCAGGACGGGCGACGTGGTCGTGATCAGCGCCCATCCCATCCCCGGTAACGAGTGGTCGGTGGGCCGGGTGATCGACAGCCTGCACCGGCGCGGCGTCGAGGTCATCCACTCGGGTGTCGAGGCTGTCCACGTGAGCGGCCACGCCCGCCGCGGCGAGCTGGCCATGCTCATGTCCGTGACCCGCCCCGAGTTCTTCATCCCCGTCCACGGGGAGTACCGGCACATGGCCAATCACGTGCAACTGGCCGAGTCCATGGGCATCGACGGCGAGCGCGTCCTTCTGTGCGAGGACGGCGACGCCGTGCGACTCGACAAGTCGGGGCTGCACCGCGACGGCAACGTCCCCGGCGGGTACCTGTTCGTGGACGGGAGCTCGGTGGGTGACATCGGCCACGGCCTCCTACGCGATCGCATGGTGCTGGCCGAAGAGGGCGTGGTCATGGCGGTGGCCACCGTCGACCTCAAACGCGGGGAAGTCGTGGGCACCCCCCAGATCGTGACCCGCGGTTGGGCCCATGCCGACGACGACCGAGAGCGTGCTCGACGACGCCCGGGCCCAGTTGACCAAGGCCCTCGAGGAAGCGCTGAGCTCCGGCAACAGCGACCACGAAACGCTCAACCGGGTGGCGCGCCGCACCATGGGCCGGCTGGTGGGGGAGCGCACCCGCCAACGACCGATGATCGTGCCGGTCATCGTCACCGTCTGACGCCGCAGACGGCGCCCCCGGGCGGCGGCGTCCCCCTTCCCGAGGCACCCCGGCGGTACCCTGGTCACCCTTGTGACGACCGCCACCAAGCGATCGGCGGGCCGGTCCGCGACCTCACGATCGACGCTGCCGGCGGCGTCCGGCCAGCCGTGGCCGCGCCGCGCCCTCGACGACTCGTCGCCGTCCATCGAGCGGGTCGCGCCGACGGGGCGGGGCCGGCTCGCGGAACGGTCGTGGCCACAACCGGGCCGACCCGACCGGCTGCGCTCGTCCATGGGACAGGTGGTCCGCGGCCACTGCCGTGGACGTTTGGGCCGTCGTGCTCGTCACCGCCGGGCTCCTCGGCGCCTGGCCATCTATCTCGGCTCGCTCGGTCCTGCCGGCCACGACATCCGCTTGGCCACTGCCGACGTCGTCGGTTGGGGTCGGCTTCCTCGTGCCGCCTGTTGGCGGTCGCCGTGGGGGTGCGCCTCGTCATCCGGCCGGGCGGGGGATCGGCGAGGAAGTGGGACGGTGACGACGAGCGCACCGGCCACCGAGGCGGCTCGGGCGGTCATCGGGGCCTCCCTGGGCGTGCTGGTCATCGCCGGTCTCGCCGGGCTGGCCGGGGGTTCGCCCTCGTGGCGGGCGCCGACCGCCGAGCTCGGGTCGGCCGGTGGATGGGTCGGGGCCGTCGTGGCCGACCCCTCGGACATGCCCTCGGCGGGACTGGGGGCGGCCCTCGTCCTCCTGGCCGTCGCGGTCGTGGCCCTCGTCGTGTTCACCGGCATCAGCGTGCGCACGGCTGGCCAGCAGGCGTGGCCCGAGTGACCCGCCAGGCCATGGCGCTGGCCCAGGCGACCGAAGACGACAAGAGGCGAACAAGAACAGAGGACGCGAGCTCGAGGAGGACGAAGAGATCCCACCGATCCTTTCGGTCGGGTCCTGACGTCCGCAGCCCACCCGAGCACGGCCGCCGGACCGAGGTCGGTGCGGCCCCGACGCCGACGTGGCCGACCGTCGACGAGGGGGACCATCGGACGGCGTCGACGCGGCCGCCACTCACCGGCGCGCCCGCGCTCCGAGCGGCCGGCCGGGTGACGGCGCCCCTCGACCTGCGGCTCGGGCCCGTCGGTCGGGGAGTGGCGGCTCCCGCCCTGCCGACCTCCTCAAGCGGACAAGGCAACGGCGGGTCGACGAGCACGAGGTCGACCGGGCCGGCGCCGCCCTGGTCGAGGCCCTCGGCGCCCACGGCGTCGACACCCGGCTGGTGGGGCGCACCATCGGGCCCTCGGTCACCCGCTACGAGATCGAGCTCGGCGCCGGGGTCAAGGTGGCGCGGGTCACGTCGCTGTCGAAGGACATCGCCTATGCCATGGCCTCACCGGACGTGCGCATCCTCGCCCCCATCCCCGGGCGGTCGGCCATCGGCGTCGAGGTGCCCAACCGCCAGCGTCAGCTCGTGGCCCTCGGCGACGTGCTCGCCTCGCCGGAGGCGGCAGCGGCCACGCACCCGCTCGAGGTGGCCATGGGCCGCGACATCGCCGGCCGCGCCGTCATGGTCAGCCTGGCCGACATGCCCCACGTGCTCGTGTCCGGGGCCACCGGCGCCGGCAAGTCGTCGTGCATCAACTCGATGCTGACCTCCATCCTGACCCGGGCCACGCCCGACCAGGTCCGGCTCATCCTGGTCGACCCCAAGCGGGTCGAGCTCGGGACCTACAACGACCTCCCGCACCTCCTCACCCAGGTGGTGGTCGACCCGAAGAAGGCGGCCAACGCCCTCAGCTGGGCTGTCACCGAGATGGAGCGCCGCTACGACCTGCTGGCCGAGGTGGGCATGCGGGACATCACCGGCTACAACACCGCCTTCGACAACGGCGAGCTCGACGATCACGAGGAGGAGCACCGGCTCCGGATGCGGGGCACGGGTGACGAGTCGGACGCCGACGAGGACGAAGAAGAGCCCGTGCGGTACGGCCGGCTCCCGTTCATCGTGATCGTCGTCGACGAGCTCAACGACCTCATGATGGTGGCTGCCCGCGACGTCGAGGAGTCGGTGGTCCGGCTGGCCCAGATGGCCCGGGCCGTGGGCATCCACCTGGTCCTCGCCACCCAGCGGCCGTCGGTCGACGTGATCACCGGGGTCATCAAGGCCAACATCCCCTCGCGCCTGGCCTTCTCGGTGGCCACCCTGGCCGACAGCCGGGTCATCCTCGACCAGCCCGGGTGCCGAGCGGCTCATCGGTCGAGGGCGACATGCTCCTGCTCTCGGCCTCGTCGTCGATCCCCCAACGCCTGCAGGGGCCGTGGGTGGGCTCGGACGAGATCCAGGCCGTGGTGGCCCACTGGCGGCGACAACGGGCCATGGAGGTGGTGGCCGGCATCGACCCGGTGATCGGCCCGGACGGCGCCGGTCGCCGCGGTGACGACGGCGATGACGACGACGACTTGCTCGAGCAAGCCATGGATCTCGTGGTCCGCTCGCAGCTGGGGTCCACGTCGATGCTTCAGCGCAAGCTGCGCGGTAGGGTTCGCACGTGCCGGTCGACTCATGGACCTCATGGAGCGCCGGGGGATCGTCGGCCCCTCGGAAGGGTCGAAGGCCCGGGCCGTGCTCATGACCCCCGAGGAGTTGGACGCGCGCTGAGCAAGACCGATCTGGCGCCCGGCGGCACCGACCCCGACCGCGGCGTCGAGCCGACACCACCGCGAACCCACGACCCGCAAGGAGACGACGGCGTCGACGGTCTCACTCGCCGGCGCTGGTGGCTGGTGACCGGGCTGGTTGTGGTGGTCGCTGGCCGCCGCCGGCATCGTCGCCGCGGTGCGGGCCACCCGCCCGATCGCCGCTCCGCAGGTCCGACTCGGTCTCACCGACGTCGCTGTCGGTCCCCGGAGCGGCTGCCCCGCTGCCGTGGCCGGGCATAGGTCAGGCGGCGGTGTCCGTACCCGCCCTCGGCTACGCCGCCCAGTCGGGCCCGGAGACGCCGATCCCCATCGCGTCGCTTGACCAAGATGACCACGGCTCTCGTCATCCTGCACGACCATCCCCTGGCTGCCGGAGCGGCCGGCCCGCTCATCACCATCTCGGCCGACGACGCCGCCCAGTTCGGCGACGACATCGCCGACGACCAGTCGACGGTGCCGGTGGCGACGGGCGAGCAGCTGAGCGAGCGCCAGATGCTCGAGGCACTGCTGCTGCCCTCGGCCAACGACATCGCCTACGCCCTCGCCGAGTGGGACGCCGGTATCCCAGCCGGCCTTCGTGGCCAAGATGAACGCCACCGCCGCCGGCCCTCGGGGCCATCGGCCACCCATTTCGTCGACGCCAGCGGGTTCGACCCGGCCTCGGCATCGACGGCTGCCGACTGCCTCAAGATCGCCGCCGCCGGCATGCGCGATCCCGACCTTCGCGCAGATCGTGGCCATGCCCTCGGCTCCCTTCCCCATAGCCGGCACCATCCGCAACGTGATCGCCGGTGTCGGCGCCGACGGCATCGTGGGTGTGAAGTCGGGCTTCACCTCGAACGCCGGCGGCTGCCTGGTGCTCGCCGCCGACCGAACGATCGACGGCCGTGCGGTGCAGGTGCTGGTGGCCGTGCTGGCCCAGCCGGTGGCTCCGCCGCCGCCGACGCCGCACCAGCGGCGAAGGAGAAGACGCACGGCCGCCTCATCGACGACCACCACGTCGACCTCGACCACCACCACCACGACCACGACGACGACGACGCTTGCCACCTCGCCCAGGGGCGTCGACGTCGACGCCGGCGGTCACGCCGGCCTCGGCCGTGCCGGCGGCCACCCTGCAGATGTCGTCCGTCTTCCAGTTCGCGGCACCGGCCGCGCTCGGCCCTCGTGAGCGCGGTGGAGTCGAGCGTGGGACCGGTGATCCTGACCCATCCGGGGGCCCTGGTGGCCACGGTCACCGCCTCCTGGGGCGGGTCCCGGCACGTGGCCGCCGTGCGCACGTCGTCCGTCGGCCGAGGTCCTCGCCCGGCCCGGGATGCACATCGACTCGGTTGCCCGCATCCGCCCGGTGCCTCGCCGGATCCCGACCCGGTGAGTCCGATCGGCGCCGCCTACTACTGGATCGGGACCCAGCTCGAGTCGGTGCCCTTGCGCCTGACCGCGCCACGGTGCGGGAGCCGTCGTGGTGGTGGCGAGTCCTCCACGGATGACCAGTCGTCCGGACTCGTTCGGGGAGCCGGGGCCGAGGCCGGCCACGACGGGGTGCAGGTCCACGGCTACCGTATCCGTCGTGCGCGCACGAGCCCCGGCCTCGGCGGCCAACCTCGGGCCGGGGTTCGACACCCTGGCCGTCGCCCTCGACCGCTACGTCGAGGTCGAGGTCGAGCCGGCCTCGAAGCTCCTCGTCCGCTCGGAAGGCGAGGGGGCGGGCGTCTCCGACGACCCCTCCCATCTGGCCGCCCGGGTGGCCATCGACGTGGCCGGGACCGACCGCCTGGCCATCACCGTTCGCTCGCAGGTACCCGTGGCCCGTGGCCTCGGCTCGTCCGCCGCCCTGGCCGTCGCCGCCGCTGCCGCCGCCGGCGCCAAGGACCCACTGGCCGTGGCCGCACGGACCGACGGCCATGCCGACAACGCCGCCGCCTCGGCCATCGGTGGGCTGGTGGCGGCGGCCCGCATCCACGGCGGGGTTCACGCCGTGCGCCTGCCCCTCGACATCAGCCTGGCCTTCGTGGCCATCGTCCCCGATGTGGCCTGTCGACGTCGCAGGGCCCGCCAGGTGCTTCCCATCGAGGTGAGCCGCGGACAGCGCCGCCTTCAACCTCTCGCGGCTGGCGCTGCTGCTCGCCGGCCTGGCCGACAGCCGTTTGCTCATGCCCGAGGCCACCGAGGACCGCCTGCACCAGGACTACCGAGCTCCACTCTTCCCGGCCGCGCCCAAGCTGCTGGCGTCCATGTCGAGTGCCGGGGCACTGGCCGTGTGCTGGTCGGGCGCGGGTCCCACCTTGCTCGGCATCTGCGCGGGAGCCGAGACCTCGGGCGTCGAGGCCGCGGCCACCGTGGCCCTGGCCGACGCCAACATCCCCGGCGACGTCCTCGTGCTCCACCCCGACATGCATGGCCTCGTCCTCGATCGCGACGGCACCGGGCCGACGCTCGATCTCGACGCCTTCGGCTCGCCTCGCCTGAGTGGCAGGCCGGCCGTGACCAGCCCGAGCCGCGACCTGCAGCCCGTCGACAACCCGCACCCGGGTCGCGACTACGAGGTTCGCTGCGAGACGCCCGAGTTCACCTGCCTGTGCCCCATGACCGGCCAGCCCGACTTCGCCACCGTCCGGATCCGCTACGTCCCGGACCGCTCCATCGTCGAGCTCAAGTCGCTCAAGCTCTATCTCTGGAGCTTCCGCAACGAGGGTGGCTTTCACGAGGACATGACCAACCGCATCCTCGACGACCTGGTGGCCGCCATCGCCCCGCGCCGGATGACGGTGACCACCGATTGGCTGGTGCGGGGCGGTATTCACACCGTGGTCGAGGCGTCGCACCCCTGAGGACAGCGGGCTCCGTCGGATCCTCGGCCGAGCGGCCCCGCCGTATCCTGGGACGATGAGCTCGGCTCGACCAACGACGGATGAGTCGGCACGTCAGCGGTGGCTCCGGCGCCCCGCACCTTCGCCATCCGCACGTTCGGGTGCCAGATGAACGAGCACGACTCCGAGCGCATGGCCGGCAGCCTCTTGGCCGACGGCCTGGTGCCGACCGATGACCTCGAGTCGGCCGACGTCGTCGTCTTCAACACGTGTTGCGTGCGGGAGAACGCCGACAACCGTTTCTACGGGCACCTCGGCAACCTCAAGTCGCTGCGTGAGCGCCGACCGGACATGCAGATCGCGGTCGGGGGCTGCCTGGCCCAGCTCAACGGCGAGGACATCCGGCGACGGGCCCCACACGTCGACGTCGTCCTCGGCACCCACAACCTCGGACGCCTGCCCGCCCTCCTGCGCCAGGCGGCCACCGACGGGTCCGACGGTGGAGGTCGTCGCACCGCAGTCCCGCGACCGACACCGACCCCGGCGGCCGTGCCGACTCGCACATGCCCGACGACGGTCGCACGGCCGCACTGGCCGCCGTGCGCGACGTGCCCTACGCCGCCTGGGTGACCATTCAGGCCGGGTGTGACAACTCGTGCGCCTTTTGCATCGTGCCCGCCGTGCGCGGCCCCGAGGTGTCACGTCCGTTCGACGCGCTGGTCGACGAGGTCGGTCAGTTGGCCCGGCGCGGCGTGACCGAGGTCACCTTGCTCGGGCAGAACGTGAACTCCTACGGCGCGCGACCTGACCCGGCGCCGGCCCCTGTTCGCCGACTTGCTCCGCGTCTGTCGGCGCGGTCGAAGGAATCCGGCGGGTCCGGTTCACGAGCCCCCACCCGAAAGACCTCCGTCCCGAGACCATCGCCGCCATGGCGGAGACGCCCACCGTCTGCAACCACCTGCACCTGCCGCTCCAGTCGGGCAGCGACGCGGTGCTGGCGGCCATGCGGCGCGGCTATACGGCCGAGCGGTACCTGGCCCGCCTCCGCGCCGCCCGCCAGGCCATCCCCGACCTGGCCGTGACCACCGACCTCATCGTCGGCTTTCCCGGTGAGGGCGACGCCGACTTCGAGCGCACCCTCGAAGTGGTGGCCGAGGCGGCCTACGACGGCGCCTACACCTTCATCTTCTCGCCCCGTCCCGGCACCCGTGCGGCGGCCATGGGCGACCGGTTCGTACCGCGCCGAGGTGGTGGCCGAGCGCTTCGAGCGTCTCCGGGTGGTGGTCGAGCGTTCCGCCCTCGCCGCCCACCGGGCACGGATCGGTCGCGACCGAGGAGGTCATGATCGAGGGCCCCTCGAAGCGCGACCCGACCACCACGACCGGGCGGACGAGCCAGAACAAGCTCGTCCATTTCCGCCCGCCGCACGATGCGCCCGCTCCGCTTCCGCTCCCGGCTCCTACGCCGAGGTCCGGATCACGGCGGCCGCGCCGCATCACCTGGTCGGGGAGTGGGTGGCCGCCACCGCCGTGCCGGCCCACCGACGCCGTATCCCGGTCGGCCGCCGCCGGATGACGGTGGCACCAAGGCACGAGACGAGCCGCCGAATCGGACACCGTCGGAGTTGGGCGCCGTTGCTCTGGTCGGGTGTCACGGCCACCGGCAAGTCGGCCGCCGCCCTCGAAGCTGGTTCGGGAGCCGCGGCCTCGACGGGCGCGGATCCCGTCGAGCTGGTGTCGGTCGACTCCATGGCCGTCTACCGGGGGATGGACATCGGGACGGACAAACCTGGCCCGGCGTCCGGGCCGAGGTGCCCTATCACCTGATCGACATCGCCGAGCCGGGAGAGGACTTCTCGGTGCGGGCCTTCCAAGACGCGGCCGCGCCGCCCATGGCCGGCATCGCCGATCGCGGCCACCGGGCCGTGCTGGTGGGCGGGACCGGTCTCTACCTGCGGGCGGTGGTCGACCGCCTGCAGTTCCCCGGCCGCTTCCCCGCATCTCCGCCGGGCTTGTTGGCTGAGCTGACGGAAGCCGGCTCGCCGGGGTCAGCCGAGCGCCGTCAGCACGTCGCCCGGCTGCACACCCGGCTGGCGGCGTTGGACCCACCGGCTGCGGCCCGGATGGAGACGGCCAACGAGCGCCGCATCCTCCGCGCCCTCGAGGTCACGCTCGGGTCAGGACGCCCGTTCTCCTCCTTCGGGCCCGGGCTCGAGCGCTATCCGGACACGCCGGTGACGTTGATCGGCATCCAGCCCGAGGCGGCCGACCTCGACCGCCGCATCCACGAGCGGCTCACGCGCCAGATGGAGGCCGGCTTCCTCGACGAGGTGGCGCGGCTCGCCGCACGGCCCGGAGGTCTGTCGCGAACGGCGGCCCAGGCACTCGGCTATCGCGAGCTGCTCACCCACCTGCACGACGGGTCCCCCTACCCGAGGCGCTGATCGAGATCGAGCGACGCACCCGCGCCTTCGCCCGGCGTCAGTGGGCCTGGTTCCGTCGCGACCCCCGCATCCAGTGGGTCGACTCCGGTGCCGAGGCCACCGCCCTGGCCTTGGCCCACCTGTCGGCGGAGCCTCGCCGCGCCGGTGGGAGACTGGCCGGGCCGATGACCCCCATGCGCCCGGCCCACCTGCACCTGACCAAGCACCACGGCGCCGGCAACGACTTCCTCGTCTTTCTCGATGTCCTGGGCATGAATCCGCTCGATCCGGACCTGGTGGTCGCCCTCTGCGACCGCCACCAGGGCGTGGGTGCCGACGGTGTCATCCGGGTCCTGCGGGATTCCAATGGCGCAGCTCGTGATGGAGCTGCGCAACGCCGACGGCGGGGTGGCCGAGACGAGCGGCAACGGTCTCCGCTGCCTGGCGCAGGCCGCGGTCGACGCCGGGCTGGGCCCAGCCGCCCACCTTCCCCGTCTGGACCGACGCCGGCCTGCGTTCGGTCGACTTCCGAACCCGGTCCCGACGGCACCGGGTTCGCCTGGGTGGGCATGGGCTGCACCAGAGCTCGGCGACGACGCCGAGCTCGGTGTGGAAGTGGAGCCGCTGGCCGGCCCGGTGAAGCTGGCCCGATGGGTCGATGTGGGCAATCCCCATCTGGTCCTGGTTGTTGCCGACCTCACCTCGACGGACGTGGCGGCCGCCGGCGCCGCTCTCGAAGCCCGCCGTCCCGGCGGTGCCAACGTCGAGTTCGTCACCGTCGAGAGCGGTGGCGACGAGATCGACCTCCGGGTGTGGGAGCGCGGCGCAGGGGAGACACTGGCGTGCGGTACCGGCAGTGTGGCGGCGGCGGCTGTGGCCCGCGCCGCCGGGCTGAGCCGTGATCGCGTCCGGGTGCACAACCCCGGCGGCACGTTGGAGGTTGCGTTCACCGGCGACGAGGCCCGGCTCGGCGGGCCGGTGCACAAGGTGGCCGACATCGATGTCGACGTCGCCGTCGTCGTGGCGGCGGCCCGGCGATGACGCCCGATCAGACCGCCTTTACCGACACCCTCATCTCCCGGACGGTCCGGGAGCGCATCGTGCTCGTCGGGGTAACCGTGCCTCCGTCGACGCAAGCCGCCACCGAGGCAGCCCTCGACGAGCTCGCACGCCTGGTGGACACGGCGGGCGCGGACGTGGTGGATCGGGTCATGCAGCGCCGTGACGCACCCGACCCGTCGACCTATCTGGGACGGGGAAAGGCCGCGGACCTCCGCGCCATTTGCCTCGCCACCGACGCCGACACGGTCGTCTTCGACAACGACCTGAGCCCCGGCTCAACAGCGCAACCTCGAGCAGATCCTCGGCCGGACGGCCATCGACCGCACGGCGGTGATCCTCGACATCTTCGCCCAGAACGCGCGGACGCCCGAAGGGCGGGCTCAAGTGGAGCTGGCCCTTCTGCGCTACCGGTTGCCCCGCCTCCGCGGTCGCGGGCCGTCCTTCAGCCAACAGGCCGGCGGCATCGGGACCCGGGGCCCGGGCGAGACCCAGCTCGAGGTGGACCGTCGCCGGCTGGCCAGTCGCATGCGCCGCCTCGAGTCGGACCTCCGCCAGCTGGAACGGACCCGGCGGACCCAACGGCGAAGCCGGACCCGGTCGCGCACAGCGCCTCGTATCGCTGGTGGGCTACACCAACGCCGGCAAGTCGACGCTGCTCAACCGCCTGTCCGGGGCCGACGTGCTGGTCGAGAACCGCCTGTTCTCGACACTCGACCCCCGCACCCGGCAGCTCGACCTGCCCGGCGGGGAGACGGTGCTGCTCACCGACACGGTCGGTTTCGTGCGCAAACTGCCGCACCAGCTGGTCGAGTCCTTCCACTCCACCCTCGAGGTGGTGGTCGAGTCCGACCTCGTCATCCACGTGGTCGACGGCTCGGCGCCGGATCTCGAGGGTCAGGTCGACGCCGTCCACAGCGTGCTGGCCGAGATCGGAGCCGACGACCGGCCGGAACTGCTGGTGGTCAACAAGATCGACCAGTCGAGCGCCACCATGGGCGAGGAGGCCTGCCGGCTCCTCGAGGCCCATCCGGGTGCGCTCGCCATCTCCGCCCGCACCGGCGCCGGTATCGACGAGCTGCTCGAGACCATGGGCGACCGCCTGCGGATCGGCGACCGGGTGGTCGAGCTCGAGATCCCCTGGACCCGGGAGACGTGCTCGCCGCCGTGCACCGCGAAGGGGGGATCGTCGGGGAGATCGCCGGCGAGGGATCAACCCGCATTCAGGTCGTGCTGGACGATGCCGGCGCCTGGCGATTCAGCGACTTCCTGGCTTCGTGACCACAGAAGGATCACGGCCCGCCGGCTTCCGACCGCCGCCCTATCCCTACGCCCGCCTCGACGCATCGGCGGCCGAGGCGGTCGGCCTCTTCGGCGCCGAAGGGGTGGTCGACTGCTCCGTGGGAACCCCGTGCGATCCGCCGACTGGCCGCTGTCCTCCATGCCCTGGCCGAATCCGAGACGGCGCGTGGCTATCCCGCCGGCCATGGGGTCGAGCCGCCTATCGCCGTGCCGCGGCCGACTGGCTCTCGCGCCGATTCGGCGTGGCCGTCGATCCCTCGACGCAGCTGGCGGCCTGCGTGGGAACGAAGGAGTTCGTGGCATCGGTGGCCCAGTACCTCCGCCTGCGGACCCCGGATCGGGACACCGTGCTCTACCCGGAAGTGTCCTACCCGACCTACGCCATGGGCGCCCTCCTGGCCGGCTGCCGGGCGGTCGGCGTGCCCGAGGACCCGAGCGGTGGCCTCGACCTGGCCGCAGTCGACCGACGCGGACGTGGCCCGCGCCCTCCTGCTCTGGACGAACTCCCCGTCGAACCCCACCGGCCGGCTCACCGACCCGGTCGAGGTGGCGGACTGGGCCCGGTCCCGAGCGCGTCCCGGTCTTCGCCGACGAGTGCTACGCCGAGTTCACCTGGACGCGGCCGCCGCGGTCCATGCTCGAGACGGGAGCGCGACGGCGTCGTCGCCGTGCACTCGCTCTCCAAGCGGTCGAACCTGGCCGGGGCGCGTGCCGGCTTCTATGCGGGCGACGCCGAGCTGGTCGGCTACCTGGCCGATGTGCGCCGTCACGCCGGGCTCATGGTCCCCGGCCCCGTGCAGGACGCGGCCGTCGTCGCCTTCAGTGACGATGCTCCATGTCGACGAGCAGCGGGCGCGCTACCGACAGCGATTGGACTTCGTGGCCGACGCCCTCGGCCGATGCCGGCTGGCCGGTCGAGCTCCCCGGACGGCGGGTTCTACCTCTGGGTGCCGGTGCCCCAGGATGTCGGCGACGGATGGGCCCTGGCCGGCGTCCTCGCCCGCCGGGCCGGGCTCCTCGTGAGCCCCGGCGAGTTCTACGGCCCGGCCGGCGGCGGCTTCGTGCGCGTCGGCCGTCGTGCAGCCGATGGAGCGCCTCGAGCTGGTGGCCGCTCGGTCTGGCCGTGGCCGAGGAGCCACGAGCGGCGCAGGCCTGATCGGACCCGACCGCCGTTCGCGGCGATGGCCGGTATGCAAGGGCACCGACGGCAAGCACGACGGTGGTCGCTGGCTAACGTCTTTCGAATGTCCGAGCTCCGAGTCATCGGTCGACAAGCTGTGGTCGGCGGCCGGTGACCTGTCGCCGGACGATGCCGACGCCCTCGAGGTGATCACCGAGGCCATCGGCCTTCTCGACCGCGGGCGAGGCCCGGGTGGCCGAGGTCGACCCTGTGACCGACGAAGTGGTGGTCCACGAGTGGCTCAAGCAGGCCATCCTCCTCTTCTTCCGGCTGCGGTCCATGGAGACGATCGAGGTCGGACCCTTCGAGTACGCCGACAAGCTGCCGCTCAAGCACGACTACGCCGCGGCCGGCGTGCGGGTGGTGCCCGGCGCCTCGGCCCGATGGGGCTCGTTCCTCGACCGCGGGGTCATCTGCATGCCGAGCTACGTGAACATCGGCGCCCGGGTGGGCGCCGGCACCATGGTCGACACCTGGGCCACGGTCGGCTCCTGCGCCCAGATCGGCGAGCAGGTCCACCTGTCGGGCGGGGTGGGCATCGGCGGGGTGCTCGAGCCGCCGCAGGCGGCGCCGGTGATCATCGAGGACGAGGTCAACATCGGCAGCCGGTCGATGATCACGCAGGGAGCCCGCGTCGGGCGGGGCTCGGTGCTCGGGGAGGGGACCATCCTCAACCCGTCGATCCCGGTCATCGACGCCGAGACGGGCGAGGAGCTGAGCCGCGGCCACGTGCCGCCTTGGTCGGTGGCCGTGCCCGGCCTCGCGGCGACGCCAGTTCGGCGGAGGCGAGTTCTTCCTGCCCTGCGTGCTCGTGCTGCGCCGGCTCACCGAAGGTGACCGGCACGACAAGGCGCGGCTCAACGACATCCTCCGGGAGCACGGGGTCTCGGTGTGACCGTGCGGATCGGCACGCCGTCGACGAGCACGGGCCGAGGGCCTCCTCGGCCTGTGCGCCTCACTCATCGCCGTCCCCTCGCCCAGCCACGCCGAGGGCCCTCTGGCCGACCTGGTCGAGGACGTCCCCTCGCGAGCCTGTGCGTGGTTGGTCACGAACGGGTGGAGGACAACGTGGTGGCCCGCACCGACCTCGGCCGCCCCCGGCGACGTGGTGGTGGCCGGACACCTCGACACCGTGCCGGCCGACCGCCGAGAACGCTGAGCCTCGGCGCCGGAACGGATCACGCTCGTACGGGGTGGGCGCCGCCGACATGAAGGGCGGGCTGGCCGTGCTCCTCCACCTGGCCCGTACTCGTCGAGCAACCCGAGATCGACGTGACGTGGTGCTTCTACGCCTGCGAGGAGGTCGAGCAGCGCCACAACGGGGTGCGCCGGCTCTTCGAGGTCCGCCCCGACCTGCTGGCCGCCGACGTCGCCATCCTCGCCGAGCCGACGGGCGGCGTGGTCGAGGCCGGCTGCCAGGGAACGCTCCGGGTGCGGGTCGAGCTGCGTGGCCGGCGGGCGCACACGGCTCGCCCGGCCGAGGGTCGCAACGCCATCCATCGGCTCGCCCCGCTGCTGGCCGCGATGTCCGGCTACGACGGCCGGCGTCCGGTCATCGACGGCTGCGAGTACGCCGAGCAGCTGCAGGCCGTCCGAGTCGAGGGCGGGGTGGCCGCCAACGTGGTGCCGGATGGCGCCACCGTGGTCCTCAACCACCGTTTCGCCCCCGACCGTTCGCCGGAGGAAGCCGAAGCCGGTCGCGTCCCGATCGCTCGGCCCCCAACTCAAGCGGCGACCGCTGGGAGCTGGTCGACGGCGGTGGCCGGGGCCCCGCCCGGCCTCTCACGACCCCGTGCTGGCCGCGCTGGTCGAAGCCACCGGGGCCCCGGCCCGGGCCAAGCTGGGATGGACCGACACCGCTACCTTCGCCGCCCACGGGATCCCGGCCACCAACTTCGGACCCGGGGATCCCCTTGCTGGCCCACACCCCCGACGAGTTCGTGACGGGCACGGAGCTGGCGGACCCTTCGGGTGCTCGCCTCGGTGCTGGATGCCCCTCTGAAGGACCGCCAGCTACACGCATTGACCGTGACGGGTCGTCGGTGCGCGATCGACAGGCCGGACCCATCGCCGGTGGCTTTCGAGGCCCGAGGATCTCGGCGGTCAGGTCGTTCGGGCCCGGCCTCCTCAGAGCCGGCGCAGGACGGTGACCACCTTGCCGTAGACGACGACGTCGGCCGGGTCGAGGACCATGGGTCGGCAGTCGCTCGTTGGCCGGCGTGAGGACGACGTGACCGCCACGCCGCGAGAAGGTCTTGACGGTGGCCTCGTCACCGGGCACACCGGCCACGACGACGTCACCGGTTTCGGCTTCGGGTTGCTGGCGCACGACCACGAAGTCGCCGTCGAAGATGCCGGCATCGATCATGGAGTCGCCACGCACCCGGAGCATGAAGAGCGTCCCGGTCCCGGTGAAGTCCTCGGGGAGGGGGAGGAGCTCCTCCACGTTCTCCTGGGCCAGCACGCCGGTGCCGGCGGCCACCTCGCCCACCAGGGGCACGTGACGCACCGGGCGCGACTCGACGATCACCTTGGAGGACGGGTCGTAGCAGACCTCGATGGCCCTCGGCTTGGTCGGGTCTCGCCGCAGGTAGCCCTCGCGCTGGAGGACGGCCAGGTGGGCGTGGACGGTCGAGGACGAGGTGAGCCCCACCACCTCGCCGATCTCGCGGACCGACGGCGGGTAGCCGCGGTCCCGGACCGACTCGGCGATGCAGTCGAGGATCTCTTTTCGCTTGGTGCTCAGGACCTGGGCCATCCCGCCTCCGTTCGTCGATGCCCGCCAGCGGAGCCGCCCGACGGTCGGGGGCCCGGGGTGGCGAACGTGCGTTTGCGAAACGGTAGCGGCACCGGGATGCCGAAGGCAAACATTTGTTCGCCAGACATGCTTGACACCGAACGTGCGTTCGTGATGGGATGACGTCATGACGAACACGCGTTCGCCACGACCAGGAGGGACAGCCGGTCGGGCCCGCGCTCCCGGTCGAGGTCGCCGGCATGACCGTCCTCGAGCTCTATCCGCCGCTCACCAGCGAGTTTGTTCCCGAGGACGCCGGCCCTGCTTGCGCCTGGTCGAGGACGACGCGGCCGGAGGTTCGGCGAGGACCGGACCTGCCGCCGCCCCGTGCGCGGCGGCGGGCTCCCGGTCGGGTCCGCCGCCGCCGCACGCTCCTCGTGCTCATGGCGTCCTGCTCGCTCGGTGTCCTCGCTCTTCCGCTGGGCGGAGCCGGTGGTCACTCCCACGCCCCCGGTTCCGCTCTGGCGGGGACCGGTCACCCGGCCGCCTACGTCGTGCGACCGGGTGACACGCTCTGGACCATCGCCGAGCGGGTCGACCCGACCGGCGACCCCCGGCCGTTGGTCGCGCAGATGCAGGCGCAGCTCGGCACCGACACGGTCGTGCCCCTGGCGAGCAAGTCAGCGTGCCCTGAGCGGCGAGCGGCGCACCCCGACAGCGGGGTCCGCTCGACGGTGGGCCCGACGGGGCGGGGCAGCGGTCACCCATCGGGCAACCGGAGGTCGGAGTCGGTCGGCGGTAGCCTCGCCACCGTGCGCTGCCCGCATTGCCTGGCCGACGACGATCGGGTCGTCGACTCGAGGCTGGCCGAGGACGGGGCCGCCATCCGCCGACGCCGCGAGTGCGCGAGCTGCGGACAGCGGTACACGACCTTCGAGCGGATCGAGGAGGTACCGCTGACCGTCGTCAAGCGTTCGGGAATGCGGGAGCCCTTCGACCGCGGCAAGGTCATCGACGGGCTGCGGGCGGCCACCAAGAACCGGCCGGTGCCCGAGTCGGCGCTCGAGACGATGGCCCGAGAGGTCGAGGAGGAGCTGCGGGAACTGGGCCCCACGCCCACCTCCGAGCAGGTGGGGCTGGCCGTCCTCGACCGGCTGCGGGCGGTCGACGAGGTCGCCTACCTGCGGTTCGCCAGCGTCTACAAGGGCTTCGAGGGTGCCGAGGACTTCCGGCGCGAGGTCGGCCTGCTCAAGACCACGGCACCTAAGCAGCCCCCGGCAAGCCCGGAGCGACCGACGGGGAACGTCTGAGATGGCCGAGCTCTTCGACGAGGTGCCCCGGCGGGCCCTCGCCATCTACGCCCATCCCGACGACCCCGACGTCTCCTGCGGGGGGACGCTCGCCGCCTGGTCCAAGGCGGGATGCGACGTGCAGGTGATGCTCTGCACGGACGGCGGCAAGGGGACGACCGAGCCGGACGCCGACGCCGCCGACGCTGGCCCGGCGCCGGGCGGCCGAGGCCCCGAGGCGGCCGCCGTGCTCGGAGTGGCCGGTGAGGAGTCGCTCGGCTATCCCGACGGCGAGCTCACCGACGACCTCGAGCTCCGCCGCGCAGCTGGTGGAGGCCGTGCGCCGCCTACCGACCCGGAGGTGGTGCTGGCGCCCGATCCGTCGGCCATGTTCTTCGGACAGGAGTACTTCAACCACCGCGACCACCGGGTGGTGGGCCTGGCCGTGCTCGACGCCGTGGCACCGGCGGCTGCCCTGCCGCTCTACTTCCCGGACGCCGGGCCGGCTCATCAGGTGGGAACGGTCCTCCTGTCGGGCACGCTCGAGCCCGACGTCTGGGTCGACATCTCGTCCACCATCGAGGTGAAGGGGGCGGCGGTGGCCTGTCATCGCAGCCAGTTCCCCGACGGTGGTGAATGGGCGTCGGCTGCCGTTCACCTCGGAGCCGAGGACGCCGGCCGCCAGTGCGGCGTCCATTACGCCGAGGCTTTCCGGAGGCTGCAGCTCGGTGGCTGAGCCGCGCGACCGCTCGGGACACGAGGCGGCGCGCCGCCCCGGCGCCCTGCCGGCACCGACGAGCGGGTCATCCTGCACGTGGACATGGATGCCTTCTTCGCCTCGGTCGAGGTGCTCGACGACCCGTCCCTGGCCGGCAAGCCGGTCATCGTCGGCGGCAACGGCCGGCGGGGCGTAGTGGCCGCCTGCACCTACGAGGCCCGGCGGTTCGGTGTGCACTCGGCCATGTCGTCGGCCGAAGCCCGGCGGCGTTGCCCGTCGGCCGTCTTCGTCGAGGGCCATTACCACCGCTACGCCGAGGTGAGCGAGCGAGCTGCACGCCATCCTTCGCTCGGTGACACCCGCTGGTCGAAGGCATCTCCCTCGACGAAGCCTTCCTCGACGTGACCGGCGCCCGCCGCCGGTCCGGTGAGGGCGCCGCCATCGCCGCCGGCATCCGCCGGCGAGTGAGCGACGAGCTGCGCCTCACCTGCTCGGTCGGCGTAGGCCGCGTCCAAGCTTGTGGCCAAGCTGGCGTCCAAGGCGGCCAAGCCGCGGGCCTCGCCGACCGGGCATCGAGCCGGGCGCCGGCGTCGTCGTGGTCGGCGCCGGCAGGACGAGCGGTCGTTCCTCCGACCCGCTGCCGGTCCGGGCCCTTCCCGGCGTGGGGCCCGGCCACCGCCCGGCGGCTGCGCGAGCTCGGCGTGGTCGACCGTCGGCAACCTGGCCGATCTGCCGGCCGGCACCCTCGAGCGGGCCGTCGGGACGGCGGTCGGCCGCCAGCTGGCGGCCATGGCCGAAGGCCGTGACGAACGCCCGGTCGTTCCCGACCAGGTACAGAAGTCGATCGGTCACGAGGAGACCTTCGCCACCGACCTCTGGGATGCGGCCGACCTCCGGGCCCGGCTGCTCCGCATGGTCGAGGCTTCGGCCTCACTTGCTGCGCGGGGCCGGGCTCCGGGCCCGGACGGTGACGGTCAAGGCTGCGGACTCTCCGACTTCTCGCAGCGCACCCGCTCGCACTCACTGACCGTTCCCGTCGACACCGAGGCGGCCATCGGCGCGGTGGCCGTGGCCCTCCTCGAGTCGATCGACCGCCCACTCGGCGTCCGGCTCCTCGGGCGTGAGCCTGTCCGGTCTCGGGCCGGCCGACGACGGCTTGCAACTCGCCTTCGACCTCGACGGCGCGAGGCGTCTCGGTCGGGCACGGTGGACGCCCGCCTGTCGGCACGCGGGCGTGCTTCCGACCGACGAGGAGACCGAGCACCTGCAACGCTCGTGGCAGGCGGTGGCCGTGGCCATCGACACCATCCGGGCCAGGTACGGGGGAACCTCGGTGGGGCCGGCCTCGCAGGTGACGGCCGGCGGCCTCGCGCTCCGTCGCCGCGGGGGACGCTCCCTGGGGCCCGAGCGCGTCCGCTGCGCGGGAACGCGGTGACGGACGAGAGGACGCCCTGTAATATGCTGGCTCGAAGCGGGGGCCACGGACCGGTTCCGTCCCCTTGGGACGACCCGAGGCACTGTCGCTGGGGTGGAGGTTCCACGAGGATGAGTTCGGCGATCACGGGGGGAGTGGGCGGCGAGCGAAGGGCGCGAGCGGGTGCCTCTTTCTGAGCACGAGCAGCGCATCCTCCACGAGCTCGAGCAGTCCCTCTATCAGGAGGACCCGGACTTCGCCGAGCGGGTGCGCTCGGAGACCGTCTACCGCCACGCCGGTCGGTACTGCATCTGGTCGGCCCTCGTGTTCGTGGCCGCTCTCGTGTTCATGTTCTTCACCTTCTCTTCGTCGGTGTTCCTCGGCTTCCTCGGCGTCGTGGTGATGTTCCTCTCCGGCGTCGTCTTCGCCAACAACGCCCGGCGCATGGGGAAGGCGGGGATCGACGACCTCTCCCGGTCGCTTCACAGCCGCAACATCAACAACGCCCCCCACGAGGCCCGGGACTGGTTCCGGGGCCGTTTCCACCGCGACGACTGACGGGCGGTCCGGCCCGGCCGGAGCGGCGGAGACCAGGTGAGCCGAGTCCGGCCGGACCTGTGAATGCGACCTCGTCCTGGCCGTGGACATCGGCGGCACCAAGATGGCCGCCGCACGTGGTCGACGGCGAAGGAAACCTTGTCGCATCACGCCGCTTGCGCCACGCCGCCGTCGGAGGACGCCGAGCGCGGTCTTCGATGCGCTCTGCGAGGTGGTGCAGGAGGTGCTCGACGTCGCTTCCGGTCCGTCCGGTCGTCTGCGGAGTCGGCTGCGGTGGTCCCATGCGCGGCGGTGGCGAGTCCGTGTCCCCCGCTCAACATCCGGGCCTGGCGCGACTTCCCGCTCCGTGCCCGCCTGGCACTGCCATCTGGGCTTGCCGGTGGCGGTGGACAACGACGCCAAGGCGCTGGCCCTGGGCGAGGGCTGGTTGGGCGCGGCCCGCGGCGTCGACGACTACCTGGCCATGGTGGTGTCGACCGGCGTGGGTGGCGGCATCGTGCTGGATGGCCGACTGCTCGACGGCCACGACGGGAACGCCGGTCACATTGGCCATGTCGTGGTCGAGCCGGACGGTCGCGCTTGCGTGTGCGGTGGACGCGGTTGTCTCGAAGCCGAGGCGTCGGGACTGTCGATCGCGGCGACCACCGGGCGGCCGGCGCCGCGAGGCGCCGCCGACCGTCCGGTCGCGGACGGGCATGCTCGTGGGACGGGCCGTCGCCTCGGTGGCGGCATTGCTCGACCTGCAGCTGGCGGTGGTGGCCGGGTCGGTGGCGCTCGGCTACGGCGCCACCTTCTTCGATGCCGCCCAGCGGGAGATCGATGAGCGCTGCGGTCTCGACTTCACCCGGCCGACGCGCATCGTGCCCGGCCGGCCTCGGAGCGGACCGGTCCGCTTCTCGGTGCCGCGGCCGGTCGGCCGGCGACTTCTGGCCGGCGCCGCCTCGATGACGGCAGGCTCGCCTGAGGACGGCTGGATCCGACGCGCCGCGGCCGTGAGCCGACGCGTCGATGCCCGGGTCGTGGCGGCCGTGCTGGCCCGACCCGATCTGTGGTGGACGGCGCTGACGGCGCGTGCGTCGGTTCGCCGCCCCCGGCTGGTGGCGACGGTCCCCATGGCTGCCGGTGCCCGCGGCCGATCTCTGGCGGTTCCGCATGGTCACCGCCTACGGCGACCCCGAGGCCCGAGCCGACGCCAGCCGATGCCGTCGACTACCTCGAGTGGTGTCGGGCGGTGACGGCGGTTCGCCGGCGGCCACCAGCAGTGGGGCCGGAGACCTTCAGCCGCCGGCTCGAGGGCGGAGACGGCTAATTTCGCTGAGCATGGAACGACGGGGTCATGTCGGGAGGCCGGTCGCACCATGATGAGCGGTCCGACGGCCGCGCCGACCCCCCGCGTGTCGCCCATCGTCACCACTCGGCGCGCCCTCGTCCTCAACGCCACGTTCGAACCGCTCGGGATCGTCTCGTCCAAGCGGGCCGTGCTGCTCGTCCTCGATACCAAGGCGGAGCTCGTCCACGTCACCGATCGCGTGTTTCGGTCGGAGCGCGTCAGCGTTCCCGAGCCGTCGGTCGTTCGTCTGGTGCGCTACGTGCAGATCCCGCGTCACTACCGCGTGGCTGTCAACCGGCGCACGGTCTTCGCCCGTGACGGTTCGCGCTGCCAGTACTGCGGTTCGGCGGCTGAGAACCTCGACCATGTGATTCCACGCAGCCGCGGGGGACAGCACACATGGGAGAACGTGGTTGCCGCGTGCCGCCGGTGCAACACCCGCAAGGAGGACCACCTTCCTCACGAGGTGGGGATGGTGTTGCGCTCCGAACCCGGTGGCTCCCCGACACCGAGTCCAGCTGTTGGCTCTGTGCGGGGGGGCCAGCGACGACTGGAACTCCTATCTCGGTGTCGCCCCGGCCGCGGCCACCGCCTCTGCCGACCTCGGGCGCCTCACCGCTTGAGCCAGGCCGTCGCGCCGGGCGGCTGGAGAGTCGAACGCCGAACGGGGACGGCATCCGAGCTCCACGCCGGATGGCCATCAGTCGACGAGCGACCGACCCGTCGCGTGGTGGCCGTCTGTCGCCCTCGGCAACCGGCACTGGTGCTCGGGTCGACGCAGTCCGTATTCCCTCGTCGATGGCGAGCGAGCCAGTCGTGCGGGCGTCGAGGTGACACGTCGCCGGTCTGGTGGGGGCGCGGTGCTGGTCGCCCCCGACGATCCGCTGTGGGTCGATGTCTGGGTGCCGGCCGATGATCCCCTCTTCGAGGTCGATGTCGGTCGCGCCTTTCTCTGGCTCGGTCGCGCCTGGTCCGAAGCGCTCGGTCAGATTGGCCTTTCGGGTCTGGTGGTTGCCTCTGGTCCGACGAGCAGTGGTGAGGGTGCATCGGCGGTGGCCTGCTTCGGGGCCGTCTCGAGTGGTGAGGTCATGATCGACGACGGGCGCAAGATCGTGGGGCTCGCGCAGCGGCGGGTGCGCGCCGGCGCGTGGTTCCATGGCGCCTGTCTCGGCACATGGGACCCGGCCGCACTGGTGGCGTTGCTCTCGTTGAGCCCGGCCCACGCTCGTCGCCTGGTTGACGAGCTCGCGCCGGCCGCCGTCGGTTTGCTCGACGTGCTCGGCGGCGCCGACCTGTCGCTGCTGGGTCGCACGGCCGACGTCTTCGTCGACGGCGCTGCCCTGAGCCTTTCCCACCGACGTCGCTGACCGCTCCCTGACGAGCGGACGGCGCTGTCCGCGAACGCGGCTGGCTCCGCCCGAGTCCCCTGGGGCGCCGTCCGGCTTTCGGCGCGTCTCGCGACGATCGTGAGGACTTCGACCGTCGCCCCAGTCGGCGTACCCCTTTGAGGACGTCGAAGGGCGGCTGATGGGAGACAGGGGTGCCGAAGTGTTGACCAGTGGAGTCGAGGGGCGTAAAGTGGCGCGAAGTGGTGTGAAAGGGAGGAACGGCGGGCCTCTCGTAAGCACGGTGGGGAGCGAAGTGGGAGCGATCATCGATGTCCCGGTTCTACGGCAGGTACGAGCACTCGCTCGACGACAAGGGAAGAGTGATCTTGCCGGCCAAGTTCCGGGCGCCCTTCGAGCACGGGGGCTTCCTGTCCGCCTACCAGGACGGGTGCCTGGCCCTGTGGACGCCCGACCAGTTCGAGGTCCAGAGCGTGACCTGGCTGGAGCGGGCCAACTCGGGCCGGGACGACCGCAACATGTCCCGAATGTGGGCGGCCAGCTCCCACGAGATGGACATCGATCGACAGGGCCGGATGGCCATTCCCCAGCAGTTGCGGGAGTACGCCAGCCTCGAGGGGGAGGTCCTGGTGGTGGGAGCGATCGACCGGGTCGAGCTCTGGAACGGGACGGCCTGGACCGAGAAGGTGGCGCCGCAGGGCGACCGGCTGACCCAGGGAGACGACGGGTGAGAAATGACATCGGCTTGCACCTCGTCACGACCGACGGCGACGTTCCGGCAGGAGGGCGGCCAACGCGGCGCCGGCCCGGCCTCTGGCGCCGTCGGCCTCCATTGTCCATCGTGATCACCCCTCCGTCCAGGGGCCGCCCCCTTCCATCGTGCGAGCAGCGGCCGGAGCCGGGGCACCTTCTGCCGAGCCGCCTCGCCCTGGTGGTCCCGGTGGGGGAGGTCCCCGCCGTCCGACTCCTCTCGAGTCGGGTCGTGCCGCTGCCGCCCGGCATGACGTGCACATCGAACGTGTCTGGCCCATGCGCAGTCCCCCGATCGGACCACTGGAAGGACCCTCCTCCACCTACTTCCAGACGGATCGTCGCGGCACTCCACCCGCAGGCATTGAGCCGATCGGGGGACTGCGGATGAGCCAGGACTTCCACCACCAGCCGGTCATGGTCGACGAGGTCGTCGACCTGCTCGGGGCGGTGCCGCCGGGTCTGGTCCTCGACGCCACCGTGGGGGCGGGCGGTCATGCTGCCGCCATCCTCCAGAACCTCGAGCGCCTCTCCCTGCTCGGGCTCGACCGCGATCCGGACGCCGTCGCCGCCGCCCGCAGCGCGCTCCTCTCCTTTGGGGATCGAGCCGTCGTGAGCCAGCGGCCCTTCAATGAGCTCGCCGCCGCGGTCCGCGAGCAGCAGCAGTTGCGCGGCCAGCCGGGTCAGGGGCTCTCTGGTGTTCTCTTCGACCTCGGCGTGTCGTCGCCGCAGCTCGACATCTCCGAGCGTGGGTTCTCCTACCGTCGCGACGCGCCACTCGACATGCGCATGGACCCGACGACGGGCCGGACCGCCGCCGACGTGGTCAACGGCTTCGACGAGGACGCCCTCACCGAGCTCTTCGCCGAGAACGGGGAAGGCCGGTTCGCCCGCCGGATCGCCCGGGCCGTGGTCGCGGCCCGCCCCATCGCCACCACAGGCACAGCTGGCCGAAGTCGTGCGAGCCGCCATCCCGGCCGCCACTCGACGGACGGGCGGCCACCCCGCCCGCCGGGTGTTCCAGGCCGTGCGGATCGCCGTCAACGACGAGATCGACCAGCTCCGGGTGGCCCTCCAGGCCGCCCTCGACCTCCTCGAGCCGGGTGGCCGATGCCTCGTGATGGCCTACCACTCGGGCGAGGACCGCCTGGTCAAGTCCATCTTCACCCGGGCGGCCACCGGTGACTGCCGATGCCCACCCGGACTGCCCTGCGTGTGTGGCGCAGTGCCGGAGTTCGTCCTCGTCACTCGTGGGGCACGGCGGCCGTCGGCCGCCGAGGTGTCGCGCAACCGCCGGGCCGAGTCGGCCCGACTACGCGTGATCGAGCGCCTTCCCGAACCGCCCGAAGGTGCCTCGGCCGACGCGAGGTGGCCTGATGCCACCTCCGAGCGGCCCCACGGCCGTCCGAACGGCCGCTCGGCGGACGGACCGCCGTACCCAGGTTCAACCGGCACCGGATCAGCCGGGTCGCCCGGCGATCCGCCTCTTCGAGCCGTCCCCCCGCCGACGTCGCCGCACGCGTGCGCCTGGCCCGCCCCGAGCTGTGGGCCGGTGGCGTGCTCGTGGTGGGCAGCCTGCTGGCCGTGGTGGTGGCTGACGCCGTGGTGGCGCAAGGACAGATCCACTTGACCCAGACCCAGCAAGCCATCTCGAGTGCGACCGCCACCGAGAAGGCGGCCCAAGTGGCGGTGGCCGGCATGGCCTCCCCACCCGTCGTCGTGCGGACGGCCGAACGGCTGGGGCTCGTGGCACCGACCTCGATCGTCGACCTACCGGCCGTCCCTCTCAACGTGCCGCTTCCCGCCCCTCAAACCAACCCCAGCTCCACCAGCTCGCCGGCGCCTTGAGCCCCGCCGTCCTCCTCGGCCGTCGGGCCCGCGTCCTTCGGCTGATCCTGGTTGTCGTCTTCGTGGCCATGGCCGGACGGCTGGTGGTCGTCCAAGAGCTCTCCCACCAGCACTACGCGGCCCTGTCGGCATCCGAGTTGACCCAGCAGGTGGCGGTGCCCGCTGTGCGGGGCGGCATCTACGACCGCAGTGGCCAGGTGCTGGCCGAAACGGTGACCAAGAGCACCATCGTCGCCGACCCGCTGATCATCGCCCACCCCGACGTCGTCGCCAACACGCTGGCTCCTGTCCTCGGGGTTCCCGCCAGCCAGCTCGTCTCCGAGCTCACCGAGCACAGCGGTTTCGTCTATCTCGCCCACCGGGTCTCGAGCGCGGTCGCCGAACGAGGTCGAACCAGCTCGACCTTCCCGGGATCAACCTCGTGCCCGAGAACCAACGGGTCGAGCCCGGCGGCCAACTCGCGCAACCGCTCATCGGGACGGTCGACTACAACGGAAATGGCGCCTCGGGGCTCGAGTACCAGTACCAGTCGCAGCTGGCCGGGCGGCCGGGCACGAAGAGCCTGCTCGAGTCCCCCGATGGCGTCGCCCTGCCCGGGGGCACCTCGCAGAACGTGGCTGCCCGGCCGGGTGTCGGCCTCGAGCTCACCCTCGACGAGTCGGTCCAGTACGTGGCCGAGCAGGCGCTTGGTGCCGAGGTGGTGGCCGCACACGCATCGAGTGGGACGGCCATCGTCATGGACGTGAAGACGGGCGACATCGTGGCCATGGCCAACCTCGTGGCCAGCCCGCCGGGAACGCCGGCGACCAGTGCCCCGTCCGCAGCCGGCGATTCGTCAGGACCGATGCTCGTCTCGTCGGCCGATACCCTTCCCGCCGGCGTGGAGGAGGCGCCGTCGAACTCGGCGGTGACCCAGGTCTACGAGCCCGGCTCGGTGTTCAAACTGGTGACCTTCTCGGCTGCTCTCCAGGACGGTCTCATCAACCCGACCTCGGTGATCAAGGTCCCCGCCTCACTGCCCATGGGCACCTACACCTTCCATGACGCCGAAGCACATGGCAACGAGACCCTGACCGCCACCCAGATCCTCGCCCAGTCGTCCAACATCGGCACCATCGAGGTGGCCAAGCAGTTGGGCCAGGCCGGCCTTCTCAACCAGATCGCCAACCTGGGGTTCGGCAAGCCCACCGGCCTCGACTTCCCCGGCGAGTCAGCCGGGCTCGTCCCCGGGCCCTCACAATGGACGGGCACGTCGATGGGCTCGACCCCGATCGGCCAGGACGACGCCGTGACCGCTCAGCAGGTGCTCGACGCCTACAACGCGGTAGCCAATGGCGGCGTCTTCGTGGCCCCGAGGCTGGTGCGGGGCACGGTCTCACCGGCGGGGGCAGTGACGGCGGCGCGCGCCTCCTCCACGCACCGGGTGATCAACGCGGCCACCAACGCCCAGCTCGTGTCCATGCTCGAGTCGGTGGTCAGCTCGGGGACGGGGACGAGCGCCGCCATCGACGGCTACACGGTGGCCGGCAAGACGGGCACGGCCCAGATCCCCGACCCCAACCAGGCGGGATACGAGCCGGGAGGCTACGTCGGCACCTTCGCCGGGTTCGCACCGGCCCAGGACCCGGTCCTGTCGGCCATCGTCGTCCTCGACCACCCGACACCCATCTACGGTGGGGCCGTGGCCGCCCCCGTCTTCGCCACCATCATGGCCTACGCCCTCCACCACTACGGGATCCCGACCACGTCGACCCCGACCACCGCGGCCTCGAACGGGGCCATCGGCGGCCAGGGCTCGGTCACCGTCCCGGCCGGAGCGACCACGGAAGGACCGTAGGTGCTCGGACAGCGGGCCCGGCTGATCCGCCCCACGCCACCCGCCCGCCGCCGGACGTCTGAACGATGTTGATGGAGCAGCTCGTCCGCGGGCTCACCGTCGCCGGGTCTCGCGGCGACCTCACCGCCACCGAGGTGACGTCCGTCGAGTACGACAGCCGCCATGTGCAGCCGGGTGCCCTCTTCTGCTGTCTCCCCGGTGCCAGGAGCGACGGCCACGATTACGCCGCAGCTGCCGTGCGCCGATGGCGCGGTGGCCCTGCTCGCCGAACGCCCGCTCGACGTCGACGTGCCCCAGGTGTGGGTCGGACCCGGGCGGAGCCCGACCGGCCATGGCGGCGGTGGCCGCCCGCTTCTACGGCTATCCGGCGAGCCACCTGACCATGGTCGGAGTCACCGGGACCAACGGCAAGACGACGGTCACCCACCTCGTTGCCGGCTTGCTGGGCCGGGCCGGCGTGCGCTGCGGCGTCATCGGCACGCTCGACGGTGTGCGCACCACGCCCGAAGCGCCGGACCTCCAGCGCCGACTGCGCGACCTCCGAGACGACGGACATCGGGCCGTTGCCATGGAGGTGTCGTCCCATGCTCTCTCGCAACACCGCACCGATGACGTGGTCTTCGACGTGGCTGCTTTCACCAACCTGAGCCGTGACCATCTCGACCACCACGGCTCGATGGAGGAGTACTTCGCCACCAAAGCCAAGCTCTTCACGCCGGCGACGACCCGACATGCCGTGGTCAGCGTCGACGACCCGTGGGGGCGCCGCCTGGCCGAGGGGATCTTCGGCTTGCCCGTGACCACGAGTGCGTCGCGCCGACGCGTCCGACGTCGCCCTCGGAGCCGGATCCACGTCCTTTGGGTGGCGAGGTCGGCGGGTCACCACCCCGTTGACCGGTGCTTTCAACGTCGACAACGCGCTCATGGCAGCCACGGTGGCCACCGTCCTCGGGATGGACGAGGACCAGGTGGTCGAGGGTCTGGCGGCGGCCGAGCCGGTTCGCGGACGGATGGAGATCGTCGACTCGGGACCGCCCTTTGTGGTCGTGGTGGACTACGCCCACACGCCGGCCGCCTTGGCCGGCGCCCTGTCGGCCGCTCGTGACGTCGCCGAAGGCGGCCGGGTGGTCTGCCTGTTCGGTTGTGGCGGCGACCGAGACCCTGGAAAGCGCCCGGAGATGGGGGCGGTGGCCGACAGCCAGGCTGACGTGGTCGTGCTCACCTCCGACAACCCGCGCTCCGAGGATCCGATGGCCATCATCGACGCCGTGCGGTCGGGCATGCAGGGCGCAGCCGAGCTGGTGGTGGAGGTCGATCGTCGGACGGCCATCGACCGAGCGCTTGGTGTTGCCCGCCCCGGCGACGTCGTGCTCTTGGCCGGCAAGGGCCACGAGGACACCCAGACCGCGGGGGCGGTGAGCGTGCCCTTCGACGACCGGCTGGAGGCCCGCGGCGCACTCGAGCGGTCCGGCCGCGCCGGTCGCTCTGGTCGCGCCGGTCGCGCCGGTCGCGCCGGTGTAGGGGACCGAACGTGATCTCGCTCATGACCTCGGGGGGCGTGGCCCTCTGGGTGGCCGTGCTGTCGACCCCGTTGTTCATCCGCTGGCTCGTCCGTCACAACATCGGCCAGCAGATCCGCGAGGACGGTCCACAGGTGCACATCGCCAAGGCGGGTACGCCCACCATGGGCGGCATCTGCATTGTCGGTGCCATGGTCGTCGGGTTCCTCTGCGCCCATGCGGTCCCGGGTGTGACGTTCAGCCGCTCAGGCGACCTCGTGATCCTCACCTTGGTCGGGGCGACCGTCATCGGTTTTGCCGACGACTGGATCAAGGTCCGTCACCGCCGGAGCCTCGGGCTCAACAAGCGGGGCAAGTTCGCCGCCCAGGTCGCCCTCGGTGTCGTGGTCTCGACCCTGGCCGTGGAATGGGCCCATGCCTCGACCACCTTGTCGTTCACCCGCTACGACTCGATCGGTCTGCACATGGGCACTGCCCTGTGGGTGGTCTGGGCCACCGTCATCATCGTGGCCTCGGCCAACGCCGTGAACCTCACAGACGGACTGGACGGCCTCGCCGCCGGCTCCTCGACCTTCTGCTTCGCCTGCCTGGCCGTCATCGGTTACTGGCAGTACCGGCACTTCGCCATCTACCACGTCCACGATGCGCTCGACCTCGCCCTGGCCGCGGTGGCCCTGGCCGGTGCCTGCCTCGGGTTCCTGTGGTGGAACGCGGCGCCGGCCCGCATCTTCATGGGCGACACCGGCTCGTTGGCCATCGGTTCGGGGCTCGCCGCCCTCTGCCTCCTCATGAACCTCGACTTACTCCTTCGCGATCATCGGCGGGCTCTTCGTGATCGAAACGCTGTCGGTCGTCATCCAGGTGGTGAGCTTCCAGTTCTTCGGGCGCCGGGTGTTCCTCATGGCCCCGGTCCACCATCATTTCGAGCTCCTGGGTTGGCCCGAGACGACCGTCATCGTGCGGTTCTGGATCCTCGCCGGGCTGTTCGCGGCCCTCGGGCTCGGCATCTTCTACGGCGACTTCCTCACCGTCTCCAAGTTCACGTGAACGGGGGAGCACCGATGGGGCAGGTCGGCGGCCGGATCGATTTCCACCACCCAGCCGGGCCAGTGGACGAGGCTAGGGGGGTGGAGGTGCGGAGCTCGGGTGTCGGCGCGCCTATCGGAGGGGGCCGACGGAAGGTGACGTTGCCGTGAGCCCGGTTCTCACCTCGACTCGGGATCGGAGCCGGGCCCGCCACCCCTCGGCCCGGCCGGCGCCACCGGGGGAGTGGTGGCGGTTCCCCGCCAGACCCGGTCGCCGGTGGCCGCGGCCACCGCCACTGCATCGGTGCCCCAGCTGCGGCCGGTTCCAGCAGATGAGGCGTCCCCGCCGGTGCGATCGGTGCCGCCGCTGCGATCGCTGCGGTCGCTGCGGTCGCCGCTGCGGCGGGGAGCGTCGAGCGACACCATCCGCCGTCTTCGGCCGGGCCGGTGGCTCCATCCGTCCCAGCTCCCGACGGCAACCACCCTGGCTGGTCTGATCGGCGTCCTCTGTGTCTTCGGCCTGGTCATGGTCGGCTCGGCCTCGCCGATCATCTCGTTGCAGCTCTACGGCTCGACGTGGGCCATCCTCTTGCGCCAGGGCCTCTGGATGGCGGTCGGCATCGTGGCGCTCATCCTCTGCGCCCGCGTCGACTACCGCAGGTGGCGGGCGCTGCGCGCGCCATTGCTCGTGGTCTCCGTCGGCTTGCTCGTGGCCGTCCTGGTGCCCGGCGTCGGTGTCACATCCGGTGGCTCATCGCGCTGGGTCGGGTTCGGCGCCCTGCAGTTCCAGCCGTCGGAGCTCATGAAGCTGGCCATGGCCGTCTTCGCCGCCGACCTGCTCACCCGCCGGGCCGACCGGTTGTCGGAGACCAAGCGGGCGCTCGCCCCCGTCCTCACCGTCTTCGGCATCACTGCGCTCCTCATCCTCAAGCAGCCCGACATGGGCACGGCCCTCGTCCTGGCCAGCATCACCTTCGCCATCCTCTTCATGGGGGGCGTCCCCATGAAGCCCATCGTCTGGGTCATCTCCGCCTTTGCCGGCGTCGCCTTCATCGTCGGGGTGGCCGACCCCTACCGCCGCGACCGCATCCTTTCCTTCCTCGATCCGAGTGCCCACCGCTCGGGCTCGGGCTACCAGGTCTGGCAGTCGCTCGTCGGCCTCGGGTCGGGCCACCTCTTCGGCCTCGGACTGGGCGGCGGCCGCCAAAAATGGGGGATCCTGCCCAACGCCCATACCGACTTCATCTTCTCGGTGGTCGGTGAGGAGCTCGGTTTGGTGGGTGCGGTGCTGCTCCTCGGCTTGTTCTTCGCCCTCGCCTGGTTCGGCTTCCGAGCCGCCACCCGCGCCCCTGACCGGTTCGGCAGCCTGTTGGCCGTCGGGGTCACGACCTGGATCACCAGCCAGGCCATCATCAACGTGGGCGCGGTCATCGGCATCCTGCCCGTGACCGGCATCCCGCTGCCCTTCGTGTCCTTCGGCGGCTCGTCCCTCGTCGTCACCCTGGCTGCCTCCGGCATCCTTCTCAATATCGCCGCACAGGAACGAGCGGCGCCGACCGTCACCCGGCGCCGGCGACGCCTGCGGACGGCGTGAGCGACAGGCGGCTCGTTGCGGGGTCCGCCGACCGGACGGCGCGGCACCCCTCCCTCCGTTTCGCCCTCGTCGCCGGTGGGGGCACGGCCGGCCACCTCGAGCCGGCCCTGGCCGTGGCCGAGGCGCTGGTGGCCGACGGGCACCCCCACGACGAGATCCGAATTCGTGGGCTCGAGACGCGGTCAGGACGAGACGGCCCTCGCCGGCCGCGGCTTCCCGGTCACGCTGCTGGCCGGCCGGGGCATCGTGCGGCGGCTGCGTCCCCGTGACCTGGCCACCGACGTGGTCGCCATCGTGGAGCTGGTCACCGCCGCGGTCGCCGCCTACCGCCTGGTGCAGCGCCTTCGCCCGCGGGTGGTGGTGTCGGTCGGGGGCTATGCCAGTGTGGCCGCCGTCGACGGCCGCCGTCCTCCTGCGGGTCCCGCTGGTGCTGGTCAACGTCGACGCCGTTCCCGGTGCCGCCAACCGGCTGTTCGGTCGCATGGCGCGGGCCAGCGCGGTGGGGTGGCCGGGGACACCGCTGCCGCGGGCCGTGGTCACCGGCACGCCGGTGCGCCCGTCCATCAGCGCCGTGGTCCGTGACGCCGCGACCCGCGCCGCGGCCCGCGACTCCCTCGGCCTGCCCCAGGACATCCCCGTGGTCGGCGTGTTTGGGGGCTCGCTCGGGGCCCGTCGCATCAATGAGGCGGCCTGCGACCTGGTCGACGAGTGGCGGGGCCGAAGCGACCGGGCCGTCTACCACGTCGTCGGACGGCGGGACTGGTCGGACGGCAGCCGACTCGACGCCATCGGCCGGTGGTCCGTTGGTTCGCCGGGTGCCCTACGAGGAGCACATGGAGCTGCTCTATGCGGCCGCCGACGTGATGGTTTGCCGGGCCGGAGCCATGACCGTGGCCGAGCTCGCCGTCACCGGTTGCCCGGCCGTCCTCGTCCCCTTGCCGGGCGCCCCCGGCGACCACCAGACGGCCAACGCGCGGGTGCTCGAACGGGCCGGGGGCGCTCGCATCCTGCCTGACCAGGACTGCGACGGCGCCACCCTGCGCCGGCTGCTCGACGAGCTGCTGGCCGACGGGGCGCGCCTTGCCGCGATGGGCCGCGCCGCGGCTGCTCTCGGACGCCGAGACGCGGCCGCAGCCGGTGCCCGGCTGGTCGAGGCCCACGCTCGTCCTGCGCCACAAGGTCCCGATGGCGAGGTCTCCCATGGTCGCTGAGCGGTGGTCGGTCGACCCGGCGCGTCCACAGCACGTCCACGTGGTGGGCATCGGCGGGGCGGGCATGTCGGCCATCGCCACCGTGCTCGCCACCATGGGCCACCGATTGAGCGGCAGTGACCTGCGGGCCTCGCCGGTCACCGACCGGCTGATCGCCAGCGGGATCCCCGTGGCCATCGGACATTCGGCCGACAACGTGGTCGGTGCCGATGTCGTGACCTCGTCGCCCGCCATCGTCGATGACAACCCCGAACTGGTCGAGGCCCACCGGCGTGGCGTCGCCGTCCTGACCCGGGCCGAGGCGCTGGCCGGCGTGGCCGCGCTCAAGCGGTCCATCGCCGTGGCGGGGACCCATGGCAAGACGACGACCGCCTCGATGTTGGCCCTCATCCTGGTCGAGGCCCGGATGGATGCCTCGTTCATCATCGGGGGTGACCTCAATGCGGTCGGGACCAACGCGGTGTGGGACGACGGCGAGTGGCTGGTGGTGGAGGCCGACGAGAGCGACGGCAGCTTCCTCGCCCTCCAACCGGAGATCGCGGTCGTGACCAATGTCGAGGCGGACCATCTCGACCACTACGGCAATTTCGACGCATTGCGCGGCGCCTTCGACCGGTTTTGTGCCTCGGCCCGGAAACGGGTGGTCGGCGGCGACGACGAAGTGGCCGCGGCCATCGGCCGAGCTCACGACGCCGACCTCGTGGGGATGGGCGCCGGTTGCACACATCGTCTGGCCCGGCTCGAGCTCGACCGCAGCTCGGTGTCCTTCGACCTCGTCTTCCCCGACGAGCGGCCGGACCTGCACCTCGAGGTGCCGGTCCCGGGCGCCTACAACGCCCGCAACGCGGCGGTTGCAGCGGTGACGGCCATCACCGCGGGAGCACCGCCGCCGGCAGCGGCGGCTGCCTTGGCCCGCTTCGGGGGTGTGGCTCGCCGCTTCGAGTTCCGCGGTTCGTCCCGAGGCGTGACCTTCGTCGACGACTACGGCCACCTACCCGGTGAGGTACGCGCCGTTTTGGCCGCGACCAAAAATGGTGGATGGCGCAGGGTGGTGGCTGTCTTCCAGCCGCACCGTTTCACACGGACGGCCGAGCTCGGCCCCCAGTTCGGTCCGGCCTTCGCCGACGCCGACGTGGTGGTCGTCACCGACGTCTACTCGGCCGGCCAGGCCCCCATCCCCGGGGTGTCGGGCCAGACGGTGGCCGATGCCGTGCAGGAGGCGTTTCCCGACAAGCCCGTGCACTACGTGGCCTCCCGCGCCGAGCTCGTCCCGTTCGTGTCGCAACTGCTCCAGCCCGGCGACCTCTGTCTCACCTTCGGGGCCGGCGACCTCACGTCGGTGCCCGACGAGCTCGTGGCCGAGCTCGAGGGGTGACGGCGTTGATGGCGGATTCGACCGCGCTCGACGGACTGGCCGTGGCCCTCGGCGGCCTGGCCGCCCGCGACCAGCCGCTCGGTGCACGCACCACCTATCGGGTAGGGGGTGCGGCCGCCCTCATGGCCGAGCCCGCCGACGAGGAAGAGCTGGTGGCCGTGGCTCGCGCCTACCGTCAGGTCGGCGGGGCCGTTCCCGTGCTGGCCGTTGGGCGCGGCTCCAACCTGCTCGTCGCCGACGATGGCTTCGCCGGGCTGGCCATCGTCCTCGGTCAGGGGTTCGAACAGATCGCCGTCGAGGGGACCGAGGTCGTCGCCGGTGCGGCCGTGAGCCTTCCCGTGCTCGCCCGCCGGACGGCGGCCGCCGGCCTCAGGGGTCTCGAGTGGGCGGTGGGCGTGCCCGGATCGGTTGGCGGAGCGGTCCACATGAACGCCGGCGGTCATGGCTCGGACACGGCCGCCACCCTGGTTTCCTTCCGGTGGGTCGACCTTCAGGTGGCCACCGCCGAGGAGTGGCCGGCGGCACGTCTGGCCCTCGGCTACCGGCACTCGGCCCTCACTTCCCACCAAGTCGTGACAGCTGCCCGCCATCGGCTCGTTCCGGGCGACGCCGAGGAGGCGGTCGCCCTCATCGCCGAGATCGTCCATTGGCGACGGGAGAACCAGCCCGGCGGGTCCAACGCCGGATCGGTGTTCACCAATCCGCCGGGTGACTCGGCCGGACGACTCATCGACGCCTGCGGTCTCAAAGGGAAGCGCTGGGCGAGCGCCGAGGTCTCCACCAAGCACGCCAACTTCATCCAGTGCGACGACGGTGGCTCGGCCGATGACGTCGCCGCCCTCATCGATCGGGTGCGGGCCGTGGTGCGAGAGGCGACAGGTGTGGACCTCGTCCCCGAGGTGCAGATGGTCGGGTTCGCAAGCGCCGGCCCCGGTCGGGCCGCCCGGTGGAGAAAAGGCCTGATGACCCCCATCGACCCCCGGATCCGAGAGCGGCGAATCGACGTCGCCCGACGCCAGGGCCGCCGACGACTGGCCTGGCTGTGCGCCGGAGTGGGGCTGGTGGCGGCCGCCGGCATCTTCTTCGCCATCCTCCATACGCCCTGGATGAGCGCGCAGGTGCTCATGGTCACCGGGCAGCACCCCAACACCCCGACGGCGGCCATCGAGGCGGCGGCCGGGCTCGATGGACACCCGCCCCTCATCGACGTCGACCCCGGGTCCGTGGCCGACCGGGTCGAGCGGCTGCCCTACGTTGCCGCCGCCCAGGTTCGTCGGCAGTGGCCCGACGGCGTCGAGATCCGCGTCACCGAGCGGGTGCCGGCGATGCAGATGGCCGGCCCGGGGACCAAGTGGTCCATCCTCGATGCCCATGGGCGGACCCTCGGCATCGTCCCGAGCCAAGCCCCGGGGCTCGTGGTGCTCATCGTCCTCGGCTCCTCCGGTGGTGTCCCCCCGGCACCGGTGGGGCAAGCCTTGGGCCAACGTGCCGCCGCCGCGCTCCTCGTCTGCCACAGCCTTCCGCCCGCCTTCGCCGCGCAGGTCGTCGCCGTCACGGAATCGCCCAATGCAACCGTGAGGCTGTATCTCAACTCGGGCCTCAACGTGCTCCTCGGAACCACCGTGGACCTCAGCGCCAAGTACGAGGACGTTGCCGCCATCATCGCCCACGCGTCGTTGACCGGCGCGAAGACCATCGATGTGACGGTGCCACAATCACCGACGGTGGCTGATTGACACCGAGCCATCATCCGCCCTGGAGTGAGCCTCGAGGGCTCGGTGGAGCCTGCTTGACCAGGTCGTCCGCCCAACCGTATGGTGTTGCCGACCTCGTTGGTTGGAACGGATTCAACCTTTGGTCGAGGGTAAGGGATTCATGACCGTTCCGGCGCAGAGCAACTACTTCGCCGTCATCAAGGTGGTCGGAGTGGGTGGCGGCGGCGTGAACGCCGTGAACCGCATGATCGATGCCGGACTCCAAGGCGTCGAATTCATCGCCGTCAACACGGACGCCCAGGCGTTGCTCATGAGCGATGCCGACCTCAAGCTCGACATCGGGCGTCAGCTCACCCGAGGGCTCGGGGCGGGCAGCGACCCCGAGGTGGGGAAGCTCGCTGCCGAGGAGCACCGGGCGGAGATCGAAGAGGCGCTCAAAGGCTCCGACATGGTGTTCATCACCGCCGGCAAGGGTGGCGGTACGGGCACCGGCGCGGCCCCGGTCGTGGCCGAGATCGCCAAGAATCTGGGGGCGCTGACCATCGGCGTCGTCACTCGCCCGTTCACCTTCGAGGGTCGTCGTCGCTCAGTCCAGGCCGACCAGGGCATCCAGGTCCTGCGCGAGAAGGTCGACACCCTGATCATCATTCCGAACGATCGCCTGCTCACCGTGTCGACCGAGAAGACGCCGATGGTCGAGGCTTTCAAGATGGCCGACGAGGTATTGATGCAGGGGGTCCAAGGCATCACCAGCCTCATCACCGTGCCCGGGCTCATCAACACCGACTTCGCCGACGTGAAGATGATCATGTCCAACGCCGGCACGGCCATCATGGGCATCGGCTCGGCGACCGGCGAAGGACGCGCCGTCAACGCGGCGCGCGCCGCCATCACGAGTCCGCTCCTCGAGGCGTCCATCGAAGGGGCGCGCGGCATCCTCCTCAACATCGCCGGCGGACCCAACCTCGGCCTCTTCGAAGTCAACGAAGCGGCAGAGATCATCCACAGCGTCGCTCACCCGGACGCCAACATCATCTTCGGGAGCGTCATCGACGACTCCATGGACGAAGAGGTGCGGGTCACGGTGATCGCTGCCGGCTTCGAGCGCTGGGAAGCGCAGGGCCGTCAGCCCGATACATCCAATCGCGGCGAGGACGTCCGTAGCCGCGTGCTCGGCTCCGACGCCGCCCATGAGGACATCTTTGCCACCCCCGCCGACGACGATCTCGATCTCGGCGACGACGACTTCGACGTTCCCTCCTTCCTTCGCTGACCGCGCCCACCGGTCAGGCAGACGTCGCGTCGAGGCTCTGCCCGATCCGCCGACCGTGTCGAATGTGTCGACCGTGCCGACCGTGTCGAATGTGAGGAATGTGAGGTTGCCCGGCGGTGTCCGGGCCGTGTGGAGCGATGCCAGCGCCGGCGATCTGCGGCCTGCCTCTGCAGGCGGCCCGGCAGCCCTTCTCCGGTTTGCCACCGACGTCACCGGTCCCGATCGTGCGGTCGGCGAACTCCACTGGCTCGAGCAGGTGCACGGCGAGCGGCGTCGTGGTCGTCGGTGCCGGCTCGGGCCCGGGCCAGGGCCGTCAGGGGGACGTCGAGCGTCAGGGGACAACGTCCATTCGGGGAGCGGCCGACGGCACCGGTGACGCTCTCGTGTCCGCCTCGGCGTCGGTCGCCCTCTGCATCCTCGTGGCCGACTGCGCACCCGTGGCCCTGGCGAGCCCCGAGGGTGTTTTCGCCGCCGTGCACGCCGGATGGCGAGGGCTGGCCGACGGGGTGGTGGCTGCGGCCGTCGAGGCCATGGTCGAGCTGGGTGCCTCAGGCATCGAAGGGGCGCTCGGGCCGTGCGTGCACCCGTGCTGTTACGAATTCTCGGAGAAGGACCTGGCCGGACTGGTCGAGGCCTTCGGGCCAGAGGTGCGGGGACGGATGGCCGACGGCCGCCCGGCTCTCGACCTCCCGGCCGCGGTCGGCATGGCGCTGGAACAGGCCGGGGTCGACCATGGCCGACCAGGTGGCACGGTGTACCGGCTGCGGTGGTGGGCTGTTCTCCCACCGGGTACGAGCGGAGCCGGAACGTCAGGCGATGATCGTCTGGCGCGACGGGGACGCGGCCACCGACCGGGTGAAGCGGTGACGTCGGCCGGTCCGACGGCGGTCGAGGTCGCCGATCGGGTGGCCGAAGTCCGGCGGCGCATCGCCTCGGCTGCTCCCGACCCGGCGAGCGTTGCCGTCGTCGCCGTCACCAAAGGATTCGGCCCGGAAGCGGTTCGAGCCGCTCTGTCCGCCGGGATCTCCGACATCGGGGAGAACTACGCCTCCGAGCTCCTCGAAAAGGCGAAGGCACTGACACCGGACGAACAGCCGGTGTGGCACTTCCTCGGCGCCGTGCAACGCAACAAGGTGGCTCGGCTGGCGCCGGTGGTCGGTTGCTGGCAGTCGGTCTCGCCGTCAGGAAGAGGGGATGGCCATCGCCCGGCGATGCCCTGGCGCGGCCGTCCTGGTCCAGGTGGACATCGCCGGCCAACCGGGCCGGCTCGGCCAGGCGCCCGAGAAGGTCCCCGAGCTCGTGACGGCGCTCCTCGGCGACGGCCTGGCCGTGCGCGGGCTCATGGCCATCGGCCCTCCTGGGCCGCCCGAAGAGTCGCGGGCCGGCTTCCGGCGCGTGGTCGCAGCTGGCCGACGAGCTCGACCTGCCGGTCCGGTCACTCGGGATGAGCGACGACCTCGAGGTGGCGTTGGCCGAGGGGTCGACCATGGTCCGCGTCGGACGGGCGCTCTTCGGTGATCGGCCGCCGGTCGGGTCTCGAGGAGCGAGCTCGGGCTGAGGTCGGGCGGCCTCGGGGCAGGCTCGGGGCAGCCTCGGGGCTTCCACCCGTCCGGGAGGCCAGGCACTACGCTGTGCCCAGGAGGAACCATGGCTGCATCGTTCATGAAGAAGACGATGGCCTATCTGGGTCTCGTCGACGACGATTATGACGACTACGACGACTACGAGTCGCGAACGTCGCCAGGCGTCGGGCGGGTCGGGCCGCGGTCGGTCAACTCCGACGACGTCGAGGAGCCGACAGTGGTGGCAACCAGCCCTCGCATCCGCACCATCACACCGTCCGAGGCGAACGGCAGCAATGGACCGGCGCGGACGGCCACCACGGCCTCGGTGAGGCCGCTGGCACCGGATCGCGTGCACATCGTGGCCCCGGGTCGTTTTGCCGACGCTCAGGAGATCGCCAACCGGCTCATGAACAACCAGCCGGTCATCGTGAACATGCAGAACGCAGACCGTGACCTCCAGCGGCGGATGATCGACTTCTGCAGCGGGGTGACCTATGCCCTGAGCGGCGGCATGGAACGAGTGGCCGACGAGGTGTTCCTCCTCACCCCGTCCAACGTGAAGGTCTCGGACGAAGAGCGCCAGCGTCTCGCCGACCGCGGACTGGTCAATCCCTGAACGTCCGGTAATGGGCGCCGCTGGGCGTCCGAAGCGAGGGGTGACCAGCCATGATCGTCTCCCTCATCCGGATCGTGCTCGAGTTGTTCGTCCTCGTGCTCTTCGCCTATTCGATCCTCAGCTGGGTGGAGACCCAGGTCTCGTACGACTCCCCCGTCCACAAGGTGCAGGGCGTGCTCCGAGCCATCTGCGATCCGGTGCTTCGACCGGTTCGTGCGATCATCCCGCCAGCACGGATCGGCGGAGTCGGCATCGACCTCTCGGTCATCATCGTGTTCCTGGTGATCCAGGTCGTCATCATCCCGCTCATCTGACCGGCAGCCGTCCGGCGTCCTCCTCGCGAAGCCGAGGCTGGGGCTGACGCCCGAGTCGGGCACATAGGTGACCCCACCCCTTCACCTCGCTACGATGGCGACCCATGGACGCCTCGCAATCAGCACTCGATTCGCTCCGGACGGTCGAGTTCCGGGAGACCCTGAAGGGGTACCACCGGGACGACGTCGACGAGTACCTCGAGAAGGCGGCCGTCGAGGCCGAAGGTCTCCAGGAGCAACTCCGCCAGGGCGGTGAACGGCTGCGGCAGGCCGCCGAGCGCATCTCGCAATTGGAGGAGATGCTCGAGAACCAGGTCGTCCCACCGCCGCCACCGCCGCCGCCCGCACCTGCGGTGGCCGACGACACCCTGCAGCGCACGCTGCTGCTGGCCCAAAAGTTCGTCGACCAGACCAAGACGGACTCGGAGGCCGAGGCCTCTCGGGTCCTCGCCGAAGCCGAGTCCAAGGCCCGAGCCATCACCGGCGAGGCACAGTCCAAGGCCGAACAGATCGTTGCCCAGTCCGAAGGGCGCCTTCGCGAGGAGATCGGGCGGCTCGAGGAAAAGCGGACCAGGCTCACCAACGAGGTCGAGCTCATGTCGCGCCATCTCGAGAGACGAGCGGGCTCGGCTCCGCCAAGCGCTGACCGACATCCTCAAGTGGGTGGATGCCAACGTGCATCCCGAGGAAGGCGACGAACGCAGCCACAGCCAAGCAGGAGAGCCATCGTCGCAGTCGGGAACTCGGCCGCCGCCCCCGCCTCCGGGAGCTTCAGCGCCGCCATCGGCATCGGCCTCGACCGCTGCGCCCGGATCGGGTCGATCGGCAGGCGGGCCCGCGTCCGAGAGCGATGCCGGCCGCTGACGCAGCGCCGTCGGTTTCGTCCGGGCCCGACAAGGGCAAGGGTGGACGATTCCGAGCACGACGGCTCGCCCCGGCCTCCGGTCCCAACCGCCAGAGCGAGGCGGTGCGCGCTCCGGGGAACAGCGCCGCGCTGCCCATCTAGGGCAGAGCACCCGGCCGGTCGACGCCGGTCATGCTCGGCACCGTCGGCGATCCCGGTATCGTCCCTCCGGCTCTCGGCGGGATTGCCGCCGGGTCGCGGGCACGGTAGGGTCACCCGCCCACCTGGAGCCGGGAATCACCTGGGACGACGCGCCCGCCGGGCGGACGCCACGGTGTGAAGCGTCCTCGAGGAGGTCGATGTGACGGCAGCGAAGAAGCCTGGCGGCCAAGGCCGGACCAAGTCGCCGCGTCCGGTCGAAGAAAGCGACGCACCAAGACGACGGCGACAGCCGGCGAAGTCGGCCAAGAAGTCGGCGCCGGCCAAGAAGACCGCGCGCCGGCCAAGAAGGCGCTCCCCGAAGAAGGCAGCGCCCGAAGTCGGCAAAGCGGCGGCCTGCGGCCAAGAAGGCACCGGCCAAGAAGGCAGCGCCCCGAAGAAAGCGGCAACCGCCGATCAAGAAAGCATCGGCGACGAAGGCGCCCCCGACAGAAGGCGGTGGCCGAGAAGTCGGCTCCGGCCCGGTCCGCCACCGGTTCGGCCGCACCGACGCCCGCGGCACGGCCCAAGCCCGAGGTCCGCCCGTATGCCAGTGACACCAAGTTCCTCGCCGAACAGCGCGAACTCCTCCTGGCCGAGCGCTCGGTCTACGAGGGCCAGGCGCAGTCTCACTGCGGGCCGAGGCCGACTCACTGGCCCTCGAGCGCGAGCCCGGCGACGTGCAGTTCGACGAGGAGTCGGGTGAAGGGGGCACGGTCACTGTCGACCGCGAGCGCAATCTGGCTCTCTCCGTGCAGGCCACCCTGGCCGTCGAGGAGATCGACGACGCGCTGCGCAAGATCGAGCGGACGACGTACGGCGCCTGCGAGCGATGCCATCAGCCGATCCCGAAGGCGCGGTTGCGGGCGTTGCCCTTCGCCCGACTGTGCGTGGCGTGCAAGAGCGGCGGTCTGTCACGGCGCTGACCCGGGCCGCGCCATCGTTCTCCTCGGCGCGGGGCAGGGGAGGGGCGCACTGGGTCAACCTGGCTCTCGGCGGTGGCATTGCCGCCTTGGTGGTGGCGGCCGACCAGCTCACCAAGTGGTGGGCCCTCGATCGGTTGGCGCACGGTCCGACTCCATGTGCTCGGGCCCCTCGACTTCGAGCTGTCGTTCAACACCGGCGCTTCCTTCAGCCTGTTCACCGGGGCCACCGTGTGGCTGGCACTCATCGCCGCTGTCCTCGTCGTCGTCCTCTGCGTCTTTGTATGGCGCTCCCCGACCCGGGGACGGGCGGCGGCGCTGGGTCTCGTCCTCGGCGGCGCGCTCGGAAACCTCGCCGACCGTGCCCTTCGGGGTCATCACGGTGCGGTGGTCGACTTCATCGCTCTCCACGTCTGGCCCACCTTCAACGTGGCCGACTCGTGCATCGTGGTCGGCGGCGCTCTCGTCGTCATATCGATGTGGCGCGCCCGACGCTGATGGCGCATCTCGACATCGAGGTGCCGACCAGCCTCGACGGCGTACGCGTCGATCGGGCGCTGTCGCTCTCTCACCGACCGATCGCGGGCATCGGCGCTGGCCCTTGTGGCTGACGGCGGTGTCCACCTCGACGGTGACGTCGTGCGGCGGGGCAGCCGCGTGCTCAAGGCTGGCCAGCGCTTGGTGGTCGACGACGCTGCCGAGGCGGACCGGGTCGTCCGGGACCGGTGGCCGACGACTCGATCACCTTCGAGGTCGTCTTCGCCGACGATGCCATCGTGGTCGTGGTACAAGCCGGCCGGCCTCGTGGTGCACCCGGGTGCCGGTCAACCGTGCAAGGCACGCTGGTGCACGGGCTCCTGGCCCGGTTCCCCGACCTCGCCGGCGCTGGCCGGAACAAGCCGGCGCCGACGCCGACCGCCCCGGGATCGTGCACCGCCTCGACCGAGGCACCTCGGGGCTGCTCGTCGTGGCCCGGACACGGAGGGCCGTTACGACGGGCTCGTCGACCAGCTGACCGAACGGCAGATGGGTCGGCGCTATCGCGCCCTCGTCCACGGCGTCGTCGATTCCCCCCGGGGGGTGGTCGACGCCCCGGTCGGCCGCTCTCCGCGGGCGCCGACCCGCATGGCCGTCACCCGGCGGGGGCGCCCGGCCCGCACCCACTACGAAGTGGACCGGCGCATCGCGAGCCGCTCCGCCCGCCTCCTTGCTCCGGGTGTCGCTCGAGACCGGTCGGACCCACCAGATCCGGGTCCACATGGCCGCCATCGGCCACCCTCTGGTGGGCGACGACGTCTACGGCCGGGGTCGCACGCTGGCCACATGACGGAACCCGGCCGTCCGTTCCTCCATGCCGCGCGAGCTGCGCTTCGACCATCCGGTGACCGGAGCGCCGATGCAGTTCACCTCGGAGCTGCCCCCCGACCTCTCAGCGACCTGCTCGCCACCCTCGGCTCCTGAGGCACCCGGGGGGTCGTCTGGAGCGGCCACGTGCACGTAGGGTTCGGGCATGCAGACTCGGGCGGGCCGGTCAGGCGGCCTGGTGCACGGCTTCCAGCATGTCGCTGCCGGCCAGCACCTCGAGCGCCTCGGCCTCGGCCTGGCGCACCTTGCGCACGCCGATGCCCAGCCGTTCGGCCGTGGTCTGCAGCGAGGCCGGCTCGTCACCACCGAACCCGAAGCGGTGGTGGATGACCTCCCGCTGGAGGTCGGTCAGCCGACCGACAGCCTCGACGCACGAGGTCGAGGGTCAGATCGGTGGCCAGCTCGTCCTCGAATTCACTGAGGTCGGTCGACACCAGGTCCCCGAGCGTGGCCGTCGAGTCGGTGGTCGCCGGCTGGTCGAGGCTGGCCACCACCCGGGCCGCTCGGGCCAGGTCCTCGCGCATGCCCGCGTTGGTGTTGGTGGCGTTGTCGAGCTCGTCGTCGGTGGGCGCCCGCTGCAGCTGATGGGTGAGCTCCCAAGTGGCCGCGTCCACCTGCTGGTTGCGCTCGGCCACCTCCATGGGCAGCCGGATGGTCCGGCCGTGCTGCTGGACGGCCCGCTGCAGCGCCTGGCGGATCCACCAGGTGGCATAGGTGGAGAAGCGGAAACCCCGCTCCCAGTCGAACTTGTCGACGGCCCGCATGAGGCCGAAGGTGCCCTCTTGGATGAGGTCGGGCAGATCGACGCCTCGGTCCTGATAGCGCCGGGCCCAGTGCACGACCAGCCGGAGGTTGGCCGCCACCATCTCGCGGTCGCGCCGCCTCGTCGCCGGCCGCCACCCGCTTGGCCAGTTCGGTCTGGGCCTCGTGGTCGGGCAGTGGGTGCAGGTCGAGGTCGCGCAAGAAGAGGCCCGAGGCTGTCGGCCTCCGAGCTCCGGGACGACGGGCCCGTGACCCGGCGTCCAGATGCGCTCGGCCTCGTCTTCGGGGGCTCGTCGCCTTGCCCCGGTTCGATTGCGGCGGCTCTTCGCTGTCCTTGCTGGTCATCGTGATCGTTGCCAATCCAACTCCTCGTCCTCGCGGTGACGCTTATATCAACGTCCGCGGACCCCTCGGGTCCATTCCTCGACATAGGGCCGCGCAGGCGCCGGTGGGTGGCCGGGCCAGGTCCCGAAGACCGTGTCAGCCCTTGGGCCCGGTTGCACCCTGTTCTTCGGAATGCTCGGCTGTCCCGATGACCTCTACCCACCATCGGTGCCTTTTGATCCGCCACGGGGAGACCGAGTGGAGCCGGTCGCGACGCCATACGGGCCGCACCGACCTGCCGCTTCTTCCCGGGGCCGAGGACCAACTGGCTGCGGTGCGGCAGCCTGCTGAAAGGGGTCAAGCTCGCTGCGGTGTTCACGAGCCCTCTGCTGCGGGCCCGCCAGACGAGCGCCCACCTGGGCCTCGATGCCGGAGGAGGAGATCCTCGAGGATCTGGCCGAATGGGATTACGGCGACCTACGAGGGCCGGACCACGGCTCGATATCCGCCAAGAGCGACCGGGCTGGAACCTCTTCGACGACGGCGCCCCCGAAGGCGAGACGCTGGCCGACGTGACCCGCCGGGTCGACCGGGCCATCGCCCGGGTCCGGGCTGTTCCCGGCAGACGTGGCCTGCGTGGCCCACGCCCACCTGCTGCGGGTGCTGGCCGCCCGGTGGCTGGGGCTCGACGCCGAGGGCGGTCGCTACTTCGTCCTCGGGGCGGCATCGATGAGCGAGCTCGGGTGGGAGCGGGAGCAACCCGTCGTCGTCGCTTGGAACCAGCACTGAGTCAGTCCCGTCGCCAATGCGGGGCTGTGGCGGCGATCGCGGCTCGGTCGTCGACAGCATTCCCGAATTTAATTTTTGAAAAGGTCGAATTTGTCAGCAAAAGCTGACAACGGCCGTCAGGGTAAGCTGACAAAATCGCCGTTCGAAAATTAATTAATCGGCAGGCAGCCCGAAGATCCCGAACAAACCCTCAGTGAGACTCGAGAGGGGCCGACGGTTGGCGGTCGACGGGTCGGACGGGGACGAGGGTCTCGGCCCCGGCCCATCGGCGCGGGCCCGTCCAACGGGCCGGCGGGGCATTGAGGGACCAGGCCAGCGCGTAGCCCACCGCCTCGTAGTTGACCCGCCAGCCCCGGAAGTGGGGCCAGGCGTCCTCGACGGATCGGCTCATGGGAAAACCGATGGCCGTCAAGCGCTCGCAGGCCGACACGAACTCCTCTTTGGGCAAGGTGATCGGGTCGTCGGGAATCGGGATCGGGGTCGAAAGGATGCGCCGCACCTGGGCGATGTCGCGGAGGCTGGTGAAGCCCATCCGCACGCACATGCGGGCCTCGATGGGAGCGTGCTCCGGGTCCACCGCTAAGTAGAGGGCGGCCGCGTCCATGACACAGATCAGGCTCACGATCCAGGAGTTCTTCGCCCGCGGCGAGCGAAGTAAGCAGCGACGGATAGCTGGTATGGCTCTCGGCCACGTCCGCCGCCCAACGCTCCCATTCAGCGAAGAGGAAGGGCAGGTTGGCGACGCTCGAGATGAGCTGATGGCGAATCAGCATCTCGGGGCCCCAAGCCGGTGGCCCTGCCCGCTTTCGAGCAAGGTCACGAGCGTCTCGCGGCGGTTGTAGGCGCTGTAGAGAGTGGGCAGGTAGGCGATCTGCAAGGCCACGAGGACGAGGCCGACCCTGCGGCCACGAAGTCCATGGCCCGCCCACCGGTCGTGCGGTCGAGGGTGAACCCAAGCGTGAAGACGGAGGAACCCGCTTCGGAGAAGGCGGTGACGAACGGGCCGCTCCAAAGTCCCCAACCGATCAAGGTGAAGCCGAAGACGGCGATCGGCCAGCCACGCGGCCAGTTGCAGCACGAGGGCCACGGGCTCCGAGACGGCCAGGACGCGGTCGAGCCCGTCGAAGTGCGGGCCAGCAGAGCCATTCGGACGAAGACCCGGCGCACGGTCCGGATGGGCAGCGACACGAACGACCGGCGGCGCGGGGAACGATGAGCAGCTTGACGACGGCATGGCGCCGTCGAGGAGGATGTACGGCCACGCCGATGACGAGCATGAGCCACGCGGGCCGGGTTCATGGACCCGGCCGGGCGGAGGATGTCAGCCGGCGCTCTGGCGGAGGGCCGGCACCCGGCCCTGGGCCCGGGCCACCATGTCGGCCAAGGTGAAGGAGTCGAGGTGGGTGCGCATGTACTCGCCTACGTCGGCCCAGACGGCGAGCAGCACGCACTGCCCTTCGTGGTCACAGGCGCCGTTCTCGTGGGGTAGGCCGAAGTCGCCGGCCACGATGGGGCCGTCCACCGCTGAGACGATCTGGGAGAGCGTGATGTCCTCCGGCGAGCGGGCGAGCACGTAGCCGCCTCCCACTCCTCGCTTCGATCGAACGAGCCCCGCTCCCTTGAGGGCGAGCAGGATCTGCTCGAGATAGGGCTGGGGAAGACCGGTTCGCTCGGCGATGTCTCGCACAGCTGTCGGGCCGTCCTCGTCGGCGTGGAGCGCCAAGGACAGGAGCGCCCGGCAGGCGTAGTCGCCACGGGTCGAGACCTTCACGTGACCATGGTATGGCTCTGGCCGGCCGCCGACAGCTGGACTTGCCGCCCGAAGGCGGTCAGCGTCCGAGCTTGCCCGAGGCTAGGTCCTCGGCCATGGCCCAGCCGAAGGCCACGAGCCGCGCGCCGGAGACCGGGTCGACCCCCTTGAAGAAGGCGGCGACTTCGGGGGCGGGCGTCGACTTGGGCGACACGAAGTCGAACCCGCCGGCATCGCCACCGTCGCCGGCCACGATGAAGGTGCGGTCGTCGATCCGGCCGTCGGCCCCGAACCGTTTGGCCAAGCGCCGGCCCCAGGCCCGCTCCTCGCCCGTCGCCTTGCGGTCGGGTCCGGGCACCACGTCGGACAGGCCGGCGAAGGCCCGGTAGCCGTCGGCGGCCAGGAGGCGGGTCCCGACGAGAACGTCCTCGTCGGGGAAGGCCGAGCACCGCTCGGCGGTACTTGTCGGCCATCATGGCCCGCAGCGCCGTCTCCGCTCGAGACGTGCGATCGATGGCGGCGAGACCGATGAGCAGTGACGGAGTGCCGCCGATGCGCTCGAGGGTGGAGAAGGAGAAGCCGCGCAGCTTGTTGCCCTCCCGGGCCCGGGTGACGAGCACCCATTCCTCGACCTGCTTCGACAGGAATCCGATGTCGAAATGGGGCTCGCGGTCGACGCAGAGGTCGGCCATCTCGGCCAGCTCGGCGTCGCTGATCGACGTTGTGTCCTTGGTCTCCACCTGGATCGACATGTGCGCTTACGTACTCCTCGATCTCCCGAGCGGCATAGCCGCCGGCCCCCCTTCCGGTGAGCATGCGCCCTGTCCGACCAGGCCACACGGCCCGAGGGTCCGAGGCCCGCACCGGAGCCGTCCCCTGATTTTACGGGATTCGGCTGAGCCCTTGTCGTATCCGACCTGCTCAGGACCAGGCCACACTCCGAGTTGGAATGGCCCGACACCCATTCCGCGGGTCATATCCGATGCTAGGGATCGAGCGGCTCGCCTCGCTCCCATGATCCCGAGAAGGCGACGATATGGTCCGCCATGGGGACGCCACCCTCCGTCTCAGAGCGAGCCTCATCGGCTGGCAACCACGGTCGGCCCTGGTCACCGGCGTATGGCCCTCGACCGTCAGGTCCGCTCGGTCGACGTCCGGGCGACGACGGCGTACTCCCCCTGGGTCAACAGATCGGCATCGAGGTCACCGGTGCCGAGGGGAAACCGAACGCTGGCTTGGGAGAACCCGGCCAGCCCACACCAGACGACCAGGCTCTCGGGAAAGATCGGATGGGCGTGGGTCAGGTCCACCCAGAAGGCCTTGAGGGCCCGTGGTGAGTGGGGGTTGATGGTCTCGGCCACGAAAAGTCCGCCGGGCACCAGCTTCCGGTGGGCCATCTGGATCAGGGCGATCACTCGATCGCCCACGAGGTGCTCGACGAATTGTGAGGAGTAGATCGCGCCGATCGAGCCGTCGGGCTGAGCGTCCAGATACTGGAGGGCGTCCCTGCACTCCACGGCCAGACCCTTGGATCGGATGCGCCCGGTCATGACGGGATCGAAGTCGATTCCGACGGCCGATACCCCTGCCTCCGCCAACAGCTCGAGCATTTCACCTCGTCCAGGCCCGAGTTCCACCACCGGGGCAGCGTCACGAAGGATCTCGACGTATCCACGCTGGCGATCACGGATCATTGACTCTTCGCCGCGGAACACCTCCTCGAATCCTGCATACATCTCCCGCGAGTCCCACGGAGCCTCGAAACCCATCACCTGGCGGCCCTGAGCGTCCCTCAGGCGGAGATCATGGGCCTCGGTCATGAACGGAGCCGATGTCAGGTCCTGGTAGATGAATCCCATCTTCTCGGTCATGACTCGTTGCCGAAGGAGCTCGTCACGGACATCGGCGATCTCCTTGGCCAACATGCGAGTGGCGCTGGCAAGTTCCTCCGTCAGACGACACGACGACGCGTGCAGGGCCTCGTCGATTTGTTGGAGCCGACCCGAGGTCGCCATGGCGTCCGAGCGAGAAGATTCGACCTCGGAATGGAGGGCATCAACGGCAAGGCTCAGTTCATCGTTGAGCGCCACGGCCACGGCCAAGCGGGCTTCGACATCCTCGGTGCAGCGCTGAAAGCGAGCGGCAGTATCCACCAAAGACCCAATCTGGTCCCGGTTGGTGGCCGCCTCTGCTGTTGCTTGGATCGATGCCTCAGAAGCGGTGACCACCTCCGCTCGAGCGGCCATCGCTATGGCTCGCGTCTGAACAGTCTCGGCGATGGCTTGATGGACGGATTCGAGGAGGGCCAGGTCGATCTCTCGCTGGTGGTCGCGGATTCCATGCGTGAGACGGACGGCCAGGCGCCGAAAGGGCCGGAGCAGCGGGCTCCCGCTCTTGGCGGCTCGGCTCGGTCCATCGGCGTACAACTGGTGAAACCGCACTTCGCCGGAGAGCCTGTCGTTGGCCGGCGCGCCGTATCCGGACCGATCGGTCGTCATGCGCGGCTCCGCAGCCGTTCCAGCCGCGACCTGACGAAATTGGCTCGGCTGGCCGGCGAGTGGAGGGTGGCCAAGTCGGCCTGGGCACGGGATCCTGTGCGAGCGGCCAGGTGGGGGTCTGCCACGGTCGTGCGCATCAGTTCGGCGGCCGCGCCAACGTCGGGCTCGGCCCAAGGTCCACCAGGCGGGTAAGGGTCACATCCATAGGGAATGGGCTGGAGCTGGCTCGGGACCAGGAAGCTGTTGTCCTCGTTCATGAACTCCAAGTTTCCCGAATAGCCGGTGGCGATGACCGGCTTCCCGTAGGACATGGCCTCGGCCATGGTAAAGCCGTAGCCCTCGGCCCGATGGAGCGATACGTAACAGTCGCAATTGCCGATGAGCGCCTGCTGGCGAATCGAGGACTCATAGGTGTCGATGAAGTGGATGTCGGACCGACCGCACGCTGCCGCCCGCAATCGCGCTCGATCGGCGGGGAACCGCCAGCCCTGGACGCTCTTGATGACGAGTTGAGGTCCGTCGCCCGGACGAAACGCTTGCTTGAAGGCTTCGACCACGGCAATCGGATTCTTTCGCTCGAAGACCGAGAGGTAGCTGAAGCAGAACAAGAAGAGGAATCCTTCGGGCAAGTCCAGCTCGGACCGCGTGAGTTGGGGAACCGTGCGGTCGGTAGCGGGTGGTGGCATCACGACGACCGGCTTGTCGGTCATCGGGGCAACTGCGGCCGCCGTATGGGCGCTCTGCACCCAGATCTCGTCGACGAAGTGATCGCTCCGCTGCATCCAGGCAGGGAACTGGGCCACCTCCCATGCCCAAACGGCGACCGTTGCGTGCGGTCGGTGGTAGCCCTCCAGCTGGCGGGCGAAGAAGAGCGCCAGTTCATCGGCATTGACGCAGATCAGGTTGATGTCGAACTCGGCCACACCGACGGAGCCGGGTAGCGCGGCGAAGCGGCGGGTCGGTGTGTGGGCATAGGGGACCAGCGAGTGCTCGATGCGCGCCGCGGCCAGCACTCGTCCGAATTGGCGGGCCAGCTCACCTACTCCGTCCTCCGCGTCGAGATACCCGATGACGTTGACCCCTTGGGGTAATGCCTCATGGCGTGGGCGTACCAGCAGGGGAGGAGGGGGTCGATAGGGCGGCAGGTAGTGCGGAGGCACGAATCCCTCGAGTCGGGCCGAGCGCTCCACCCACTCGAGGTAGCGCACTGCGCCCTCTCCTTCCAGGGTGGGGAAGGCGCCCTGAAGGTCGACGCGGCCCCGGTGGAGTTCAGCGAAGTACGGGGGGACGGTGCGCTCGTCCCCGCCCGGAGGAACGTCCAACATGCAGTCGAAGAAGGCCGTTGCCTCCGTGGGGTCGAAGGGGTCGGGAAGCACCTCAGCTGACAGGGGCTCCCGTTCGAGCACCGCCAGCCGGTAGGCGTTTCGAAGCCGCCGGTCAATGGGAATTCCATTCGCCGCGTAGTTGAACCGATACGCGGACCGCTGGGCCTCGAGATAACCGGCATCGAGCAGGCTCTTCGCATAGCGAGAGCAGATTCGGGCGAGAGCCGGCTGATCGGCCAAATGGACGCGGGCGCGGCCATTGGCCAGGTGCCGGCTCAGTAAGTGGGGGTCGAGGGGCGAGAACCCGCTGAAGTGAAACAGGCGCAAGGAACGGTCATCGACCATGAAGCGGGAACCCACCCGGGTGACCTTGCGTGTGGACAGATTCCAGTAGGCGACGTTGAAGCCTGGATCGCGGATGATGGCGTGGTCGAACAGGCCAGGGACCAAGTCGATCCAGCGTTGGTCGACGAAGAGTCCTTCGGCTTGGGAGATACGACAGTCGCGATCCAACCGCTTCTTCCACCACTGGCGGAAGGGGAGGGAATCGGTCGAAAGGGCGATGAATCCCAGGTTGAACACGCCCGCCCGAAGAATGTAGGTCTCGTCGGGAAACAGACCGTCACGCGGCAGTGGCTCCGTGAGGTGCGGCGTAAGGACGATTCCGTGTTCGTCGGCAAGTCTTCCAACGTCATCGATGGGCGCAAACAGCTCCATGTCCGGGTCGAGGTAGGCAACCGGATCACTGGTCTGGGCCAATAGATAGTCCATGAGCCACGGCTTCATGGCGGTGGACAGTTCCATCACGTCATAGATCGTGGCCATGAGGTGGAATTGCCGCGTGCTGAGGTCGAGGTCGTCCGGGTGGACGACCTCGAACGGCTCCGTGCTGGGATCGACCTGATTCTCGACGTCGTCGATGACGAGAACGCTCAGCCGTTGGTCGCCATGCCGAGCCAAGGACCATGCCAGGACACGGGCATGGGGCAGGTAGTTCCGGGCGACAATGGTGCAGAACTTCACGCTCCTGTCGACCCTTCCTTTCGAGCACCTCGAACGAGCAGGGGGCCTCGGCAACGGGAACCGCCGTCGACCGGTAACGGTACTTTGCGAAACTCGAGTAGCCCGAGTGTCGGCGTTCTCTCGGGTGCGGCCTGGCGCACAGCCAAGATCCGCTCCACTCGAGTCCTTCAGGCCAGGATGGCGTTCGGGCCGAGCAGTACCCGCAGCTCGCCGACCAGGCCCCGCGTGCTCGTGACGTTGAACTGGGGCGGAAGGCGCAGCACCTTCTCTCCGACAGCAAGAAGGACCGGCGTGTCGCCGGGATGCTCGGCGAGGAGCCGCTTGAGGCTCTCCACGGTGCCGTCGGTGAGGGTCGAGACGGGAAGTGAGACCCGGAGCTCGCCGGCGCCGTCGGCGGCCAGTCCGGGCCGGTCGATCTCCATGCAGACCAGCTTGAGCCGATCGTCGCGGAGGTCCAGCCTGGCCTTGGTCACCACGATGGCGTCGTCCTCGAGCAGGGCGCCGTACTCCGCCATCGTCTTCGGGAAGACAAACGTCTCGATGGAGGCGCTCAGGTCTTCGAGCACGAAGGTGGCCATCAGATCGCCCTTTTTCGTATACCGACGAGTGAGCTCGGTGACCACCCCGCCCACCACCCTGATCTGGCCCTCGCCGACCGATCCTGCCCCGATGCCCAGCTCGGGATCGAAGTCGCGCAGATCGGCCAGACCGCAGTCGCACAAGCGGGCGAGGGCACGCTCGTAGCCCATGAGGGGGTGGTCGCTGATGTAGAGGCCGAGCATCTCTTTCTCGAAGGCCAACCGCTGTGCCTTGTCGAACTCGAGGTCGGGGACGGGGACTCGGGTGTCGGCAAAACCGGGGCCGGTCCCATCCGAGTCGGGCTCGAAAGCGGCGAAGAGGGAGACGACCCCGGCGTCGTACTCGCGGCGGCGCTCGAGAGTTCGGTCCACGATCTCCTCGAAGACGAGGCAGAGGCCTTGACGGGGATGGCCGAGCGAATCGAAGGCGCCCGCCTTGACCAATGAATCGATGGTGCGCTTGTTGAGGACCTGGGGGTCGACTCGTTGACAGAAGTCGTAGAAGTCGGTGAAGGGACCGTTTTCGCGCTCGGCCACGATGTGACCGACCAGTCCCTCACCCACGTTACGTACGGCCGCGAGGCCGAAGGTGATGGCCTTCGGGCGAGAACCCCGGCCGCCGCCCACGACGGCGTCGCCGGGATCGTCATCATCGGCGACATCGGCGACATCGGCGACATCGGCGACATCGGCGACATCTGCCTCAACGTCGGTCGCCGCCGTATCAGGCGGGGCAGCCGTGTCGGCCGTGTCGGACGCGAAGTCGGCCAGCGATCGGTTCACGTCAGGTACCAGGACCTCGATGCCCATCGTCCGGCACTCGGCCAGGTAGGTGGCCGTCTTGTCCTTGTTGTCCTTGACCGAGGTGAGCAGGCTGGCCAGGTACTCGACGGGGTAGTGGGCTTTGAGCCATGCCGTCTGGTAGGCGACGAAACCGTAGCCATAGGAGTGGGACTTGTTGAAGGCGTAGTCAGCGAAGGGCTCGATGATGTCGAAGAGCTCGGTCCCGAGCTGTTCCCCGTAGTCCTGGGCCACGCACCCGGCCACGAACTTTTCGCGTTCGGCGGCAATGAGGGCGCGGTCCTTCTTGCCGCAGGCCTTCCGCAGGTTGTCGGCCTCTTCGAGCGAGTATCCAGCGAACCGCTGAGCGACCCGCATGACCGACTCCTGATAGAGCATGAGGCCGTAGGTGTCGGCGAGGATCGGCTCGAGGTCCGGGTGCAGGTAGGTGAGCACCTTGCGGCCGTTCTTGAGCTCGGGATAGTCGCGGTGCATGTTGGCGGCCATGGGCCCGGGTCGGTAGAGGGCGACGAGCGCAGCCACATCGTCGAAGCTGGTCGGGGCGAGGGAACGGAGCGTCTGTCGCATGGCCCCACCCTCGAGCTGGAACACGCCCACTGACTCGGCTCGCCGGAGCATGGCCAGCGTGTCCTCGTCGTCGAGGGGGATGGCGTCGATGTCCGGTCGCGTGCCCGTCGTTTGATGGATGAGATCGAGGGCGCGTTCGATGACGGAGAGGTTGCGCAGCCCGAGAAAGTCCATCTTGAGCAGCCCGAGCTCCTCGACACCGTGCATCTCGTACTGGGTGACGATGGGGGCATCCTCGGGATTGGCACCGTCGGGCTTGCGCTGGATGGGGAGGTACTCGGTGAGGGGCTCGTCGGTGATGACCACGGCGGCGGCGTGGATGCCGTCCTGGCGACGCAGGCCTTCGAGGCCTTTGGCCACGTCAATGACCTGTTGGGCTTCGGGGTCGGTCTCGTACATGGTGCGGAGGTCGGCCGCCGCGGCGTAGCCGTCTTCGTGACCGTCGACTCGGGTCAGGCAGGCGGCGAGCGGGGTGTCCCGGCCCATGAGCAGCGGGGGCATCGCCTTGGCGATCTTGTCGCCCACGACGTAGGGATAACCGAGCACCCGGGCGGCGTCGCGCACCGCGGCTCGGGCCTTGATGGTCGAAAACGTCACGATCTGGGCGACGTGGTCGGACCCGTAGCGGTCGGCCGCGTAACGGATCATCTCGCTTCGGTAGCGCTCGTCGAAGTCCATGTCGATGTCGGGCATCTGGCGGCGGCCCGGATTCAGAAAGCGTTCGAAGAGGAGGTCGTAGCGGATGGGGTCGAGGTCGACGATGCGCAGGCAGTAGGCAACGCAGCACCCGGCGGCCGACCCACGTCCGGGGCCGACCCGGATGCTGCGGGAGCGGGCGTAGCGGATCAGGTCCCACACAACGAGGAAGTACGCGGAGAAGCCCATGTCCGCGATGACCCCGAGCTCGTGGTCCAGGCGCTCCCGCACCACGTCGGGCAGCGCCCCCTGGCCGTAGCGCTCATGAGCTCCCTCGAGGGTGAGGTGGCGGAGGTAACGGGTCGCGCCCTCCTCGTAGCTGCCACCCTCGAACTCAGGGGGAACCGGGAAGCGGGGCAGGCTCGGGCGGCCGAACTCGATATCGACTTTGGCCCGTTCCGCGATGAGCAGCGTGTTGTCGCAGGCCTCGGGGAGCTCGGCGAAGAGGTGACGCATCTCGGCGGCCGACTTGAGGTAGTGCTCCTCGCCTTCGAACTTGAACCGCTTGGGGTCGTCGATGAGGGCCCCGGTCTGCACACAGAGGAGCAGCGTCGTGGGCCACGTGATCCTCGCGATGGGTGTAGTGGCTGTCGTTGGTGGCGAGCAACGGTGCGTCGATGCGCCGGGCGATCTCGACCAGTGCTGGGTTGGTTTTGTGTTGGGCGGCGAGACCGTGGTCCTGCAGCTCCACGAAGAGGTTGCCCCGGCCGAAGACGTCCTGCAGTCGCGCAGCCAGGGATTCGGCTTTGACGTGATCATCGGCCATGAGGGCCTGGAGGACGACGCCGCCGAGGCAACCAGTGGTGGCGATGAGGCCCTTGGCATGGCGGGCAAGGAGCTCCCAGTCGACCCGCGGCTTGTAGTAGTAGCCCTCGAGGTAGGCGGCCGACGAGAGCTTGAGGAGATTGCGGTAGCCCTCGTTGCTCTCGGCCAGGAGTGTCAGGTGGTAGTAGAGCTTCTCGCCGCCCTCGACGTCGCCGCCGGTGTCGTCGACCCGACCGCGCCGCACCGGGCGCTCGTGACGCGACTCGCCGGCCATGTACGCCTCTGTGCCGACAACGGGATTGATCCCGGCCGCACGGCAGGCAGCGTAGAAGTCGAGGACTCCGTACATGTTGCCGTGGTCGGTGATCCCCAACGCCGGCTGCCCGTCGGCCACCGCCGCGGCCACGAGCTCCTGCACCCGCGACGCGCCGTCCAGCATGGAGAACTCGGTATGGGTGTGCAGGTGGGTGAACGACCGTGTCGCCAACCGGCGGTCCTCCTCCGGCGCTCGGCAGATGTCCCCGCCCGAGCGGGGTTACAACGATGTGATTCTGACCCTAGCGCGACCGGGGCGCGTCAGTTAGAGGTAGGCGCCGGGCCGCCCGATTTCGCCGTCGGGGCCCGGGGGGAGTGAGCGCTGCCGCATCTCGTCGAGCTGAGCACGGGCGGCCACCTGCTGGGCCACCAGGGTGGCCTGGATGCCGTGGAACAGCCCCTCGAGCCAACCCACGAGCTGCGCCTGGGCCACCCGAAGCTCCGGCTCGGAGGGTGTCTCGGAGTCGAACAGAACCGAGATCCGGTCGAGCTCGGCGGCCAGGTCGGGAGAGAGCGCCTCCTCCAGCTCGCGGATGCGATCTCTCGTAGATGTCGCGGAGCCGGCTGCGGCTGGCCTCGTCCAGGGGAGCCTGGCGGACCTCTTCGAGCAGCTGTTTGACCATCGACCCGATGCGCATGACTTTTGCGGGTCGTTGAATGGCCTCGACGACGCCTTCTTCGGCGTCGGGGTCGGGCGTCTCGGCCGGCTCTCCAGCAGGCGGGTCGACCACTTCGGGTTTGAGGGGTGGGCTGCCGACCGCGGCGCTGTCGACCTCGCCGCTCCCGTTGTCGCCGCCGCCGTGGCTCGCCTCGGGGGGTCCGACACTCACGGCCCGGTCCCTTCGAGAGCGAGGAGGGGCACATGCATCTCGTCGGCGGTGAGGGAGCCGTGACGCGACTGGAGGCGGCTCTCCCCGGTGTCGGCCGGGTCCACGAACGCGATGGAGGCGTGGGGGACGAGGGCGATATCGCCCAACCGCTCGGCGAAGGTCGAGTGACAGTGGTCCTCCGAACCAGCCCTCGTCGACCAGGCGGTCACGCTCGGCAACCCAGGTCGTGTCGCCGTAGTGCTCGGTGGCCACGGACAGGAGGTCGGCGACCGCCCCCGGTCGGGCGTGCAGCCAGCGGAAGCGGCCCTCCCCCGAGAGGAGCTCGATGCCGGCCATGAGCTCGCGTCCGAGAAGTTCGACGTGGAGTCCGATGTCGACTTGGCCGTGGTCGGCGGTCACCACCAGCACCGTGCTCGATGGGAGGCGTTCGACCAGGTCGGCCACCAGCCGGTCACAAACCCGGAGCTCGGCGTCGTATCGGTCTCCGAGGCCGCTGCTGTGGGCGACCTTGTCGATGCCGTCGTAGTAGGCGTAGATGAAGGGCTCACCGGCACGGGCCAATCGGTCGACCTCCACCGGGAGCGACGAGAGCACCTTGTAGCCGTGGAGCGGGGCGTTCCCGAGATGGACGGCGGTGAAGCCGGTCCCACCGAACTCGTCCTTTGACACCACCGGCACCGGACGCACCGAGCTCGGGAATGGCGGGTGTGGTTGGAGGTGTCGCGCCGGCATGAGGCGGCGGGCGTCGCGCCCATTGCCGCGACCCGACCGTCCATCGCAACACGTTGAGGATCTCCCCGTCGGCCGCCATGCGGTAACCGAGCACGCCGTGCTCGCTCGGTGAGCATCCCGTGGTCAGTGAGGTGAGGGCAGTAGCCGTGGTCGTCGGGGCCACCGAAGTGATGGGCCGCTCGATGCCGCTGGCAGAAGAAAGAGTGGGGGCGAGATGGGGGCGGGCCCGCAGCTGCTGCCAGCCGAGCCCATCGAGAACCAGCAGGACGAGCTGGTCGGCGTCTCGAGCGACCTTCGGCACCCAGTCGGGCGCGCCGTGGTCGGGGCTCGACAGGCGCGGCTCACGACGTTGCTGATGCAGGCACCCTGGTAGTCGGGCAAGACGGGGACAGGCGGATCGCCCCGCTCCGTTCTGTGGCTCGGCCATCCACGAGCGACACTAATGGTTGGTGATCGGGCTCCCCCGTAGGGAGCGCCGTCAGTTGCACTCAGCCGCGGGGAAGGACGGCCCGCACCGTCTTGTAGCAGTGGCCCTGGCGGGGAGCGGAAAGCGCACACAGAAGATAGTGCGGACGGAATCCGAGCGCGGTGGCGAGGTCCTTGCCGGCCAGCCGTTCTCGTCGTGCAACGTCGAGAGCACGGCCCGAACGGGGGTCCTCGACCGGCAACCAGTTGTCACTTCGGCCCCAGCCGAACCGCACCCAGACCGATCGGTCGGCCAGCCGGCGAAAGAGCACGGGACCTTTGTCCGGCACGACGAGGGCAAGGGAAGGACGAAAGCCGCGGAACTCCCAATACGGTGCCGAAGCGCCAGGAAAGCCGAAAATGTGTTCCTCGGTCGGGGCCGTCAGCTGCCGCAAGGCCCGGCGTACCCGCCGTCCTCGTAGGTCGCCGAGGTGGCGAGGCAGGCGGTCGGCCGTCATCGCCTCCGGTTGGGCCAAATCGTCGCGCTCGGGTTCCTCGGCCAGATGGAGCTCGACCACGTCGAAGGGGCCGAGGTCGGGCGCCCGGTCCTCAGGCCACGGCACGCGGACCCGCACCATGGTTCCCGAGGCCATGTCGAGACCCACCGTGTCCTCGGCGTGACAGGCGAGCACCAGCACCACCATCTCCGTCCCACCGGCCACCTCGATACGGGGCCGGCGCCGGACGGCGCGCACCGAGTCGCGGGCCGTTCCTTGGCGCGGCGTGCGAGTCGATCCGCGCTTCACGGGCCGGACGCGGCTGCCAGCTGACGCGACAGGGTGTCCGCATCGGGGGCAGGGAGCTCGCAGCGGCCGTACCGGCACACGTAGGCGAAGCCGGGCTCACGGTCGGTCCACAACGGCGAGCCGGTGGACTCGCCCCAGGCGAGCACGACCGACGGCCGCCAGGTCGTTCGCACGGCGGCAAGCAGGTCGGGGTGATCGCCTGGCACCACTACCTCGGTCACTCCCGACCCCAACAAGTCGGCGGCCACGACGGTATGGGCCACCGCCGTCGGGTGCCGCTCGAGCACGGGCCGAACCAGGTCGATCACCTCAGCGGCCAGCTCGGCGTAGCGGCTCGAGCCGGCGAGAGCGGCCAGGCGGGTCAGCGCGACCGCCGCCGCACCGTTGGCGGAGGGGACGGCGCCGTCGAGCACCTCCTTCGGCCGGACGAGCAACGCCTCGGCATCGTTCCCGGTGGTGAAGAAACCCCCGTCGGCCTCGTCGTGGAACAGTGTCTCGAGGTCGTCGGCCGTCGTCGCGGCCGCCTGCGTCCAGCGCGCCGATCCGGTGAGCTCGCCGAGCCGGGTGAAGCAGTCGACCAGCCATGCGTAATCGCCTGCGTAGGCGAGATGCCGAGCTCCGGTGGTCGCCTGCCAGCTTCGCAGCCAGCGGCCGTCGGGTCTCCGGAGGTGGTCGAGGAGGAAGTCACCGACAGCCGCGGCTTCGGCGCCCCAGTCGTCCCGGCCGAGGGCGGTGGCCGCTTCGGCCAACGACGATGCGTACATGGCGTTCCATTCGGTCAGCACCTTGTCGTCGAGGCCCGGTCTCGGGCGGTGCCTCCGGGACTCGAACAGCAGTTGGCGACCTGTCTCAACCTCGGGGGTGCCATCGAGCGGCGGCACCGACCGGCCGGAAGAGGATGGATCGGCCCTCGAAGTTTGGTCCGGCAGTCATCCCGAAGAAGTCCGAGACCGCGGCCACCACCCGTTCGCGGTCAGAGCCGTCGGTCCCGACGGCCACTGCTTCGTCGACCTGTGGGTCCGTCCAGACGTAGAAGCGCCCCTCCTCGCCTTCGGAATCGGCATCCTCGGCCGAGCAGATGCCGCCCTCGGGGAGCGAAAGGTCGCGTCGCGACGTAGTCGACGATGCCTTCGACCACTCGCCGGTAGTCCTCCTTGGCTGTGACCTGCCATCCGTGGAGAAAGGCGCGGAGCAAACCGGCTTGGTCGTAGAGCATTTTCTCGAAGTGGGGGACGAGCCAACGCTCATCGGTCGAGTAGCGAGAGAAGCCGCCGCCGAGGTGGTCGTGGATGCCACCGGCAGCCATGCCATCGAGCGTGAGGGTGGCCACCCGAGTCGCCATGGCCCGTTCCTCGGCGTCGGATGTGCCCGCGGCCTGGCGCAGGACGAGATCGACCAGGGCTGGTTGGGGGAACTTGGGGGCAGCCCCGAACCCGCCCCACACCGGGTCGAGTCGGTCCTCGAGGTCACGCACGGCGGCGGCCAACGCCCGGGGCGGACTCTCCGAGTCAGTGGCGACCGGATCGACGGACGTTCGGGTGATGGCCGAGCGGGCGGTCACCGCCTTGGCCAGCTCGTCGGCTTGGCGCTCCACCTCCGGTCGCCGATGGTCCCAGGCATCGGTCAGCGCCCCGAGGACCCTCGTGAAGGCGGGGAGCCCCTGGCGGTCGCCCGGCGGGAAATAGGTGCCGCCATAGAAGGGACGTCCATCCGGGGTGAGGAACACACTCATGGGCCAGCCGCCCGAACCGTTGAGCGCCTGGACCGCCTCCATATAGACGGCGTCGACGTCGGGGCGCTCCTCGCGATCGACCTTGATGCTCACGAAGGCATCGTTGAGGACGGCGGCCACCTCCGGGTCCTCAAACGATTCGTGCGCCATGACGTGGCACCAGTGGCAGGCGGAGTAGCCGATGGACAGGAAGACCGGCCGGTCACGCTGGCGTGCGAGATCGAAGGCGTCGTCGCCCCACGGATACCAGTCGACCGGGTTCTCCGCGTGCTGACGAAGGTACGGAGAAGCCTCGCCCGAGAGCCGATTCACCCCGGCGATGCTACGGGGTGGCCCGCCCGGGCCTACAGCCGCCGAAGGTGCCCTGCCTACAGTGGCGGCGTGGAGATTCGCTTGGACGCCAAGACGGCGTTGGTCACGGGCGCCTCACGCGGCATCGGCCGTGCCATCGCTGCTGCTTTTGCCGAGTCCGGGGCGAACGTCATGATCACCTCCCGGCGCGCCGATGCCCTGGCCCCGGTGGCGGCCGAGCTCGAGGAGGTGGCACATCGGGGCGGGGGCGGGCATGTGGCCTGGTTCGAAGCCAACGCCGGTGACCCCGAAGCCGCCGTCGGCTGTGTGGCGGCCACCGTCGAGCGCTTTGGCGGTATCGACATCCTGGTCAACAACGCCGCAACCAACCCCTACTTCGGACCCATGGTCGAGATCGACGGCTCCCAGGCCGAGAAAACGGTACGGGTCAACCAGTCGGCCGTCCTCGAATGGGTGCAGGCCGCATGGCGGGGCGGGATGTCCATTGGCGGCGGCGCCGTCCTCAACATCGCCTCGGTCGGTGGCCTTCGCGTCGAGGGCGGGATCGGTTGGTACAACGTCACCAAGGCGGCAGTGATCCATTTGACCGAACAGCTCGCCGGTGAGCTCGGCCCCGGCGTCCGGGTCAACGCCCTGGCACCGGGGCTCGTACGGACGCATTTCGCCCGAGCGTTGTGGGAGCCGGCCGAGGATGCGGTGTCGCGTCGGTTGCCCATGCGCCGCATCGGCGAGCCTGACGACATCGCCTCGGCAGCCCTGTTCCTCTGTTCCGACGCGGCTTCGTGGATCACCGGTGCCACCCTGGTGATCGACGGTGGTGCGTTGTGCGTGGCGAGCGGAGGAATCTCCTAGCGGCTCCCGAGCTCGTCAGTCGGGGTGTCGAACTTGTCCGGCGGGCTGGCATGGCCGGTGCGACGGTTGCGACCGTGTTGCACCCGTTGATCTGAGGTTCAGCAGGGCCTCGGGTCGTAGGACGGAATGTTGCTCGTGGCCGTCGGGGGCGCGGTGGTGCTGGTCGCTCCGCCGGTCGGGGACGGGGCCGAGGTGACCGGCGCCACCGACGGCGGGACGGTCGTGGTGGTGGGGGGCACGATGATGGGGTTTCCGTACGCGTCGATCGGCGGCGTGACGACCGGCTGGGGTGAGCCGCCGAGGAATTGGTTGAGCATCTGGCTGGTTTCGTCGGGCTGGACCACCTCGACGTCCCCGGCCACGTCAGATTCGGCTCCGACGGTGGGAAGCGTGTAGGTCCCCAGTTGCGATCCACTGAAGGCGTGGTAGCGCTCGGCCAACGAGAAGAGATCGCCGGCGGACAGGCCGTCGTCCTTGCTGAAATCGTTCACGACCGAGGACAGGAGGGAGTTGATGCGGATCGGGTTCCAGACACTCGACCTGGCCTTGTCCAACACGGCAGCGATGAGGAGGTTCTGCCGCTCGATCCGGCCGATGTCAGCCGTCGGATCGGACTGCCACTCGCCGTTTTCTTCGTATTGGTAGTACCGGGACCGGGACAAGGACAGGGCCTCGGGTCCGGTCAGCACCTGACATCCGGCGGTCGGGATGTTGAGGCCCGAGTTGTTGTAACAGACGCCCGTTGAGCAGTCCTGATCCCGAGCTGGATACGGGAAGTCCATGGTGATGCCCCCGAGGGCGTTGACCGCGTCCTCCACGCCGTCGAAGTTGATGACGATGTAGTGGTTGATCGGGATGCCGAACGTGTTCTCGATGGTCTTGATCAACGCGTCGGGTCCGTAGGCAAATGCGGTGTTGATCTTGTTGGCGGAGTCGAAAGGACTGTTGGCCGGCATATCCGAGAGCGTGACATAGGTGTCGCGAGGGATCGACAAGGTGGAGGCCGTGCCCGTCTGTGGGTCGACGCGAACGATCTTGATCGTGTCGCTGCGCTGGCCCGCGGCTTCTTGGGTGCTGCCGAACTGTTGCGCCTGGGAGGACGTCTCACCGGCACGGCTGTCCGACCCGATGAGGAGAACGTTGTAGGGCGCCCCGTTGGCCGCGGCAACACACGTCGTGCACGGCTGGGACGAGACCTTGCCCCACTGGTACCGGAAGTAGCCATAGCCCACACCCACCACGACGAGAAGGACGGCCACCAGGCACACGACGACCCGGAGGATCCGCTCGGCCGGCCGACGCCGACGCTTGCGTGCCTTTCGCAGCTCCCGCCGGGTGGGGACGGCGACCGCTCCACCGAGAATGGGCCCCGCGAACTCCTCTTTTGAGGTCCGGCGGCCCGATGAGGTGCTTCGTGGCCGGCCGGTCGGACGCGAGGAGGAGCGTGTTCTCGGTCGGGATCGAGGCGGGGAAGGCAGGTCTTCGAGTGGCACGGTGACGTGGGATGGAGGCGACGTGGCCGACAAAGGGGCGGCCCGACCGCCGACTCGGCGGCTTCGCTCGGGTGGACCAGTGTCCCATGACGCGCCGTCCGACAGGTGTCATGGCCCCTGTCTGCGAGCGTTCCGACGATTGCGGCTGCGGCTGTGGCTGCGCTGCAGCCGTGCCTGCCGCCCAACGACGGTCGGTTCAGGATCCGGTCGGGATCCAGGAGCCGTGGAAGCCGAAGGGAACCCGGGCGGGCAGGTGCACGATGGCCACCGGTGGGCCGGCGAAGGACGTCGCATCGAGGATGACGAGTTCGCTGGCGTCGCGGCTCGCGTCGTAGACGACCGTGAGCACCCAGCCCTCATCCTCACCTCGTCCGTCGGTGGCCCGAACGAAGACCGGTTCGGAGACCGACCGACCGGGGCCGGGCTCGTAACGGACGGCGGAGTCTCGTACCAGGTCGTACTGCACCAGGCCGGTGAAGTCGGGCTCACCGGGCTCACCGGGCTCACCGGGCTCACCGGGCTGCTCGCCAACGGTCACCAGGTAACCGAAGCGGTGTGGTCGCCCGGCGACCGCGTCGTCGATGCGCGGGAACTCGACACTCACGTCGTCGACGAGCCGTTCTTCGACTCGATGCCTCTCGGGGTCGACCCGCCAGCGGGCCAGTCGGGGCGGGGTCGAGCTCAGGGGCTGTCCGGCGCCGTTGTCCAAGGCTTGGACGTAGCGCACGACGTCGAGAACCACTGCATCGCCGTCGTCGAAGCAGTTGAGGACGTGGAAGACGTAGCAGGGATCGATGGCGACCCAACGCAGATCGGTGCCGTCGCTGGCTCGAGGCATCACGCCGATCCGAGCCGGAGCATCGGGAAACCAGCGAAATGGCGCGGTCCCGCCGGCTCGAGCCCGGCCGGGATCGAAGACCATGGGTAGGTCGAGGAAGACGACCCGGCTGGCACTGACCCCGAAGTCGTGCATCATCACCGCGTGAGGCACGTCGATTTCGACGGTGCGTGCCAGGTGTCCTTCGTTGTCCACCACGTGGTATCGCAGGAATGGCGGTCCGAAGATGTCGTAACCGAAGAAGACGAGCTCGCCAGTGTCCGGATCGCGCTTTGGGTGAGCACACATCGGGGAGGCGAGGTCGCCGTCGAAGTCGAAGAGTCGAGCGCGCTCGAGATCGTCAGAGACGGCGTGGGGCAGTCCCGACTCGGCCAAGGCCAGGGTGGTCCCGGCGTGGCGCACGACGTGGGTGTTGGCTGGGCTGTCGACAGGCTCCTCTGGACCGGGGGGCCGCGGCGTCCCGAGCGCGGCAGCCAGGCGCCGGGTTCGCACCCACCGGTTGCGGTAACCGGTGGCGCGGCCATCGGCGAGGGAGATGGAATGGATCATCCCGTCGCCACTGAACCACTGGTCCCGAGTGTCGTCGTGGAGGGCGGAGAGCGAGTTCGGCCCGTTGCGCAGGAGCCGGCCGTCGAGATCCGGCGGAATGATACCGGTGACCGGTAGTTCGTGATCGTCGCTGCGCTCGTCGAGGACGGGGGAGAAGTTCCCCATGAGGTACGGGTTGGGCACTGCTCTCCTACCGGTCTCCGGCCGGTCTCCGACCGGTCTTCGACCACCGCGATCTGGCCGCGGGATCGTACCGTGCCCCCTGGGCGTGATGGCCATCGGACCGGCGACGAGTCGTCCTACGTCCGGTGGTGGAGGTTGGACGTGGCAGGCTGACGCGCATGCCCGGGCTCGCCGCCGATCTCGAATTCCGTGGCCTCATCCACCAAGCGTCGGATCCGAGCCTGCTCGCTCGCCTCGACGGGGACGCCCTGACTGGTTACAGCGGGTTCGACCCGACGGCCGACAGCTTGCACGTCGGCCACATGTTGCAGCTGTGCAACCTGAGCCGGCTCCAGAGAGCGGGGCACCGGCCCATTGCCGTGGCCGGTGGCGCGACCGGACTCGTCGGCGATCCGGGTGGGAAGAACGAGGAGCGCAACCTCCTCTCCACCGAGCAAGTCGAGGCCAACCTCGAAGGCGTGCGGCCCCAACTCGAGCAGTTCCTCGACTTCGGAGGTCCGAGGGGGGCCGTTCTGGTCAACAACGCCGAATGGCTGCAGCCGTTGAGCCTCTTCGACTTCCTCCGCGACGTGGGCAAGCACTTCACCGTGAATCAGATGGTCCAGAAGGACTCCGTGCGTTCTCGGCTCGAGCGCGAGGGCGCCGGCATCTCGTACACCGAGTTCAGCTACATGCTCCTGCAAGCGGCCGACTTCCTCCATCTGTTCGATACCTACGGCTGCCGGCTCCAGTTGGGTGGCAGCGATCAATGGGGGAACATCACGGCCGGCATCGAGCTCATCCGCAAGACCCGACAGGAGACGGTTTGGGGTCTTACGACGCCACTCGTCCTCAAGGCCGATGGCACCAAGTTCGGCAAGACCGAGGCGGGCACCGTCTGGCTGGATGCTCGGCGAACGAGCCCCTATCAGCTGTACCAGTTCTTCCTGCGCACGGAGGACGAGGTCGTCGGTGCCTACCTACGCTACTTCACCTTCCTGACCGCACGAGCGGATCCTCGAGCTCGACGGATCGACGGCCGAGCACCCGGAACGGCGCGAGGCCCAGCGGGCGCTGGCCCACGAGGTGGTCGAGCTGGTCCACGGGACGAAGGCGACCACACGGGCCGAGGAGGCGGCGGCCGCCCTGTTCCGCGGCCAGGTGGCCGAGCTCGACGAGGCCGCCTTGCTCGACGTGTTCGCCGATGTGCCCTCCACCACGCTCGAGCGCGCCCGGCTGGATGGTGGCGTCCTCCTGGTCGACCTGCTGGCCGAGACGGGCCTCGTCCCCTCCAAGAGTCGTGGCCGCACGACCGTCGAGCAGGGCGGGGCGTACGTCAACGATCGCGCGCGAGACCGACCTCGAGCGGCTCCTCGGTCCGCGGCGACCTCCTCTTCGACGGCTACGTGGTGCTGCGCCGGGGCAAGAGCGACTACCACTTCGTGCGTTTCGCCTGATCGGGTGCCCGCGCAGGGTCGCCGTACACTTGGCCCAATGCCTGACAGCACCAGTGAAGGCGTCTCGCCGGTGCGCCTGACCGGTGGTCTCCCCGAGACGGTGCTGCCGCCCGAGCCGGCTGACATTGTGGCCGAGCTCGAAGCAGCCATGGCCGGCCCGTCCGAAGCCCGATGGGACGCGGTGGCGGCCGTGGCCCGTCGGTCGCCGAAGTCGCTCGGCGCGTGGGCCCTCCTCGGTCAGTTGGCCGACGACGACGTGGTGGCCTACGCCTGCTTCCGAGTCGGCTACCACCGCGGGCTCGACGCGCTGCGGGCGAGCGGCTGGCGCGGTTCCGGTTTCGTTCGCTTCGATCACCCATCGAACCGCGGTTTCCTCGCCTGCCTCGACGGATTGCGGGCCACAGCGGCGTGCCATTGGCGAGGTCTGAGGAGGAGCGGCGGTGTGCGCAGTTCCTCACCCAGCTCGACCCGTCATGGTCGTTCGACGGATAGCCGGGCCCGACCGGTTGATGCGTGCGTGAGGTGGCCAAGGGTCGCGGGCGGAGGTGGTTGCCTCGGACCTGGCGGGCTCGGCGCCGTCCTGCTGGTGGCCCTCGGATCGGTCCTCTGGTCCGGGCTGCGCGTCGCCAGAGGAGACTGGCTCAGCAGGGGCCCGGGTCACGAGCTGGCTGAATGCTGCCTCTGGCGGACCAGCCATCGGACAGGTGTCCGTCGACAGCCGCAACGTGACCTACGTGCTGGCCCACCGCAACACGTCGGCCGCCGTGCGCTCGGCCTGTGCGCGTGCTGACCACCGACGCGCAGACCGCCATCGGCAATTTGCCCGACCCCGGACTCGGCACTGACCGACGGACCTCAACAACGCCTACGAGGACGCGGCGGCGGCCGGGACCGACTGTTACGACGGCGTCGGCAAGAGCGCCACGCTCTTGGCCCGCTCGGCCCGCGAACGGGCCGAGCTTCCCGGGCTCCTGGCCGACCGGTGTCGGCCCGGATCGAGTCCCTCACCGGCCACGTGCCGTCCACGTCCACCACCGCCCCGACCGACGTGGGCGGTGACCCCTTCGGGGGCGGCTAACCGGAGCATGGAGCGAGCGACGTGCCACCCATCGAACGGTCCGGGCCCGGTACCGTCCGGCCGCGATCCCGACGAGTACGACCGAGCCCGGCGACGCGTGCTCTGGTCACTGCCCACCGGGCTCTACGTGATCGGCAGCCGCGCCGGTGACCGATGGAACTTGATGACCTGCAGCTGGGTGATGCAGGTGGCCACCTCGCCCAAGCTGGTGGCGGCGGCCATCGAACGATCGTCAGTGACCCTCGGCCTCATCGAGGAGAGCGGATGGTTCACGGTGAGCGTCCTTGCCCGCGAAGACCGCGCCCTCGTCCGTCGTTTCGTGAAGCCGGCCGGCGATGTGGTGCTCGACGACGACGGCAGGGCCGTGTCGATCCAGGGCACGCCTGTTGTCGAGGGAGCCGGCGGCGTCCCACGGCTGGCCGCCGCACTGGCCTGGATGGCCTGCGCGGTGCGGCCAGGCGCGGACGATGGACGAGCGGACGACGCGCCGTGAGTCACCGATTGGTGGTCGGCGAGGTCGGTCGACGTCGGCGGGCCGGTGGCCGAGGACGATGCCGCCAGCAGCGGCACGCCGCGGCCCGAGGTCCTGCGCATGGAGGACACCCGTATGAACTACGGCGGCTGAGCACTCGACTCGGCGAGGACCGCGGCCGCCGCGTGGCGCTCGTCCGGGGCCGTCAGTCGTCGGTGGCGGTCGGGCGCAGGTCGATGCGCAGAGTGAGGATGCCGTCCTTCAGCTCGGGCTACGGCGTCGGCCACCATGGCGAAGTCCATGAAGTCGGCCTGTGCCTGCTCGATGAAGCGCTGTCGTTCCGGGCCCTCGACGGGCGGGAGACCCCGTGACCGGACGGCCTCGGCCCGGGCGCGGAACCGCTCGACCATGGCCTGTGGATCGAATTCGTCGGGCACCGCCACGATGGTACCGAGAGTGCTGGAGGTGACCAGCCGTGCGCTCCGGGTGAGGACCTCCCGCACTACACTCGACGCATCGACGACAGGTGGTCCTGGGCCCGAGGGGATGGCGGCCACCGAGGTGGGGCAAGGAGCTGTTTCGGTGAAGAAGGGACGCCATCGCCGGTTCGAAGAAGCGCGAAGCCTCAAGCGCTCCGTTGCCACTGACAACCGCCGGTGCCCCGAGTGTGGCGCCGAACCCGACGATCGGCATGCCTCGTGGTGCCTCGCATCGGAGGACGACTACGACGAGATTCTCGGCACCGCCCCGCGTCCTGAGGGTGCTGCCGAGGACGATCCACTGGCCGAATAACCCGGGCTGTCACCTTTTGGGGCCAGTCCTCGGCCCACCGCTTCATCCCAATCCCTGCGCCTCTGCCGGACCCGGCGGCCCTGACGTGAGTGTCGCGACGTAGGCGGCCGAGCCGTCAGCGACGCAACGTGGGGTGGGGGAGGGGCGTGACCGTCGCCGAACCGCCCCGAGCGTCCACTCCCCCTTCGGCGCCGCCGGCCGTCGAGGTAGCGGACGAGGAGCTTGTAGATGTGACGACCGATCATGAGCTCGAGCTCGGTACGCATGCTGACGTAGACCGGGTCAGCCGCACCGGAAGGCAGTCGGGATCCTCGGTGCACCACCACGCGAAGTCCTCGCCGCCTTCGCCCCAATGCCGGCGATCCCATTGCCGCACGACGGAGGTGACGCGGCCGTCTTCGGAGGTCTCGTCCTCCCGTCGCAGTGGTAGCTGCCAGCAGACGTCCGGCTTCAGCTCGGTGTGGTTGCGACCGCTGGCCATGGCGGCCAGGTGCAGCGCGCAGCCGGCTCCGGCCGGGAACCCCGGACGGTTGAGGAAGATGCAGGCATCGTCCACCAGCCGGGTCCCGAGATCCCCGCCCGGCAACCGCTTGACCACCCCGCGTCTGCGTCCTTGCTCGGCGAACTGCCAGAGGTCGGGCGAAAGATGCTTGGCCTCCCGCTCCACGCGTCGTGCGTCCTTGGGCCCCGTGAAGTGCGCCCCATAGGAGCAACATCCCTGCACGAGCTCGGGCGCCCGTTCGGTCAGAACGCCCTGGCAGCCGCACCCGAAGATGCAGGTCCAGGAGCTGGTGAGGAAGGTGACGTCGAAGAGCCACGTGCGTTCCTCGTCGGGGTCTTCGAAGCTCACCCACTCGTGGGCGTCGACCGGCACCTGCTTCTTCCTGTCGGCCACGGCCTTATGATGACAGCATGGGAGACGTTCGTGAGGCCATTCGTGAGAACATTGGCGAAACTCTGACGATCACCCCCGAGGCGCGAGCCACGGTTCTCGATGTCCTGGCCAAGGAGCCGGACTCCGAGTCGCTGGCCCTGTGGCTCGAGGTCAGTGGTGAGGTCGAACGGCGCCTGGTCCTACGACATGTACTTCCAGGCGCTCGCCGACGCCACGCGGCGACGACGTCGTCCAAGCCAACGACGACCTTCCCGTGGTCGTCCCCGCCACCAGCGTGGACCGGTTGCGGGGGGCGACGCTCGATTTCACCACCGACGCCTCCGGCGAAGGCGGGCTCGTCATCGTCAACCCCAACACGCCGCCACCCCGAGCTCAGTCGGCTGCGGCACCGGACGCACCGGAGCTCGACTTCTCGAACCCGATGGTCCAACAGGTCGTGGCCGTGCTCGACGAACAGGTCAATCCGAGCATCGCCGCCCACGGTGGGCGTGCCGATCTGGTGGCGGTCGAAGACTCCTCGGTCTACCTGCGCCTGAGCGGCGGGCTGCCAAGGGTGCGGCATGGCCAAGGCCACGCTGTCGCAGGGCATCGAGGTCATCCTGCGCGAGGCCATCCCGGACATCGCCCGCATCGTCGACGTGACCGACCACGCTGACGGCACCAACCCGTACTACGAGCCCGTCGCCGGCTGACCATCCCGGGCCACCTGGCCCGGGCCTTGACCGCGGCGGCCGACCGCCGTCGTACTCCGCCTCTCCCATACGCGGCTGACGGACCGTCGTCCGGTACCTTGCGCGGCGTGGACGCGCTCTTGGTGGTCGGCACCTCGCTGGCCGGGGTGCTGATCGGCGGCGCACTCGACCCGCGTTGGCCAACGACTGGCCGACGCCAGCCGGGCCGACGAAGAGGCCCGTCGGGCCGAAGCCGCTCAGTACGAGGCCAACCCGATCGGAGGCGCGAGGACGCCCGGGTGGAGGGAACCACCGACGAGGACCGCCCCGAGGTCACCCCACGGCTCGTCGCCCATCTGTTGCCGGCAGGCCCGTCGGTGGCCCGGACCGACGATGGCCGCCCTCGTCACCGGCGCACTGTTCGGCGCGGTCGCCGACCACTTCGGCGCCAATGTGGTGCTGGCACCGTTCTGTGTCACCTTCGCCATGTTCGTCTCGGTCTCGATCACGGATCTGACCCATCGTCTGGTGCCGCGCTGGATCCTCTACGCGAGCCTCACCCTCATCGTCCCCTTGCTCCTGGTTACCTCGGCCGTCGACCACCGCTGGTACAGCCTGACCGGCTCAGTCATCGCCGGTGCCGTGGCCTTCGGCTCTTCTTCGCCGTGTGGTGGTTCGTCCCCCGCGGGATGGGATTCGGCGACGTGCGGTCTGGCCGGTGCCATCGGATTCGTGGTCGGCTACCTGAGCATCCTCCACGCCTACGTGGCCTTCTTGGCCGGGTTTCTGGTGGGCATGGTCTTCGGTCTGCTGATCCTCATCATCGACCCGATCCGGTCGCAAGACGACCCTCCCCTTCGCTCCATCGCTGTGCGTGGGAGCCATCATCGCCATCCTGTGGGGCTCCCAGATCGCCCACGCGCTCTTCCACACGTCCTGACCAGTGGAATGACCGGTCTGCGCCGCACGGTTCCGTGCGCGGCCCGGTGCCGGCCACCAGGGCGACCGACGCACCCCGAGTAGATTTGGTGTCATGTTGCGGTACCTCACCGGCGGCGAGTCCCACGGACGGGCCTTGGTGGTCATCGTCGAGGGGATGCCGGCCGGACTACTGGTCACCGCCGGTGACATCCAGCGCGGGCTGGCCCGCCGGCGCTTGGGCTTCGGTCGTGGACCGCGGATGCGCTTCGAAGCCGACGAGGTCACGCTCATCGGCGGCATCCGCCACGGTCGCACCCTCGGCTCGCCGGTCGTCATCGAGATCGCCAACACCGAGTGGCCCAAGTGGGAGCAGGAGATGTCACCCGACCCGGGGCTGCCGTCGAAGGTGCTGACCCAGCCGCGGCCCGGGCACGCCGACCTGTCGGGAATGCTCAAGTACGGACTGGACGACGCCCGCGACGTGCTGGAGCGGGCCTCGGCCCGCGAGACGGCGGCACGGGTGGCCGCCGGAACGCTCGCCAAGCTGCTCCTCCAGCAGATCGGGGTCGACGTGCTCAGCCACGTGGTCCAAATGGGACCGGAGCGTGCCGAGCTCGAGGCGCTGCCGACCGTCGACGATCTCATTCGCATCGACGATTCCGAGGTCCGCTGCGCCGATCCCGAGGCCGAAGCGTCGCATGGTCGCCTGCGTGAAGGCGGCGGCCAAGGACGGGGATTCGCTCGGCGGCGTGGCCGAGGTCATCGTCTACGGGGTGCCCGTCGGTCTCGGTAGTTACGTCCACTGGGACCGGCGCCTCGACGCCCGCCTGGCCCAGGCGTTGATGAGCATCCAGGCGGTGAAGGCGGTGGAGCTGGGCGATGGCTTCGAGTTGGCCGCCCGACGGGGCTCCGAGGCGCACGATCACATCCGACTGGCCGACGCCAGCGAGCCAACGGCCGCCGCCCTCGGCGGCGGCTACATCCGCGACACGCACCGGGCCGGAGGCATCGAGGGTGGGGTGTCGACCGGCGCCCCCATCGTCGCCCGGGTGGCCATGAAGCCGCTGTCGACCCTCAATCGACCCGTCCTCGGTACCGTCGACGTGGTCACCAAGGAGCCGGCCAAGTCGTTCAAGGAGCGCACCGATGTGACCGCGGTTCCGGCCATGGGCGTGGTGGCCGAGACGATGGCGGCTCTGGTTCTGGCCCAAGAAGCGCAGCGCAAGTTCGGCGGCGACTCGGTCGAAGAGTTCCGGCGTAACCACCTGGGCTTCCTCGCCGCACTGGGTACGACGCCGTCCGCCGTCGCCCAGGCCCTCGATGGTTGAGCGTCTGGTCCTCGTCGGCATGATGGGTGCCGGCAAGACGACGGTCGGGCGGATGGTCGCCGACCAACTGGGTTGGGGCTACCTCGACTCGGACGAGCAGGTGATGGCGGCCACCGGTCGGAGCGTGGCCGAGCTCTTCAGCGAGCGCGGCGAGGCTTTCTTCCGGGCCGAGGAGGCGAGGGTCCTGGCCGAGGCAGTGAGCGGGACTCGAGCCGGTGGTGGTGTCGGCGGCCGGTGGGGTGGTGTTGGCGCCGACCAACCGGGCCCTCCTCGCCCAGTCGGGCACCGTCGTGTGGCTGCGGGCCGATCCGGCCACCCTGGCCGGACGGGTGGCATCCGGAACCCATCGCCCGTTGCTCGGTGACGACCCCCCGACCGCGCTCGTGGCCCTCGATGCCGTTCGCCGGCCCTTCTATGCCGAGCTGGCCCACGTCGTCATCGACGTCGACGAGCTGACCGCCGATCAAGTCGCCGCAGAGGTCGTCCGGCGTTCGGGCGTGGCCGCCTCCGAGCTCCGCTGAGGGGGCTGATCCCGTGCCGGCCCTGAGGGTCGTCTCCGTCGACCCGCCCTCCGGGCACTACGACGTGCTGGTCGGTGCCGGCGTCCGCCGCGAGCTGGCCGGTGTGATCAGAGACGTCGTTCCTCGGGCCCAGCGTGTCGCGGTGGTCACCCAACCCGGCATCGGCGTAGACGTCGACCCTGGTCTGCCTTCTGTCCACCTCGAGATCCCCGACGGGGAGGAGGCCAAGTCGCTCGCCGTGGTCGAGGGGCTGTGCCGCGGGTTTGCACGCGAAGGCATCAGCCGGTCCGACGTGGTGGTGGCCATCGGCGGGGGGGTCGTCACCGACGTGGCCGGCTTCGCGGCGGCGACCTTCCATCGCGGCATCGCCTATGTGAACGTCGCCACTTCTCTCCTCGCGCAGGTTGACGCGGCCATCGGCGGCAAGACCGGCGTCAACCTCCCGGAGGGCAAGAACCTGGTGGGCGCGTTCTGGCAGCCGAAGGCCGTCCTCTGTGACACCGAGGTGCTCGACAGTCTCCCGAAGCGGGAGTGGGCGTCCGGCCGCGGTGAGATGGCCAAGTACGCGCTGCTCGAGCCCACCCTGTCGGGTGCCACGGGACGGACCGGCGAGGCAGCCGACATGCTCGACCTCCCGCTCGACGAGCAGGTCGCCCGATGCGTGGCCATGAAGGCCGCGGTCGTCTCGGGCGACGAGCGCGAAGGCGGTCGGCGGGCTCTCCTCAACTACGGCCATACCCTCGCCCACGCGCTCGAAGCCGCCGCCTTCGGGGCGGACGACGACGCCGGCCTCCGCCATGGCGAGGCCGTTGCCGTCGGCCTGGTCTTTGCTGCTCTGCTGGCTCGCCGACTGGCTCGGATCGATGACGCAGCGGTCGACCACCACCGGCGGGTCGTCTCGGGTTTCGACCTTCCCGTCGACCTGCCGGAGGCCTCCGACCTCGAGCAGCTGGTCTCGTTCATGAGCCGGGACAAGAAGGCATCGGGGGACCTCACCTTCGTCCTCGACGGCCCCGTCGGCATCGAGATCGTGCACAGCGTCGACCGCGGCCCAGGTCATCGCTACCCTGGCCGACATGCAGTCGATGGGCCCTCGATGAACCGGAGCACCCGATGAACCGGAGCATCCGATGAGCGGCGGCACGATCGTCCTGCTTTCCGGGCCCAACCTCGATCTGCTGGGCGACCGCCAGCCCGAGATCTACGGCACCGAGTCCCTCGCCGAGCTGGTCGAGGTGGCCACCCGGGCCGCCGAGGCCCAGGGCTATTCGCTCGAGCACCGTCAGAGCAACCACGAAGGTGACTTGGTCGAGGCCGTCCACGCCGCCCGTCGGCGGGCCGTGGCCATCGTGGTGAACGCCGGTGCGCTCTCGCACACGTCGTGGTCGCTGCACGATGCACTGGCCGCCTTCGACGGTGTGGTCGTCGAGCTGCATCTGTCCAACCCGGCGGCGCGGGAGCCGTTCCGTCACACGTCGGTGATCGCCCCGGTGGCCGACGGGTGCATCGCCGGGTTCGGGCCGCTCGGCTACCGAGCTGGCGATCGACGCCGTGGCCCAGGTGCTGGCGACCCGGAGACGGTGCCGAATGCGGCGAGCGCGACCGCTGGACCTGGCGCCCCACTCGAAGTGGACGGACGGCTCGACCGCCTGCGGGCCCGGCTCGACTCGGCCGGACCCGAGGGCCGGTCGGTGGACGCGCTCTTGGTGACCACGCCGGCCAATGTGCGCTGGCTCACCGGTTTCAGCGGGTCGGCCGGGTTGCTGCTCGTGGCCGGCGAACGGGCATGGCTCACGACCGACGGGCGTTATCGCACGCAGGCGGCCGAGCAGCTGGCCGCGTCGGCGTGGCGAGTCAGATCGAGGTGGTCGTCGGCGACGTTCGCACCCAGCGCCAGGCGCTGCTCGACGGGGCCGGGACGACCGGCGTCCGGCGGGTTGGCCTCGAGGCCGACCGGGTCACCTGGGCAGCCAAGGAGGACTGGGCCCGGGCCTTCGAGGCCGTCGAGCTCGAGCCCACCCGCGGAGTGGTGGAAGCCCTTCGAGCGGTGAAGGACGCTGGCGAGGTGGCGCGGATGGAGCGTGCCGCCGGCCATCGCCGATGCCGCCCTCGCCGAATTGCTCCCCGCCTTTCGGAGGCGGCCGTCGACGGAGGGGCGCTCACCGAGTCGGAGTTCGCCGCCGACCTTGACCACGCCATGCGTCGGCGGGGTGCCGAGGAGAGCGCCTTCGAGACCATCGTGGCCTCGGGTGAGAACTCGGCCAAGCCGCATGCCAGGCCCGGCCCACGACGTATTCGTCGCGGGCGACGCGGTCGTCATCGATTTCGGCGCCACCTTCGATGGTTATCGCTCCGACATGACACGAACCTTCTTCGTCGGCGAGCCACCCGACGACGAGCTGGCCAAGGTCTGGACGGTGGTGAGTGAGTCGCAACAGGCGGGCGTCGAGCAGGTGGGCCCGGGTGTGGTGGCCGCGGCCGTCGATTCGCGCCTGCCGCCAGCTCATCGCCGAGGCCGGTTGGGGCGAGCGTTTCGAGCACGGCACGGGCCACGGCGTCGGGCCTCGACATCCACGAGGCACCGGCGGTCGGTCCGGGGTCGACTGCTATCCTCGAAGCTGGCACCGTGGTCACCGTCGAGCCCGGGGTGTACCTTCCCGGCCGTGGCGGGGTCCGGATCGAGGACACCTTGGTGGTGACGGAGCGGGGCAGCCGATCACTCACCAGATTCCCGAAGGAAGTCGCCGTCTGATGGCCGTGTCCACCAACGATCTGCGTAACGGCATGACTCTCGACCTGCCCGAGGGTCTGTTCAACGTCGTCGAGTTCCAGCACGTGAAGCCGGGCAAGGGCGGCGCCTTCGTGCGCACCAAGCTCAAGAACCAGCGGACCGGCGCCGTGATCGAGCGCACCTACCGGGCCGACGAGAAGCTCGAGCAGGCCATCATCGACAAGCGCGAGATGCAGTTCCTCTACCGAGACGGCACCGACTACGTGTTCATGGACAACACTTCCTACGAGCAGCTCCAGGTGACCATCGAATCAGCTCGGCGACGCGGCCAACTTCCTGAAGGAAGGGGACGACGCCGTCCTGCAGTTCTTCGGCACCGAGATCGTCGGGGTGGACCTGCCGGCCGCCGTCGAGCTCACCGTGACCGAGACGGAGCCGGGCATCCAGGGCGATCGGGTCTCGGGTGCCCGCAAGCCGGCCACCCTCGAGACCGGCATCGTGCTCCAGGTCCCGCTCTTCGTGAACCCCGGAGAGCGGATCCGGGTCGACACCCGCACCGGCGAGTACCTGACCCGGGCCTGAGCCCGGCTGGCGCCGGGACACCGTCGCCTGCCGACGCCGGCCACCTTCGGTCAAACTCGGTCAGACCTTTCACACCTCCTATGGAACCGGCCCCCCGTCACCAAGCCCGCGAGCGGGCCATGACCCTCCTCTACGAGGCCGACATCAAGGGCGAGACCCCGACCGCGGTGATCGACCAGCTGCCGGTCCCCCCGGACGCTTTCACCGAGCGGCTGCGTGCAGGCGGCCGAAGCCCGGAGCGACGACATCGACCGGCTCATCGAGGCGGCCTCCATCGGCTGGCATCTCGACCGGATGGCCGGTGGTGGATCGGACCATCCTGCGGCTGGCCGTGGCCGAGCTGCTCGAGGTCCCCGAGTCGCCCACCGCGGTGGTGCTCGACGAGGCCGTCGGAGCTGTCCTCCGAGTACTCGACCGACGCGTCCGGTCGATTCGTGAACGGCGTGCTGGCCACGGTGGTGTTCGCGCGTGCGGGGCAACGAGGAGTGACGCGGCGAGCGACGAGGGGACACGCATGCAGGAGTGTGAGCCGGCGGTATAGTCGGAGCCTGACCGTGAAGCGGGTCCCGTGAGGCCCGTACGGACAGGAGGACCAGTGGCCGAACGAGAACGCAGTCATACCCGTCCGCGGGGTGCTGTGTTCGTTCCCCGGGCCCAGGTCATGTCGGCCGACGACGTTCGTCGGGCCAGCTCGCGCATGGCCCACGAGATCGCCGAGCGCAATCGGGGCCTCGAGGACGTGGTCATCGTGGGCCTTCAGACCGGCGGGGTGGACATCGCTCGCCGGCTGGCCGAGACCTTGCACCGCGTCGAGGGAGTCGACCGTTCCGGTCGGCACGCTCGATGTCGCCTTCTACCGCGACGACATCGGGCTTGCGCCCCGTCTTGCCCGAGGCGACCACCGACATCGGCATCGACCTGACCGGCAAGACGGTCGTCCTCGTCGACGATGTCCTCTTCACCGGTCGGACCATCCGGGCCGCCCTCAATGCCTTGGGCGACTACGGACGAGCCCAAGTGGTCGAGTTGGCCGTCATGGTCGACCGCGGCCACCGCGAGCTGCCCATCCGCCCCGACTACGTGGGCAAGAACCTGCCGACGGCGCGGGACGAGATGGTGGACGTGTCCGAAGACGGTGTCTGCATCGGCGAGCTGGTCAGCCGATGAGCTTCCCGCCCCATCTCTTGAGCATGGAGGACCTCGACCGCGAGGCCATCGCCGAGGTGCTGCGGGTGGCCGACTCCTTCGTCGAGGTCGGCCGGCGCAGCAACCCCAAGGTCCCGGCCCTGCGGGGCCGCACGGTGGCCACGCTCTTCTTCGAGGAGTCGACCCGGACCCGGATGTCGTTCGAGACGGCGGCCAAGCGCATGTCGGCCGATGTCCTGTCCTTTGCCGCGGCATCCTCCTCGCTCAAGAAGGGCGAGTCGCTGAGGGACACGGTCGAGACCATCGAAGCCATCGGCATCGATGCCGTGATCATCCGCCACGCCTCCTCGGGCGTACCGGCCCGGGTGGCCGGTTGGCTGGGCCGCGGTTCGGTCATCAACGCCGGCGACGGGTGGCACCAGCACCCGACGCAGGCGCTGGCCGACCTCTACACCGTGCGCGCCGCCCGAGGGGGCGGCGACTCCGGGCTCGATCGGCTGGCCGGGCTGCGGGTGGCCATCGTGGGCGACGTCCGCCACAGCCGGGTGGCGCGCTCGCTCGTCATCGCCTATGCCGCGGTGGGCGCCGAGGTCACCCTGGTGGCGCCGCCAACCCTCCTCCCACCGTCACTCGAGGGATGGCCGGTTGCCGGCGTGAGCCACGACCTCGACAGCGTCCTGCCGAAGGCCGACGTCGTCTCGCTGCTGCGGGTGCAGGCCGAGCGGGGGAGCGGTGACTTCGTCCCCTCCTTGCGCGAGTACACGGCCGGCTTCGGGCTCACCGCCCGCCGGGTGACGCTGCTCGGACCGGACGCCGTCATCCTCCATCCCGGCCCCATGGTGCGAGGCGTCGAGATCGCCTCCGACGTGGCCGAGCTGCCGGCCGCCCTCATTACCGACCAGGTGAGCAACGGGGTGGCCGTGCGCATGGCCGTCCTGTTCCTCCTGCTCGGCCAGGGCGCGGGCGAGGCCGCTCTCCGTGCCTGAGGGACCGGTGGGTGTGCGCCCCACAGAGCTGCTCGTCCGCGGGGGCACCGTGGTCGACCAGACCGGGAGTCGACCGGACGTCGACGTCCTCGTGCGCGACGGCGAAGTGGTGGCGGTGGGCACCGATCTGTCGGCCGGCCCCGGGGCAACGGTGCTCGACGCCGGCGGCTGCGTGGTGGCCCCCGGGCTCGTCGACCTGCACACCCATCTCCGTGAACCCGGTCGGGAGGAGTCAGAGACCATCGTCACCGGCACCCGGGCGGCCGCCCTCGGGGGCTACACGGCCGTGGTGGCCATGCCCAACACCGAGCCTCCTCTCGACTCGGCCGACGCCGTCCGCAGCGTCTACGACCTGGCCGAGAAGGCCACCGCCCAGGTGGCCGTGGCCGCCGCCATCACCGTGGGCCGGGCCGGTGAGCGGCTGGCACCCATGGCCGAGCTGGCCGCACTCGGGGTCCGGCTGTTCACCGACGACGGGAGTGGCGTGCAGTCGGCCGGCCTCATGCGGCGCGCCTTCGAGTACGCCGCCGGTCTGGGGGTGACCCTGGCCCAGCACTGTGAGGAGTCGACGTTGGCCGGCGCCGGCGTCATGCACGAAGGCGCCTGGTCGAGCCGGCTCGGCCTGGCCGGGCGTCCCGGCGCTGGCCGAGGAGGTCATGGTCGCCCGCGACCTGGCGCTCGCCTGCGACCGTCGGCGCCCGCATCCACTTCCTCCATCTGTCGACGGCCGCGGCCCTCGAGCTCGTACGTCGGGCGCGGTCGGAGGGAGTGGCCGTGACGGCCGAGGTCGCGCCGCACCACTTCACTCTCACCGACGACTGCGTGGCCAACTACGACCCCGTCTTCAAGGTCAACCCGCCGCTCCGGCCCGAGCGCGACCGGGCCGCCGTGCTGGCCGCGCATGGCCGACGGGACGGTGGACGCCATCGCCACCGACCACGCCCCGCACGCCCCCGAGACGAAGGACCTCCCCTTCGACGAGGCCGCCGCCCGGCATGCTCGGCTTGGAGACGGCGCTCGCCCTCGCCCTGTGCGAGACCGATCTCGACCTTGCCCGTGTGCTCGCCCTCCTCAGCTGGCAACCGGCGGCCATCGCCGGCCTCGATGTGCGCCCACGGCGGCGAACACGGAGGGCCGGTGAGCGTCGGGCGCGGTGGCCAACCTCTGCGTCATCGACCCCGAGGTCACCTGGACGGTCGATCCGGCGCGGCTTGGCCAGCCGCAGCCGCAACACGCCCTATGCCGGCCGTACGTTGCGGGGCCGGGTCCGCCACACCGTTTTCCGGGGAGAGCCGGTGGTGGTCGACGGGGAGGCGCAGCGATGAGCCGCGTCTCCGACCGTTGACCCGCGCCGGTGAGAGCCGGTGGGATGGCCCGGGCCGAGGCGCTGCTCGTCCTGGCTGACGGCGCCGTCTTCGAGGGTGAGGCAGCCGGGGCGGAGCCGCCCGGTGGCATCGCCACGGGCGAAGCGGTGTTCAACACCGTCCTTGCCGGCTACCAGGAGGTGATCACCGACCCGTCCTACGCCGGGCAGGTCATCGCCTTCACCTACCCTCACATCGGCAACTACGGCCGTGTGCGAGGACGACAACGAGGCCGCCCGCGGTCCACTGCTCGGGTGTGGTCGTCCGCGACCTCGCCGAACAACCGAGCAACTGGCGGTCGGACGGGTCGCTCCACGACTTCCTCAGCCGGACGGGGCATCCCGGCCATCACCGGCGTCGACACCCGCCGTCTCACCCGCCACCTGCGGTCCCACGGCGCCATGCCCTGCGCCTTCGGGACGGCGAACGAGCCGAGCTGTCGGGCGGCGGCCGAAGCCGCTCCGTCCACTGACGGCCGCGACCTCGTCTCCCAGGTGACCACCCGCTCCGTCACCGTTCGGGGGTCGGGCCCCTACCGGGTGGTCGCCTACGACTTCGGGGTCAAAGAGGCCATCCTGCGTCAGCTGGCCGAGATGGCCGAGGTCACCGTCGTGCCCGCATCGACCTCGGCCGACGAGGTGCTGGCCCTCGACCCGGACGGCGTGTTCCTCTCCAACGGGCCGGGGGACCCGGCTGCCCTCGGCGGGATCGCCGACGAGGTGCGCGCCCTCGTCGGCCCGTGGCGACCGTGCCCGTCTTCGGCATCTGCCTCGGGTTCCAGCTGCTGGCCACCGCGCTCGGGGCCACCACCTACAAGCTGGCCTTCGGGCACCACGGCGGCAACCACCCGGTTCGGCGCTACGACGGCGGCCGAGTCGAGATCACCTCGCAGAACCACAACTACGCGGTCGACGTCGACTCGCTCGCCGGCGTGGAGGTCACCCACATCAACCTCAACGACGGGGTGGTGGAGGGCATCCGCAGCACCGAGGCCCCGGCCTTCGGCGTGCAGTACCACCCCGAGGCCGGTCCGGGGCCGCACGACGCCCGCTACCTCTTCGCCGAGTTCCGATCGCTCATGGACGCCCATGGCCCCCGGGCGCGGGGAGCCGGCTGATGCCGCGGAGGAACGACATCGAGTCGGTGCTGGTCATCGGCTCGGGGCCCATCGTCATCGGGCAGGCGTGCGAGTTCGACTACTCGGGGACCCAGGCCTGTCGGGTGCTGGCCGAGGAGGGGTTCCGGGTGGTCCTGGCCAACTCGAACCCGGCGACGATCATGACCGACCCGGGCATGGCCGACCGCACCTACGTCGAGCCGCTCGATGTGGACGTGCTCGCCGCCATCATCGAGCGCGAGCGTCCCGACGCCCTTCTGCCCACCCTCGGCGGCCAGACGGCGCTCAACCTGACCATGGACCTCGAGCGCCACGGCGTACTCGACGGCTTTGGCGTCGAGGTCATCGGGGCCAACACCGAGGCCATCGCCACCGCCGAGGACCGCGGTCGATTCAAGTCGGCCATGGTCGAGATCGGCCTGGCCGTGCCATGGTCCGGCTTTGCCCACTCGGTGGACGAAGCCCTCGAGATCGCCGAGAGCGTCGGCTACCCGGTCATGGTGCGACCGAGCTACATCCTGGGGGGCGCCGGCACCGGCATCGCCGCCGACCGCCACCGGCTCACCCGGATGGCCGCCGAAGGCATCAGCGCCTCGCCGGTGGGCGAAGTGCTCATCGAGCAGTCGGTCGCCGGCCAGAAGGAGTTCGAGCTCGAGGTGATGCGAGACGGCGCCGACAACTGTGTCGTCATCTGCTCCATCGAGAACCTGGACCCGATGGGGGTCCACACCGGTGACTCGATCACGGTGGCGCCGGCGCAGACGTTGAGCGACGTCGAGTACCAGGCCATGCGCGACGCCGCCTTCGCCTGCATCCGCCGGGTCGGGGTCGAGACCGGCGGGTCGAACGTGCAGTTCTCCGTCCATCCCGACACCGGTCACCAGATGGTCATCGAGATGAACCCGCGCGTGTCGCGGTCCTCCGCTCTCGCCTCGAAGGCCACCGGGTTCCCCATCGCCAAGATCGCCGCCCGATTGGCCGTCGGCTATCGGTTGGACGAGGTGGCCAACGACATCACGGCCAAGACGCCGGCGTCCTTCGAGCCGACCATCGACTACGTGGTGACCAAGATCCCTCGCTGGGCCTTCGAGAAGCTGCCAGGGGCTGACTCCGTGCTCGGCACCCGCATGCAGTCGGTGGGCGAAGTCATGGCCATCGGCCGCACGTTCCCCGAGTCCTTGCAGAAGGCCATCCGATCACTCGAGGTGGGCAGGGACGGGCTCAACGCCGACGCCTCCGAAGCCGCTCTCGACGGGGAAACGGACGAGCAGTTGCTCGATCGCGTGTCGGTGCCGACGCCCGACCGACTGTTCGAGCTCGAGACGCTGCTGCGCCGCGGCGTGGACGCCGGGACCTTGTCGTCGGCCACCGGCATCGACCCCTGGTTCCTCACCGAGATGGGCCGGATCGTCGATGCTCGCATGGCCCTCGACCTCCAGATCACCCTCGGGGTGCGAGTGAGCGACCTCGACCGGCGGGCATGGCGCCGGATCCGCCGCCTCGGCTTTTCTGACGCCCAGCTCGCCTACCTGTTCGGAGCGCCGGTCAGCGCCGCCGACATCGCCGCCGCCCGTCGAGCCTGCGGGGTGGAGGGGACGTTCAAGACGGTCGACACCTGCGGGGCCGAGTTCGAGGCCCACACCCCGTACCACTACTCCACGACCGAGGACGAGGACGAGATCGCGCCGTCGACGCGGCCACGGGTCATGATCCTCGGCTCTGGCCCCAACCGCATCGGGCAGGGCGTGGAGTTCGACTACTGCTGCGTGCACGCGTCGATGGCCTTGCGGTCCGCCGGGTTCGAGACGGTCATGGTCAACTGCAACCCCGAGACCGTCTCAACCGATTACGACACTTCCGATCGCCTGTTCTTCGAGCCGCTCACGTCCGAGGCCGTGGATCAGATCATCGAGGCCGAGCAGCGTGCCTCGGTGGGGGATGGCCGCTTGGTCGGCATCATCGTGAGCCTCGGAGGTCAGACGCCGCTCAAACTGGCCGCCGGGCTGCCACCCGAGCTCGTGCTCGGGACGTCACCGGCGGCCATCGACCTGGCCGAGGACCGCGAGCGATGGAACGACCTCTGTAGCCGGCTCGGCATCCCTCAGCCACCCGGGGGCACCGCCACCGACGCCGCCGGAGCCCGGGCGGTGGCCGCCCAGATCGGCTATCCGGTCCTCGTTCGTCCCTCCTACGTGCTCGGCGGTCGGGCCATGGAGATCGTCTACGACGACGCCCAGTTGAGCGAGGCCGTCGAGGCCATGAGCCGCGTCGGTGGCGCGCTGAGCCGGGAGGGTGGCGTCACCCGGGACCGGCCGGTGCTCATCGACCGTTTCCTGGAGGACGCCATCGAGGTCGACGTCGACGCGCTCCGCGATGCCACTGGCGAGGTCGTGGTCTGCGGGGTGATGGAGCACGTCGAGGCGGCCGGCATCCACTCGGGTGATTCGGCGTGCGCCCTTCCGCCACAGACCCTGACCGACGAAGTGGTGGCCGAGCTCGAGCATCTGGTGCGAGCCATTGCCGAGGCCCTGCAGGTCCGCGGGCCCTGCAACGTTCAGTTCGCGGTCAAGGACGATCGCGTCTTCGTGCTCGAAGCCAACCCTCGAGCCAGTCGCACGGTGCCGTTCGTGGCCAAGGCCACCGGAGTGCCCGTGGCCATGGCCGGTGCCCGGATCATGGTCGGCGCCACCATCGACGAGCTCCGCACCGAGGGTCTCCTGCCCCCGCCGGTCACGGGGCACGTCTCGGTCAAAGAAGCGGTCCTGCCCTTCAACCGGTTCCCCGATGTCGACACGCTTCTCGGCCCGGAGATGCGCTCGACGGGCGAAGTCATGGGCATGGGCGACACCTTCGGGCTGGCCTTCGCCAAGAGCCAGCTGGCTGCGGGTAGCCCGCTGCCCACGTCCGGGACCGTGTTCCTGTCGCTCGCCGACCGGGACAAGGCCGTCGGGCTGGAGGCGGCTCGCCAGTTCGCCGCCCTCGGCTTCGAGCTGGCCGCCACCTCGGGCACGGCCGAGGCCCTCGAGCGGGCCGGGGTGCCGGTGGCCACCCGAGTCGCCAAGGTCGGGCAATCTCAGCCCGGCATGGTGGACGCCGTCGATCTCATCGCCGAGGGGAAGGTGCAGCTCGTCGTCAACACCCCGCGCGGCCGCGGACCGCAGGTCGATGGCATCCACATCCGCAACGCGGCCCTCGTGCACCAGGTCCCCTGTCTCACCACCGTGGCCGCGGCCCGGGCGGCGGCGGCCGGCATCACCGACTGGATCCGACACCCGTTGTCGGTGCGCTCGCTGCAGGAGTACCACCGGCCGGCCGAGGTCTGAGCGGATGGCGAGCGGCCAGGACGTGACCTCGCCGCGGTGGGCGAGGAATCGTCCGTCTCGTCGGCCTCGAACGGCGACGGGCTCGGTCGACCTCTCCGTCCAGGTCGGATCGCGGCATTTGGCCAACCCGGTCATGACTGCTTCGGGCACCGCCGGCCATGCGGACGAGCTCGAGGCCTACTTTCCCCTGCGCGACTTGGGCGCGGTGGTGGTCAAGTCGCTGTCGGCTGTCCCGTGGCCCGGCAACCCGGCCCCGCGGGTGCACCCGACCTCGGCCGGGATGCTCAACAGCGTGGGCCTGCAGGGACCGGGCATCGAGGCGTGGCTGGCCGATGACCTTCCTCGGCTTCGGGCGGCGGGGGCGACCGTGGTGGCGAGCATCTGGGGCCAGCGGGTCGGCGACTTCGCCGCGGCAGCCGCCGCGCTGTCGCAAGCGAGCGGTCTGTGCGCCATCGAAGTGAACGTGAGCTGCCCCAACGTCGAGGACCGCCGGCGGATGTTCGCCCATTCGCCGGCGGCCACGGCCGAAGTGCTCATCGCGGTGGGCGAGGCGTGCCCGCAGTTGCCCCGTTGGGCCAAACTGAGCCCGAATGTGGCCGACATCGCCGAGATCGCAACGGCGGCGGCAACCGCCGGGGCGGAGGCCGTCACGCTCGTGAATACGCTCCTGGCCATGGTCATCGACGTCGAGCGGCGTCGACCGGTGCTCGGGGCGGGAGCGGCCGGTGGCGGGCTGTCGGGCCCGGCCATCCACCCGGTGGCCGTGCGGGCCGTCCACGACGTGCGCTCGGCCCTCCCCGACGTGGGCATCATCGGTGTGGGGGGCGTGGCCACGGGACGTGACGCCGTCGAGCTGTTGATGGCCGGCGCCGACGCCATCCAGGTGGGAACGGCCACCTTTTTCGATCCTCGTGCGCCGATTCGGATCCTCCACGAGGTCGAAGACTGGTGCGCCGGTCACGGAGTGAAAGAGGTCCGGGACTTGCGAGGTGCAGGACGTGTCGAAGGGAGCTGACGTGGCTGAGGTGACGGACGTGGCGGACCGAGCGGACAGGGTGGAGGGAGCGGGTCGGGCGGTGTCGTTCGGCCAGCGGGTGCTCGACGCGGTGGGCGCGGCACGGACCGCTGTGTGCCGGTATCGACCCGTCCGCCGACCTCCTCTCCGGCTGGGGACTGCCCGACGACGCCATCGGACTGCGCGACTTCGTCGATCGCTGCCTCGAGGCCTTCGCCGGCCAGGTCGGCGTGGTCAAGGCGCAGGTGGCGTTCTTCGAGCGCCACGGGGCGGCCGGGATGGCCGTCTTCGAACGACTGCGGGCGGCGGCCGCCGATGCCGGGCTTTTCCTGATTGCCGACGCCAAGCGTGCCGATATCGGCAACACCATGGAGGCCTATGCCGAGGCGTGGCTCGGACCCGAGAGCCCGTTGCGAGCGGACGCGGTCACCGTCGTCGGCTACCTGGGCCTCGGGACCTTGGAGCCCTTCTTCGAGTTGGCCCGCGCCCACGGCCGTGGCGTCATCGTGGTGGTGCGCAGCTCGAACCCGGACGGCCGGGTCGTCCAGGCGGCGCGCACCGATGGTGGCCGCGGCCCGGCCACCGAAGACGTCCTCCTGGCCGAGATCGCTCGCCGCAATGGTCCGGGTGGTCTCGCCGACGCCAGCGTGGGTGCGGTCATCGGCGCCACGACCGACCCCTCCGAGTTCGCGCTCGTCCGACATGGGTGGACCGATCCTCGCCCCCGGGCTCGGCGCCCAGGGGGCGACGCCCGCTGACGTGAAGCGTCGTTTCGGCGACTGCCCACCCGGTTCGGTGCTGCCGAGCGCCTCGCGCTCGCTGCTCGAGGAAGGGCCGGACCTGGCCGCTCTCGTTGCTGGTACCCGCCGGCTGCAGGACGAGCTGGCCGCCGCCCTGCCGTTGCCGTAGGTCGACCGAGGGGAGACGGTTCCGGCCTGCTCGGTCCTCCGCCCTGCTCCAGTCCCTCGCCCTCGGCTCCGTGCCGCTCAGCGATCGGCGGTCGGCAAGTCGCCGGCGAATTGGATGAACGGTGCCGGCGGCAGGTACTCGTCGGGGATTTCGGACGGGTGCTGATAGAAGTCGACGTCGAAGATGTTGGCCATTCCGGGCTCCTCGCCGGTGCCCAAGAGCGCAGCTTCCTTCGCCTCGAGGAAGGCGTGATGGCCGTTGATGGTGCCGGCGGCGAGGTCGTCGTAGACCTTGCGTGGTACCCGGGCCACCAGGGTGTAGGTGGTGCTCCCACGGGTGGCGCCCACCCGCCGGCCGATCATGCAGTGTCGGTTGCCGTCGTCGATGACATAGACAGCGGCGTCTCCCGCACCCACCGACACGCGGCAGGCGTGAGGGGTGGCCGAAGAGGTGGGGTAGTTGCTCGTGGCGGCGATCCTTCATGGCCCACAACGAGGCGGGAGGGATGGGGCCCCCGTGCTCGTCCTCGTCGAGCGGCGTGGCCTCATCGGGCGGGGTGACCGGGAAGTTGGCCAGGCCGTAGCTTCCCGTCTCGGGCTCGAAGGCTCGGACGCCACTCGAATCGCTCGAGAGGGCCTCGTCCTCCGGTCGCACGTCGTCTGGTCCCTGCGTCGTCTCGTCCACGTTCGCTCCTGCTCACTTCTTCGGAGGCACCATGCTGCCACGACCGCCGCGCCGATCGGCGTGGCCGATGATCAGGTGGCTGGTTGCGTCGGGTACCACCCCTGGACGCGGGAGGCCAAGGCCGCTTCCGTGCGCCGGGCGGTGGCAACCGCCGCCGGGCGATCGACGACGAGGAAGCCCAGACCGTCACCCGGGGCCAGCTGGCCGAGCACGCCGAGATCGGCGCCGATGACCGTGGCCACCACCGGGTAGCCGCCCACGGTGGCGTGATCCGGCATGAGCACGATGGGACGCCCGTCCGGTGGAACCTGGACAGCGCCCGTGACCATGCCGGTCGACGGGATGGCGGGTCCCGAGGGAAGACGCTGGCCGGCGCTCTCGAGACGGATGCCGATCCGGCTGGACGAAGCGGAGACCGTCCATTGAGTGGCGACGAGCGCGTCGATGGCCTCGGAAGGGAACGGATGGGGACCGACCATGACCCGCACGGTGGGGCGGTCGGTGCGGGCTCCGGGCAGGAGCGAGCCGCGCGGACGGACGGCCGGCCCGAGCGGCAGACAGTCACCGGGCCGGAGCGGGCCCGGACCGAGGCCACTCAGGACGTCGGACGAGCGGGACCCGACGACGGGCGAGATGGTGACGCCGCCCGACGGGGCCAAGTAGGCGCGGAAACCATGGGTGACCCGACCCACGGTGACCGTTTGTCCGGCGGCTACCGGAACGGGAGCCGAGTCGACCGCCGGACGGTCGTCGACGAACACCTGCGACAGCCTCGGGGCCCGAGCCGACCACGCTCACATGTCCGGCCGAACCGAATCGCAGCCGCGGTCCGGAGGCTGTGATCTCGAGAGCGGCCGCTTGGTCGTCGTTGCCGGCCAAGCGGTTGGCCAGCCGCATGGCGTCGGGATCGCAGGGGCCGGCGCGTGGCACTCCGAGGCCGGCGACGCCGGATCGTCCGGCGTCCTGAATGGTCGTGAACAGGCCCGGGTCGACCACCTGGACCGTGCGCGATGACCGCGTGGCGATCAGCTGACGAGGCTCACCGGCGGCCGGCCGCCGGTCACCGGACCGATCCGCTGTGACCGGCGTGAGCTGGACGCGCGCTGGCCCGCCCGCAGACGGGCGAACGGAGGGGAGGTGGGGTCGAACAGCCGCAGGGCGGTCCATCCGACCAACCGCCAGCCTCCCGGTGTCGGCTGCGGGTAGATGCCGGCGAATCCACCGGCGAGGGCCACTGACCCGGCTTCGACCTCGGTTCGAGGTGTTGGCCGCCGGGGCACGCCGGCCAGGCCCTCGGGCAGGCCGACCAAGTACGGAAAGCCGGGGGAGAAGCCGATGAAGGCGACCTCGAGCGTGGCATCACAGAGCTGTTCGACGACGGCCGTGACGTCCGTGCCCACCAAGGCTGCCACTTCCTCGAGGTCGGGCCCGTCGAAGACGGTCGGCACTTCGACCGGGCGCGGCACTGGCGGTCGTTGCCCGCCGCCCGTCGTGTCCGGCCCTCGGGGAAGGGCGGAGAGAAACGCGCGCCACGTCTCGGTGTCAGCGTCGGTGTCGGCCGGTCGGCCTCGGCGTCGGTGCTCGCGTTGCGGTCCGAGGTCATCCACGACGGTTCGAGGTGGACGACCACGGTGGACATGCCGACAGTCACCTCGGCTGTGCCCGGAGGTGCAGCGCCGTCGACAATGGCGCGTTCGATGGCAGCGCCCAGACGATGAGCGCCGGCCATGTCCTCCGTGGTGACGAGCCAGGCGCGGTCGCCGAATGCGACCACGTCGGGGGTCACGGTCCGCCGTCCGTCGGATCAGGTAGATCGGTGGTGAAGGAACGGAGGACCACACGGGCGGACTCGAGCGCAGCTCGCACGGACCGGGCCACACGATCGGCATCCGGGGTGTCGCCGTGCACGCAGAGTGAGTCGACGATGACCGGCGTCCAGTTGCCGTCGACGGCGACGATGCCGCCGTCGAGCACGAGCGAGCAAGCACGCGCTCCGGCCGCCTCGGGATCGTGGACGATCGCCTCGGGAGCGTCCCGAGGGGCGAGCCGGCCATCGGACAGATAGCCGCGGTCGGGAAACCCTTCGTAGATGGTGCGGACTCCGGCGGCGTCGGCGAGGCGGACGACCGTCGTGTGTGCCTGGGCCACGAGGACGGTGTGCGACTGGGCCGCGACGGCTTCGACCACAGCCGCGGCGGCCTCTTCATCGGTGGCCATGGCGTTGTACAGGGCACCGTGGGGTTTCACGTAGGCGACGTCGGCGCCGACCCCACTCGCCGCCATGGCCAAGGCGTCGCACTGCTCCAGGATGTCGGCCAGCAGCTGATCGGCTTCGACGTGCATGGCCCGTCGGCCGAATCCAGCTCGGTCGCGGTAGGACACGTGCGCGCCGATGGCAACGCCGTGGTCCCGGCAGATCCGGGCGACATCGCGCATCACCGCGGGAGATCCGGCATGGAACCCGCAGGCGATGCTCACGCTGGTGACGGCGTCGATCACACCTCGATCGACCTCGGTCACCGACTCTCGTTCTCCCAGGTCGGCGTTCAGGTCGACGGTTCGCGCCACCTCTCCATTGAACACGTCGAAGGGTCGGCCGGCTGGATCGATCGGGCAGCGCCAACGATGGCACAAGGGACAGTGGCTGACGGCCACGGCGCCGATCGGGTTCGCCGACACGGGTCGCGGGGAGGCGACGCGCACGACCCGGCGCACAACGGTCGGCGGAGGTCGGCACCGATGGTCGGGTTGGTTGGTCAGGAGGGTCGGGCGGAGGCGGCCGGGTCCGACGTCGGCAGCGGTCCGATAGGGCGCTGGCCAGGGTCGGAGGCCGGATGACCCAGCCGTCACGAGGCGCTATGGTCTCGCCCATGCCGCAACCGCCTGCACTCACGCCCGAACAGCGCCAGGCCGCTCTGGCCAAGGCAGCCAAGGTCCGCCGCGAGCGCGCCGAGGTCAAGGAGAAGCTCAAGTTGGGCTCGATCAATCTGTCGGAGTTGCTGTCCATGGCCGACTCCAACGAGACGGTCGGGAAGATGAAAGTTCTGTCGGTGCTCGAGTCGTTGCCCGGTCTGGGCAAGGTCAAGGCGCGACGACTCATGGACACGGTCGGCATCAGCGAGAGTCGGCGGCTTCAGGGTCTCGGTACCAATCAGCGCGAGGCCCTGCTGCGCGAGACCGCCCGCTGAGCGCGGCGGATCCGGCGCGGCCCGGGTCCACTCCGCTTCTCTTCGTTCTCTTCGGCCCCGGCGGTGCCGGCAAGGGAACGGTCGCCGCACGGCTGGTGGCGGAAGACCCACGCCTGTGGCTGAGCCGTTCGTGGACCACGCGGCCGCGCCGTCCTGACGAACCGCCCGAGGCCTACGAATTCGTGGACCGGGTCACCTTCGAGCGCCGGGTCGAGGAAGGCGGGTTCTTCGAATGGGCCGAGTTCCTCGATCACCTCTACGGCACCCCGCAAGGCGAGCCGCCAGAGGGGAAGGACGTCTTGTTGGAGATCGACCTACAGGGTGCACAACAGGTCCGGGCCCAACGACCCGACGCCACCCTCATTCTGCTCCTGCCACCCTCGTTCGAGGCCCAGGCCGACCGGATGCGGGCCCGAGGGGATGACGAAGCCAGGATCGCCGCACGCCTGGAGGTCGGCCGCGAGGAGGAGCGCACCGGAAGGGAGCTGGCCGACGCCGTGGTGGTCAATGTCGACCTGTCACAGGCCACTGCGCAGGTCGCCGGTATAGTGGAGCGTCGCCGTTCGGCCGGCTGAGCACGCCATCGCGTCGTTTCCGCCTGGGCGATCCCACCTCCTTGACCGACCGACGCCGGCACCACCCACGACACGACCGGAGACCAGCACCCACATGGCGCAGACGAAGACCACCCTCATGGACCCGCCCATCGAGGATCTCCTGGACAAGGCCGACTCGAAGTTCACCCTGGTGGCCCTGGCCGCCCGCCGGGCCCGGCAGGTGAACAGCTACTACAACTCGTTGGGCGAAGGACTCGGTGTCGTGGTCCCGCCCCAGGTGGCCACGGCGTCGGGAAAGCCGTTGTCGATCGCCTTCGAGGAAGTGGCGGCCGGCAAGGCTGCGTACATCCGGATCGACCCTGACGAGGTCGAGGCCGAGGCGGCCGAGGTCGAGTTGGCCGAGATCGAGGAGGCGGCGGCCGAGGTCGACCCCACAGGTGTCGACGGGGCCTAGGGCCCACCGCCCACCCGGGAGACGACGCAGATGGTCGGGGACGGCGATGGCGGTGTCGGAGCCGACGGACCAGGACTTCGCCGGCCGGCGAGATTCGACCCGATGAAGACGCCGCGAGAAGGGGCACCCCCCTTCGTCGTCCTCGGCGTCACTGCCGGCATCGCCGCCTACAAGGCGGTCGAGGTCTGTCGGCGATTGGTCGATGCCGGCGTGCACGTCGCACCGGTGCTGACCGAGAACGCCACACGATTCATCGGCACCGCGACCTTCGACGCTCTCGCTTCTGAGCGGACGCACACCTCACTGTGGCAGGACGACTCCGCCATCCCGCATACCCGCTTGGGTCAGCGGGCGGACGTCGTGGTGGTGGCGCCGGCCACTGCCGACCTCATCGCCGCCTACGCCGGTGGCTTCGCCGGGGACCTGTTGGCCGCCACACTTCTCGCCACGACTGCTCCGGTGGTTTTGTGTCCGGCCATGCACACCGAGATGTGGGAGCACCCGGCCGTTCAGCACAACCTCTCGGTGTTGCGGGGTCGAGGTGTCACCATCGTCCCTCCCGAAGAGGGCCGGCTGGCCGGCGGCGACGAGGGAGCGGGACGGCTGGCCGACCCCGAGACGATCGCCGGTGCCGTGCTCGGCCTCCTCGGCCGCCTCGACCTCCCGGTGCGGCCGCCGCGGGGTGACTTGTCGGGCGTGACGGTGGTGGTCTCGGCCGGGGGTACCCGCGAGGCCATCGATCCGGTGCGGTTCATCGGCAATCGGTCGTCGGGCAAGCAGGGTCATGCGGTGGCCAACGCCGCCGCCCGCCGCGGCGCGGACGTGGTCCTCGTCACGACGGCGGCTCAGCCGACGCATGAACGGGTCCGTATCGATCGAGTGGAGACTGCAGCCGAGATGGAGCAGGCCGTGCTCGGCCACGCCGAGACGGCCGATGTCGTGGTGATGGCCGCGGCCGTCGCCGACTTCCGGCCGAAATCGGTGGCCGCCACCAAGATCCACAAGGACGAAGGTGTGCCCGACCTGTTGCTCGAGGCGACATCGGACATCTTGGCCGAGCTCGGTCGGCGTCGTCACCCTGGCCAGGTTCTGGTCGGGTTCGCGGCGGAGACGCCCGGTGAAGACGAAGGGTTGCGGGCTCGAGCGGCAGCCAAGTTGGTCGCCAAAGGGGTCGACCTCATCGTGGCCAACGACGTGTCGCGTCCCGGGGTCGGCTTCGAGCACGACACCAATGAGGTGACGGTGCTGGGTGACGACGGCTCCGTCTCGACGGTGACGTTCACCAGCAAGGAAGCAGTGGCCGACGCCATCTTGGATAGGGTGGTCGAGCGGCTGGCACAGCGATGAGGTGGCATAGGGGCGACGTGGAGTGCCACTCCAGCCCGAACGCGACACGCTCGACCTTGACGAGGGCCGTCCGACCGGTCGCGGAGAGGCCGATCAGCAATCGACATCGACACGCGACCGTTCTGTGTGGACGGTCCCGACGAGAATGGACCCGCCCGTGAGTTCCCGTTACACGTTCACATCGGAGTCGGTCACCGAGGGTCATCCCGACAAGATGGCCGACCAGATCTCGGACGCCGTGCTCGACGCCATGCTGACCGACGATCCCGACAGCCGGGTGGCGTGCGAGACGTTGCTCACCACCGGCCTCGTGCTCGTGGCTGGTGAGATCACCACCACGACCTACGTCGACCTTCCCAAGCTGGTACGCCAGACCGTGCTCGACATCGGCTACGACGACGACGCTTACGGCATCGATGGCAACACTTGCGGCGTCCTCGTCTCCATCGACGAGCAGTCGCCCAACATCGGCCAGGGTGTGGATAGCGCCTTCGAGGTTCGCACCGGAGCCGGCGGCGAGGATGTCTTCAACGCCCAAGGTGCCGGCGACCAGGGGATGATGTTCGGCTACGCGTGTGACGAAACGCCTGACCTCATGCCTCTCCCGGTGTGGCTGGCTCACCGCCTGGCCCAGCGCCTGGCCCAGGTGCGGCGGGTAGGGGTGCTGCCCTACCTACGCCCGGACGGCAAGACGCAGGTGAGCGTGACCTACGAGGACGGACGTCCCGTCGCCCTCGAGACGGTGCTCATCTCCACGCAGCACGATCCCGGTGTCGACCTCGAGACGCTGCTCCTGCCCGACCTGCGCGACAACGTGGTGACGCCGCTGCTCCCTCCACAGCTCGACACGCAGCCGTATGCGTCTGCTGGCCAATCCCACCGGCGTCTTCGAGCTCGGTGGCCCGCACGCCGACACCGGGCTGACCGGTCGCAAGATCATCGTCGACACCTACGGCGGAATGGCCCGCCACGGTGGGGGCGCCTTCTCCGGCAAGGACCCGTCCAAGGTGGACCGCTCGGCGGCCTACGCGGCGCGCTGGGTAGCGAAGAACGTCGTGGCTGCCGGGCGCCGCCGCCCGTTGCGAGGTCCAGGTGGCCTATGCCATCGGAGTGGCCCGTCCGGTCTCCCTCCTGGTCGAGACCTTCGGCACCGAGCGCTGTGACCCCGATCGCATCGCCAGCGTGGTGAGCGAGCTCTTCGATCTTCGGCCGGCCGCCATCGTTCGCGACCTCGACCTCAAGCGGCCGATCTACAAGAAGACGGCCGCCTACGGGCACTTCGGTCGCTCCGAGAAGGAATTCACCTGGGAGGACACCTCACGGGCGGACGACATCAAGCAGGCACTCGGCCTCTGATCGACACGGCCGATCGCGGCGGCCGATCCGGCGGGCGGAACGAGGCACCGGCAACCCACCGGAGGAGGACGGGCTCGTTCCCGGCCGAGCCGGGGACCGCGACGGCGTCGCCCGCCGCGGCTCGTCCGGGTGGCGCCCGATGTTCCCGCCGTCCGCCGCACCTTCGACTACTCGGTGCCGGACTCGCTGGCCGACCGCATCACCACTGGCAGCCGCGTCCGCGTCGAGCTCCACGGACGCCGGGTCGGGGGGTGGGTGACGGAGGACGAGGTGGCGCCGACCCCCGGGGTCGTGGCCAAGCCGCTCGCCCTCTCGAGTGGCATGGGGCCACCGCCCTCGGTGGTGCGGCTGGCCGAGTGGGCGGCCTGGCGCTGGGCCGGTCCGGTCTCTTCCTTCCTGGGACGTCCTCGCCCGAACGGGTGGTCCGCTCCTTGCCGCCGACCCGCTCGGACTCCGCCATGCCGCCTCCCTCGCCAGGGGGAGGTGCAGTCGAGCTCGTCGACGCCGCCCTGGCATCCGGGCCCGGTCACGGGCAGTGATGCGCCTGCCCGCCGGCGCTCGACGCCGTGCTCCTGGTCGAGGAGCATGGTGCATCGGACCGGACCCGATGGGGTCCTCGTCCTTGCTCCCTCCCACCGACGGGCCGCCGCCGTCGAGTCTCGCCTGCGGGATCGAGGCGTCCCGGTGGCCTTGCTGCCCGACGGATGGGATCGGTCGGCGGCCGGTGGCTCGGTCACCGTGGGCACGCGGGTGGCCGCCTGGGCGCCCATCCCGAGACTGCGGGCCGCCGTCGTCCTCGACGCCCACGACGAGGCCTACCGCGAGCAGCGAGCGCCGACCTGGTCGGCCACCGACGTGGTCATTGAGCGAGCACGTCGAGATGGTGCCCCGGTGATGCTGGTCTCTCCGTGCCCGACGGTCGTGCTGAGCGAGGGGTCCGCAGCTCGTGGTGCCGCCCCGTCCGCTCGAGTGGCGGGGCTGGCCGATCGTCGAGGTGGTCGACCGTCGCGACGACGACCCGCGGACGGGACTTTTCTCCGAACGGCTGCGGCTGCGCCCTGCGGGACGTGCTCGACCGGCCGTCCGGCCTGGCCGTCTGCATCCTCAACCGGGTCGGACGGGTTCCGCTGCTGTCCTGCCCCCAGTGCGGGGCGCTGGCCCGCTGCGCCCGCTGTGGTGCGGCCGTCTCGCTGGTCCGGAGCGGATGGCGCGGCGCCGGACGCCGGCGCCAGGTGGCGCGCGGTGGCCGGCATCGGTGGACACCTCGCCACCGTCGACGCACTCGTCTGCCGGCGCTGCGAGGAGCGGCGCCCGGTGCAGTGTGCGGTCTGTGACAACACCCGCCTACGCACCTTGCGGATGGGGGTGACCCGGGCCACCGAAGAGCTCTCGGCCCTCATGGGCGTGACCGCGGTCGAGCTCACGGCCGACCACGATGATGGGGCCGCGGCACGAGGCCCGCACTGGTGGTCGGGACCGAAGCGGCCCTCCATCGGCTTCCAGCGGCCGAGCTCGTGGCCATCCTCGACTTCGATCAACACCTGCTCGCCCCGCGCTTCGTGGCCGCCGAGGAGGCGTTGGCCCTGTTGGCCCGCGCCGCCCGCCTGCTCGGTGAGTCGGGATCGTGGCGGCCGGCTCCTCGTCCAGACTCGGCTTCCCGACCACGACGCGGTCCGTGCCGCCGCCCGGGCCGATCCTTCGCTTCTGGCCGACTCGGAACGTGAGCTTCGTGCCGCGCTCGGGCTGCCGCCCTTCGGTGCGCTCGCCGTACTCATTGGACCGGGCGCGAGCCCGATGGCGGCTGGCTGTCGGATCATCCCGGTGTCACCTGCTCGACGGCCGGGGCCGACCGGTGGTTGGTGCGAGCCGAGGACCATGCCGTCCTCTGCGACGCCCTGGCCGAAGCACCGCGCCCGACCGAGCGAGTGCGGATAGAGGTGGATCCCGTCGACGTCTGATGGCGGGCACCATGCACACTGCCGGTGAGGACCACGGTGCCGGGAGGGTCGCCACCATCCGCGTCGCCACCGTGCGCTCTGGCGTCCGGCGTCGGGGCCAACCCGTAGAATGGGGGCATGTCCTACTCGGTACGCGTCTACGGCGATCCCGCCCTCCGTCAGGTGGCGCGCGAGGTCGAGGAGATCGACGAGGCTTTCGCGCAGCTGGTCGAGGAGATGGTCGAGACGATGTACGACTCGGTCGGAGCCGGCCTCGCCGCCACGCAGGTCGGTGTCCAACGGCGTCTCTTCGTCTATGACGTCGGGGACGGGCCTCGCGCGGTGATCAACCCGGTCATCGAGGAGACCGACGGCGAGTGGTACCACGATGAGGGATGTCTCTCCATTCCCGACCTGCGGCTCGGCATCGTCCGCCCGAACCGGGTCCACCTCCGTGGCTCGACGAGCAAGGAAGCCCCTCGATATCGAGGCCGACGAGTTCCTCGGCCGGGTGTTCCAGCACGAGGTCGACCACCTCGACGGCGTGCTCATGCTCGAGCGCCTCGACGAGGACATGCGCAAGCAAGCCCTGCGGGTGCTCAGAGACCGCGAGCTTGGGTTCGACACTTCGGCCATGGAGGAGAAGCTCGTCCGTCCGGAGGACCGGGAGAGCGCCCGCCCGGTCTGATGATCCGTCGGTGAAGGGCCTTCGTCCCTCGCACCGCGGTCTGACTCGCAGGGCGGCCCGGTAGGGTCGCCCGCCAATGGCCCGGCTCGTTTTCCTCGGCACTCCCGCACGTCGCCGTTCCCCCGTTGCGAACGCTTGTCGACGCCGGCCACGACGTCGCTCTGGTCGTGCACCCGCGCCGACAAGCGCCGGTCACGGCGGGGGGAGCCCGAGCCCAGCCCGGTCAAGCTGGCGGCCGAAGAGCTCGGCCTTCCCGTCACCCACTCGCTCGACGACGTCGCCGGCGTCGGGGCCGAGCTCGGGGTGGTGGTGGCCTTCGGCCGGATCGTGCCCGAGGCTGTCCTCGACCGGCTCCCCATGGTCAACGTCCACTTCTCCATGCTGCCCCGATGGCGTGGCGCGGCGCCGGTGGAGTGGGCGATTCTCGAGGGAGACGCCGAGACGGGCGTCTGCCTCATGGCCGTCGAGGCGGGTCTCGACACCGGCCCGGTCTATGCCTGTGAGCCGGCCGTCATCGGCGAGGACGAGTCGGCCGACGATCTTCGTGACCGTCTGGTCGTCATGGGCAGTGGCCTGCTCCGGCGCTACTTGGCCGAGGGCTGGCCGGTCTGCCGCGGCCCCGGGACCAGAGAGGGACACCCCTTCCTACGCGGAGAAGATCGTGCCGGCTACAGCTCGAGCTGCATTGGGAGGAGCCGGCCCTGCGTCTCCGCCGCATCGTTCCGCCTGGGCCGGGCCTGGACGACCTTCCGTGGCCACCGACTGCGCGTGCTGCGAGGCCGACGGCCGGCCCCGGCGAGACGTCGCGCCGATGTCCCAGCCGGGCACCCTCGACAGCGACACGGCCACGGTGCGCGACCGGTACCGAAGGTCGTCTCCGGCTCGTCACCGTGCAACCCGAGGGACGACGACCGATGTCGGCCACCGAGTGGCTCAACGGGGCGCAGCCCGACGGCCGGGGAGCGGCTCGGGGCGTAGCCCGAGCCGCTCCGGTCATCGGTCACCGGTCACCTGCGCCGGGCGGTCAGCCCGGGGATCGGACGGAGCCGCGCGTCCGACAGGATGTCGACGGCGTCGGGTATGGAGCCGGCCTGATGGTCCGGCCGGAAGTCCTCGATGGACCAGTCGCGATGGCGGTGCATCCACACCGTCCGCATGCCGAGGGCGCAGGCGCCGGCCATGTCGTGTTCGGGAGAGTCCCCGATCATCCAAATGGCGCTCGACCAGCGCGGTCGTCGGCACCGCAGGCAGCAGCGGCCACGCTGGAAGATCTCGGAGTCGGGCTTCCAGGAACCGACCTCCGCCGACACGCAGCAGGCATCCACCAGGTCGACGAGACCGGCCGCGGGCCACCTTGGCGTGCTGGGTGGCTGGCCCCGTTGGTCACGATGGCGATGCGCCACCCGTCCGACCGGAGGTCGCCAAGGCCGCACCGACGCCCGGGTCGGGCTCGAAGAAGCGCGGGTAGTCGCGCAGGTAGTCCGATACCAGCCTGTCGAGGCGCGTCGCGGTGAGCACCGGCGAGCCCGGAGCGTCGGCGAAGAGCTCATCCCGAGGGGCGTATCCGTCGAGGTCGGCGGTGACCAACCATTCGACGTCGCTCCGATTCGAGTCCCTGCGCCGTCGACGAACCATTCCGCCCACTGCCGGAAGGCCGCTTGGCGGTCGATGAGTGTGTTGTCGAGGTCGAACAGCAGCGATCGGCTCACGTCGAAGCGACCGTACTCGGCGGCGCCAGCGCCGAGCGACGATGACCGGTTCCTCGGGCGGGCACCGATAGTCTCCCCTCGATGGCGAGCGCCTCGTCCCACCGCCAGCTGCGGGTGGCGCCGTCCATCCTGTCGGCCGATTTCGGCGCGCTGTCCGACGCCGTGCGTGGCGTCGAGCCGCCACCGAATGGCTCCATGTCGACGTCATGGACGGCCACTTCGTCCCCAACCTCACCATCGGACCACCGGTCGTCTCGTCGCTTCGGCGCCACACCGATCTGTTCTTCGACACCCATCTCATGATCACCGACCCGGCCCGGTACCTCGAGGCGTTCCGTGACGCAGGGGCCGACGGCTGCACCGTGCACGTCGAAGTGGGCGAGACCGGAGGCGCTCGTCCGCCAGATGCGCGACCTCGGCCTGCGGGTCGGACTGGCCGCCAATCCCGGACACACCCTTCGATGCTCTCGAGCCGTACCTCGGATCTGGTCGACCTGGTCCTGTGCATGACCGTCTTCCCCGGGTTCGGCGGTCAGTCGTTCATGGCGATGTCATGCCCAAGGTGCGCAAGGTCCGCGACGGCGGTCGACGCCGCCGGGCTGGCCGTCGACGTCGAGGTCGACGGTGGCATCGACGAGCACACGGTCGTCGACGCGGCCCGGTCGGGGGCCAACGTGTTCGTCGCCGGCTCGGCCGTCTTCGGCCGCGCCGCATCCCTGCAGGCCGCCGAGGAGATCCTGCGGGCCGCCCGCGAGGCCGTCGACGGGCGACTAGCCGTGCCGACAGCGACGAGGACGTGGATGCGAACTGGCTGCACGGGCCGTCGGGCCGCGCCGGTCGAGGGACGCACGTCACCCAACCCCTGGGTGGGCGCTGTCGTCGTCGCCTCCGACGCGAGGGGGAGTGCGCCGCTGCATTTCGTGGGCGCCACGGCGCCCGCCGGCGGGCCCCACGCCGAGGTCACGGCGCTGGCCGGGCCGGCGACCGGGCTCGGGGCGGCCACCCTGTACGTGACCCTCGAGCCCTGCGCCCACCACGGCCGGACGCCGCCCTGTGTGGGCGCCGTCGTCGCAGTCCGGTGTCCGCCGGGTGGTCGTGGGCGTGACCGACCCCGACCCGCGTGTCGACGGCGGCGGGATCGCCGAGCTGCGGGCAGCCGGGATCGACAGTGGATGTCGGGGTGGGGGAGTCGGCCGTGTCGGATCAGCTGGCCCCGTACCTGAAGCAGCGGCGCACCGGACTGCCATGGGTGACCCTCAAGCTGGCCGCCACCCTGGACGGGCGCATCGCCGCCGCCGACGGCTCGAGCCGGTGGATCACTGGCGAGGAGGCCCGTCGTCGACGCGCACCGGCTGCGGGCCCGAGCCGATGCTGTCCTGGTCGGGGCGGGCACGGTGCGGGCCGACGACCCGGCGCTCACGGTCCGGCTGCCGAGCGACGACCCGTTCTTCCGGGGGCCGGACGACCAGCCCCTCCGGGTGGTGCTCGGTCGGCTGCCCGACGGTGCCGCCGCCGCACCCGCCCTCGAGCTCGTCGGGTCCCCGACGGAAGTGCTCGAGGAGCTGGGCCGCCGTGACGTGATCCAGGTGCTCATCGAAGGCGGGGCGCGGGTGGCCCACGACTTCCACCGAGCCGGCCTCGTCGACCGCTACGTGCTCTACCTGGCCGCTGCCCTGGCCGGCGGCGACGACGCCCGACCCATGTTCGCCGGTCCAGGGGCGGCCGACGATGGCCGATCTGTGGAGGGGACAGCTGCACTCGGTGACTAGCCTGGGCGACGACATCCGGGTGGATCTCCGACCAGCCGGTTGAACGTCGGCGGGTGCCGTGACCGGGCCCGGCAGGAGAAATGGCTCAGGGAAGGGCGCCCGGCCGCCGACACTAAGGAGAGCCGGAGCGGCCGCCTCTCCGGGTGGCCGTCGAAAGGAAGACGACGGGCTGATGCCCTTCTCAGCAGTCGAGGATGCGATCGAGGCCATCGGGCGCGGCGAGATCGTGGTGGTCGTCGACGACGAGGACCGCGAGAACGAAGGCGACCTCATCATGGCGGCCGACGCGGCCACACCGGAGAAGATCGCCTTCTTCCTGGCCCACACCTCCGGGCTCATCTGCGTCCCGCTCACCCCTGAGCGGGTCGAGCACCTCGACCTGCCCCTCATGGTCACGACCAACACCGAGGGCCAGCGCACGGCCTTCACCGTGAGCGTCGACGCCCGCCACGGGACGTCGACCGGCATCTCGGCCGCCGACCGGGCCGCCACCATCAAGGCGCTGGTCGACCCCCACACCCGGCCGAGCGATCTCAACCGCCCCGGCCACATCTTCCCGCTGCGCTACCGGCCCGGTGGCGTGCTGAAGCGCGCCGGCCACACCGAGGCGGCCGTCGACCTTGCCCGGGCCGCCGGCATGTCGCCCGCCGGGGTCCTCTGCGAGGTGGTGAGCGAGGACAAGACGGGGATGGCCCGCCTCGACGAGCTCGAGCCCTTCGCCGAGCGCCACGGGCTCCACCTCATCACCATCGCCGACCTCATCCGCTACCGGCGGCGCAAGGACAAGCTGGTCCGGCGCCTCACCGACGCCCGCATCCCAACCGACTACGGCGAGTTCACCGTCTATGCCTACGAGTCGGTGCTCGACGGCGAGCACCACGTGGCCATGGTCAAAGGGGAGGTCGGCCGGCAAGCCCAACGTGCTGGTCCGGGTGCACAGCGAGTGCCTGACCGGCGACGTCTTCGGCTCCCTGCGCTGTGACTGTGGTCCGCAGCTTCACCGGGCCATGTCCATGATCGAGGAGGCCGGCAGCGGGGTCATCGTCTACCTGCGGGGCCACGAAGGACGGGGCATCGGCCTCGCCCACAAGCTCCGCGCCTACAACCTCCAGGAGGAGGGCCTCGACACGGTCGACGCCAACCTCGAGCTCGGGCTGCCGGCCGACTCGCGGGAGTACGGCATCGGCGCGCAGATCCTGGTGGACCTCGGGGTCACCACCATGCGGCTCATGACCAACAACCCGACCAAGTATGGCGGGCTCGAGGGATTCGGTCTCGATATCGTCGAGCGGGTGAACATCCAGCCGTCGCCCACTCCGGAGAACATCGAGTACCTCCGGACCAAGCGCGAGCGGATGGGACACCTGCTCGAGGGTCTCGATGACGTCCTCTGAGGGGACCCGCCTCAGCCAGGCGGCCAAGGAGCGGATCGCCTTCCGAGTCGGCACCGTGCTCGATGCCGCCCGGGTGCGGGAAGGCGACAGCGAGAGCGATCGCCGGCGCCGTCGGGCTGGCCTCCGAGTGGCCTTCGCCTGCGCCGAGTTCAACGGGGGCATCACCGAACGCTTGCTCGAGGGGGCCTCGACGCCCTCGAGGAGGTCGGTGGTGACCCGAAATCGGCCACCGTGGCCTGGGCGCCGGGCGCTTTCGAGTTGCCGGTCGTGGCCCAGCGCATGGCCGACGTCCGGCTCCTTCGATGCCGTGGTCTGCCTCGGGGCCGTCATCCGGGGGGAGACCGGTCACTACGACTTCGTGGCCGGGCAATGCGCCGCCGGCATCCAGCGAGTGCAGCTCGACACCGGCGTACCGGTGGCCTTCGGCGTACTCACCACCGACACCGTCGAGCAGGCCCTCGCTCGCTCCGAGCCGGACGACGAGAACAAGGGCCGCGAGGCGCTGGAGACCGCCATGGACACGGCCACGGTGCTCGCCGCCGTGCCCATCGAGTCGGCGGCTGGCGTGGGCTTCGCCGGGCGCCGCCGCTGATGCTCCACCTCGTCCTCCCCAAGGGCTCACTCGAACGGGCCACCCTCGAGCTGTTCGCGGCGGCCGACCTCGCCGTCGATGCGGTCCTCGGAGGTCGACTACCGGGCCACGATCGACGACCCACGCATCACCGAGGTGCGGATCCTGCGACCGCAGGAGATCCCGCGTCTTCGTGGCCGACGGCACGTTCGACCTCGGCATCACCGGCCGGGACTGGGTCGAGGAACGTGGGGCCGACGTGGTCTCGCTCGGCCCGCTGCGCTATTCGAAGTCCACGGCCAATCCCATCAGGGTGGTGCTGGCCGTGCCCCGGGACGCACCGGTCTCGTCGGTGGACGAACTGGCGGCCTGCCGCCGGTCCGTCGGGGGTGCTTGCGGGTCTCGACCGAGTACCCCGAGCTGACCCGTCGCTTCCTCGACGACCATCACGTGAAGGCCGACGTCAGCCTGTCCTATGGGGCCACCGAGGCCAAGGTCCCCGACATCGCCGACTGCGTGGTGGAGATCACCGAGACGGGCCGAGCGCTGCGGGCCGCCGGGCTCAAGATCATCGAAACCCTGCTCGTGTCCCACACCGAACTGATTGCCAACCGCGAGTCGGCCGAGGACCCGACCAAGCGCCACGCCATGGAGCAGCTGCGCACGTTGCTGGTGGGCGTGCTCGAAGCCCGAGAGGACGTCCTCGTCAAGCTCAACGTGGCCGCTGACGCCCTCGATGCCGTCATCGAGGTGCTGCCGTCGCTGCGGGCACCGACCGTGTCCGAGCTCTTCGGAGGCGGCGGGTTCGCGGTCGAAGCGGTGGTGTCGAAGTCGAAGATCAACGTGCTCATCCCGGCACTGAAGGACCGAGGGGCCACGGACATCATCGAGCTCGCGTTGTCGAAGATCGTGCACTGAGCGAGCGGTCGAAGCGATGTGTCGATGACCGGCGCGACGCCGATCGAGCCGCTCCCAGCGGGCGGGCCGCCCCTGGTCGGTGAGGTGGTGGACTTCGACGAGGATCGAGGGACCGGGCTTGTCCAGGAGGGGGACCGGGTGATGCCCTTCCATTGCACGGCCATTACCGATGGCTCCCGCCGCATCGAGGTCGGCACGGTGGTGGCCCTGCGATTGGGCGCCGGGCATCTCGGCCAGATCGAGGCACGGGCCGTCCGCCCGCTGCCCGGAGTAGCTGGACATGGGATACGAGCAAGCCCTGCCGGGGTCCGATTGTCGGATCAGGTGGCACCGGGACTGGCGCTCGGCCCGGTGCCCCGAGGTCCGCGCTCGCCGGCTTCGGTCGACGACACGCCCCCCTCGGGTAACCCCTCGGTCGGCGGTCGGGTGCCCGGTGGGGACGACTCCGGAGGACCGACACCGCCACCACCGTCAGACTCCGTCGTCGGGATCGGGACCGGGATCTGCCACCGGCTGAGTGGTACTGCCCGATCCTGGGACGAGTTCATCACTGTCCGCTCTCGTAGGGATTGCCGAGGATGTTGCGAGCCAGGTCGACGACCACGGCGCTGTCGGCGTCCTCCTCGGTGACGATGCCGAGGAGGGGCGCAGCGAGAAGCCCGGTGACGATCCCGCTCTCGGCCATGGCTTCGGCCTGGACGATGCTCCACTCCCAGACCCGGGTGACCGCATCCGATCCGGTCGTGCGTTTCGGAGGAACACGCAGCCAGCAGTTGACCGTGGCGTGGGCGATGCCCGTGGCCGCCGGGAACAGCCAGATCAGCCGGTAGTTGCCGGTGGCATCGATCACGCCGGCGGCCACATAGGCGAGGGCCACGCTGCAGAGGTTGAACGGAGACAGGAGGATGCCCAGTCGCTCGCCGAGGCCACCGCCTCGCGGGAACAGCTGCAGCAGCATGGGGGCCAGAGCGATGAGATAGGCGCCGACGAGCGGCGCCCCGATGAGGCTCAGCACCACGGCCTGCCAGATATGGGTGTCGAAGTACTGGACCCCGAGGAGCACAGCGCCGGCCAGCGGAGCCCCGACGGCCAGCTGTTTGGGGGTGAGCAGGCGGCTCAAGGGGACGCCGAGGGCGATGCCGATGAAGAACGCCGGGAGACCGGTGGCCAGCCCGGCGATGGTCTGGGCGCTGGCTCCGGCGTGGACGACCCGCTGGAAGAAGAGGATGGCGACATAGGCCGTCGATCCGACGCCCGACCAGAAGAGGAGCGAACCGGTGATCAGAACTTTGGCGTTGGGCACGGCCAGGATCTCGCGTAGCTGCTCGCGGAGTGGTACGGCCCGCTCGGAGCGATCGGACGCCGCCCCGACGACGGCTGCGGGTGCCTCCCGGACGAGCACGATCACGACGAGCCCGACCACGACCATGATCACGGCGGCCACCTGGAACGGGAGGTTCCACGTGGCCGGGTCGCTCTGCTTCCAGGTGGCGATGACCGTGGCCTTGATGGAAAGGCTGGCCAAGTGTCCGAGAACGGTGGTGAGGAGGAGCGCCTTGATCCATCGGCTGCGCCCGAACACCTCGGGAACCACGGTCACATTGGTCAGCGTGAAGACGGACGCCGCCTGTCCAGCGATCACGATGAAGAGCACGAGCTGCCAATAGCCATGCACGACCGTGAACATCCAGGTGGCCGCACCGAGCACGATGAGGCTTCCACCCATGTACGGCGTGCGACGCCCGATGTGACTGCGGGTCCGGTCGCTCAGCCGTCCGGCGATGGGAAAGGTGAGCCAGCTCACGAGCCGGTCGGCGGTGAGAGCGAAGGTTACGGCCAGCGCGCTCGGATGCTCGTTGCTGCACGTACAGGGTGATGAGGACGCCGGAGACGGCGAGATTGGCCCGAGGGCCCACCAAGCCGATGGAGAGCCCGATGAAGCTACGTACTCGTGACGAGTCGATGCGACCGGCGCCGGAGCGAGCCGGCGGCTGTGGCTTCGGGTAACGGGCCGTCCGGTGACGTTGCCGGCTCCCCCTCGCTCGAAGGAGTAAGTGACGGCTGCCCGTCGTCGGTCACTCGTCGGTGGTCGGCGTGGTGGCCTGCGCGTCGGTCGCGGCTTCGGGGCCGGCGGGATTCGGCCTCGGCCCGGCCTCCGGTCCCGCCGTCGCCGTTCGCGCCGACCGCAGGAGGCGGCCGCCTCGCCGGTCTGCTGGGCCCCGTCGATCTGCACGTAGGCCATGCGCAGTTGGGCGAGCCCGTCTCGCAGGCTCGACTCCGCTTCACCGAGCCGTCCAGCGAGACCGTCGACCAGGACACCCAGCGCGTCGATGGCCAGTCGGGCCTGGGGGAGGAGGGCCGGCTGCTGGGAGAGGTAGACGGCGGCGAGCTCGAAGAGCCCGTAGCAGTGGTTGGCCACGACCATCTCGACGGGGGCGTTGATCAGCTCGGCCCGCATGGCCTCGACCTCCGCTGCCACCTCCTCGTCGGTCGCTGGCGGCTCCGAGATCGGGTGACGGCTTGGTTCGGCGGGCCGGCCGACCGGGCGCTCACCACCAGGTGTCCACAGCGAGCTCACGACTGGTAGCCTACGATCAACAAGCAGATAGAGGAAGCGGGGTTCGCGACGCGGCCCCCACCCGGCCACCGCGACAAGCGTGTGACGCCGGGTCGATGACCGGTGTGGTGCCTCGTGTGGCGGACCGCCGGAGCGACCCGCTTCCTCATTTTGTTCGGTCGCGGGAGGTCCGTGACCCGAAGAAGAGGGAGTGAAGTCGCATAGCCGCCACCGCCACCACTGAGCCCCGCATCAACGATCGCATCCGTGCCCGAGAGGTGCGTCTGGTCGATCCCGACGGCGAGCAGCTCGGCATCAAGGCCCTCCCCGAGGCGTTGGCCATCGCCCGGCAGTTCGATCTCGATCTGGTCGAGGTCGCACCCGGCGCCTCGCCTCCTGTTTGCCGGATCATGGACTACGGAAAGTTCAAGTTCGATGCGGCGCAGCGGGCCAAGGAATCGAGACGCAAGACCGTCCACGTCGGCATGAAGGAAATGAAGTACCGGCCCAAGATCGGGCCCGGCGACTTCGAGACCAAGACCCGACAGGTCGCCAAGTTCCTCGAGGAAGGCCACAAGGTCAAGATCACGATCATGTTCCGGGGCCGCGAGGTGTTCCATCCGGAGCTGGGCAAGCGCATCCTCGACCGCATCGCCGACGAGATGGAGGGACTCGGCAAGCCCGAGGCGGTTCCTCGGCTCGACGGTCGCAACATGGTGATGGTGCTGGCGCCGGACAAGCGAGCGAAGCAATCGGCCGCCTCTCGGGGGACGGCACACGCCAGGGTCCGAGTGCCAACGGCGCCGAGACGCCGGCGGGCTCCGACGGACCTTCGGCAGCCGAGGCGACGAGTGCTCCTCCGGCGGGAACCGACGCCGGAAGCGGCGACAGAAGGAGCGTGACATCCGAATGCCCAAGATGAAGACCGACAAAGGGGCCGCCAAGCGAGTGAAGCGGACGGGAACCGGCCGCCTTCGCCGGCGACAGGCCTTCACCAATCACCTGCTCGAGCACAAGTCGCCGAAGCGGAAGCGCCGGCTGGCCCGTGAGACGAGACTTCGCTCCCGGCGACGAGCGCCAGGTGAAGCGGATGCTCGCCGGCTGAGCAAGCGAGGGCTCGAGCCCGAGGGCTCGACCCTCGGCTTCTGACCCGCCCTGCGCCCCGGCCCACATCGGCGAGCTGCCGCCGGGTCCGCGTCGCGACCGCCGACGACGGCGGTCGATCCAAGAGGGTGGGTCGGCCCGTCGAAGCCATCGCCGCATCACCCGTCGTCCATCCAATCGTCCATCGTCCACCGTTCACACGAAAAGGAGCACCTCATGGCCCGAGTCAAAGGCGCCGTCCACGCGAAGAAGCACCACCGCGCCGTTCTCGAGCAGGCCCAGGGTTACTACGGGAACAAGAGCCGCTCGTTCCGCGCCGCCAACGAGCAGCTCATGCACTCGGGGCAGTACGCCTACCGCGACCGCCGGGCACGCAAAGGCGACTTCCGCCAGCTGTGGATCCAGCGCATCAACGCCGCCGCTCGACTCAACGGGACGAGCTACAGCCGGTTCATCGCCGGGTTGCACCGGGCCGAGGTGGAGGTCGACCGCAAGGTACTCGCCGACCTGGCCGTCGACCGAGCCGGAGGCATTCTCCTCGCTCGTGCAGGTGGCCAACGACGCGCTGGCCGCACCGCGGGCCGAGCAGAGGGACGCTTCCTGACCCAGACCGGCCTCTCCTTCACCCATCACCGCATCAAGCGGCTGCGGGGGCTGCTCCGCAAGCCGAGTCTGCGACGGGCCGAGGGCGTCGTGGTGGTGGAGGGCGCCGAGCTCCTGGCCACCGCCCTGGCCGCCGGTGCACGAGTGGAGTCGGTGTATGTGGCGCCCGAGGGTCGCTCCGGTGTCGGCCCAGTCGAGCGGCCCTCACCAGCGGCGCCCGGGTCTTCGACCTCGGCCCCGGTGTGATCGAGCGGGTGGCGGACACAGTGCACCCACAGCCGGTCATCTCGATCGTGGGCTTTTCGTATCCGCCGAGATCGGTGAGCTGCCGGCCGCCACCGTCGGCGCCCTCGTCGTGGTGTGCGCCGAGGTACGGGACCCCGGGAATGCCGGCACGGTCATTCGGACGGCCGACGCGGTCGGGGCCGCCGCCGTGGTCTTCGCCGACGGCACCGTGGACCCGACCAACCCCAAGACGGTGCGGGCCTCGGCCGGGTCCATCTTCCACTTGCCTGTCGTCGCGGGGGTCCGTGCTCGAGCTCATCCGACGGTCTGCACGAGGGCGGATACACGACGGTCGGGACGCTGGCCCGGCGAGGCGTCCGCCTACACGGACTTCGACTGGCGCCGGCCCGTTGCCCTCGTGCTCGGCAACGAGGCAGCCGGGTTGACCGACGAGGCAGCCGACGCACTCGACGCCACGGTGACCATCCCACTCGACGGCCGAGCGGAGTCGCTCAACGTGAGCACCGCTGCCGCCGTGGTGTGCTTCGAGGCACGCCGGCAGCGGACGGCGGCCGCCGGTGGGCCGCCGCGGTCGACACCCCGGGCGCCGGCAGGGCGACGGTGGCGGCGCCCTACGATGCCCGGGATGGAGGCGACGGCGGCGGCCACGGTCAAGGCCGGGCCGGCCGATGGCTGAATCGGCGACGCGGTGGCGTGAGCCGGCCATCACGTGCAGACATCGACCGTCTGGTGGCGGAGGCGACGGCGGCGCATCGAGGACGCGGCCATCGACCGAGGAGATCCGGGCACTCGCCATCTCGCTGATCGGCAAACGATCGCCGCTGGTCCGGACCCGGGCAGGTCTCGGTGCCCTCGACCCCGATCCCGCGCCGCGCTCGGACGACAGATCCACGAGGCCCTCGCCGCGATCTCGAGAACGCTCCTCGAGCGCCGCCGCGACGAGATCGCGCCTCGGCCGAGCAGGCGCCGCCAGATCGAGCTCGACCGCCTCGACCTCACCGAGCTCGTGCCCGCCGCCGTGCGCACGCCGCCCTGGCGTGGCCATCTGCACCTCGTCACCCAGACCCAGGCGGTGCTCGAGGACGTCTTCGTGGGCATGGGCTTCGAGGTGGCCGAGGGCCCCGAGGTGGAGACGGACTGGTACAACTTCGGCGCCCTCAACATCCCCCCGGCTCACCCGGCGCGCAGCATGTGGGACAGCTTCTACCTGGAGGTGGGTGAGCCGGAGACGGTGCTGCTCCGCACCCACACCTCGCCGGTACAGATCCACCTGATGGAGAAGGCGGTGGCCGAGGGGCTCCTGCCCATCCACGCGGTGATGCCGGGTCGCTGCTACCGGCGGGACACGCCCGACGCCCGTCATCTGGCTGTCTTCCACCAGGTCGAGGGCCTGATCGTCGACCGCGGAATCACCTTCGCCGACCTGGCTGGCACCATCGAGGTGTTCACCACCGCCTACTTCGGACCGGACATCCACTCGCGATGGCGCCCGGGCTACTTCCCCTTCACCGAGCCCTCGGCCGAGTTCGACGTCACCTGCACGATCTGCAACGGCGCAGGCTGTCGGACGTGCTCGCAGACAGGATGGGTGGAGCTCGGCGGCTGTGGCATGGTCGACCCCGCCGTCTTCGCCGCCGTCGGCATCGACGCCGAGGAATGGACCGGGTTCGCCTTCGGGTTCGGCATCGACCGTCTTGCGGCGATGCGCCACCAGATCGCCGACCTGCGGTCGCTGACGGACTACGACATCCGCTTCCTGCGCCAGTTCTAGGCGCAGCCGAGACGAGGACGACTGTGCGGGTTCCCCTTTCCTGGCTCCGAGACTTCGCCCCCTTCGAAACGATACCGCCGCGCTCGCGCGCCACCCTCGACGATCTCGGCCTCGTGGTCGAGGGCATCGAGGCGGTAGGCGAGGGGCTGGAAGACGTCGTCGTCGCCCATGTCGAGGACATCCGAGCCATCGAAGGAGCAGACCGGATCCGGCTGGTCACCGTCGAGGCTGGAAGCGGCCCGCTCGAGGTGGTGTGCGGGGCGTTCAACTTCTCGGTGGGCGACCTCGTGCCACTGGCGCCGGTTGGCTCGGTCCTGCCCGGGCGGGTTCGCCATTGGCCGTCGCAAGCTGAAGGGCGTGACGTCGAACGGCATGCTCTGCTCGGGTGCCGAGCTCCGCCTGTCCGACGACCACGACGGCATCCTTGTGCTGGGCACGTCGGCGGATGCGGCTCGGGCCCCGCGCCCGGGACACCACTCATGGAGGCGCTCGGCCTCGAGCGCGATGTGGTCTTCGACATCACCGTCGAGGTGAACCGCCCGGACGCCTCGAGCATTCGGGGAGTGGCTCGCGATCTGGCTGCCCGCCTCGGGTTGCCGTTCACCGATCAGCCCGGACTGCCGGCCGTCGCCGGATCCGATGGCCGATCCGGCTCGCCCGCCGCTGGTCCACCGGTCGAGGAGCTCGCCACCGTGCGAGTCGAGGACCCCGACCTCTGTCCGCGTTTCGTGGCCCGAGTGCTGACCGGGGTGTCTGTCTCGAGTTCGCCGGCCTGGATCGCCCGACGGTTGACGTTGGCCGGCATGCGCCCGATCAACAACGTGGTCGACGCGTCGAACTACGTGATGCTGGAGCTCGGCCAACCGACCCACCCCTACGACCTCGACCGACTCGATGGAGATGGACTGATCGTGCGCCGGGCTGCTCCCGACGAGCGGGTCACCACCCTGGACGGCATCGAACGGGTTGTCGGCCGTCCGACCCCGGGACCAGGAGGCGATACCGGCGACTGCCTCATCTGCGATGCCCGTAGCCAACCGGTGGGCATTGCCGGGATCATGGGCGGCGCCTCCTCGGAGATCGCTCCGACGACGACCAGGGTGCTGCTCGAGGTGGCCTACTTCGCTCCGATGGCCATCGCCCGCACGTCCAAGCGGCTGGGGTTGCGCACCGAAGCCTCCGCCCGCTTCGAACAGGGCTGCGACCCGGCCGTGCTCGAACGGGCGGCCGACCGGATCATCGAGCTCCTCATGCCTGAGCAACGGCACCGACCTCACGCTTCCAACCGGCACGATCGACGTCCGCGGTGATGTCCCCGGGCCGCGACCCCTCGAGGTCCGAGTGGCACGGGTCAACGCGCTGCTCGGCACCGACTATCCAGCGCTTCGGAGATGGTCCGCCTTTTGATCCCGATCGGAATCGAAGCCCGCTCCACCGACGACGGGCCCGACGCGATGCTCGACGTCACGGTCCCGACCTTCCGGCCGGACATCCGAGAACGGGCTCGAAGGAGAGGCCGACGTCGCCGAGGAGGTAGCCCGGATGTACGGCTACCGGCGCCTTCCCCGTCGCACACCGGCGTGGCCGCAACCCGGCCGGTTGACCGACGCCCAGCGCGACCGCCGGCAGGTGAGGGAGGCGCTGGCCGGCATGGGGCTCACGGAGGTGTGGACCCCGCCCTTCCTCTCGGAGGCTGACCACCAGGCTGCCGGCAGTTGGCCCCCCCTACGTCGAGGTGGCCAACCCCCTGGCCGAGTCGGAGACGCCTCCTGCGAGCCTCGGTGATCCCGGGCCTGCTTCGCGCCCTACGGTTCAACGCCGACCGGAGCAACGCCGAGGTCTCGTTCTTCGAAGTGGGCGCTACCTTCCGCCCGGGATCCGGTGATGCTGGCGGCGACGGCCCGCCGGTGCGAGAGGTGCAGCGGTCTGAGCGCGGTGTTCGCCCGAACGGACGAGGACGCGCTGACGGCCATGGTCGCGTGGCATGTGCTGTCCAACACACTGCGGCTTGCTCGTTGGTCTGTCGACCAGGAGCTGCCGGACGCGCCCGACCCCGGTGCGCTCCACCCGACGCGGTCGGGAACGCTTCTGGTCATGAGCGGCGCCGGGGATCGGGTCCGGCTCGAACGACGCCGGTCGGGGTGGTGGGCGAGTTGCACCCGTCGGTCGTTGCCGCCTTTGGACTCGTTGGGCACGGACGGCCAGCCCCGGAGGGTCGGGTGGCTGGATCTCGACCTCGATGTGCTGCTCGACCGGGGCCGCGTCGTGCTCGTCGCTCGGAGGACGCCCGGCCGGTCAGCCGGTACCCATCGGCCGACATGGATCTGGCCCTTGTCGTGGACGACACCATCTCGGCGGGTGACGTGGAGGCAACCCTCGAGCGGGCAATCGGCGAGCAGAGCGAGTCCGTCGAGCTCTTCGACGTTTACCGGGGCCCAGCCATCGGAGACGGCCGTCGCAGCCTGGCCTACCACCTCCGGTTTGCGGCCCTGGACCACACACTGACCGACGAGGAGATGGCGGAAATCCGGGCTCGCTGCCTCGACGCGGTTGCGGCCGACCACGGCGCCACGCTGCGGCAGTGACCGCTCTGGCTGCGGTTGATGGTGCCTCGAGACCAGACGGCGGCGGGTTTGTTTTTTTTGAAAACCGCCAAAATGTCAGCCTAACCTGACGAATGTCAGGGTAAGCTGACAAAACGAGCCGTTCTCAAAAAAAAGATCGGCAAGGTTCCCCGCGAGACGCTGCCGGCCCGGGCCCGCGGGGCCCCGAAGCGTTCGAACGGCGGCCCGGAGAGTGCATACTCATTCAGAATCTCGCATATAGTTGCAGGATGCGAGCTGCCATCCGGATGCAGGCGCCGAGCCGCGACGAGTGGGGACCATGAAGGTCGGTGTTGTCGGCGCGTCCGGATATGCCGGCACCGAGTTGCTGCGGCTGTGCGCGTCCCATCCCGAGCTCGAGGTGGTGGTGGCCACAGCCGGCGGCCATGAAGGACAGTCGGTCGGCGCCCACACGCCCGCACTCGCTGGCGCCTACCCACGCCTCGTCTATTCGGCGACCAACGCGGCGGATCTCGACGGGCTCGACGTCGTCTTTCTCGCTTTGCCTCACGGGCGTTCACAGATGTTCGTTCCCGAGCTGATGGAGCAGTCGGGCCTTGTCGTCGACCTGGCCGCTGACTTCCGCTTGCGGGACCCCGGCGTCTATTCCGTCTGGTACGGCGAGGCACACCGAGCTCCCGAGCTGCTGTCCCGTGCCGTCTACGGATTACCCGAGCTTCACCGCGACGCCATCCGCGGGTCTCGGTTCATCGCCGTTCCCGGCTGCTACCCGACGGCTGCCACGATCGTGCTCGCACCATTGCTCGAAGCTGGGCTCATCGCACGACCGGGCCCGTCTGCCCCACCGCTCGTCGTCGACGCCGCGAGCGGGGTGTCCGGTGCCGGCCGGGGGGCAAGCGAGCACCTTCAGTTCGGCTCGGTGCAGGAGGATTTCGTGGCCTACGGCCTCCTCGACCATCGGCATACGGCCGAGATGGAGCAGTCCTTGGGCGTCCCCATCCTCTTTACGCCTCATCTGGCCCCCATGACGTCGCGGCATCCTGGTCACGGCCTACGGGCGGGCGCCACGACTCGTCCCGCCGCGGTCACGACGGCGGATGCGCTCGACGCGCTGCGGGCACGTTACGAGGACGAGCCCTTTGTGACGGTCGTCGACGAGCCACCTTCGACGAAGGCCACCCGCGGGTCCAACTCGGTGCACGTGTCTGCACGTGTTGACCCCCGGACGGGCTGGCTCGTGGCCCTCGCCGCTCTGGACAACCTGGTCAAGGGAGCGGCCGGCCAGGCCGTGCAGTGCGTCAACATCGCCCTCGGGTGGCCCGAGGGGCTCGGGCTTCCCCAAGCTGGACTGTTCCCATGAGCATCACGACTCCTGCCGGTTTCGTCGCCGCCGGCATGTCCGCCGGGATCAAGGCGTCGGGTGACCTCGACCTCGCGCTCGTGGCGACGGCCGACGGTCGGTCCACGGCCACGGCCGCCACCTTCACCTCCAACCGAGCGGCGGCGGCCCCGGTGCAGGTCAGCCGCGACCATCTTGGCAGCCACCGGTGGCCGAGCGGCAGCGGTGGTCGTCAACAGCGGCAATGCCAATGCAGCCACCGGGGCCCAGGGGCGGCGCCGACGCCGAGCGGATGTGCGAGCTGACCGGAGCGGCATTGGACCTGCCCGCCGAGGAGGTCCTCGTCTGCTCGACCGGCCTCATCGGGATCCCCTTGCCCATGGCTCCGATCGAGGCGGCCATCCCCAGGCTGGTCGCGGCCCGTTCGGTCGACGACTCCTCGGCCGAGGCCGCTGCCCGCGCCATCCTGACCACCGACACGTACGCCAAAGAGGTGCTGTTGGCCACCGGCGACTACACGGTGGCCGGCATGGCCAAGGGAGCGGCCATGCTGGCGCCGAACATGGCCACCATGCTGGCCTTTCTGACCACCGACGCCGGGGTCGAGCCGGCTGCCCTGGCCGATGTGCTGCGTATCGCCGTTCGGGACTCGTTCAACACCATGACCGTGGACGGCTGCACGTCGACCAACGACACGGTCGTGCTCATGGCTTCCGGGCTCGCTGGGCCCACCGACCCCAACCTGCTCACCACCCTCGTGACCGAGGCCTGCGGCGACCTGGCCACCCAGATGGCCGCCGATGCCGAAGGGGGCTCGAAGGTGGTCCGGATCCGGGTCACCGGGGCGCGTTCGGACGGCGAAGCGCAGCGGGCGGCGCGCAAGGTGGCGGACTCGCTGCTTGTGAAGTGCTCGCTCAACGGCGAGGACCCGTACTGGGGACGGGTGGTGAGCGACCTGGGTTCAGCCGGGCGTCGAGTTCGAGCTCGATCGGGTGGCCGTCGACTACGGCGGGGTCACGGTCTGCGACGCGGGGAGTCGCCGCCGTACACGACCGAGCGGCCCTCGCCGGGCATCTGGCCGGTGACCACATCGAGATCCACTGCCGGCTCGGACTGGGCGACGGTGATGCCACCGTCACGGGCGTCGACCTTGGGCACGGCTACATCGACGAGAACCGGACCACGTCGTGACCGCCCACCGGCATCGGCCCTCGGGCCGCTCGAGAAGGCGGCCGTCCTGGTCGAGTCCCTGCCCTACATCCGGCGCTTCTGGGGCAAGGTCGTCGTGGTCAAGTACGGCGGCAACGTCTTGCGTGCCGAGCCGACCGTGGCCGTGGACGAGGACGGTCGGGCCGGCGCCACAGTCGAACGGGACGATCGCAGACGCACACGCAGACGCCTCGACGCGGACGCCGGCACCGTCGACGACGCTGTGGCCCTCGCCTCCTTCGCCGAGGACGTGGTGCTCATGCGCTCGGTGGGGATGCTGCCGGTGGTGGTCCACGGTGGTGGCCCGCAGATCGGCGCCCTCATGGAGCGGGTGGGCAAGCGGGTCGAGTTCCGCGACGGCCTCCGGGTGACCGACGCCGAGACAATCGACCTCGTGCGCATGGTGTTGGTCGGCCAGGTCAACCGCAACATCGTGAGCGCCATCAACGTGCACGGTCCCGCTGGCCGTCGGCCTGTCGGGCGAGGACGCCAACCTCATCACCGCCACCTTCCGAGACGCATCCTCCCTCGGCTATCGTGGGTGACGTCGAGGACGTGCATCCGGTCATCGTCCAGCAGCTCCTCGCCCAGGGACTCATCCCGGTGGTCGCCACCATTGGCAGCGACAAGTCCGGGCAGGCCTTCAACATCAACGCCGACACCGCGGCCGGCGCCCTGGCCGCCGCCCTCGATGCCGAGAAGCTCGTCTTCCTGACCGATGTTGCCGGGCTCCGGTCCGTGGCCGACGACCCGTCCACCCTCGTGCCACGGGCATCGGTCGACGAGGTCGAGCGGCTCATTGCCACAGGCGGGGCCACCGGGGGCATGATCCCGAAGCTCGAGGCCTGCGTCCGGGCCGTTGCGGGCCGGTGTCAGCGGGGCCCACATCCTCGACGGCCGGGCTCTGCACGCCGTCCTGCTCGAGATCTTCACCGACGAAGGAATCGGCACGATGATCGGGATCGAAGGATGACGAACCCGGTCCCGACGCCGGCGCCGACCGCGGTCGTCGACCGCTCGGCGCTCATGCGGACCTACGCGGAGCCGCCGGTCACCTTCGTGCGGGGCGAGGGCAGCGTGCTCTTCGACACCGATGGCCGCCGGTACCTCGACTTCCTCTCCGGGCTTGGCCGTCACGTCGTTGGGTCATGCCCACCCGGTCGTGGCCGAGGCTGTTGCCGCCCAGGCCCGCACTCTTTCCCATGTCTCCAACCTGTTCGGCAACCTGCTCGCCCCCGAGGTGGCAGCCACGCTCGACCGGCTCATCGGCGGAGGTGAGCGGGCCGGAGGTCAGGTCTTCTTCGCCAACTCGGGCGCCGAGGCCAACGAGTGCGCCATCAAGCTGGCCCGGCGGTGGGCCGGACCCGGGTCGGTTCGCGGTGGTGGCGACCCGGGATGCCTTCCACGGTCGCACCCTCGGTGCCCTCGCCGCCACCGGGCAGCCGGACAAGCAGGCGCCCTTCCTTCCCATGCCCGACGGCTTCGACCATGTGCCCTATGACGACGTTCCGGCCCTGGAGGCGGCATGCGATCCGGCTCGGGTGGCCGCTGTGCTCGTCGAGCCGATCATGGGCGAGGCCGGAGTGGTGGTGCCGTCGTCCGACTACCTGGGCGCCCTGCGCCAGCTCTGCACCGACCGCGGAATCCTGCTCATGGTCGACGAGGTCCAAACGGGTCTCGGGCGAACCGGCCGCTGGTTCGGCTTCCAGCACCTCGACGTCGAACCGGACGTGGTGACCATGGCCAAGTCGCTGGGCAACGGGATGCCGGTCGGTGCGTGCTGGGCCCGCGGCGAAGTGGCCGCTGCCTTCGGGCCGGGTGACCACGGCAGCACCTTCGGGGGCCAGCCGCTGGCCATGGCCGCGGCCCGGGCCACCCTCGACGGTACTCGAAGCCGAGGATGCTCCGCGTCGCGCCCAAGAGCGCGGGTGCCCGGCTGACTCGGGCGCTCGAACGCTGCCGGGCGTTATCGCCGTGCGGGGCCGGGGCCTCCTGCTGGCGGCTGTCCTCGACCGCGACGTGGCACCGATGGTCGTGCGGACTGCGCTCGATGCCGGTTTGATCGTCAACGCGCCGCGGCCCGGACGTGCTGCGCTTCGCCCCGCCCGCTTCTCGTTAGCGAGGCGAGATCGACAGTGCCGCCACCATCCTCGGTCAGGTCATGGCCGGCCTCGCCGCAGACACGGAGAGCGACGGTGACGAGTGACCGCGGCAGCGGCCACGCGCCACCTGCTCGACGTTGACGACCTCGGACCAGAAGGCATCGAGGATGTGTTGGCCATCTCCGAGCTCGATCCGGCTCGAACTGTCATCCGTGCTCCTCGGTCGGGGCGTCGCCATGGTCTTCGAGAAGCCATCGAACCGGACCCGCAACAGCACCGAGATGGCGGCTGTCGCCCTCGGAGCCCATCCCGTCTATATCCAGGGGAGCGAGGTCGGGATCGACGCCCGGGAGACAGCCGCCGACGTGGCCCGCACGCTCGCCTGCTACCACGCGGTGATCTGTGCTCGGGTCATCGACCACGGCACCTTGGGCCGCATGGCTGACGCCCTCGACGCCGGGGGCGTGGACGTTCCGATCGTGAACCTGCTCTCCGACCGGGCCCACCCGGTCCAGGCCCTGGCCGACCTTCTCACCCTGCGCCAGCTCTTCGGGCCTACATGGCGTGATCGCACGCTCGCCTTCGTGGGCGACGCCAACAACGTGTGGCGCTCGCTGGCTCTGGCCTGTGCCATGGCCGGCATGTCGACTCGGCTGGCCACGCCGGCCGGATACGGGCCGGCGCCAGAGGACGTGGACCAGGTGCGGGCCGCGGGCGGCCGGCTGGAGATCACCGACGATCCCGCACGAGGCCGCCGCTGGGGCCGACGTGCTCTACACCGATGTCTGGACATCGATGGGGCAAGAGGACGAGGCGGAACAGCGCCATCGTGACTTCGCCCGCTTACGCCATCGACGAGGACCTGGTTGCCGTCGGCCGCGCCGGAGGCCGTTGTCCTGCACTGCCTGCCCGCCCATCGCGGCCTCGAGATCAGCGACGGGGTGATCGATGGACCCGCACAGCCGGGTCTGGCAACAGGCGGCCAACCGGATGCACGTCATGCGGGGCGTGCTGGCCTGGGTGACCGGGCACGGGTCACCAGCACCGAGCGATGGCGGCGGGTCGGCGCGATGACGACGAAGCACCAGCGGCAACACCGCATCGCCCGGCTGCTCGAGACCAGTGCGGTGGCCAGCCAAGCCGAGCTCGTCGACCAGCTTCGCGAGCAGGGCGTCGAGGCCACTCAGGCCACCGTGTCGCGCGATCTCGAGGAGCTCGGCGCGGTCAAGGTCCGGCTCCCCGGGGGTGATCTGGCCTATGCGCTACCGGAGCTCCCGTCGCAACAGGTGGCACCCGAAGACCACCTTCGGCGAGTCCTCGGTGACTGGGTCGTCGAGATGGACGTGTCGCTCAATCTCGTCGTTCTCCGCACCCCGCCGGGCTCGGCCCATGTCGTAGGCTCGGCGCTCGACCGGAGCGGGTTCCCCGGTGTGATCGGTACCGTCGCCGGCGACGACACCGTGTTGGTGGTGGCGTCGGAAGCGGTCGGTGGCGCCGCGGTAGCCGGTCGCTTGGCGCAGGTAGCCGGACTCGATCCCGAGCCGACAAGGGCATCGGCGGCACGTGCCCGTCGACCGGGAGTCCGAGTCGCCGCGCCGGCCCGACGTCGATGTCGAAGGAACCTGCGCACGCGCCGATGGTCAGGAAGGGTGACAGGAGGATCATGACCGAACGGGTGGTACTGGCTTACAGCGGCGGCCTGGACACGTCTGTCGCCGTGCGCTGGCTCATCGAGCAGCGCGGCGTTGAGGTGATCGCCGTGTGTGTGGACGTCGGGCAGGGATCGGGCAGTGGAGGGGAGAACTGGGACGCCATCCGCGCCCGGGCGCTGGCTGCCGGCGCCGTCGAATCCGTCGTCGTCGACGCCCGAGCCGAGATGGCCGACGAGTTCTGCATGCCGGCTCTCCAGGCCAACGCCCGTTATGAGGGCACGTATCCGCTGGTCTCCGCCCTCTCGCGACCGGTCATCGTGCGCCATCTGGTCGACGTGGCCCGCCGGATGGGGGCGACGGCGGTCGCCCACGGCTGCACCGGTAAGGGCAACGACCAGGTCCGCTTCGAGGTGGGGACGAGATCCTTGGCGCCCGACCTCGAGGTGCTTGGCTCCGGCCCGGCACTGGGGCCTCAACCGAGAGGACTGCATCGAGTACGCAGCCAAGTGGGACATTCCCCTGGGCGTGACCAAGGAGAAGCTGTACTCCATCGACGAGAACCTGTGGGGTCGGGCGATCGAGTGCGGAGTGATCGAGGATCCTTGGAACGCGCCGCCCGACGATGTCTACGTGATGACCCGGGCCACGGCTACCGAGCCCCTTGAGATCGTGATCGGCTTCGAGTCGGGCATCCCGGTCGCCATCGACGATCGGCGCCTCGAGCCGGAACCACTGATCGGCGAGCTCAATCGGGTGGTCGGCTCGTACGGCTTCGGTCGGATCGACATGGTCGAAAACCGTCGGGTGGGCATCAAGAGCCGCGAGACCTACGAGTGCCCGGCTGCTCTGGCTCTGCTCATGGCCCACGCCGACCTCGAGAGCGTGACGCTCGAACGCGACCTGCACCACGAGAAGTTGCGGCTCGAGCCCCGCTGGGCCGAGCTCGTCTACGACGGCCTCTGGTTCTCTCCCCTCAAACGGGCGCTCGACGCCTTCATCATCGACTCCCAGCGCCACGTGACGGGGGAGGTTCGCCTCCACCTCGAACCCGGACGGTGTTGGGTGGCCGGCCGGCGAAGTCCCGTGAGTCTCTACGACTATGGCCTGGCCACCTATGACGCGGCCGACCGCTTCCGGCACGAGGACTCCGAAGGATTCGTCCGGCTGTGGGGCCTTGGCGTGGCGACGTGGGCTGCCGTGCAAGGCTCCGAAGAGGCAAAGGGCCGCGAGGGGAACGGATGACTGGACTTTGGAGCACCGCCGACGCAAACCGTGAGCCGCGGTCATGACACTCTGGCACGGGCGTTTCGGTGCCGACACGGCCGACGCCGTCATGGCCTATTCGGCGAGCCTGGACTTCGACCGGGCTTTGGCCACCGACGACCTGGCCGGCTCACGGGCCCACGTCCGCGGCCTGCGGCAGGCCGGACTGGTCACCGAGGAGGAGGAAGGCAATCTTCTCGGCGCTCTCGACCAGGTGGAAACGGAGCTGGAGGGTGGCACGTTCCAGTTCGGCCCGGGGGACGAGGACATCCACACTGCCGTGGAGAGGCGGGTCACCGAGCTGGCCGGTGAGGCCGGAGCCAAGCTGCATACCGGTCGGAGCCGCAACGACCAAGTAGCCACGGACCTGCGGCTCTACACCAAGCGTGAATTGCGGGCCGTGGCCAGCCAGGTGCTCGCTCTCGAGGAAGAGCTGCTCCGTCGAGCGAAGGAGGTCGGCGACACCTACCTGCCGGGTTACACCCACTTGCAGCGGGCTCAGCCCGTGCTGCTGGCGCACCATCTACTGGCTCATGGCTGGGCGCTCGCCCGCGACGTCGACCGGTTGGTGGCGACAGTGGAGCGGGCCGACACGTCGCCACTTGGCGCGGGCGCACTGGCCGGCTCCTCGTTGTCACTCGATCCGGACGAGGCGGCTCATGAGCTGGGCTTCGCTCGACGTTTCGAGAACTCGCTCGACGCTGTCTCCGATCGTGACTTCGTGGCCGAGGCGCTCTTCGACCTGGCGCTGCTGGCCGTCCACCTCTCGCGTCTGGGAGAGGAGATCGTGCTGTGGTCGAGTGACGAGTTCGGTTTCGTGGTCCTCGATGACGCCTTTGCCACCGGCAGTTCGATGCTGCCGCAGAAGAAGAACCCCGACGTGGCCGAGTTGATCCGGGGTAAGGCGGGACGGTTGATCGGAAATCTGACCGGGCTGCTGGCCACGCTCAAGGGACTGCCGCTGGCCTACAACCGCGATCTTCAAGAGGACAAGGAGCCACTCTTCGACTCGATGCGCCAGACGCAGCTCGGGCTCATCGCCCTCACCGGGCTGGTGGCCACCGTGAGCTTCGACGCGGCTCGGATGCAAGGCGCCGCCGACGACGCCGCGCTGGCCGCCGTCGACTTGGCCGAGTGGCTTGTGGAGCAAGGCGTGGCCTTCCGCCAGGCACACCAGCTGGTGGCCGGGCTCGTGCACGAGTCGATCGAGCGCCACGTGCCATTAGGCGAGCTCGTCGAGGCCCACCCGTCGCTCGGGTCTGAAGCGGCCGCCTTGCTCGAACCGGGCGTGGCCGTGACTCGGCGCACCACCCCGGGCAGCGCCGGCCCGCTGGCCGTGACCATCCAGCTCGAGCGATTCGTGCACCGAATCGAGGCCGACCGCAACCGGATCGGCAGTCCCGAGCTGAGCTTCGGCCCCGGTCCGACCGCCGGGCCTGCCGGCGGCCAGAGCTCAGCCGACATCGGTGCTTCGACCAGGGCCGGCGTAACGGCTGACCCGCCGGGGGGACAACACATCCGTGGTGGACCATGGAAAGCTCGAACCGTGATCCTCCTGGTGATCATTGGTTTCCTGGGTGGGATCGTCACCGGCATCTCGCCCTGTGTGCTCCCGGTCCTGCCCGTGATCTTCGCCAGTGGAGCGGCGAGCGGGCTTCCGACCGGACGAGGTCACCGGCGGTGGCCCGGATGAACCGACGGGGCCGAGCCCGGACCCGGTGATCGACAGCGAAACGGCGCTCGTCGGGGCCACTCAGGGGAGTGAGGCCACGGCATCCACGACCGCCGTCAGGACCACCACCATCCCGGTCGTCGTTACCGAGAGGGGCTCAGCTTCCGACGCCTCGCTCCTCAACCGTACCGACGTCGAACGCGAACGCCGCCGTCGTCCAGTTGCCGTGGTCGGTGGACTGGTTCTCAGCTTTGCCGTCTTCACCTTGTTCGGGACGTGGTTGCTCAGCGCCCTCGGCCTACCTCTGGACCTGCTGCGCTGGATCGGCGTCGTCGTCCTCGGGATCGTGGGATTGGGCTTGCTCATCCCGGCCGTCGGGAATCTCCTCGAATACCCGTTCGTGAAGCTCAGCCGCGGCCGACCCGTGACCAATGGTGGCGGCTTCGTCCTCGGGTTGAGCCTCGGACTGGTATTTGTCCCATGCGCCGGGCCCGTTCTGGCCGCCATCACCGCGGTCGGTGCCACCCATCACATCGGGTGGTCGGCCGTCATCTTGACCGTGGCCTTTTCGTGCGGAGTCGCCATCCCGTTGCTCATCTTCGCCATCCTCGGCCAACGGCTGGCCGAGCGGATGCCGTCATGGCGAACCCGGGCCGGCGCGGTCCGTCGGGTGGTCGGTGCTCTTCTCGTCATCGCCGCCATCGTGTTCGGGGTCACCGTCACCGACGGATTGCAGCAACTCCCCTCTGGCTACGCCAACAGGCTGCAATCGGTCATCGAGGGGAGCTCGAGCGCCAAGCGCGCCCTGGCCGGCGTCACTGGGCAGAAGACCACCGGCTCGTTGGCCAACTGCACGCCGAACAGTCCCACCCTCGAAGCGTGTGGCCGGGCACCGACCGTCCAGGGCATCAGCCACTGGCTCAACACCCCCGGTGACCGACCTCTCACGCTCGCCGGGCTCCGTGGTCGCGTGGTGCTCCTCGACTTCTGGACGTACTCCTGCATCAATTGCCAGCGGACACTCCCGCACCTCGAAGCCTGGTACCGCACCTATTCGGGATCGGGACTCGTCATTCTCGGAATCCACACACCGGAGTTCGCCTTCGAGCATGTGCTGTCCAATGTGCGCAGCGCCGCGGCGCAGCTCGGCGTGCACTATCCCATCGCCCTGGACAACAACTACGCAACGTGGAACGCCTACGAGAACGAGTACTGGCCGGCTGAGTACCTCATCGACGCCGACGGCAACATCCGCCACGTCGACTTCGGCGAAGGTGGCTACGGGCAGACCGAGACCTTCATCCGAACGCTGCTCACGGCAGCCAATCCGACGGCCAAATTGCCGCCCCGCACCGATGTTCCCAACACCACCCCGACCGAGCAGACGACGCCCGAGTCCTACCTGGGCTATGACCACCCGAGCGACCTCTTCGATACCTCCGTCGACGAGAACCAGATGGCGCCCTACCAGCTCCCGTCCTCACTTCCGGCCGACGAGTATGCCTACGGGGGCCAGTGGTCAGTCGGGAGCGAAGCCTCGACCGCTGGATCGGGCGCCACCATCGAGCTCAGCTTCTCGGCCAAGGACGTCTACTTGGTGATGGGTGGGCAGGGCACCGTCCGGGTGTCGGTCGGTGGGCGGCCGACCAAGACGATCGCCGTCGGCGGCGTGCCCCGGCTGTACCAGCTGGTGGGGCCCGGGCTCCTACCAGTCGAACCTACTCAGCCTCTCGTTCTCGGCTGGCGTGCAGGCCTACGACTTCACCTTCGGCTGAACCGGGTCTGGCGCATCGGCCTTCCGTCCGAGAAGGGCCACGACCTCGGCCACTCCATGGACACTCGGCACATCGGCCACCGGGTCCGGTGCCGGTCGTCCGCCCGACACCCAGATGGCTGGACCATCCGGCCGACTTCGCGCCGAGCACATCCCGTTCCCAGTTGTCGCCGATCATGACGGTGGATGTGGCCGTCGCGCCCAACTGTTCGAGCACCACCTCGAAGACGGAGGGGTCCGGCTTGGCCACGCCCAGCTCGCCGGAGATGAACACGGATTCGAAGCAGTCTCGCAGTCCGGTGCCGTCGACCTTGTGCTGTTGAATGTCTGGCGGTCCGTTGGTGAGCAAGGCGAGGTGGTACCGGCCAGCGAGGCCTCGCACGGTTGCTTCTGCGCCGGGCAGCAGGGGATGGCCACGGCGCTGGTGAGCTTCGAAGGCCTCGGCGCAAGCGGCGGCCGTGTCGGCATCGTTGACACCCAGGTCGGCCAGCACCGCGTCCCAGGTGCCGCGGCGGTAGGAGGGTGCCCACCGGCGCAGGCCGTCGAGCCGGGGATGGCCTCCTTCGAATGTGGACCAGAGGCCTTCCCACGAGGCGAACCCGAGCTCGGTGCACAGGTCGTAGTGGGGTCCGGCGCGCCACCGTCGTCGGCTTTCAGACGAGCGCGGCCTTTTCGAACGAAAGGGGGTCGACGCCTGGAACGACGCTGGCGGCACCCCGGAGCGAGGCGTGAGCGGTGGATCTCTCGTCGATGAGGGTGTCGTCGAGGTCGAAGACGACGGTGCGGATCGGTTCCGTCGCCACCACGGCGGGGCAGGGTAGCAGCGCCCCGGCACCCCGAGCAGGGGCGCTGCGGCCACCTGGCTTCGAGGCCTGGTCGGGTCTCGGCAGGGGATGAGGACGGGTAGACTGGCGGTCAACAGGTTGGCTCGACCAGCGAGCCGAAATGTCCCAGGTCGAACGCAACACCGGCCGAGGACCACGGACAGGCGCCCCTTTGACACCCAGAGGGTGAAGAGCTATCCTGCCAAACCCCGGTTGCGGGCCTTCGGGCACGCCATCGGGAGCCGACAGAACGGGGCGAATGCCCCGGACTGCCCGAACCCTGGCATCGACGCCTTGCGGCGTGTGCCTGGTCGTTCCTTGAAAACGGAATAGTGATAGCCAAAAGCCAGTGCGGAACAGTCGCGGTAAAACGCGACTGCTCAAAGTCAATGCACTGAACGGACAATGTCCGTTCTATGCCAGTTATCAGTCGGTAAAAGAGCCTTCGGGCTTCTATACCGGCTCTTCGATTTCGGTCAGGAGCAATCCTGTCTCGAGGTCTCAACGGAGAGTTTGATCCTGGCTCAGGACGAACGCTGGCGGCGTGCCTAACACATGCAAGTCGAACGGGGTCCAATCGGTAGCAATACCGATGAAGACCTAGTGGCGAACGGGTGAGTAGCACG
>CAVZGR010000002.1:0-395000 GCA_963774915.1 uncultured Acidimicrobiaceae bacterium | reverse complement strand
CTGTAGACCCGAAGCCGAGTGAGCTAGCCATGGGCAGGCTGAAGCGGGGGTAAGACCCCGTGGAGGGCCGAACCCACCCTGGTTGAAAACAGGGGGGATGACCTGTGGTTAGGGGTGAAAGGCCAATCAAACTCGGTGATAGCTGGTTCTCCCCGAAATGCATTTAGGTGCAGCGTCGGGCGTTCAGCATCGGAGGTAGAGCACTGAATGGGTTAGGGGGCCAACAAGCTTACCGACCCCAATCAAACTCCGAATGCCGATGCTTTAGAGCCCGGCAGTGAGACTACGAGGGATGAGCTTCGTTAGTCGAAAGGGAAACAGCCCAGACCGCCAGCTAAGGCCCCTAATTCTTGACTAAGTGGAAAACGATGTGGGAACGCGAAGACAGCCAGGAGGTTGGCTCAGAAGCAGCCATCCTTGAAAGAGTGCGTAATAGCTCACTGGTCGAGTGGTCCTGCGCGGACAATGTAACGGGGCTTAAGTCAAAAGCCGAAGCTGCGGATTTCCATTCCGCCCGAACATCGGACGTCCAGAGCAACGAGTCGCTTCGGCGGCTTTGCGCCGAGGACGCCGTATTGACGTTCGGGAGTTCCGGAGTGGGAGTGGTAGGGGAGCGTCGATCCTGCTGAGAAGCGGCGGTGGAAACCGTCGTGGAGCGTGGTCGAGTGAGAATGTTGGTATGAGTAGCGAGAGAGGGGTGAGAAACCCCTCCGCCGTAAGCCCAAGGGTTCCTGGGGAAGGCTAATCCTCCCAGGGTAAGTCGGGAGCTAAGGCGAGGCCGAGAGGCGTAGTCGATGCACAACTGGTTGATATTCCAGTACTTCCGTGTCCGCGCCCATTCCAATACTGGTGTCCTAAGGGGCTGTCCTCACAAGGGACGAACCGACCGACCCGGAGGCGGAAAGCGAAGGAGGGACGCAGGAGGGTAGGTGAGCCCAGGCGTTGGTTGTCCTGGGGTAAGCGTGTAGGGCGAGGTCTAGGCAAATCCGGACCTCATATGCCCGAGGCGCGATGCCGAGCCGTTCAGGCGAAGTCACTGAGCCCATGCTGCCAAGAAAAGCTTCTAGCGAGCTGACACGGAACCCGTACCCCAAACCGACTCAGGTGGGCGGGTAGAGAATACCAAGGCGATCGGGAGAACTGTGGTTAAGGAACTCGGCAAAATACCTCCGTAACTTCGGGAGAAGGAGGGCCTCACTAGGATGACGAACTTCGCGTTCTGAGTTCGAAGAGGCCGCAGAGAATAGGGGAAAGCGACTGTTTACTAAAAACACAGGAGCGTGCGAAGTCGTAAGACGATGTATACGCTCTGACGCCTGCCCGGTGCCGGAAGGTTACGGGGAGGGGTTAGCCCTCGGGCGAAGCTCTGAACCTAAGCCCCGGTAAACGGCGGCCGTAACTATAACGGTTAGTACTCTAACCTGGCCGTTAGAAAACCCTGCTATATGCTGGAACATCCGAGTATCCGGCGGTACTCGCCCAAATGTGGAGCCCTCTCGTAAGGGGCGCCTCAACGGGCAGTGAAAATCCGTCCGGTGCGGACAATCAGCAGGAAACTGCCATCTCGGCAGGATCCTCAGAGACTGTACGCGGGGCTCTTCGATGGCTCAGTGATTGAGCTGAAAATCGAAGATGAAGATACAGTCCGACCCCCATGGCGACATGGGGAGCCAGGCAGAAATGATCTGGCCGCCCATGCGATCGGCACAGCAAAATGTGACGATTGTTTTGGGTAGTAACAAAAGTGCCTAAGGTAGCGAAATTCCTTGTCGGGTAAGTTCCGACCTGCACGAATGGCGTAACGACTTTCCTACTGTCTCAACCACAGACCCGGCGAAATTGAAGTACGAGTAAAGATGCTCGTTAGCTGCATCAGGACGGAAAGACCCCGTGGACCTTTACTACAGCTTGCTGTTGAGTTTTGGTACATATTGTGTAGGATAGGTGGGAGACTTTGAAGCATTGGCGCTAGCCAGTGTGGAGTCAACCTTGAAATACCACCCTTTATGTGCCGGAACCCTAACCTCGATCCGTAATCCGGATCAGGGACAGCGTCAGGTGGGTAGTTTGACTGGGGCGGTCGCCTCCTAAAAGGTAACGGAGGCGCCCAAAGGTTCCCTCAGGCTGGTTGGCTATCAGCCGTCGAGTGCAATGGCACAAGGGAGCTTGACTGCGAGACAGACAAGTCGAGCAGGTGCGAAAGCAGGGCATAGTGATCCAGCGGTTGCTTGTGGAAGCGCCGTTGCTCAACGGATAAAAGGTACCCCGGGGATAACAGGCTCATCTTCCCCAAGAGTCCATATCGACGGGAAGGTTTGGCACCTCGATGTCGGCTCGTCGCATCCTGGGGCTGAAGCCGGTCCCAAGGGTTGGGCTGTTCGCCCATTAAAGCGGTACGCGAGCTGGGTTTAGAACGTCGTGAGACAGTTCGGTCCCTATCCGATGCAGCCGAAGGAGATTTGAGGAAGGCTATCCCTAGTACGAGAGGACCGGGATGGACGAAGCTCTCGTGTGTCAGTTGTCCTGCCAAGGGCACCGCTGATTTGCGACCTTCGGATGGGATAAGCGCTGAAAGCATCTAAGCGCGAAGCTCGTTCCAAGATGAAATCTCCCACAGGGTTAACCTGGTAAGGCCCGTGGCCAGACGACCACGTTGATAGGCCGGAAGTGTACGTGCGGTAACGCATTCAGCTGACCGGTACTAATCGGCCGAGGGCTTGGGAACTTGCTCGTGCTCGCTATGGAACGCTCGAGGTGGCCGTATGTACGGCCACCGGCAGAAATGCCGAGCGCACGGTTTCCGGTGGCCATGGCGGCGGAGTTACACCCGTACCCATTCCGAACACGGCAGTTAAGCCCGCCAGCGCCGATGGTACTTGGGGGGTGACCCCCTGGGAGAGTAGGACGCCGCCGGGATTTTTCAGACAATGCCCCCGTCTTTGCGGGGGCATTGTCGTGTCATCAGGAGGCCGGCATTGCCCCGATCGGAGGTGGGCAGGCCCGCCGCATTGACGGTGTCGAGGTAGGTGACTCGGGTCGTGCCCAGTCGCTGTTGCATGACAGAGAAGGCCTCGGGGCTGTCGTCGATGAGAAGGAATCGGCGGTCGAGCTGGCGAGCAACCGCCCCCGTCGTCCCGCTGCCGGCGAAGAAGTCGAGGACCCAAGCCCCCGGGGCGGACGAGGCCTGGACGATGCGGCGCAGGACCCCTTCAGGCTTCTGGCTCGGATAGCCGGTCTTCTCCTTGCCGTTGGTCGGAACGATGGTGTGCCACCAGACGTCGGTCGGGGACTTTGCCCCGCGCCGCCTTCTCCGCGGTGACGAGACCGGGGGCCATGTAGGGGATCCGGTCGACGGCGTCTTGATCGAAGTAATGCCGGTCGGGATCGCGCACGTACACGAGGATCGTGTCGTGCTTGGCCGGCCAGCGGTTCTTGGGGCGGCCTCCGTAGTCATAGGCCCAGATGACCTCGTTGAGGAAGCACTCGCGGCCGAACATCTTCGTCGAGCAGGATCTTGCAGTAGTGGGCCTCGCGATAGTCGATGTGGAAGTAGAGCGTGCCGTCATCGGCGAGCAGTCGATGGGCTTGTTCGAGCCGGGGCCGAAGAAAGCCGAGATAGTCGTCGAACTCGTCGTTGTAGGAGCTGCGGCCGGTCTTCGACGGTGGCGTAGGTGTGCCCCCCGAACCCACGGCGATCGCCCGTCTCCGAACGGCGGGTGAGGAGGCTGATCCGTTGCTGGATCTTCCCGGTGTTGAAGGGGGATCGATGTAGATCAGCTGGAACGACTTATCGGGAAGAGCTGGCAGCACGTCTGCGTTGTCACCGAGCACCACGTAGTCGTCAGGTCTCGCGAGTTGATCGCCGAGCCACTCGATGCGGTAGTCATCCTGCCAGCGGACGTTGGTCCGGTCGGTACTCCGAGAGGACAGGACGAGCTTGAGCACGCGCACGCGACCAAGATGCGGCGCCTATGGCACGTCCGACGGCTCAGCCATGGCACTCTTCCCTTCGACGGGCCGACTGCTTCGGGTGGCACGGAGGACAATGACTGCGGGCCCCCGAAGGGGCCCGCAGTCACTGACGTAGGAGCGTCGCGTCGCACCCCGTAGGCCGAGCCGTGATCAGCCGATCCCGACGACCGGTTGGTTGAGGTGAGGCTCCACCCATCGAGCCGTAGAACACGGCGTTGCCGAAGGAGAAGATGCCACCGTCGGAGGCCACCAGGTTGTAGCCACCATTGTCAGGCGTCGCCTGGATCCCGACGACCGGCTTGTTGAGATGGATCCCGCCCATCGAACCCTGATAGGTGGCGTCACCGAAGCGTGAACACCCCGCCGTCCGAGGCGACGAGGTAGTACCCGCCACCGTGAGGTGTGATGGCATCCTCCGACGATCGGTTGGTTGAGGTGGGTTCCCCCCATGGAGCCGAAGTAGCTCCGCATCGCCGAAGGAGAAGACCCCGCCGTCGGAGGCGAACAGGTCGATAACCCTCCTCATCGGGAGTGACCGCGCCGCCCACGATCGGTTGGTTGAGGTGCATGCCTCCCATCGACCCGTAGAAGGGGCATCGCCGAAGGCGAAGACGCCGCCGTCGGAGGCAAAGAGGTAATAGCCCTTCCCGTCCGGCGTCGGCGCCATGCCGACGATGGGAGCGTTGAGCGGGGATTCCGCCCGTGGAGCCGTAGAACTGGGCGGTTCCGAAGCTGAAGATGCCACCGTCAGAGGCCACCTCCCAGTAACCGGGCGACAGCGGGGTCGAGGCGATGCCGACGACAGGCTTGTTGAGCGGAGTGCCGCCCATCGACCCGTAGAAGCCGAAGCTGCCGAACGTGAAGACGCCGCCATCGGATGGCCGACCTCCCGGTAGCCGCCGAGGTTGGCGCCGATCTGATCAGGCAGGAGTGTCCTTCTGAGATGCGAGCCGAGCTCACCACCGAGGTTCACGCCGGAGGCCGTTGGGATCGCCGCGAGCCCTGCAGCACCGACCAGTTCGTGAGGTAGATCGACCCATCCTTGGCCACGGCGATGCCGGCCGGGAACTCGAGGCCGGTGCTGGCCAGGTCTGGGGTGCCGTCGGCGTTGACCCGGATGAGGGCGCCCGGCGTGGGGAGGATCGGCTGTCGTCCGGACCGGCTTGATCCATCTCCAGCACGAGCAGGCGACCGGACTGGTCGAAGGCGATGTCGACCGATCATGGTGAAGCCGGATGCGAGACTGGTGAGCCGCCGTTCGTAGCGGTATACGCTGGCCACTCCCGTGTCGTCGCCCCTCCGAGCTCTCCGATATAGAGGGCTCCGTCAGGACCCACGGCAAGCGAGGTCGGAACAGGCTGGGCAGGGACTGGGGACCCATGAAGGTCTCGTTGATCAGCGGGAGGACGGCGAGGGTGCTCAGGTTCCGTTCTTGTAGAGCAGGACGTCGTTTGCGGCGGCATCGGCAATGGCCAGGCCTCCGTCAGTCGGGGTGATCCGTACGGGTCTGAGTCGATCGACGGGTCAACAGGAGCCACTGCCGGCACCGTGGTCGGGATTGTTCTGGGCCTCGTACGTCCCAAGGTACGCCTCCTGAGCGAGTACCACCGGCAAGAGGAGCCGAGAGCACGCTTCCGAGGAGCGCACTGGCCGGACCGTATGTCTGCGCTCCGGTCGTCGGATCGATATTCGTGTTCTGGGTGAGGTACTGGATCTGGGTCCGTTGACGACCGTGATGCCGGAGGGCCCGGCGCGCCGGAGCATGCCACGGTGCTGCCGGCATTGACCGCAGGGCAGGTTGCCGACCACCGTGAGTGACCTGTCGCCTGTGGGTGTAGCGCAGCGATGGCACCGATCGGGTTGGCGGCTCGACCGTGCCGTGTGCACCAGTACGGTCATTGTGCCCGGCCTCGGTGACCGTGCACGTTGCGGTCACGTTGAGGGCCGATAGACGACCTTGCGCGGCTGATTGAGCCCCGTGGCCACCACCGCCTCTGGCCGGAGCGCCTTGCGCGACGCCACTGAAGCGCTCCCCAGCACCGACAGATGAAGGTGACCGAAGAGCCCGAGTATCGACACCGCTGCCGAGTGCGAACACACGCAAGCGTCGAAGCCGTTCCCACCTCGCTCTAATGCGAGCCGACTGTTGATCGCATTCGCCCTCATAGGTATACCTCCGCTGGTTGAGAACCGTCGCAGGGTCAACGTGCGCTCCGTTCTTGTACCCAGCGTCTTTGCCCGGGGTCAGGTAACGCATTCCCCGACCAGTCAGTGAGGTCGAGCCACGACGCCTCTGAAGAGACGCACGGGACCACTAATCGAAGCGTCCCAGCAGGCGTTGATGTGCGGCGGAAGGCGAGTGAGTCCTCGTTGCGACGAGCAACCTGGACGGCAGTTGGGGCCGATGCCCTGCTCGACGACCGTTCGGTCAGGCGGCCAGGCGGCGGATGGTGTGCTCGACGACGAGGTCGACGTCGAGCTCGCCGTCGGTGCTCGCCCGGTGCAGCAGACCGCCCAAGTAGACAGCCCAGTTGAGAACGGCGACATCGGCGGAATGGCCGATCAGGGGTATCGGCTCGGTGGGAGCGTCGAGGGGGCCGACCTCGAGAATGGCGGCTCGCAGGGCGGTGAACACCCGGAGTGCCTCGGGCAGCTCCAGCCCGGCCTGGCGGATCCAGGCGGAAAGAGCGAAACGCAGGGCCAACTGGGAATTCGGGCCATGGGCAGGCACCAGGTCGGGGAGTCCCCGAAGGACGTTCGGTGCGAAATCCGCAGGCGAACTCACGTTCCCATTGTGATCCCCGGATGTGACAAAGATGGTGGACCACCCCTGACCTGGGTAAAGCTGGGGGGATGGCACGGGCAATTTGGAAGGGCTCTCTCAACTTCGGTTTGGTCAACGTTCCGGTCGGCGTCTACCCCGCCACCCAGGACAAGACCATCCATTTCAACCAGTTCGAGGCGGGCACCTCCGACCGGATTCGTTACCGCAAGGTGAACGAGCGGACCGGCGAGGAGGTCGACAGCAGCAACATCGTCCGCGGCTTCGACCTGGGCGGCGGGGAGTACGTGATCCTGAGCGACGAGGAGCTCGAGTCGGCCGAACCGGAGAAGTCGCGGCTCGTCGAGATCACCGACTTCGTCGATCTCAATCAGATCGACCCCATTTATTTCCGGACGACCTACTACTTGGCGCCCGAGGGTGAAGCAGCCACCAAGGCCTACGAGCTTCTCCGCCAGGTCATGGACACGACACACAAGGTGGCCATCGGGACGGTGGTCATGCGGAACAAGGAGTACCCGGTCGCCATCCGTGCCCGACAACGATGTGCTGAAGCTCGAGACGATGTATTTCGCCGACGAGATCCGCTCGCCGAGGAAGGAGCTCCCGGAGATGCCCGAGCGCGGTCCAGCTCAGCGAGCGCGAGCTGTCCATGGCACAGCTGTTGCTCGAGTCCATGGCCAACGAGTGGGACCCGAGGAAGTACCACGACACACATCGAGAGAAGGTCGAGGCGCTCATCGAGGAAAAGCGCCAGGGCCACGAGATCGTGACCGGTGTCCAAGCGGCGCCCGAGGCGACACCGGTGGTGGATCTGATGGATGTCCTGAGCGCCAGCATCAGTTCGGCTCGTGCCGCCCGGGGCGAGGCATCGAAGGCTCCCACCCCGCTCAAGAAGACGGCCAAGCGAGCGCCGGCGGCCAAGAAGGCGTCGAAGGTGCCGGCGGCCAAGAAGCCGGCTGCTCGACGCAAAGCCTCCTGACCGATTCACTCCGTCGACCGATGCGACCTGGTCGGCCGGCGTGTCGGTCGAGCTGGTTGCTCAGGTCACGGCCGGACCAGGGCTGGTGCGAACCCCGGGTTGGCAACGGCACCGGCACCCGGCTGCCTCGATGCACAGCACCAATCCCGGAGCGTCCTTGTCGTTCAGGACCCGGCTGTTGGCGCCTGGTGAAGCTCGATGGGATTGCCGGCGGGGTCGTTGATGAAGGTCTGGCGCCCTCCACCCACGCCCGAGGGGTCGGCCACGTCGATGCCCCAGTCGCGCAGCTCGCGTACTGCCTCGTCGAGGTCGGCCACTCTGACGGCCACGTGTTGCCCGAGATTACGAGGCACTGGCGCCTCGACGAGATGGATCTGTTGCGGACCGAGATCGATCCAGGCACCGGCGATGCCGAGCTCCGGTCGATCGCTGCGCACCGTTCCCCCGAGCACGTCGACGTAAAAGCGGATTCCCTCTTCGACGTCTGTCACGTTGAGAGCGACATGGTGGATGCCAAGCGTCTGCATCTGAGCATTGTGCTCTCGGTACCCGATGAGAGCAACGTGCTCTGCGCCTCGCCGTCGGAAGCACACCCGACGAACGCTCAGGGATATCGCTGATCAGGGTCTCTCGGGTATGCCGGTCGCCACTCGCCGAAGGTCGCGACGGCAGTCTGTTGCTCGGAACGCTGGGCACACGGGTCCGGTCACGATGAGCGCCATCGGGTCAGGACGACGGAAGCACGCCCGCCTCAGGAGAAGGCCCGGATCAGCCCGTCTCCCCAGGCCCCCCCTGGGGCCACACCCGGTGGACAAGCGAAGACGCCACTACCGGTGTGGAGCACGTACTGGCTCAGCGCGTCATTGTCGACCAGGCGCTGCTGGATAGGAACGAACTGGCGGCTGGGGTCCTTCTGGTAGCAGATGAAAAAGAGCCCAGCATCGAGCTCTCCGCTGTCCGGGTCGATGCCGTCGGCGAAGCTGAACCCGCGACGGAGTAGAGCTGCGCCGTCGTTGACGGTAGGGGACGCCTGGCGGATGTGGGCATTGTTGGAGATGAGCGGTTGGCCGTTCGCCCCCAGCGCGTCGAGCTCGACGGGGTCGTCTTCTCGCTGGCCGCCGAGGGGCGCTCCCGAGGACTTCACGCGGCCGATGGTCTGCTGCTGTTCCTCGAGCGGTGCTCCGGTCCCAGGCCTCGAGATGGATGCGGATGCGGCGGGCCACGAGGTAGGTCCCACCTTCCATCCAGGGCTGGTCGGTCGTGCGGTCGACCCAGACGTACTGGCGCATGGCCGCATCGTCATCCGGGTTGAGATTGTTCGTGCCGTCGTGGAAGCCGAGCAGGTTGCGCGGGGTTGCCGCCGCCGGTGCCGGTCGCGTCGTCTGTCCTGAGCCGAGCTGCAGGTAGCGCAAGTGACGCCGCCGCGTCTGCCTGACGGGTGAGGTTTCGCACGGCGTGGAACGCCACCGACGCATCGTCGGCGCAAGCTTGGATGCAGAGGTCGCCGCCGGTCATGCCTGGGTCGAGGTCGTCACCACCGAAGGAAGGAAGACCGACGAGCGCAGCAGGCCGGTGGCGAGCCAGTCCCAGGCGATCGTCGAAGAGACTCGGACCGAATCCCACCGTCAAGGTCAGCCGGGACGGGCCGAGTCCGATGACTTCGCCGGAGTCGGTCGGTGGCGCAAAGAGCGCGGTGCTCCCCTTCGAGGGGCTGGCCAGCAACCAGCCGCGCCGCCGCCGCCGTCCACGTCGCCAGCAGGTCGGCGAAGGCGCCTCGTGTCTGGGTCCACGAGGTCGTAGGCGGCAAAAGCGAGGAACTCCTGCTGACGGGTACTGATGCCCGCCTGATGCGGACCGAGGAAGGGAACGGAGGCGCTCGCGTCGCCGCCGGCGGCCTCAGCTGATTCGGTTGCCGCCCCGGCTGTCGACCGTTCGGCACCGAGACTGGCGGCCAGGCCGCGGCCGCGCTGACCAGACCCGACCCGGCCAGTAGTCGGCGGCGACTCAGGCGTAGCCGGTCGTCGTCGGACCGAAGCTCCGGATGACGGGCGTCATCACCTGGTCTGGGGCGGATCGAATTCGTCGTTCATGGGGATCGCCATGCGGTGTTCATGGAACGGCTGCGGCTCCGTAGGGCTGCGGCCCCGCCGTTCCCCATGGGAGCAGGGGCACCTCGAGCACGGCCAGCGCGTCGGCGGCTCGGTCTGCCTGTGTCGTGAGGTTGCGCTGCACGGGGCCAGTCAATGCACTGTCGGGGACATCGGCGGAGGACCGAGGGCAGCCACGGCTGATGTCAGCGAGGCCAGATCGGCGGCGACCATCCGGCACTGGACGGCTTCGACGGTGCAGGCCAGTGGTCGTGGCGCCGCGTAGGCTTGGTTGGCTGCCGATACCCCGGCGGCGATGTCGACGTCATCGTGGCGGGAGTACAGCTCCTCCTGTCCAGGAACGGCGATGTCGACCACCCAATTGAGCTGGCTGACGGCAGTGTTCGCCACGATCGCCGGCGACAGGGACTGCCGGGCCACCAGCTCCTGGGCCACCGCGGCCTGGCTTGCAGCGAAGGCAGGTCGGCAGCGGCATCGCCGCCCGACCAGAGGTCCCGCTCGATGGCGTGCAGTCCGCCGAAGGTGGCGGCGGGGGGGACGGCGCCGGCCAGGGCGTCGACTGAGGCCACGTTCTGTGGCGAGGCCGCGTCGACGAAACGGATCTGGTCGAACTCGCTTTGCGCTGCCAGTTCCGCCGATCTGGGCGCCGACACATCACCGTTGTGGACGGCGAGCGCCAAGCCGGGACACGTCGGTAACGAGCCGGCCGCCGTCGGCTGGCGACGCTCGAGCGGTACACGGCCGTGGCCGTGGCTGCCGTCGGCCCCTTCCGTGCGGCCGGACGGATTCGGTCCCGCGGCCGGAGCGAGGGGAGGACGCATGGCTCGACGTCGAAGAGGCGCCCGTCAATGCGGTCGCCGAGGCCGTGACCGCCGACGACCATAGCGACGAGAGCCCGCGGCGGCGATGCACGGTCGTGCGGCCCGCCCGGTTGGTCTGGCGCTGGCGCGCGCGCTCGGGAAAGCAGTGGTGCGAAAAGGCTGACGGCGATGCGACCAGGGTTAAAGCGAGGGCCCGACGAGCGGTCTCGGCACCGCAACCACTCGGCAAAGCGGCCGATCTGGCCAACGGTAGGGTGTGGTCATGCCCGGGCGCACTCCGTCTCCGTTCGTCGCGCCCGCCCTCGCCTCGTCGGCATGGGTCAGGGCGTCCGGCGGCGTGACCTCGCCGTTCATCAGGAGGCCGCGCCAATGCGCTCGTCCGAGGCGGGCCGTCGCAGGGCACGCCGCTCGCCTCCAACTCTTCCCGGACTCCACTCTCCCCGTGGCGCCGGTGCCCCCGCTCCCCCGGTCGCCTCCCGCTCCTCGGGCTGGTCTCGTTCCACCCGCCACGGCGCCGCCCGCTCTTCGAGAGGCGAGCGCGATCTGCCGGGCTAGCCGGTGCCGCGCCACCGAGCCGGCCACCCGAGACGGACGATCGCCGGCCAATGGGCGCAGCCGAGCCCCCGCATCCGGGCGGACCGGCAGCCGGATCGGAGCGTATCCCCGACGAAGGGGCCGCGGCAACGAGGAGTCACGCTACGCGACCGGCGACATCCAGATCCCGGGACGTTCGCCAACCGCGGAGGAAGGACGCGAGCCCGCCCGGGGTGGAAGCCGGCCTGACCGGACGGGTCGGCGGGACGGCGATTCCTCGGCCCGACGGGACGACGGCGGGGACATCGCCTATCACGTGGCAAGAGCTCGACCGGCGCCTGTCCGGAACCGGCTACCGCTCCGATCGACTGCCCCCTGGCGCCACCAAGCGATGGGGGAGCGTCGCCCGGCGGGGTGCGTCCCAGGTCGTCAGCGACCGAGAGTCGCAAGCCAACGGCCGCCAGTACGCCAAGCTGAGCGCGGACGAGGACGCCGGCTACCCCCCGCCCCCTTTCGAACCCGAGCGGTTCGAGCGAGTGGACGAGTGGCGGCCGGCCAAGGAACCGCTCGAGCCCCGGCCGAGACCGAGCCCCACTCCCAGCGAGCTGCCGGCCGACCTGCTCACCGAGCTGGCGTCGGCGGCCGGGTCCGACTGGAGTCATCTCCGGCTCCGGGTGACCGAGCGGATGCTGGCCGCCCTCGGCGCCTACCAGCGTGAACGGTACCGGGATGCCTCCCGGATGTTGAAGACGGTGGTCGACGCCGTGCCCGGCCGCGCCTTCACCCCTCGAGCTGCTCGGTCTCAGTCAGATACCAGCTGCGCCAGTGGCGTGCGGCCAGAGCCAGCCTCGAGGTCGTCTGCCGATCTCTCCGGCTCGGTCGACCAGTATCCGGTCCTCATGGACTGCGACCGTGCCCTCGGGCCGCCGACGGCGGGTGCGGGAGCGCTTCGAGGAGCTACGCCAGGCCTCACCGGACGCCGACGTCCTCGCCGAAGGCCCGGTCTGGTCTTGGCCGGCGCCCTGACCGATGCCGGCGACCTGGCCGGAGCCATCGAGCTGCTGGTGTCGGCGGGTGCCGGCCGCCACATCCGCAACCCCGCCCCACGCCACCTTCGTCAGTGGTACGTCCTCGCCGACCTGGCCGAGCGCAGCGGCGACACTGGCTCGGGCACGGAGCTCTTCAGCCGGGTGGCCGCCGCCGATCCCGGCGCCTACGACGTCGATGAGCGACTGGCGCAACTGGGCGCGTCGGACCGCGCAGCGAAGGACGTCGTCCGGGGACGAAGGCCAAGAGAACGGGCAGCTCCCTCGGCCGGTAGGCTCGCACGCCATGGATCTCGAGAAACTCCTGGGCGACGAGGCCGAATCCCTGCTGACCCACGTCTCGACCGCGTTCGAGGCCGACCTCCTGCACATCCCCGGCCCCGAGACCTTCGACCGGGTCTTCGTCGACTCCGACCGCACACCGACCGTCCTGCGCAACCTCGGGTCATGGTGTACAACACCGGCCGCTTGGCCGGTACCGGCTACCTCTCGATCCTCCCGGTCGATCAGGGCATCGAGCACTCGGCGGCCGCCTCCTTCTCCAAGAACCCCGCGTACTTCGACCCGGCCCGCTCTGTGTGACCTGGCCCTTGCCGGCGACTGCAACGCCATCGCCACCACCCTCGGCGGCCTGGGCATCGTCTCGCGCCGCTACGCCCACCGCATCCCGTTCATCGTCAAGCTCAACCACAACGACTTCCTCAACTACCCCAACACCTACGACCAGGTGATGTTCGCCAGCGTGCGCCAGGCCTTCGACCTCGGCGCCGTCGGGGTCGGCGCCACCATCTATTACGGCTCGGAGGACGCCGATCGCCAGATCGTCGAGGTCTCACAGGCCTTCGCCGAGGCGCACCGGTTGGGCATGTTCACCGTCCTCTGGTGCTACCTCCGCAACGCGGCCTTCAAGGTGGGCGACATCGACTACCACCTGTCCGCCGACCTCACGGGCCAGGCCAACCATCTCGGCGTGACCATCGAGGCGGACATCATCAAGCAGAAGCAGCCGGAGAACAATGGCGGCTATAACGCTCTCAAGTTCGGCCGGACCGACCCGCTCGTGTACTCGAAGCTGACCACCGACCATCCCGATCGACCTCACCCGGTGGCAGGTGGTCAACTGCTATGCGGGACGGATCCCGCTCATCAACTCGGGTGGCGAGTCGAACGGAGCCGACGACCTGGCCCAGGCTGTCCGCACCGCCGTCATCAACAAGCGAGCGGGTGGCGCGGGCTTGATCGTCGGTCGCAAGTCCTTCCAGCGACCGATCGACGACGGCGCCGCGCTCATTCACGCTGTCCAGGACGTCTTCTTGGACAAATCGGTCACCATCGCCTGAAGCTTGTTCGACGCCCACCCCGTTCAACCGAGGCGGCCCCAGAAGAGGATGCGCTTGAACGGGTAGAAGTATCCGGTCCGGTCACCCAAGACGTCGAGCAACCGCCGCCGGTACTCGGCCACGAAGCGCTCGTAGTCGGACGACGGCAACACCTTCTTGAAGCGGGTCAGTGACGTCCCCTTCACCCACTCCACGACATCCCCCGTCGTCCCCAGCCGGTGGCCGTAGACCTGGAGCCGGACGTGCTGGCGATCGAAGCCGAGGTCGGCCAGAAACTCGGCGTAGTCCTCGGGTCGGAGCACGTTTTCGACCACCGGGTCGGCCGGCGCGTCCGACCCCAGCCATTCGGCACCGAGTTGTCGGGCCAGTTCGTATGCGGGGTGGTCGGAGTTGGCCGGCACCTGGACGGCCAGTTGGCCTGTCGGCGCCAGGGCTTCCCGCCACCGCCGGAGGACGGCCGGGTGGTTGCTCACCCGATGGAGGGCGGCGTTGGAGACGATGACGTCGACCTCCTTCCCGGTCCAGGTGGCGATGTCGCCGGCCTCGAAGGTCAGACCGTCGACGGCTCGAGAGGCCGCCTCGGCCAGCATCTCGGGAGAGGAGTCGATGCCAACCGTGCGGCGAGCCCCGAGCTGTCGGTGCAGCTCGGCCGTGAGTCGGCCATCCCCACAGCCGAGGTCGACCAGCGTCGCCTCCCTCGCCGCCTCGAGGAGCGCGACCAGGTCCCAGAAAGGCTGCTCTCGCTGGCTCGAGAAGCGGTTGTATTGGGCCGGGTCCCATTGCGCTGGCGTCGCCATGTCAACGCTGGAATAGCAGACGACAGGACGTGGGCGCTCGCCCTCCAGCCACTGCGACCACGCTTCGGGACGGCGGTTGGGCCCGCTGCCAAATGGAGCAGGCGCCGCCTCCAGGGCTCTCGATGCCTGGAACGGGCGGGTACACTCGGTTTGCGCGTCGGCCGAGCCCGATGGTGGCCGGTCCTGGGGATCGCCTTCGGCGCAGGCACGTGTCCGCCATCCGCCGGGCGGTATCGCGCCGACAGACGAGCGGGACGAAGAGGAGCACGGTGTCCGAGACCACCACCGAGACCAAGGCCCCCCACCTGCTCGACCGGGTGGTCATCCGGTTCGCGGGCGACTCGGGCGACGGCATGCAGTTGGCCGGCGATCGCTTCACGACCACGTCGGCCCTGCTCGGCAACGACCTCGCCACCTTCCCCGACTTCCCGGCTGAGATCCGGGCCCCAGCCGGCACCTTGGCCGGCGTCTCGGCCTTCCAGGTCCACATCTCCGACCACGCCATCTCGACACCCGGCGACTCACCCGACGTGCTCGTGGCCATGAACCCGGCCGCCCTTCGGGCCAACCTCGGCGCGCTGCCCGAAGGGTGCCACCATCATCGCCAACGTCGACGCCTTCGAGGAGCGCAACCTGGCCAAGGCCGGCTACGAGACCAACCCTCTGGCCGATGGGTCGCTCTCCGGCTACGCGGTCTACGAGGTCCCGATGACCTCGATCACCACCGAAGTGTCGAAGGACGCCGGGGTCAAGCCCCGCGACGCCGAGCGGTCCAAGAACTTCTTCGCCCTCGGGCTCATCAGCTGGATGTACACGCGGCCCATCGAGGGCACGCTGGCCTGGATCGAGGAACGGTACGGATCGAAACCCCTCGTCCTCGAAGCCAATCTGCGCGCCTTCAAGGCCGGCTACCACTTCGGCGAAACGGCCGAGCTGTTCGAGTCGTCCTACGAAGTCAAGCCGGCCGTGCTCGAGCCCGGCGAGTACGTGAACGTCACCGGCAACACGGCCACGGCTTGGGCGTTGATCGTCGGCTCCAGTCGTGCCGGCCTGCCGCTCTTCCTCGGGTCCTATCCGATCACGCCGGCCTCCGACATCCTCCACGAGCTTTCGAAGCACAAGCAGTTCGGTGTGCGCACCTTCCAGGCGGAGGACGAGATCTCGGCCATCGGGGCCGCGCTCGGTGCCGCCTTCGGGGGAGCGCTCGGGGTCACGACCACCTCCGGTCCGGGCATCGACCTCAAGTCGGAGACGCTCGGCCTGGCCGTGAGCCTCGAGCTCCCGCTGATCCTGGTCGACATCCAGCGGGGCGGTCCGTCGACCGGGCTGCCCACCAAGAGCGAGCAGGCCGACCTCCTCCACGCCATGTACGGCCGCCACGGGGAGTCACCCGTCCCGATCGTGGCCCCACGCGCTCCGTCGCACTGCTTCGAAATGGTGCTCGAGGCCGTCCGTATCGCGGTCAAGTACCGGACACCGGTCATCGTCCTCTCGGACGGCTATCTGGCCAACGGCGCGGAGCCCTGGCGTCTGCCCGACCTCGACGCGCTACCCACCGTCGATCCCGATTTCGCCACCGAGCCCAACCACACCGGGCCCGACGGCCAGCCGGTTTTCTGGCCCTACATCCGCGACGACGAGACGCTGGCCCGGCCATGGGCCCCACCCGGACCGCCCGGTCTCGAGCATCGCATCGGCGGTCTCGAGAAGGAGGACGGATCGGGCAACGTCTCCTACGAAGGTGCCAACCACGAACGAATGGTTCGCTTGCGGGCGGCCAAGGTCGCCGGCATTGCCGCCGACATCCCCCTGACCGAGATCGACGACCAGGCCGGGGCCGAGGTGCTGGTTATCGGATGGGGCTCGACCTATGGCGCCATCGCCGCCGGTGTCCAGCGCGTCCGGGCCCGCGGGCACAAGGTGGCCCAGGCTCACCTCATCCACCTCAACCCGCTGCCGCGCGACCTCGGAGAGGTCCTCAAGCGCTACCGGCGAGTGCTGGTTCCCGAGGTCAACCTCGGACAACTGAGCAAGATCCTGCGAGCGGAGTTCCTGATCGACGCCGTCTCCTTCACCCAGATCCAGGGCGTCCCGTTCCGGGCGGCGGCCATGGAGGCGGCCATCCTGCACCAGATCGAGGAGCTGGCTGACGCCGACGACGACGTCACTGCCGACCCGGCGCCTGCGGACGGGCCAGAGGCCGTGGCACCGGCCGGGAACGGCCGCAATGGCGCCGGCGGTGCCAACGGAAGGACGAACGGCGCATGACCGACCTCGCCGAAACCCCCGCCCCCGCCACCACCCGCAAGGACTGGTCCTCTGACCAAGAGGTCCGCTGGTGCCCGGGTTGTGGTGACTACTCCATCCTCGCCGCCGTCCAGATGCTCATGCCCGAGCTGGGTGTGCGGCGCGAGCGCACGGTGTTCCTGTCGGGCATCGGGTGTGCGGCCCGCTTCCCCTACTACATGAACACCTACGGCATGCACTCGATCCACGGTCGCGCCCCGGCCATCGCCACCGGTCTCGCCACCACCCGGCCCGACCTCGACATCTGGGTGGTGACGGGTGACGGCGATGCGCTCTCCATCGGGGGCAACCACCTCATCCACGTCCTGCGCCGCAACGTGAACATCACCATTCTCATGTTCAACAACCAGATCTACGGTCTGACCAAGGGCCAGTACTCGCCGACATCGGAGGTGGCCAAGGTCACGAAGTCGACGCCCTTCGGCTCCCTCGAGCAACCCTTCAACCCACTCAGCCTGGCGCTCGGCGCCGAGGCTGGTTTTGTGGCCCGGACCCACGACATGGACCGCAAGCACATGCAGGAGACCTTCCGCCGGGCGCACGCCTATCGGGGCGCTGCCTTCGTGGAGATCTACCAGAACTGCAACGTCTTCAACGACGGAGCGTTCGAGCAGATCACGAGCAAAGATCATCGCGCCGACATGCTCATCCCTCTCGAGCACGGCCAGCCCATTCGGTTCGGCGCCGAGGGGGAGCACGGCGTGGTCTCGCACACCGACGGCTCCGTCGAGGTTGTCGAGGTGGCCGAGGTCGGTGAGGCGGCACTGCTCGTCCATGACGAGCACCGTGACAATCCCGGGCTCGCCTTCCAGCTCAGCCGGCTTTCGCGCGGACCCTACGAGCCCACGCCCATCGGCGTCTTCCGGGATGTCGAGCGGCCCGAGTACGGCGCCGAGATGGCCCGTCAGATCGACGAGGCCACTGCCCAACGGGGCCCGGGGGACCTGACCACCCTGCTGCGCTCCGGCTCTTCTTGGATCGTCGAGTAAGGGGTCGCTCCGCGCGACCGGCGGGGCCAGGCGGCCGGGTCGGGGCCGGTGCATCGACGCGACAGAAGGTGTTCGTGGTCATGCTGCGCGGCGTGAACGTCGAGCGGCCGCAACCGCCTTTCCATGGCCGCCTTCGCCGACGGCCTCTCCGACCTCGGTGTTGCCGGGGTGAGCACCTATGTCCAGAGCGGCAACGCTGTCTTTACCGGGCGCGGCACGCCGCCGGCGGTGGCGGCCATGGTCGGCCAGATGCTCGCCGAGCGCTTCGAGCTCACGGTGCCCGTCGTCGTGCGCACCGCCGATGAGCTTCGATCCGTCCTCGCGGCCAATCCCTTCCTCGGCCGAGAGGACGACCCGACGAAGCTCCACGTCACGTTCCTGGCCACCGCCCCGAAGCCGGCGGCAGGGTCAACCGAGCCGCCCGCCGGCGCCGGCCAGGACAGCTTCGAAGTCGTCGGTCGCCAGGTCTATCTCCACTGCCCGGGCGGCTACGGAAGGACCAAGTTGACCAACGACTTCTTCGAACGGCGCTTCGGGACGACGGCCACGACTCGCAACTGGCGCACCGTCCTCGCCCTCGCCGAGCTCAGTGAGGAACCGGCCGGCTGCCGTTGATCACGGTCGTGGCCGGCCGTGTCTGGTCGGGGGGACCGGCCCGGCCGATGGGCGCGGCTGCCGGTGAAGGTCGTGTAGTCGCCGTCGCCGTCGAGCACCATGCAGAACTGCGGCATCGGGGCAGGAAAGCGAGGTGGGGTCTCCCGTGTACTCGGTCGGACGCCGGCAGGACGTGCCGAGGCGAGGACCACGCCGTCCCGTTCCAGATGGCCACCGAGCCCGACCTATCGGCGGCCACGCAGAAGGTGGCGGTCGGACAGGACACCGCGTCGAGGTTGCCGCCCGGGTCGATCGTCTGGGGGGACGACCATCGACCTGATGACCATTCGACCGCCGCCTGACCGCTCACCAGCCAGCACGAGGTGACCTCGGGACAGGACACGGCCGCTCCGGCCGGCTCCGCCGGCCGGGGTGGTCCACGACGACTGCTCGGCCCAGGAGGTGCCGTCCCACCCGAAGACGTCGGGCCCGACGACGGCCAGGCAGGCCGAGGGGCCCGGGCACGAGAGCCCGACCGGCCCAGCCACATAGAGCGAAGTGGTCGAGGGACCGGTCGGCATCGACTTGGAGCGACCCCCAATGTCCGTCGACCATCACGGCCGACATGCCCGGTGTTGTCGACGGCGGCACAAAAAGTGGGGACCGGGCACGACACCACGGCATGGCGTGAGCCGGGATGTCCGGCCCCCGGATCGGCGGGATCGGCCGGCGCCGTCGGGCCCCCCGGGTCCGGGACGGAGGGCGCCGACCAGTCGGTCCCGTTGCCGCTGCTCACGTGATCGGTGCCGTCGACGATCACACACAGCGGGCCCGCCCGTGCAGCTGATGGCCGGCATGATCGGGGCGGTCTGTGTGCCCGTCGCCGGAGCCGGGAAGTACACCGAGGGATCAGCCCAGGCGGCGCCGTCCCACGAGTCGGACACCCCGGCCCCGGCGGTGTCGTCGATGTCGGCCTGGTTGTCGCCGCCTCCAACGGCGATGCAGAACGTGTCCGACAGGCACGAGACCGAGGTGAAACCGCCGCCCGGAGGGAGGGCGGTGAGCGGTGTCGCCCAGCCGGGGGTGGCGGTGACCGGCGCCAGCACGGTCGTGGGCGTGGCCGACGGCAAGGAGCTGGTGGTGCTCGCGGTGGCGGGCAGCTCGTGGCGCCGCGCCGTCGACCGACGGGCCGGTGTCGCGACGGAGACCGGGTTGGCGGACGGCCCGCCACAGCCGGCCAGGAGCAGCGAAGTGAGCACGGTCGACGCCGAGAGCCGTGGCCATCGTCACCGCCGTTGGCCATCCCCGGGACCGTCGTCGGTCCCGTCCGCCTGCCGGCATCCTCGACGTCGTGCTCGCCTGCCGGGTCCCGGCCCCGGCGTCAGGCCGAATCGAGGGAACGGAAGACCATTCCCGTCCGCGGCTTGGGGTAGAAGTACGTGCTCTTCGGGGGCATGCGCCGACCCGCCCGTGCCCATTCCTCGATCTGGGCCACCGTCACCGGTCGCAGCAACACGGCGGCCTGGGCGCCGTCCGATCCCAAGGCACCGACCGCATCCCGCCAGTCGGCCCAGAATCGGAGCTCGTGGTCGGGTAGCTCGGCGAAGACCAATGCCACCATCGACGAGTCGAGGTCGGAGGCGGCGGCCTCGACCGTTCCGTCCTTCGGAGCGAGCAACCAAGCGCCGGACTCCATGACGAGAGCGAGTGCACCGGCTGAGCCGAGGGCGCCGAGGGTTCGCTCGTCGAAGTCACCGGCCCGGGTCACGTTGAACCACGAGGAGAAGGCGTCGACGAGATCGAGACCGTCGGGCAGGCCGGAGAGCGTGCGATTGATGGCGCCGACGGCCAGTTCGTGCTCGCTGAGCTCGACGACCAGGGCCATCACGCCGTCGGCCCCACGGTGCTGGCCGTCCCCGGCACTCTCCTTGTCGTAGTTGAGCGCGGTCTCGTAGCGGTGATGGCCGTCAGCGACGACGACGGGAGAGGAGCCGACCGAGGCGCGCACGGCCTCGATGGTGGCCGGGTCGTCGAGGACCCAAAGCGCGTGGGACGACGCCGTCGTCGTCGGTGGCCTCGGCGTCCGGCGGGCGGTCGGAGAGGAAGGTGGCCGTGAGTCCGGGGCTCATCGACAGTCCCCAGATGGGTGAGAGGTTGGCCCGAGTGGCCCGCAGGAGGTCGAGCCGGTCGCTGGCCGGCTTGGGAAGCGTCTGCTCGTGGGGGAGGATCTGCGCGGTGCTGTCCTCGTCGATGCCGAGGGCGCCGATCACTCCGTTGGTGGTGCGACCGTCGGGGGCCGTCATGCGGTAGGCGTAGAAGCAGGGCGCGGCATCGGGCCGCAAGAGACCGTCGTCCTGCCATTCGGACCACAGTCTGGCGGCGTGCTCGTACCGATCGAGGCCCGACCGTTGGTCGGGCTCGGGCAGCTCGACCCGAACGGAATTGGCGCTGTGGCGAGCGGCCAGCCGTTCTCGCAGCTCGGGGCCGATCACGTCGTAGGGGGGCGAGATGACGGCATCCAGGTCGACCCGTCCGGCGTCGTAGCGCAAGCCGCGGAATGGCTCGAAGCGAGGCATGGACACTGCGTAGCACATCGCCATCTGCCCACCGGAACGGCGGACGGCCAGGGTCAGGCGTCAGAAGTGATGAGCGCGGCCATGGCCTGGGCGCCGGCCGGATCCAGGTGCACCTGATCGGGCTCGAACCATTCGGGATGGCCGCTCGAGAGCGACTACCAGTCAGCCAGGACGGCCACGCCGGGGTAGCGAGCGACACCGGCGGCAATGACCGCGTTGTCGGTCGCCTCCCAGGACCGAGGCACGTCGACGTTCACGAAGACGACACGCCGGACACCGGCAGCCGCTTGCATCATGGCGTCGATGTCGGACGAGGTGACCGTGCCGTTGGTGCCGAGCTCGACCACCAGCACATTGCCGAGCGTCCCGGCGGCGCGGGCCGCCTGGACAACGGCGATGCCGGTTTCGAACTGTCGGCTCACCATGCCGTCGACCGTGCACTCCGGGTAGGTCGGCTTGGAGGTAGGGCTGGATGTCGATCATGAGCGAGTCGCCCACCGCGAAGAAGGGCCCCGGAACGGGTGGGCTGGACAGCCGGAGGTCGGCGTGGACGAGGGGACGGATCCATGGCCGGATCCAGCGACCGTCCCGGCTGTGCCGAGGCGTCGACGTCGTCGGCGACCCGGGAAGGGTCACGGCGGCCACCGGTAGCGGGACCGGGGCAACGGCCTTGTCGGCGGCCAACGGCAGGCGTGGTCGGGTGGCTCCCGACCGCTGGGCCAGCGCCAGCCCGAGGAGCCCGAGGAGCACGGCCAGCACGGTGGCCACGATGAGCCGATCGGACCGGGTAATGGCCGACACACGACCAGTCTGCCCCGGCCCGCCCGACGGGGTCCTCCACGACCTCAGGAGGGCGCCGCCACCCGGCGGTGGCCGATCCCGGTGACCTCGCTCACCGCCCCAGAGCAGGAGGGCGCTGCCCGAATAGGCGGCGCCCAGAACGACCACCGCCGTCCAGCCGCCGGCCGCATAGGCGGCGCCGGTCGTGGCCGAGCCCAGGGCTCCTCCCACGAAGTAGGCTGACCATGTAGCCGGTGTTGAGCCGCGACCGGGCCGACGGGTTGAGGGCGAAGATCAGCTGCTGGTTCTGGATGTGGACCGCCTGGATGCCAAGGTCGGCGATCAGGATGCCGATGACCAGGGCCCAGAGCTCGTGACGGCCGATGGCCAGTAGCCCGAAGGCGGCAGCGGTGAGGGCGAGCGAGGCGCCGCTGACCCATCGCTCGAGCCCCCGGTCGGCCAGCCGGCCGCTGAAGCTGGCGGCCAGCGCCCCGGCCGCCCCGAGCAACCCGAAGAGCCCGATCACGGCCACGCTGAAGTGGTACGGCGAGCCGGCCAACAAGAAGGCGAGGCTGGTCCAGATGACGTTGAAGGTGGCGAAGGCCAGGGCGCCGATGGCCGATCGCAATCGCAGGACCGGCTCGCTACCCAGCAGCCGCACCACCGAGCGGAGCAGCTCGCCGTAGTCGAGGTGCGGCCTCGGATGCTCGCCCGGGAGGCGTCGGTGGAGCAACGCGGCCATCCCGAGCACGACGCCCGCCGCCACCACGAAGACGGTCCGCCAGCTGGCGACCTCGGCGATGAGCCCGGAGAAGGCTCGGGCGAGCAGGATGCCGATCAACAGCCCGCTCATCACCGTCCCGACGACCCGTCCTCGCTGGTCGTCGTCGGCCAACGTCGCCGAGAAGGGGACCAGCACCTGGGCCACCACCGACGTGACACCGGCCACGGCCACGGCTCCGATGAGCACCCCGATGTTCGGGGCGAAGGCGGCCACGACCAGAGCGGCGGCCGCCACGACGAGGAGGCTCGGGAACCAGTCGTCGACGGACGAGCATGTCACCGAGGGGAACGATGAGTGCCAACCCGAACCCGTAACCGACCTGGGCGGCGGTGACGACCAGCGCCGTCTCGCCACTTCCCGACCCGAAGGTCCGGGCGATCTGCGGCAGGAGGGGCTGCGCGTAGTACAGATTGGCGGCCGACACCCCACAGGCAACGGCGAACAGGGCGACCATGCCCGGTGTCATCAGGCTCGGCCCGGGGAGCCCGATGCGGACCGCTCACGCGTGTTGCCGCAGAAGGCGCACTCGTGGCAGGGGTCGACGAGGGTCGGGGACGGGCCATTGCTCCTGGATGAGAGGCTACGCGCCGATCGCTCGGCCTCCGTCTGGCGCCACGTGTCCCGCCGCGCTCCAAAGGCGGCGACCCCGGCTCAATAGACTTGACCGCGTGGGGAGTCCCAGGACGAGGCCGCTCGGGCGGGGGCGGTCGTGACTTCGCTGCGTTCAGCGACACCCGACAGACCGGGCGTATCCGAGACGCGACCGACACATCCGAGGCATCGCCGAGAGACGCCGGACGCCGATCGGATCGCCACCGTTCCCAATCTCATCACGCTGATCCGCCTGGCCTGCCTGCCGCTCTTCCTCTGGCTTCTGTTCGGTCGTGACGACCAGACGGCGGCGGCGTGCTCCTCGGCGTCGCTGGGCACCACCGACTGGATCGACGGGCTCGTCGCCCGCCGTTTCCACCAGGTGTCGACCGTGGGCAAGGTGCTCGACCCGGTGGCCGACCGGCTCCTCGTGGTCACCGCGGTGGTGGCCATCATCGTCCACGGGGCCGTGCCCGTCTGGTTCGGTGCGGCCACGCTTGGCCCGCGAGGTGGTGGTGTCGGCCGCCGTCCTGTTGCTGGCCTCGCTCGGTGCCTCGCGCATCGACGTCCTCTGGGTCGGCAAGGCCGGCACGTTCGCGCTTGATGTTTGCCTACCCGGCCTTCCTCTTGAGCGACGGCGAACGCCTCGTGGCAGGTCCCCTTCCGGGCCTTTCGCCTGGTTCGCCGGCATCGGCGGCCTGGCCCTGGCCTGGATCGCCGCCGCCGCCTACGTTCCCGTCGCCCGCACCGCGCTGCTCGAGGGCCGCCGAGCCAGAGCCAAGGGGGTCGTCGGATGAAGGCCGTGATCATGGCCGGAGGTGAGGGCACGCCGACTACGGCCCCTGACCTCGAACCAGCCGAAGCCGATGCTGCCCATGGCCAACATGCCCATGATGGAGCACGTCGTGAACCTGCTGCGGCGGCACGGCTTCGAGGACATCGTGGTGACGGTGGCCTTCATGGCCAACGCCATCCGCACCTACTTCGGAGACGGCTCGGAGTTCGGGGTGCGGATGGTCTACGCCACCGAGGCAACCCCGCTCGGCACGGCCGGTTCGGTGCGCAATGCCCGGGACGAGCTCGATGAGCGCTTCCTTGTCATCTCGGGCGACGTCCTGACCGACATCGACCTCAGCCAGGTCGTCGATTTCCACGCCAAGCAAGACGGATCTGGCCACCTTGGCCCTCAAAGCGGTGGACAATCCGCTCGAGTTCGGGATCGTGATCACCGGCCGAGGACGGCTCGATCGTTCGCTTCCTCGAGAAGCCGACGTGGGGCCAGGTCTTCAGCGACACCATCAACACCGGCATCTACGTGCTCGAGCCGGAGATCTTCGACTTCATCCCCGAGGATCGCTCGGTCGACTTCTCGGGCGACTCGTTCCCCGCCGCGCTCGAGGCCAAGCAGGCGCTGTTCGGATATGTGGCCGACGGCTACTGGGAGGACGTGGGCACGCTCGAGGCCTATCTGAAGGCGCACCAGGACATCCTCGACCAGAGCGTCCAAGTCGAGCTGGGCGGCTTCCAGCTCCGTCCCGGAGTCTGGCTCGGCAAGGGCGCGGAGATCGACCCGAGCGTCGTGATCGACGGCCCGGCCGTCATCGGCGACAACTGCATCATCGGCCCCGAGGCCCACCTCGGGAGCTACTGCACCCTCGGGCGCAACGTGCGCATCGGCGACAACGCCGTCCTGCAGCGTTCGGTCGTCCACGACAACAGCTACCTCGGATCGTCGGTGCGCATCGACGGGAGCGTCCTCGGACGGGGCTGCGACCTTCGGGAGAGCGTTCGCTGCGAGGAGGGCGTCATCCTCGGCGACGAGTGCTTCGTCGGCGCGCACGCCTCCATCAGCTCGGGGGTCAAGATCTACCCGTTCAAGACGGTCGAAGCCGGCGCCATGGTCAACTCGTCGATCGTCTGGGAGTCGAGGGGCGCCCGTTCACTTGTTCGGCCGGGACGGCGTGCGGGGACTGGCCAACGTCGACATCAGCCCGGAGCTCGCCGTGCGGCTCTCGTTGGCGTGGGCCTCGACGTTCGAGAAGGGCGCCACCGTCACCGCCTCGCGGGACACCAGCCGGGCGGCCCGGGCCCTCAAGAGGGCCGTGATGGTCGGGTGCAACGCCGCCGGCATCAACGTGGACGATCTCGAGGTCGCCACCGTGCCCGTTACTCGTTTCCAGATCACCTCGTCGGCCAGCCAGGCCGGCATGACCGTGCGACTGGCGCCCGACGACCCTGCATCGGTTGTACTCCGGTTCTTCGACGAGGACGGCCTCGACGTCGACGAGGCCACACAACGCAAGATCGAGCGTCTCTACCACCGCGAGGACTTCCGCCGGGTGCTGGCCCGCGAGATCGGCGACATCGGCTTCCCGCCACGGTCGCTCGAGTACTACACGGCTGCGCTCATCGACTCGGTCGACTTGTCCAAGCCCGCGAACGCCAACCTCAAGCTCGTCCTCGACTACTCGTTCGGGACGACCAGCTTCGTGATGCCCAACCTCTTGGCCAAGCTCGAGGCCGAGGTGCTCGTGGTCAACCCCTACGCCAACACGGCCAACGTGCTCACCTTCGACCGGTTGGCGAGTGGCCGCCGGGTGGCCGAGCTCGTGGTCGCCTCCGGTGCCCATCTGGGAGCCGTGCTCGACCCGGGCGGCGAGTACGTGACCATGGTCGACGACACCGGCCGGACGCTGAGCAACGAGGAGGCCCTCCTCGTGCTCCTGACCCTGGTGACCGAAGCCAAGCCTGGGGGCGGGTCGCCCTCCCGGTCGCGGCCAGCCGGGCCGCGGAGGAGATCTGCCGCCGATCGGACACCGAGATCGTCTGGACCAAGCTGTCGGCCTCGCACCTCATGGAGGTGGCGCGTTCCGAAGGGGTCGACCTGGCGGCCAGCCAGTCGGGCGGCTTCATCTTCCCCCGCTTCCTGCCCGCCTTCGACGGGGCGGCAACCCTGGTCAATCTGTTGGCCCTGCTCACCGCCTCTGCAGCGCCGCCTGTCGGACGTCGTGGCCACCTTGCCGCCCGTCCACATCGTCCACCACCAGGTGCACACGCCCTGGGAGATGAAGGGGATGGTCATGCGGACGCTGGTCGAGCGCACCCGGGGCAGTGAGCTGGTCCTCGTCGACGGGGTCAAGATCGTCGAGACCGACGGCTGGGCACTCGTCCTGCCCGACCCCGAGGAGCCCGTGACCCACATCTGGGTCGAGGGACCGGACGACGCCCAGGCCGAGGCCAGGGCCCAGGAGTACGTCGTCCGTCTCGAGCAGCTCATCCGCTGACCCAACGCTCCGGCCACGCCTGCAAGCGCGTCCGACACACGGTGGCGCCGTCGGGCGGCCCGCGACGCCCGACCGTCGAGGAGCGAGGCCGGACGGACGCCACGCGTGTCGGATAGGGTCCGCAACCGATGAACGTCCCTGACGAGCTGCGCTACTCGACCGACCATGAATGGACGCGGGTGGAGGGTGACCGAGTCGTGGTCGGTATCACCGACTACGCGCAGGACGCGTTGGGGGACGTCGTCTACGTCGACCTCCCGTCGGAAGGCGCGACGGTGGAGAAGGGCGGGGTGCTCGGCGAGGTCGAGTCGACGAAGTCGGTGTCGGAGATCTACGCGCCGGTGGGTGGCCAAGTGGTCGCCGTCAATTCCGTCGCTCAGTGATGGGCCCGAGCGTTTGAACACCGATCCCGTACGGGGATGGTTGGATCTGCGCCATCGCGCCGTGGACAGTGCCGCCCTCGACGGGCTCCTCGACGCCGAGGCCTACCGTCAACTGATCGACGGCTGAGCGAGTGGCTGTGGCGGTCAATCTGGGAGGCTACGCCGAAACGGCTACCGTGGAGGGCGTGTTCTGCCACCAATGCGGGCACCGCAACCCGGCGGGCGTGAACTTCTGCTCGCCGTGTGGATCGCCCATGGTGACGGCCGCGCCGGATACCTCGGTGGCGGTCAGCCCGGTCGACGACGGCACCGACAGCGGCGATCTTCGTCGCCCACTCCGGCCTGCTCGAGCTGCCCCGTGGGGTGGCCATGCTGGTGGTGAACCGGGGCTCTGACGAGGGTGTTCGCTTCGTCCTGGAACAGCCGCTCACGAGGGCCGGCCGCCACCCGGAGAACGAGATCTTCTTGGACGACATCACCGTGTCGCGGCGCCATGCCGAGTTCGTCACCTCCGACGAGGGCACGACCGTCCGCGACGTGGGCTCGCTCAACGGTACGTTCGTGAATCGGAAGCGGATCGAGCAGGCGAAGCTGGCGAGCGGCGACGAAGTCCAGATCGGGAAGTTCAAGTTGCTGTACCTGATGGCAACCGGCGAATGATCGACCGCCGAGCAGCCCGGGAGTCCGACGGAGGGCGCCCATGACGGCGCGGTCGTACCTGTCTATCGGTGATGTCCTCACCCTGCTCCGCCAAGAGTTCCCCGACATCACCATCTCGAAGATCCGTTTCCTCGAGAGCCAAGGACTGGTCGACCCCGAGCGGACGCCATCGGGGTACCGAAAGTTCTACCAGCACGACGTCGACCGACTGCGATGGATCCTGCAGCAACAGCGAGAGAACTTCCTCCCGCTCAAGGTCATCAAGGACCGCCTCGAAGACGACACGAGCCCGACGGAGACGCAGCGGCCACCGCTCGCTCGAACGTGCCGAGTCCTGTTCCGCGTTCGGAGCCAGTGTTGGTCGGCCCCCACGTGAGGCCGCAGGTCACCACGACGAACGACCCATCGTCGACCGCTGGCCTACGGGCGAGCGAGGAAGTCGCCCTGCCCGGTATCGACGCGCCCGGCCTCCGCTCTCGACAACGACATCGTTTGCCGACGGGACGCGAGGACACCGTGCGGGCGCACTGGCCGCTCGGCCGCCCGGCCGAGCGCCCGACGTCGTCGTGACCACGCACCGGCTCAGGAGCGGGCTCGCCCGCCTCTCGGGATGCGAAGGAGCGAGCGGCCGCACCCTCCGTCCCGTCGAGCACCCGCCGGTAGCACCCGGCCACCGGCGGCGAGGGGACCGACATGCGCACGGATCGTCCACGGCCCCTCTGCCGGATCGCTTCTGCCGCCTCCGCCTCGGCCGGCGCCTCGGCATCGCCGGGAGCGGCCCGTCTCGTCTCGGGCGGCGCCGGCTCCAGGTTCGGCTGGGCGCGGCTCGGACGCAGGCGGCAGTCGTCGCCGTGGGAGGTGCCAGCAGCGGCGGCCTTTCGGCCGAAGACCTGGCCGCCTCGAGCGGCCTTCCCGTGGAGGTGGTCGAGGAGCTCGCCTCCTATCGGGCTGCTCGCACCGACCATGGTCGCCGGCTTCGCCACCTTCGACGAGGCCGACCTGGCCATTACCAAGCTGGCTGCCCAGCTGGCCCCGTTCGGGATCGAGCCCCGCCATCTGCGGCTCTATAAGAACGCTGCCGACCGCGAGGCCGGATTCGTCGAGCAGGTCGTGCTCCCGTTGCTGCGACAACGCAACCCCGACGCCCGCACCCGGGCCGAGACCACTGCCGAAGAACTGGTCTCCCTGGGCCAGGAGCTGCGCAGCTCGTTGCTCCAACGGGCGCTCGGGAGCCTCTTGCAGCGCTGAGATGGTTCGCGCTGGAAGACAGCGGGTCACGGTCGTGTCGCCGGGCAATTCCGGCTCTGTGGCCCGATCGCACGCCTGGGCAGCGGCGAGTAAGTTTGGGGCATGGTCGAGGTGCGGCTTCGAGCAGTCCGAGTGGACCTCCAGTCGAACACTCCGGTGCTGCTCCTCCAAGAGTCCGACGGCCTCGGCCGCACGTTGCCGATCTTCATCGGCGCACCCGAGGCCACGGCCATCGCCTTCGCCCTGCAGGGAATGGACACGCCGCGGCCGATGACCCACGACCTCATCCGTGATCTTCTCGAGACCCTTGGTGCAGAAGTTCGCCGGGTGGTCATCACCGAGCTCAAGACGGCGACGTACTTCGCCGAGATCGTGCTGGCCCACGGCGACCACGAACTGCCGGTGTCGTCGCGGCCATCCGACGCGGTGGCGGTGGCCGTACGCACCGATGCGCCGCTCTATGTCGCCGACGACCTCATGGACTCCGAGGGCATCATGCTGGCCGTCGACGAAGAGGACGACGAGGACGAGACGGGTGACGACGAGGAGGACAACACCAATCCCGAAGAGCTCGTCGGCGAGTTCCGCAACTTCCTCGACTCCATCCGACCCGAGGACTTCTCGTCCTGAGCCGGCCGCCCTGCCCCCGGATGACCCGAACTCGGGTCAGCCAGAGGCCATCCCCGTGCGACACCTCCGGCCGCGGCTCCCGACGGCTGGCGGCGTCTGATCGTGGTCGCGTCGGATCCGTCCTGGCCGCGGCTGCTCGTCGGGCCCCTCGCCGACGCCCACCACGACGACCCGGCCGTCCGCTTCATCGTCGACGACCACCTCCGCACCCGGTCACCACGACATCCTCGACATCGTCCACGTCGTCGACCTCGTCGCAGCAGGCCCACCCAGTGCCCGACGTCGGCCCTCACCGGATCGCAGGTCGGGCAGCAGTGGCGCGGCCGGCACCATCGAGATGACCTTGGCCTTGCGCAGCTCGTCGTCAACCCCTTGCATCCTCTCTGGCTATCCCGGCCTGCTCCTCCTGGCCGCGGGCGGTTCGGCGCTGCCGACCAACGTGATCCGCAAGGGCAGCTATTCCTTCACGGCCATGGCGCCGACGACCGTGACCCTCACGTCGGGCCAATCGGCTCGACTTCAACCTCGGGTACTCCGACGTCCCCGTCGGCAACGAAACGAGTTGCCCGACGGCAACGTCCATGGAGATCACACCGCCCAATGCCACCGACCACCTCATCGTCACGGCCAGCCTGGCGCCGTGCGGAGGGGGGACGGTGGTCGTCTCCCCGGTGTTCGCGACCGGAGGGGCGAACAGCCAAACGACCGCCCCGCCGGGCTGAGACCGGCCTCGTCACCGGTCAGCGTCGGGTGAGGGCCGAAGGCGCCATCGAGCCTAGACGGAGGGTGCTCGCAAAGCCGACCGCCAACCCGGCGCCGGCGACCCCCGGTGATACCCTCGATCGTGGCGATCGACGGCCCACCGAGGGCATCCTCAACCGGTCGATCGTCCCGGCCCTCTCCGACGGTGGCCCTCCGTCCTGACGGCAGCGGAGTGAGCGGGACGTCGTCGGTGTTGTCGGCCTTCGGGCACCGGTCTGTGGTCGCGCCTCTCTGGCTGACCGCCATCCAGCGCGACGTCACCGTCTACGCCATCTCGGCTGTCGTTCGCGGCGGTCACGGCGGTGGTGGTCGGCATCCCGCTCTACCGCCAATGGGGACAGTTGGCGGCGGGGCCCTACGGCCTCGCCACCGCCTTTGCGCCTGGGCGGCCTGGCGGCAAAAGGGCAGGGCGGCCATCCGGCGACGTCGGGCCCTGCGCATGGTGGCCTTTGCCGTGGCCATGGTGGGCGCCACCATCGTGCCCCTGTGCCTCGAGGTCGTCTGGGCCTCGGAGGGCAATGCCGCGCAGCATGTGCAGCCCGAGGTGCTGGTCGTCGAACGGGCCGGCATCCGGGCCGCCCACGGACAGAACCCCTACCGGGTGATCGACCGGAACGGTCACCTCCTCATCCACCAGTCCGCCGAGCCGACCTACGAGCTCTACTACCCCTACCTGCCGGGAATGGTCATCTTCGGCTTCTCGAGCTTTTCCAGCGTCAAGAGCCACAGCCGCATCGAGGCCACCGCTGACCGACGCCCGCATCCAGTTCCTGGTGGTCACGGTGGCCATCGGCTTGATCGCCCTGAGCCGCCTCCGGCCGCCCTCCGACGCCCGTGTCCGCGCCTTCCAGGCCCTCACCGTCGTTGCCCACCGCCGCGCTGCCGCTCGCCACCGGCGGCGACGACATGCCGGTCGTGGCCCTCATGCTGCTCGGCTTGGTGGCACTGCAACGACGAAGACCGTGCTGGCCGGCCTGGCCATCGGGGCCGCGTCATCGCTCAAGTTCACGGCCTGGGCGCTCGTGGTGCTGGCGGCCTGGGCCGCCTTCGACCGGGAGCGTCGGCGAGCCGTCGGCTGGTACGTGCTCGGGGTGGCCGCCGTCATGGCTCCCGGTCATCACTCCCTTCGCCGTCAGCAACCCGTCGGCCTTCATCGACAACGTCATCCGCTTCCCGCTCGGGCTGGCCGGAGTGTCGTCACCGGCAGCCAGTGCACTGCCGGGCCACATCCTCGTGTCGATCTGGCCATCCATCCACCGGCCCTACGTCGTCACCGTCGGCCTGGTGGGCCTGGTCCTTTTGGCCGTGCATCTGCGCCGGCACCCGCCGGACGGAGCGGCCGGCGTGGCCACCCTGACCGGGTGGGTGATGGCCATCGCCATCCTCCTCGCTCCGGCCACCCGGGTCGGCTACTCTGCTCTACCCGGCCAATCTCTTCATCTGGGGGTGGATGCTTCGTCGGGCCGAGGACCCCGTCCTGGCCGGCGGCCATCCGGTCGGCAAGGCGGAACCGCGTGATCGAGGCGGCGACCGCTCGATCGGTCAGCTGTCGTCGGACAGCTCGAAGACCTCGACGGAGAAAGGTGTCGTGCCGGCCGCCGTGGTGGGGGAGACGACGACCCCCACCTCCCAGTCGTAGCCGTCGCTGCTGCCCCGCTTGGCCAGGACCTCGGTCCCGGAGCTCTCGTGCCCGAGGCCTGGCCCGTCGTAGATCACCTGCCATCCGAGCTTGGGCAGAAGGGTCTTGTAGGTGTCGATCACCTCGTCGCCAGCCTGCGAGGTGGCGAAGCTCACCGTCTCGTCGAACTGGCCGGCGGACTGGGCGTTGTTCACGGTGCCGGTGGTCCGACTACCGGACGGCACGGCCAGGTTGTCGAGGATGTCCCACGGAGGCTGTCCCTCGGTCACCATCGAGCGCAGCGCGGTGGTGGCCGGGGTGAGTGCGATCAAGGTGCCATCAGACAGGGTGACGTGGTGGACGTTGGTCGGCGACGCCTTTCCGGCGGTGTCGGTGACGATGGCCGAACCGACCAGCCCGACGACGACGATGACGACGGCGATCCCGAGGACGATGAGGGCCGGTCCGGGCAGGGCCGGCCGCACCGGTGGCACCGACGTCTGCCGACTCGTCGGTGACGGCCGGAGCGGTCGTCTCACCCTCGACTCCGGACACGGTGCCGACCATCACGCCGATGCTACCGGCGCTCCGACGAGACGCCCGGGGCGAGGTGAGCGAACGGTGCTCGTGGCCGACGGCCTTCCGCCCAGGCCTGGTTCGACCACGGATCGTCAGCCTCTGCCTACCCTTCGTGATAAGAATTCACGAAACATTTACATCGCACCCGCGATCCCTCACAATGCTCGACATCCGGTGGCGACCTCGAGTTGCCACCCGCAGGAGGGGCTCCGGACCCGCTTCTCGGGTGACCGAGTGGCAGTCGGGGGGGAGTGGCCGGGTCGAAAGACCCGGCCACTGCTGTATCCAGGCGACCGACTCAGCCGGTCGACCAGCCGAGATGGTCGATGGGACCGTGCCCGGCACCGAGTCGCCAGTCCCGGGCACGCAGGAGTGCCTCGTGCACGAAGCGGCGGGCCACCTCGACCGCTTCGACGACCTCCTTGCCGGCGGCCAGGTTGGCGGCCAGCGCCGCCGACAGCGAGCACCCCGTGCCGTGGGTGTTGGGTGTCTCGACCCAGGCGCTGGCCAGCCGGAACGCACCCCGACCGTCACAGAGCACGTCGTGGACGTCCTCGGGAGGCGGCGCCCCTCGTGGTCCGTCGACACCGGGAAGATGGCCACCCTTCACGAGGACCCACGTCGGGCCGAGCGCGGCGATGCGGCCGGCGAGCTCCACCATGGCATCCACATCGGTCGGTGGCGCCGCGTCGACGAGCAGCCCGCCTCCCACAGGTTGGGCGTGACCACCAGCGCGTGGGGAAGTAGTCGGTCGCGGTAGGCGGCCACGCCGTCGGCGTCGAGAAGCGGCCGGCCGGTGGAAGCGACCATGACCGGGTCGACCACCAGCTGGGGCAGTTCGCCGCGCCGGGCCCGGGCGGCGACCACGGCGACGGTCTCGGCCGAGCCCGAGCATGCCGGTCTTCGTGGCTCGGACGGGTAGGTCGGCGAGCACGGCCGCGATCTGCGCGTCCACCATCTCGGGCGGGACGAGGTGGACGGCCCGGACCTCGGCCGAGTTCTGGGCCGTGATGGCGGTGACGGCGGTGGTGGCCAAGACGCCGAAGGCGGCCATGGCTCGTAGGTCGGCTTGGATGCCGGCACCCGACCCCGAGTCGGAACCGGCGATGGTGAGGGCGACCGGCGGGTCACCGCCCGAGATCACCGGCCGATCATGCCCTCGAAGGAGCTCGAGGCTTCGGCGACGAAGCGCGGCGCGATGCGCCCGGCACCGGCGTGCCGCCCGACCGGCCTTGCACCGCGTCGCGCATGGCGGCGGCCATCTGGGCCGGCTGGCGGGCCCGGGTCACCGCCGAGGCCACCATGACCGCCGCGCAGCCGAGCTCCATGGCCACGCAGGCGTCGGAGGCCGTGCCGATGCCGGCGTCGAGCACCACCGGCACCCCGGCCTGCTCGACGATCAACTCGATGTTGTGCCGGTTGCGGATGCCGAGGCCGCTGCCGATGGGCGACCCGAGCGGCATGACCGCGGCACAGCCCACCTGCTCGAGCCGCCGAGCCACGATGGGGTCGTCCCCGCAATAGGGGAGGACGACGAACCCGCGGTCGACGAGCGCTTCGGCCGCGGCCACGAGCTCGACGGAGTCGGGGAGCAGCGTGCGGTCGTCCCCGATCACCTCGAGCTTGATCCAGTCGGTCTCGAACGCCTCGCGGGCCAGTTGGGCGTGGCAGCACGGCTTCGGCGGCCGTGAAGCAGCCGGCCGTGTTGGGGAGGATGCGGATGCCGAGCTCACCCAGCAGGTCGACGAGGGAGTGCCGGGTCGGCGGGTCGACCCGGCGAACGGCGACGGTGGCCAGGGCCGTGCCCGAAGCGACCAGCGCCTCGCGCAGCGACTCGGGGCTCGACATCCCCCCGGTCCCGAGCAAGAGGCGCGAGCCGATGGTCTCGCCGGCCACGCAGAAGGGTCGTCGGCGGCCCGCCGGTGCCACGTCGACGGTCGGGCCCTCGGTCAACATCGCCTCCCACCGTACCGGTGGGCTGTCGGCGATCGGCGCCGCTGCGACTCCGGTCGGCCGATGCTCCCGCCCGGCCGGCTCCTCGGCTCAGCCGCCGGCCGCCGCCGTCACGATCTCGACGGTGTCGCTCGGGCCGATGGTCACCTCTGCCCACCGGCTCTTCGGGACCACCTCTCCGTTGAGGGCCACGGCCACCCCATTCGGGCGATTCGCACCAGGCGGCCACCAGGTCGGCGACGGTGGCCCGCCGTGCGCCTTCCCATGGCACGCCGTTGACGAGGGCGGTCATCGGCCCCGGGCCTCCGGGCTGTCTCGTGGTCGACCACGTCCCGGACCGGCGTCGGAATGGGCGCGCGGGCGGGCTGGTCGCCCGAGGTCCAGGAAGCGCTCCGGTCGAAGGTTGTCGAAGGGCGAGGAGACGTGGCGGGCAAGTCGTCGGCCACGTCCGCCAGCCGGACCACCTCGTCGGCGGTGACGGGGGCGAGAAGGATGCCGTTGCGATAGTGGCCGGTGGCCAGGACCAAGCCGCGCAGGCCGCGCGGCCCCCACGATGGGTGCGTTGTCCGGCGACCCCGGGCGCAGGCCGGTGGCCGACTCGCAGAGCTCGTAGTCGTCGAGCGAGGGGACGAGACGTCGGGCGTCAGCCGAGGAGGTCGCCGACGGGCCCGGCTTCGACGGTGAGGTCGAAGCCGCGCTCTTCGACGGTGGCTCCCACCACCAGGGAGCCGTCCGTCCGGGGCACCAGGTAGCAGCTGCGGCCGTGAACGAGGCCGCGGACGGTCCGCCGCAGGGGGGCCGAGCGCGAGCCCGGCCCGAAGGCGAAGGGTGAGGCCCTTGACCGGGCGGACCGGCGGACGGAGGCGCTCCGGCCAGCCGGCCAGCTGGCCCGACCAACACCCGGCCGCGACCACGACGACGTCGGCCTCCGAGCCCATCTGCCGTCGTCGAGGGTCACGCCGGCCACGGCCTCTCCCCGGCGGACGAGACCGGTCACCCGGCAACGCTCGGTCACCACACCGGCCCGATCGACGGCGACGGCAAGGCCTCCACCAGACGGCGATTGTCGACCTGATGGTCCTCCCGAAGGTCGGCACCCCCTCGGACGCCGGGGGCGAGGAGGGGCTCGGCGGCACGGCACCCGGCGGCGGAGAGGGTGACCGCCTCGAGCCCGAGGGAGTGCCGGTAGTCGAGGAGGTCGTCGAGGGACAAGCGGTCAGACGAGTCGACGGCCACCAACAAGGTCCCCTCCGTCCGATAGCCGATCGTGACCTCCGATGCCGACTCGAGCTCGGCGGCGAAGGTGGGCCAGGCGAGGGCCGCCCCGACCAGAAGCGTGCTCAGTCGTTCCTCGCCGAAGTTGGCTTCGCCCACCGGGGCCAACATGCCGGCCGCCGCCCAGCTGGCCCCGCGGCCGGGCTCAGGGTCGACCAGGGTGACGGCGCGGCCCGAGGCGGCCATCCGCCAGGCAACGGCGAGCCCGATGACGCCGCCGCCGACCACCACCACGTCGCTACCCGAGCGAGCGTGCATGCGACGCATGCTACGAGAGCCGCACCCGACCTCGTCCGGGGCCGAAGCGGGGACACCCATCGGCGTGCCGAGCGGTGAGGATGACGCGCCGACCTGCGGTAATATTGGTGGACCGCACATGGGCCAGCGTCGTCCCGGGCGGAGTGACCCACTCTCTCGTTGGAGCGACCGGATGGCGACCAGGCAGCGCGGCACCCACGGTTCCCTGCCGTCCCCCGGCGCGCCCGTGCCCATCGGGCCGCCGCCGGCCGGCGGGCTCTACGACAGCCGGTTCGAGCACGATGCCTGCGGGGTCGGCTTGGTCGCCGATCTGAAGGGCCGTCCCAGCCACGAGCTCGTGCGCCGTGCGCTGGCCGCCCTCGAGCATCTCGCCCACCGCGGTGCGACGGGCAGCGAGCAGGACAGCGGCGACGGCGCCGGGATCCTCTTGCAGGTACCCCATGAGTTCTACGCCGGTTGTGTCGATTTCGAGCTTCCGCCCCCGGGCCACTATGCGACCGGAATCCTGTCTTTCTCGCGTGACGACGCCGAGGCGGCCGACTCGCGTCGGGCCTTCGAGCGGATTCTGTCCGATGAGGGGATCTCGGTCATCGGATGGCGGGAGGTCCCCGTCGAGACCGGCACCCTGGGCTCGATCGCCGAGGGCGCTCGGCCCTCCATGCACCAGGTCTTCGTGGCGCCCACCGACCCGGGGAGCGTCGATGGGGACGATCCGGCCCTCGCCATCGACCGGCTGGTCTTCGTGGCCCGCAAGCGGTTCGAGCACGAGAACCCCGCCTGCTATGTCACGTCCCTGTCGGCTCGCACCATCGTCTACAAGGGCATGCTCACCTCGCATCAGTTGGCCGAGTTCTTCCCCGACCTCTCCGACGAGCGAGTGAAGAGCGGGCTCGCCATCGTGCACTCGCGCTTCTCGACCAACACCTTCCCGTCGTGGCCCCTCGCTCATCCCTACCGGTACCTGTGCCACAACGGCGAGATCAACACCGTGGCCGGCAACCGCAACTGGATGCGTGCCCGCGAGGCGCTGTGTCGGACCCCGCTCATCCCCGGGCTCGAGCGGGCCTTCCCGGTCGTGACACCCGGGGCCAGCGACTCGGCCTCGTTCGACGAGGTGCTCGAGCTACTCCACCTCGGTGGTCGTCCCATTCATCACGCCGTCCTCATGATGATCCCCGAAGCATGGGAGAACCACCAGACGATGGATCCGGCCCGACGGGCCTTCTACCAGTTCCACGCATCCCTCATGGAGCCCTGGGACGGGCCGGCCGTCATCGCCTTCAGCGACGGCACGGTGATCGGTGCCGTCCTCGACCGCAATGGATTGCGCCCGGCCCGCTATTGGGTGACGGACGACGACATGGTGGTGCTGGCCAGCGAGGTCGGTGTCCTCGACGTGCCCTCCTCCAAGGTGGTGCGCAAGGGCCGGCTGCAGCCGGGGCGTATGTTCCTCGTCGACACGGCCAAGGGCCGCATCGTCGACGACGACGAGATCAAAGAGGCGCTCTCCGCCGAGCATCCCTACGCCGAGTGGCTGGAGGAGCAGATCCGTCTCGACGAGCTTCCGCCCCGCACCATGCTCACCCCGCAGCACGCGTCGGTGGTCGGCCAGCAGCGCACGTTCGGCTACACCGACGAGGAGCTGCGCCTCATCCTCGCCCCCATGGCCAAGAACGGGATCGAGCCGACCGGCTCGATGGGGTCGGACACGGCCATCGCCGCCCTCTCCCTTCGGCCCCGACTGCTCTACGACTACTTCACCCAGCTCTTCGCCCAGGTCACCAACCCGCCGCTCGACGCCATCCGCGAGGAACTGGTCACCTCGTTGTTGTCGACGGTGGGCCCAGAGGCCAACGTGCTCGAGCCGACGCCGGCGTCGTGCCGCCAGATCGTCTTGCCCATGCCCGTGATCGACAACGACGACCTGGCCAAGCTCCTCTATGTCAACGAGGACGGTTCGAACCCGGGATTCCGTGGCTTCGCCGTCGACGGCCTCTTCGAGGTGGCCGGCGGGGGAGCGGCCCTCCGGGCGGCCATCGAGGAGGTGCGAGCCAAAGTGTCGGCGGCCATCGAGGACGGGGCCGACGTCATCGTTCTTTCCGACCGGAATTCGTCCGAGGCCCTGGCCCCGATTCCCTCGTTGCTGTTGGTGGCTGCCGTCCACCACCATCTGGTCCGGACCAAGAGCCGGACCCGTGTCGGTCTCGTCGTCGAGTCCGGCGACGCCCGCGAGGTGCACCACATGGCCTTGCTCAAGGGATACGGGGCGGCGGCCATCAACCCGTACCTGGCCTTTGAGACGATCGACGACATGGTGCAGTCCGGACAGCTCACCGATGTGACGGCGCGTCACGCCCAGCGCAACTACATCAAGGCCGCGTCCAAAGGGATCATCAAGGTGATGTCCAAGATGGGCATCTCGACGGTCGCCTCCTACACCGGGGCCCAGGTCTTCGAAGCCGTCGGCCTCGGGCCCGAGGTCATCGACGAGTACTTCACCGGCACCACGTCGCGCATCGGAGGGGTCGGGCTCGATGTGCTGGCCGAGGAGGTGGCTCGCCGCCACCGGCTGGCCTACCTCGATCGGCCGACCGAGCTCGCCCATCGCGAACGCGAGGTGGGGGGCGAGTACCAGTGGCGCCGGGAAGGTGAGTTCCACCTCTTCAATCCCAAGACCGTCTTCAAGCTGCAGCACGCCACCCGGGCCAAGCGCTACGAGGTCTTCAAGGAGTACACGCAGGCCGTCGATGAGCAGGCGGCGGAGATCGCCACCTTGCGCGGCCTCATGCGGTTGCGAACGGGAGTGCTCCCGCCCGTGCCGATCGAGGAGGTGGAGCCGATCTCGGCCATCGTGGCTCGCTTCTCGACCGGGGCCATGTCGTACGGGTCGATCTCGGCCGAGGCGCACGAGACGCTCGCCATCGCCATGAACCGTCTCGGCGGGCGCTCGAACACGGGCGAAGGCGGCGAGGACCCGGTTCGCTTCGTGCCCGATGCCCATGGCGACCTCCGTCGCAGCGCCATCAAGCAGGTGGCGTCCGGTCGCTTCGGCGTGACCTCCGAGTACCTGGTCAACGCCGACGACCTCCAGATCAAGATCTCCCAGGGGGCAAAGCCCGGTGAGGGGGGACAGCTGGCCGGCATCAAGATCTGGCCCTGGATCGCCAAGACCCGGTACTCGACCCCCGGAGTCGGCCTCATCTCGCCGCCGCCCCACCACGACATCTACTCCATCGAGGACATCGCCCAGCTCATCCACGACCTCAAGTCGGCCAACCCGCGAGCTCGCGTGCACGTGAAGCTGGTGGCCGAGGTCGGGGTGGGCACGGTGGCGGCCGGGGTGGCCAAGGCCCACTCCGACGTCGTGCTCATCTCCGGCCACGACGGAGGGACGGGGGCGGCGCCGCTCACCTCGCTCAAGCATGCCGGGATCCCCTGGGAGCTCGGCTTGGCCGAGACCCAGCAGACGCTCATGGCCAACGATCTGCGCGACCGGATCGTGGTCCAGGTCGACGGACAGCTGAAGACGGGCCGTGACGTCATCATCGGCGCGCTGCTCGGCGCCGAGGAGTACGGCTTCGCCACCGCACCCCTGGTGGTGTCGGGCTGCATCATGATGCGGGTCTGTCATCTCGACACCTGCCCGGTCGGCATCGCCACCCAGGACCCGAGCCTCCGAGCCCGTTACGGCGGCAAGCCCGAGTTCGTCGAGACCTTCTTCGAGTACATCGCCGAAGAGGTCCGTGAGCATCTGGCCGCCCTCGGGCTGCGCAGCCTCGAGGAGGCCGTCGGACGTGTCGACCTGCTCGACGCCGTCGACGCCGTCGACCATTGGAAAGCGGCCGGCCTCGACCTCGCCCCCATCCTCATGGCCCCGGCTGCCGCCGAGGACGCCTCCCGTCTGTGCCGGAAGGCTCAGGATCATGGGCTCGAGCGGGCCCTCGATCACGCCTTCTTGGAGGACTGCGCGCCGGCCATCGAAAAGGGGACGCCGGTCGCCGCCGAGCTCACCATTGGCAACGTCGACCGCACGGTCGGAACGCTGCTCGGCTACGAGATCACTCGGCACTACGGCGGCGAAGGGCTGCCCGACGGCACCATCGATCTCACCTTCCGAGGCTCGGCCGGCCAGAGCTTCGGTGCCTTCGTGCCCCGCGGGCGTGACCATGCGGTTGTTCGGGGACGCCAACGACTATCTGGGCAAGGGGCTCTCGGGCGCCCGCCTGGTGGTCGCGACCGCCGGAGGACTCGCCCTTCGCCGCCGAGGAGAACATCATCGCCGGCAACGTCGTTCTCTACGGCGCCACGAGCGGCGAGGTGTTCCTACGCGGCCAGGTGGGGGAGCGGTTCTGCGTGCGCAACTCGGGTGCGGTGGCCGTGGTCGAGGGTGTCGGCGACCACGCCTGCGAGTACATGACGGGCGGACGGGTGGTCGTGCTCGGGCCCACCGGCCGCAACTTCGGAGCCGGCATGTCCGGAGGGGTTGCCCACGTCTACGACCCCTATGGGCTCCTGTCCGGCAACTTCAACCCCGGGAACCCGAAGACGGCGAGGTCGACCTCGAGCCGCTGTCGCCGACGATGCCTCTGGCTCGAGGAGCGAATCCGGATGCACGCCAAGGAGACCGGCTCGGCAGTGGCCGAGGCCATCCTGGCCGATTGGGGGGCCGCGTCCGAGCGCTTCGTCACCGTGATGCCCCGCGACTATCGGCGGGTGCTCGATGCCACCGAGGCGGCGCAGGCCGAAGGCGGGTCCGTCACCGAGGCGGTCATGGCCGCGGCCCATGGGTGACATCCACGGCTTCCAGAGCGTGGGCCGACAGCTCCCGCGGCGCCGGCCGGTACCGGTTCGGCTGCGTGACTGGCGCGAGGTCTACGAGGACTTTCCGGTCGAGTCCACCCGCGAACAGGGGGCGCGCTGCATGGACTGCGGCATCCCGTTCTGCCACGAGGCGTGCCCGCTCGGCAACCTCATCCCCGAATGGAACGACCTCGTGTACCGGGACGACTGGATCGAAGCCGCCGACCGCCTGCACGCCACCAACAACTTCCCCGAGTTCACCGGGCGACTGTGCCCGGCACCTTGTGAAGGTTCGTGTGTGCTCGGCATCAACGACGACCCGGTGACCATCGAGCGCATCGAGTACGAGATCGTCGAGCGGGCCTGGGCCGATGGACGGGTCGTCCCGATCGAGGCGCCCCGCATCGACCGGCAAGCGGGTCGCCGTGGTCGGCTCGGGGCCAGCGGGTCTCGCCTGTTCGCAGCAGCTCGACCGGGCCGGCCATCAGGTGGTCGTCTTCGAGCGGGCGGAGAAGCCGGGTGGGCTTGCTCCGCTTCGGCATCCCCGAGTTCAAGATGGAGAAATCGGTGCTCGACCGACGCCTGGCCCAGATGGCGGCGGAAGGCGTCGAGTTCCGGTGCGGCACTTCCGTCGGTCGCCCGGATGAGACGGTGCCGATGGCGTCGGCCCCCGATGCCGAATCGTGTCCGCCCGTGACCTGGTCGAGGAGTACGACGCGGTGGTGCTGGCCGGCGGCGCCACCCTTGCCCCGCGACCTGCCGGTCACGGGGCGTGAGCTCGATGGCATCCACCGGGCCATGGACTACCTCAAGCCGTCCAACCTGGTGCAGGAAGGGCATGCTCGCGGAAACGCCGTCATCACGGCCGAGGGAAAGCACGTGGTCATCATCGGCGGCGGCGACACCGGAGCCGATTGCCTGGGCACCGCCCATCGGCAGGGTGCGCTCGATGTGCACCAGCTCGAGATCATGCCCCAACCTCCCCTCGAGCGGACGCCCGGAGAACCCTTGGCCCACCTGGCCGCTCGTGCTGCGCACCTCGGCCGCGCACGAGGAGGGCGGCGAGCGGCTCTACGCCGGTGACGACCACCACCTTCCTGGGCGACGCAGGGTGGTCGCGTGCGCGCCCTGCGCGGTGAGGAGGTCGAGCTCGCCAACCGGCCCGGACGGACGGCCCGAGTTTCGACCGGTCGAGGGCTCGGCCTTCGAGCTGCCCTGTGAGCTCGTGCTCCTGGCCCTCGGGTTCCTCGGCGCCGAGCGCGACGGGGTCGTGGCCGAGCTCGGGCTCGAGCTCGACGCTCGCGGCAACGTGGCCGCCGACGGCAACTGGGCCACCAACGTCGACGGTGTGTTCGTGTGCGGCGACATGACCCGGGGACAGAGCCTCATCGTCTGGGCCATTGCCGAAGGCCGATCAGCGGCTGCTGCCGTCGATCGTTTTCTCATGGGCGACACCGACGTTGCCGGCACCTCTCACTCCGGGACATCTCGCGCCTTCGCTGATCGAGTGCCAGGCGTGGGCGTTCGGTGGCGCGTCACGCGCTTGTGGCCGACCCGTGACGGTACGCGTAAACGGGTTAAACAAATGCGGTTGACCCTGTCGAGTGCGCGACCACCCCTCAGTACCATTGGCCATTCAGGGCAGGGACGAAAGGGTTATCGACATGAGGGGCATATCCAATAGTGGGGCGTTCGTTCGCCTCGATGGTGACGACGCATCGCGGTCAAACGGCCACGCTCCGGCGGGGAACGCTCCGGCCGCCGACGATCCGAGGTGCGAGGCAGACTGCGTCGAGGACGTCGTCCTGGACGCGGTGTCGCACGTCGCCGCATTCGCACGCAAGCGGCGGCGGTGAGCGTCGACATGATGGCCGCGGACCTGTTTCCGCCTGGGTTGGAAGGGCAATCGCGGACGCAGGTGCGCTTTGCCGCATCTGACCTCGGGCGCGGCGAGCGTGCTGTCCGCCGTGCGTCGAGCGGCAACGAGGAGCAACTGAGATGGCGGGCGCGGCGGATGGCGACGTCTCCCGACATCCCGGCGGTGACGACCCGGCCCGGTTGAACGGATCTGCGGCCGTCGTGGGCGCACCGCTCGAGCACGGGGACCTTGGTGGTGGAGGGTCCGCGGCCGGACGAGTCGTCCGCGCCGGGCAACGGCAAAGGAATCGCCGGCCCGACGGCCGGGATCGGTGCACGTTCGCAGTGTTCCGACCGCCGACCTCTTCCCTCCGGGGCTCAAGCCACGACGGCGGGGGCGCATCGTCGCGCCGTGACCCTGGGCGTCGTCGCCGTGGCGGCAGTGGCGGCAGTGGCCGTCTGGGCCCTCACCGGCAGCTCCTCCTCGGGCAACTCGGACACATCGGCGACCGCGGTGGTGAGCTCGGTGCACACGACGGTGGCCAAGGGCACCGCGGCCCTCTCGCTCACCATGCGGTGCGAAGCGGCTCGACGTCGAGTCGACGCCACGGGCACTGGTGCCGTTGACCTCGCACTTGAACACCAGCCGGGTGGTGTTCACCTTCCGGGGTCCCGGGCCGCTGGCCGGAGACCAACTGAAAGAGGTGTTCGTGGGTGACACGATCTACTTCTCCCTGCCGCAGCTCGCCGGGCTCGTCCCGGGCAAGCCGTGGATCTCGCAGTCGCTCACTCCGGCGCGCTCATCGCCCCACGCAACTCGGACCCGGGTGCCCTCTTGGCCATGCTCGGCGCCGACGGCAACCAGGTCGTCGCGCTCGGTGCAAGCCAGATCGACGGCACGGCCGTGACGGCTATCGGGTCACGGTCCGCCCGGCCGGGCTTGCGGCACGCTGTCGGGGCCGGGCTCCCGGCCGGGATCACCGGTGCCGCCGCCGAGCAGTGCCGCCGGCACCGACCACCGATGCCGTCACCGTGTACGTCGCCGACGGCACCGGACAGGTGCGTCGCATGGTCACCGACGATGATCTCAGCCTGGGCAGCCATCCCGTGGTGGCGTGGTGACCGAGGACCTCGGCGACTACGGGAACCGATCGCGGTCAGCCCACCGCCGGCCCGACAGGTAATGACCCTGAGCCAGTTCCAAGGCGCAGTGCAGGGAGACGAGCCCGACGGTGACGACCTAGGCCGTCGAGCGGGGCGGGTCCGCCGTCACCTCGTCGGGTCGGGTGGCGCCGACGACGAGCTCACCGCCCCAGGGGCACCGACGGTTGCCGGGAAACCTCGGCTTGGACGACCGCACCGGTGTGGGGAGCATCGATCATGATGCCGGGGCCGATCACCAAGCCCACGTGGCCCACGCGGCTGGCCCGCTACCGAAGAACACGAGATCGCCGGGAGCGAAGGGGCTGGCCGGTGGGCACGGGCGGGCCGGCCTCGAACTGGTCCTGTGCCACGCCGAGGCAGGGAGACACCGGCGCTGGCGTAGGCGGCCTGGACGAGGCCCGAGCAGTCGAAGCCGTCCGGGGCCGGTCCCGCCCCAGGCGTAGGGCACGCCGAATCGTGCCGCGGCAAAGGTGATGGCCGCCGCACCGGTCGTCGGCAGTGACGGCTCCGGGCCACGAGCGACGGTGAGGGCGAGCACCGTCTTCGGCGTAGGTGGCCGAGTGGTTGTAGGAGAGGACGGCGTGCGCAATGCCGGCCGGCGCTGCCGGCGCCGTTGGCGCAAAGCATGGACGCCGCGGTGTAGACGGCATCGACGGGGTCGTACGGGCTCGGCGGTCGGGCGCCGCCGGGGCCCACGGTGGCGTAGGCCGCGAAGGTGCCCGGCTCGAACTGCATCGGGCCTTCGGCGCCGGCCGCGTTGGACCCGGACCACACGCCGGGGGCCGTGGATTGGCCGCTGTGAGACTCGACGGTGCCGATGGCGGCGAGGACCGACCAGGACAGGCCGGCACAGGTCGACGCCGCCTGCTCCTCGAGGGACACCCAGGCAGCCGGGATGGCAGGAGCCGCTCCGGGCCGCGGCCGGCACGAAGGGCCCCCATCCCCTCGCTGCCGCTCACCGGCTGCCGCCGCCTCCGCCGAGAGCGGTGGCGGCCAGCACCGGCAGTCCGACCATCACCGTGATCGACGCGCCCAGCCATGGCCAGAAGCACGAGACCTCGTTTGCCCATCGATTCCTCCGCATCGGGCCGGCAGAGCGTGAGCCGGGATGCTCAGAGGGCGAACGGGCAGTCCGATGGATGCCGTGGCGCGCGCACGAGTTGACGCACGCGAGGCGGGTCAACGGCAACCGGTCGGAGAGCGATCGGTATGCTCGTTCGGCGGCTCGAGGACCGCCACGATCGGGGAGGTCGACGCGTGCGCAGCACCATGCAGGACGCACCGCTGCTGGTCAGCGGGATTCTCCGCCACGGCCAGCAGGTCTATGGGGAGGGCCTGGTCCGGACGGTGACCGACCCGGCCGGGGCCTACGTCGAGGCTTCCTTCACCGAGGTGGCGATCTCGTTCTGAGCGGCTGGCCGCCGCCCTCGATCGCTTGGGGATCGGGGACAGCGATCGGGTGGGCACCTTCCTCCCCAACAACCAGGTCCACCTCGAGGCCTACCTGGCCGTTCCCTCGATGGGAGCGGTGCTGCACACCCTCAACCTCCGGCTCCACCCCGACCAGCTGGCCTATGTGATCAACCATGCCGAGGACACGGTGATCATCGTCGATCCCCTGGTCGCGCCCCTTCTGGCCCGGGTGCGCGACCAGATGACCACGGTCAAGCACATCATCGTGTCGGGGACGGGTGAGGCCGACGGCCTCGGTGAGACCCTCTCCTACGAGGAGCTGCTCGGAGCCGAGGAACCCGGCTACGACTGGCCGGAGCTCGACGAGCACAACGCTGCGGCCATGTGTTACACGTCGGGCACGACCGGCGACCCGAAGGGTGTCGTCTACAGCCACCGGTCGACCTTCCTGCACTCGATGGCCATCACCTCGGCGTCGTCGCTCGGGGTGAACGAGCAGGACCGCATCCTCTGCATCGTTCCCATGTTCCATGCCAACGCCTGGGGCACGCCCTACGGCGCCTTCCTCACCGGGGCCGATCTCGTGATGCCGCAGCTGTTCGTACAGGCCGAGCCGCTCGCCGCCATGATCGTCGAGCACCGCCCGACCGTGGCCTGCGGGGTTCCGACCATCTGGAACGACGTCCTGCGCTACGGCCAGTCCCACCCGGTCGACCTTTCGTCGCTGCGGATGATCACGGCCGGTGGTGCGGCCGTACCCCGCCAGCTCATCGAGCGCTATCGCGGACGAGCTGGGGATCGAGTTGGTCCAAGGATGGGGAATGACCGAAACGAGCCCCCTCTGTGCCCTCGCCCTTCCGCCTCGTGGGCACGCCGCCGGAGGAGGAGATCGAGTGGCGGGCCAAGACCGGTCGGATCGTCCCCGGTGTCGAGCTGCGGGTCGTCGCCGACGACGGGTCACGTGCTCCCGAACGACGGGAAGTCGGTCGGCGAGTTCGAGGTGCGGGGCCCCTGGATCACCGGCTCCTACTACCGAGAGGACACGCCGGAGCGATTCGACGACGGCTGGCTGCGTACCGGGGACATGGGCACGCTCGACTCCCGAGGCTTCATGCAGATCAGCGACCGGACGAAGGACGTCATCAAGACAGGCGGTGAGTGGATCTCTTCGGTCGAGCTCGAGAACGCGGTCATGGCCCATCCTTCGGTGGTCGAAGCCGCGGTCATCGCCGTCCCCGACGAGCGCTGGAGCGAGCGGCCGCTGGCGGTGGTCGTGGTCGAGGAGGGCCACGAGGTCAGCCCCGACGAGCTGGTCGCTTTCTTGAGCGACCGGGTGAGCCGGTGGTGGTTGCCCGAGCGGTGGTCCTTCGTGGACGAGGTGCCGAAGACGACCGTGGGCAAGTTCGACAAGAAGCGGCTGCGGGCACAGCACGCCGAGGGCGGGCTCGAGGTGGTCGAGGCCGCGATCCCTCGGAGTCGGTTGAAGTGCCGGACCTGGCGGAGATCGCGGAACGGCTGTCGGGCATCGGCGAAGAGCTGGCCGATTTGGCCCTCGACCGGCTCCATCGGGCGGCCGATGCGCTGCGGGCCGGCACCGAACCCGACCCGGCGCTGGCCGCCGAGGAACGTCGCATCACCCGGGCCAGACGGGCGGTCGACAAAGCGGCGGGGCTCCTGGTCGACCGGCCGAGCACGCCGAGCCGTAAGGGTCGGCGGTCGGTTAGCCGGAGCCGAGGAGCTGGGCTGGCGGCGCTCCTCCGGCCGGTTGAGGGCGTCGATGAGCTGACGGAGCCGGCCGTAGTGGATCCGGTCGAAGCGCAGGGCAACCCGATCCAACTCGAGATGGTCGTTGTCGTTGCGCTCCGGAGGAAACGGCTGGACTCGGCGGATGACCCCGCCGGTCAGGATGTCGGCGAAGCGCTGCGTGAGGTCGGCGAGCCGGGCCTTGCTCGGACCATCCTGCAGCCGGAGCACGAGCAGGTCGCCGACCCATCGGCACGAGTGGTAGTTGCGGTAGAAGCCGAGTAGTTCATTGGCCGCCGACCTCGGCGCTGTCGGTCACGAGGAAGAACGACCGGTCCTCGGGTGAGACGAGGCCTCGGGATTCGACTTCCTCGGTCAGGAAGCGGGACCAGGCCTCCCAGTAGGTGCCGCCGGGAACGTCGAGGAGGACGACCGGGGCGGGTTCCGCCTTGCCCGTCTGCAGCAGGGTGAGGAGCTCGTAGCCCTCGTCGAGCGTTCCGAAGCCTCCGGGTAGGACCACGTACCCGTCCGACTCCTTGATGAGCATGAGCTTGCGGGTGAAGAAGTAGCGCATCTCGACGAGCTTCGGGTCCTGGGCAATGAAGGGATTGGCCCCCTGCTCCATGGGGAGGCGGATGTTCACGCCGATCGAGCGGTCCCGACCCGCACCTTCCATCCCGGCGGCCATGATCCCGGGGCCGGCCCCGGTCACCGCCATCCAGCCCGCCTCGGCCATGACCGCGGCCAGGGCCCGGGCCTGGGCGTAGGCCGGTTGGTCGGGCAGGGTGCGGGCCGAGCCGAACAGTGTCACCTTGCGGCGGTCGCGGTAGGGACGGAACACCTGGAAGGCCTCGGCCATCTCGGAAAGGGCCGAGTCGGCGATCTTGAGGTCGATGACTTCCGTGCCGTCACGGGCCAGGCCGGCCACCGTCTTGAGCATCGACCGATAGAGCCGGCGCTGGCTGGATGACGCCCCGGCATCGAGGATCGACTCGAGGACCCGCTCGAGGATGGCGGCTTCTTCGACGACTTCGACGGCTTCGACGCCTGTCCCTGCACCGGGTACGGCCTCGGCTGTCCCGAGCCTCGTGCGGCCTGCCCGGGTCGTCCACGTCAGTGGGCCGCGGCGAGGACGCCACCTCCGTCGGTGCCGGTCGCCGTGCGGAGCCGGCCGGCCTCGTGGACGCGGCCGTAGAGGGTGGTCCGCTGGACGAGTGGCCGTCCCAGCGGGGCCACGACCGCCCCGAAGGCTTCGGCGTCCATGGCCTGGCCGTGGGCGGCGCCGGCCGCTCGGGAGATGTTCTCGTCCATGAGGGTCCCCCCGAGATCGTTCACGCCGGCCCGCAACAGCTGGCGAGTGCCACCGACGTCCCAGCTTGACCCAGCTGGCCTGGATGTTGTCGATGGCGCCGCGGAAGGCGATGCGGCCGACGGCGTGCATGAGCACGGCTTCGCGGAACGTCGGGGCCACGTCGGGACCGGCGCTGCAGGTAGATGGGCGTCGCCATGTGCACGAAGGGCAGGGGCACGAACTCGGTGAAGCCACCCGTCTCGTGCTGCAGGGCGCGGGTGCGGACGAGGTGGCGAGCCCACGACCGCGGCTGCTCGATGGCACCGAACATGATGGTCACGTTCGACCGCAGTCCCGACCGAGTGGGCGGTGCGATGGGCCTCCAGCCATTCGTCGGTCGTGATCTTGTCCGGGCAGAGGACGGCACGGACCTCGTCGTCCAGGATCTCGGCGGCCGTGCCCGGCAGCGTCTTGAGCCCGGCGTCGCGCAGCTGCGCGAGGTAGTCGGCCAAGGAGACGCCCGAGCGCCGAGCCCCTTCGGTGACCTCGAGGGCCGTGAACCCGTGGATGTGGATCGTGGCCGACACGGCTCGGACGGCCCGGATCACCTCCAGGTAGTAGTCGCCGTCGAAGTTCGGATGGATGCCGCCTTGCAGGCACACCTCGGTGGCGCCCCGGGCTTCGGCTTCGACCACCCGGGAGCTGATCTCGTCGAGGCCGAGGAGGTACGGCTGGCCCCCGCAGGTTGAGGGACCGTGGTCCCTTCGAGAAGGCGCAGAAGCGGCACTTGAAGGTGCAGACGTTGGTGTAGTTGATGTTGCGGTTGACGACGAAGGTCACCTCGTCGCCCACGGCTTCGGACCGCAAGTGGTCGGCGACGTCGGCCACCTGTCGCACCTCTCGGCCACGGGCGCCGAACAACGTGACGATCTCGTCCTCGCCGACCTCCTGGCCGTCGAGCACGGCCGCCGAGCACCTCGTCGACCGGTCCGCCGCCCCGGACGAGACGGTCGGCACGGGGCGTGTGCTCGACCTGCTCGACCCGCTCGACCCGCTCGATTCCTCCGGCGCCCTCGCCTCCTGGACCAGCTCGGGGGGTGCGACCGCTACCCGCCCGACGTCCAGTCATGGTCACGGGCCAGGCCCTCGGCATCGGAAGCGTCGAGCACGGGAAAGCGCATGGCGTCGTCCAGCCAGCGCTCGGGATCGAGGGCGAACTCGGGGTAGATCGTGAGCCGAGGAGCGAGCACCGGCGCCGCTTCCCTCGGTGGCGTCCCGCAGGGCGTCGAGAGCCGGCCAGCGACGCTCGGGGTTCACGTGGTCGGCGGTGACCGGCGACACGCCGCCCCAGTCGTCGATGCCGGCGTCGAGCAACACGGCCAAGTCGTCCGAGAGGTTGGGCGGCGCCTGCACGTGCACGTCGCGGCGGCAGCACCAGACGGGCGGCGGCGATGGTCCATGCCAGCTCGGAAGGTGGGCACGCCGGTGCCCGATGCATGGCCGTTCCGGGCTTGGGCAGGAAGTTCTGGACGATCACCTCTTGGACGTGGCCGTGACGGCGGTGGCTCTCGGCGATGGCCACCGAGGGCGACCAGCCGATCGTGCCCGTGACTCGCCGATGCCCACCAGCAGCCCGGTGGTGAATGGGACGCCGAGTCGTGCCCGCCGCCTCGAGGGTGGCCAGTCGCCGGGCCGGGGTCTTGTCCGGCGCGTTGCGATGGGCCGGGAGGCCGGGGTTGAGCGACTCGATCATCATTCCCTGGCTGGCCGTGACCGGTCGCAGGCGGGCGCAGCTCGTCGGCCGCCAGGGCGCCGGCATTGGCGTGGGGGAGGAGCCCCGTCTCCTCCACGACCGTCCGGCAGGCGTCGACCAGGTAGTCGACGGTCGAGCCGTACCCGTGCTCGGTGAGCCAGCGACGAGCAGTCGGGTAGCGATCCTCGGGTCCTTCGCCCAGGGTGAAGAGTGCCTCGTGGCATCCCGGCGTCGCGGCCGGCCCGGGCGATGCCGAGCACGTCCTCGATGGCCAGGTACGGCGACGCCAACCGGGCCGGCGCCTTGGCGAAGGTGCAGTAGCCGCAGCGGTCGCGGCACAGCATGGTGAGAGGGATGAAGACCTTGGGCGAGAAGGTCACCCGGTTCGCCGAAGGCGGCACGACGCACGGCCCGCGCCGTGGCCAAGATTCGCGCTCGGGCATCTCGGCCAGGGCGGCGATCGATGGGTCGAGGGACGCCACTGTCGGGACCATTGTCGGGGTGGCTGTCACCGTGGAGCCGTCATCGTCGTCCGGCCGTCGACGCACCTCCGGCCGGCCATCGCGTCACCTTATCGGGGCAAGTCGAGGGAGCCGGCGGCCTCGTCATCGACCAGCCAACGCACCTCGGGGGCCGTGACCCGGCCGGCCGGCAGGTCCTCGCCGGCCAGGAGCCGGGCCAAGCAGCTCGGTCTTGTCGGCACCGGTGACGGTGAACACGACCAGCCGGGCCCGGGCGATGCCGGCGAAGGTCAGGGTGATCCGGCTCGTGGACGTTGTGACCGAGGGGATCGTGATTGGCCACCACGAAGAGGCCGGGCTCGTCGACGGCGAGGGCCGGCGACTGCGGGAAGAGCGAAGCGGTGTGACCGTCGGGCCCGAGCCCGAGGTGGACGAGGCCGAAGTCGGGGAGGCCGGCGACCTCGGCCTGATAGGCGGCCGCGGCTTCGTCGGGCGGCCCGGACCGGTACATGGGTGGTCGGAGTGCACCGGCCCGACCGCGTCGAGCAAGGTGGTGGCGGCCAGCAGGTGGTTGGAGTCGGGTCGTCGAGCGGGACGCAGCGCTCGTCGCCGTAGTAGACGTCGACCGCCGACCAGTCGGGCTCGGGGCCCACCCCGCCGTGCTGGCGGGCGGCAAGGGCCCGGTAGCAGTCCGCGGCCAGCGTCCCTCCGGACAGGAAGAGCTGTGGTCATGCCGGCTGCCATCTGGCGGGCCACCAGCTCGGCGAAGGCGTCGGGGACCGACGCACAGCGCTCGAAGTGGCCGTCATCCGGATGTCCCGTTCACTGGGGCAGTTCGGTGAGTCGGCCGCCGGTCAGCTCGAGGTCGATGACCGGGTTGCGCCAGTGGTCGCCGGACCGCTCGACGCAACAGGTCGGCCATGTGCGGCCCCCAGGTGCCCGATTCGTAGAAATGGAGGCCGCGCCCGGCTCCGACCATGCCTTGAGGTACGGGTCGACGATGCGCCAGGCCGCCTCGACCTCGTCGGAGCCGGATGAACAGTGTGGCGTCACCCACCATGGCGTCGTGGATGAGCCGTTCGTAGCCGTCGGCCGCCTCGACCCCGGCGAAGGCTTCGGCGTAGGAGAAGTCCATGGCCACCGACCGCACGTGGAACTTCTCGCCCGGCACCTTGGCCCCGAACTCGAGGCTGATCCCCTCGTCGGGTTGGATCCGCAGGATGAGGGCGTTGGGCCGCAGGTCGCGGCTCATCGTCTTGTCGAAGAGGAGGAACGGCACCTCGATGGAAGGCCATGGCCACCTCGGTGACCCGGGCCGGCAGCCGCTTTCCGGTGCGCACGAAGATGGGCACGCCCGACCAGCGCCAGTTCTCCACCCGCAGCCGGAGGGCCAAGTAGGTCTCGATCTGGCTGTCCTTGGCCACCCCGTCCTCGTCCCGATAGGCGATCACCGGCTTGCCGTCGATCGTGCCCGCCGTGTACTGACCGCGCACCGACTTGTCGACGGCCTCGTCGGGCGTCGGGATGTCGATGGACTGGAGCAGCTTGACCTTCTCGTCCCGGATCCGATTGGCTTCGGTGCTCGTCGGTGATTCCATGAGGGTAAGGGCGAGGACCTGCATGACGTGGTTCTGCACGATGTCTCGCAGGGCCCCGGCCGTCTCGTAGAAGCCGCCTCGGTGCCCGACACCCAGCGACTCGGCCACCGTTACCTGGACCTGCTCGACATAGCGACGGTTCCAGATGGGCTCGAAGATGGCGTTGGCGAAGCGCAGGGCGAGGACGTTCTGGACCGTCTCCTTCCCCATGTAGTGGTCGATTCGGTAGATCTGGTCCTCCTTGAAGGCGCTGTGCATCTGACGGTCGAGCTCGAGAGCGCTGCCAGGTCGCGGCCGTAGGGCTTCTCGACGACGATGCGCACGAAGTGCTCGTCGTCCGGCGGGCGGGTGCAGGCGTGCTGGTGCAGAGCGTCGGCCACCAGTCCGAAGACGCTCGGGATGGTGGCCAGGTAGTACAACCGGTTGCCCTGGGTACCGTCGTCGCGATCGGACGTCGTCGAGGTAGGTCTTCAGCTGGGCGAAGGTGTCGGGGTGGTCGTACTCGCCGGTGATGTAGCGGAAGCGCTGGCAGAGCGTCTTCCACTTGGGCCCACCGTTGGGGGTTGCCTCGGCCACCAGGTTGCGGAACCCGTCGTCGCTCAAGGGGGTGCGGGCCACACCGATGAGCAGGAACCCGTCGTCGAGGACGCCCCGGTCGGCCAGACGGGCCAGCGCGGGGAGGATCTTTCTCGACGTGAGGTCACCGGAGGCACCGAAGATGACCATGGCGACGGGTGGCGCCTTGGACAGGACGGCCGGGAGTGATCGCCCGGACGGTCCAGGGTTCGAGCCGTTGCTGGTGGGGTTGGTGTCGCCGGTCTTGCTGCGTGGGTGTCGCTGTCGCTGTCGGCCATGGAGATCAGGACGGGAGTGTAGGTCTCGCCGCCAAGGGCGCCGGACGTCGTGGTGAAGGCGTGCCCACCGAACTGGTTGCGCAGCGCCGATACCAACCGCAGTCCGAATGCATCCTTCTTCTGCGAGGCGAAGCGGGCGAACAGGGCCGAGGCGATGACCGGCGCCGAAACGGCTCGGTCGATGGCCTCGTCCAGCGTCCAGCGGCCCTCGCCCGAGTCCACCACGACGGCTTCGATCTGGTCGAAGTTGGACTCCGGGCGCAAGGCCCGCTCGGCCAGCTCCAGCAGCCAACTTCGCACCACCGAGCCGTACCGCCAGATCGAAGCGATCTCGTGGAGGTCGAGGTCGAACTCCTTCGCCTCGGACATGATCTCGAATCCCTCGGCGTAGGCCTGCATGAGGCCGTACTCGATGCCGTTGTGGACCATCTTGACGAAGTGGCCGGCGCCCGGCGGGCCGACGTGGGCGTAACCGCCCTCGGGGGCGAGGGCGAGGAAGATCGGCTCGCAGGTGGCCACCGCCTCCTTGGTGCCGCCCGACCATCAGGCAATAGCCCTCCTTGAGGCCCCAGATCCCGCCCGACGTCCCGGCGTCCACGAAGGCAATGCCCGAGGCGGCCAGCTTCTCGACGAGCGGCGCCATCTCCTTGTAATTGGAGTTGCCTCCGTCGATGATCACGTCGCCCGGCTCGAACAGCCCGGCCAGTTTGGTGATGGTCGAGTTGGTGGCCTCGCCGGCCGGGACCATCACCCAGGCCACTCGAGGCGCAGACAGGGCGGTCGGCCACCTCCTCGAGGGTCGAGGCGGTGCGTCGCCCCGAAGGCGGCCACCGCGTCCCGCGCCTTGTCCGAGAGGTCGAACCCGACGACCTCGTGACCCTTTTCGATGAGGCGCTGGGTCATGTTGGCCCCCATCTTCCCCAGGCCCACCATGGCGATCTTCATCGTGTCTCCTTCTGTCGAGAGGTCGCGCGCAGCCATTGGCGCCATGGTCGCGAACCCCCCGAGTCGCCTCGGTGGCTGGCCCGCGCCGCCTCCGTTGCTCAGGGCGTTGGCCTTGTCGGTGAGCGACTGCACGAGCTCATCGAACGACTTGGCGAAGGAGGCCACTCCCTCCTCCTCGAGGACGCGGGCCACGTCGGCCATGTCGATGCCGACGGCCGCCAGCTCGTCCTCCAGCCGACGGGCTTCGTCCACGCCGACATCGACGGTGCGGGCAACGGTGCCGTGGTCGAGGAAGTCAGTGACGGTGCCGTCGGGCATGGTGTTGACCGTGTGCGGCCCGATGAGCGTGTCCACGTAGGCAAGGTCCGGATAGTTCGGGTTCTTGGTCGACGTCGATGCCCAGAGAGGTCGCTGCAGCCGGGCGCCCTTGGCCGCCAGGGCCTCCCATCGAGGGCCAGACGAAGCGCTCGAGGAAGAGCTGGTAGGCGAGCTTGCCTTGGGCCACGGCGGCCCGGCCTCGTAGCGCTCGGACTTTGTCGCCATCCGGTCCGTCGGGCGCGGCGGCATCGATGCGCCGGTCGACTTCGGTGTCGACCCGGCTGATGAAGAAGGAGGCGACGCTGGCCACCGCCGAGAGGTCCGACGTCACCCGAGGCGACCAGGCGTTCGAGGCCGGCTTGGTATGCCTCGATGACCGCTCCGTAGCGCTCGATGCTGAAGATGAGGGTCACGTTGATGCTGCGACCCTCACTGATCATCTGTTCGATGGCCGGGATGCACTCGGGGGTGGCCGGGATCTTGACCAGCAGGTTCGGCCGGTTGATGCGCTCGTGCAGTGATCGCGCCGCCTCGATCGTCCCCTTCGTGTCATGAGCCAGTGGCGGGAGCCACCTCGAGGGAGACGAAGCCGTCGCCCCCGCCCGAGGACTCGTGGTCGGGCGTGAGGAGGTCGAGAGCGCCGTTGATGTCGTCGATCGACGAGGTCCCAATAGGCGTCCTCGACCGACTTGGTCTTGATGAGCGCGTCGAACTCGTCGTCGTAGGTGTCCTGGCCGGAGATGGCTTTGGCGAAGATGGTGGGGTTCGATGTCACCCCCCGGATGCCTTTTTCGACGAAATCGGCCAGCGTGCCGTTCTGGAGCCAGTCGCGGCGCAGGTTGTCGAGCCATGGGCTCTGCTCCTGCTTCTCGTAGAGATCGGTGAGTGTGGTCACGACGCTCCTTTCCTACCCGCTTGATCGGCGGTGATTGCGGCGGCGCCGTCGTCCGGGATCCGGACGAGTTCACGCCTGGGCCCGGGAGGCGGCCAGAGATCGAGGGCCTTCGAAGCCACGTGGTCCGGGATTGAAGCCGAGCTCGTCGAGGACCTTCGGTCCCGGCGCCGACGCCCCGAAGCGGTCGATGGACACCGTGGCGTCGGCGTATCGCTCCCAGCCGAAGGAGCTGGCCGCTTCGACGGCGAGACGGGGGACGCCCGGCGGAAGGACGTCACGGCGATAGTTGTCGGGCTGCTCGGCGAAGAGGTCCCACGAGGGGAAGGACACGACCCGAGCTCGGGTTCCGCGCCCGGCCAGGATCTCGGCCGCCTCCACGCACAGGCTGACCTCGCTGCCCGTTCCGATGAGCACGATGTCGAACGGGCCGTCCCTCGGGGTCGGCAGGACGTAGGCGCCCTCGGGAGACCCCCTCGGGGGCGAGGTCGGCGGTGCCCTCGAGGACGGGGACCTCTTGGCGGGTCAGGACGAGAGCGGTGGGCCCCTCGTGCTCGACCGCGATGCGCCAGGCGGCTGCCGTCTCGTTGGCATCCGCGGGCCGGATGAGGCGCAGTTCGGGCATGGCCCGCAAGGAGGCCAGATGCTCGATGGGCTGGTGGGTGGGACCGTCTTGTCCGAGGCCGACCGAGTCGTGGGTCCACGAATAGATGACGTGCTCGTAGGAGAGCGTGCCGACCCGCACCGCGCCGCGCATGTAGTCGCTGAAGATGAAGAAGGTGCCGCCCACCGGGATGACGCCGCCATGGGCCGCCATCCCGTTCATGATCCCGCCCATACCGTGCTCGCGTATGCCGTAGTGGATGAGGCTTCCTTCGGGATGCTGCTCGCGACTGGGCCACGGCATCGGTGAGGGCCATGCCGGTGTTGCCGGTGAGGTCGGCGCTCCCGGGCATGACGCCGGGGAGGGAGGGGCGGTGGCGTCGAGGCATGCCTTGATGGCCTTGCGGGTGGCCATGGGCCCGTCGCTCGGGCCCGAAGGTGGGCAGCTTCTCCTCCCACCCGGGGAGGCCGTGTCCACTCTGGGCGGCCTCCCAACGTTCCTTGTCGCCGTCCCAGGCCTCGTAGCGGGCACGCCATTCGGCTGCCATCTCGCGTCCGTGGGGGATGCAGCGGCGGATAGAGCTCGAGCACCTCGGCCGGCACCCAGAACGTCTCGTCGGTGGGGAGGCCGAGGATCTCCTTGGTGAGGCGAGCCTCGTCGTCGGGGAACGGGTCGCCGTGGGCCTTGGCCGTGTCCATGAGGTCGGGCGCCGGATAACCGATGTGGGAGCGCAGCATGATGAGGCTCGGCCGGTCCTCCTCATCCTTGGCTCGGAGCAGCGCCGCCTCGAGGGCGGCGGTGTCGTTGGCGATCTCGCCCACGTTCTCGACCGACCACCCGTAGGCGTGAAGCGGCTCGGCCACATCATCGGTGTAGGCCAGTTCGGTGGGACCGTCGATGCTGATGTGGTTGTTGTCGTAGACGCAGATGAGCCGGCCCAGACCGAGATGCCCGGCCAGCGATGCCGCCTCGTGCGAAATGCCCTCCTCGAAGCATCCGTCGCCGGCGAAGACGAAGGTGTGGTGGTCACAGACCTCCGGGGAGAAGTTGGCCCGCAGCCAGCGCTCGGCGATGGCCATGCCGGCGGAGTTGGCGAACCCCTGGCCGAGCGGTCCGGTGGTGACTTCGATGCCCGGAGCGTGCTTGCGCTCGGGGTGGCCCGGGGTACGGCTGCCCCAGCTGCGGAAGGCGCGGAGGTCGTCGAGTTCGAGGCCGTAGCCCGTGAGGTAGAGGATGGTGTAGAGCAGGATCGAGGCATGTCCGTTGGACAGGACAAAGCGGTCGCGATCGGGCCAGTCCGGCTCGGTGGGGGAGTGACGCATCACCCGGGTGAAGAGGACGTGAGCCAGCGGGGCGAGGGCCATGGCCGTCCCCGGATGGCCACTGTTGGCCGCCCGTGGCGCGTCGATGGCGATGCCCCGGATGACGTTGATGGCCAGCTGCTCGAGGTCGCCCTCGCATCGACATCGTCCGGTCGTGCACTCCGCCGATCGGTCATCGCGCGCAACCCTATCGGCCGTAGCCAGCCGGGCACGCGGCGCCGACCTGCTGGCTGCTCACGCCTTCCGGTCGTGGAGGAGGGCAAGGGTCGCCGAGTTGGTCAGGAGGAACGACTGCCCGCCGACGGGACCGATCTCGCCAGCCGAGAACATCCCGCCGACCGGAACGGGTCCGATCGCCCGCTCGATGGTGCGTCGTGTCCCGGTGCCGGGCGTCGAACAGTCGTGACCCTCGGGCCGTGCAGACGAAGGCCAGGGCGGCATCGGCCCGGCAGCCGGCCGAGGAGCTCGGCGAGCTCGTGGTAGGCCGTGCCGGCGTCGCGCAGGCAGAAGCGCACGGTGCTGCCGAGCGGGACGCGGTCGTCGAGGGCGATGGCGCCGCTCGATCGGTCGACGCCGACCACCGTCCGCACCAAAAAGTCCCCCGGACCTGGGGTCGGCGATCCGCTCGTCGATGAGTCGCCCGAGGTAGAAGGCCGTTCGAGCCGATCCCGGCCAGTCTCGGCCCCGAGGGCCCGTTGGGCCTGCTCGACGAGGCACTGCATGGCCGGTCGTCCGGCAAGCCCGTAGACCACGCTGCCCTTCGGACGCGGTGACGGTCAGCGCGCTCCCGTAGGGACGGGCAGCCCTGCGAGACGACGGGCTCAACCTCGACGCCGGCGCCGGCGCCGAGGAGGACGCCGACCGCCCCGCCGGTGGTCACCCGCCGGCCGGCGAGCAGACGGCTGCCGCCTGGTCCCTCGCCCGCCGCTGGCGTTGCCCCCGATGACGGGGATGCCGGGAACGCACTCTTCGAGCCGGCCGTAGGAACTCGGCGGTCGGGAAGGTGAAGGGGTCACAGAAGAGCAGGATGGCAGTCGGCTCGATGTCGAAGAGCGGCCGGCCATCCGGTGAAGCGCCAGCTGTCATCGGCCGGCGCTGGGCGTCGATCGGCCAGCTCGAGCACGGGACCGACTCGGCCCGCCCACAGGCTGATGGCGGCCGAGTCCTCGACCTCGGTGCCGGTGGACACGACCGACTCCGCTGCGCATCCCAGCCAAGGCCAGTGCGATGGAGGGCGGCGTCGAGGGTGGCGGCGATGTCCTCCAACGCTGCCGGCGTGGTGCCGGGTGACGGTGATGACCACGAGGTCTGGTCGCTCACCGAGCGCTTCGAGCACCTCGCCGGCCACTTCGCCGATGGCCTCGGAAGCCATCGGATGTCGGGAGACGTGCGCTGGCGAAGGGCACGCCGTCGTCAGTTGGTGGGCCCGGTGAACCGGATGTCGAGTGACCGGAGGTAGGTGTGGAGACCGGCGTCCTGGATGGGCACGAGATCGGCCGGTGTGCCTCCGACTCGTTGTGGTGGCTGTGCCAAAGGCCCGGGCGGCGTGACGAAGGCACCACCGGGCTCCCAGTCCACCCGCACGGGGTCGATGATCGAGCCCGGCGTCGTCGAGCTCCTCACCGAGGAGCGTGAAGCAGCCCGTCGGACAGGCGGTGATGAGGTCGACGGCCACGCTCTGGTGGCGGTGAGGGCGCTGCACCTGGCCCGGCGGAAGGACGCCGACCATGGCCCACAGCGTGTGGGTGACAGTGAGCGTGTCCGGAGTGGCTGCGTTGCCCAGCAACACGCTTACCCGGCTGCGCTGCGACGCCTGCGGATGCCGGGCCACCTCGTCGAGGAGGGCGTCGGTGCGGTCGGCCGCATAACGGGTGGGGGAGAAGCGTGCTTCGGTGGCCACCGCCCCGAGGTATCGGAGTAGTGGGGCATCGCATACCCGGTAGAGCACTGCCCGCTCGTCGAGTGATCGGTGCTCGGTCGCGCATCCCGCGGGTAGCACGACCACGTCGCCGACCGACCAACTCGATGACGCCCGGCCTGGCGCCCCATCGTCATCCGGTCGATGGAAAGCGACTCGCCCGTCCCCGAAAGGCAGTAGTAGAGCTCGCTCGTCGCTTCGGGCTCGGTCGTGAGGGGTGCTCCGGCAGAAGGACGATGAAGGAGGCGCACGGAGCGCGGGAGTCGTGGCCGGTGCCACGACCCCGAGGCCTCGGAGCAGTCGAGGTCCACGATGCGGGTCGGCCCGCCCGGCATGAAGGGCGGCTGGGAACCGTCGGATCGGAACCCGGGTGGTGAGCCCGGGGCGATGGGATCGGCAGCCGCGTGTACTCGGCGAATCGAGCGTCACCCGCCCAGTCCTCGGCGATCTGACCGACGAGCAAGGTCGGGGCGGCTGGTCCCTCGACGTGCGGCGGTCACCGCTCCAGTATCGACCGCCGGAGCCGGCTGGCGACCGGATGAGGCGCCGCCTCGGAGTGGTGCGTGACCGGGGGCGTTGCTGGACGCCTTTTTTGAATTTTTTTCTGCCCGATTTGTCAGGAAAACCTGACGGCTGTCAGGAAAGCCTGACGCTTGTCAGGAAAACCTGACGGCTATCGCGGCTCCGGCAGAAAAGCTTGCGGCTCGGGCGCCGGACGGCCAGGCGCGGGGCCGGCGATACGGTCAGGCGGTGCCCGACGGCCCCCCCGCTCCCCAACACCGCCCCGCATCCAGGTCCCACCCAACTGCGAGCTCACCCTGGGCATGCGTTGCGTGGACAAGAGCCGAGCCGGGTCGAACGGTGGGCAGATGCGGGCCGACGAGCGCTTTGCCAACCCGGCGGGGATCATCCAGGGCGGGTTCCTCGCGGCCATGGCCGACTCGGCCATGGGGTCGGCGGCCATCACCTTCGCCCGGGCCGCCGGACGATCGGTCATCGCGGCCAACGTGGAGATGAAGACGAGTTTCATCGCCGCCGTCCGGGTCGGCTCGCTCCTTCACTGCACCGGCCACCATCGTCTCGGGAGGGGAACGGGTGGCTTTCGCCGAGGCCGAGGTGGTCGATGACCAGGGACGGACGGTCGCCCGGACCAGTTCGACCTACCTCTATACCGAGCGTGTGCCCAGAGGCGGGCGCACTGAGGAGCTGTTGACGGACGGCGGGCTGGTGGCGCCTACCTCTCTATAGTGAGGGACTCCGCACGGTGCGGTGACGGACCGTGCGATACCGAGTGCGGTCGACAGCGAGGAGTGTCGTGGCTCGAGGTCGGGACCAAGGTCGAGACAAGAAAGCAGCCGGTCTCGGCGAGATACGGTCGACGGGCAACGAAGTCGTTCGCCTGGTCGTCGACTACATCAAGCAGGAGACCCTCGACCCCCTCAAGGGCCTGGGGCGATACGTGCTCTTCGGGGTGGTCGGGGCAGTGGCCCTGGCCATCGGGCTCGTGATCTTGGCCGTCGGCCCTCCTGCGGCTGCTCCAGGGGGAGACCGAACGGCACCTTCGACGGGAACTGGTCGTGGGCCCCGTACCTGATCTGCACGGTCGTCGTCGTGGCCGTGGCCGCTGCCGCCGTCGTCGCCGTGGTCAGGGGCGCCGGCCATCGACCGGCGACGCGAGGAGGACGGTCATGAGCACGACCGGCGAGCGGATCACCCGCGACCAGATCGAGGCCAAGTTCCGCGAGCTCACCGGTGACGTGGGCGGCGAGGTCGAGTCGGTCCGACCCCAGATCCTCACGGTCGGTCTGGCCGTGGGCGTGACCGCGTTGGCCGTCGTGTTCCTGCATCGGGCGGCGCGCGGGCAAGCGCAAGTCCACCGTCGTCGAGGTGCGCCGGCTCTGATGCTCGACCGCCTGCTGCGCGCCTTCCAGGCACGCGCCTTCCGGGAGGCCAGGCGGGGCCGCCATTCGGCGTGGTTCGTGATCGGTGCCGCCCTCTGGATGGTCAACCGGTGCCCGGCGCGAGCGACGGCATCGTCTTCCGGACCAAGCTCCAGCCAGGCGAGGGCCTGCTGATCACCACTCGAGCGCCGGGCTCGCCTGCACCAGTCGACGACTGAGCCGAGGCGAGGGCGATGGGCGTCGACGGGGACGACCGTCCCCTGGCCGACGGTGAGCGAGTGCTGTTGGTCGACGCCAAGCAGCGGCGGTACCTGCTGACCCTGCGAGCCGGCGCGCAGTTCCACACCCACGCCGGCATCCTCGACCACGACGACATGATCGGCACGGCACGAAGGCGCCTCGGTCACCGGCAGCACCGGGCGACGCTTCCTGGTCCTGCGCCCGACGCTGGCCGACTCGTCCTGAAGATGCCGCGGGGCGCCCAAGTCATCTACCCGAAGGACCTGGCCGCCATCCTGATGGAGGCCGACATCGCGCCCGGGCGTGCGGGTGCTCGAAGCCGGCGTGGGCTCGGGAGCTCTGTCCATGGCCCTCCTCCGGGCCGGCGCCTCGGTCGTCGGGCTACGAGCTGCGGGAGGACTTCGCCGACCGGGCCCGGGCCAACGTGGAGGCGGCGCTCGGGCCGTCGGCTCCGCTACCGGGTCGAGTTGCGCGACGTCTACGCCGGAATCGACGAGCGCGGGCTCGACCGCATCGTGCTCGACCTGCCCGAGCCGTGGCGGGTGCTGCCCCACGTCCGGGGAGCGCTCCGACCCGGCGGGATCCTCTGCTCCTACCTGCCCACCATCAACCAGACGGCCGAGCTCCGCCGGTGCCTCGACGAAGTTCGGCTTCGGCTTGGCGCCGCACGATCGAGGTCCTGCACCGCACCTGGCACATCGAGCAGCGCTCGGTGCGGCCCGACCACCGGATGGTCGGCCACACCGGCTTCGTGACGAGCGCGCGGCTGTTGCTCCACTGAAACGAACGCCGGAGTCGGGAGGTGATCGGGAGCCGGACTCCGGCGGGCCCGAGCAGGCCGGCGCCGAGCGTGACGCCAGCGCGTGGTCGGTGCGGAATCCCTAGCCCTGCTCGATGAAGATGCACTCGCCGGGGCACTCCTCGGACGCCTCGACGACGGCGTCTTCGAGCTCGGCCGGCACGGCCGCCATCCCGGCCGAGCCCCCCGGCTCGTTCTTCACGTCGTCGGCCTCCTTGACGTAGGCGAGACCGTCGTCGAGCAGGGTGAACACCGCGGGCGCGATCTCCTCGCACAAGCCGTCACCCGTGCACAGATCCTGGTCGATCCAGACCTTCATCGCTGCGCTGTCTCCTACGTGTCGGAACGTCCGGTGTCGGCGTGCCCGAATGCGGGGGTGGGCGGCGGCCAGGTTCGACGGCCGCGCCACAGTGCCCCGCTGCCGGGCACATGGACCGGCTCTCGCCTCAATCGTACCCGCAACCGGCAGCACGGCTGGCCGACCGCACCCCCGTCGGATCGACGGGTGCTGCGGGTGAGGAGCCCTCAGGCGTGCGAAATCGGCGATTCGAATGCCCCTGTGCGCCGAGAGCGCCGGTGTAGGGTCGGCCGCAGAGGGCAGGGCGCTCACGAGCGAGGTGATGACCACGGTTGACTTCGACGAAACGGGAGGCGGCCGCCGGGGAGCAGGGCCCGGCGACGGGGACGACATCGAGGCCCTGCGCCTGCGGGCTGACGGCCGCTGAAGAGGAGGTCACCCTCCTGCGGCGTCGGCTGCAGGAGAGCCCGCGACGGGTCCAGGCCCTCGAGGAGAAGCTCCTCGAGACCAAGGGCCAGCTGGCCCAAGCCGTCTCCCAGAACGAGAAGCTCACCTTCACGCTGCAGACGGCCAAGGAGCACGTGGCCAACCTGCGCGAGGAGGTCGAGAAGCTCACCCAGCCGCCGGCCGCCTACGGCACCTACCTCGGGTCCAACGACGACGGCACCGTCGACGTCTTCTCGGGTGGGCGCAAGATGCGCGTGTCGCTCCACCCGGACATCGATCTCGACGACCTCGAGCGAGGCAACGAGGTCGTCCTCAACGAGTCGCTCAGCGTGATCCTCGCCCGCGAGGGCGAAGGCTCCGGCGAGGTGGTGGTCCTGAAGGAGGTGCTCGACGACGGGCGCCGGGCCATCGTCTTCGGCCGCGCCGACGAGGAGCGGGTGGCGGAGCTGGCCGACGCCATGGAGGACGTGAAGCTCCGCGCCGGCGACACCGCTGCTGATGGAGACGCGGACCGGGCTGCTGATCGAGAAGTTGGCGCGGCCCGAGGTCGAAGAGCTCGTGCTGGAGGAGGTGCCCGACGTCACCTACGCCGACGTCGGCGGCCTCGACGAGCAGATCGAGGCGATCACCGACGCCGTCGAGCTGCCCTATCTCTACCGCGAGCTCTACGCCGAGCACCGGCTGCCGGCCCCGAAGGGGATCCTCCTCTACGGCCCGCCGGGCTGCGGGAAGACGCTCATCGCCAAGGCGGTGGCCAACTCGCTGGCCAAGAAGGTGGCCGAGGTCACCGGCAACACCAACGCCCGGAGCTACTTCCTCAACATCAAGGGCCCTGAGCTCCTCAACAAGTACGTGGGGGAGACCGAGCGTCAGATCCGGCTCGTCTTCCAGCGGGCGCGGGAGAAGTCGGAGGAGGGGGTGCCGGTCATCGTCTTCTTCGACGAGATGGACTCGCTGTTCCGGACCCGCGGCACCGGCATCAGCTCCGACATGGAGTCGACCATCGTGCCCCAGCTGCTGGCCGAGATCGACGGCGTCGAGAGCCTCAAGGACGTCATCGTGATCGGCGCCTCCAACCGCGAGGACCTCATCGACCCGGCCATCCTCCGACCCGGACGCCTCGACGTGAAGATCCGGATCGAGCGACCCAACGAGGCGGCCGCCGCCCAGATCTTCGCCCGCTACCTCACCCCCGACCTGCCCCTCGACGCCGATCTAGTCGGCACCGTGGGCGGGGGCGACCCGGCCAAGGCCACCCAGGCCATGATCGAGGCCACCGTCGCCGAGATGTACCGCGAGGACGACGACAACCGCTTCCTCGAGGTCACCTACCAGAACGGCGACAAGGAGACCCTCTACTTCCGGGACTTCGCCTCGGGGGCCATGATCGAGAACATCGTGCGCCGGGCCAAGAAGCTGGCCATCAAGCGGAACATCGCCGGGGACGGCCGGGGCATCCGCACCGACGACCTCATCGAGTCCATCCGCCAGGAGTACAAGGAGAACGAGGACCTCCCGAACACCACCAACCCCGACGACTGGGCCAAGATCTCCGGCAAGAAGGGCGAGCGGATCGTCTACATCCGCACCCTCATCAGTGACGACGACGAGACCAAGGGCGGTCGATCGATCGAACGGGTGGGCACCGGGCAGTATCTCTGACCGATCGCCGGCGGCGGCGGCGGATAGGGTCGGTCGCATGGCCATCCCCAAGGTCTGCGGCATCGAGACCGAGTACGGCATCCAGGTGCTCGGTGGCGACCCCAACCCCATCGCCGCGTCCTCGGTGCTGATCAACGCCTACGCCCAGCACGTGGCCCGCCAGCAGACGGGTTGGGACTTCGAGGACGAGGCCCCCGGCAACGATGCCCGCGGCTTCGCCCGCGAGGGGTCGATGCCGCCACAGGTCGAGACCCATCTGGTCAACACCGTCCTCACCAACGGCGCCCGTTACTACGTGGACCACGCCCACCCCGAGTTCTCGACACCCGAGTGCTTCGACGCCCTCGAGTGCGTGCGCTACGACCGTGCCGGCGAGCTCGATCCTCATCCGCTCGATGGAGGCGGCGGACCTCGCTGCCCACGACGGCACCCGGTTCGTCATCTACAAGAACAATTCCGACGGCAAGGGCAACTCCTACGGCTCCCACGAGAACTACCTCATGGACCGGGCCACGCCCTTCACCCGCGTGGTGGCGGGGATCACCCCGCACTTCGTGACCCGCCAGATCTTCACCGGGGCCGGCAAGGTCGGGCAGCGAGACCGCCACCCAGGACGGACGACGTCGACTTCCAGATCTCCCAGCGGGCCGAGTTCTTCGAGGAGCAGGTCGGCCTCGAGACCACTCTCAAGCGGCCCATCGTGAACACCCGCGACGAGCCGCACGCCGACCCCATCGCTACCGCCGGCTGCACGTGATCGTGGGCGACGCCAACCTGGCCGAGGTGGCCACCTTCCTCAAGGTGGGGACCACGGCGCTCGTCCTGTCCATGATCGAGGACGACGTGTCGCCGAGCCGCAGCCTGACGCTGGCCGACCCGGTCGACGCCATGCACCACGTGGCCCGCGACCGGACCTTCACCGCAGCCGCTGCGCATGGCCGACGGATCGACGGCCACCGCGCTCGGCATCCAGTGGGAGCTCTTCTCGGTGGCCCGCAAGTACGCCGACGACCGAAGGGCTCGACTGCATCGGCGGAGCCGAGGTGGGCGAGGAGTGCTTCGACGCTGGGAGGCGATCCTCAACGGGCTCGAGACCGACCCGATGTCCCTTGCCCGCCAGCTCGACTGGGTGGCCAAGCTGCAGACTGCTCGAGGCCTACCGCGACCGCCACGGCTGCGGTTGGAGCGACCACCGCATGGCCGCGCTCGACCTGCAGTACCACGACCTGCGCCCGGCTCGGTCGCTCTTCGCCCGGCTGGACACCGAGCGGCTGGTCGACCTGGCCTCGGTGGAGGCGGCCGTGACCGACCCACCCCGGCGGACGCGGGCCTGGTTCCGGGGCCAGTGCCTCAAGCGCTGGCCGGGGGCGGTCGTCACCGCCAACTGGGATTCTCTGGTCTTCGACCTGGGCACGGACCCGTTACGGCGCGTCCCTATGATGGATCCACTGAAGGGCACAGCCGAATATGTCGAGGAATTAAGTGGAGGCGTGTTCGACGCCGTCCGAGCTGTTGGACCGACTGAGCAGCTAGAGGAGCAGGGATGGCAGAGCGGGAGCAGAAGAAGAAGGCGGCGGCGGAGCGGACCGACGAGGTGGTCGAGGACGTCCCGCAGACGTCCGCGACCGGCGAGAAGCTGAAGGCCGAGCTCGACGACCTGCTGGACGAGATCGACGAGGTGCTCGAGGACAACGCCGAGGAGTTCGTGCGCAACTACGTCCAGAAGGGCGGCGAGTGACGCCACTGCCGCTGTTCCCTGTCTCCGACGACCCCGGCCCCGACTTCGCCCGACTCATCCGGCGGCTCGGAACCACCGCGCCGTTCACCACGCTGGCCTGCGCCTCCAGCGCGCCGCCGGCCGTCACGCGCCGACTCCCCGGCCGTTCCCTACCGGCACGGCACGACGGTCGCCGCCCTGCGCTTCGCCGACGGCGTGGTCATGGCCGGCGACCGGCGGGCGACCGAGGGGCACGCCATCGCCCACCGGGCCATGGACAAGGTCTTCCCGGCCGACCGCTACTCGGCGGTGGCCATCGCCGGCGCCGCCGGTCCGGCGGTCGAGATGGTTCGCCTGTTCCAGACCCAGCTCGAGCACTACGAGAAGGTCGAGGGCGTGGTGCTCAGCCTCGAGGGCAAGGCCAACCAGCTGAGCCAGATGGTCCGCGAGCACCTGCCCATGGCCATGCAGGGCCTCGCCGTCGTGCCGCTCTTCGCCGGCTACGACCTCGCCCGGGGAACGGGTCGCATCTTCACCTACGACGTGACCGGCGGCCACTACGAAGAGAGCGAGTACAACGCCACCGGGTCGGGCGGCCGCGACGCCCGCACCACCATCAAGCTCGGCTACCGGCGCGGCCTGGCCCGCGACGAGGCCGTCGAGCTCGCCATCGAAGCCCTCTACGAGGCGGCCGACGAGGACTCGGCGACCGGCGGCCCCGACCTCGTGCGCGGCATCTACCCGCTCGTGGCCACGGTCGACGGCCGAGGGCTTCTCCCAGGTGCCCGAAGAAGAGGTGGCGGAGCGGTTCGCGGCCCTCATCGAGCGCCGACGGGCGGAGGGCGTAGCCGACGCGAGGGCGGCGGTCATGACCATGCCGTACTACGTCGCCCCCGAGCAGGTCATGAAGGACCGGGCCGAGTACGCCCAGAAGGGCATCGCCCGGGGCCGGTCGCTCGTGGCCACCACCTACGACCAGGGCATCGCCATCGTGGCCGACAACCCTCACGGTCGCTGCACAAGATCAGCGAGATCTACGACCGCATCGCCTTCGCCGGGGTCGGCAAGTACAACGAGTTCGACCAGCTGCGGGTGGCGGGTATCCGCCACGCCGACACCAAGGGCTACGCCTACAGCCGCGAGGACGTCGAGGCCCGCTCGCTGGCCAACCTCTACGCGCAGTACCTCGGCCAGGTCTTCACCCATGAGATGAAGCCGCTCGAGGTCGAGCTCCTCGTCGCCGAGCTCGGCACCGACGGCGCCCGCCGCAGCTGTACCACATCGCCTACGAGGGGACCATCACCGACGAGGACCGTTACGCCGTGCTCGGCGGCGAGACCGAGGCCATCGCCGCCCGGCTCGAGGAGCAGTGGAGCGGCGGACTGGACGCTGGCCGAGGCGCTGCGTGCGGCCACGTCGCCCTGGCCGGACCCGACCGCACGCTCGGGCCCGCCGAGCTCGAGGTGGCCGTCCTGGCCGAAGGCAACGGCCGGCGCGCCTTCCGCCGGCTGGTGGACGGCGAGCTCGGCCGACCTGCTGGCCTGAGGCCACGGCCCGTCGGACGGCGACACAGGCTCGGTACGTCGGACAGACAGGGTGCGCTCACGGTACCGTGAGGGTGATGGAGCGCCGGATCTTCGGCCTGGAGAACGAGTACGGCGTGACCTGCACGCTCCGCGGCCAGCGCCGGCTCAGCCCCGACGAGGTCGCCCGCTACCTGTTCCGCCGAGTCGTGAGCTGGGGACGCTCCTCGAACGTCTTCCTCGAGAACGGGGCGCGCCTCTACCTCGACGTCGGCAGCCACCCCGAGTACGCCACCCCCGAGTGCGACGACGTGGCCGAGCTCGTCGCCCACGACAAGGCGGGGGAGTGGATCCTCTCTTCGCTGGTCGAAGGGGCCGAGGCCCGCTTGCGGGAAGAGGGCATCCGCGGGGACATCTACCTGTTCAAGAACAACACCGACTCGGCCGGCAACTCCTACGGCTGCCACGAGAACTACCTGACCAGCCGGCGGGACGACTTCGCCCACTACACCGAGGTGCTCATCCCTTTCCTCGTGACGCCGCCAGGTCTATGCCGGCGCCGGCAAGGTGCTCCAGACGGCCCGGGGGGCCGTCTTCTGCCTGAGCCAGCGCGCCGAGCACATCTGGGAGGGCGTCTCCTCGGCCACGACCCGCAGTCGGCCGATCATCAACACCCGCGACGAGCCCCATGCCGACGCCGAGAAGTACCGCCGGCTGCACGTCATCGTGGGCGACTCGAACATGAGCGAGTACGCCACCTTTCTCAAGGTCGGAGCCACGAGCATCGTGCTGCGCATGCTCGAGGACCCCTCGACGGTGATGCGCGACCTGACCCTCGAGAACCCGATCCGCGCCATCCGCGAGATCAGCCACGACATCACCTGCCGACGCCCGGTCCGCCTGGCCAACGGTCGGGAGATGAGCGCGCTCGACATCCAGGGCGAGTACCTGCAGCGAGCCATCCGCTACCGCGACCGTCAGGGCCTCTCCCCACAGGAGGACACCGCCCTCGACATGTGGCAGCACTGCCTGAAGGGCCTCGAGGCCGACCCGCTGTCCCTCCACCGCGAGTGCGACTGGGTGGCCAAGTACCGGCTCATCGACGCCTACCGCGACCCGGCACCGTTACTCACTGCACAGCCCGGCCGTGTCGCTCCTCGACCTGCAGTACCACGATGTCGACCGCAGCCGCGGCCTCTACTACCGGCTGCAGCACCACGACCAGCTCGACCGGATGTGCGAGGACGCAGACATCGCCGAAGCCATGTCCACGCCGCCCCAGACGACCCGCGCCCGTCTGCGAGGCGAGTTCGTGAAGAAGGCCAAGGAGCGCCGGCGTGACTTCACCGTCGACTGGGTCCACCTCAAGCTCAACGACCAGGCGCAGCGGACCGTGCTGCTCAAGGACCCGTTCCGCTCCAAGGACGAGCGCGTCGAGAAGCTGATCGCCGGCCTGTGAGGAGCGCTTCGGCCGCGGCCGCGGCCGCGGCCGCCGGGCAGTGGACTAGCGTCCAGTGGTCGTGTTCGCCGATTCCCTCGTCCAGTGACTGTGTCGACCGGCGAGCGTAACGTGCCGCCTGCCGCCGGTGGAGGGCGACGAGGCCGGATCCGGGGCCGCGGGGGGACAGCCGAAGGCCCCGATCGTCGGAAGCGGCGTCAGCGGGCACTCATCGAATGGCTGATCATCCTGGCCATCGTCCTCGTCTGCACGGTGGTGCTGCGGACCTTCGTCGTCCAGTCGTACTCGATCCCGTCGCTGTCCATGGCCCCGACGCTGCAGATCGGCGACCGCATCATCGTCGACAAGCTGAGCTATCGCTTCGGCTCTGTCCACCGTGGTGACATCGTCGTCTTCGCCCGACCACCTCTCGAGGACCAGGATTACGCCGACCTGGTGAAACGGGTCATCGGTCTTCCCGGGGAGACCATCTCCGCTCGTAACGGCCATGTGTACATCAACGGCAAGCTGCCTCACGAGCCTTGGCTGCCGCCCGGGCCACAGTCCTTCACCGGCCCACTCCCCGGCGACCCGAACGAGCAGTTCAACATGCCGGGCCCGGTGAAGATCCCGCAGGGCGAGTACTACGTGATGGGTGACAACCGCATCAACTCAGAGGACAGCCGGTTCTTCGGCCCCATCCCGAAATCGCTGATCGTCGGGCGGGCGGTGGCGGTGGCCTGGCCGCTGAGCCATATCAAGGGCCTCTAAGCCCACATCGCGCAGCCAGGCAGAAAGAGGCGTCGGCTAGCCTCGATCCCTGGTGAGCCCCGATCGAGCGTCCACCTCCCTCGAGGTTCGCGCCCCCATCCCCGTGCCGAGCCTTCCGGTGCCGATCCCGGTCCCCTCGCTCGACGACGTACTGGGGCCACGGGGCGCGGCCCGACCGGTGACCCAGAACTGGCGATGGCTGGCCGAGTGGGCGGCCGTCGCCGTGATCGCACTCAGTCTCGCCGTCGTGGTGCGCACCTTCGTGGCCCAGATGTTCTTCATTCCGTCCGGCTCGATGCTGCCCACCCTGCAGATCGGCGAACGCATCGTGGTCGACAAGCTGAGCTACGACTTCGGCTCCGTCCACCGGGGCGACATCGTCGTGTTCGCCAAGCCTCCGCTCGAGCAGGCCGACTACTCCGACCTCGTGAAGCGGGTCATCGGCCTCCCCGGCAACGTCATCTCCCTGTCGGACGGTCATGTCGACATCAACGGGCGACAGCTGGCCGAGCCGTGGCTGCCCAATCCGCCGCCGCCGACCTATCCGAGCCCGGTGCCCGAGGCCTTCAGCCTGCAGCACCCGTATCGGGTGCCTCCCGGCGAGTACTTCGTGATGGGGGACAACCGGACCGATTCGGAGGACAGCCGCTACTTCGGCCCCATCCCCAAATCGCTCATCGTGGGCAAGATGGTGGTCCGAGTGTGGCCGCTCGACGACAACGACGCCCTCGTCCTTCTGAGCGTGGTGGCCGCCGGGCTGGCCATCGCCTTCGTCGTCGAATGGCGCGGCACGCGCCGGCGCCCTCGCGTCGCGCCCCGCCACCGACGCGAGCCGGTCGCTCAGCAGCTGACGGCCCGGCCCGTTTTTGGGCTGACGGGCTGACCAGGTCCTCGACGGATCCAGCCCGGGGCCGCGCCAGTACACTTTGCCTGTGGACCTGCTCAGCCCGGCCAAGCTGCTGGTCATCCTCGTTGTGGCCCTCGTGGTACTCGGGCCGGACAAGCTGCCCAAGGTGGCCCGGCAGATCGGGAGCCTGTGGTCCGACTTCCGAGCCTTTCGGGAGCGCCTGGAGAGCGGGGTCCGCGAGACGTTCCCCGATCTACCGTCGACCGAGACCATCACCCAGGCTGTCCGTTCGCCGGTGGCGTTCCTCGACAACCTGGCCGCCAGCCGGCATGCCACCGAGAACGGTGCCTCGGCGCCGTCGATGGCATTGCCTCGAGCGAGGTCGAGGGCGACGCCGTCCAGCCAGAAACGTCGACAAACCGGCCGGCGGGGGCGGTGGCCGCCAGCGAAGAGCCGCTCGACCATCCCCGGGGTGTCGGTGGCCGATCCCGGCGGTGTCGTCCACCAGATCCGGGCCGCCGGTCACCTGGTCCCCGACGACCCCGGCCTCAACTGAACCGGCCATGACGGTGGCGGGCCCGCCGGGCTCGGAACGCGGGTAGAAGGCAGAACGGAGTGGCCATCTCGCTCAAGCGGCGCGCCGAGCCCAAGGCATCCCCCAACGCCATGACCTTGGGTGAGCATCTCGCCGAGCTGCGGCGTCGGGTGATCGTCGGCGCCTTCGCCTTCGTAGTGGCGGCCTCTCGTCGCCTTCTTGCTCTACAACCCGATCCTCGGCTGGCTGAAGGAGCCGTACTGCCAGGCGGCGCCCGGCCACTGCACCTTCTACATCACCGGCCCACTCGACGGTCTCGCCCTCCGGGTGCAGATCTCCGCCTATGGCGGGCTCTTTCTGGCCTCGCCCGTGCTCCTCTGGGAGCTCTGGCGCTTCATCACCCCCGGGCTCAACCCGAAGGAGAAGCGCTACGCCATCCCCTTCATCATCGCCTCGATCTGCCTGTTCGCCTTGGGTTGCGCCGTCGCCTACATCACGTTCCCTCACGCGCTCGGCTGGCTCGGCCACGTCGGTGGACCCAGCCTGCACGAGATCCTCGACCCGACCAAGTACCTGGGCCTCATCGTCCTCCTCATGACGGTGTTCGGCGTGACCTTCGAGTTCCCGGTGCTGCTCGTCTCGCTTCAGATCGCTGGGGTGCTCACCCCGAAGAAGCTCTCCTCGTGGCGTCGCTGGGCCATCGTCGGCATCGTGGTGGTGGCCGGGAGTCATCACCCCGAGCTCGGATCCCTTCTCGATGATGGCGCTCGCCATTCCCGCTCTACCTCTTCTACGAGCTCTCCATCATCATCGGCAAGATCATCACCCGATGATTCCTGGGGGCCCGGGCGGTCGCGCCGCCGGGCACCCCCGAACCGGCGACCGATTTCCGTCGGCAATTCGAAGCTGGGCCTCGGCTTCGCGCCCGACGATTTCCAGCGCCAGGCCATGGACGCCATCGATCGCGGCGAATCGGTGCTCGTGTCCGCTCCCACCGGTTCGGGAAAGACACTGGTGGCCGAGTACGCCGCCGGACGGGCCCTCGCGGCCGGGACCAAGGCCTTTTACACGACCCCCATCAAGGCACTGTCCAACCAGAAGTTCGCCGAGCTTTCGGCCCGCTTCGGCGCCATCCCGGGTCGGCCTCTTGACCGGCGATATCTCGCACCAAGCCGCTGCTCCGGTGGTGGTGATGACGACCGAGGTGTTGCGCAACATGCTGTTCACCCGGTCGCCCGCGCTCGTCGGGCTGGCCGTCGTCGTCCTCGACGAGGTCCACTACCTACAGGACCCGTACCGGGGTTCGGTCTGGGAGGAGGTGCTCGTGCTGGCGCCGGCCGGGGTGACGTTCGTCAGCCTGTCAGCCACCGTGCGCAACGCCGGCGACTTCGGCGCTTGGCTGTCCTCGGTCCGCGGGACGACCCGGGTGATCACCGAGACTCGCCGGCCGGTCGTCCTCCATCATCACTTCGCGGTGGCCGAACGGGGTCGGGACGGCATCCGGGTGATCCCTCTCCTGCGGCAGGGCGCGCCCAACCCGGACGGTCTCGCCATCGACGTTCGCCACCGACGGCCAGGCCAGCGGCGCTGGCGAGTGCCACGTCGAACCGAGGTGATCGACTACCTGGCGGCCGCAGGCATGCTGCCGGCCATCACCTTCATCTTCTCGAGGGCGGCCTGTGACGACGCCACCCGCCAGTGCCTCGACGACGGCGATCCGCCTGACCACCGGCGACGAACGCGATCGCATTCGGGAGCTGTGCGAGGCAGCCACCGACCGCCTGGGCGACGACGACCTCCGCATCCTCGGCTACGGACGCTGGTCAGCGGCGCTCGAAGCCGGCATCGCCCCGCACCACGCCGGCCTGGTGCCGGCCTTCCGCCAAGCGGTCGAGCAGTGCTTCTCGGCCGGGTTGCTGAAGGTCGTCTTCGCCACCGAGACGCTGGCTCTCGGCATCAACATGCCGGCACGAACCGTCGTCGTCGAGCGGTTCGGCAAATTCCGGGGCGTCGATACCGCACCGTCTGACGGCTGGCGAGTACCAGCAACTCACCGGACGGGCCGGACGGCGGGGCATCGACACTGTGGGCCACGCCTTCGTCCTCTGGTCGCCGGTCACGCCCTTCCGCGACGTGGCCCGCACCGCCTTGTCCCCGGCACCCGAGCTCGAGTCGTCCTTCCACCCGACCTACAACCTGGCCGTCAACCTCGTGCGGCGCTGGTCCCGCGAGGAGGCGCATGCCCTTGTCGCCTCCTCCTACGGACAGTGGCAGGCACCGGCCGGCTCCGTCTCGCTGGCCGCGCAGCTCGACCGGCGGCTCGCCGTGCTCGAAGGGCGTGGCTTCGTCGACGGATGGCGCCTCACCGACGAGGGCGCCGTCCTGGCCGGCATCTATCACGAGTCGGACCTGCTGGTCGCCGAAGCGGTTCGGCAAGGTGTGCTCGACGACCTGGCCCCGCCGGCCCTCGCCGGGGTGATCTCGGCCCTCACCTTTGAGCCCCGACGGGCGAACGAGGGGGTGGGCGTCGTGCCGCCATTCGTGGACGAGCGGGTCGACGTCGCTCCAGGCGGTGTGTCACGAGATCCGGACCGACGAGCGCCGTCTCGGACTGCGTCGAACCCGACGTCCCGAGCCCGGACTGGCTATGGCGGTGGGGGAGTGGGCATCGGGAGCCAGCCTCGACGACGGTGCTGCAGCGTACCGAGGTGGCCCCGGGCGACTTCGTCCGCAACGTCCGCCAGCTCCTCGATCTCGTCCAGCAGGTGGCCGACCGTGACGCCCGGTGGCGGCGACCGCGGCTGCCGCCACCTCGGCCGTTCGGCTCCTCCGCCGTGGCGTCGTCCTGGCTGATGATCCGGCCGGTGTGGGGTCCGCCACTGCACCGGCGGGCCCGTCCTAGTGTGATCCGGGCATGTTCCCCTATGTCGCGGAGACGTTCACCCAGGACGAAGCAGGACATCCTCCGCCGATATGTGACCAATCTCGACCAGCCGGTCTTCGCCCTGGTCAACTTGCCCGAAGTGGTCAAAGGGGCCCTGTTCGCCCGCTACTCCCGCTCGCCCAAGAGCCTGCGCCGGCTGTTCCTCGACGAGTTCGTGGGCGACCTCGACATCTCGGGCGACGCTTCGGTCGATGCCACCGTCGGAGTGCGACGGGCGGTCGAGCTCTACGAGCGAGTCTTCGTCGAGTACGGCGACGACTCGGTGGCCCAGCTCGGTGGCGTCCATCTTGCCTGTGAGCAAGCGTCGAACGTCTTGACCAAGGTGCTCGAGTGGGGCCGGCTCATGGCCTACCTCGAGCAGTCCACCGCGTTACATCGCCTACAACCAACGGCTCAGCGGTCGATACCGCTACTACCGTGACCCGGCAGTCCTCGACTCGCCGCTCGGTGCGCGCTACGTGGGCGAGATGGATCGGATGTTCGACGACCTACGGCGAAGTGCTCGAACGGCTCCAGGCGTGGCTCACGGTTCGCCATCCGCGCAACCCGGGAGACTCCGACTTCGTCCATCGCCAGGCCATCCGGGCGAAGGCGCTCGATGCCACGCGCGGGATGTTGCCGGCGGCGTCGCTGTCCAACGTCGGCATCTATGGCACCGGCCAGTCCTACGAGCAGCTCCTCATCCGCATGCGCGCCCATCCATTGCCCGAAGCCCGCCACTACGCGGCCATGATGCTCACCGAGCTGCGCAAGGTCATTCCCTCCTTCCTCCAGCGCGTCGACCGGCCGGACCGCGGCGGCGCCCATTCGGCCTATCTGGTGCGGACCCGCACTCAGAGCCGCGACCTCGTGGAACAGCTCTTCCCGGACCTCGTGGCCCCGGAGGGCCAGCCCGCCCCCGGCCCGGGCGGGATGCCCTCGGTCACCCTCTTGGAGTTCGACCCTGACGGGGAGGAGAAGGTGCTGGCCGCCATCTGCGCACCCCTGGTCGACCGGACGGAGAGCGAGGTCACCGAGCGCACGTGCGCCGGCTCGGGGCCGAGGATCGCCGGGCGCTCCTGGCCGCGTACGTGGGGGATCGGGCCAATCGCCGGCACCGACCGGGACGGGCCCTCGAGCGTACGGGCTATCGGTTCGAGGTCGTCACCGACTACGGCGCGTTCCGCGACCTCCAGCGCCATCGCATGCTCACCATCGAGTGGCAGCCGCTTGGGACGGCGCTCGGTTACGACGTTCCCGATGCTCGTCGAGGACGCTGGACTTCGCGACCAGTACGTCGGCTCACTCGAGCGGTCACGTGGCTTGGCCGAGGAGCTGGTCGAAGCCTTCCCGATCGAATCCTGCCTATGCCGTCGCGCTCGGCGTACCGCATTCGCTATTCGATGCAGTTGAACGCACGCGAAGCCATGCACATGCTCGAGTTGCGCTCCGGGCCCGAAGGGCATCCGACCTATCGCTGGGTGGCCCAGGAGATGCATCGCCAGATCGGCGAAGAAGCCGGCCACCGTCTGCTGGCCGACGCCATGGTGCACGTGGACTATGGGTCGCGCGATCTCGAGCGTCTCGACTCCGAACGCCGCGCCGAGGGCCGCCGCCGTTCGTTGTCGGCTGCCGGAAATCACGAAACACGCTGACCTGGACTGTTCCGGAACTGCCCTGGTGACAGCCGCGGTTTGCCACTTGACGAGTCACAGTGGCAATGGCCTATCGTTCGCCCCAGTCCCATTCGCCCCCAGGGCGCACCCCAGCGGCTCCGCCGCACTTGGTTTCGGCCGGGTGGTGCAATCTGAGGGGGGGATCACTGTGAGAGGCGGAGAGAGGGCCCAGGGGATCGAGTAGAAAACGTTTCCCCCGAGACCGGCGGTGAGAACCGGAGGTAACGGGGCGAATGGTGCCAAAGACCCCTGGGTCCAACCGCCTTGCCCCGGAGCGGACCTGAAGTAAGCCTCAGCCGACCTACCTATCGGGCGTCTCCAACCGGAAGCATCGTCCCGGCGAAGGTCGCCTCCTCGGCGGGCGGACGGTCAAGCCACGACCCGCCTCGGTCAGTCCCGCCAAGGTCGGTCCCGACCAGCCAGTGGGTGGGGATCAGATCCGCCCGATCCGGACGCCGAGGCGTGCGAGGCGGTGGCCTCTCCGGCGTGGGCGGGAGCGCCGTTTGAGGTCGTACGACGGGCGAAGACGAGCGTCTATGCTCCCGGCCAATTCACCAGCGAAAGAGCGAGATGCCACAGGAACTCGACGAAGTCGAAGGTCCCGACGAGCTCATCGAGGGCGATCTCGACGAGCTCGCCGACGATGAGGACCTCATCGAAGAGGACGCGCTGGACGTCGACGACGATGATGACGACGATGCCATCGCCGAAGTCGACGCCGAGGTGGACGTGGACGAGGACGTCGAGGCTGTCGTCCCCACCGAGGTCGACCCCAAGGTAGCGCCCAAGGTCGCCGCCGGGGAGGAGACAGAGGAGGAGGACGAGGAGGAGCCCGACGACGAGGACGTCGAGGCCAGCCTCGACACCATCTTGAAGGAGCGGCTGGTCGTCGAGGAGGTCGAGGACGACGACGAAGTGCCCGAGGTCGAGGACCGGTCCGGAGACGGCGTCGAGCGAGTCCTGCCCAAGCAACCCGGCGAGTTCGTCTGCCGGTCCTGCTTCCTCGTGAAGCACCCCAACCAGCTGGCCGACCGCAAGGCCATGCTCTGCCGGGACTGCGTGTGAGCGAGGCGGATGGCGCCGCCTCTGACGATCGCAGCGACGCCGAACGCCTACGCGAGAAGCTGCTCGACCTCCTGGTCTTCATGCCCACCGGGCTCGTGGTGTCGGTGGCCGAGGAACTGCCCAAGTTGGCCGTCCGCGGCCGCGAACGGCTCGGAGTCCAGGTTTCCTCGGCCCGGGCGGTCGGCGAGCTCGTCGTGCGATTGGGTGGCCAAGAGCTGCGCCGCATCTCCGCTCGGGTCCCACCCGCCGCACCGGCCGCCACCGTGCGCCACCTCCGACTCCGCGGACGGTCGCCCAACCAGGCCCGGTGCCCGAGTCGGAGCGAGTGGCGCCGACTGTCCCGACGTCACCGGCTGGCAACCCGACCCATTCCGTGTCCACCACCGCGGCGCCCCGCACCACGTCAGCGGCTGCGGCCGCGTCCTCCGCGCTCCGAGCGGGGTCGACCGGCCCGCTGGCCAACCGGACGGGCAACGGCAACGTGCCGGCAGTCTCCACCCTCGCCATTCCGGCGTTCGACACGCTGTCGGCCTCGCAGGTCGTCCAACGCCTCGATGGCCTCAGCCGCGAGGAGTTGGTATCGGTCCGGGCCTACGAGACCTCGACGCGCGGGCGTCGCACCATCCTCAACCGTGTCGATCAGCTGCTCGAGGAGCGCGCCTGAGACAGCATGGCCGAGACGGCAGTCGATTGGCGGGCGCAAGGGGAACAGGGGAGTGGACGTGGAAGCGGTGCGGGCGGCAACCGACGGCGACGGCAACCGGCTGACCGAGCTGGCCGGCGAGATGATCGCAGCCACCGCTGGCCAACGAGGCGCGGCCGAGGTCGCCGCGCCCGGCTGGGATGATCGCTCGGCGAGCACGTGCGGCGGTGGTTGCCCGGGTCAAATCTGGCCGGATATCGAGCCTGGGTCGGGACCTTCGACGGCCTGGTGTGCGCCTTCACCTTGGCCCACCTCGAAGAACGCGACGGCGATCGTCCGTCGCGGGCGTCCTCGACGCCTGCTTCGTCGAACCGGCGGCTCGCGGTGTGGGCCTCGGTCGGCTGCTCCTCGACACCTGCCTGGCGTGGATGACGACGCAGGGGTGCGCAGGGGTCGACGGAGCCGCCTTCCCCGGTGACCGGCCGGCGAAGAACTTCTACGAAGGGGCCGGGTTCAAGGCCCGCTTGCTGACCATGTACCGGCCCTTGGACTGAGGGAGGGTGGGGCACCGCCGGGTGTACCGGCTCAGGAGGCTCGACGCTGCCCACCGGCCCGAGCCGGGACCGGACGGCGGGGGCCCGGCGGCGGGGGAATGGGGATGCCGAGTAACCGGGCCAGTTCGGGCACGTACCCGGCCGCCTTGCGCGCCTCGGCCAGGAGGGTCTCGTCCGCGCCGGCCGGGAGGCCGGCTGGCTTGACCGTCCGTCGAACGGGGGAGTCGATCACCACGCGGAGCAGGGTCAGCCACTGTTCGGCCGGCGTGTCCGAGGCCATGGCCGCCCCGGCAGCGGCCGAAAGGCGGACGGCGAGCTCGGCCGACAGCCGCGCCGCCGGTTCGGGCGGACGAACCGACGCCCGCACGGCGTCGAGGACGCGGTCGGCGTCGAGGGCGCTCGTGATTCGGGACACCCATCCCTCTCGGAGGGCGGTGACCCGCTGATCGAGTGCAGTGCGCAATGCGGTGGCCATGTCGCGGCCCTCCTCATCGAGGGTCACGGTCGAGGCCGACGCGGCGATGGAGCGCAGCTCGCGCAGCGAGACCTCTTTGCCAGCATTTCGGGCGACCGAGGCTCGGTCCTTCCACGAGGCCAGATTGACCACGGGTAGCAATCGCTCGGCCATGGCCATGAGCGGGGCCTCGCTGACCTCCGGACGGCCGTCGGCCCGGGCCCGGGCATTCTGCTCCTCGATGGCCTGTCGAACTCCGGGGATGCCGCCCTTGACGAGCTGCTCGGCCACCGGCAGCTCCTCGGGCGGGAGTGCGGCGAGAGCGGCGTTGCGGTAGGCGGTGGAGACGGTCGGCCGGCGCGCCTCGCGGCTGCCGGGCTCACGGGTACCGGGGCGTGCCGGCCCGCGACGACGCGGCGCCTTGCCGTCATCATCCGGACCGGTCGGAGGCCGGCGCCCTTGACCACGGCCTTCCTCGCGGCCCCCGGCCGATTCACGACGGCCTTGACCACGGCCTTCCTCGCGGCCCCCGGCCGATTCACGACGACGGGAACCATCCGGGCCGGGCCGCCGAGCCCCGCGCTCGCTCGGTCGCCGGGATCCGTTGCCGTCGGTCGAGCGATCGTCATTGCGTCGCCGACCCTTCTGGGCCAGGACGACGTTCACATCGGGACCGCGACTCGGCGTGCCCGTCACCTCGATGCGCTGGGCCGTGCGCTTTGCCCCGCTCTGCCTGGCCTTGAGAGGGATCAGGGCGATGACCACCGTGCCGTCGAGGGTCGTCTCGACCTCGGCCCGGAGCACGGTGCCCACGTCGGCCCCTTCGGGTACCAGGTCGGCTTCGACCGTGCCACGAGGTTGCTTTGCCCCCGCGGCCCGCCATGTCCAGGCAGCCTCACCGGTGCGCGAGGTGAGCTCGACTTCCATTCGATGGGCCATCCCGGGCAAACAGGCTAGTGGGGTGGCCGACCCATGGGATGAGTTGCGGCGGAGAAGGGTCTCTGAGGCCGGTCGGCGCGGCCGGGAAAGACGGCTAAGAAGGCCCTAAGAAGCCGCTGACGTGTGAGCCTCGAGCCCGCCTAGCGCCGTACCATTGGTCGGACCGGTTCGAGACGTCGAGGGACCCGTGAGGAGGCTGGTCATGGAGTATCCCGAGGAGGACAGGACCCCCTCGGGGGGCGCGCCTTCGGACGAGCCGACCACGCCGCCGCCTCCGACCGCGCCGACACCGCCGATACCACCTCTCGTACCACCCGGCTCGCCGACGCCCCCCGCCGGGATCCCCATGCCGCCGGTTCCCGGACAGATGAGCGGAGCCCCTCCCGGTCACGGGGCCGCCCGTACCTCCGCCCGGCTCGCCACCGCCGTTCCTGCCACCGGAGTGGCGCACGCCTCCGCCGGCTTCCCCTCCGCCCCCGGCCCCCGGCACCGAGCTGGCGACGGCCGCGCCCTACTCCCCGTTCGGGCCGAGCCCCCGCAGTTGGGCAGGCGACCTCACCCCACCACCCGGTCCACCGGTGATCGAAGCGCCGCGCCGACGGGGCGTGGGCTTCGCTGGTCCTCACCGTCGTGGCCGCATTGGTCGGCGCCCTCATCGGTGGCGGCATCGTGGCCGCCAGCGACGGGAACAACAATGGCCCGACCACCATTCGACAGATCTCGACCGGGCCGGCCCTCCTCAACGGGACGACCAACATCGAGTCGGTCATCGCCAAGGTCCTTCCGGCCGTCGTGTCCATCGACGCCACGTCGCCCGCACCGGACTCCGGATCCCCTTTCGGCGGGTTCGGGGGATTAGGTGGCGGCAGTGGCAGCGGTGGTAGCGGGGGCGTGCAGGAGGACGAGGGGACCGGGATGATCATCACGCCAAGCGGCGAGGTCGTCACCAACAACCACGTGATCACCGGGGCCACGACCATCACCGTCACCCTCTACGGCAAGACGACCGCCATGCCGGCCACGCTCATCGACACCGACCCCACCAACGACGTCGCGCTCCTGCAGATCAACGGGGCGTCGAACCTGCCGACCGTCTCCTACGGCAACTCGGACAACATCGCCGTCGGGGATGCAGTGGTGGCCATCGGCAACGCCCTCGGCCTGGCTGCCGGATCGCCGACCGTCACCCAAGGCATCATCTCGGCCACCGGACGAACCGTGCAGGCCAGTGACTCCTCGGGTGCCAACACCGAGACGCTCACCAACATGTTCCAGACCGACGCCGCCATCAACCCCGGCAACTCGGGCGGTCCACTGGTGAACAGCGACGGCAAGGTAATCGGTATGAACACGGCGGTGGCCCAGGACGACACGGGCACCGGTGAGGCCGAGAACATCGGCTTTGCCATCCCCTCCAACAAGATCCTCCAGGAGTTGCCCGGGCTCCGCTCAAAGTCGATCGGCTCGTCCAGCCAGAGCGGAAGCGGCTACCTCGGCGTGCAGATCGAGACTCTCACCAGCCAGCTGCGCAGCGCCTACAACTTCGTCCCCACCCAAGGTGCCGTCGTCCTCGAGGTCCAACCCGGATCGCCGGCTGATGTAGCCGGCCTCCAGGAAGGCGACGTCATCACCTCGCTCGACGGGAAGTCCATTACGAGCGCCGATCAACTGGGGGCGGCCATCCAGGCCGACAAACCGGGTCAGAGCGTGAAGATCGGTTTGTGGCGAGGCCAACAGCAGATGACGGTCACGGCCACCTTGGCTTCCACCAGCGAGGAACAGAGCGGCGGCTGAGCTGCCGGGCGCCGGATGGCGCCTGGGTGACGCCTACGCTCGGGGGAGTGACCCTCCCCTCCAACGTCTCGACCTCCATCTCGGGGCGATGACCGAGCTACTTGCCGGCGAGGCGATGGTCGAGCGGTTGCGTGCCCCTCGGGCCGAACCCGACCGCAACGGCACAGCACCCGACGACGCCGACCTAGCGGACATCCTCGAGGTGGCCACCACCGTGCCGGATCACGGAAGCCTGCGGCCGTGGCGCTTCGCGGTGGTGCGTGGCCCAGCTCGAGACCGCTTCGGCGAGGCCCTGGCCGCCGGCCTCCACGAGCAACGCGGATCGGACCTGCCTGACGCCGTCGTGACCAAGATGCGGCAGAAGGCCTTCGCCGCGCCGGCCTGCGTGGCCTTGATCGCCTCACCCGACGTCGACGCCAACGTCCCGGTGTGGGAACAAGAGGCATCCGCCGCTTGCACGGGCTACGCCATCGTCCTCGCGGCTCAGGCCCTCGGCTACGGGGCCATCTGGAAGAGCGCGGCCACCGTCGACGCACCGGCCGTTCGTGCCTTTTTCGCGCTCGTCCGAACACGAACGGCTCTTGGGCTGGGTCAACTTGGGTACGCCAGCCCCGCCCAAGACCCATCGTCGGGCCACAGCCGAAGGTCCGGCGCTCGAGGACGTCGTCACCGTCTTCGACGACACCGGCGCTCGGCCCTTCGATGGGGGCGCATCCGGCCAAGCCAGCTCGGTCGAAGTCAGGCGCTCACCACCAGCCGCAGCGACCCGATGAACTCCGGCTGGCTACGGAGGTGGCCGTGGCGCTCGTCCCAGCGCCCGCTGGCCAGATCCTCGGCCAGATCACCCATGGCCCGAGCCTCGGCGACATCGTCGACGAATGTCCACGCCGACTGCGCTCCGCGCACGGCAGGATCGAGAAACTGCTCGGGCCGGCCGTAGAAGGCCTCGGTGAACCCGTCCACGCAGTCGAAGGGCACGGGCACCGGACGGACCGTCGTGTCCCGGCCCAGGCAGGCGGCCACCTCGTCCATGCCCGGGTAGCGCGACCGTTCGGCGGCATAGAGCTCGGGGGCGTACTCGACCAGCCACAGCCGGTCCAGGGCGTCGGGATCGAAGGTGAGAATGACGACGGGGCCGCGGGTCACCCGCCGCAACTCGCCGAGCCCGGCAACGGGGTCCGGCCACTGATGGATGGTCACCATGGCCATGGCCGCATCGACCGCTCGATCGGGGAGGGGGATGGCTTCGGCGACCGCCTGCACGATGGGTGCGGCTTGGCCATGACGCTGAGCGATCATGGCCGCGGAGGGCTCGACGGCGACGAGGCGGCGGTCAGCTGGTTCGTACGAGCCGGCGCCCGCCCCGACATTGAGGATGGTGCGAGCCGAGCCCAGCGCGCCGTGTACCAGACGGGCAATGGAAGGATCAGTCCGCCTCTGACGGGCATAGCCCTGACCATGACGGTGGTAGTCGACGTCGCCGGTCGAGGTCACCAGCCCCAACGAGCCAGAGGAGGGCCGAGGCCCTCATCGTCGGCACACGGTCCACAGAGGTCCATACGACGCGCGCCGGGTCGGTCGGAGGCCGCCACCCGGCGCCAGCCGTAGCGCCGGGCCTCCTCGAGGCAGGCCGATTCTGACCAGCGGGGAGCAGTGCGGGCGCCGCAGCGTCCACACGTCCGGAAGTAGACCTCTCCGTCGTAGAGGTCCCTGAGATCGTCGAGCGAGAGGTCGTCGAAATCGCGGTCCATGGCCTGTTCCGCTCCGAGACTACCTTCGGCGTGCAGGGTCGTTGGCCCTGGGGTTCCCATCGGCCCGCGCTTTCTCTCGCGCCGGCGCCCACTGCTCACTCAGGGGCGAGAATTAATCGCACAACCAGGAATTTAATCGGACAACCAGACAGTGGTCGTGGCTCAGGAGTTACGGAGCCAGGTCTGCGGCATGGTCCGGTTCTGACACCTGGCCACGGCGTGCTCGACGACCTCTACCGTCTGGCCCCTGATTGCTTCCCCAGGGAGTGCAAATAGGCACAGGCGCACGCCTCGAATGCAAACAGCAGCCGAGCGGCTGGCTGAGCTGGATGGCGATTATTGGAAGCCCGATCGGCCGTTTTCCTGTGACGGTTCCGTCACATTGTGCTACAGAAGAGGCTTCTATCATCGTATGAACCGGAGGACAACCATGAGAACGAGTACCACTTGGCGGGTAAGGCGCTCTCTGGTGGCAGCCATGACCTTGGCGCTGTCGGGCGTGGCTGTGCTGACTCTGGGGGGTGGCTCGCCGGCCGAGGCGGCCGGTTCTTCCCTCACTGCTTATGTTGCCAACTTCACCTCTGGAACCGTGACCCCCATCAACACCGCCACCAACACGGCGGGACCGGTGATTGGCGTCGGATTAGATCCTCAGAGAATCGCCATCACTCCCAATGGGGCGACCGCCTACGTGAGCAACCGTGGCTCCAGCACGGTCACACCCATTAAAACCGCCACGAATGCCACGGAACCTTCCATATCCGTTGGGAGCGATCCCGGAGCCATCGCCATCACACCTAACGGGGCGACGGCCTACGTGGCCAACTCTGGTTCGGGGACCGTGACCCCCATCAGCACCGCCACCAACACTGCCGGGACGCCCATCACTGTTGGGACCGAACCTCAGGGCATCGCCATCACTCCCAACGGGGCGACGGCCTACGTGGCCAACGCTGGTTCGGGGACCGTGACCCCCATCGACATCGCCACCAACACCGCCGGGACGCCCATCACTGTTGGGACCACTCCCGGAGGTATGGCTGTCACTCCGAACGGCGCGACCCTCTATGTGGCCAACCTCGGCTCCGCCACCGTGACCCCCATCAACACCGCCACCAACACCGCCGGGGCGGCCATCGCCGTCGGGGCCGAGCCCGGAGCCATCGCCATCACTCCCAACGGGGCCACCGCTTACGTGACCGGCGCTGGCTTCGCCACCGTCACTCCTATCAAGACCTCGACCAACACGACCGAACCGGACATCAGCGTCGGGGCTGCTCCCGAGGGCATCGCCATCACTCCCAACGGGGCCACGGCCTACGTCTCCAGCTCCAGCACCGGCAAGGTAGACCCCATCAACACCGCCACCAACACCGTCGGGCCGGCCATCACCGTCGGATCGACTCCCGAGGGTGTCGCCATCACTCCGGACCAGGCGCCCACCGCTTCATTCACGGTCACTCCCGTCGCATCTGGCTCCCCAACCATGTTCAATGCCTCGGCGTCGACTGCCCCGATTGGCACCATCGCCTCCTACGCCTGGAAGTTCGGTGACGGCAGCTCTACGACCACCGCAAGCCCGACGGTTGCCCACACCTACACAAGTGGAGGGTCGTACTCAGTGAATCTCACCGTCACCAGCTCGGGTGGGACGTCGACCACCCGGACCTTTACCGGCCAGACCGTTAGCAACAACGGAGGTCCCTCGGCGACCACAACCAAAGGCGTCACCATTGCGCAAGGAGTTGCCTCGGGTGGCTACTACGAGGTGGCCTCCGACGGCGGCATATTCAGCTTCCCGAATACAACGCCTTTCTATGGCTCAACGGGGGGCAAGACTCTGAACGCGCCCATCGTGGGCATGGCCGCGACGTCCGGTAATAAGGGCTACTGGTTGGTCGCATCCGACGGCGGTGTCTTCGCCTACGGGAACGCACTCTTCTACGGCTCCACGGGCGGCGAACATCTGAACGCGCCCATCGTGGGCATGGCCGTCACCGCCGATGGGGGCGGGTACTACCTGGTGGCAGGCGACGGAGGGATCTTCGCATTCGGCGATGCCCGGTTCCAGGGCTCTATGGGCGGCAAACCCCTCAACAAACCGGTCGTCGGCATCGCGGTCAGTGCGGGTGGCGGCTATTACGAGGTGGCCTCGGATGGCGGTCTCTTCGCCTTCGGGAACGCCCCCTTCTACGGCTCCATGGGCGGCAAACCCCTCAACAAACCGGTCGTGGGCATCGCGGTCGGTGCGGGTGGCGGCTACTACGAGGTGGCCTCGGATGGCGGTCTCTTCGCCTTCGGGAACGCCCCCTTCTACGGCTCCATGGGTGGCAAACCGCTCAACAAGCCGGTCGTCGGCATGCTGGCTGGGGCCGGCGGCTACTACGAGGTGGCCTCGGATGGCGGCCTCTTTGCCTACGGCAACGCCCCCTTCTTCGGCTCCATGGGCGGCAAACCCCTCAACAAACCAGTCGTGGGCATGGCCGGCTAGCACCGCCGTCAGGAGCGCGCCGGCTGTCCGTGAGTCTGCGCCGGAGGAAGAGAGCGGCGGCGCAAGCCCAACCGTCTCCCTCCGGCCGGGCTCGGCGGAGACGTCGTCGACACGGCGCTGCACTGGCCCGCCGTAGCTCGAGGCTAGGCGCGACCGTCGCGACCACCATCGAGGCCGGCCCGATCCCGCTCCAGCACCCACTGGGTGGTGACCTGCGGGAAGTTGATCGGGCTGGGTGTGCACTCACGGCTCAAGACGTAGCGGAAACCGGCTCGCTGCAACGTCCGGTTCGGGGCCACGTTGACGGCGTTCGGCTCGCAGAAGAGCCGCTGTAGCTCGAAGATCTCGAAGTATGCCTTGGCCGACAGGCGCACGAATTGAGTTCCAAGTCCCTGGCGGCGTCGGTCGGCATCGACGATGTGCAGGTGCATACGCGCCTCTTGGCCAAAGACGATCTGGTCGGCAGTGCTGAAGCCGACGATGACATGGTCGAGCATCCAGAGGAGCGCGTAGCCGGACCGTTCCTTGAGTGGCCGTGACAGGTCCTCGTCGTAGCTCTCCTGCCAGGTTCGAGGAGAGGGGAGGCGAGCCCGGTCGACACCGAGGACGATCAGTTCTGCGTCGGTCGCGCGATGGAAATAGTCGATGCGAATGTGGAATTCATCGGCACGCATCTCGCGCACCGTGGTCCGAGGTCGCGCCACAGGTCCCGAATCCTTTCAGTCTGCGCCCTCGGATAGCGAGGCCGGCGCGTATTCGATGCCTCGCCGCACAGCTTCGGCCCGCTCACGGCTGGCGAGACGGGCAACGAGGTGGAGGGCCATGTCGATGCCGGCCGACACACCCGCCGAGGTCACGACGTCGCCGTCGTCAACGAACCGCGTCTCCCGACGGACCTCGATGCTCGCGTCGAGTTCGGCCAAGAGGTCGAGCGAGGCCCAGTGTGTCGTTGCCGGCCGTCCGGACAGGAGGCCGGCCGCCGCGTACACCAAAGCACCGGTGCACACGCTCGCCATGATCGGAACCGCTGCCCGCTGACGTCGGACCCAGTCGAGGTGCTCGGCGTCCTCGAGCTGCGGGCGAGTGCCCCTTCCCCCGGGGTGGATCAGGACGTCGAGTGGGGGAGCATCATCGAAGGAGTAATGGGCCTCGATCCCCAGACCCTTGGCCGCCAGCACCGGTGCGCCGTCACGAGAGAGGCAGCCGACGGAATAGCCGTCCCCGGGGAACTGGCGGGTCCAGAAGGCCAGCACCTCCCATGGTCCCACGGCGTCGAGCTCCTCGACGTCCGGAAAGAGCAGTATCCCGATATGCCTGGTTCCGTGCTGATTCATCGCCATCCGTCGATTCAACCAGGGCGCGGCTGCGCTTACGCACAATGGCGAAGGCGGCCCGAAGCCGATCGGTCACGCACGACGAGGGTCACTTGGACCTAATATCGTCACAGTGGCGAAATACTCGGAAGGGCCAAGGTGCGCCTGGTGTCACCGTCCGATCGACCAACGGACCGGGGCAGGGCGACCCCGGCAGTTCTGCTCGCCCTCCCATCGCCAACGAGCCTTCGAGGCCCGCCGCCGCGCCGCCTCGCTGCGCCTTCCCGACGGCCAATCCATCGTTGCTGACGACGACCTTCGCCGGCTCCATGACCGGCTCTACCGGCTCGAAGCCGCAGTGGTGGATGTCACGGCCGACATTGGCGGTGGCGGTCGCCATCCGGATTATCGAGGCGCACTCGAACACCTTCTTGATGCCGCCGAAGACCTTGTCGGCGAATTCATCGAGCCCGTCCGCCAGTAGCCGAGCTCCCACACGATCGTCATCCAGTGCCTGGCAAGAGGCCCAGCCAGGACGTTTTCGACCACTTCCGAGTACTACGACGAACGTAATTGCCGGTGCCGAGCCCTCCTGGAAACCCGCCGATAATGTATATTATGTCAAGTCACAGGACTAGCGGGGAGGGCCCCTGAACTGGCCATTTCACTCCCCTCTCGCCGCCCTTCGTTGTTCGGGGTTGTTTGCTCGGGTGGGCTGCGAACCGGAGACGCACCGGATGGGACGCGACACTGGAGACAGGTGTGGGCCGGCCTTCCCGTTCGATGGGGTGCGATGTTGGTTCTTGGTCGTGGCGGGAGCCCTGCTACGACCCGTCGGCCGGCGTCCAGAGGCCCCGGGCCGCGACGGGGGCGAAATCGTAGACTGAGGGGACCGTCCGCCCGAAGCTCGTCGTTGTTCGAGAGGAGTCGCTGTGCCTGAAGTCGTGACGAGGTCATTGGACAAGGGTGTCGAAAATCCAGTCGAAGAGCGGCTCTACCGCAAGCAACGGTTGGCGGCTGCCTTCCGGTTGTTCTCGAAGTTCGGTTTCGACGAGGGTCTGGCTGGCCACATCACGGCCCGCGATCCCGAGCAGCTCGACCACTTCTGGGTCAACCCCTTCGGGATGCATTTCGGACACATCCGGGTCTCAGATCTGATCCTCGTCAACCGGACGGGCGAGGTAGTCGAGGGCAACGCCATGGTCAATAAGGCGGCATTCGTGATCCATTCGCAGGTCCACGAAGCCCGCCCCGACGTGGTTGCGGCTGCCCACGCTCATTCCATCTACGGGAAGTCGTGGTCTGCCCTCGGCCGACCGCTCGATCCCATCACCCAGGACGTCTGCGCCTTCTACGAAGACCACGGCGTCTTCGACGATTACACCGGGGTCGTTCTCGACCTCGAGGAGGGTAAGCGCCTCGCCCACACCCTCGGCGACGACAAGGCCGTGATCCTGCGTAACCACGGTCTGCTCACCGTTGGCCACTCCGTCGATGAAGCGGCCTGGTGGTTCATCACCATGGAGCGTTCGTGCCAAGCGCAGCTGCTGGCCGAAGCGGCCGGAACGCCGGTCCTCATCGACCCCGACATGGCCAAGGTCACGCTGGGCCAGGTCGGCTCGCACATCGCCGGCTGGTACAGCTTTCAGCCGCTCTTCCAGCGCATCGTCCGTGAACAGCCGGACCTGTTGGATTGAGCGGAACGTCAGGCTTTGACCATTTACGCAACGGTGAGGTGACGTAGAGGGCGACGAGCGCTCGAGTATTCCAGGGGATGGTGCGTGCGGTGACCGCTCCGTGGATGTGCTCACGCCAGACCAGATCGCACTGGGACGACCCTCCGCCTGAACGGGCCAGTCCTAATCGTTCCCTCCCGCCCTGCTGGTCCCTTTCGGCTAGCAAGTAACCCCTCGGTAATTTGATCGCCTTCCTCAACTCCGAGAGGCCGTACACGGAGAACGCCCTCGTCGTCAGTGGCGCTGATGAGTCACTACTCCGAGGGTCCCTGCACCGACCACCAAATCGGGTGAGGTAGGCGAACCTGTGATCGGTTAATAACATTGACGTCAAGTTAAAAAAGGAATAGCGTCCCTACAGGAAGAAAAGGGGGGGCGGGGTAAGTGACTTCGCCCTAAAGCAAACACATTTGGAGGGCAAATGAAATTTCCGGTTCGGTTGATTGCCGCGAGCGCGTTGGTGGTCGGGATGGGACTGGCCGTCGCCGTCCCCGGGGGCGTCGCAGCGGCGAAGACGAAGCAGGTGACCGGTAAGTGTACGAGTTTGTCAGGAAATGAATCAACCCAGACCCTGTCCGGCTGCAACGACACCGCCGACACCGGGGGTGGTGGCACGATCGCAACGAACACAACGGCAGGGACCTACACGACCACGTGGGACTCCGGCTTGACCTCAACCGGGACCGAGACCTACAAGGAGAAGTTTGGCAAGTCGGACAAGTGCCCGGCAATGTCAGGCTACTCCGCACTAGCCGAGGCCGACGCGACCAGCGTGGACACTGGCGGCACGGCCACCGATCTGATCGGGACCAAGCACCTCAAGTCAGTGGCCTGTGCCTACGAGGACTCGATGGATAACATCATCGTCGAGAACTATCCAGGCAAGACCATTCCGTTCTGATCGAGAGCGGCGCACTTAGTTGAGAAAGGCCCCCGGGTAGACCGGGGGCCTTTCTCGCGTCGAGGAGTCGACGTTCGGACCAGAGGCAGGCCCACTGCTCGAGTGACCCGAGCCGAAACGAAGCGAGACCCGCATCCGGATGTCAGGCCGGACGGGCGTCGAACGTCGGAATCAGCTGTCGGGCGGCACGCGCCTCATCGACACGGCCCACCGGCGTGCGCACCGGGTGATCGGGCATCTGCGCCGCCCCCAGCTCGTCGCGGGCCTCGGCCGCGATGCGCTCGAGGGCGGCGGCCAGCGCCTCGAGAGTCTGTGGACTCTCGGTCTCGGTGGGCTCGATCATGAGGGCTTCTTCCACGATGAGGGGGAAGTAGACGGTCGGGGCGTGGAAGCCCTCATCGAGCAGGCGCTTGGCCACGTCGACCGCCTTCACGCCGTGGGCAGCCTTGAGGGACCGGGCCGACAGCACCACTTCGTGCATGCACGGCCGATCGAAGGGTACGTCGTAGACGCTGTCCAGCCGCAGCCGGATCCAGTTGGCGTTGAGAACGGCGACCTCCGCCACTCGGCGCAGTCCGTCTCCCCCGTTGACCAGGATGTAGGCCAACGCCCGGGCCAGCACCAAGAGCGTTGCCATGCCAAGCGTGCACGCGGCCGATGGAGCGGCTGGGCTGCTCCCACTTGTAGACAGTGTCGTCGCCCGCCCCAGCGGTACGCACGGCCCGAGGCCCGGGCAGGAAGGGCGTGAGGCGCTCGGAGACGGCCACCGGACCGGCACCCGGTCCCCCGCCACCGTGAGGGGTGGCGAACGTCTTGTGCAGGTTCATGTGGACGATGTCGAAGCCCATGTCGCCAGGCCGGGCCACGCCCAGGATGGCGTTGAGATTGGCGCCGTCGTAATAAAGCAGCCCGCCGACCCCGTGGACGGCCGCCGCGATGGCGGCGATGTCCTCCTCGAAGAGGCCCAGGGTGTTCGGGTTGGTCAGCATGATGCCGGCCACCTGGTCGTCGAGGACGCGGTGCAGGGCGGCCATGTCGACGCAGCCACGGGCGTCGCTCGGCACCGTGATGGCCTCGTATCCGCCAAGGGTCACCGAGGCCGGGTTGGTGCCATGTGCCGAGTCGGGAATGATCACCTTGGTCCGCACCGATCCCTGGGCCTCGTGCCACGCCCGCATGAGCAGCAGGCCGGTGAGCTCCCCGGCGGCACCGGCTGCCGGCTGCAGCGTCGCGGCTGCCATCCCGGTGATGGCACAGAGGGCTTCCTCGAGCTCGACGAGAAGGGCGAGCCACCCCTGGACGAGCGATGCCGGTGCCGCCGGATGCACGCCGGCCAGTCCGGGCAGGGCGGCGACTGCGTCGCACACCTTGGGGTTGTACTTCATGGTGCAGGAGCCGAGCGGGTAGGCGCCCGAGGTCGACCGAGTACTGCCGGTGGGACAACCGCGTGAAATGGGCCACGAGATCGCGTTCGGCCACCTCGGCGAGGCCGAGCGGCTCCCGGCGCCGATGAGCCTCCGGAATGATCTCGTCGATGTCACCTCGGGTATCCCCGTCGTGCGGAAGGAATGGGCGGTACGCCCCGGCTGGGAGAGCTCGAAGAGCGTGGGCTCCTCGTCCCCACCGAGCAAGGGGGCGCTGCTCGCCTGGCCACCGGCCGCGGCCGTCATGAGAGTGCCTTCTCCATGGCCGTGACGTAGGCGTCGATCTCCTCGCGGGTGCGCCGCTCGGTCACCGCCACCAGGAGCCCACTGTCCTCTGGGGCGAACTCCTCATCGAGGGCGATGCCGGCCAGGAAGCCGGCTTCGGCCATGCGCTCGACGACGACAGGCGCAGCGACGGGTAGCCGAACGGCGAACTCCCGCACGATCGGTGCGTCGCCCAACGGCTCGACGCCTGGCAGCCGCAGCAGCGCCTCACGGGTGTAGTGGGTGGCCACGGCACAGCGCCGGGCCAGGTCGGCCAGTCCGGCTGTGCCCAGCCAACCCAGCTGGATGGCGGCCGTCACAGCCATGAGCGTCTGGTTGGTGCACACGTTGGACGTCGCCTTCTCGCGGCGGATGTCCTGTTCGCGGGTACGCAATGTCGTCACATAGGCGCGCCGCCCGACCACGTCACGGGTCTCCCCCACCAAACGGCCGGGTAGCCGGCGCACGTGGGTCGAGGAAGTGGCGAACAGACCGAGGTACGGACCGCCGAAGCCCAGGGCTGTGCCGAAAACCTGCCCTTCCCCGACCATGACGTCGGCGCCCCACTCCCCCACCGAACGGCAGACGCCGGCAACCACTGGGTCGGTGGCCACCACCAGCAGGGCGCCTGTTGCGTCACAGAGCGAGCGTGCGGCAACCAGGTCCTCGAGGCAGCCGAGGTAGTTCGGATAGCCCACGACCACGGCCCCGGGGGCGTCGTCGGCCGCGGTCACGGCCGGCACCGATCCCCAGTCGGTGACATCGTCCCGCAGAGGAACGGTGCGCACGACGTGGCCGGTCCCCGCCGCGAAGGTGGACAGCATCTGGCGCCAATGGGGGTGGACGCCGGCCGACACCCACACGGTCGGGCGCCCGGTGGCCGCTGCGGCCAGGTTCACCGCCTCGACCGTGGCGCTCCCCCCGTCATAGAGGGAGGCGTTGGCGATGGGAAGTCCGGCCAGCCGCGCCACCAGTGTCTGGTACTCGAAGACCGCCTGCAGGACGCCCTGGGCCACCTCGGCCTGGTACGGGGTGTAGGAGGTTACGAACTCCGAACGACCGGCCAGCGCCCGGACGACGGAGGGGACCTCGTGGTCGTAGGCACCCCCGCCGGCGAAGCAGATCAGACCGGTCGCTGCGGGCCTGGTTGCGCTCTCCCAATGCCTCCATGTGGGCGAGCACGTCTGGCTCCCCCACCCCGTCAGCCAGCTCGAGCGAATGCTGCAGGCGAACGGCTTCGGGGATGACAGCGAAAAGGTCCTCGAGCGTGGACAGGCCGAGGAAGGCCAGCATGGCCTCGATCTCGTCATCGGTATGGGGGATGTAGTTGCCCACCGGTCGCCTAGGTCGTGGTGTTGTTGGGTCGTGATCGTTGTCATGGTCGGCTTACTTCGGGCGTGACGCCGTCCCGGGCTGGACGAAGGGCGTCTCCGCCACCGCGGCACCGAGGCGCCGCCCCCGCTGTTCGACCTCGACGACGGTCCCCGTATCGGTCAGGTCGGTTCGAGCAAAGGCGAGGGCGATGCCGTGGCCGAGGACCGGCGAGAAGTTACCGCTTGTGACCGACCCCACTCGGCGCCCGTCCTGCGAGGACGATGCCACCTTCTCGTGGGCGGCTGCCGGCCTTCGGTGGCTAACCCGGCCAGCCGGCGGCTCACGCCACGGTCGCGCTCGGCGAGCAGTGCCTGGCGACCCCGGAAGGACGGTTTGTCCCATCCCACGACCCATCCGAGTCCGGCCTGCAGCGGAGTGATGCCCGGCCCGAGCTCGTGTCCGTGGAGCGGGAGGGCGGCCTCGAGGCGCAGGGTGTCGCGGGCCCCGAGACCGGCCGGCTGCACGCCGGCGGCCAGCACCGCGTTCCAGAACGCCTCGGCCACGTCCACCGGGACCGCACACTCGACCCCGTCCTCGCCGGTGTAGCCGGTGCCGGCGGCCAGGCATGCTCGTGCCGTGCCAAACGAAGGAGGTCACGCCGAACCGGGGACGGCCGCCGCGTCGGGAGCAACCTGCGCCAGGCGTTGCCGGGCCCGGGGCCCTTGGACGGCGAGCACGCACCGCTCCGTCGGTGGTGTCGGTCCCACCCACGGCGGCCACCACCCGGTGGGTGTTCGAGGCATTGGGCATGACGTCGAAGGTCTCGTCGGCCACCCACCAGACGATGATGTCGTCGACCACCGAGCCGTCGGCGTCATCGAGGAGGTGGGTGTACTGGGCCCGGCCCACGTGCACCTTGCGCAGGTCGTTCGACAGGGTCTCCTGGAGCCGATCGAAGGCCTGGGCCCGACCACGCGGACGGTGCCGAGGTGGCTCACGTCGAAGACGACTGCGTCCCGTCCGGCAGGCCAGGTGCTCGGCCACCGTGCCGGTCGGATAGGCGAGCGGCATCTCCCACCCGCCGAAGCCGGTCAGTTTGGCTCCGAGGCGGCGGTGGGCGTCGATCAGAGCGGTGTGGCGGAGAGCCGGAGCTCTCGCTGGCGGTCGGGGGTTCACCGACGACCGTCGCGGGATCGGACACCTGCGAGAGACTACCGGCCGGGTCTGGCTCAGGCCGTGCGGGCGATGTCCGGTCGGCGGCCCGTCCCGGCCAGGCCGTACTTGGCCAAGAGGGCCAGGGTGTCGCGCTGGTAGAGAATCGGTGATGCGTACGTCCGGATACAAGCAGCGCCATTCGACGGATCTTGCCGTTCTTCTTCGTCACCAGCCGTTGGTTGAGGGTCGTGAGCTCGACGAACAGGCCGGGATCGGGCAACCAGAAGTCGGGACGGAAGGCGGCAACCGGACGACCGTCGACATCCCAGTCGAGCGCGAACTCGACCGGCTCGTACTCCCACGTGACGCCGTAGAAGTCGAGGATGCGGGCGAAGCGCCGCTCGGAATCGTGAGCGAAGCGAACCGGCTCGGCTTGGATGTCGGCCGGCACTGCGTTCACGACGGCACTCAACCGCCGGCGACCTCGCCGCCGGCCAGCATCGAGGAGCCGGCCAGCATCGGTCGGCCTCGGGGCTGCGGCGCCCGAGTCGCGGCTCGGAGCTTCGTTGATCTCCAGGATGGCCGCGTCCAGCTCGGACACCACACCCGCCAGCGGCAGGATGTTGAACACACCTTGGGCGCCGGCAAGAAGGTCGACAAGCTCACCGTCGGAGTGGGCGAGCACCGACCGGCTCTCCACCAAGCACCAGCTGTGCAGAGGCGACATCGCTGCCCAGATCACCGCGCAGGCATTCGACGGCTCGACGAGCCTGCTGCAGCTTGAGGCCGGCATCGAGCAGGCGCTTGATGACCTTGAGCTCGAGTACGTCACCGTACGAGTAGCGCCGCTGACTGCCGCTGCCGGTGGCATCGGTGATCGATGGACGGAGCAATCCGGTACGGGCCCAATAGTCGAGTTGCCGGTAGGTGATTCCGACCAAGGCGCAGACCTGCGCTCCGCGGAACCCCTGCTTCCGCCGGAACCGCTGCTCTCCCCTGCCGCTGGGCCATGTCGATCCTCCACCTCTCCCACAGCTTGACCGTGAACCGGAGCCTGAGGGTCAGCGTGGAAGCCACCGTATCACACGACCGTAATTACGTGGATGTGACCACTCGGCCGTTTCGAGGCCGGATGCTGGGCCGATGGCCACCTCGGAGCGCATCGCGGTGCCCGACTTGGCGCCCCTCTCACCGACGGCAATGATCAGGCCCGTGAGCGTCATAAAGATCAACGCCATCACCGTCCGCGAGGGTGCCGGCGACGAACTGGCCGCACCGCTTCGCCCACCGGGCCGGCGCCGTCGACGATGTGGAGGGCTTCGAGGGCTTCGAGCTGCTTCGGCCTGACGACGGACGCGACACCTGGCTGGTCGTCACGCGCTGGCGGGACGACGATGCCGTTCAATGCCTGGGTCTCCTCGCCGGCATTCGCCCATGGTCACCGTGGCGACGGCGATCGGACCTCGGGCGAGACCGATCCGCAGCCGGTCGGACGGCACAGCGAGCTGTGGTCCTACCGCGTCGTCGACCTTCCCGACCCGAAATGACGGCGAGCGATGGGGATGCGATCCTCCTCCACCGGCGCGCCATCGATTTCGAGGCGTTCGACGAGGGTGAGGAGCTGCTCGTCATCGGGCGCCTGCGGGACAGTCGACCCGTGGGCCGTCGACGGCGCCACCGAGGTGCACGACATGGAGCTGCGGGTTCGGGTGCGACGGTCGGACATGACCATCTCCGAGTGCACGGCCGTCATGCACACCTTCCCTCATGCCGGAGTGCCCGGGGATCGTCGCCGCCTTTGCCGGCCTCGCCGGCTTGAGCGTGACCCGCGGATTCACCCGCGCCGTGCAGTCGCTCGTGTCCGGCCCGAACGGATGCACCCATCTCGATCAACTGGCCCGATCGATCGGCCCGGTGGTCGTCCAGGCGGTCACCTCGCGGACGGGCCCGCGAGCTCCGCGAGGGTCGAGCCGACGACCTCCTGAGCGGGACCTCGAATGCCCCCTGGGCCCGCAACACGTGCCACGTCTGGGCCGAAGATGGCGTGGCCGAGCAGAAGCTGGCCGCCGGCTGGCGACCCGGGCAGCGGGCCCTACCCCGCTCCCCCGCTCGAGGACATCCTCGCCGGCGCAGGCGCGGCGACGCCGATGCAGGCGTACCCCGACGGTGACAGCCGGGTGAGACGCCACCTTGGCGTCGACCGTCGGCACCGCCAGGGTCGGGCGGGTTGCTGCCGTGTCCTCGTTGTTCCTCGTCGTGGCCGGCTGCACCCGCCAGGGCACTGCCATCACCAACCCGTACGTCACGACGCCGCCGCACCTCGAGCACGGGCCCGTCTACGAGGTCAAGGTGGGCCAGGTCGCCGGGCTGGGCGCCGTGCTGGTCGACGGCCAAGGCCTCACCCTCTACCTCTACTCGACGGATAGACAAGGCGTCGCCGTCCCGCTGCTACGGCATCTGCGCCGTCGGCGTGGCCGCCCCTCGTGCTTCCGACCGGGGTGTCACGGCCGATCGCCGGGCCCGGGATCCAATCGGCGCCTGCTCAGCACCGCCCCGCGCACGTGACGGGACGAGGCAGATCACCTACAACGGATGGCCGCTCTACCTCTGGCCACCCGACCGCGGCTCCCGGGCAAGGCCACCGGCCAGGCCCTGACCAATGCCGGCGGGCTCTGGTACGTCCTCGACCCGGCTGGCAACGCAGTGCACACGGCTTCGGTGGCGTGACTAGCGGCGCCGTGCCATTCCGTCCCACGAGGTCGCCTCGAGCGGCGGCTCGCTGTGGTCCTCGGGATCGGTCGGGTCCATCCTTTCCATTGGATCCGTCGGCTCGATCCTGTCGATCGGCTCGGTCGGCTCCATCCTTTCGATCGGATCGGTCGGGTCTCTCCTCTCGGTTGGATCCATTGCTTCCGCGTTGTCGACCATTCTCGATCGGCTCGTTGCTCAGCGTGCGGCTCGGTCCTGTCGGTGCCGTTCGACTCGGTCGGCGCCGTCGGCCCGGTCAGGACGGGACCAGACGTCATCGACGAACCCGGCACGCCCCCGACCGGCTACGACACCTGCCCGCTCAGCCCGTCTGGCTGAGCCAGCCCCGCTTCCTGAACAGATAGACGAGGACGACCACGGCCAGGATCTCGAGGCCGATCCCGAGCGCCCAGAAGGCGCGCTCGCCCTGGATGGCTCTCACCAGCACGGCGAAGTTCTGTCCGAAGAAGCCGGTGAAGAAGGAGAGAGGCAAGAAGATGGTGGCGATGATCGTCAGCTGTTTCATGACCTCGTTGAGGCGGTTGGACACGGTCGAGAGATGGGTGTCCATCACACCGCTCAGAAGGTCGCGGTAGGAGTCCACTAAGTCGCTGATACGGATGAGGTGGTCGTAGAGGTCGCGCATGTAGCGCTCGCCCTTGGTCGGTGACCCCCGGGATCTCGATGATGCCGGCCGAGACACCGGCGAACATGTCCCGTTGCGGGGTCACCACCCGGCGAATGGCGATGAGTGACCGCTTCATGTCGAAGAGCTTGCCGAGCTGCTCCTCGGTCGGGCGCACCAGGATGGCGTCCTCGAGATCGTCGATGGCATTGTCGAACTTCTCGAGCACGGGAAAGAACGTGTCCACCAGCTGATCGATCATCAAGTACACGAGCACGATCTGGGGGGACTCGACCTCGGCGCCGTGATGCTGGGCGAGGCGGTCCCGCACCGCGTCGAGGGCCGGCGCACTTGCCGTGGTGGATGCTGACCACGTAGTGGGCGGCGAAGAGGAAATGGACCTCGACGAGGCTCGCTCCCTCGTCCACCGTCCGTCGCCCCGTAGGCCACCATGTAGGTGTAGTCGTCGTAGTCCTCGACCTTCGGCCGCTGGTGGAATTCGCAGGCACTGGTGAAGGCCAGGGGGTGGATCCCGAAGGTGTCCCCGAGCATGGACTTGACCTCGTCGTCCACCCCGTCGATGTCGAGCCAGAAGAACTGCTCGGAACGCAGGCGCTCGGCCACCTGCTCGTGGAGTCGCGGTCCACTCGAGCCGTCTGCGGTGAGGACCGCGGTCATAGGCCGAGTCTGCCCCACCGTCCGCCGGCGAACGGGGACCAGCCATCAGTCGGGGCGATCGACGCGCACGAGCGTCCGCGCGGTAGCGCCGGCCGTTGGCCACGTACTCGGCCGCCGCCACCCGGATGATCTCCGTACCGCGAGGCGCCGGGCCGGACTGGTGGCCGGCACGCCGACGGCCAAGGCTCCGCTCGGGCACCAGCGTGCCGTTCGGGCACGACGGCGTTGGCTCCGACCGTGGCCCGGTGCCGACCACCGCATGGTGGAGGACCACCGAGCCCGACCCGACGAGGCATTCGTCCTCCAGCTGGCACCCCTCGAGATGGGCGAGATGGCCGATCACACAGCCGTCACCGACAGTCGTGGGGAAACCCGGGTCCGGCATGGATGACCGTCCCGTCCTGTACCGACGTGCGCGCGCCGATGGTGATGGTGCCGTAGTCGCCGCGCAGGACGGCCGACGGCCAGACAGTCGACTCGGCGCCGACGGTCACGTCGCCGATGACGACGGCCTCGGGATGGACGTAGGCCGAAGGATGGACGCGGGGCGCGAGGTCGCCAAGGCGGTAGACGGGCATGCCACCGACCCTATGGCACGGACACGAGTCTGGGCTGTAGCTGGGAGAACGGCAGGGCGCCGATTGCTCAGCGCTTGTGGCGGCGCCGCCCGGCCCCGCTTGGCGCCACGACCGTGATGGGAGGGGCCAGGATGATGCGGGTGGGTCCCGCTCTTCACTCGCTCGTCCTGCGGCTCGCGCCGGCTGCGTGCCCGGCCGACGAATCCGCCGAGCACCATCACGAGGAGCACGATGGCCAGGATCATCCAGATGAGGATCATGGAGCTGCTCTGCATCGGTTGGCCTCATGGTTGCCGATCGTAGATCGACAGACCCGGTCTCGACGAAGACGACGAGCCCTTCGCGCGATCACGCCTGCCCGGGCCATCAGCTGTCGTCAGGGATCGACGGGTTGAGGAAGGCGGGATCCAAGGAGGCGGTGGGGCGCGGGGCCGTCTTCTCGAAGACGTCGGCCCAGTTGCCCCGCCCGGTCGCCCGCAGGCGACGGAGGTACCAGTCAGGTTCACCCGGGCATGCCACGGGCCGCCTCCTTCGAGCACCAGCCAGAGCGGGTCGACGCCGGTCGTCGACCGAAGCAGCGCCGCCGTCCCCCACTCGCCGAGGAGGGCGAGGGCCTGGGTCACGACGTCGGGACGCTCGTCGGCGCCGTCGTGCTGTTCGTGGGGGTCGGCGTCGAGGTCGAAGAGCAGCACCGGCGGGATAGCCGTGATAGGCGTCGAAGTAGGTGCGGATGCAGAGCCACCGGTCGAAGCGGACGGAGCGCTGGGCCGTCCACGCCGCGTGGGAGAGGACCAGGTGGTCGCGGCCGCTGCCCGGCCCGGACAGCTCGGCGGCGAAGCGAGCGGCCGTCCCACCGGTCGGGCACGGTGGCCCCGAGCAGATTCGAGCACGGTGGCCATCGACATCGATCTGGTAGTGGAGCCCCGCCGCCACGGACGCCGACACGGCAAGCCCGGGCCATCGCAGGACCAGGGGCAGATGGGTCGTACAGGCGTCGGCGGTCTGGTGGTCGCAGTAGATGCCGAGCTCGCCGAGGTTCTCGCCGTGGTCGGACGAGACCATGATGGCCGTCTCGTCGAGAACGCCGATGCGGGCGAGGGTGTCGACGACCGTTCCCAGATGGTGGTCGGCGTAGCGGACCCCGCTGTCGTAGCCGTCGAACATCCGCCGCACGGCGTCCATGTCGCCGATCTGTTGCGGCTGACGGGGCCAGCCGTCCCACACCGCTCGGGGGCCGAAGCCGGCCACCTCTTGGGCCGAGTGGGGCCCGGGAAGGCCCCAGTGCTCGGCGCGCACCTCCTCGGTGAGCCAGCGCGGCGCCGGGATGCCCGGCGAGCCCGTCGTCGAAGGCGGCCGGTGTCCGGTAGGGGGTGTGCGGATCCCAGAGGTGGACGTGGAGGAACCAATCGTCCCGCTCGTCCGTTGCGGGTCAGCCAGTCGCGGGCCACGGCCGCCACCTGGTCGGCCGTCTCCAGCCCGCGGGTACCGAGGTTGTAGGCACTCGTTGAAACCGGCGTCGAAGTGATAGGCGGAGTGGCGCTCGGCGAAAGTGCTGATCGACGCCGTACAGAAGCCGACATCGCGCAGCGCGCTCATCCAGCTGTGGCGGGCCGCCGCCGTCTGGAATCGGCGATCGGCGCCCTCGGGGAACGGGTCGGTTGCCACCCCGCCGTGGTTGACGGCGCCGTTGCGGATACCGAACTGCCCGGTGCAGAGGGCGGTGCGCGAGGGAAGGCAGGGCGTGTCCGACGCGTAGACACGTGCTCGAACACCGTCCCCTCAGCGGCCAGGGCGTCGATGGTCGGGCTCGTCGGCCGCGGGTAGCCGTAGCAGCCGAGGTGGTCCGGCCGGAGGGTGTCGATGTCGAAGTAGATGAACCTCACCCCGGCCCCCGAGCCCCGCTCCTGCCGAGCCCGATCGGGACCTCCGACGATCTGATCGTGCTTGCGGACCGACCTCAATGGATGACCGCCTGGGTGATGCGGACCGGGCTCGTGCCGTGGAGGCCGATCGGCCGCCCGGGCAGGCTGATCCAGGCATCGGTTGAGAACACGAGCAGCACCTCGTGCCAGAAGGGCCAGAGCACGACCCACCCGAAGTGCCGGAACTGCCGATAGCCGGCCGTGAGCAGACCTTGCAGCAGCATGAACACGATCTCGGCAGCCACGTAGCCGCCGACGAAGACGAAGATGACGTGCGCTCCGTCCCCTCGAACACCGCGGTGAGGAGCAGGTAGGCGGGCAGGAGGAGCCGAGCCGGGGCGAAGGTGCACTTGAAGAACTGCTGGGTCTGGTTGAACCAGACCTTGGGCGTGGCCACCCCGGCCCGGTACGGCCCGTGGCGGGCCTGGTTGTGGTGCACGGCCCTCCCCCAGCGCACCCGCTGCTCACGGATCTCCGAATAGGTCGGCGGGACGTCCTCGAAGACGACGATCTTCGGGTCCATCCACGTGCGGTAGCCCAGCCGGCTGAACCGCAAGGTGAAATCGCCGTCCTCGCCGTTCATGCCCACGGTGAACCCGCCGAGGCGCGACGGCCACGTTGCGGCGGAAGGCGGTGAAGACCCCGGGCACGACGTTGACGCCGTCCACGGTCGTCATGGTCCGGTGGTTGAGCCCGAACTGCTTGAGCTCCTCGAACAGCCGCATGTGCGGGAAGACCGACCGCCGTCCGCTCCTCGGGAAGCACATCGGCTCGACCAGCCCGATCTGGGGGTCGCGGAACCAGCGAGGCAGGTAGACGAGTGACCACTCGCCGACGATGGTGTCGGCATCGATTCGGACCACGACGTCGGAGGTGGTGAGGGCCAAGGCGGCATTGAGGGCCTCGGACTTGCCGCCGTGCCGGCCGTCGTAGACGTGGCCGTGGGCATGGCGGAATCCGTGCATGGTCGCTTCCGCCAGCTCCTTCGTGCGGTCGCTCGAACCGTCGTTCATGAGGATGACCCGGACCGGGCCGCCGTAGCGACCGGCGGCCACGTCGATGGCCTGCAGGGTCTCGACGATGACCTCGGCTTCGTTGTAGGCGGGGATGATCACGTCGATGGGGGGCCGCTCGTCGCCGACCGGGGGCTCGGGCCGCACGGTGAAGCCGTTGACCAGGGCGAGCAGTGCGCTGCGGATGAGGAAGGAGCCTTCGGCGAAGGGCACGGGCAGCACCAGGGACAGCGCCGGCCGCCACTCCGGATTGGCCAGATGGAAGATGAGCAAGCAGTCCGCTCATGCAGATGGCCATGGCCGGCGACGGTGACGCCGCCCAGTGTCCAGGCGTCGGCCAGCCGCGGGCCGCTGCACGAAGGGAACGGCCGACGGGGCGTGGCAGGGCGTAGTTGGCGTACTGCATCCGGGTCATGGCCAGGGCGGCCACCATCGACGGCGGCGAAGTTGCCGAGCAGCGTGGTCGGCGCCACCGGGACGCCGACGATGACCTCGACGGTGACCATGGTGGCATCGATGAAGACCATGGTCACGAGGTAGAGGACGGCCTGGAAGGCGATGACAGCACCGCCGCAGCCCGTTCCCCCGGCCCACCAGCGGCCAGGCAGACGATGGTCCCGAAGACGAGGAAGCGCAGGCCCAGGGTGAAGCCGGCCAGGTAGCCGGCGACCTCGGCCGGTGAGCGGAGCACCGAGTCGCAGATCCGGGTCACCCAGTCGGCGTAGATCAGGTCCGGGCTCCACGCCCCGCGGAGCGAGTGGTAGGCGACGAAGAGCAGCGAGGAAAAGGACACCGAACGCGGGCACCCGCCAGTAGGACGGGAGTGCCGGCTTGGGCAGGAGGACGAGGGCGAGCCCGTCGCCCTGGTCATCGGGGTAGCTGCGTCGAAGCGGATAGAGCAAGGAAGGCGAGCAGGGCCCCATCGACCACGAGCAGGAGGGCGAGCGGCCGGACCCCGTTGAGTAGGTCGAAGTTCATTCGCTCGTGCGCAGCCCCTCGGTCGGCTCCGTCGCTTCGGTGAGCGCCGGACCGACTCTCGCCTGTGCATCCAGGCGGCCCCGGCCCACCTCGCTGCCCACGTGGCGGCCGCCCTCGGTCCTACCAAAGCTAACACGCTACGTGGTCAACCTCACACGGAGTGTAGCTACTTGGCTATGCTCGCCGAGGAGGGGCAGGGTTCGGGCGCGACGGGCGAGGTGTCGCCGACCCTGCGGAGAGGCAGGGGCCATGCGCACTCCGGGCGCGACGGTGCCGTCGTCACCACCGATCGTGACGGTCGAGGAGACGGGGCCGGACGTCCGGGCGGGATCGGGTGCCGTGGCGCCGGTGTCTCGGGACCGCTCGCGTCATGAGGCTCGTCTTCTGCTCACTCGACACCTTGCGGGCCGACCGGCTCGGCTGCATCGGCAACAACCGTGGGCTCACTCCCAACCTCGACCGCATCGCCTCGGAAGGGCGCGCTGTTCACCCAGTGCTACGCCTCCGACATCCCGACCCAGCCCTCACACACGGCCATCTTCACCGGCCAGTTCGGCATCCGGACGGGCATCGTCTCCCACTTCCACCCGGCCGCCTACCTCGACGAGGACACGTTGTGGATGCCGTCCTTGCTCCGACGTCACGGCTACGTGACCGGCGCCGTCGACCACCTCTTCGCCATGAAGGACTGGTTCATCCGGGGCTACGACGACTACATGCCGCCGGCCGGCCGCTCGCGGTCACCGGGCTCGGTGATCAACGGCATCGGGCTTCCCGTGGCTCGACGAGCATGCCGCCGAGCAGTTCTACCTCTTCCTCCATTTCTGGGACGCCCACATCCCCTACCTGCCGCCATCTCCCTTCAAGGAGCGCTTCTCCTACGGCACGGCCGGCCGCATCGACCATGACATCACCGACAAGCTCGAAGGACGGCCGAGCTACCCGCTGTTCAAGCAGAACCTCTACGACTTCCTCGAGGCCATGCCCAACCTCGACTACATCGCCGACCTCTACGACGCCGAGGTGGCCTACCTCGACTTCGAGATCGGCCGGCTCTTCTGCTCACCTCGGTGAGCTCGACCTTCTCGACGACACCCTGGTCGTCCTGTTCGGCGACCACGGGGAGAACATGACCGAGCACGACTCCTGGTTCGACCATGCCGGCCTCTACGACTCGGTCACCCACGTGCCTCTCATCCTCTGGGCGCCGGGTCGCATCCCGCCTTCGAGACCTCGGCGATGGTCGCGCTGGTCGACGTGCTGCCGACCGTGCTCGAGGTGCTCGGCCTGCCCGAGGCCGACGGGCATCGACGGCCGCTCGCTCATGCCCCTCATCCGCGGCGAGGTGTCCGGCCACCGTGAGGCGGTGATGTTGAGCGAGGCCACCTGGAACGCCGCCCGCGGCGTCCGCACGCCGGAGTGGAAGTTCATCAAGTACCATGCAGACCACCATCTACGGCCGCGACGGCGTCGAGCTCTACCACCTGGCGGACGACCCCCGCGAGCAGCACAACGTGGCCGACTGCTCACCCCGAGGTGGTCGAGCGGATGCAGCGCCCAGCTCCAGCACTGGGTCGGGGCCCAGCTCGGCGGACGCGCCGGACCCCATGACTGTCGGTCATCGACGCCGGCCTGCCGGCGGTGGCCCGGCTCAACGAGGTCGTGGCCGGGCTGGCCCGGCCCCGTCACGACGTGCCGACCGCCGTGGCGCCCGACCCCCGGCATGGCACTCGTCCCGGTCGGCCCGGTCGAGGACGAGAACGACGACGATGGCCCAGCGGTTCGCACCCGGACATAACGGCCGACTCCGCGGTGCCCGCGGGGTGCTGGCCGGGGCCATCCTGGTCGTGGCCGCTGCCCTGCTGGGACTGGCCGTCAACGACGTCCTGCTGGCCGATCCCGCTCTCGGCGTCGGGCGTGGTGCAGCCGGCGTCCGCCGCGCAGCTCAACATGGCGGCCACCGGCCCCATCGCCGCCATCCCCGTCCATGTGGGCGAGATGGTGAAGTCCGGACAGGTGCCTCGCCACCCAGGACACCTCGGCCCTTCAGGCCAAGTTGGGCGCGGACGAGGCCAAGCTGACCTCCGACCAGACGACGCTCGCCCAAGAGCAGGCCGGGGTGTCGCCGACCAAGCTGCAGCAGCTGCAAGCGGCGGTCAGCTCGGCACAGGTCCAGCTCACCTCGGCCCAGCAGAAGCTGGCCACGACCACCACCACCAGCGACGCCGACGTCTCGGCTGCCGCCGCGCAGGTCACCGAGCGACCAGCAGCTGCTCGCCGCCGACCAGCAGTCCTACAGCGACGACCTCCCGGCCTGCGTGTCGGCCGCACCCCCGTCCTCGTGCGCCACCGATCAGCGCCAGGTCCAGGTCGACCAAGGCAACCTGAGCACGGCCCAGAGCGCCGAGCAGCAGGCCGAGGCGCAACAGGCGGCCGACCTCACCGCGCTCGAGCGGCAGGTGAGCCAGGCGGCCGCCCACGTGACCTCGGCCCAGGCCGCCCTGACCGCCGGCGACCAGCCGGCCACCCCACAGCAGATCTCGACCACCGAGGCCCAGATCCAACAGGACCAGGCCAGCATCGCCACCGACAAGTCCAATCTGTCCGAAGGCCGTGCTGGTGGCGCCCGTTCTCCGGGGTGGTGGCGTCGGTGGGCGGGACGGTCGGCGAGCTGGCCACCAATCAAGGTGTGCGCCAAGCCACCTCACCGCAGTCCGTCTCGCAGGACCAGTCGACGGGTATCCAGATCTTCCCGCAGGGTCCGCAGACGAACAGCGACCCCGTCTCCGACCTTCGCGGCTCTCGTCTCGCTCGACTCGATGCAGACCCAGTTGGTCGTCCAGGTGCCCCAGGACGACATCTCCCAGGTCCACGTGGGTGAGCAGGCGCGGGCCACCCTGCCGGCGGTGGTGGGCTCCCGCCTGACGGCTTCGGTGAGCGCGATCCAGCCGACGCCGGTGGTCCAGTCGGGCCAGACCTACTTCTTGGTCGACCTGCTGACCAACTCGAAAGCCCTCGACGCCGCCGTCCGCTCGGACAAGGCGGCCCCCCACCCGTCGGCATCACCGCCAGTGGGCTTCACCGTCGACGTCTCGTTCTGAGCCATCCGGCGGAGAGTCGGAGCCCGCCGCCGGGTGACGCTGAGGCACTCGTCAGCCCTTCCTCGATCCGAATTTCTCGACGTACCACTCTGTCTCATGGTGATCTCGGGTATCCGGGTTCGAGGGACGACTGGGGTCGAGCCGGCAGAGAATGCGATCCAGTGTGCGGTAGTCACGTTGACTGAGGACCTTGATGCCATTGCGGATCAACAGGGCGGCACATACGCCCTGGCCCGCCTGATGCTTGCCCTCTGACCGAGCGCCCCAATAGATGACCTCTGAACCACAGGCCGCACTGACATCTGTGAGAAGCGCCAAACGCACGTCACTGTCTTGCGCCTTCACCAACATGGCGTAGGCGGCGTCGAGCATGGGCCCCGTCCAATCCTCTCCCGTGTCACTGACCACCTTGGCTTTTCCGTCAAGAACATCGAACCCGTCTCCACCATGAATATCGGGGATGGCCCGTGGAGTCCCGAAAGCGAAATCCTCGGGACAGAAGGTAACGACATGAACATTGGGACGTTGAAACAGGTCGTCCGTGTGCGAGAAGGGAGCGCCATATGAACTTCCATCGACTCCACAACGCACACCTCGCAGGCAGGCACTCGCAAGGATCCTCAGTGGGTGTTCGGTGGTAAAGGTAGGCCACTCCCGAATCTCGATCTCACTCGGAAGGTGGTCGGTCGTTGCCATGCACCCATTGTGCCGAACAGTCGTCAGTCGTGAAGGTCCGCAGTAGGACCGGCCCCCGGGGGCTTGCCCCACCTGACTGAGCGGCGTCCCATCTTCGCAAGTGCGGCCGGCAACGTGTCAACCCTTGGCTGATCTGATCCCGTGGACGAGGCCGGACCCATGGAACAGGCCCGCGATTCGGGCCACGTCCGGATCGGGAGTGCGCGTCACCACCGACACGCCGTACAGGCCCGGAGTGCTGGTGACTCCGGCACCGGCTGAGACGCTTCAGGCAGCTCGGGAAGCACCGGACCTCAGCCATCCATTCCAGCGACCCAGAGTGACGCCCGGATTTGTCACCGCCGACACGATTCCCGTCGGCACCTGTCCGGCCAGGGACGACGGAAGCATGCTGGCGTCGACCACCTGCGGGATCCCCGCCGGATCGAGCCATTGGATCGTCACCACTCCGATGGTTGGCAAAGTGGCGAGGAGTTGGAAAACCAAGAGGTTCCTCGCCTCCAACAGTGCTCCGGTCGAGGGGGAAAGGATGATCGTGGTTCGATATCCCTGGCCAGTAGCCCCGGCCAGAGCCACCCCGGTGGCCCCGCTGTGAGTGGTCTCGGTTCCGAGAAGGTCCACGCCGGGCATCGTTGCCATCGCTCGGAGCAGGGCCGACCACAGCACCGGGGTAGCACCGAGCGTGGGACCAACCAAAAGCATGACCGCTCGGCCGAACGGGGTGAGGGATTGGAGCGGCTGATCGAGCGCCGGCGATGCCGGTCGTCCCGGTCTCGAGCGCCTCGCGCCAGCGTCACCGGATCGGTAGGGAGTCGGGCCGCGTCGAGTGTGCCGGGAGCCTGGCTTCCGAGGAACCCGCTGCCGCACCGGGCCGTTGCGTCGACGGCATGGCGACTCTGCTCGACGCCCAGGCCTGCTGGCTTGCCGGGCTGTTGTATGTCACCGAAGTCACGATCTGCTGACTGCAGTACTGGCTGAGATCGTTTGCCCAGTCGTCTGCGTTTGCCGTGACCACCGCCCGGGCGCTTTGAAGCGCCGCGGATTCGGGACCCTCATGGGGTGGAGCGGCCAGGTACGAGACCCGAAAATCCGACTGGACCCACCGATCACCCTTCAGAATCGGTGCTGGCTCGGTGGCGGCAGCCTTCTCAGCGAGGTGTCGCAGGACCGCCGCTGAGGCGCTGGGTGGCTGCAGAGCGGGAGTGGGTAGGAACTGGAGCACGAGGATGACAGCGGCCGCGACGGCGCCGACACTCATCGCCGGCACGATGAGCCGTCGCGCCCGCCTCGGTCTCGGACGAGAGAGTGGCGAGGCGCTCGTACCCGCCAATGTGGCGGCCAGCACCCGCTCCCAGATGTCCTCGGCCTTCGGAGAGTCGGGCCCCACCAGGAACAATGGGTCCACCGGGTCGGCCCGCTTCACGAGGGCGTCGATGTGGTCGGTGTCAGTGCTCATTGTCGGTTCTCCGTATCCATCTGAAGGGCGGCGTCCTCGGTGGGCGAAACGGCGCTGGTCGCCGCGCCGTCCCAGTCCCGGCTGGCTGCTCGTAGCCGGCGCCTGAGCCGTTTGCGGGCACGGTGCATGCGCACCTGTACGACGTTGATCGAGCACCTGAGCACCTCGGCGGTCTCGGCAACGGAAAGTCCGTCCCAGACCACGAGCTGCATGACTTCGCGCTCGTTGGTGACAGGCGTCGTAAGGCGGCCGTCACGTCCAGGTCGGAGGGCTCTCCTGACCCGTCCGGCGGATGAGGTTGGCGCCGGATCCGATGGACCAGAAGGAGACGCCGATTGGTGCTTCGCCTTGTGTTCCTTACGACGTTGCGAGCGACGCCGAACAACCAAAGGCGATCCTCCGGAGATTGGGGCAGTTCGTCGATTCTTCGCCAGGCCACTAGGTAGACCTCCGCAACCACGTCATCGATCTCTGACTGGTCGGGAGCAAGGGCCCGTGTGGCGTAGGCGTAGATGTCGCTGAACGTCGATTTGTAGAGTGCCCGGAACCGGGCACTCGAATCAGCGCCGGAATCATCGGCAAGGGCGGATCCGCCGATCCGGCGTTCCTCGCCGACTGCTCTCATGACACCCTCATGTCCGGCAACAGGTTACGACTTACAGGAAATCATCTCTCCGCTGTCCACTCAGAGCACGACCATGGAGGCAGATGGCACACGGGCGTATCGACGACCGCATTTCGGATGGAGGGCTCCACGAACGAAATTAGATCACCCTCTGACATCGGACGTCCGACCGCCGGCTATCAGACAACCTCACCCCGCGTTCGGGGCCAGGTAGACAAGCGGCAGCTCAGGCCTCGGCCGCACCCTTGATGGCAGCCAACGTCGCCTCGATGCCGTTCTTCGCCCCCTCGCTGCGTATGCGAATCTCCTTCGCCGCATCGTCACCGAACATCTTCTCGAAGAAGGCTGAGCCCTCGGGAGGTAGCTCCCAGGTTTCGGTGACCTCGGTCCCTCCGTCCACGGTGACGAATGAGTAGTCCCAACAAGCGCGGGTAGGTGGTTCAACCACCACCCAGGCGAACTGGCGCCCATGGTCTGCAGTAACGACTTCCGAGCGCGTCTCCCACGTTCGCTCTGGGCGCTCGTTCCGTCCAGTGAACTTGGCACCGACATGGGGTCCGTGGCCCTCATCCCACCAACAGGCCGTACATACCGGGCTCCACTCGCCCATCCGGGTCACGTCAGCGACCATCTCGTAGAGCTCCTCTGGAGAGCGATTGATGATGATGGACCCAGAGTGGCGGAGCGTGTCCATTTCCTCAGTATGGCGAATCGAACTGGGGTTGTCAGTTGCCCTGGAAGGGACCCTAACGTAACTACGTAACACATCCGGCGATCTGGAGGCCGTCTGCGACCCCGTCCTCAACTCAACACCTCCACACCGAAATGCACCCAGGTGTGGACCTTGGGTGGTCAACACACGGTCAGCACGTTGCAGTTTCTGTCGTCCAATAGGATGGCAGGGCATCGTAGGGATTCGGTTTCAGATCGAGATCGGTCACATAGAGGAGCCCCGCATTATCGTCGGCCGCGGTCGAGCAGTCCGATCCGAGGGCGGTGACCGGAGCTGCGTACACGATATTGGCGATCTTATTGGACGGCTCCTCGAGAACCCAGAGCGGAGGAGCGTAGGACTGATAGCTCGCACTTGAGCCCTCGAAGGTGACGATCGCGTCAGCCGCTGGAGTGCTCAATTGCCAAGAGGTTGTTGCAGGGGTACCGGGGTTGCCGACAACGGTAATGTTTGTGGCTTTGTCGTGGACAAAGTTGTACAGCGTCGAATAATAAGACTCGACAGTCATTGTGCAGCCCTTACACGATGCTCTCGCCGTTGGCTCCTCTGCCATGTTGTCGACAAAAATTCCATCGATCGCGGGATAGAAGCTGAAATACCTGTTGATTTCCTCTTCGAGTGTTGCGATCGATCGGTGGGTGTACTTCGAAGCGACATAGCCAATGACACGTTGTCCATCGAGGTGACAGGCCGCCAGCGCAGCGGCGTAATCGGGATCTGCCTTGTGACCAGGACCGTTGGATGGGTTCATGATCGCGATCGAACCGGACTCAGCATCGCTCATGTCGCCGCACATGACATTCCAAGGATTTGGGTTACCGGTTGGGTAGAAGTAGGAAGGCACCAGCAGCACGCCGGCGAAGGCGGATGGTGAAACGGAGAACACGGCAGCGACAACAAGCCCAATAACGAGTTTTCGCATCACTCCTCCTCGCGCGACGCCAAGTGACCAGGACGGGCTCACGCTCCTCCTCTCGCGCCCGATTGGATCAAGGCTCAGCGCCAGGGGATCAAAAGCTCGACAGGCTCAGTACTCGCCCTTGATCACGAAGTACGAGCCGCGGATCGTTCCCGCCAGCTTCGACTTCTGTCGGGCGAACTTGAACGCGCTGAGCTCGGTGGGAATCTCCATTCCTTCAGAGAGCTTGAATCCGACCGCTCGCTTCGGTCCATCGAGCGTGTACAGGACGTTAATTGAAAGCCCGCTCTCATAGAATCCGTATGTCCATCGGATGTTCTCGACCTGGAACATCGTTGCCTCGAGAGGGGGCGACGTGACGACGATATCGCGCTCCTGTTTGAGGATGCGGTGCGTTAAGTCGATTGCCTTCTTGGCCTTGGCGGCCGGCTCGACCGTGAAAACGTGGTCGTATTTGTTCTTGAAGTAACGAGCCTCGTTCGCCCGCAGGCCGGCCAGCGCGGTCGCCACTGGCGACGACTCCAAGCCAATTGTGGATACGTTGGCGAAATCAACGGCATAGCTCACGGACCCGAGCTTACGTCGTCGACGGTGTTCGTCGATGCCGCCAGATATTGCCAATGCTGGATGCCTGACATTTTGAAGAACCTCACCTACCCTGCGGTGGAGGCAGTGACTCTGACCAGCGGAACCAGTGTTGCTCTCAGCAAGCGAGTGTCGATCGATGAGCGCTACTGAGCTGGTGGTGGACCGGATCCCAAGCGCCTCACCCACAATGGTGATGTGACCCTCCGAAAGTGCGCTAGACCTATTGGTGTCGTCGGGTCAGCAAAAGGTTTTGGGGGGATTCCAACTAACTGACCCGACGGTGGGCAGGGGCGATCGCTGGGGTTCCAACCCGCGTATTGGTTCGCTACCCTCGCGCCGTGTCCAAAATTCTCGTCACTGGGATGTCAGGTACCGGAAAATCTTCCGCACTCCGGCTTCTCGCGGCAAGGGGACATCGAACGGTTGACACCGACACCGACGAGTGGAGCTACTGGGTCACTTCGCCCGATGGTTCACCGGACTGGATCTGGCGGGAGGACGCAATGAGCGATCTTCTGCGGAGTCATGTCGGCGATGGCCTCTTCGTTGCTGGATGCAAGACGAATCAAGGGCGGTTCTATGCGGAGTTCGACCACGTCGTCCTGCTCAGCGCACCGGTCGATCTGCTCTTTTCGAGAATCGCAGCTCGAAGCGACAACCCGTACGGGAAGGCGCCCACCGAACGAGAGATGATCCTTCGCCACGTCGCAGAGGTGGAACCTCTGCTTCGGGCATCGGCGACAATCGAGATCGACGCCTCTGCGCCGCTCGAAGATGTCGTCAGCCAACTCGAGCAACTCGGTTGAGGCGCGTTGTCCACTCGCCCGGAAGTGTCGGAGTGTGACAGCCCGCGCCGCCGGCAAGCGCGAGCCGTCCGAGAAGGCACCCAGAGCCGGCGTAGCGAGGCACCCCAAGAGAAACCAAACCGGTTCCCGCTTTCGGGCCGCATAATGGGGTGGTGACGGACCTACGGCTGGCTCTCTGTCAATCCGCCTCCGGTGGCGATCCACAGGCCAACCTCGAGAAGGGATTGGCCGCGTGTTCGCGGGCGGCTGACGAGGGGGCTGACATCGCAATCCTGCCAGAGATGTGGCAAATCGGGTACGCCCCTTGCCCTGACGACGAGGCCGGACGGGCCAGGTGGCAGGAGATGGCCATTGCTCGCCACGATCCATGGGTGAGCGCCTTCAGAACGGCTGCGTCCGACCTCAACATGGCGATTGTGGCGACATTTCTGGAGCGGTGGCCTGGCTCTCCTCGGAACACCGCCTTGCTCATCGACCGGCATGGCCAAGACGTTCTTTGCTACGCCAAGGTTCATACCTGCGACTGGGGAATGGAACGAGCCCTCACGCCCGGTGAATCCTTTGAGGTCGCTCGGCTCGACATTGAGGACGGGTTCGTCGACGTCGGCGTCATGATCTGCGCTGACCGAGAGTTCCCTGAGTCAGCGCGTGAACTGATGCTTGGTGGCGCCGAGCTCATTCTCGTTCCAAACGCCTGTCCCATGGCTGGCGAACGGACCTATCAGCTTCGGTCCCGAGCCTTCGAAAACATGACCGCGATCGCCACGGTGAACTATTCGGCTCCCGATCAAGATGGCCATTCCAGCGTTTTTGACGCAATGGTCTACGAACGAAATGGTCAGCCGAACGGTCAACCGCGGGACCAGCTCGTATTCGAGGCTGGGGTTGGCGAAGGCGTCTACCTCGCCTCTCTCAATCTGCACGCACTCAGGGAGTACCGAGGGCGTGAGACGATGGGAGACGCGTACCGCAAACCAAGCGCGTACAGGCGCTTGATGTCCGACGAACAAGGCGTGCCAGTCTTCGATCGGTCCGATTCGCGCAGAGGATCGCAGAGGCCCGAGAGCTGGCGCTCCACACGAGTCAGCGACGGTCGATAACGCTGCTCAGGATCCAACGAACGGGTACATGAAGTACGGCGTCTGGCCCAGGGTGATGAACGCGCTCAGACCGAGGTTTCCCGGTAGGTCCTGGAGCGTCCAGTCCTCCGTCGACTCCGAGTCGTAGTAGAGCACCGCCTTCACGTCGGGCATGAGCGCGGGCAGGTTGTCGGTCAGGTTGGTCAGATAGGAGGCTTGGTCGATCGTGGCTCCCGTTTCCCCGATCATCATTGGCTTCCCGTCTGGCAGCCAGTGCTGGTAGAAGGGCAAGAACTGATCAGTGAGCATGTTGGGGTCCTGCTTGCGGTCGTAGCCATCCCATGCAATCCAGTCGACGTAACTATCGCCCGGGTAGTACGCGGCGGCGTAGTTCGTACCCGCGATGGACGGGCACCATACGAAGGCAACGTTGGTGGCGCCGGCAGCGCGAAAGAGGGTCACGATGTGCTGGAACGCCTCGACGTAGCCGACCGCTCCGGCGGAGCCGAGACAGGCGGACGTCCGAGGCAAGTTGACGAGGTTCATCTCCCAGAACCAGCGCAAGAAGACGGGCTGGCCCAAGCTGGCCAGCTGGTCGGCGTAACTCGTGATGAAGGAGTCCTGGCTGCCGTCGGTGATGTCGGCATCACTGGTGCAGGACCAGTCGATGACTGGTGTGGCCCCGGTGGCAGCCAACGCGGCCAGGGCTGAGTTCTTCACCGGGTTGGCCCAGTTCTGGTACACGTGGACGAGACCGAGCGGACGCCCGAAGACCCCGTCGAAATTCCCGAGGTCCCCGAGTTCGACGCGGATGTCGGATTGCGCGGTGGTCTCCTGTTGATCAGGAGCGACGAATGCTCCGAGGTAGGCGCTGGACTTCGGTATGGGCGGTGGTCCAGACGGTGCTGGCTGGTCCCCGCCGGTGTCGGCCATGGCCGTGGTGACGGCGATGCCCTGGTGGTGGCCCCCACCCCCACCGGCAGATCCGGCAACGAGTGAGGGGACGGCGACCATCGTGGCGACCAATGTCGCCGCCGCGGCAATACCGGCTGAGCGGTGTGCCACTCCCCAACTGTGTCGGTGCCTGCCCATGACGGTCTGCTCCCTCTCCGTCGTTCCCTGTCCCGCTGCTGCTCAGACGATCCCGTCGACCCGGTCGGGAAAGGCGGGGGCCCGCCCGTAATAAGCCGGCATCACCGAACGCGAAGACGCTGCCGTCGGCCGCTACTAGCCAATAACCGCCGCCGTCCCCGGTCGCCGCCATCCCCACCACCGGGAAGCCAAGGTCGAGGTACCGCAAGTCGCCTTCGAAGTCGGCGTGTCCGAACGGGAAGACCGAACCGTTGGCCGTCGTCAACCAGTACCCCTGGCCTCCGGGCGCGGCAGCCATACCCACCACGGGCTGTCCGATGTCCATCCCACCGGTCGATCCGTAGAAGGCGGCGTCCCCGAAAGCGAAGATCCCGCCGTCCGAGGCCACCAGCCAATAGCCACCTCCGTCGGGGGTGGAGGCCATGCCCACGATGGGCTGGTTGATGTGGATGCCACCGGTCGAGCCGTAGAAGGCGGCGTCCCCGAAAGCGAAGATCCCCCCGTCCGAGGCCACCTCCCAGTAGCCACCGCCGTCGGGGGTGCTGGCGAGACCGACGATTGGCCGATTGAGGGGTCGCCCGCCCATGGAGCCCTCGAAGCTGGCGTTTCCGAAGGCGAAGATGCCCCCGTCCGAGGCCACCAACCAATAGCCATTGTGCAGCGGCGTGAATGCCGCTCCCACCACCGGGGCGTTCAGCGGATGGCCACCCATCGACCCGAAGAATGCAGGAGCGGGCGCGCTGCCCGCTCGGGCCGGTCCGAGTGCCCACACCGACCCGTCGGAACCGATGACGGCGTAGCCCGGAGGGGCCGGCAACAAGATTGAGGGTGGCCGACCCGGCGGCGACGAAGGTGTAGTTGCCGGCCAGGAGGGATCCGACGCCGCAGGAGATCGGGTAGCTGCCGGGTGGGGAGGAGCTCGTGGCCGGGGTCGTGCACGACGCCCGGCCCAGCACGACTGAGGGTGGGTCGTGGTTGACCAGCCCGTCGAGTTGGTAGTCGAGACTTGGAAGCGGTGATCCGGCAGTACCAGTGGTGTCGCTGGGCTCCACGGTGATCGTTGCTCGAGCCACGGTGAAGGTGGTGACCGACGTGGCCGGGTAGAAATCGAAGTCACCTGGTCTGCGTGGCCGTGATCGTGCAGAAGCCGGCGCCTGTCAGTGTGAGATGGTCAGCGCTGCCGGCGCAGGCACCCGAGGTGGTGATGGCCACCGACAGTCCCGAGCTCGAGATCGGGGCCAAGGTCGAGTGGCGGGTCACCGTAGGTCGGCGTCCGGCGGTTGCGGGAAGATGATCTGCTGATCGGCCCGACTCACGAGGAATGCGGCGCTGGCATCGGGACCGGAGAAGATGCCGGTGGCCAGTGTGCCGGCTGGCACCGAATGAGCGGGGCGGGAGTGACGGCGTTCACCCCTGGCGGACCCGATCCCAACTGTCCGGACGGGTCGCCGCCCCAGGTCCAGACCACCCCGGCCGAGGTGAGGGCATACGACGCGTCCAGTCCGCCGGCCACGGCCACGAACGTGGTGAGCGGGGGTAGACCGAGCGGCTGCACCGGTACCGGGCTGTCGACCGTCGCCGAGTCGACCAGTGCCGTGGCCAGCTGACCGAACACATCGGACCCCCATTCGAAGACCGCTCCGGTCGAGCGAGGGCCAACGTGTGGTCGGCGCCACAGGCGATCGACGTGATGATGGTGCCGGGCGGGAAGCTGATCGCCGCCATGGTCTGAGCTCGAGGCTATCGGTACCGTCGCCCAGCTGGCCCGAGCCGTTGAAGCCCCACGCGTAGACCTGGCCGGCGGCAGTCAGAGCCAGGCTGAATCCGGTGCCGGCGGCGATGGCCGAGAAGGTCACGCCGTCCGGAGCGGTGCTCGGGACGGGCACATCCGAAGAGGTCGTCGTGCCGTTGCCCAGTTGTCCGGCGTAGTTGGCCCCCCAGGCGTAGACGACGCCGGTCGAACTCGAGAGCGAGACTGTGGTCGCCTCCGGCGGCAATCGCCGAGAAGGTGACGCCGTCCGGTGTGTCGATCGGCACCGGCACGTCCGAGCCAGTGGTCGACCCGTTCCCGAGTTGGCCGAGGAGGTTCGAACCCCAGGCGTATACCTGACCGGTGGTCGAAAGGGCCAGGCTGTCGCTGCTACCGGCGGCAATAGCCGAGAAGGTCACGCCCTCCGGAGCATCGACGGCTACCGGTACGTCCGACTCGTTCGTCGTCCCGTCGCCCAGCTGCCCCTCGCGAGTTGGCTCCCCAGGCCTCGACCTCTCCATCGGTGGTGAGGCCAAGGGCATGAGCACCGCCGGCCGCCACCGACTGGAATTGGATACCGGAAGACGACCTCCACGGGTGCCGGTTGATCGACGGGAGTCGGGGACCCCTCGCCGCTGGCGTCTACACCGAGCTCGCCCCAGTCATCGCTCCCCCAGCTGTAGGTGACGGCCGACGGCAACTCGCTGTCGTCAGCCGGCACGGCTCCCGTCGGCGTCGCGGTGCGGCAGCGTTTCGTAGCGAGTGGACGGCTTCCGTCACCACGATGGGAGTGATGGCGATGACGAGCGGAAGGAAGAGGACGGCACCCATGGCGATGCCGAAGGAGCGGCCGAGCCTCACTCGACGCGTCCTCGAGCCGCTGGAGCGGAGCCGGATCGCCGGACGAACCGGTTGTTTGCGAGCCGCTGGCGGACCCGATGACCCGACCCCCACCGCGCTACCTCTGCCTGCCTCCACCATCGCGCCCCCTGCCCCGGATGCTCGGCGACCGTTGCCGCCCCACCGTGGGCGCGCCACCGACGCCGCCTGCGTCCTTCATGCGTGCCCGTCGGCGTCAAGCTACCACGACTGATGACGGAGTGTGCTCATTAGACCACGCTCAGTGGTAACTCCGAGGTGATTGATGCGTGGGCACCTATCCCAGAGTTGCGTTGCGATCAGCCCGGAGGTCGCCGGGTCCGAAGCCGCTCAGGTCGGGGTCATGAAGTACGGGTTCCGGGCGAGCTGACCGAAGGCGGTGAGGCCCGCGGGTCCGAGACGCCAGTCGTTCATCGGACCGATTGCGTCGAAGTAGACGAATCCTTTGAACAAGGGCATGGTCGGCATCTCCGTCGTCCACACTGTCGAGGTAGGCGACCTGATTGGATGCTGGCGAGCCGGTCTCGACCACCATCATTGGTTTGGCGTGCGCGGACCAGGTGGCGTAGAACGCTCCGAAGATCGAGTCGAAGGTGCCCGTGCCGGTGCGGTCGTATCCGTCGACTCCGATCCAATCGACGTAGCCATCCCCGGGGTAGTACGGCTGCGGGTCGTGACCGCTTCGGGCCGGGCACCAGACGAAGGAGACGTTGGTCGCCCCGACGTTTTGGAAGATCGTCCAGATGTGACGCCAGGCCGCGACGAAGGTGGCCGGGCTCTCCACGCCGGGATGTGATGCAACCAGGTTCATCTCCCAACACCAGCGAAGGAATACCGGGCGACCGAAGCTCTTGAGCGCTTGCGCCTCGGCAGTGATCTGGGTGTCGTCGCTACCGCTGACGACGGCCGCGGCCGACGGTGGACAGGCCCAATCGAGAATCGGGAGCGACCCGTTGCTGTCGATGGTCCGGAGCTGTGCGACCGGCGGCAGATTGTTGAAGCCCACATACAGATGGAGAAGTGTCAGGGGCCGGCCGAGGGCTGCCTGGAGGCTGGGCAGGGCTTGGGTTTCGGCGACGAAGCTGCCCTTGGCCGCTCCGGTGGGGTTGAGCCACGCACCGAGGTACGCGCCGGTGGCAGGCACCGCAGGTGCGGTCCCTGGTGCGCTCGGCGATAGTGGTGACGAGGTCGAGGGCACCGAGAGGCGGGGGCTCGACGTGGTGGACGTGGTGGTGCTGCTGGTCGAACTGCCGTCGCCACAGGCGGCCATAACGACTCCGGCAACGAGGAGAGAGGTCACGCCGATCGCTGGCTTCACCCGCGACCGACTGGGTTGCCGCATCACTCCCATGGTACCGACAGCCGGGGCCTTCTCGGTAGTGCAGGTCCGCCGCGTTCGTCGTCCAGACTGAGGTGGTGTCCTCGTGAAGGATGAGATGTTGCAGTCTCGTCGTGCGTCCTCGGCCTCTCGCCCGCCTTGGCCGTGCGATCCCTTCGATGTGACCGCCATTGCGGTCGAAGTGGGCGAACCGCTCCCCCGTTGAGATGCGGCAAGGGCCCGCGACGACGACAACTCTCGCGTCCGCCTACGCTCGACGACGTGACCGGACTCGCCATTCCGTCGGCGAACGACACGGCGCGAGAGCGCGCCCTCGAAGTCCTCCTCGGGCCGTCACTCGGAAGAATCGTCGACTTCGCGGCCTGGTCACCGGTACCCGACGAGTACCACGTGGCGTCAGCCGATGGGCACGTACGGTTCCATCGCCGAGACAACGGAGTGGGCGCAGGCCGCACCCGGCGGTGGTCGTTCGAACCCGAGGTTCTCTCCGGGGACGACCCCATCGCTCGCCAAGACGCCTCCCACTTCGGCAGCCTGGCCGAAGAGCGAGCAACGCCTCATCCCGACCGGCGCGCCAATGCCTATCCGCACGCCTTCGAGCACCTGGCCCAGGTCTTCGACCATCCCTCTGCGCCCGACATCGTCGTGCAGCACACGGCGGCCCACTACTGGGGCGACCAGGGTGGCCACCTCGGTGAGCACGGGTCCCTCGGTGTCGTACAGGCACGCGCCCCATTCATCGCCGCCGGCGCCGGCATCGATCGGCGCGGCCTCCTCGACCAATCGTGTCGGCTGGTGGACGTGGCTCCCACCATCCTCACTTTGCTCGGGTGTCCCCCATTGGCCGACGCACATGGCGGCCTGCTCGCCGGTCAAGACGGGACGGCACTCGTCGACCTGATGAACGGCCGGGGCGCCGATCATGTGGTCGCCATGCTGCTGGACGGGACGAACGCCAACGTCCTCTACGACCTGGCTGCCCGTGGGAAGGCCCCCAACCTGGCGCGGCTCATGGCGTCTGGCTCTACGTACCGCTACGGGGCCATCGCCTCCTTGCCCACCGTAACCTTGGCCAACCACACGACCATCCTGACCGGGCGCCATCCGGGTCACCACGGCATCCTGCACAACGCCTGGGTCGACCGGATAACCGGTGATCAGGTGGTGACCAACTCGCCGGCCACATGGGTCTCGGCCATGGAGTGGCTCGCACCGGGGACCGAGACCGTCCACCAGGCGCTCCACCGGGGCCGACCCGGCTCGGTGTCGGTATCGGTCAATGAGCCGTGTGATCGTGGCGCCGACTACTCCGTCTTCGAGCTCATGCGATCCGGCGAGCCGATCGACCGGCCGCCGCCGGTCGACGAGTTGCCCGACGCCACCCAACGGTTCGTTCGGCCGAGCAAGGACTACCGGTGGTCGTCGGTCATCGATCACACTGCCGTCGAGCAGTTCGTCGGCATCTGGAGCGGCGCCTACCGCGGTCGGCGCTGGAAGCAGCCCGAATTCTCCTGGGTCAACTTCACACTCACGGACGCCGCCTTCCACGAAGGTGGCCCGTACTCGGAGATCGCGGCGACCTCCATTGCCGACACCGATGCCCGGATCGGGCGCATTCTCGAAGCGGTCGAGCGCGCCGGGGTCTGGGACCAGACCGCGTTCTTCGTAGTGGCCGACCACGGCATGGAGCTGGCCGACTCGACGGTGACCGGGGATTGGGACGCAGCTCTCGCCGAGGCCGGGGTGGCCGTCCGCGACGAGGGCTATGGCTTCTTGTACCTCACCGGATCCGTGAAGCGACCAGTGCGGTCAGAGGACAACTGACTCTTCGGCTCGGTCGTCAGCTGGGGAGCGGGAAGAACGTCGTGTTGGTGCCGTTGATACCCACCGTGAGGTCCTGGATGAGTACCTGCTGGGTATCGGGGCTCTGGTCCCAGCCGCCGTCGACCGCGACCTGGACGGCGATCAGCTGATCGCTGCCCAGTGTCGCCTGCGCGTCGGAGTAGGACTCATAGCTGTTGCCCGGTTGGAGCCACCAGTCATCCTGGGTGGCATCTTCGGTTGTGAGCCCCTGGTTCGAAGAGCATCCGCCGTAGGGTTGGGACCCGAAGTACACGTCGAAGACTTGGGCGTCTCTCATTTTGGCGCCGGGCGCCAGCACGACAACTTGGAACCGTGGGGCTCCCCCACTGCAGGTGCCTTCGGTGACCTCGTAGCCGGTGTTCAAAGCAGTGAGTTCGCTCAAGGTCGTCCCGGTCGGGATGCTGACGCTGACGAGCCCGTACCCATCATTGTTGGAGGTCAACAAGGCTCCTTCGCCGCCGTTACCCTCCTTGATTTTCTGGGCTGCGCCGGAACTGTTGGGTTGCCCGTTCGTCCCGTGCGGCTAACTTCGCTCGCTCCATTGTTCCGGCCGAAGCGGCCGTAACACCGATGCCGAAGCACAGGATGGTCACGAGCCCCATCAGGAACAGTCGGCCAATCAGTCCGCCAACCTTCATTGTCGCCCTCCAAAATGTCAGGTGCAGCCAAGAATCAAGCCCACCATCTCCGCCGTCGAGGTCCCGCCGTCGGTTGAAGCCTCGCCCATGCCCGGTCGTACCGTAGCAAATGGCAGTCGAAACAGCCTCTGTCGCCGGTGTCGAGCCATCCAGTTGCCACCGTCGGCACAGACCGTGTGACCGGTAGTGAGCTTCTTGGCTCCGGAGGTCTTCGACGAGATCGAACCGCTCGCAGAAAAGAGCCGGAAAATGATCGAATCCGGACGCAATCCGACGCTTTGTGGCCCGGCATGCCCGGGCCGGCCGGCCGGCGGGAACCGGAAGATACCGGCCCGGGCGGCGGCACGTTATGTGACGACTTTGTGAACTGTCGACACGTCCAGCTCACATCGGTCGCTGTGACGGATGAGCCTCAGTGAACCGCGTCGGGTCGTTGACCGTGCCCATCGGACGTGCCCATCGGACACTCGTGAGCGATGCCGGAACCACAGGTAGACCGAATGCGCCGAGTCAGAGGGCTCCCGATTTGCTGACCGCGGGACCTACCAACGGATAAGCAGACCTACCAGGCGTAGCCCTCAGGGGCATGACCGGGGCCTGGGAAGATCTGGTCCAGCCGTGAAAGCACCTCTGGGTCGAGCTCGATCTCGAGGGATCGAAGGCTGCCTTCGAATTGTCCGATGGTGCGAGGACCGATGATCGGGGCGGTCACGACCGGGTTGGCGAGCAGCCAGGCGAGGGCCACGTCGGCCGGACGCTCGCCGAGCTCGGAACAGAGCTTCTCCCAGGCAGTCGATGGTGTCCCGCAACCAGTCGACTGCCGCCTTCATGCCCTCGTTGGCCCTTCGGCCTTCGGTGGCTTCAGCGATCGAGCCGGCCAACAGACCCGACCCAAGTGGGCTCCAGGGCAGAATCCCGATCCCGTACGCCTCACAGGCGGGGATCACTTCGAGCTCGATGGTCCGTGTCTTGAGGTTGTAGAGGCTCTGCTCGGAGACCAGACCGAACGAATGACGCTGACGCGCCGATTCGTTGGCGGCGACGATGTGCCAGGCAGCGAAGTTGGAGCTGCCCACGTAGATCACCTTGCCCTGGGCGACCAAGAGCTCCATGGCCTGCCAGATCTCTTCCCAGGGTGTGCCACGATCGACGTGATGCATCTGGTACAGGTCGATGTGGTCGGTCTGGAGCCGTCGGAGGCTCGCCTCGCAGGCGTCCCTGATGTGCCGCGCCGACAGCTTGGAATCGTTGGGCCAGTCGCCGGCAACGTCGCCGTACACCTTGGTGGCCAGAACGACTTTCTCCCGACGACCACCGCCTTTGGCAAACCACCGGCCAAGAATCTGCTCGGTCTCGCCGCCGCCGTAGCCGTTGGCCGTGTCGAAGAAATTGATTCCTACCTCGAGCGCTCGGTCCATGATGGCGAAGCTCTCGGCCTCTTCGGTCTGCGAGCCAAAGTTCATCGTGCCGAGACACAGCGGGCTGACGAGGAGCCCTGATCGTCCGAGATGGCGGTAGTCCATAGGGGCGACCTTAGGCGCTTCCCAAAGGTCTCGGCGGAGGTGATTTGTCCGACAACGTTCCTGGTCGAAGGTGGGGTCCGTGACGACACAAGCCGCTCTCACCGGGAGATCCCCCAGCGTGCAAACAATGGTTTAGCCGAGGTTCCAGCGGGTACCGGGCTACGGCTCCTGTCCGTCGGAATGCGCTCCGGCCCCTCGGTGCCGCCATCGAGGGGCCGGTTCGCGTCGTCACGCCGCCCGGCCAGCCGAACAAGTGGTATCACTCACCGCCGAGTTCGGAGATGCAGTCCGATAGCGACCAAGTCGCCATCACCGCCGACGCCCGTTCCCACGTCGACGGTTGGGTCAACCTGGCAACCTTCGAATCCAGGAAGCCGAATTCAACCTGGGGAAGACACGAACAGATCGCGGTTCATCGTCCACACGTTGAGGGCCAACGTCGCGGCGAACTCTTGCTCGAGGAATTCCTCTAACCAGTGAGTGAGGTCAGCGACCGTTACCTCTTGCGGTCGCTGATCCCACGACAGGATCCGCTCGGGTTGGCCATCGCGCACGACCCGTACGTGCCAGGTTGGACGTGCGTCCGGTTCGAGAGTGCCATATTCGAGAGACAGCTTCGATCCGTTGTGCACGACAGGCTCGCGCTGTAGCCGATGGTCACCGATCCAACGCTCCGCTGGCATGCCACCTCCCGTGGTCGCGTTTTGGTCGGCGAACGACGGAGCTGACCGACTGAAGGGAACAACGCAGCGCCGTTCACCTGCTCGTTTACGTCGGGCTGCCGGGATTTGAACCCGGGACCTCTTGACCCCCAGTCAAGCGCGCTAACCAAGCTGCGCCACAGCCCGCTCCTGGTCAGAGTTCCGCTTCCTTCGCGCGGTCGCCTGTCCAGAGAGCCGTTAGCGAACGCTTGTGAGCAAGCGGACTCAGACGGCCCGGCGAGAGCCTATGCCACCATCCGCCGCTTCCCTCCCTCGTGGTGCCCCCGCAGGGCAGGTCAGGTGTCCAAGGCGTCCTTCACCTTCTCGCCGGCCTGCTTGAGGTCGCCACTCACCTCGTCCACCTTGCCCTCGGCCTCCATCGAATGGTCGCCGGTCGCCTTGCCGGCCTCTTTCTTTGTCTTCCCGGACACGGATTGCGCCTTGTCCTTGGCCTTGTCGATGATTCCCATGGTCGCTCCTCTTACGTTGTCGGTTGGTTCGATCGACGGGTTCCACCCGCCGGCGTCCGGTCTTCGTCGACCGGGTCGGCGGGCCGCCCAGGCACCTCCGGCTCGAGCGGCTGGGGTTCAGGCTCGATGGGCGTGGGCTCTCCTGGAGTGGGAACCGTCATACCTCTTCCATACCCAGCCATCCGGTCGCTCATGTGCTTCGATCAGGACGAACCCTCGGGCCGGCCTCCTCAAGAACGGGGTAACGGAGTATTCAGACGGTCATTCGATCCAGCCCCGCACCTTTGACCGGTCGAGGCTTCTCCACGACCCTGCGCCATTGTCGCCGAAGCTTTTGCTGGCGCCGCCGCTGCTCGCCGGTCAACCGGCCGGCGGTGAAACTGGCCCACGGGCTTCCCACGAGTCCCTCGCTCAAGAGCCACTGCTCGGCGGCCACAGAGTCATGGTGGTCGCCCAGAACCGTCTGGAGGTTCTTGGCCGCGGTGGCCGTCCGCAGTGCACGCTTGCCGATGACTGGTGCGGCTGCCTCCGACGCATAGCGCAGCTGCTTTGCCTTGATCCGGATTTGGTGCAGCTCGACATTGGTCGGACGGTCACCCGCTCGTCGGACCTGCTGACGTAAGGCCCGCCACGATCCGCGCACCAGATGCGGAAGTGCGGTTCGAGCCGAGCTTTCGGCGACCGGGTTCTGCTTCTTCGAGTGACCGGGGCTTGGCCTCGTTCGGAACGGAGGAGCGTTGCCGGCAGCATGCAGCCGATCCAGCAGCCGAAGGTACCGCGCGTCGTCCTCGATCACTTTGGCCAGCTGCTGGCTGGCTAGTCGGCGTTGTTCGGAGAGATGGCTGAGCAGCTCTCGTTGGCCGGCTGCGTCCGTAGGTGACCCGTCGTCTTCGCATGGACAGCCCCGAGGTGAGGACATCGACGTCCCGCACATTGCCCAAGGCCGAGCCGATCCAGCGGAGCTCGTCACGGGTGTGGCGCACCCAAACCGGATCGAGGGCAGGCCGGAACGTCCGGAGATCGGATCGGAGCCGACGGGTAGCCACCCGGGCCTGGTGGATGTCGTACGCGGGGGGATCGTAGGCCGAGAGTCGAAGTCGGTAGTCGTGGTCCAGGAGGCGGTCGAGCCCGTCGTTGATGCTGTGCCGGATGACCGCCTCGAGGGAGCTGCGGGTGCCGACGTCCGCCTGCGCGACCGCGTGAGGGGTGGAGCCTGCCTCCTTCCCGAGAGCCCTGGCCAGCTTGGGTGAACCGTCATGGCGTGCGCCCGCCTTTCGGAGCACCCTGACCACCTGATCGAGCTCTCGGCTCACCGAGCGCCGTGGCCGGTCGTCGGCCAGCTCCAACTCGACTTGGCGGAAACGCAGGCCGTCGCGTGGGCCACCGCTCACCGTCACGGTGTCGTCGTCCATGACCGCCCACGACTGACCTCCCTTGTCGTGCAGCTCGAGAGGTCGGCGAACCGTATTGAGCTCGGCTACTTGACACAGCTCGGCAGAGCGCACGAGGCCGCGCAACAAGCGTTGTGCCTCTGCCGGGATCTCGTCGCGCGAACCCGGCCACGAGAGCTCGGTGCGGTCGAGGGTCGCACCTGTGGGTTTCTCGGGGAGCTTGAGGGTCCACATACCCGATGCCGGCCCTTCACCCAATCGGTGACGCAAGGTGATGCCGCGACTCCAGAGCCTGAAGTCGGGCGTGTCGAAATATGCGGCCCGCAGGTCCTGTTCGGGCAAGCGATACGTGCCGCCGACGACGCCGCGAAGATCGGGCAGGGCGAGGTCGAGATCGGCCTTGAGCTTTACCTCGCGCTCGACAGGGTCTTGGGTGAGACGCTCACTGGTGGACGATTTCATCGGGTCATGCCTACCCGATGACCCTATGGGCCAATCGGGCCGGCAGCGACTCCGAGCGGTTGTTCAGGCTCGACACGGCACTCTGTTTGGTCTGGTTGATGGCTGGTCACCGGTGCTGCGTCAAGGTTACCTTGACGCAGACGAATCGTCAGGGTAGCCTTGACAGATGAGCGCTCCCGGAAAAGACGACCGGCCCAGCGGACGGCGCGCCGTGCCACCGCTGATGGTCGCGGCATGGGAAGGCGCGACATCGGAAGCGGATCCGCTGGCGGCCCTCGGCGCAACCCGGGCACTCGTCGGACTGTTGTCCACCTGGGAGTCGCAACTGGTCAGCGAGGCAATCGAGGCCGGTGCGACGTGGGAAGTGGTTGGTGGCACAGTCGGAAGCAGCCGCCAGGCAGCTTGGGAACGGTTTCACCACGATGTCGACGGCTTCAGAAGTCAGGTGAAGACGGATGCGCGTGCTCTGCAAGCTCGTCATCGCCAAGAGACACGCGAGTTCAAGGAACGAGTGAAGAGCCGGGCCGCAGCCCATCGCCGGAAGTAGGACGACCACCCCAGACTGGTCGGCGCCACCATGCGCTCCCCCGCCAAAGTCAGCGGGACATCGACACCGGGGCGTCAACCCTTCAGATGTGGTGAACCACCCAGGTGACGCCCTGGAAGGCGCGGTAGCCGAGGTAGATCACCGAAGCAACCAGCATGAACTTGAAGTACCAGGGTGTCTTTCGATGGGCAGCAGGTGTCTCGCCACAATCGGGGCACGTCCCGTCGTCGGTGAGCTCCTCCTCCTCGAGGCGCTGGTCGCACTCCTCACACCACGGCATCGTCGGCTGTCCCTGCGCCGCTCCTACCGCCAGCTCGTTTGGTCACGTCCGCGTCCCGCGCTTGCCACTCGCAGCCGGTCGTCGCACGCCGGCGGTTTGGCTGGCCCGAACGCGCAGCTTGATGGGAGTCGGGCCCAGGTCGAACCGCTCGCGAAGACCTCGCTCGACGTAGCGGAGATAGGTGGCCTGAAGGCGACGATTCGTGAACAGGGTGAACGTCGGCGGGTCGGTGGCCCCCTGCACCGCGTAGTTGATACGGGCCCCGACCGGCGGGTGCGCGACCTGGATGGCTCGCATGGCCCGGTTGAGCTCACCGGTGGGGATGCGGGTGTGGTATGCCTCCTCGGCAGCCACGACGGCGGGGAGGATGCGATGGACGCCCGTCCCCGAGCGTGCACTGACCTTGAGCACCGGTGCGTCACCGAGGAAAGCGAGTCGGTCGCCCACGTCGGCCAGCACCGAGGGGCGTTCCTCGGTGGCGACGGTCTCCCACTTGTTGAGCACGACAACCGTCGGACATCCTGCCGCGCCCACCCGCTCAGCCAGGCGCTGGTCCTGATGGGTGATGCCGGCAGAGGCGTCGATGACCAACAAGGCGATGTCGGCCCGGTCGATGGCCTCGAGTGCCCGCAAGACCGAGAAGTACTCGGTGCCTCGCTCCGTTCGGGATTTGCGCCGCATGCCGGCGGTGTCGACGAAGCACACCTGTCCGTCGGGTGTCTCGACAATGGTGTCGATGCTGTCCCGGGTGGTGCCCGGTGCGTCGTGTACCACTGCTCGTTCGTCACCCACCAGCCGATTGAAGAGCGTGGACTTGCCCACATTGGGCCGGCCGACAATGGCGACTCGGGGGACGCCAGCCGGCGCTGAGTGGTCGCCCTCGTCCTCTCCCCCATCCTCACCCACGTCTGCCGCGAGTGCCTCCGAGTGCGCACCCGTGTCCTCCGCCGGCAGAAGTGACACCACCTCGTCGAGCAGATCGCCGATGCCTCGCCCGTGCAGGGCACTCACCGGCCAGGGATCGCCCAGGCCGAGGGAGACGGCCGCCCAAGTGTCGGGCTCACGAGCGGTGCTGTCGACTTTGTTGGCCACGACTCGCACCGGTTGACCGGCCCGCTGGAGGTAGCGGGCCACGGCCATGTCCTCATCCACCACGCCGACAACCCCGTCGACGACCAACAGGATGAGGTCGGCCTCGGCCATTGCCCGCTCGGCCTGGGCGCTGACCTGTGCATCGAGCGCGTCATCGGATGCCAACCAACCGCCGGTGTCGACCACGGTGAACGACCGGCCTTGCCATTCAGCCTCGATCTCCTTGCGGTCACGGGTCACACCGGGTCGCTCCTCGACCACGGCCACCCGACGGCCGACGATGCGATTGACGAGCGTCGACTTGCCCACATTGGGGCGACCGACCACGGCCACGAGCGGCGCGGCCACAGAGCCCACACCACCGCCAGGAGGACGACTCGAAGGTTCGGTCACCGGGCCGACCCGAGCATGACGGGCACGGCGCCGGCCGGCGTCGGGCGAGGCGAGCCGTCCGACACGGCGCTCCGCTGATGGATCGAGCAGCCGCCGCAGAGAGGCCCCGTCGGTCGGGACCACCTCGACCGGCCGAGGGAGGTCGTCGACGGTCAGGTCATCGAGGAAGCGACCCTCCGACAGACAGGCGTCGGGGATCAGGTACCGGTGGCCGACGGGCTCGACCTTCAACGCCTCAGCCAGGTCGGAACCGGTGAGGAGTCCGGCGACGCCGATGTTGCCGCCGAAGAACCGATTGACGACGGGGATCAGTCGCAGGTCGCTGCGTCCGAGGCCGCGCAGGACGGGCTCGAGGACCCGAGCTCCGTACTCGCCGGTGAGGATGGCGACCGGGGCTTCTTCGGTCGCGGGAGCGGAGGGAGCGTCGGACCGTCGGGCTCGGTAGCCGGCGGCCGGCGCCCCGTCGACAGCCGCGAAGAAGCCGGACCGCACGCCGAAGGCGGCGGATCGGTCGCCGTCGAAGGCGGCCTCGAAAGCTCGAGCCATCCCGATCCCGTTCTCGTGTTGGGGATAGCCCTCGTAGGTCTCGGCCCGGGGGAACGGCCGGCCGGCCATCAAGTAGTACTCGTCGGCGCAAAAGACGACCCGGCGTCCGACTGCCCGTCGGAAGGTCTCTTGCCAGTCGTCCACGACGTCACAGACGGCCGATGCCTCGGCCTCGGTGTGGGATCGCATGCTCTCCTCGCGTGTGAAGCGGCTCACCCCGAGGGGCACGCACGCCACGCTGGCCAGCTCCGGGTAACGGTCGAGGATCCCCACCATGGTGTCGTCGAGTACGGCGCCGTCGTTGACACCGGGACACACCACGATCTGCCCGTGCACCTCGATGCCGCCATCGAGGAGGGCTCGAAGCCAACGCAGGCTGGTAGCGCCGCGGCGGTTCCGCAGGATGCCGGCGCGGATCTCCGGATCGGTGGCATGGATGGAGACGAACAGCGGGCTCAGCCGCTCGGTGAGGACCCGCTCGAGGTCCATCTCGGTGAACCGGGTCAAGGTGGTGAAGTTCCCGTAGAGAAAGGACAGCCGGAAGTCGTCGTCCTTGAGCGAGAGCGACCGGCGCATGCCCGGCGGCAGCTGGTGGATGAAGCAGAAAGCGCAGTGGTTGTCGCAGGTCCGCACTCGGTCGAAGACGGCCGAGGACACTTCAACCCCGAGCGGCTCCCCCGCCTGCTTGTGAACGGACACGGCGAAGACCCCGACCGTGGGTCGCCGAACGACGAGCTCGAGATCGCTTTCGTCGGTGACCAGGTGGTACTCGATCACATCGCGCGGCACCCGCCCGTTGATGGACAGGAGCTCGTCACCGACCGCGAGCCCAGCACGGCCGGCCGGCGAAGCAGCGGAGACGACCACCACCCGGGGAGCCGCCGTCGACGTCGGCGCCGGCATTCCCCCAGGTTATCGCCCGCCTTCGCCGTCCCCGGCGGCGGGTAGGGCCAGCAGCTGCGGCGGTAGCCTGGCTCGGTGGCCGTCGATCGAGTGCTGCTGGCCGAGCCCCGCGGCTTCTGTGCCGGCGTCGAGAAGGCCATCAAGGCCCTGGCCTGGATGGTCCGGGTCTTCGAGCCTCCCGTCTACTGCTACCACGAGATCGTCCACAACCGGCACGTGGTCGAGCAATTCACCCGACAGGGAGTCGTCTTCGTGGACGATGTGAACGAGGTGCCGGAGGGCGCACCCCTCATGCTCTCGGCCCACGGTTCGGCGCCGGAGGTGGTGCTATCTGCCCGCGGTGGCGGACGAGTGGTCGTCGATGCCGTCTGCCCTCTCGTGACAAAGGTCCACCACGAGCTCAAAGTCCGTGCCACCAAGGGCTACACCGTCCTCTACGTTGGCCATCAAGGACACGAAGAGGCGGTCGGGACGATGGCCGTCGCCCCCGAGGCGGTCCGACTGGTGGAGAAGCCGGCCGATGTCGACCGGCTGGAGCCGGCCAGCTCCGACGGTGAAGAGCCGGCCGTGGCCCTCCTGGCCCAGACGACATTGAGCCACGACGAGTGGGCCGACATCGTCGAGCGGGCCCGATCCCGCTTCCCTGACCTCTGGATGCCCAACCGCAGCGACCTGTGCTTCGCCACCACCAACCGGCAGTCTGCGCTCAAGGCACTGGCTCCTGAAGCGGACGCCGTGGTCGTGATCGGTTCGGACAATTCGTCCAACACCATGGCCCTCACCGCAGTGGCCGCCGCCTTCGGGTGTCCACGGGTGCTCCGCATCAACGAGGCGAACGAACTGCCTGACGACCTCGAGGGGACGGTCGGGGTCACGGCCGGTGCCTCTGCGCCCGAGGCGCTCGTCCAGGCCGTCGTCGAACGTCTCGCACCGCGCCAAGGTGTCGAACATCGGGCCGTGACCATCGAGGAGGAGTACTTCCCACCTCCTCCCGAGCTCCGCGAGTTGCTCCGCAGCCTCGAGACGGCCCTCTCCCTGCTGGCCGGAGCGCCCAGCGGCGACGATGCCACCAACGGAACGGCCGGCGGCGCCTTGTCCGCCGACCGAGAGGTGGCCGCCGCTGATGTGCTGGCCGAACTCGAGCAGGGGTTCGCCGATCGGCCCGGCAACCCGATCGGCGCGACAATGGGTCAATGACCGCCACCTCCTTCACCAGCATGGATGTCTCGACCGGCGAGCAATGGGCCACCATCGGTCGCGAGACCTACGCCCACCAGGGCCGAGTGGCTGACCGGGTCCTCGGCCTGCTCGAGTCGCTGGCGGATGTCGTCGACGGTTTCGCCGTCGACCAGTTGACCCACTGCCTGCAGACGGCCACTCGGGCCGAGCAGGCCGGAGCCGATGACGAGATGGTGGTGGCTTCCCTCTGCCATGACATCGGCAAAGCCATCTCGGTCCCCAACCACCCACGTATCGCCGCCGAGATCCTCCGTCCCTACGTTCGTGACGAGGTGACCACCACCATCCTGGTGCACCAGGACTTCCAGGGCCGGCACTACTACGCCCACTTCGACATGGACCCGAACCTCCGGGACCAATACCGGGGCGAGCCCTGGTACGAGCTGGCTGAGCGTTTCGCCGACGAGTGGGACCAGACGAGCTTCGACCCCGACTACCCCACCGAAACCCTCGCCCACTTCGAGCCCAAGGTCCGGGCTGTCTTCGCATCGCCACGATCCATCTGATGGCGCCTACCCAGCGTCATCGCTGGTTCGCGCGACCCGACAACCGGAGCGCCCGGCGACAGGCCGACCTGCTTTGGCTGGCCACCGACCTTGCCCGGCGCAGCTTCGACGAACGCTACGGCACCGTTACCTTCGGTCCGGTTGTCGCCCTCATCGCCGCCTACGAGGAAGAGCGCAACATCGGGGACGTTCTGAAGGCCATGCCCGACGTTCGTCGGCGACCTCGAAGTATCCACGTTGGTCGTGGTGGACGGGGGCAGTGACGGGACGGCGCGGGTGGCCCTCGACTCCGGACGTCTACACCTGTGTGCTCCCGGTCAACCTCGGACAGGGGGCGGCTCTTCGGTTGGGTTATGAGTTGGCCTCCGAACGCGGTGCCCGCTATGTCGTCACCATCGACGCCGATGGCCAGAACGATCCCACCGAGCTCGAGGGAATGATCCGACCCTTGGTCGACGACGACGGCCGACTTCGTGATCGGCTCACGTCGCCTCGGGGTGGACGAGACCACCGACCGGCTCCGGCGGGCCGGGGTCAAGGTCTACGCATGGGCCATCAACACCTTATTCGACAGCGGCTCACCGACTCGTCAAGCGGCTACCGGGCATTCCGGATGGAGCTGTTGGACGACATCCGTCAACCATCTCGTCCAGGACCAGTACCAGACGGCCGAGGTGATCATCACGGCGGGCCGGCGCGGCTGGCGCATCACCGAGGTGCCCACCGTGTGGCATCCGCGGGCCTCGGGTACCTCGAAGAAGGGCGGCAACATCTTCTTCGGGGCCCAGTACGCCAAGGTCATTGCTCGAACCTGGCTGCGGACGTTCGAGAAGAGTCGGCCACCCGCTTGATCGCCGTCCGGTCATTCGCGGCCGGCGATGCTCAAGGCCCGGTCGTAGAGCTGCTGGATGGACGTCGCCAGCTGATCGGTGAGTTGGTGGGTGCGGCCGCGCGACACCCGGCCCCGACCGACCGGCGGCGGGACGGTGATGGGCTCCCCCACCACCAAGTGGATGTGGTGGGGCCGGGGCAGATGCGAGCCCTTGGGCATGACCGAGGCCGATCCACCGATGCCGACCGGGACGATGGTGGCGCCGGTGCGGAGGGCGAGGAAGGCCACACCTTCGTGCAGGTTGGCGACCACCGGACCGTCCCGACGCGTGCCCTCGGGGAACATGATGAGCGCCTCGCCGGCGTCGAGCACCTGTTGGGCTCGACGCAACGCCTCGCGGTCGGCGGTGTCGCGGTTGACCGGGAAGCCCCCGAGAACGGGGATGAGCCGAGCCAGCAGCCGATTGTTCCAGAGGCTGTCCTTGGTCATGTAGTGCAGCTTGCGTCGCGTGACCTCGGAGGCCACGAAGAAGTCGATGAACGACCGGTGGACGGGGGCGATGATGACCGGGCCCTCCTCGGGCACCTGTCCCGGCCCTTCGACCGACACCCGGAAGACGACCCGGTTGATGGTCCGGACGAGCACCCGCAGCAGCTCGTAGATGCGAGTGAGGCGGACGTGGGGACGACCGCGTCGGGCCCGGTCGTTGGCCGGGTTCCGTTCGTGGTGCCGTCCAGCCGACCATCGGGCGCCCCGCGAGCCCGGTGGTGCCCGTCCTCGCTCACAGCCATCCCACGATCTCCTCGGTGATGTCCTCGACCGACCGACCGGTGGTGTCGACCACATGGGCGCCCTCGGCCACACCCAGAGGCGACACGGCCCGGGTGCGGTCGAGATGGTCGCGGCGTGAGAGGTCGACGGCACCTTCTTCGGGCCGGCGTCGGGCCCGTTCGTCGTCGCTGGCGGTCAGGTACACCTTCACGTCGGCAGTCGGGAAGGACGACGGAACCGATGTCCCGACCTTCGACCACCACCCCGCCTTCTCGCTCGGCCACCCAGCGCCGCTGTCGTTGCACCATGGCCCGGCGCACACGGGGGTTGGCCGCCACCACCGACACGGAGCGGTTCACGGCCGATCCTCGGATGGCCTCGGTCACGTCGACGCCGTCGACCGTCACCCTCTCGCCCACCCTCAGGTCGACCACCTCGGCCAACTCGCCCACGGCCTCGGGATCGGACGGGTCGATCCCTCGGTCGAGAGCAGCCCAGGTCACCGGCCCGGTACATGGCCCCGGTGTCCAGCCGGTCGAGGCCCAGACCGCTCACAGAGCGCCCGCGACAGCGTCGACTTGCCGGACCCGGCTGGGCCGTCGATGGCGATGATGGGGCTGGCCATGACCGGAGAGACGGTAGTCACGGCTCCGGCTCCGCCGTCCTCGCCGCCTCGAAGTCGGTCGAGGGTGGCGAGGAACCCGGGTAGCTGGTGGCGACCGACTCCCAGCCGGTGATCAGGGTGCGCGAAGCGGCCTCGCTGGCGCAGGCGCCGGCCACGGCCGCAGCCATGGCCATGCGGTGGTCGCCGTCGGCGTCGATGGAGGCACCCGTGAGCGCCCCGTCCCGACCGGTCACCACCAGGTCGTCGCCTTCGACGGTAGCCGTGGCGCCAAAGGCGTTGACCAGTCTGGCCGTGCCGGTCGAGTCGGTCCGACTCCTTGATCCGCAGCTCGGCCACATCTCGGAATCGGGTCTGTCCGCGGGCCCTCGCCGCGGCCACGGCCAGGATGGGCACCTCGTCGAGCGAGGGGATCTCGGCCGCCTCGACGTCGGTGGCGTGGAGGGTGGACGTCGAGGCCGTGACCGATCCCTCGTCCGGACCCGTCGCTTCCACCTCGAGGTGGGCTCCCATGCGCTCGAGCACGCCGAGATAGCCCACTCGTTCCGATCCCAGATAGATCCCCTCCACGGTGACCCGGCTGCCGGCGGCAACCAGCGCGGCCACCACCCAGAAGGCGGCTTGTGAGGGGTCGCCGGGGACGTGGACCTCACCGGCCCGGAGCTTCGATTGGCGGAGCCGCACGACCCGGGCTCCCGCTTCCCACTCGACCGTGACATCGGCGCCCGCCCGGGCCAGCATGTCCTCGGTGTGCGTGCGGGTCGGCACGTGCTCGCGCACCACCGTCTCACCCTTGGCGTCGAGACCGGCCAAGAGGACGGCCGACTTGACCTGGGCGCTGGCCATGGGCGGCGTGTAGTCGATGCCGACGAGCGACGCCCCCCGACACCGTGACCGGAGGAAGGCATCGCCGCACCTACCCCGCGGATGGCCGCACCCATACGAGTGAGCGGCTCGGCCACCCGGTCCATGGGTCGGGACCGCAGCGACTCGTCGCCGGTCAGCGTGGTGACGCCGTCGAGCGTCGCCGCCACCCCAGCCAGCAGCCGCATGCCGGTGCCCGAATTGCCGAGGTCGATGACGTCCCCCGGCGCCCGCAATCGGGTCCGCCCGCCGTGCACAACCGTTCGACCCGAGGAGGCATCCTCGCTCGACGGCGGCGCCAAGGGCAGCGACGGCGCGGGCGGTGGCGCGCACGTCTTCACCGGCCGACAGGCCCGCGATCGTCGGACGGGCCTTCGGCCAGAGCCCCGATCAGAAGAGCCCGGTGCGAGATCGACTTGTCCCCGGGAACCCGGATCGTCCCGGCGCCACCGGCACCGTGGCGCCTGCCGCCCCGAGACCTCGGCCGTCAGCGCTCCTGACGCTCACCGCACCGAACCGAGCGGCTGGACACTCGCCCGATGTCCCCGGGCGCTCGAGCGCGGGCACAAGCTCGGTGCCGGCCTTCTCGTCGACCACCAGCACGAGGACACCCTTTCGGCCCTCGACCGAGTGGGCGATCTCGAGGTCGACCACGCTGATGCCGAGCTCGGTGGGCACGGCCAGGATCTCGAAGACCACGCCGGGCCGGTCCACCACCGGCATGCGCACCTCGACCAGCCCTTCGGGACGGGGTGCGGCCTCGGGCAGGGCCCGCCGGGCCGAGGCGGCCCGGTCGAGCACCTCGAGCAGTCCGTCGCGGTCGCCGTCGGCCACCTTCTCGCGCATGTCGGTCAGGGCGGCGATGAGCGAGTCGAGCGTGTCCACGATGGCACCGGCGTTCTCGTCGCAGATGTCGGGCCAGATGCTGGGCTGACCGGCGGCGATCCGGGTCATGTCGCGGAACCCTCCGGCCGCCAGCTGCAGGAGGGCGGCGTGCTCCTGGCCGATCCCGCTGGCCAGGTCCATGAGGGTCGCCGCCGTGAGGTGCGGCACGTGCGACACCACGGCCACCAGCGCATCGTGCTGCTCGGGGCCGAGGGCGAGCACGTTGGCCCCGAGGTCGGCCAGGATCGAGCGAAGGCGGGCGTAGGCGTCGGGATCCGTCCCCGCCACCGGAGTGAGCACCCATGTGGCGCCGACGAAGAGGTCGCCCGCTCGCTCCCTCGATGCCCACCTGCTCCGACCCGGCCATGGGATGGCCCCCCACGAAGAGCGGGTGGTCGATGGCCGCAGCCAGGGCGGCCTTGACCCCGCCGACGTCGGTGATCACGGCGCGCGGGTTCCACCGATCGGAGGAGACGACCCGGCGTACGACGTCGGCCGCCGACCCGAACCGGGGTGGCCACGACCACCGAGCTCGGCATCGGGGTCCTCGCCGGCCACCGACAGTGGCGCCGAGCTCCACGGCCCGCTCGGCCAGCCCGGGCTCGATGTCGACACCGCTCACGTGCCAGCCGCGCTGGGACGAGGGCCATGCCGACCGAGCCACCGATGAGGCCGGTGCCGAAGATCATGGCCCGCCTCCGGGCCGGCCGCCCCGGCCTCGGCCGGTGCCCGCGCTCCGCCGTCAGTCGGGGAGGTCGTCACGGAGCCCCTGGGCTCCCTCGAGGTAGACGTGGTGCACCTCGGCCCGCCCCCGCTCGGTGGTCACGTGCATCATCACCCGGATGCAGAGGGGCACCGATCCCACCACCGCCAGCTCTCGGGCGCAGATGAGGGGCACCGCCCCGAGGCCCATGGTCCGGGCCGCGGTGGCCGGGAACGTCGAGGTGATGTCCTCGGTGGCGGTGAACAGGATGGAGATGACGTCCTCCTCGACCAGCCCGTTGCGCTCGAGGATGCGAGCCGAGCAGGGCCACGACCCGCTCGGTGACCGCCTCGGTGGTGTCCTCTTCGACGGTGGTGGCGCCGCGGACGGCACGCACGGCGCTCGGCATCAGGCTGGCATGTTACTCAGGGCCCTCGACCGGGCCTCCGGACGAACGCCCGGTCGGGACGGCGGCCGCGGCCAACGCCCGCACTTCGTCGGTGGTCAGCGGACGGTAGCTGCCGGGGGCGAGAGTGGAGATCGACCAGCGGGCCGATCCGCGTCCGGACCAGTCGGGTGACGGGATGGCCGACCGCCTCGCACATCCGCCGGACCTGGCGGTTGCGACCCTCGTGGATGACGATGCGCAGGACGCCCGGGGCGACGGCGGCCACCCGGGCCGGGGCCGTGCGTCCATCGTCGAGGTCCACCCCTTCGCGGAGGCGGCGCAGGCCGCCGGGGGCGGGCTCGCCCTCGACCGACACCAGGTACTCCTTGGCCACGCCGAAGGAGGGATGGGTGAGCCGGAAGGTGAGGTCGCCGTCGTTGGTGAGTACGAGCAGCCCTTCGGAGTCGCGGTCGAGTCGCCCGACCGGGTGGACACGGGGCTCGGCCGGCACGAGGTCGCACACCGTCTGTCGGCCGTGGGTGTCCTCGGCCGTCGTGACCACACCGGCCGGCTTGTTGAGCAGGTAGTGCACGAGCCCGGGCGCCACCGGAAGCGGACGCCGTCGACCTCGACGCGATCGACGGCGGGGTCGATGCGCCGACCGAGCACGGCCACCTCGCCGTTGACGGTCACCCGCTCCGCCGGCGATCAGCTCGTCGCACGCCCGCCGCGAGCCGATCCCCACTCGGGCCAGCACCTTCTGCAGCCGCTCGCCGGCGACCTCCGCCATTCCAACGGTCCAGCGATCAGAGACGCAGGTGCGCCGAGGCTGCCGGGCGCTCACGCATCGGCGACCGGGCGCAGCTGCTCCTCGAGCTCTTCGAGGGCCTCGGGACCGGGAAGCAGGTCCTCGACGGGCGGGAGCTGATCGACGCGGTCGAGCCCGAGTCGCTCGAGAAAGGCGTCGGTGGTCCCGTAGAGCAAGGCCTGCCCGGGGCCCGGTGCATGGCCGACCGACGGCGATGTAGCCGCGGTGCTCGAAGAGGCGGACGACGCCGTCCACGTTGACGCCGCGGAGGGCGGCCATCTGGGCTCGGGACACCGGTTGCTTGTAGGCCACGATGGCGAGCGTCTCGAGGGCGGCGGCCGACAACCGGGACGAGACGCCGACGTTGGCGAACCGCTCGACGTACGGAGCGAGGTCGGGATGCGTCTGCATGCGCAGGCCCCCGGCCACCCGAACGACCTCGAAGCCACGGCCCCCGTCCCGACACGAGGCGATGAGCTCGTCGCAGAAGGGCTCGACCTGGTCGGCCGGCATCTCGAGGAGCTCGGCCAGCATGCCGACCGGCAACCGGCTCGACGGCGGCAACGAGTACGGCTTCGATGGCCCGGGCTTCCGGCGACAGCATCATCGTCAGCTCGCCACCCTCAACCCTCGTACTCGTCGGTGTCGGAACGGGCGAGCGCCGCATCGTCGGAGCGCCGGACACCCAGTCGACGTCGAGCTCCCCGAACGTCCCACCCTGTCGAAGCTCGACGCGGCCCTGCTTGCAGAGCTCGAGGAGCGCGAGGAAGCAGACGATGACCTCGATGCGGGCACGCAGATGTCCGGTGAGCTCGCGGAAGGTCGCGTGCCCGGCGCCGGGCAGCCGGACGACGAGCTCGGCCACGGCGTCGGCCACGGTCACCGTGTCCACCGTCACGTGGTAGAGGTCCACGGTGGGCGGCGGCCGCTCGGCGGTGGCCCGTCCGAAGGCCTCGGCCAGGTCGCCGGCGGTGACACCGGCCAGTAGGTCGGGAGCCAGGTCGGCGAGGTCCTCGTCGAGGCCGGCCGTCCGGGGCACGGCTCGGGCCGCCCGTTCCATGAGAGCGCTGAAGGCATCGGCCGCCGCTGCGTAGGCCTGGCACTCGAGCAGGCGGGCGAGGAGGAGATCGCGCTCCTCCCAGCCGGCCAGCTCCTCGTCGGGCTCGACGTCGTCGGAACCGGGCAGCAGCCGGCGGGACTTGATCTCGACGAGCAGTGCGGCGATCACCAGGAACTCGGACAGGGTGGCGAGGTCGACGGTCGACCACGACGCCACCTCGGCCACGAAGTCGTCGACCAGGGTGGCCAGCGGGATGTCGAAGATATCGACCTCGTGACTGTTCACCAGGTGCAACAGGACCTCGGCGGGCCCTTCGTAGACCGGGGTCGCAACGGTCGCTGGCACTGCTCCGACCCTATCGGCTGGGTGTCGGCACCTGGCGCATCCGGCCCGTGCCCCGAGCCTGGCCTCACTTCATGTGGGGTGGCTAGCCTTCTTTCGTGGGCATGCAGACGATGGTCCTCCGTGGCCGGGAAACCCCCGTCCCAATGGGGATGGCACCAACTCGATAGGGACTGGGCCCTCCGGCTCGTCCGCCGACGCGGCGTCCGTCCCGGTGAGCTCGTCCTCGACGTCGGCGCCGGGCACCGGCGCGCTGACCGGTCCCCTGCTCGAGCTGCGGCGCCGCGGATCGTCGCCATCGAGCGCCATCCGGAGCGTGCCCGTTACCTCCGGCAACGTTTCGGTGGAGCCGGCGTCGTCGTCGTGCAGGCCGATGCCGCCGACCTGCGACTCCCCCGCCGGCCGTTCCGAGTGCTGGCCAACCCACCGTTCGCCGTGACCCAGGCCCTCCTTCGTCGCCTCACCTCGCCGGGCAGCCGACTGGTGGCCGCCCATCTCGTCGTGCCCCGCCATGTCGTGCACCGATGGACGGGCACCGGACGCCCGGGCCGGGCACGATGGTCACGGGTCTTCTCGATGACGCCGGGTGCCCACCATCCCTCGGCGTGCGTTCCACCCGCCCCCGCCGCGGGACGCAGCCGTCCTCGTCATCCGCAGGCATCCGACAACGGCGCCGGCACGAGACCGGCGCTCGATCGCGGACCACCGCACGTCGCCATCCGGCAGACCGATCCATCGGGCGCCATCGGTCCTGGCCGATAGGACCCGACCTACGATGACCGCCCATGCCTCGCGTTCTTTCCGGCATGCAACCGAGTGGCGAGCTCCATCTCGGGAACTATCTCGGGGCCATCCGGAACTGGGTGGCCGACCAGGACCGCTACGACTGCTTCTACTGCATCGTCGACCTGCACGCGTTGACGCTCGAGATCGACCCGAGCGAGCTGCGGACCCGCACCCGTGAGACGGCTCTCGACCTGCTGGCCGCCGGGCCTCGACCCCGACCGGTGCACCCTCTTCGTCCAGAGCCACGTACCCGAGCACACGCGGCTCACCTGGTTGCTCGAGTGCACGGCGACCATGGGCGAACTCGGGCGCATGACCCAGTTCAAGGAGAAGAGCGAGGGCCGCGACTCGGTGCGGGTCGGGCTCTTCACCTACCCCGTGCTCCAGGCGGCCGACATCCTCCTCTACGACGCCGACCGGGTGCCGGTCGGCGATGACCAACGCCAGCACCTCGAGCTCGCCCGGCAGCTGGCCGCAGCGGTTCAACCACCGCTACGGCGACACCTTCGTGGTGCCGACCTCGTCGGTCCCCGTGATCGGGGCCCGGGTCATGGACCTCCAGTACCCCGAGCGCAAGATGTCGAAGTCGCGTGAGCTCCCCGCTCGGCACCGTCCTCCTCTTCGACGAGCCCGACGAGATCGTGCGCAAGGTCCAAAAGGCGGTCACCGACACCGAGACGGCGTGTGGCCTACGACCCCGAGCACCGCCCGGGCGTGGCCAACCTTCTCGAGCTCCTGGCCTCGGCCACCGGGCGGCCACCCCAGGACCTGGCCGGCTCGTACAGCGGCTACGGCCAGCTCAAGGCGGACGTGGCCGATGCCCTCGTCGAGCTCCTTCGCCCCATCCGCGAACGGCGGGCGATCCTGGCCGCCGATCCCGGCGCCGTGTCCGACCTCATGGCGGTGGGGGCGGCCAAGGCCGAGGGGGTGGCCAGGCGCCACCTACGCGCCGGGCGGCGGAGGCCATCGGGCTGCCTCTCACCCGGCTGAAGCCACCAGCCCCGCGGGGCCGGCACTCCCTTGCGCCGTCGCCGACGGCCGGCGAGGACCAGCCCGGGTCGACCACGACCATCCGAGCACCAGAACGCGGCCGACGCGCGGAGACGACCAGCGCGGCGACGGCCGAGCTGGGCCGGTAGGTGAAGGCGACGGCCCAGTCGCCGGCCGGGCAGCGACCACCTGCTGGACCAAGCCGTCGGCGGTGACGTCGAGGCGTCGTGGTCGCCCCGGACTCCGGCTCCCCCGCTCGAGGGAACGGCCGGTGGCGTGCCAGCCCGGGCGTGAACGACATCGAGCGCACGAGGTCGACCGGCGTCGCCGTTCGCACGGTGATGGTCTGGTCGCCGTCGGGTCGAGGGGCCGGCGGCGGCCACCGAGGTGCCCGAGCCCGGCGCACTCCGCCGCCGGCATCGGTGGCCCAGGCCCAGCCGCGGGCCCGGGTGTTGGCGAACACCCCGAAGGCGCCGAGCGTGCGCACGAAGCGCCAGTGGCTCGGGTACACCCCGTACTGCATGCGGCCGTCGAGGGCCACCGGCCCCGCCTCGGCCGTCGCTGGCGTCGGGCACCTGCAGCACCACCGGTCGGCTCGATCGGTTGCGCACGACGATCCCGGCGATCGGGCCGGCGGAGGGAACGACGGTGAGCGTGCTGCCTGGGCCGTTGCAGCCGAGCCGGTCCAGCGCACGGCGCCGGTGGCGGTCAACCTGCACCGGGCTGCAGGTCACCGGCCCCGGCCCCGGTCGAGGCCCACCGACCAGTCGGGAGACGCTGAGCGCCGCCCCGAGGTACCACGTGTGGGTCCGGCCGGGGCGCGAGGACGACGGGGTCATCGGTGGGCGACGGAGCGCCCCGTGTAGTCGCGGCGCTCGGCCGACGGGTCGCGTCGGGAAGGGCACGCTCGTCCCGGCGACCGGCTGCGGGCCGATCGGGGTCACGAAGTAGCTCGGCAGCGACAACAGCGTGGTGGCGTCCAGGTCGTCCCACACCGGGCCGCGCAGCGAGGCCGGGTCGAGGTCCTCCTGGTAGTGGGCGCCGGTGGCCCGGTAGTAGTCGGCGTCGGTCGAGCGCCGTGTAGCCCTGGCCGCTCGGCGGTCGAGCGGAAAGACGTTGAGGTCGGTCTGGCCGAAGCGCGAGCAGCTGGCAGCGCTCGAACTGGTCGGGGTCGTAGATGATGAAGCGCCCCCGGCGGTGGCGCGGGCCAGGGCGGCGGCCGTCGGCGTCGGCGGCCAGCGCGGCCGTCTCGGTGATGGGCGCCTGCAGGACGAACGCGGTGAACAGCAGGAGATCGACGACCAGCACCAGCGGCCGAGCCGAGCGACGGAGGGCGACGAGGCTCGAGGTGCCCTTCGCGCAGCACGATGACGTGGCCCAGACGGCCACGACGGCGCCGGCGGTCACGATGGCCGGCCACCCCGAGCCGGGCCGACATTGGCAAGCCCGTCCTCGGCATCGAGGAGTTGGAGGACGAACCGGCCGTCCGCCCAGGAGGCCACGGCCACGACCAGGATGACGGCGGCCGGCGTGCACGGTGAGCAGGATCTCGGCTCGCCGTCCGGGTGCCCATCCGATGGCCCGAGCCCACCGCCGGCGGCGGTGGCGGCTCGTCGGCCGAGCGGGCGGCGCCGGTCGGCGCCGGATCGAGGTGCCGCGCTCGGTCGAAGAGCGCGTGCAGCCACCAGCCGAGCAGCACGGCGAAGGCGAAGTCGACGAGGAGGAGATTGCGGTTGAGCAGCCGCTCGTCCCGCACGAGGGTACGAGGTAGAGGATCCGGGCGAACGGTGTCGCCCCGCCCAGGGCGGACAGGAGCCCGACGGCCCCGACCGCGTACCAGACCCGCCAGGCCCGGGCCTCGGGTCGCCGCCGGAAGCGGCGGCGACCACAGGGTGGTCACGGCGATGAGGGCCAGGATGCCCATGTAGGAGGTGACCTCGGGGAAGTTGTACTGCCCACGTAGAGAGCCGGCCGGTTCTGGTTGGTGCCGAGCACGAACGGGGACACCAAAAGGACGAGCAGGTGGTAGTCGAGTGACCCCGTGGTGAAGTACGCGATAGCTCGTGGCTGCCCGCTGCGACTGGGACGTGAAGACGAGCCCCGGCAGCCACTGGGCCGTGCCGAGCGCCACCCCGCCGGCCACCCCGCCGGCCACCCAGCGCCGACCGAAGCGGCGATCGTCCCGCCGGCCCACGCCGCGCCGGCCCTGCGAGACGAGTTGCCACAGGGCGTAGACCACCACGCCGACGAGGCCGTCGATGATGGCCTCGGCCCCGCCGGTGAGGATGGTGAGCCCGACGACGACCACGAGCAGGGCGGCCCACCGCAGCAGCGAGGCGGCCGAGCGCGCCGGCAACCGGCGGCCCGCTCCGACCGGGAGGCGGCCGGCAGCAGCGAGTCAACGGCCAACAAGCTCCAGGGCAGCCAGGCCGCTCCCTCGATGAGGTCGATGTGGATGAGTTGGCCCGGACATGTAGCCGGCGAAGGCGAAGGTGGCGGCGGCGAAGGTGGCGGCCGTCGCCGAGAGCGACTGCCGGCGCAGGAAGAGATAGGTGCCGAGGGCGGCCAGGTCGTAGGCGATGGCCAGGTTGAGGGACCAGGCCTCGAACGAGGGCAGCACGGCCAGCAGCCAGGTGGTCGGGTAGGCGGCACCGGCGTTGAACCCACCGAGCAGCGGCGTGCCCGCCGAACAGGTAGGGGTTCGAGGAGGGGCAGGTGACCCGTGCTGGAGGTCGTGGGCCGTGAGCACCCGGAGCGGGAAGTTCTGGATGAAGTTGTCGCCGTCGAGGAAGACGCGGCCCACGACCTGCGGAGCCAGGAACAGGACGGGGGGCATGGCGAGGATCACGGTCATGCCGGGATGGGTGCGGACCCAGGCCAGCGGCCCGTCCCCACCATTGGCGCCTGCCCGCGGCGCGTGCGCCGGCTCGGCGCGCGCCGGCGGCGCCGCCGTCGAAGCTCACGAGGCGGTCGGGTGCGGCCGTCGCGGTCCAACCGGACATCGACCGGCGTCGGCCACGAGGCGCCGGAGCTCCCGCGCCGCCCACCAGGCCATGGCCGCGAAGAGGACGATGCGGATGACGATGGCGCTCTGCGCCCACTCCCTGGTAGGCGAGCGGCCGCGATCGGCAGCCGCAGCGAGAACTCGAACCACCAGTCGTAGAACGAAGAACGCGCCGAGGGCGACGCCGAACCAGGCCGGCATGGCGGACAGCGCCGCCGGCGGCGAAGACCCACAGCACGTACTGCGGGTTCCAGATCTTGTTGACCGCCATCCAGACGATGACGACCAAGGCGGTGGCCAGGGCCACACCGCGGGCCTGGTGTTCCGGTGGCAGGCACCAGACGCGCCCAGGCCGCGTAGGCCATGGCCACCACCACCACCACGAGCGACACCGATTTGACGTGAGCATTACTGACACCGACGACGGACGCCCACCGGCCGAGCAGCCCCCACACCGAGTCCTTCTGCAGCCGGAGGTCGTTGAAACGGACGAACCACCAGGTGTTCGAGGGCGCGACGACGAGGAAGGGCAGGAAGACCACCGCGCACACCACCGCGAAGGGGGTGAGCCACCGAGCGAGCGAGCTCCGGGCGCCCCGGCCCGGGCCTCCTCTGTCTCGCCCTCGACCACGGCACCGTCCGAGGTGGCCGCGCCCTGGGCGGAGGCGGGCGCGAGCGCCACCACCGCGAACCGAGGGCGGCCAGGGCCACGGGGACCACCGCCACCGGGAAGAGCTTGAAGCAGACGCCGACGGCGGCCGCCACCCCACTCCAGCCATATCGCCCCTCGGCGAACCAGACCACGGCGGCCACCAGGAAGAAGATCCCGATGAGGTCCCAGTTGATGGCGGCGTCGAGGAGCAGGGCCGGCGAGGCCGCGATCCACCACACCGACGGTGGCCGGAGGCGGCCGACCAGGCGGATGGAGCCGAAGGTGGCGGCCGCGGTGAGCAGCCCGGCCGACCGCCAGCCAGCTGGCCGGGCCGCCGGGCAACCACGAGGGCAGCCACAGGACGAACCCGATGAGCACCGGGTACTCGATGCGATCGTGCACGTAGGGCAGCGGGTGGATCACGCCGCCGGACCCGCAGGTAGTGGCGCGAGGCTGAGGTTGAGCACGTCGGAGTAGAGGCCGCGCTCGAGCGCCCAGGGGCCGTAGTGCGAATCCGGCCCGCACGTGGGACAGACCCCGGGACAGCAGGAGGTAGTCGACCAGGAGGAGCGCGCCGGCCAGGGCGTAAGGGGCCCAGGGGGCGCCGGCCATGATCGGAGGCGGCGCGCCTCACACCAGGCAGGCCCGACCACCAATTGATGACGTGGCTGATGAGCTCGGCCCACTGGTTGCGGAAGAGGAGGATGAGGATGAAGGGGAGGAACATGAGCGCCGGCTGGATTCGGTAGTACCCGGCCAGGTGCCGAGTCGGGGATGAGCCGCTCGAGGACGGCCGCCCCGTCGAGGGGCGGGCAGGGGATGCAGTTGAACAGCCCGAGGATGATGTTGGCCAGTCCGGCGATGAAGACGACCTGCTCGAGCAAGGTGCGCGGCCGAAGATGGCGCCAGCCCTGCACGAGCTCGGCACGACCGCGGCCGGGGTCATGGCCACGAAGCACGACGCCAAGAGCGCGGCCAGGAGGAAGTTGGTGAGGGGCCCGACGAGCGAGACGATCACGGTGTGGTTGCGCGGGCTGCGCAGGCGGTTGACCGACACCGGCACCGGCTTGGCCCAGCCGTAGGCCCCGAGGCCGGACAAGGAGAGCACGGCCGGCACGAGCAAGGTGCCCACCGGGTCGATATGCCGGAACGGGATTGAGGGTCAGCCGCCGGCCCGCTTGGCCGTGTCATCACCGAAGGCCAGGGCCACGACCCGTGGGAGATCTCGTGGAGGATGATCGACGGGACGAGGACGCAGAAGTAGATGACCTCGAAGCGGCTGATCTTGTCCTTGGCCAGCAGGAAGGCGATGATGCCGCCCGCCACCACGACGATGATGATGTTGCGCTGGCGGGCGGCCATGGGCCGCCGCCGGGCGCCCCGACCCCGCTCGAGCCGGTGCTGGCCACGAGTCGTCGATCAGCCGGCTCGGGCGCAGATCAGGCGCGGTTGGCGTGGTTGATGCAGAACCGGGTGGCCGGCATGGCCTCGAGCCGTGCCGGCTGGATCTCGACGCCGCACGACCTCGCAGCGGCCGTAGTCACCGGCCTCGAGGCGAGCCGAGGGCCCGAGCCACCTCGCGAAGGGTGTCCTGCAGCTGGCCGGCCAGGACCTCGGCCTCGCCTCGCTCGGCCGTGACCTGGCTCGAATCGGCGAAGTTGGGGTCGTAGGTCAGGCTGCCGCCGTCCCCGAAGCCGAGCTCGGTGAGCTCGGACAGCAGCTGGCGCTGCTCGTGCTCGAGGAGCTGGCGGTAGTCGATGGAGGGGCGTCACTGGACACGGAGCAATCCTACAAGGCTGCCCGGTCCCCTACCTGGCCATGGGGCCCTTCCGGCGACCCCACCGGCCGTCGCCCGGGGGTGGGCCGCTCGTAGGCACGGCGCAAGTGCTCCGGGCTGACCCGCGTGTAGATCTGCGTGGTGGTGATGGAGACGTGGCCCAGTAGCTCCTGGACGACCCGGATGTCGGCGCCGTGGGCCAGCATGTGGGTGGCGCACGAATGTCGGAGGACGTGCGGGCTCACCACCTGGCCCAGCCCGGCCCGCTCGGCCCGGCCCCGCACCACCGCCCAGGCCCCCTGCCGGCTCAGCGCGACTGCCGCGCGCGTTGAGGAACACCGCTTCGGCGTCGCTCCGGCGGGCCCACCGGTGCGGGCTCCATCTACGGCCGGCCGGCGGGCCCGAGCCAGCGCTCGAGCGCCGCCTGGGCCGGGCCGCCGAGCGGGACGAGCCGCTCCTTCGAGCCCTTGCCGAACAGGCTCACGAGCCCGTCGTCCCGGCTGAGGTCGCCGAGCGAGAGGCCGACCGCCTCCGAGATGCGGGCGCCGGTGGCGTAGAGCAGCTCGAGCAGGGCCCGGTCCCGCAGGTCGATCGGCTCGGGCCCGCCGGCCGCGGCCAGGAGGGCGAGCACCTCGTGCTCGGCCAGCGCCTTCGGAAGTCGCCGGGGCAGCTTCGGGGAGCGCACCTCGGCGGTGGGATCGGCCGTGCCCACCCCCTCGTCGACGAGGAAGCGGAACAGCCCGCGCAGGGCGGTCGTGGCTCTGGCGACGCGCCGCCGGGCCGAGGCCGCCGGCCCGCAGCCCTTCGAGGTAGCGCTCGACCTCGCCGGTGCTCGGGCGCGATCGGGTCGATGCCGGCCTCGACGGCCCATCGTTCGAAGGCGGCGAGGTCGTGGCGGTAGGCGCCCAGGGTGTGGGCCGAGCGACCCCGCTCGACGAGCAGCCACGCCAGGTATTCCTCGGCCCCGGCGCTGCAGCTGACGCGCCATTCCCGCGTCAGCCGGGGCCAGCCGGCGTCGGGCCAAGCCCACGCCGAGGATGGTCTGGGCGTCGACGATGGAGCCGTCGTCGACCATGGCGTCGAAGCCGATCGAGGTCGACCTCCACCACCGTGATGTGCCGCTCCTCGACCCCGTGGCGGTCGGGGGCACGGCGTGCGAGCCCGGTGGCCAGGTACAGATTGACGTCGACTCGTCGCAGAAGCCAGGAGTGTTGAGGATCTCGACCAGGAGGTCCATGCGGTCGGCCCGGTAACCGGCCTCCTCCACCAGCTCGCGGTCGGGCCGTCTCCTCAGCCGGCTCGCCGGCCACGTCGCGGGTGCCGGCCGGTATCTCGAGGATCCAGCGGTCAACCGGCGCCCGGTACTGCCGACCAGCACGACGCCCCCGCCATCGGTCACGGCCACGACGGCCACCGCCCCCGGATGGCGCACGATGTCGCGCTCGAAGCGGGTGCCGTCGTGGGCCGACGAACGTGGCCCGCGGACCACCGAGAAGACGTGGGCCCGGAGGACCGTCCTCCCCCACCACTCGGAAGGAAGCACCCGACGGCGGGCTCACCGCCCATCGGGGGTCCTCCGGCGGCTCGCCGGCCTCAGCCGACGGCACCGATGTCGATCAGGCGGGGATCGCGTCCTTCGGCCCGGACGAGGGCGGCGCCGACCAGCTCGCGGAAGAGCGGGTGGGGCTGGTCGGGGCGGCTCTTGAACTCGGGATGGGCCTGGGTCCCGACCCAGAAGGGATGGCCGGGCAGCTCGATGAACTCGACCAGCCGCCCGTCCGGAGACACTCCCGAGCACACCAGCCCGGCCTCTTCGAGACGGCTCCGGTAGCGGGGGTTCACCTCGTAACGGTGGCGGTGTCGCTCCGAGACCACCTCGGTCCCGTAGGCCGCGGCCACCTGCGACCCGGGCGTCAGCCGGGCCGAGTAGGAGCCGAGCCGCATCGTCCCACCCTTGTCCGACACGTCGGCCTGGTCGTCCATGAGGTCGATGACCGGATGGCGGGTGGTGGCGTCGAACTCCCTCGAGTTCGCCCCCTCGAGGTGGAGCAGGGAGCGGGACGCCTCGATGATCATGACCTGCAGGCCGAGGCAGAGGCCGAGCAGCGGCATGTCGGTTCTCGCGGGCGTAGCCGGCGGCGGCGATCTTCCCCTCGATGCCCGCGTTCCCCGAACCCGCCGGGGATGACCAGGCCGTCGAAGCGGCGCAGGCCGTCGCTGGCCAGCAGGTCGGGGACGGTGGCCGCCTGCACCCATTCGATCTGGACCTTGGCCCCGTGGTGGAACCCGGCATGGCGGAGCGACTCGACGACCGACAGGTAGGCGTCGGGCACGTCCACGTACTTGCCGATCACGCCGATCGACACCGGTCGGGTGGCCGACTCGACCTGGGCGACGAGCCGCTCCCACCCCGACAGGTCGATGGGATGCACCGTCCTCGTCGATGTCCAGCTGGCGCAGGATGTTGCGGTCGAGCCCCTCCTCGTGGAGCAACGAGGGGGATCTGGTAGATGTTGTCGGCGTCCACCACCGAGACCACGGCGTCGATGGGCACGTCGCACTGCAGGGAGATCTTGGACTTGAGGTCGTCCGAGATCATGCGGTCCGACCGGCAGACGATCACGTCGGGCTGGATGCCCCGGCTGCGCAGCTCGGTGACCGAGTGCTGGGTGGGCTTGGTCTTCTGCTCCCCCGACGGCCCCAGGTAGGGCACGAGGGTCAGGTGCACGTAGCAGACGTTGTCCCGACCGACGTCGCTGCGGAACTGGCGGATGGCCTCGAGGAAGGGGACGATCTCGATGTCGCCGACGGTGCCGCCGATCTCGACGATGACGATGTCGACGTCGTCGGTGCCCGAGGCCACGGATGCTCTTCTTGATCTCGTCGGTGACGTGGGGGATGACCTGGACCGTCTTGCCCAGGTAGTCGCCGCGGCGTTCCTTGGCGATCACCGACGAGTAGATACGGCCGGTGGTGGCGTTCGAGTTCTTGTGCAGGTTCTCGTCGATGAACCGCTCGTAGTGACCGAGGTCGAGGTCGGTCTCGCCCCCGTCCTCGGTGACGAAGACCTCACCGTGCTCGAAGGGGTTCATGGTCCCCGGGTCGACGTTGATGTACGGGTCGAGCTTGCACATCGTGACCCGTAACCCACGGCACTTGAGCAGCCGTCCGAGTGAGGAAGCGGTCAGACCCTTGCCCAGCGAGGAGGAGACACCGCCGGTGAAGAAGACGTACTTGGTGCTCCCCGCTCCCGGCGCGTGCACCGTTCCTGTCGAGCACCTGACGAGGCTAGCGGAAAGCCGGCGCGGCCCGGACGGATATGGGTTGGCCAGGGAGGAGCCGAGCATCGGCCGCGGCGCTTGCCGCGTTCAGGGGGCGTCCCGACCGGCGTCGAGCAGCTCGCGGGCGTGCCGGCGAGCGGACACTGACTCGGGCCGACCCGAGAGCATCCGGCTGACCTCGACGACGCGGGCATCGGCGTCGAGAGATGTGACGTCGGAGCGTGTTCGACCGTCGCGCTCGTGCTTGTGCACGCCGACCTGATGGTCGGCTTGGGCCGCCACCTGAGCCAGATGGGTCACGACGAGCACCTGGCGTCGTTGGCCGAGCTCGGCCAGCGCGGCACCGACAGCGGTGGCCGCGGCGCCGCCCACGCCGGCATCGACCTCGTCGAAGACCATGACCGGTGGGCCGGCACTGGTGGCCAGCCGCAGGGCGAGCATGACCCGGGCCAGCTCACCGCCGGACGCCGACCGGGCCAGCGGCTGGAGCGGGCTCGCCGCGGTTGGCGCCGAGCCAGAACGTCACCTGGTCGGCCGGGCCGTCCCCCTCGACGTGCGACCTCGAACCGGGCGTCGGGCATGGCCAGATCCGAGAGGCGGCCCTCGACGTCGGCGGCCAGCTCGGGAGCGGCGCGCCGGCGGGCATCGGCCACCGGCTTGCTCGGCTTCGGCCAACCGTTGTCGGGCCGCGGCCATCTCGCCCTTCGAGCTTCGCCACTCGTTGGTCGTCGTCGGCCATCTCCGAAAGGCGACGGGCGGCCTCGTCGGCATAGGCAAGGACGTCGGCCAGCTCCGGCCCGTACTTGCGCTGGAGGTCGCGGAACCGCTGCCGACGCTCGCGGATGGTGCTCAGGCGAGCCGGGTCTTCCTCCCAGGTGTCGACGACCACCCGAAGGTCGACGACCAGGTCGGACAGCTCGGCCATCTGGGCGCGGACCCTCGCCTCGAAGGCGGCCAGGGCGGTGCGACCGGACAATGACCGATCAGCTTGAGCCAGACGCTCGACGGCGCTCGAGTCCTCGAGGTCGGCGATGACGGTGCACCGCCTCGGACGGCCGCCTGCCGATGGGCGGCGGCAGACGCCAGGCGCTCCTCCTCGGCGGCCAGGCGCGCGTCCTCGTCGGCGTCGGCGATGGCGGCCGTGGCAATCTCCTCGATCTGGAAGCGGAGGAAGTCGGCCTCCCTCGCCCGTTCGGGCCCGTCGCCTCCGTAGCGCGCCACCTCATCGACCAGCGTCGGCCAACTCGCGACGGCAGGCCTCGAGACCGTCTGCGTCGATGCGGCCGTAGGCGTCGAGGGCCCGCCGCTGAGCGCCGGCCGTGACGAGGGCGCGGTGCTGGTGCTGACCATGGAGCTCGAGCAGCTGCTGGGCCCGCTCGGCGAGCACGCCGACGGTGACCATCCGACCGTCGACCCACGCTCGAGACCGACCGGCCCGGGCCACGGAACGAGACAGCACGGTCTCGGCGTCCTCACTGTCGGCACCGCCCGATCCACCGTCGGCCAATCGAGCCTCGACCACGGCTTCGGCTGCACCGGACCGGACCATCGACGGCATCGGCCCGGCCGCCGAGCAACAGGCTGAGAGCGTCGACGAGGAGGGTCTTGCCGGCCCCCGTCTCACCGGTGAGGGCGGTCATGCCCGGCGCCAGCTCGACGGTGACGTCGTCGATCACGCCGAGGTCGCGAACCCGGAGCTCGACGAGATGCAGTGTCACCGCCGTCCCGGACTCTAGCGATCGGCCAGGTGGAACTTGGCCCGCAGGATGGCGTGGAAGTCGCGAGTCCCGAAGGTGACCAACCGGGCCGGCCGGTCGCCCTCCCGGCAGTCGACCACCGATCCCGGCTCGAGCTGGCCGACCGTGAGCCCGTCCACCACGAGGACGGCCGGGCGCGGCTCCTCGACGGCCAGCTCGACCCGCTCGGCCGGGTCGAGGACGAGGGGTCGGTCGAAGAGCATGTGGGGCGAGACGGCGGTGAGCACCAGGGCCCGCATACGGGGCGAGAGCACCGGCCCGCGGGCCGAGAGGTTGTAGGCCGTCGAACCGGTCGGTGTCGCCACCACCAGGCCGTCGGCGGCGTAGGTGACGAAGGGACGGCCGTCGATCGGAGACGGCGATGCGAACGGTGTGGCCGGGCACGGTCTTCTCCACCGTGGCCTCGTTGAGCGCCGTCCGCTCGGCCAGGACGGCCCCGTCGGCGTCGCGCACGGCGATGGCCATGGTCATGCGCTCCTCGACCTCGTAGGACCCGGCCAGGAATCGTTCGAGGGCGCGTTCCAGATCGTCGGGCTCCTCCTGGGTCAGGTAGCCGAGCCGGCCGAGGTTGACTCCGAGCACCGGGTATCCCGTTGGGCACGGCAGTCTGCATGGCCCGAAGCAAGGTGCCGTCGCCCCCCAGGCTGACCAGCAGGTCGGCGTCGTCGACGATCACCGACCCGTCGGCCTGCAGCGCAGCCAGTGGACTCGTGGCCGTGGGCGGCCAGCCAGGCACCGGCCCGGTCGGCCAGCACCTTCGCCTCGGGGCGATCAGGGTGGGCGTAGAAGGCGATCAGGGCCATGGCCGGCCATCCTGCCTCGCCCCATGGGCTTCGGCCACCACCTCGTCGAGCAGTGCGCCGGAATCGCCGGCGGGGCGCTCCGCGGCCCCGACCCGTCCGTTCGGCGCGCCGGACGGCTAGCAGGAATTCGATGTTGCCCGATCGTCCCGTGAGGGGTGAGGGCACCGCCCCACGAGCAGCACGCACCCGATCGGCCACCGCCTCGTGCCACCCGCTCGAGGCAGCGTCGGTGAACGGCCGGGTCGCGGATCACCCCGCGGCCCTTCGACGCCTCGACCCGACCCGCCTCGAACTGCGGCTTCACCAGGAGCACGACCGGAGCGCCGGGCACCACCAGCTCACCCGAGCGATCGGCGGCAGCACCGACGTCAAGGAGATGAAGGAGACGTCCACGGTGGCGGCGTCGACCGCGCGCCCCTCGAGGTCGGACGAGGTCGACGAACGGATGTCGGTGCGCTCGAGGCTTCGCACCACGGCGCGTCGCGCCGAAGGCGCTCGTGCAGCTGACCGTGGCCGACGTCGAGGGCGACGACCCGTCGAGCACCTGCCTGGAGCAAGCAGTCGGTGAACCCACCGGTCGAGGCACCGACGTCGAGCACCCGACAACCAGTGACGTCGATGTCGAAGCGGTCGAGCGCGGCCTGCAGCTTCTCGCCACCTCGACTCACGAACCGGGGCGGGCCGGCCTGCAGCTCGACCGGGTCGGAAGGCGCCACCAGGCGGGCCGGCTTGTCGGCCACGGCGCCGGCGACGAGCACAAGTCCCCGTTCGACGAGGTCGGCGGCGGCCGGTCGGCTGTCGGCGAGCCCTCGGTCGACGAGGACCCGGTCGAGGCGCTGACGAGCCGGGCTCAGGCCGTTCCTCGGTCCGGCGGACGGCGAGACGGGGACGTCCTTGCGGGTCCCCGGGCTGGAGCTGGCACGCGGTGCGACCTTCTTGGCCGCTGCCTTCTTGGCTCCGGTCTTCTTGGCCGGCGGTCTTCTTCGCCGCCGCCTTCTTGGCCGCCGACTTCTTGGCGCGCTGGCCTCTTCGGTGCGGACTTCTTCGCCGCCGACTTTCTTGGTGGCCGACTGACTTCTTGGCCGCTTCGCGGCCTTCTTCGCTCCGGCCTTCTTCGCCACCTGGCGGCCGGTCTCCGCCGTTCGGCTCAACACCTCGGCCACCTGATCGGGCCAGGTCCTCGAGGCTGGTCACACCGAGCGTCTCCAACTGGTGGTCGACTTCGCGGCGCACCTGCTCGACGAAGGCGGCACGGCCTCGTCGGCTCCGCTCCAGGAGGTCCTCGACCCGGGCCTTGGCGTCGGCCCCCTGGAGCTCGCCGCCTTGGATGAGCTCCTCGACCAGCTCCTCGGCTCGGGCCCGGGTCAGGTTGGTGAACGCGATCCCGGCGTCGAGGTAGCGCTGGAAGAGTCCTTGTCCCTTGTCGGCCACGAGACGAAAGTCTACGGTTCGGCCAGCTGATCGCCGCCGCTGTCGGCTCAGCGCCGGCCGGCGAGGGCCTCGGCCACGAGATGCTCGAAGTCCGGCGCCCGCCGCGCCACCGGGATCGTCCCCGGCGGCCGTCCCCGGCTGGGTGACACCCGAGTCCACGAGGCCGAAGGCGAGCCCGAGCCGTTGGGCCAGCCGCCCGTCCGTGCCGAGCTGGTCCCCCACCATGACCACGGACCGATCGCCGGCCTCGAATCCGAAGCGCTCGCTGGATCGAGGGCGACCATCGGCTCGATGCGGGCTTGCCCGCCACCTCGGGAACGACCCCGGAGGCGGTGGCCACCGCGGCCAGCAGGCGCCCGGACCCGGGCACCAGCCCGGTCGGGCGTGGGGTGGGTGGGGTCCTCGTTCGTCCCGATGAGGCGGCCGCGCTTGGCGGGCGGCCGACGCCGTGGCGCTGAGCGAGTCGAAGTCGAAGGTCCGGTTCCACCCGACGACGGCGGCGTCGACCGGCCCTGCGTCGGCGATGATGACGCCCCGCTCGTCGAGCGCCTCGCGCACGCCGGCGCCGGCCAGCATGCCGCACGGCCTGCCCGGGCTCGAGCAGACCGGCGGCGGCGTGGGCCGACGAGGCCAGGTCGGCCGCTTCGGCGTCGATGCCGATCTTCCGAAGGCGATCGATCAGCTCGGCCGTGGTCGGCGCCGAGTTGTTGGTGGCGAAGACGACCCGGACGCCATGGGCGCGCAGCGCGACCGACGGCGCCGGCGGCGTCGCCGATGGCCTGGCCCGTCAGCCAGATCACGCCGTCGAGATCGACGATCCACATTCGGGCCTCGGCGAAGTGCGTCCGACCGTTGCGAAGCTGCGGTCGCGGTGCCGCTCATTCCGCCGCCGACCGGCGGCGCTCGGAGCGCTGCCGACGCGCGATCTGCGTCGACCGGCCGAGACGTGGTCGTCGGACTGGCGGCGGGTGGCGGCCGCCAGCTGATCGGCCGACTCGAGGGCCCGGCGGATCAAGCTCGGGCAGGCGTCGATGGACGAGTCCACCGGCTCGGCGATCGGCGCGGGGCCGGCAGCCGGTCCGGGGCGTGCGTCACCCGCCGGCGCCGTGCGGCCGGGCGCTCAAGTCGGCGATGCGCTCGCCGGCCACCTTGGCGGCACGCTCCCAGTAGGACCGGAACATCCCGATGTCGAACGCCCCGTCACGGACCCGGGCCTGGTCGAGGAGGCGCCGCGGTGGGTCCTTGAGGTCACGGACGACCCGCACCGCGGCCAGGGCCCGCAGGGCGTACCAGGTGGGGTCGATCTCCCACCAGGTGAAGCCCAGGCGGGACGACGCCGGGAGGTAGTGGTGGTTGTTGTGCCAGCCCTCGCCGCCGGTCACGAGCGAGATGAGCATCGAATTCCGGCTGGTGTCCGGGGTGGCATAGCGGCGACGGCCGACGAGATGGGAGACGAATTGACCACGAACGTGCCGTGCCACAGGAGCACGGTGGAGAGCATGAAGCCGATGAGGAGTGCGCCCCATCCCCCGACGACGAAGCAGATACCCCCGAGCACCCAGGGTCCGACCCAATGGAAGCGATCGACGATGCCGGAGCTCCGGGTAGGCGGCGAAGTCCTTGATGGCATCCGCGTCGGTGTCCTTGTAGCGAGTGGACAGGATCCAGCCCACGTGGCTCCACCAGAACCCGTCCCGCGGAGAGTGCACGTCGCCGTCCTGGTCGGTGAAGCGGTGATGCACCCGGTGGTGGCCGGCCCACCACAGGGGCCCCTTCTGGGCCGCGGTGGTGGCCGGCCACGGCCACGAGGAACTGCGTCACCCGGCCCACCCGGAAGGTCCGATGGGAGAAGTAGCGGTGGTAGCCGGCCGTGATGAGGAACATCCGGCCGACGTAGAGGCCGGCGCACAACACCCAGTCCTGCCAGGTAACGACAACGAACAGCGCGCCGAGCGGGAGCCAGATGGGCGGCGAAGAAGGGGATGGCCGACAGCCAGGCGGTGCCATCCGAGCGGAGGTCGGTCTTCCCCGCGTCACGACGACCGGATGGCTCGAGGGTCGTGGCGCTCATTGGTCTACATACCCTCGGCCGGCGATGCCGAAGCGTACCGGACGAGCAGACCGACGAGGGATGACGCCTTGTCGACGACCCCAAAGGAGCCCTCGGGACGCGTCAGCTCAGGTCCGCACGTAGAGATCGCCGTTCGGGCCCTCGGTGATTCCGATGGGGGTGAGCCCGTAAGGCAGCCGGGCCCCGGATCACGTCCCCGTTCTTCGGATTGAACTCGGAGCCATGGCATGGGCAAGCGATGATCTTGGACGCCGCCTGGTAGGCGACGGTACAACCTGCATGGGGGCAGATGGCATCGAAGGCGACGAAGTCCCCGGCTTTCTGCTGAATGACGATGGACGGGTCACCGCTGTGCGGGTCGGTGAAGGCGGCCGACCCTCCGACGGGCACGCCGGCCGCACTGCCGACGGACGTCCCCTTGGGGGTGCCCGATTTGCCCGATGACGTGGTGGTGGACGACGTGGTGGTGGACGACGTGGTGGTGGATGGTGGCGCCGCTGCTCAACAGGCGAGTGCCACCAGTCGAAGCGGATGTTCCCCCGATGGCCCGACCGAGGCCGACGGCCGCCCCACCAAGCACAGCAGCCACGCCGGCGACCGCGGCCGTGACGGCGCCGACCGAGACAACGGAACGCCGGGAGACGCCCGGCGTGGTCACGGCGTTGCCCTCCGGTGACCGGGCCGCAGCCAGCTGGCGTTGACGGACGAGCCAGGTGTCGAGAGCCGGTGCGCCGGCCGCTCCGGCCAGGATCAACGGTGTCCAGGCGAAGACGAAGACGATGTCGGACCCGGTGTAGAAGGGCGCGGCGTGAAAGCTCACCGTGAGGAACAGCATCAGGTTGAGGAGAAGCCCACCGACCGCGGCTCCACGAGTGATCAGACCCAGAAGAGTGCCCACTCCGACGGCCAGTTCGCCGAGGGCGATCACCACTCCGACGGCCGTCGACAACGATGCCAGGGGGCTCACCAGGGCGTGGATAGGGCTCGTATGGGTGGCCGCCAACAGCTGAGCATGGATCGAGATCGGGCTGGTATTGCGGAAGAAGTTGGGGTTGGCGAGCTTCTGGAGGGCGGCGAAGACGAAGGTCACACCGAGGAAGAGCCGAAGCGGAACGAGGTACCAACCGGCCTCGATGGAACCGTCGGCCTTTCGAAGCGCCCACAGCGATTTCGTCTCCGCATTGGTGGAGACTGCCCCGGGCTCTGACCACCCTTGCCCGGGAAGTGAGGCCCCCGTCTGGTACTGCCGGGTGGACACGATGCGAATGCTAACGGCGGCATGACGTGATTCCTCGTCGGCCACCACCGACGGTGGCCGCTCGCCGACGGATGTGGCCAGGCCACATGGTGGCTCGGGCCAGGTCACGCCTACCATGGCCACGTGGACCAGACCGCCGTGGCCAACCGGTCGTCGCTCTCCCCTCGCCGGTCTCGAGCCGACGACACGATGCGGCGCCTGTTGCGTATTCCCGAGGACCAGCGGCCCGTCGACGAGTCCGAAACCCATCGGATCTTCGAGCGCGTCGATGTTCCTGTCGGGTCTTCGTTGCCTCTTGAGCTATGTCATCCTGCCGGTGGTTCTGCCGGCGATCGGTCTGGCTCGAGGAGTCGGGCCGGCCATCGGCATCCCCATCAGCATTCTGGCCCTCACCTTCGACTGGATCGGCATCCGTCGGTTCTGGCTGGCCGACCATCACCAGCGGTGGGCCTTCTCCGCGCTCTACGCGGCGATCGGCAGCATGGTCTTCGCCTTGCTGGTCATCGACATCGTGACCCTGGCCACCTGAGACCTCGCGCCTGAACGGCGGCGTGCCGGACGAAGAAGGCTTCGGCCCGGCAACCGACAGCGAACTGAGATCCGGGCCTATCCTGGGTACCGGCAGTTTCGGCGAGGCCGCGCCCTCTCCGCCGGTGAAGAGAGGGCGTCAGAGCAGAAGAGAAGGGAATCGATCAATGGCGTTTCATCACGTCGCCATCGCGACTCGTGACCTCGATGCAACGCATCGGTTCTACGCCGAGGCGATGGGCTTCGAGCTCGTCAACGTCGACATGGTCCCCTACATGGAGCATGGCTGGGCCCGTCACCTCTTCTACGACACCGGCAACGGGGAGATGCTCGCCGTCTGGGATCTCCATGACGTTGACCTTCCCGACTTCGACCCGGCCATCTCGACCGGCCTCGGTCTCCCCAATTTCGTCAATCACATCGCCTTCGGAGCGTCCACCCTCGACAACCTCGATGGCCGCAAGGACCGCTGGCTGGCGCAGGGGCTCGATGTGGTCCGGGTCGATCACGGCTGGTGCGTGTCGATCTATACCGACGACCCCAACGGGATCATGGTCGAGTTCTGCTGCACGACCCGTGTCTTCGACGCCGGTGACCGCCGGACCGCGGACGACCGCCGTCGTGCATGCGACCCGAGTGACGTCGACCGAACGCCGCCGCCAGTTGAGTTCTTCTCGGCTGTGCCCGAGGAAGCGGAGCTGGCACCCTCTTCGTAACGATTGACGCCCACTTCCGAGCACCGATGACCGGCTCTCCGGGCCGTCACCAAACTTCCCGGCTGCATGGGCTGACCGCCAGCCGCGAGAGGGCATCGTTGTCATCCGACCAACGGCGCACGGAATGAGCGCCGCCGGCTGGCCTCGCCGGACGGCGTCCGTCTGCTTAATGGAGGGCGAGACAGTTGTACCGAGGCGACAGCGGCGGACTGCTGTCGCTCGATGACGGGGAACTGCCCACCATCGAAGGCAGCCACGAACTGCCGCACCGGCTTGGGTAGCTGTACGAGCAATCGTCCTGCCGGTCGCGAGTGGTCGGGCGCCACCAGGTTGATGGCCAGCGAACAGGGCCCGACGGTCACCGAACGGACGGCGGGCTCGGTTCCCATGACCGCGGTCAGGTACAGCGCGATGGCACAGGATCGATTGCTCCGCGGCACCCCCTCGATGCCGGCCTCACCCAGTGACCCGGCCACTTCGTCCGCGCTCGTCCCGAGCTCGGCCAGAAGTGCGTTCGTCCGCTTCTTGAGTTGGCGCAGGTCGCTCATCGGCATCCGTCGAGGTCCGCCGCCATCGTACTGCTTTCCCGTGGCCCAATCGCCTCGGAATGGCCAGCTCCAGAGGACTGTTCTGGCGATCGAAGCGAATCCGGCTCCGCCCTCGGCTCAGTTCGCCCTTCAGTCTCCCTCCGCCTGCGCCGATTGAGTTCGGAAGCCTGAAAGGAAGCGGAATGGGAGAGGGAGACGGGATCCACGATCGGACGGAGGGTCTCTTCGCTGTGAGGTCCTATGACCAGTCGGAGCGGTGGGGATGAGTCGTCGCGGCGAGTGGCAACGGCGCAGGTCGGAACGCCAGCACGGCAAGGAGATCCTCGCTCTGCTGGATGTGCGCGCTCACTATCTCGAGTTGCTGTCCGTGACCAACAGCCCCGGTGTGTTGCTCCACATCATCGACGCCATCGATCACGCCGATGCCCAGCTGGACGTGCTCGACCCGGAACACCGGGTCCCCCGCGGCGAGCTCGTGTCCATCCCGAGGAGCTAACGGTGCCACTGCTCCGACGGCGCCGGACCCCGCTCCAAGAGGTCCTCAACGCGCTGGCCCGGTCCGAGCGAGCAAGATCTGCCTCCTCGCTCACGAACGGGCTGATTGCGTTGGGCTCGGTCGGTCAACGGCCGGGCTCCGACCCCGCTGATCGACCAGACGTCATCCACCAGGGCCGTGACGGTGGAGTCGCCCGGCCGACGTGCCATGAGTGTCCTCGAGTCGAGCATCAGAACCTGAGTCGGCTGGCCTTCGGGGCTGAGGATCCGCAAGCCGCAGTCCGGGGGTCTCGCCCATCGGGTCCATGCCTCAGCGGCCCGGCCGATCACGAGGGGGTCGAGCTAGCATCCGGGAGTCAAACGAAGGAGCTGACCGTGCCCCAATTCATGGATTTCCACGCCGACCTACAGCTGCCGCCCGAGGCGATCGAACAGATCACCCAGGACACGAAGAACGCCAAAGCCGACCAGTTCGGGGTGCGGCAGGTGGAGCTGTTCCACAATTCAGCCGGTCAGGTGTACTGCCTGCTCGACGCCCCTGATGCGGACGCCGTGCGCCAGCATCACGAAGCTCTCGGCGTGCCGTGCGGTGACGTTCATGAGGTCAACGGCCTGCTGTAGCTCGGACCGGCGAACCCAGGGTCAGGGGTCCACTCGGCTCCCCCGCCCGGCGCATGCCGGCGCGTCCAAAGCTCAACTCGGCTTCGGACACACTCCTCGGCTGAGCTCAGTGTTTGAGAAATCCGGGTCAGGATCGCCACAACAGTTGAAGCAATTCGGCAGTTACACACCGGTTGCATCCCGATAACATGCCTGGTCAGGAGCGGATATCGCAGCTGGCAGCGGGCTCGAAGCGACTGCGCATTCAAGCCGGAAGGTGACCGCGACGACCGGTCGAAGACCGCGGCTACGGGACGGCCGGCACCGTGCCGTGGCCCATACCCTGGGAGCAGTGCCGTCGCCCGTCATCAGCTACCGACGTGGTTACAGCTTCGACCTGGCACCCGACGAGCTCTGGGATCGGATCGAAGAGATCGACCAGTTCGAGAAATGGTGGCCGTGGCTCACGGATTTCTGGCTCGAGGGCGACGGCCTATCCGATGGGTCCATCCTTCACGGCGTTGTCACTCCCCCACTCCCTTACCGGATGCGGCTCCGAATTCAACTCGATGGGTGCGATCGCCCGCGTGCCATCGACGCGGTGATCAGCGGCGACCTCATCGGGGACGCCCAGATCCGATTCCGTCCTCAAGCTGCAGGGACTTGGGCGGAAGTGGCCTGGAGGGTCGAGATGCGCCAACCCGCCATGCGGTTGGCCAGCCGAATTGGCCGTCCCGTCCTCCAATGGGGACATGACCGTGTTGTCGAGAGCACCGTCGCTGGCTTCCGCAGAAGACTCAACGCAGCCGACACGTGACCCTCGAGGAAAGCCGTCTGGTGGACATCCGGTGGTCGCATACGCCATGGGAACGGATTGCGCGGTCAGACCCCTGTCTCCGACTGGGCACCTTCATGCTGGTGCAGCACCGCCTGAGCGGGTCAAACACGCGAGCCATGGAACGCTCCGCCCCCTCCCGTGACCAGGGGCGCTCCACTCAGCTCGCCTGGTTCATCGGTGTCAATGGTGACTGCGAGCCGGTTTCGGTTCGCCGTAGTCGTAGGGCAGAGCCTGGAGCTTGTCCCAAGGGAAGTTCTGCATGATGGCATTTTGGCCTCCGCCATCGAGCAGTCCTTTCGTGCCTTGTCCGTCGACGCCAGGGCCGCTGGTGTAGGGATCGGGTAGACCAGCCGCGGTGTAGGTGCTCGGGTCTCCGAGCCGCATCGTGAGGGTGGGCGAGGGGGAGGAGTCATTGACGATGAACCCGTACTTCTGGGCGGCGACGGCGATCTCCCTGGCTATGGGCGTCAGCTTGTAGTGGCTGAGATTCAGTGAGGCTGGAAATCGGAACCGCGTACCCTCGGGTATGGCCTTCGGGTCACTACTGTCGCCATCTCCATGCGTAGCGGGCCAAGAAACTCCCGGCGCTGTGTGATTGGGGTCGCGTGTATTGGCGGGAACGACATCGGAGCTCAGAACGGCGGTGGCATCGTCCCCGATCACGAGGCCGATGGCGTGGTCGATCTGACCTGATTGCATTTCGTCGATGCGGACGATCGAGCCCAACAACGGCAACGACGTTGCCGTCGCACCGAGCCAGTTCGGGAAGATCCCATCGCTCTTCGAGACGTGGGTAATCTCGCCTCCCCAGCAGGCGTCCCAGTAGCCGCTGGAGTTGTTCTGGAAACGCCAGAACTCCCAGTAGTGGTTGGTGGACGGTTGGTAGATCTGAATGTCTTCGTCCGATCCAGCTGCTGCATGCGCATCGGCCGGTACCGGCACGCCGCCAGCTATCGACTTGAGGAAGGCCTGGGAGAAGCTCCGAGCACTCCCTGGACAGGCGGCCGTGACTGAGACCTTCGGTTCGTCTGCTGGCACGATGTAGAGCGGAGCGCTGAACGTGGTGATGTTGGGAATGTCCGAGGAAGGAGATGGAGTGCAATTGACCGACTTCTCCGGCACTGCGGTTGGCTCACCGCAGTTGTCGTCCTTGATCACGTTCAGGTAGTCGGTGTCGTTGGGGTTGACCGGTGTGTCGGCGGGCAGCGGGGTATTCCAGACGCTGGTCGATGCAAAGGGCGTGCCTGGGTCGTTCAGAGCCACGCCTTGAGTGGGCGACGTGCCCGCACTTGTGGAACTGTTCGAACTTGTGGTCGGCGACGAGTTGGGGCTCGCGGTCGTGCATGCGGTCGACCCGAGAATCACGAGAGTCAGAACGAGAACCGTCAATCGCCTAGCCATTGGCGCATCGTAGGTGGTGTGGTCGAAGGTCTCGATTCGCACCGCCCCAGAACGATGCTGGCTGTGGCTGTGTCATCCAGAGACGCGTGCTTGTCGACGGCTAACTGCCAGTGACCGAATCCATTTTGAGTCGTGAGGGCAATTTCTGCTTTCGGACGCGACACGTCACCACGTCATCACCGGCTGTGACTGCCGAAGGTTTGATGGGTGCGGAGGTGACTTCGCCGAAGAGCCGGACGTCAGGGCGCAGAGCCGGTCACGCCGGCTATGAGTCGTTTCCGCTTGTCCCCTCCGGCCGGTTATCGCTGAGTGTCGAGGATGAGCTGCCGATAAACGGTGTTGGAGATCTGGCGCTTCAAGGACGGATGGCGTCTCTCTTGGGGGTCAAGGAGAGGCGAGCGAGCCGGCGATCTCGGTCAACCCAGCTCGTTTGAATGGAATCAGAGCCCCTATTCGCCGGTAAAGCGAAACTCTGACTGCCAGGGATCATCAGAATGGACGACGTCCCAATACCGTTTGGCGATCTTCTCGGGATCGAAGGCGGTGCCTTCAACGATCTGCCCGGCAATCGTCAATGTCGCCACGCGGATGCCCTCCGACTCCAAATCGGCTCCGAGCATGGTGGCAGCGGATCGGAGAGCGGCTTTCCCGAGGGAAACGGTCGCGAGCGCTGGGATCGGATGATCGGCGAAACCGCCACCGGTCACAATGATGGTGCCGGAGCCGGCCGCCCGCATGAACCGCGGCGGCGACCTGTGTCATGACGATGGCGCTGATGACGTCAACCGCATAAGCCATCTGTAGGTGCTCGACGCTCACGCTCAGGAGCTTGTCCGGAGCCCCCATGGCTGCGTTGTAGATGATGAGTCCGGGCGCACCATGCTCGTTGTAGAGCTCAGTCATCCGAGTGCGCAGAGCTTCAGGCTCGCTGGCGTCTGCCGCGATCGTGTCAACCTGGGCTCCGGTGTCAGCCAGGCTGTCAACGAGATGGCCGAGGCCATCTGTGCTGCGAGCAACCAGGGTCACTCGATAGCCGCCCTCGGCGAAGCGATGCGCCACGGCCATTCCAAGACCCGGCCCGGCACCAACCAGCAGAAGATGACGCTGGTCGATCGAGGAGCCTGAGTCACCAGTTGAGTCGTCGGGCATGAGTTGCTTCCTTTCCCATCGGATGTCCTGGGCAATGGCCTTTTGATCTTCTGCGGGCCCGAACGGGCTCTCTTTTTGAAAACGTAGTCGGCTGCTGGCCCCCGCCCAGAGGGGCTGTCGACGTTTGAAACGGCCCTGGCGAGGTCAGAATCCGGTTCCCTGCAAAGACCTGATTGGTAACTCATCACTCCCACGACTCAAAGCTTGCCGGTCCACGAAAACGAGACCAACCCTGTCGTCCCCGCGAGGTGACGCTCCCGATCGCTCGCTTCGGGCGCGTCATACACCGACCGGCGCTTGCGGAGCGCTCACTGTCACTGACCGGCTACGCCTCGGTGCTCGTGCGAGGATGTGCTCATCGACCTGGCCGGCATCGGTGTAGTTGCTCGCACGAACGCCAGCGATAGGAGAACAGCATGGCTGAACCAGTTCCGACGACCTTGCTGAGCGCCTTCAGCAGCCCGGATGCGACACCAACGGAGTGGTCTCACGCTCGAGATGAGCTGGCCGGCGCTGAGGTGTATTGGCTTTCGACGGTTCGGACCGACGGCCGCCCGCATGTCACGCCCCTGTTGGGAGTCTGGCTCGAAGGGGCTCTGTACTTCTGCACCGGATCGAACGAGCGAAAAGCGAAGAACCTGATGGGAAACGATCATTGCATCCTTACGACGGGGCAGAGCACCCTTGACGGTCTCGATCTCGTGATTGAAGGAACAGCCGAAGCTGTGAGCGACGACGCGGAGCTTGGACGAGTCGCCACCACCTATGAGTCGAAGTACGGACCGCACTTCATCGCACCCAATGGAACCTGGTCAGGCCTGGGGGACGCCATTCGACAGGCAGAGGTCTTGGTCTACCGGGTGGCCCCCGAGACCGGTTTTGGATTTGGCAAGGGCGCAACGTTCAGTCAAACCCGCTGGAGCTTTTGACTTCATTCTGCCCTTGTACGCCGGGCAGGGACCCACGTTTGGACGGTAGATCTGCCGCCAGACTCGGACGGGCGTGGCATGTGTGGTCAGCCGAGCAAGCCGAGCTGTTGCATTTGGGTCAAGGTGTCGCCAAAACCCATCTTTCGATGGCCTGATCACTCTCGATCCGGAGGATCCCATCGACCGGAAATCGACGTTGCGGCCCGTTGCCGGGCGCCCTCAGATCCCCGTCGAGTGTCCAGGTGGTGCGGACGTAGAGCACGGCCTTGTCTTCATCGGCGACAGCGAGTTCGATCACTTCGTGGTAACCGGAGCCTCTGTGAACGAACTCACGGATGCTCGGTACCGGGACCTCTCGGTCTCTTCGAGTCCAGGCATTTCGATGTGGTCGACGACATCGTCAGCAATCAACCCGTCGACAGCTCATATTCGCCATCGACACCAATCTCCTCTGTCGGCGGTTGGAGAGGCGATGCAGGTCGAGGCACCGAAGCGAACACCGGAAGCGTGAACCACAGCGGTAGGGCCCGCCGCAGCGCTTCGGGACCGCTCACTTCGATTTCGCCAGAACGGAGGGCGTCGGACCACCCTACGTCGCCGCGCCAGACCTCGACCATGTGGCGCAGGTTGGCGCTCACTGTCACGGTCACCGGGTAACCGGGGTCGACATCGCACACATCGGCATCATCGGCGGTAATCACCATCCACCAATCACGGGCCTTAGCCGGTGCGTCCGGGAATCTGAACTGGACCACGGTCCGCCCATCCGGTACAGCGGCGTGGTCGATGTTGCGGTGCATGTCCCACAACAGCAGTTTCGGATCGAGGTCCTCGTCGCCGAGTTCGCCGATCCAACGGACGCCCCAAATGCCCAACGCTTCGACCACGGGCCGCAGCTCCTGGCCCGCCGGGGTCAGGACGTACCGGACGTCGCTCCCGTCGGCCCTCCTCTCGACGATTCCGGCACGTGTCAACTGCTGCAGCCGTTTGGACAGCAACGACGGTGACATCCGCGGCAAGACCACGGCGCAGCTCGTTGAACTGCTGGCTCCCGCTCACCATCTCGCGGACGATGAGCAGCGTCCAGCGCTCGTCGAGCAGTTCCATCGCCTTGGCGACAGGGCAGAACTGGTGGTACCCGGACCCCACGTCGGGAAGACGATAGCGAGTACAGATCTTGTACTAGTCCCGAGGGCCCGCCCTTCCGTACCCTTGTTCGAGAGCGGTGACGGAACGGAGATCAGCCCCACGGGCGATCGGGCCAGCTCACGGTGCGTCTCGGCACATCGTCCGTCCCCGAACCGCCGGACCATGGCCAAAGGAGGAGAATTGTAATGACCGCACCGAGTGACACCATCTGAGATCGACCAGGCCCTCAAGGCCAAACACCGGGCCATGTGGGCCTCGGGCGACTACCCCTCTGTGGCCGCCGAGATCATCCCAGACCTCGGCGCCGTGTTGGTCGAGGCATGTGGAATCGGGCCCGGTCACCGCGTGCTCGACGTGGCGGCCGGGTCGGGCAATGCCGCCATTCCCGCCGCCCTGGCCGGAGCGGCCGTGGTGGCCTGCGACCTGACCCCGGAGTTGTTCGCCTCGGGGCGAGAACGGGCCGTCCAGCACGGCGTGGAGGTGGAATGGCGCGAGGCGGATGCCGAAGCACTGCCGTTCGCCGACGGCGAGTTCGACGTGGTCCTGTCTTGTGTCGGGGTCATGTTCGCTCCCCACCACCAGGCCGCTGCTGACGAGATGGCCCGCGTCTGTCGCCCCGGCGGGACCATCGGCCTGATCAACTGGACCCCGGAGGGGTTTGTCGGCCAGATGTTCGCCGCGATGAAGCCGTATGCACCTCCACCCCCGCCAGGAGCGCAGCCTCCGCCGCTTTGGGGCAACGAGGATCACGTCCGAACCTTGCTCGGCGAGAGAATCACCGACGTGGCCACGTCCGACGTCAGACCGTCACGGTCGACCACTTCGCCGATCCTGGGGCGTTTCGTGACTACTTCAAGAGCCGCTACGGTCCAACCATCGCCGCGTACCGGGGCATTGCCGGCGATCCCGACCGGGTCGCTGCGCTCGACCGCGACCTCGCCGCACTAGCCGAACGTCACGACCGGGGCACCGATACGACGGTCATGGACTGGGAGTACCTGCTATTTACGGCCCGCACTCGAATTTAGCGAAGTATCTCATTTGGCCCTCCATAGAGAGGTGTCCCTGACTAGCGTGCCGGGGCGCTTATCGACGCCGGCTGAGCTGCATTCGAGTACGTCGATTGGCACAGAGTAAGGAGCCTCAGCCGTTGGATGCCGATCATGCACCCCACTGTGATTGCCCTGCCGAGCGCGGAACGCGTCACGTTTCAGATGTATACGGGCCCTCGTCTGCCTCTGGGTCTCCGAGAGTAGGAAGCAAGGCGTGCAACTTCGCCTGGTTCTCCTCGAAGGCGAACCAGTGCGACCGCCTCTGTTCGGCATCGGTGGAATGCCCCACTCCCTCGATAGCAGCGGCCATTGCTCTCAGATAAACCTGAGCGTGCTCAGTCTGATCGGCAGTCAGTTCAACGTTCATCGTGCGAAATCCTACGTAACTGCGGCTCTCTCGCCACCCCGAACGTCAGGTTCCGCCTCCACGCGGGCCACCTCAGGCATGGCCTCGACTTCGCGCCGAGCTCATCCGTCACCGTCCACGTGGAGGTGACCAGCATTCCGAGCTCCTCAGCCCGGCGCAACGACCTTGTGGGCGAGCCCGACGACGCCGCGAACAAGCTGGCGTGCGGTCGAGTCGAGCGGGAGCCCCACCCGGGCCTCGACCTCGAACCGCACGGTGGAGACGGTATCGAACATACGTTCGATACGCAAGGTGCTTCTCGGATTAGCCCGTTTCCGCTATCGGGCGTCGCTCCTACGCGGCGAACGATGAGCGGCCCGACAAACGACGTTCGCCTTCTGGCGGGACTCTCGGCCCGAGTGCATGGAACGCTTCGAACCCCGCATGCAGCAGCACGACTCGGCCGCCTACCTCGTTGGTCGGATGGTTCCTGGACGACGAAATCGCCCGCCCTAACCGCAGCCTCACACACCGGACAACCGGCATGGTCGCCGTCCAGTTGTTGCTTTGCGACGTCGGCGCTTCCATTCATGCTCTCACCTCTGGATGGCCGATTACCCACCACCGACGCGGTCAAAACTCTCAATCACGAACGTCGGAAGCGACGTGTGTTCAGAAGGGATCGAAACCACATGAGGGTGCATCACTGGTCGAATGCACAGGCGCGTAGGGCTCAGCGAAATATGGGTATCTCGATCAGTTCGAGGGTGGGCGACCGCTGGTTTCTCGCACACGCCGGGTCCAACCGTTGCCCGCCCATTCGTTCATCGCGTAGCGCTTGCCCCTCTGTCAACCATTTGCCGATGTTGGTTTTCCGTTGCCAAGGTTGTCCAGAACCGTGTGGCTTGAGCGCGCGCTCGAATTGTCGCTCTGGGCTCCGAGGCCTCTTTCGAGAAGGAGCCCGCTCACTCATCGCAGGGTAAGGCGACCTGAACGAGGACCTCGCCGGCGATCTCCCTATTTTGAGAGATCGTCGTCCGGTGCGGGTTGTGATTGGAGCCGCTCTCCCCTTTATTGCCTCTTGGCCGGTGGCTTCGGCCAGGGGAGGCCGTTCGACGGCCTTCCTCCGCGAGAGCCGCTTATTAGGAGAATGATGGGTCCGTCCGATCGTTATCCGGTGACCTCATCGGACCGGCCCTCTTGGGGTGATTCGACCGAGGGTAGGCTGAGCGGCGTGCGGGTCCCTCGGCTGGCGCTGTTGATTGCCAGCGTGATCCTGGTTTGTACAGCGTTCACCGCAGTGGGGCTGGCGATGGCCGCCGACAAGCCATCCCGCCTACCCGATCTCGACGATCTCCCTGCGGATGCCTGACGCCTACAAACCGCACGCCGCACCTGGCACGACCGACGACTATCACTGCACCCTGATGAACCCTCATGTTACGCGGGACTCGTACGTGATCTCGAGCCAGTTCTTCGCGGGGAGCCCTGAGGACCATCACGCCATCCTCTACCTCGTACCACCATCGCTGGCAGGGCTCGCCGAACGGGACGATGTCGGCGGGAAGGGTTGGTCGTGCTTCGGAGCGGCATCGGAACCCGGGTTGCCGGTCGACCAGATCCTGAGCATTCCCATGCTCAGTGTCTGGACACCAGGTCACGGCGCTGACGTCTTGCCCAAGGACACCGGGATCGCGCTTCCGGCTGGGAGTCTCGTGATCATGCAGGTCCACTACAACCTGCTCGTCGGCGACAAACCCGTGAAGAACTCATTGGTGCTTCACACCGTGCCGCTTTCCACACCGCTGAAGCCGCTCAAGCTCCTTGTGATGTACGCCCCACCCGACATTCCGTGTCCGGCCGGAGTAACCGGGCCCTTGTGCAACCGAGCGGCATCGCTCGCCAACCTGGGCCAACGCTTCGGTCAAACTGCGGTCAAATTCGTGAACGCCGTCGAAAAGGTGTGCGGACGCAACCCGGCTGATCCACCTGCGGGTGACACGACGTCCTGTACGTGGCCACTCTGGGGGAAGGGGGCTACATCGTCAGGGTCCAGGGCCATATGCACCTCCTGGGTCGCAGCCTCCAGTTGGTGCTCAATCCGGGGACGCCGAGAGCCAAGACCATCCTCAACGTCCCCGACTACAACTTCAATTACCAAAAGGCCTACAACCTGAGTGCTCCGGTGACGATCAGATCCGGCGACAGCATCCAGGTCAGCTGTACCTACGATCCGACGCTTGGAGCAGGAGCTGCCACAGCTCTCGGATGCTCCGCCCCACTTCGTCACGTGGGGTGACGGATCTTCAGACGAGATGTGCACCGGTCTGGCGTGGTACTCGGCGTCGCCGCCGGACCCCAATTTCCCCGTTTGAAGGTCATCGACAAAACGGAGAGCGAGCCAAGCAGGCAGATCATCGAGCAGCCGGTAGTTTTCGAAGCCATGACAGACTCCATCCTCGCCCCCGGCTTTTACGTCGAGGAGGGCCACTGTTGGCGGATGGTGAGGACTGGCGTCGGCCATCCGTCCCACTGCCCAGAGCCCGCCGGATGGACCGGCCGCTATGTCAACCCGAAGGGCCAACAGTGGACTGTGTGGGCGTGCCACGAGCACGTCGCAGGACTCGAGAAGATCGAGGACGTGCGGTCCTCTAGCCTCGGAAAACAGTCTCGATGATCGCTACCGGTGAGTACCCCGATGGCGACCATTGCTGCCGCAGGATGAGACGTGCTTGCGATGAGTCTTCTGTTGGGTGTGCTGTTTGCCGCCGTGTGAACCGGCAGCGGTCTCCGGAATCGTGAGCTGGAGTGTGTAGCACGAGCCACCTGTCTTGTTGAAGTTGACGGCCGAGAACGGCCAGACCACTTTTACAGGACCGCCGCTGCAATCTTGCACTTCCATATTCCCGACGGCCGGGTCAATGACCTGTACGCATTGGTCATACGAAATGTTGTTGTAGGTGCCGGTGAATTCCCAGGTAGCACTGAGGTTGTCGAAGTGCGCGTCGAATCGGGCATCGCACAGCGTCGAGGTCTGATACGAGCCCACCGGATAAGGACCGTTGCAGGTGAAGTCGATGGAGCCGTCTCCCCATTTTTCCGTTTGCTGGGGATTCACGAAGATGGTCGATCCCGACACGTTGTTGATGGAGTTGTTCACGGTGTCCGTTGCCGACGCAATGCTCGACGGGAGCAGAGCCAAGACGGCGACCACAAGTGAGCCCGCCAAGAGTTTCCGCATGCCATCGGGATCGGCAACAGGGCAACCGACCTTGAGGCTTTCGGCGGCAGCGCCGAGCCAGAGCCACCAGAAGGTGCATTCCTGGCCGCCCCAATCCGTTCGGCCGGCAGCCCCGTATTAGCAAGTAGCGGGGGCCTATCTCCTCCCCGCTCCGCCTCCCTCCCCAGGTCGGCTCGGCGCACGATGTTCCCCCGCCGACATCGGGTCCAGCCCGACCTGGGCCGGGGCGGCCGGCCTGGGTCACCTGGACTGAACTTCAGGGCCAGGTCGACCTGTTCGTCGAGACCTACAACGAGGAGTGCCCTCCACAAGGCCCGGGTGTTGTCGTTGACCCCACGAGCTGCCTTCGGGGCCCTGGCCAAGGCCCTCCGGGCTCACGGCCAAAACACACTTCTGGGTTCGGACGGAGAAGGCCGACTGCGGCGGGAAGATGACCCTCCGCCACGGCACCCACCGTTTCCATATCGGCATGGGCCAGCACCATCAGGGAAACCCGGACCCGTTTCTATGTCGCTGTCCTCGACGTTGGCATTGTCATCATGGATGGGACGCTGCTGTGGTCACCTTGGACGCTTCGAAGGCGTATCAGCCAAGCAGCAGGTCTCGTCACCAGTGTCGCTGGGCTTCGCGCGTCCTGCAATGACCCGTGACACAACAAAACGTGTCGGAGCCCCGTTGCCGCCTTTCAACACGCTCGCCCTCTGGCGCACGGCGTGGACTGCGTGAGGCAGCCCTGCTGGACTCGGTGCGAGCGCCCTCAGTGGCCGCTTCGTCACTGCTTAACGTTTCCTGGGTATTGGTCGTGAATGGTCCGGACCAAGGATATAGAGACCGACGGCCATGGCGTAGAGTTCGTTGCAATGGACTGGCTGAGGGACACTCGCTTCGTGGCCGAGCCGTTCGGACACCCCGCCCGTCTATTCCGACTGGAAACACACGCACCCGTTCCAGCGCCCGGTGAGGCCAATAGCAGACCATGGCAGCACTCTGCGACGATTGGGCCTCCATGAATCGGGAGCGAGTATGGATACTGTGTCCAAGCTATACCGATGTCATCGCCTTTACGATGCTTCGAAAAAGAATCCTCGAGGTAATGGAAACTGGCACGCTCCTCGATCGGGAAATTCGCTTCGTTCTGGTGGACGACACCGGAGACAACGATGAACAAATCGAGGAGTTAGATGCCTACGATGATGTGAGGGTGGTGAGTCCGCCCTTCAACTTGGGGCACCAACGAGCCATCGTGTACGGATTGCGCACCATCGAACCGTTGTTCGATGACGCTGACATCATCGTGACGATGGACGCAGACGGCGAGGATCGACCGGAAGATCTACCGCACCTTCTCGTTCCTTTGCTCCACGAAACGACCGACCGACGGACGTTGTGCGTCGCTCGGCGCACCAAGCGGCGTGAGACGGTGCGATTCAAGGCGATGTACTTTGTGTTCCGCCTTGTCTTCCGCACCCTGACAGGTATGACGGTCCGCAGTGGAAACTACGCTGCCTATCGCGGGTGGCTTGCACGGCGGATGTTGCAACACCCCTATTTCGACCTCTGTTATTCCTCATCGCTCATAAGTCTTGATATCCCGGTAACGCAAATACCCTGCCCGCGCGGGTGAGCGCTACGCTGGCCGCTCACGTATGAACTTGTATGGTTTGTTCATGCACGGACTCCGAATGCTGATGCCCTTCACAGATCGGATCGCCGTCCGAGCACTTGTCATCTTTTCAGCCATCTTTAGTTTCGGGATCATTGCGTCCTTGGCTGTGGTTTCGATAAAGATCTTCACTCACGCAGCTATACCTGGGTGGGCGACCGTCATCTTGGTTTGTACTCTCATCCTTTCGCTCCTCGCTTTCGGGGAACTTCGTCGTTCTCTTTGTCTTGTTCTCGCAATCCAGAGGGATCTCACTCGCGGGATTGGAGGAACGGCTTGACCGAAGCACTCGAAGCGCATCTCTACCGTCAGATTGAACATTCGAGCCAGTTTTTTTGGCAGCGCCTTCGGTGGTCTGTCGTCCGGGGTTATCTACCGAGCGGTCGCTTTGAATTGGTCGACGTAGGAGCTGGTGCCGGACTCCTCGGTTCCTTTCTGTCCCGCGACTGCCCACAATCCACCTATCGCTTTGTCGAGCCAATCACCTCGCTCCGCGAATTCCTTCGCACACGCTATGGCGTTAGGGCTGACCTCGCTGACGCACCCGCCTTCGGGAACGCCGATTTCGTCGCTCTCCTCGACGTCCTCGAGCACCAAAGCAACGATCGCGCATTCATGCAGGAGCTAGTCGCGAAGATGAGACGGGGATCGATGTTGCTCTTGACCGTACCGGCCATGCCGCGACTGTGGTCCCAGTGGGACGTCGCTCTCGGTCACTTTCGACGCTACGAAAAGTCTACGCTTCTCGATTGCTTGGAAGGCCTTCCGCTGCGGGTCGACGAGATCAGCTTCTTGTTCCCCGAGATGGTTCCTCTTGCCCGGCTCCGGCAACGAAAAAGGACAATTAAGCCGAGCGATAGTTCGTGCGAAGACGCGGAATTCCCCGACCTACCGAAGTTGGCAAATGACCTTCTCTACGGACTCGGATGCGCTTCTTTGGCATTGCGGCGGCGGTGGCGAGCTGGTACCTCGCTTTTCGTGGCCGCGACCATCACGGATTGAGCGACCGTTCCATTAGGTAAGGATCACTTGTAACGGTCGAGTCTCGGTGATTACGACTCTCTGATAGACAATTGAACCGTGCGATACCCATCTGCTCCCTCAGCAGCTGGTTCCGCGACTCATCGGCATTCGATGTCCTCGTCAGAGAGTTCGCTACGTGCGCTGATACACCCGCGTCGCTGGGTGAAGGATGCCATCGGAGTCCTCTGGGTTCTAGGGGCTGCCATCGCGGTAATGGCACCCACGTTGATACATGGAATCTATCTTGGACCTTACGACATTCTTTCCGCGGTTGGTTTGTCTCAGCAGGCCGGCGTCCATGTACACAGTTATTCGTCAGAGGACCAAATACTCACAATGATCCCCTGGTCCACACTCGCGTGGACCCAGGTTCATCAAGGTCATTTGCCGCTATGGAATCCCTACAGTGTCTTGGGTACCCCGTTGGCCTTCAACTGGCAATCGGCCACGTTCAGCGTTCCAGCCATGCTTGGCTATCTGGTCCCGCTTCGTTTCGCATACACCCTCCAGGTATTGGTAACGCTGGCCATCGGCGGAACAGGTGTGTACGCGCTCGGCCGGGTGTTGAGACTCGGTGTTTTGGGCTGTGCGACAGCGGCCACTGTATTCGAGCTGAGCGGCACCTTCATGGGATGGTTGGGCTGGCCGAATGCGTCGGTAATGTCGTGGGCCGGCTGGTTGTTCGCAGCTGCGATCCTCGTCATTCGAGGTCGCAACCGCGCCCGCTCCATCGCTTGTTTCGCCTTGGTCGTTGCCTTTGCGATCTATGCGGGCAACCCGGAGACCGGGATCGTGATGGCTCTGGGATTCCTTGTGTTCATTGCTGTACTTCTCGCCCTCCGCGTCCACAAGTCTCGGAGCCTCCGGCAGATCTTCCGCCCTATTGTCGATCTGGTTTTGGCGACCGCAGCAGGTCTGGCATTGGCCGCGCCGCTCTTGCTGCCAGGAGTGCAGATCAACGCCATATCGACGCGCAGTGTGGTCAAGGTTAACTATGCGCTCACTTTGCACGAGCTCATCTATTTACCGTTCCAAGGGTTCGACGGGTACCCATGGAACCCCGGCCCTTGGTTCGGAAACTGGACCGCCAGCTATGTGGCGTCGGCCGCCTATGTGGGAGTAATCGCCTTGGTGTTGGCGGTAGTGGCCGTGGCGATCCGGTGGCGGTGGCGGGTCGTGATTGCCTTCGCCATTCTCGCTCTTGCCATGGCGGTGGTCACATTGTTTGATCCGGTTGTGTCCTTTGTGGGAGGCCTCCCACTCCTCGGAAAGGTGCAGTGGCAGTTGTCGCTGTTTCCGCTGGATTTCGCCATTGCGCTGTTGGCCGGTATTGGAATGAGCGTATTTGTCCGCTCATATGAGAGGCGGGATGTTCGCTACTGGACAGGCGGTGGGTTCGCTGCTGCCGCACTCGTACTGATATTGCTGTGGATTTTTGGCCGCGGCCATTTGCCGCCGAATGAGGCTCACATTCGAGCCATGAGCTTCGTCTGGCCGGTAGTCGACACCATAGTCGGAATAGCGATCATCGTCTGTTTGAGTGTTGCACTCAAGAGCGCTCACCAAGCCCAGAGGATGCGATCTTGGCCGTGGCTCACTATGGGACAACGGGCGGGCATGTTGTTGCTGATATGCGAAACAGCGTTTCTCGTCGGTGCCGGAGCTCTTTTGTGGTCCTCGAGTTCGACCCCACCGCACACCACGCATGCCGAGCGAACGCTTGCAAGCGCGGTGGGAACTTCGCTCGTCGGCTTGGGTGTCTCATCCCATGTGGCGCGCAACCTGGGAATCACCCCGAATGACAACATCTTCAGCCACGTGGACGAATTCATTGTTTACGATCCGGACCTCCCTTACACCTATTTCACTTCCTGGAAGACCGTCACTAATCGGCCAGGTGGCTACCAGTACATCTTCGGTCCCCGGATCACCAGTTCCGTCGTCGCTCGTCGTTATGGCATTGCCTATGTTCTCGAACCAGACGGAAGTTCTGGTCCGCCAGGCTCGGTGTTCGACAGGACCGTTGGAGCAAACGAAACGCTCTTTCGAATTCCCGGATCGGCACGAGCCACTCTGACGCCGTTGCGACAGAACGGAGCCTTCCCGCCACCAGACGCGTTGGGCCGATCGACCACCGTCACTCATCTCAACCCGGCGTCATGGAAAATTGAAACTAATTCGACCACTGCTCAGGATCTTCGGTTACGCCTTACCGACGTACCGGGTTGGAGAGCGACCATTGACGGGCAGCCCCTGCAACTCGATCGATTCTCCGGCGTCATGCTCCAAGCTCGTATCCCCGCGGGCCGACATACGATTGAGCTCAATTATTGGCCCCAGGCCTTCACTGATGGCATCCTCCTCGCCATCTGCAGTGCTGCTGGGCTCATGACCGCTCTCCTTGTCGGCGGCATCCGACGACGACGCAAAGGTCAAAAAGTAGCTTCGGCCCTCCCCCCCGCATCTTGACCGACACCCCCACAATCGGCGCGACCCGTGGGTCCCGTACACCGCGTCCTTGGATCATCGAGACGGGATATGCGCTTCTTGTCCTGTCGCTCATCGTCCTGATCCTCTCGCTCGTTGGTCGTCATGCCGGCTGGCCCGCCAACGATGAGGGCACGTCCGAAGCCTTTGAAATGCAAATCTACGCGGCACACTTTCGACAGCTCGACTTCTTCCCAATCTGGTCAGCGAGCGACTCCTACGGACTCGGCAGCCCACTGCCGCTCTACTATCACAAGCTCTTCTTCATGGTGTCCGCTGGCATTTACCTCCTGCTGGGGAACATTAAGTCCACATTTACAGCGAGCATCGCTTTCTTCATGGTCATTGGTGTCTATGGAATGCGAGCGGCTCTCAATGTCATAACCAGTCGGAAGTTTCTTGCAGCAGTCGGGGGACTTGGCTTGATCTTCACCAACTACGCGTTTACTGATTGGCTGGTGCGAGGCGACCTCGCGGAATTTTCCGCCATGATGCTTGTTCCGTGGTTGTTGTGGTGGTGCTTGAAGCTTGTGGCACAGCGATCGGTGTCCTATCAGATCATTCCGATTGTTGTGATCCTTGTCCTTGCCCATAACTTGATCGCACTCAGTGCGACCATTGTCTTGCTGATAGCAGTCGTGACATGCCTGGCATTTGGAGGTATTACAGGGTTCAGAGGCATCGTGCGCAGGCTGTTGATTTCCGCAGTATCTGTGACGTTGCTGTTGTCACCTCTGATCGTTACCCAGTTGGCGTTTAATCAGTACTATGACCCGGCGTCCAAAGCCATACAAGGCGGCTTTTTGGCAACACGGAATTTCGTGACACCGACTGATTATTTTTGGTATGGAAACTTCCGATGGCTAACCGACCGCGCGGCCCGATCAGTATTTCGGCCGGACAGCCTCGCAGTTCAGATCGACTTCAGCATATGGATACCGGTCGCCCTTGCGTTGCCGTTTCTAATAGTTGCTTTGATACGCCGACAGAATAACGTCGATAGACATCGTCTCTCGCCCGCCACAGTCTTCGTCACCGCGAGCTTGATTGCGTACCTCTTTCTCCAATTCTCCGCATCGGCGCCGATCTATCAGATTTTCAGACCACTCGAACTCCTTCAATTTCCCTGGCGTCTCATGGCTTTCATCACGCCACTTGGGATTATCGCTGTTGTAATGATCGCTGACGTTGCATTTGCCAAAGTCGAAACTCTGTCCGTTCGCCTCGTACCACTCTTCGCGATCGCATGGCTCGCCTCGTTGATCGCGCTATCGCCTGTGTTCTCCACATTTATGAACTATGGGTTCATACCTAATTCCAGCCTGGTTGCACCTCGTTATGACACATTTGGGCGTCCTCCTCTCATCTATGGGGCCGAGTATCTGCCCCAAATAAATAAGGAATCCGGACTCTTCACTTGGGCGGTGTACCTTCATCTCCTTGCAACCCGTGATCTTGCGGAGCCTCTTTCATCTAACGCGAAGCCAACCAAGACCAATCTTGGAACGGTATCCCCGTCTTCAACCCGTTGTACCGTTCTTGAGCCGAAACGGACGGGGTTCGAGTCTTTACATATTCGCCTCATGATACGCTGCAATCACCCGACTCTGCTGGCATTACCAATTAGCTTTAATCCCTACACGACAATCTCCGTCATCGAGTCGGACGGACACTTGGAACCCGTCCCATATCGACGACTCCGGAACGATCCCCGGATCGTCATTCATGTGTCTTCGACCCAGCCTGAAGACCTGTCGATCGTATTGCCGACATTATTGCCGACATTGCGCCATGTGCTATTCGGATGATTCAGACCGTATGTCGATCAAGTCAACAATCGCCGATCCAACCGGCTGATGTGCAACCCTCCCGCAACCACGATGTGAAGATCGGACTCTCCCGTTAGCCGGCAAGGTGGGCCTTATATGGCTCAACGGAGGACTTCCATGAGTCACGAGGGTCGGCCACCCCGCTCACTGTCCAGAGCCGGTCGGCTGGGCGGACGTCTACCGTCACACCCAACGCGGCGGAGGTGGACGCGTGGTCCGGCCAGGACCACCCCGAGGAGTTGGCGCGGACGAGGGGCCCTTTGTCGGAGCCCTACTGGCACAAGGCACCTCCCCCGAGCCGATGCAGCAGCTAGCCGTAACCAAAGTTACTGACCCACTCGCAGCCATGTTCCGCTGGTGCAAACCGTTGATGTTCGCTTTTTTCTGGGTTTCGACGTAGCTTCATCGGAGAATTCAGTCGAGCTGGTTCGTCGAAGAGTGAGCAAGTCTTGAGTGTGCGTTAAGAAGTGCCACATGTACGGACCAAGCGTCGACAGCCAGTAGATGGGGGCCTGGAACTTCGTGACTGAACAACTCAGCCCGAGGGCCAAGAGGTGCACAGTCGGTGCCTCGTTCTCAGGCCGGCATAACAGCTTGAACTTCCTTCGGCTCGTTTTCGCTCTGTTGGTGGTCGTTTCGCACTCCTTTGTGGGACATTTTGTCGATCCTACTCAGTTGAACCAGACGAGTATCGGAACCCTGTCCGTCTACGGATTCTTTGCTATTAGTGGATACCTCATCGCAAACAGTGCGTCTCACAACAGCCTGGGTCGTTACCTCTGGCAACGCTTCCTACGAATCTTCCCCGGGTTCTGGGTCTGTCTGGTCATGACTGGGTTCTTCTTCGCCGCCATCGGATGGTTCAGCCAGCCGCATCGTCGTCATTGCAGCTTTACTTCCTGCTACATCGGATCTCCTACCGGGCCGTTTCAATACGTGTACCGCAATCTCTTTCTCGTTATACACCAATCGACGATTGCAAACACTCCCCAAGGTACTGGTTGGACCTTTGCATGGAATGCACCGTTGTGGACTCTGTCGTTCGAGTTCTTGTGCTACCTCCTGTTGGCTGGCCTAGCTCTAGTGGGCCTACTTCGGCGCCGGCAAGTCGTAGCTCTATTGGCTGGCTTCCTGTGGGCGTGCGAACTGATTCTGTTCCTCGTGGATCCACCCATCACTTACGATAATTGGGCATTTTTTTCGTTAACCCCGATCTTCTTTGCAGGTGCCGTTCTCTATCTATATCGGGACCGCGTGCCAGATTCGGGATATCTTGCGCTCGGTTGTGCTGTTCTATTCCTGGCGAGCCCGTGGTTGCCGATCGGTAAAGTATCGACCCTGTTTAGGAGCAACATCGGTCCACCCCAAGTGCTCGCCCCATTCATTGTCTACCCGGTGTTCTGGCTTGGAATCCATCTTCCCTTCCAAAAGGTTGGCGCGCGAAACGACTACTCCTACGGCATCTATATCTACGCTTTTCTCGTTCAGCAATTGCTAGCGATTTGGGATGTCCAACGTTGGGGCTACTTTGCCTATATCACGCTGGGGATCGTAGGCACCATACCTTTCGCCGTGGCCAGCTGGTGGATAGTCGAAAGAAACGCTCTCAAGCTCAAAAAGCTCGACCCGAGAGTTGTCTTTGGTCTGCAACCAAAACGTCAGCTAGCTCCATCTGCGTCCACGTCGGAAAGGACACGCTTGCCACCTCAAACGGAGTGATGATGACCTTTCGGCCCACGGCGCTGTGTGGCAGACCGAGAGTTGACGGGACCGGTCAGTATGATCGCAATGAAGATAGGTCGATAGCTCGGACAGAGCGACGAGATGGAAAAGCTTCGCTAACGACCATGGGGAGCTGGCGTACGTGAGGCGGTGCCTCCTGGACCCGGCCCTCAGTGGCTGCCTAATCACTCTCTGATACCTCTTGGGTACTGGTCTCGCTTGGGCCTGACCAAGGTCGGGTCGACAACCTGTGACATAGAGTTCGCGGCATGGCGGTTAGCGGGAGAACTGCAAAGGCGGAAGCACCATCGGTTTCGACCAGTGCAGAGCCGCAACGATTCGGTGCCGGTCCCAGCTCACTGCTCGTAGGAGCAGGGTTGAGCGTTCTGGCCTGGCTCGTCAGTCGCTTTGTGTGTTCGATCGGCTGGGGAGTGTCGAAGTCCACCTCAACTCTGTCGGTTGGTAGTTGGGAGCGTTGGGATACCAGGAACTACCTGGAGATCGCCGCCCATGGTTTACAGATACAGCAATGCACCGCCATTCAGAGACACCTCTTCCTCGTCACCCGGTGCGGGACGGTTGGGTGGCTGCCCGGCTATCCCTGGCTGATGCGGAGCCTCCACACGTTCGGACTGTCCTACGGGCTGGCCGGGGTGATCATCTCCGGGGTGGCTTTCTACCTCGCTATCTATCTCGTCTGGCTCCAGTGGGGGCGGTGGCTCTCTTCGGGAAGGGCGCTCATCCTTCTGCTGACGTTCTCCCTATTTCCGGGGTGCGTCTACAACTTTGCCGTCTTTCCTCTTTCGGTGACGCTTCTCTTCTGCACGGCGGCCATCGTGGCAGCCATCCGAGAGCGGTTCATCCTCATGGGAATCTTCCTTCTCGCCGCCGGCCTCTGCTATCCCACGGCCTGGTTTCTGACGATAGGTCTGATGGTCGGCGTCGCCATGATCGCTTGGCGTGATCGGCGGGAGATGATCAAACGAGTGGTCCTGGCGTCATTTGGGTTGCTCTCGATCGTGGCTCTGGCCTTCTTCGAGCCATCCGGCCATCCGTTGGCCTACTTCTCATTCCAAGACACGGCGAATCCGGTCGGAGTCCCCGGCACCGACTTCGTGAAGTACACAGTGTTGGGGACCCAGTTCGTTGAACAAGCCGTGACTACCGTTTACGCCATAATAATTGCGCTCCAAGCTTGGATCGCCATGATCCTGATAGGGGTGACGACCCGGCTAACGATGAGGGATCAGGGTGGACGCGATCCAGCCTTCATCTACCCTGCCCTGGCCGGCCTCGCTGTCGTCGTGGGTCTCATCTTGTTCAGCAGTAGTGGAGCCTGGTATCGCAGCATCGTTGTGGCCGCTCCTGCAGTTGTCGCATTGAGAAAGCTCGACATCAAGTGGCAGGCGTTGATCCTTGCGGTCGTTGGGGTGTCGGCGGGAATCGTCTCCTACGGCTTCTTCAAGGGATCACTGGTCTGAAGGGCTAAGCGATCCAGGCTCCCCCATTCCACCCTGCGCTCTCTGAGCAGGCAATCGTCAGTTATCGCGTCCGGGGTCGAGGATCCGGTGGACGGACCTATCTCTCGGTTGTAGCCCTTCTGTGGCGACTCACCCGCGCGTGGTTGAGATCGTCGGTGCGGGTCAGTCAAGCATTCGATGCGCTCTCGATCCCGACAAACGATCCACTGCGCGAACGAGATGCTCGGCCCCGTTGACCTCGCAGCCGGCAAGCTCCCTTCTGGATTTGCCATCTCTTCGCCTACTATCAAATAGTCGGGCGTGCTGCTAGGAGGCGGCAGCAATGGGGGGAGCATGGCGGACGATCTTCTAGAGCAGGATTCACCCAGGGCCAGTTCGCCCGACTCCGAATCCGCCCAAGACGAAGCCGGTACGGCACCTGGCGATCGTGCGTTCCGACCAGACGTCGAAGGCCTCCGAGCCGTCGCCATCCTGACGGTCATCCTCTATCACGCGCACGTTGCTCCCTTCACGGGCGGCTATATCGGCGTCGACGTCTTCTTCGTCATCTCCGGTTTCGTCATCACGGGCGTCTTACTCAGGGAACGGAGCGCGACCAGGAGGGACATCACTCCTCCACTTCTATGCACGACGAGTTCGCCGGATTCTCCCCGCCGCCATCCTTGTCATCGTGGCCACGGCCGCCGCTTGCTATTTCCTCATCGGTGACGCCAGTGGCAACATTGCTGCCAACGATGGTCGTTGGGCTGCCATCTTTCTGGCCAACTATCACTTCTGGAGCCAAGGAACGAGCTACTTCGGCTCTCTCCTGCCTCCTTCCCCTCTCCTGAACTTTTGGTCGCTCGCCGTGGAGGAGCAGTTCTACATCGTCTTTCCGACGATCTTTCTTCTCTGTGCCTCGATCAAGGGAAGGGTCTCCCTCTGGGTGCGAATGGCGGTCGCGCTGGGGGCGATCTTCGTCGTTTCGTACTGGTATTCGATCGTGGAAACCAGTTCACATCCGTCGGTCGCCTACTTTTCTCCATTCACACGGGCGTGGGAACTCGCTCTCGGGGCGCTCGTCGCCATTTCGACTCCACAGCTCAAGCGAATACCGGTCCAGTGGGCGGCTCTGGCCACCTGGCTTGGGCTCGGGCTCATCATCCTGGCCTCGACCCTCTTCACGTCAACAACGCCGTACCCGGGCTCACTCGTGGCCATCCCGGTTATCGGCGCAGGTCTAATCATCGCCGGGGGGATTTCCGAACCAGTGCTCGGAGCGGAATGGCTTCTCCGTCGTCAACCGCTCTCCTGGATCGGAAAGCGTTCGTACTCGCTCTACCTCTGGCACTGGCCCATCCTGATCGTGGCTGCCGAAAGGATCGGGCGATCGACACTTTCGACCGGCGAGAACGTACTCCTGCTTGTCCTCCTTGCGCTGCCCTTGTCGCATATCACCTACATGTTCGTCGAGAACCCCATACGGCACATGAAGTACCCGTCGTCCTCCACCGTCGTCGCCGGCTTAACGCTGGTTATGGCCACGTGGCTTCTCCTGAGTTTCGCGCATCGCCATGATCACCCCTTCCCCGTATTCCAAAGTGGTGCCGGCTCCGAATACGGCGGCGCTCCTCCATGCTGTCGCGGCCTCGCCGTCGATCACTCACCTGCCGGCCAACCTCAACCCACCGTTATCGGGAGCGTTCAACGATTTCCCCGACTACGCAGATCCATTCGACTTCGGGTGTGCCTACACGGCCACCATCCAGCCGAGGTCAAAGCCCTTGTGCACGATCGGTGATCCAAAGGGTCAGAGACTGATGGTCGTGTACGGCGATTCCCATGCCATCATGTGGCTTCCGGCGCTCGAAGAGATCGCCCTCCGATCTCACTGGCGCCTGATCGTTCTTGCCCGCTTACTTCTGCCCGGCCGGTCTCGTCACCGTCTCAACTCCCTCATTGTATGGATCACCCAACAAGCCCTACCTCTCGTGTTCGCAATGGCATCAGTGGATTGTCAACGTCGTAAGAGATCTCAAACCGAACTTGTTCGTGGTTTCGCAGGAGAGTGATTACGAACACCCATCGACGGCAGGTCCACGTCTCGTTCACTGCTCACGAATGGCAAGCTGGACTCACCAATCTTCTCAGCGAAGTCGCTGCGCCCAGTACTCGAGAGGTTGTGCTCGGAAATGTCCCAACCCTTGCCGAATCGGCACCGGATTGTCTTCAGGTTCATGCCGAGGACGTGCAGGCGTGCTCAACGCCAGTCGCGAAGACCATCAAACCTCTCTCGCAAGTCGAACGTAAAGGCAGCGGCCCAGACGGGAGCCCAGTATCTGGATCCTTATCCTTGGTTTTGCACGACCATGTGCGCTCCGGTGATCGACCACTATCTCGTCTACCGGGACCAACTCCATATCACCAGCACATACGCGGAATATGCGGAGAATGCGCTCGGCCAGGCGCTGGGCTTTCCAAGCGGCAGCTAGGGCGACGTTTCCGGTGCCGGAAGCTTCAAGTGTGCCACCCGACATCGGGTCGATTGACTTTTATGCGTTTCCTTGACTGGTTCGAAGAGATGGTTTCACGGCTCGGGGGAGATGTAACTGGACGATTCGTTGGGCAGACTCGAAATTCGGGGTAGACAATCCACACTCGGAATGCGTCATATCTGTCAAGCAGGAAGGTTGGGGATGTCAGCCGGTCGAGTCAACGGCCGCTGGATTGGCCACCTTCCGTCGTTGACCTTCAGATTATGAGACCCAGCCCGGTTGCCCCGGGGCGTCGGGCCGCCGATGGGTCAGTCGAGCGGAGGTCGCAGATGGAAAGGTGCAGCCGATCCATCTACCATCCAGCGCCCCAGACAACTTCTCCACCGCGCGATCGGAAGGTCAAGGTCACGACAACGGTCAAAGGCGACAAAGAGGAACTCCCACCGGACCCCGGAGCTGGATCGCCAATGGAAGGGGAACCGGTGGAGGTGCTGAAACCGGACGGACCGGGACTACCGCTGCGACGGTTGCTGCCCGACACTCTGGGCGTCCTCTTCGTCGTGGGGACGGCACTGGCCGTCCTGGCGCCGACGCTGCTCCATGGCTCCTCGATCGGTCCCTTCGACCTGCTGGCCAACTCTGGCCTGACGAGGACGCCCGGCGTATCGATGCACAACGGCTCACTCGCCGACCAGATCGAGGAGATGATCCCTTGGTCCGGCTTGGCGTGGACCCAGGTGCACCAGGGGCACCTACCGCTCTGGAATCCCTACAGCGCTCTGGGAATGCCATTGGCGTTCAACTGGCAATCGGCCACATTCAGCCTTCCGGCGGCGATTGGCTACCTCTTCCCGTTGCGGCTGTCTTACACGGTCCAGGTCGTGCTTACGCCGATCATCGCCGGGGCCGGCGTCTACACCTTCGGCCGCGTCATGCGGATCGGGATCCTGGGCTCCGTGTTCGCCGCCACCGCCTTCGAGCTGAGCGGACCGTTCATGGCCTGGCTTGGATGGCCGATATCGGGCGTCATGTCTTGGCTGGGCTGGATTTTCGCCGCCATCCTCCTCGTCATGCAGGGCCGGCACCGCGTAACCGGCGTAGTAATGCTGGCGATCTCCCTGGCGCTGGCTGTTTACGCCGGTGAAGTCGACGCGTTGACCGTGCTCATCTTCGCTCTGCTGGGGTTCGTGACCGTCCTGTTCCTGCTCAAGGTTCCCCGCGTCGGCGGATCCGGGCCGGTTCTCCGGCCGCTCGGCGACCTCGTAGCGGGATCCATCGCCGGCGCGATGCTCGCCGCGCCACTGGCACTTCCCGGGCTCCAGCTTGTGTCCTCGTCCGTGCGTGGGGCGCGCACGAATGGCCGAGCCCTCCCCTCGACTCTCATCGTGCATGTGCTGCTGGAGGGCTACAACGGCTCACCGATCGCCGGCCACGTTCTCTTCGAGAACCAGAACACCTTCTACCAAGACAGCCTGGCCTACGTGGGCGTGATCGCTCTCGCGCTCGCCGTAGTAGCCGTCGCCCTTCGATGGAGGAGACCGGAGGTCGTGGCCCTCAGTGTGCTGGCCGTCGCCAGCGCAGCTGCGGCCTTTGTCTCTCCAGTTGTCTCACTCCTCGGTATCGTCCCGCACCTCAGCGCCGTGAGCTGGCAGCTCGCTCTCGTACCACTGGCATTGTCCGTCACAGCCCTGGCCGGCGTGGGCCTCGACGTCCTGGTCCACTCGTGGCCGCGCCGGGACGTACGACTTTGGACAGCGGGCAGCTTCGCTCGCGTTCGTACTCCTGCTGCTGGGCCTCCGTCTTGTGACCCTGGGTGGCCACCTCACCGCGGCAGAGGCATCGGAACGTGCTCAGAGCTTCGTTTGGCCGTTGATCCTGTCCGTTCTCGGCCTCCTGATCGTCGGCGCGCTGAGCCTCGTCGACCGGCGCCGGATTGCCGGCGGAGATGCTGGCCCCCGGTTGATTCGTGTCGTCGGTCGCTCGGCCGGGGCGCTCCTCCTAGCCGGCGAGGTCGCCTTCCTCCTGGTGACCGGAGCACCGATGCTGTCGTCCAGTTCCACCTATCTGACCCCGACGCCAGCGGTCGACGCCCTCAAGTCGGCGGTGGGGTCGTCACTCGTGGGCTGGGGAGTCGGCTCCTGCTTGGGCATCGGCCCTACCGGGCGCGGACTCGGCGTCGCCCCAGACGTCAACGTGGCGTTTGGGGTACACGAGCTGGCCGTGTACGACCCGATCACTCCAAGGCAGTACTTCCTCTCCTGGAAGCGCCTCACCGGGGACTACGCGAGCGACGCCGAGGCCATCGGGTTCACGTCGTGGTACTGCCCGGCAGTGACCAACGCGACATGGGCCCGACTGTACGGCGTGAGCTACGTTCTCGAGAAGACCGGGGTCCCTGGTCCCACCGGTGCCGTGTTCGATCAGAACGTCGGCAACGAAGTCCTCTACCGCGTTCCTGGCGCGGCCCTCGCCACGCTCACTCCGACGCCGACGGACGGCCACCTGCCGAATCCCGACGCACCGGGCATGCCGGTCACCGTTACCCATCCCAAGCCTTCAACCTGGAAACTGACGACCAACGCCTCGACGCCCCAGGTCCTCCGCCTTCGGCTTACCGACTTCCCGGGCTGGAAGGCCTCCATCGACGGACGGCCACTCGGGGTCGTCCGCTTCGCCGGTGTAATGCTCCAGGCTCGCATTCCTCCGGGTCGGCACACCATCGAGCTGACCTACTGGCCGACCAACTTCACCCTCGGAATCATCCTCGCGATGCTTGGTGTGTTGGGGCTGTCGATCGCCATGGTGCTCGCCGCCTTCCGACGCTTCGGCAGCAGCTCGCGGCGCGGTCCTAGCCACCAGGCCGACCCTTGAGCCGACAGGTCGCAAGCGCGGCTCGTCACTGCGTGATGCTGCCGATGTGGCAGACGGGGGCGGTGTCGCTGACGGTCGGACGATGGAGCGCTGCCGACCCTGAGTCCACCGGCTCTCTAGCGTACGAAAGGGCGGCTTAGAGGTCGGCTCTGGCGGGAAACCGTCTCCCAGTTTTCTTTATGCCCACCTCGATTGGAGATCGAATCGATTGCCCCAGCCGTAGTCGCAGTCGCAGTCCGTCGCCGATACTGACCATTGGTCGAAGTTTGGCTATAGCGCCTCGATGATCAGGACGACGACCACCATCATCGGGCCTCCAGCAGACACGAGATCGTTAGCCGACTCGCGGTAGTCCCCTTGGAAGGCAGCCCCTTGGTACAGCTCGCGAACTGTGCGGTCGTCGGTATCAGCTCAGTCGTCAGTGTTCTGACGTGATTCCACACCCAAGCCTTGGACTGATAGGTCGGTGCTTGTCCCGTCGCAGCGGTGATGAGTGCGTTCGCCAGTGTCGTCGACGCGACTTGGTCGTAGGGCGGCAAGTCAGGGTCGTTCGGTACGATCACCGTGGTGACCCCCCACGCAGCCAAGGACCGCCGCACCGATTCGATCGCACCGGAAGTGATCGGGACCGGTCCAGGAAAGGGATACGCGACATTGCTGAGGACTGCTGATCCTTGCCGAACGTCGTCGGGCATCCGACTGAGTACACCGGATGGACCCCCAAGGCCGACCATTGCGTAGCGCATTCCATCGACCGCCTGCCAGGTCATGGCCGTCTCTATTCCCGAATTGGCAGCTGGGAACACGTAGAGGACGTCACGACCTCGAACGGTCGCGGGTGGATGCTGGAAGTAGGTCGGAATCTTGACCGCTCGCGTCGTCAGGGGCAGACCCTGAGCCATATACGCCGCGATCGGGAGCAGAGCGAGCGCCCCGACACCAAGTCCCGCCGCCACCGCCAGAGCGGTTGGATAGTTCCGCGAATCACTAGCCGCGACTCGGCTCCCGGATCGCGCTCGAACGGACTCATTCACGTGGTCCACGATGAGACAAAGCAGGACCGCCAACGCCAAATAGGTTTCGGTCAGGAACCGGTCGGGTCGGATGTTCTGCAGAATCGGCTCGTACACCACCGTGTTCCACGGCAGATAGACGTTCTTGCCTGCCCCCAAGGAGAGCACCAGAGTGCACAGGGCGAGGGCGCCGAACAGCCAGAGTTTCCTGTCTCGACGCCAGATAAGAAGACCGATCACAACGACGATGACGAGCCCGAACCCGATGTACTGATTGGACAAGAAAGGCCCTTGATATCCACCGATGAGATGGCGGGTGGCGACTGCTGTGGGATCTGACGGTGCCGGCAGGACGAAACTCTTCAGAGTCGCGTTCCACTGGAGGAAGGAGAAACCTCCCCAGATCGAACCCGAAAGATGTTCCGGACCAGCGAGAGCGAACCATGCCGGATAGGCCAAAAGCGGGATGGCCGTGGCGGCGCTCCAGGCCAGGCCGAAGACCGCGTGACTGAAGTGATGCCTCAACGCCTCCCCCTCGCGCCAGGCTGCATAAACGACGACGAGGATGAGGCCCATCGCCACACAGATCGCCAGGATGAGCAGTTCCTCAGTGCCAAGGAAGAACTGCACAACGATGAGCAACCCGAGTCCGACTCCCACCTTGAATGGACTCCGCGTTTGACGGAACAGCAGTTCGTCCAGGCACAAGAGGACGAGCGGTGGCACGGGAGCCATTCCCACCATGAGCCAGGAGTTCGAAAGGCTGACGAGGAAGAGCGGAGAGAATCCGTAGAGCAGGCCTCCGATGAAAGCCGCTGGCGACCAGACCACCCATCGCCGCAGGACCACATACATTGCCAGCGCCGACAGGATCGGCCCGAGCGTCAACGCGGACGTTAAGTGTCGCGACGGGCCCGAAGAGCCATGTGATCGGCGCGAGCACGACCCCGATTGCGACGACGCTCGTATTTGCCAAGAGGTTGACACCCTGTGGGTGGTTGACGAACGTAGAGAAGAATGGACTGAGACCGTGCGTTATCGCATAGGGCGGCCACGCAAGGAACCAGGTGAACACGGAGGCGTCACCACATCCGCACGTCGTCGCAGACGTCGGGTGACTTGTCCAGACGCCGGACCAGAGCAGAAGAGACAACAAGGTATATCCCGCTGTGGCGACAAGAAGGGATTGTCGACGGCTCCACGAGGGAGATCCGGGAACGCCGCCCTCTGGAGCGAAGGGTGCGCCCTTCTGAGCGACCCCCCGAGAGACTGGCATCGGACTATTTCTGGTGACAGTCATTTTTCAGTGGGAAGGTCCTATTAGGACGTCGGGCTTTTAGCGCAGGTGCCTGCATCACCAACGCTGTTGGTTCCGTAGATGTCACCCGAACGAAAACATTTTGAAACCTTCGTTGGAAAGACTCTCTGGAGAAACCGTACCGAACTATTCATTTTGTCCAATAGGTTCTTGTTCCAAGACTCCGTAGGTCCCCATATTCAAGATCATAACGACGTCTCCAGGCATCGTCAGCGCGAACAACAACCTAGATCGGAATCTTCGCGAAGCGAACCGGCGCCGACGCCAATCCACATTACGACGTACCTGCAATGCTCAGCCCCGTTGTTGCCGCGAGCCCGGAGTCCTGCAATGCCTTTTGGCAAGGACCTCGGCGAACTCTGGATTAGGTACCGGATCCTTCCTAGGTGTTTAGGACCCTCCTCGCGACCGTTGCTGTCAGGCTTGCCATTGTCTTCCCGAGCTTGTGGGCCACGCCGGAGCTACGATGCACGTAGGCAGTGGGCGTGCGAGGAGGCGGCACAATGAACTTTGGCAGAGCTATTCTCGTGACGGGACTCGTCCTGTCTGGCGCGGGTATCGGAGTTTCCGCGACGAGTGGCTGGGCATCCGCATCGACAGCTCCTACCGGCGCCGGCATGCTGATCTGCTCGATCGGCGGCGAGGTCAGCTTCAACCCCCCGCTGACTCAGGATGGGACGCCCCCCAACGGTCCAGGCTATAACCGGGAGATTGCGTACTTCGCACTCCAGTTGACGGACTGCACGGGTCCTGACTCCAACACCCCTCAGCCGAACCCAACCACGGCGACAGTGAACGGTAAGGGCAAGGTTCATCTCAAGGACGAGACAGTCCCATTCATGGGCCACAACATGAGAGTCATGGGCGAATGCGCTAGTGATTACTTCCCTCCGTCGAACCTCAAGAACACAGAGGACTGGACGGGAGAGTCGCGGGTCGCAAAGTCACAAACCAAACTCAGCGTAAGCGTTCTTGGCGGCAACATTGACGGTACCTCGACGGGGTCCTACTCCGGCAATGTGTCTGGCAGACTGAACCTCACAGCCGAATCCTCTGACGAGTACAACTCGGTGTGCAACGACGATGGAACCGGCTCCATTTCGGAGCTGATGTTCGATCCATCAACGAGCAGCTTGACCATCGGATAATTCCGGCCTTCCCTCACATTAGGTGCGCGCTGGCGTCGTTGATGGCTGCCGTACACCTCCGGTATTAGCATGCACCGGCACTGACGGGTGGCAATGCTCAGTCGTTCACCGCTGCCAGTGATGAAGGTTGTAAACGCAGGCTGTTAGTACTTCGTGGTAGCGGCCGGGTGGCCTGGGTACGCATCCTGCCCGATCTGTGCCCTTGGATTGCCCGGATCGGCCTCTCAGGGACCATCCAGGGCCGTTCGACCCCCGGCTCGACCCCTGGCGCCTTATTTGGGCAGACTTAACACCTCACAACCCGACTTCGCAGCTCTCTACTCCAGCCGGGCACCGAACCTGCTTCACCCCCACCTCCTCTTGACCGCGAACCAGAATTAAGAACCACCGCGCATTTCGCGCCGGCACAAGACCCGTGTCGTCCCGCCCCTCACCGGACAGACCCGGACGCCATCCATCTGAGACAAGACGCCACACGACCCCTTCCCATATGTAACTCGCGGCAATATCGTTACTTGCTCCACCGGCGAGCGCCTGCGAAACCAAAGCAACGCTTCTCGACGGGTTCGCTTTCCGCTCAATCTGAGTCGTAACCGCCCTGATGGTGTCGAAACCTTTCCGACTCAATCCCACATTCCACACGGACGGGACAAACGATCGGACGCTTACCAGCCCAGCCGTAGCAGCGACCAACGTCACCAAGACGACGACCCCACCAGATCGCGCCGTGCAAACCTGCACCTGCCCGGCGCTCACATCACCATTTCTCGTCAGGCCCCAAATGACTATCTTTCCAACCGCGCACAGGGCGACCGTCCACACGAAGACACTCGTCGCCCAAAAGATGCACATCATGTACGGAATACTGACGGCATTTGTCTTCGGCACGATTGCAAATGAGGCTGCGGCCGCTACGAGCAGAAGAGCGCACATCGCTGCGCCTGCCGCAAGTAGCGTCAAGCCTGCACGCTTTGCGACAACGCCAATAAACACCATTACTACAATCGCAACAACGCCAAGTACTGCCGAGTTTCTATCGATGATCATCACTGCTTCGGTGAACTGTTTCGGTGCAGAATGAATCCACAGCGGCGAAAGAGAGCTCGTCATTGCAACGGCCCTCAGACCGAACGTGGCGCCCATCGATCCCCCGCGATGGTGCGTTGTTAAAAGGTTGAATAGGTTTCCATTTGAACCGAGACTCTGGTAAAGCGGCAGACTCCAACAAACGAGGCCGACCGCCAGACCGGCTTTCAGCCATCTCAAGGAACGCGGCTCTCTGCTCAGTACCAGCACGACGACCGGAGGGCCCAGGATCAACACTGCACTAGGAATCGCATAGACCAACTGGGTCTGAGCTGCGACCGATGAAAAGAACACCAGCACCGGCCACCAGGCGAATCTGCCTGTGGCCGTAAGCCATGCCAGCACGATGCTCGCGACAAAGAACGACACAGGGAAATACGCATTCCACAGGACGTTTAGTAGAACATTTGGGAAGCACAGCAAATAGATAGCCATACACAGAGGAATCAACGCGCAGAGGATCCACTGACGAGCACTCCACAAAGCTTCTATCGCCACCGAGAGAACGGCAGCAGACAGAAGACCCGAACCCACAGGGGTCCCCACGTCGGATCAATCGCAGTTGGAATTGCTAGAAGGAAGAACGACAAGGGGCCTGGGTCATACAGAACTCGTCCTGTGCCTACCCCGGCAGTCGACGTGAGACCCAACAGAGGTGGGTGGAGTGTTAGCGCTTGGTGTGCCCGAATAGCGATCGCAGCATTATCTCCGCTTGGTATCCAGCCCTTTGATAGGACGACGATCACCGGCACAAATACAATTACCCAGACCAGTAGGTGGCTGATCCACCTGGTCAGTTGTGGACCCATAAGCGACAATCGGCCCATTGCCGACGGAACCTGCCGTGCGAGTTCCGTCTCTTGGGAAGCCGTCAACGTCCAAGGCTGCATTCTTCCGCCGTCTCCAACATCATGGCTGCTGAAACGAGCAGCTCATGTGGCCAAGAGGAATCCTATGCGACATATTTCACATCTCACACCTCAAGCTTCTCGCAGATCCGAAATATTTTGACCGCTGTTGGAATCGGCATCACTTAGGCCTGTTGGAACCTATCTAAAGACAAGGCCACCCGGAAGGGTGGCTCGACACGGTGACCGCCATCTCGCACCGTGGTGGGCAGAGGCTCGTCAGTTGACGCCACTCATAAGAACCTTCCTGCCCGCTGCTTCTGGGCCCGTCGACGCCACGATTCAAGGAAGGCGTGGCGCTGGCCGGCCTGGCGTCGTTCGCCCTACCAGACGGCAAGCTCAAGACCGCGGAGACGAGGTCGTCGTGCGAACTGCTTGCCGCTTTGAAGGTGTCGTTCCCGGCGTCGGTCTTCTTGAACTCGTAGGACTGCAGCTCGTCATAAAGGTCTTGGGTGAACTGGATACCCGGCACGGCCCTGAGTTGCTGCGTTTGCATCACAACCTGCAACACGCCGGTGAGCACGGAGGCCGGATACCCCCAGCGTGCGCCGGCCTCGTGAAAGGTCGACACGACATCGTGGACTTTCGTGACGCCGGTGACGCGGGCGGCCACGATCAATCTCGAGTAGTCGTCGATCATGTCGAGGATCTCGACATCGGTGCCCCGTTTCAGTTGCCAGTGGGTGCAATCGGCCTGCCAGCACTCGTTGGGCAAGGCTCCCTCGAAGCGGATGAAGGAGTTGTGCGGGCGCTTCTTCGGCTCGGGTTCGATGAACCCCCGGCGGGAGAGGACCCGCCAGATGGTCGAGATCGACGGGATGTCGTCGCGAGTCTTGGCCAGGTGCCAGTGGATGGTGTGTGCGCCGGCGTCGAACCCGTGCTCGGCCAAGGACTTTCGGATTCGGACGATCTCGTCCTCGACATCGTCGGGTGTCCGGTTCGGACGACTCTTCGCTCGCCGGGAACGGGGCTCGAGCGCCTCGTAGCCACCCTCCCGGTAGCGACGGACGAGCTCGGACACCCAGCTCTTCGACACCCCGTGGTCCCGGGCTACCTCCCGGACACCTCGATTCTCCAGGACTACTGCGTCAACTACATAGCGAGCCAGTGCCATCGAGCCACCCATGGACGAAAATGTCCACGATGACCCGCGACATGCCGTCCACTATGAGCCGGAACAGCACAGTGGTGTCGGAGGGGGGACTTGAACCCCCACGCCCTTGCGGGCACTAGCCCCTCAAGCTAGCGCGTCTGCCTATTCCGCCACTCCGACGAGCCGGCCGGCGGTGACCGGAAAGAGGATGTTACCGCGCCGGTTCCCACCGGCAGCTACACACGACCCACATGGACGTGGTTGTCGACGAAGCCGAAAACCTCCGAGAGTCGGTTAGGCCGCCGGCAAGGTGGGCGGCGTCTCACCAGGAGCCCCGGGCTGCAACAGGGCCCAGGTGGAGGCGTTCCACATGATCCCGTCGGCAGAGTCGTTGTAGACGACGTTGGCGATGAGCGGGCCGTCGGCCAAAAGGCCCGGCTCGCCGAACAGTGGCAGCGCGACCATCTGGTCCCAGAGCTCGTCGTCGATTTGGGCATAGATGGCACTCCCGGTCACCGGGTTGAGCGCCTGGGCCGCCTGCAGGAAGAGCTGGTCGACTTCAGGATCGTCGAACCGACTCCAATCCTGGACGTCGCTCGGGGACATGAGGTCGACATCGTCCGAGAACCAGGTGGCCGTCTGCGTCTGGAATGCGCTGGTCGTCCGCGTGACGACGGCCACGTCGTAGCTGTTGGCTGCGACCGCGGCCCGCAGGCCGTCGGTGCCAGCCACAGCGCTCACGACGACGCCGATCCCCTGGTCCCGCAGTTCGCTGGCGATCTCGTTTCCCACCAACGGCGCCCAGCTGTCTCCGGCCTCGATGATCAGATGGATGGTGAGTTGGTTGCCGTTCACGTCCACGTAACGACCACTCGGGTCCTTGGAGAATCCGATCGAGCGAAGCAGGCGATCTGCGGTGGTTGGATCGGGCTGGTCGTAGGTACCGGCGGCCGAGGACGGGTTGTAGCCCGGCTGGGCCGGCACGGCCAGGTGGTCCTCGCTGATCTCCAGGCTCGGCTCCACGACCCCCACCGTCTTGTCCAGGATGGCCGACCGGTCGATGAGGTGGGCCACAGCCTCGCGGGCCGCCACTTGGTCCATCAACGCCGACTTGGTGTTGAACTCGAGGTCGAGGAAGGTCAGAGCCGGGTTGACCTGACTGTGGGTATTGGGCATCGATCGAGACCGCGGCCAGCGTGCCGAGGTCGAAGCCGTCTGGGTCGACGACGGAGTGGTTCGAAGCCGCCAGGGTCCCGACCCAGGCACCTGTCGAGCTCGAGACGGTCACCGTGACCCGGTCGAGGACCGAAGGTGTCCCCCACCATCGGCGGTTGCGTACGAGTACGGCAGTGTTGCCCGACACCGACTCGACCCGCAGCGGGCCCGCCGAAAGCACCGTGTTCGGGTTGAACGACTGGAAGCCCGTGTTCCACCCGACCCGCTCGGCGATGTGGGCCGGCACCAGATGGTCGAACAGCGCGCGCCAGTCAGTGAAGGGGGTGGCGAACCTGACGATCACCGTCCGGCCCTTGTTGGCTTGGTGGATCGAGGTGATGTCGCGATAGCCCAGCGTCGAAGCGACCTGATCGGGCGTGCCGTCGACGTCGATGCCGTCTCCCTTCTGCGACTGCCAGGCGTAGATGAAGTCCGCAGCCGTGACCGGCACCCCGTCGGACCACACGGCTTTGGGGTTGATCGTGTACTGGATGGTCAGCGGGCTCGTCGAGGTCGTCTCGACGCTGAGCAGGAGGCTGCTGTTGAGCTGCGGGACGAGATCGGGATCGACGATGTAGGCGCTCGGCAGCACCGCGTCGAGGAGGGCGGGAGTCGACGACGCTGCTCCCCCCGGCGTATTCGGGTTGAAGCCGTCCCAGGGCTGGTCGAGGGTCACCGGCGTCGATCCTCCGACCATCGGCACCAGGACGGACGTCTTGCGTCGGTCGACCTGGGTGATCCGGTGCGGAGCCAAGTGGTCGAGGATGGCCACGGCTCCGATGATCACGATGATGACCAATGGCAGCGTCCACCGGGCGCGGTGCTGTTGCCAAAGCGACGTGATGGTTGGACGGCGCACGGCCCGCTCGGAGCCGGCCTCCGTCACTGCAGGCGCAAGATGAGGATCAGGTTCGTGAAGGCGAAGATCACCGCGACCGTCACGGTGATCCGGTCCAGGTTCTTCTCGACCACGGTCGAACCGGCCGCCGCCGAGCCGACCGAACCCCCGAACATGTCCGAGAGCCCGCCACCCTTGCCGCTGTGCATGAGGATGAGGAAGATGAGCGCCAGTGACGCGGCGATCTGTAGGACGACGATGATGGCGGTCAGCACGGGCTCCTCCTCTTGCCTCTGGCCGGCGACGACGCTACCAAATCAGCGCACCGCCCCGACCGCGGCTCGGATGATGTCGACGAAGGTGGCCGCCTCCAGGCTGGCTCCCCCCACGAGGAGGCCGTCGACGTCGGAACAGCGGACCAGCTCCTCGGTGTTGTCGGGCTTGACCGAACCTCCGTATTGGACACGCACCCCAGCCGCCGCCTCGCCACCGAAGCGGTCGCTGACCAGCTCACGGATCCAGGCGCATGCCTCCTGGGCGTCTTCGGCACTCGCCGCCCGGCCCGTCCCGATGGCCCAGATCGGTTCGTAGGCGATCACCGATCGGCCCACCACCTCGGCCGACAGCGACCCCAAGCTGCCGTTGACCTGGGTGGTCAATCGGTCCTTGGTCGCGCCCTGCATCCCGCTCCTCGTCGGTCTCCCCTACGCAGCAGATGGGCGTCATCCCGTTGCGGACCACGGCCGCAGCTTTCGCCGCCACCATCTCGTCGTCTTCTCCGAAGATGCGTCGCCGCTCGGAGTGCCCGACGATCACGTAGTCGACGCGCAGCTTGGCCAGCATCACGGGACTCACCTCTCCCGTAAAGGCACCGGCATCCTCGCTGGCACAGTTCTGGGCGCCGAGCGCCACCGGCACGTCCTCTTTCTCCACCACCGTCTGCACCGACCGCAGGTCGGTGAAGGGAGGGTGGATGGACACGTCAACGTGCAGGACGTCGGCCGGCTGCAACCGCAGGTTCAAGTCCTGCACGGTGTGGATGGCCTCGAGATGGTCGAGATGCATCTTCCAGTTGCCGCTCACCAATGGACGGCGACTGCTCCTCGGGTCACTCACCGGTCAGTCACCGGCCGCGTCCGGTCGGGGGCCGTCCAGCCCCGTTGCCGCCAGTGGCGTTCGGTGCCGAACGCAGCGCGGACAGGCCCGGCAGGTCCCCGTACTCGAGCAGTTCGAGCGCCGCTCCCCCTCCGGTCGAGACGTAGTCCACCCGATGGCGCAGTCCCAACTGGTCGATGGCCGCGGCGCTGTCCCCGCCGCCCACCACGGTGAAGCCGGGGCAGTCGGCCACCGCCTCGGCCATGCCCGCGGTTCCCGCCGCGAAGCGCGGGTCCTCGAACACACCCATTGGACCGTTCCACATCACCGTGGCCGCCCCTTCGATGACCGAGCGGTACTCGGCCACGGTCTCCGGACCGATGTCGAGGCCCCGCCACCCCTCGGGGATGTCGGTGCCGACGGTTCGGATCTGATCGGTTAGCTCTCCCAGCCCCGGCCCGAACGGCTCTGAGGCCGGCAGCGCCAGGAAGTCGACCGGCAGCCGGACGTCCTTCCCGCTACGAAGCAGTGCTCGGCAGTCGTCGATACGGTCGGGATCGACCAGCGAGTCCCCCACCGAATGCCCGGCCGCAGCCAGGAAGGTGAAGGCCATGCCCCCGCCGACCACGAGGGTGTCGATGTGATCGACGAGCGCCGTCATCACGCCGAGCTTGTCGGTCAGCTTGGCTCCCCCCACCACCGCCACGAACGGACGCTCTGGTCGACCGAGCAGTCCGCCGAGGACTTCGACCTCGCGCTGGAGGAGGAGCCCGGCCGCGCTGGGTAAGCACGAGGGAGGGCCGACGATCGAGGCGTGGGCGCGATGCGACGCCCCGAAGGCATCGTTCACGTAGGCGTCGTGTCCGTTGATCAGCTTCTCGACGAAGACGGGGTCGTCGGCCTCCTCGCCCGGGTCGAACCGAAGGTTCTCGAGCAGCTCGACCCGCGGGGCCAGCCGGGCCAACACGTCACGGACGGGTGTGATCTCGAGGCGCGGGTCGGGATGGCCGTCCGGACGCCCGAGATGAGTACAGGCGGTGACAGTGGCCCCCTGGGCCAGCAGGTACTCGAAGGTCGGAAGGGCCGCCCTGATCCGGAAGTCGTCGCTGACCATGAACCGCCCTGCCTCGCCGTCGGGGACGACGGCGAGGGGGACGTTGAAGTCGACCCGAACGAGGACCCGCGACCCGGCGAGGTCGCCGAGGTCCGGCAGAAGGGGCAGGCCGGCGAGGAGCGGATTCACCTCCGCCGGTTCGCTGGCCCCTTGTTGGTGTCTGTTGGTCCCCACGTCCGGCCGTTCAGGAGGCGCTGCCACCCACCACCCGCGCCAAGTCGACCAGTCGGTTGGCGTACCCCCACTCGTTGTCGTACCAACCGGCCACCTTGACCAGCGTGATACCGGATCGTGACGGCATCACCATGGTCAGGAGCGAGTCGAAGGTGCACGAGGCCGGTCGACCGATGATGTCCGAGGACACGATGGGCTCCTCCGTGTAGTCGAGCACGGCCGACAAGGGCCCAACCGCGGCCGCGGCCGCGAAGGCGGTGTTGACCTCGTCCACGGTCACCGGGCCGGCGACGACGGCGGTGAAGTCGGTGAAGGAGCCGTCCGGGACGGGCACCCGCAGCGCGGTGCCGTCGAGGCGGCCCTGCATGGCTTGGAGCACGAGCCCCGAGGCTCGCGCCGCTCCGGTGGAGGCGGGGACGATGTTGATCGAGGCGGCGCGGGCTCGCCGCAGGTCGCGGTGGGGCAGGTCGAGCAGGTTCTGGTCATTGGTGAAGGCGTGCACGGTGGTCATGAGCCCGCTCTCGACCCCGAAGGCGTCGTCCAGGACTTTGACCATGGGCACGAAACAGTTGGTCGTGCACGAGGCATTGGACACCACGAAGTGACTTCGCGGGTCGAAGGTGTCGTCGTTGACCCCGATCACGAACGTGGCGTCGGCATCGGCGGACGGAGCCGAGATGATCACCCGTTTGGCTCCGGCGTCGAGGTGAGCCGCCGCCTTGGCCCGAGCCGTGAAGAGGCCCGTCGATTCGATGACCACGTCCACGCCCAGCTCATCCCAGGGCAGGGCCTTCGGCTCCCGCTCGGCCAGCACGATGACGCGGTGCCCGTCGATCTCGAAGGCGGAGTCGGACACCTTGACCTCGGCGTCGAGGGTCCCATGGGTCGAGTCGTAACGGAGCAGGTGGGCGAGGGTTTCGGCCGAGGTGAGGTCGTTCACGGCCACCACATCGAGGTCAGCACCGGTCTGGCGGGCTGCCCGCAGAAAGTGCCGACCGATCCGCCCGAACCCGTTGATCCCGACCCTCACGGTCATGCTCCGCGCCTTACCCTTCTCGTCTCGTGCCGTACCGACCCGAGCTGATCGGCCGACCCGACACCAGTCCCCTACCGGCCTGCAAGCCGAAGTCCACGCTACGGCAATTCTGGAGTCGGAGTCAGCATCCGGCCAGATCGGCGAGGACCCGGGCCAGCCGGCTGGAGTCGTGGGCCAGGCCATTTGGCCTGGCCAAGGGCATGTCGACCACCGGCCGGGCCACCACCCCGAGGGCCATGGCCGTCGTGTCACAGACCACCGTGTCGACCCGCACACCGTGGGCCAACAGGGCGTCGAGGTGGCGGCCCACGTCGAAACCGCCCGTCTCGGGCACCTGGGGGCGCAGGTTGCAGACATAGACGCTCGAGGCCGCCGATTCGGCGATTCCCTCGCGCACGGCGGGCACGGCGACCGCCGCCAACACGCTCGTGAAGAGGGAGCCCGGGCCGAGGACGATCTGGTCGGCCACGGCCAGGGCCGCCACCACCTCGGCCGGCGCCTCGGGGTCGGCGGGCACGAGGGACACGCTGCGGATCCGGTCGGTCCCCATGACCGCCACCTGTCCGGCCACCGGCCCACCGTCCGCCTCGGCTTTGAGCGTGACCGGTTCGACCGTGGCCGGCAGGACCCGGCCGCAGGCACCGAGCAAGCGGCAGGCCTCGTCGAGGGCGCCGATCGGCTCGCCGCCGTCCATGAGACCGGCCAGCAGCAGGTTGCCGAGCGAGTGCCCGGCCAGCTCGTCCTCGGCGAATCGGTACTCGAAGGCGTCCGCCAGCCGGGAGTTCGGCTCGGCCAGGGCCACCAGGCACTTTCGAAGATCGCCGGGCGGGATGATGCCGAGCAGCTCTCGCAGTCGACCGGACGAGCCACCGTCGTCGGCCACCGACACGACCGCCGTCACCTGGTCCGCGTAGCCGCGGATGGCCCGCAGGGTGGCGGCCAGGCCATGCCCACCGCCGAGGGCCACCACCTTCAGGTCCCCGCGGGGCACGGAGGCTCCCGGCGAGCTCGACCCCCGAGGACGAGCGGTCACCGTTCCACGTCCCGATGGAACACGGTGGCCGGGAGGCCATGGGCCTCCAGTCGCCGGTACAGCTCCTCGGCCAGGACCACCGAGCGATGACGACCACCCGTACACCCCATGGCCACGGTCAGGTACGACTTGCCCTCCCGTACGTAGGCCGGCACCAGCATGACGAGCAGGTCTTCGAGCTTGTCGAGGAACAACGTCGTCTCCGGGCGCTCGAGCACGTAGCTGCGCACTGCCGGGTCCATGCCGCTGCGATGCCGCAACGACTCGTCCCAGTAGGGGTTGGGCAGGAACCGGCAATCGAACAGGAGATCGACGTCGAGCGGGACCCCGTGCTTGAAGCCGAAGGAGAGGAGGGAGGTCTGCATGGTGCTCCCCTCCTCCTCGCCGCCGAAGACCTCGATGAGTCGTCGCCGCAGCTGATTGACGTTGAGCTCACCCGTGTCGATGACGAGGTCGGCGCGGTCGCGGAGGCCGGCCAACAGCTGACGCTCCTCGGCCACCGAGTCGGTCACCGCCCGCGCTCCCTGAGGATGACGCCGGCGGGTCCCCTCGAAACGCTTGATGAGGACGTCGTCGGCCGCGTCGAGATAGAGGATGCGGACCCGGTTGTGCCCGACCACGAGGGCGTCGACCGCGGGGAGAACGTCGTCGAGGTCGCCCCCGGCCCGGCCCACCACGAAGGCCACCCGCTCCATCTCCGAGCCCGTGCTGTCGACCAGCTCCGACACCTTGGCGATGAGGGCGGACGGCATGTTGTCGATCACGAACCACCCGAGGTCCTCCAAGGTGGCGGCGGCCGTGGAGCGGCCGGCACCCGACATCCCGGTGACCACCAGGTACTCGCTCACTGCCCTCCCTCCGCGCTCGCCACCGACGCTGCGCCCCGGCCCGTGCCGCTCGAGGCCGGCATCGGGGTATGCAGCCGCTCGAAGACCGCTGCCCCCACGCTGGCCGGTAACCACGATACGCCGAGCAGCTCCTCACGAGTTGTGTTCCGGAGGCCGGCCGAGCCCTCCGAATTGCTCGACCAGTCGGGCTCGCCGTTTGGGCCCGAGGCCGGGTACCCCATCGAGCGCACCCACGGTCATGCGCCGTCCTCGAAGCGTCCGGTGATAGGAGACGGCGAAGCGGTGGGCTTCGTCGCGCAGCTGCTGGAGGAGGTAGAGGGCCTCCGATTGCCGCGGCAGTCGCAAGGGGCCGTCGAGGCCGGGTCGGTAGACCTCCTCGAAGCTCTTGGCCAGGGCGGCCACCGGGATGCGGTCGGACAGACCGAGCCGCTCGAGCACTCGAACGCCGACGTTGAGCTGCCCCAGGCCGCCGTCGAGGAGGAGGAGCTGCGGAGGGTAGGCGAAGCGGCGGGGTGGTGCCGGCCCGTTCGGCGTCGCGGTTGCAGCCTGGTCCGGTCGCTCCTCGGCCACCAGCGCGGTCAAGCGACGGGTGAGCACCTCTTCCATGGCCGCGTAGTCGTCGTTGCCGGGGACGCTGGTCACTCGGAAGTGGCGATAGTCACTCTTCTTGGCCAGCCCATCTTCGAAGACGACCATGGACCCCACGTAGTCGGAGCCCTGCAGGTGGCTCATGTCGTAGCACTCGATGCGCAGCGGGGCGTCGGGAAGGTCGAGCTCGCGTTGAAGGGATTGCAGTGCCTTCGCCCGGCTGTTGTGGTCCGACATGCGATGCAAGCGATGGCGCACGAAGGCCTCGCTGGCGTTCTGCTCGACCGTCTGGAGAAGGGCGCGCTTGCGGCCTCGGGCCGGGACCCGCACCGAGACGGGCGCCCCGCGCCGCTCGACCAGGTAGTCGACGACGGCGTCCTCGTCGGCCGGCATGACCGGCACCAGCACCTGGCGTGGCACCCCGGTCGGCGCATCGGCATAGATGTCGACCAGGATCCGGGCCATGAGCTCGGCCGGCGGTCAGGTCCTCGGCCTTGTCCACGAACAGTCCCTGGCGCCCGACCACCTTGCCCGAGCGCACGTGGAACACCTGGACGGCGGCCTCGAGGTCGTCGCCGGCCAGAGCCACCGCGTCGAGGTCCTCGGCGTTGGACAGGTCCATCTGGCGGACGGCGTCGGCAGCCCGCACCGCCTCGAGCCGGTCCCGCAGCAGCGAGGCTCGCTCGAATTCGAGGGCGTCGGACGCGGCTCGCATCTCCCCGCGCAGCTCGCGCTCCAGCCGGCCCGGAGTCGCCCGACAGGAAGTCGATGAGGTTGTCGACCATGCGGTCGTACTCGGCGTGGTCGACCAGCCCCACGCAGGGCCCCGAGCAGCGCTCGATGTGGTACAGCAGGCAGGGCCGGCCCAGACGAACGTGACGACGGAACTTGTTGTCGCTGCACGTCCGCACCGGAAAGGACCGCAGCAACAGGTCGAGGGTGTGGCGGATGGCCCCCACGTTCGGATAGGGACCGAAGTAGCGCACACCCTTGCGCTTGCGTCCCCGCACCACGGCCGGACGCGGCCACTCGTCGGACACGGTGACCGCCAACCATGGATAGCTCTTGTCGTCCTTGAGGCGCACGTTGTAGCGCGGTTGGTGCTGCTGGATGAGGTTGTGCTCGAGGAGGAGCGCCTCCGACTCCCGATCGACGACCACCCATTCGACGTGGTCGGCCTGCTCGACCATCTGGGCCGTGCGCACGGGCAGCGCCGCGGGGTCCTGGAAGTAGGAGTTGAGCCGGGACCGGAGCGATTTGGCCTTGCCCACGTACAGCACCCGGCCGTGACGGTCGACGAACTGGTAGGAACCGGGGGCGTCGGGCACCGAGCCAGATGGTGGACGGGTGACCATGCACCCAGTGTGCCGTCTACGTGGTCGGCACCGTGCCGTCGGCGTCCGGCGCCGACCACCTACGCACCGCGGCCGGGCGCCGATGTCAGACTGGGCCGTGGCCGCTCCGCCCTTTTCGCCGGCGCCCGAGGTCGTGCGCCGACGGCGGTTGACCCTGGCGGCCATGTGCATCGCCCAGGGGATGACCCTCCTCGACGTGACCATCGTGAACACCGCGTTGCCGTCCATCCAACGCGACCTGCACATGACCCCCGGGCAGCTCGAATGGGTCATCAGCGCCTACGCCCTGAGCCTGGCCGCCTTCATCCCCCTCGGTGGCGCCCTCGGCGACCGCTTCGGCCGCAAGCGCCTGTTCCTGAGCGGGATGGTGGTCTTCACCGTCGGCTCCATCGCCTGCGCCCTGTCCTCCACCGACCTGGAGCTCATCGGGGCGCGGGCCTTCCAGGGCGTCGGCGGGGCGGTGATGTCCGCCCTCACCCTCTCGATCCTCACCGAGACCTATCCCCCGGCCCGCCGGGCGGGGGCCTTCGGGATCTGGGCGGCCATCGCCGGGTTGGGATTCGGGCTCGGACCGGTAGTGGGCGGACTCCTCTTGTCCGTGTTCGACTGGTCGTCGATCTTCTGGGTCAACGTTCCCATCGCCATCGCCGGCTTTGTCGTGGCCGCGTTGGCCGTGGCCGAATCACGCGGACTCGAGCGCCCGTCACCTCGACGTGGTCGGGGTGGTCGGCCTCGCCCTCGGCCTGCTCGGCATCACCTTCGGCCTCATCGAGTCGTCCACCCATCCCTGGGGAAGCCGATTGGTGGCCGGCCCGCTCGTGGTCGGCGTGGCCTTCGTCATCGGGTTCGGGCTGTGGGAGCGCCGGACGTCGGCCCCCATGCTCCCGCCGCAGCTGCTTCGGGCTCGCAGCTTCGTGACCGGCTGCGGCGTCTATCTGCTCGCCTACCTGGCCCTCACCGGCGTGATGTTCTACGTCACCCTGCTGTTCCAGAACATCGACGGGTGGTCCCCGCTCCGCACCGGGCTCTCGTGGTTGTCCATGAACATCCCGTTCCTCGTCACCGCCCAGTTCGCCGGTCGACTGAACCGACTTCTTCCTCCGTGCCGCCGTCGTGGCCGGCGGTTGCCTGGTCGGCGCCTGTGGCGTGGCGACGCTCGGCTCATCTGGCCGCGTCGACGCCGTTCGCCGTCGCCTTCGTCGGCTACGTGCTGCTCGGCTCGGGCTGGGGGGCGCTCGTGCCGAGCACCATCAACGTGGCCATGCGGGATGTGCCCCTCGGCACCTCGGGCGGCGGCTCGGCCATCGTGAACGCCGCCCGGCAGGTGGGAACGTCGGTCGGCCTGGCCGTCCTCGGCGCCATCGGCGTGAACGCGGCCACCTCGGCCTGGGCGGCCGCACCTCGTCGGTGGCCGGGGCCGCTCGAGCATGCCCAGGCGGTGGCCGGCGCCCAGATCGCGCTGGTGACCAAATCCCTCGGTCCCGCCGTCCGGAGCCGATGCGGTCGATGCCTTCCTGACCGGCTACCACTGTGGCGCTCCTGACGGCCGCCGCCTGCACGCTGTTGGCCGGAGCGGTGGCCGCGGTCGGGCTCCGCCACCTCGCACGGCGCCGGCGGTGCCCGAGCCGCGCACCGTGCGCCCCGGCCGTCGAACCGGGTTCGAATCCGGCCCGGGCGTTAGACTGACCGCACGCCGGCCTGGTATCCGGCGACATTCACAGAGCTCCGGGGCCGACATCCCCGCGGAAGGGCGACCAGGCTGTCCCCGCCGGCCATCACCGGAGCACCTCCCCGGAGGGGGTCAGACACTATGTTGCGGCTTCAGACGGCGCTCCCCGAGCGCTACAGCGACGGCGGATCCCGACCAACTGGCCACCTGGATCGAGCGAGCCAAGGACGCCCTCGGCGATCGGCTCATCATCCTCGGCCACCACTACCAGCGCGACGAGGTCATGCGCTGGGCCGACGCCCGGGGTGACTCCTTCGGGCTCTCACGGCTGGCCGCCGAGCAAACCCGAGCCGAGTTCGTCGTCTTCTGCGGCGTCCATTTCATGGCCGAGTCGGCGGACATCCTGACCGGGCCCCACCAGCAGGTCATCCTTCCCGACCTCAACGCCGGGTGCTCCATGGCCGACATGGCCGACATCGACTCCGTCGAGGAGGCGTGGGACGTCCTCGCCACGCGCGACCGACACCGATCGGGTCGTTCCCGTGACCTACATGAACTCCTCGGCCGCCCTCAAGGCCTTCGTCGGCCGACACGGCGGCGTCGTGTGCACCTCGTCCAATGCCCGCGCCGTACTGCGCTGGGCCCTGGGCGACGGCGCCCAGGGCGGTCCGCGGCGACCAGGTTCTCTTCTTCCCCGACCAGCATCTCGGCCGCAACACCGGCTTCGAGCTCGGCTTTACCCCCTCGGACATGGTCGTCTGGAACCCACGGCTCGATCGCGGTGGGCTCGACGACTGCCACCCTCAAGACGGCCACGCTCCTCTTGTGGAAGGGCCACTGCTCGGTCCACCAGCGCTTCCGTCCCGAGCATGTCGACGCCTTCCGCCAGGAGCATCCCGAGGGGATCGTCATCGCTCACCCTGAGTGCGCCCACGAGGTCGTCGAGCTGGCCGACCAGGTGGGCTCGACCGATTTCATCATCCGGGCCGTGGCCGAAGCGCCGAGCGGCTCCGTGATCGGCGTCGGCACCGAAATCCATCTCGTGAAGCGCCTCGACGACGAGACGCCGGACAAGACGGTCGTCTCGCTCGACCCGCTCATCTGCCCGTGCTCGACCATGTTCCGCGTCGACGCCGCCCACCTGGCCTGGGTGCTCGAGGGGCTGGTGGAGGGTGAGGTCCGCAACCGGATCACCGTCGACGAGGAGACGGCTCGCTGGGCCCGGGTCGCCCTCGAGCGGATGTTGGCCACCGTCTGACGCGACACCCTCTCGTGCAGACGGCGACGGCCGATGGACGACGACCTTCCCTGACCGGACCGCCTATCCGCTGAGCGCTCGAGTGCTCAGCGCCCGGCCGGCACCCGCTTTTTCGCCCCGGCCTTCTTCGCGCCCCCTTTTTGGCCCGGGTCGGCGTCGCGCCGCTGCCGTTGGCCGAGGACGCCACCGTCGGACGCTGACCGTTCGACGCCGCCTTGCCCCGGGCCCGGGCCGCTCCCCGCCGACGGCTCGAACCGGGTCGCATGCCGAGCACCGGCGCCAGCACCGCGCCCGTATAGCTACCCGGGTTGGCCGCCACCTCCTCGGGTGTGCCCTCGGCCACCACGGCTGCCACCCTTGTCCCCGCCCTCCGGCCCCAGAGTCGATGATCCAGTCGGCGCTCTTCACCACGTCGAGGTTGTGCTCGATGACGATGACCGTGTTCCCCTGGTCGACCAGCCGGTTGAGCACGTCGAGCAGCTTGCGGACGTCGTCGAAGTGCAAACCGGTGGTGGGCTCGTCGAGTACGTAGAGCGTGTGACCGGTCGAGCGCCGGCTGAGCTCGGAGGCCAGCTTCACCCGCTGTGCCTCGCCGCCCGAAAGGGTGGGCGCCGGCTGACCCAGGCGGATGTATCCCAGCCCGACGTCCACCAGCGTCTGCAGGTGACGGGCGATGGCCGGCTGGTGGGCGAAGAAGGCCAGGGCCTCCTCGCAGGACATGTCGAGCACGTCGGCGATGGTCTTGCCGCGGAAGGTGACCTCGAGTGTGTCGCGGTTGTAGCGAGCGCCCCGTGGCACACCTCGCACGGCACGTAGATGTCGGGCAGGAAGTGCATCTCGATGCGAATGGTGCCGTCACCGGCGCACGCCTCGCAGCGGCCACCCTTGACGTTGAAGGAGAAGCGACCCGGTTGGTAGCCGCGCACCTTGGCTTCCGGCGTCTGGCTGAACAACCGTCGGATGTGATCGAACACCCCCGTATAGGTCGCCGGGTTCGAGCGCGGCGTCCGACCGATCGGCGCCTGGTCGACGTCGACGACCTTGTCGACGGCGCCCACGCCCCGGATGGCCCGATGCAGACCTGCCACCGCTCGTGCCCGATGCACCTCCTTGCTCAGCGTCCGCAGCAGGATGTCGTTGACCAGCGTGGACTTGCCGGAGCCGGAGACGCCGGTCACGGCCACGAACTTGCCGAGTGGGATGTCGACGGTGAGGTCGCGCAGGTTGTGCTCTCTGGCTCCTTCGATGGTCAGGACTGCTCCCCGCTCCCGAGCCGGCGAAAGCCGGGAACGGGGATCGACTTGATGCCGGCCAGGTACTGCCCGGTGAGCGAGTCCTGGTTGGACTCCATCCCGTCGGGACCGCTGACCGGCCCGGAGTGGACGATGCGGCCACCGTGTTCGCCCGCCCCGGGGCCGACGTCCACCACGTGGTCGGCCACCCGGATGGTCTCCTCGTCGTGCTCGACGACGATCACCGTGTTGCCCAGGTCGCGTAGCCGCATGAGGGTGGCCACGAGGCGCTTGTTGTCCCGCTGGTGCAGGCCGATGGACGGCTCGTCGAGCACGTAGAGCACGCCGACCAAGCCGCTGCCGATCTGGCTGGCCAGGCGGATGCGCTGGGCCTCGCCGCCCGAAAGGGTGGTCGCCGACCGGGCCAGGGTGAGGTAGTCGAGCCCCACGTCGAGCAGGAACTGCATGCGCTCTTGGACCTCGCGGAACACCCGATCGGCGATGAGGTGGTCGCGGTCGGACAGCTCGAGGGAGCCGATCACCTCGACGGCGGCGGCGATGGACAGCGAGCAGAGCTCGAAGATCGAGTAGCCGCCGACGCTCACGGCCAGTGACTCGGGCTTGAGGCGGGCGCCCCCGCACTCGGGGCACGGCACCTCGCGCAGATAGCCCTCGAGGTTGTCGCGGAGGTACTCGGAGTCCGCCTCGCGTGTGGCGGCGTTGCAGCCACGGGACGATGCCCTCGTAGAGCGTGTGGAACGAGCGCTGACGGCCGTAGCGGTTGCGGTAGCGGAGATGGACTTGGCGGTTGCCCGCCCCGTAAAGGACGAGCTTGCGGTCGGCCTTCTTCAACTTCTCCCACGGCGTGTCGCACGAGAATCCGCCGAGCTCGGCCACCGCCGCCACCAAGCGGCCGAAGTACTCGCTCCGGGCGCCGGCCCACGGGGCGAGCGCCCCTTCGGCCAACGACTTGCCTGGATCGGGCACCACCAGGTCGGGGTCGACCTCGTAGCGGGTGCCGAGGCCGGTGCAGGCCGGGCACGCGCCATAGGGAGAATTGAAGGAGAAGTTGCGCGGGGCGGGGTCCTCGAAGCTCAGCCCGCAGTTGGTGCAGGCCAGGTGCTGGCTGAAGGTGATCCCCTCCTGCTCGGTGCCGTCGGGGTCGACCACCACGATCTCCGACACCCCCTCGGCCAGGGCCAGCGCCGTCTCCAGTGACTCGGTCAGACGACGGCGGATGTCGTCTCGGCGCACCAGCCGGTCGACCACCACCTCGATGGTGTGCTGCTCGTAACGGGCCAGGTCCAGCTGCTCGCGGTCGGCCAGCTCGAGGGTCGACGCCGTCCACCCGCACCCGGGCGAAACCCTGCTTGGCCAAGTCGTCGAGCAGCCCGCTGTACTCGCCCTTGCGGCCCCGGACGACCGGCGCGAGCACCATGAACCGGGTCCCCTCGTCCATGGCCAGGATGCGGTCGACGATCTGCTGCGGGCTCTGGCGCACGACCAGCCGCCCGCATTCCGGGCAGTGGGGTTTCCCGATCCGGGCGTAGAGGAGACGGAGGTAGTCGTAGACCTCGGTCACCGTGCCCACCGTCGACCGGGGGTTGTGCGACGCCGATTTCTGGTCGATGGAGATGGCCGGTGACAGCCCCTCGATGAAGTCGACGTCGGGCTTGTCCATCTGGCCGAGGAATTGCCGGGCATAGGCCGAGAGCGACTCCACGTAGCGCCGCTGCCCTTCGGCGTAGATGGTGTCGAAGGCCAGCGATGACTTGCCCGAGCCCGATAGTCCGGTGAAGACGATGAGCCGGTCCCGGGGCAGGTCGAGGGACACGTCCTGGAGGTTGTGCTCGCGCGCGCCGCGAACCACCAGACGATCGGCCATGGCGCCGAGGATACCGACCGGAGGCTCGCGACTCGCCGGGGCCCGGCGAGTCAGGATGCGCGCCGTCTCCTCGAGGATGCCGCCGTCGCCGGTCGGCACGGCCGATCCGTCGACCGGGTCCCGCAGCCCGAGGGCCCGCAGCTCGGCGATCTCGTCGCGGAGCATGGCCGCCTCCTCGAAGCGGAGGTCCTCGGCGGCCTTGTTCATCTCGCCCTGCAGGCGGTGGATGAGGGTCGAGAGCTCGTCGGCGTCGGGGCCGAGCTCGGCCACCATGGCCGCGGCGGCGGCCCGTGGGTCGCCGGCCAGGCGAGCCGGCCCGCCGACCCCGGCCGGTGCCCGGTCGCCGCTCGACCCCGGCGGCGGCCGCCGCCGAACCGATGGTCTCGCCCCGCACCCGCTCGAGGATGTCGGTGACCGACTTGGAGATGGACTGCGGGTCGATGCCGTGGGCCTCGTTGTAGGCGATCTGACGGGCTCGGCGGCGCTGGGTCTCGCCCACCGCCGCCCGCATCGAGTCGGTCACCGTGTCGGCGTACATGACCACCCGGCCGTTCACGTTGCGGGCCGCCCGCCCCATGGTCTGGATGAGTGAGGAGGCCGAGCGCAGGAACCCCTCCTTGTCGGCGTCGAGGATGGCCACCAGGGCCACCTCGGGCAAGTCGAGGCCCTCCCGCAGCAGGTTGATGCCCACCAGGACGTCGAAGACGCCGAGACGCAGGTCGCGGAGGAGCTCGACTCGGGCGATGGTGTCGATGTCCGAGTGCAAGTACTGCACCCGGACGCCCTGCTCGGCGAGGTACTCGGACAGGTCCTCGGCCATCTTCTTGGTGAGGGTCGTGACCAGCACCCGCCCGCCGGCGGCCACGGTGGCGTCGATGCGCACCCGGAGGTCGTCGATCTGGCCGGTGGTCGGGCGGATGTCGACCTCGGGGTCGACGAGTCCGGTCGGTCGGATGACCTGCTCGGCGATGTTGGTGCTGTGCTCGAACTCGAACGGGCCGGGCGTGGCCGAGAGCATGATGGTCTGGCCCGTCCTGGCCACGAACTCGTCGAAGCGCAACGGCCGGTTGTCGAGAGCGGAGGGCAAGCGGAACCCGTGCTCGACGAGCGTCTCCTTGCGCGACCGGTCGCCGGCGTACTGGCCGTGCAGCTGGGGCACGGCCACGTGGCTCTCGTCGAGCACGACCAGGAAGTCCTTCGGGAAGAAGTCGAGCAGGGTGTACGGGCGTCTCGCCCGGAGCTCGTCCGTCGAGGTGCCGGCTGTAGTTCTCGATGCCGGAGCACACGCCCGTCTCGGCCAGCATCTCGAGGTCGAACTCGGTGCGCATGCGCAGGCGCTGGGCCTCGAGCAGCTTGCCGGCGCCGGTCAGCTCGGGAGCCGCTCGCGCAGCTCGACTTCGATGGAGTCGATGGCCGCCCGGAGGCGCTCGTCCCCCGTCGTGTAGTGCGTGTTGGCGAAGATGACCAGCTCCTCGAGGTCGACCCCGATCTCGCCGGTGACCACGTCGAAGGGTCGGATCCGCTCGACCGTGTCGCCGAAGAACTCGATGCGCACGGCCTGGCTCTCGTAGGCGGCATGGACCTCGACGGTGTCCCCGTGGACCCGGAACTGGCCGCGGGCCAGGCTCTGGTCATTGCGGCTGTACTGCAAGTCGACCAGTCGCCGCAGCAGGGCCCGCTGGTCGTGGATCTCGCCCGGGCTGAGGGTGACGATCGCGGTCGCGGTACTCGTCGGGCGATCCGAGGCCGTAGATGCAGGACACCGAGGCCACCACGATGGTGTCCGGCCGCATGAGCAGTGACGACGTCGTGGCGTGCCGGAGCCGGTCGATCTCGTCGTTGATGGACGAGTCCTTCTCGATGTAGGTGTCCGAGGAGGGCACGTAGGCCTCGGGCTGGTAGTAGTCGTAGTACGAGACGAAGTACTCGACGCGGTTGCGGGGGAAGAACTCCTTGAGCTCGGCGGCCAGCTGGGCGGCCAACGACTTGTTCGGCTCGATGATCAGGGTCGGTCGCTGGACGGCCTCGATGGTCCAGGCGATGGTGGCCGTCTTGCCCGAGCCGGTGATCCCGAGGAGGGTCTGGTAGCGCGTCCCCTCGTTCGATGCCGGCCACCAGCGAGGCGATGGCCTGGGGCTGGTCGCCGGCCGGCTCGAACGGCGAAGACACCTCGAATCGGGCCATGCCGCCAGGGTAATGGTCGGGTGCGCGGCGACCCGTTGGCCCTCAGCCGCCGGACGCCTCCGCGGCGCCATCGCCGGCGGCCAGCTCGGCCAGGCGAGACCAGAGCCGGTCGACCTCGGCCCCGAGCTGGGCGTGTCGCCGGAGTTGTCGACCACGAAGTCGGCCCCCTCGCAGACGCGTGGCCCGGTCGGGCTGGGCGGCCATGCGGGCCCGGGCGTCCTCCTCGTCCATCCGCCGCTGTTCGACCAGTCGGCTGCAGCGCAACCTCTGGCGGGGCGTCGACCACGACCACGGCGGCCAGCGAGAGCAGGTCGCGGTGCTCGGCCCGCAGCAGCGGGATGTCCATGACCACCACCGTCCCCGGCCCGGCGAACCGGTCGCGGACGGGCCAGCATCTCGACGCCGATGGCCGGGTGGGTGATGGCGTTGAGGTCGGCCAGGGCCTTGGGATCGCCGAAGGCGATGGCAGCCAGGCTCGGACGGTCGATGCGCCCACCCTCATCGAGGATGGCGGTCCCGAACCGGTCGATCAGGGGCTGATAGGCGGGGCCGCCGGGCTCGACGACCTCGCGAGCCACCTGGTCGGCGTCGACCAGCCGCCGCGCCATGCTCGACGAGCAGGGCGGCGACCGTCGACTTGCCCGCGCCGATCCCTCCGGTCAGCCCGACGACGACCATGGAGGTCTCCGGCGCCCGGGCTCAGGCCGCCGGGCGCGGCCGCGAGGCGGTGGCGAAGAGGACCATGGTGGTGCGGTCGAGCGCATCGGTCACGAAGAAGTCGTCAGCGGTGATCCCCGACGCTCCTCCCGAGTCGCCACGGGCCATCAAGCGGTAGACGAGCGGCAGCACCCGCGTGTAGGCGGCGACGTACCACGAGCGCGGCATGCGGTGGCGCAGGTCGAACACGTCGAGGCGGAGCACCTTCTGGCCCTTGACCCGGCGGGCGGCGAAGTCGGCCTTGACCGGCGGCGTGGCGTCGAGGCCCTGGATGGTCACCTCGGTGAAATAGCGCTCGAGCAGGGCGCGGAGCTCGTCCGGCTCGAACAGGTACACGTGGAAGGGGTTCTCGAAGTCGGCCGGGGCGTTGGGGGTGAGGAAGAAGACGGTGCCGTCGGCGGCCAGCACCCGGGCCAGCTCGCGGACGTGGTCCTCGGGCTCGGTGAAGTGCTCGATGAGATGTGAGGAGCAGGCCCAGCGGAAGGAGCCCGGGCGCCAGTCCGAGGGCGGTGGCGTCCATCTGGGCCACCCCGAGGCCCGCTCGCCCCCCACCGCTCCCCGCGCCGCCGAGGTCGGCATCGGCGCTGTAGTCGATGCCGACCACCGGACGGTCCGGGGCCATCAGACGGACCGACTCGAACCCCTGCCCGCATCCCGACGTCCAGGGCCAGGCCGGGGCCGAGGCGCTCGATAACCGTTCGGTAGCCGGCCGCGTGCAGAGCGAGGAGGGAGTCCGGGGTCACCCCGGCGACCGGCCGCTCGCCGGTGAGGCGCTTGGAGGACGGCGCTTCGGTGGTCATGGGCGCTGCTCGCGATGCGGCTGCCCCGGAAGTGGTCGGACCGCATGCCGGCGCCATCGTGCCCGCTCATCGGACACTTACACTACCGAGCACCCGTGTCGGACCCCTCACCTGCTACGACCGCCGGTCGGCTCGACCGGGCCTACCGAGCCGTGCGGTCCCCGAGCCGCCTGCGCAGCGCCATCGACTATGCCGGCCTGGCCTCGTCGCGTTCGTGCCCATGCTGTGGTCGAGGCCGGGCGTGGTCAGCGACGACACGAAGACCTATCTCTACCTGGACCCGGGCCGGTACGTGCGGGCGGCGATCTCGCTCTGGACGCCGAGCGTCGGCATGGGGACCGTCACCCACGAGAACATCGGTTACCTGCTGCCCATGGGCCCCTTCTACTGGGTGCTGGCCGAGCTGCACGTGCCCCTCTGGATTGCCCAGCGGCTCTGGATGGGCTGCCTCCTGTTCGCCGCCGGTGCCGGTGCCCTCTACCTCTGCCGAGTCATCGGACTACGGGGACCGGGACGGTATGTGACCGCCCTCGCCTTCATGTACACCCCCTACGTCCTGCAGTACGCGGGGCGGATCTCGGTCATCCTCATGCCCTGGGCCGGCCTCCCCTGGATGATCGCCTTCGTCATCCTGGCCACCCGACGCGGCGGCTGGCGTTACCCGGCCCTCTTCGCCCTGGTCGTCGCCCTGGTGAGCGGCATCAACGCCAGCTCCATCATCTACGTCGGCATCGCCCCCGTACTGTGGCTGCCCTACGCGGTGGTCGTGGCCCGCGAGGCCACCTGGCGTCGGGCCTGGGGGGTGGCCTGGCGGACCGGGCTGCTCTGCGCCCTCGTCTCGCTGTGGTGGGCCGTCGGCCTCCAGATCGAGGCGGCCTACGGGGTCAACGTCCTCAAGTACACCGAGACGGTGCCCGCCACGTCGAGCGCCTCGCTGGCCTCCGAGATCCTCCGTGGCCTCGGCTACTGGTACTTCTACGGCGCCGACCGGGTGGGGCCCTGGACCCAGAACATGGTCGCCTACACGCAGAACATCGCCCTCATCCTCCTGAGCTTCCTCCTGCCCGCCCTCTGCTTCCTCGCCGCCGTCTTCTCCCGCTGGCGCTACCGGTCCTACTTCGTCCTCATCACCGTGGTCGGGACGGTCCTCGCCGTCGGGCCCAACCCCTATACGGCACCCGTCCGGCGTCGGCTCTCTCATCAAGTCCTTCATGGTCGACACCACGGCCGGCCTCGCCCTGCGCTCCACCGACCGGGCCTCCCCGCTCGTGATCCTCGGCCTGGCCATCTTCCTGGGCGCCGGGGTCACCGCCGTCTGCGCCCGGGTCCGACCGCTCGGCCTGGTCGCCGCGGCGGTGGCCGTCGCGGTGGTGGCCGCGGCCACCGCTCCCGCTGTGGACCGGCGGGATCGTGGCCAACGGCTTCACCCAGCCGGCCAGCCCGCCCTCCTACGTGCGCCAGGCGGCGTCGACCCTCGACAAGCGCCCACCCCGGCACTCGGGTCTACGCGCTGCCCGGCAACGACTTCGCCGCCGATCGGTGGGGGGACACGGTCGACACCGTCTACCCCGGGCTCATGACGCGTCCCTTCGTCACGCACGAGCAGCAGATCATGGGCTCGCTGGCCACCGCCGACGTCCTGCACGCGGTCGACACCCCGCTCCAGGACGGGGTCATGGACTGGAACGCCCTCGCCCCCATGGCCTCGCTCATGGACGCCGGTGACGTGCTCGTGCAGTACGACCAGGCCTACGAGCGCTACGACACGCCCGACCCCCAGCAGCTGGCCCTCGACCTCGCCACCACCCCGCCCGGGCTCAGCGACCCGGTCGGCTACGGCACCCCACGGCCCAACATCTCCCTCATCCCCCGACTTCGACGAGGCGGCCCTGGCCCGCCCGGCCGAACCAGGGCTGGACGTCCCCGCTCGTCTCCTACACGGTGGCCGACCCCCGGCCCATCGAGCGGGCCGAGTCGGCGTCCACCCCCTCGTGGTCGACGGGGACGCCGACGGCATCGTCGCCGCCGCCGACGTCGGCCTGCTGTCCGGCAACCCGACCATCTACTACGCCGGCACCCTCGACACCGACGCCCGGCTGCGGGCCGCCACGCTCGGCGCCCCGGCCGACCTGGTGGTGACCGACACCAACCGCAAGCAGGGCTACCGGTGGAACACCCTGAGCGAGAACACGGGCTACACCGAGACGGCGTCCCAGGGCCCCGACACCTCCGACCCGACCGACGCCCCCCTCAACCTGTTCCTCGACGGCCCCGGCCGACGCGCAGACCACGGCCGTCCTGCCCGGCCTCCAGTCGGTCACCGCCTCGACCTACGGATCGTCCATCACCTACCTGCCCGAGGACCGCCCGTCGGCCGCCCTCGACGGCGACGTCGACACGGCCTGGCTCACGGACCCGACTGTCCAGCAGCTCGGGCAGTGGTGGCAGGCCACCCTTTCGGCCGCCGAAGACCATCGACACCCTCGTGCTCGTGCAACCGCTCAACGGCGTCTTCGACCGGACGATCAGTCGGGTGCGCCTCACCTTCGACGGCGGCCACGCCGTCTCGGCCTCGCTCGGCCCGGCCTCGCTCACCGCGGCCGGGCAGGTCCTGCACTTCTCGAGTCCCGGACCTTCCGCACGCTGCGCATCACGGTGACCCGCGTGCACACCACGGGACCGACGCCGCCGCTCGGCGAAGGCAGCTCGGTGGGCTTCGCCGAGGTGGGAATCCCCGGCCTCAACGTCCAAGAGGTCGTCTCCATGCCGCAGGACCTGCTGCGGGCCACCGGAAGCGCCTCCGTGGGTGACCGGCTGAGCCTGGTCATGACCCGGCTGCGCAGCTCGGGCACCCCCCCCCAGTCCGACACCGAGCCCACCCTCGACCGGACCTTCTGGCTGCCCACCGCCCGCATCTTCTCGATGACCGGCGCGGCCCGCATCTCGCCCCTCATCCCCGACGACATGATCGACCGGCTGGTCGGCCGGCCCGGCTCCAACTACGACGGCCTCGTCGCCTATTCGGAGGGACGGTTGCCGGGTGACCTGCGGGCCGGAGCCATCGCCACCCTCGACGGCAACTCGTCCACCATCTGGGAGCCCGGCTTCGGCGCCACCCACCAAGCCGGCGACTGGCTCCAGTACACGCTGGCCCGGCCCATCACCTTCGACCACCTCGACCTACAGATCGCGGTCGACGGCCAGCACTCGGTGCCCACCCAGATCACGGTGACGGCCGACAGCGGCACGCGGACGGTCGTGCTCCCCCCGATGGCCGACTCCCCGGTGGCCGGCTCGGTGGTGAACGTACCGGTCAGCTTCCCGGCGCTCACCGGGCAGACCATCCGCATCACCGTCGACAAGGTGCGCCTCGAGAACACGCCCAACTACTACTCACAGTCGCCCATCGCCATGCCCATCGGCATCGCCGAGGTGGGCATCCCCGGGCTCAGCGCGGCACCGGTCCCGGCCGCCATCCCGACCTCGTGCCGGAACGACCTCCTGGCCGTCGACGGCCATCCCATCTGGGTGCAGGTCTCGGGGTCGACGACCGCCGCCCTCGACCGCCAGGCGCTCGACGTCTCGTTGTGCGGTCCCGATGCCGGCGGGCTGACCCTCGGACCCGGCAGCCACACCCTCGAGAGCGTGGCCGGCCAGACCACCGGTTTCGACATCGACCAGCTGGCCCTCGACTCGGCCCCGGGTGGTGGCCCGATGCCCATCGCCGGGCCCAACACGCTGGCCGCGCCTCCGGTCACCCCCGGCCCCACCGTGCGGGTGAACAGCCAGAACGCAACGAGCATTCGCGAAACCGTCTCCGGCCTGAGCCCGACGTCGCCGGACTTCGACCTCGTGCTCGGCCAGAGCATCAACCGAGGCTGGACGGCCACCGTGCTCGGGGGAAGACCCTCGGGCCGCCGGTCTTGATCGACGGCTTCGCCAACGGATGGCGAGTCGACCCGGCCACGCTGGCCGGTGCCCTCCACGGCGGCTCGGTGTCGGTCGTCCTGACCTGGACGCCACAAGCCCGGGTGGACGTCGCACTGATCATCTCGCTGCTCGCCATCCTGCTGTGTCTGGGCATCGTCCTCGCCCCTCTTGCTCGGCGGCGCACGATCGACGGTGCGGGTGACGGTGACGCCGAAGCCGGCGATCGCTCGACGAACCCGTCTCCCAAACCGCGGACGGGCTGGGCGGTCGTGTCCCGGCCGATTCCGCCGGGCAATCGCGTCGGGCCGCGCCTCGCCGTGCCCTTTGGCGCCGGCGGACCGCGGGCCACGTGGTGGGTGGCGCTCATCGCCGCCGTCGCCGTCGGTGTGGTCGGAGCCGCCATTGCCGCCCCGCTGACCGGCCTGGCCGCGGGAGTGGCCACCGGCCTGGTGCTCCTCGTGCCGCGCCTCCGAGCCGTCATCGGACTCGTGGCCGTGGCCGGGGTGGTGGCCGCCGGCGTCTACACCGCGTCCCATCAGGCCTGCCGTGCATGCGCCGATCAACGGCTCGTGGCCTCTCTATTTCGGTACCGCCAGCCACCTCGCCTGGGTCGGCGTCGTCTTCTTGGGCGCCGAGGGGGTGGTTGGCATTCTTCTCGAGCGTCGCCGCCAACGACCGCCGGTCGAACAACCCTCGGGGCCTTCGCTCGTGGGAGGAAACGGCTCCCGAGCCCGAACCGTCCTCCGTCGAGGGGGACGGAGAGTCGACGCCGGTGGTCAGCCCGCCGTACCCGGGACCGTCCCCGGCGCCGGCGCCGGCGCCCGTTCCGACCGATTCGGGCTAGCGCGGGGACGCACTCGTCTGGGCAGCCATTGCTCGCCGCGATGGCGCACGTGGACGAACACGAAAGCCGCCCCCAACGCGATCACCAGGCCCGCTTGGACGATCAGGTCAGCTCGGGCGGTGGCCACGATGCGACCATCGGCCCGGGCCACGAGGACGGCGGCGGCCCCGGATCCGGCCGCAAGTAGGGCAACGATCCACCTCGATCCCGTGCCGAACAGATAATTGGTGATGAGCACCGAGACCGACAGACAGATCATGGCCGCCACCAGCGTGGCGAAGGCTGGGGCGCCGGCGCTCAGACGAGCCCCGAAGATGATGGTCAGGAAACGGCGGGGGGCGACCACCGACACGGCCAACAGCACGACGGCGGGGACGGCCAAGAAGATCAAGGTGACGCCGAATTGCCGGATGGCATGGCCGCCCTCGTTCCACCGGATCGTGGCCTCGGGCAGCAGGTAGGCACCCAGGGCCAGCGCTCCGAAGACCATGGCCTTGGACGCGACCGAGATAGCCGCGTAGGGCCCGACGTTGGCATGGTCCAGGCGGCCGAGCAGGATGACGTCCACGTTCTGGAGGAACCCGAGCAGCGCCAGGCCACAGAACGCCGCGCCCAGGTCGGCGATCAGTCGACGGCGGGCCAGGAGACCGTCGCTCACCACCGGCCGCCCTGCGTCAACGCGGCTCGGGCGCAGAGGGCGGTCGCCGGCATTCAACCAGTGGGCGTGGACGGCGGCGATGAGCTCTCCGCAGAACAGGCCCAGGCCGTAGCCCTCGACCCCGAGATGGGCGAAGACGAACACCAGCACGAGGGCCGTGCGCGCGCCCCCCTCGACCAACAGGTTGCCGGCCAACGCTCGGTAGCGGCGATGGGCCTGGAGGAGCCCGCGGTCCACGCTCAGGAGGATCCAGATGCCGCCGGCCACCAAGATGAGCGCCACCCCACGGCTGTTGGTCAACGACAGCTGTCGGGCGATCCAGCCTCGGGTCAGAACCACCACGACGATCTCGAGGACCAAGGCGGCGAAGACGGTCCGGTAGGCACGGACCATCCAGCGCATGCACCCGGGCCCCGTGGCCGCTCGTCTCGAGGGCGGTCACCCGGCGCACCACGCCGACCAGGACGGCGGAGCCGGGCATGGAGATGATGAAGAAGAGGCCGAGCAGCTGGGCGATCTCGCCGTAGCTGCGGGAGCTCACCAGGCGGGCGACCGCCACCACCAGCAGGGCGGCCACGCCGTTGACCACCATCCCGGCCACAGCCACCGGGCCGGCCTGGGTGAGGCCGGCCCGCACCGACTCGCCGCCCTCCCATGCCGCGTCGGCGGCCGGCACGCGTCTCGGCCGGCAGGGGGATCATCGGTCCTCCGGCCACGGCGATGCCCACAGCCGGGGACATGGTCACGGACTCGGTCACCGGCTCGACGGCGGCCTCGATCTCCTCGAGGATCACCTCGAGCGGTGGCTCGGCCTCCTGGGACTGGTCGTCCCCGGTCCGCCGGAGGCAGGCGGTGCTTCCGTGCGGCCGATGCTCCCGGTTCACGCCCCGGAGCCGCCGTCGACGCGATCGGCCCCCTCGCCATCCACTACCGGACGGCGTTCCCCACCGGTTGGCGTCGACGTGGCATCGTCGGCGCGTCACGCCCGGTGGGAGAGCCCCTCGCGCCGCGGTGCCGCCGAGTCCGACTCGCCGGTCGTCCGACTCGTGGTACTCCTCCTCGACGTTGACCGACCAGATGTCGTTGGTGGCACCGTGGATGTTCTCCACGGTGAGCATGGCCGTGTACATCGAGTGGTCCTGGTTGTTGTACTTGTGCATCCCGTTGCGCCCCACCGGGTGCACGTTGGACGCATTCGCCTCCAGCCACCGCCGGATGATCTCGACCTGGTCCCCGTAGCCCTCGTCGTAGACGGGATAGGCCTTGGGCATGCGCACCACGTAGCCGGTCTCCACGTCGCCCACGTCGACGAGCCCCATGGCCGCGAGCTCCTTCGTGGCCATGGCGATCAGTTCGTCGTCAGGCGCACGCCAGAGCTCGTCGCCCTCGAACACGAAGTACTCGAGGCCGAGGCAGGTCCGGCCGTCCTTCACCATGGCCGGTGACCAGGCCCCGAAGTTCTGGATGCGGCCGACCTTTACGTCGGGTGAGTGGATGTAGATCCAGTTGTCGGGGAAGCCCCGCGCCGCAGGGACGACGAGGGCGACGGTGAGGAAGTCGCGGTAGTGCAGCGCATCAGCCGCCCGCTGGACCTCGGGACCCGCCGGCGGGTCGACGATGCGAGCCAGCTGGGTGAGAGGCATCGACGAGATCACATGGGAGGCAGGCAGCCGCTCCTCGCGGCCGTCCTTCGTCACCGTCACCGAGACGGCCCGGCCGCCCTCCAGCTGGATGCCGGTCACGGCCGTCTCCATCCGGATCTCCGCGCCCTGGGCGACGACCTGCTCGGCACATCGCTCCCACATGAGCCCCGGGCCGTACTTCGGGTAGTGGAACTCCTCGATCAGGCTGGTGACCTGCTTGGCCCCTTTGCGGCGAGCGCCGGCGAGCGACGAGCGCACCGGCTCCCAGACCGCGTTCCACAGCGACATGCCCTTGATGCGCTGCGCACCCCAGTCGGCCGAGATCTCCGAGGCCGGCACGCCCCACACCTTCTGGTTGTAGGTCTCGAAGAAGTGGCGGTAGAGACGCCAGCCGTAGTTGCGGACGATGTAGCCCTCGAGCGTGCTCGGGTCCTTGGGTGGGCGGATGCGGACCCAGAGGAAGGAAAGGCCGCAGCGCAGCGGCCTCGATCACGCCCGAGGTTGGACAGGGCGTTCCCGAGCCGGATCGGGTAGTCGTAGAACTTGCCGCCGTAGTAGATGCGGCTGAGGCGCGGGCGCAGCAGGAATTCGTCCGGGGTGAGCACCTCGTTCCAGAAGTCCTCGACCGGTCGCACCTTGGTGAAGAACCGGTGACCGCCGAGGTCGAACCGCCATCCGTCACGCTCGACCGTCCGGCTGATTCCCCCGACCACCTCATCGGCCTCGACGACCACGACCGGATCTCCGGCCGCTGCGAGCCGATGGGCGGCCGTGAGGCCGGCCGGCCCGGCACCGATGACCACGACCGGCGACCGCGGCGAGGCCGCCGTCTCCTCGTGCCCTGCTGTCACCAACCCTGATCCGTTCTCGCCTTCTGGCGGTTGTCGACGCCCGTCACCGAGGCGGCATCCACACTCGAGGCAGCCCGTGACCGTCAGTCCTCCACTGACGAAGCACTCCCCTGGTTCCCACGAATGCCCGCCGCGTGGGGCACCCGGTGCCGGCGGACGGTAACCGGCCGGCCGACCGGGCAGGGGCGGGGGATCCACTGCGCTCGGGAGGATAGTGCCTGACCTCACGACGGTGGCGGAACGACCAGTGACCTGCGCCGACGCGGCGGTCGCTCGCCTCCTTGCCCGGTATGGCGCGACGAGCCCGGGCCCGGCGATGCGCCCGGTCAGGGTCAGGGCACCACCAGCCCGAAGAGCGCGGCCAAGGTGTAGGCGGCCATGGCCGCACCGGACAGGACGAGCACGGTGATCTCCACTCGACGCCGGGCGGTCAGGGTCGAGGCGGCGATCACCAACGGGAAGGCGCCGAGCGCGTAGCGCTCGAAAGAGTCGAGGTTGGAGGACGTGAGGGACACGGCCAGCGACGGCGGTGGCGAAGGCGGCGTACGACGCCGGCAGCCGGCGATAGGCGAGTACCAGAAGAGCCAGGCACAGCACCACCCAGGGGATGTGAAGGGCGCTGCCCAAGTGATGGCCGTGCAGGACGGAGACTGCGTTGTGCCACATGGAGGCGACCGGGGCGGCGATGGGGCCCCGGTGCCCCTGCTCCTGCTGGACCCGGAGCGGCAACAGGGTGTCACCGAACTGGGCGCCCACCCATGCCAGGTACCACCCGGCGCCGGCGAGCGGCGCGACCACCGCGGCGATCTTGGCCACGACGTCGGCCCAGCCGACCACGAGCCGTCGATGTCGTCGACGCGGGTGCGTTGGTCCCCGATGCGGCGCGCGTCGCCCACTCCTCCCTCACCACCTCGACCACGACGGGCACCACCAGCAACGCGCCCACCGGCCGGACGAGCCCGGCGGCGAATGCGGCGCCGGCGGCCCACCACCACCGGTGGCCGACGAACGGCCAGCACGGTGGCGACGGCCAGAAGGACGAGCAGCGAGTCGGCGTAGCCGAGGACGAAGGCGTAGGCCGAGGAGCCAGGGCAAAGAGCCAGACCGAGCGCCGAGCCAGGCGCCGCGTCGCCCAGATCACGGCGCACGAGCACCCCGAGGGCGGCGAGTGCGCCCAGGGCGGCCAGGTTGGCCACGATGATGACGGCGGTTCCCGCCGACACTCCCGGCAGCCAGGTGAGGGCCCGGGCCAACATGGGGAAGCCCGGAAAGAAGCGCACCGACTCGGTGCCGGAGGCCACGTAGCCGTGGGCGGCGATCGACACGTACCAGCCCGCGTCCCAGGACAGGAGGCCCTGATGGACGCGCTCCGCCGCGGCCAGGTTGTGCGGCCGAAGCGTCGACACGCTCAGATGGGCGACGACCAACGCCACCAGCACGATGGCCCGCGACACGACCCAGGCCGGCAGCACGGCGACCACCGCCCTCCCGAGCCGATGCCCGAGCCGCACGCCCGTCCCCCGGCACCCTTTCCTCGACCGCGCCTGCCGCCTCGGCGCGCCCGCGCCCGACCTCCCGGCTCCGGTTCTCGAATCGACGAGCGGCCGTCCTCGGCGCGGACACGCTGACTCAGCCGGTGTTCGGCGTGAGCTGCACCATCCACATGGGCTGGTAGAAGGTGAATCCGTTGCCGGCTGATCGCGCCCGTCACCCGGTAAGCCGGATCGTCCTGCAGGGTCTGCACGATCCCTTCGCATTGCACGCCGTAGGACTGGTAGCCCGGCGCCCACACCACAGAAGATCGAGTGCCTCGCGCCTCCTTCGTCCGCCATTGCCTCCACCCGGGCGGCGAAACCGGTCACCGAGGCGCGCGTCGCACGGCTTTGGCGTAGTTGACCCAGTTCACGAACTCGGGACCGCTCCCGCGGGGGAAGGTGATCTGTTGGTAGCGACCGGGCGGCAGCAGGCGATTCGACGGCCGGACCCAGTTGGTCGGGGCAGTAGGCGATCACATCGCCGGGCTTGCCGGAAGCTTTGACGTGCGCCGCCACCTGGCCGGCCTGCGTCCGATTGGTGGTCACGTTGGGCAGCGACCCGGCCAGCCCGAGGACGCCGGCGGCGACGACCATCCCGGCGCGGACCCGACGGTCGCGGAAGGTGGCGATCCCCAGGGCCACGAGCAGAAGCAGCGGGACGAACACCACCGAGGCGTAGCGGGCGTCGAAAGCGCTCCTGGTCACGAACCCACCGATGATGGCGGCGGCCAGGGTGCCGGTCACGGCGATGGCCAGCGGGCGGCCCCGTGGACGAGTCAGGAGGTCGAGATCGACATGGCGCCGGTCAACGGCCAGACCGAAGAGGCCCAATCCGGCGAGGGCGAAGAAGAGGAGGGCGAGGGCGCGCCCCTGGCTCGAGGTTCCGCCGGCGAACGAGGCGATGGCACTGACCATGGCGGCGAAGTTGGCCGGCGTGGCCCACGGCGTCCCGGTGTGACGCGACTGGAAGAGGAACGTGGGCAGCCAAGGCAGGAAGGTCAGGCATCCGGCCACGACGGCCAGCAGGGCGGCCCGTGCCCCCCTCCGCCATGGCCGCGCGGCCGCGCCACGCCTCGAAGGCCAGCCACAGCAACACGGTGCCGATCAGGTAGATCGACCAGTAGTGGGTGTAGAGCAGGAGCCCGGTGACGACGGCGACGGCCACCAGGTTGCCGGGCCGCGGACGCGAGCAAGGCGCGGTCGAGGGCGAGGAAGCCGAGCACCGTGAGCAAGGCCACGAGCGAGTACATCCGGGTCTCGGTGTCGTAGCGCACGGCGAACGGCGAGGTGGCCACGAGCACCAACGCCGCCCACGCCACCGTCGTCCCGCCGAGCCGCCGGCCGGCCAGCCAGACGAGCGGCAGGGTGATCACCCCGATCACGCCCGACAGTGACCGGACGGCGAGGTCGGACTGGCCGAACCAGCCCATCCAGACGTGAAGCAGCACGTAGTAGAGCGGCGGGGCGCCGTCCCGTCGAAGGAAGGCCGGGAGGTCGTGGAGCGGTAGCCGGGCGATGTTGACGGTGAGGGCCTCGTCCAGCCAGAGGTCCGACGTCGTCCAGAAACGCAGGACGAGCCCGACCGACGACGGCCACCACCACTGCGACGGCCAGGATCAGGTGCGGACCGCCGGCCGGAAGGGCGGCCCTTCGGGGTCCCCGACCGTCGCCTCCGGCGGGGCGCGAACCGGCGGGCCGCCGGGCGGACGCTCGTGCTCGGGGCCGGGCGCGCTCCGCCGACTGCCACGCCACGGGCGCCGTCGAGGCGGGGATCGCGGTGGCCGGCGCGGCCGTCCTCGGAGACGCGTCCACGTCCGAGCGCCTCGTCGTGAGGCGACAACTCCTCGGGCTGGGTGAGCGGCGCCGAACCCTGACGCGGCCGCATCCATGCCCGCATGGTACCGACCGACCCACTCGCCACCTGGATCCCTTGGCCCCGATCACGCAGGCTCGGGCTCCGATCGGTCGGGCGCCACGCGCCATGGACCCTCGGCGAGTGGCGGCAGTATCGTGCCCCCAGGCACGCCAAGCCTGCTGACCGTGCAGGCGCCTGCAGCATCGACGATTCGCCACAGCGACGCCGTCCGAACGGGGAGGAGCCAGTGGGGATGGGGGATGTCCAGGGAGCGGGACGAGCAGAAGACCGCCTGAGCCGCCGCAGCTTTCTTGACCCGCAGTGCGGCCGCCGGCGGAGCGGTGGCCCTCGGAGCAGCGGCCGGCAGCGCGCTCGCCGGATGCGGCAACAGCGGTGGGGCTCCGCGGCCTCCACCCACTGCCCCACCTCGAGCGGCAAAGGCGGCGTCAACACCAAAACCCGGTCCGCGGCGGGTCCTTGACCTATGGCACGGCCGCCGAGATCGACGGGTTCTACCCGCCGCTCAACCACTGGGACACGAACGGTTTCCTGTACGCCAACAGCGTCTATGACCCGCTGATGGCGGTGGCCGCCGACGGGACGGTCAAGCCGTACCTGTGCCAGAGCCTCACGCCCAACGCGGCCATGGACACCTGGACCATGACGCTGCGCCCGGGGATCAAGTTCAACGACGGCTCCCCGCTGACCTCGGCCGTCGTCCTGGCCAATTACAACGAGCTCAAGACGTCACCCCTCACCGGCGTCGTCTTCGAACGGGTCAAGGGCGTCACCGCCCCCGACGCCATGACCGTCGTCTACAGCCTGGACGACTCCTACCCCGCCTTCCCGGCCGCATTCACCAGCCAGATCGGCTACCCCTTCGGGCTGGCCATGATCGACCAGGTGAAGTCCGAGCTCGAACGGCACCATCGTGCCCGGTCGGGACCGGCCCGTTCGTCTACTCCAACTGGCAGCCGAACGACCACTTCACCGTCACCCGCAACCCGCACTACTGGCAGTCCCAGTACCCCTACCTCGACCAGATCACCTTCAAGCCCATCCCCGACACCACCCAGCGCGAGTCAACCCTGCGCACCGGCGGCGGTCGACATCATCCTCTCGCTCGACCCCAACACCATCAACCGATTCGCGGCTCCGGCGGATCCGGCTTCGTCGAGGTCGACAGCCGGACCGGCGTCATCGGGGAGCCGACGTTGGGGTTCGTGATGCTCAACTGCATCACCGCCGCCGACCGACGACCTCCTGCTGCGGAGAGCCATCGCCATGGCCACCGACCAGGCCGAGATCATCAAGCTGTTCAACGCCGGCTACGGGGCGGAGGTCAACGGCCTCTTCCTCAAGGGCTCCCCGTACTACACCGACACCGGCTACCCGACCTACGACCCGGCGGGGGCCAAGGCCCTGGTCCACGCAGTACAAGGCGCAGAAGGGGACGCCGACCTTCACCCTCCTCACCGTGCCCGATCCCCGCGACATCAGCATCACCGAGGCCCTCCAGAACATGTGGAACACCGTCGGCATGGACGTGACCGGTCAGCCAGACCCAGCAAGCCACCATCATCGACGACTTCGTCCTCGGGAAGTTCCAGGCGGTGACCTCCTACCAGTTCGGAGCGGTCGACCCGTCGCTCAACTACGTGTGGTTCTCGACCACCACCCTCGTCCCCGATCGGCACGCTCGGGCTCAACTTCCCTCGCAACAACGACCCGCAGCTCGAGCAAGCCATGTCGACCGGCCGGAGCACGCTCGACGCCACCACCCGGGTTGCCTCCTACCAGGAGGCCGACAAGCGCGCTGGCCAAGGACCTGCCCTACATCTGGCTCGGGCAGCAGATCTTCATCGACGTGGCCCAGCAGCGGGTACAGAACTTCGCCGGCCTCACCCTGCCCGACGGGTCCGTCGGCTACGGGTTCGACGAAGGAGTCACCTTCCCGTCACAGATGTGGCTCAAGGCCTAGCCCGACGGCGGGCGTAGGTTCGACACGCATGGGCAGGTACCTCCTCAAGCGGATCGTCCAGTTGGCGGTGGTGTCATTCATCATCTCGGTGCTGGTGTTCCTGCTCGTCCACCTGCTGCCGGGAAACCCGGTCGACCGTCATCCTCGGGCCGGACGCCACCGCCCACAACGTCGCCGCTCCTCGACAAGCAGCTGGGTCTCAACAAGCCGTTGTGGAACCAGTACACGACCTGGCTCACCGCCGTCTTCCACGGCAACCTCGGCTACTCGTACCTCAACCACGAGCCCGTCACCCACATCATCGCCACCGGCTACCCCATCGACGTCGAGCTCATCGTCATCTCTCAGGTCATCGCCTTCCTCGTGGCCATCCCGCTCGCCCTCATCACCTCGCGCCGGCCCAACCAGACCCTTCGACAACGTGGCCACCACCGGCACCTTCGGCCTCCTGGCCCTGCCCCCGTTCGTGGTCGCGCCCATCATGGTGGCCGTCTTCGCCGTCGGCCTCCACTGGTTCCCCGCCACCGGATTCGTGCCCTCTCAGCCAAGACGTGGCCACCAATCTGCACGACATGATCCTCCCCTCGCTGGCCATCACGGCCGGCTCGACGGCCGTCTACTACCGGCTGCTCCGCTCCGACCTCATCTCGACGCTGCAGGAGGACTTCATCACCATGGCCCGGTCGAAGGGCCTCTCGCCCGAGCGGATCATGGCCCGGCACGCCTTCCGACCGTCGACCTTCTCCCTGTTGGCCGCGGCCGGCGTGACCATCGGCGGCCTCATCGCCGGGACTCTTCATCGTCGAGTACCTCTTCGCCCTGTGCCGGCATCGGCTACTCGCTGGTGGTGGCGGTCAACCAGCGCGACTACCTGGTCGTCCAGGGCATCACCCTGGTCGTGGCCATCGCCTACGTGCTCCTCCAGTTCATCGTCGACTTCATCTTCACGATGGTCGACCCGCGGGTGACGAGGGAGTGAGTCGTGCCTGACGACCGCGAGCTCGCCGACACCAGAGCTGCCACGCCGAGTGCTCGACGGACACCTTCCCGGGCATGGCTGCCACCGACGAGGCCGTCCTCGACCGACCAGACCCCCCTCCTCGCCGAGGACCAGCCGACCGTCGAAACGCCCGCTCGGCCTGCTGTTCTGGATCGCGCTGGGCTGGGTCAGCCTCGTCGTCTTCGGGGCGGTCTTCGCCAACGTGCTGCCCCTGACCAACCCCACCTTCCAGAACTACGCGGCCGTCAACGCCAGCCCCGAGCATCCACCACCTGCTGGGCACCGACGACCTCGGCCGTGACCTCTTGTCCCGGGTCGTCTTCGGCTCGCGGGTATCCCTCGTCGTCGGCTTTGCCTCGGTGGCCATCGGCATGCTCGTCGGCGGGACGCTCGGGCTGCTGTCGGGCTACAAGGGAGGGGCGGCCGACACCGCCCTCAACGCCGGCTCCTTCGTCATCCTCGCCTTCCCCGGCATCGTGGCCGTCATCGCCATCGTCGCCTTCTGGGGCACGTCCCTGCTTCAAGCTCACCATCATCTTCGGGGTCGGCACCATCCCCGTCCTCTACCGGGTGGTCCGCGCCTCGACCGCTGGCTTTCGCCAACCGCGACTTCGTGATCGCGGCGCGGACCACTCGGGGCCTCCACCCGGCGGATCATCTTCCGCGAGATCCTGCCCAACGTGGCCCCCGTCGCCCTCACCTTCGCCCTCATCAACGTGGCCGTCATCATCGTCCTCGAGGGCTCGCTGGCCTTCCTCGGTTGTCGGTCGCGCTGCCCACCCCGTCGTGGGGCAACATCATCGCCGAGGGCACCTCCAACAACCTGATCCAGACCAACCCCTACATCATGATGTGGCCGGCCCTCGCCATGTTCCTCCTCCTCCTGTCCATCAACCTCATCGGCGACCGACTCCGCCAGCGGTTCGACATCCGCGAAGGCCTTCTGTGATCCGACGCCGGCGACGGCGGCCGTCGTCGGCGGACCGACTTCCCCGACGTCGGCTCCTACGGCGGCCCGCTCCTCCGGGTCGACGACCTCCACACCTCCTTCCGCACGACCCGAGGGACGGTCCGGGCCGTCGACGGCGTCTCCTTCGAGCTTCGAGGCGGGCGAGACGCTCGGCGTGGTCGGCGAGTCGGGATCGGGCAAGACGGTGCTCGCCCGATCGATCATGGGCCTCCTCCCCCTCCACGACGTCGTCCGCTCGGGCACGGTGCACTTCGCCGGCCACGACCTCACCGCCATGTCCCCGGACCAGCTGCGCCAGGTGTGGGGCGCCGAGCTCAGCATGATCTTCCAGGACCCGATGACCGCTCTCAACCCGGTCAAGCGCATCGGCGACCAGATCACCGAGAGCCTGCGGCTCCACCTGGACATGGACCGGTCGCGGCCCGGGAGACCGCCATCGAGCTGCTCCGCTCGGTCGGGCATCCCCTCGCCCGAGCAACGCCTCCGCTGGTACCCCTTCGAGCTGTCGGGCGGCATGCGCCAGCGGGTGATGATCGCCATCGCCTCTGGCCTGTGCCCCGCGCCTGGTGATGGCCGACGAGCCAACCACCGGCCTCGACGTCACCGTCCAGGCCCAGATCCTCGACCTGCTGGCCGAGCTCCAACGCGAGCGCCACATGGCCGTCGTCCTCGTCACCCACGACCTCGGCGTGGTCGCCACCCGCACCGACAACATCATGGTCATGTACGCCGGCCGGGTCGTCGAGCGGGCGCCCACCCGTACCCTCTTCGCCGACACCCGCATGCCCTACACGCAGGCGCTCATGGACTCGATCCCCCGGCTGTCCCAGCCGAGCGGGTCCCGACTCCACGCCATCGCCGGGCGACCGCCCGACCTCATCAACCCGCCCAAGGGCTGCAAGTTCGCGCCGCGCTGCCCCTATGCCCAGGACAAGTGCCGCGAGCTCGAGCCGCCACTGCGCACGCGCCAGTTCACCCGACCATGTCTTCGCCTGTTGGTTTCCGTTGATGAACGGTGTGCCCACCGCCCCAGGACCGGCCAACGGACGGACCTCGGAGGATGCCGCTGCGACGGCGGCGGCGCCGGCGGGGCGCGGCATCGTGGGGCGCGGCATCGGGGGGCGCCGCATCGGGAGGCGAGACGACATGACCACCGCACCCGATCGAGGTCGAGACGGCCAAGCAGCCGCACGCCGGCCGACGACGCCGAGGTCGTTTTGCGGGTCGAGGACCTGGTCGTCGAATTCCAGCAGCGGGCGCCAGCGGGTCCATGCCGTCTCCGGGGTCAGCTTCGAGATCCAACAGGGCGAGACGCTCGGGCTTGTCGGCGAGTCGGGCTGCGGGAAGTCGACGGTCGGACGCACCCTGGCCCAGGTCCAACCGGCGACGTCCGGTCGGGTGAGCTACCGAGGTCAAGACCTCGGGTCGATGTCCGAGCGGGAACTGCGGCCGGTGCGGACCAAGATCCAGATGATCTTCCAGGACCCGATCTCCTCACTCAACCCGAGGCGACGGGTCCGGGACATCGTGGCCGAACCGCTCGTCATCTGGCAGCGGGGCACGAAGCAGGAACGGTCGGAACGAGTGCGCTCGATGCTCGAGCCGTGGGGATCGACCCCGACGCGGCCGGTGACCGCCGCCCGCTCGAGTTCTCCGGCGGCCAGTGCCAGCGCATCAGCATCGCCCGGGCCCTCATGTCCGAGCCGGAGCTCCTGATCTGCGACGAGCCCGTCTCGGCCCTCGACGTGTCGGTACAGGCGCAGATCCTCAACCTGCTGGCCGACCTGCGGGCCCGCTTCGACCTCACCATGCTCTTCATCGCCCACGACCTGGCCGTGGTCAAGAACGTGAGCGATCGGGTGGCGGTCATGTACCTGGGCAAGCTGGTCGAGCTGGCCGGCGCCGACGACCTCTACCGCGAGCCGGCCCATCCCTACACCGAGGCCCTGCTGGCGGCCATCCCCGAGCCCGACCCCGACCAGCAGAACGACCCGGCCGCCGTTGACCGGCGAGCTCCCCTCCCCGCTCAACCCGCCGTCCGGATGCCGCTTCCGTACCCGTTGCCCTTACGCCGAGGCGCGCTGCGCCGCCGAAGAGCCGCTGCTCCGGGAGATCGCCCCCCGGCACTGGGTCGCCTGCCACTTCCCGCTGGTCGCCTCCGACGGAGGTCAGCGTGAGCCGGCCAAAGACGGCGTCAGCTCTTCCGTTCCGGTTGTGGGCAACTCGGGCGCCGTCGAGATCGCGACAGGAGCCGGCTCCGACTGAACCGCCGGTCGGAGATCCGACGGGCTGAACAGCGGTGTCGAGACGGGCGGTCAGCTGGCGGTTTCGGTCGTCTCCGGCTGCACCGCGACATCCGTCGCGTCGGCAGCGTCCGGGGCAGCCGGCGCCTCGGCGGCTTGGACTGTCTCGACGACTTCGACTTCGACGGCCGGCTCGCCACCACCGGTCTCGGCAGGCTCGATGGTTTCCGCCGGGGCACTGCTCTCGGCAGCCGCCGCGGCGGCATCCGTCGCGACACCGGCTTCGCCGTTACCGCCGGACTCACCCGACCCGTGCTCGGCCACGTACTCGGCCCACGCTGCTTGTGCCTCGGTCTCCGGAGTGAACTCGGCCTCGGAGAATTCGATGGGACCGACGTAGTTCCCCTCGGCGTCGTAGGCGTGCTCGCCGAACGCCTCCCGGTACTCCTCTGACACCTCACCGCCTTCGGCCGCCTGCTTGATGGACAGGCTGATGCGCCGACGCTGGAGGTCGATGTCGATGATCTTGACCCACAGCTCCTCGCCCGGCGTGACCACCTGCTCGGGCAGCTCGACGTGGTGGCCGGCCATCTCCGAGATGTGCACGAGACCCTCGATACCGTCACCGACCTGGACGAAGGCGCCGAAGGGCACCAGCTTGGTGATGCGTCCGTAGACCAGCTCACCCACCTGGTGGGAGTTGGCGAACTCCTGCCACGGATCACTCTGGGTTGCCTTGAGGGAGAGGCTGATGCGTTCCTTGGCCAGATCGACGTCGAGGACCTCGACCTCGATCTCGTCGCCCACCGAGACCACGGACGAGGGATGGTCGACGTGCTTCCAGGACAGCTCGGACACGTGCACGAGGCCGTCCATCCCGCCGAGATCGACGAAGGCGCCGAAGTTGACCACCGACGACACGACGCCCCGGCGGCGCTCTCCGGGCTTGAGGTTGGCCAGGAAGTCGCTCCGCTGCTCCTTTTGGTTCTCCTCGAGCCACGCCCGACGCGACAGGACGACGTTGTTGCGGTTGCGGTCGAGCTCGATGATCTTGGCCTCGATGACCTTCCCCACATAGGGCTGCAGCTCGCGCACCCGGCGCAGCTCGACGAGGGAGGCGGGCAGGAAGCCGCGCAGTCCGATGTCGACGATGAGGCCGCCCTTCACCACCTCGATGACCGGGCCGGTGACGACCTCGTTGCTCTCCTTCTTCTTCTCGATGGTGCCCCACGCCCGCTCGTACTGAGCCCGCTTCTTCGAGAGGATGAGCCGGCCTTCCTTGTCCTCCTTCTGGAGGACGAGCGCCTCGACGGGCTCGCCCAGCTTCACGATCTCCGAGGGGTCGACGTCGTTGCGAATGGAGAGCTCGCGAACCGGGATGACCCCCTCCGACTTGAAGCCGATGTCGAGCAGGACCTCGTCGCGGTCGATCTTGACCACCGTGCCCTCGACCAGATCACCGTCTTCGAACTCGATGATGGTCCCGGCCATGGCGTCCTCGAGAGAGGCGCCTCCCAGGTCGTCTTCGGTGACCGGGCGCGGTACGTACTCGCCGTTCTCGTCGAAGGTCCCCATCTCCTCGGGGGAGAGCAGGGTCACGGTGTCACCGACGGAGGGTGTTTCGGGCATAGATAGGTCGCTCGCTTTCCGGACGATCCCGCCGGCCGTTCCGGCCGCGAGAGGACGGGCCACCCAAGTGGCCGGTTTTTCATGCTATCCGACCAGCCACTTGTGCTGGCCGGGCGGCCCCTCCGTGCTCCGGAGCGGCGGACGGCTGCCGCCACCGCCACCGGCGACGATCAGTTGCCCTTGGCCTCCGCCCACGACGCGCCCCAGCACATCTCCACCTCGAGCGGCACGGACAAGCTGGCCGCACCGACCATGGCCTGCTCGGTGAGCGCCGCCACTTCGTCAGCCTCGGCCAGCTCGACGTCGACGAGGACCTCGTCATGCACCTGCAGGACGAGGTCGGAAGCGAAGCCCGCCTCCTCGAGGCCACGGTCGAGACGAATGAGGGCCAGCTTGAACAAGTCGGCGGCCAGCCCCTGGATGCCGGCGTTCATGGCCTGGCGCTCGGCAGCCTGCCGCACCTGGTAGTTGGTCGACACGAGATCAGGCAGCGGCCGGCGGCGGCCGAAGGCGGTGACCGTGTAGCCAACCGTCCGCGCCTCGGCCACGGCCCGCTCCATGTACTCGCGCACGTAGGGGAAGGCCTCGAAGTAGGCGGTCAGGATGTCGGCTGCCTCCTCGACCGGCACCCCGAGACGCTGGGAGAGCCCGTAGGCCTCCATTCCGTAGGCGAGGCCGTAGGAGACCATCTTGGCCGTGGACCGGTGTGCCGAGGTCACGTCCTCGGGTGCGATGCCGAACACGCGGGCGGCCACCGTCCGGTGAATGTCCTCGCCGGCGGCGAAGGCGGCGGTGAGCCCGGGGTCGTCCGAGAGATGAGCGATGGCCCGCAACTCGATCTGGTCGTAGTCGGCGACGAGCAGGCGACGGCCGACGGAAGGCACGAACGCCTCGCGGAAGCGACGACCTTCCTCGGTGCGCACCGGGATGTTGTGCAGGTTGGGCCGGTCAGACGACAGCCGGCCGGTGCGGGCCACCGTCTGACGAAAGGTGGCGTGGATGCGGCCGTCGGCGGCCACCTCGGCGGCGAGGCTCTCGCCGTAGGTCGAGCGAAGCTTCTCGACCTCCCGGTAGCGAAGAAGGGCCTCAACAATGGGATGTTGGCCGCGCAACTGTTCGAGCGTGCGGGCGTCCGTCGAAAACCCCGTCTTCGTCTTGCGGACCGGGGTGAGTCCCAGCTTCTCGTAGAGCACGGCGCGGAGCTGGGGCACGGAGTTGACCTTGAACGGCGTTCCGGCCAGCTCCTGAATGGTCGCCTCGAGGTTCCGGCACTCGTCGGCCAGCCCGGTCGTGATGGTGCGAAGGACCTCGCCGTCCACCCGAATGCCGACCACCTCCATTCGAGCCAGCACTCGAACCAGAGGTTGCTCGATGTCCCGGTTGAGGGGTGTCGCCCCCACCGCGTCGAGGGCCTGCTCGAGGGGAACCCGTAATCGGGCGAGGACGGCCGCATCCCGCACTGCTCCGGGCACGTCGGGACCGCTGTCGTCGCCGCCGTCGCCCCCGTCGTCACCATTCGATTCCTCCAAAGCCAGTTCGGTCTGGCCGGCTTCTGGGGTCGTGCCGTCGGGCCCCACGCCGAGGAAACGTTGGGCGAGATCGGCCAGCCGGTAGCTGTCGGTGGACGGGTCGAGGAGGTAGGCGCCCACGGCCGTGTCGAGGACCAGGCGATGGATGTCGACGCCCAGCGGGAGTAGCGAGCGCATGAGCTCCTTGGCGTCGTGGGCAACCACACCCACCCCGTCGGGCCCGAGTGCGTCGCGAAGTTCGGCGACGAGCTCAGTTGCCCCGAGCCACTCACCGAGTGCCGAAGTCGGGTCTCCCGTGTCCGGCGGGCCGAGATGAACGACCTTCCCACCCCCGCCTTCGGTGACCTCGGTGGCCAGAGACACGGAGGTCAGCGGTGACCGACCCGGATCGCCCGACCAAACGGGAGCCAGCACCAGGTTGCCGGTCGTCGCCCGGGCCTCCTCGACCAAAGCGGTCACCGACGCCCGACCTTCGTCGGCCGTTGCCGGCTGCTCCCACGTCGGCTCGGCCAACCAGCTTGGCGTGCCCACGGCCGGAACGGCCCCGGGAGCGGCTCCCGTCGACGGAGCGGCACCTGACGTCGTCGCCCCCGCCCGGCGGGTGCCGGCCATACCGGAGCCTCCGGCCGGTGGTCCGAATGCGCCCTCGTCCATGAGCACCGACAGTCGGGTCCAGAGCGTGCGGAGTTCGAACTCGGAGAAGACTTGCTTGGCACGTTCGGCGTCCCAGCCTCCGAGGTGCAGGTCGTCGACCGCTACGTCGAGTGGCACGTCGCGGATCAGGGGGATGATCTCGGCGTTGCGGCGCACGTTCTCCTCGTAGGTCGCGAGGTTGTCGCGCATCTTGGCTGACAAGGAGCCGAGGTCGGCGAAGAGTGCGTCCAGACTGCCGTACTGGTTGACGAGCTTGGCCGCGGTCTTCTCCCCGATGCCGGGCACACCGGAGAGGTTGTCCGAAGGGTCACCCCTCAGGGAGGCGAGTATCGGGTACTGGTCGGGTCGCACGCCGGTGCGGGCCACGATGCCGGCCTCGTCGTAGAGCGCGTAGTCGCTCACTCCTCGCCGGTTGTACAGAACCTGGATATAGGGATCCTCGACCAGCTGGAAGCAATCCCGGTCACCGGTCACGACGATGGCCGGGCACTGCCGGTCGCGCGCCTCGGTGGCCAGGGTGGCCAGCACGTCGTCCGCCTCGAAACCCTCGGCTTCGAGCAGCGGAACCGACAGCGAGGCGAGCACGGCTCGGATCATGTCGAACTGGGGGCTGAGGTCGTCCGGCGTCTCGGCCCGACCGGCTTTGTAGTCATTGGCGATCTCGTCGCGGAAGGTCGGACCCCATAGGTCGAAGGCCACGGCCAGGCCCGAGGGACGGTGGTCGCGCACGAGGTAGGTGAGCATCGAGGTGAAGCCATGGACGGCGTTGGTCACGATGCCGGCGCTCGTGACGAGTGACGGCGGCAATGCGAAATAGGCCCGGTAGCCGAGTGACATGCCGTCGAGCAGGAGGAGTGGTCCCGACGGCGCCTCGTCCGACGGGACGGGCTCGGCGGTGGGCTTCGGGGTGCGTTGTTTCGCTGTCTTGGTGGCGCTCCGGGCAGTCGATGGCTTCGTTGGCATCAGCGAATGTCGCCCGGACTAGGGCTCGAGACTTCCGTCGAGGACCTGCCGAGCCACCTCGCTCATACGGGACCGCGTTCCCATTGCCGTCTTCTGGATGAAGTTGAATGCCTCGGGCTCCGAAAGGCCAGCCCGTTCCATAAGCAGGTCTTTGGCATCGTCGACGAGCCGGCGCGTCTCGATCTTGTCCTCTGCCGAAGGGGTGCTCGACCCGCCACGTTCGGCCGCCACTTCCTGCACTTCGGCCTCGATGGCCCATTCCTGCTCGCTACGGGCCATGGCCTGCTCGATGGCCGGGATCAGCTCGATCCTCTCGAACGGCTTGACCAGGTAGGCGATGACACCGGCGTCGCGAGCCTCGTCGATGAGGTTTCGCTGGCTGAAGGCAGTGAGAATGAGTACGGCCACGTGGAGCTCGAGGTCCCGGACAGCCCGGGCCGCCTCGAGACCATCCCAACCCGGCATCTTCACGTCGAGGATCACGAGGTCCGGCTGGTGGGTCCGCACCAGTTCGACGACTTCGTCGCCGCGACCGGTCTCACCCACCACGTCGTATCCCTCGTCCTGGAGGATCTCCTTCAGGTCGAGACGGATGATGGCCTCGTCTTCGGCAATGACCACACGCCGGGTCATGTTCAGTCGGGTCCTCGGGGTTCGGGCGCCGCAGGCGCGGCACGGGTGGGCGGTTCGGGGCCGCCGGATCGCCATCATGGCGCATCGGGCGGCAGGTCGGCTCAGCCGGGTTCGACGACCAGGCGGTCGAGTAATTCGTCCTGGCGGTGCTCGAGCTCAGCGATGCGTGCCACCAGTACCTGCCGGGTCTGTTCCATGACGACGGCTTGGCGCTGGGCCTCGTCATGGTCCTTGGCAGCCACGGGCGTCTCGGCCACCAAGGCTCGCAGGCGAGTGTCGTCGGCCATCTCGTTGACCACCACGAGCTGCTCGTCGAGCACGGCCAACTCGTCACGGGCCCGCACCAGCTGGTCGTGAGCGTCGGTTAACCGGCGTTGGATCGTGGCCCGATGCATGGGAGGGCAATTCTACGCAGGGCCTCCACCCGACGGTCCACGGCCAGCCCATCTGACCCACTTGAGCGAGTAGCGGTCGCTCACGGGCGTTCGGCCTGGGCTTCGGCCCATGCGCGGGCGCGGGCGGAGGCGGGGGCGGGGGCGGCCGGAGGAGATCCCTCTCTCGTCGTCCCGAGCGGCAGCACGAAGGCGGGTTGCCCCCGTGCCAGCTGGGTACATGTCCTGAGGACACCGTTGAGTGCCGGTGGCGGCTGACCTCTCTGGGTCGTCGACGACGAGGAACGACGCATGAGCGAAGACACCGGGGCCCGCGCCCTGACCATCTCGGCGGCAGCCCAAGTCGTCGGTGTCGACCGGCGCATCATCCGGCGACATCTCGAGGCCGGCCGCTTCTCCCGCGCCAAGCGAGCCCTCGGTACCTCGGGGAGAGGCACCGGACCTTGGCAGATCCCGGTCGCTGACCTGTGTGACGCCGGATTGTTGCCGTCGGGCGCCCCCGAAGGACCGGAACGGATGGAAGGACGCGCTGGGATGGAACCGATCGAAGGGATGGAAGGGATGAACGGGGTGGACGCAACGGCGCCAGCTCGGAACCTCGAGCTCGAGCTCAGCCGGCTCCGTAGCGAGGTGGCCGCTGCCCTGCGACGGGCACAGACGGCCGAGGTGACGCTGCTCGAGTGCGAGCGGGTCATCGAGGCCCAGCGCCTGGCCTTGGCCGAGCGCAGTTCGGTGAACGGCCGCCACGGTCCGAAGCTCTCCAGCCAGAACGGCCGGCGCCCCTTGAACGGACGCACCACGCGGCGACCCGGCGTACCGACGTCGGTCACAGGCCCTCGGACGGAGCGCGACGGAATCCGCCCCGAGTTGGAGGAGGCTCCCGGCCGCAGCGACGAGGACGCCCGTGTCTCGGCGGCTCTGGCCGAAGTGGCCGAAGTGGTGAATCGACCTCGGTTCACGCCGAGGTTCGCGACGTCGTGGGCGTCGGCTCCCCCCTGGGAGCACATCCCCGAGGTGGACCAACCCGCTCAACGACGGTGGTGGCAGCGAGTCTCCTGACCGGTCACGGTGGTCGCCAGAAGGTGGAAGCGAGTCTGGCTCGGTAGCCCCCGCGGATCGCATTCGATCCGGGGCTCGAAGAGGAATGGCGGACCGGGAGACTCACAGCGCCGGCACGTAGGGCTCGAGCGTTGGCATCGAGACGGCGTTGACAAGACGGTCCCCCGACCACGACCACCAACGCGATTCCTCCGATGGCCGATCACTTCCCCGCCCGACAGGTACCGTGCCGACTACCCTTTTTGGCATGCAAGACCCTGTCCATTGCTCGTTCTGCCACAAGTCCAACGAGGCGGTGCGCAAGATCGTGGCCGGCCCCGATGGGGTCTTCATCTGCAACGAATGCGTCGACCTCTCGTACCACCTTGTCCATGACCAGGCCTCGGCTGGCCGGTAGCGGTATCGCGGGAGGACAGACCCCCAGCTAGCCCGGGTGGCGGAATGGCAGACGCGATGGACTCAAAATCCATTGTCCGAAAGGGCGTGCGGGTTCGAATCCCGCCCCGGGCACGCACGTTTTCTCAGCGTTCTGGAAGGCGCAGGGCGCTCTGCCTGATGTCGGAGACGATCCGAACAGAGCGGCTTATTGAGGCTTCGTGGCGATGACGATCTCGGTGTCGCCCGGCCAATCCCAAAAGAGACCGGCGGGAGAACGCTCGGCCAACAGTGTGCGGACGTCGTCCTCGAAGCTGGGCAGCCGATCGCCGAAGAGGTGAGGGGCGGCAAACGACATCGACAGGTAGTTGGCCAGAACACCGTCGGCGTCCTGGACGATGTCCGCCCGCCCACGAGCAAAGACCTGACGGCCCCGACCAAATCGGGTCCGACCGAGTGCGTCCTGCCAACGGTCGGTCGTGATGGATTGGAATCCCTGGCCGGCACGACGCCACGCTCCGAGATACCGATCGATCAGTGACTCGATCTCCTTGTGGGGAATCCGCGGTTGGCCCGGTCCGGGAGGCTCCGGCCGGTCGTCGACCGTGTGCGCCAAAAGGGCGACGCTTCCCCCAGGTACGAGCAGGTCGTAGACGGCCTCGGCGACCGCCTCTCGGTCCGTCCGGTGGAACGACTGACCAAATGTCACGAGACGGAATGTCCCGAGGTCGAGATCGGGAATTTGTTCGGCGAGGCCCTGGACCCACCGGATATTCGCCACACCTTCGCGCTCAGCGTGTCTCGCCCCCTCGGCGAGCATGTCCGGGTCAGGGTCCAAGCCGATGGCGTCGCCGAGAAGAGACGCGAGCTCGACGGCCAGAACTCCAGGCCCGCACCCGACATCGAGCAATCGACCTCTTCCATCGAGGCCGCACTCCTCGGCAACGGTCCGGCGCAGGTCACGTGAGTAGGGGGGCCGACCCCGGAGGTAGTGGACCGCGCTGCCCTTGTACAGGGTGGGGTCGTACGCAGGAAGTCGGCGCATCGTCGTGAAGTATCCCCTCGGCGTCGGACCAAGAGGTCGCTGTTGGCCCACGCACTGACGGCCGGCGGCCATTCGGTCCGACCGGTTCACGGGCAGATGCTGGCTCCAAAGCTCGTCGGCGGCAAGAGTGCAGTGAGTGGATCCGTACATCGCGCTCATCTGCTTCCCGGTCATCTTCCTCGGCGAGCTACCAGACAAGACGATGTTCGCCAACCTGGTCATGGCGACAAAGGGCCGCCCACTCCTGGTCTGGATCGGCGTCGGCCGGGGCGTTCCTGATCCACGTGGTCATCGCCGTGACCGTTGGTGTGGCTCTTTTCCACGTCCTGCCCCACGAGGCGGTCGATGCCGTTGTGGCCGGTCTCTTCCTGTTCGGCGCGATCTACGCGTGGCGAGAGGGAACGAAAGAGGAAACAGAGCTGGCTGAGCGAGAGGCGAGCCGGCACGGCGTCGTCCTCACTGCGTTCCTGGTCATCTTCTTGGCCGAATGGGGCGACCTCACCCAGATCCTCACGGCCAACCTGGCCGCCCGCTATCACTCGCCTCTGTCGGTGGCCGTCGGATCCGTGCTGGCCTTGTGGACGGTCGCTGCCGTTGCCGTGACCGGTGGGCAGGCCCTCATGCGCTTCGTCAACGTCGCCACCATCCGCAAGGTGACGGCCGTCGTCCTCGTCGTCCTCGCCGGAGTGAGCGCATGGTCGGCAGCACATTGAAAGACTCACTCACGGCCCGCTGATCGAAGGAGTCGATGGTGCCCGAGAATCTCTTCGACAGACGGATCGCCGAGAACTACGAAAAGCGGTGGCCCGAGGTCGTCCTTCCCGCCGTCGTCGAGCCCATCGTGGACTTCCTCGTCGATCACGCTGATGACGGCCCGGTGCTGGAGCTCGCCATCGGGACCGGTCGCATCGCCGTACCGCTCCATCGAACGAGGCCTCTCGGTGTCCGGGATCGACCTCTCGCCGGACATGGTCGCAGAGCTCCGGGCCAAGCCTGGCGCCGAGGACATCGAGGTGGCGGTCGGCGACATGGCCACGACCAGGCTGGCCGGTACGTTCACGCTTGCCTACCTGGTGGCCAACAGTCTGGCCAACCTCACCACGCAGGATGCCCAGGTGAGGTGCTTCGAGAACGCCGCCGAGCATCTCGAACCGGGCGGCCGCTTCGTGATCGAGTTGTACATCCCCGAGCTGCAACGGCTCCCTCCCGGTGAGACCGTCCACCCCTTCGCGCTCACGCCGACCCATCTCGCTTTCGAGGAGTACGACCTGGCCAACCAGATCGCCTACTCACACCACTATTGGATCGATGACGGGCGACTCGAGACCTTCTCCGCGCCCTTCCGCTACGTCTGGCCGGCCGAGCTCGACCTCATGGCCCGAATCGCGGGGATGACCCTTCAGGAACGCTGGAGTGGATGGCGTGGGGAGCCGTTCACGAGTGAGAGCCGGAGCCACGTTTCGGTCTGGACCAAGAACCCGTAGGGGCCCGTTTCGCCGGACCGGCCAGCGCCGCCCGCTCGGAATCGAAGGCGGTGCCGAGCGCCGCGAGCAGCGGCGCCTTCCCGACGAAGGCATCCTCGCGGGCATACCACCAGAAGTACCCGCCGACGTAGCCGCCACGTCCGGGTCGAGCCCGTAGGCCCAGGACATGACTCGCTCGGCCGTCGCCAAGGTGTGCGGGCCGACCGGGCGCGGGAGGCCGACTTCGCCGAATCCGAGGAGGGCATGCGGATACAGATTCCGGAGCTGCTCCATCTCCGACGCCACCTGCGCGTCGGTCGGGAAGACGTCATCGCACTGCGTCGGGTAGTAGCTCTCCAAAACGTAGGTCACGCCGTTGCGCACGGCAGGTGACACGTCGTCGTCCGAATACTGGAGCGGGGTGAGCTCGGCGTTACCGTCACCGCAGTGGTCCGGGCCGTACTCGTTGGCATAGAGCGTCAGAGCGGTGCGAGCGCCGGTAGCGGCCACGTCGTCGTAGGCCTCCTGCAGCTTGGCCGCACCCGAGCGCGTACGAACCGGTCCAGTTGCCGTTGACCTCGTTGCCGACCTCCCAGATGCCGACGGAGGAGCCGAGCACCGACAAGTAGGACTCCACCCGCCGCTGGAAGGCGGCCACACCGATGTGCCGAGCATCGCTCGAGTCGAGCAGCTCCCCCATGACCGTGCCCACCGAGTCGAGCTGTCGGACGGCGTCGGCGTAGTACGAGGCCGGCTCGTGGATGCTCATGTACACCCGGGTGGTCGGCCGGTCCGCAAGGCTGCGTTCGGCGGCCACGATGGTCGCCGATGCCGTTGATCGAGTCGACGGTGACCCCGAAGAGCGGTCGGGGGTGGGCGGCTCGGGAAGCAGCCCGACCGGGGTGCGCCGCAGCCGGCAGCGCAGTGGCCCAGATGACCGCCACCGAGAGGGCGACAGCGAGAAGGAACGAGCCGACGGGGACCGTTGATGCCAGTGCGCGCTGTGTTGGCACCACGGGCAGCCACCTCGTCCTTGTCCGCTCGACGCGGCCCGGACCCGGCCCAGCCCGGCGGGTTCCCTTCGGTCCCGCCTCGACAAGAGCGCCGACCCGGTAGGGCCCAGCCGGTGCAAAGTACCTCGCTCCGTGACCTCCGTGTCACACTTGTCCCGCCGCCGGGCCACGGCGGTCGGGAGCAGTCCGAACCGGTGCGAGAGGAGTGATTCGGTGCTGGCCTTTACCTTCCCGGGACAGGGGTCGCAGCGGTCGGGCATGGGCCGGCCCTGGGTCGATCACCCCTCCTGGGAGGTGGCCGACGAAGCCTCCGAGATCGCCGAGCGGGATCTTGCCGCCCTGCTCCTCGATGCGGAAATGGAGGAGCTGACCGCCACCGGCAACGCCCAGCTGGCCACCTTCGTGATGAGCCTGGTGATCCTCGACGCCGTCGAGCGGCTCGGCCTCTTCCCTGCCGCCTGCGCCGGTCACAGCCTCGGCGAGTACACCGCGCTCGTCGCCTCAGGTGCCCTCTCGTTGGCCGACGGGACCCGCCTCGTGACCGAACGAGGTCGGGCCATGCAGATCGCCGGCGACGAACGCCCGGGCACCATGGCGGCGCTGCTCGGCATCGGTGACGACGACGCCGAGGCCGCCTGCCAGCGGGCCGAGGACGAGGTATGGGTGGCCAACTACAACGCCCCCGGCCAGGTCGTCATCGGCGGCACGGCTACCGGTGTGGCCACCGCCTGCGAGCGGGCCAAGGAGCTCGGTGCCAAGCGGGTCCTTCCCATCCCTGTGTCCGGCGCCTTCCACACTCAGCTCATGCTCCCGGCTCGGCCCCTGTTGCGGAAGATGCTCGACAACGTCGACTTCCACTCCCCCGAAGTGCCGGTGGTGGCCAACGTGGACGCCCGTGTCCACACCGACCCCGGTGAGTGGCCCGGTCTGCTCTCGGCCCAGCTGTGCAGTCCGGTCCGATGGCGACAGTCGCTCGAGACTCTGAGCGGACGGGGAGTGACCACTGTGGTCGAGCTCGGGGCGGGCGGCGTGCTCACCGGGCTCGTGCGTCGAACGGTGCCCGACGTGCGGGGTGTGGCGGTGGCCGTGCCCGACGACCTCGACAAGCTCATGGATGCGGTGGGCGGGGTCGACGAGATGACGGCGACGGCGACCCATCAAGGCGAGCACCTCTACACGTCAGAGCGGGTCATCGTGAGCCCGGCCCCAGGCGTGTTCGAGCCCGACCAGGGGCTTGTCGCCCTCGAACGCAATGCGTTGGCCGAGGCGGCCGCGCCCGGCAGCGGCCAGGACGGCGAGCCTGGATCGCCGCTGGCCGTGGGTGACCGGGTTGGGACGGTGGGGCCCAACGACGTCCGGACCCCCTTCGACGGCATCCTCGTGCGCTGGCTCGCCGTCCGCGGCGAGCGGGTGGTCGAGGGCCAGCCGGTGGCCTGGATCCGCACCCCCGGCCCTCCGACGTGAGCTCGCAGGAAACGCCGCCCGACGGGCGGGTGGTCCTCGTGACCGGCGGTTCGAGGGGCATCGGCCTGGCCTGCGCACGGTGGTTCCTGGCCCACGGCGACCGGGTGGCGGTCACCTCCCGCGCCGGATCGGTCGACATCGGGCCCGTCGACGGCGCCTCGAGCGGACAGTTCCTCTCCCTGGCCTGTGACATGACCGAACCCGACGCCGTCGAGGCCGCATTCGGCGCCATCGAGGATGCCTGGGGTCCGGTCGAGGTTCTGGTGGCCAACGCCGGCATCACTCGGGACACCCTCTTCCTCCGGATGAGCGAGGAGGCCTGGACGGAGGTCATCGATACCAACCTCACGGCCGTCTATCGAGTGGTCAAGCGGGCCCTGGGCAAGATGGTGCGCCTGCACCGAGGCCGCATCGTCATGGTGTCTTCGGTGGGCGCCTTCCTGGGTGCCGCCGGCCAGGCCAACTACGCCGCATCCAAGGCCGGCCTGGTCGGCCTGGCCCGGGCCCTGGCCCGGGAGGTGGCCAGTCGGTCCATCACCGTGAACGTCATCGCGCCGGGCCTGGTCGAAACGAATATGCTCGCGGCGCTCGGAGAGGCGCACATCGAGTCCTACCTGGCACAGGTCCCACTGGGCCGGCTCGGGCAACCCGAGGAGATCGCCGGCGTGGTCGGGTTCCTGGCCTCCGCCGATGCCGGGTATGTGACCGGCGCCATCCTCCCGGTCGACGGTGGCCTGTCGATGGGCCTGTGACCGGCCACCACCGTCATCGTCGCATCGACGTGCCCTAACCCGACAAAGGAGAAGCTGAGTGAGCAACGAGGAAGCGTTCGAGAAGTTCCGTGAGTGTGCGGTCGAGGTGCTGCAGTGCCCGGCCGACAAGGTCACCCGGGACGCCCGGTTCGCCGAAGACCTCGACGCCGACAGCCTCGACTTGGTCGAGCTGATCATGGCCCTCGAGGAGACGTTCGAAATCTCCGTGGACGAGACCGAGCTCGAAGGGATCGAGACGGTGGGACAAGCCTTCGACCTCGTCGCGGCCAAGATCTGATGCTGCTCGGCCTGGGCCCGGACGGCCCGGTGGCCGGCCGGCGAGTGGCCATCACCGGTATCGGCGCCATCTCGTGCTGCGGGGTGGGCACCGATGCGCTCTGGGCCGGCCTCAACAGCTCCCCGCCTCACGGTGAGCGCCGCGTCACCGATTTCGACCCGTCGCCCTGGTTCGGGCCGAAGGAGGTGCGCACCTTCGACCGGTTCACCCAGTTCAGCGTGGCCGTGGCCGTCATGGCCATGGAGGACGCGGGAGCGCCCGCCTCCGACCCGGGGCGCTCCGGGGTCGTCATGGGAACCGGGGTCGGTGGCCTCGAGAGCCTCGAGTCACAGATCCTCCTCTTCGGTGAGAAGGGCCCACGTCGCGTCTCGCCACGGCTGGTACCCATGATGATGGCCAATGCCGGCTCGGCCAACGTGTCCATCCGGATGGGCTGGCACGGCCCCTCCGAGACGGTCACCACCGCCTGTGCCGCCGGGGCCCACAGCATCGCCCATGCCGCCCGTCTGATCGCCTCCGGTCGCTGCGATGTGGCCATCGCGGGCGCCTCGGAAGCCGCCATGACCGGCGTCGGCATCGCCGCCTTTTCCAACATGACCGCCCTGTCGACCTCGGGCGAGTCCCGGCCTTTTGACATCCGCCGCGACGGGTTCGTCATCACCGAGGGAGCAGGCGCCCTCGTGCTCGAGTCATGGGACGACGCCGTCGCCCGCGGGGCCCATATCTATGGCGAACTGGCCGGCGCGGCCAGCACCGCCGACGCCTATCACATCACCGCGCCGATCCCGGGGGGCTCGGGGGCCGCCGCCTGCATGACGCTCGCCATGGAGGACGCCGGCATCGGGCCGGCCGACATCGGGCACATCAACGCCCACGGCACGTCCACACCGTTGAACGACAAGGCCGAAGCCGACGCCATCGTCAAGGTCTTCGGGACCAGCGCACCGCCGGTCACCTCGACCAAGGGCGTGACCGGGCACGGTCTCGGGGCGAGCGGGGCCATCGAAGCGGTGGCCTGTGTCCTTAGCCTCGCTCACAGCCAGATCCCTCCGACCGCCGGCTACGAGGAGCCCGACCCCGAAATCTCCCTCGACGTCGTGGCCCCTGTGGCCCGTCCATGGACACCGGCCCCGATCCTCTCCAACTCCTTCGGCTTCGGCGGCCACAACGGCTGCCTGGTCGTCTCCCCTGCCTGACCGCCGCGGGCACCCCGGTCCGGGCTCGTGGGCAGGGCACCTACGGTGTTGCCATGGATGCATCAGTGACCACTGATACACCTACCGAGGGCACTGAGCCCGGGGAACCTTTGGCGCCCTCGGCGGTGGTCGAGAACGGGCATACCCCTGGCCCGCAAACCTCTCTCGACCCGGAAGACGGCGACTCGCCCGACCTCGCCATCGGCGCGTTCACCCGACGCGGACCCTGGACGGTCGATCCAGCGTCGATGCCCTGGCGCCAGCCTGGACCGGAGCGGGTCGGCGTCGACGAGCGCCGGGCCCAAGCGGCGGCCGAAGCACGCCAACTGGTTTCCTCAACGCTGCGGCCGAGCCCGGCTCGGGTGGTGGCCGTGTGCGTCCGCATCGGCGGTGCGCTGCTTGCTTGGTGGCTCAGGGAACGGGGAACGGACCGGTCGCGGGCCGGTCTGTCCGCGCCGCTTACGAGTGGCCTTCGAGCGCCTCGGACCGACGTACATCAAGCTCGGCCAGATCCTCTCGTCAGGCGAGGGCATCTTTCCTGAGGAACTGGTGGCCGAGTTCCAGCTGCTACGCGACCAGGTCCCGCCCGAGCCCTTCTCGGTGGTGCGGCGGACCGTCGAGAGCGAGCTCGGCCGCCCGATCGGAGACGTGTTCGTCTCCTTCAACTCGACGCCCATCGCCTCGGCGTCCATCGCCCAGGTTCACGCAGCCACACTTCGTACGGGCGAGCGGGTGGCCGTCAAGGTCCAGCGGTCGACGGTCGACCGTATGGTCCGCCTCGACCTGGCCGCCATGGCCTGGCTCGCGCCGCAGCTGGTGGGGCGCATCCCGGTGGCGGCCCTCACCAACCCCCCGGCGCTCGTGGAACTGTTCGCCGAGACGATCGTCGAGGAACTCGACTTCCGGCTCGAGGCCCAGAACATGCTCGACATCGCCGCTGTCTACGCCGCGGCCGATCAGCGGTCGGTGGTGGTTCCCCGTCCCCACCCCGAGCTTGTGACCCGCCGCGTACTGGTGATGGAGCAGCTCGCCGGCTTCGCCTGGGGCGAAGCATCCGCCATGCGGGCCGCCGGTATCGACACCGCGGCCGTGCTTCGGGCCACGCTCATCGCCTTTCTCGAGGGCGCCCTGCTCCACGGCGTCTTCCATGGCGACCTCCACGGCGGCAACCTCCTCGTCCGTCCCGATGGCACCGTCGCCCTCCTCGATTTCGGGATCACCGGCCGACTCGACGAGCGAGGGCGCCTCGCTTTCCTCCGTCTGGAGATGGGGGCGACCACCAACAACATCCCCCTCCAGGTCGAGGCTCTTCGCGACCTCGGTGCCCTACCGCCCGAAGTGGACGTAGACGCCGTGATCCGCGACCTCGGACTCGATCGCCCCCCGGTTGACCCGACCAAGCTGAGCGCCGACGAGATGGTGGCCGAGCTGCGGGAGGTCACAAAAGGCCTGCTCGCCTACGGAGCCCGTCTGCCCAAGGAGCTCATGCTCTTTGTCAAGGACGTGCTCTTCCTCAACGGCGCCATGGCCTCGATGGCCCCGGACGTCGACATCCTCGGCGAGATCCTGGCTGTCGCCACCTACTTCACCGAGCGCTACGGCGAGCGCATCACCCGGGAGGTCGGGCTCGAGATCAGCACCGAAGCCATCGACCTCGATGGCTACCGGGCCGCGCTCGGCTTCCCCGACGAGGAAGGGGCCATCACCTTCGAGGATCTCCAGGAGCGCCGGGAGCTCATCCGCCGCCGGCTCGAGCAGCGCCAAACCGAGCGCAAGCGCTCTGGATGGCGGGTCCTGGATCTGCGTCGGCGCCAGCCTCGGCCTTGAGCGGGTAGGTCAGTCCCCGCTTCTTGTCCGACCTTGCCGAGGGCGCCGAGGGCTCATCCCTGAAGCCGTGGCGGGCTCCTTCTTCCGTATTTTAATTTTTGAAAAGGCGGAAATTTGTCAGGGTAGACTGACGCTTCCGTCAGGGTAAGCTGACAAAATCGGGGTTTCCAAAAAAAAGAAACCCGATGTCCGCCTTCTGCCGCGTCCTCTAGACCGGCGACGCACCGCAAAATCGGCACCCAACTCAGGGCCGAATCTGGTGTGCAAGCTCGGGCCCAGCTCCCCTCGATCTATCAGGACCATTCAGCGAGCTCGACGGTCACGTCATCGGGACCGACCAAGAAAACCAGCCGACGATCGTGGAACTCCATGATGTCGTTCCTCGACCGCCACTCCGGCGGCCTCCAGTCGCTCGAGCGTGGCATCGAGGTCGCTCACGGCGAAGCAGACGTGGTTGAAACCGAGCCGGGCAAGGTTTCCCTCATCGGGCTTGTCGGGAAGCACCGGGTGATGGAAGCGGAGTAGCTGCACCTCCTGATGCGTCGGAGCGTTGCGTAGCTCCAGCGTGACGTGGTCGGCCTTCCATCCCGGTATTCCCATGTAGCGAGCCATCTCGTCGCCGGAAACGATGATCCGCTTGACTTCCTCAAACCCCAACAATCCGAAGAAGCGCTCGGCGCGGTCGAGGTCGGTGACGGCGATGGTCACATGGTCGAAGCCTTCGTGTCGTGACCCGTTCACTCGCTCTGACCTCGCTAGCCGGCGTCGATGGCCCGCCGCAGCGAGCCCACGAACTCGGCCGCCCCCTCGGGCCCTTCCCCTTCGAGCAGGCGTCGCACGAGAGCAGAGCCGACGACGACCCCGTCGGCCACTTCGCAGACGCGCGACGGCCTGTTCGGGACTCGAGATGCCGATGCCAACGCATACCGGCAGGTCGGTAGCGGATCGGACCCGCTCGGCCACGGTGAGCGCCGACTCAGCCAACACCGAACGTTCGCCGGTCACTCCCATCCGGCCGACGGCGTAGACGAATCCGCTCGACTGCTCGCAGATGGCGCGCACACGGTCATCGGGGGTGGACGGTGCGACGAGGAGCACGGTGGCGACACCGGCCGGCCTGGCGGCAGCGGCCCACGGTCCCAGTTCCTCGAGCGGGAGGTCGGGAACGATGGCGCCGGACACGCCAGCCTCGGCCAAGATCCCGGCCATGCGGGTGTGACCGGCCCGCAGGAAGAGGTTGTAATAGGTCATGACAAGAAGCGGCACGCCCAGCTCGAGTCGTGAAAGGTCGGCGATGACTCCGTCGGGAGTCGTCCCGCGCTCAAGTGCCCGCCTCGACGCCTCTTGGATGGTCGGTCCGTCGATCATCGGATCAGAGAACGGGATCCCCACCTCGATGGCGTCGGCCCCGGCGTCGGCGATGGCTTCGAGGGTGAGTAGCCACTGGTCGTCGGCACCACCGCAGACGTAGGGCACGAGCAGCTTGTGCCCCGCATCTCGCCGAGACCGGAGCGCGGCTTCGAGGTCGAGCGGGACCTGGGCCACCGGCGCCGTCACGCCCCACCTCGCAGGAGGTCGCGGACCTGGGCCACGTCCTTGTCACCCCGGCCCGAGAGGTTCACGAGCACCACCGAACCGGGCTGGATCTCCCCGCGCCCCACGGCCGGCCATCACCCAGGCAATGGCGTGTGCCGATTCGAGGGCCGCCAGGATGCCCTCGGTGCGGGCCAGGCGCTGGAAGGCGTCGAGCACCTCGCCGTCAGTGGCCGACCCATAGCGGGCCCGGCCGATCTCGGCCAGGTGCGCGTGCTCGGGGCCGATCCCGGGGTAGTCGAGTCCGGCCGAGATGGACTCGGCCTCGAGGATCTGGCCGGCCTCGTCTTGCAGGAGAGCGCTCCGCATTCCGTGCAGGACGCCGGGCACGCCCGTCGTCATGGCCGCTCCCCCGGCCGCCTCGACCGCCATCAAATCCGCCGCCGTGTCGTCGGCGAAACCGGCGAACAGGCCAGCGGCGTTGGAGCCGCCGCCCGCGCAGGCCACCACCACGTCGGGGTCGGCTCCGTCGAGCAGCTCGTGGCACTGCTCGCGGGCCTCGTCACCGATGACCCGTTGAAGCTCGCGGACCATCCACGGGAAAGGGTGCGGTCCCATCACCGACCCGACGCAATAGTGCGTCGTGTCCACCGTCGCGACCCAGTCGCGGAGGGCCTCGTTGACCGCGTCCTTGAGCGTTTGGCTGCCAGTGGTGACCGGCCGGACCTCGGCGCCGAGCAGCTCCATGCGAAACACGTTGAGCTCCTGTCGCCGGGTGTCGACCTCGCCCATGAAGACCACGCACTCGAGGCCGAAGCAGCGAGGCGGCCGTGGCCGTCGCCACGCCGTGCTGGCCGGCCCCCGTCTCGGCGATGAGGCGGGTCTTGCCCATCCGGCGGGCCAGAGAGCCCCTGGCCGATGACGTTGTTGAGCTTGTGGGAGCCGGTGTGGGCCAAGTCCTCCCGCTTGAGCAGCAGTCGGATGCCGAGCTCCTTCGACAGGCGGATGGCACTCGGTCACCGGCGTCGGCCGACCGCCGTAGTGCCGCAGGATGCCGTCGAGCTCGGCCCGGAAGGCGGGATCGGCCCACGCTTCCCGGAAGGCGGACTCGAGCTCCATGCAGGCCGGCACGAGTGACTCGGGCACGAATCGGCCGCCGAAGCTCCCGAAGCGGCCCGACGGTCCCGGGTCGCCCATGACCAACGGATCGTTGCGCTCACCCTCAACCTTCCTGCCAGTCGAACGGTCCGCCCGACGGCCGGATGCTCGGCCGTCGGCTCGTCGGGCCGGGTGGCGGCAATGACGGCGGCCGTGCGGGCTGCGTTCATGAAGTCGCGGAGCTTCGTCGGGTCCTTCACCCCGGGCGACGCCTCGACTCCGCTCGAGACGTCGACGCCCCAAGGCCGGAGGTGGGCGATGGCCGCCCCCACGTTGTCCGCCCGCAGCCCGCCCGAGACGATCAGCCGACCCGGATCGGCCACGCCCTCGGCCAGCCGCCAGTCGAACGGCTCGCCCGCTCCCGGGCTCGCTCCATCGATCAGCAGGAACCGGGCGCCGTAATCTTCGAATCGGGCAATGCTGCGGTGCCCGGCCGGGAAGGCCTTGATGGTGCAGCCGACCGCGCCGGCCGACGAAGCGGGTCTCATCGGCCGTCTCCGCACCGTGGAGCTGGACGACGTCGAGGCCGATCCGGTTGGCGATCTCGACCACCCGTTGCGGCGCCTCGTCGCGGAACACGCCCACCGTCACCGTCTCGTGTGGCAGTCGCTTCACGATGTCGGCGACCGTGCCCGCAGCCATCTGCCGCGGGCGAGGGGGCGAAGACGAAACCCACCGCGTCGGCGCCGAGGCCGACGGCCAACGAGCGCGTCCGCCTCCGACGTGATGCCGCAGATCTTGACGAAGACGGTATCGGTGTCGCCGGTCGGCACCGGGCTCATCGGCCGGCTCCGACCAGATCGGCCACGGCCGCCCGCGCGGTCCGGGCGAGCGCAGAGCGTCTCGCCGACCAGGACGGCCTGGTAGCCGGCATCGGCCAGCCGGTGCACGTCCTCGGCATCACGGATTCCCGACTCCGCCACCGCCACCACGTCGGCGGGCATGGTGGCGGCCAGACTCGGCGGCGCGCTCGCGGTCGACCTCGAAGGTCTGCAGATCCCGCTGGTTGACCCCGATGAGGCGAGCGCCGGCGGCCAGGGCCCGACTCGAGCTCGGCCGCGTCGTGGACCTCGACGAGGGCCTCGATCCCACAGGCGCCGGCCACCTGCAGGAAGGACGTCGAGCTCGCGGTCGGAGAGCGACGGCGGCGATGAGCAGCACGGCGTCCGCGCCCATCGAGGCGGGCATCGCAGACGTCGAGGGCGCTCACCGTGAAGTCCTTGCGCAGCACCGGAAGGGTGCACGATGTCCCGAGCGGCACGGAGGTCCTGGGGCTTCCGCCGAAGAACTCGACATCGGTGAGCACCGACAGAGCAGGCGGCGCCACCCTTTTCGTATGCACGGGCACAGGGCGACGGGGTCGAGATCGGGGTCGAGATCCCCCTCCGACGGCGACCGCCGCTTGATCTCGGCGATCACAGCGATCCCGTCACGGTCGGCCGCAGCCACCAGGCCTTCGCCGAACGGCCGGGGCATGGGCAGGCGCTGGGCGCCGCCAGCGCCGCATCGAGACTCCGCTCGTCGTCGGCCGCCGCGGCCCGGTGGGCGGCCACGATGGTCTCGAGGTAGGCGGCCATCGCCAGCTCAGCCTACTGGTGGGTTCCTCCGACCCGGCGGTGCCGCTGATCACACTTCTCTAACACAGCCCGTCCGGCGCGCCGGGGCAGTGGCAGGCTGGACGGATGGTCACGACCGAAGAGACGCTGGTGGTGATCGAGGATGATCACCACATCTCCGACCTCGTGGCCATGTACCTCCGCCGGGACGGCTTCCGGGTCCTGCAGGCCGACGACGGCGAGACGGGACTCGCGCATCGTGGAGCGGGAACGGCCCCAACTCGTCATCGTCGACATCGGGCTGCCGGGCGAGCTCGACGGCCTCGACGTCTGCCGTCGATTGCAGGCTGCGACCGGCGAGGCAGCAGCGGTGCCCGTTCTGATCCTGAGCGCCCGCGACGACGAGGTCGACCGCGTCCTCGGCCTCGAGCTCGGCGCCGACGACTACGTGACCAAGCCGTTCTCACCCCGTGAGTTGGTGGCCCGAGTGCATGCCATCCTGCGCCGGACGACGGCCGCGTTCGACCCCGGCGGGCCGCACCGGTGATCGAGCTCGACGGGATCGCCGTCGACACCGGACGCCGTGAGGTCCGGGTCGACGACGCCGTCGTCCCTCTTGCCACCCGCGAGTTCGACCTGCTCGCCTACCTCGCCGGCCAACCGCGGCCTCGCCCTCACTCGCCAGCAGCTTTTGACCGGCGTCTGGGGCCCGACTGGTACGGCGACGAGCGCACGGTCGACGTCCACGTCCGCCAGCTCCGCAAGAAGCTCGGCGATCGGCTACCGCTCGTCACCGTCTGGGGCGTGGGGTATCGGCTGGGATGAGACGCCGACTCACCGTTTCCATCCTCGTCCTGGTGGCGGCCACGCTTGTGGTCACAGCATCGGCAGCTTCATCTTCATCCGCCGAGCCGCCCTCTCCACGGCCCAGCAAGAGCTGGCCGGTGAGGGCCGGACCATCTCGACCACCATCTCGACCGGCCCCGGCCACCAAGGCGGCCATCCGGCGAGAGTTCAACCTCATCGAGAAGACGGGCAATTTCGACGCCATCACCGTCATCCGGCTTCAGCCCGACGGGACCATCCAGAACGTCGACGGCAGCGTCGCCGTCCTTGCCCTCGGGCCTCAGCACGCTTCCAATCTGTCGGTGAACCAGCTCCTGGCCGGAGAACAGATCGACGGCCACTTGGGCCAGACCCTCGTCTACACAGCTGTGCCGACCCCTCTTCCGTTCCGTCGCCCAGTACGAGCTGGTGGTGGTGGCCACCCGGACGGTCCACGACCCGACGTACGGCCTTCGCTATTTCCTGTTGGTCGGGGCTATCGCCCTTGTCCTTGCCGCCGCTGTCGCTGTCGTCCTCTCCCGCCGGTTCACCCAGCCCGCTCGAGGCGGCGGCGGCCACCACCGCCCGCATCGCCGCGGGTGACCTCGACGCCAAGGTGGCAGTGCCCGCCCGCCAGGATCCCGAGTTCACTCGCCTGGCCGAAGCCGATCAACGCCATGGGCGCCAATCTGGTGCGCGCCCGGGAGCAGGAACGCCAGTTCCTTCTCTCCGTCTCCCACGAGTTGCGTACCCCCCTCACCTCCATCCGGGGCTACGCCGACGCCGTGGTCGACGGCGCCGCCCATGACCCGGCCGAAGGCCGCCGCGGTCATCGGTACCGAGGCCCGGACGGCTCGAACGGCTCGTCCAGGACCTGCTCGACCTGGCCCGTCTCGACGCCGACCGCTTCTCACTCGACCTCCATGCGGTCGACGCCGCCGCCGTGGCCCGGCAGGTGGCCGACGGGTTCCGGCCCGCGAGCCGCCGAACTCGGCATCGACCTTTCGATGTCCATCCCGGGCCGCCGTGTGGGTCTACGCCGACCACGACCGCCTGGCCCAGGTGCTGGCCAACCTCTTGGAGAATGCTTCCGCCTTCGCCCGCACCCGCATCGAGGTGGGCGCCGGTCATGGTCGACGGCGTGCCGGTGGCCTGGGTCACCGACGACGGACCGGGCATCGCCGGCCGACCAGCTCGACAAGGTCTTCGAGCGTCATTTCGTCTCCGATCGGCTCCAGGGTCGGCGCAAGGGCTCGGGGCTCGGGCTCGCCATCGTGGCCGAGCTGGCCATGGCCATGGGCGGTGGCGTGCGGGCCCAGTCGCCCGTCGTCGCCCGACGGCGGCACCCGCATGCTGGTCCGCCTGCAATCGGGACTCCGCCCCAGCTCTGCCCCGGTTCCTCTACCGTTTCCTCCGGTGACCAGCCACCTCCGGCCATCGCTCGGCATCCTCGGTGAGCGACGGCGAGCCTGCCGGCCAGGACTACCGGGTCGAGGCATCGCGGACCACTCCGTCGGAGCCACGGACTGACCGCTGCCCTCGTCTCCCACATCCTATCGCACGCGGGACACGGCGGCGCCCGGACTCCTCCGATCGGCGGCAACAGGACCAAGGTCGTGCTGATCACCGGTGCCTCGGCCGGCATCGGCCGGGCGGCCGCCGACCGGCTGGCCGCAGACGGCTGGACGGTCTGGGGCGCCAGCCGTCGGGGAACGGCGGGTCCGGTTGGTCAGCGCTCGTCATGGACGTCGACAACGACGAGTCGGTGGCCGCAGGCGTCGACTCCGTGCTCGATGCCACGGGCGGCTCGACGCTGTGGTGGCGTGCGCGGGTTGGGGGCTCGCCGGTCCCGTCGAGGACACGCCCATCACCGACGCCAAGGCCCAGTTGGAGACCAACTTCTGGGGGGCCGTGCGGCTGACCCAGGCGGCGCTTCCGCTCATGCGGGCCCAGGGTGGCGGTCGGATCGTCCTCGTGAGCTCCATCGGTGGCATCGTCGGCATCCCCTTTCAGGCCTTCTACAGCGCCAGCAAGTTCGCCATGGAGGGCTTCGGCGAGGCCCTCGCCTATGAGGTCGCACCCTTCGGCGTCGACGTCGTCCTCGTGCAGCCGGGCAACGTGCGCACCGACTTCACCGCCAGCCGTCGCGACGTCCCCGTCGGCGACGACGATCCCTACTGCGGCGGCCACGACCAGAGGCCGTCTCCAAGATGGAGGCCGACGAGGCCGCCGGAGTCGACGCCGGGTTCGGTGGCCGACACCATCGTCCGTGCCCTCGAGTCGCGGCGGCCGCCACGGCGCCTGTCGGTCGGCCACCCCGGTGAGCGGATCGGGCTCTTGGCCAAGCGGCTCCTGCCCTACCGCGTCTTCGAGTGGGGAGCCAAGGGCAGCCTCGGGGTTTGAATCCGGGCGCGCCCTTTCGGTCAACCCAAGCCGATGCGGGACCAGTAGGAGCCGTCGAGCATGGCCTCGAGCGTGGCCCGGTGGAGGATCAGGTCGTCGATGTCGTCGGGACGCTCGGCCTCGCCGAAGAGGATCGATCGCTCGGTCACCCGGCGCATGATCACCCCGTGGCGGATGGCGGCGTAGGCGATGAACCAGGTGAGGTCCACCGGTGCCCGTCCGGCGACGGCTGGCGTACGGTGGGCCACCTCCGTCGGTCGCAAGATGTCGGGAAGTCCCGGGTGCGCCGAGGTCGACGGCCAGGTCCTGGAAGAAGAGGTGGAGGTAGCACATCCACCCGAGGTCGACCTCGGGTGGGGCCACCGCGGCCATCTCCCAGTCGAGGACGGCCACCACCTCGTCGTCGCGGAAGATCATGTTGCCGATCCGGCTGTCCCCCAGGAGAGGACGTCGGACCCGACGTCGGTCGGGAAGTCGCTCGCGCCAGCCAGGCGAAGCAGCGCTCGAGGAGGGGCGAGGCGCGTCGGCCGACCACCCAGTCGTGATAGGCGGACCAGTGGCCGAAGCTGCGCTCGAGGCTGGTGGCGCCCGGCTGTTCGGTGCTCGAGGAAGGCGAGGTCGGCGTCGGTCGGGGTGAGGGTGTGGATGCCGGCCAGGGCCCGGAGCGCCGAGTCCTGCAGGCGTCGCCGATCGGCCTCGGACGCCGTCGAACACCCAGTTGTCACCGAAGGTGTAGGGCATGACGTCGCGGGGCACGAGCCGTCGACGCGGTCCATGACGAAGAAGGCGCCGCCGAGCGGGCCCGGGTCGGCCTCGTACCACAGCGGCTCGGGAACGGGCACGTCGGTGCGTTCGCGCGACGAGCTGCATGACCCGGAACTGCATGTCGAGGTCGTAGGTCGGGAAGACCGGGCCAGGCGGTGGCCGGCGGCTCGATGCGGGCCACCAGGCGGCGGTCGGCCCGCACCCCGTCCTCCTCCCAGCGGGCCGTGAACAAGCAGCGTCTCCGAGGACATCCCGTTGCCCTCCGGGCTCGAGGTCTCGATCAGCTCGGGAGCGGCCCGAACCGGCAAGGTCGACCGCAGCCACTCGCTCGAGCCGGGCCAGCGAGATCCTCCGGGTCGCGGGTCGACGTCGTGATGTGCTCGGGCTCGCTCTCCGACCGGCCCGTCACCTGTGTCCGGCCCAGCGGCCTGCCGTCGTCCCCATGTCCTCCCCGCGTCGCGTTGACCGGCTCCCGGGCCAGTATCCCACCGGGTCCCGAAGGGAACCGGTGCTCAGCGGCTCCGACCGTGGCGCCGCACGAGCCCCGCGGTCAGGCCGGTTCGATGAGGGGCAGCGGCCGGGCTTCGGCCGCCGCCCTCCCCGCCGACGCCCGGCTCGAGGCGCACGACGACGGCTTCGGGCGGGACGATGGACCGGTGGAGCACGGCGAGGGCGACCACCGCATCGAGACCGGGTGACCAGGCAACCGAGGTAAGGCGGCCGACCTCCTTGCCGTCCCCATTTCCGACTCCATCGGCGTCCCGCTCTCGCCGCCACCGGTCCCCGGGCTCCAAACGGCCGCGCCGACCAGGTCGGCGGCGTCGCCGCTCGGACGATCGAGGACCACACCGCAGAGTCGCCGGGCCACGTTCGAGCCGCGGGCGTCGAGCCGGGCCACCAGCTCCTGGCCGGTGAAGCAGCCCTTGGTGAAGGACACCGTGCGCTCGACCAGGCCCACCTCGGCGGCGATGGTGCGCTCATCGATCTCTCGGCCGAGCACCGGCTGCCCGGCCTCGATGCGGGCCGCCTCCCACGCCTCGGCTGGGCAAACGCGCGTGCCGGCGGCCACCCACGGGAGCCTCGCTCGCCCGAGGGGCGGGGTCCGAGCAGGTCGACCCCGGGAGCCCGGGCCAGTCGGCGTCCACGCGCAGCACGGGATCGGCCGGTCACCGCCTCCCGTGACGCCGTGGCCCGCGCAGGCCGATGCACACCCAGTCGAGCGGGTCGATGTCCACCTTGGTGCGCAAGCCGGAACCGCTCGAGGCGGGCGATGACCGCCGGGCCGAACCCGCCCTCGACGTCGAGCACGAACTCGTCGTCGGCCAGCTTGGCCACCCGCAGGTAGGCGTCGACGCTGCCCCTGCGGGCTGAGCAGCAGCGACTCGCGTCCGCTCGCCCACGGCCAGCGCGTCCATGTCCTGGCTCACTGTCCCTGGAGGTAGGTGGCGGCGTCGGGACCGGCCACCCGGACGACGTCGCGATCGATCGCCCGGCCGGCCGCCCCGGTGCGCAGGGCGCGGTAGCCCTGCTCGACCTCACAGCGCCGTCGGCGTGCTCATCGGGGCCGCCTCGGCGGTGCTGCGGTCGACGGCCTGTCAGGCCCGTCGCGCCGGCTGCGCGGCCCGGGCCATGGCCACGGCCACGAGCAGCGCGGCCGCCTTGTGGGCGCACTCGGCGTTCTCCGACGCCGGGTCGCTGTCGGCCACGATGCCGGCCCCGGCCTGCACCGAGGCGCGGCCCTGGGCGTCCACTGTCATGGTGCGGATGGCGATGGCGGTGTCGAGGTTGCCGGTGAAGTCGAGGTAGCCGACCACCCCGCCGTAGACGCCGCGCTTGGTCACCTCGAGGTCGTCGATGATCTCCATGGCCCGCACCTTCGGCGCGCCCGGACAGCGTGCCGGCCGGCAGGGTGGCCCGCAGCACGTCGATGGGCCCCTTGCCCGGCGCCAGCCGACCCGAGACCTGCGAGGTCAGGTGCATGATGTGGCTGTAGCGCTCGACCACCATGAGCTCGTCGATGACCTCGGTGCCGAAGCTCACCACCCGGCCGACGTCGTTGCGGGCCAGGTCGACGAGCATGACGTGCTCGGCCACCTCCTTCGGGTCCTCGACCAGCTCCCCCTCGAAGTGGGCGTCTGCCTCCGGCGTCGAGCCCCGGGGCCGTGACCCGGCGATGGGCCGGGAGATGACCGTCCCGTCCCGCAGGCGGACCATGGGCTCCGGCGAGGCGCCCACCACGGTGACGCCCGTCGAATCGCAGGAAATACAGATAGGGGCTCGGATTGACCAGGCGCAGCACCCGGTAGACGTCGAAGGGGTCGACGCCGAGGGCTCGGCAGGTCGTAGCGCTGGGACAGCACCACCTGGAAGATGTCGCCGGCCGTGATGTGCTCCTTGGCCGCCCGCACGGCGTCCTCGTAGAGCCCGTCGCTCATGGTGCGGACGACGTCGTCGGGCAGTCCCGCGGCGCTCGGGCAGCGGTCGGGCCGGCTCGTTCGGTCGGGCGCGACGCAGTCGGCGGCCAGCTCGTCGAGCCGGTCCTCGGCCTGGCGGTAGGCGGCGTCGCGGCGCTGCCTCGTCGTCGTCCGGGTCGATCACCACGTTCTCGATGAGCACCACCCGCTGCCGCCAGTGGTCGAAGGCGGCCAGTTGGCCGATGACCGACAGCACGGCGTCGGGGTGGCCGAGGTCGTCGGGCGGCACGTCGGGAGGTGCTCGACCTCGCGCACCACGTCGTAGCCGAGGTAGCCGACCAGCCCGGCGTGCAGTGGCGGCAGGTCGGGCAGCTCCGGTGTGTCGAAGGCGTCGAGCACGGCCTCGAGGGCAGCCAGCATGCCGGCGTCGGCCGCTCACCCGGCCACCGGCGGCGGCGTCGAGGTCGAGCGAGCCGTCCACGTGCGACCCGCCCGCCGGTCGACGTCATGGTGGCGAGCGGTCGGCGCCCCACGAACGAGTAGCGGCCCCATCGCTCACCGCCCTCGACCGACTCGAACAGGAACCCCGGGCCGCCGTGCTCGACCCACGATGCCGAGGAAGGCCGAGACCGGGGTGATGGTGTCGGCCACGAGCTCGCGCCACACCGGGCACCATGCGGTGCTTGGCGGCGAGGGCCCGGAACCCGTCCGGGCCGGGCCCCGACGACGCGGCGCCGGGCTGGGTCATCGCTCACGGCGTCGTCGGTCGCCGTCGGTTCGCCGAAGGCGCGGTAGAAACAGCTGCGGTGCCCGGTGTGACAGGCACCGCCACCTTCCTGGTCGACGGTCACGAGCAGGACGTCGCCGTCGCAGTCGTACTGGACGCGCTGCACGTACTGCCGCTCGCCGGACGTCTCGCCCTTGCACCACAACTCCTGGCGGCTCCGGCTCCAGAACCACGATGCGCCCGGTCTCGAGGGTGAGCTGGAGTGACTCCTCGTTCATCCAGGCGAACATGAGCACGGTGCCGTCCGAGGCGTCCTGCACGATGGCCGCCACCAGCCCGTCGGCGTTGAAGGCGATCGGCGCCAGCTCCTCCGTCGGTGAAGGGGATGGGCACACCCAGGGGACGTCGGCGGCGCCACGCGCCGGTCGGGCGTGTCTCGGCAGTCGCCGAGGTCATCGGAGGCTCGGGGCGGCGGGGGCGTCAGCGGGGTCGCTCACGGCAGAGGTGTCGTCACGGCCGTCGGGGCGCGATCAGAGGTAGAGACCCGTCCCACTGTCGATGCGGGTGGCGGCCACGGCATGGATGTCGCGTTCGCGGAGGATGACGTACTCGTCGCCCTGTACCTCGACCTCGAAGCGGTCCTCGGGGTTGAACAGCACGGTGTCGCCGACCTTGACCGAGCGGACGTGCGGGCCCACGGCCACTGCCTCGGCCCAGGCCAGGCGGCGGGACACCTGGGCGGTGGCCGGGATGAGGATGCCGGCCCGTGACCGCCGCTCGCCGTCGGTCTGCCCGACCTGGACGAGGACGCGGTCGGCGAGGACGGTGATGGCAAGCTTGGGCGCAGGACCGTCCCCGTTCCGGCTGGCCGCCGGCGGCTCCGACGTCCTCGTGGCCACAGCCAGAGGCTACTGCCTGAGCCCGCGAGGCCCGGTCGGGCCCTGACGCTGCCGATGGCTCGGCGCCACCGGGCGGCGGCTCGGACGGCGCCACGCCCGGCACGCCGGCCAATCGCTCCTTGGCCTCGGCGACGGTGAATTCCCCGAGATGGAAGATGGAGGCGGCCAGGACCGCGTCGGCGTGGCCGACGCGGGCCCCGTCGACCAGATGGTCGAGGTTCCCGACACCTCCCGAGGCGATGACCGGGACCGGGCAGCTGTCCGGCCACCCGGCCGTGAGCTCGAGGTCGAAGCCGTCGCGGGTGCCGTCCCGGTCCATCGAGGTGAGCAGGATCTCGCCGGCTCCGAGTCGCCGGCCACCGCTCGCACCAGGCCACCGCGTCGATCCCGGTGGCCACTCGCCCGCCGTGGGTGAAGACCTCCCAACCGCCGACCGTGGACACGGCGGGCGTCGACGGCCACCACCACGCACTGGCTGCCGAACTCGGCGGCCAGCTCGGCCACGAGCTCGGGCCGGTCGACGGCGGCGGTGTTCGACCCCGACCTTGTCGGCTCCGGCTCGCAACAGATGGCGGGCGTCCTCGACCGAGCGGACCCCGCCCCCCACGGTCAAGGGGATGAACACCTCCTCGGCCGTGCGGGCGACCACGTCGACCATCGTCCGGCGCTCGTCAGACGATGCGGTGATGTCGAGGAACACGACTTCGTCGGCGCCTTGCTCGTCGTAGCGGCGGGCCAGCTCGACCGGGTCGCCGGCGTCGACGAGGTCGGTGAAGCGCACCCCCTTGACCACCCGGCCGGCGTCGACGTCGAGGCAGGGGATCACCCGAACGGTGCGCACGCGGCCACCCCCTCCGCGACGCTCAGGCGCCCGTCGACCAGAGCCCGGCCGGCGATCACGCCCGACAGACGACGCGGAGCGTGTCGGCCCTCCGCCCCCGTTCGGACCATCGGCGTCCGACGAGCCGGACCCGCTGACCGGTGCTCGGAGTGCGGCGAGGTCGCGGACATCGTCGGCCGAGGCCACCCCGCCCGAGGCGATGACCGGGACAGCGGTCACCGCCAGCACCGCGGCCAGGCCTGCCGATGTCCGGTCCTCCGAGCGTGCCGTCCCGGTCGATGGCGGTGGCCACCACCGCGGCCAGACCGGCGTCGGCCAGCTCGGCGAGGAGGTCGGCCACCGTGCGGCCGCTCGCCTCGACCCAGCCACGGGACGCCACCTCGAGGCTGCCCGTCTGCCGTGCCGTCGGTAGTCGAGGCCGAGCGCGACCCGGCCGGCGAAGGCGGCCACGATCGACCGGGCCGCATCCGGATCCTCGACCGCCGTCGTGCCCAGCACCACCCGGCTCGACTCCGGCGGCCAGAAGTGCCTCGACGTCGGCAGCGGTTCGCACCCCTCCCCCGCTCTGGACAGGGACGTCACGGCGGCGGCGATCCGTTCGACCACCGGGCGGTTGGTCGGCTGGCCGGTCCTGGCCCCGTCGAGGTCGACGACGTGCAGCCACGGGGCGCCTGCTGCCGCGAAGCGGGCGGCCAGCTCCACCGGATCGCCGTAATCGCTTCGGCGGTCGAAGTCGCCCCGGGTGAGCCGCACGGCCGCGCCGTCCGAGGACGTCGACAGCGGCATAGAGGTCCATCAGTCGCCGCTCGCCGCCCGCACGAAGTTGGCGAGGACGGCCGAATCCCGTCGCCCCCGACTTCTCGGGGTGGAACTGGGTCCCCCACACCCGTCCGGCCTCGGCCGTCGCCACCACCAGCCCGCCGTAGTCGCACACCGAGGTGGTGTGCGGCCGTGCCCTCGGGCGCGAAGGAGTGGACGAAGTAGACCCAGGTGGGTTCCGGCACGTCGGCCAACAGGCGCGAGGGCGTCTCCCCGACGGGGGTGAGCCGGTTCCACTGCATCTGTGGGTGCTTGACGCCCTCGGGCAGCCGGCGGACCCGGCCGGCGAACACCCCGAGGCCGGGTTCGGTCGGGTCCTCGTCCGACCCCTCGTAGAGCAGCTGGAAGCCGATGCAGATTCCGAGGAACGGCACCCCGGCCTCGATGGCCGTCCGGGCCGCCTCCCACAGCCCCGTCCGGTCGGAGGGCCGCGGGCACACGGCCCGAAGGCGCCCACCCCGGGGAGGACGACGGCGTCGGCCGCAGCCACCTCGTCGGGGTCGGCGCTCAGCCGGGCATCGGCACCGACCCGCTGGAGGGCCTTCTCGGCCGAGCGCAGGTTTCCGATGCCGTAGTCGAGGACGGCGATCACCGGGCGCGGCGGCGATGCCGCCTGTCCGGTCGAATGCCCGCAGCGACCACCGCGACTGCGACGAATGCAGCCACTGCGACAGGTGATGGTCACAGCACGCCCTTGGTCGAGGGGATGCCTCCGCCCTCGCGCCGCACTGCGTCTCGCAGAGCTCGGGCCACGGCCTTGAACGAGGCCTCGACGATGTGGTGGGTGTTCTTGCCGCTCACCAGGCGTACGTGGAGGGTCGAGCCCATCGAGGTGACCAAGGCCCGCCAGAACTCCTCGGCCAGCTGCGGGTCGAACGGAGGCTGGCCGAGGGGCAGGGTCTCCGGGGGGAAGGTCACCCCGTAGGCCAGGTAGGGCCGACCCGACAGGTCGAGGGCCACCTCGACCAGCGCCTCGTCGAGGGGAACGGCGACCGAGGCGAACCGCCGGACCCCGGCCTTGTCCCCGAGCGCCTCGGCCATGCACCTGACCGAGGGTGATCCCCACGTCCTCGACGGTGTGGTGGGCGTCGACCTCGAGGTCACCCTCGGCCCGCACCACGAGGTCGAAGCCACCGTGGCGCCCGAGCTGGCTGACCATGTGGTCGAAGAAGGGCAGTCCGGTGGCCACCTCGATGATGCCGGTGCCGTCGAGGTCGACGCGCACGTCGATGGCCGTCTCGGCGGTGGCCCGCCGGGTGGAGGCCGTGCGGTGGGGCGGGAGGTCGGTGGTCGTGCTCATGTGAGGCTCTGGCGGAGGGCGGCGATGAACCGGTCGTTCTCCTCGGACAGCCCCACCGTCACCCGCAGGCATCCGGCGAGGCCCGGCCAGCTCGAACAGTCTCGCACGAGCACCGAGGCGTCCAGGAGATCGGACCACACCTCCTCGGCCGGCCTTGGGCAGCGGGCGAAACAGGATGAAGTTGGCGTCCGACGGCCAGGTCTCGACGGGGAGCTCGGCCAGAGCCGCGGCCAGCCGTCCTCGTTCCTCGGTGAGGAGGGCCACCCGTGCCCTCATCTCGTCCCGGAAGCCGAGGGCAAGCCGGCCGGCCAGCTGGGTCACGGCGTCCAGGTGGTACGGGAGGGTCACGAGCTCGCAGGCCTGCCACCACCTCGGCCGGGCCGACGAGGTAGCCGAGGCGGGCGGCCGCCATCGACCACGTCTTCGAGAAGGTGCGCACGACGACGAGCCGGTCGGCGCCGGTCGCGCCGTCCCGCAGCGAGATCGAGGGCCGAGGTCGGGGCGAACTGGCCGTAGGCCTCGTCCACGACCACCAGCCCCGGCGCCTGTGCCGTCACCTCGGCCACCTCCTCGGGGCGGTCGGCCCGCCCGGTCGGGTTGTTGGGCGAGCAGAGGAAGGTGACGTCGGGCCGGGCCTCTCGCAGCACGCGCGCCGACCTCGTCGAGGTCGAGGGTGAAATCCTCCCGACGTTGCCCGGCCGCCACCGACGTCCCGGTGATGCCGGCGATGTGGCGGTGCAGGGTGTAGGTGGGCTCGAAGACGGCCGCCGATCGACCGGGGCCCCCGTAGGCGAGCAGCAGGGCCTGGATGACCTCGTTCGAGCCGTTGGCGCAGTAGACCTGCTCGGCTCCACGCCGTGCTCGTCGGCCAGTGCCTCGCGCAGTGCGCGCGCCTCACGGTCCGGGTAGCGGTTGAAGCGCGATCTCGGACAGCCCGGCGGCAGCGGCGTCGTACCAAGCGGCGGGCGGGGGCAACGGCGACTCGTTGGTGTTGAGACGGACCTCGACGTCGACCTGCGCCGAGTGGTATCCGCTGAGTGCCACGAGGTCGGGCCGCACGGTGGGGAGTGCGCCCAGGTCCCCCGCCTCCGGTCCTAGCGGGCCCATCGGAGCCGGACCGACTCGGCGTGGGCCGGTAGCCCTTCGGCCTCGGCCAGGGCCACGACGTGGGGCCCGAGCTCCTCGAGGGCGCGGGGTTCGACGATCACGGCATGGCTGTGGCGTCGGAAATCGTCGACCCGGAGGGCACTCGAGAACCGGGCCGTCCGGTTGGTGGGCAGGACGTGGTTGGGGCCAGCCAGGTAGTCGCCAACGCTGGCCGGTGACGACAGGCCCACGAAGATGGCGGCGGCCGATGACACCTCGTCGACAAGCGCCTCGGCGGTCGACTGCGTCGATGAGCAGCTCCAGGTGTTCGGGGGCGACGACGTCGATCACCGCGGCCGCCTGCTCGGGGCCGTCCACCACCACGGCGTAGCCGCCGGCGGCCAAGGTCGCCTCGAGGTCGGCCCGCCGGGGAGACTCGGCCACCAGGCGGGCCACCGCCTCGTCGACGGCCGCCGCCTTCTCCTCCGACCAGGTGACCAGCCAGGCCAACCCGTCGGGCCCGTGCTCGGCCTGGACCAACAGGTCGATGGCGCAGAGGTCGGTGGGCGTCGTGGCGTCGGCCACCACCACCACCTCTGACGGGCCGGCGAAGGCGGAGGCCACTCCCACCGTCCCCGATACCTGGCGCTTGGCCTCGGCCACGTAACGGTTGCCGGGACCGACGACCACGTCGACGGGCTCGATCGTCTCAGTGCCGATAGGCCATGGCCGCGATGGCCTGCGCACCGCCCACCCGATAGACCTCGTCCACTCCGGACAGGGCGGCCGCGGCCAGCGAGGCGTCGTCGATCCGCCCGTCGGGCCCCGGCGGCACGCACAGGGCGACCTCAGCCACGCCGGCCACCCGGGCGGGCGTGGCCGTCATCAGCACCGTCGACGGATAGCGGGCCCTTCCTCCCGGGGCGTAGCAACCGGCCCGACCGACCGGCCGCACCAGCTGGCGAACGGTGATGCCGGCCGACTGGTACTCCGCCACCGGTCCCGCCGTCTCGTGGGCGTGGTAGGCGGCGATGCGCTCGTGAGCCACCTCGAGGGCCTCCCGCAGCGGGGCGTCGATGCGTTGGAGGGCCGCCTTGCAGGCCGACTCGGGCACCCGCAGCTCGTCGACCTCGGCACCGTCGAAGGCCCGGGTCAGTCGCCGGAGGGCGGCATCGCCGTCCCGTCGCACCTCGGCGATGACGTCGGCCACCTCGGCGGCCGAGCGGTCCTGGACGTCGACGGGGGCCGGCAGCTCGCGTCGCAGCGTGCGGCGATCGGCGGCCCTGCCGCGAAGGTCGAGCCGCCGGAGAGCCATTGCCTGGCGATGGTACCGGACCACCTGTGCCCGGCCGCCGGGGCGCTGGTGGTGACGGCCCGCCGACCGTCCCCGTCCATCGCTCGCCACACTGATGCCATGCTGGGCCGATGGCCGCCACTGCCGCCGAGCTGTCCTCGCTCGCCACCGCCCTCGACGAGCTCACCCGTCGGATCTCCGGCCATGCCGAAGCAGCCGACGCCGACAGGGACGAAGAGGTGGCGGGCGAGCTGTTCGCTATCGAGCGTTCCCTGAACAGCGCCAACCGTCGTTTGGCGCGAGCTTTCGATTGCAATTGGGCGTCGAACCGCCTGATCGAATGCTCAAAATCTGCTGAGCGACTGGAAATGTTGTCGAAAACATGGTGATCTAGAGAGTTCCGGAACCGGTTCCCGCCAACTGGTTCCGCTTGAGCGGCCATCGGGATCCGCCGCCCGAACCGCTCGCGCGAAGGCACCCTTCTGGGGTGCCTTCGCCGCGTCCAGGCCCGCTTCGCGCCTCGAGTCGCTCAAATGCCGATGCCGGCCGATGGGCAGATGTCGGCCAGCACACATTGCGAGCACAGCGGACGCCGGGCTTTGCACGTGGCTCGTCCGTGAAGGATGAGCCGCAGACTGAAGGTGCCCCTCCGGGCCGCCGGCACCAGCTTGTCGAGGTCGAGCTCGATGGCCACTGGATCTGTCGCCGTGGTCAACTCCAGGCGCGTGGACAACCGTTGCACGTGGGTGTCGACTGGGAGCCCGGGGAGGTCGAAGGCCACGCTGCGCACGACGTTGGCCGTCTTGCGTCCGACGCCGGGCAAGGTGACGAGATCCTCCATGGCCGTCGGCACCTCGCCGTCGAAGCGCTCGGTCAACCCGGCGGCCATGCCCAGCAGGTTGCGCGTCTTCGAGCGGAAGAACCCGGTCGGTCGGATGACCTCCTCGACATCCTCGGGGTTGGCCGCGGCCAGCGCGGCGGCGTCGGGGTAGCGGGCGAAAAGAGCGGGCGTCGTCAGGTTCACGCGCTCGTCGGTGCACTGGGCCGAGAGGATGGTGGCGACGAGCAACTCGAAGGGATTGCGATGATCGAGCGCGCACAGCTCGGCCGCCGTGCCCGGGAAGCGCTCCTCCAGACGCTCGTCGACCACTCGGGCACGTCCCGCCGGTCGTCCGGGGTCGGGGCACGGCCCCGGACACTACCGGTAGGGTCGGCCGCCATGACCGGGCGCGCCGTGCCGCTGCCGCCCGAACTCGACGAACGCGAGCGACTCGCCGTCCTCGACCTCATCGATCGGGTGACGGCTGCATCCGGGCATCCTTCTCTGAGCGAGTCGCAACGCTCGGCGCTGCTTACCCCTGAGCCCGTCACCGGTCCGTCCGTTCGGAACGCCAGTGCGGGTGGCCATCTTCGAACCCGCCGACGGCTCCGGCTCGGTGGTCCAGCGCCGTCGGATTCGCCCAGGCCCTTCCCACTTGCCCCCGACGGCCACTAGGCCCTCGAGGTCGTGGCCGACTCGAGCCTCGGCCATCCCTCGGTCCTGCAGGCCGAGCTGCTCGAGGCCCTGGTCGAGGAGGTCGGCGGCAAGGGCGGGGGCCTCGTTCGGCTGTGGGTGCCCTGGGTCGGGCCCGGACGATGACGGCTGGGCCGCTCGGGGCCGGCTTCGCCCACGATCGCGACCTCCGGCAGCTGCGCTGCCCGCTGCCCCTCGCCCCGGATGGCCGGGCGCCGATCGCCACCCGGCCGTTCGTCCCCGGTCAGGACGAGGAGGCCTGGCTGCGGGCCAACAATCGGGCCTTCGCCGGTCATCCGGAACAAGGCAACTGGGACCTCGACGATCCTGCGGCGGCGCGGAGAGGAGCCCTGGTTCGACCCGTCGGGGTTCCTCGTCCACGACGAGGACGGCGTGATCGCGGCCTTCTGCTGGACGAAGGTCCATGCCGAGACCGAACCGCCGATGGGTGAGATCTACGTCATCGGCGTCGACCCCGACTTCCAGGGCCGGGGATGGGGGCGAGCCCTCACCCGGGCCGGTCTCGACTGGTTGGCCCGGGCCGGCCTGTCGGTCGGCATGCTCTACGTCGACGCGGCCAACGAGGCTGCCATTGCCCTTTACCGGTCGCTGGGCTTCACCGAGGATCACACGGACCGCGCCTACTGGCGGGTCGTCGAACCATCGACGTCGAACCGATTGACGTCGACCGGATGACGTCGAACCGGTGACGTCGAACCGTTCGGGCGCTCCGGCCGTTCGAACGGCTCAGCCGGTACCGATGAGCCGGCCGATCGAGAAGGTCACGCCGGCGGCGATGCCCAGGATGAGCAGCTGACGGCCGGCCGACCACAACCACGAGCGGCCCGTGAAGTGGGCGAGGCCGGCCCCGACGGCCAAAGCGCCCGCCCCACCGAGGACGACCGACCATATGGTGGCGGTGGTGCCCGTTGGTGATGAGCCAGGGCATCAGCGGCACGAGGGCGCCGAGGGCGAAGGTGATGAAGGAGAAGGCGGCCGCCTGGAGAGGACGCCCGTTCCGCGTCGGGTCGATGCCGAGCTCCTCGCGGGCGTGGGTCTCGAGGGCGATCTCCGGGTCGCGCATCATCTTGCCGGAGAGCTCGTCGGCCATGTTGGCGTCGAGGCCGCGGCTCACGTAGATGGCGGCCAGCTCGCGACGTTCGACCTCGGGGTCGCGCTCGAATGGCCTGAGCCTCGACGTCGAGCTCTCGCTGCATGAGCTCGGACTGGGCCCGCATCGAGACGTACTCGCCGGCGGCCATCGAGAACGAACCGGCGATGAGCCCGGCCACGCCGGCCAAGCCGAACCGCGCCGGCCGAGGCATGGGCCCCGGCAATGCCCAAAATCAGGGCAACGTTGGAGACCAGACCGTCGGACACTCCGAAGACGGCGGCGCGGGCGCCACCGGTCTGGACGTCTCGGTGATGGTGGTGGGACTCGATGACCACGGCTGGCAGCGTACCGACGAGCGCTCCTGGTGAGGACGTACTGATCCTCGATCACAGGCAAACCTCACCTGACCACCGGCCCACCTCACCTGGCGGTGGTCGGGCCCTGTGCGCTCCCCTACAGTTGGTCCATGGCAACCACCGTGCACATCGACAAGTTCAAAGAGCTCGTCGGCACCCACCTCGGCTATAGCGACTGGCACCGAGTCACCCAGGAGCAGATCAACCTGTTCGCCGATGCCACCGGCGATCACCAGTGGATCCACGTCGACCCGGAGAGGGCCAAGTCGGGACCGTTCGGGACGGCCATCGCCCACGGCTACCTGACCTTGTCGCTCGCCCCGGGACTGCTCCACGAAGTCCTCGTCGTCGAGGGGACCTCGATGGGCGTCAACTATGGCTGCAACAAGGTTCGGTTCCCTGCACCGGTGCCGGTTGACAGCAACCTGCGCATCGGCGTGGCCGTCAAGGAAGCCGACGACGTCGCCAAGGGGGTCCAGGTGGTGCTCGAGCTCACCTTCGAGACCGAGGGGTCAACCAAGCCCAGCTGCGTGGCCGAGGTCGTCTTCCGTTACTTCCACTGAGGTCGCACGGACGGCTTGACCGGGCGCCGTCGCCAATCGGTCAGTGGGCGCTCGACGAGTCGCTGGGTCGAGCGAGCCGCCGAAAGGCGTGTGTCGCCCGCAGCAGGCCCCACCAGGTCACGAGGACGAGGGCTTCGACCACGATGAAGGTGGACATCTTCGACTCCCCCTCGACCCGGTCGACGAATCGGATCGGCACCTCGGTCACCGCGCCCCCCGAGCGGATGGTGGCGTAGGTCATCTCGATCTGGAAGCCGTAACCGTCGGCCCGGATGGAATCGAGGTCGATCCGCCGGAGGGCCGTGGCCGCGTAGGCACGAAATCCGGCCGTCGAATCGGCCACACCCAGGCCCGAGCAGCAGCGACGCATAGACGTTGCCGCCCCGCGACAGAAGCCGCCGATGCCAGGCCCAGTTGGGAATGCGTCCACCGGGGACGTAGCGGGACCCGATGACCAGCTCGTAACCCTCGGAGAGGGGGGCGACCAGCTCGGGTAGGGCCTCGGGCTCGTGCGAGAGGTCGGAGTCCATCTCGACGCAGGCGTCGAAGCCGCGCTCGAGCCCCCATCGGAAGCCGGCCCGATAGGCGCTGCCGAGCCCGGACTTCTCGTGGCGTCGCATGACCTCGACGTTGCCGAGCTCCTTGCCGATCCGCTCGGCGATGTCGGCCGTGCCATCCGGGCTTCCGTCATCGACCACCAGCACGCTGGCCGCCGGCAGGGCCGCACGCACCCGGCGCAGGACGGTGTCGATGTTGGCCGACTCGTTGTAGGTCGGCAGGACGACCAGCACTTCCATCGGGCCAGCTTACGAGAGGCGTGCCAACCGGGCGGCGCACCCGGTACTCGGTGGCTGGACCCGGTCCCGAGCGGACAGCCAGCCCATCATCAAGGGCGAGGCGCCACGCCGGCGGCTCCGGTGGGCCTGAGGTCGAGACCTCGGCACCGCACCGTCGACCTCCACGGCCGATGTCGTGGCCGTCTCCCCCGACCCGGGCCGGTCGCCTTGGTGCGCTGCCACACCTCGCGAGCAATGACCTGAACGGCGCCCCCCACCGGGATGGCGACCAGGGCACCGGCCAGCGCCCCGAGGGCCGACCCGAACACCCCACCCAGGTTGGCCCCGACGAGGATGGAGAGCAGCACCCAGAGTGGGTTCATGCGTACCGAGTCCGGCTCATGACGATCGGATACAGCAGATGGTTCTCCACGAACTGGAAGCCGATGAAGACGATGAGCATGACGATGCCGGCCGTCGGCGAGTGCAGGAGGGCGAGGATCACGCTCGGTATGGCGGCGATCAGGCCGCCGACCAACGGGATCATGGCCACGAGGGCGACCCACAGAGCGATGAGCAAGGCGAAGGGCACGCCCAGGATGAGCATGGTCACGAGGACGACCGCCCGAACATGAAGGAGAGGGCCACCGTGCCGAGGACGTAGGCGGTGACCGAGCGGGACACGGTGTGGGCGATGTCCTCCACGTCCCGCCGGCGGTCGGGCCGCAGGGTTCCGAGGAAGCCGCGCCGCAGGCGCGGTGCCTCGAGCTGGCATGAACAGCGACAGGAAGCCGATGGTGAAGAGGGCCGAGGATGGTCGAGAAGACCGCCTTGCCCAGGTTGGCCCCCTCGCTGAGGGCCGGCTTGCCCAGGTTGTGCGCCGCCGTCTCCAACTTCGGGGCGTTCTTCTGCACCCACTTGAGCAGTCCGAAGTGCTGCGAGGGTGTGGGCCAGCCAGCCGTGGCCCTTCTCCACGTCCTTCACCATGGTGGGCAGCTGTGTGGCCACGTGGGTCACCGAGTTCACGAGCGGGTAGCCGAACAGGCCGAGCAAGCCGAAGAAGGCAACGACAGCGGCGATGGCATAGACGATGAGCACGGCCACCCCGCGGCGCATCCGGTGGCGCTGGAGGAACGCCACCGCCGGGTTGAGCACGAGGGCCACGAAGGCGGCGATGAGGATCCAGAGAATGATCTCCTTGAGGCGTCCGATGAGCCGGTAGAGCACCCAGGTGGCGATGACCACGGCGTCGACGACCAGGATGGTCCGCAGGGTACGCCCTTGGCCGAAGCTGCGGCGAAGAGGCGCTCACGGCGAGGGGCGTCCGAACCGACCTCCCGGTCCCGGAGCTCGACCGGACGTCTCGCTGACGATCGTCGGTCGGCTGCGCACTGGGTCAGACGTGCGTCGACCGCAGCTCGGTGGAATCGGAGTGGCGAGCGCCTCGCTCGTCCCCGTTCGGCGTGGTCACTCGTCCCCCACCTGCCCCAGCATGTCAGGTTCGCGGCGACGCAGCGTGCCAACATGTACGGCCATGGCGGGCGACGGACCAGGCGCCGATGGGCCGGCGCTGGTGGCACCGGGGCCCGCTTCCTCGGCGCAACGAGGTCCGCTGTCGCGTGGGCACCGTGCTCGCCTTCCTCTTCGTCTTCTATGTGGCCCTCCCGCTGGTCGCCTCGCACCGGGCCGAGGTCGCCACCCTCGCCCATATCCACCCCGCCTACCTGGTCCTCGGCGTCGCTCCTCGAGATCGGCGCCCTGGTCGCCTACACCCAGCTGACCCACGCCGTCCTGCCCCCCGGCGGCCCTCGCCGGTTGCGCCTGTTCCGCATCAACCTCTCGACCCTGTCTCTCAGCCACGTCGCGCCCGGCGGCACCGCCCCGGGCGCCGCGCTCGGCTACCGGCTCCTGACCCAGTCCGGGGTGACCAGCTCCGATGCCGGCTTCGCCCTCGGCACCCAGGGCATCGGCTCGGCCGTCGTCCTCAACGTCATCTTCTGGCTCGCCCTGGTCGGGTTCCTCGCCGTCCATGGCTTCCACGTGCCGGCCGAGCCAGCGGGGTGGCTCAGCCTCGGGCTCGATCCTGGTCATGGTGGCCGCCGCCGTCGGCGCTGGTCCTCCTCGTCGGCCTTCGGCGGCCTCCTCTGGCTCGCTCACCCGGGGGCCGGAGCGGGCCCGCCAGGTGGTCCGGCGGATCGGCGGCCGCCTGCCGCTTCGTCGACCCCGACCGGTTCGTCGGCCTCATCGAAGGCCTAGCCCAGCGGTTCTCCGACCTCGTGGCCGACCGGTCGCTCACTCGGCGGGCCGTCGGATGGGCCGCCGCCAACTGGCTGCTCGACGCGGCCTCGCTCTGGGTATTCGTCGCCGCCTTCGGCCACTTCGTCTCGCCCGTCGACCTGCTCTGGCCTATGGGCTGGCCAACATCCTGGCCGCCATCCCCCTCACCCCAGCTGGCCTCGGCGTGGTCGAGCTCGTCCTGGTGTCCATGATCACCGGCTTCGGGCCGACGGCCGGGCAGGCCCTCTCGGCGTGCTCGCCTACCGGGCCGTGAACTTCTGGCTGCCCATCCCCTGTCGGTGGCCTGGCCTATGCCTCCCTCGAACTCGAGCGCCGGACGGACCGCTCCGAGCTGGCGGGACCGGAGTGCGCCAGCTGTCGGACCGGCGCCATCGGAATTGGCCGGGGCTCCGGTGGTCTCCGTCCACCTCGACCGTGCCCTTCCGCCTGCGCATCGCTACGAGGCCCCGGCGTCGGCCCGCCGGGCCGGCTCGATGGCCATTCACGACGTTCTCCGCCGGCGCCCATCGCAACCGGCGCCGGCGTCACCGCTTTCGCCGAGCGGGCCCGCCGCGGGCCAACGGCGAGGCTCGGGCCATGGTGCAGGCGGCCCGGAGTCGGCTTCCTGACCTTCGCGGCCACGCACTCGGCACCGAGCCGGCGCCGGCTCACCAGCTGGCGATGGCACCGGCCTCGTCCCGGCTGAGGCTCCCGATGGGCTCAGCACGGCGCGAGCCGAGGGCGCTGGCCGGCGAGGTGGGCCTGGAGGCTGAAGGCCGGCCGGTCTCGTTCCGGCGCACCCCCGCCGCCACTCGCCCGTCGGGACCGAGCATCCACGCGTTGGCCTCGTCCCGGGGGCGGCATCGAGGATGCCGAGGAGCCGGTCGCCGATGAGCCGGGTCGTCCACCGGGACGAGCACCTCCACCCGGCGATCGAGGCTGCGCTCCATGAGGTCGGCCGAACCCAGGTAGAGGTGCAGCGGACGCCCGGCCGCCCCGCCGAACCGGTAGATGCGCGAGTGCTCGAGGTAGCGGCCCACGATCGACCGGACGGTGATGCGCTCCGACAGCCCCGGCACGCCGGGCCGCAGGCAGCACCGGCCGCGGACGACGAGGTCGACCTGGCACCCCGCCTGCGGAGGCTGCGTACAGAGCCGTCGATCACGCCAGGATCGGTCAGACCGTTGATCTTCATGGTGATGGCACCGGCCGTCCCGCCTCGGGCTCCTCGGCGATGCGTTCCATGAGCGACTCCGCGGGTGCTGAACGGGGAGGCCACCAGCCGGCGGAGGTCGGGAACCTTGGCCGATCCGGCCAGCACGTTGAACAGCTCGCCCACGTCGGCGCCGATGTCGGCGTCGCTCGTCAACAGACCCGAGGTCCTCGTAGCTGCGGGCCGTCGTCGAGTTGTAGTTGCCGGTGCCGATGTGGCAGTAGCGCCGAAGCGACGTCACCCTCCCGCCGGACCACGAGGAGCATCTTCGAGTGGGTCTTTCGCTGCCGCAGTCCGTAGACCACCTGCACGCCCGCTTCCTCGAGGGCGCGGGCCCGGGCGATGTTGCCCTGCTCGTCGAAGCGGGCCTGGAGCTCGACGACCGCGGTGACCTCCTTGCCGGCCGAGTGAGGCCGGATGCAGCGCGTCGGTCGATCGAGCTGTCGCCGCCGATGCGGTAGAGGGTCTGCTTGATGGCCAGCACGTCCGGGTCGTCGGCGGCCACCGACACGAATGCCTCGACCGAGGCGGCGAAGGACTCGTAAGGGTGGTGGACGAGGACGTCGTCGCCCGAGCAGCGACGGAGAAGAACTGGCGCCGCCAGTCGGCCAGGGCGGCCGGGACGACGGGCGTCCACAGCGGCGACCGGAGGTCGGGCCGGTCGATCGACCCCACGGCCCGCAGCCCGCTGAGATCGACGGGCACGTCGCTCAGGAGCACGCTGTCGGCGGGCACGCCCACCTCCTCGACCAGCATGTCCAGCAGATCGGGCGGGATGGCGGCCGCCACCTCCAGCCGAACCGCTTGCCCGAACCGCCGGCGGTGGAGCTCGAGCTCCACCGCGGCCAACCGGTCCCGTCCTCGTCCTCGATGGACAGAGTCGGCATTTCGGGTCACCCGGAAGCGTGGTGGTCGCTGATCTCCATGGCCGGGAAGAGGCATCGAGATGGGCGGCGATGACCTGCTCGATGGCCACCAGCCGGCGACCGTCGGGCAGGACACGAACCGAGGCAAGACGGGCGGAACCTTGACCCGGGCGATGCGGCTCGTCCCCGGAGACGGGGTCGGTGACCCGGACCACCAGGTTGAGCGAGAGGTTGGAGATGTAAGGGAAGGGATGGGCCTGGTCGACGGCCAGCGGGGTGAGGATGGGGAAGACCTGGCGGTCGAAGACCTGCTCGAGATGGTCCCGGTCGGTCGGGTCGAGAGTCGCGCCAGTCGGTCACCACGATGCCCTCGGCCCGGAGGGCCGGCTCGAGCTCCTCGGCGTAGAGCCGGTTCTGCCAGCCCACGAGCTCGGCCGCCCGGTCGCCGATGGCCCGGCACTGCTCCTCGGGGCTCAGCCCGTCCGGCGAGCGGGTGCGCAGGCCGGCCGCCACCTGGTCTTCGAGCCCGGCCACCTGGACCTGGAAGAGCTGTCGAGACCTTCGGCGAAGAGAGCCAGGAAGTCCACCCGGTCGAGGAGGGGAAGACGGTCGTCGGCAGCCAGCTCCAGGAGGCGGGCACCGAACTCGAGCCAGGAGAGGTCGCGGTTGAGAAACCGCCCGGCGCTGGATCAGCGTGCGGTCCTCAGGCCGTCGGCGGCAGCATCCCCGCCGGACCGGCCCGGCATCGATGACCGGCTCGGGCCAGATGGGGCCACGGCGGTGCGCGGCAGGGGTGGCCGTGGGTCCGAGGCCGGACCGGCGACGGCCCGGAGGACCGGTCGGCATCGATCGATCGGTCACGGCGTGCCGGGTCACGGTCGTCGACCGAGGATCGACGAGCCGCCCATCGCCGGTCATGGTACCGCCGGCCCCAGTCGCGCCAGGTCCTGTGCCGGCATGCGGCCGGCGGCCGCCTCCCCCGACTGCTCGGAGCGGTCCCGTAGGCTTCTCGGGCCAATGGCCCTCCTCCTGCGGTCCCTGCGGCCGAAGCGAGCGGTCCTGCGGGGTGAAGGCCCGCCGCCGGACCGAACTCGGCCTGCTGGTCGCGGCGGCGGTCATCATCGTGGCCGCCTACACGCTGATGATCCTGGGCAACACGGCCAAGGTCCCGGCCGACGTGGTGCCCCTGCTCGTCGTGATGCTCGTGCTCGGCGGGGTCGCCCACATCGCCAACCGCATCTTCGTGCCCGACGCCTCGGCCGTCGTCCTTCCCATCGCCTTCCTGCTCAACGGCATCGGCTACGTCTTCATCCTGCGCATCGACCTCGGCACGGGCGAGAACTACGCCCCCTTCCAGGCGGCGTGGACGGCCGGTGGTGTGGCCGCCTACGTGCTCACCCTGATCTTCATCCGCCGCTCGCGGGACCTCGACCGCTACCGCTACCTGCTCCTTGTCCTCAGCGTCGTCCTCTTGCTCCTCCCCCTCGTGCCCCATCCCGTCGGGCCGACCATCAACGGCGCCCGGCTCTGGGTCCGGATCGGGAGCTTCCAGTTCCAGCCGGTCGAGGTGGCGAAGATCCTGCTCTGCATCTTCTTCGCCTCCTACTTCGCCGAGAAGCGGGAGCTGCTCACCATCCCCACGGCCCGGCTCGGGCAACCGCCTGGTCATCGACCCCCGGCCGCTGGTCCCCATCCTTCTGGCCTGGGCCTTCGCCATCGGCGTCATGAGCCTGGAGGACGACATCGGCTTCTCCGCCCTCCTCTTCACCCTGTTCATCGCGCTGCTGTGGGTCACCACCGGCCGCACCGGCTACCTGGTCTTCGGCGTGGTGCTCTTCGCCGTCGGCGCCTATGTAGCCGGCCGCTACTTCACCCAGACCCACATCCGGGTCGAGACGTGGCTCGACCCCTGGCGCACATCTACCCAGCGACCCCGGCCACCAGCTGCGTCGGGCCTGGTACGCACTGGGCTCGGGGGGCATCGGCGGACAGGGCCTCGGGCTCGGCTTCGGCGCCTACGAGATCCCCAACTCGAACACCGACTCGATCTTCGCCGTCATCGGCAACGAGATGGGCCTGCTCGGCTCGACCATGGTGGTCGTCGCCTTCCTGCTGCTGGCCGGTACCGGGTTCCGCATCGCCCAGGCCGCCCGGTCCGAGTTCGCCAAGCTCACCGCCACCGGGCTCACCATCATCATCGGCTTCCAGGCCTTCTTCATCATCGGCGGCGTCGTCCGGCTCCTTCCCCTAACCGGCATCACCCTTCCCGTTCGTCTCCTACGGAGGATCCGCCCTCATCGCCAACTACGTCCTCATCGCCCTTCTCATGCGGATCTCGGACGAGGGCGTGGCACCATCGACGAAGCCGAGCGAGTCCAGTACGAACAGGACAGGGAGCGGCGGCAACGACTGTTGACGGGCGGCTGACCGGCACTGGCGGGGCGGAGCTGGGCCGGACGACGGGCCGCGCTCAGGCCGAACTCAGGCGGCCGACGTCCCCCGTTCCTCGAACAGTCGGCGATCGACCAGGATGGGCACCGCACCTTTTGGAGCAGGGCCAAGGTGAGCCCGTCCGACGGGCGGCAGGCGTGGACGCCTCGGCCGGCCCGACTGCGCACGTCGAGCTCGGCGAAGTACGACCGCGCCCTGGCGCCCGACCACCCGGACGGCCACCAGATCGACCTCGGCTCCCTCGAGCACCTCGCTCATGAGCTCGTGGGTGAGTGGGCGGGGCGTGGTGATCCGGCGCAGGGCGTGGGACAGCGCCACGGCGTCGGGAATGCCGATGGCGAAGGAAAGCTGACGTCGGGGCGACTCGTTCTCGCGCAGCACCACGGTGGCGTGCTGGCTGGGTAGGTCGACCGTCACGGTCGAGACGAGGGCGGTGCGGAAGTTGGCCGGCCCGGCCACAGTCCGGCCGCCGGCTCGCGACTGGGACATCGGCATCCGGCGGAACCGTCGGCCCTCATCGACGGCCGTCGACGCTGGCAGGTCGCCACTGGCTCATCAGGTCTCGACCGCTCCGGCGTCTCGGGCGTCTCGGCGTCGGCGGCACGCTCTCCTTCGCTCCGGTGGCGCCGGCTCCTCGGCCGGGACCGACGCCGCCGGTCGACGGGTCCGGGTCGATCGGCTCGGTCATGACTCGCTCACCGCACGCTTCGGATATGGACGCTCGAGACGAGCCCGATGGCGATGAAGAAGGCGATCATGGCCGAGCCGCCGTAGGACAGGAACGGAAGCGGGATGCCGGTCACCGGCATGATGCCCATGTTCATGCCCACGTTCTCGAAGACCGAGAAGACGAGCAGGGCGAAGCACCCCGGCACAGATCAGGCGGCCGTAGGTGTCCCGGGCCAGCTGGGCCGTTCGCAGGATGCGCCAGGCCAGGACCCCGTAGAGGAGGAGCAGCACGCCGGCCCCGACGAAGCCGAGCTGCTCCCCCACCGCCGAGAAGATGAAGTCGGTCTGCTGCTCGGGCACATAGGCCAGGTTGGTCGAGGTCCCGCGGAACAGCCCCTTGCCGAAGATGCCGCCGTTGGCGATGGCGTTCTTGGCCTGGGTCACGTTGTAGTGGACGGTCCGGCCCTGCTCCGTTGGGCGAGATGAAGCCGGTCAGCCGCTGGATCTGGTACTGCTGCAGCAGCCCGAGCCTCAACGCAGACCACAGTGACGATTAAGGCGCCGACGATCAGAAGGATGAGATAGCGGCCGGGCATCCCCGCCATGGCCAGCATGACCATCAGGACGACGGCCATGAGGATCGCCGTCCCGAGGTCAGGTTGCTTGATCACGAGGAGCATCGGAACCGCGGCCAGCAGCACCATGCGCACCAGGTCGCGGAATTCGAGTCCCTCCGGTCGTCGGGCGCAGTAGGTGGCGATGGCGATGATGAGAATGAGGGTGGCGAACTCGGACGGCTGGAGCTGGAAGGGCCCGAGCGGGAACCATCGCTGGGCCCCCTGGCTCGAGTTCCCGATGGGCCAGGACGCCAGACAGGGCGAGCAGGGTGCCGACGTAGAGGATCGTGCTCAGCTGTTCGAGACGTCGGTAGTCGAGCAGGATGACCCCGACCATGACCACCGGCGCCGATGCACGACGAAGGCCAGTTGGCGCTTCAGCCAGTAGCGCGGGTCTTCGCCGTTCAGGGCCAGCTGGTCCCGGGTGGCCGAATAGATCATGACCGTGCCCACCGCCGGCCAGGATGAATGAGGTGACGATCAGCACCGGGTCGGCCCGGACCGTCATGTGCCGCGAACGGCCGGCCAGCGTGGCAGGGGCGTAGGTCACCGCAGCACTCCGGCGACCACGTTACCCGGCGCCCCGGCCGCTCCCGGGGCGCCGGACTCAGGGCGGTCGCCCACCTCCGCCGGCGTCGTCCGCCACCGCCTGCCACATGGCCTCGACGGGCACCTCCCTCCCGGTCCAGCGGGTGATCTGCAGCGCCGCCTGGTGGACGAGCATGCCCGACGCCATTGCTCACCGCCGCCCCGGCCGACTCGGCCGCTTCGAGCCACGGTGTGCGCCTCGGGTAGTAGACGAGGTCGACCACCCACTGCCCGGCGTGCAGGAAGCGGGGGTCGACGGGCAGGTCGGCTGCCGCCGGCGCCGGCACCGTTCATGCCGATGGTGTGGCGTTGACCACGAGGTCACATGACGGCGGCGTCCTCGGCCGATCCCACCCGTCCGGCCGGCCCGGCCAGCGCGGCCGCGGCCTCGGCCCGTTCGGCCGTGACCGGTTGACCACCACCACCTCGGCGGCCCCGGCATCGGCCAGCCCGGCCACGGCCGCCCGACCGGCGCCGCCGGCACCCGACCACCAGGCAGCGTCGTCCCGTCGGGTTCGAAGTGACCGCCCGCGTCGGAGAGCGGCCACCAGACCGGCGCCGTCGGTGTTCTCGCCCACGGCCACGCCGTCGTCGAAGACCACGCAGTTCACCGCGTCCGAGCGCGTGCCGCTTCCGAGCCGAGCCGATCGGCCGGCCGTGGCGGCCATTCCTTGTGGGGCATGGTCACCGACAGCCCGCGGAGCCCGAGGGCCGCCGCCCCGCGCAGCGGCCTCGGCGGTGCGGCCGGCCGCGACCGGGAAGCCGACCGACACCCAGTCGAGGTCCATAGCCGCGAAGGCCGCGTTGTGCAGCCGGGGCGAGAGCGAGTGGTCGACCGGGTCGCCGATGACGCCCACCACTGCGGTGGCCGCCGAGAGGCCCGGCGCGGCGGCCGTGCGACACGTCCTTCCGTCGGCGTCACCGGTCACCCCGGCGCTCACGGCACACCGCGCGCTCGAGCCAAGGCCTCGTTGGCCTGCTGCTCGGCGATAGGTGTCGGCGAAGGCCTCGGTCCCGTCGGCCTTGACCACCACGAAGTAGAGCCACGACCCCGGCGGGCGGGTTGAGGGCAGCGGCGAGCGAGGCCGGCTCGGGAAGCAGATGGGAGTGGGGGTCAGCCCGGCGTTGAGGTAGGTGTTGTACGGGCGTCTGCGGTGGCCAGGTCGGCCGAGGTCACCGTGCCACCGTCGCGGCCTTCGGCGTAGAGGACGGTCGAGTCCATCTGCAGCATCATCCCGGCGGCCAGGCGGTTGTAGATGACCCGGGCCACCGGACCGAGGTTCTTCTTGATGACCCCCTCCTTCTCGACGATGGAGGCGATGGTGACGACCTGGTAGGGGGTGTAGCCGAGGCGGGCCGACCCGGTGGCCAGGCCCTCGCCGTCGGCCAGCTCGTCGAAGCGGTCGACCATGTCGACGAGGAGATCGTGTTCGGTCTCGCCCGGCACGACCCGGTAGTTGCCGGTCCCGAGCAGCCCTTCGAGGTTGGTCACCCCGACCGGCTGCCACGGCGAGTGCACGGTCCCGCTCGTGGCCAGCGCCTCGAAGGCCTTCTGGCTGAAGCCCGGGCACCTGGCCCACCCGCTCGGCCACCTCGTGGACGGTGAAGCCGGCCGGGATGGTGAAGCCGAAGACGTTGGGCCCAGCGGCCAGGACGCTGCGGACCCGGTTGAAGCTCGAGTTCTGGTTGAAGGCGTAGGTCCCGGCCTGGACGCTCGGCAGGTGGTTGAACTGGCTCCAGACCCGGTAGGCCAGCGCGCTCCCGACCACGCCACGGGCGGCCAGTGCGCTGATGACCGTGTTCACGCTGGCGTTCGGCGCGACCGTCACGACCACCTGGCGCCCGAGCGGCCCCGAGGGGTCGGCCTCGGCCCGCACCCACAGGAACACCGCCGACGATGAAGGACAGGCCGGCCAGGATCACGACGACGGCTGCCAGCCGCAACGGATGCCGGCGGAGGACGCCTGGATGGCTCCGGCGATGACTCGTCGGCGCCGAGTGGTTCCTCCTCCGGCTCCTGCTCGTCCATCGGGCGCGGTCGCCGCGCTCCGGTCTGATCGCCGGTGCCCGGGGCGCTGTCCGTCAGCGGGCCTTCCCCGTCGGTCACCGGCGTGCGACACCGTCGAGCCAGGCGGCAGCAGAACGGCGGCCGCGCTGCGATCGACGACGGCACGCCGGCGCCGCGCCGGCACCCCGGCGGCGGCCAGCTCGCGCTCGGCGGTCACGGTGGTGAACCGCTCGTCGAACAGCTCGAGGTCGACGCCCATGGACCGCCAGCGCCTCGGCCAGCGCCTCGGCCTCGACTTCGACCGCCCTGCCGCCGGCCCGCTCGACCCGTCGAGGGAGAGCGGGTGGCCGACCACCACCACCTCGGCCCCGATGTCGAGGGCCAGGTCGACCAGTGCCTGCCGGTCGCGGTCGGGGTCGCCGGTGCGCACGAGGGTCGACCGTGGAAGGCCATGGTGCCGGCGGCGTCGGTCACCGCCACGCCGATGCGCCGCGACCCGAGGTCGACGCCCATGGCCCGCCGTCGGGCCGCCTGCTCGTCACCCATGCCCGGTCACGCACCACCGAGGACGGCGCGGGCCTCCTCCAGGGCCCGGTCGATGCCGGCGACGTCCTTGCCCCCGGCCACGGCCAGCTCCGGCTTCCCTCCGCCGCCCCCGCCGAGGAGGGGCGCCAGCCGGCGGACGAGCTCGCCGGCGTGCACAGCCCCGTCCCCGTTGTTGCCGCTCCCCGCTCGCGGCCAGGCCACGGCCACGGCCAGGCTGGCCCGGGCACCATCGGGGCTGCCGGCCACCACCACGGCCCGCAGACCACCGAGGACCCGGGTGGCCTGGGCCAGATCGCGCAGCCGGTCGGGGTCGAGCCCGTCCCGTCGGGCCACGACCACGCCCGCCTCGGCCTCCGCCACCAGGTGGCCGGCTTCGGCCCGGAGCTCGCGACCGCGGGCCTCCTCCAGGGCCTTGTCCGCGGCGCGCTGGCGCTCGAGCAGGCGTTCGATTGACTCGGTGAGGTACTCGGGCTCGGTCCGCAGGCGGCCGGACGACTCGGTGACCAGCCCCTCGAGGGTCGCGGTAGCGGCCGAGGGAGGCCACGCCGGTCACGGCCTCGATGCGGCGGGTGTTGGCCCCGATGGAGGACTCCGAGACGACGGCGATGGGGCCGATGGCGCCGAGGGCGGACACATGGGTGCCGCCGCACAGCTCGACCGAATGGGGCCCGGCCCGAACCACCCGCACCTGCTCGCCGTACTTCTCCTTGAAGAAGGCGAGGGCACCGGCCGCCTCGGCCTCGGCCTTGGTCATCTCCTCGACGTCGACGTGGGCATCGGTGAGCACGTCCTCGTTGGCCATGGCCAGGACGGCATCGAGCTCCTCGTCGGCCACCGGGCCCGTGGTGGCTGAAGTCGAAGTGCAACCGGTCGGGGGCGACGAGTGAGCCCTGCTGGCGCACGTGGTCGCCCAGCACCTGGCGCAGGGCGGCGTGCAGCAGGTGGGTGCCGGTATGGCTGCGGCGCAGCGCCTCCCGGCGCGGGCCGTCGATGGTGGCGAGGGCGTCCTGTCCGGCGAAGATCTCGCCGGTGATCTCGGCCCGGTGGGCGACGAGGCCGGGCACGGGCGAGACGGTGTCGTAGACGAGGGCCGTGCCCGTCTCGGTCACGATGGTGCCGGTGTCACCCATCTGGCCACCCGACTCGGCATAGAAGGGCGTGCGGTCGAGGAAGACCTCGGCGTGCCCGGGTGCCCGGCGTGCCCGTCGCCTCGGGTTCGAGGTCGCGCAGCACGGCCACCACCCGGGCGGGAGCGGCGTAGTGGTCCCGGCCGTAGCCCCACGAAGGCGGTCGGACCCTCGTTGTCGAGCACCGACCGGTAAGCCTCGTTGCCGGCCACCGCCTTGCCCGAGCGGGCGGCGGCCCGGGCCGCCTCGCGCTGGCGGTCCATGGCCGCCTCGAAGGCGGCCAGGTCGACCTGCTTGCCGGCCTCCTCGGCGATCTCGACGGTGAGCTCGACCGGGAACCCGTAGGTGTCGTGCAGCCGGAAGGCGACCTCGCCGGCCAGCATGTCGCCGGCCGCGGCCAGCTCGTCCTCGAGGATGGCCGACCCGGTGGCGAGGGTCCGGAGGAACCCTTCCTCCTCGCGGGCGATCACGTCGGTGACCAGCTGGTGCTGTTCGGCCAGGCTCGGGTAGGCGGCGCCGAGGACCTGGACGGCCACGTCGACAAGGCGGGGCGTGAACGGCTCGGTCACCCCGAGCTGCCGGCCCCGCCGCACCGCCCGCCGGATGATTCGGCGCAGCACGTAGCCGCGTCCCTCGTTGGCCGGGAGCACGCCGTCGGCCACCACCATGGACATGGCCCGGCCGTGGTCGGCCAGGATCCGCAGGGCCACGTCGTCGTCCTCGTCCTCGCCGTAGGTCCGGCCGGTGATCGACTGCGCCTCCTCGAGGAGGGGGAGGAACAGCTCGGTGTCGAAGATCGAGTCGACGCCGTGGAGGACCGGAAGGATGCGCTCGAGGCCGGCCCCGGTGTCGATGCTCGGTCGGGGCAGGTCGTCCGTCGTGCCGTCCGGCATGGCGGTCGTACTGCATGAAGACGAGGTTCCAGATCTCGACGAAGCGCTCCTCGCCACCGTGGGCCGGACCGCCCTCGGCCCCGTAGTCCGGCCCCTTGTCGAAGAAGAGCTCGGAGCTCGGCCCGCACGGTCCGATGCCCTCGCCCTTCCAGACGTTGTCGTCGCCCATGTCGTTGGATGCGCGCCGCCGGAACGCCGACCACGTCGCGCCAGATGGCCTCGGCGTCGTCGTCGGTCTCGTGCACGGTGATCCACAACCGGTCGCCGTCGATGCCGAGCACCCCGGTGACGAGTTCCCAGGCGAAGGGGATGGCCTCGGCCTTGAAGTAGTCACCGAAGCTGAAGTTGCCCAGCATCTCGAAGAAGGTGCAGTGCCGCTGGCGTGGTGCCGACCACGTCGATGTCGACCGTCCGGAAGCACTTCTGCACGGAGGTGGCCCGGGGCCACGGCGGCGTCTCGTCGCCGGTGAAGAAGGGCTTGAAGGGCACCATCCCGGCGATGGTGAAGAGCACCGTCGGGTCGTGGGGCACGAGGCTGGCCGACGGCACGGCGATGTGTCCGCGCTCGGTGAAGAAACGGATGAAGGCCTGGCGGAGCTCGTCGGCGCCGAGACCGCGCCCGGCGCTCACCGCCGTCCCCGGGGAGCGCCCGCTCTGACCTGTCGGTCCGACAGCTCGGCCCAGAGCTGCGCCCTCGCGACGCTGCATCTCCGCTCGTCCCTCGGTGACCGCCATGACGGACCCGGCCACCGGCCGTCTTGGCGCCGGCCCGGGCCGTACGCCCGGCCGCAGTGGCGGCCTTCTGGGCACCCCGCCCCGCCGTCACCACCAAGGCGTCGGGCTGGAGGCGGGCCGCCGCCTCCTGCAGCGTGCGGCGAACCCGGCGCTCGGCCCACACCGACGACCCGGCGCCGATGGCGACCCCGGTCACCAACCAGAACGTGCGCTTGGGCATGGTTCCTCAGTGGGGGCCCGGGTCGTTGCCGTTGCGGCCGCGTCGTCCGCTGCCGCCAGCTGGCGGAGGCCGGTGGCGGCCCCGGCCCGGACGGCCAGCACCTTGACGACGGGATTGGCGAAAGCGCGGTAGGCCAGCCGTGACGCCGAGTCGACGGTGGCGTGGACCGACTCGGTCGTGTCGAGCACGGCCCCCACCCGTTCCATCTCGGTGGCGGCCTGGCCCACCACCCGGTGGGCGTCGGCCACGAGCGGCACCGCTTGGCGGCCGAGCTCGTCGGCCGCGGCCGACAGACGCTCGACCTGGCGGCGCAGGGTGACGACGGCGACAGATGAGCACGGCGGTGGCGCCGAGCGACGAGCACGCTGGCCACGAGCACGACGACATCGGCGGCGGACATGGTGCAACCAGCTTAGATGGTGTCCTCCGGCGACCCGAGGCCTCCGGTGGCCACCGCACCCTCGGCCGGTCTCGGGCTTGCGGGTTCGCTCAGGTGGCGGCCATGCCCACGACCGGGTCGTTGAGGCGCATGCCGCCGGTCGAGCCGAAGAAGTTGGCGTCGCCGTAGCTGAAGATGCCACCGTCGGAGGCCACCAGCCAGTAGCCCGCACCGGTCAGCGACGGACGCCATGCCCACGACCGGGCTGGTTGAGGCGCATGCCGCCGGTCGAGCCGTAGAAGTCGGCGTCGCCGTAGCTGAAGATGCCGCCGTCGGAGGCCACCAGCCAGTAGCCGCGCCCGTCGGGGGTGGCGGCCATGCCCGACCACCGGCGGTTGAGGTGCATGCCCGCCGGTCGAGCCGTAGAAGTCGGCGTCGCCGTAGGCGAAGATGCCGCCGTCGGAGGCCACCAGCCAGTAGCCGTGCGCCGTCGGGGGTGGCGGCCATGCCCGACGACCGGCTGGTTGAGGTGCATGCCCGCCGGTCGAGCCGTAGAAGCCGGCGTCGCCGTAGGCGAAGATGCCGCCGTCGGAGGCCACCAGCCAGTAGCCCCCGCCGTCGGGGGTGGCGGCCATGCCCGACCACCGGCTGGTTGAGGTGCGATGCCCGCCGGTCGAGCCGTAGAAGCCGGCGTCGCCGTAGGCGAAGATGCCGCCGTCGGAGGCCACCAGCCAGTAACCGCGGTCGTCGGGGGTGGCGGCCATCCCCACCACCGGCTGGTTGAGGTGCATGCCGCCGGTCGAGCCGAAGAAGCCGGCCTTGCCGTAGGCGAAGATGCCGCCGTCCGAGGCCACCAGCCAGTAGCCAGGCAGGGCGTAGGTGTACCGGTCGGCGGCCACGAGTGGGCTCTGGCCGTCGGGGTTGTTCACGACCACGTCCACCTTGGCCCCGCTGGCCGGCCCGGCCGGCACCTCGCCACGATCGAGCTCGCCGAGGTGACCCGGAAGGAGGGCGACTCGACCGAGCCGAAGCGGACCGAGGTGGCGCCGACCGAAGTCGGTCCCGTGGATGGTGACCTGACCGCTCCGCCGGCCGTCGGCCCCTTGAACGGCACGACGGAGGTCACATGGGGGGAGACGAAGGTGTACATGCTTGCTCGGGCACCGCGGCGCTGGTGCCCGCCGGCCGGGCCGGTGGCGGTCACGGCTGACCGAGACCGTCTGGCCTGTCGTGACGTCGGGCGAGCCTGACCGTGACCGACGTCGGCGAATGGGCGATCACGTGGGCGGCAGCCGGCCCGAAGAACACGGTCGGCACCCCGTTGCCGAAGCCGCTCCCGCTGATGGTGACGGTGGTGCCGCCGACGGCCGGACCCGAGCCCGGGTCCACGTTGGTGACCGACGGGCATCCGGCCGCAGCTCCGGTGAAGGTGCCGACCAGGTCCGGGGCATTCGGCGACCCCCAGCCGGTGGCCAGGTCGTAGCCGGTGGCCGCCGGGTACTGCGGGCCGCCGAAGAGGTTGTTGTTCCCGGTTCGGACGTCGTGGAAGGGCGGCGACTCCCGCCCGCGCCGGCGGGATAGAGCTTGGTGTTGAGGAACCCGGCGGCGGTGGCGCATCCCTGGTTGATGTCAGCGGTGAGGGCCGCCCACAGCGGCGCCGCGCCGCTCGTCCCCCCGAGGGGGACCCACGATCCCGCCGACGAGGACGATGTCGCCGTGCTCGGGGTCGGCCGAGGCGGCGACGTCGGGCACCTCGCGGCACTGGACGTTCTTAGCGTGGCCACAGGTGTCGCTGTGTACGGGTTCTGCGCCGCCGGGATCTTCTGCCATGACGGCGCGGCAAAGACGTCCGAGTTGCCGCCCCCGCTGGCCCCGCCGTCGCCGTTCCACGTGGATTCGGCCGGGCGGTCGGGCGAGAACGAGGAGAGCGAGGTACCGCCGACCCCGGTCACGTCGGGCTGGTCGGAAGGGTCGTCGACGAACAGGCCGGTCTTCGGGTCACCGTTGGCCTGGTTGTAGCAGTCGCTCGAGCCCGAGTCGCCCGACGCGGCCAGGACGGTCTGCCCCTGCGACGGCGGCCTGCTCGAAGATCGTCTGCTCGGCGGCCCGTCCGCTCGGCGTCGAGCTCCGGCTCGCACACCCCCCAGCTCGTGCTGAGCACCCGGATCGACGAGTCGTCCACCATCTGGGTGTAGGTGTCGATGGCCCCCCGCTCCGTGTTGGGTCCGGAGAAGACGGAGACGGAGGCGTTCGGGGCCAACCCGGCCACCATCTCGATGTCGAGGTCGGCCTCGTCGATGGCTCCCCCGATCGGACCCCCGTCCACGGTCACGTCGGAGACTGTCGCGCTCGTCCCGAAGCAGGACTGGTACGCGGCGATGTCACTCGACGAGTACGGGGCCAGCTCGAGCAGGCCGACCTGTTGTCCGGCTCCCACCCGGCCGGCCCCATAGAGGGTGGACAGGCCGTAGGCCGAGGCCAGGCTGTCGGCCGTCCAGCCGCCGTAGGCGCTGGCCGCACCGATGGCCGCCGGGCAGGCCGACGGTCCGAAGTGCGGCTCTTGTCCCCCCGTCGGAGCCGACGGCGCCGTCGACCCAACAGCCGGCTCGGTGGCGCCCGATGCGGCCGTCGGCTGCGGGGCGCGTGGGTCCAGGGCCAGCTGCGGGTGGGCTTCGGCGACGGTCGACAGCCCGACGACGCCGGCGACGGCCGGGGCCAGGTCGGCCGGGACCTCGGGGCTCGCCGTCGACCGAGCCCGGGCCACCCGCCCACCGGGCAGCCGGGCCCGGACCAGGGGCACGGAGAAGACCTGCTCGAGGTGGCCGACCGTCCCGCTCACCGGCACGATCATCCCGTTGGCCGACGTCGCCCCCACGGTCAGGCCGGACGCCGGCCAGCCAGGACCCGCACGGCGGCGACCGTCTGCGGGCTCGGCCCGAAGGCCTGGCGAAAGCCGGCCGTGCTCAGGTAGTGCTGGTAGGAGGGCGTGCCCGGTTCCGACACGGCCGTAGCGAAGGACTGGAGGGCGGTCGGGGTCCCGCGGCTGGAGGACCACGTCCGCACTCGCCGACTCTGGGCCGTCTGCCGGCCCGAGCACCGCAGACCCGAGCGGCAGGGCGGCCGCGCTACCGCCCAGGCGGACGCTGGCCGATGGGCCGGCGGTCACGTTGCGCCGTCGACGACGGCGGCGCGCCGCCGGTGCCCCCCCACCGACCAGGGCGGCCGCCACCGTGGCCAGAAGGGCGCCGAGCCCGGGCGCCCACCGCCGAGTCTGACGATGGCTCGCTCTGACCAGTGCGGTCGCCGACCTGCTCGGACTTCCGCGAGCGGATCACTCCCCCTCCCCCTCCGGGGTGCCCCGTCCGGCGGTCGGGCCAGGCGCTCGGCCACCTCCGCCTCGTGGCCCCGGTCGCTCGGCTCGTAGTAGCGGTGGGCCGACCACCGACCGCGGACGGTACTCCTGTTCGACCCAGGCCCCGGGGACGTCGTGCGGGTAGACGTAGCCCTCCCCGTGGCCGATGCGCGAGGCGCTGCGGTAGTGGGCGTCGCGCAGGTGGGCGGGGACCTCGCCCATCGGGCCCTCGGCCACGTCGTCCTTGGCCCGCGACGAGCGCCACCGTGACCCGGTTGGACTTCGGGGCGCAGGCCAGATGGACGACGGCCTGGGCCAGGTTGAGCTGCGCCTCGGGCAGGCCGACGAACTCGACGGCCCGGGCGGCGGCATCGGCCACCACCAGGGACATGGGGTCGGCCTCGCCCACGTCCTCGCTGGCCAGGATGACCAGCCGTCGGGCGATGAACCGGGCGTCCTCGCCGGCGGCCAGCATCCGGGCCAGCCAGTAGAGCCCGGCGTCGGGGTCCGAGCCCCGGATCGACTTGATGAAGGCGCTGACCTGGTCGTAGTGCTCGCTCTCGCCGTAGTGGTGCAGCCGGCTGGCCCGCGCCCGCTCCACGTCCTCACGTCCGATCGGGACGGGAGCCGGCCAGGGCCAGTGCGACCTCGAGAGTGCCGAGGGCGGCCCGGGCGTCGCCGTCGGCCAGCCCCACCAGCGCCGTCGACGGCGTCGGTCTCGGCCTCGGCCCCCTCCGCACGTCAGCCCGCGTCGCACCACCTCCTCCAGGTCCTCGGCCGACAATGGCTCGAGCCGCCACAGCGTGGACCGCGACAGGAGGGGCGCGTTGACCTCGAAGAAGGGGTTCTCGGTGGTGGCCCCGATGAGCACGAGGAGCCCTTCCTCGACAGACGGCAGCAGCGCGTCCTGCTGCGCCTTGTTGAAGCGGTGCACCTCGTCGAGGAAGAGGATGGTCCCCCGCCCCTGCTCGCCGAGGAGCCGGCGGGCCGACTCGATGACCTCCCGCACGTCCTTGACCCCGGCCGTCACGGCCGAGAGGGGCACGAATGCTTGGCCGTGACTGCCGGCGATCACCGTGGCCAGGGTGGTCTTGCCCGTGCCCGGCGGTCCCCACAGGATGGCCGACGTCAGCCGGTCGCGTCTCCACCAGGGCGCGCGAGCGGGGCGCCCGCGCCCGACCAGGTGCTGCTGGCCGACGATCTCGTCGAGGGTGCGCGGCCGCAGTCGGGCGGCGAGGGGGGCGCGCTGCGGCCAGCCGCTCGGCGGCCGCGCCGGCGAAGAGGTCCTCGGGGGCCACCGCGCCCCTACTGCTCCGTGGGCCGGGGGCAGCGCCCGCAGCCCGACGGCCTCGAGCGCAGCCGGCAGGAGTGGCGAGGGCGCGCCGGTCATCGGGTCCCAGCCCGACTGGGTCTTCGGAAAGGCGATCACCTCTCGGATGCTGTCCTCGCCGGCCAGGATGGCCACCAGCCGGTCGAGGCCCACGGCGAAGCCGGCATGCGGGGGCGCCCCGTAGCGGAAGGCGCCGAGCAGGAACCCGAAGCGCGCTTCGGCCGCCTCCGTCGTCGAGGCCCAAGGCGGCGAACACCCGGCGCTGGATGTCGGCCCGGTGGATCCGCACGCTCCCCGATCCGAGCTCCCACCCGTTGAGCACGAGGTCGTAGGCCTGTGAGCGCACCGGCGACCGGGTCCGCCTCGAGCAGGTCGAGGTCATCGGGGTGGGGCATGGTGAAGGGATGGTGGGCGGCCAACGGGTGCCCGGCCTCGTCGACGCCCTCGAAGAGGGGGAAGTCGACCACCCAGACGAAGCGGTGCGGCCCTTCGCTGACCGGTCGCCCACCGAGCTCCACCCGCAGCTGGCCGAGCACGTGGCCGACCAGCGCGGTGCTCGTCGGCCACGGCCAAGATGAGATCGCCGGCGGCGGCATTCGTCACCTCGAGGAAGCCGGCTCGCTCCTCATCGCTCAGGAACTTGTCGATGGGCGACTCGAGCACACACCGTTTCTTCTCGTCACCGTCGGGCCCGGGGACGACGCGGCACCAGGCCAGTCCCTTGTGCACCGAGCGCTTTGGCTCGATCGACCAATGCGTCGATGCGGGACCGGCTGAGCGAGCTCGCCGCCTTCGAGCACGATGGCCTTCACCGACGGTGCCTGGAACGCCCGGAACCCGGTGAGGAGAACACGGCGCTGCAGTCGTACAGCTCCATGCCGAAGCGCAGGTCGGGCTTGTCCGTCCCGTAGCGGTCCATCGCCTCGGCCCACGTGAGCCGATCGACGCGATCGGGCCGGGTTGCCGGTCACCGCCTCGGTGGCCTCCGAGCACGGCCTCGCTCACGTAACCGAGAACGTCGTCCTGGCTCACGAAGGACGCCTCGAGGTCCAGCTGGGTGAACTCGAACTGCCGGTCGGCGCGCAGGTCCTCGTCGCGCATGCAGCGGGCGATCTGGTAGTAGCGGTCGAAGCCGGCCACCATCAGGAGCTGCTTGGCCAGCTGGGGGCTCTGGGGCAGGACGTAGCCCGATCCCGGCGACGTTCCTGCTCGGCACCATGAACTCGCGGGCCCCTTCCGGGGTCGGCGCCCACAGCAGCGGTGTCTCGACCTCGACGAAGCCCTGGGCGTCCATGGCCTGACGGATGGCCCGGTTGATCGAGCGACCGCAGTGCGCAGGTTCGCCTGCATGCGCGGCCGGCGGAGGTCGACGTAGCGGTAGGTCAGACGGGTGACCTCGTCGACCTCCACCCGGTCATCGACGGCGAAGGGCGGCGGCTCGGCCGGGTTGAGCACGGTGACCGCGCAATCGGACAGCTCGACGTCGCCGGTGGCGAGATCGGGGTTGGCGGTTCCCTCGGGTCGGGCCGCACCGTCCCCTCGACAGCGATCACGTACTCGCTGCGCACGTCGACGCTACCGTCCACGACGCACTGGACGACCCCGGAGTGATCACGCAGGTCGAGGAAGGCCAGGTGCTCACCGTGCTCCCGCCGCTTGGCCACCCAGCCGCAGAGGCGGACCACCGAACCGACGTCTTCGGCCCGGAGCGCGCCGCACAGATGGGTGCGCATCGAGGTGGGCTGTTGGGGCACGGTCACGGTGTTCCTTTCGTCGACCGGTGGTCGCCCTCCGTCGGAGTCACCCGGGGCCGGTCGTACGCCCGGCCCGGGGCGCCGAGATCAGGTGGCGCGGGCCGTGTCCGGACCGCAGTCACCACGTCGCCCTGCGGCACCGGCCACTGGCCGCCGCCGGTGCGCAGCGGTCGGAGTGACACCGTACCCGCTGCCAGCTCGTCGGGTCCCACGATGAGAGCCACTCGGGCCCCCGAGCGGTCGGCCAGCTTGAGCTGGGCCTTCATCGAGCGCTGGTCGTAGGCGCGCTCGGCCCGCAGCCCGGCCCGGCGGAGCTCGTCGACCAGGTCGCGGGCCCGTACCGCCGCCGACGACATCGACCACGAAGGCGTCGAGTGGCGGTGGTCGACGACGAAGACGCTCTCGGCGTCACAGGCCAGCAGCAACCGCTCGATGCCGATGCCGAAGCCGATGCCCGGCGTGGGCGGGCCGCCCAGCATCTCGACCAGCCCGTCGTAGCGACCGCCTCCGCCGATGCCGTTCTGTGCCGCCTCGAGGGCGGACGACGAGAACTCGAACGTGGTCCGCGTGTAGTAGTCGAAGCCGCGCACCAGGCGGTGGTCGAGCGATGGCGGGCACGCCGGCGCGCGTCGAGACCCTCGCGAACCCGCTCGAAGTGAGCCCGGCACGGCTCGCACAGCGCGTCGACGAGGGCAGGGGCGTCGGCGGTGGCGGCCAGACACTCGGGCCGCTTGCAGTCGAGCACCCGCAGAGGGTTGGCGGTGAGGTGGTCGCCATGCTCGGCGCAGAGGTCCTCGGCGTGGGCCTCGAGGTAGTCGCCCAGAGCCGCTCGAGATAGGCCGGGCGGCACGCGTCGTCGCCCATCGAATTGATCCGGAGCTCGAAGTCGGTCAGGCCGAGCGACCGGAAGAAGCCGGTCGGCGAGGGCGATGACCTCCACGTCGAGGTCGGGGTCGGCCGGACCCAGGGCCTCGACCCCCAGCTGGTGGTGCTGGCGGTAGCGGCCGGCCTGCGGGCGCTCGTAGCGGAAGGCGGGCGTGACGTACCAGGCCTTCCAGGGCACCGGCGGGCGGTGCTGGACGAAGGCCCGGACCATGGGAGCGGTCCCCTCGGGCCGGAGGGCGAGCAATCGGCCGCCCCGGTCCTCGAACTCGTACATCTCCTTCCCCACCACCGTCGCTGTCCTCGCCGATACCCCGTCGGAAGACGCGGACGTCCTCGAAGAGCGGGGTGTGGACCAGGCCGAAGTTCGCCAGCTCGGCCTGGGTGCAGAACCGGGCGACGAGCTCCTGCCACCGCGCCGAGTCCGGCCAGAGGACGTCGTGGGTCCCGCGTCGGGGCGCGCGCCACCACCGGCCTCGTCGGCCACCGGGGCTCAGTCCTTCTTGCCCGGCAGGATCCGGTAGACGTCGTAGACGGCGTCGAGGTGCCGGATCAGGTTGATCACCGACTCGAGATGGGCCGGGTCGGCCAGTTCGACGTCGAAGCGCATCCGACTGATGCGATCGGAGTCCGTCTGGGTGTGGGCGCTCACGATATTGAGGTGGTGCTCGGCGACCACCTTGGTCACGTCGGCCAAGAGGCGCGACCGGTCGATGGCCACCACCTCGAGGGTGGCCACGAACACACCGGAGGAGCGATGGTCCCACTCCACCTCGATGAGCCGCTCGCGGGACCGGCTGGCCAGCGAGGCGGCGTTGGCGCAGTCGGACCGGTGCACCGACACCCCGCGTCCCCGGGTGACGAACCCGACGATCTCGTCCCCGGGCACCGGCGTGCAGCATCGGGAGAGCCGGACCATGAGGTCGTCGAGGCCCTCGACGTAGACGCCGACGGAAGAGCCCCGGCCCGGCCGGGCCGGTGACGGCTGCTGGAGCGCGGTGACCGGCAGCTGCGCCTCGTAGGTCCCGCCCCGCAGCTCGCGAAGCAGCCGCTGGCAGACGGCCCGGGCAGAGACCCGGTTGTCCCCGATCGCCGCGTAGAGGGCGTCGAGGTCGGCGTAGTTCATGGTGGCGCACAGCGACGTCAAGCGCCCCGTCGGCGGCCAGCTTCTGGACGGGCAGGCCCTCGCGGCGCAGCTCCTTCACCAGCTCCTCGCGGCCAAGCTCCATGGCGTCCTCGCGTCGCTCCCGCGAGAACCACTGGCGGATCTTCGGTGCGGGCCCGCGACGAGGCCACCACGCCGAGCCAGTCGCGGGACGGCCCCGCGGTCGGGGACTTGGAGGTGAAGATCTCCACCGTGTCGGCCGTGTTGAGCGTGGTGTCGAGCGGAACCAGGCGGCCGTTCACCTTGGCCCCGATGCAACGGTGGCCGACCTCGGTGTGGATGGCGTAGGCGAAGTCGACCGGCGTGGCGCTGGCCGTCAGCGCGATGACCTTGCCCTTCGGGGTGAAGACGTAGACCTCGTCCTCCTCGAGGTCGAGCTTCAGCGCCTCGAGGAACTCGATGGGGTCGGTCGTCTCGTTCTGGAAGTCGACGATGCGCTGCATCCACTCGATCTCGGCCGTCGTCGACGACGTCTCCTTGGCCAGGGCCAGCTGGGCCGCCTTCTTGTCGCGGTCGGTGACCGTCGCCCTGCCCGCCGCGGTGGTGCCGCCGCCGCCTTCTTGCGTCCCGAGGGCGCTGGCGTTGTTGGAACGGCCGAGCGGCCGACGGGCCGATGTGCCGTTCGTCTCGGTGGCCGCGATCCGGCCGGGCTCTTCGGCGGAGCCGCCGCTTGGCCGGCCCGCGAGGAGCTCGGCCGGCTTGGTCGCCCGCCGCCGCTCGGCCGTATCGGTCTTCGTCGGACTTGGTGGTGGCCGGGGTGGTCGCTCGGTCGCGCCGGGTTCTCCTTGTAGCCCCAGTGGGCGGCGATGCCGTACTCGGCCCGGCGGTGCATCTCGTGGGTCCGGATCTGGACCTCGATGGGGTCGCCGTCGAGCCCGATCACCGTCGTGTGCAGCGACTGGTAGAGGTTGAACTTCGGGGAGTTGATGTAGTCCTTGAACCGGCCCTGGACCGGGGGCCAGATGGCGTGGATGGAGCCGAGGGCGGCCCAGCAGTCCTTCTCGGACTCGACGATGACCCGGATGCCGACCAGGTCGTAGAGGTCGTCGAACTCCTTGCCCCGGACGACCATCTTCTCGTAGATGCTCCAGAGGTGCTTCGGACGCCCGGTCACCTCGGCGTTGATCCCCGAAGCCGCAAGGCGCTCGCGCAGCGCCACCAGCACCCGGGCCAGGTACTCGTCGCGCAACGGGGCCCGGCTGGCCACCATCTGCTCGATCTCGGCGTAGCGCTTGGGATGGAGGGTGGCGAAGGCCAGGTCCTCGAGCTGCCACTTGATCTCCTGGATGCCGAGCCGATGGGCCAGCGGCGCATAGATGTCCAGGGTCTGTTGGGCCGTCCGCCGCTGCTTCCACTCGGGCATCACGGCCAGGGTGCGCATGTTGTGCAGGCGGTCGGCCAGCTTGATGATGAGCACCCGCCAGTCGTCGGCCATGGCCACGAGCATCTTGCGCACGGTGGCGGCCTGCTGGGCCTCCTTCGAGTCGAACTGGAGCCGGTCGAGCTTGGTCACGCCCTCGACGATGAGGGCCACGGCCGGCCCGAAGTCGCGTTCGATGTCCTCGGTGGTGACCCCGGTGTCCTCGACGGCGTCGTGCAGCAGGGCGGCGGCCACCGTCTGGGCGTCGAGACCGAGGTCGGCCACGATGCCGGCTACGGCGATCGGGTGGGTGATGTAGGGCTCGCCGGAGCGCCGCCGCTGGCCGGCATGGGCGACCGTCGCCGTCTCGGCGGCCCGCACGATGATGGCCGTGTCGCCCTCGGGGTGCCGGCGCAGGAACGACTCGATGACCGGTGCGGAGAAGAGCCGCTTCGGACTCGGGGAGGCGTGGACCCGCGGAGGCGGTCCCCGCCTGTCCGAGCTCGTCCCCGCCGGCAGGGACCGGTGTGGCCAGCGCCATCGCTACCAGGCTACCTGTCGGCATCCTCGAGCCGGTAGCTGTCGGTCGACCATCGGGCGGCGCCGAGCTGGCGATCGCGCTCAGCGCCGCCGTTTGCCCTTGGATCCACCCTTGCCCTTGCGGGGACGCGGCGGCGGTCGCCGGGCCCCAGGTCGAGTCGAGCCCGACGCGCCCCGGGCGCTGCCGTTGCCGCTCTTCGGCGCCGCCAGTCGGTGTCGACGGGACGTCGGTATTGCCGGCCGCCCGGGCCCTGCCCGTTGGGCCTTGCCCGATGGGGTGCGCCGCCGGTTCGCCGCTCCCGGCCGGATGACGCCGTCGTGGCCGCCCGGCTCCGCTCCGACGAGCGCGCCCGAGGCGGACCCGCCGCCGGCCATGGCCGCGGCCGGCGAGCGGGGTGAGGATCCGTAGCGCTCGCCCCTCGACTCGATGCGCTGGCGGATGGTGACGTAGCGCGGCTCTCGCTCCTTCATCAGGGCGAGGAGCGGCGAGGCGATGAAGATCGAGGAGTAGGCCCCGCTGGTCAGGCCGATGACCAGGGCCAGGCCGAAGGACTGGAGCGAGGTGTCGCCCAGGATGAACGAGCCGATCACGAGGACGGACAGCACCGGCATGATGGCCACCAACGAGGTGTTGATGGAGCGGGCCAGCGTCTGGTTCATCGAGAGGTTGACCATCTCGGAGTAGGTGATGCGGCCCGACGCACCCAGGCCCTTGGAGTTGTCGCGTATTCGGTCGAACACGACGACGGTGTCGTAGAGGGAATACCCGAGGACGGTCAGGACGGCGACCACGGTGTCCGGCGTCACCTGGAAGCCGGTCAACGAGTAGATGCCCGCCGTGACGAGGATGTCATGGATGACGGCGATGATGGCCGCCACCGCCATCTTGAACTCGAACCGGATCGAGATGTAGATGCTGACCAGGATGAAGAAGACGATGAGGGCTTCGATGGCCTTCTTCGTGACGTTCGATCCCCAGCTCTCGCCCGACCTCGCTCACGTTCACGTTGTTGGGAGAGGCGTGCGCCGCAGCGGCCAGCGCGTTGGTCACGTTGTCCTCAGCGTGGTCCTGAGCGGTCGTCGGCTGAGGTTGAGGTCGGCCGTCACCTCGATCTGCTTCTGATGGGTGATCTGGTTGGTCAGCTGCACGACCGTGGGCTGGCGACGCCGGCCGACTGGCCGCGGCCGTGGCCTGCGGCACGGTCAGGGTCTGGGTCGTGACCAGCCACGACTGGCCGCCCTTGAAGTCGATGCTCGGGTTGAGGCCCCGGGTGGAGAGAGAGATGATCGAGATGAGGATGATGAGCCGACGAGATGCCGAACCACCATCGCCGGTTGCCGATGAAGTCGAAGGACGTCTCGCCCCGGTAGAGGCGCAGGAGGACGTTCGGGCGCTTGGCGCCTCCGTTGCCGGTCGAGCCTTCGGCCTCGGCGGCCAGTTCGAGCTCGGCCTCGAAGTCCTCCTCGAGGATCTCCTCGGCCGACGGCCTCCTCGAGTCGGCGCCGTCCGAGCCTACACGTCGTCGGTCGTCCGTCGTCGGCGTCGTCCGGTGCCGTCGCCGTTGCCCGGCCACCGTCGTCCGCGCCGTCAGCTCCGGCACGCCGCGCGTCGGGCGCTCATACCGGCACCTGGACACGCCGAGACCGCTCGCCACGTCATGGCCGCTCGGTCGGGCTACTGCGGCGTCCGAGCAGGATCACGAACGGTCGGGTGAAGAAGTAGGTCACGATCAGGTCGAGGATGGTCGAGATTCCGAGGAAGAGCGCGAATCCCTGCACCGTCGCCCACCGAAAGGTAATAGAGCACGACGGCACCGAGGAGGGAGACGGCGTCAGCCGCCACCACCGTCCGCCAGGCGCTCTGGAAGCCGCGGTCCACACTGCTGCGGATGGTGCGCCCTGCCCGGGCCTCGTCTTTCAATCGCTCGAAGTAGACGATGTAGGAGTCGACGGTGATGCCGATGGAGACGATGATGCCGATCACGCCGGCCAGGTCGATGGTCGTGTTCGAGGCCTGCCCCATGAACGAGATGATCGACCACAGCAGCGCGCCGGTGATGACCAGGCCGGCGAGGACGACGAGGCCGAGAGCGCGGTAGTAGAAGATGATGTAGACCATCACGAGCAGGCAGGCCGGCGAGACCCGGCGGCCACCCCGGCCTGCAGCGACGCCTTGCCCAGGGTGGGCGAGACCGTCTGCACGTTGAGGCGGTCGAGCTTGACCGGGAGCGACGCCGTAGTTGAGCTCGGTGGCCAGCGTCTTGGCCTGGTCCTCGGTGAAGCTGCCGGTGATCTGGACCTGACCGCCGAAGGATGACCACGCCTGCTGGCCGCCCAGGGTGATCGGGGCCGAGATGACCTGGCCGTCGAGGTCGATGCCGATGGGCTCGTGGAACTGCTGCTTGGAGAAGTTGTCCCACTGCGTCGCGCCCGTGCCGGTCAGGCTGAGGTTGACGGCCCACTCCCCGGCGCTCGTGAGCTGGGCGTTGGCCGAGTGCACGGCCGAGCCGGTCAGCTGCGGCGGGCCCGAGGAGGTAGCGGAGGCCGTTTTGACCCTGGGCCGGGCAGGAGCACGTAGGCGTTCTTGTTGTCGGTGAGCGACGAGGTGGACGGGTAGGTGGTGAGCGACGGGTCCGGCGGGGGGTTCGGCCGAGGTGAAGCCACCCGGTGCGTCGAGTTGGGCGTCGACGTGCGAGGTTGGTCGACGTGAGCTGGCTGGTGGACGCGCAGGTCGTGGGCAGCGGCCCGGACGAGGGCTTCTGTCCCTTCTTCACGCTGAAGGGATCGGCGTAACAGAGTGGCGGTCGGAAATAGAGCTGGGCGGTGTTGCCCAGGGTGGCCAAGACCTGCTGGGAGTTCTTCTCCCCGGGGATGGACACCGCGATCTGGTTCTTCCCCTGGCTCTGGACGGCTGGCACCGGTGCGTGCCGAGCGTTCACCCGGTCGCTCAGGATGGTGACGATGGTGTCGAGCTCGGCGGTGGTCACCGGCGTGTGGGTCTGGTAGACGACCGACAGCCCGCCGTCGAGGTCGAGGCCGAGCTTGGGCGACCAGCCGGCGGCCAGCGTGGCGCCGAAGCAGATGACGGCGATGGCGACGACCACCAGCAAGCTGATCCAGAGCGGACGATCCTGTTCCTCATGGCCGCTCAGTGATGGAGGGGCTGTCCGGACCGCTCGGGCCGGCGGTCGTCCCGTCCGCCGATCGACGCTTGCGCCGGCCGCGCCGCGAACCCCGGCGTGCCGGCCGTCGGCCGCCGGTCGGCTCGGCGTCGTCCGAGGCGAGCCAGGCGGTCGTCGCTCCGAGCGTCGCCCGATGGGGGTCGGCTCCGTCGCCGTCACTCCGTCGGACTCGTCGGTGTCGCTCTCCGCCTCTGGTCGCTCGTCGGTCGCTCGTCCATCGTTCTCGTCGGCCTCGTCGAGTGCTTCGTGGCCGATCGTGCCTCGTCGGCTCGTCCGCGCTGGGCACTGGCTCCTCGATGGTCGCGGATGCACGTACTGCTTGAGGACGACGAACGACGCTCCGACGCTCGTCTCGAGGGTGACCCGGTCACCGTCGATGTCGAGCACGTGGCCCACCAGCCCCCGGCGGTGAGCACCTCGTCGCCCACTTCGAAGGTCTTCGCCTGCTCGCGGAGGGCCTTGGCCTTCGTTGCTGCGGGCGGAAGAAGAGGAAATAGAAGGCGGCCCCCACGACGACGAAGATGAGGAAGGTGGCAGAGCTGCCACTGCTGCTCTTGCGGGTGGCGGCGAGCGCCAGGATGAGCGAGGGCGGCCGTCATCGGCGCGGGAGGAGGGGTCGGAGGTCGAGCACAGCGCGCGACTGGTACCCCAGGCCGATGCTCAGGAGCCGCTCCCGGACCTGCCCCGCTCCCACACTGCGGCCGTGCGTTCCCGCAGGCGGGCGAGGGTGCCGGTGGCGATGGCGTCGCGGATCTCGTCCATGAGGGCGAGGACGAAGGAGAGGTTGTGGAGGCTCAGCAGGCGCCATGCCGTCGGCTCCCCCACCGCGAGCACGTGGCGCAGGTAGCCCCGCGAGTAGCGGGCGCACGTCGGGCAGGGGCACGTCCGGATCGAGCGGGCCGTCGTCCGCGGCCGATGGCCGCGTTGCGGAGGTTGAGGCGGCCGGCCGGCGTGAGCACGGTGCCGTGGCGGGCCATCCGGGTCGGGGCCACGCAGTCGAACTGGTCGACGCCGAGGGCCACCGCCTCGACCAGGCCGACCGGGTCGCCGACGCCCATCAGGTAGCGGGGCGGATCGGCGGGGAGCTGCGGGCACGGTGGCGGCCAGGGCCTCGAGCATGGCCGGCCGCGGCTCCCCCACCGACAGGCCGCCGACGCGCGTAGCCGTCGAAGCCGATCTCGACGGTGCGCGCCGCGCTCTCGCCCGCAGCGTCGGCGTCGCATCCCCCCTGGACGATGCCGAAGAGGGCCTGGCCCTCCGGACGCGCCTCGAGCTCCGCGGTGACGCGGCGCGGCCCGCACCGCCCACGTCGGCGGTCCGGTCGACCGCCCGGCGGACCTCGTCGCGACTCGGCCGGAAGCGACGCGCAGACGTCGAGCACCATCTGGATGTCGGCGCCGAGCAGCCCCTGCGACCTCGACCGCCGCCTCGGGGGTCAACCGGCGGCGCTGCCGTCGTAGACCGAGGCGAACGTCACCCCGTCGTCGTCGACCTCGGGTGCGAGCGAGTGCACCTGGAAGCCACCCGAGTCGGTCAGCGTGTGCCCGCCGAGCCGGTGAACCGGTGGAGGCCGCCCAGCTCGGCCACCACGTCGGCGCCCGGGCCGGAGCATCAGGTGGTAGGTGTTGGCCAGCACCACCTCGGCGCCGAGCGCCTCGAGGTCGGCGCTGTCGAGGGCCTTGACCGCGCCCCGGGTGCCGACCGGCATGAAGGTGGGCACCGCGGTAGGCGCCCCGTGGCGTGTGCGACGATGCCCGCTCCGTGCCGCTCCGTCGGTGGCCGTGACCTCGACGTCGGAGCACGCTCGTCACGGCGGCACCGAGGGCCGGGCCTTCCGGAGCCGTGGCGGCCGACCATCATGGCGTCGCCGAAGGAGAGGAAGCGGTAGCCCTCGGCCAAGGCGGTGGCGTACAGGTGACCGCCAGTCGGGCCCGCAGAACGCCTCGACCAGCAGGAGCAGATGGAACGCGGGGAGGTGGAAGTTGGTGAGCAGCACGTCGACCACCCGGAACGGATAGTCGCCGTGGACGAAGAGGTCGGTGCGCCCCGACAGCTCCCGGTGGCCGCCGCCGACTCGAGCGCCCGCACGGTGGTCGTCCCGATCGCCACCACCCGCTCCGGCCGGCCGGCAGGCCGCGCAGTCGTCTCGGGTGGCACGGCATAGCGCTCGGAATGGATGCGGTGGTCCTCGGCGTCGGTCGGCCGTGATCGGCCGGAAGGTGTCGAGCCCGATGGCGAGGTCGACCCGGGCCACCTCGGGCGCCGGCCGCCTCGCACGCGGCCAGGAGCTCCGGGGTGAAGTGCAGACCGGCGGTCGGCGCGGCGACCGACGCGGCGCATCGCCCGGTGCTCGGCGTACACCGTCTGGTAGCGCTCGGGGTCGGCGAGGTGCTCGTGGATGTAGGGCGGTAGCGGCATCTGGCCGGCGCGCTCGACCACCGTCGGGATCGAGCAGGCGGACCACGCCGGCGTCCATCGGCTGCCGCGCTCAGGGTCGATCGGATCCCCGACCTCGAGGACCGGCGCGGCCGTCCCGACGCTCGTCGAAGAGCGCCGTGCCCGGCGGCAGGCGCCGGCCGGGACGCACGAGCGCCGTCCCAGTTGTCGTCGCCTCGTCCGGGACCGGCTCGAGGAGCAGCACCTCGGCCGCCCCGCCGCGTCGCCTTGCCAGAGTCGAGCCGGGCGGCTAGCACCCGGGTCTCGTTGACCACGACGACGTCGCCGGGCCGCAGAAGCGCAGGGCAGGCCGCGATCGGTGGCGTGGCGCACGGTGCGGCGTTGCCGTCCACGCCCGAGGTCCGATCAGCAGGCGGGCGGCAGTCCGCGGCTCGGCGGCACTCTGGGCGATCGCCGCCATCGGGCAGGCCGTAGTCGTAGGCGTCCATCGGCGACGGACCTGCCGCGACGGCGCCCGAGCCGGGTGCCGGCTGATCCACGGCGGCCGGACACGGCCACCATGCGTGCCAGACCCCCGCCGCGTCGGGTCCCGGGCCGGCCCAGGTGCAGGTCCGATCGCCGGCGTCGGCGCACGCGGCGGTGCGGCGCGCTCAGAGCAGCGTGGCGTTCGACGGGCGTCAGACCGAGGTGGGCCCAGGCCCGGGGGGCGGCCACCCGTCCGCGGGCCGTGCGCTGGATGAGCCCCTGCTGGAGCAGGTACGGCTCGTAGGCGTCCTCGATGGTGTCGGGCTCCTCGCCGACGCACTGGGCGAGCGTGGTGAGCCCGACCGGTCGGCCGGGGAAGCGCCGGCAGAGCACGTCGAGGATGGAGCGGTCGACCTTGTCGAGGCCGAGCTGGTCGACGCCGAACACCTCGAGCCCGGCCACTGCGGCCTCCGCGGTGATGTCGCCGTCGGCCCGCACCTCGACGAAGTCCCGGACCCGGCGCAGCAGCCGGTTGGCGATCCGGGGCGTCCCCGCGAGCCGCTCGGCGATGCGCCGGGCCCCGTCGGCGTCGACCGGGACGCCGAGGATGCCGGCCGAGCGCAGCACGATGGCCGCCAGTTCCGTCGGTGTCGTAGATGGTCGAGGCGGCCGACGAAGCCGAACCGGTCGCGGAGCGGCCCGGCCACCAGGCCCGTGCGGGTGGTCGCGCCGACCAGGGTGAACCGCGGCAGGTCGAGGCGGAGGCTGCGCGCCGTCGGTCCCTTGCCGATGAGGATGTCGAGCTTGAAGTCCTCCATGGCCGGATAGAGGATCTCCTCGACCGACGCGGTGCAGGCGGTGGATCTCGTCGATGAAGAGGACGTCCCCCTCCTGGAGGTCGGTGAGGAGCGCGGCGAGGTCGCCGGCCCGGACGAGGACCGGGCCCGGAGGTCACCCGGAGCCCGACCCCCATCTCGGCGGCCACGATGCCGGCCAGCGAGGTCTTGCCCAGCCCGGGCGGCCCGGCGAACAAGCAGGTGGTCGACGGGCTGGTCGCCGCTTGCGGGCCGCCTCGATGACGATGCGGAGGTGCTCGGTGAGCTGGCCTGGCCGACGAACTCGTCGAGGGTCCGGGGGCGGAGCCCCGCCTCGTCGCGCTCCTCGGCCGGCGCCGCCACCGGGTCGACGGGGCGCTGTCGGATCGTCGATCGGTCCGGCGTCGACCGTCGGCGCCGGCCAGACGTCCGGCGGGCCTCGGGGGTCACCGGCCGCGGGCCAGCTCGCGCAGGGCGAGCGCACGAGCTCCTCGACCGGGGCGTCCTCGTCGGACGCTGTCGAGCGCCCGCGCGATCTCGTCGGGGCCGTAGCCGAGCTCGACCAGGGCCGCGCGGGCCTCACCCCGGGCCGAGCCGCGCCGTTGCGCGCCGACGGATCCGCGCCGTCGAGGGACGGGCAGGTCGAGCCGGGCCTTCAGCTCGAGGAGCAGGCGGGCCGCCGTCTTCTTGCCCGACCCCGGGCACCCGGCACAGGGTGGCGGCGTCGTCCTCCAGCACGGCGGTCGACAGTGCTGCCGGCGAAAGCGCCGACAGGATGGCCAGCGCCAGCGTCGGGCCCGACCCCGTGGGCGCCGAGCAGCGCCTCGAAACACCGGCGTTCGTCGGCGTGGGCGAAGCCGTAGAGCACGATGGCGTCCTCGCGCACGTGGGTGTGGACGTGGAGGCGGACCTCGCTGCCCGCGGGCGCCGAGCGAGCCGGCCACCGAGGTCGGCACGGACACCCGGTACCCGACGCCCGCCGACGTCGACGACCACCTCGTCGGGGGCGGGCCGGTCGACCGAGCGTCGCCCCGCAGCGTAGCCGATCATCGGCCGCGCACCGGACCGTCGTCACCGCGGCCGTCGCCGCGGCCACCGCGCGCCCGCAGCCGAGCGGCTGGGTGGTCAGATGGCAGGCGGCCAGGGCCAGTGCGTCGGCCACGTCGGGCGGGCTCGGGCGGCTCGGCGAGGCCGAGCACGGCGGCCACCATGCGCTGCACCTGGGCCTTGGTGGCGCTGCCGTACCCGACCAGGGCCTGCTTCACCTCGTTCGAGGTGTACTGCGCCACCTCGCACCCCGCTTCGGCCGCCGCCACGCAGCGCCACGCCGGCGGCCTGGCCGGTGGCCATGGCCGTGCGGGCGTTGACCTGGAAGAAGACCCGCTCGACGACGACGGCTGTCGGGCTGGTGCTCGGCCACCAGCGCCACGCAGCTCGCTCGGACAGCAGTCGCGAGCCGGTCGGGCAGCGGCATCGACGGCGGTCGTCGAGATCACGCCGCCGGCCACGGCCGCCAGCGTCCGCCGCCCCGTCGGGTCACCACGCCGTACCCGCAGCGGGACAGGCCGGGATCGACCCCGAGGACGAACATGCGTTCGCATGGTACCGGGCGGCCGGCGCCGGAGCGGGGGATGCCCGCCACCGGACCGGCTGCGTCGGGGCAGCCCGCGGCGTCTCAGCCCGTCGTAGGCGGCCATGACCGCGTCGGGGATGTCGAAGTTCGCGTAGACGTTCTGCACGTCGTCGTGGTCGTCGAGCGCCTCGATCGAGGCGGAGCACCCGCTTCGCCTCCGACTCGTCCGCCACCTCGACCGTGATGGTCGGCACCATGGTGAGCTCCGACGCGCCCGGCTCCAGACCGGCTTCCTCGAGGGCGTGCCGCACGGCCATGAGGTCCCCGGGGTCGCTGGTCATCACCCACCGCTCGTCCTCGTCGGTCAGGTCCTCGGCGCCGGCCTCCATGGCCACCTCCATGATCCGCTCCTCGTCGGCCGGCGCGGGGCACGGTGACGACGCCCTTGCGCTCGAACTGCCAGCTGACCGCGCCGGGCTCGGCCATGGACCCGCCGTTCCGGTTGAACAGGTTGCGGATCTCGGCGCCGGTGCGGTTGCGGTTGTCGGTCAGGCACTCGACGATGACCGCCACCCCGGCCGGCGCGTAGCCCTCGTAGGAGATCGACTCGTAGCGGACGCCCTCGAGCTCCCCCGACCCGCGCTTGATGGCCCGGTCGATGGTGTCGATCGGCACCGACGCGTCGCGGGCCTTCGCGTACATGGTCCGCAGGGTGGCGTTGGCCGTCATGTCGCTGCCGCCCTCGCGGGCCGCCACCTCGACCTGGCGGATGAGCTTGGCGAACACCTTGGCCCGGGCCGCGTCCTGGGCCCCCTTGCGGTGCTTGGTGGTCGCCCACTTCGAGTGGCCCGACATCGCTCCTACGCCTCTCCTCTTGGTCGTCGATGCCTCGCGCGTATCAGCCGTGGTGCATCGCCGTCCGGTCGTCGTCCTTGGTCATCTCGAGGAACAGCCGGTGCAGCCTACGGTCGCGGTCAGCTCCGGGTGGAACGCGGTCACGAGCACCGGCCTTGGCGGCAGACCACCGGCTGGCGCGCCGTCGCCCGGCGCCGAGGCGGGAGCGCGGCCAGCACCTCGACGGCGGCACCGACCCATTCGACCACGGGGCCCGGATGAACACCGCGTGGCAGCGGCGTCGGGCCGAGCGCCGGCCACCGTCGAGATCGCACTCGAACGAGGCGGCCTGGCGCCCGTAGCCGTTGCGGCGCACAGCGAGGTCGATGGCCCCGAGCGGTCGCTGGTCGGGCCGCCCGTCGAGCACCTGCGTGGCGAGCAGGATCATCCCCGCACAGGTGCCGAACACCGGGCAGGCCCGGTCGACCAGGCTCGGTCCAGCGGCTCGACCAGCCCGGCCGAGGCGAGCAGCAGCGAGAGCGTCGTCGACTCGCCGCCGGGCAGCACGATGCCGGCGATGCCGTCGAGGTCGCCCGGGACGCCGCACCGCGCGCACCTCCTCGCCCGAGTCGCCGAACGCGGCGCGTGCTCGCGGACGTCACCCTGGAGGGCGAGGACCCCGACGGTCACGGGGCCTGCCCCTGGCCGAGCCCGGTGGCCGGGACGGCTGCGGTCACCAGCCACGCTCGGCCAGATGCACACCGAGCGTGTCGATCTCCTGGCCCGGCCATGGCCTGACCCAGCCCGGTCGAGACCTTGGCCACCAGGTCGGCGTCGTCGTAGTGGGCGGTCGCCTCGACGATGGCCCGGGCCGTCCGCGCCGGGTCGTCGCTCTTGAAGATGCCCGAACCGACGAAGACCGCCTCGGCGCCGAGCTGCATGACCAGTGCGGCGTCGGCCGGGGTGGCGATGCCCCCCGGCACAGAACAGCGGCACGGGCAGGCGACCGGTCGTGGCGATCTCCTGCACGAGCCCGATGGGCGCGGCCAGCTCCTTGGCCCAGCCGTACTGCTCGGCCGAGTCGGCCTGGGTGACCTTGCGGATGTCACCGAGGATCGACCGCAGGTGGCGGACGGCCTCGACGATGTTGCCGGTGCCCGCCTCGCCCTTCGAGCGGATCATGGCCGCTCCTTCGGAGATGCGCCGCAGCGCCTCCCCGAGGTTGGTCGCACCGCACACGAACGGGACGGTGAAGGGCCACTTGTCGATGTGGTGCGCCTCGTCGGCCGGCGTCAGCACCTCGCTCTCGTCGATGTAGTCGACGCCCAGCGCCGCCAGCACCTGGGCCTCGGCGAAGTGGCCGATGCGGGCCTTGGCCATGACCGGGACGGTGACGGCCGCCTTGATCCCTTCGATCAGGGCCGGGATCGCTCATGCGGGCGACGCCGCCGTCGCGACGGATGTCGGCCGGCACCCGCTCGAGGGCCATCACGGCCACTGCACCGGCGTCCTCGGCCACCTTTGCCTGGTCGGCGTGACCACGTCCATGATCACCCCGCCGCGCAGCATCTCGGCCAGGCCGCGCTTCACGGTGAAGGTGCCGGTCGGCCGGTCCGGAGCGGGTATCACCGGTCAGTCAGCGGGGCTATCCGTGAGCACTCGGGCTGCCCCTGGCTACCCCCGACACCCACCGGCGACCGCCGGAGGACGGTCCGGTGCGGTCAGGCGGTGCGGTCAGGACCCGCCGGGTGGCCTCGGCCTCGATCTCGATGTCGACCTTCTTCCCCACGACGACGCCGCCGGCTCTCCATCACGGCGCCGAAGGACACACCGAAATCGTCGCGGTTGATGCGGGTCGTGGCGCTGAAGCCCACACGATGGTTACCGAAGGGTCGGTCACGACACCTTCGAGGGTAAGCGCCAGCGTCACCGGCCTGGTCACGCCCCGGATGGTCAGGTCGCCGTCGACCTCGAGCTCGCCCGGCCCGACCTCCCGGACGGCGGTCGAATCGAACGTCCATTGCGGGTAGTTGGCCACGTCGAAGAAGTCGTTCGTCCGCAGGTGGTTGTCCCGGTTCTCGTCCTTCGTGTCCACGCTGTTCGGGTCGATGGTCACATGGACCTTCGAATCGGCTGCGTCGTCGGCGATCTCGAACGAGCCGGCGAACTTGGTGAACGTCCCACGCACCTTGGACACCGCCATGTGGCGCACGGCGAACCCCACGCTCGTGTGGGCCGGGTCGAGCTCGTAGGTCCCGACGGCCGGGTACTCCACCCCGTTCACCACTCGGGCGCTCACTGGCTCCGTCTGCGTTCCTGTGTCGCTCATGATCCTGCTCCTTTCGTGCAGCTCTCGCTGCGCCTGCCTCTCCCGCAACCCATTCCCGTTGCTTGCTTGTTCAAACAACTTACTACATTATTTGATTCCGGTAGCAACTAGCTCGCACCCGGTAGGCTTTCAGGCATGGCCACTCGCCCACTCGACGATCAGCGCTTAACCACCGTCGGCCTGCTCTTCGAGGCCTCGGCCGGCCTCCGGCGGCTCTTTGGCCGACAGCTCGAGCAGGAGCGGGCCTTGCCCAGCCAGTCCATGGACGTCCTCATCCGGCTGGCCCGAACCCCAGGGGACCGGCTCCGCATGAGCGACCTGGCCGCCCAAGCCAGCCTCACCCCGAGCGGGCTCACCCGAGCCATCGATCGCCTACAGCAGCAGGGACTCGTGACCAGGCAGACCTGTCCGGAGGACCGCCGCGGCGCTTTCGCCGTCCTCACCGAGCAGGGCCGCGAACTCATGGCCCGGGTGATCCCCGAGCACCTGGCCCACATCGACGCCGTTCTCGGCGGCCTGTTCTCGGCGAAGGAAGAGGAGCAACTGGCTTCGGCGCTTCGCCGCCTTCGCGACTATGCCTTCAACGAACTTGGGGGCGACGCTCCGCAAGACGAAGGCTGTCCCTCGGGCTGACCTCGAGTATCCGGCTCCACTCCCCCGCCGCTGGGGCTCGGTATCCGAGTCGGTGTCGCTGTGTGTGTCGTGTCGGAATCGTCCGATACTCGTTTGCCGGCGGACTCCGCTACAGCAGGGCCAAGGCTGCGGCTCGCACCATCGTGTCGTCGAGGTTGCCCACCTCGTCGGACCCAAGCGTCTGTCCTGAGCCGGTCGGCCGGGGATCCACCCAGAGCCAACGGGTGAGCTGGGCCACACGACCCCTGACGGGCGGCCATTGCACTCCCCCGCCATGGGTGGCGGCCATCGAACCGAGCGCCGCCTCCAGCCCGGGCGGATACCGCACGACCTGGGCGGCGCGTTGATCGGCGGCGAATTCGCGCCCAGTGCCGACCATGGCGTGCACGGTCTCGGTGGCCCTCGTCGTGCCCACCACGAACGAGAGGAGGGCGGCAATGACCACCGAGGGGCCCGAGACGGTGGTGTCGTGGCGCTTGATATGCACCAGCTCGTGGGCCAGCACGCCTTCGAGTTCAACCAACGAGAGGTCCGAGTCGAGGGCGGTGGTCACCACCAAGATGGCGTTGTCCGGGTCTCGCCCCACGGCCATGGCATTGGGCACGGGGCTGTCCACGGTGACGACCGCTGGGCCAGGAAGACCGAGCGTGGCACAGAGCCCGTCCACCAGGTTGTGGAGCCGGGGATGCTCGAGTTCGTCGCTCGGGCGGGCGCCGAGCGCCCGGACAACGAGCCCAGGCGCGGTCGACCACACAACAAGAGAGCCGGCCACAGCCACGAGTACGAACAGCACCAGCCCGGGCAGGATGAGCCCGACGGCCGCCACGATCCCTCCGAGGATGATGCCGGCGGCCAGGGCTGGAACGAGGCAGATGGCCCGGGCTCGCCGACGATTGGCCCGAAGGGCTTCGGACTCATCGGCCGCATCCTGGTTGCGCTCGACGGGCCTGGCCGGTGGGCTGGCGACCTCAGGGGCCGGTCGTGGCGCCCGGCTCGCATTCGTGTCTTGGGCGGACGATCGATCCTGACGGGGCCGGCCGCCGCCCGATGACCGGGCGGGCGATCGATTGGAGCCGCCATTCGCTCGGGTGCTGTTCCCCCCGGGACGCCCGCCTCGCTGCCGCCGGCGGGACCCTGACCGTCCCTGTCCCCCACGGTTCCCTTGGCCTCTCCCCTGACCTTGGCCCTGACCTTGTCCCTGACGTTGGCCCTGTCCCTGGCCCCGGCGGTCCCCGTTCGGCCCGGACCCTCCGGAGCTGCCGCCAGGGCGTCGTTTTCCGGCACCGGACGGACCGGACGGCCGATCGCTCGCGTCGCTCACGCCGGCAGTCTACGAGCGGTCAGGGGGCAAACCCTTGAAGTACACGAGCGAAGATCGCTTCATAGCGGCCGGCCAGGCGATCCATGGAGAACGTGCGAGCACGATCCTCGGCTTCGTCCAGCCACCGGGTCCGACCTTCCCGGACGCCGTCATCGTCCGCGAACGGCCGAACGCCGGCGCCATCTGAGTTGGTCGCTGGTGCAAGGGCCAAGCGACCCTCGAGAGTGCCCGACAGCGCGTGGGCGAGCTCATCGGGGCGTCCAGGGGGGACGAGAACGGCACATCCGCCGGCCGCGTCCTGGTATCCGGCGATGTCGCTTGCCACCACCACCGCCCGCGCCGCCATGGCCTCGAGGAGGACGATGCCGAACGACTCCCGCCCGAGGGACGGCGCACAAAGGACGTCGGCCGTGGCCAGTCGACGGACCTTCTCGTCGTCGGGAATCGTCCCGAGCCATCGGATGTCCGCGTCCGCTGGCCACCGCCGCTCGAGGTGGTGGCGCTGCGGTCCGTCACCGACCACCCAGAGCACCGGATCGACAGCCAGGTTGCTGCCGCGGAGTCGGTCGAAGGCCTCGAGGAGTACGGCGAGACCCTTGCGCTCCTCGTGTCGCCCGAGGAAAACCACGACCGGTCGGTCGTCGCCCGGCCACGGTTCGGCATCCGCATAGCGATCGCAGTCGACGCCGTTGAACAGCACCTCGATCGGGCCGTCGACGGCGGTGGCGGCCGTTGCGCTCGCCGCCGCCGAGACGGCACAGCGGACGGCCAGCCGGTGACTCTGATGGCGCACGGCCGGGCCGAAGGCGCGATAGAAGAGGCTCGGCCCGCTGCGATGGAACGTGGCAACCTCAGGCGCAAAACCTCGGGCCACCAACAACCCCAACGGCAGTCCCGGAGCGAATGGCTCGTGCACGTGGATGACGTCGGGGCGGCCGGCGCGCAGCTCACGAACGGCTCGGCGGGCGGCCACCGGCGAGAGGCTGACGGGGGCCACCGAGCCGTTGGCCGGCACGCGAACGGAATGGCCACTGTCCACCAGGTGGACCCCTGACGGGGCTCGGACCGTGTCGCCGTCGAGCGGCGCGAACACCGAGACCTCGTGGCCGTGGGCCGCGTACGCCCGGGCCAGCCCGAGAACTTGGCCCTGGACGCCGCCGGGTTGAGAGAGGCTGTAGGGACAGACCAGCGCCAACCGCATCCTCTCCGCCGGCGCCGGCGCGTTGGGCACCGATCAGTCGGTCATCGACCGTCGCTGGCGCCGCCGGCTCCACTTGACCCCGTACATCGAGTCGTCGGCCCGGCTGAGCAGCTTCGAAGGATCGGTGTCGGGGTTGTCAGCAAAGACACCGCCGACCGAGGCCAGGACGGTCAGCGTGCGGCCCTCGATCCGATACGGACGGGCAAGGGCCTCCGAGATGCGCTCTCCGATCCGCTCCATCTCCTCCTCGCCATGTTCGACGGCGCAGAGCACGACGAATTCGTCGCCTCCCAATCGGGCCACCGTGTCCGACGGTCGCACGATGGCGGACAGCCGGCGGCCCACGGCGACCAGTACTTCGTCCCCGACGTCGTGGCCGAGCTCGTCGTTGATCTCCTTGAAGTCATCGAGGTCGAGTAGGTAGACGGCCACCCCAGGCTCCGTGCCGTCAGGACTGGCGCCAGCCGGGAGCGACCGGCGAGCGAGGCCGTCGATGGCTTCTTGGAGCCGCTCGGCCAGCAACGTGCGATTGGCCAGCGCAGTGAGGGGGTCATGCAAGGCGAGCTCGGCCAGCCGCTCCTCGTTGAGCTTCTGCTCGGTCACGTCGTGGATGGCCACGACGGCACCCAACCGGCGGCCGGCGTCGTCCACCAAGGCTTCCCCGTTCACCATCACCTTGCAGCTCGTCCCATCCTCCGATTCGAGGAGCAGCTCCAGGTAACGGAGCTCCTCGCCGGACAAGGCCCGAACGAGCGGGTGCTCGTCGATCGGGAGTTCGGTTCCGTCGGGACGGAGGAACGCGCCGTCGGTGGGCAGCGACCCGATGGGGTCGTCATCGTCGGACAAACCATGCAGCCGTCGCGCCGCCGGGTTGAAGACGGTGATACGGCCGTCGGCGTCGCAGGCCACGATGCCCTCGTCGAGGGTGTCGAGGAGGACTTCGGAGAAGCGTTCCTCCTTTCGAAGCCGGTGAGACGCCTGACGGACGGCCGTGATGTCGCTGAACGAGGCCACCGCCCCGGCCACCCGACCGTCGTCGAGGAGGGGTTGGGCGCTGGCCCGGATCCAAAGTGTTGGCCTCCGAGGGCGCTCCACTCGGTAGACGGCGTCCACCGACCGGCGGCCGGTCTCCATGGCCCGGACCACAGGGTTGCGCGGCAACCTCCCGTTCGTCGAGTCTCCGTCGGCCAGCTCGACCCCCAACTGCCGGGCCGCTCCGAGCAGGTCGGTGAGGAGCCGACCGACCACTCGCACCCGCGGGGCCTCGAACATGACCTCGAAGGCTTCATTGACCTGCAGGACGGTCCCCACTCGGTCGACGATCATGACCCCTTCGGCGAGCGATTCGACGACCGTCGACTGCCAGCGGTCAACCGCCTTTGCCTCGGGAACTGCGGCTGCCGGTGGGCGGGCTGCTGCCGGTGGGCGGGCGGCCTCCGGCGCCCGGGCTGGTGCAGGCGGGCGCGCTGGTGCCGATGGCCGGGCTGGTTCGGATGGCCGAGCAGGTGCGGATGGCCGAGCTGGTGCGAGGGATTGGGTCCGGCGCATGTCGGCTGCCGGGGCACCGGGAGGAACCGGCCCATTGCCGCCGGCTTCCCGGGCTGCGGTCACATCCCGGATGCTGAGGACGACTCCTCCGTTGGGCTCGAGCCGTCGGGCAGCCACCATCTCGAGGTCGACCGGGCTCCCATCGGCTCGTTCGGTGTGAACGTCGAGCAGGACCGACAGCCGACGCCCGGTGACGAGATCGGCGAAGAGGACTCGGGCCCGATCGGCGCTCTCGTCGTCGAACAGTCGCAGCGCTTGAGTGCCGATGGCCTCGGCTGCGTCGATCCCGAGCACGCGCTCGGACGACGGGCTGATGAACCGGATGCGACCACGCTCGTCGAGGACAGCCAGTACGTCGAAGGGGTGATCGGCGCCGGCGTGCAGCCGGGGCCGATCGCGGCGGTGTCCGTTGGACGAGAGGTCGGGCACCGGTCTCGATGGTCCGAGAGCGGTGCGGCTCGGGATCACGATGGCGGCGCCAAAGGCATCAATGGTCGCCTCCCCGCTCACCCGTTCCTCCTCGAATTTGGTCATGTCGCCGCCCGTTGGCGGTCGGCCGTCCAGAAGGGTTGGAAGACGTGCCACTGCTCGGGCGCGCGCCGAACCAGCCCTTCGAACCGGTGAGCGATCTCCTGGGTGATACGGGCCACGTCGGCACGCAGCGATCCCTTGCGGGTCAAGTCGATGGGCGGCTCGACGAGGGCTCGGTGGTCACGGCCGGGGCCGCTGTAGACGGCGCCCGGTCACCAGCCGAGCACCGGAGCGAAGGGCGAGGGCGGCGGGTCCGGCGGGCATGGTCGTTGTTTCCCCGAAAAACTCGACGTCAATACCGTTGCCTTCGATGTCCCGGTCGCTCAGAAGGCCGACGAGGCCACCCTGTCGCAACTCGGCCAGGACGGCGCGGCCCGAGTTGGCGTCGAGCGGAATCATCCGCAGCCCGATCGCTTCACGCTGCTCGACGAAGTAGCGGAACAGCTCGGGCGGCTCGAGCCGCTCGGCCACTGAAGTCATCGGAAGATCCGACGCAGCAAGGAATGCGCCCCCATACTCCCAGCTCCCGACATGCGGGAGTGCCATGACGACGCCGTTTCCGGCTGCCATCCCGTCCACCAGATGGTGGAGGCCCTCCACGAAGGTTCGCTGCATGACCACGTCGACGCGGCGTCGCTCCGAGGCGGGCCCCTTCCACCCAATACCGAGCGTAGGCGTGAAACGAACGCCGTGCCCATCGATCGAGGAGGGCCGCATCCGCCTTCCTCGCCGCCGACCACCCGGCGGAGGTTGTTGGCCACCATGGCCCGCTGCTCAGGTCGTAGGTAGAAGAGGACATCGCCCACCACCTGGGCGCCGGCCAGCGCCAATGGCTCGGGCACTGCAGAGAGTGCTCGGCCGAGCACCGACGTAGGTTCGGTAGACGAGTCGTTCGTTCATTCGGGCCCCCGGACCGGGCGGCGGGGATCGGGCTCAGGTATGGCGTCGACCGACGCGGGTGCGCTCCGCCGATCCGTCCCGACGGGCCTGGCGCGCCCGCCACGTGCGGCCCGATCGACTGGCCAACTCGCCCTGCCGGCGAGCCCTCCACCGCGACGGCGACGCGGTGCGGCGGTGGCGGCCGATCCGGCCGGCCGTCCGCACCCGACGATGACGCCGCTCGATTGCCGCCACCGGCGCGCCCGCCAGTCGCCAGACCCGAACGAAGCGACCCACGGCGGTGATGACGGTGAGGGCCAGAATGGCCCACAGCACGGGCACGAGCAGCACGGTCGAGAGGAAGCCGACGCCGAGCAGGATCATCCGCTCCGCCCGTTCCATGAGGCCCCCTTTGGCCTCGAGGCCGAGCGACTCCGCCTTGGCCCGCTGGTAGGAGACGAGCGAGGTGGCGGCCAGGAGGGCGAAGGGAAGCAACACCAGGTGCCCGGGGTGGGTGTCTTCGAGGTACCAGGCCACGCCGCCCATCACGACGGCGTCCGCCACCCGATCGCTGACCGAGTCGAAGAACGCCCCGCGGATCGACGACGTCCCGGCTGCCTTGGCCACCGGCCCGTCGAGCAGGTCGTGAAACCCGGTGATGGCGAGGAGCGGGATGGCCAGGTACAGGTGGCCGGTGGCCACGGCAACAGCCGTCGCCATGGCGAACACCAGGCCGCTTGCCGTCAGCATGTCGGCCGTGATGCCCATCCGGACGAGCCAGCGTCCTACTGGACCGGTGCCCCGCTCTACTGGGCCGCGCCATCGACCGTCGAACATGCGCCTCCTTTGACGGTGCAGTCAGTCTATCAGCCGCTTGCTGGAGTTTGCGGAGTTCAGGAGGCCGATTGCCGGTCGAGATCGAGCGGCTTGAGCGGCGCCATGACCAGGCTCGGGATCAGTGTGCCAGTCGACCCCGGGGACGTCGATGTACAGCTCGACCTCGTTGCCGTCGGGGTCGAGGACATAGAGGCTGTGGGTCACTGTGTGGTCGGTGGCGCCCGACGACCGTCGCGCTCCGGCCTCGCGCAAGCGGGCCAGCGCCTCGCGCAACTCGTCGTCGCTGTCCCCCACCTTGAGCCCGAAGTGGTAGAGACCGATATGCCGGCCGCTGGGCAGCGCCGCGGCATCGTCGCCCACCTCGATGAGCAGGAGCTCGTGGTGCGTACGCCCCGAGCTGAAGGCGGCTGCAGGGAAAGCCGTGCCGGTCGAGCTCGATCCGCGTCCAGCCGAGCACGTCGCCGTAGAAGGCGGCCGACCTCTCGACGTCCCGCACATAGAGCACGAGATGACCGAGCTCCTTGATCTTCATGTCGATCTCCTTCCCGCCAGACCCGGCTCGAGTCTCCGGGCTACATCTCCGGTCACCCTTCAAGCCAACCTCCCCGGCCGGCACCCGGCCATTCCCCACCACGGCCTTCGCCGCCGGTCGCGCACGGTCCGCGTCGGCCGGCCACGCGCGGTGCAGCCGCTCCCAGCTGACCGGCAGCGCCTCGGGCAGGACCCGCACGCCGGCCACGGTGGTCATGAAGTTGGTGTCCCCCACCCACCGGGGAACGGCGTGCAAGTGGAGATGGCGCGGGATGCCGGCGCCCGCGGCCCGACCGAGGTTGGCCCCGAGGTTGACGCCCTTCGGGCGAGTAGGCCGTCTCGAGCGCCTCCACCCCCCGGCGGAGGGCCGACCAGAGCTCGGTCGGATTCATCTTGCTCGAGGTCGGCCATGGTCGCGGACGTGGCGAAGTGGCAGCACCATCAGATGGCCGCTCGCATAGGGATAGGCGTTGAGCACGGCGAGCACGGTCGACCCGCGCCAGATCACCCCGTTGTCGGGGGACGGGTCACCGCTGGCCACGATGCGACAGAACACGCAATGAGCGGGATCGTCGCCGGGGACGGGGTCGTGCCTTCTGCGGCGGAATTCCGGAGGGAGTGGGTCCGAGTCACGTACTCGCTGCGCCAGCCGGCCCAGAGGTGATCCAGGCTCACTGTGTCCCTTCGGGCAGCCGGCGCTCGGCAATCTCCTCCTTGAGCGCGTCGGTGAACGCCTCCACGGGCACACCGCGATCGGGGCGTTCGCTCCCGCGGCGGTTGACACCCACGGTGCCGGCAGCCACGTCGTCGTCCCCCACCACGAGGATGTAGGGAATCTTCTGCATCTTCGCCCGGCGGATCCGCGCTCCGAGCGGCTCGTCGGCGGGATCCGATGTCACCCGGACCCCGATCCCCGCCAGATCCTCGACCACCTCGACCGCATAGTCCTCGTGGTCGTCACGGCACTCCGAGCACCCGCACCTGCTCGGGGGAGAGCCAGGTGGGCAGGGCACCGGCGTAGTGCTCGAGGAGGATGGCGAAGAAGCGCTCGACCGATCCGAACAGAGCCCGGTGGATCATGATCGGCCGATGCCGGGCATTGTCGGCACCGATGTACTCCATCTCGAACCGTTGCGGCAGCATGAAGTCGAGCTGGATGGTCGACATCTGGTGGGTCCGGCCGATGGCGTCCTTGGCCTGCACCGAGATCTTCGGCCCGTAGAACGCCCCGCCACCTTCGTCCATGACGAGGTCGAGGTCCATGCCCTCGGCCGTGGTGCGCAGGATCATCGGTGGCCTCGGCCCACTCCTCCTCGCTACCCAGCGCCTTGCCCTCCGGTCGGGTCGAGAGCTCGAGGTAGAAGTCCTTGAGCCCGTAGTCGCGCAACAGGGAGAGCACGAAGCTGAGGGTGGCGTGCAGCTCGTCGGCCATCTGTTCGGGGGCAGACGAAGATGTGGGCGTCGTCCTGGGTGAACCCCCGGGCCCGGGTGAGCCCGTGGACCACCCCGGACTTCTCGTAGCGATAGACGGTGCCGAACTCGAACATCCGGATGGGCAGCTCGCGATACGAGCGCTGCCGGCTCTTGAAGATCAGGATGTGGAACGGGCAGTTCATCGGCTTGAGGTAGTACTCCTGCCCACCGTCGAGCTCCATGGGCGGGTACATCCCCTCGGCGAACCAGTGAGGTGGCCCGAGGTCTCGAACAGCCCAGCTTTGGTGATGTGCGGGGTGTTCACGAACTGGTAGCCGGCGGCCTCGTGACGCTGGCGGGCGTAGTCCTCCATGATCTTGCGGACGATGCCGCCCTTGGGATGGAACACGGCGAGCCCCGAGCCGATCTCCTCCGGGAAACGAGAACAGGTCGAGCTCGGCGCCCAGCTTGCGGTGGTCTCGCCGCTCCGCCTCCTCAAGCCGGTGAAGATGCTCGGCCAGGCCGCCTCCGACTCCCAAGCCGTTCCGTAGATGCGCTGCAGCTGTGGCCGCTTCTCGTCGCCCCGCCAGTAGGCGCCGGCCACTCGCATGAGGGCGAAGTGCCCGAGCCGGCTGGTGCTCGGAACGTGCGGCCCACGACAGAGATCGGTGAAGGTCGGCGCGTTCCAGTAGGTGGAGACGGCGCGTGGCCGCTCCTCCGTTGGCGGACCGCGTCGACCTCGTCGCTGGCCGGCCGCCAACGCCTCGATGATCTCCCGCTTGAACGGCTGGTCGGCGAAGAGGGCCAGGCCTTCGTCGATGGAGTGCTCGTGGCGGATGAAGGGCTGGTCCTCGGCCATGATCTCGCGGATGGTGGCGGCGATGCGCTCGAGGTCGTCGTCGGAGAAGTGGGCGCCGCCCGGGAGCTCGAAGTCGTAGTAGAAGCCGTCCTCGATGACCGGCCCGATGGCGAAGTGCGCGCCGGGCCACAGCCGGAGCACGGCCTGGGCCAGGACGTGGGCGGTCGAATGGCGGAGGACGGCCCGGCCGGCGTCGGACTCGGCGGTGATGACAGACACCGTGGCGCCGTCCTCGAGCGGGCGACTCGAGGTCGACCTCTCGGCCGTCGAAGGTGGCGGCGATGGCCGCCTTGGCCAGCCGGGGACCGATCGACTCGGCCAGCTGACGGGCGGTCGTCCCGGGCTCGAACTCCTTGGTCGAGCCATCGGGGAGCCGAACGGTGACCGCTGCCATCAGTGGGACTGCCTTCTCATCGTGTGCCGCATGATCGGGCTTGTCGTCGATCTGGTGATCGGGTGGAGCGCTGCTGTCGGGCCTGGGCCGCCCGGCGTCGGGATGGTGCACGTCGGCCCGCGAACGGTGACCCGCCTGCCGGAGCGGCCGCACGCCGACCGACCCGGCCGACCCGGTCCCGAGTCGATGACGGCTGACCGTGCCGTCCCTGTCCCGGCGATCCCCCGTGCCCGTACGCGACCGCTACAGGCTAACCCCGAGAAGTGCCGCTCCTGCTCGGACCGCCCGGCCGGTCGCGGCTTCGGCATCGAGGTCGGCGAGCGCGCCCGGCGTGTCGAGGTCGTCGTCGAGTCGGGACCGCACGGCCGCCCGCCATCGGATCCGGCCGGTCACTCGCCCTCGGGTCCGTCCCGCCAGGCCGCAGCGGAATCGGCGCGGCGCGCCAGGACTGCCAGTCGACGGACGGCGGCCGGCATGTCCGCGTCGGTCCACTCCCAGTCCGGCGGTAGTGATGCGCCAGCAGGGCCAGGCGCACGGCGGCCGGCTCCCACTCCTTCAGGAGGTCGCCGACGAAGACCAGGTTGCCGAGTGACTTCGACATCTTGGTGCCGTCGAGCCCGACCAAGCCCGACGTGCAGCCAGTGACGCACGAACGGCTTCTTCGTGACCGCCTTGGACTGGGCGTTCTCGCATTCGTGATGCGGGAAGACGAGGTCGCGTCCACCCCCGTGCACGTCGACCGTCTCCCCCAGCTCCCGGAGGGCCAGGGCCGAGCACTCGATGTGCCAGCCCGGACGTCCCGGGCCCCATCGCGACTCCCACGAAGGCTCGTCCGGCAGCGACGGCTGCCACAGCACGAAGTCGAGCGGGTTGCGCTTGTTGGGGTCGTCAGGGTTCCCGCCGTTCTCGGCGGCCAGCCCCAGCATGGTGTTGCGGTCGAAGTGGCTCACCTCGCCGAAGGCGCGGAAAGGAGGCGACGTCGAAGTAGACGGCCACCGCCCGACTGGTAGGCGTAGCCGGATTCGAGGACGTCGCCGATGAGCGTGAGGATGTCGGGGATGGCCGAGGTGGCCCGTGGCTCGGACCAGGCCGGGATGAGCCCGAGGGCGGCCATGTCGGCGTCGAAGCGGGCGATCTCCTCGGCGGCCAGGTCGAGGTAGTGGACACCGAGCTCGCGAGCCTTACGCAGGATGTCGTCGTCGACATCGGTGACGTTGCGCACGCATCGCGTCTCGTGCCCGGCGTCGCGCAGCCGCCGCTGGAGCATGTCGAAGGTCAGGTACACCTGGGCGTGCCCGAGATGGGCGGCGTCGTAGGGCGTGATACCGCACGAATAGAGCGTCACGATGGGCCCGGGCCGGAAGGGGACGATGCTTGCCCGAGCCGTGTCGTAGAGCCGCATGGCCGCGCGAGTCAGCCATGCTTCCCGCGGTGTTCGTCGCCGTAGCCGGCCAGGCGGACCGTGGCGTGCACCTTGTGGCGGATGTTCACGGTGGTGAGAACGGCGGTGAACGACTCGATGGCTCCGCCTGCGACAGGCGGCCGGCGTCGACCGGCTCGCAGTCCTTCGATCCGATCGACAAGGGCAACGGTGGCTGCGGTAGCCGATGGATGGTCCGAGCACACGAGCACGTCGGCCTCGAGCGTGCGGTCGAGCTTCTCCATCTCCGAGGCGGGCAGGTGGTGCAGGGCGGCGGACACGAACGCGCCGGGCAGCGCATCCTGCACCGAGCGGCCATCGATCCTCGGGGAGAACCCAATGCCAGGAACTCGCGGCCCTCGCGGACCATGCCCGACGACCATCGACACCACCACTTTGCCGGAAAGCGCATCGGCCAGGGGTCGCACGGTGGGAGAGCGCCGCTTCCCATGGCGTGGCCAGCACGATGACGTCCGGCCGCGCGCCGACGCGTTGTCGGCCCCCGACAGGCCAGTCGCGCGGTCGGGCCAACGCTCGACCAGCTCCCCGGCCACCTTCTCCGCCCGGTGCCGCGTCGCGCGACCCGATCACGACGGTTTCGCCGGCGGCAGCCAGCCGCACGGCGAGCCCGCGGCCGGCGGGACCGGTCCCACCCAGAATGCCGATGGACATGCGCTCTACCCTTGCACACCGGTTCGCGGCGCTTCGGAGAGGCGGCGGTAACCTCCCGGGCGCATGGGACTTCTCGACGGCAAACGCATCCTGGTCACCGGAGTGCTCACGGATGCGTCGTTGGCCTTCGCCGTCGCCCGGCTTGCGCAGCGAGAAGGTGCCACCGTGGTGCTGAGCGGAGCCGGCCGTGGCCTGTCCCTGACCAAGCGCACGGCGCGGAAGCTTCCGGAGACAGCCGAGGTGCTCGAGATCGACGTCACTCGTCCCGAGCAGCTCCAGGCGGCCGCCGCCTCGCTGTCCGGCGAATGGGACCGCATGGACGGGCTCCTCCACGCCATCGGCTATGCCTCCCCCGAATGCCTGGGCGGCGACATGTTCCAGGCCGACTGGGAGCACGTCCAAGAGGCCCTCCATGTCTCTGCCTACTCGCTCAAGGCACTGGTCGAGGCATTCCGCCCGCTGCTGACGGCCGCCGGAGCGGCGGGCGGGGCTTCGGTCGTCGGCCTCGACTTCGACGCCACCGTGGCCTGGCCGGTCGTACGACTGGATGGGGGTGTCCAAGGCCGCGCTCGAGTCGCTGGCCCGGTACCTCGCCCGCGACCTCGGATCCGACGGGATCCGGGTCAACCTGGTGGCGGCGGGACCGGTCAAGACGATGGCAGCCAAGTCGATCCCCGGTTTCCACTCCTTCGAGGACACCTGGGCTGATCGGGCTCCTCTCGGCTGGGACGTCCTCGACACCGACGTGGTGGCCCGGGCCTGTGTCGCCCTCCTGTCCGATCTGCTGCCCATGACCACGGGCGAGATCCTCCACGTCGATGGCGGCGTCCACGCCGTCCGGCTCTGAAAGGACAATCGGTTGCCGAATGCTCCTGTCGACCTCCGAGCCCGTGTGAGTCGAGTACGTCGAGGCCGTGAACAGCCGAGACGCGGTCGCCATCGCCGGCCAGTTCACTCCCGACGCCGTTCAAGCCGACCCCGTCACCAACCCGCCCAACGTCGGACGGGATGCCATCGCCGCCTTCTTCGAGGCCGGCATCGGGGCCAGCGACGACTGGCGGTTCGCGGCCAAGCGGGTCCACACCTGTGGCCAGCCACGTCGCCATCGACTTCGCAGATCGAGGTCACGACCGGCGGCGGGACGATGACCATCGACGGAATCGAGGTCTTCGTCGCCGACGACGACGGCCGTTTCACGTCGGCCCACGCCTACTGGGACGACGCCGACCTCACCTTCGGCCCCGAGGCGTGAGGGAGCGAGGGTCTGTCAGCCGCCTCCACCGGACCGGCCCGAGCCGCCATGACGGACTCGAGCGTCGAGCTCGCCAACCTCATCGGCCGCTACGCGGAGTGCATCGACCGGGGTGACTTCGACGGCATGGCCGATCTGCTGGCCGACGCCGCCGTCGCCGACGAGCACGGGAACTCTCCCCTGCGCGGGCGAGCAGGCCATTCGCCAGCTGTTCGCATCGACGGCACGGCTGTACCCCGACGGCACCCCGTGGACCAAGCACGTGACCACCAACCTCATCCTCGAGATCGACGAGGCGGCCGATCACGCCACGGCCCGCTCGTACTGGACGGTGTTCCAGGCGGTCGAGGGACTTCCCCTCCAGCCCATCCTGGCCGGTCGCTACCTCGATACGTTCGAGCGCCACGACGGTCATTGGCGGTTCGTCCGAGCGGCGGTTCGCCATCGACCTGGTCGGTGACGTCGGCCACCACATGCTGACCGAGCCGCCGGCCTGAGCGAGCCGTCAAGCCGGCGTCCGTGCTCGCTCACCCTGACCTTGACCGGCCGTAAAGCTTCGCCGTACGTTGCGTCCCCGGAGCCGGGCCCCTGGGGTCGGCACGACACCAGGGGAAGCGGACATGGGACGACTGGACGGCGCCGTCGCGGTGATCACCGGGGCCGCGTCCGGGATCGGGGCCGCCTGCGCTGAGCGCTTCGCGACCGAAGGTGCCGACGGTCGTGACCATCGACGCCATCGGCCCCGTCGACTACCGAGCTCGATGTCCGTGACGAGCGCGGCCGTCCGTGACGCGTTCGACCAGGTCCTCGCCGAGCACGGCCAGCTCGATGCCGTCGTACATGCAGCCGGTGTTGCCGGTGGCGGACCCGTCCACCTGCTCGACGCCGAGGAATGGGACCGGGTGGTCGACGTCAACCTCAAGGGAACCTTCCTCGTCGGCAAATACAGCGTGCTCGCCATGCTGCCGAAGGCTCGGGGTTCGATCGTCAACATCGCCTCGCATCGAGGGCCTCGAGGGATCCGAGGGCGGGAGCGCCTACAACGCTTCCAAGGGCGGGGTGGTCACCCTGACCAAGTGCATGGCCATCGACTACGGGCACCGTGGACTGCGGGTCAACTGCATCTGTCCCGGTGGGATCGACACCCCCATGCTGCATGCGATCACCGACCCCGAGGGCATGGAGCTCTACCGCGACAAGCTGCTCGACGGGCACGTCCTTGGTCGCTTCGGACGACCCTCGGAGATCGCCGCGGCCGCCGCCTTCCTGGCGTCGGAGGACGCGTCGTTCGTGACCGGTCATGCCCTCGTCGTCGACGGCGGTTTCACCGCCGGCCTGCGAGTGGGCCTGCTCGAGCAGATGGGGATGTGAGCGAGCGCGGCGGCCGATGTAGAGCGGCCGGCACGCCAGGAGTGACAGAACGCAGGAGCCGAAGGAGCGAAGGAGCGAAGGAGCGAAGGTGAGCGAGTCGACGACGTTTGACGGAGCGGAGATGGCCCGTAGCCTGCGGCCGGTGATGGCCGAGGAGGCCGGGCCTTCCGAGGAGAAGCGCACGCTGACCGAGCGCGTCGTCGATGCGTCTGTGGGCGAGCGGGCTCATGCAGTGGTTCAACCCGCCGAGGCCGGCGGCCACGAGCCGACCTTCGCCGAGATGATCGAGACCTGGATCGAGCTGGCCTGGCAGGACGGGTCGCTTGGATGGATCGGCATCGCCAACATGCCGTCGACGCGCCAGCAGTGCCGCCTACCTGCCCGACGACGGCTTCAAGGAGGTCTTCGTGGAGCACGACAACCGGGTGACCATGGGCGGCCAGTTCTTCCCCAACGGTCTGGGCGAGGACACCGGGCGACGCCTACCGCATCACCGGGTCATGGAATTTCGGCTCGGGAACCGGCCACTCCCAGTATCGTGGCGGCCGGCTTCATCCCGACCGTGAACGGCGAGATGGTGACCGGCGACGACGGGATCCCGCAGCTGATGGTCGGCCTCATCCCCCATGACGAGGTCACCTTCACCGACGGCTGGCACGTCCAGGGCCTCAAGGGGACCGGCTCCTACGACTACAACGTGACCGACCACGACGGTCCCGAAGTGGCGGACCTACCGGCTCTTCGACCGCTCGCCGAAGCGGGGCAAGAGCGCCGCCTTCCACCTCGGCCTGATCCCCATCACCGCCGCCGGCCACGCCTCGTGGGCCCTCGGCGTCTCGAAGAGCATGCTCGACGACGTCACCGAGCTGGCCAAGACCAAGGTCCGGATGGGTGACGATTCGTCGATCGCCCACCGCAGCACCTTCCAACGCGAGCTGTCCCACCATCGGCGCCGCCTGGCGGGCGGCCAAGCTGCTCGTCACCACGACCTTCACCGACGTCGAGCGGGCCGTTGACGCCGGCGAGCCGCTCACGCCGACCATGCGAGCCGAGCTGCGGGTGGCCGCCACCTATGCCACCGAGTCAGCCGGCAGCTGGCCGAATGGGCCCATCTGGCCGCCGGCACGTCGGCCATCCGCGAGGGAAGCCGCCTCGAGCGCGCCTTTCGCGACATGTACACGGGACGCAGCACGTCTTCATCGGCGAGAAGACCTACATGGACGCGGCACAGATCTTCCTGGGCCTGACCGAGGACCAGTTCGGGTTCTAAGGCCGGCCCACCTCGAGCGGTTGCTGGTCACGTTCCCCGGGGATGCGACTACCCACGGGCATCCGTCCGAGTCGTCGGCTCGGATCGAACCCGCATCTGGAACAGGCGGCTCTGCTTGGGCATGGATCCGCTCGCCCTTCACCGCGTGCGCTGGCCGTTTGTCGATACACCCTAGGAGCACTCGCGACTACCTACTGGGCACCGACCCAAGCTCTGGCCCCGGGTGGTGGCGTCGTAACAGGCGGCGCTGGCCATGGAGCCGTCTCGCCCTATCGCCGGCTGCTCTCAAAGCCGGTCGTCGATAGCAAACCCATTTGGGAAAAGGCGTCATGCCGTCAGTGTGTCTCACTGACGATCGTCAGTGATTACTGACGGAATTCGGCCCCTTTGAATGAAATAACAATCTGGGCCGTTGCGCCGAGAGGCCCTGCTGCGAACACACTTGCGTAACGATTCCTATATAAGTACGGTGGACCTGTGCCAGCCGCCGCCCGCACGCAAGAGCAACGCAAGGCGGACACCCGCTCCCGGCTTCTGTCGGCCGCCGCCGAGCTCTTCGCCAGCCAGGGAATCGACGCCGTTTCGGTCGACGCCGTGGCCGAGGCCGCCGACCGGACGTCCGGGTCCGTCTACGCCCACTTCGGGTCGAAACAGGGGCTGCTGCTCGCCCTCCTCGAATCCCTTCAGGACTCGGCCCTCGCCCTCCTTCTCGCCGAGGTGGCGCGTCAGCCACTCACCCGAGGAGCAGCTCCGAGCCGTCTGGGGACACGTCGCCGGGCGCTCCGGCGGCGGATGGGACCTCCTGCAACACGAGCTGTGGCTGCGCGCCGCCCGCGACCCCGACGTGGCCGCCGTGCTGCGCGCCCGGTCCACCGAAGCCATCGACTACAGCGCCCGCCAGCTGGCCAACTGGGCACGGGCGGTGGGTGCGAGCCCGGTCGCTGCGCCGCCGAACTGGCCGTCCTCGTGCGCGCTCTCGTTACCGGCCTCGCCATGCAACGGCGGCTCGAGCCCGACTCGGTCACCGACGACCTGGCCGTTCGCGGCCTTGCCGCTCTCGTCGGTCTGACCCAGACCGGGCCGACCACATCCCCTGCCCCTCGCCCCACCGCCACATGCCTTCCCTCGCCCCACCACCACATCCCCTTCCCCTCGCCCCACCACCACCTCCCCTTCCCCTCGCTCCACCACCACCATCACGACCACCACCGCCGCTACCACCACCTGAGGAGTCAGACATGGACACCGAAATCCGCCGCACGCTGGGCATCGAGTTCCCGATTTTCGCCTTCACCCACTGCCGCGACGTGGTCGCCGCTGTCACCAACGCCGGCGGCATCGGCGTGCTCGGCGCCATCGGCTTCAGCCCCGAACAGCTGGAGGTCGAGCTCTCGTGGATCGACGAGCACGTCGGCGATCGCCCCTACGGCGTCGACATCGTGATTCCGGCCAAGTACGAGGGCATGGACGAGATGGACCCGGAGAAGCTCGAGGCCCAGATCCGCGGGCTGGTCCCACCCCAGCACAAGGACTTCGCCCTCAAGATCCTGGCCGATCACGGCGTGCCCGAGATCCCCGAAGGTGAGCGGCAGCCCAACGGAATGATCGGTTGGACGGCGGCCCACGCCCAGGGTCTCCTCGACTGCGCCCTCCGCCACCCCAACGTGCGACTGGTCGCCAACGCGCTCGGCACACCGCCCCCCGACGTGGTGAAGAAGGTGCAGGACAGCGGGCGTCTGATCGGGGCCTTGGCCGGCTCGGTAAAGCATGCTCTCAATCACAAGGCGGCTGGCCTCGACTTCATCGTGTGCCAGGGATCCGAAGGGCGGCGGCCACACCGGCGACGTCGGGAGCATCGTGCTGTGGCCCGAGGTGGTCGACGCCGTCGCGCCGATCCCCGTGCTGGCGGCCGGTGGCATCGGCAGCGGGCGTCAGATGGCGGCCGCGCTCGCCCTCGGCGCCCAGGGCGTCTGGTCGGGCACCCTGTGGCTGACCGTCGAGGAAGCCGACATCCCCCCGAAGCAGATGGAGACCTACCTGGCGGCCACGAGCCGAGACACGGTGCGCTCGCGTCGTTCACCGGAAAGCCCTGCCGAATGCTCCGCAACGACTGGACGGATGCCTGGGAGAGCCCCGACGCGCCCGGATCCCCTGCCCATGCCGCTGCAGATGATGGTCGCCATCGAGGCGGTGTCCCGTGGACATCGCTACCCCGAGCAGGCCAAGGACGTGAACTTCAACCCCTGCGGGCAGGTCATCGGCCGGGCGACCAGCGTTCGCAAGGCCAAGGACGTCGTCTTCTCCATGGTCGAGGAGTACCTGGAGGCCACCGACCGCCTGCAATCCATGATGACCGTCTGACCTGGTCGTGGGCGCCTCGGTGGGCAGCACGTGCGCCACGTAGCTCGCTCCCGGGGTCAGCTGGGTGAGCAGGGCGGCGCCGACGGCCGCGATGAGCAGGCCCGGAACGATGAGCAATCGGGTTCGGACCCGCGGCATCAACCGGCTGGCTAGCTGGGTGGCAGCCAGGCCGTTGACCACCATGAGCGGGAGGAAGGCGAAGCCGGTCCGCACCGGCGAATAGTGCTCGATGGTCTGCAGGAAGTAGGTGAGGAAAAGGAATATGCCGTAGTTGGCAATGATGGCCAGCATGATGCAGAGAAAGGAGCCGGCCCGGTTCCGCTCGGCCACGATGCGCATGGGCAGGAGCGGATTCGCCACCTTCGTCTGCAGCACCACGAACACCGACAGGAGTACCGCCGCCGCCGCGAACGCGCTCAGCACGTCGGCGCTCGACCAGCCGTCGACAGAGGCCTCGCCGAGGGCGTACACGAGTGCCACGAGTCCGCCACAGCCGAGCAGCGTCCCCGGCACGTCGAGATGCACATCCCGATGGCGTGGTTGGGTCGGGATGAGCGCAGAAGCGCTGAAGATGACGATGACCGAGATGGGCACGTTCACGTACAGGCACCACCGCCAGTCGAGGTACTGGGTGAGAAGACCACCGACAATCAACCCGACCGCAGCCCCACCGATGGCGATCGTGGCGTAGACCCCGAATGCCCGCGCCCGCTCCTGTGGATCAGTGAACGTGGTGGTCAGCAAGGACAGCACCGAAGGGGCAAGCAAGGCGCCGAAGGCGCCCTGGAGTCCACGGGCCGCAATCAGCATGCCGAGGCTCTGAGAGGCGCCACCGAGCGATGAGGCCAAGGCGAAGCCGATGACCCCCACCATGAGGGTGCGTTTCGGGCCCACCATGTCGCTGATGCGGCCACCCAGGAGCAGGAAGCCTCCGAAGGTCAGTGTGTAAGCGGTGATCACCCATTGCCGGTCCACGTCGGAGAACCCGAGGGCATGCTGAGCCGACGGCAAGGCGATGATCATGATCGTGGTGTCGAGGATCACCATGAGCTGGGCTCCGGCGATGACAACGAGAATCCAGGTGTTGGCCCTCGAGCCAACGGCGCGGTTCGCAGACTGGCCTTCGAGCCCGGCGCTCACGCCTCGGCCCGCACGTCACTCACGATGCGCTCCGGCGACGGTCGGGAGCATCCTTCGGACATGCAATCTCCATCTACTCGGCTCGGACCCATTCGGGTGCAGGTCAGGAACGGCAGAGCCACAGCCCCTTGGCTTGTGAACGCGGTCACTCAGTCTTACCGGCACCGGGCCGGCGCGGTCGTCTCCCTGCTCGGCGCTCGGTCGATCAGCGCCCAGCTGGGAAAACGGCTGGCGGATGGCGGCAGCTGTCCCGCCGTCGACCGTCGATCCAAGACCTGTTCCTTTTTCCCCGGGCGGGTGCGATGATGGCGAGGCGACGGGTGTCGATCGACAAGGTCGCGACCGTGGAAGGGGACTTCCATGTTGGTAGCCAACCTCCTCGAGCAGAAGGGGGACGGGATAGCCACCGTCCCGAGCAGTGCGAGCGTCGCCACCGTGGTCGCCGAGCTGGCCCGCCACGGGGTGGGCGCTCTGGTGGTGTCACCCGACGGTCGCACCATCGAGGGCATCGTCTCCGAGCGTGACATCGTGCGACGACTGAGCGAGCTGCGCATGGCGCTCCTGTCGGAGCCGGTCTCGTCGATCATGTCGACGAGTGTGCGGACGTGCGCCCCCGACGATGACGTCGCCACCATCATGAGTCTCATGACCGAGCAGCGGATCCGCCACGTGCCGGTGGTCGAGAACGGTGCGGCTGTGCGGCATCGTCAGCATTGGTGACGTGGTGAAGTCGCGCATCGGCGAGCTCGAGAAGGACCGCAGCGAGCTCATCGAGTACATCACCGCTCGCTGAGCCGATCGATACCGCTTGCTGAACCCGTCAGACGGCGGCTCCGGCGACGGATAACTTCTCGGACATGCGCGGACTTCCTGACCGTCCCTCTTGGACTGGCTCCGGCATCGATCCGTGACTACCGCGAGCTCGCCCGACGCCGCCTGCCCCGCCAGATCTTCGATTACGTCGACGGGGGCGCCTACGAAGAGTCGACGCTACGGGCCAACGTCGCCGACCTGAACGCCATCCAGCTGCGTCAGCGTGTGCTTCGCGACGTCTCCAAGCTCGAGCTGTCGACCACTGTGCTCGGACAAGAGCTGGCGATGCCGCTCATCCTCGGCCCCGATCGGAATGGGCGGGATGCTCGCCAGGCGGGCCGAGGTGCAGGCGGCGCGGGCAGCGGCCAACGCCGGCGTCGTCTTCTGCGAGTCGACCGTCTCCATCTGCAGCCTCGAGGAAGTCCGTGCTGCGACAAGAGCGCCGTTCTGGTTCCAGCTCTACGTCATGCGCGACCGGAGCGTGGGCGAACAGTTCATGGAGCGGGCGACGGCTGTCGGATGTCCCGGTTCTCGTCCTCACCGTCGACCTCCCGGTCACCGGTAGCTCGCTACCGGGAAACCCGCAACGGACTCATCGGCACGCAGCCCCTGGGCAAACGCCTCGTCCAGGGACTCGACTTTGCTCTGCATCCCGTCATGGGCCTATTCCGTCGGGCTTGCGTGGCCGCCCACATACCTTCGGCAACATCGCCTCGGCATTGCCGGGGGCGGTCACGCCCCGCGACTTCAAGGCCTGGATCGACAGCAACTTCGACCCGACGGTCACGTGGGCCGACCTGGCCTGGGTGCGCGAGCACTGGAAGGGCCGACTCGTGCTCAAGGGGATCCTCGATCCGGAGGACGCCCGTCAAGCCGTCGACACCGGTATGGATGCCATCGTCGTCTCCAACCACGGCGGCCGACAGCTCGACGACACCCCATCGACGCGTCACCGCCTTGCCCCGAGTGATCGACGCCGTGGGCCACGCCACAGAAGTGCTGGTCGACGGCGGGGTCCGCAGTGGGCTCGACGTGGCCAAGATGCTCGCCCTCGGGGCCCGGGCCTGCCTGGTCGGACGGGCGTGGGCCTGGTCGGTGGCCGCCGACGGCCAGCCCGGCGTGGCCCACATGCTGCGCATCGTGCGCGGCGAGCTCGAGGTGGCGCTCTCCCTCACCGGCGCAGCCGATGTCGCCGCCCTCGACCGATCTGCCTTGGTGGGCGATCCCGCCGACTAACCGGCGTGACGCCCTCCTCGAGCCAGGCCAGCCCACCGGCCAGGTGTCGTAAGTAGGCGGGCGTCTCCCATGCCCCGGGGAAGTGCCCGAGGGCGGTGTAGAAGGTCCGGCCCCCGCTCCCACGGTCTGAACCATCCGCACCATCCGGGCCGCCGAGGCACCAGGCCAGCGGGAACCCGCAGTCGGGCCGCCGCCCGCCGGGCACGCGAAAGGTCCACCTGATCGTCGGCCAGCCGGAGGAGCACCCGTGCGTCGGGCCGCAGGTCTCGGAACAGATAGACCTCGTCGTGCCATGCCCACTGACGGTCGAGATGGGCGGTGGCCGGATGGTCACCATCGACCACGTCGACGCGCGAAGGATTGGGTCCAGGGGTGGCCGTCGAAGCGCGCCCCGATGATCTCGCCGTAGCCGGGCCACCCATGGCAGGCGTCGGTGGCCGAGTGAACACCGAGCACGCGCACCGTCCCCGCCACGCCAAGCCGCCTCGACCGCCGTACGTTGATCGTCGGTGAAGGGCGTCTCACCGATGGTGAACAGGGCGAGCACGCAGGGCTGGCGAAGAGCGGCCGCCGGCAGGTCGGCGACGTCGTTCACGACCACCGGGACGAGGCCGCTCAACTCGGCCAGCTCGGCCAGAGCGGTGGTGGCCTGGCCGAGTACGCCGTGCACCCCCGCCGGCCCGTCGGCATAGGGCGCGACCTGGGTGAGGATGTACATGGGCCGGTCCACGCTCATGCTCCGATCGGTCGCCGCTGCGGTTTTCGGCTCGGCCGGCTCAGCCGGGGACCGTGGGCAGCGGTTGCCAGCCCGCGAGTCTGGACCCAGCACGTCCCCTGGGGCTTCCGGCAGCCGTGAGGTTGCACTTGCGAGGACGGCGGGACGTTGTTGTGGATCTCGACGACCTGGTACTTGGTCGGACCGTAGAACTTGTTGGGACCAAAGGACCACACCGGCGAAATGCCGCCCTGGAAGTTCTTGACCCTCGACATGGCCTGCACGAACGTCCGCCGGTTGAGGTGTCGAACCGGCGCCGTTGGCCGCCGTGGCGAACAAGCGGATGGCGGTGCACCAGGACTGCACGGGGCCTTGCTCCTCGATGTACGGCTCCTGGGGACGGTCGAAGCCCACCTTCTGCGGATATTTCTTGTGCCATGCGGTGTAACAGGACGCGCACGCCGGGGTCGTAACCGCCTTGGCTCTCGGGGCGGCTGTCGTCGACGCCACCCAGTGTCTCGGTGGTCACTCCCTGCTGCCCGTTGAGCGCCTTCTCGTAGGGGGTGGGGATGAGGCCGAGCGAGGCGCTGATGCTCTCCTCGTAATCGGAGAGCAACAGCTTCGGGAAGTAGCTGTCCGATGTCTCCGAACCGAGGTACGGGAACATGGCATTGAAGGGTATGAGCGGGATCACGTCGGTGACGCCCTCCGACTTGAACTTCTGGACCACGAGCGGGGCTTCGGCGTTGGTCTCGGCCGTCTCCGAGGGATCCGCGGCCAGGGTCTCGACCACCGGAGTCACACCGGCCCGCCGAAGGTCGGGCAGCAGGTACTGGTTGAGAGCCGTTTGGTCGCTCGACCGGTCGCCGGCCACGATCCCGACCTTGTGGCCGTAGCCCAGCAGCCCGGCGCTCAACCCCCAGTTGACGACGGCCTGCAAGATGGCGGCGTCATCGGCACCCGTCCACCACAGATACGGGGCCCCTTTCTGCGTCCAGTTGGTCACCGTGCTCCAGGCGCTGATGAGCGGTGTGTGGCCCTCCTGGGTAATGCACAGCTGGTCGTCACCGGTCCAGGTGCCGACACCGTCGATCACGGCGAAGGCAGCCGGACTTCCCTCCGTCCAGTCCTTGCACAGGGCGCGCATGCTCGCCTCGTTGGTCGGGTCGTAAGATGACGATGATGGGGTTGATCTTCTTGCCGTGGATCCCCTTCTTGATTGACCAGGCCGACGAAGAATTTGATGGCCTTGGTCTGCTCGCTGAACTCGTAGTCCTCGGCGAACCCCTCCTTGCCGGCCAGCGAGTTGAGCGACACCACCGGGAAGACGACGTTGATCTTGTTGCCGACGATGCCGCGGGTCGAGGTGCTTGCTCGCCTCAAGCTGGCCGACAAACTGTTGTTCGAGGCGGCGCCGGCCACGCCAATACCCGGGGTGGAGGCCGGCGCGGCGGCCAGATAGGCCCCCAACCCGCAGAGCACGGCCATGACGGCCGCCAGCGTGCGGAGTTGCGTCGGCCTCGATCGGTGCCCGAATCGGCGCGCCGCGCGCCGCCCGATGCCGAGCGGAGTCCGCCGGTTGCGGCTGGTCCTCGTTCGATCGAACACGAAACCATGACCGCCTCCTTCGGCGAAGGCCCTGCTCCGCTCCCATTCGTCGATCAACCATGTCCTGGCCCTCCCCCGTTGACATCGCCTCGGTCTCGCCCCGTTGCTCACCGCGGCCGTCCCCGATGGCGTGAGGGCCTCGGCGCTCGCACCGAGATAGGCGGCGAGCGCCCGCGGATCACGGCTGATCTCGTCGGGGGTCCCCACCGACACCACTCCCCCGGCTTCCATCACCACCACGTGCGAGCACAATGCGAACACGAGGGGTACGTCGTGCTCCACGAGCAGGATCGTACAGTCGGCCACGTCGCGAAGTCGCTGCAGCAACGGCACAAAGGCCTCCGCCTCGCGCTGGGCGATGCCCGCCGTGGGTTCGTCGAGGAGCAGCAGTCGTGGCTCGGCGAGCACGACCGATGCCAGGTCGACCACCCTGCCGCGTTCCCGTGGAGATCTCCGCCGCCCGGTGGTGGCGGAACCGACCGAGCCCGAAGGCGCCGATCACCCGTTCGACCGCCTCCCGCTTCCGCCGCTCGGAGCGGCGAGCCAGAGGGAGTTGGAGCGTCGCGCCGAGGACGCTCACCGGCCGCCCCGCGTCCTCGCACACCATGAGCACGTCCTCGACCGAAAGGTCGGGGTAGAGCCGGCAGTCCTGGAAGGAACGGATCACGCCGAGCGACCGGCGTTCCTCGGCCAAGAGGTCGCCGATCTCATCACCGTCGACCCGCACCGAACCCTCCTCCGGAGCTACGAAACCGGAGATGGCATCGAGGGTGGTGGTCTTCCCCGATCCATTGGGGCCGATGAGGCCGACCACGGCGCCCGGCGGCACGCTGAGGGAGACGTCGTTGACCGCCCGCAACCCCCCGAATCGCACGGTCAGGTGCTCGACCTCGAGGGTGGCGGGCCCGCCCGCCATCAGACCACCTCGCCGGTGAGCGGTGCCGGCATCGGGTCGCGCACGGTGGCGTCCACGGTCGCGGGAGGCTCCGCCAGCGCCGTCGCTCGGTGGTGGATGCCGACGGGCGAGCATCTGGTCCACTCCTGTGGCCAGGGCGTCTCCGATTCGGTGCATGACCTCGGCCAGCCCACCTGGCAGGTAGAGGATGAAGGCGATGAGGCCGATACCGCTCGTCAACAACTGGATGCTGGAAGTGGTCCCGAAGATGGCCGGCAATCCCACCAGGTAGACGGCGCCCAGCACCGCACCGGGGATGGAGCCGAGCCCACCGATCACCACCATGGACAAGATGAGCCATGACAACGCCGGGTCGAATGTGCCCGCAGACGTGAACACGCCGGTTGCGCCGGTGTCGCTCAGGCGTTGGGAAGCGAAGGCGATGCAGACGCCGGCATAGCCGGCCATGAAACCGGAGACGGCAAAGGCCAACAGTTTCGTCCGCACCACGGTGATGCCCATGGCCGCCGCTGCGCTCTCGTTGTCGCGCACGGCCACCAGGCGGCGAGCGACCCCTCGATCGCGCCATACCCGGACCATCAACACCGACAACACCAGCACGGCGAGGGAGAACCAGGCGAAGGCCCGCTCGGAGTTGAGCGAGATGCCGAACAGGCTGGGTCGGGAGATGAGGGTCGACGACGGATCGGGCAGTCCCGTGCACAGCCGCTTTCCGATGAGCGGAACCGTCCAGCACGGCGTGGCCAGCACCGACACCTGCATCCAGAGGGCGAAGGCCAGAGTCGAGACGGCCAGGTAGAGACCTCGGAACCGCAGGGCCGGCAGACCCGACCAGGGTGGCGATGACCGCTGTCACCGCCCCGCCGAAGAGCATGAGCGGGATGAGGGGCACCGAGGATCCGAGGTGGACCGCCATCAGCGCACCGATGGCGACGAGACCGAACTGACCCAGGGAGACCTGCCCGGCCCAACCGGTCAGCACCGTGAGGGAAAGGGCGATCACCGCGTAGATGCAGATCTGGCTCAACAGGTAGGAGTTGCCGACCGAGATCACGAAGGGAAGAAGGGCGGCGATGACCACGGCGGCCACCACCCCCGTCGTCCCCACCCGTTTGCGTGTCACGGTCGGTGCCAGTCGGGCGGCCATGGAGCCGAACAACCACGTCGAGCGCTCATCGCTGCGGGCGCCTTTTCGCAGGGCGGCCACCCTCACGAGGAGAACGGCGAGCAAGAGGGCGAACATGATCGTCTGGACCGCCGCCGTCGATGAGATGTTCCAGCTGAGGATCTCGTAGATGACGCCGACGGCGACGCCGGAGATGAAGGACACGGTCAGGTTGACCATGGCGCCGACCAGCGCGGCCAGCAGGGCGAAGAGGAGGAGGTCAGGACTGAGCGGTTGGGTGAGCACGCTCGTCTGCCCCGGCGAGGCCAGGATGGCCGTGAAGGCGGAGAGCACGGCGGCGAGCGTCCAGGCCATGGTCGACGCCCGCCGCACCCACACCCCGGACAGGCGAGCTGAGTCGGCGTTCTCGGACATGGCCCGCATGGCCAAGCCCCACGGCGAGTACCGGATGAAGAGGGCGAAGGCGATGGCCACGATGGGGGCCACGATCGAGAGTGAGGACGGCGCCGGGAGAGAAGACGAACCCGTCGATGGTGAAGGACAGATGGATCGGCACCGGGAAGGTGGCGTAGAGGTGCTTCGGGAGGATGAAAGGCAGCTCGGTGAACACGAACAGCAGCTGTGAGAGCCCGATGGTGGCCACCATGACGAGGACCCGCGGCCGTTTGAAGAGCCGGCGCAGGACGAGCTCGGAGAGGGCTCCCATGGCCGCGGCCAGGCCGATGGCCAGCACCAGCGAGAACCAGTAGTTGAAGCCGAAGTCCGCGTCGCACTTGACCAAGAAGACGGCGGCCACCACGCCGAGTTGGCCCTGGGCGAAATTGAGGACGCGGTTCGTCTTGTAGATGAGAACGAGACCCATGGCCAGTAGGCCATAGCTGAGCCCGACGATGACCCCCTCGAGCAGAACGAAGCCGGGAACCGACACGACCGCTGATCCTCAGCCGAGTCCGGTGCCGGCCTCGGCCAGGAACACGGGCCGCAGCAGGTCGTCGCGCTCGAGCAGCTCGGTGATGGGGCCGTCGAAGCGGATCTGGCCGCGCTCGATGAAGAAGGCACGACTGGCGATGGATGCCGCCCGGTTCACGCTCTGCTCGACAAGCACGACGGTGGTCCCGCGGCGGTTGACCTCGCGGACCATCTCCATCAGCCGGTCGACCGTCTTCGGAGCCAGACCGAGGGCCAGCTCGTCGATGAGAAGGAGTTTCGGTTGGGTCATCATGACCCGGGCCAGGGCCAGCATCTGCTGCTCGCCGCCCGAGAGGGTCCCGGCCACCTGGTCGAGCTTGCCGGCCAGCTCGGGGAAGGCCTCGAGGGCATCGGCCTGAGCGGTGGCGGCCTGGGCGCGTTCCTTGCGAAGGGTGAAACCGCCGACTCGGAGGTTGTCGCGGACGGTGAGCCCGGGGAAGGTCATCTTGCCCCCGACCAGTAGGGCGACGTCGAGGCCGATGATCTGCTCGGGCTCGAGGTAGGTCGAGTTGATGCCGTACAGGCGGACCACCCCGCGGTGGGGGTGCTCGAGGCCGGAGACGGCGCGCAGAGGGTGGACTTGCCGGCGCCGTTGGTACCGAGGAGGGCGACGATCTCGCCCTGGGCGATCTCGAGGTCGATGCCGAACAGGACCTGGTTGGTGCCGTAGAAGAAGTCGAGGTTGTGGACCTGCAGTGCGGGCAGGTCGCCGCCTTTCTCGCCGTCGCTTGCCTTCGGCATAGCGCTCGAGGACGTCCTCGATCACCATGGTGATGTCGCGTCGTACGTGACGTGATCCGAGCGCGAGGAAGATCCCGCCGGCCACGCACACCGGGCCGATGAGGGTGAGGGCGACCACGATCCCGTGCAGGCCGCCGATGGTGTCGGAGATGGCGCCGAGGAGGACGCTGCCGGTGAAGCCGCCGAAGACGAGTGAGTAGACGCCGAACATGGCGAAGCAGATGGTGCGCATCTCGGCCGGGGCGGTGGCAGCCAAGGTCAGGAAGATGCAGATAGCGAGCGGTTGGACGGCGGCGTTGGCCACTGTCTGGAGGGCCACGCACATCCACAGCTTGGGCACGTACAGCGAGGCCACGAAGAGGACGCCGTAGACGCAGATGCAGATACCGGCGATGGCCATGGGCCGCTGTGGGGCCTTGCGGAAGTAGCGGTCACCGAGGACGTAGGCGACGGGCAGGCCGAGGAAAGCGGCCAGGCCGATGATGGCATAGACGTCGCCCCGGCTGGCCACGTCGAGGTTGAACTTGTCGGCGAAGAACAGGCTTCCGAACAGGGGAGCCCCGGTGCCGGCGAAGCCGAGGATGGCCACCGCGACCGAGCGCGTAGTACAGCGACCGGATGCGCAGCAACCGGGTGACGGCTGAACCGAGGAGGACCCGCGGCGCGCCCGCCTGTTGGGTCTGGAGGTCCATCCCTGACGAGCGCAGGATGTGGCTCTCCTCGTTGGCGCCCTTGGGCGGCTCGTTGATGGTGAAGAGGGCGAAGCCGAGGGGAATGCCGGCCACCGCCACGAGCAATCCGTAGCGCCAGTCGTGGGCCACCGTGACGACGAAAACGAAGATGAGGACGCCGACGGTTTGGGACAGCGGATCGCTCAGGTTGTGCCAGCTGAAAATACGCCCCCGGCTCTCGGTTGGATATTGATCGGACAAGTACGAGTTGTGCACGGTGTTATTGACACCCGTCCCGATGGATGCGGCCAAGTAAAGGAAGGCGAAGGCCCATATGTTGGGAGAGAAGGCCATCAGCGATCCGAACACCGCGAAGATGAGCAGCGCGAAGGCGGCCACCACCTTGCGGCTGCCCCGGTCGGCCAGAACGGCCAGGGGCACTGCCCAGAGCAGCTGGGAGACCTGGGCGACGAATGCCACCGAAGCGAGGGCGGTGTTGTGGATGTGGAAGGAGTGCTCGAGGTTCTTGCCGATGATGGCGATGCCGTTGCCGAAGGTGCCCGGCACCATGGCCGCCCCTGTGAGCAGGACAAGGGGTGCCCACCCGTATTGCCGCAATACGCCGAGGAGCGGCGGTGACTTGCCCTCCCCCGTCCCCGGCATGACGTTGAGATCGGCGATGGTCTCCGGGTCGCCGTGCTGGGCGACCGCCTCTTGCAGGAGCTCGTCCGGGACGGCGAAGTCGAAGAGCGCCTGGTCGACCATCGGGCGGCAGCCTATCCGTGACTCGCGTGTCAGAGTCAGAGCGCCGGATGTTCGAACGCTCCGGTGGTGACCTCGCGGTCAGTCCATGTGGTCTCGCCGGTCAGTCGGCGGGAAAGTCAGGGGCCAGCGGGATGCTGCCCTTGCGTGCGCTGGCGTCGATGGCCGCCAGCTCGTCCTCGTCGAACTCGAGGTTGTCGAGGGCGGCCAGGTTCTCGTCCAACTGGGTCACGCTGGAGACACCGATGATGACCGAGGTCATCCGCGGGTCGCGCAATGCCCAGGCCAGGGCCATCTGCGAGAGGCGCTGACCCCGACGCTCGGCAATGCCCCGCAGCTCGCCGATGTGTCCGAGGAGCTCCTCGCCGAGCAGGCTCGGGAACAGCGTCGTGCCCTGCGCCCCTCGCGAATCCTCGGGGACACCGTCCTTGTACCGGTCGGTAAGGAGCCCTTGGGCCAGTGGCGAGAAGGCGATGCACCCGATGCCCGCCTCCTCGGCCACGTCGAGGAGGCGGCGCTCGATGAAGCGGTTGATCATGGAGTAGTTCGGCTGGTGGATGAGGAGCGGCGTGCCCATGCGTCGAAGGATGCGGGCCGCCTCGGCGGTATCGGTGCTCGAGTAGGACGAGATGCCGGCATAGAGGGCCTTGCCGGAACGCACGGCGGTGTCGAGCGCGCCGAGCGACTCCTCGAGGGGAGTTTCCGGGTCGGGACGGTGGTGGTAGAAGACATCCACGTAGTCGAGACCGAGCCGGCTGAGGCTCTGGTCGAGGCTGGCCAGCAGGTACTTGCGGGAGCCGAGGTCGCCGTAGGGACCGGGCCACATGTCCCAGCCCGCCTTGGTGGCGATGACCAGCTCGTCGCGGAAGGGACCAGGTCCTCACGCAGCAGCCGGCCGAAGTTGCGCTCGGCGCTCCCGTACGGCGGCCCGTAGTTGTTGGCCAGGTCGAAGTGAGTGACCCCGCGGTCAAAGGCCCGGCGCACGATGGCTCGTTGGACCTCGAGGCCCCGATCGTCTCCGAAGTTGTTCCACAGCCCGAGGGAGATGGCCGGCAGCTGCAGCCCGCTCCGCCCGCAGCGCCGGTACGGCATGGAGTCATAGCGGTCGGCGGCGGGCACATAGGGCGGCATGGCCGGCGAGCGTAGTGTCAGCGGCCTGCAGAGGCCTCAACGTCAAGGGCTACAGTGATCGCCGCGATCGGGATGGCGGGAAGGCCGTCATCAACGAGTTGCTTGGGCCCATCCTCGTTCGGACCGAGGATTGCCAACGGGACGGGCCTTGTGGCCCAGCGAGGTGGTGCGACATGCAGGTGACGATCATCGGCGGAGGCAGCTACCAGTGGACGCCCGAGCTCATGGCCGACCTGTTCGGCACCGAGGCGCTGCGTGGCATGCACCTCGTGCTCGAGGACATCGACCCCGCTCCCCTGCCCAAGATGGAGGCGCTGGCCAACAAGGTGAGCGCAGCCATGGACGCCAAGGCCACGGTGTCCACCACGACCGATCAACGACGGGCCCTCGACGGCGCCGATTTCGTGATCGTGACCATCTCGACGGGCGGCTTCGAGTCGATGGCCTTCGACCTCGACGTGCCAGTTCGCTACGGCATCCGACAGTCCGTCGGCGACACCGTCGGCCCGGGCGGCATCAATCGGGCGCTTCGCAACATCCCGGTCATGGCCGGCATCGCCAAAGACGTCGAGGCGGTATGCCCCGATGCCTGGTTCCTCAACATCACCAATCCCATGACCGTGCTCACCCGCACCGTCACCGAGGTCAGCACGTGCAAGGTGGTCGGGCTCTGCCACGAGGTGGGTAACTGGTGTTGGGATGTGGCCCTCATGCTCGGTCTGCCCCACGAAGCGGTGCGACCCACCGTGAGTGGCGTGAACCACCTGCCGATCGTGCCGGCCGTCGACATCGACGGGAACGACGGCATGCCCATCCTCCGCGACATCATCGACGAAGTCGGTGGCCTCGAGTCGCTGGCGCCCGTGCCCGGTCAGGAGGAGGCGCCGCAGTTCTCCAAGCTCGACTTTGCCCGACGGCACCGTCTGCAGCTCACCCTGCTCGACCAATGGGGGGCGATACCGGCCGCCAATGACCGCCATCTGGCCGAGTTCGTTCCCTGGATCCTGACCGAGGAATCCGGATGGGGCGCCGACTACGGCATCGAGCTCACCAGCATCGAGAAGCGCCAAGGCCACCAGGACGGCTACATCGCCGACGTGGACGCGTGGTTGGCCGGGACGAAGGACCTCCAGACGTGGCCATCGGGCGAGCTGCCGGCGCTCGATCATCGACTCGTTGCTCACCGGCACCCGCCGCGACGTGCCGGTCAACATCCCGAACACCGGCCAGTGCCCCGACCTGCCGCTCGGTGCGATGGTCGAGTCCATCTGCATCGTCGACGCCGATGGCGTGCGTGGTCGTGACCAGGCCGCCTTGCCCGCACCCTTCGCCGAGCTGGTCCGACACCACGTCGCCACCCAGGAGATGGTGGTGCGGGCCGGCTTGGACGGCGACCGGTCCCTGGCCAGAAGCGCCTTCCTCCTCGATCCCTTGGCCGGCCGGGGCTCACTCGGACCGACCGAGAAGATGGTGGACGAGCTCATGGTGGCGACGGCCCGTTGGCTTCCCCAGTTCGAACCGATCGCGGTCTGACGGCGAGGTCGGCCATGACATTGCGCATCGGGTTCATCGGGCTCGGGGCCATGGGCCTACCCATGACCCGACACCTCGTCGAAGCCGGCCATACGGTCACGGTCGCCTCTCGGAGCCGAGGACCGGTGGACCAAGCCGTCGCCTTCGGGGCCCAATCGGGCGACTCGCCGTCGGCAGTGGCGGCGGCGAGTGACGTCGTCATCCTCTGTGTCCCGAACTCCCCCGAGGTCGAAGAGGTGGTCGGGGCCATGCTGCCTGTCCTCGGACCGGACAAGACGGTGGTCGACTGCTCGACCATCGACCCGGACGTCGAGCGGGCCCAGCACGAACGGGTGACGGCAACGGGTGCCGCATACCTCGATGCCCCGTTGTCGGGAGGAACCGCCGGCGCTCAGGCCGGCACCCTCACGCTCATGGTCGGCGGGTCAGTCGATGTTCTGTCGGCCACCGAGCCGGCGCTACGACCTTTCACCGGGCTCATCGTGCACGTCGGCGGCCCGGGCATGGGCCAAGTGGTCAAGCTGTGCAACAACCTCATCTACGCCGCCCAGATGCTGGCCACGGCCGAAGCCGTCGCACTGGCCGAGCGCTCGGGGGCCGACCTGGCCAAGTTGCACGAGGTCCTGGTGCACGCCACCGGCGACTGCGTGGCTGTTCGGACCCGGTTCCCGGTTCCGGGGGTGGTGCCCGAAAGCCCCGCTTCGAACGGATGGGCGCCCGGGTTCATGACCGACCTGATGGCGAAGGACCTCGATCTGGCCATGGGATATGCCGCCCAGGTGGGCGTGACGCTCGAGACGACGCCCCTCGCCCGCCGTCGTTTGGGCGAGGCATCGGCCGCCGGATTCGGGCGCGAGGATTTCTCGTCACTCACCAAGGTGGTGCTCGGGCAGCCGGCGGGCGCCGGCAGCTGACCCGGCATGGAGCCTGGTCCGAGGTCCCGTCCTCCGAGGCGCGTGCGCCTGGGTTCGGTCGACCTTCCTCCTCGTACCCGACGGCCGGCGGAAGCCGCCAGGCGTTTGCCGCTCCCGGCCATCATCCTGGCCGCCGACCACCGGGCCCGGGGCGTGGCCACCATCGAGAACTACGCCGACTATGTCGGCGCCGTCCGCGCCGCTCTCCCCCACTGTGACGGCATCCTCGCCACCGCCCAACCCCTCGCCGACCTGGCCGCCGGCGGCGCCCTCACCGAACACCAACGCACCTACCTCTCGCTCAATCGCACCGGGTCTGGCCGGCTCTGCCTTCGAGCTCGATGACCGGCTGGTCACGACGGTGGCGCGGGCCCAGGCCGACGGCTGGACCGGCATCAAGCACATGACCCGCATCGACCTCGGTGATCCGCAAACCGCCCCGGCCCTCGAGCTGCTCGGGCGAGTGATCGACGAAGCCGCCTCGGCCGGGGTCGAAGCGCTCATCGAGTGCGTGGGCTGGCGCGACGGAGCAATGGCCCGCGACACCGACTCCATCGTCTACGCCGCCATCCTGGCTCACGACATGGGCGCGCCGGTGCTCAAGGTGCCCGTACCCGACGAGGAGTCGGGTGAAGCACGGACCGAGGCGATCGGTCGGGTGGTTGCCGCGGTCGGTTGCCCGGTCCTCTTCCTCGGCGGCCCATGGCGGGACGACGACGAGGGGCTGGTGGCCGAAGCCACCGACGTGATGGCCGGTGGTGGCGCCGGACTGGCCGTGGGCCGGGCCATCATCCAGCACCACGACCCGGCCAAAATGGCGGCGCGGGTTCGAGACGTCGTGCACGGCCGGTGAGCCGACACCACCGGTGATCCTCACCGTCGACCTCGGGACGTCGTTCACCAAGGTCGGGCTATGGGGATCGAATGGGCTGCGCCGCCCTCGGTCGAGCCGCCCTCTCCACCGAGCGACCGGAGATGGGCTGGGCCGAACAGGAACCCGCCTCGTGGTGGGAGTCCGTGCTCCTTGCGCCGGCCTCGGCGAGGGCCACGGCCGGCATCGACGACCACGCCATGGCGGACATCGACGTGGTGGCCTGTTGTGGTGCACGCCAGACCTTCGTCCTCACCGACGCACGTGGCACACCCACCGGTCCCGGCATTGTCTGGTCCGACCGTCGCGCCGCAGCCGAGGTGGAGTCGCTCCTCGACTCGCAGCGGCGGTGCCGAGGCCGTTCATGCCCACACCGGCGGCCCCCTCGCCGCCGAGTCGGTGGCGGCCAAGTTGGCCTGGCTGGCGCGCCGACCGTCCCGAGCAGTTGCGGGAAGCCCGATGGGTCCTCACTCCCCGCGACTACGTGGTGGCCAAGCTGTGCGGCGAGTTCTGCACCGACGACACCATGGCCTCTCGCAGCGGGCTCTACGACCTCGACGGTCAGGTCATCGACGAGTTGGCGGGTCCGGCCGCCGTCGATGCTGCCGCCGGTGGTGAGCAAGCGACGCGGTGGTCGGAGACTTTCCTCCACCCGCCGCTCGTGAGCTCGGCGTTCCCGCCGGCACCCCGGTGGTGATCGGTGCCGGTGACCGTGCCAGCGAAGTCATCGGGGCCGGCGCTCAGCCCGATCGTGCCCATGGTCAGCTGGGGCACCACCGCCAGCGTGGTCGTGCCGGTGGCGCGTCGGCCCGGACCGCGCCCGTTCCCGGGCTGGTGCTGAGCCGAGCGGCGGGCGCAACCGATGCCGGCTGGCTGCTCGAGGGCGGCCTGTCGGCGGCCGGCGCGCTTCTCGATTGGCTGGCCGACCCTTTGCCGGCGCCCGCTGGCCGAACTTCTGGCCGAGGCCTCGGCGCGGCCGCCGGGGGCCGCGGGGTGCGTGGCCGTGCCCTGGCTCGGCGGGGCGCGCGCGCCATGGTGGAACGATCGCGGCGCGAGCCGGCTTCGTCGGAGCGAGCGCTGACCATGACGGCGCCGACCTGACTCGAGCCGCCGTCGAGTCCGTCGCCGTCGACGTCCGCCGCTGCTTGGTCGCGGCCGCTACCCGCGGTGGGTGATGGCGACGATCACGAGGCCGCTCCCGGCATGGCGGCGACCGGCTCGCTGCCCTTCGAGGCGTTGACCCTCGGGGGTCGGGGCAGTGCCGATGCGCTCTGGCCAGTCGTGCTGTCCGCCGTCTGCGGATTGCCGGTCGTCACCCGGCGCTCGGGCGAAGCCGCCTCAGCCGGGGCGGCCTGGCTCGGCGCCCGCGGCATCGGGACGCCCATCGCCCTCGACGATCTCGACCCACCGGTCGGCACCCTCGAGCCCGACGCCGAACTGGGTCGCGTCCTATACGCCCTGGCGCCAGCGGGTCGACCGGGTGGCCCAGGTGCTCAATGGGCTCGACCTCGAACCGGCGGGGCCGGTCCCTCAGGCCGGAGAGGGCGCGACGGCCTGAACGACCCGCCGAGTGCGGCCTCCGTCAGCCGTTGGCGGCGGGCATGGCCGGACCGAACGGCCGGTCGCCGCGGAGCGTCACCCGGTGACCGAGACGGCGGGCATCGCCATAGTCGTCGAGGGCGTAGTGCATGGTGGCTCGGTTGTCCCAGAAGGCGACGGAGCCCTCCTGCCAGCGGAACCGGCAGGTGATCTCGGGCAGGACCGACTGCTGGTAGAGCACGGAGAGGAGGCCGTCGCTCTCGATATCGGACAGGCCGATGATGAGCTGGGTGAAGTGCTTGTTGACGAACAGGCCCCGTCGTCCCGTCTCGGGGTGGGTACGGACGACGGGATGGATGGCCGGGGTCAGCTTCTCGCGGAACACGCCGTTCCAGGTGTAGCCACCCCTCTCCTCGACCTCGGCCGCGAACCACGGATCGTGGTGGACGGCGATGAGCTTGTCGCAGAGCTCGCGAAGCGGCGGAGCCAGCCGGTCGTAGGCGTCCTGCAAGCTGGCCCACATGGTGTCCCCACCGACCTCGGGGATCTCGCGCATGTAGAGGATCGAGCCGAGGGCCGGCGTCTCCACGAAGGTCACGTCGGTGTGCCACCACGACGCCCGGTCACCTCGTTGCGCGTCGACGGCCAAGACCTTCGAATTGCCCTCGATGGAGGTGATCACCGGATGAGCCTCGGTGACCTCGCCGAACTGTTGGGCAAACGCCTCTTGCTCGTCGGGTGTCATGTCCTGGTCCCGGAAGAAGACGACGTGATACCGGTTCAGTGTGTCTCTCACCGCCGCGATCACGCCCTCGCTCAGCGGCTGGGAGATGTCGATGCCGTGGATCTCGGCGCCGATGATCGGGCTCAGGAGGCGGACGTCGAGATCGGCGGTGGTGACCATTGGGCCATTGTGGACCCGCCCAGAGGCGGCGACAAGCCTGAGCTCGCTGGCCGGCCTCCGGCCCGGCCTCTGGAGCCAGAGGTTGACGTGATCACCGCCCGGGTCGATGCCGGCCACCGGATTAGGCTCGGCGGGCCGCGCGCGGATCCGCATTCCGCCACCCACGGCCACACCACAGACACTGGGTGCCGGACAGCGAGACCGGCACACGATCGGAGAGAGGAACGCGTGACCATCGAACAGGCCGGCCCGTCGCGCAACCTCTCTCCCTGGTTCCAGTGGATGACCCGTCTCGCCGAGGTGACCCAGGAGGATCCACTTCCGGGGGGCGAGCCCGACCAGTTGGCGGCCTGGCTCGGTCGTTGCCGTGGCCGACTCGAGCGGCTACTCGGACCCCGACCGGAACCGGTGCCCCTCGACCTCGAGGTCACCGAGACCGAACAGGCGGATGGCTACCAGCGCCAGCGGGTGATCTTCGATGCCGAGGACACGATGAGCGTGCCCGCCTATCTCCTCGTTCCCGATGATCGGCGAGACGAGGGGCCGGCCGTGCTTGCCATCCACGGTCACGGACCGGGCAAGTCGATCGTCTGCGGACTCGAGAAAACGGAGGCTCCGAACGGCGACTACGCCCACCAGTTGGCCCGGCGCGGTTATGTCGTGCTCGCTCCCGACCTGCGGTGCTTCGGCGAACGGGCCGATTGGACGCCCGAGGACCACTACCTCTGTGACACCAACCTCGTGCACGCGGTGATGGCCGGCTGGAACCCGCTGGCCCAGAACCTGTTCGACCTCGGTCGTTGCCTCGACGTGCTCGGCGAGCACCCGCTGGTCGACCCCTCGCGCATCGGAGTGTGCGGTCTCTCCTACGGGGCCACCTGCACGCTGTTCCTGGCCGCGTTGGACGACCGGGTGGCGGCGGCCGTCGTGAGCGGCTTCTTCTCGTCATGGGCCGAGGCCCACAAGATGCCGTACAACATGTGCGGCTCGCAGGTCATGGCAGGCATGCTCGGTCAGATCGAGCACGTCGACCTGGGTGCCCTCATCTGCCCGCGGCCGCTACTCATCGAGACCGGGACCGACGACTTCCTCTTTCCGGAGGCGGCGGCTCGCCAGTCCGTGGCTGCTCTGCGACCGCTCTATGCGGCCGACGGCGCCGACAGCGCCCTCGTCCACGACGTCTTCGAGGGCGACCACCAGTGGCACGGCAAGCTCGCCTATCCATTCTTTGACCACTGGCTCGGGCACGAGCCGGCGGTCGCCCCCCAGCGCTAGATCACTTCCAGCCGAGAAGGGACGCCGAGGCCGGCTCCAAGAAGAGCGTGGCTCCCGACGTCTCGCGCGAGAGCGGAGGCCGGGCAGTCGGGCGTCACCAGACCTTGCAACGTCTGGCGCACCGGGATGGCTTTGCGGGCCTCGGGCACCACGGCCAGCACCGTGGTGGCGCGCAAGAGGGCCGGGACGGTCACGGTGATCGCCCGGGTGGGCACGGCCGAGAGGTCGGCGAAGTGGCCCTCTCCCACCTGCTGGAGCCGGCATGGCTCGTCGAGCTCCACCTCCTTGACGTCCAGGGGATCGTCGAAGTCGGCCACGCCGGGGTCATTGAAAGCCAGGTGCCCGTTCTCGCCGATGCCCAGGCAGCAGATATCGAGCGGGAAGCGCGCCGAACAGTGCGGCGTACTCGGCACATGCCGCGGCCGGCTCGGCCAACCCGTCGACGTAGTGGACGGCCTTCGGGTTCACCCGCTCGGTGATCCGCTCACGGATCCAGCGCTGGAAGCCCGCCGGGTGGTCGGGCCCCACCCCCACGTACTCGTCCATGTGGAAGACCACGACGTCCGACCAGGGCACGTCCGACCGGGCGGTCACGGCGTCGACGAAGGCCAGTTGCGAGTTGCCGGTGGCGAACATGGCATGGGCCTCGCCGCGTTCGGACACGGCGGCACCGATGGCGCGGGCACAGGCGGCGGCGGCACCTTCGCCCAACTCCTCGGGGCTGTCGTAGACCTCCACCTCGAGCCGGTCCACCTGGCGGCTGATCACGCGCCGTCTCCTCCGGTTTCGGCCACGGCGGCCTCCGTCAATGCCGGCACGTCACCGGTGCGGGCCACCTGCCCGAACCAAGCCGCACTGGGCTTCGGTCGCCGCTCGAAGGTCGTCCGGTCCACGGCGTGCAAGCCGAACGTCGGTCGGAATCCGTCGTCCCACTCGAAGTTGTCGAGCAGGCTCCAGGCGAAGTAGCCGCGCACATCGATACCGTCGTCGAGACACCGGTGGACGCCGTGCAGCGCCTCGGTCATGAACTGCACCCGCTGGCGGTCGTCGGTCGTGCCGATCCCGCTCTCGGTCACGTAGATCGGGAGACCCGTGACCTCGACGGCACGCCGCACGGTGTGCTCGGCCACGCCTGGCCAGTACTCGTAGCCCATCTGGGTCAATTGCAAGCCGGCCGTCTCTTCGATGGGACCCTCGGGGCCCATCCGGGTCCGTGTGTAGCCCTGTACGCCGACAAAGTCGTCACCGTCCAGCTCGCGGAGCCACACATCCTCCATGAACTCGCGCCCGGCGGCGCACATGGCCTCGCCGCCCGGCTCGGCAAAGAACTCGGTCATCGACAAGGAGATGCCCACGGGGAAGTCACCGGGCCCGGCCCGCAATGCCTCGGTGGCCGCGTGGTGGCTTGCGATGAGGTGCTCGACCACCCGGCCATGAACCTCGAAGTCACCACTTCGGCCCGGCGCGAACCGGCCCATGAGATAGCCCATCAGCGCCAGAACGTTGGGCTCGTTGAGGGTGCAGACCATGCCCACGAGGTCGCCGAGGTGGGCGGTCGTCCGCTCCACATAACGGCCGAAGCGCGAGGCGGCCTCGTTCCATTCGAACCCACCACGGCCTGCGAACCAGCGGGGGACGGTGTAGTGATGCAGGGTGACGACGGGCAGGATGCCACGCTCGCGGCAGAAAGCGGCCATCCTCCGATAGTGGTCGAGGGCGGCGATCGAGAACTCCCCATCCGCCGGCTCGATGCGGCTCCATTCGAGGGAGAATCGGTAGGCACCAAGCCCCATGTTGGCCACGAGCTCCACGTCCTCGGGCCAGCGCTCCCACGAGTTGCAGGCGTCCCCGCTCGATTCTTTGCACGGCGAGCCCTCGGTGTGCTCCCAATCCCACCAATCGTTGTTGACGTTGCCCCCCTCGATCTGGTGCGACGAGGTCGCCGTGCCCCACACGAAGCCGGCGGGGAAGGTCAGACTCTCTCGTCGTCTCGGTCCGGCCGTCGTTGCCACGGCCGGACAGTCGCGGACCACAGCCGTCTCGAACCCCTCTTTGACATCGGGATGGACGGCCCCCGACGCGCTCCGTTTGGCGCCGCGCCCCGGCGTAAGGTCGGGCCGTGAGCGTGCGGATCCGCATCGTGGGCACCGGGCTGCCCGGCCTCCGTTGTGGGCCCGCCCCCACCCCCGGCGGCAACTTCGAGAACATCCACGTCGGCGTGCAGCGCGGCTCGGAAGTGGTCGACCTCGTCCCCGGTGATGCGCCCCTGGCCCACTTCGAGTTCGAGGTCACCGTGCGAAACGGGCGGTTCGGTGGGCCGTACGTTCACGGCCGGGGTGAACGCTTCGTGTACCTGAGCTGGGGAGAAGTCAGCCGGGGATCGTTCCAGATGTTCCGCAGGGCAAAGCTGCAACTCGACCACCTCGATGCGGCGACCATCGACGGACGAACCGCGCAGGCCATGCTCGGCCTTACCGACGAGAAGGGCCACCCACTCTCCGCGTCGGTCCGTCCGCCACGGGTCGTCTGGACGATCGAGTAACCGACCGACCGGCGGTTCAGCGCAAGGGCGGCGGATTCGGGGGCACGATCCCCTCGTGGATCTCGGTGAGCCGGGCCTCGAGGGCGGCGATGTCGCGAGCCAGCTCCTCGAGCTCGTCGACGCCCCCGGGGAACAAGTCGCCCCGTGCCCCCTGCTTGGCCCGCTGGCTCATCATGTCCCAGGCCGCGGGATTGTCACCGGAGTCGGTCAACGCCCAGGCGCTATGAATGGCCTCGTTGCGGCGCCGTCGACACACGTTGGCACTGCGGCGCCAGCCACGGAATTCGTCGAGTCGCTCAGCTGCCGGTTCGCCGTAGCCCACCAGCAGTGCCTCGGTCGTCTCCCATACGTTCTCGACCCGCTGACCGGCGACGACGGCACGGGCCAGTGTCTCGTCGCGGCTGCCGACAAGGCCCATGAGGACGAGACCAGAGACGACCTCGAGAAGCGACCAGTTGGCGGCCACCCGGCCGATGGCCAGGTAGAGCTCGTCGTCGTGGACATGGGAACGTTGTCCGGAGGTACTCCTCGACCGACCCCGGAACCGCAGCAGTCGCCCCCCACCGCCAAACGGCAAGAGGTTGCGGGTCGAGCGCTTGCGCCGGCCGAGGTCTCGGTTGCCTCGGCGTCCACGCCCGGACCCGTCGGCCGGGGCAGTCCCGATGGGATCGCCGGCAGCTCCTACGGAGACGGTCGTTGCGCCCGAACCGTCGCCCACCTCGCCCCCCGGACGGTCCGTGGAATCGACTTCGAGGTCCATGCTGCGCCGATCCTCCCCTTCGTGGGCACCGGCGAGGCGCCCCCCGAAGGCCAGCCGGGACCTGTTGGCAACGCTAGCGGATGCTCAATCCCACGACCTGGGGCGCCTCAGGCGCTCGGCGGGGATCGACAAGTAGTCTGACGTCCAGGACAGCTGGTGTCGGGACCGACACCCGGGGAGGCGAGTCGGTTGACAGCTCGGGCGGTGAACGGGCTGCGGACAGGCAGTCCCTATGTTGTCGTCTCGGCCGACGCCCACGCCGCCCCTGACGATCTCGACGTGTTCCTCTCCTATGTCGACCCCGACGAGCGAGAGCAGGTCGCCTCATTCGGCGAGCTCTCCTCCACGGCCATCTCCATGTTCGGCGGCTTCGACCCCGGAGAGATCGACGAGAACGACTCGGTCCGGGCCACTGCTGCTCGACGTCTCGCCGGCATGGGCGTCGACACCACGGAGGCCGCCGGATGGCTGGCCCATTACGGCACCGATTGGGTGGTCCCCTCCGATGGCCACGGACGCCGGTTGGCCGTGCTCGAGGACCAGGGCATCCATGCCGAGGTGGTCTTCCCGGGACCCGTGCTGGCCGGGGCCATCTCACCGGCCATGTACCTCGGGGCCCACTCGTCCGAGAACCTGGGTCCCATGTGGCCGGCCATCCACGCCTACAACCGTTGGCTGGCGGATTTCTGCGCGGCGGCACCGGGACGGCGGGCCGGCTGCATCGCCATCGACCTCCACGACATGGACCGGGCCACCGAGGAGATCGCCTGGGCCCGCGGGGCCGGGCTGTTCGGGGGGGTCATGCTGCCGGCCATGTCGCTTGGGTCCAAGCTCCCCGGTTACGCCGACGAGTACTTCGAACCCCTCTGGAGCGCGTGCGAGGACAACGGGATGGTGGTCAGCCTCCACACCGGCGCCTCGGGCATGGCCACCGACGCCCGACAGCTCTACGACGCAAAGCACGGCGGCTATCTCGGCCTCTACGAGGTGTTCATCTTCACCCGCCGTCCCCTCTGGTTCCTCATTTTGGGCGGCGTCTTCGACCGACACCCGAACCTGAAGGTGGTGGTGACCGAAAATGGCGCCCAGTGGTTGCCATCACTGATCCGCGACCTCGAGGCGTTCTTCGACACCCACGGCGGTGCGCCCGTCCGTTCCTACCTCTCGCTGCGGCCGTCCGAATACATCGAGCGACACGTCTACATCGGCGGCTCGCTCATGCAGCGGTCCGAGGCCGAGATGCGCCACGAAATCGGGATCAACCGGCTCATGTGGGGGTCCGACTACCCACACCTCGAAGGAGCCGCCCCCATCCACCGCCTCGTGCTCCGCCACGTGTTCGGCGGGTTGCCCGAAGAGGACATCCGTCGAATGCTGGGGCTCAACGCCATCGACCTCTACGGCTTCGACCTCGCCCAGCTGCAGGCGGTGGCCGATCGGGTCGGGCCGACGGTGGCCGACCTCTCGTCGCCGATATCGGAGGACGAGATCCCCGACACCTTCAGCTGGAGCCTGGCTCGCCCGGTCCCCCTGGCCACCTGGGCCAGCTGATCGAATCGGCGACAGCCGAAGCACGACGCGTCAGTCGGGATCAGCGCGCCGTACCCGCGGACATCATCGCGACGACGGCAGTCACCACGTCGTCGAGCTCGTCGGGCGGTGGATCGAGCACGTGCCGAGCCGCGATCGATGCCGCGGAGAACTGGCGGTGCATGTGCTCGGTGGCGGCTTCGTCGCGAAAGGCATGATCCGACCGGCGCTGCACGCGCCGCCAGCATGTCTCGATTGACGGCAGGAGCACTACGTAGTGCAGGGCGTCGAGCCCGGTGGCTCTGGTGAAGGCATCCAGGTACCAGGGGCCAATGATGCCGTCGTAGACGGCGACGTACTTCCCCATGGCGTATCGGCCGGCGGCGGCGGCGGCCGCCCGGATGACGGTGTCGTTCTGTTCCTCCGCCTCGGGGAGCCACGGCTCGATGGCCCCGCTGGCCACGAAGGCGAAGAAGGCGTCGCCGTCGATGCAGACGCTGCGCTCGAACCGAGCGGCCACCGCTCGGGCCACCGTCGACTTGCCTGCGCCCGGCGGGCCGGTGACGACCACGAGCGATCCTGATCCGGCTGCCGGCCTCATGCCGAACGGACCTCCTCGATGGTCGGGGACCGGCCCGGTGGCGCTGGGTGCATCTGCTTATCTCACCACCAAACGGGCCGATCGCTCGCCGGCGCCGACGAAGACAGCCTGCGGCCCGCTCGACCTCCCACCCTCCCTCGAGGACGACGGCCACGTCGACCGGCTCGAGGCCACCGACGCCGGCCGCGAACTGCGGTCGACGGCTCTTCCGCGGCCTAACGTCCACGTCGTGGCCGATAGGGATTGGTGGAAATGGCACCAGCCCTACGACGATCCCCGCTCGCCACTCTCCTACCGTCTGGCCGCCGTCACGAGCCACCTGCGTGTCGCCCTGGACGAGTGCGGAGCGGGCCCGATTCGAATCATCAGCATGTGCGCCGGGCAAGGGCGGGACCTCATCCCGGTCGTGGCCGACCACCCGCGTCGCCGTGACGTGCGAGCCCGACTGGTGGAGCTCGACCCTCGCAACGTCGAGTACCGCGCGAACGACCGCGGCCGGCGTGCAGGATGCAGTCATCGACGTCCGCCCTACCGACGCCGGCACCACCGACGCCTACGCCGGGGTCGTGCCCGCCGAAGTCGTCCTGGCCTGCGGGGTCTTCGGCAACATCTCGGTCGACGACATCCGTCGCACCGTGTTCTCCCTCCCGGGCTTGTGTGCCCGTCAGGGAACCGTCATCTGGACGCGTCATCGGCGACCTCCCGACCTCACTCCCACCATCCGTGATTGGTTCGAGGGCGCCGGGTTCGAGGAGGTGGCCTTTACCGCGCTTCGGACCACCTTTTTCGGCGTGGGCGCGCACCGCTTCGTGGGTGAGCCGAGCCCGTTCGCGGCGGGAAAGCGAATGTTCACCTTCGTCGGCTTCGACGAGCTCCTGGCCAAGGACGGATAGGGCCTTCGGCCAACCATTCACCGACGAGCTGCGAGTGCTCCTGTCAGTCGGAGGTGTCGGTCTCCAACAGAGAGGAGATGCCGAGGATCTCGAAGACCCGGACAACGGTATGGCTCGGGCGGGTGAGCGTAAGGGTCTGCCCATCCCTATCCATCTGCCGCTGAGCCCGAACCAGAGCTGCGACACCCGACGAGTCGATGAAGGCAAGCCCGGAGAGGTCGATGACCACTCTTGGGGCGACGACCTCGTCGAGGAGCTCGGTCAGCCGTGGTGCCGATGCCAAGTCGAGCTCGCCACCGAGCCGAACGACACGGACGTCTCCCGCTTCACCGATCTCGACATCGAGCGGCCGTGTCTCTTCCATCCCCGCTCCTCCGACCTAACGAGGCTACGACACTCGACCGCGCCAGCGCATCCCCCCTTTCGGTTTCCGCACGCTCGGCACCACCCCGTGTCCGGTGGTCGCACCTACGTCATTCCCATTTCGATCCGGCGTCATATCTCGAGATGGTCCGCGCCGACGTGCCCGACTTCGACACATTGCAATCGCAGGTCGCACAAGCAACCACCGGAGACGACGTCCATACGGTGCTCGACCTGGCACCGGGACCGGCGCGACGGCCGCGGCCCTGCTCGACGTCCATCCGTCGGCGGCGCCTGATCGGTGTGGACGAGAGCGAGCCGATGCTGGAGCATGCCCGCGCTCTCTTGCCCGACGCCACACTGCTCGTCCGTCGCCTCGAGGACTCGTTGCCAGCCGGACCCTTCGACGTCATCACCTCGGTCCTGGCCATCCACCATCTCGATGAGCCGGCCAAGGCCGACCTCTTCCGGCGGGTGGCCGCGGCCCTGCGCAATGGCGGTCGATTCGTCTTCGGCGACGTCATCACTCCCGAACGACCGGAGGATGCGGTCTCCCCCATCCACCGCCCCTACGACCGCCCGAGCTCCCTCTCCGATCAGCTCGAGTGGTTAAGGGCGGCCGGGCTGGGGCCATCGGTGGTCTGGCGATCGAAGGACCTGGCCGTCGTGGCTGCCGATCGATCCCTCGACGGTTGAGATTCAGCTGAAATCGGCCGTTCCACCTTGTTGCACCGCGAGCGTCTTCAGTCCTCTCGGACTGGCACAGCTGATGGCGAGGGCCGACGATGCGCCGAATCTCGACCTCCCATCCATCACTCGCTCGGTTGTCCGAGCCCGACAACGAACCGACGCTGGGAGATCAGGCCCAGCCAAGCTCCTTCAGGCGGGGGTCACTGATGCCGAAGTGATGCGCGACCTCGTGAATTACCGTCTTGCGAATTTGGGCAATCAGCTCCGTCTCGTTCGAACACACGGAACTGATCTCCTCTTCGTAGAGCGTGATCTTGTCCGGGACGACACCGCTGTAGTGGTTACCGCGATTGGTCAGCGGTACCCCTTGATAGAGACCGAACAAACGGTGACCTTCGGAGCGGTCAGCGACGACCACGGCGACGTTGTCCATGTAGCGGGCCAGCCCTTCGGGTATCGAGTCGAGCGCCTCGGAGGCCAACTCCTCGAACCGCTCGGGGCTCACCCGGAACACGGCGGCTCGAATCGGTGCATAGACCGATTCCATCACGTCCGGTCAAGGTCGAGCCATCGACGTCCCTGCCCGACGAATCCGGCCTCCGATATTCTCGTCGTCATGCGCTGAGCACCTGTCCCCGGTTCCGTCTCGACCTCGGAGGTCTCACTCGTGCCAGCGCCATACCCTCCTTCCACGTCCGCCACCCTGCGGGCCAGGGGCATCAGCCACTCCCTGGGTGGCCACCTCATCCTGGACGACGTCTCGGTGACGGTCGGGCCCACGACCTGCTTCGGTGTCATCGGCCCGAACGGAGCCGGCAAGTCAACGCTGCTCAGGATCATGGCCGGTCTCCTCCCTCCCGATGCCGGGACGATCGACCTCGTCCCCCCGGGAACGACCGTTGGCTATCTCGCACAGGAGCACGAGCGCAGCGCCACCGAGACGGTCAGCGAACACCTCCGGCGCCTGACCGGCATCTCGGACGCCGAGAAGGACCTCGAGCTCGCCGCCGTCGAGCTGTCCCAGGGTCTTGCGGAAGCCGATGTTCGCTACGCCGACCGCGCTCGAGCGCTGGAGCGGCCTTGGGGCACCGGACTTCGACTCGCGCCTGGCTGCGACGGTCAATCTTCTCCACTTGGACGAGGACGTTGTCGTTCGGCCCACGCTGGCCTTGTCCGGCGGCCAAATGGCGCGAGTCGCTCTCGGAGCCATCCTGCTGTCGCGCTTCGACGTGATCCTCCTCGACGAGCCGACCAACGACCTCGACTTCGCCGGCCTCGACCTCTTGGAGGGTTTCCTCGCCAACCAGAACCGGCCCTCGGTCATCGTTTCCCACGACCGGGAGTTCCTCGACCGAACCATCAATGCCGTGCTCGAGCTCGACGAGCATTCCCATCAGGTTCGGCTCTATCGCGGAGGCTGGTCGGCCTACCTGGCGGAGCGGACGGCCGATCGCCGACATGCCGAGGAGGCGTACGCGCTCTACCAGGACCGTCGCCAGACCCTTTCGGACCGGGCTCAGCGCGAGCGCGGGTGGGCCAGCTCGGGTACCACCAAGGAAAAACGGAAGCCGAGAGACCATGACAAAGCCCAACGGGACTTTCGGATCAACCGGACCGAACAGCTCGCCTCGCGGGCCCGCCGGACTGAGCGAGCGCTCGAGCGCCTCGACGTCGTGAACAAGCCCTGGGAAGGATGGGAGCTTCGATTCGGCATCGACGAAGCCCCCCGGTCAGGTGCCGTGGTGGCTCGGCTCGAGCGGGCAGTCGTTGAGCGTGGCCGGTTTCGTTTGGGCCCGGTCGACCTCGAGATCGGCTGGGGTGAGCGGCTCTGGTTGAACGGCCCGAACGGAGCGGGCAAGACGACGCTCCTTCTCGCCCTCCTCGGCCGGCTGGACCTTGTGTCCGGCGACCGGTGGATCGGGCCCAGCGTGGTGGTCGGAGAGCTCGGCCAGCGACGGAGTCGATGGGACTCGGATACGACTCTGATGGACGCCTTCCAGGCCGACACCGGACTCGTGGTATCCGAAGGACGGTCCTTACTCGCCAAGTTCGGGCTCGGCGCCAGATCACGTGCCGCGCCCGGTCGGCTCGCTCTCCCCCGGCGAGAGAACCCGGGCCGAGCTGGCCTGCTTCCAAGCGGTCGGTGTCAACTTCCTCGTTCTCGATGAACCAACCAACCACCTCGACTTGCCAGCCGTCGAGCAGCTCGAGGCCGCCTTGGACGGTTACGCCGGCACGCTCCTCGTCGTGAGTCACGACCGGCGCCTCCTCGACGCTCTCGACGTGACCCGGATGCTGAACCTCGAAAGCCTGGTGGTCGGACCGGCCGCCGACGGCCCCTGATGGCGCGTCAGTCCACGGTGAAGAGGAATTCGAGGAGTGCCGCGTTCACCTCGCCCGGTCGCTCCTGCTGGGTCCAGTGACCGGTGGCCGGAAGCATCACCGCGCTGCGGAGATCCGGCACCCATTCCGCCATTCGCTCCGGCGGTGACATTCTCACCACCGGGTCCAGCTCACCGGCGACAAACAACGCCGGGGCGACGACCTTGGCAGCGGACAGGTCCTCGGTGAGCTCCCAGTTGCGTCGCAAATTTCGATACCAGTTGAGACCACCAGTAAAGCCGGTGCGGGTAAATGAGGTGGTGTAGTACTCGAGGTCGTCCTCGGTGAGCCACGACGGCATCGCCCCCGGCTCGGGGAGCCAGTCAGCCAGTCGGGTGCCGTGCCTGGGCAGCTGCTGGTACTTGTCGTCACCACCGTCAGCCGAAAGGGCCGACATGAACCGACGGAGCGTGTCCCGAGGGTCGCGGCCGAGATCGGCATCGGCTACTCCGGGCTCCTGGAAGTACAACATGTAGAAGAAGGTGTCGGCGAAGAGGGACTCGAATACCGAAATCGGGTCCGTCAGGCTGCGGGGTATGAAGGGCACGCTCAGTCCCACGACCGCCCGCACGCGATCAGGGGCCCGAAGGGCCAGGTTCCACACGACCGGAGCGCCCCAGTCGTGCCCGACGAAGACTGCCTTCTCCTCGCCGAGAGCGTCGAGCAGACCGAGAAGGTCGTCGGTCAGATGCAGGATGTCGTAGTCCTCGATGGCCGGTGGCCGGTCGGTTTCGCCGTAGCCCCGCTGGTCAGGGGCAACGACCCGAAATCCCGCGTCGGCCAGAGGACCGAGCTGGTGACGCCACGAGTACCAGAGCTCGGGGAAGCCATGACAGAGCACCACCAAAGGCCCCTCGCCCTGTTCGGCGACGTGCATGGTGATGCCGTTGGTGCTGATGGAGCGGTGAACGAGTTGGTGCACGATCCTCGACTGTACGCCGAGGTAACACCTTCGATCCTGCGCTCCTTCTCCGAGCTCGAACCCCAGAACCGACCGCCGAGCGAACAGCGCACCCTCACGCCGCGTATGGGAGCATTTGGAGGTTGGAGCGATACGAGGCTCCGACGACGCGAGCTCGGAGACAGCAAGCGTGGCGAGCGTCGGATCAGTCGCCCCGGACGAGGAGCTGGACATGCTCGATGTGGTCATCAAGGGCGGCACCATTGTCGATGGCACCGGCGGGCCCTCCTACGACGGTGATGTCGGCATTCGTGAAGGCAGGATCGTCGAGATCGGGTCGATCTCAGAGCCCGCACGCGCATCGATCGAAGCGGACGGAGCCATCGTCACCCCCGGATGGGTCGACATCCACACCCACTACGACGGTCAGGCCACGTGGGACGATCGGCTGGAGCCGTCGGCCTCCAATGGGGTCACGACCCTCGTGATGGGCAACTGCGGTGTCGGCTTCGCCCCGGTTCGGCCTGGCGACCACGACGCGCTCATCGATCTGATGGAAGGGGTCGAGGACATCCCCGGATCGGCCCTGAGCGTCGGGATGCCCTGGGGGAACTGGGAGACCTTCGCCGAGTACCTCGACCTGTTGGACCGCGGGCGCTATTCGATCGACATCGCCGCGCAGGTCCCGCACGGGGCCGTCCGGTTCTACGTCATGGGCGAGCGGGGGGCGGCCAACGAGGACGCTACCGAGCGACGATCTCGCCGCCATGGGCTCGATCGTCGAGGAGGCGCTCCGGGCCGGAGCGGTCGGTTTCTCGACCTCGCGGACGATCGGCCATCGAGCCAAGTCGGGTCGACCGGTGCCCGGCACCTTCGCACCCGAGGTGGAGTTGCTCACGGTGGCCGACGCCATGCGCTCCGCAGGCCACGGTGTGTTCGAGGCAATCGTGGCCGGAACCATCGGCCAGCTCGGCCGGCTCGGTGGCGAGCGAGCCAAGCCGATCGATGAGGTACCGCTTCTCGAGACCGTCGCTCGAGCCAGCGGTCGACCGGTGACGTTCACGGTCGCCCAGCTCTTCGAAGACCCTGACCACTGGCGACTGGTCCTCGATGCCGTGGCCCGGGCCAACGAGAGCGGAGCCGTCCTTCGGCCCCAGGTGATCCCCCGGTCGGTCACCATCATGACCAGCCTCGACTCCTACCACCTGTTCATGGGTCGGCCCACCTATCGCAAGATCGCTCAGCTCCCTCTGCGGGAGCGGGTCGCAGAGATGCGCCGGCCCGAGGTTCGTCGAGCGATCCTGTCGGAGACAACCGTGGCCGAAGGACCGGGTGACTTCTCGGAGCTGGTGGTCGAGCTCTTCGGCTTCACGCTTCCGGTCACCTTTCCGCTGACGCGAACCCATCGACTACGAGCCGGCGCTCGACCATCGGTCTACGCCCAAGCTCTTGCCGCTGGGGTCGATCCCATTGCCCACATGTACGACCTCCTGCTCGCCGATGAGGGTTCGGCGTTCTACGCGCTGTTCGGTTCGAACTTCGTCGGCGGAACCCTCGATGCGTGCCGAGAGATGCTGCTGGACGACAACACCGTCACCGGGCTGGGCGACGCCGGCGCACACGTGAGCCTGATCTCGGATTGCTCGGCGTCGACGTTCCACCTCACCCACTGGGCACGTGATCGCACCCACGGTGAACGTCTTCCCCTCGAGCTGCTGGTCCACAAGCTGAGTGGTGCGAACGCCGAACTCTACGGGCTCCATGACCGGGGAACGCTGGAGGAGGGCAAGCGGGCCGATTCAACGTCATCGACCTTCCGGCTCTTCGCATCTGCCGCGCCGCAGCTCCTCCATGACCTGCCCACCGGCGTGAGCCGCATCGTCCAGCCGGCAGAGGGCTACCTCGCCACTCTGGTCAACGGCGGGATCACTCGACGCGACGACGAGGACACCGGTGAGCGCTCCGGACGGCTGGTCAGAGGATCCCGACGGGCACGGGCCTGACCGTTGAGTGAGAGGCACGTTCGACCAGCAGACCCGATGCTGCTTTCGATCGTTGCGGGATGTGGGGCCCCTATGTGTGACCAGGCCGGGAGGCTACCGACCGGACCTACCACTGGGCCGGAGACCTGAAGCGATGGGTGCCCGCGGATGGGGGAACCGTTGCCATCGACTGGCGGTGGTTGCGGCCCTCTCTGTCGTGATCGTGGCCGGTACCGCTTGCGCCAACAACCCGAGCGGCTCGGTCGATCAGGCGAGTACTGCGCCGATGAATCCCGCGAATGGTCCGACCGGCGCGACGTCGCCCGATCGGGCCAGCAACTCGGCTCGGGGCGTCGGGAAAACGACCATCAACGTGGTCTTCCCCGTCGTCAACTTGTCCTCCTTGGCCGGCCAATTGGGTTTCGCCGCCGATCCCGAATTCGGCGAGCAAATCTCTGCCATCAAGTTCTATGTGAGTCAGATCAACGATGCCGGAGGTATCAACGGACGCAAGATCAACGCCATCATCCCCACGTACGACCCCACCAACGAGTCGGAGATGCGGGCGCTGTGCAAGGACTGGACCGAAGGGAGCCCGGCCGCTTTCGCGGTCATCGACGGTCTCGGGACCTGGTCGGGCGACGACCAGCTCTGCATCACCCAGGAGGGTAAGACGCCCCTACTCGCCGAATGGACCACGGCCACCGACTGGACCACTCTGGGCTCTCCCTACCTGTGGTGGCTGGGACCGGATCAGGCAGTCATCCTGCGAACCCTGGCGTCGTGGGCCTATTCCTCCGACTTGATCGGGCCAACCAAGAAACTAGGCATCGTGGTCGGGGATCGGTCCTCCGACCAGCTGGCGCTGAACAGTTACCTCCTGCCCTATCTGGCGAACCTGGGGATCAGCAAGCCAATGGTGGAAACACTGCCGGCCGAGCCGAGCGAAACTGCCGCCACCAATAGTGACGCACCACTCATCGTCGAGAAACTCCGCGCCGCCGGGGTCAGCACGGTCATTCCGTTGATCCCCGAGAACGCCTTCTTCCCGTATCTCGAGGCCGAGACCTCTCAGCAGTATTTCCCTCGCTTGTTGCTCTCCGACTACGAATCGACGATCGAAATCGGCCTGGGCCTCATCCCGGCCCCCTACGAAAAGGCTCTCGACGGCCAAGAGGGAGTGACGGTGGAGACATTGGGGGGTATCGACGACGACCGCCCCGAGAGTCAGGGCGGTTACGACCCCGGCGTGCGCAGTTGCTGGACCTCATTTCGCAAGAGCCCCTCGTTCCCCTTCCCAAAGCCCCCCGTCCACCCCGGACCCTGGATCGAAGAACAAGGACCGATTGCCAGCTGGTGCCAGGCGATCGGGCTGTTTGCCGAAGCGGCCGAGAGAGCCGGTCCCAACCTCACTCGTCGCACGTTCGTCGAAGCAATGGCCTCGGTACGAAACTACCCCGGTACCCTCAGCCCGATCCTCAGTTACGGGCCCAACAAGTTCTACGGGCCGACGGAGTACCGGGTAGTCAGCCTGCACAACAACAGTGCCAGCGACAACCTGTGCATCAACAACTACAAAGGCGGGGTGCAAGCGACCTGCTGGCGAGTTGTGCAGAACTGGAAGCCACTGGTGACCGGCTAGGCCGGACCCTCACCGCGACGAGGTGGTGCAACGAACGCTCCCACCGGCTCAACTTCTTCAGTGTGTTGGGTTTGGCGTCAGGAGTTCAGCGTAGATTTCTGGTCTGCGGTGCTGGATCGAGGTGTCGTCTCGCGAATCGATCAACGTGATAGAGGCGCTCACGATCTCATCAGCGGTAGCGGTGTCCTGCGCGATGATCATGCCCTTCGGGTCGATGATCAGACATCGTTTTGGATGCACGAAGACCACGTGCACGCTGTTCTCGTAGGCCCGGGTCCGCATCATTGCATCGTTCATCTCGCCGTACATGCCCCAGGCAGGCACCAGAATGATCTGTGCACCCTTGACCGCCAGGATGCGCGACGTTTCCGGTAACTGGCGGTCCATGCAGATCAAGGTTCCCCATCGACCCAACGACGTCTCGACGACAGGAAACTCCGTTCCCTTGGTGTTGAACGGCTCGTCATCACCGGCGGTGTGCGTCTTGGAATACCGGGTAAGCACATTGCCTTCAGGGGAAAGAATCACCACCGAGTTGTACATACGATCATCACGTCGTTCGGCAAACCCGACGACCAGATGGATCCCGAGGTCACGAGCCAGAGCTCGGACACGACCTATCACCGGGCCATCGACTGCCTCTCCCGCATCGACATATTGCTCTCGGGAGAAATCTCGCGGATTGTCATCGTGCCAGACGTAACCCTCGAGAAATCCCTCCGGCGTGACCACCACCTGCGCGCCTTGGCCGGCCGCCCGCCTGCTGAAGTACTCCAGCTTGTCGACGTTGCCCTGTTTGTCCCAGGGCTTCGGAGTTACCTTGAGCCCCGCAAGGATAAAGGGGGGCTGGGGCTCCATAGCGTCAGATTAGGCGGTGCACCTCGACGCAACGGGCCCGGAATGACACGCCCTCATCCGACGACGGCACGGAGGACTCTTCCCTCCAGTGCCGACCGACGAGTGCGACCCCACTCTCCCGCCTCCTCATCACGCGACTCGGCCCGATGTGGTCGGCAACCACTCGCTCGTACCCTGACTCTCCGGTGCATCGGCCTGGCTAGGCAGGTCCTTCGACATCATCGCCAATCCTGAACACACGCCGTCCGCGGCGACGAGCCGATTTGGAACGGGCGAGATCCGCATTTCCCGTTGGCTCGCCACTTGGAGGCGCCCGAAGGCAAACTCCCCGCCACTAGCAATCACGTTGCTGGCTGTCTCGTCGCGGAATCAGTTCACCACCACCGGCCACGTCGTGGGATACCTGACTCCGGCCGTCTATGACGCCGCCGAGGTGGGCCCGATGAAGTCCATGCGGGCGCCATTGATCCACAGGTCCCAGATCATGGTGTTCCCGGCCGGCGAGCTGTCATTGAGCAGCGATGCGCTGCCGGGGTCGTCCCCATAACCCGACCCCATCATGACCTGTCCGGCAGACGGTTGGCATCCGCCCGTCTCCGAGGTACAGGGCACCTCAATCGTGTCATAGGCATCGAACCCGTTGAACGTTCCGAGGGAGTCAATGAGATCGAACCCGTAGCCGTTCCCTGGATCGGCAACGAAGGTCGGGTTCTCGAGGTACGGGCTCGACCCCTCGTTCGGATTGAGGGAGGACACCTGTGAGTAGGAAAGAAGTGTGCTCGGGGAACCGACCAATGTTGTCGCATCGGGGCTGAGCTGCTGTGCCTCGATCGTGCCGGATCCACCACCGTTCTCAAGGCTGTAGAACATCCACACGGTGCCGTTGTTGGGGTCCGTGAACAAGTAGGGGTCGTAGTTGGCGTAGCCAGGCGTGCACACCTCGAACGAGTTGTTCGCCACGAACACGGAGCCGTCAGAGGAAGTTGCTTCACCGATACAGAGAGCGTTCGAACCAGGGGATGCCGCGAAAAGCATCACGTACTGACCGTCGATGTAGCGAACGGTCGGGGCGAACAGGTAACCCGGGCTCCCGTACCAAGTCGGGGGGGTGGGAAGTGCGTCGTGGATCGTCCCGTAACTGTCGTTGGTGAGATCGACCGAGTAACTCGGAACGTTGTAGAAGGTGAGCCCGTTCTCCCAACTCTCGGTCGAGTAGACGTCTGCGGTCGTGCTCGAGGTCGAGACCATCGCAGGATCGGGGAGGTTGTATCCGGGCTCCAGCGGCACGATTCCGGGGGATCCGGGAGGAGCGGCGCAGCAGTTCACGGAAGTTGGCGAAATGGAGCCGTCGATGACCGTACCGGTGAACGAGAGGCTCTTGAGCCCCGACTTCGACGAGCAGTTGATGCTGCCGCTGTGGGTGTTCAAGACCGCGAGAGCGCCAGCCGGACTGCTGGCAGCGAACGACCCTGTGACCGCTGAGGTGTCACCGCTCCCCGGGAAGGAGAGCCCGTAATAGACCGGGATGCTGTTGCTGTAGTGATCGCCGTCGGTGAGATTCGCACCGCTGAACGTCGAAGAGCTGTCCGTGAAATCGGCTTTTCCTGAATAGGTGTTGGCGCCGATCGTCCCGTTCACGTCACCCTTCCATGCCGTGGTCAGAGTGGCAGAGGCAGACGTGGAGGCCGGTCCTGTGCAGGCAATCGGGCTACTCGTGAACGAGCCCGACACGGTGCCCGTCGAGATGGCGACGGCACCGACCGTGGACGTGCACCCAGACTCCTTGCCGTTCACGGTCGAAGGGTTCGTTCCGCCCCCCGTTGGGGTGAGCGGCGGCGAAAAGTCGATCTTCCCTTTGAACGAGCACGTGACTTGACCCGGAGCGGCTCCGCTGAATCCGGACCCCGTTTTCGCGCCAGCAGGAGTTGCTGCAACCAGCGCAGTCGTCGAAATCACGATCACTCCGAACGTGATGCGTAGAAACAGCGACCGACCCTTCACCATGAATCCTCCTTGATCCCCGCCTGGAGATTCGGAAGCGCCGAAATCGCCTCCCTCTCGACAACTGGCAGCAATCCTGACATATGAGCACCAGTGGTGACGAGAGAACCGCGGCCTTTCCACTCTCAAGGATGTGACCGTTTGCACATTCCGCGCTGAGGCGAGCGCTGACGGTGATATTCGTCGACAATGTGTCGGGCCAGCCGAGTTAGCATTACCTGCCTCGGACCGTCACGGCCAACGAGCGCCTCCTGGGATCGATGTGCATTCCAAGTAGCGGCTCCGGCAATTGCGAGACCTCGGACGGAGCAGCCGAGGCGGCGGCAGTCGGCATTGAATGACCGCCGGGGTCCGACCATCTGATGGCCGCGACCCATCATGTGATGACCTGAGGGTGATGCGCTCTCTCCGCGCAACGTTGACTTTGAAACTGCGTCTACACGGAGTCGTGAGAATTCGGGAGAACCCTCGAGGTCCATGCCAGCCCGATGCACATCTCGTCGGTCGATCCGTCGCCCCAGGTCACGAAATGCGGCGGCACTTTGCGCAGGATGGGGAGTTGCTGTCCCAGCGACGGATTATAGGTGCAGGTCACCTGCACCGGTTCACCAGCGGTGACGGCGATGGGCTTCATGTTGTAGGACTTCTGATCGTGGAAATTGTAGTTGGGCACATTGAGGACAGTCTTTGCTTCTGGTGTCCCCGGATTGAGCACCATCTTGAAGGCCACACCCAAGAGGTGCATGTGCGCATACGCCCTTACGAGGTAGCCATTCTGACCGATCGCCAAGGTGCACGTTGCCGAGTCCCCGACAGGCGGATCAGACGGATTCTCCCCACAGAGTGATTCGATACCGTTCGCCTCGCCGACAGCGGTCTGCCCGAAACGTTGACCCAGGCTGGCGAGTTCAGCCGTGCGACTGCACAGCGGGCCGGTCACTCCAGTCGCACAAGGGACGTTTGGTGGTGCGAGCAAGAGATTGAGATGGAGAGGGAGAAGCGGCGCCGATGCCGGCACCGTGTGCAGTATCAGCGAGTTCTTCACGGGCTTGTTGCCGACGAGCAGGTTGTAGTGGACCTGCATGATGACAAGACTCCCGGCACGTAGATAGACCCCGGTCCCCTTCGGGAAATTGTCCACCCCCCGCCTGGGGCCCAGAAGGTGAGCAGTGGGTCCGCAGCGAGTCCGCTTATGGCCGTACCAGGAAGAGGTCCTCCGAAGCACGTCCAACCTTTGCCCCCGCGTTGTCATGTTCGACCGATTTGACCGAAGACGGTGGCACGAGGAAGAGGGCAGCGTGATGATCTTCGGCACTCCCAGGGACGAACTGGCTGGAAACAATGTACGAGTTCCGCGTCAAATGAGGGTTGACAAGCGTGCAGTGGTAGTCGTCGGTTGTCCCCGGGGCCGCATGTGGTTGGTACGCATGGGCCATTGACATGGTGATGGCCGTGACCGACGGGTTCGAGGTGGAGGCGGAAGCGCCTACGGCTCTCGAAACGAAAACAGCGGCGACAGCGACAACCACTACCGCGAGAAGCATGGCCGTTCGTGGAGCCCGCACCGCCGCTTACGCTATCAGTCTGGCGAATTGCCAGCTCGACTTATGGGCGCTCCCGTCGAGCCCGTCCGACCCGGAAGCCTTCTGGGAGCGAAGCCGGCCACCACCGCTGGGTCGACCTCGTCGGACCCTGTGACACCGACCGTCCAGAATCCCAGCGAGTGGACCAGCGGGAGTGATGGACCAGCCCTGACGTGACGAGCTTTCAAGCCGGCACGCCACCCGAGCCGGGAGAGGCAACGGGCCGGAAGGGGAGGGCCGGTTCCGTACGGGGAGCGGCCCGCCCATCAACGATTGAGGGATCTATCCCACCCAGGAACAAGGTCTAGCCGTTCCAGGTGTGTTCGCTCCATCGTGTTCCGTCCCACCATCGAAGCCGTTGCTGCCCGCCCGGGTCAGGGTGCCATCCGGGTGGAGGCAGCGGCGGAGGAGTGGGCTCCCAGCCGGAGTAGGTCATGTGCCCGGGTCCGTACTGACCGGATGCCGCTGCTCGCTCGACTGCAATCAGCTTCTTGCGAATGTTGAACCAGTAGATCAACGAGGGAATGGCCAGGAAGTTGAGCAGTATGACCAGCAAGATCCACAGAACCCTCTCCTGTCCCGCCAGCTTCCATTGCCAATCTGGTCGCTTGACGATGTCCACGAGTGCGACGATGAATAGAACCAATGAACCGATTACTACAACGCCGTAGACAGCGAAAAGCACGACGAGTCCTGCCTCGAACGGAGCAGCGCCATTTACAATCGCCACGGCCCCACGCTACGCCGAGGACCCCGGTGGTCTTATACGTTCCGAACGTTATCCCCGAGGACCGATCGAAAGCGCCTTATCGCCGCCGGACAACCACGACATCCTTACGGGACTTCTTAACGTGGACGGATTGACTGGCCTTCCACGGCGGCGGCGTCGGGTCGTCGCCATCTCCGCGGTGTTGGTCCTCGTCGGGACTGTCGCCGGTTGTTCGAAGACCTCGGCCGTCACGGCAACGACCAAGCCGGAAACACTCAATACGGCTGCCGTTCACGGTCCCGCTTCACCCACGACGAAGGGTGCACCCGAATCGGGATCACCGCCCCCCACGGATCCAAGCTCAGCGAGCCTGCCTGCGCCCAGTTGGTCTCTGATCACTGAACCGACTGACGGCATGCAACCGCTCTACTCATTGATGGCGAGTGCACACGACACTCTGGACATGACGATGTACGAGCTCGCCGATCCGGCCACCATCGCAATCCTCGACGCCGACGCGCACCGAGGAGTGCGCGTGCGGGTCTTGCTGGACCGAGATTATTCGGGATACTCGATCAACGAGCCCGATTTCTCCCAAGTCGCCTCGAACGGAGTACAGGTCCGCTGGGCGCCCACCGGCACGATCTTCCACCAGAAAACGATCACGATCGACGATCGAACATCACTCATCATGACCTTGAACCTGACGAGCGAGTACTACTCCACAACACGCGACTTCGCTGTCGTCACTACGGACCCACCTGATGTCGCTGCCATCGAGCAGGTCTTTGACTCGGACTGGACCAATTCTGGTGCACCGACGACCGGACCGACCGGCCAGAACCTGGTGTGGTCGCCAGGAGCCGAAGCAGCGATCGTCTCGGTGATCGATTCGGCCCACCACTCGCTGCTGGTCGAGAACGAAGAGATGGACGACCCAGCCGTCACGAGTGCCTTTGAATCTGCTGCACGCCGGGGCGTGGATGTGGATCTGGTGATGACCTATTCGTCGTCATGGGTCGATGCCTTCGATGATCTTATGAGCGCGGGGGTACATGTCAGGACGTACTCACCCGACGCATCGCTCTACATTCATGCCAAGGTCATGGTCGCTGACGGCACAACGATGTTTCTCGGAAGCCAGAACTTTTCGGCCTCGAGCCTCGATGACAACCGTGAGCTCGGCATCATCACTTCCGATGCTTCTCTGGTCACTCCGGTTGACCAAACAGTGGCGTCGGACTTCGCCGGGGCAACGGCCTTCACGCCACCGTTGTCCGCATCCACGACGTTGACCCCGACCTCGCCATCTAGGACGACGTCTCCTGCGACACCACAACACTCCGGCGCTCTGTGCCAAGCCAGCGCCACATCGGCAAACGATGGCTACAGCGGTGACTACGACGTCGACATCACATCGAACCAGCCGTTCACGGAGGCAACGGCTTCCGACTCCACCGATAACTGGTCCGACGAAACCAACGGCTCTGGAGGCGTCGTCATCAGGCTTTACGACACCAGCCCAGGCGAATCAATCACCGTTACGGTCGGCGGTGCCACTTGCTCAACAACGGCCTAATGCGTGTTGTTGCTACCTTCCTCGACCCACATCGCCGAGTCGGTCCCCTGCTCGGGCATATGCGGTCCTCCCCATATGGGCCTGCGAATAATCGCTCGACGCAGCCTCAACTGATGGCCGGTCGCCCCGGGGTTCGAAAGCTCACGAAGTGAGCCCGTCGTTGCCCGTTTTCGAATCCCGATGACGGACACTCCCCCCGTCGCCTTTGCCGGAGCAGAATATCGGTCGGTGGCGGGAGAAATGCCGACCGACAACGTTGGCTCTTGGAACGATGGGTCAGGTATGCAGATCGCCGGTAAGAGGTCGTCGCGGTTCAAGTCGGTTCATCCTCCGGTCGATATACGCGGGTGCTCATTGCCCGCAGACGCGCCGTCGGCGTTCGCCTGGTTGGTCTGGTTGTTTCGACAGCTCTGTTAACCGCGGTTACGGCATGTGGGGATTCGCCTCACGGGACCACGCCGGAAACGACCCGAGCCGCCCCAGCGGCGTCGCTCGCGGTCCCGACCTCCAACCCCTACTACCCGCTGCTCCTTGCCGGGTTGCGCCCGATGGTCGCCTATGGGGCGATGGTCGACGGGTGTTCCATGAAGCCACGGACCAGATGTGTCGGCAGAGACATCCACGGGGCCATACTCCGAGGGGCCTTGCTCGACGACGCCGACCTGTTCGATGCCGATCTGTCCGGTGCCGACCTCGCCAACTCAAGCTTCACCGCCGCAACTTTGACCGGTGCCGATCTGAGCCGGACGTTGCTCTTTGGTGCCGGACTCAACGACGTAAGCGGCAGCGGGATGTCCTTGGCCGGCGCAACCCTCGAGCTGGCGGCAATTGACGACTCCGACCTCCAAGATGCCGACCTCCACGGCTTGGAAGCCAACTTCGGAGCCATCCTCGGAACCAACCTCACTGGGGCCAACCTCGTGGGCGCAAACCTGCCGGACACCGATCTCAACGGCGACAATTTGAACGGGGCGGACCTGTCGGGTGCCAACCTCTCGAATGCCGACCTCACGGGGTCGACCCTCAGCGGCGCCAACCTCTCCGAGGCCGTGTTCTGCAACACGATCATGCCGGATGGCTCGGTTCGCGCCCCCCAGTCAGGCCTCTGCCCGGGACAGACCTCCTCGGCGACACCGAAGGGATCGCCCATCACCGTGGCGCCGACCAGTCCGCTCTACGACGCCGTCCATGCCCTCTCCAGCGGGACGCAGGTCATGTCAGGAGCAGCCGTTCGCCGTTGTGTCGTCAAATCGTACGCGCACTGCCCGGACGCGGATCTCAGCGGCGTCTCGCTCCAGGGAGCCTTCCTCGCCTATGCCGACCTCGCCGGGGCAAACCTGTCGGGAAGCAACTTCAACCTCGGCAGCATTGCCTTTGGCCATGCCGAGCGGGCTCGCCTGGACGGCACCCAGCTTGGCGGCACAGCAGCCGTGAACGCCGACCTGGTGCATGCCTGGCTGCGCAGCGCCGACCTCAGCATGACTGCACTCGTCGGGGCGGATCTCCAAGGGGCGGACCTGACCGGTGCCGACAGCCGCCTTGCGGCATTCGACTCTGCCGACCTCCGCGGAGCTGAGCTCCATGGATCCAGACTCCGTGGTGCCAGCATGAGCGATGCCAACCTCAGTGATGCTGACTTGTCCGGTGCTGACCTCGCCGACACCGACCTGTTCGGCGCCAACCTGACCGGTGCCAACCTCAGCGGCACCCGCTTCTGCGACACGGTCATGCCGGACGGCACCATCAAGAACCCACAAGCCCACTGCAGCTGATCCTACGATCGAGCGCCGGTCCGGTGCCCGGCCGGTCAGGCTGGCTGAAATCGACGCCGCCCCGCGCTACTGGAAGATCAGGGCGTCTCCTCTCCCGTCGACGGCGACGCAGACGGTGGGCGTGGGACACGAAACCGACGTGAGCGACGCATTGGGATCGACGATCTGGGAGGTCCACTGGGAGCCGTTCCACTGCGAGGCGCCACCGGAGCTGCTCACTGCGACGCAGAAGGCAGCGGTGACACACGAGACGCCGGTGAGGTCGACCTCCTCGGCGCCGTTGGGGCTCGTCGACCGTCCCGGCGCGGGGACCTGTATGGGACCGGTCCAGGCCGTCCCGTTCCAAGTTTCCGATTGCCCGGTGTTGTCGACAGCCTGACAGAAGGTGACCGAAGGGCACGACACGCTCGTGAGGTTGGAGGTGATCCCGAACGACTGGGGCTCGGTCCACGAGCTGCCATCCCACATGGAGATGCCACCACTGACCGACACACAGAAGCTGGCCGTCGAGCACGAGATGGCTGAGACGCTCCCCCAGTCGTTGGCTCCGTTCGACCAGCTGGAACCGCCGTAGTAGTAGGCGTCCCCAACCCCGTCGATTGAAACGCAAAACGAGATGCTGGCGCAGCCGACAGCCCCGAGACCCTTGGCCGGGAGGGTTTGTGGTGCCACGAACGCCGTTCCGTTCCAGGTGGTCGCTTGGTCGGCACCCTGCACGATGGAGCTGCAGAAAGTGATACTCACGCACGAGAGCGAGGGGATGCCCGAAGCAGTGATCCCCGTCGGACTTGCCTGCGACCAGACCGAGCCGTCGAATCGGAAGGAGTCGCCGTGGTTGTCGAGCGCCAGGCAGAGCGTCGTGGACGGACAGTCCACGGCACCCAACGAGGAGCCGCTGGCAACGGCTACCGGTGATGACCAGCCCGTGGGAGCGGTGGTGGTCGTGGTCGAGTGCCCGGTGGTGGTACACGTCGGGGGCGAGGTGGTGGGCGGACCCGCCGCGGACGTGCAGGCCGCCATCAGAAGAGCAAGCGCCACCACCGAGATCGGAGTGCGGATCCGATCGAGTGGTCTCGGTGGTCGATGGCGTCGGCCCGCGAGCATCAACGGAAGTGGGGGCAGCTCCGCCCGCCGGCGCCGGTTGCCCACTGGATCACTCGGATGGCATGCCTCTCCCAACGGTGCGTCGGTGTGCCTGCGCTGAACGTACACCAGCGGAACTCGGATAGCGGTGGCAAGCACGACTCACCCTCGGGCCCATTGGCACCGCTGACCGGCAGACGATGCACCCCCATCATGCTAGGAACTGATGGCGGCGGCGACGCCCGTGAGGCAAACCGCTCTCGGCTAGGAGGTCGGTCATGAAGCGCTGGGTCCCGATCCTTGTGACCATTCCTTTGCTTATGGGCGTCCTCGCCGTTGAACCAGCGGCAGCGGTAACCAAACCCCGAACCCCACCGTCGACATCTTCCCCCGGTTACTGGCTCGTGACGGCTACGGGAGCCACATATGCATACAACGCCCCCTACCTGGGTGACATCGCAACGAATAAGGCCGGAAACCCGCTCGACGACATCGGCAAGTCCGACTGCGGCAATGGCCCTGGGACCCCGATTCCCGAGGCAACACAGTGTGTCGGCATCTCAGCGAATGCGAGCGGCCAAGGATATTGGGTTGGCCAGTCTTCCTACTTCGTTCAGAATGGCGTCGCGCAGTACGCCGACTCAGGAATACCGCAAGGATATGTCGAAGGCGGATGCAACGGACCTAGTTCGACGGGGTCCTACCAGCCAACCCCGCTGGTGGGAATCGCTACGGCTCCAATTGGGGCATGGCTCGCCACAGCCAATGGGGGAGTCTTTGCGACCTGTGGCGCGAGCTTCTTCGGCTCGGCGGGCGGTACTCGGCTTGGCGCTCCCATGGTCGGGATCGCGGCAACCCCAGACGGCAACGGGTATTGGGAGGTCGGTGCCGACGGTGGAGTCTTCGCCTTCGGCGATGCCGGCTTCTACGGCTCAATGGGTGGCAAGCCCTTGAATAAGCCGATTGTTGGGATGGCAGCTACCCCAGATGGCAACGGTTATTGGTTGGTCGCCTCCGATGGTGGGGTCTTCGCCTTCGGCGATGCTCGTTACTCCGGCTCGATGGGTGGAATGTCTCTCAATGCACCGATGGTTGGGATCGCCGCCAATCTCGATGGGACCGGATACTGGACCGTGGCCTCAGACGGCGGCATCTTCGCTTTCGGTGACGCCCCATACCTTGGATCTGCAGCAGGTCAGATAGTTGGCACATCGGTCGTGGGTATCGCGCCCAAAAGCGGACTTGTACCTTGAACGTGAGAGTGCTTCGTAACGATGGCTATGGGTGTGTTATCCGGGGTCGTCGTTTGCAACCCGCGAACTGGCCTCGACCGGCATGAGTGGGATACCTGCTACGACCCACTACTCGTTTGCGTCGATGCCTCAATTGGCGGAAACGAACATCGCGACCTCAGCTTTGACCGAGCTCCAGTAAGCGAACGAGTGCCCGCCGCCGTCTCGGATGAGTTCAGTCGCCATACAGCCACTCGCGTCGAGAGCTGAGGTCATGCTGTTCGCCTGATCGACAGGCTCCGCCTCATGGCTGCTGTTGATGATCAGAGCATTTGCGGGACAATCGCCGCTGCTGACCTGTTCGGCAGGCGACCACCGCGTTTCCAGCGGAACAGTGCAGGTGCCATCTTTCAGCCGACAGCCCAGCGCCTCTTGAGAATGAGTCGCCTCGTCAGCCGCGGACGAGTCCGTCCTGAATGTCCTCCATCTTCCGCACGAAATCGAGAGCGCCCGACAGTGTGACGATCGAGCGCACCGTACCCGGAGCCGCCGCATTCAGTGCCTCGGCGGCCATCGCAACCAACTGGCCACCGGCTGATCCTCCGATCATTTCGACGTTGGTCGGATCGGCCCCATACACGTCTGCGTGGGCGATGGCCCAGGCGGTGGCGTTCACGACATCGTCGATCTCCAGCGGGAACGCTCCGTGTGAGCGAGGCATGGTGTCGTAGTTCACATCAAAGACGGCGAACCCTGCGTCATGCAGGTCCGTCGCCTCCGTATGCAAGTAGTTGAAACCGGGCTTGGAGTCCCAGCCACCACCATGGACGAGCATTACCAGTGGGGCTCCGGTCGTCGGCACGGGATAGACCGTCACGGTCTGATAAGGCGAGCTTCCGTACGAGACCGTGGTGTGCGAATTGGCAACGACGCGCTTGATTTCCTTCGAAAGCGGGGTGAGTGAGGCGAACAGTGATAACGAACCCCCCTTCCGGGAGGGTTGGGATGACGGGTTCGCGGAGACGCGACCTATCGAAACAGGATGCAGAGCAGCCGACCGGTCGTTGTGCACATGGCCGACCGCCCCGTGCCGTGGTGTCGCACCGGCGCCGACGGAGATCCCCACGAGGGCCACCAGGACTGCCGATGTTGCAACTCCCACCCGCTCGAGAGACCTTCTCACGACCGCCTTTCGCTGTCGAGCACGACTTCCCTGCTGCCGCCTCATGTTTCCACAGGCCAAACGGACGTCACAAAACCGCCGAACGGGTCGAGGCGAATCCACCGCTTAGCCGGCGCGATTCCCATGGGCCCAGCCCGTGCGCACGCCGGCCGGGGCCAGGCTCTAGCACCGAGAATACGCACCAGCGATCAGTGTCACTCCGCCGACACATGATGGTCTCGCTGGGTGCCTGGGTCGCTTCGCATGATGACCAGGGGTCACCGCAGCGCCGGCTGAGGTCACGCCTCGATCAGGTGTTCGCAATCCAGACCTGGAGTGCCCCGACGGTTTGGAACCCACTCCTCTGAGCGTGGGTCAACGCCTCACCTCGTTCGTAGCCCATCAGCGGCAGACCGGGAAAGAATGCCCGCGCACACTGCGCCAGCGCCGACCATGTCTCCGATTCATGTCCAACGCCGGTAAAGACGTTGGAGAGCCCGGTGACATGTGCGCTGGCGCTCACGATCCCGCCGGCAATGACTCGGTCGTTCTTGATACGACCGAGGACGACGGCCCCCTCGGAGAGCAGTTCGGGCAGGAGGATGTCCTTCGGTCCATCCGGTTGGCACCAGGCCTCCTCCCAGAGGCCAAAACCGTCGGGATCCGTGATTTGGACCCAGTCCGGGGGGACACCCCACTCCCTGCCCGAGTGGGCTGGTGACGCGATCCATTGGGCATCGAATAGCACGTTGAAGCCAACAGCGGTCAGGTCGAGAGAGGCGAAGCTGTCCTTGATCGTGCAGCCAGACAAGGCGTCGATGCGGGAAAGCAGATCGGGAACACACGGCGATGGGATCAGCGTGACGGCATCGGGGAATAGGGCTGGAGTCCGAGTGGGACTCGTCCATGCATCGACAGAGAACACACCCTGACCGCCGTGAGACCGTACGACGAGATCGCACCATCGGGCGTTGTTTTCAGCCCCGATTGCTCGCCACCGATCCATCATTCCGAGTGTTGCATGATCGAGAATGGAGGGTCTCGGAAGCGAAGTCCCGTGCCCCAAAATGCCGGCTGTTGGCGCGTTGTCAACCGACCTGCGCGTGCGGACGGCTAGGCGTCACCATCCGGCACGTCGAGGATGCTCTTCCCGCGCCCCCGCCGTTGGGCTTACCAGAGCTGTCGAGTTCTTGTTCACTCGTTTGTTACCTTTTGATTACCTTCCGATTACTCTGAGCGGATGGACCTGACCAGTCTGGCGACGCCCCATTTTCTGGCAGCCAGCTCGCCCAACGTTGAGGGATGGCGTCAGCCGAGCGAGCTTGGACTGGCCCTGCTCCTGTCTGCCCTTATCGGTCTCGAACGAGAGATGCGTCAAAAGAGTGCGGGCTTGAGAACCCACACCCTCGTCGGCCTCGGCGCCGCGCTGTTCATGCTCATCAGCAAATACGGATTCAACGACGTTCTCGAACCGGGTCGGGTTATCCTCGACCCGTCGCGGGTCGCCGCCCAGATCGTGACCGGCGTCGGGTTCCTTGGCGCAGGTCTCATCTTCGTGCGCCGGGATTCGGTACGCGGCCTCACTACTGCTGCGGCCATTTGGGTTACCGCGGCGGTCGGTGCCGCTTCCGGCGCAGGACTACCCGTGCTCGCGGCGATGACGACTGGCATCTACTTCGTGGTCGCACTCATCTTTCCAGTCGTGACCCGCCGCATGCCGCACTCCTCAACCGCGATCTCGGTAATTCGTGTCCGCTACCCGGACGGCCGAGGGATTCTGCGTCAGCTTCTCCAAGTTGCGACCGATCGAGGCTTCGCGATCGACGAGGTTTCGACCAAGACCGTTGATTATTCGCGAGCACGATCTGGTGAGTCCATCGAAGAAAAGAGCCCAGCCGAGGCCGAGGTGACGCTGCATGTCCATGGGAAGGCCTCGATCAACGAACTCGCAGCGGTCTTCTCTGAAGTCGACGAGGTCGAGGCCGTAGTGGCTGACGACATACACGCCGCCGACGGATGAATCCCATCGATCACAAAGTCATTCAGATATTTGCGCTCGTTTCTGAAGCCCTGGCCAAGGCCACCTACGCCCTACTCAATGGCGATACCTCGCTGGGACAAGAAGTCATCGACGGGGATCAAACCGTCGACAGCCTCACCGCCGAGGTGGAGCTTCTCATCTGGGAAGAACTGCAAGAGCGTCCGGCACAGGGTGACGATCTGCGGCACCTCGTTGGGTTGCTCCTTATCATCCCCGAACTGGAGCGGAGTGGTGATCTGGCCGAGCATGTGGCCCAGCGGGCAGTGGATCATCTCGGTACATCCATGAGCTCTCGGAGTCGCGGCATCATTCAACTGATGACCGAGGTAGCCAATGAAATGTGGCAGGCGGCAGCCGACGCCTTCGCTGACCGGAACCGGATTGGTGATCGCCTAGACCAACAGGACGAGGAGATGGATGTCCTCCACGACAGGTTGACTCGTGAAGTTGCAGCAGAGGAGATGGCGGTCACCATTGCCGCCCAGGTCACGCTGCTGGCTCGCTTCTATGAACGTTTGGGCGACCACGCCGTCAATCTCGCTCGCCGGATCGAGTTGCTGCCGGATTCCCGTTCCTGACCGCGGAGACATCAGCCAGCCTCCGCTCGCCACTCACGAACTTATCTCGCCGACACGTCAGGGACCTCAACTCCACCGTGCCGAGCCGTGCTATCCGACGGTCGAGCTACTCCGGCGCTCTCCAGAAGAACTCGAGTTGGATGTTGTCCGGATCCCGAAATGTGAGCATCGCGTTCCGTGTATACGGTGGTTCTTTGACGCCAGAATGGGCGATGCCTAGGGAGTCGAGGTGCTCTACCCATTCATCCAAATCCTTCCGCTCCGCGACGAGGAACTCAAGATGGTCGAGACCGGGAGCGAACTCGTTGAACGGATCCTGCGATCCACCAGAGTACTGGACCAGGCAAATTTCGAGTCCAGAGCTCGGATCTATGAGACATGCGTCGCGCTGCCGTTTGTCGGGCGGCTCGTACTCACGGCCGATCGTCAGACCCAACAACTGGCTATACCAAGGAACACTTTTATCCAAGCTGGTAACGGTCAGAGTTGGGACCAGACAACCCGTAATCGAGGCCACAGATTGGAGTCTGCCAAACGGAGCGGCGGGTTGCACGTGCACACTCCGGCGGCGCCAAGGTGTCCTCGACCCGCCTATGGATGTGTACCGACCGTGGCTAACCCGCGCCTGTCGGGAAACAGCTCGTCGACTGGCCACTGCCTTCGCACTTTGGTAGCGCGTCGCCCCGACCACTGAGTTCTTCTACAAAATGGCAAGATGCCAACCCAGATGGGACTGCGACCCCTTCGGTACTCCATCAACGTCACATTGGACGGGTGCTGCGATCATCGTGCAATCCCCGCGGATGAAGACCTGCATCGTCATGCGGTCGAGAACCTCAACCAGGCCGACGCCCTTCTCTTTGGCCGGGTGACGTACGAAATGATGGAATCAGCATGGCGGCCGACAGCGCCAACAGCGACGACACCTGATTGGATGGAACCCTTCGCCCAGACGATCAACGCGGCAAAGAAGTACGTTGTCTCAAGCACCCTCGAGCAGGTCGATTGGAACGCGGAACTCGTGCGCGGGGACCTGGGCAAGGCCGTCCAGCGACTGAAGCGAGAGTCGGGCAAGGGACTGTTGGTGGGAGGTGTGCAGCTCCCACTGGCCTTGACGGAGTTGGGATTAATCGATGAGTACGAGTTCGTGGTGCATCCCAGGCTCGCGGGTCACGGGCCGACGTTGTTCGCGGGGCTATCCAAATATGTCGACTTGAAACTCGTGAGCTATCTGGAGTTCGGCTCGGGGGCAGTGGCGATGCGGTACGAGCCGAGAAGGTAGCCATCGTGCTTGCCAGCCGGAGCCGTTTGCATCATGGAGCCCTGGTGAACAGCTCGCGCGTCCAACCGCAGCGGTTCCTTCCGCCTTCACCGCCGCTACTGAGGCGCGTAGGGAATCACCCTTCTCGCGCCTCCCGAATGCGGTCGATGTGGCTGATTCTCGACTGTAAGACCAGCCATTCACCGGACCGAATCAGTTGGCGCTCGGCAGGAAGGTGGTGTCGACCTTCGGGACCGTCAGTTTGGGACCCACATCGTCGGCACACAGACATTCGCCCATTCGTCTCGGGCACGTGGTGGACGTCGAGTTTGCTACCAGCGAGGACTGCGGCTGCTGTGGACACGTCTCTCCAAGCGGCCGCCGAACTCAGCGCGGCTCGGCGGCAATGTGAAAGGAATGCAATTGGCACCGGAACGGAGCCACATCGTCCTTCGTTCCATCCTATGCCCGGATCGGTGCAGTGGCGAGGTCTTCTTCCGAGCTTCCCAAATCGCCGGAACCAGGGACGGTTATCGAGCCGACGGCCGTCAGCTGGGTCAACTGGCGACGTGGTGTACCGCGGACTGGAATTGGGCGGCGCTACCGGTCGTGTCCGATGGGATGCGAACCGTCCACGTCCAGAACAGACCGATGCCGATCCCAACGACGGCAAACATCGCCACCCATCCGTCGTGGAAGATCAACGGAAGCTGTACAACACAGCGGGTATTCGGGACTTCCCCTCCACAAGCTTCAAGATAGCGACCGAGGGACTGGGCAACGACAATCGAGAACGGCACGCTGAGAGCGAGCTCAATGGACGGTGGCACCCACCACCGACGCGGCTGGCGCAATCGCCAGACAAGAAGTATCTGGAGCGCGCCAAGCGCGACGACTGCCACAAGAGACAGGTGCGTGCGCAGGCTGCTATTCGTATGGAGGATCACATAGACCGATCCCCTCGTTGAACTTGCGGTTCCGCCGCATACCACCCAACGCCGCCAGAGGGTGCGTCAATCGCTTGCCCAAAGCTGGCAGTCTCGACTCCGTGGCCCATTTGTCGGGCTGAATTCGAGCGCGGCGCTCATCTGTGGCACGACGAGAACCCAGTTTGATCGTTCTGCTGTCCGTCCCACTGCTGGCGGCTGAATCGCCTCTTGCGGAGCCAGGAGAAGAGAAAACTCGCGCCACCAAGAGGATCCCGCCGATCCCGAGTACCCAGAAGACGGCGGCGTGCGTGCCAACGAACGAATCGACCAGCAAGAAGCGAAGGGCTAACAGGGCAACCAGGATCCCTATCCACGCTGTGCCACCCCGCACTCCCATGCCGAAGCGTCCACTCCCGCCATATCCATAGCCACGGTACGCAGGTCGACCGGCATTGGGTCCGCCATAACCCGGTCGACCGCCGAACGCTCGGCCACTGGGAACAGGGATGCCCTGGCTACGCTGCATCTGCGCAAACTGGCGGATCTTGTCGCGGTGTTCCCTCGCGGTACTGGCGAGGATTGATCCCCTGCGCCTGCAAGTCTTTGGCTGAGGTGCCGAAGATTTGGGTGAAGTTGGCGCCAACCCATTCCATGCGGTCTTGTTGCCCGCCGCTGCCCTGAATATTGGCGTTGCCGCTTTCCGGTTCTTGCTCGATGTCACATTGTCTCATGTGCGTCCGCTCCACCAGGACGCGGCCCACAAATCTGCGGGCACCTCGGTCTCGCCCAATCCGGCGACGCAGTGTCCCGCAATCCGGCCGGACCAGGTCTCAGAGGTAGCCCAGTACCCCGGGTCGGCGGGATGGTCAACTTGCGTGGGTCGGTGTTGGGATGTGCAATCGACCGAGCCAGGTGTTGGTGAAGGAGCTCGCGGTCGCGGACGTCCAGAGAGCACTTCGGACAGTCGGATTGGGTGGGCCGTAGGCGCTCGTATTCGAACTTGCCAGACCTGCGAGAGCGGCTGGAACAGCTTGGCCCGATCGCCGCCCGGATGATTGACACAACCCCAGTTACCCTCGGCGCCTTGATCAAGTTCCGGGACGTGATCCGGCCTGGAACGGGACGGATCGCTCCAGGTGCGCGGTAGCCATCGCGCCCGGAGCGCATTCCTGGCCGGCGGCCGATCAGGTCGATCTCGGTGGGTACGGCGCCCTGCACGGGGCGTCTCCGCAGGGGTCGATGATCCTACCGGTCGTAAAGAACGAGTTCATCTGGCGCCAGGACGCAGGCACCGTGCGCGGCACGGTGTCGTGCGGATCGGGCCCTTTGACAGGGGGCGTATCAGTCAGTGGTGCAGCCGGAACGCCCGAATCCCACACGGTGAGCCCCGGACCCTTCGACCCGACTGGAAGCCTCGGGATATCCCAAAACGGCTGGCGCTCGTTGGATCGCCCATTGGCCAGTGCTGGCTCGAGGATCCCCGCTCCGATCGTGCGCGCCTCGGTTTCGGTGGCAATGTTCGCCACTTGGTGGTCACCAAATGCCTCCTCCAGCAATATCTGGTGCGACGGCGTTCCTGGTAGTCCGCCGGTCATTTGCTCGGCGTAGCCGTCTGCCTCGGCACGGTCCCACAGCATCTGAATCAGATCGAAACCAAGCTGCTGGGTGGCCTTGGACGGGTAGGCGGTGTCGAGCAGACCGACAAAAGGCAGGAAGTCGGCGCTCCGAGAGAGCAGAATCGCGTAGTCGATACCTGGCACGCCGAGCACTGCGCGGCGAACCTCGGTCGAGAGAGCGACGAAGGCGCCGCCCATGATCCCACCCTCGGAATTGCCGTAGTAGACCAGATCCGACTTCGAGTTGACGAGCGGTCGGCGGGCGGCGTTCTGAAATGCAGAGTTGGTGACGAATCCATCCGGGCTGCTCATCAACTTGCCGAGCACCTCCGCGTCGATGAGCGACTGCATCAGACTGGCGGAAAGACTCGGGAATCCGCCGAAGTTCGAGACGACTGTGGTGGCGAGAGCAACGGTATTGCTCGACAGGCCATACCAGTCTGTCCCACAGAACACGAAGTCGTAGGCGTTGGAGAATTGCGGAATGGCGCTCGCGTAGACCTCGGACGAAGAATTGAACAGGCCATGTCCGTAGAGTCCGATGTGCCCTGGGTGTTCGGCGGTCGAGCTCTTCGGGATCTCGCAATCGAAGCCCGCCAGCTGTACAAGCCCACTTTCCTTCGGCACGCCTCCTGCACTCGTCTCGAGCTCGGTCCCGGGCTGTCCAGCCGGCTCGGTGAGGAAGCTTGGAACGTCGAATGTTCCGGTTACCTCGCGAGCAAGGCTGGGATTGTCCTTCGGATCGTCCACGACCTTCGCCACGGTGTAGCTGGGAATGCTCGAACCGAGCTGCTGGAAGACTTCATTCCGCATGTCGAGTTCGGGTGACGTCAGATTCTGACGGCTTGCCACGGTGAAGTCCCAGGCGACATAAAGGCCCCTTCGTGCGACGCCGGCCCGTGAGAGGGTCCTCAGATCGCTTTTCAGATGCGCTGTGTACGCCGCTGCCAGTGGTTCGAAGGTCGTTGAAGCGTGGTAGCGAATGCCAAGGACCGACGCCCCAAAGGCAGCCGAAGGTCCGATCGATCTGCCGCTCGCTGTCTTGAGGTTTCGCAAGGCCACGATGTATCGGTGACCCTCCGACAGGTTCCGGGCAGGGTGAATAATGAGCAGTTGTGTGCGATTGTCCGTATCGTCGGAATCCAGTTCCGCCCAGGTAAGCCAGCGTTTGCCCGTCGTGGCGTCGAGCAACACGATCGGATTGTTGCGATCAAGGGACTGCCCCATGCGCGAGATGGTGGCCATGTCGCTCTTCGACAGGCTGAGGCCCGGTACATGGAGGAGGATCGTGGAGCCGGGGCTGAAACCGTCGTTCTGCTCCCACGGCATCACGTTCACCGGGGAGGAACCCACAGCGGTGGGGAAAGCTCCGGGGGGGAAATAGATTTGCCGACCCGTCGGCATGGCCTTGCTGGGGACGGTGTAGTAGTCGTTGGGAAAGGGCAGCATGCAGCCCGACGGGTCGAGCGGGTCACAGGGGTCCGAGGGAGTGGCTCCCCAAGAACTCGAGGTCGTGGCCTGCTTAGCAGCAATCGCATTCTGTTCCGCGGAGGAATGTGCGGCGGCAATGCCCGTGTCGATCGGCGCGGATGCGACCGTCCCCACTATGAGGATCGTTAGAGCAGTTGGCGCGAACCACCTTGTTCTCGTGCGATCGCCTCTTTTCCCCAGACGTCGGCGGGACCGATGCTGCAATCGATCCTGGAGCTCCGAGAACATCCACGGTACCGCTTGCGCTTTGACCGAACTCGTATTCGAACTATCCCAAGGCTGGGAGAACGCCACCGGCTACAGCCTCGGGTACTCGAATAGATAGCCGCTGCGTGACACCCCGGCGCCGCCCTCCTCGCCTTGATGAAGGTCAGCGAGGTGATTCGAATACTGAAGTAAGACGGCCGGCGTCAGACGGTCCAACACGGCAGCCACCGCCGGACGGCCTGCTGATCGCCGCCCCCATCAGTGTCGAAGTGGGGCAGGTCGAACTGCTCCAACCGGCAAAGGCGGGTCCGCACACCTAGATCCCGATCACCCGTCAAGATCGACGTTCCCGACGTGGTGCCGGAAATGCATCCTTTTGGAGGGCAGAGTGGTCCGAGATGAGGGCCCTGCGTCGCACCACACAAGTCCGATCCACCGATGGATCCAAGGGGCACCTCGTCCTTCTCTGCTACGGCATCAATGCCCTCGTAGTCTCGGCAGCATCGCCCTCCTCCTCTGGCCATTCGTCGTGATCTGGCCCGGATCGTGGCGCCGGCGCTACGGTGCGGCCCGCTTTGGGGCCACGTGCATCCAGCGGCTCACGGGAGCTCCGTTCAAGGCGGTCGGGGCAATGCTCGGCACGTGACCGCCCGTAGTTGTCGCCAACCACGAGAGCTTTGTCGACGGGGCTGTGCTTCTCCTTGCCCTGGACGAGCCGATACGTCATCGAGGGGGGTGCCGCAGTAGGACTTCAGGGAGCTTTGACGCCATTCGCCCGACGTTCCGGTGCCGACAGATTGCCCTCTCGATGAGAAGGGCGCGGTTCCGCTCACCGTCCGCATCGGTGGAGGTGAGCGGACTCGAACCACCGGCGTCCTCATCGCCATGCTAATAGGGCTCTTCCGGAATGACTGGGGATCCGACCTCGCTTGAACTGACGATCCATCCACCAACGCGGCCAGGGACTTCGACATCATCGCGGTGTTCCAGCACGACAACGAGGAGGCCCTAACGGTGGACACGGTATCGGGTTGGCAGAGAAGACGACCGGACGGCCCGGGCTCGTGGTGCTCGAGATGGACGACGCACCGGGCGAACGGCTGGTGACGGTCGAGTCCACTCGGAGAATAGCGACGTGTGGCTGGTGCCGACGGGCAGAAGCCCAGGAACGGTCGATGTCCAGCTCCGGGACCTCCACTGCTTCTAACGACCGACCGCTTTGATCATCCGCAAACGGCGCTGGAGATGCGGACGACGCTGAGCCGCTCGAAGACCTGGACGGAGACGATCAAGGGCGTCGCCTGGATTTCGTGTCCTATGACACAAACACGAACAAATCTCGGTAGCGATCAAACAACTGAGGCGCACAACCCATGACAACGCTCATATCGTCAACTGACGAGAATCCGCCAACGCACTCCCGGGTCGAGACGATGCGTGATGCCATTTCGGTCTTGATGTCCGGCAGCTGTGCGATCGCGGCAGCTGAGGCATGATTGATGTCGATCAAGCCCCCGTCGTCGAAATTCCTGGGAAGATCAGGCCGGCCGATGCGCAGTTCATACGCGAGGAGTGGATCGCTTCGTAGGAGCTCTCTCGCATAGTCGCGTCGGTTAATCGTTCGAGCGCTCGGCGCTCAGAATCGTCCTGACCTCGATTCAAATCGAGGATCTCACCGAGGATCTCGTGACGAACGACAAGAGAGTGGGCAGTGCCGACGCATGCCAAGGTTAGTGCAATGAAGCCACCGAAAGTAGCTTGCCACGTGTAGTTAGAGGAAGAACGGTTGAGCAGGAAGAGGCATACACAGGCCAGGGCACCATAGGCCGTTCCGACGGCAATTGGCTCTCGACTTCTTAACCGAAATCCCCAGTAAAGGAACGGAACAGCCGATCCGAGTCCGAGTGTGATTGCCGGCACGAGTGAAAGAAGAAGCGACCAAACTCGACTCACCGGCGACAGCTTGGCGCCGCGGACTCTGGCGGCCTTTGTTCGGTGGAATCGCCTATTCAAGCTTTGCATGATGAGAACTGTACCTGCGAGAATCCATTGCAATTACACTGAGGATCACCGAAAGTCTTAACCGATATTTCTTGAAGTAGTCGGATAAGCGAACGCACCTCCACGATCTAATCCCCTGCTCAAATCGGCCACCAATACGGTGAGAGCATGACGATGCCGTCACATATTCGGCACCGAGGACACGTAGGTGCGAGCATCCCCGAAACGATGGGGCCGGGCTCGGGAACCCAGCCTGGCCACGATGTCGCCCTTCAAGGCCCGATGCGATCGGTCAACGTCGCCTTGGGGACCCCGCCCAAGTGCTCGAAACAGCTGCGCCAGCCCCATCATTCGACTCCGCCCCGAGATTGTTAGCGAAGTTGACGAAGCGGATCATCGACCCTGGCCCGGCACAGAAAACGAAGATGGGCCGACCTCGCCCCAGACAAGGTACTCGTTGACCAGATGCCGAGTCGTCGTCCCGGTGGCTACTCCTCTGCCACTCTGCATTCACTTTCAGCCAGGAGGCGGCACAAATTGCGATCCGATTCCCCACGATCGGCCGCTTGGACCACGATGAGGGGGCGGTTCAAACTTCCGGCACACTAGATCAAGGCGCCATCATGGTGCCGACGCACGAATCCCGTTCATCCTTGATGTCCGCTGGTCGCTGCTACCAATCGGGGCGCCGATTACTGGGCAAGGCTCATGAGGAAATTTACTCGCCGTGGCTCGGTTGACTGGGCCGTTCCAGTGGGCGTATGTTTTTGGTCGGTAATGGAGTCATTCTTGCCTGAGGGAAGGAGAATCCCGTGCGCTTGCTTCGGCTGATTTCCGCGCTGCTTCGACCGTTCGCCGCTATTGGTGCGGTGAAGAGCGGAATGGGTCCGGCATCGGAGGGTAACCCAACCGGCTATTACCACTGAGTTCATTCGCCATGGTTGACGCTGGTGCGTCGTAAGCTCGCGCCCGTCGACTGTGGCCTTACGCTGGACCACTCTAGATGGCGGCAACGGCCGGGTGTTTTTGTTTAACCCGCGTTTTGGTGCCACGCACTTGCTCGGCGGCGACTTGGTAGGAAGTCGTCTCGCCCTCGCCGCCATCGGACTCAATAAGGGCGACTTCTGCGTCAATCTCGCTGATCCGGCCGAGTCGGTGACGCTGACAGGTGCATTTGAAAAGGAGCTTCCACCAGCGGCCATCAAGCCGCTCGAAACGGGATGGCTATTGCCCGGACTCTACCTATTCTTTCATCGTTGCCGGAGCGTAGTCCCTCTCCGGCTCGCGCTGCGCCTGGCGAGGCTGGTTGGTCGAGGCCGGAAAACCCAACTCAACAACGAGCAGATCGGGCATCTTGTCTGGGCAGTTGAGCGCAGATTGAGCCTTTCAGATTGTTACCCGCGAGCTCTGCTCACTGCCTGCGTGGCTGGCATCAGACCGACCTCGATCACGATAGGCATTCTTGCGCCCACCCCCAAGCTGCACGCTTGGTGTGCGGTAGAGGGCGCCATCCCCTACGAACCAGTGCAACGGCACTGGTGGTACAGCCCGCTGGTGATAGCTGATGCTAGCTAAGTCCGAGGCGGAGCACGTAGAGCCAGTCATTATCGAAGACGATTCGGCGCGCATCGCCGTGCGTCCCGCAGTCGCTGCGAGGCGAACAGTCGATGGCGGCATCACTCTCACCTATCTCAGCCTTTTCGAATCCGAGATTGAGGTACGCAATGAGCGATTCCTCTCTGCGGGTGGTATGGCCAGATCCGCCAAAGAGATCGCTGCAGCCGCGCTTCTGATGGAGCCCACTGACGCAGCGATCGTGACGCTTGATAGGAGCGTGCTCATAGCCCGCGGTGGTGCGTGCAGCTTTCCGCTCTATTGGAGTCTTCTTGGCCGACAGGTTGAAGTCACGACGGCTCTGCCGATCGGCCATGCACCGTGTATTTCGCGCACCGGCCTCGCTGATTCCATCGCTGTGGTGTGCGTCGCACTACAGAACGAACCAAACCTCTCGTTGTACGCGCCGTTGGCAGGTTGGCGCCGCCTACGTCGCGCCTCGGTATCGCATCTCTCAGTTGAGCAAGGCCTTCTCAGCGAGACTCCAATTGACCTCGCGAACATGCCGCAAGACAACATTGAGTACGAGACCTTGTTGGCGGATCTGCGCTCGGCATTCGATGCTTTTGGGGCGCATCAGAGTGCCCACACAGCGCTGGTGGAATGGTCCGGTGGGTTCGATAGCACGCTCGCTGCAATATATGCAAAGCGCCACGGCTCGGACCTATTGGCCGTCTCCGTAAGGTTCCCCTATTACGAGTTCCGCTTCGAGGACGAGATCCAGCGCGCTGCAGCCGCCACCGTCGATTTGCCGCGTGAGTGCCTACTGGGTGAGGACTATCTCCCCTATACGCCCCCACTGCATGCGCTTGCCCTCGACGAGCCGGCCACGCTCGCGATGGCCGTCGCCCGCGATATGGAAATGGCGTCCCACGCCTCTCGGATCGGCGCGGACCGCATTTTGGTCGGTCAGGGTGGCGATCAGGTATTTAGCGAGCACATGCTCGACCCCGTCCCACAGCCCACCGCGCTATCACGGGCGGCGTTCAACGCGGCCGGTTGGCGAAGGGTAGAGCGGGCGCGGGCGCGCATGCGATGTGTGCCCGGCTACCTCCGGCGCTCACGTCTTTTATATCTTCACGACGCCCGGCTCGATTGTTCGCTCAAGGAAAGGTTCGGCGTGGCCACCCGATCACCCTTTTCGGACATCGCTGTCGCACGCTGTGGCATGCGCTGGGCGCGCTGGTGTTCAAAGAGCGGTTTCAACGCGGGGAAGCGCGTGCTGGCTGACGCATTCAGCGTGGAACTGCCTGAGGTGGTCGTTGCCCGTCGCGCCAAGGTCTCATGGGACGGGGTGTGCGCACGTTCCTACGCTCAGAATGCCCGCCTCATCGGTGATGAACTCGAACGAAGCTCGGCTCTCCTAGAACACGTTGGATTTGACTTGCGCTGGTTGATACGTCGCCTGAATGATTTGGCCATGTGGCGACGAAGTAGCTTTGGGCTTGACGATCGCGAGCTATTCGCTGCGTATGCCCTCGCCACTTGGTTCAGTAGTTGGCAAATCGCTTCCGTCGGAGACGTGGCCTGGCGCGAGTGAACCGTTATTCCGGCACGCGTCTCCATAGCACGGGATAGTCGGGAGCATCGAGCAGTGCTCCAGGCGGTGCCGGTGCCGGCCAGTGAGGCGGCCGATCGTCCCAGCGAGTGAAGCTCCCCGGCAGGTCGAGGAAATACCCGCCTGGGCCGGCGAGGCGAAGGACTACTGCCCTGCGAGATAGGTGCGACGAGCGATTCGGCGTCGCAAAATGCAGCGTGAGTGGATCGTGGGCAATGACGTCCCCAGGAGTGGTTTCCCACCAAATGACCTCGCTACTGGCTATGAGCGCTGCGGAATCGATGATTTCCTCAAAGCCAGCAACACTGGTCTGTTCTACGTGAGCGGAAAGCTCGCGGGACCCCGTCGCCGGGAGGAATCGGCGCCCTGAGAGATGCGAGCCACGCAAGTATTGCACTGCGCCGTTGCTGAGACCGACGTCGTCGAACGGGACCCAGATAGAGGTCATCTGGGTACCTGCGACTGGCCAATATGGCATGTCTTGGTGAAGCGGCGTGGGCTGATTGCTCAACGGCGGCTTGACAAGAAGCTGGTCATAGAAGGAATGCACCCGATCTACGCCTAGTAGAGAGCCGGCAATCGCACCCAGTCCAGCCTCATGAACAAACTCCGAGAAGACGGGGTCGCAACGCGCCATCCAGATCGTTGCTCCCGGCTGCTTACGCGTTAGCCGCTCAATCGCCGCGCGCATCTTGTCGATCCAACGCCTATCGAACGCATTACGTACTACCGTCACACCGTCGCGTCGATAGTTCGACGACTCCGTTCCTAGCGCAGAGACCATTAGCTAACGCACCCCCCTAGTGGTCCGTCGCGGATTTGACTCGGGTAAGTGAGGTCCTCCCCGACGAACGCGCCGAATGATCTCCTGAGCGGTCTTGTGCCAGACGAAGGGCTTCGGATTGTCGTTCCAGTGTTCCGCCCAGGTTTCGATGGCCTCGATGAGATGGTCGACCGAACTGAAGGTCCCTCTGCGAAGTCGTCGCTCGGTGAGCAACGAGAACCAACCCTCTACAAGGTTGAGCCACGAGGAACTGGTCGGCGTGAAGTGCAGATGCCATCGAGCGCGCTTGGGGTGCTCCAACCACTTGGCCACCGGCGGCGCCTTGTGGGCAGAGAGGTTGTCCAAGACGACGTGCACGTCGAGGCCTTGGGGCACATGGAGATCGATCAGCTTGAAGAAAGAGAGGACATCCTTGGCGGTGTGGCGCTTCTTCGTGTCGAAGAGGACCTCGCCGGTCGCGACGTTGAGAGCGGCGAAGAGATCGGTCGTCCCGTGGCGCTTGTAGTCATGGGTTTGGGTCCCCGAGCGCCCCGGCGTCATAGGCAGGCTCGGCTGGGTGCGGTCGAGGGCCTGGACCTGGGTCTTTTCGTCGAAACTGAAGACGACCGCCCGTTCGGGTGGGTTCAGGTAGAGGCCGACGACATCGACCAGCTTCTCCTCGAAGCGGGGGTCCGTCGAAACCTTGAAGGTCGCCACCTTCCAGGGCCGCAGGTTGTGATCACGCCAGATCCGGGCCACGGTGTCCTTGCCGATCCCGAACCGTTCGGCCATCAGTCGGGTCGTCCAGTGTGTCGATCCGTCATCCGGTCGCTCGTGGAGGGTGTCGTGGACGACCGCCGCCACCGTCCCCTTGGGCAGCCAGGACCTGCGGCCTCGGCCCGGCGCGATCCGACCGACCCCTTCTACCCCCTCGGACTCGAAGCGGCGACGCCAGGCTCGCACCGAATCGTTGGTCGTGTGACATCGGCGCGCCACTTCATTGGTTCCGACGCCATCCGCGGCGAGCAGCAAGGCCTTCGCCTGGACCACGTTGCGGTGACCTGCCGTCGTAGAGCGCGACACCTTTTCAAGTCCGCGTCGCTGTTCGTCCGTCATCGGCAAGGGCGCTGCGATCACCATGCTCATGGTGGCACCCTACCTATGCGAGCTATATCAACGACGGACCACTAGTACCCGGATCAGAACCAAACCGCGAGTAATACTGGAAGCACCTCTGGCCTCAATCTCAGCCGATCGACCACCAGGACCAGCTAAATCTTCTTGGTCCTCGAACTCGTGACATTGTGACAAGTTACCTGAGGGGCGAGAACGAATGCTGAGAAGGGCCGTGCCGTCCCAGCTGGAATACCGATCTAAACGGCGCCAGTGATCGGCGAACTGTTGCCTCCTGCGAGAAGAGCGGAGCTTCGGAACCTCTCGACTCGCGCGCAGCCCCGGTGGGTGGCCGGGGGGCCACGGGTCCGTACTGATGGATTCCTATGAGCGGATCCCCGCAGAGATGCCTGCCCATGCCGGGACGTGAAGAGCCGGATTTTGATCAATCCCGCGTATCGATAACCGAACGGAGGAGATCATCCAGCCGATACCGGAACGGTTTACGTTTTCGTCCGCTGTTTTCTTGACGCCGGTCAGCTTTGACGGCAGGCTGACCTACCCTGTTCGGCAATGGCTGGGTGCTTTCCGTCGACACCCTGCCTAACCAAGATATGGAGGCAGGCATGGGCGATATGAGCATCAGCCTGCGGTACTCGGAGAGCGGAACGGAATCTATGCTCTTGTTCTTTACTCGAGCTATAGATGTGGCGTACGTAGGCATAGTCCCCTATATGCTCGGGCTCACGTATGGATTGCCACTCTGCGTTGCTGGCGTCGCGGCGTCGGGAGCGCAATCCCATGGCGTCGTGGTGGGGAAGTCGATCCCAGAAAACGGGACGCTGCGGATCGCCACCGTCTTGGGGTCTAGCGGACACTTTGTCGCATGGTGCTGGGTGCAAGCCAGCGGACGCTCCGCGGTATTCATCGATCTGCCGCCCCACGAGCAAGCACGAGCACTCCGCGAGGGGTACGTCCACGCCGTAGGTACATGGGAACCGCACTTGAGTGCAACCTTGACGCAGGGACGAGAGCTCGCGTTCAGCGGGACCGAGCTGAGCTTTCCGTTCTTGGAGCTACTTGTCACCACTGCGGATTCACCCGCGATGGCCGCAGTCTCCTCGCTCGTCGGGCTACATCGAGCCTTTTGCGCCGAGTTGGTAGATCGTCCGGAGCCTAAGGATTTGAGTTATATCCGAAGGTTATTCGGCGTCAATTGGCCCGATGCTCGGTTGCGGGAGCTGCTGGCGTCGGCATTCGATTCGGAGGTCGTGGAGCCTAACGATTTGGGCGCCCTCACTACTGCTTGCGAACAAGTCGCTCGATTCATCGGCGCAACGGGTTTGGGAGTGACTAGCACCGACGCAATGACCCTAGTCGACAAGGTGTCATTTCCGGATACGAAGGACCCAAGTTGTTTCTCTGACGACCAACAGGTGCGCGTCGGCTACAGCGACGATCTCATGTGCGTCCCACTGTTGATCGCCAGAACTAGAACGGAACTGAGCGGATTCCATTTCGGGGGTCAACCTCGACGGGAGGTCGAGCGAATAGCGGCCCTACCTGACAGCATGCGTGAGAGCGTCGAGCAAGCCCGTGAGCTGATTTCACTTGACCCTGCGCTGGCCACCATGAAGATGGCCCGTTTAGCCGAACTGACCCTTCGGTCTCTGTCCGAGCAACTACTCGGCAAGCGATCGGCTCGGCAAGTTGGAGCTGTCATCGCGGAACTCGAGGAGGCTGGACTCATCCCCCCTATAGTCGCGACGTCCGCTCATTGGATCCGCAGTGTCCGAAACGTCGCTGCCCACCAGGACGACTTGGATGAGGCGACCGCAGAAGCAGCGTTGGGACATCTTCTTGATCTGTTGGAGTGGCTCAACGAGAGCAATATCGCGAACGAACGGCGTTGCCCGCGATGTAGCCAAGCCGTACAGCCCGACTGGGTCGTGTGTCCGAATTGCACTTGGCGCTTCGAGCGCATGTGTGAGCGGTGTGGGCTGGCGCTGGAGCCTTCATGGAAGGCATGTCCGACGTGTGGGGCTTCCGCTAAGGATGGTTGAGCGACAATCCATCTCGTCCGACAAGGATCCACTTGTGAAGCAGGAATGACCCCGCTGGAGTTGGGACACTCTTGTGCTCCGGTGTCGGGACCCACCCTCGATCTATGTAAAAGCGTTGCGCCTGCAGGTTCCCGGGAACTGCCCAAAGTTCGCTGTGCAATATCTTCAAATGGGACGATCCGGCAAGGAGCTCGTCATGCAGTAGGGACCCCACCCCCATCCCCTGAGTCTCGGGAAGGACGAAGAGCCATACCAGCTCCCACGATTGGTCGTCGCGATAGGCGGAGCCCGTGAAGCCGACCGATTCTCGGTCAAGCTTGGCAATGAGAAACTGAGCGGGCGTTTTGATCGTAGTGATCTGCTCTTCCCAGAACTCGGCATCGCGCATTGACAACAACGCTTCTTGGACTGAGCTCGAAGCGATGTGGTTCACCGAGGCTGGCCACGATTGCCGGTAGATTCGGCTTACAGCGAATGCATCCTTGCTCGTTGCGGCGGTCACTCTCGGGTTGCCGTGATGACGGGTGAACAAGCGAGGGCGCACCAACAGACTCCGGATAAGTCGGCCTGATCAACCTTTACGAACCACGCTATCAGCGAGAATTAATAGAAGTCACGGCTGTCAGCCGCTTCAGCAACCCATCGATGGCGTTTGACAAAGCCTGGACCGTCACCCTCACCTGGGCAGGGTCTTCTCCGGATGCCGCGGCGGGCAAGAAGGTGAAGGGCACAGAACCACGATCGAGGCCATGGGCTGGCATTTCTCGTCGACCTCAGGCATCGTCCGCAGTCGTCTTGTCCCTCCTGTACCCCGCGGTATGCCCTACCCTCGCTCCGAGGCGGCAGAGACACGAGTTGGCCCGGGCCCCTTCAGAGCTGGGAGCGCTCCAGGCAGTCATCAACGAACTGGAACACATCGGTCACCCGACAGAGACGGGCTACGACGGTTGCGCAGTTGCAGCCGTCCCCGAGCAAAACCCAGGTACTTAGATGCAAGTTCGTCCAACGCAAAGATCTCTTCCCGGTCCAAATCGAGAATGACGACGGACCCATCGATCGTGGCGGAGCGCACGGATGGGAGACATGAAGTCCGCCGTTCACGCCGCCGCACCTGTGCTCGCCCGCATCGTCAGTCCGCCGCTGACGGGTGGGTTTCACTCTACGAGTAAAGGCCATTGGTCCATGAGGAACAGTTCGGCTGCCGTCCGGCCGGTCTCAAATAGTCTCTTTTGGGTCTCACGGTCAATGTCGAAATCAGTCGCCTTGACGCCGAAGGTATCGATGAAAATGGTGCGCTGCAGCACGCGGATCATCAAGGAGCATCCGGTCGTGCCAGCTCGACATAGTGCCGATGATCGCCGTCGCCAGACTCATGGTGCCGGTCACCTCGTGCTCGACCTCGTTCGATTTGCGACGCGGCGAAAAGCTTGATTCCGATTGTGGGCCAACGCGGTGCCGCCCATCGAGACGGTCGAACGCGTCGACAGGAAAGTTGGATAGCAGGCCCCCATCAATCAAGGTGGACGGTGCGGCCCCCGGAACCGGCAAGATCACCGGTCGAAAGAAGAACGGAATCGACATCGATGCACGGACGGCGTCAGCGACGTGCTGTGTGCTCGGATCGATGCCATGCAGCGCGTAGTCCCACGGAAGACGCATGAGGCGACCTCGCGTGACATCCGACGCCGTGACCAAGAGTTTGTACTGCTGCGATTCGAAAGTGCCGTTGTCCGGATCATCGAATCGGAGGTCCGCGAATGTCTGCACTCCCAGGTCTGCAAGGTGGTCGGCAATCAGATCACGGAAATAGTCGCCTTCGTAGACACCATGCTCGAACAGCACGGACAAGCCGCGACCCAGAAGCGGAATCTTGTCGAGATCGGTCTCGTCGCAGATCCGTTTGAAGTCGAGCGCTTCCATGGCTTCCCGGAGACGCGCAGAAGGCATGCCGGCAGCAACCAACGCCCCGACGATTGCTCCAGCGGACGAGCCGGCGACCCTTGCGACCGTGAGGCCATGATCCTCCAGCGCTGAAATGGCACCGACCAGGGCTATGCCCTTTACGCCACCGCCCTCGAGCACGAGGTCAACGGTTTCAATCGGCCGGCTCATCGGACTCGTCGACGTGAGCGGCAGTTTCGTGGATCAGGCGCCTCAGGTCATCCCCCGTTAACTCCTGCCTCTTCTCGAGAACATCAGCAATCCGCAGCAGGCTGTCACGCTGCAGTTCGAGCCGGGCGAGAATGCTGTTGTAGGCCTTGTTCAAAAGCTCGGTCACTTGTGCCGTCTGCTCTGTGGTCGGCGCTGTGGTCCAGTGAAGCGACGCGTCGCCAAGGCCGGACTGACACACGAAGTAGGTCGCAGTGCTCGTGGCGATCGCCAGATCGCTATGTTCGCTCGAACCGCCGGCGCCGGAGCTGACATCCTCTGCACCGAAAACGACTGCCTCGGCGGCGTGTCCGGCGAGGGCTGTCTCGAGGCGTTCGAGCATTGTCCGTCGAGTAAGAACCTGTGAGTCCGCCGGCGCCGATGCTGTGAAACCCAAGGAGCCATCGGTCCGCGGGATAATGCTTATGAAAGCCAGGTCATCACCCTTTGAGCTACTCATGAGCCGGGCCAGCGCGTGGCCGGTCGTGGACCGCCACGTGCCGGAGCTCGGCCGGACCGAGTTGGGGAAGTGAAGTCTGGGCGGCGAGGCCGACGCGTCACTTCCGCCACCAAGTCGGCTTGACCGATCGACCGGTTCTCGCGGCGGGCCCGCCTTGCGGCTCCTCGAACAAACAATTCCGACGTCGGCACCCGAACGACCGAAAGCCAGCACCGCGACAACTCGGAGGTCGACGTCTTCGGCCACCGTCGCGCTGTCACCTAACCGTGCGAGATGGTACTTGAAGATCTGCTCCAGCCCGTCAGTATTTGGAAGCGGGATCTGTACAACCTGGTCGAGCCGGCCAGCACGCCGGAGCGCTGGATCGACCTTCTCTAAGTAGTTGGTCGCGCCAATCAGAACCACTGATTCGCTCACGACAATGCCCTGGACCTCTTCGAGCATCGTGTTGACGACCTCGGTGAGATACTGGGCGTTCGGTCCTTGAAACGTCTCCCGATTACCGACGCTGTCGATCTCGTCAAGGAACAGGATCGCGGGCGCATACCGTCGGGCCTCCGCGGAATCCGATCGCAGGGCGCGGAGATGCGCGTCGAGGTACCCGGCAGATTGCCAGCTGGCGGCGCTGGCGATCACGATCTTGATCCCACACGCCTTCGCAATCGCCCGAGCAAGGGTCGTCTTGCCGGTTCCGGGGGCACCAACCAGAAGCATTCCCTTGTCGACGGCGGACCAGGGCAGGCGCCTGCCTGGGCCGCCTGAATGTCCGCTATGAGGTCCTCGGCGACCCGGCGGGCCTCTCCCATTCCGTGGAGCTCATCGAGACTCGGGCCGTCGTCGGCCGACACCCCCTCAAGACGTTCTCTGACTCGGTCCTTCAGGAACGGCACGGCCTCCTCAGGTGGCAAATCGAGCCGGCGCGGGATGTGAAAATCGGTTGCCACCAGATACCGTGTCCAGTCCGCCCCGGACTCTACCCACGCATCGACCGGAGGGGCCTGGAACACCCTCTCGAAGAGGCGGGTAAACCGGCTCTTCCCGATAGGCGGAAGGTTGATCACCAGATCTGCGGTCCGACGTAGCGCGTCGGGCACCTGATCAATCCGCTCGCAACCGATGAGAACGGTGGCGTCACTCAGCGAAAGCTCGTGAGCGACACGGTCAAGATCGAATAGGGCACGGTAGGTGTGGAACGAGACCAGGTAGAGACGGGCTGAGCTCTCGATCGGGACCTGACAGCGCAAATCGTCGTTCGTCTCTATGAGCGCTTGACCCCGGACAACCCGTCCGGAGCTGAGCAGCTCAGGCGCCACCTGGCCCGCGACGAAATCCTCCACGAACGGAATGTCGGAGGTCACGATGACGACCGGGTTTGAACCCTCGATGAGGCGCCGGAACTGATCGATGGGCCGATCCGACTGCGTCCCGGAGTTGAAGTGGCGCAGCAGTCCCCCACCGTCCCTTCGGCTGTCATCCAAGTACTGCAGCGCTTCCTCGAGAAGCGCGCCGACTAGCGCTTCGGTAATCTCACGGTCCGAGGGCTGAGACACGGAAAGTTCCAGCCGCGCTGCCTTGGGCGCTCGAATCCCTTCGAGCACACCCAATGAGTCGTCGTCGATCATCTCCACGAGGCCGTTGGACGCAACGGCAAATGTGGCATTGAAGAGCGTCCCCTTATAAGCAACTGACCCGTCGAACTCCCACCCCCCGTCGGCCCCTTCCCGCCTCGTCAACGCCCTCACATCACTGCGCAACTCGTTGAGAGACTTGCAACCTTCCTCGTCATCCCCGTCGAGCTGCAGTTGCTCCGGAGATTCGATTAAGACGAACGCGGCGCTGTCACCGCGTAGAAACATCAGGAAGAACCTGAGATATGGCTCGACCGTGTCGTCCGTCAGGTGCAATGACTCATCGTCATTGGTCTCGTGAATGGGTGATGACTCCCCATTCAGCCACACGACCTGCTCGGGCCCACGTAGGACGAAGGCCGTTTGCACCGTGTCCCCACGGCTCATACCTAACTCCACCAAGACGTGGCTCTCGTAGAACGGAAGCTCCGCAGTTCGCCCTCGCACGAGATTGATACCTGCAAAAAATCGTGGAAGATCGCGGGCTAGTTGCGCGACGACGCTCTGACCGACTTCTGGTCCACAGGGCTCCCACCGGAGCCATCCGTCAATGTTTCTCTCAGCCATTGACTCGTCGGTTCCTTCCGCTTCACAAGCTCAGTGCGGCGAGATTAGCCAGAAACATGGGTAGTGCAAAGTGGGTCGGATGGTCGGCCCCGGCAGACTTCCCGGCTCAGACGAGCGGCTGCCTTCGGTGTTGAAGCGAGAGTTATCAATGCATTTTTTGCAGCCAGCGAGGCCGATACTCAGATCAGAGCGGAGGGCTTCGCCGTGGATCGGACGCCGGAATCTGTGACTGCCTTGTCACCATACCGCCATATTGTCGTAAAAGCGATATGAATAGGGGAGACCCTCGAGCACAAACAAGACTGTCTGTCGGCGTAGGTTTTAAGACATAATAAAACCCAAATAGGCTGGCCAACATTGGAGTACGGTCACTAGAGTTACCGGCAAAACTTTTTGGATTTCCTCGCCTAGCGATGGTGGAGCGGTGACCCGGCGTCTGAGTCCGCGACGGCCAGTCAGTCGATTTTGGTCCTGTCTGCTGGCGATCGTCCCGGCCATCACGGTCGGACTGGGATCCGCTTACCATTCATCTATTGGGGATTTCGATCGTGAAACCGCGGACTGATCGCCATCGGCGCTGGCGCCGGCGTCTGCCTGTGCCTGTTCCTCCTCAATAAGGCGACGTCAAACGGGACCTGGGCGTCTGCCATGGGCGCCATCATCGCGTTGTCGTTGCATCCGTCGGCACCGCTCGAGCATTCGTTGTTCGCCACGAAATCCTTGGCGAGGTCCTCTCGCTCCATCGGGCCAGGACCGAACCGGAACGTCAGCCACTCGAGCGAATGGGGGCGGGGCGAGTACGCCGGCAGGCTCCTGCGATACGATCCGACCCTCGCATTTGAACTCCGGATCGGTCCACCCGATCTCCCCAGGAACTTTGATGACGGGGCCTGATTGACATAAGTGATGCACCAATCACCGCGATCGCCGTTACCGGATATCGCTATCGACATGGCGACCAGCATCGTCGCCGCACGTGACACCGTCGGAGGATTCACTTCAGTCGACGACCTGAGCGTCCTGATCGGTTGTGCTCCGCAGTCACTCGATCTTTTTCAAGATATCTTCGTGTTTGCGGAGTAGATTCCGCCTTCTCATGACCGATGGTGTGGGGCCCCGCGGCCATGCGATTGGACCGGATCACCGATGACGGGACCCCGTTTGATGATCCACTTGGATCAGAATCCGGGGCCCTGGTCGCCGATCCGGCCCCGGCACGAAAGAAATCGTGAGAATAGGCTCGTGTAATGTCGGACGTGACCGATCAGACTTCCGATTTTTGGACTCCTGGCACCGGGACCGAAGGCGTGTCGCTCGATGTCATACCAGAATCGCTGACGGTCAAACGTGAACCCTCGCGCCTCTACCTTACGTATCCCTTCGCGTTCGACCGTTCCCATCTCTCCGATCTCGCACGATCGATATCGCAGGCGTCTCGCCACGCGTGGGGAGCAACCGACGACGACGATTTGTGGATCTGGGATCAACCGAATTTGTCCGGAGTAAAAGCACAGCTCCTTCCTCACCTGGCAGATCAACTCGGTACTTCAGATCCTCGACGAACCTCGGGGGCGATGCAGCCCAACAGAAACAGTGGGGACGACGGCGCATCAACACCTATGTTGCTCTGGCATTTGTCAGCATCGGCGCTGTCAGATTTGAACCGTGGCCTTCCTTTTGTCGAACCGGAGTCGCTGACCGCATCTCATGACCATTCCGTTCCGCATCTTGAACTGCGGATGCCGGGAAAGAAAGTCCTCGGCGTAGAGATCGTCAATGTCCGCTTAGCGCTTTTCAGCGCTGGAGCCGGCAGCGTCACCCTCGAGATCAGGCCCGAGAGCAGGAAGCTCCGGGACTGGCTCGACTGTTCATATTTTGTCGCGAAGCATCGCCGCGCCTACTTTCGAATCAGTCCGTTCGATTCACCAAACGGGACGGTGGAGCCCCGCATTGAGGTAATCGACCTGTTGTCGGTCTTGCTCAATTCTCTCGACCTCGCGTCGCTGTCGTCGCGGCCCGACCGTTGGTGGGACGAGATATACGTCAGTCAGCAGTTATTTCCTTTTCCCACTTTGTTCATCGATCAGGCCCTCACCGAGGAGCAGCTGGGTTCCATCAACACCCGCATCCGCTACGGCCTCTCGGGCCGTCAGCGAATCGAGCTTGGACACTTGCAACTCTCGGATGCGGCCGGATCGTCCTACCCCTATTCGAGATTCTCTGCTTTTGGATTCTCCATCGACGCTGCCAGCTTTGTCGCTGCAAGCGCTCCCGACGACGAGTTCTGGAGCCGAACTCTCCCCGACCACCTAGGAGACCGGTATCTGCTGGCACTCGTAATCGTGCTTGCTCAGCGCACGACCCTGATCAAGATCTCCAAGGAGGTGGCCCGGACATGGGGCGACGACCCTTCCAACGAGAGTCGTCGGCTGCTCCTCGCATCGATTCTTGCCGACCTAATGGAATTCACAGCGCGCCTGCAGTTCACTCAGATCTTCCAAACCGAGCACTACCACGCGTGCTACAACCACCTGCGACGAGCCTTTCACCTCGACGAGCTCTACGCCGAGGTGAAGGATGAGATCACGCAGATGTCGGCCATCATGGAACACGAGAGCGCACAACGCACCGGTGACCTATCTCTGCTCCAAACCACAATTCTTGGCGCTCTCTTGGCAGGCCTCTCCGTCCGGGCGAGCTTGCCGTACGCGTTTCACGTACCCGGTCTTGTGGGGTGGACGATCGTCTTTGCCGTCGCGTCCTTTGTGCTCGCAGTTCCCCTTCTTGTCATGCACCAGCGGCGGGCATACCGGAAAGTGGATCGAGTCGCAGGGGCGCTCTGCGGTGCCGCAGTTCTATGGCTGCTGGTCGCGCTTCTGCTCTGGAAGTCCACACACCAAGGTTCGCCAGGGTTCAGCGCGCTCGCCATCATCCCCGGAGCCGTCCTCGGACTCCTCGTTGTTGATCGGCTGGATTCGACGAGACGTCACTAACCCTCAAGCATGAGGGTCATCGTGCACTTCCAATGCGTTGCGCTGCCGACTAGGGAGCGAGCTGGTGAAACCTGAAGCGCAGGGCTCCCTACCCTTCCCCCTGGCGTACGTGTGGCAGGACCTCGAGGATTTCGCGCACGGGGACGGGCACTCCGCGCACGACGCCGTCGTGGGTCTTTACCACCTCTTGGATGCGCTCGAGGTCTGCGCCAAGTTTCTGGCTGCACTCGTCCTGGCGGAGGCCGAAGAGGCTAAGGGCGAGTTTTCCCTGTCTGAGCGGACCTGGCTCGGGGAGCGTCCGGCGCTGGGGACCTGGCTTGCGGTGCTCGACTACGTCGACAGGGAGCTCCTCAAAGGCCCAGGGCCGACGGTGGTGTCGGGACTTCACGATGCGGTGGTTGCCTTGGCACACGTCGTCGGCGCGCCGATCATCCCTCCCAACGTGCCCGCGAAGGACCTGCGTTCACTGCGCAACTGGGTGGCCCACGGCGGGGTACCCGCCGTCGGCGTCGCCCACGAGATCCTCGCAGCAGGGCGTGCGGCGCTCGAAACCTTTATGGAGGTGGCGGCCGGGGTCTTCGACGGCCTGACGCTGGTGCACGTGGACGCCGACGGGATCCCCACTGAGGTGCGTTTCGAGGCCGGGCCCTCGGTCGAGTCCAGTGCGCTCACCGACGCCGAGCCTGGGCTCTATGTCGGGGCTGGTGCGCGCTGGCTCCAGATCTGGCCCCTGGTCCGCCATGCCCCAGCGGGCAAAGGAACCGACCCCGGACATCAACTCGTCACCCAGGTTTTCGTGCGCCTTCAGGCCGGGGTGGCCGAATATGCCACGCTAGACGAGCGATCGGTGGCGGGCTGGGGCCGGCCCGAAGCAACCGCCTATCGGCGCCGCTTCACCGACGCCGCCCGGATCCAGACCAATTTTTGGGCCGAGATCCGCGAGGCGGCTGACGCGCTCATGGGCCGCGACGGCGAACTGGCCCACCTCCACGCCACGCGCTCGCGGAAGCCCGCCGCAAGGGACCTCGACGTCTCTGGCTCTCGGGACCTATGGGGCAGGGCAAATCTGCGCTTGCAGCCAAGGCTGCCATCGAGGCCACCGACCGCGGTGAGGTAGTCGTTGCGCACTTCTTTCGCTCAGCCGATCCGCGCTGCAGCCTCCGCGCCCTTCGTCGCGTTGGCGCTCGATGCCTTAGGAGCCCAGAGCGCCACGGGCGACGTGAGAAAGGACAGCGTCACGCTCCGCACTCTCATGGCCGAGAAGAACCCCCTCGTGATCTGCGACGGCCTCGACGAACTCGAACGGGCAACCTCGAGTCAAGAGGTCGAAGGCCTCTTGACACTGTCGCGCACAGGCGGGACGTGGCTCTTCGGCGGCCGGCCTAACCTCGACGCGTTCGCCGCAAGTTCGGGCCTCAGTCCAGTCTTCAGTTGATGGTCTCGGGCCGATGAGCGCTATGGACCTACGCGCCGTGGTGGTGCGCCAGGCTCCCCCTGCGGTGCGCGACGCCATCGTGCGTCACGACTCCTCGAGCGAGGCGGGCGATCTCGACAACCCGTATGTGTCCGCCCTCGCCGAGCGGGCCGATGGCCTCCCCCTCTACGTGGTCCTGATGATGGAGTGGCTGGCCTCGTTTCGCTCCGTGGCCGAGATCAAGGGCCACATCGTCGCCGCCCTCGAGGACCCCGACACGTCCTGCCCAGTGGACTCGACGCCCTTTACGCCCAGCTGGTCGAGGGCTGGGGTCTTGGGACCCTCGCCACCATCAAGACCTTCCTTCTTTGTGTGCTGGGCGCGGCAACCGAGCCTCTCGACGCCGAGTCGATCGCCGCTGTGTGCTTCGGGGAGTTCCTCCGAGCCCCCACCACCGAAGAAGAGCGTGCCCGCGACGTCGGGTTGTGCACCGAAGTGCTCTCGCTCTTTGCCCCGGTGCTGCGCCTTGTCAACGACGCCGACGGCCGTCTCGGCTGGCGCATCTTCCATGACAGCTTCCGGGGGTATCTCGCCGATCCTGCGAACGAGGCCATTCAGCGCGGTCTTCGCCAGCGCCGGCCAGGCGCTGGCGCGCCTCGGTGCCGACCCCGAAGGCTCCTCCCACGAACCGCTCCGTCGTCACCTCTTTCGCCACGGAATCGCGTATCTCCGCGACACCCACGACGAAGCGCAGGCCGACGCACTTCTCGGCGACTTCGGCTACCTCTACCGACGTCTCGGCTGCCTAGGGGCCGACGGCATCGAAGACCTCCACGACGACCTAGAGCACAGCACCGATCCGGCCATCGCCATTTGGACCTCCTTCGTGCGTGCCTGCGCACACTTCCTCCGACGCGAGGTCACCGGCTGGGGCCCGCACCAGAGCCTGCACCAACTCGCCTACGACAGCGCCGTCCCCGCGGTCGCCAATGCGGCCCCCGAGTGGACCAAGGACAACCACCTCCCCACCCTCTACCAGACCGGCGGCGAGGTCATCTCCTTCATCGGGTGAGCCGTGTTCGAGGGCCACGACGACGGTGAGCGGTGCCATCGGGCTGCGTAACGGGCGCATCCTCTCGTGGTCGAAGGACCGCACGCTTCGATTGTGGGACCCCGACACCGGCGCAGCTGTCACGCCACCGCTCAGCAACCACACGGACTGGGTGGGCGGCGCGATCGAGCTGTCAGACGGCCGGATTCTCTCGTGGCCGTGGGATTCAAGTCTTCAGTTCTGGGACCCCGAAACCGGCGCCGCCCTCGGCCCCCTCTCGAGGGCCATACCGATTGGTGTTCGGCGCGATCGAGTTACGCGACGGCCGGATTCTCTCGTGGGCTGCCGATCACACACTTCGGCTCTGGGACTCTGACTCCGGAGTCTCCCTGGGTCCGCCCCTCCAAGGTCACACCAACTGTGTCGGGGGCGCCGTCCAGCTTCGCAACGGTCACATCCTCTCGTGGCCGGGTCATCGCCCGTACCGGTTCCAGGACACATTGCGTCTCAGTCTCGATGGCCTCGGTAGGAGCGGCAAACCCTTGGCGCGTCTGCACGGACCGGGTCGACCGACACCACCCTCCGTTTGTGGGACCCCGACGCCGGCACCGCTGTCGGAGGAGCGCTCGAGGGCCATACAAGAAGGATCGGAGGCGTGATCGAACTCCACGACGGCCGGATCCTCTCATGGGCGGACGACGGCACCCTCCGGCTGTGGGACCCTGACACCGGCGCCGCGCTGGGATCGGCGCTCGAGGGTTCCCCGACGGTGCGTGCGGTGCATTGGAGCTGCGCGACGGGCGGATCCTTCGTGGGTTCGCGACAAGGAACTCCAGCTTTGGGAATTCCAGCTTTGGGACTCCGATACCGGAACAGCGTCAGATCCTCCCCTTGTGGATGCCGCTGTCGAAGACTACAAAGTGTCGGCGCTGGAGTTACTAGACGGGCGCGTACTTACGTGGTCGGTGGACCCCGAAGCCATTCGGGTCTGGAACCCGGACGCTGGGATCGAAAGCGGCCTCGCACTCGGCGGCCACTGCGACACCATTCACGGCTCACCGAGCTCCGGGACGGCCGGATCCTCTCGTGGTCAGAGGACCGGACGCTCCGACGTGGGACCTCAAACGGTAGCGCCGCCCCTGGACGGCCATAGCGACGACGTTCCGGGGCGTTGGAGATCAGCGACGGGCGGATCCTCTCGTGGTCGGAGGACCACACGCTCCGGTTGTGGGATTGTCCGACCGGTTCCGCGGCAGCCCAGGCGCTCGAGGGCCACAGCGAATACGCGTCTGATGCGCTCTGGCTACGCAGCGGAGCATCCTGTGGTGGTCCCCGACAGGAGGTGGCTCCGGCTCTGGGATCCTGAGAGCTGCACCGCCGGCCCCCTGCTCGAAGGCCATCCGCGCAGAGTGTCCGGCGGCGCTGGAGCTGCGTGACACCAGGATCCTGTCGTGGTCGGAGGACGGAACGCTCCAACTCTGGAATCCCGACACGGGCGCCGCCATCGGGCGCCCGCTCAAGGGCCACACGAACGGGGTAACGGGAGCTCTGGAGCTGCGCAATGGCCGGATCCTGTCCTGGTCCTATGACAACACACTCAGAGTGTGGCACGGTGACGGGAGTATTGACATCCCTCCTTTCGAGGGTCACACGCGGCATGGTCACCGGAGCGCTGGAGCTGCGCGACGGCCGGATCCTCTCGTGGTCAGAGGACGAGACGCTCCGATGCTGGGACCCCGCCACTGGGACCGCCATCGGGCGTCCGCTAGAGGGCCACTCGATCGACGGCCAGGTCGGAGGTGCCGGGGTGAACGGAGCGCTCGAACTCCGCGACGGCCGAATTCTCCTGGTCGAAGGATCGCACGCTTCGGTTTTGGCACTCCTCCAACGGGACGGCGATGGGCGAGCCCCTCCGGGGCCATACGGGAGAAGTACGCGGTGCGCTGGAGCTCCGCGACGGCCAGATCCTCTCGTGGGCCTGGGATCCCACTCCCTTGCTCTGGGAGGCTCGCACCGGTGCCGCTGGCCCCTCCCTCACAGGGCATGCATCTTGGGTCCATTGCGCCTTCGAGTTACGGGACGGACGGATCCTCTCGTGGTCAGAAGACCGCACCATTCGATTCTGGGATCCTGTCTCCGCCATAACGGTGGAAACCGCCAACTGAGCACCGATCTCAAATGGATGGTCTCGACGCCCCTGGGCTTCATCTGGTACGGCAGCGACAGCCTCGTGGTCCTTTCGGAGGAAGATCCATCGATCCTCCATGCATGGTGGTCACTACTCCCACTCGATGGAACCATCGCAACGGACGATGCGATCGCGACGTTCCGCCGAGGCGCTCCCATCATCGTCAACGGTGTTGTTCTCGCTTCAAGCGAGATTGCGGAGGTGACGGACGCGGCGCTAGGAACCGTACGGCAGGCTGCTCGACGTCGTGAAGTTGGACGTGGGCGTCGACGTGGTCGACGACGTAGACGGTCAGATGATTGAATCATGAGTTCTTCCCACGGCAGATCTGGATCCAGGTACACCGACTCCCGCTTGGGGTGAGTACTGATTAACTTCGCCAATCGCGGCGAACTTCTGCACGACCTCGCGCACGGTCATGGCATCGTCAAACTCATCTCCCAGCTGCGACAGCGCCTTGGAAACCGCCGTGTCGACATCGGGGGGCTGATCATGGTCGGCAGCGATGTCCCCGATTCCGGCCACCAGTGGAAGTCTCCTAGAACAGCAAAGAGATGAACTTAAGGCCGGGGCTCGAGATCCCCTCGCTGGGTGCCATGACCGATCGACCCCCTACTAGATCCCGCTTCCTCTCCGGCACTATCACCCCTCACGACCTTCTTGATTCGAACAAACTGGATGTCGCATGAGCTCTACATTCCGCAACGTTGAGCTCATTCGCCATGGTGCCGCCGAAAATACCGAGTTTCTTCGCGCGCGGTGCGCACACAAGACCACTCATGGCGGACATGAGCGGCACCAGAAACCCCTTCTGACCAGCACTTTCCGG
>CAVZGR010000001.1:0-531965 GCA_963774915.1 uncultured Acidimicrobiaceae bacterium | reverse complement strand
CTACGGGACATGCCGGGTGGGCAGCCCGTTGTCGTGGGCGAGCGCAGAGGGCGTCATCATCGGTTCGACCGGGCAATCCGATGGCCACCGCGATCCGTCCGATTGCCGGGATGCCGTAGATGATGGTCAGCGTCGGGCCCTTGACCTCGGCGGGCGTGTCCTGGTCGATGAGGAGCTCGCCGCGCCGGAGAACAGGAGGGCGGCTCCATCGAGCAGGCTGCCGAGGGAGGCCACCCATGACTGGTCGGGCGTGTCGGGGAAGTAGCAGAGAGCGGGGAACGACGTGTGGGTCTGGTCGAGGCGAGGAGCCAGTCGGCCGCCGACCTCCACACCCCGACGTTGTCGAGGCTGCCGGAACGATGCAGGTTCTGACGAGGGTGACGGAGAGGTGGGGTTCCGGCGAAGGGTCGCAGCGCGTTCATGCCCTTCTGCGACCGGCGTAGGCCGAGTAAATGGTCGGTAGGTAGCCGATGAGCAGGGCGATGAGCCCGAGTCCGATGATGGCCTCGATGAAGCAACGAGATCCGGGCCGAGCCATCTGGCTTCGAGAACCCGAGGGTGGGTGAGAGAAGAACCACTCAACTCGAAGGAATGAGCGACGGTCCCCGAGCCGATACCCCAGAAAATGAAGGTGAAAGCCACCGTGACCGACAGCATCCACACGAGGGGAAGGGTCACCAAGGCAACCGGGGCGTAGAGGGCCCGCATGTGGGCCGTGCGGCGTGGGTTGCGCCAGCCGTGGACGAGGAGTCGGTCGGCCAGGGCGAACACGGCCCGGGCGATGCGGGTGAACCCTTGCGGGGCAAGACGACCGTTTCGAGAGCCGAGGCGAGGACGGCCGCGGTCAGCGTGACGCCGAAGCAGCGTGGCCATGGCCTGGGCGACGATCACTGGACGGGCCGGTCGGCATGCGTCGCCACGCAGCATGGCGCATGGTCGGTCATGAGGACACGATTGTTGCCGGTCACGAGGACACGATGGCCGACAACCCGTCTCCGAGCAACCAGAGCCCGACGATGGCGGCGATGACGACGATGGCGCCATCGCGGTGAACCTCGAGAGAATGGCGCAGACGCTCGAGCCGGCGGTCCGACGCCGCAGGGGAAAGCACGACAGCGAGCTCGCAGGCCCAGCAACGTGGCCGTGGCCAGCAGGCAGAACCCGGCGAGGACAAGCAGGGACACCCATGACGAAGCGTTGATCCCGGTCACCACGCCGGCCGCTGCGCCCACCAGGACCCAGGGTTGGAGGAAGGCACCGAGGGACGCGCACATGAACAGTGAGAGCCCGTCGAGCCGGGCCGCCCATTTCGGTGGCCCAACCGCCGGGCGTGGATGGCGGTGGCGATAGAACGCGAAGCCGACCAGCAGCACGCCGATGGCGACTTTGGCCGCCGAAATCCCGATGGTTGGACTGGTGGAGGGTTCGGGGGGCCGGCCAGCGGTCACCAACAATGTGATCGCGATCACGAGAACGAGGCAGGCCATCCAGCCCGACGATGAACGCCAAGCCCTTCTGTGGGCCGCGTCGACTCGCCAGGACCAGGATGAAGGCCATGATCGGCAGCGGCTCGAGTGTCACAGCAAGCCCGAGGAGGGCAAGGTCGGCGACGGTCACCTGGCCTCGAACATTACGGCCTGGAGGCGGGTGGAACATGATTCTGTCGAGGAATTGGCCACCGCCTCCGTGGTAATCCCGCCGCGACGTCCCGTTCGGCTCTAATCTGCTCGAACTTCGATCGAACAAGGAGCGGGGACTGCCATGGTCGCATACACGTATCCGTTGTTGAGCATCTTCTGGACGATGCTCGAGTTCTTCGTCTTCTTCCTTTGGATCTGGCTGCTCATCGTCATCTTCGGCGACATCTTCCGGAGCCATGATCATGGGCGGACTGGCCAAAGCCCTCTGGGTCCTCTTTGTCATCATCATTCCGTACATCGGCGTACTCGTGTACCTCATCGCTCGGGGCGGCAGCATGCACGAGCGGGCAGTGGCCCAAGCCCAACGACAGCAGAAGGCCTTCGACGACTACGTTCGCCAGACTGGCCGGCGGCGAGAGCCAGGCCGACGAGCTGGCCAAGCTGGCCGATCTCAAGGCGAAGGGTGCGTTGAGCGACGCCGAGTTCGAGGCCCAGAAGGCGAAGCTGCTGAGCGCATGAGCGGCACCCGCTCGGCTCGAGGATCCGAGCCGAGCCGCGCGGCCGGCGCCACTCCGGTCAAGCCGACGGCTGGGAATCCGTCGAGGAAAGACGGGCGGTAGCGTCACCGTCGCCGTGTGGCGCCCCACCGGACGGTGACTTCACCCTGGCCAGGTAGACCTCGGCCAGGGCGACCGAGGACGCCCACGAGCACAAAGCTCAGCCAGGAGACGCTCACCACCCACAGGACGATGGCGGCCACCACGGCCACGCCGAGCTGCAAGAGTCCGGCATGGTCGGCGATCCAAGCGAGGGTGGCACGGCCGCCTTCGCCGTGGAGATGCCACGCCAGGGCATCCCAGCCGTGACGGACGGACGAACGGCCAGCGACCGCCCAGCGGTAGGGACCTGTCACCAGGGATACGACGATGACGGCCACGGCAATCCACAGCACCACGGCCGTCGAGACGTAGAGGCCGTGGAGAAGCTCGCCCAGGACGCGGTGGGCCACCTGCGGATCATCGGCCTTCTTGGACAGGGCCCCTTGCTCATAGATCACGACGCGTCGCACCAGGATGGTGAGGAGAGTGGTCACGACGGCGAGTTGTAGCAAGGTCCGGCGCCGGCCAAGCGACAGCCACAGAGCGAGCACGATCAGCACCACGGTGAGGATTGGGAGAAGGATGGTCAAGCGGTCGAATGCGCCCACCCCTCGTTGGGCCAGTGACAGTTGATCCGACTTGACCAAGGTGATCTGTCCGAAATCCTTTGGTAGGGAGACCCCGAGGGCGTGGGACAGCTTTTCGATGGCCTTTTGCGGAAGCTCGGAGCTCGTGATGGTGGGCAACGTCACGTGATGGCCGGTCAGGTCCGAGGCGAGTCCCGATATCTGGCCGAGCGCCTTGTTGATGAGCGGAACGGTATTGAGCACGATGTAGCCGTTTGACGTGCTGAGCAACACGGTGTTGTGGCCGCGGAGCACCGCGACCACCTGCTCATGGGTCGTCGTGAGCATCTGCGTCCAGAATTGCTGAAAGCGATCTGACGCCAGGACCTTGGTCATCTGGCTGCTGACCGCTTGCTGGCTGGCCGAAGCGATCGGACCGGCGACGAAGCTCACCCTGTCCGGGAGTGCTCTGGGATGCGGTGCTTGACGTCGAGCGCGGCGTAGAGCTCGGTTGTCGAGCGGTTGGCGATGGCTTGGTCGACGGACTGCTCATGGAGGATGGGGCTCACGGTCCCTACGAAAACCGTGGTGTCGAGGAGCGTCCGATGAGCCCACACCACCGTCACCGACAGGACGACGAGCAGGCAGCTGAGGGCGACCAGGACTCCGACGATGCCCCGCCGCAGACGGCGCTTGCGGGGTTTCCTGGCTACCTCGAGCTCATGCTGGAGTCGGTCGCGCTCGTCCCGCAGCCGGCGCACCTCCTCGGGGCGCCGGTCGATCCCTCCTGCACGGAGGCAGGGCCAGGAGAGCCCCATCCTTCTCGGGACCGGCAGGATCCATCAGATCGCTCCGTCTCGGCCGATCAGCCAGTGGGTTTGGTCGATCTCACGTGAGGAGCTTCGCCTTCTGGGCCTCGAACTCAGCGTCGGTCAGAACGCCTTTGGCTTTGAGGTCGGCCAGCTTGGCCAGCTCGTCGGCCTGGCTCGCGCCGCCGGCTGTCTGGCGAACGTAATCATCGAAGGCGTGTTGCTGCCGTTGGGCTTGAGCCACCGCCCGCTCGTGCATGCTGCCGCCCCGGACGAGGAGGTACACGAGGACGCCGAAAAGCGGGACAACAAGGACGAAGATGAACCACAGGGCCTTGGCCCCGCCCCCCATGTCATGGCTGCGGAAGATGTCGCTGAAGATGGCGATGAGCAGCCAGATCCAGATGATGAAGACGAAGATCTGGAGCATCGTCCAGAACAGGTCGAGAATCGGATACGTCGTCGTGGCCGTCATGAATTTGAATCGTCTTTCTGTTGGTTCACGCTGTCGCTCGTGATCGGTCAGAGGCCCTCACCATCGAGGGCGTGGGTCGGTCATCCGGGTGTTGATATCGTGTCGCACCGGGCCTTGCCGCCAAGTGCAGGTCAGAATGATCAGCACCGCACCACGTTTCCCGCCGTCCTCAGCTCGGAGGACAATAGGGTACGCCATCCGCGCGTTGCGGGGACCCTCTCTCAATTGGCGATGAGGATCCGTTACACGAGTCGCTGACTCGTGGGTAACGAGGAGGTCGGCACCGCAGATCGCCGACCAATCATGACGGGCCCTCTTGCCATCGGTACAACCCTGAATCATGAGGAGGAGAGGTCGTCCCGATCTGGTGGCATTGACGGGTGGGCTTCGGGCCGTCGACGCGGCGTCCGGGCCTTGCTCGCAACTCAGGTGGCTTGGAGTCCAATCCGAGCGAGCCGTGATCGGATCGAGTGGCACGTGGATTCGGGCCTGTTCACAGCTGATCCCAAGGTCGACGTGGCAACCTTCCCACGGTGGCAACGCAGCGAAGCGCCCGTGCCGTCGAGCGATGGCGACGAGTCCTGGCCCGACGGGTCGCCACCGAACGCCTGGTGCGCTATGGCGCCACCTCGGTCATTGCCTTTGCCATCAGCGAGATCACGCTCCTCGCCCTCTACGGCAGCAAAACCACTGGAGCGACGGTCGCCGCGGTAGTGGCCAATCTGGCGGGCACGGCGCCTTCATACCTGATGAGCCGCTACTGGATCTGGAACGATGCGCCGCGAGCCCGGGCCGGGCGCCAGGTCGCCATGTACTGGGCCACATCAATCGTCTGCATCGCCGGAACGAGTTTCGCAACGGGCGCCATTGCCAGTTCGGTTCCGGCCGGACATCGCTTCCACTTGGTCGTCGCCGGCGTCGGGTTCCTGGTGGTGAACATCGTCTTCTGGCTCGCCAAGTTCGCGGTCTACCAGCACTTCTATTTTTCCGGTGCACAAGCCCGGACTCGACGTGTCGCCAGCGCGTGTTCGCCACGTCCGGCTCAGCTCCGGCCCCTTCACTCGTAGCTCGGGAGGCATGAGCGGGTCCCGGCTGAAGGCCACGCACGCCGAAGATGGCCGCAGCGACTGACCCCTCCAGTCATGGACGACGTGGGCGCCCCTGATCGTTGGACAGGTCCGGTTAGCGACCGCGGGTCACAGCCACCCCAGCCACGAGGTCGCTATCCCCGCCGTTCCTCTCGTCGTTCCCTTCGTCGCCGGTGGCGACGCATGACTCCGAGGCCCAGCCATACGAAGGCGCCGAACACGGCCGTGATGATGGTGTAGAGCCACAATGGCCACGTGAAGGTGAACATCAAGAAATGCAGCCGTATCTTCTCGGTGTTCTGGATGATGAAGATCAGAAGTAGCCCGACTCCACCGAGTGAGGCAATGGCGCCACCGCTCAGGCGGCCGCGCCGCCGACTCGGGCGCTCTGGATCTTGTGGGGCGACGGCCATCACTCTCCTTACTTCGATGTCCGGCGACGACGCTGGACATTCACGGCGATGGAGCCGAAACAGGTCATCTGAACCGCTCCCGCCCGCTCGCTGCTATTGCGGCGCCACTCCTAACGCGACAGGCGATCCCTGCTTGGTAGCAAGGCCCCAATAATCCAGAAGAGCGGGATGAAGAGGCCGATGATGAACATCACCCAATGGCCCTTTCGGATGGAGATGATCCCGAGCGTGATCAGGAGAACGATATAGATCGCACCGAACAAAAAGGCCATCTGATCCTCCTCGCTCGCTCAACACGAGCGCCAGTCCCGCTTCTCTGACCAAGCTACTCCTTCCTCGGCACCCCGGTGCTGCGCTCCGCAGTACCTTGGGTCGGTGGCGGCCCCATGCGACGAAGACCGGAAGCCGCCGACGGTGAGCTCACGCGATCCACCGCTCCCGGCCTCGCGGCGAGCGGGGGGAACGACCTCCGCCGCAGGGGCCGTCCTCCTCGTCCTCGCCTCCAGTCAGTTCCTCATGACCTTGGACACGTCGGTGATGAACGTGTCGATCAAGTCGGTGGCGAACGACCTCGGCACCTCGGTGACCGGCATCCAGACCGCCATCACCCTCTACACGCTGGTGATGGCGGCGTTCATGATCACGGGTGGAAAGGTCGGGGCCCTCCTCGGTCGCCGAAGGGCATTCGGCCTGGGCCTCATCGTCTACGGGTGCGGTTCGCTCGTTACCGCCTTCTCGCCCAACCTGACCGTGCTGCTGGTGGGATGGTCGGGGCTCGAGGGGTTGGGTGCCGCACTGATCATGCCGGCCATCGTCGCTCTGGTGGCCGCCAACTTTCCCAGCGAACGACGTTCGACGGCCTATGGCCTGATCGCCGCAGCCGGCGCCATCGGGGTAGCGGCCGGACCACTGATCGGTGGCGCTGTCACCACCTTCGCTTCGTGGCGGTGGGTGTTCGTTGGGGAAGTGGTGATCGTGCTCGTGATCCTGGTCTTCCTCCGACGGCTGCACGACATCCAGCCCGAACGGATCTCCTTCGACTTCGTGGGTGCGGGATTGTCGATCGCCGGACTCTTCCTCACCGTGCTGGGCGTGCTGCGAGCCGGCGTGTGGGGCCTCGTCCGGGCCAAGCCCGGCGCCCCGACACTGGCCGGAGTGTCCGTCGTGGCCTGGCTGATCCTCGCCGGTCTCCTTCTGATCGGTTTGCTTGTCATCTGGGAAAGTCGGGTTGAGGCCCGAGGCGGCGAGCCGATGTTCCGGCCCTCCCTGTTCCGGAGCGTGCGCTTGACCGGCGGGCTCGTGGCCTTCTTCTTCCAGTTCATGGTCCAGTCCGGCCTGTTTTTCACGGTCCCGCTCTTCCTTTCGGTGGTGCTCGGGCTCAGTGCCCTCCAGACCGGTCTGCGGATCTTGCCGCTGTCGGTGACGCTCTTGCTGGCAGCCCTCCTTGTCCCGCGATTCGCTCCTCGGGCATCGCCCCGCCTTGTCGTACGCATCGGCTTGCTCGCCATCATGGCTGGGACCATGGTGCTCGTGGCCGGGCTCGACCCCGGCGCCAACGCCGGCATCGTGCTCATCCCCATGGCCCTGGTCGGTCTCGGCATCGGGGCATTGGCATCCCAGCTCGGGGCGGTCACCGTTTCCGGCGCCCCGGACAGCCAGAGTGCGGAGGTCGGCGGCCTCCAGAACACCTTCACCAATTTCGGCGCCTCGCTGGGCACGGCCGTGGTCGGGGCGGTGCTCATCGCCGGCCTCACCTCGAGCCTCATGCACGGTGTCTCCAATAACCCGGCTATCCCCCCGTCCGTCACGAGCACGGCCACGGTGCAGTTGGAGGGCGGAGTGCCATTTGTGTCGGACAGTCAGCTCCGGAGCAAGCTGGCGTCGACCGATCTCCCACCTGCCACCCAGGACGCCATCGTCGCCGAGAACGCGTCGGCTCGGCTGTTTGGGCTCCGCAATGCCCTTTGGATCGTGGTCCTCATGGCGACGGCCGCCCTGTTCTGTACCGGGCTCCTGCCCCGTGAATCGCTCGTGGCCGGCGATCGGAGGTCAGGCTGAGGCCATCGGGCGTCCCACCTCCCGATCAGCGGTCCATCGAGTGGGTCCTGCCGGCTGTGCTGGTCAGGATGCTCTCGCCTGGTTCCGTCCTCCGTACTGGTGGGGCTCACCGGCGTACCGGTGGCCCGGGATGTCGATGTTCTCCGCCCCGCCCTCGGTCGTGATGTTCGTGACACGCCCTCGGATGGCGTAGAAAGGCAAGGGGTCACCGACCTCGCAGACGGTAACCGGCGCTCGGGATGCCGTTCGATGTTCCGCATCCTCTGGTGCGTTTGGACCGTGTTGGTGATCACGTGGACAGCGTCCATTTCCTTGATTCCGATGGCCGTCTGGACGGCTGGTCCCTGAGGCGCCGCAAGCCGACGGCAACTCCTAACTGTCGGAACGCTGCCGATTTCTCTTGACAACTATGGTGTCCGCGGTGCGGCTATGGCGTCGATGCTCGGCTATTCGACGACTGCAGCCTTCGCCCTCGTGGTCATCCGCCATTCGACGAACCAGACGGCTTCGCTCACTCTTGATCCCTACATGACTGATCAAAGAACCACTTCTCGCCCAGGGTGCAGCCATCCTGCCTGGACATCTGAGGGGTACGAGTTGATTGACGATCTGAAGGTGACGGTTGTGAGCCCGTACCCGTTCCATATGGTGGATCAGGCTCGTCAATTGCATCGTGGTGGAGTTCTCGAACGGATGGTTACGGCAGTTCCACGGACTCGCGTTGGCCTACCCCGAGAACTGGTTCGTAACCGGCTGCGGTGGAGTGGGTTCCGACGGGTCGTGGGTCGTGCAGCGCCCCGCACGGACCCGCTCCTCAACCGAAAGGTTGTAAGGGACTTTGACCGATGGGCCCAATCCCGACTTGGTGAACCGTCGGTGGTCAATGCTCTGTCTGGTTATGCAACGGAGACGCTCACTGCCGCATCAGCTCGCGGCACCACGGTGTTCTGCGATCGTGGTTCGTGGCACATCCTTGAGCAACAGCGTGTTCTTGACGAAGAAGCGGACCGAATCGGTGCTCCGAAGGAACACTTCGATCCGTTCATCATCGAGCGCGAGCTGCGTGAGTATGAACTCGTTGACCGCATCCTGGTCCCCTCCGAGCCGGCCAGGCAGTCCTTTATTCGACGTGGAACCGATCCAGATCGTGTAGTGAAGGTCCCTTACGGGGTCGACATCTCAGCCTTTTCGGTCTCGACCGCAGCACCGATTCCCGGTGCCGTGGTCTCGGTCGCCACGGTGGGGCTCCAGAAAGGTCACCACGAGCTCCTCGAAGGATTCCGCATGTTGAGAACAAAGCATGCAAGCCTCACGTTGGTGGGTGCAGTCATGCCCGGCTGGTACGAGCGGCTTCGCTTGGATCAGCCAGGGGTGCGGGTCACCGGCTCGGTCAGCCGCAGCAGAGTGGTCGAGGAGCTTCAACGGGCGTCGGTCTTCGTGCTGGCATCAGTCCATGACGGATTCGGACTTGTTCTGGCGCAGGCAATGGCGTGTGGTCTGCCCGTCATTGCAACAGAAGCCACTGGCATTCGAGAGCTGATTTCCGACGGCGTGGAGGGGATCGTCGTACCCGCCCCTCCGGATGCTCGGACCCTCGCTGAAGCGATGGACGCCTTATTGTCCGATAGCGACAAGGCCCGGGCGATGGGAGCGGCCGGCCGGCGCAGGGTGGAGTCGTTTGGCGGCTGGGATCGTTACGGCCGGCAACTGGTGGCGGCCTTCCACGATGGGCGGTACGGACCACGATGACTCGGGCACGCTTGGGAATCGTTGTCACGCACCCTATTCAGTACCAGGTGCCACTCTTTCGTTACCTGGCATCCCAGTCTTCGATCGATCCCTTGGTCTTTTTCTTGTCCGAGCACGGTCTCAGTGAGTCGTTCGACCCTGGGTTCGGGCGGCCAGTCAAGTACGACATATCGTTGTTGGGCGGGTACGAACATCAAATCGTTCCCAATCTGAGCCCGAAGCCAGGGGTGGGCACTCCCTGGGGTGTCGTGAATCCGAACCTCCTGGCAATGATCCGTCGCTCACATGTCGACGCCCTGTTGGTGCATGGGTACGACAAGATCTCCCACTGGATCGCCTACGCAACGGCGATCAGTACTGGCATTCCCTATCTCCTTAGGGGCGAGTCGCGACCAGATCAGGCGAGCATGAATCGCGCAAAACTGATGGTAAAGCGCACACTGATTCGGCCCCTCGTGCGTCATGCGGGCGCCTGTCTTGCCATCGGAGAGGAAAACCGCGAGTTCTATCGCCAGTATGGCGCTTCTGCAGACCGGATCTTCCTTGCTCCCTACTCCGTGGATACGCATCGCTTTTCGGTAGCTGGAGCCGTCGGGCGCTCTCGCCGCGCGGAGATGTTGGGATCCCTCGGCTTGGAGCCTGCGATGCCATTGGTATTGTTTGCGGCAAAGCTCCAGGCGTGGAAGCGCCCACTCGATCTGGTGATGGCAATGGATCGATTGGAGAACTTGGCAAACCTCGTCGTGATCGGGGATGGACCGCTCCGGCCGGATGTGGAGAGGTTGGCTTCGGAACGCTCATGGATGCGAACGCTGGGATTCGTGAATCAGGGGGAGATCGCAGAGTGGTATGGGGCTGCCGACCTGTTCGTCCTTCCCTCCGACCGTGAGCCATGGGGTCTGGCGGTCAACGAGGCGATGGCCGCGGGGGCGGTGCCCATCGTGACCGACGTTGTCGGTTGTGCTCGCGATCTCGTCACACCTGACGTAGGTTGGACATACCCAGCTGGCGATGTCCATGGACTTGCCTCCGCTATTGCGGAGGGTTGCCGTCCCGGCGCCCTGGTTGATCGGCAGGCCGCAGCATTGCGCCGTTCAGCGGAGTACGGGATCGCGGCTACGGCCCATGGCGTTGAATCAGCGGTGAACATGGTGCTCAATCGATGAGGACCCGAGCTCAGGCGTTCCCAGGGACAGAACGACACTCTGTGTATGTCGGGACAGCACGGCGAGATCGGCCGTAGTGGGAGCACCACGACCCGCTGAGATCACTCTCCCTCGGTCTGAAGGATTCGACTCCTGGGACGAGGCCCATCTCCATTGATGGCTGAGTAGGACCGCCGAAATGCAGTTTGCGCCGCCCGCCTGACGGCGAGAATGGGCACCAGCAACGCAATCAGTAGAAGGATCCCGCGAGCGGTGGTGGTGTATGTATCCCACGACCCCTCGTAGTCGAGAACGGAGTACAAGACCCCCAACGCGATGAGCATCCGACCGGGTCCCGCGCCACGACGGAGCCACCGGTCCAATGCGGCAAAACCCAAGCCCAAGAGGAGGGCGGCGAAAAGAACACCGACTGGCCCGAGTATCCCTGTCAGCCCGCCAAGCTGTGTTGGCAGGATGTCCGTGTAAACACCCGGACTTGTCTGAAGTTCGGGAATGGGCAGATTCTCCTCCACATATTGCTTTTCACTGCGATCCTCGATGTTCGATTGGTCCTTGGTTGGGTCCAGGAAGCTGGGTACTGCGAGGAAGAGGTCGTTCTTCAGAGGAGTGACGCCCACTGGCGACGATCCGTTGTCGAGTGCTTGGAGCGACATCGCACCGTAGCTATCTCCGTCGAGCCGATACCCGAGTGTGTAGGCGATCTCCGCCCCGGTCGACGAGGAGAACAAATGACTCATGCCCGTCGTGATGAACGAGAGCCTGACGGACGCCCCCGAGCTTTGGGCGTACCTTCCCTCAGCTCCCCGAGCTGCGGTGATTGCCCAAGCGAACAGGATGAGGAGTACAAACCCGACGGCGAAGTGAGTTCGATTGAGTTTCGTTCCCACTCGCGAAAGTGCATAAATGAGCATCAGGGCACCGGTGAGAATGATCAACCTCTCGGCCAGAAGGGCGAGAATCATTGACTGGACGACGAGCACCGGGACAGTCCAGCGGTCACCAAAGCGCATCACAAACCCGAAACCTGATAGGACAATGCCCAGGACGAAATATTGTTCCGTCAGGCCCAGCGTGGTCCCAACGCTGCCTCCGCCGGTGAGCCCTCCACCTGAATCGAACCCCTGACCACCGAGGGTGAGGATCAATAACGGAGCAGTGATGAGAAACATGACCCGATAGTCAAAGACACGCTTGGTGAGAGCGGCGCCAGGTGTGTCCGCTGGCAAGAAAGGCCCGGGGCGTGTGCCGATTGCCCAGACGTACGCGATCGTAAAAACCAAGATCGCGACGCTGATCAGCAAGACGAACTGGCCCACATACTTCGGTTCGAACAAATATCGATATGTGTCTTGGCTCGGAAACAAGCTGATAAAGATTTCGCTGACTCCGTGGTAGAGCACGGCTATCAGAATGAAGATGGCACCCAAGTGACGGAACCAGGTGCCGCCCAGCCTATTGAACAACAAGACCAAAGCGACCAGCTGGATCAGCAAGCCAAGAATTACGAGCTCTGACATGGATTCCTGAACCTAAGGTCTGTCGCCGCTATGGCATTGGGTCGGCGGCACGAGACCTCAAACCTCCGTGCGATCCGAAGACAACGGGCGGCCCGTTCAGAAACCATTCCCGATCCAACGAGGGCGCAGCTCACTCAAGCGAATGTGGCAAGAAGTTGAGCGGTAGATCACAGACCTACCTGATTCCCAAGTGACCCGACCAATGAAGCCCGCTCGATATGCCGGCTTCTCTCGCCCGAGAGACGAAGAACAGACCACACGGAGGACTGATCGCGGCGAGCATCGCCGCAGTGGTTTCGTGAGCCAACCATCCCGACAACCTAGTCTGGACCGCTGAGAACACATAGTGAGAGCCAAAGCCTCCGACCATCCCGCAGGCCCCTTTTTCCGGCAGCGAGGTGACGGGCTCGTTCGGGACTGAATGGGTGAGTTCGGAACCATCGCCAGCCTCCGCTTGCTGCTGTCGCCATCGGCGTTGTGACGTTCGGACCTGGAGGCAGCCACTGGTGGTGGCCTACCTGCCATGTTCCACGGTTTCCGTGTCGACGACACAGTTGAGACTCCCTACCGGCGAGCAGTCAAGGCCTTCTCACCACTAACACGTGAACTTGCCTGGTGGGTCCGCGATTCCCATTGGCCCCTCGGTCCATTTGCCCTTGAAGAGTCCCCGCAGGGCTCGGGTAACATCTCGTCAAATCAATCAATCCAGCCGGCAAGCTCCCGGAGTGGGATCCGAACACGAAGGACGGAATGCACGGTGGCGAGACTTCGAGTCGGCATCATCGGCCCATTGTCACCTGACTCCTTTGCCGACAACCTTGTTGCCAGTTTCGAGAGCCTCGGAACTGAAGTCGCCTACCTCGGCGAATCAGTCCCGGCCCTCCGAAGTCAGTACCTCAACGAAGGCCTGCAGATGGCAGCCAAGGCCGTTGCCTTGGAGACTCAGCTACAGAACCGGCTCATCCGCCAAGCAACCAAGGTTGGTCCCGAGCTGATTGTGTCCGTCCAAGGGGGCCTGCTCCCACGTACCGTTCAAGCTCTCAAGCGAGCGGGGGCGGTTGTTGTCCTGTGGTTCCCAGATCACGTCGGGACTATCGGGCGTCAGTTAATGTTTGCCGCCGGTTACGATCACGTGTTTTTCAAAGAACAACACTTAGTGGATCGCAGTCGACAGATTCTCGATCTCCCTGCCCACTATTTGCCCGAGGCCTGCAATTGCACTCTGGCATCGGCCCACCACCACCTCGAATGTGGATCTCTCTTCCCATCTCGTCGTAGCGGGCAACATGTATCCATATCGCACGCAACTCCTCGAGCGCCTTCAAAATGATGGTGTTCGCTTGGCTCTCTTTGGTCCTGGATTCCCCCGTTGGTCTCCAGCTAGTGCTCGGTTGCGGCGAGCTCATCACGGAAAATATTTGGCTCGGACAGAAAAAGCGTCAGCTTTCAGGTCTGCCTTGGGAGTATTGAACACGCTGAGCCCAGCGGAATACTCGAGTGCCAATTGCCGCCTGTTTGAGGCTTGTGGATCAGGTGCAACGGTCATCACTGAACGTCGACCGGATGTTGACGAACTGTTTGAAGATGGCAAAGAAATCTTGGTTTACGATTCCTACAACGAACTTCTCGAGTGCATCGAGTGGGTGAAGAGCAATCCTGAGGAGGCTCGCCAGATCGGGGACCGAGCCGCCATTCGAGCCCACCGCGAGTACTCCTATGAGGTTCGGATTCGTGAGCTCATTGATGTAGCTGGCTTCTTCTTGCCGACCAAGAGCAAGGGAACGGATGCGACCGGCGGTCGTTGACGGATTCGTTGCAGAGTCCGCCGACAGGGACGTTCACCCCGAGTGGCCATCACGAAGGGGCTCGACTCGGTGTGCGCTGCCGACGGGGTTTCATCCGAGCCAGAGCGCGGGAGTACACCGCAGAGTATTGGTCTGCGACGATGTTGGTGTGGAACCGCCCAGCGTTGCGCCTGCCCTGGTCGCTCAGCCGCCGGGCGAGATCAGGAGAGTGCAAGAGCTGTTCGAGTGCTTTTCGGATCTCACCTTCGTCATAGGGGTCGACCAATAGGGCTCCCTTTCCCGCGGTGTCCGTCATGGGAGCCAGGTTCGACGTTATGACGGGAAGCCCGATCGCCTGAGCTTCTCCTATCGGAAGACCAAAACCCTCATAGGTTGATGCGAACACGAGGATGTCGCTGTCTCGGTACTCCGCGATCAGTTCCTCCGCTGAGACGTGCTCGGTTGAGCTCCAAGGGAGGTCGAGCGAACTCAAGAGTTTTCGCTGGCCATCGCTCAATGGTCCGATAATCCGTAGAGAGAGGGGTAAGCCTGATGCCGCTCTGGCAACCCGCTCAAGGTTCTTATTCGCCCCGGTTCCGACCTGAAGTACTCGTGGCCTGGGGGGGCCCTTCCGCGGGATTCGGGTAATTGCTTGCAAAGGCTTCATCGATGCAGTCTGGAATGACCTCGACCTTGCCTCTGGTGCGCGGGAACAGACGCTCTAGTTGCATTCGTGTCGCATCAGAGATGGCGGTTACCGTCGGGGCCCATCGGAGTGGCAACGAGTACCACAACAGTGAAAAAACGTACTTGCGGAGTCCCTGCAGGCGGTTGAGAGAGACCAGGTCGTGAACCGTCAAGACACAGCGCTTCCGCGAGATACCAAGGGCACAGTAGTAAATGTCTCCAGTGACATGAATAATGTCGGCGCGTAACCGAGCGGTGAATATCAGGTTGCGAACGCATCGAACAAGACCCCGGCTGTGACAGGGAACCCGTACGACCGTGATCTCGAACGACGTCGAGAGAGGCGGAGCGAGATTGTCGAACAGATGCTCGATGCTGTAGTAGCCGGGTGACTCCTTGCGCATGAGCAAAAGAACGCGGGCGGGATGAGTCTTCACATCGGCTCTCTGGAGACTGCCGCCCGGAACATCAATCGATTTGCATCCACGCCACTCGGATCAGTCAGCACCTTCTCAGCCAGGTCACGAGCCGCCATGCGCATCCGCCCGTGGGCCACCTCGCCTAATGACAAGAAGCATTCAATCCGTTCGGCGATGGCCTTCGGGTTGGTTGGATCGCATACCCAACCCGCTCCTGACGCCTCGACGTGATGCCAAGGTGTGTCTTCTCCAACGATGACTGGAGTCCCAGCAGCGAGGGACTCGAGCACGACGTGTCCGAAATTCTCTCCGAGTGTTGGGAAGACAAACAGATCGAACCGGTTGAAAAAACTGACCACCTCGTCAGCCGCAACCGTTCCCACATACTTGACCCGTCCCGGTTCGGGCAAGTCATCTATCAATCGGAGACACTGGTTCCAGTATCGAGCATCCTCGATGGGACCCGCAATCGCGAGCCGGGGATCACCCTGCACGAGCCTCATAGCCTGAATGAGTGTCGCGACGTTCTTTTTGGGCACGATCCGTGACAAGAAGACCAATGAGCGTCCCTGCGGATCGTCGGATCCCTCCTCTCTCTGAGGCTGCGCAATCCCGTCTCCGGAGAGCCCAGTTCGAAGGTCAATTGCGACATGAACTTTCACTCCCAGACCAAACACATGCTCGATGTCGGCTTTCTCCTGGTCAGTCGACGCGTGCCAAGTAACAACGTGATGGAGCCTCAATGTTCGGAAAAGGGCATTGAATACGCGCTTTTTCCGGTGCTTCAATGCAAGAGCTCCAGCCGATAGCTCGCCGCGCGGCGCCAACACGATGGGTACCCCGTGCAGCAGCGTGCGTGCAACGAGCAGGGGCAATATTCCGAACCGGTAGTCGAAGAGGCTATTGAGGTAAACGACGTTCGGCTTGGATTCCGTCAAACGCTTGGCAGTCATACGCGCAGACATGCGACGCCGCGGCTCATACCAGACGCTCTGCATGGCCGAGGCTGCTCCACCGGCCAGGTTCAACCGACAGCATCTGAGCCTTGGCCGAGCCATCAGTTGCCGAAGTGACGACGGAGAACCGGAACTCAGGAACCAAAGCTTCAACGAGAGCGTAAAGACTGCGAGCCGGCCCGCCGGCTAGAAAGGCAGGAGGGTACGAAGAAGTAAATATGGTGATCCTTGGCGTCACCCGTGCGCCATCTATAGCTGTGTGATTTCGTCGCTTGCTGCCAGTCGACCGTCGGGCACCTCGGCCCCGTCTCTTTTCGTCCCGCTCAAAGCCTGTTGGAGTTCCTCGAGGGCCAGGGCATACGTCGGGACCGAGATAGGTTTGCCGTTGCCGTTGCCGTTGCCGTTGCCGTTGCCGTTGCCGTTGCCGTTGCCGTTGCCGTTGCCGTTGCCGTTGCCGTTGCCGTTGCTAGTTGCTCCGACGATTTCGCCGTGCTGCCTTCTTTCGCCGTGCGCCTTACGCTTTGTGTTCGATTTCTGCGTGGTGCCTGCATGCCGTCGGCCGTGCGGGCGCTGCTGACTGGTTCGTGGGGGACTGTTTTCGCTATACGGCTCGAGGTACTTGTAACCGTGCCCGGACTGCCTGGTGACTTCGTTCAGGGCCACTCCGACAATGCTGGCCCGGACAAGGGACAGGACCTCAGTCGCTCGACTGAGGTCCTTGCGGAGTGTCCGCCCGACGGACACCACCAACAAGGTGGCGTCGACAACTTGCGCAAGGATCGCTGCGTCGGTGAACTGCAGCACCGGGGGGCTGTCGATGAGCACCACATCAAACATCTGGCGCATCCGGTCGAACAACTCGGCCAGCCGGTCGTTGCTCAACACAGTCGTCGGGTCCGTCGGCAGCTCGCCAGCGGCCAAAATCGAGAGGCCGCCGACAGTGGGCACCGCCTGGAGTGCTTCAGCGAGCGAGTGCTGGCGAAGAAGCACCGTGGTCAGGCCTATCCGTTCGTCCACGCCAAAGAATTGGCCAATCCGAGGTCGCCGAAGATCGCACGAGACGATGGCCACCCGCTGGCCAGCGTTCGCGAATACGATGCCCAAGTTGGCCACCGTCGTGCTCTTTCCTTCGTTCTCGCCCGGACTGGTCACCAGGATCACCCGCGCCTCTGTCTCGAGAGCGGCGAACTGCAGCGAAGTCCGTAACGATCGATACGCCTCCCCAGCCATCGAATTCGGTTTGGCTACAGTGACCACGAACGCTCTGTTCTTGTGTCTCCACGACTTCACCATTGGGACAGAGGCCAGGACTCGTGCCCCAAGTGTCAGCCGCTCCACCTCGTCCTCTTGATGGACGGTTCCGTCGAGCTGCTCCACTAAGAGAGCCACTCCAATCCCGAAAAGCAGTCCGAGAACGAAACCGAGGATGGCATCTCGTGCCGGTTTCGGCGAGCTCGGCGCACTCGGCGGGATAGCCGGCGTGATCACCTCTACGCCGCCCCCGGTTACCGAGGCCACTTGGAGCTGCGCAAGCTGCTCCTTGAGCGTCGCCTCCTGGTTGAGTAGCGCGGTCACCTCGCCAGCTTCTGCCGAGCTTGTCCCGAGCGCCGTGACCTGGGCGGTGATCGAGGCGATCTGTTGATTGAGTTGGGTTTCGGCGGCGGTCAGGCTGTTACTGCTGACCGCCTGGCTGTAGTCGGCCAAAGCCGTCGCATAAGTGTTGGCGATTAATGCGGCGCGGCTGGGACTGGCCGCGACGGCAGTCACGGCGATGACATTTGTCTGTCCCACCTCAGAAGCAATGACGTCGGGCGCGCTGCCTATCTTTTGGGCGACCGCCGCCTTGACGGGGGCACTTGTCACAAGTTGAAGCTCGGTGAGTACATCGGTCGGAGTGACCTGGGACGAACTTCCCGAAATGGCAGCATCCGCCGGATTGTCCAAGACCTGCGCCGAGGCCGAGTATGCCTTACTTTGATTCAGTGAGTATCCGAAGGAGGCTCCTAGGCCGAGGAGGGTGACCGCGATCACCCACCACTTTCGCCGTCGAAGGATGCCGAGTGTGGTGCGGAAGGTCGGCGCGTCGTTTTCGTTGGGCTCAGTCGTCCGCATGCGGTGTGCTTGACTCCGGTCGCTCAGGACACTGTCGACGAGTTGCCCTTACCTCACGACCCACCCGACAATGTTCGCGGCGGTACTTTACTAGGCAGGGTCTGCTGCGCCTAGAGGCGTTACCAGGGCCTATGCAGGGATGCAGCCGCTGATCGCCTACTCTATGTGGCTGCCGCACTACAGAGTGCGGTCACAATTGTCGCCTTGAACCACAGTCGCGCCGATGGTTCCGGCTCGTCAGCGTGAGGGAGAGCTTGAGTTGGGTTGCCGGCCTGACCTGTTTGGACGCGGTCTCCGCCCCGGGACATCGGTCGCTAAGGACTTGGCTCCCAAGTGCCGCTGCTCGTGGAGCTTTGCCGTGTGAACGAGCGTGGGGGCGAACCCTTGTGCGATGTCGGGTGCCACCATGAGGGCCGGAAATCCACCACTCAACAGGCTCTCGACCGACCGCTCATTGGAAGGATGCGGCACCCGGAGCTCGAAGCTGGCCGTCAGTACCTGATGCTCGTGACAACGATCGGTCTCGCTTCGAGCAATTGCGACATGCATCGCTGCGGGCGCAACCATCCAATTACGACGGTGCCAAATGTTCGAAGCGAGCATCGCTCGACGCCACATGTTCAACAGAGGGGCGCTTGGAGCTGAGGCGACCGCTAACTTCGGAGCTATCCTGCTCGGGCGAACTGGGATGCACTCAACCTTGCGTGTACCCAGACCTTGGATGCACCGAGGACTTTGACTGATGCGATCGTCTCGAATGCGGGCACTTGCTGGATTCGCTGCTTCGGGTGGCAACCAGAATTTCTTGGGCGCCCGATGGGTCGCTCCGGCAGTCCGTCATACCCCGGCCCGGTTCCGAAAGAACCTGGCGATCAGGCTCTTGGATCTCTCTCCGCACTACTTCTACGCTGAGCGAGAGGCCGAAGTTGACCGTAACCGAAGATCTCGCTCTCAGATGGTTGACGACCTGCTGGCGCCCCTCCTTCAACCCGACATGCGTGTGATCGACTACGGGTGTGGCCCCGGGTTCTGGGCTAGCGCCGTCGTACCGAAAGTTGGGGCGGTCGAAGCGGTCGACATATCCACTGGCGTCCTCGCCTGCGCCGAGGCCTTGAATGCCGCTCCGAACATCGAATTCGAAACGCCCGTGGAGTGCGGGCGCCGCGCCGAACCGGTCGATCTTGTGTATTCGTTCGCCGTCGTGCAGCACCTGCCAGACGCGACGCTCATGGATGTGCTTGCGATGCTCCGGCGTCGTTTACGGCCAGATGGCACCATGCTCCTTCACTTCGCAATGCCCGATGACGATTGGCGCACCGAACAGGAATGGAACGGCGATAGAAGCCTGACGGGGCGGATGAAACTTCGATTCGGATTGAATTGCTTCGGACGGTCGGCCTGTGCCATGACCGACTTTCTCAATCACGCTGGCTTTGCAGATGTTCGGATCGAGCCGCTTGCTGGACGCACCAACGTTGAGGACGACATCGCACTGCAGCATTTGGCCATCGTTCGCTGACGGTGTGTTCTGATTGTTCGAGCAATCCGAAGGTAACCCGCTCGACAACCATGCTCTTGGCTCGTGTCGTTGGCTTGGTTCGCTCGCGATTTCCATCGATGCTTGAACTATGCCGGAGGTGTTGCCGAGGCAGCTGTGCCGTCACCCGGTGTTGTGGACCTCTTGATTCCTCCTCCACCTCGAGGCGCCCATGTCGCGGCCGGAGGTGGACGTTTTCGGCCCGCTGGACCGTCCGTCAGGCCATCATTGATCTTCGTCGATCTCGGGCCTGCGCATCCAACGGCGCGCCGGCGCGGTGAGGACTGTCGACCCGGCCACCTGGTCTCCGATGACGAGAGCGCCCTGAGGCGAAGAGCGCATCCGTCACGCTTGAAGAACGTCCGGGAAGTTCGTGGGCATGGCCTCATCCTTTGGCGGGAGTCCATCCCACCCAACGAGACCTCGACCAAACCTGGTGTAGACCAGCATTCTGAGAGTGGCAGCGAGTGCGCTTGGCTCTGTCATTCGGGAGGCAACCACCGACCGGACCTCTCGAGCCGCGCCGGATGTCCGCCGATTCCGAGCCACTCCGTTTGGGGATCAGGCCCATCGCATCCACCACTCAAAAAACAATTTGCGCTATTGGAGCCGACCAGTCATAATCTCCCTGTTCAGACGTAGGAGAACAGGCCGCCAGCTCCAATTTGGACCCGGAACTACTGGCGGGAGGGGCTTGAAGGCTATTGCGGTCGGGCGGTGGCTCCTTTGGATATTTTCGGGTACGGCGGCATCGGGCTCATTGATACCGTCGCCCGCGGGGAGCGCTTGATCAGTCACGGACGGCGTTTGTGACCCTCCTTGATTCCACCGGCATCGAACTCCGGGTCGATGTGCGCGGGCAGGCACCGGTACAAGCTCCCGAGCAGACGACCTCCGCGTCGGTCACCCCTCGCCGCCTCTTGCCTCACCTGCTTGCCGACCTTGTGGCGGTGTCCGTCGGCCTTGGCGTCTACTGGGTGTGGATTGGCCGACCGCCTGGGATACAGAGTCTCTTCGCGCTCGGGTTTGTCGTGGTTGCCACCATGTCCGACGCCTTTCATGTCCGACTGGAACGCGGTTATGTGGAAGAGCTGGTCCTGGCCGCGAAAGTTGCCGTTGTAGCCCTACTCATCACGGCCGTCGTCGGCTTCCTCTTAGACCGGACTCTGTCGAGGGTCCTCTTCCTGTCGCTGGCAGTCACGCTGGTGATTGCGAGGCCTTTGGCGGCCATCCTTATCGATCGGGTGTTCGGGTCGGGCGATCCACCCGAGTGCGTCCTGGCTGTATGTAGTGAAGCTGAGTACGACCGGCTCGTAACCGCGACAGCTGAGCACAGCTGCGCCGCTCAGTTCGTTCATGTCTCACCAGGCTCTCTTGACGCGACCAGTGTCAGCTATGGCTCAGAGGACGGCGCATCGACGATTGCCGAGCGCTGCGAGCGGCTGAAACCCACGAAGGTAGCGGTAGGCACCGAACAGCTCACGAACCTCGCACTACGTACGGATCTTGCTCGGGTCAACGAACATGGAGTCCAGGTGTGCTCAGTGGCGAGCCTTTTCCAGGCAGACTTTGGCGTCGTGCCATTGACCTGTGTGGATTCGTCGTGGTTCCTCTTTGAGCTTGGCCCGTTGCACCGACTCGGATACCGGTTCGGCCGCCGTGTGATCGATCTGGTGGCAAGCGTTCTGTTTGCTGCTGTCCTGGCCGTCTTGCTTCCGTTCGTTGCTCTCGTCATCTACATCGACTCCCCCGGTCCTATCTTCTTCTCTCAAGAGCGCATTGGCCAGGGCGGTCGTTCATTCCGAATCCACAAGCTGCGAACCATGCAGCCGGATGCCGAAACCGACGGGCCTCAGTTTGCACAGCACGGCGACGTCCGCGTCACCCGGGTCGGGGCCTGGCTTCGCCGGTGCCGACTTGACGAGCTCCCCCAGGCGATCAACCTCCTCCGGGGGGAGATGTCGCTGATCGGACCCCGTCCAGAGCGGCCCGAGTTCGTCGCTAGCTTCTCCGAAGCCATTCCCTTCTACGACAAGCGCCACCTCATCAAGCCGGGGATCACCGGGTGGGCACAGGTCCACGAGGGCTATAGCGCATCTCGGGAGGACACGATTCGGAAGCTAGAGCGAGATCTGTACTACGTGCTGCAACAGTCGCTCGGTGTGGACTTGCGAATCATGCTGGCGACTGTGGGCAGTGTGTTCAGCTTCACCGGCCGCTGAGACCGCCGGAACATCGAACGGGCGGTTGCCCTGCGATTCGGAATCCTCAGTCAGTGGTACGACCCCGAGCCGGGCTCGGCCGCGGTGCCGGGGGTGCTGGCCCGGTCCCTCGTGGCGAGGGGTCACTCGGTCCAGGTCGTTACCGGCTTTCCCAACTATCCAACCGGCGAGATCATGCCGGGGTACCGTCTTGCGCGGCGTTCGGACGAAATCGCAGAAGGCGGCGTGGCGGTCCGACGGGTGGCTCTCTATCCAAGTCACGACCAGTCCAGCTGGCGCCGAATCGTCAACTACGGCTCGTTCGCACTGAGTGCGACAGCGAGCGCCCTCGGCGCGCTGCGGAGCATTGATGCGCTCTGGGTCTACAACTCCCCCGCGACGGTGGGGTTGCCGAGTTGGCTGGCGAGCACCGCCGCCGGGCCGCCGCACCTAATGCACGTCCTGGATCTTTGGCCGGACAGTATCGAATTCTCCGGGCTGGCCAGCAGCCGGTCCTACACGGCCATGGCTCCGCTCCTCGAGCGGTGGTGCCACTTCACTTACGACCGCGCCGAATCGATCGCGTGCATCTCCCAGGAGGTACTGGAGGAGCTCGCGGCTCGAGGGGTTCCCCGCTCCAAGCTGCATTATGTTCCGGTCTGGACTGACGAGTCCTGCCATTATCCCCGTCCTCGTGACCGAGATCTCGCTCGATCGCTCGGCGTTGAAGACGCCTTCGTGCTCCTATACGCCGGGAATCTCGGTTACACCCAAGGCCTCGATGGGCTCCTCGAAGCTTGTGCGAGGTTACGGGACCTTCCGCGCTTCCACTGCCTGGTCGTCGGCTCAGGCACGGCGGAGGGGGAGCTCAGGGCTCGGGCCGCTAGCCTCTCGCTGCAAAATCTGACATTTCTCGGACGCCGACCCCCAGCTGAGATGGGAATGCTCATGTCGATCGGAGACCTTCACCTCGTGAGCTTGAGCGACCACCCGCTTGCATCGATGACGATGCCGAGCAAGTTGCTGACCACTTTGGCCAGCGGGCGTCCGGTGTTGGCCGTTGCCGTTGGCGAGACGGCCCGAATCGTGCGTGAGGCGGGGGCCGGCTGGACCGTCGCTCCGGGCGACGGCGAGGGCCTGGTTGACGCCTTGCGCCATGCGCATTCCGTCGGTCGCGCCGGGACTGACCGGCTCGGGGCCGCCGGTCGCCGCTACTACGAGCGAGAGCTGTCCACCGAGCGCGGGGTGGACAAAATCGAGAGCCTTCTCACGGAGCTCACCGAGTCACGGCCCTTCCCACGGAGGCGGCAGTGAGCCCGGAGGCAGTCAGTGACGCTCTCGCCGGCTCCACGGTGCTGATTACCGGAGGTACCGGCTCGTTCGGCACCACCGTGACTCGGAAGATCCTCACCGGCAATTGTGCAGAACTGAGGATCCTCAGCCGGGACGAGGCCAAGCAAGACCAGATGCGCCACGACCTCATGGACGAGCGTCTTCGTTTCCACCTTGGGGATGTGCGCGATCCAGACAGTGTCGAGCAGGCAATGGCCGGGGTGGACTACGTCTTCCACGCCGCAGCTCTCAAGCAGGTGCCATCCTGCGAGTTCTTTCCCTTGCAGGCGGTCCAGACCAACGTGTTGGGCAGCAGCAACGTGATTGAGCTGGCCCACCAAGCCGGTGTGCGCAGTGTGGTCTGTCTGAGCACCGACAAGGCTGTCTACCCGATCAACGCCATGGGAATGAGCAAGGCGCTCATGGAGAAAACAGCTCAGGCCTTCGCCCGGAATCATCCGAGCTCCGCGACCACCGTTTGCCTGGTTCGCTACGGCAACGTGATGTACTCACGCGGGTCCGTCATCCCGTTGTTCGTCCGACAGCTGACCTCGAGCAGGACGGTTACGGTCACCGGTGGCTCCATGACGCGATTCATGATGACTCTCGACCACTCAGTGGACCTCGTCGAGCATGCCTTTACCCACGGTCAGCCCGGAGAGTTGTTCATCCGCAAGGCACCAGCGGCAACGATTCTTACGCTCGTCACGGCTCTCGGTGATCTCTTCGGCATCCGTCCCACAATTCAGACCATCGGGATACGCCACGGCGAAAAACTCCACGAGACGCTTGCGACGAGCGCCGAATTGGCTCGGAGCACCGAAAGCCAGGAGTACTTCCGGATCGGCCTCGACGCTCGGGGTTTGGACTACAGCGTATATATCGACGAGGGTGATCTGCGATCCCCGATCAAACCCGATTATGACTCCGCCTCGGCCGATCAGCTCGATGTCGAAGGATTGAAGGCGTTGCTTGTCACCGTGCCCGAAGTCCGCATCGAGTTAGCCCGTGCTGGTCGAGCCGTTCCGGACTCCGTTGACCCGACCTTGTCGGGAGCCTGATGACGATCGCGGTTACCGGGGCAAACGGCTTCCTCGCTCGCCACCTTCGTGTCCGCATGCAGGCACTCACCCCAGACGAGACGGTCGTGACGATCGGACGCGAGGTGCTGAACGACGCGGACGCGCTCGACGAGGCCCTTGCTGGTGCTCGTGCTGTGGTGCACCTCGCCGGTGTCAATCGAGGGGAGGACGCCGAGGTGGAGGCGGGTAACGTCAGGGCTGCTGACCATCTGGTCGCCTCGCTCCGCCGGGCGGGTGGGTCACCTCGGCTGATGTTTGGCAATTCGCGTCAAGTGGGCAAGCCCACCCCCTACGGCCGCGGCAAGGCCCGGGCGACCGAGATCCTGGCCGCCTGGGCAGACCGGGCTGGCGCGTGTTATGTCGATGTCGTGTTCCCCAACCTCTACGGCGAAGGCGGCAGGCCCGACTACAACTCCGTCGTGGCCACGTTCTGTCATCGACTGGCGACCGGTGACGAGAAGCCGAAGATCGACGTCGACCGGGAACTCGAATTCCTCCACGCCCAGGACGCAGCCGCGGTGCTCATCGAGCATCTGGGTGACGGTTCAGTGGGAGGCATCGTTCGTCCAGCGGGAACGCCACTACGTGTAAGTGAGATTCTGTGCCGTCTCGAGGACTTGGCGGCCACGTACCGGACGGGGAGGTTCCCGGACCTCTCGGATCCGCTCACTCTTCGCCTCTTCAACACGTACCGTTACTATCTGCACCCCCTTGCGTTCCCCATGCAGCTGACGGCGCATCACGACCGGCGGGGTAGCTTCGTGGAGACCGCGCAAGTCCTCGGCGGGGCGTCGCAGTCGTCGTTCTCGACCACCGAGCCGGGGGTGACACGGGGAAATCACTTTCACCTCCGCAAGGTGGAGCGATTCGTTGTCGTTCGCGGTCGAGCCCGTATCGATATTCGTCCCGTATGGGACAGTCGGGTGGCCACATTTGAGGTGACTGGGGATGAGCCGGCCATCGTGGACATGCCAACGCTTCACACTCACAACATCACCAATATTGGGAACGACCTTCTCTATACCGTCTTCTGGATCAACGAACTGTTCGACCCGGACGATCCGGACACCTTCGCAGAGGCGGTCACGTGACTGGGGCTGAAAGGATCGTGACCGTCGTTGGTACGAGGCCAGAGATAATCCGGCTATCACGCACACTTCCCCGGCTGGACGCCACTTTCGATCACTATCTAATTCACACCGGCCAAAACTGGGACCAGAGCTTGTCGCAAGTGTTCTTCGACGAGCTGAGTCTGCGACCTCCCGACCGCAACTTGGGTGTCGACACTTCGTCGCTGGGCCGAGTGTTGGCTGGCACGCTGATCGGGGTAGAGGCCGCATTGCTCGAGTTACGACCCCACGCTTTGGTTGTCCTCGGCGATACGAACTCCGCGATCGCAGCGGTGATAGCAAAGCGCCTTCAGGTCCCTGTGTACCACTTGGAGGCCGGTAACCGTTGCTTCGATGCCAACGTCCCGGAAGAGGTGAATCGTCGTCTGGTTGACCACGTTGCCGATTTCAACCTGGTCTACACCGAACACGCCCGACGCAACCTGCTCGCCGAAGGGCTGCCGGCTCGTCGGATCGCGCTCACCGGCTCGCCGATGGCAGAAGTCTTAGCCTTTTACGGTTCGGGGATCGAGACCTCTGATGTGCTCCACCGCCTCGGATTGACGCCGAATGGCTATGTGGTTGCCAGCCTGCATCGGGAGGAGAATGTCGACGAGGTCGATCGGCTGGCCCTCCTCATCGACACCTTGAGCAACGTCGGCGATGACTTGGACTGTCCCGTGCTCGTCTCCACTCATCCGCGAACCCGGCAACGTCTCGACGCCGCCGGTATTGGTGAGCGGCGGAGGATAATCTTCCACGAGCCGTTCGGATATCTCGACTTCGTCCACCTCCAGGTCCACGCCCGATGCGTGCTCTCCGACAGCGGCACGATCAGCGAGGAGTCGGCCATCCTCGGCTTCCCAGCCGTCACGTTGCGCGACTCGGTGGAGCGGCCTGAAGCCATCGAAGCGGGGTCGATAATAAGCAGCGGCCTGCAGTCGGAGGTTGTCATGGCAGCGGTGCACCAGGTCCTGGCCCAGCGAGCGACAGGAGTGGCACCTGACCGACCGGCGGAGTACCGCATCCTTGACTTCTCTCAGCGAGTGGTGAATTTCATCCGCTCGACCATGCACACGCACCACCTTTGGGCGGGGATCCGTCGGCGTTCGGCCATATGGACGGACGACCCGCAGACAGCGGCCACCGTGGAAGGCGGCCAGAGCTGAGCAATTGTGGGTGCACTTCCCGGACTGAGGGCGAGCGCCGGCCGGGGAGTCCAACGAATGAGCCGCAGGTACTCGCGATGCCCTGCGAGCGAGAACTCTCGAGGCATCATTCCTGTCGACATCCGGGCAATTGCGAACTCGTGAGCCAAGACATTGGCGCTTGCACCCTCCGGAATGATCTCGAGGTCTTAAGAGCGATGCGGTGCAAACTTTCGCGGCCGTTGAGACGGGCCGGCGACGAGAGACTGTCGCGCCGAGAGCCGTGAGAGTCGGGAGTGCGACTCTCCCCGGCCACCGGACCCCGAGTGCTTTGTGGCACCAACAGAGGTCGTCTATCTTTGGCGAAGTGCCACAATGGCTTGCCAAGGTCACCCCGGGTCGTGGCACTTTTCTCGACCCAATCCGCTATGCGGATGGCTACACTCCGGCGCGTTTCACGGCTCAGTCATTGGAGCAATGCCGACGAGTGCTTGTCGTTGGAGATGCTGGTGGACGCGATTCCTACTACCTCTCGCACTTTGGGCATGACATCGTCCAACTTGATCTCGCCGCGCAGGACGAAGTACCCGATCTCGTTGTCCAGTCGATCGAGGACCCCACGCCGTTTGCTGACGCTGAGTTTGATGGCGTCGTTCTGAACGAGGTGATTGAGCATCTTTACCGCGACTTGGACGCATTGCGGGAAGTTCATCGCATACTGCGGCCAGGCGGCGTCCTCGTGGTCAGTGTCCCGACCTCTCGACGCCAGGATCGACCGCCTTGGCACCTTCGAATTCACACGCAACGCACTCTTACTCGTCTGCTCGGAGCTGCGGGGTTCACCGTAACCGAGGAATATTTCCGCGGAATAGTTGCACGGTTGGCGGCGACATTGATCGGCCACGTCACAGGCTTGGCAGCACAGGTGTTTTTGGTTCGGAGAGGCAACACTCCGGAGGCGGCGATCCATAAGGTGAACGGCCCGTTGGCCCGGCTTGAGTATTTCATCGGATCGAAGGCACCAGTGGTGCAACGACCATGGATCACTTACGGTCTCCACGTCGTGGCCGTCCCGGCCAAGCCCATCGACGGTATGGCCATTCAAGTGTCCGAATTCGCGCAGACCAACCGCCTTCGCCACACATCTTCAGGCTCGGAATAGCCTGGCCAATCGTGCCTGCCGTCCGTGACGTCGCTTACGCACGTCGCACCCTGAGGCAAGTCGCCGTGAAAAAGGACACGATGCGAAACTCGCGACGTTGTGACGAGTTCGGCGGAGCCAGGCTCGGACCCAGTGTCCGGCAGGGTGAAGGTTGGTCACGTACCGGTTGGGCGCTCCTCGGTGGTTCGAGGCTGGCGTCAACGATGATCAGGTGACGGAACCGGGGCGGACGCCTGATCGAGCGCTCAGGAGCACGTTCGCCACGAACATCGCCTTGGCAGGGCTGGCGGCGGCAACGGGGATCCTCGCCGCTCGCCTTTTGGGCCCCTCGGGTGAGGGTCAGCTGGCCGCCATCCAGACCTGGCCGACTCTCCTGGGGGGGCTCGCCAGCCTTGGCCTCGCCGAGGCGCTTGTCTACTTCATCGCACGCCAACCGGAGAGAGGCAAGCAGTTCACGTCAACGGCCGCCACCATCGGTCTCCTGACATCCTTGGTCGTGGGAGCTGCGGCTTGGTTTGCAATGCCGACCCTTCTCTCGGCGCAAACGCCGTCGGTGGTGTCGGCCGCGCGCGTGTTCCTGTTGATCGGGCCTATTTTCGCAGTGGTTGGCATTCCCCACGGGGCATTACGCGGTGCCCACGAGTTCAACTCGTGGAACCTCTTTCGCGTTGCCCCCGGCTTTGCATGGCTGTGCATTCTTCTTGCTGCATGGTTCCTCGGGCACCCGAGCGCCATCCCTCTTTCCCGGTGGTATTTGGGAGCAATTCTTTTGTGCGGGCTGCCTTTCCTACTCGTCGTGAATCGGAGACTTCGGGGTCCACTGAAACCCGAGGTCCGACTGGCACCTCCGATGTTGCGGTTCGGGCTTCCTTCAGTTCTGACGACGCTCCCGCAGACAATCAATATCCAGTTCGATCAGCTCTTGATCGTCGCGTTACTACCGGCGCGCTCATTGGGCATCTATGTCGTCGCGGTGTCCTGGAGCGGTGCGGTCGCTCCGTTGTTGTCAGCTGTGGGGATTGTGCTGTTCCCCCACGTGTCTGCTGAGCGGGACACCGGCCGCCAGGGGCAAATGCTGGCCACGGCGTTGCAAGGCGGCGTGCTCGTCGGGTTGGCGACATCGGTGCTGTTCATGGTGCTCGCGCCCTTCGGTCTGCCGTTTGTCTTCGGTTCAAGCTTCGCCCCGTCTATTCCTTCCGCTCTCGTGCTGGTCCCCGCCGGTGCCGTTCTGGCATGGGCCGGAATCGCGGAGGAGGGACTGCGGGGCCTCGGGCGTCCCACCATCGTCCTGGTCGCCGAGACGGTAGGCGCGGTTGTCACGGTCGCAACACTGCCCGTGCTTCTTTCCACCTACGGGATCTTCGGCGCCGCCGTGGCGTCCCTTCTCGGCTACTCGACAGTTGCAGTATTCACTGTCGTCGTCATTAGTCGATCGACGCAACAGGGGGTTCGCTCACTCTTGATTCCCACGTGGCCGGTTACGAAGTCGTTAATTGCCCGGGGTGTGTCCCTCCTACCAGGGCATCAACGAGGTGCGAGTTGAGTGAAGATCTGAGGGCGATGGCCGACAGCCCCTGCCCGATCCATAGCGTCAGGGAACAAGAGCAACCCTGTGGCACCCGGCCATCCCGCCCTCACCCGACGGTCACGCTGCTCCGAAGCCGACGGCCCTTCGGCCCAATTGGGCTCCTCTGGCCGACGTCTTACGGCCGGAGGACCACCTCGTCGTCGGAAGTCGGTGGATCGCCCAACCGAGGCAAGGCCGGAACGTCCCTCGGCGTCGGGCTCGGAGAGCGGAGCCGAGTCCTTAGCGTCCTTGGCTCGGGCGGCCGCGTTGCGGCGTCCGGTGCTGGCGGCGATGAATCGGCCGAGGACCGGCACCTCCCAGATGGACTCTGCTCGCAGGATGGCCATGACCACCGGCACCAGGTGCTCGGCCGTGTCGAAAACGACGTAGCGGGGTAACCACTCCGGCTCGTACTTGGCGTTGAACCGCCACAGGGACTCGATCTGGCCCATGGACGACAGCCGTTTCACCACCCAGCGCTGCACGGTGCTCTCGCCCCGTTCGCCGGCCAGCGTTGACCGCAGGGCGGCGAAGTTGAGGCTCACTCCGTCGAAACCGCTCTTCCGCAAATGCTCGATCGTCTCGCAGAGGGCGAAGTCGAGCAGTCCGTTGGGGTGGTCGGAGGGGTCCCGACGCATCAGGTCGAGGGAGAAGCCTTTGATGCCAGGTGCGGGGACGAATTGGCAGATGGCTGCGGCTTGGCCGTCAGGCCCGCGGACGACGGTGAGCAGCAGGCCGGTGTCCCGGGGGTCGAAGATCCGGCCGAGCATCATCGAGAAGCCGCGCTCGTGCTGGCCCTGGCGGCTCAGCTCCATGAGCTGAGCGAGCTCGGTCACCGTGCCTCGGTCGAGCCGGGCCGGATCGTGGAACGACGCCGTGTAGCCCTTGCGCGCCACCCGGTGGTGGGCTTGGCGCAAGCCCTTCATGGCCCCGCCGGATAATGAGAAGTTTTGGACGTGGACCACCGCCTCGTCGCCGAGGTAGACGTGGCGCATCCCGGACTGCCGGTAGATCGACAGCCATTCCTCGCTTGCTCCCATGACCGCGGTGACCCACCCGTGACGATCGGCGTAGCGGCGGAAGGCGGCCCATACCTGCCCCCGCTCGTTGAGCGGCCCGATGGGATCGGGGGAGATGAGGCAGATGCCGCCGTGAACGGCGTAGGCGACAAGCGTGTCGCGGTGGAAGAACCAGCGCTTGTCGGAGCGGAGGGCGAAGTAGTCGAGCGTGGACGCGCCGTGTCGACGAACGATGTCGCGGGCGCGTAGCTCGGCGGTGCGGCCGGACCGGAGCCGCCGGTCGACGGCCGGCCGGGTCAGGAGGAAGAGAGTCAATGCGATGACGGTGAGACCGATGGCGAGCAGAGTGGGGGCGAGGAACCGGTTGGCGCGTGGCGGAAGCGCCACCGTTTGGATGCCCACCATCCGCTCGCTCACGGCCAACCAGGCGGAGGTGAACGAGACGTGCAGGCCGTGATCGCGGTCGAGGTTGTAGAAGATCTCGAGCGAGGTCACCGCGGCGAGGGCTATGCCCAGCCATCCGACGGCCAGCGCCAGGAGGGCGTTGCGTAGCGAGGCGCGGTCGGAGGTGGCCTGGAACTCGCGACGGTTGGTCAAGAGGATGGCGAGAATGGCGAGCGCCAGCAGCGACTCCTCGATGTCGGCTCCGGCTACCAGGTGGAGGACGACTGTGGCCGCGAGCAGGACGACGGCGACGCGCCAGGCCCGGTTCTGGCCGCGGAGGATGCCACGCCCGAGGGCCAGGAGTCCGAGCCCGGCCACGGCCACCAGAGCACCGGCGGCGACGCTGGCTCGCAGGGGCAGGTACTCGAGCACGAGGTGCAGCCGACTGCGCAAGGGTGGGGTGACGGCGTCGAGCAGGTCGACCACGCCGGCGAAGAGGATGGCGGCGGCCGACCACCGCCGTACGCGACGGGTCCGGCGATGAGCCTGACCGAGGTCGGGTGCAGGGGGCCACGAGGCGCCCGTCGGATGTGACGCGACGAGCTGTGGTCGCAGGCCTCTGGGGGCGCGATCCGCGGGTGGCCACGGTCTCGAGACGACTCGGAGAGGGCAGGTCTCGGCGTCCGAGCATGAGGCGCGGGTGCAACTCGGCGCCCGTCTCGAGCTCGACCCAGCTCACCTGCTCGGTGGCCACGAACACGGGCGGTAGCCCCAGGCGGCCGCGATGTTCCTCGGTGATCTGGGTGCTCGCACCCACATTGGCGTAGAAGCCCACCCCCAGGTGGGTGAGCTCGGGTTCGAAGCTCGACGCGGTCACGAGGCCTGCGTAGCCGTGGCTGGCGAGGGCACGAGCTCCGTCACGGGCCACATCGTTGGCACGTGTCCCTTGTTGCACGGCGTCCAGGGCGCCGCCCCCGAGCGCCGACCAGACCCGCCGGCTGAGGAGCCAGAGCACCGCGGCCAGGACGGCCACACCGGTGAGCGCCACGAGAATGGCGACCGCGACCTGATCCCCGAGGTCGGCACTTCGGGCGTGGCGAAGAGCGCGGCCTGGGAGCCCGTTGCCGGCATGGCCGATGAGCCACGGGGTCACCCCAAGCCGAAGCAGCAGGACGACCGCGAATGGGACGAACAGCCACCACGCGAAGCGGCCCAGTCGGCGGTAGAGGAGTCGGGAGACGACAAAACGGGAGCACGACAAGGGATCGTCCAACCGGTCGAGGCCATCGAGCCACGGCGCCCCCTCCGACGAACCGACGAGGAGCCGACGCCAACCTCCGACCTCGACATCGGCCGTCGTACCTCCTTCGGTAGGTGCCGAGCTCTCCGCCCGGACACGCGGTTCGACGCGCACGACGCGGGTGCCCGTACCGGTGCACAGGTGGAGGTCGAGCGGCCCGGCGTGTTCCACGCCGAGTGTGTCTTCCACCACGCACTGAACCGCGGCCGTACCGGGGCGATCCCCAACTCGTGATCGCCGAGCTGACGCACGACCCGCCGCTCGTCACCGTCGACGAACCGACGGAGAGCATCACCGAGCTGAGGATGGGCATCGAGTGCTTGCTCGACATGCTGGCACGCATCTTCTGCGCCAGTCAGGTCGAAGAGGTTGCCGGCCACGATGAGCACTCCGGGCCCTTCCCAAGTATCGAGGGAGCGGGCGATCTCTGCGGTGGCTGCTGTCGTGGTCGCGGTCCAGCGTGGGTGTCAAGAAGAGGTCACTCACCACCATCACGCGGCGGCCGATGGGCACGTCGAGCTGCGTGGTCCCGAGCGATGGGCAGGGGACGGGGCCATTGGCCTCGCTCCGCCCCGTTACGGGGACTGGCCGGGTGCCCAGGTCGAGCCCGTCGCCAGTAGCCGGCTCTTGAGAGAAGGGCGCCACGGTCAATCCATCGTAGATGGCGCTCACCGTTAGGCTGAAGCACGAGTGGGCGAGTCGATCGATGCCCACCACCAGGGAGGACGCGAGGAATGCCCGACAAAGGAGCCGAGGGCCCGGGGCGGGGAGCGACCGCCGGCTCCGGCGTGGGAGCCACCATCGAGGACTGGTTCAGTGAGAATCGCCGTTTCCCTCCGTCCTCCGAGTTCACCGCCCAAGCCGTCGTCGACGACCCGGCGGTGTACCGGCGGGCCGAGGAGGCGGGGCCCGATTTCTGGGCCGAGCAGGCCGGCGCCCTCGACTGGTTCCGGCCCTGGGACCGCATCCTCGAATGGGACCTGCCCTTTGCTCGATGGTTCGTCGGCGGGACCCTCAACGTGTCCTACAACTGCCTCGACCGTCATGTGGCCGCCGGGCGCGGCGACAAGGTCGCCTTCCACTGGGAGGGTGAGCCGGGCGACACCCGGACCCTGACCTACGGCCAACTCCTCGAGGAGGTGTGCCGCTTCGCCAACGTGCTCGCGCCCTCGGCATCGAGCGTGGCGACCGGGTGGCCATCTACATGCCCATGATCCCCGAGTTGCCGGTGGCCATGCTGGCCTGCACCCGGATCGGCGCCGCACACTCGGTGGTCTTCGGCGGGTTCTCGGCCGAGGCGTTGCGCGACCGGATCCTCGACGCCCAGGCCAAGGTGGTGGTCACCGCCGACGGGGGATGGCGACGCGGTACTCCTGTTCCTCTCAAGCCCAAGTCGATGCGGCCGTCTCGGAGACGCCATCCGTCAAGCATGTGGTGGTGGCGCGACGCATCACAGCCGGGGGGCAGCGCGGATCCGGCCACGAGGTGCCGACGACGCCATGGTCGCCGGCCGGGACCACTGGTGGCACGAGCTCCTGTCGGGACAGGACCCGCCGCCGGGGGCGTCCGGCGACACCGTGCGAGCCCGAGCACATGGACTCCGAGGACCTGCTCTTCCTCCTCTACACCTCGGGGACGACGGCCGCCCCCAAGGGCATCATGCACACCACCGGCGGCTACCTCACCCAGGTGGCCTACACCCACCGGGTGGTCTTCGACCTCCACCCCGAGACCGACATCTACTGGTGCACGGCCGACGTCGGCTGGGTCACCGGCCACAGCTACGTCGTCTACGGGCCGCTGGCCAACGGCGCCACGTCGGTGCTCTACGAGGGCACCCCAGACTTCCCCGACCGCGACCGCTTCTGGTAGATCGTCGAGCGCTACGGGGTGACCATCCTCTACAGCGCGCCGACCGCCATCCGCACCTTCATGAAGTGGGGGACCGACTACCCGGGAGCCACGATCTCTCGACCCTGCGGGTGCTCGGAAGCGTGGGCGAGCCGATCAACCCGGAAGCGTGGATGTGGTACCGACGCACATCGGCGGCGGCACGCTGCCCGATCGTCGACACCTGGTGGCAGACCGAGACGGGCGCGATCATGATCTCGCCACTGCCGGGACTGACCACGACCAAACCGGGCTCGGCCACCTTCCCGATGCCGGGTATCAGCGCCGACGTGGTCGACGAGGAGGGGAACCCGGTCGAGCAGGGCGGCGGTACCTGACGCTCACCCGCCCGTGGCCGTCGATGCTTCGGGGCATCTACGGCGATCCGGAGCGCTACCGGCGAGACCTACTGGAGCCGCTTCGACGGGCCGGTACTTCGCCGGCGACGGCGCCAAGATCGACGATGACGGCTACTTCTGGCTGCTCGGCCGCGTCGACGACGTGATGAACGTCTCGGGCCACCGGATCTCGACGACCGAGGTCGAATCCGCCCTCGTCGACCACCCGGCCGTCGCCGAGGCGGCGGTCGTCGGGGCGAGCGACGCCGACCACCGGCCAGGCCATCGTGGCCTTCGTGACCCTGCGGGCCGACGCCGGTCCGGCGACGACGATCGCGGCGAGGAGCTCCGTGAGCACGTCGCCGACAAGATCGGCCCCATCGCCCGACCCGCAACGTCGTCTTCACCGACGAGCTGCCAAAGACCCGGAGCGGGAAGATCATGCGCCGGCTGCTCCGCGACGTGGCCGAGGGCCGGGTGCTCGGCGACACGACCACTCTGGCCGACCCGGCGGTCGTCGAGGAGATCCGCCGCCTGGCCGCCACCGCCCCCACCGAAGAGTGACCGGACGCAGCGGCTCTGGGCTCGGTCGGCCACCGTTCGGCTCGGATCGCACCGCACGCAGCCTCGGCTGGCCGTCCAACTGGGCCTGGCACAAGGGTCCCGTCGAGCTGCCCGGCGAGGCCGTGATCTTCGACGTCGACGGTGTGCTGTCCGACGCCGTCGGACGCCAGCACTTCCTCGAGCGGGGACGACGCGACTGGGACAGCTTCTTCGAGGCCTGTGGCGACGACCCGGTCATCGAAGAGCTGGCTCGGGTCCTCGAGCTCCTCGATGCTCGCTTGCAGGTCATCCTCTTGACCGGCCGGCCCATGCGGGTCCAGCCTCAGACGCTGGCCTGGCTCGACCGCTATGGCTTGCGCTGGGACCTGCTCGTCATGCGGGCCCGCGGCGATTACGCCCACGTGACCGCATTCAAGCGCGAGGCGGTCGACGAATTCCGGGACTACGGGTTCGATCTACGCCTCGCCTTCGAGGACGATCCCAAGAACTTCGCCATGTTCCACGCCGAAGGGCTGCCGTGCGTCTACATCCACTCGGGCTACTACGACTGACCGCCACCGCCGCTCGAGCCGGACGCTCGGCTTGAGAATCGGGAACCTCTAAGGGCCCTGAGGAGTCTGAACCCTTTGGGAGGTTCCGACTATGTGCGTCGATCGAACGTCGAATGCCCACTGGTGGAGGCGGCTTCCGGCCGCGGCGGTCGTCGCAGGCATCGCCGCCCTGATTCCCGTCTTCCCGGTCGCCGCCGCGACGAACTCGGACGCTCCGGTTCCCGCCATCGGAGTCGCACCGGTCCCGGGGCCCGCCATCCGGGTCGCACCAGTGACGCCCCGGATCATCGATGGTCGCTTTGCGTCCGTGGTCGAGCTGGACGGTGGCGCGGTCACCGTCCGTCCGTCACCGCGCCGGCTGCATCCGACGAACGATGCCAGCAGGATCGAGGCCCAGGTCTGGTCCACGGGACAGATCATGGGCTTTCGTCCCCAGGCCTTCGGCTTTGGCTTGGTCACCATCCGCAGTCGTCGGGCCGGTATCCCGCGAGTGCGCAACTTGCCGGCGTGGGTGGGCTTGGCCAGCGATGCCGGGGTCGCCGTCAGCTGCCCGATGATGCGAGCCACGTCGAGAGGTACTGTCCCACCCGCCCAGCCCATTTTGACGTCGCCGGGCGAGGCGGCGGTCATCATCGGCTCGGCCACTGGCGCGCCCGCTCTCGTGTACAGAGCCCGCAGCGAACCGTGCGGGTCTGTCGTTCCGGCGACGCTGACCGAGGCCCTGCAACGGCTATCGATCCCGTGGATGGAAACCGGACCGGTCACGGGCCAGCTGTTGTCGGTCACGGCCATCCTCCCGAAGTGCGGAAGCTTTGAGGGCATCTCCTCCGGGGGATCGGCGTCGGCCATGACCGTCACCCTCTACGCGGTGGTGCCGGAGGCACCGCCGGCTCGTTCCTGTGCGCCGGCCCACGCGATCGATGAGTCGTTCCCGCTCGGCCCGATTGCCGACCCGGACGCACCGCCGCCACTCGTCGGTCCCCACACGCAGATCCTGCATGGGACGACCGGATCGGTCCCTGTCGTCTCGCTCACCCCGCCCGTTGTGCCGGTCGTCTCGCCGGTTGTGCCCGCTCCGATGGGCTGAGACCGCACCACGCCGTCATGGGCAAAGCCGGTTCAGTGATAGGCCGGCCGATTGCCGCCACCGCGGCGCCAGGCGACGAGCCATCCGAGCAGCAAGGCGACCCCGCAGATGAACAGCATGGGCAGGTCACCCCCGCGTGCGTACGGCGTCATCCCCCGCCGCAAGGCGAGGTCGGCAAAGACCACCTGGCGGGCGCCGAGCACGGACCGCGAGAGGACGGCTCCTCGGTTGGTGATGGCTGCGCTGTAGCCGGTAGGGGAGGCCTGCAGGAGGTCGCGGCCCTCCTCGACGGCTTGCACCTTGGCGGCCGCGACTTCTTGGGTCGGTACCTGGGAAGTGGCGTACGACGAGGTGTTGGTGGGCACGACGAGGAGCTCAGCGCCCGCTCGAACGGGAGCACGCCCGCGGTCGGCGTAGAAGACCTCGTAGGAGATCATGGCCCCGAGGGGTCCGGCCGGCGTGGTCAGAAGACCGTTGCCCGTCCCGGGGATGGCGTCACGGGGAACGGCCGACAGGTTGGCAATGTGCGAGAAGAACCCGCGGAAGGGCACGTACTCACCGAAGGGGACCCGGTGCACCTTTTCATACCGGTCGACCAGTCGCCCATCGGGGCCGAAGGCCACGATCTCGTTGCGGAAGGTGGTGGCCGACACGTCCTCGGTGACGCCGACGACGAGGGTGGTATGGAGCTGTCGGGCCAGCGTGGAGAGGGCCAGCTCCTCAGGTGACCCGTCGAGAGGCCCGTCGAGCGACACCACGTCTTCGGGCCAGAGCACGAGCTCTGGGTTCTTCCCACCGTCGGTGAAGGCCATCTCATGGGTGGCGGCCACCTGCGCGGCGAGGACGCTGGCCGGCGCCACCTCGGAATTGTGGAAGCCGCGCTTTCCGCCACCCTGCACAGCCGCCACCGCCACGCGGCCGATGGCCGAACCGCCATCCGGGACGTGGTCGGCAACCACCACGGATCCGATGAGGATGATGAGGCACACCGCGCCGAGGGTGACGAGCGATCCGAGCCCGGCCAGCGCCCCACGCGCCAGCCCGTCGTCCGAGGCCAACGCCCACTGGCTCTTGGAGAAGGCACGGATCCGGTGGCCGTCGCGTACCGAACGAACCGCCCACTCGGCCAACGCGCCGAGCCCGACCCCGCCGAGGTAGACGGCTGCGGTCAGGGCCAAGGGGCCGCCGAGGCGGGCCAAGCCGAGCACCGGTCCACCCGCCTGGCCGAGGAACACCCCGCCGAGCGGGAGCCCGCCGAAGGGCCAGGTCATGCGCAAGGCCTCGACCAGGGTCATGGCCGCCGGAAAGCAGAGGACCCGGGCCACGAGCGGGCCACGCGGCACCACCAGCGCACCGAAGGCGAAGTAGGCGGCGGACACGACGATGAGAGCGAGGGCCCCGAGCAAGGTGAAGGCCTGGGCCCACATGAGGCCGGGCCCATAGCAGCCGAGGCCGACGAGCATTCCCGCCCAGCAGCGGGTCCGCGGCCGCAGTCCCCCGAGCCGCCAAAAGAAGAGGCCAGCGGCGGGGAAGGCCAACACCCAGAATCCCCATGGAGGAAGCGAAAGCGCGAGGCCCACGCCAGCAGCCAGGCACGGCAGGGCCACCGCTCCCCGCCTGGGCGCCACCGACGAATGGCGTCGGTGGGTGATCTTCACCGTCGAGGGATGCCAGTCCGGACGGGCCGTCCGAGGCTCGGCCGCCGGTCGGCTGCTGATGGACGGACCGCCCCGGGAGCCCCGGCCGGTTGGCTCCGTCGTCATCGCTCGGCCGTTGCCCGGTTCCCCCCGGCGGCCAGTGCGTCGAGGAGCCGGCGGGCGGCGTCGCGGCCACTGCCGATGCAAGCCGGAACGCCCACTCCCCGGTAGGTGCCACCGGCCACCGCCAGGCCCCCGACCGAGTCGACGTCCTCCATGATCTGCGCCACCCGGAGCAAATGGCCCACCGCATACTGCGGGAAGGCCGCTGGCCATCGGGTGACGCGGGCTTCGAGGGGGGCGGCGGCGGACGCCGTCCCGAGCATGGCCGCGAGCTCACCGGTGGCCGCAGCTACGAGCTCGGCGTCGTCGAGGTCAGCGTGGCGGTTGTCACCGTGACGGCCAACCGACAGCCGCACGAGGTCGTCCCCGGGGCGGGCCAGATGTGGCCACTTGCGGTCCAGGTAGGTGCAGGCGGTGGTCAACGGGACGCGGTGGTCGACCAGCGAGGTGCGCGGCACGAGGAAACCCGTCCCCGCTCGCTCGCCAACGGTGCCGGGGGACAGGGCCAGGGTGATCGTGGCCACCGACGCGTGCTCGATGTTGCTCAGCAACCCGGCGGCCAACGGTGCAAGCGGCGCCAGCAGAACGGCTGTCTGGTGGGCGTGAACGGCGAGAAGGACCGCATCCACCTCGAGGGTCGAGGGCCGGTTGCCGTTTCCCTTGCCCTTGCCCTTGCCCTTGCCCTTGCCGTTCCCGTTGCCGTTGCCGCCGGCCGGTGAGGCCCCGCGCTCACCCTGCTCCTGGGAATAAAGCGAGAGGGCGAAGCGCGGCCGCTTGCCGTCCCTGGCCGCCCGTTCGACCGCATCGACTTGCACACCTCGCCGGATGTGGACGCCTCGCTCGGTCAGAGCCGCAGCCAGGTGCTCGGCCAGGCTGGCTGCCGAGGTACGCAGCGAGATGAACATGGGCGACGACGGGTTGGCGGGCGGCTGTGCTCGCCGGAGCTGGCGCATGAGGCTGCCCGGTTGGTGGTCGGCCGCAATGAGCAGGGGGAACAGGGCCGCAGCGCTCAGCTCGTCGGCCGATCCAGCGTTGATCCCGCCGACCAGAGGATCGACCAGTCGTTCGACGACGGGTCGACCAAGCCGGCTCCCCACGACCTCCCCGACCGCCCGGTCACCGATGGTGGGCAGTGACCGCTGGTGGGGCCGCACGAGGTCCATGGCGGCGGCGACGGACTCGGTCAGCGTAAGGACGCCCGAGCGAGCGAGGGGTGACCACTTCGTGGGCACGCCGAGGTTGAGTGCTGTCGGAAGCTGGCGCAGCCGGCCGCGCGCCCAGACCGACGCGCCGGACGCCCCGGCCGAGACGAGGCTGTCGTGCAGCCCGAGCTCTTCGCACAATGTGACGGCTTCGGGGCGGCGGGCCACGAAGGCGTCGGCGGCCAGGTCGACCGTGCGCCCAGCGAAGGAGTCGGCAGCCAACCGCCCACCCACGCGGTCGTCCGCCTCGAGCACCCAGACCGTCGGAGTGGCGCCGCCGGTTGCCGGCTGGCTGACGACTTCCCAGGCCGCGGCCAAACCGGTGATGCCCCCACCCACGATGGCAATCGACGGGCCCTTGTCAGCCATGGCCACTATTCGTAGCGCGGTCGGCGGTCGAGTAAGGCTCGGCGTGGGTGCTCGTTACCTCGTCCACCCCATGCTCGTCGGCCGCCTCGACGGCGCGGGCCAGCACACTGATGAATCGAGGATCGTCGTTGAGGGACGCCGTCCGAGCAAAGACCAGGCCATGAGAGTTCGCCACACCGGCTGCCTCGATGTCGAGGTCGTAGAGGATCTCGAGGTTGTCGGCCACGAAGCCAACCGGACAGACGACCACGGCCGTCGCCCTCCGCTCGGCCACCCGAAGGATCTCGTCGTTGAGGCTCGGACCGAGCCATACATCGGCTGTCCGCCCCGCGCTCTGCCATGCCACCGACCACTCGGCTCCACCCGCGTCGAGATCGAGAGCGGTGGCCACCTCGGTCGCGGACTCGGTCACCTGACGCGGATAGGGGTCGTCGGCACCGAGGGCCCGTTCGGGGAGGCTGTGGGCGGTGAAGAAGACGGCCAAGTTTCTCCGTGAGGCCGGATTCAGCGATGAGATCGCCAATCGGGTGCGCTCGGACAGCAGGGCGGAGAAGCCCTCGTCGTGGTGCCACGAACGTACGCCCACGAAGTCCACTCCCGACGTCGGCGGCAACCACCGCGGCCCGCTCGAGGTACGAGTCCACCGAGAACGAGGACTCGTGGGGGGTCAGCACGATGCCCACCACGCGATGGACGCCGTCGGCGACGAGGTCGGCCATGCCCTGCTCGATGCGCGGTGCGACGTGTTTGGCCCCGTAGGCGACGACGTAACGACCGGGTGCTCGGGCCTCGAGCGTGCGGGAGATGCCGGCAACTTGCGATCTCGTGATCTCGGCCAGTGGCGAGAGACCGCCGATGGCCCGGTAGCGGTCCTCGAGCTCGGTCAAGAGCTCGGCCGTGGGGGGATGACCTCGTCGGATGGAGGTGTAGAAGGGCTCGATGCCGGCCGCGGAGTTGGGCGTGCCATGGGCCATGACCAGCACCCCGGTGCGGGCAGTGTCAGCCATCGGTCATGCGGTCATGACGGTGTCGGTCATGCCGGCGATCATGCCGTCGTCGGTGCGGGTGCCGCGGTCGGTGATGGTCGGACGCCGGCCTTTCCCTCTGCGTGCACCAGTTCGACCACTCGTTCGAGCATGGCGGGATCGGTGGCCGGGAGGACACCGTGTCCGAGGTTGAAGATGTGACCAGGCTCCGTTCCGGCCGCATCCAGGACGGCTCGGGTCTCCACTGGACGACGGCCCAGGGGGCGAGACAGAGAGCGGGATCGAGGTTTCCCTGAACGGCCACCCCGCGGCCGAGCCGCGTCCTCGCTTCGTCGAGGGGTACGCGCCAGTCGACCCCGATCACGCAGCTTCCGGCTTCGGCCATGGCCGTAAGCAGCTCGCCGGTACCCACGCCGAAGAGGATGGTGGGAACCTGCGGATGGGTGACGGCCAGCTCCTCGAAGATGCGACGGGTGGTGGGCAGCACAAACCGGCGGTAGTGAGAAAGGGTGAGGGCGCCAGCCCACGAGTCGAACATCTGGACGGCGGCGGCCCCCGCATCGAGCTGGGACCGTAGAGAGGCGATGGCGAGGTCGGCGAGCCGGTCCATAAGGGCGTGCCAGATGGTGGGCTCGCTGCACATGAGCGACTTGACGGCGGCATAGGTGCGCGACGGCCCGCCCTCGACGAGGTAGCTGGCCACGGTGAAGGGCCCACCGGCGAAGCCGATGAGCGGGACGGAGAGCTCGGCCACCACCTGGGCCACCGCCTCGGCCACGTAGGGAGCGTCGACTTCTGGCTCGAAGGGGCGAAGTCGCTGGAGGTCTTCCTTGCTACGGAAGGGCCGCTCAACGACGGGACCGGTGCCCGCGGCCACGTCGACGCCGAAACCGATGGCCGCCACGGGCACCACGATGTCGGAGAACAGGATGGCCGCGTCGGTCCCATAGCGGTCGACGGGCTGACGAGTGAGCTCGGCCGCGAGCTCAGGACGGGCGATGGCCTCGAGGATGCTGCCCGTCCCACGGGCGGCCCGGTATTCCGGCAGCGCCCGCCCGGCTTGGCGCATGAACCAGACCGGGACTCGGTCCACCTCGAGTTGACGGCAGGCTCGCAGGAAGTCCGAGCGCTCGGATGGGTCGGCCCGTTCAGACACCGGAAGGCGATTCCCGTACCGCCGCACCCAGCGCTGTCGGTCGAGCGGTTCCGGCGTGCGACGTCTCCGCAGTCCCCGCAGCCGTCGCCATCACGCCCGGAGTCTACGAGGGGGCGATCCACCGGGGCCGACAGCGTGCGGGTGGGCGGGAGAGGTTGAGCCGAGTCCGGAGGTCGGCCCCTGGCCCCTAAAATAGAAAGTTCTCCCAAGGGCGGCCCACTGACGATGTCGGTGGCCGGATCGGAGGTTGGGTGGAGTCCGAGATCACGGCTGAGCAGGGATTCGTCGACACGGCCTACGAACGTCTGGCTGCCATGCGGGCGGACGCGCAGTCGATGATGGAGGGCGTGCTCGACCTCGGACGGGGGGGCACCTTCCAGTCCCGTACGGAGCGGGACGTCATCGTCCGTACGAGCTTGGCCCGTCTCGAGCAGCTGGACATTGGCGACCAGGCGCTGACCTTCGGGCGGATCGACCAGCGGCGAGACGGGAACCGGGCGGATGGCGTCGACGGCGTCGACGGAGCGCCGACGACATCGGACATCGAGAGCTTCCACATCGGTCGCCTGGCAATCCACGGGCCCGACCAAGAGCCGCTGGTCGTCGATTGGCGGGCTCCGGTGGCCGCCCCCTTCTATCGGGCGACCGGACGCGACCCGCTCGGCCTCGTCCTGCGCCGGCACCTCGCCCTCGATGGCCGGCGGGTCGTCGGTGTCGAGGACGAGCGCTTCGGCCTGGTGGACGGCGGGGATGTCGCCCCCGGCGACTTCGACCCTGCCGAAAGCGGGGATCGCGCCCACGGCACGCTCCTCAAGGGCGACCTCCCGATCGGCGGACCCGCCTCGTTGCTGGCCGCCCTCGGCCAGGCGCGCTCGGGCTTCATGCGGGACATCGTCTCGACCATCCAAGCCGAGCAGGACGAGATCATTCGCTCACCCCTGAGCGGGGTGCTCCTCGTCCAAGGCGGCCCCGGGACGGGCAAGACGGCGGTGGCGCTACACCGAGCTGCCTACCTCCTCTATACCCACCGCTTCCCGCTCGAGCGCCAGGGCGTGCTGGTCGTCGGCCCCAACCCGCTCTTCCTGCGCTACATCGAACAGGTCCTGCCATCGCTCGGGGAGACTGGAGTCACGCTCTCCACGGTGTCGGGCCTCGTTCCCGAAATTCGGGTCCGCGCCGAGGGGCCGGCGGAGGTGGCGCGGCTCAAGGGCGACGTGCGCATGGCACGAGTCATCGCCCGCGCCGTCGCCACACGACAGCGTCCGCTGGCGGAAGACGTCGCCGTCCCGTACGGCGCCCTTTTGCTCCGACTGACCGCGGCCGACAGCCGCCGCATCGTCGAGGGTGTGCGCCGCCGCCCCGGCACCCACAACGCGCGTCGTCGTGTCGTCGAGCAAAGCGTCGCCCAGCTACTGGCTGAACGGGCGCGCCAAAGCCAGCAGCGCTTCGGCATCGGTGATCCCGAAGTGATCAGTTCGTTTCCGGGCTACGAAGACCCGGCCGAGCTGGCCGACGACGAGTTCGACTTCGAGGACTTCTCGCGCAAGGTACGACGCGTCCCCGAGCTCGCCATCGCCCTCGATCGCATGTGGCCGCGACTCTCACCTCACGAGCTGCTCCACGACCTCTTCGGCGCGCCACCCCTTGTGGCCGCCGCCTCTCGTGGCATTCTCAACGACGACGAGCAATCGCTGCTCTATCGACCCCGCTCGACCTCTTTCGACGATGTCGAATGGACGGCGGCCGATGCTGCGCTGGTCGACGAGGCGCGCCACTTGCTCGGCCCGCGTCACGCCGGTGCCGGTGCGATGCGTCAGTACGGCCACATCGTGGTCGACGAGGTGCAGGACCTCTCGCCCATGCAGCTGCGCATGCTCACCCGCCGGTCCCTGTCAGGTTCGATGACGGTGGTGGGTGACATCGCCCAGGCCACCGCCCCGTGGGCGCCGGCCACGTGGTCGGAGATCACCGAGCACCTGCCGAACCGCAAGCCGGCTCGAACGGTCGAGCTCACGGTGAGCTACCGGACGCCGGCCGAGGTGCTGGCCCTGGCCGGCCGGATCCTGGCCCTCGTGTCAACCGAGCTGACCCCACCACGGCCGGTCCGTCGCGTCGGTGAAGAGCCCCGGCTCGTCCCCGTCCATTCCGAGATCGAAGGCGCCGCGCCCGACGACCGGGACACGGCCCGGGTAGTCGCCGAGCTGGCGGCCGGCGAGATGGCCGTCGTGGGGGAGGGCCGGGTGGCGGTGCTCGCCCCCGAGCGGCTCCTCCCGGTCATCGCCGAGGGGTTGCGGGCCGCCGGTTTACCGGCCGTCGACGCTCGCAATCGGCGCACGTCGCTGTCCGAACCACTGGTGATGGTGCCGACCGAGGGTGCCAACGGGATCGAGTTCGACTCCGTCGTCGTCGTCGAGCCCGGCCTCATCGCCGGCGAGACGGCACGCGGGTTGCGGACCCTCTACGTCGCTCTCACTCGGCCGACCCGCCGGCTGAGCGTCGTCTATCGACGTCCACCTCCGGCCCCGCTCCTCGCCACTGGTTGAGCAGAGGGACGGGGCCGAGCGACGGTCGCCCGGCCGGCTGCTTGATGCGGCCACGGGGAGCAGGACGACGTCCACCCAAGGCTGAACGGGCAACCGGGGTGGGCCGGGCCAGGAGGTCGCCCTTGGGCCCCGGGATCATGGGCGCGACCTCGGCCTTTCCGGCCCGGATGAGTTGGCTCTTCTCGCCGCCGTTGGGCTAAGAATACGGCCGTGACCCTGGCCGCCGACGCCCCCGTCGCCGCCGTCCGCCACCGCCCGGACAAGCCATCGCTCCTGGCTGTCGGGGTGATCATCTGGCTCGGCTCCGAGGTCATGTTCTTCAGTTCGCTGTTCGCTGCCTTCTTCACGATCCGGGCCCATGCCTCGGTGTGGCCACCGCCCGGCGCCCACCTCGATGTGGTGCGGGCCGGCATCTTCACCGCCATTCTGGTGTCCTCGAGTTTCACCATGCAGAAGGCGGTCTTCGACCAGGAGAAGGGCCTTCGGAGCAGCGCCAAGAAGTGGATCTGGGCGACCTTCGTGCTGGGTGGTCTCTTCGTGGCCAACCAGTTCTACGAGTGGATCTCGCTCTCGCACAACCCGGCCACCGACCCCACCCACACTGCCTTCGGTTCGCTCTTCTACATCATGAGCGGGCTCCACGGCCTGCACGTGACCCTTGGGCTGGTGGCCATGCTCTTCCTTCTCGGGCGGCTGAAGGGACCGAAGGGTGACCCCGGGGAGACCGCGGTCTTCCAGGGCGTCAGCTACTACTGGCACTTCGTCGACATCGTCTGGGTCGGCCTCTACTCCTGCCTGTTCCTCCTCCACAACTAAAGCGGCAACCTCAACCTCCCTTCACGAGATCGGCGACCTCCTCCACACCCAGATGCGCAACCCAGGCAACGCAGCCAGCGGCAACCCGAGTCGAGTGCGGCGCATGCTGTCCGCCCGCGTCGCCGGGCCGGCCATCCTGGTCGGTGGCGTGGCCATTGCCGGTCTGGTGGCCTTCAGCCCCGGCCCTGCCTTGGCTGCCGGCAACAACTACCAGCCGATCGTGACCAGTCCGCCCCCGACTCTGCCCGCGTCGGTCCGGGCCAAGAGCGCGAAGAGCAATGTGGTGCTGTCTGGATCCACCGCCGCCCCTGGCTCCGGCATCACCTATGTGGCGCTACCGAAGGCGTTCGTCCACCCGGGGTCGGTGCTCTTCTCGGCCAACTGTTCGACCTGCCACGGCCCCACGGCCCAGGGCACCAGCCGGGCGCCCAACCTACAGGGGCTCGGAGCCGGCACCGTCGACTTCTGGGTCTCGACCGGCCGCATGCCCCTCGAGGACTCGTCGGTCCAGGCCACCCGTAAGCCGCCACGCTTCAACAACCGACAGACCCTCGAGATCGCCACCTTCGTGCAGTCCCTCACCCCCGGCGAGGGTGTCGGGATCCCCATCGTGCAGCAGAAGGGTGGAAACCTCGAGCAAGGGTTCTCTTCGTTCGTGACCAATTGCGCGGCTTGCCACACCATTACCGGCGCCGGCGACGCCTTGGCCGAAGGCGCCTATGCACCGAGTCTGCATCTGGCCACGCTCACCCAGATCGGGGAGGCCGTGCGTACGGGGCCGGGCAACATGCCACGGTTCGGTCCGGGCGACATCAGCGACGCCCAACTCCGCGATACCGCTCTCTACGTGCACCAGGTCATCCAGCACCCCGACGACCGGGGCGGGATCGGCCTCGGAGGGATCGGACCGGTGGGCGAGGGCTTCATCGGGCTCCTCGTCGGGGTGGGCGTCCTGATGCTGGCCGGCTTCTGGCTCGGGGACCGATCGTGAGCGACGGCTCGACTCGACCAAACGGCTCGGGTTCGGTGAGTGGCGCCCTGCCGCCCGCCGCCCTCGACGACCCGCACCTTCAACCCTTCGCCAAGCACCCCGAGCGGGCGCAGCTGGTCGCGGCGCTGGCCATGATCCTCGGGTTCCTCGGCTTTCTCGGTTTCGGCATCGCCTTCTGGATCGGCGATTCGCCGCAGTGGGAGGCGGTCACCCTGGGGGTCGGCTTCGTGGCCACCGGCTTCGGAGTCTCGGCCTGGGGGAAGTACCTCATGCCCCAGGGCCCCTTCGTCGAGGAACGGCATCCGTTCGCCTCGACCGAGGAGGAACGGCAAGCCATGACCGCGGCGGTGACCGAACGTGGCGGCATGGTGGTCAAGCGCCGCCGTCTCCTCGGTGGCCTCTTCGCCATGGCCTCGGCGGCCATGGGCGTGGTCCTCATCTTCCCGCTCCGCTCCCTCGGCCCGAAGCCGGGAAGGATTCTGTTCCAGACCAACTGGAAGCGGGGATCGCAGCTCGTGAGCCTCAACGGTCGTGCGGTCAGCGTGAACGACCTCGAGGTCGGCGGCGTGTTGACCGTCTTTCCCAAGGGCTTTGTCGGATCCTCACCCGATCAGGTCATCCTCCTGCGGTTGGCCGAGCTCAGCCCGACCGACCCGCCCTATGTGCTGCAGCCGCCGGGCCACACCAACTGGGGTGTACAGGGCTACGTGGCCTACTCGAAGATGTGCACCCACCTCGGGTGCCCCGTCGGTCTCTACCAAGAGCAGACCCAGCAGCTGGTCTGTCCCTGCCATCAGTCCATCTTCAATGTGAACGCCGGCGCCGTCCCCGAGTTCGGGCCGGCACCGCGGCCGTTGCCGCAGCTGCCGATCACCGTCAATGCCGCCGGCTACCTGGTGGCCAAGGGCGGCTTCGACCAGGCCGTGGGCCCCGGATTCTGGGACCGCCCATGATCGACAGCTCGCTGCGCTTCGTGGACGACCGCCTGGGCATCGCCAAGGGCGGCCGGACCTTCCTCGACAAGATCTTCCCCGACCATTGGTCGTTCCTTCTGGGTGAGATTGCCCTCTACTCGTTCGTCGTCCTGCTCGGCACCGGCGTCTTCCTCTCGCTCTACTACGTGCCCTCCGCCCACGAGATCATCTACCACGGCTCGTACCGGCCCCTCGACGGACAGAGCGTCTCCGAGGCCTACGCCACCTCGGTCGGACTTTCCTTCGACGTGAAGTCGGGGCTGCTCATGCGCCAAGCCCACCACTGGGCGGCCGACATCTTCCTCGGCGCCATCGCCGTCCACATGGCCCGGATCTTCTTCACCGGCGCCTTCCGCAAGCCCCGCGAGTTCAACTACCTGGTCGGGGTGGCCATGCTGCTCCTCGGCATCGTGAACGGGTTCCTCGGCTACTCGCTGCCCGATGACCTGGTGTCCGGAACCGGCATCCGCATTGCCTGGTCGATCATCGAGTCGATACCCCTTGTTGGTACCTATCTCGCCTTCTTCTTGTTCGGCGGCAACTACCCCGGCAGTGGGATCCTGCTCGAGCGGTTCTTCATTCTGCACGTCCTCATCGTTCCCCTCCTCATCCTCGGGTTGCTCGCCGCCCACCTCGGGCTTCTCGTCCGTCAGAAACACACTCAGTTCCCGGGCAAGGGCAGAACGGAGCACAACGTCGTCGGTTCACCCATGTTCCCGACGTTCATGGCCAAGACCACCGGCTTCATGTTCATGGTCACCGGGGTCATCTTCCTGCTCGGCGGGTTCGTCCAGATCAACCCCATCTGGCAGTTCGGTCAGTACCAGCCCTACCTCATCAGCTACGCCGTGCAGCCCGACTGGTATATGGGCTGGCTCGACGGTGCCTTGCGCATCATGCCCAGCTGGGAGTTCGTCGGCTGGGGACACACCATCCCGCTCATGGTCTTCCTCCCCGCGGTCATCTTCCCGGGTCTCATCTTCAACATCTTCTTCGTCTGGCCGTTCTTCGAGGCGCGGCACACGAAAGACCTCGCCTATCACAACCTCCTCGACCGGCCTCGTGACCGGCCCAAACGCACCGGGGCCGGCGTGTCGATGGTCGCCTTGATGTTCATGGTGTTCTTCGCCTCCTCCACCGACGTATTGGCCAACTTCTTCGATCTGCCACTCAAAGGCGTGCTCTGGTTCTTCCGGATCGCGGTGGTCGTGGTCCCGATCATCTCCTACTTCGTGGCCGTCAAGATCTGCCAGGAAATGCGTGCAGCCGAAGGCATCGGCAAGCGCAAGCGTCCGGTCGTCATCGAGCGATCGGAGACCGGCGAGTACGTCTCCATCGAGACCGAGCCCCATCCCGGCGACGGCCAGGTCGAGGTCGAACCGGAGCCCGTCCCTACCTTCATCGACCTGACGCCGCCCGAACTGGTCACCGGCCCGGGCGTGCGCCGGGTCATGCGCTAACGACCGAAGGTTGACGGCCCGGCAGGCGCATCATCCGCCGGGGCTGGGACGACCGCCACATCCCGAGGCATCGCCGACGGGCGCTTCCGGGGGTAACGAGTTAGACCAACGGAGCGACGGTAGCCCGACCTTGTTTGACTCGGTATCGGTCACTCAACGATGCGAACAAAGAGCACTCGGCCAACATGCGCTCTTGCTGATTGACCGGAGCGGAGGCTGTGAATCGTCCAGCGGTGATTTCGACTACCTGATCCAGGACGAACCCAATCCGGACGTTCAGCCTCGGCCACCAGTCGGTGCTCGGGGAGGCGGCAGGCGAGCCTGTCGGTAATTGCGGCACAGCGTGCCCTTCGAGCAGCAGAGCTGTGTACGGGCGAACCTATGACGTCGGAATGTCACGATGAAGCCTGGGAGGTCAACGCGCGGGACTCCCTCGCACGTGTCCGAGCGCTCGCTCCCGTTACCGTCCATCTCAGCGATGACCCTGAGATCGCGGTAATCGACAGTTGACCGGACAGCCCCAGTAATGCTCGAATCTGCGCCGCGTCTAAGCCGCCGGGAGACGCCACACACTGACATGCCACGGGCTCTCACTTGTGAACGGCGAGCGATCCCACCAGCCCCATCGATGTTCCAGCGTCATTCCCGCGATCCGAGCCATCAGGTCCAACTCAGCCGGCCACACATATCGGAACGGTGCCGTGAATTCGGTGAAGGTGCCATCCGGAAGTCGGTTGAAGTGCCACGAACGGGAGATCTGCTTGTGCGTGCGGTCGATGAAGTCGTCGATGCCGATGTAGTCCTTTGTCAATGCAAACGCGACACCGGAGTTGCCCGGTGGTAGCTGGCGAAGACCTGGCACGCTGGTCTCTATGACGAAGCGGCCGCCGGGGCGAAGGTGCCGGGCAGCGTTTTCGAAACAGGCCACTTGCTCGTCCTGCGTCGTAAGGTTCTGAATCGTGTTGAAGACCAGGTAGACAAGGGAGAACTCGCCCTCCACGAATGTCACGGCCATGTCGCCTTCGACGGCCGTAACATCGCTTGCCTCGGGTTTCGTCCGCAGTAGGTCGAGCATGTCTGCGGACAACTCGATTCCGGCGACCGAAACACCCCTAGCGGCCAAAGGGAGGGCGACCCGGCCAGTCCCAATAGCGAACTCCATCGCCGATCCACCGTTGGCCAACTCGACCAGACAGTCGACGGTCGCTTCCACAACGGCGTCGGCGAACATCCCCGTCCCAGGTTGGTCATATGTTCTGGCTATCTCGCCGATGAATCGGTTTTCGGGCACACTGCAGCTTGGTCGCACCTGAGCCAGCTCGCAACGTCCCCGCTCCTATCCCGTAGGTGCCTGTTCCAGGGGAGGCAACTATCGCGCCCAGCAAGCTGAATCCGGCCCAAATGAGGGACGTCTGGAATCACACAAGTGCGGAAACCTGAGTAGGAGTACTTTTTGTGGCGTCGCGCATTCGGTCGGCGTTCGTCGATCGACGTGGGCCGGATGGGCGATTGGGAGGGGATCATGTACCGACGTTCTCATGTGATCGTCCGAATGCGGTGGTCCTCGGTCTCAGCGGTCGCCATCTGTCTTTTGCTGGTAGCCGGGCTGCTGACCGCCTGCTCCTCGACCAACTCGACCACCAGCACGGCGAGTGGAGCTTCGACACCGCCGATCCCGACGTCCGCCTTCGACAACCACACCGGGGTAACGCCCTCGTCGGTGACGATCGGTAACGTGTCGACCCTGTCGGCCGGCTTGTTCACCGGCAGCTTGGTCGGCACCGAGGCCGCTGCCGCCTTTGTGAACTCAGAGGGCGGGGTCAACGGCCGCAAGATCGTTGTGTCGAGCGCCAACGATCAGTTCCAAGGCGCGCTCAACAAGCAGGACGTCCAGAGCGTTGTCCTGAGCGACTTCGCCAGTGTGGGCGGATTTTCACTCGAGGACAGCTTCAGCGAGCCGGTGATCGCGTCCAATTCCGGGTTCCCCGACATCACGGCGTCGATCGACGCTGCGACAGAGAAGCTCCCGAACAACTTCAGCCCGGCCCCGGCCTCGAACGGATGGCCGACGGGTCCGCTCCTCTACTTCAAGCAGAAGTATCCGACGAAGATCGCCCACACGGCCACAATCATCGCCGATCTGCCATCGACGGAGCTGGCCTGGGGCAGCGAGAAGAAGGCCATGCAGCACCTGGGCTACACGGTGCTCTACGACCCAGCGCTGTCGCCAGCGACGACGGACTTCACGCCGCAGGTGGTAGCCATGAAAAACGCCGGCGTGCAGATTCTCTTCCTCGAGCAGGAGCCCCAGAACTACGCGTCGGCCATCTTCCGAGACCTCAGCCAGCAGAATTTCCACCCGGTAGTGGTACTGGGCGCCCCTGCCTACAGCCGGCAGCTCATCGGCAACGCCGGCGGACCCCAGGTCGTCAACGGGGCCTACCTGGAGCAGGCGTCCTCGCTTTACCTGGGCGAGGACTCGACCCAGATACCGACGATCACCACGTTCAACACCTGGGTCCAAAAGGTCTCACCAGGGTTCTCGCCTGATTTCTTCACGTTGGTCGGGTGGTTGTGCGGTGAGCTGTTCGTCGACGCGCTGCGCAACGCCGGAACGAACCCGAGCAGGGGGTCGCTCCTGCAGGCGCTGCGGAAGATCACCGCGTTCAACAGTGGAAACCTCATCCCGGTGACCGACCCAGCAGGCAAGGTGCCAATCACCTGCTACCTACTGGGCCAGGTCACCGATGGTAGGTTCCAGCGACTCGACGATCCACCGGTGACCGGCTCCACCAAGGGATTCCGCTGTGACGGGACCTACTACCGGGCGGGATGAGGCAAAGCCTGGAATCGATCCTGCGCTCTGCAGATTCTGATGGGCTGATCGGGAACAACCCGACAGGTCCAACGGCGCCGCGAGGTGCCTCGGAGGATTCGGCCAGTGGCCTAGCCATCGCCAAGCATGACTCCTTCGATAATGCACGCCCACAGTCGGCGATCAGGGGCACCCTCCGACCTTTTAGCCTTGTGTCGATAAGCAGGACGACTAATCGAGCATCTCAGGAGGGTTGACGGCGCGGTCATCGCCAAAGGGGCCTTCTCTCCTGGACCCGCGCTGTGGGTGGGAAAACGCGAGATCGCTCATTTCTATGGTGTACAGACTCTCGATGTGCGTCTCACCAGGAGCAACATCGCGAGTCGAAGGTCTGAGCTTCGAGCCAACAATCGGATAGTCCTGCGACCCGGTTCGTCGGATTGGCTCGAGGTCAAGATCGAATCACCTGGGGACGTGGAGTTCGCGATCTCGTTGGTCAAAGAAGCGGTGGCGGCCAACCTCGAGACTGCGGTGCCTGGGCCTCCACCGACCGGTGCCAATCTGCAGCGCAGACGCCGATTCCACTGATCCCTTCCCGACGTTTCGGGGCAGCTGAGTGCTCCGTCAGCCCTTGGGAATGAGTTCGACCACGGGTATCACCCGGCTGGTCTTCTGCTCGTACTCGGCGAACCCTGGGTATCGCCGAGCCTGTTCTGAGTAGACCCGATCCCGATTGTCTCCGGTCACCGGCTTAGCGGAGACTTCGTATGTATCGGTTCCCACCTCAACGGTCACGTCGGTATGGGCCACAAGGTTCCAGTACCAGTCCGGGTTCGTGTCGGCACCTGCCTTGCTTGCAAACACGTAGCGGTGCCCGTCAAGGTCCAGGTACATCATCGGATTCACTCGTTCCCGGCCGGTCTTCGCCCCAGTGGTGTGAAGGAGCAGAATCGGCGCACCAGCGAATTGTCCGCCCACCTTTCCCTCGTTCGCTCGAAACTCCTCAATGATCTTGCTGTTCCAGTCCTGGACGTCGCTCACCCGTCACTCTCCCTTCCTCGCTCGGACCCTAGCAATCGTTCCCGGCCGGACCGGCTATCCGGTCCCTCGGCTCGCAACTCCAAGGGAACGTGCGAAATGACGGTTCTGGTGGGGCAGTCTCCCGAACCCCCAAGCCTTGGTGCCGTAGATCACAAATTGGCGGTAGCGCTATGTCCAAGATGCCCGCGTTGTTGGGCAGTTGGCTGAGCGTGAGCTCTCCCGCTTTCCAATGCAGATACGTGTCCCCGAGCCAGGCGATCGGGGCTCCCCCTTATGGAGTACGGATGACTGGCATGCCGTTCGGGCCCAGCACGTACCACAGCCCCCTGGAATCGTTGAGTCCTTGCCCGGTTGCGTGGCCGGGCTGCGAGTCGCCGTGCCACAAGTAGAGGGGTCATCCGTTGCAGGCGGTCTGCTTGATGCCCCCGGTGCGTTCCAGACGATGTTCGTCCACGACCCTACGCCGAGTCACCCGGCGATGTAGGGCAGGCCTCGAAGGAGTCTGATGACCGAGAGTCAGCTAGGTGCACTCCTTGGCGTTGTGACGACTCCCACGATGGGCTCTCCCAATGGCTGCCCGGCCATGGATCCTTCATAGGGGGCACCACCAAACGAGAAGATCCCGCCGTCAGCCGCCGCAGTCCAGTACCCAGTTCCATTTGGATTCGCCACAATCCCAACCATCCGGGCAAGCAACGGCTTCCCGCCCATAGAACCGTCAAATAGAGCCTCCCCGAAAGAGAACACGCCGCCATCGGAGGCCGCGAGCCAATAGCCGTTGCCGTTTCGGGTCGTTGCCATGTCCACGATTGGCTGATTCAAGTGCTTACCACCCATCGATCCGTAGAAGGCGGCGTCGCCGAAGCCGAAGATGCCGCCATCGGAGGCCACGAGCCAATAGCCCTCGCCGTCTCGAGTCGTAGACATCCCCACGATTGGCTGATTCAAGTGCTTACCACCCATCGAGCCATAGAACTGGGCGTCACCGAAAGAGAAAACGCCGCCATCGGCGGCCACCAGCCAGTAGCCCCTCCCATCCGGAGTGGCGGTAACGCCGACGATCGGTGCATTGAGGTGTCGACCACCCACTGAGCCATAGAACTGGGCGTCACCAAAAGAGAACAGGCCGCCATCGGAAGCCGCCAGCCAGTAGCCCTGACCGTCTGACGATGCTGCCATGGCCACAACCGGGGCGTTGAGGTGTTGACCACCCATCGAGCCGACAAATGGGGTGATCCCAAAGTTGAACACGCCACCGTCACGACCCACCTCCCAGTAGCCCGGCGCGCCGATGACGTTCTCGAACGCCTGCGCGATCTGGACCTGTCCGGCAGCGTTTGGGTCATCCCCAAAGCCTTCGAGCTGCCCGATTGCACACTCGATATCCAGCCACTGACAGGCATCTTTGACATCGATCGGAACCGTGCCCCATGAGGAGGACACCATCGTGGTCGAGTCGGTTACGGCAAAGGCACCCTGCACGTCCGCGGTGCGGTTCGATCCGTACAACGAGGTGAGCGTCTCGTTGAGGGATACGGCGCCGGGAATGGTTCCCAGAGCGGTGGTACGGGCCACTCCGCCGGCAAGCCAGTCGCCAAGAAATGGATCGTAATAGGTCATCCCAAAAACGGGGACACCAGGAGCCGCCTCGTGAAGACCGCTCAACATCGTCGTGATGTTCGTGGTCATCACGGCTTCGGCCTGCTGAAAACACTGTTCATTGAGGCCCGAAGAAGTGGCACAACCGACCACGTCGTTGCCGCCGATGTCAATGGTGATGAGGGATACTTCGTTCTCGTGCGCATGGAGAAAAGCCAGTGCGGCGGTGTATTGGCCGTTCTCGATCATCGAAGTCGTTGTCTCACCGGACACGGCCAGATTGACCAGCTGCAAATCGGGCATGGCCGTCTGGTAGTGGTCAAGAAGCAGGTTCGGATATGAGGCATCTCCATCCCATACCGGAACCGAATCTCCGAGGGCCAGGTAGAAAGGGCCGGAGCCTGATTGCCCGATGGCGGTGGTTGTTGTCGTGGTAGTGGACGGTGAAAGAGCTGATGTTGAGGCGCTCACTGCGTGGGTGTCCGGTATTCGATCGTGCGGTGTGCCGACCGCACTGACCGGCGAACTGAACCACCCGACGGATGCTCCGATGGCGAGTACTACAAAGACGAGGGCAGCCCATCCGGTCTTTGCTTGTTTGGAGGCGACAATCCCTATCCGGCGTTTCACTCGTCTTCCGGATCTCACGCCTGGCTACTCTAAGCCGTTCCTTCACGTTGGAGTGAGGAGAGCTGGTTTCGGTCCTTGGCAGCACCCCTCGAGTCAATGATGTGCCGCTGATCCCGACAATAGGCACCCGACGACAGGGGGCGCCCTCGTCGATCGAGAAAGATCAAGCGGCGTAACGATGCCAGCCGTCTGAGGAAGTCGGTAATTTCGGGACCCTCCCACTTCATCTCGACATTGCTGCCAAGTCCGTTGAAGAAGAGGAGGTCGGCAGGTCCCTCTCCGAGGACCTGGTAGGCAACGTCAGCATCCCCGACGGCCACGGACTCGGCGGCCACGATCCTTCTCCATCGGTGCATGGTCAGCACAGATGGATCAATCTGTCGCTCACTCCAGGGGAGCCACCAGCGGGGCGTGGCGGACGATCCCTAAGCGATACCGGTCGACCTGTGCGTCGACTGGCCCGGATGCCGGCGTACCTGTCGCGGCATATGAGCTACCGGCCCACATCGCAGCTCACGCGGCATCGTCGATACACAGACAGGACCGCTATCGGCCGGATTCAGCAAAACCCGGGGCGACATGCAACGAATGGCGATCAGACAAATGGCGCCCGACGTCGAGGATTGCCGAGGCGGACAGGAAGCTCGGCGAGGCCGTGGAGCACCAGCCCGTCGCCGTGGGTCCAGCTCAGCTCGACGCGAGCGACGGGCCCGGAAGGCCGGGATCCACGACCTCGGGATCCTCCTCAAGCGCAGCCACGATGTTCTTCGACAGGCGCGCGTCCTTCAGGGCCTGGTGCGCCGCCTCATGACTGAGGACAAGCCACGCCTCGTGACCGTCGGCCAACCGAACCTGACGGACCGGGCACTCGGCCCGCGTCGACTCGAACATAGGGTACGGATCGTTCCGGATGCTCTTGTCCCAGTCGCCCCAGGTGATGATTGCAACCGCCATAATTGCTCTCCTTGCCTAATCCGAACCCCAAAAAGCGCTCTTAGAATCGGGCAGCCGGTCCAGCGTCGGCGCAGTCGATCGCAACACCGACCCATCGAATTCTGTCCGCGTTCCTGCCTGCCAGTCTGCACGAACTTCAGCCCCGCCACTGGCGACCTGAGCGAGGTTGCCACCCTGGAGCGGACGACGGAGGAGGTGTCCCAGAACCCGCCGTCATTTGAGCAGTGGGCTCGCCCAGATGTGCGATCGTGGGCAGGCAACGATCGCGAGCGTGCAAGCCTCGATAACGCTCCCACACCCGGCGGTCGGGGGCGCTCTTGCTCGGCGGTCAGCGACGGGCGAGGATCACTTCCACCGAGTTCTCATAGACCCAGTGACCGGTCGGTTCAATGGACAGCACGGCTTGTTCAACCTCGTCCGCGAACTCTTGAAACCGGCTACCGAGAACCTGATCGGGACGTAACGACGTCGAACGGAGGAAGCCCACGAGTGAGGGAATGTCCCATTCCTGACGAGTTGGCACAGACAGCAGCGTTGCGACACCGAACGGGCTGGCTCTGATGACCTCTTCGTGTCTAGTGGGTCTGCGTGTCCGTTCAGAGTGTTCCTTAGGCTCGAACCAGCGGTCCTGGACTGCCGCTACGGCCGTCGCTACGGCCGTGCCGACCTCCTCACGGTCCAAGCCGTCGCCGCCGGGTTGAATCTGCGTCAACGGGGCTGGGTTGCCCAGCACAGCGAACAGTCCTTCGTGCTTCAGTAGTTCGTGCGCTTTGGCCGCCACAACCGGTCTGTCCATCCACTGAAACGCGGAACCGATGACAACCAACCGGTAGCCGCCGGGCTTGTCGTCAAATCGCTCGGCGGTGGAGAGGACCCACCGTATGTTGTGCTGACCCTGCTTGCTGGCCAAGCGGGCCGCCTCGTCGAGCATCCCTTGGTCAGGATCGACCCCGGTGACTGACGCCACCCGTTCAGCCAAGGTCAGGGTCAGTAGACCCGTCCCACACCCCCAATCCAGCACCCTAGACGTCGCTTCAAGAGGCGCCTCGACGGTCAAGAGCTCGAAGATCGATGTCGGGTAGCTCGGGCGGAACTCCGAGTAGTAACGGGCGGTTCCGGCGAATGGACCGGTTTTTTGGGGCATTGGCCCGCACCCTAGAAGATGGCCACCGACCCGGCATCGATCGGAGGCACCCTGAATCTAAGTACACAATCAGCCCGCCACGACGACTCGGTAGCCGTAGTCCACACTGTCCAACCCCAACAAATCGCTGTGCTGGCTGGCCCACACACCTGATTCGAGGTCGCGACGAAGCCGAGAGATTCCAGGCTCAACGAGCTCTGACGGCAACGACGCGAAGGTCGAGCTGGCTGCTCTGATTCGTGGATCAAGATACGCCTCTGGTCTCCGCCAAAACGCTGCCTGGAAGCCGTCGGTGAAGTCGTAGGGGATCTCAAATCGGTGCACCGTGTGGGCGTCGAGCGCCTCGACTATTCGCGGGACCGTAGCGAAGCGGGCCACCTCCATTGCGATAATCGCCGGGACGTACTCCGTGGCAATCCAGAGCTTCCGATCGTGATCCGGGTCCCACGTGAAGATTACTTGACGCCGAGCGACACGCTTCAGCTCCCTGAGTCCACGCAAAAGGTCTCGCCAGTGGTGGACAGTAAGAATCGCCATCACCGCATCGAAGCTGACATCGGGGAAGGGGAGACTCTCGGCCTCTCCTCGGACCCGACGGGAACCGGCGTGTTGGGCAAGCATGACGGCGGAAGGCTCAATCGAGACGACTTGGCGGTCCGCGGGTTCGTACGAGCCGGTTCCGGCCCCCACATTCAAGATCGTCTCGGCATCGCCGAGCGCCTCCTCAACGATCCTCCCTAGGCGAGGATCCGGTCTCCGCACATATTGATAACCGACGCCCAGGCAATCGTATGCGGCCGAATCTTCGTGGCCATCCTTTGTCACTGGAGCCCATTATCTCAGCGTCGCCGAGATCCATCACGACGAAGCTCGTCAACCATCCCACTCCCAGCGATGTGGGACACACCCTGCCGACTTACGAATGGCCCTCGTAAGTCGACTCTTGATTGGCGTCGTTGTACATCTCCGACACGATGAGCCAAGTGCCGTCGGACTGTCGTTGGAGAACACGCAGGGAGTGGTTATCCCGCATTTCGATCTCGCCCCCGCCGACCAGCTTCTGACCCTCCACCTGCAGGTGGGCGTTGACGAGGAGAACCTCTGGAGTCAACACCCGGAAGCTCGTTTCAGGAGGGGCCTTCAAGGCCCCCGCATTGAAGTTGTCATCTGCGAACAGGCCGCGTAGATACTCAACGATCTCGTCCGCACCCCGCTTGACGCTTCCGAATGCATTGACCCAGTCAGCGTCTGCGCTGTACACGTTCACGAGCTTGTCGGCGTTGCGCTCCTGGAATCCGGTCAGCAGAGAGGTGAGCGTGACTCCGATCGCATCCTGGTCCGTCTGGGGAAGGGATGACAGATCGTCCATTGGTTCAGACTCCTTGCAAGGGTGATTGTGCGACGCAAAACATCGTCATCGAGATGACTAGTTTGGCCGCCTACCGCGAGGTTTTCCACACGCCCAAAAGTGCCTGATTCGGTCGGTGGCACCTTGATAGCGGGCCGAACCGGCAGCGTTGTCGGGCAGGCATCGAAAAGGGCGCAGAATCCGGCCAAGGCGCGAAGCAAGCAGGCAACGGCGACTGGCCCGACTTTCGGACCGGCGCCAGGGTTACAGTCGTCAGGTTCGACGCCTTTGGGATCAATAGGCTGAGCACGGGCGCACGCGACGACGTCTCCGCGAGGGGAGCAAGCAACCATATGATGCGGCGCGGAAGACGACATACGACCACGCGGCAATCGAGGCGGTCCTCGCGTATCCGGGCTTCCGTTCTCGCCCTCTTTGGTTCGGCTCTGGTCGCAGGTCTGGTCATCGGCAGCGCGCCCAATGCTTCGACAACTCCGCTTCCCGCGACCGTCGAAGCGTGGATCTACCCTGGGACCACCGGCCAACCCACCTGCGATGTGCCATCTGAGCTCTCGGCGCTCGATGCCAATCCCATAGCGCTCCTCAAGCCCCAGTACATGACCGTGAGGGGCGGGAAGGTCAAGATCGACACCGGGGCCGAATACCCGTGCAACGGCTTCAGCTCGGCCAATCTGGCTGAAGTCCAAGCGGCTGCCCAGCAGGTCTACGTGACGGTTTCGGCCGGCTCGGGAGCGACCAAGTCCCTTCTCGCGGGCAGCCCAAAACAGTCGGCGGCGCTCGCGACCATCGAGTCGTTCGTTGAGTCGAACGGACTCAATGGCGTCGACCTCGACTTCGAACCGAACGACTGGACCGCGACTATGTGGCCCGAGTACATGAGCTTCGTGGGCAACCTGGTGGCCGCGCTGAGTCCCGAAGGGCGCGGCGTCGAAGTCGATCTCGACGGCTTCACCACAACCCCATGGGACGCCGAGCGCTACGCAGAGGTCGCTTCAGCTGGTGCTCATCTGGTTGTCATGGCCTACGACGATGAGTACGCCGTCGTGTGCGCGCCTATCACCTCGTACGTGTGGCTCCAAAAGGTGGTGACCTACGCTCAGAGTCAGGTCCCAGCTTCCGATCTCACCGTCGGTCTTCCTTCCTATGGTTACACGACAACAACCTGCACCAGGGTCAAGGACGTCACCTCGAACATCTCCTACGTCACCATGCAGAACGAGCCCGGGTTCCCGACCACCCCGGCGGCCGTGGAAAGCCTGCGGGACCCGAACTCAGGGGAGATCCGCTGGGAGGTGGGCGGGGTGCACTACGACTATGTCGATGCCACCGCGCTCAACGACAAACTTCAGACCGTGGAGAGCTTGGGCGTAAACGATGTGTCGGTTTGGAGCCTGGGTGGCGAACCCTGGTTCACGGGGACCCCGAGTTGAGGCGTCCGAGGCGCAACCAATAGATCGCGCCTGAGTGTCCTATTTCCAGGCCGTTGTAATTGCCGGCTCATCAGACGCCGCCTCGTGAAGGAATTCCGGCTGGGTCGTTCACCCTCCCTGGGGTATCCCTCAAGCGCCGAAGTGTGACAGTTCGCGCTCAGCATGCACCCGGTGTTGAATAATGCGCCCACAGCCGACGTTCGGCTGCACTCCAAGCCTCCTATGTCACGATTGCATTGTGGAGAGCAAGAGAACAGCTCTGCGCTGGACATCGAGCGTGCTCCTTCCAATCCTCGCTGCACTCTTTATTGCCGCATGCTCAGCGTCGGCCACAAGATCGGAATCTTCCGGCCCTGCCTCTCCTTGGTCAATGTCCTATTCGGATGGGTACTACTTCGCTCCCATTTTTGCCTCGGAGGACGAACTTGGCGAGACCATCGAGGCGTGCTCGCCTTCTCCTTCCTCGGTCCACGAACTTCCTCATTCACCGATCACGAACTTCGACAGGAATTGGGAAGAGGGATGCAAGGCTGGCACGGTAGGTGTCAATCCGACGTTGGATGCCTCCGCCTATGAAGATGGCTACAGAGCTGGCTCGGTGCTCGGAGCCACGCCTGGACTGGCGTGTCCGACTCAACCGGAACTCTAACGAGTCCTCCTCCTCCCACTGGTCGAACAAATCTGCGCAACTGGCATGGCTAGCTGGGTGTCATGTTCTGACCTACTTCAACGACACCACCGTGCAGCCACCGGAGCAAGCTGAGACTCAGGCCGCTCAGGGTTATCGGTACGGATGGTCGCACAAGCGCTCGATCACAATGCTTTGGTGTTCGTTCGAGACTTCGGCGGTTCAGGCTCCCGATAACGTCGGTCAGTGGGAACAGGGGTGCTCGGACTACATCAAGTCTGACAACACCTACCCATAGCCCCGAGATGCCGGAGAGGGTCACCTAGCCGGCAGCGGTAGGGGATGGCCGTGCAGCGTCGGATAGCAGTCGGATACTCCGCCCGTCCTAGCCCCGAGGTGCGAAGAACTCGAGTGCGATGTTGTCGGGGTCTCGAAATGACAATGCCGAGTAGGAAGGTGCGTCCACGATGCCACCGTTAGGGATGCCGAGCTCGTTCAGGCGGATTTCCCACGCTTTTAACTCATCGCGGTTGGCACAGCCGAAAGCCAGATGATCGAGACCCGGCCGGCGCTCGTTGAACGGCTGAGTGCTGTTCAAATCAGGGAACTGAGTTAGACCGACGATTGTGTCGCTCGTAAGCCAAGCGACACGCTTGAAAGGACCTGTGTCCTCGTCAAGGATCGGGTCCGAGCCGAACAGAGCCTTGTACCAAGGCACACTCCGTTCGAGGCTCGTAACCGTTAGCGCCACGTGAGTAATCGCAGGGAACTCTGGCATGTCTTTTCGGCACCTCGTGAAGGCAGCGAATGCCGCGTCTTTTGGCTGGCAACTCTCTGGGAGTAGAAGCTATCTGGCAGCACAAGTCCCCGCGCTAATTGTGGCCCCAGTTCCGGCGTTCATGGGCAAGGTGTGTCCGCTCTGTTCAGGGTTGGAGCTGGCCATTCATTATCAAGCTTCGATCAGCGAAGCCCGCTGACCCAATCGGCCACGATGGCTGCCGCCTCATCCTCGCCCTTGCGCAGTCCGTGATCACCATCGACGAATGCCACGGTGACCGCACCGGGAATAACCGCGGTCTCCCGCTCCAGTTCGGTGGGCGTCGCGAACGCGTCGCGACGGCCCGAAACAAACAGGCAAGGCACCTGCAAGTCGGGAAAGTGAGATGTCCGGAGCTGATCGGGTTTGCCCGGCGGATGCAGTGGATAACTCACCAAGACGAGCGCCCGAACCTCGAGTCCTTCGGCCACGGCCATCGAGGCCATGCGGCCACCGAAGGATCGGCCGCCGACGGCGATCCGGCCCGTCGAGACGCCTAGCCGTGAGGCCAGCGCGCCAGCCGCCCAGCGCACGGTGGCGATGCACACGGCCGGTGGATCGGTGCGCCGCTTAGCGACGGCTTGCGAAGGAAACTCCACCCGCTCCACCGCGATGCCTTTGGCTGACAATGCTCGGTCGATGGCGAGCAACCCGGACTGCTCGCGTCCCGCACTAGCTCCCGGAGTAACGACGAATCCGGCTGCTGGCCTCGTGGGCATAGCGCCCATAATGGCCGATAAGAACAGGGGCTTCGGATTTCCCCACCGCTCAACCGGCAACGGTGGCACTTGACTATGAAGAGTCCCCTCTCGCCTCTGGATACGTTGGTCCCATTGGGTGGACCACTCCCAATGAGGATTTGATCGCACCGGGATCGGAGTGAATCAGCGTGCTCCCGAACGTGAGTAGCCAGCCTTCCTCACCGGCCCCGACCGAATCGGCACGGGGACAAGGGTGAGAGCCTCCGAACGCTGCCATCGGTCGGTCTGAGGACACTGCCGAGCAGCGTGTCTCATCATGGTGTCCCGAACCAGGTCGACAGGGCGTCACGCAATCCCGTCTCTCGTGTCCGACCCCTACCCAGGCAACGTAACCGTCGGGCCGGATTAACACGACAGTGGGAGCGGTGACCATTCCAAGCACCGGAAGGTCCCAAGGGCCAACATATTCAGCATCGATCAGCTTTACCCAGCCAGCCCATGGAGTGACGTCCAAACCGAGGGGCTCACCGAGGTTGAGCAGAACTGGCCTGGCCTCATGCAGCAGGGTGAAGACTCGCAGCGGGCCATCGGCGGTTACGAGGTCAAGATCGGGCATCCGGCGGCCGAGCAAGGGGTGGCCTTCGCCGAGGTCGTAGTGAATGTCCAGACCGGAAATGATTCCGCAGAGTCGTTTGCGAGGCTCGTCCATGATCGCCAGCTCCGAAACCATGGCCACCAGGGGCTTGTGCGCTCATCGCGGCGCTGGAGCGCCCCTTGAGCCATGGTGTGCTGAAGAGCGTGGGCTGCGACCGGGTGGCGCTCGTCCTGATACGTATTCAGGAGGCTGTCCGGTGTGGTCTCGTTGATCACCTGAGCCAGCTTCCATCCCAGGTTCACCGCATCCTGCACTCCGAGGCTGAGCCCCTGTCCACCCGCCGGATAATGCACGTGGGCCGAGTCACCGGCGAGCAGGACTCGTCCTTCACGGTAAGAGGCTGCCTGACGCGTCATATCGGTGAACCTGGAGAGCCAGACAGGGCTGTGAACCCCGAAGTCGGTGCCGTACACGGCAACGAGTGCCGCGCTCAGATCGCTCAGGGTGGGTTCGCTGCTCGGCCCGAGCTGCTGCTCGGTCACGATGACCCGCACCATCCGCCCATCCTCCAACCGGTGGAGGCCATGGACGCCGGTCGCGTCATGGCGTATGCCCCGTGGCGGCTCCTCGGTCACCTCGACCTCTGCGATCAGATTGCTCTTGGTCGGATCCCACCCCGGAAACTCGATGCCAGCGGCTTTACGGATGACGCTGCGGCCCCCGTCGCACCCAACCAGATACTGGGTTCGCAGCGCTTCGCCGTCCGACAGCTCGACGTCGACGCCGGTGTCGCCCTGCGCGAAGCCCGTTACCTCGATTCCGTAATAGATCTGTACTGGTAGCTCGGCGATCCAGGCGGCCATGATCCGCTCGATCTGGTTCTGCCAGATCCCGAGCGAATAGGGATGTCGCGTCGGGAAGTCGCTCATGTCCAACACGGTCGAGCCGATCATCGCTGCCTGAGCCACATTTCCCTCCGCCAGGAACCGATCAGCAACCCCACGTTGATCCAGCACTTCGATCGTGCGCGAGTGAAACCCGCCAGCCCGTGAACCGACGAGCACGTGGTTGGAGCGCCGCTCGACGACCGCGACGTCGACGTTCGCCAACGCCAACTCAGCCGCCAGCATCATCCCCGTCGGACCACCTCCGGCGATCACCACCGCATGCTCGGCCATACGCCACCTCTTCCTTGTTCCGTCAGTTCTGGTTCGAGTGCGAGATTCTGCACACCGACAAGGGCCTTGCTGCAAGCGCCCGGTGCGAGATAAATTGAGAGTGGCGAGCGGAGGCAGTCTCTCTTCCTTTGTCCGAGCGGCGGACAAGCCCTTTGCAGTACGGCTGAGCGGCGCGTGGGCCAGAATCGAATCCCGCCCGAGGCGGAACCCCGGGGTCCACCCATGGCGGGGGCCCGACCGCGACGACCGATGCTTTGAAGGTGATGAGGAGCCGGTCTGACCCGCTACCGTGACTCAGTGAGTAACTCGAGGCTGCCGGGTGGCGTGGTGCACAAGCTTCCAGGGGACCTGCGCAAAGCTCTGGTGGCCAACCCCACGGCACTCAATGCCTGGAAGGACATCACGCCTCTCGCCCGTAACGAGTTCATCTGCTGGGTCGAGGATGCCAAGCAGGAGATGACCCGAGAGCGGCGCATTCGGCGGACCCAGGAGGAGCTGGAGGAAGGCCAGCGTCGTCCCTGCTGCTGGCCCGGATGCAAGCACCGCGAGCGCAACGGGAGATAGTCGGCGACCGGGCGTACCCTTGTCGCATCGGTAGATGGCACAGTGCTCAGACGGAAATGAGCAAGCGCTCCATGCGGCCTGCGAGCCACGGGCGACGTCCGGATACTCGAACTCGACCCGAGAGGACCGCCTTCCACTTCGGGATGCGCCCAGTGAGGACGAAGGCAGTGGGATCCATGCTCAGCCGGCAGTCTGCTCCTCTTGAGGTTGGCTCCCTGGCAACCGACGCGTACCCCGTCCTCGATCACCAGATAGAAGGGTTCGGCGGCGGCCTTTCTGATCTCAAACGTCACCGTCATGCCTCGGGCCACGTCCGGGTCCACCATGAGTGCAAGAGCCGGGGCGTAGGCACCAACCGCCAGGCGAGCCAGATTGACGTCGACGGAGGGCACTTGAGCCAAGGCGCCCTTGAGGTCGTAGCCGTGCACGAGCAGTTCCCCGAGCATCAGGCCGCTGGCCGTGCGTGCCGTAATCGTCATCTCGCCGTACCACGGGACCAGGTCTTCCCGGCCGAGAGCTCCGTTCGCCGCCACAAAGCTGGCGATAGCCCGCTGGAGCGAGTCAGCCTGTGCTTCGGGGCTCACCTCGATGGCTGCCAGGAGCAACCGTGCATTGTTGGCCGCGGTGAAGCGGAGATCGGCACCGATAGGGGGGCCACCTTCTGCAGCGCTCCGGTAGGCCTGCAGCACCGAGGTCAGGTGTGCTCCCACCTCACCCATATTCCAGGTCATCTTCGGGACTGCCGCCTGCAGATCTGGTGACGTTCGGAGGAGCCCCGCAACACCAAGGCCGGTTGTCTCGATGCCGTCGAGGACCGGATCCGCCGCCATGTGGTGACTCCTTCCTTTTCTAGGGCAGTCGAAAGGTTCCTGCGGACGACTGCGGCATCGACGTACGTCAGGGTATGGCAACGGCGTTCACGGTATCCGAGCCAAATCTCTGCCGGCCGGGACCAGGGGAATCGACCTACTCGGCGACGTGAAACTCGATCCGGTAGAGAAGGGTTTCATCGTGGATGGGCCCCGCATGGGCGGCTCGTCCGCGGAGAGATTCGAGGTCTGATTCACCAGCTCGGCGGATTTCGGTCTCGTCGATGAACGAGAAGGGGACAAGTTCGACCGACTCCACCTCGATCACGCCTGCGCCCACTCGGTAGCGACCACCCGGTTTCACCTGTGGCCGTTGCCAAAGTCGGAACGTCACCGTTATTTCTCCTGACAACACCCGCGTGCGGAATTCCCGACCGAACTCCACGGACTGACCCTACGACAGCCCCTCGGTGCATCACGATCGGGATGCGTCGATTGAGTAGTGGTGCCCGCGAGGTACATCGACAGCCTCGGTCCCTCGGTGCAGGTAGTCCGTTGGAGGGACCCTCCGTCCTCACAGTGGGATCCCTCGAACGGCGCAACCAGTGCGTACGCTGTTCTCGATCACGTCTCGGCAACTACCCTGACCGGAGTGAGAGAAGCCGGACCCTTGTTGGCTGCCGGTCGAGATGCCGACATCTTCGAGTATGGCCCCGGGAGCGTGCTTCGGCGCTCTCGGGCCGGACATTCGATGGCACGAGAAGCTCGGGTCATGGAGTATGTCCGTTCACAGGGGTTCCCCGTACCTGCGGTTGAGGAAGAAGCGACGACGGCCTCGACATGGTCATCGAACGCATCGATGGTGGCGACATGGTGGCGAAGATGGCCAAGCACCCATGGACGATCCGTCGGCAAGGGCGCGTGCTGGCTGATCTTCATCGCCGACTCCATCAACTGTCGGCTCCGGAGTGGTTGCACGACGTGCCCCTGGGTCGTGGGGATCGTCTCCTACACCTGGATCTACATCCACTCAACGTGATGATCGGTCCAAAAGGCCCAGTCGTCATCGATTGGGCCAATGCGTGCCGAGGTGACCCGGCCATCGATGTGACGCTCGCTTGGGTCCTCATGGCAGCGGGCGAAGTGCCGACCGGCAGGTTGATGGGCATGATCCTCGGGCGTGCGTGCTCGGCCTTGGTACAGAGCTTCAACGACTCCTTTGACCTCGATGTCCTCAAGCAACGGCTTCGTGAGGTGGTCGTGTGGAAGGTATTGGATCCCCACATGTCCGTAGCTGAGCAAGCCCGTATGTGGGCAGTGGTGGACAAGATTGGTGGTGGCACTCCCGTTTAGCTGTCATCGTGGGCGGAGAAGTGGCAACGGTCGTCCACAGGGTGTCTCGGGACGGCGGCAGTGGGTGCGTCATCGAGGGACGAGGGCTTGCTGAGCGCGTAGCACTCCGGCACAACGGGATAGTTCTTAGAGCCGGACAGTCCTGCTCGGTATCCGGTGGCGCCGGAAGGTGCGCTCGTGGGTGGGTCCTTGGACAAACCGCCGCATCATCGAGACACCAGGGAATCCGGCTCGCGGTACTCCCTGGCGAACGTAGGGTGGCCTGATGCGAATCACGATCTTAGGAATGGGAAACATGGGTCGGGCTTTCGCCGCCAGGGCAATCGAAACTGGTCACCAGACGACCGTTTGGAATCGCACCCCGGGTCGGGTCGCCGCCCTTGTGGCCATGGGTGCCACCGAGGCCGACTCTGCAACGACGGCGACGGCTGGCGCCGAAGCCGTTCTCGTGGTTCTCGCCGACGACGCAGCCGTCGTGCAAGTGTGCCTGGGCCACGATGGTGTGTTGGCATCGCTCGAACCCGATGCCGTGTTGGCCAACATCAGTACGGTATCCCCAGAAACTGCCCGACGCCTTGCCGAGCTAGGACCTGACGGTCGGGTCCTTGACGCTCCGGTGATGGGATCGCCAGAGATGATTGGCGGTGGTTTCGGGAGGTTCCTTGTCGGCGGTCCCACAACAGCGATTTCTGCCATTGAGCCCCTGTTGAACGACCTTGGGTCCGGCTACGCCAACTGTGGTCCGGTCGGAACCGGGGCGACGATGAAGATCTTGGCCAACTCGTTGTTGATTACTGGGGTGGCTTCGCTGGCCGAGGCCATCGCCACGGCCAGACGGCAGGCAATCCCCGACGAATTATCTAAGGAACCTCCTTGCCGACAGTCCGGTGTTGAGTTTCACCAGCAATCTCCGGTTGGACCGTCTGCTCGATCCCACGCATCCAGGTTGGTTTTCACCGACACTGGCCCGTAAGGACCTCCGCCTCGCTATCGATCTGGCTGAGGAGACCGGTGTTGGTGTGCAGATCGGACCCGCAGCCGAAGCTCTCTTGACTACCGTCATTGATGCTGGCGGTGAGTGGCCAGACTTCGCCGCGGTGATCGAAGCCCTTTCCTGAAGGCTCGACGGATATGCCAACCCCGATCGGGGTACGCAGTGATAGGAGATCGGGCGCCAGGTGTCCCAGATCAATGACACTGTGCCGAGGGCTCGCCGCTTCCGGCCAAGCCTGGCGATTCGACGATTAGTACAAAAGCGAAGCCAACCGGGCCATCAGGCCGAGACGCCGGGGTGGGTGGCGTCGATGACGGCGTCGAAAGCTGCGGCCAGCTGAGCGTGACCGAGGTTGTCAGGGTGGAGGTTCTTGGCCGAGCACATCCACGTCCACGCGCACACCCGTGCGACGTTCTCCGGCAGCGACGGCCCCCCGGACGTGGATGCGGAGCCGAAGTCCGTCGTGTCGAACCGGGCGGCGACTTCGGCGACCGGTGCATCGAAGCGGGCGAAGCCCAGGGTCAGGACGTAGTCGAGCGCCAAGATGTCCGCCTCGGACTGGCGAGCCACGACGTGCCCGGCGGCCCCTTTGGACCAGGCGGCCAGGAATGGATCGTAGTAGTCGGCGCCGTAGATGGGGACGCTCCGGTCGGCAGACCGCAAGCCGGCCAGGATCGCCGCCAGGTCGGTGCTCGCCCTGCGCAGGCCGTCGGCGACGCAGGTGGCATGGACCTTCTTGTCGGTCATGCACCCGTCGATGTCGTTGAGCCCGATGTCGATGGTGACGAACGAGATCCGACCTGGATGCGACCGGATGAACCGCTCAGCCGTGGCCAGCTGCGTCCCGGCCGCATAGGGGCACCACTCGCCGCCCACGATCATCGAGGTGGTCGTAGCTCCCGAGCAAGCCAGATCGACCAGTTGGAGGCCGGGGTGGCGGACCAGTTGGTCGCGGTAGACGAGGTCCACGTAGCCGTCGGCCGGCCGGCTGGCGCCGACCCCGACGGCCAGGGAGTCGCCGAGAGCTAAGTCGTAGCGGACGATCGGTGCCGTCGAGCGGGTCGAGCGAACCGCCGTCGAGGCCGACGCCGCCGTGGGCTGGCCGGCACCGCTGACCGCCACCCCGGCGGCCACGAAAATGGCGGCCATGGCCAGCCCGGTGAGTGCTCGGCGGACGGCCGCCATCGGTGGTGGTCCGACATCGCTAGATCGACTTCCGTCCATCGGCTCCCCCGCTCGCCGGAACCCACGGTAGCAACGCCTCTGGCGACCACCGTGTCGGACCGCCGCCGCCGCCGTCCTCGACTCCGCCGGCGCACGCCTGGACGACCTGTCACAGAATGCCGCGAGTGGCCTTGTCGAGGGGCGAGTGCTTGCCGATGGCTAGTTGCCACTGATCGACTCACCCGGGCGTGTGCACAACTCCCTCGGGTGGCCGAAGACCACTCGCGAAGGCCCCCTGACCGGGACTGGGGTGGGACCCATCCGTGATGATCCCTCAGCCCAGCAGACCAGCCGTCCGTCACTCGGGAGACTCACACTGGCCGCTACCGATCAGCGCCCACTGCGTTTCCTGATCGCCCGGAGTGGGGCGGTTTTGAAAGGGCGCCCAAATGGGCGTTCGCGATCAGCCAGGGCCGATACCGTTCTGCATGGCTATTGCTCGGATTGAAGTGGTCGGTAGGTTGAGCTCGTTGGAAAAGAGGAAGCGATTAGATGCGGTCCACGGCGCACTCGTTAGAGCGCTCGAAGTCCCAAGCGACGATCCGACCGTCACCATCACTGAGATTGACCCCGAGAGCATCATCCCACCGGGCGGCGTTGGGGACCGCTACACCATCGTGCAGATCACGATGTTCGGCGGACGTTCAACCGCAACCAAGAAGGCTCTCTATCGGGGAATCTGCACGGCACTGCACGCCATCGGCATTCCTCTGCCCGACATCTTGATTGCCATCGTCGAATCACCTAGCGAGAACTGGGGTGTCGAAGGTGGGACGCCGGCGAGTGAGGTAGAGCTCGGATTCCAGGTGGACATCTAGTACCTGTCCGGACGGATCATGGTGGACTGGGACCCTTGATCGGCGCGACCGAGGCTGATCCAATGTGGCCGCATGCGGCTCAATCAGGTGACGGTTGGTGCTGTCGACCTTGCCAGGTCTGAGCACTTCTACCTGACGTTGGGCTTGAAGCTCATCGTCAAGGATGACCATTACCTCCGATTCGAGTGCCCGGAGGGCGAGTCGACGTTCTCCATCGATCGGGTTGCATCGGTGCCGCACGACGAGCAGATGACTGTCTATTTCGAATCAGATGATCTTGATGGCATCTGTGATCGGCTCGTCGCCGCTGGGATCACATTGGATGAGGTGCCGAAGGACATGCCCTGGCTGTGGAGAGAAGCCCGGCTACGTGACCCGGACGGCCATCACTTGTGTCTCTTTCACGCCGGAGAGAACCGCAAGGAGCCTCCGTGGCGACTTCCTTCAACCGCCTAGAGAGGTCGGTATCACGAGGGGCGCCGCAGATCGCGGTGGAGGTCACTCTGGCCCGTCCTTCGTGCGGTGCTAACTGTCGCGACCGCCGCAGTCTCACCCAGTGCACGTCATTCCGCTCGGCCAATTGAACTTTCCGGTAGAATGACACGCAGTAGGGCCCGTCGAGCTGCCGGTTCCCGCCGATCTGGTAGCTCCGGGCCTTCTTCGCGCCCTCGGTTTCCACAGGTCTGAGGGGTCAGACGCGTGGGTAGGCGAGGGACCCGGGGCCATCCGAACTCCCATCGACGCAACCCATCGGGAGACCATGCAGCCCCTGGTTGGTGGTAGCGGTCCCGCCGCGACGCACCGGCTGCAACGCTCTGCGGTGACGGTTCAGGAGAGCCAAGGACGCCGATGCTCGGCGTGCTTCGGGCAGAGCACCATTCCCCCGACGTAGGCCCAATCGTCGTTGGTCCGTACAGCTTCCGAGGGGTGCAGGTCGGAATTCACGACAAGCTTCCTCGGACAACCTGCGGCCTCGCACGGAATGACTTTGCGACCGGTTCCCATGGTGTCATCTTCTGCCCAGAACAACTGATTCGTGAACCCCCGCCAGCATTCGGCGGCCGCCATCGTGCATCGGTTGGGGCGCGCCAACGACAGCGATACGAGAACGGATTCTCGTGCGCCACCCATCCCCCAGCGAGGGACGGTGCTGGTCTGCGGGTGGTGGTCGCTAGGAGCTTGGCGAGTCGGCCTGGCTGGCAGCAGGAGGCCGGCTCACCATCGTGCCCCCGTGCCGGCTCTCGACCGTTCCCCCGATGGCCCCAGAGATGAGGAGGGTGGCGGCGATGGGCGCGAACCAAAGGCCGAGGACGAAGGTGAGGGTGGCGAACAGAGCACCCATGCCCAGGATGAACGGCCAGATGCTGGAAGCCGGGAACGACCCGATGTCGCCAGCACCCGCGGCCACGTTCGCATCGGGGTCGTCGTCCGGCTGGAGCTTCATGCGGTGCGACCACCAGAGGTAGTAGGAGCCGGGGAAGATCCCGAGTATCGCGGTGCCGATGAGCATGAGGAAGCCGCCGTCCTCGTAGCCCCAGAACCAGTAGATGAGGCCGATGGCGCCGAAGAAGATGCCGATGCCGATGAGAAAGAGGGCGTAGGTCCTCACTGGCCGGCTCCCACGGCTTGCTTCTCCCGTTCCGCTTCGTGGGCTTCACGGCTGGCCCGGTGGATGTGACGGTGCTCGGGATGGTTGTAGTCCCACGTCGGCCGTTCCGAACGGATGGGTGGCAGTTCCGTGTAGTTGTGGTGGGGTGGCGGCGAGGTCGTGAACCACTCGAGGGTATGGGCGTCCCAGGGGTTGTCGCCGGCCGGAATCCGCTTGCGGTAGGAGACGAAGATGTTCACGAGGAAGAAGAGGAACGAAGCACCCATCAGCCAGGCGCCGATGGTGGACACCACGTTGAGACCGGTCCAGCCATTGGACGGGAGATAGGCGGCCACGTGCCGGGGCATGCCCTCGAGGCCGAGGACGTACTGGGGCAGGTAGGTGATCCAGAAGGCAATGAACAGCGTCCAGAAGTGGAGCTTGCCCAGGGTGTCATTGAGCATGTGGCCGAACATCTTGGGATACCAGAAATAGAACCCGGCGAACCCGGCGAACACGGCCGTGCCCACGAGTACCTGGTGGAAGTGGGCGACCACGAAGTAGGTGTCGTGGGTCATGAAGTCGACCGGTGGTGAGGCGAGGAGGATGCCGGTCACCCCGCCCATGAGGAAGGCGAAGAGGAAGCCGATGCTGAAGAGCATGGGGGTCTGGAAGCTGATCTGGCCTCCCCACATGGAGCCGATCCAGTTGAAGAACTTGATGCCGGTGGGTACGGCGATGAGGTACGAGAGCAGCGAGAAGAAGGGGAGCAGCACGACGCCGGTCGTGAACATGTGGTGCGCCCACACGCCGGTCGAGAGGGCGGCGATGGACATAGTGGCGAAGACCATGCCCTTGTAGCCGAACAGTGGCTTGCGGGAGAAGACCGGGAAGATGTCGGTCACCATCCCGAAGTAGGGCAAGGCCAGGATGTACACCTCAGGGTGACCGAAGAACCAGAACAGGTTCTGCCAGAGAACGGGCACACCTCCCCCTTGGACGGAGAAGATGTGCGTCCCGAAGTGCCGGTCGCAGAACAGCATGACCACCGCTCCGAAGAGCACTGGGAAGGCGATGAGGATCAGGATCCCGGTGACCAGCATGTTCCACGAGAAGATGGGCACCCGGAACATGGTCATCCCCGGAGCCCGCAGGTAGAAGATGGTGGTGATCAGGTTGACCCCGGTGAAGATGGCCGAAAAGCCGGTGAGAGCTAGGGCCATGAGCCAGAGGTCGGCACCCGCCCCTGGTGAGTTGGTGGCATTGGAGAGCGGCGCATAGGCGACCCAGCCGTAGCTGGCCGCCCCGCCGGCCACGAGGAATCCCGACATCATCACGATGGAGCCGCTCAGGTAGAGCCAGTAGGAGAGGGCGTTCAACCGGGGGAAGGCCATGTCCGGCGCCCCGACCTGCAGCGGCACGATGTAGTTGGCCAGACCGCCGAAGGCGAACGGACCGGCGAACAGGTACATCATAAGGCTGCCGTGCATGGTGAAGAGCTCGTTGTAGGTCTGGAAGGAGAGCAACGAGCCGTTCGGGTCGGCCAGGTCGGTGCGCATGACGAGCGCCATGATCCCGGCGATGAAGAACAGGATCAGTGAGGTGATCATGTAGCTCTTGCCGATGACTTTGTGGTCGGTCGACGTGAGCCAGTTGAGGATGCCGGTCGGGCCTTCGTGATGGCCGTGGAGCTCGCCGGCGTGCTCGCCCGGCTCCTCTGGCCCGGTGATACCCGGACGTTCGATGGTGGTGGTCATGGCGTTGTTCCTTCGAACGGTTCCGTCATGAGATCATGGGTTCTTCGGGTATTGGGTCGTGTACGGCGGCGGGTTGTTGACGGCTCCCGAGCCCGAGGGCTGCAGGGTGTCCCCGTCGCGCACCTCTTTGGCGGCCCAGAGCCGGAAGGCCAGTGGGCTCACGGCCCGCACGCTGAAGAGCATCTCGGCATGGTAGAGCCCACAGAACTGGGTGCACTGACCGTTGTAGGTGCCCGCATGGAGCACGTTGAGGTCGAACACGTTGACCACGCCCGGCAGGGCGTAGCGGCTGAAGTTGAAGTCGTGGACGTAGAAGCCGTGGATGACGTCGTCCGACACCAGGGTGATCTGGACGGTCTGGCCCACCGGCACCACCATCTGGGGCCCGTGTCCGCCAGGACCGTTGGTGGTCTCGCCGGCCACCCCCACGTCGAGGCGGGGGTAGTCGAACCGCCAGCCCCACTGGAAGGCGGTGACCCGGATGTTGACCACCGGCTGGCCCGTGGCGGTGACCGTGGCGTCGACGGCCTGGGTGGCGTCGACGTTGTTCTCGGTGAGCACGGTGAAGAAGAAGAGCACCGCCACGATGAGCACGGGCACCACGGTGTAGAGGATCTCGATGGGCACGTTCTCGTGGAACTGCCGGGGCATCTCGTCGCTGCGCCGCCGATAGCGCAGCACGGTGTAGATGATCAGGAGGAAGACCCCGCCGCCCACGATGATGCCGGTGGTCATCATCCCGGAGTAGAGCCGGAAGATCTGCTGGCCTTGCTTGGTCGCCCCTTTGTTGGCCCAGTAGGTCGGGTAGAAGCTGCACCCACCGAGGGCCAGGGAAGAGGCGAGGATCACGCCGGCGGTGGCCAGACGGCGGAGGTGAGGATCGCCCCGCTTTTGCGAGCCCTCCTCCGGCGTCGGATCCCCTTCGGCGCGGGCACGAGACGAGTGAGGCCGCCGGCCGCCCTTTGTGAAGGGGTTCACGCCGCTGACACTAGTGGGCACCGGGCCCAAATTTGTAGTTGAGAGCCAGGCGGCTTCAGCCCTGCTCGACGGCCGGATCTGCCGGCGACCCGAGCTCGCCGGCAGGGCGGGCGCAACGGTTGGATCAGGACTCGCGGGCGGCCCAGGCGAACACCCCGTGGGCCATGGTGGAGGAGGCCTGATCGGCCCGAGCGCTGAACACCTGCCGGCGGCACTCTCCGATGGCCGGGTCGTCGGGGGCCGCCAACCAGGCCATCTCGGCCAGGTGCCCGGCCAGCCGGAGGGCGGCGTCATCGCCGGGGCTGACGAGGAGGGAGAGGGCCCGGTCGGCCAAGGCACCCACCCCTCCCGCCAGGTCGGCCATTTCGGTGGCGAGGGCCCGTTCCGGTGCCGGTTTGAGCGTGGCCGGGTTCCCGTCCCACCAGCCGCCGTAGCGGCGCCACACCGTGCGGACGATGAACTCGGGCTCGTCGTAGACGGGCTGCAGGTAGGGCCGTTCCATGAGCTCGGCCGGCGCCGTGACGGCGTGGATGACCTCGTCGAGGCGGGCGCCCCGGTTCATGAGCGCGAGGGTTTGTTCGACCAGCGATTCGAGGAGAGAGGCGGTGTCGGACAGGGCTTGGCGGATTCGGTCCTCGCCGATCACGGGGAACCCGTGGCCCGGAAGGAGCGCCTCGGGTCCTCCCTCCGGCCGCTCGTAGAGGGCGAGCATGCGCCGGAGGGCGTCGGCCCACTCGAGTGGGTAGCGCTGGACCTTCTGAGGGTTGCCGGCGTTGGGCGAGGCCCAGATGAACAGGTCGCCGCAGCAGAGGACGCGTCGGTCGGGGAACCACGTCCAGGTGTGGTCGTCGGTCTCACCCCGGGCGTGGTGCAGCTCGGCCCGGACACCGCCGACATCGAGGTTGAGATGGTCGCGGTAGGTGCGGTCCGGATAGCGGTACTCGGTCGGCCATTCGAGGTTGTCGATGGCGAACTGTCGGCGGTTGATGATGGTGTTGAAGCCGGCGGTCTTGATGTAGCGGTCGAAGCGCTCGGGTAGGGCCTCGTGGGCCACGACCACGGGAGCCGGCCACCCGTGGTCGGCCGACTCGGACTCCCACACGGGCACGCCGAAGACATGGTCGATGTGGCCGTGGGAGTAGACGGCGGTGTGCAGCCGAGCGCTCGACCAGTCCCGCAGGATGTCGTGGACCTGCCCGGCGGCAAGGGAGCTACCGGTGTCGACGAGGAACAACCCGTCCTCGGTGTCCACAGCCGACACGTTGGCGAACGAGGGGACGAACGCCACGCCGGGGCCGATCTCCGCCATCCCGGAGGTGGCGAGGGCCACCGGGTGGACCCGCTGGGTGGTGACCCGGCCAGTCCAGAGGTCGTCGGCCACCTGCAGAACATCTCGTGGTGCCACGGTCCGCCTTCTTAGCGGCCCATCCGGCCCACCGCCCGACCAAGGGAGCGGATGCCCCGCCGGGCGCCGGCCTCGATGGTCGGACGGTGACGGCGAGCCGCCTTCTGGCCGGTGGCGACCGCCTCGCCGGCCAGGCGGGCGATGCGATCTGTCGTCGAGCCGTCGGGTGACGTCGACGGCACCGACCCCTTCCCCATGACCTGTGGACCGGACGCGGCCGCAACCGGTGGTGCGAGTGGCCGTTGGGTTCCGTCCTGGTCCTCAGCCACGACGGCCGAGGCGTCGATGACCTGGGCGGGCCATACCCCGCGAGGCAGCGGGCTTGCGTCGGTCCGGGTGAGGGTGGCCAGGCGCACGAGACCGAGCATGGCGAACGCCAGCACCGCGATCCCGGCCGCGCCCGGCCGCAGTCCGGCCGCCCCCACTGCGCAGAGGACCAGCGCGGCGAGGACCAGCGCGGCCACCACGACACAGAGGACGACGTGGGCGCGCGGTGGGACCACCCGCACGACCCCGAGAGGACCGCGGGCAGAGAGGGCGAGGAGCCCGAGAGCACCGGCGGCCACGAGGAGCAGCGCGGCGTGATCGACGTGCACGGCCACGTCGATCAATGCGAGGGCCATCACGAGCTCGAGACCCTGAAGGCCCCAGAAGGGCAGGCGCAGTCCGAGATGCTCAGCGCGGGACGAGCCCGGCGTGCGGGACGACGCAGCGGCCACGATGCCCAGTGGTCGGATCGGAACGCAGGCGAGTCAGGAAGTGGTCAGGAAGAAGGAGCGTTGGGCGAGCCCTCGCCGGGCTGGATGGCCGAGGGCTGCGGTGGCGGGTTCACCACGACGGCCGGCGGCGGGCTCACTGCCGGGGGCGGTGCGGCCTGGTTCACCACGACCGTGGCCGGGTCCTCGGCACCGCCCTCCTCGAGCCCTTTCTTGAATTCCTTTTGGGCGGAGCCCAGGGAACGGGCCAGCTTGGGGATCTGGGTGCCGCCGAAGAGGACGACGACCACCACCACCAAGATGATGACGCCGTCGACCCCGAAGATGTCTGCAGGCGGGGCAATGAACACAACGACCTCCGTTTCGACCGGCGTTGCCAGGTTAGACCCCGGCTCCCCGGCATGTAGTTCGATGCCGAGGGTCTGCCCAGATGACGGGTGCCCCGAGCGTGACGGAACGGGTGAGCTCAGCCGGCCAGAAAGACCCCGAGGACGAGGGCCGCGACCGAGGTCAGGGCGCCGATGGCCCCGAAGATGGCCTTCCCTCGCGCTGTGGAGGACCCTTGGTGGGCCAGAACCGCGAGTCCCGCGGCCGCCACCACCACGATCTTGGCCACGAGGACGGCCTTCCAGGCGGCCGGCGCGCTCCCGACCTGGAACGTGCTCACGTTCCAGAATCCGGTGATCACGAGTACGGCGTAGGCCGGCCACAGAAGGCGGGCCAGAGCGCGGGCCACGGCCTTGGGCGCCTCGTCACCGAATGTGCGCACGGTGGGCAAGAGGCCGGCCACGGTCAACTGCCCGCCCACCCAGATAGATGCGGCCAGCACGTGCAGGGTGAGACGGATGCCATCCGCGGCACTGGCCAGCGAAGCCGCGTCGGCCGCGACGGGTCGCACGGTTCGCTCCGCGAGTTCCGCCGTCGGCTGTTCGGTCAGGCGCCGGTCCAGTTGGGCTTGCGCTTCTCGGCGAAGGCGGTGGCGCCCTCCATGGCGTCCTTCGAGCCGAACACATCCGAGAAGGCGGCGTTGTTGACCTCCCAACCCTGAGCGTCGGGCAGCTCGCCGGCCACCTTCATGACCCGCTTGGATGCCCGTACGGCGAGCGGGGCATTGTCGGCGATGAGCTCGGCCAGGGCCAACGTCTCGTCCATGAGGCGTCCGGTCGGCACCACACGGTTGATCAGGCCGATCTCGTAGGCGCGTTCGGCCGAGATGGCCTCGCCGGTGAGGGCGAGTTCGAGGGCGAGCGCGGTCGGGATGCGCTTGGGCAGCCGGATGAGCGCGCCGGCACCGGCGAAGAGCCCGCGCTTGACCTCGGGTATGCCGAAGGTTGCGCCCTCGACGGCCACCACCAGGTCACAGGCCAGCATGATCTCGCAACCACCCGCCAGGGCGTGCCCGTTCACGGCGGCGATGATCGGCTTGTCGAAGGTTCGCTGGGTGAGGCCGGCGAAGCCACCATTCGCCCCCATGATGTCGCCGGCCTCGCCGGCGGCGAAGGCCTTCAAGTCCATCCCGGCGCTGAACGCCTTGTCGCCGGCCCCGGTGACCACGACCACCCGGCACCCGTCGTCGGTGACCAACTCGTCGAGGGCCGCCGACATCTCCCGGGACACGGCGCCGTTGATGGCGTTGCGCGCCTCGGGACGGTTGATGGTCAGGACCTCGACTTGGCCGTGGCGCTGGCGGATCACTTCGTCGGACATGAGGGCTCCCCCATCGTGGCTCGGATGAACGCAAGCTCGGGCAACCGGTCGGTGCCTGGCGCTCCCCGTCAGCGCAGACGGTAGCGCGGTGGTCCTGGCTGGACGAGAAAGTCGGTCCCGACGAGACCGGGGACGTCGCACCCTCCGACCTCGTCGAGAACACGCTCATCGGCCGGGGTCACCGCCATCTGCCGACCGTCGGGCAAGCGGACGATGGCCGGTGCGGCGGTGGCCGGCCCGACGCCATCGGTGCCGTCACCTGCTCTCACTACCGTGACCGCCACGACAACCGCCGCAGTCGGCTCCTCGACCTCGAGCGCCATCGGGGTCGCCGTGGCGTCGATGGTCTGCTGGGCGGCAGTCGTGTCCCCCCGGTGGAACCCGTCGGGGGGTGGCTCGGTGGCGTAGAGCCCGAGGGCGTGCTTGGTGATGAACCAACCGAGGCCGGTGGCCAAGCCGAACTGCGGTCGGTCACCGCCCCGTGCGGATTCATCGCGCAACCGGTCGGTGAGGGTGGCGACGGCGTGGGTCGTGTAGTTGTTCCCGGGCCCGCCGAAGTAGGGCAAGCCGCCGGTCACGGTCAGGCCGCGCTGGTCGTCGCCGGCCAGACCCAGGGCGTCGGCGGCAGCCTCGACGGCCGACGGGAAGCACGAGTAGAGATCGATCAGTTCGAGGTCGTCGACGTCGACGCGCCCATCGGGACCGGCCGCCGCACTGGCCGCTGCGAACAGCGCCCGGCCGGCGGCAGCAATGGCCGGCGAACGTCCGGGCTCGGACCGGCTGGCCGGGAAGTAGACGTCGTTGGCCTCGGCGCCGGCCCAGACGAACACGGCCCGGTCGGAAACCCCTGCTTTCTCGGCGGCAGCCAGCGAGCACACGATGAGCGCGGCTCCTTGGTCCGACCCGAGGAAGGCGGACATTCGCTTGGTGTAGGGCTCGGCGACCACTCTGTTGTCAGGCGACGGCGTGGCAATTGCCTTGGCCGAGTAGCGCTCCGGGAACCAGGCGAAGGGATGGGTGGCGGCCACCTCGCTGAACGGAGCGAGGAGCGCGCCCATGACCTGGCGATGATCGGGCCCGTCGTGACCGGCGGCAGCGGCGATGGCGCTTTCGAGCATGGGATAGATGTGGACGGGGAGGATGAGCCCGATGGCTCCTTCGGCCGGCCCGATCCCTGAGCGGTCGTCACCCACCACCGGATCGGCCGGCCCCTCCGCTTCGGCGCTCGGGCGCGGCTCGCCCGCGGCTCGACGGGCCCGCGACGACCGAAGGGCTTCGGCTCCGGCGATGAGAGTGGCCGACAGCTCGCCGGCGGCGATGGCCGACGCCGCTCGGTTGACGAGCCACTGCGGCGTGTTGCCGCCGATGGTGGACACCTCGCATACGGGACGGGCGAGCCCGAGGTGTGCGGCCAACTTGCGAAGCGGGATCGGGCCCGGCATAGCCGAGGGATCGCACGACCGAAACCCGTTCGATGGCCTGGCGCAAGGCGGGCACGTGCGAGAGGCCTGCTTCCGCGGCTCGCACCATCAGGTCCATCGGCGTCACCAGTGCGTCGCGCTCGATCGACTGGCCGGCGGCGATGACGACGGGGGTCCGTTCGGGGTCGCGGGGTGTCATCACGGGTCGGTGACGGGAGGGACCCGTCGACGACGGCAAGGTAGCATCGGCCGACCGCGGACCACCGTGGCGGAGCGGATGGGTCGGCTGTCGACGCCACCATCCGGGGACGACGAACGTCGGTCGGTGCATGGGAAGGAAGACGACGACGGTGGCGACCCAAGCGCGAGCTCGTGGCCAATCGGCGCAGGGGGCCGAGTCCAGGCCCCTTTCGCCCGAGTTCCTCTTCGGGGTGGCGACGGCCGGCTTCCAGATCGAAGGCGGTTACAACCGCACCGGTCAGCCGGCCAACAACTGGCTGGCGTGGGAGCAGGTCGGGCGAGTGGAGCCGTCGGGCATCGCCGTCGGTTTCTGGGACCGGCCCGAGGAATCCCTCGACCGGGCGGCCGGGCTCGGGTGCAACAGTTTCCGCTTCAGCGTCGAATGGGCCCGAATCTGCCCGGAGGACGGCCCTCCCGACAAAGAAGCCCTGAATCGCTACGCAGCCATCGTCGACGGGTGTCTCGAACGCAACCTCACACCCCTCGTGACCCTCCACCACTTCACCCACCCGGCATGGCTGGGGGAGAACTTCTGGCTACGTCCCGATGCCGCGGAGCGGTTCCGCGACTGGGTGGCGATCGTGGTCGAATCGCTGGGCGACGGGGTCCGCCACTGGGTGACCATCAACGAGATCAACGTCTTGGCCATCGGGACGTGGGTGCTCGGCATGTTCCCTCCCGGTCGGTGGGGCGCGCTCCACGACATGCAGATGGCCGTCGACAGCTTGCTCACCGCCCACGTGCGGGCCTACGAGGTCATTCACTCCGCTCAGCCCGACGCCACCGTGACGACCAACAACACCTGCCTCAGCCTCTATGAGTGCGACCGCCTACTCATCGACCTGCTGCTGGCCCGAAGCTTCGGGATCGAACGACGGGACATCGACGACTGGATCGACGATCGCCGAGACCGCCACGACTCGCTGCTGCCGGCCCGAACGGCGAGAGAGCGAATGTCCCGTCGGTTCAGCGCCTGGCGCTCGGACTACGGGAGATCGGCGCGGGCCCGTCCCGGCGCCCGGCGCGTCCTCGACGCCGTCTACGAGAGCCCCTACGAGCGCACCCTCGACGCGCTCGGACTCGACTTCTATCAGCCCACAGTGGGCGATCACTTCCGCGCTGCCGGGCCATCGCACGGCCGGCGGCCGCTCTGCCCAGCCGAGTCGGGCGCTGTGGGACGACCCCCCCGACCCTGATGGCCTTCGCCGGTGGCTCGGCGTCCAGCACTCGCTGGTGCCAGACGTCCCGCTTTGGATCGTCGAGAACGGCCTCTGCAACCGGGTGGCGAACGGGTGCCCCTTCCCGCGCGTCGACGGTTGGGATCGCCCCCGCTACCTGCGCGACAACGTCGCCGCCGTGATGGAGGCCATCGATCAAGGTGTGCCCGTCGTCGGGTACTGGCACTGGTCGATCGTCGATAATTACGAGTGGGGCTCCTATGAGCCACGGTTCGGTCTCTACGGCATCGACCGCCACCGCGGCGAGCACGGCATCGAATGGATGACGACGGATGCCATGGGAGCAGACTCGGCCGGCACGTACCGCGACATCATCGCCGGACTCCGGCGGGGGGACCGTTCGGTCTTGGACTCGGGCTGAATGTTCGGATCGTCGACCAGCAGAACCTCTCCGCCCGGTCGACGCCAACGGTGAGCGGGCTAGGCCCTCGCCAGGTCAGCGAGCACCTGCTCGGCCTGCTCCACCATCTGAGTGACGAGTGTGCCGGCCGGGACGAGGTGGTCAATGGCCCCCACCCCCTGCCCCGAGGGATAGCACTCCATGCCGGGGTCCACCCCTGCGGTATCCGGGCCGCCACCCAAGTGGAAGGCGCCGTCGTGCATCGACTTGCCGAGCTGGGCCGGGAAGGGCTGGAGCTCGTCCGGGTGGTCGTCGAAGTAGGCGGTGTAGTTGTTGCGGACCACGCGCATGGTCTTCCCGGAGAAGGCGCGGCTGATGGTGGTGCCGTCCTCGGGCGTCTCGACCAGCACCTCCTTATAACCCGTCACCCCCCGAGCCTCGGGGGTGGCGATAAAGCGAGTACCGATCCAGACCCCGTCCGCCCCGAGGGCGAGCGAGGCGGCCAGCCCGCGTCCGTCGAAGAGTCCGCCGGCTGCCACCACTGGGATCCGGCTGCCGACGGCGTCGACGATCTGAGGAACAAGCGGCATGGTGGCCACGAGACCGGTGTGGCCACCGGCCTCGGTCCCCTGGGCCACCACGATGTCGCAACCGGCATCGAGCGCCCGCTTGGCGTGGGACACCTTGCCGCACATGTTGACGACCAGCACGCCGTGGCGGTGGCAGAGCTCGACGACCTCGGCGGGGACACCCAGTCCAGCGACGAACACGGACGCGCCACCGGCGATGACCTGCTCGACCTGGCTGGCGAGGTCGCCGGGCATGGCCGTGAGGAGGTCGACGCCGAAGGGCTTGTCGGTTCGCTTTCGCACCTCGGCGATCTCGGCCACCATCCGCTCATTGCTCATGGTCGAGGCGCCGAGGCAGCCGAAGCCGCCGGCCTCGGAGACGGCGACGACCAGGTCGGCATAGGAGACGCCGCCCATGCCGGCCAACATCACCGGATGTTCGATGTCGAGGACCTCGGTCAGCCTGGTCTTCATCATCTGTCTCCTTCGCAGTCACCCCTTGTCGGGTCACCTTAGACAGGTAGGGGTGACGCCGATCCCGCCGTCAGGCCGCCGCACGTTCCGGATCGACGTTTCTGATTTTGATCAACTCCGTCAGCGCCGGGCCGCAGATCCCGAAGGTTCGACCGAGGGTTCGACCTGCATGGCATGGTCTCGCGTCATTGCGCCGTCGTTCGCGTCCGCGGCTGGGATGACCAAGGCCTCTTCGAGGTTGATGCTTGGTACGAAGTCGCGCTGGCGTACGAGTGCCAGCGCGGCGAGCCCGCCGATGGCAGCGATCACCGTGGCGATGGTCATGAGGTGGTTGAAGGTGGTGGTGAACCCCGTCCGATAGGCGCTGAGGAGCGCATTTTGGGCGGCACCACTTCGAAGGTTGGCGGCCGCTTGGCGTACCAGGCCCTGCGAGATGGCCGTCGATACGCGAGGTCCGAGGTGGAGGACTTGTCGGCCGGCGCTGCTCTTGGCGAGCGCGTCGACCGTGGTTGGCCGGATCTCCGCCAAGAACACGGCACCGAGCGCGGCGATGCCGGTGGCCAGACCGACCTGCCGGAAGGTGCTCGATGTCCCAGAGGCCATACCGCTTCGTTCGGGTGGTACGACGGAAACGGTGGCCGAGGCGATGATGGTGTTGGCCATGCCGACTCCGATGCCGGCCACGATGAACCCGGGTAGGAGGACGTTCCACGACGAGTCGGGACGGGTCTTGGTCATGAGCTCGCACCCGAGGGCCACGAGAAGGAGGCCGAGGCCGAGCAGATAGCGCGACCGGACGGCGACCGACAGCCGTCCGGTGAGGGGAGCCACGCCGAACGCCACCACGGTGATGGGTAACAGGCGGATGCCAGTGCCGATGGGGCTCAACCCGAGGACCTCCTGAAGGTAGAGCGTGATGTAGAGGAACATTCCGAAAATGGAGGCAGACAGCGCGAAGGCGGCGATGGACACACCCGACATGGCGGGCCGCTTGAAGAGTGAGAGGTCGAGCATGGGGTCCCGCAACCCCGCAGCCGCGTGCCGGTGACGGTGCATGCGCCGATTACGCCCGAGCCGCCACTCGGTCACCACGAAGACGGTCATGAGCACCCCGGATCCAACCAGCAGGCTCACGATGGTGTGGCTGCTCCAGCCGAGGGCATTTGCCCGGACCAACGCATAGACCAGCATGAACAGAGCGGCAGCGAACGAGACGAGCCCGACCCAGTCGATCCTCCGCTTGACGACGAACCGCACCTCGTCGATCTTGGTCAGGGCAAGGGCAATGGCGATGACACCGAGCGGCACGTTGAGGAAGAAGATCCAGCGCCAGTTGATCCCGCTCGTGATGGCGCCGCCCAACAGTGGCCCAACTGCCACCGCGCCACCGAGCACCGATCCGTAGATACCAAAGGCGATGCCCCGTTCGCGACCGGAGAAGGCAAGCGCGAGGAGGGCGAGCCCGGTGGCGAACAGCATCGCCGCTCCGAGGCCCTGGACGCCTCGGGACAGGATCAGCATGGAGGGCGACCGGGCCAGTCCGCAGGCGAGCGACGAGAGCGTGAAGACGACGAGACCCACCACGTAGACGCCGCGGCGTCCGAATCGGTCGCCGAGCACGCCCGAGACGAGCAGGAACGAGGCCAGGGTCAGGGCATAGGCGTCGAGGACCCACTGGAGATCAGGGAAGGTGGAGTGCAGGGCGGCCTGTACGGCGGGCAAGGCCACGGTGACGACGGTGATGTCGAGCAGCAGCATGAACGTGCCGATGCAGACGACGAGCAACGTCCACCACTTGCGGTCCATGCCACCTCCCCTCGGTCCGGCTCAATCTTCGCTGTCAACAGCGCACCGGGGCTCGTGTCCTGGCCGCGACGGGGTCGGTCCATGAGGCCGCTGTCGACTGTATCGACGAGGCTCCGGATGAGCGGGGACCCTCGGTGCCGTCGAACGGCGACCCGGCCGGCCGCGTGCCTCGACAGGACCGTGGCGCCCGGTCAGGTGATGTCGCGCCGGGTGAGGATGTAGGAACCGATGGCCGCGAACACCAGGCCATAGCCGAGCATGAGCAGGGCCCCCTCCCACCACGAAAAGAGCCCGAGGTGCATCGCCCGCCCGCGGCTCACACTGGCGGCGGCGGCGGCCGCACCGGTCGGCACCCAGCGAAGGGCCGAGCCCACCAGGCCGACCAGGATGTTCTCGAGGATGAGGAACCACCCGAGGACCACGATGATGGCCGCCACCTGATTGGTGAGGATCGACCCGACTCCCACGCCGAGGACGCCGAAGAGGGCGAAGACGAGCACCATCCCCGGAAGAACGGCCGGGATCTGACCGGCCAGGGCGGAGAAGGAGCCTCCTCGGGCGACCAGGGCAAGGCCGCCGCCGAGCAGGGTGACTGCCACCATGACCAGGGCGAGCCCGGCACCCATGAGGGCGGCGCTCATCAGCTTGCCGGCCACCAGCACGGGCCGGCGAGGCGTGACGAGGAACGAGCTCGTCACCGTCTTGTGCCGGAACTCGGTCGTCACGATGAGCGTTCCGAGAAGCAGGGCGAAGATGTAGTCGAGCAGACCCGCACCGATGAGGTTGCGTAGCTGCTGGGTGGTGTGGGGGATCAGGTAGCCCGAGTTGCCCACCACCGCTCCACCGCCTCCGGACGACGACGAGCTGCCGCCGCCGAACCCGCCGCCGCTGCCGGCGTCCGGGCTGTTGTTCGGGGTGAGGAAGATGGTGAGGACGAACAGGGCATTGACGATGAGCGCGATGCTGGTGAGCACCCACGGAACGGCGGTGGTGCGGAGCTTGAGCCACTCAGCTCGGATGACGTTGATCACGCCTGACCTCCGGCCGGTGGGGTCTGGTCGGCCTGGACCGGATCGGGCGTGTCGAAGCCGTGGGTCAGGCGTAAGAAGACGTCCTCCAGCGTGTCCCCGCTCGGTATGAGCTCGTAGAGGACGATCTGGTGCTGGGCGGCGAAGGGGCCGAACCACTCAGGAGTGGCACCGTCGATGATCAGCGCGTCGGCACCGTCCTGGCGGTAACCGGCCGGCACCTCGGCGAGCAGAGCGGTGAGGCGCTCGAGCTCCGGAGTGCGGACCCGGAGTCCCGAGCGCGTCCCCTGTAGATGGGCGAGGTCCGCCAACGGAGCCTGAAGGACGAGCCGGCCGTGGGAGATGATGACCACGTCGTCGACCGTCTCCTGCATCTCGGTCAGCAGGTGCGAGGACACAAGGACGGCCCGGCCGACCGAAGCTTGGTACCGCATGAAAGTCCGGAGCCACGAGATCCCCTGCGGGTCGAGACCGTTGGACGGCTCGTCCAGGATCAGGACCTCGGGCTCGCCCAGCAGGGCCGTGGCCAGCTGCAGCCGCTGGCGCATGCCCAGTGAGAACTTGCCGACCCGACGTCTTCCTTCGTCGCCCAGCCCAACCAGTTCTAGTGTTTGGCGGACTCGTTGGCGCGGGATCCCGGCGGCCATGGCCACCGCCCTTAGGTGGTCTTCGGCCCGCCGCGACGGATGGAAGCTGGTCGCCTCCAGCACGGCGCCCACGTGGTGAATGGGGCGATCGAGGTCGACGTAGCGCCGCCCACCGAAGGTGGCCGACCCCTCAGTGGACCCGACCAGCCCGAGGAGGATACGGAGAGTGGTGGTCTTCCCCGAGCCGTTGGGGCCGAGAAAGCCAGTCACGCGGCCGGCATTGACCTCGAAGCTCAGGTCGGAGACGGCCTCAATGGGGCCGAATCGCTTTGACAGTCGGTTGACCTCGATGGCCGCTGGCACCGGCCGAACGTATCTCGGACTGGTGCCACGAGTAGGGCACCCAACCGCCGTTTCGTTCGTCGTCAGGCGTGCGGTCAGCTTTTTGTGACGAGCAGGTCCGTTCTGGTGAGGGGTTAGACGGCCCGGGCGTACGACGCAGAGGGGAGCAGGAGCCCGATGGCCACGGCCAGCTCGTCGTGGACTCGCTTCATGTCGCTCCACCCGTTGACCCAACCGACGAGCGCCGAATACCAGACGTGGCCGATGATGCGGGCACGGTCGCTGATGTCGCTCGGCTGTCGGTCGCCGATGGCTCGGGTGATGATGCCCTCCATGAGGGCCGACACCTGCTGCTGGCACTCGATGGCAGCCAGGTCGGGTGAGGCGAGCGCGGTGAAGACGGCGCCCACCAGCCGAGGTTGGCGGCCCATGGCCCGAAGGGCGCGGTCGAGGGCGTCGAGGACCCGGTCGGCCGCCGCCTCACCTTGTGGAGGCAGCAGGGCCAAACGGCCGTCGAGCTGTTCGACCCAGTAGACGAGCGTGGCCGCCAGCAGATGGTCCTTGCTGGTGAAGTAGCGGTACACCGTGCCCATGGCCACATCAGCCCGCGCGGCCACGTCGCGCATCTGGACGGCGTCGTAGCCACCGTCCAGACCGAGGCCCATGGCCGCGTCGATGACCCGCTGCCGGCGTGCTTGCTGAGCCCGGGTCAGCGGACGGCGCGCCGATGGCGCCGAGGCACTCACCATGAAGGTTCACCCTACTCGCAGGCGATTTCCGGCCCGGAGGCGGAACCGCGCGGAACCAGGGCCAATCGGTGCCCCCGACGTCGGCTAACGGCAACGAGCAGGGCCGTCAGTACCATTTCCCTCCGTGCCCGTGGCCGAAGTACCCGAGCCGATCGCCACCACTACCACCACCGACGGGCGGACGCCGGGCCGGCGCGGCCGAGCGACCCGGCGCCGGTTGCTCGAATGCACGGCCGAGATGCTGGTCGAGACCCCCTGGCGCTCCATCAAGGTCATCGACATCGCCCGGCGGGCCGGCACTTCGCCGGCCACGTTCTACCAGTACTTCGAGAACGTCGAGGCGGCCATCACCGTCCTCGCCGAGGAGCTGGTCCAGGGCGTTGGCATCCTGGCCAACCTGGTCGACGGCGACTGGTCAGAGGAGGCGAGCTGGTCGACGGCGGTGGCGGTCGTCGAGGGATTCATGGACTACTGGGAGCGCAACCGGGCCGTCCTCCGGGTGGTGGAGCTCACCACGGTCGAGGGCGACCACCGGTTCCAGGGCCTGCGCGTGCGGGCTCTCAACGCGGTCACGGTGACACTGGCAAAGGTCATCGCCACCCAGGCGGATGTCGCCGGCTCGCCCGCGGGTACCGATGCCATGGCCGCCGCTGGGACCCTCATCGCCATGCTCGCCCAGGTGGCCGGACACCGCTACGGATTCGAGTTCTGGGGGATCAGAACCGCCTCGTTGGTGGACAGCCAGGCCCGGCTCCTCCACTGGTCCGTCACCGGCCGGGCGGCTCCGGAAGGGGCCAAGGTGCCGGGTTCGGGCGCGCCCAGGCCTCGGACCGGCCCGATCATCGGTGGCGGGGCCGCATCCGCCCGGACCGCCCAGGTCAAGGCGGCATCAGAACGGGCGTCCCGATCCAAGGTGTGGCCGTAGGGCTGCGTCGAAGGCGATGCTCTGGCGCCGACTTCCTGCGGCCTCACTGTTCGCGCTCCGAAACGACCACCGCGGTCGCCAGCTGTCCCTCACTTCCGCCGGCGAGGTCTGCTGCCGATCGTCGGGGCACCGGTGGTCCGATCAGGACGAAAGCGTGCTGGTCACGCGAGCGGTGGGAGCTCCCGTTGGGTCGCGTTCCACGGATAGCACCATCGAATCCCGCGTGACTTCGGGCGGGGCGAGCCGGCTCCGTCAGTCGTCGCCCTACCGACCTCCGAAGTTGCTCTCATCGCGGTTCTGGCGCGCCCGTCTCGGCGGACCTCAAGCGCGACGCATGCACAGGGAAGGCTCCGTCCTGATACGTAGGAGGAGCGCCGGCTGTAAGTAGCATCGCCCACCAAGGCGGAGTATTCGATGTTCTCGGAGGGAGTGGTGTTGCAGTTGTTTCGCGTGTCGCGTGATGGGCCTCAGCGAGAGTCGGCGGTGCCGTCGTGATCCGGATGCGCCCTTACCGGGACAGATCTCGCGCACCACCTGCGACCTGCCAGCTGGCACCGACCTGCGGGAGCGCGAGTGAGCCCGGTGGGGCTCGAAGCGGCAACCGCTCCCGATACCGACGAGGCGCCCGCTTTGCCAACGGTGGACGGTTGGCGGGACCCGGTCACGTCGGGCCCACGGTCAGGTTTTCGGAGCGCGGTCATCGCTATCGCGCTCTACCTGGTGCTGGGGATTGCTCTCTTCTGGGGGATCTGGGGCAGCCATCCGACCTCAGTCTCCGAACCCGGAGGTGACCAGTTCGCGTTCATGTGGCTGCTCAAGTGGACACCGTACGCGTTGGCCCATGGCCACTCGCCGTTCTACAGCGACTATTCCAACTACCCGCTCGGGGTCAACCTCCTCACCAACACCGGCATCCAGCTCCTTGGGTTTGTCGCCAGTCCCATCACGTGGATCTGGAGCTCGGTGGCTTCCTTCAATGTCCTGATGACCGTGGCAATGCCGGCGTCGGCGACCAGTGCCTACTTCGTCGTTCGCCGCTGGGTCTCGTGGAGACCAGCGGCTTTCGTGGCGGGCCTGCTCTACGGGTTCTCGCCCTACGAGATCGGTCAGAGCGCCGGCCACTTGGACCTGACGTTCATCGTGGTGCCCCCCTTGGTGCTTCTGATGGCCCACGAACTGTGTGTTCGCCAGCGCTGGTCCCCGCGATGGACAGGGGTCGGGTTGGGCCTTCTCGTCGCCGCTCAGTTCTTCATATCGAGCGAGGTGATGGTGTCGACGCTTGTCATCACCGGCATCTTCGTCCTGACCACGGCGGTCGTCGAGCGTCGACAGCTGGCCAACCGGTGGCGCAGAGCCGTCTCAGGTCTGCTGTGGGCGGCCGGGACCACCGCGGTATTGCTGGCCTACCCCGTTTGGTTCGCGCTCCGGGGCCCCAGCTCGATCAGAGGTCCCATCCAGCTTGTTCCGCAGGCGTATCGAGCCGATCTCGCCGGCTTGATCATCCCGGATTCCTTGTTCCGGTTCGCTCCCGCCGGTCTGGCGAAGACGGCCGCTAACTTCGCCAACAGCACGACCGAGAACGGTTCCTACCTGGGTATCACTCTTCTCCTTCTCATCCTCGTGGGATCGATCGTCCTCTGGCGCCGGTCCGGTCCTCTCCGGGTCGCCGCCATCGTCGGCGCAGTCGCTGTGATCCTTTCGCTTGGCTCGACTCTCGTGGTCACTGGTCCACCGTCGGCGACTCCGAGCGGGATCCCCCTGCCGGGAAAGGTGCTGGCCAAGCTCCCCGTGCTGAGCAATGGCATTCCTGTCCGCTACAGCCTCTACGTCGCATTGTTCGCCGCACTCCTACTGGCGTTGATCCTCGACCATCTGCACACCGTGTTGGTGGAGAGACGCTCGAACGGGGTCCCGAGGAGGGCGCATTCCAAAGGAGGAACGAGGAGGCAGGCGAAGGTGTCGGCGTCGGTCATGGCGACGTTGGTGCCCTTGGCTTTGGCTGCGGTTGCTCTGCTGCCACTCCTGCCAGCTGCTCAGTACCCCGTCGCTGACATCGGAACGCCCGCGTTCTTCTCTTCGACCGCCCTCCAGAAGGTGCCGCCAGGAAGCACGGCGGTGGTCTATCCCTATGCCACGGCGGTGACGCCCAACAGCCAGCAATGGCAGGCGGCCGCCGATATGCGCTTCCGGATGCCGGCTGCGTACTTCCTCCTGCCAAAGGGTCGGAATGACCACTCGATCGCCTTTGGCCCTACCCTTGGCTACACGCGGGACACGCTGACGGCTCGGGTTCTCGTCGCCCTGTACAACGGACAGCCACCGACGCAGACGCCGCAGTTGCGAGCCTCGCTGTTGGCCCAATTCCACTCGTGGCACGTTCGGACCTTCATCGCTTTCCCGACGCTCGGCGCCGATCCCGCCGGATTCGTCGCATTCATGACCTGGTTGCTCGGGGCGCCGCCGACCGGCGAGCCCGGGCTCGCCGACGTCTGGTACGCGATTCCTGGCTAGCGCTGCGAGATGACCTCAGGCGACTGCCCACCTGACGGTATTCAGGTCCGGGCTCCGGGCAGCTACTGAATGCAGAGCGACGGGGTTGGGCGGTGCGCCTTCGGCGTTGATAGCCGGCAACGGCCTGGCGTCGATGAGGAATCGCCGCGCCGTCGGCCGAGCATCAGCGGACTCGTCGAGCACCCAGCTCTGCTCCGCCGTCCGCCCTCGGACAGTGCCTCCGATCCCTTCCGACTCCCTAGAATGAAGGACGATCAGTAACGTCAGAAGCAAAATCATGCCGGCGCTCACGCCTAAACCGATTTTGAACGGTGCGCTTGGACGGGCCCATCCCAGGTCGGTTCGAGTCTGGATGACAGAGAGCGAGCAAGACGCGACGATGCCGCTCGTGAGCACGATAGCTAGCCGTGTTCGCAGAGATGGTCCCTCATTAATCGCAGCCGCGAGAAGAAAAGCGCAGGGGAGACGATGTAGAACTGCTCCTCCACGGCGCGGGACCAGTAGTTCCCCAGCGTGGGCAATGGGACCCCAACCGGGAAAGAAATAGGGCAAGTTGAACGCAAAGCAGCGAAACGACCCTCGTTCGCGGTTTCGTTTCCGAATCTCGTGCTGATCAAGGCATAGGTGGCGAGCACCGAGGTCAGGATGACGAGCACGGCTGACGGCAGAATGCGACGGCAGCGGCGCGCGTAGAACAAGGCAGCGTAGGGGCCAGAAGACGACCCTGTAGCGGGGCTGTCGCGAGAGGCCCAAGCGGCATGTCAGCGGTGCGGGCCGTTGCCGGTGGTGACGGCGGAACCCGCCGGATGCGCCGGGCTCCAAAGAGCCGTAAAGTGCCTGGTCTTGCCACTCTGCGTGGCAGGAAGCGATCGCCTATTGTTTGATCGGTGACCATACGGCAGGCTGAATATTGGGCTTTGCGGCGGTAGGACTCGGTTGGGCGGTCGGAACGGGGGCGAATCTTGATGGGAACGAGATTGAGCCTCGTTGTCCCTGCCTACAACGAGGCGGATCGGCTGGGAGCGGGTCTAAAGACGCTGATGGAAGGGATCTCCTCGGAGGAAACGGAGATAGTCGTTGTTGATGACGGCAGCACCGACGGCACGGTTGAAGTGGCCCGCGGCCACTTGGCTTCGTGGCCTCAGCACGAGGTTGTGTCTCTCGACCGCAACTGCGGAAAGGGGGCAGCCGTCAGGGCTGGAGTGACCCGAGCGCGGGGAGAAGTCATCGCGTACATCGATGCTGACATGGCTACCGATCCGCGTGACCTCGTTGCCCTCATGGGTGCTCTTCAAGGCAATCATCTCGCCGTCGGATCACGAGCGCACCAGGGGTCGGTGGTTAACCGCGAATTGCACCGCCGAGCGATGAACTGGACCTTCGGAACGCTGGTGTCACAGCTGACACAGCTTCCCTATATGGACACGCAGTGCGGATTCAAGGCGTTCAAGGGCTCAATAGCCAAGCTCCTGTTCCATTGCAGCCGGGTGGAGCGCTTCGCGTTCGACGTCGAGGTGCTGGACATGGCGGCGAGATTGGGCCTTCGGATGGAGGAGGCGCCCGTCCATTGGACTGACGTCCCTGGGAGCCATGTGAGACCGGTTGGTGACTCGTTTTACATGCTGCGAGATGTCGTTCGGAACCGTCTGACCTGGAAGATCCGACGTCCCATACGAGGGGTATTCATGCCAGGGGTGACGATCGACATAGCCAACATATCCGTCAAGCCATTCGTGCGGAGAGTGGATCTCATGTTGGAGTGGGAGGGAGGAACTGCAATCTTGCTCCCTTGCGTTCCTCCAGTCGCCCTGCAGCAGGCCTGCAACCGGTTGATGGTCGACCTCAACGAGTTCCTTCCGCAAACGATGTGCGTGGAGTTCGATGAGCTCTTCTCGCCGATTTCAACGCTCGCCCTTCAAGCCCAAGAGCTAGCGATGTGAAGGGAGTTAGGCGATCGTTTGCAATCTTCCGGGCGTTTCGCCACGAGGGCACAGATCCTGCAACCTTCTATGGCATGCTCGCCGAGGACACCGTATCCGATGTCTCTCGATTCTGTGAGCTGAGTGGCTCGACAATCCTCGATGTCGGTGGAGCATCTGGGTACGTGGCCGATGCCTTCCGCCAGGCCGGCGCCCGGGCTCTCACGGCTGAATACGACATCGATCAGATGAACGAACACGGCCGGAAACTGGTGGACGGGATCATCGCCGACGGCTGCGCACTGCCAGTCTCCACCGGTTCAGTGCGTGTCAGTTACTCGTCGAACGTGCTGGAGCATGTGGTCTCCTATCAGCGGATGCTGTCGGAGATGGTGCGCGTCGTCGTCCCTGGTGGAGTGATCTACCTCACGTTCACGAATTGGCTCTCGCCATGGGGCGGTCACGAGACCTCCCCATGGCATTATCTCGGTGGCGATTGGGCCGCTCAGCGCTATGAGCGGGCGACGGGTAGCCCGGCGAAGAACAGATACGGCGTGAGTCTCTTTCGACTCAGCATCAGCGAGGTGCTCGGCTGGTGTCATTCTTGCCCCGATGTCGAAGTGGTCGATGCCTTTCCTCGCTACTACCCTCGCTGGACCAAGTGGCTGCTCAAGGTGCCCGGTCTACGGGAAGTCCTCACGTGGAATCTGGTCGTGGTCATGCGCCGAACCAGCTTCGCCGCGCGTTACGAAAAGCCAGCCCTCTAAGTTGGGTGGTGGCCCTCTTCGATGATGGTTGGCGCAGGTTGCGCGTGGAATCCCTCATAGAGATCGCGCAAGGCGATGAGACAATTTTGCGATGGCCCTAGACAAAGGGCATTCTGACGTGGGCATTGCCTCCAAGGTCATGAGCCGAATTCCGGTCCGCGTGCTCGTTCCTTCGATTGCATGGCAGTACCGGCTCTTTGAGCCCGAGCTGGCGCGGCTCAGAGAGTTTGTCCCGAAAGGTCGCGGAGCGGTCGATATCGGCGTGTGGTGGGGGCCGTGGACGTGGTGGCTAGCTCGCCGCGTCCCGAAGGTCGATTCCTTTGAAGCCAACCTCGACCTTGTCAGTCGGATCAAAACGGCGTTGCCGGCGAATGTGAACCTTCATCCGGTTGCACTCAGCGATCGAGCAGGTGAAGCCATTCTCTGGGTCCCATCCGGGGGACTGGGAACGGAAGGGCGCGGCTCTCTCGAGCTTGGCGACCGGCCCCCGTCCGCTTGGAGGCAACAGTCGATCGCCACGAGCCGCCTTGACGACTTCAAGCTCAAGGATGTCGGGTTCGTCAAGATCGACGTCGAGGGACATGAGTTGTCGGTACTGGAGGGTGCCGTCGATTTGCTCGACAGAGAACGCCCAACGGTGATGGTGGAGATCGAACAACATCTCGATCGCCGTGGTCCTCTTGACACGATCAAGGAGTTCTTCGCCAATCACGGATACAGGGGCAAGTTCCTTCAAAAGGGACGTTGGTATCCGATCGAAGACCTGGATCGTCAAGCGATGGGCAAGATGGCGAACAACGTCGCTCAGCATGGCTACGCAGCCAACCGTCTTCTCTATGCACATCGCTACATCCACAATTTCATATTCAAGCCCGACTGAGTCCAGTTCCAGCGAATCATGCGTCCAAGAAACACACCCGTCGCGCAGGAGCACGTATCGCGCCATCGCATTTTGGCGGGCACGAGCTACAGTTTCGGCCGACAATGACGACCTTTAGGGGGCAAGGTTCCAGCTTGATGATCTCGCTGGTGTGGGAGTGCGCACGTCCAAACTTCGCTGGATTTGACCGTCTGGGCCCGAAGCTCCGATGCGCATAGCGTTCGTCAGTTGGCGCGATCTGGCCAACAAGCTGGCGGGTGGCTCTGAGGTATTCATCGATCGGCTCGCTGTTGGGCTCCTGGGAATGGGCCACGAAGTCACCCTCCTCTGTGGCGGTCCAGTGGAACAGCGGGCGTACCCGGTGATCAACCTCGGAGGGACGTACTCTCAATACCTCAGAGCCCCATTCGTTCACCATAGATCGGTACGGGATTGGGATCTCTTGGTCGATACGGAGAACGGGATTCCCTATTTCTCACCGCTCTGGCGAAGAAAACCGATCCTCGCGTCCGTCCTCCATATTCACCGTGACCAATGGCACCAGCGCTTCTCAGCACCCGTTGCTGCCACAGGTCATTTCGCCGAGTCGAGGATCATGCCACTCGTCTATCGCCATGTTCCGTTCATGGCAATCTCTGAGTCAACGGCGTCTTCACTGGAGACGCTCGGAGTCGAGCGATCTCGCATCCATGTGCTTTCTCCCGGAGTCGATCCACCGACCAAGGTCGGTGACCGGTCGGTCGAACCGCTGTTCGTCTGTGTGGGTCGACTGATGCCCTACAAACGAGTCGACTTGCTTCTTCGTGTGTGGGACCAGGTGAGGCCGGTCATCGGTGGGCAGCTCGTCGTGATCGGCGACGGTCCCGAGCGCGAAGCATTGGCTCGCCGTGCTGGCCCAGGCGTCACGTTCGTCGGCAGGGTCGAAGAGGACGAAAAATGGCTCCTGCTGAGTCGCGCCTGGGCTCTCGCTCCATCCTGCGCATCACGAGGGATGGGGAATCGTCATCTCCGAGGCGGCGGAGGTCGGCACACCTTCCTTGGGCTTCGATGTTCCTGGCGTAATGGATGCCGTCGTAAACGGCGTGACCGGCCTTCTCGTTGACTCCGAACGCGACCTCGCCCGCCAGTGGATCGAGCTGGCCAGCAACGAGTCCCTGCGCCAGCGGCTATCCGAGGGCGCGCGACGATCATGCATCTGACAGTGGTTGGGACCACGTGGCGCGTCGGTTCTCTGCTCTAGCGACCAGCATCGTCGAGCCGGCCACCGACCAACGTCCATGACCATCGTCGACGGCCGCAGCCCGGTGCAGACCAATCCAGCCTCTTCGGCTGACACGTCGACGCCTCCTTGTCCCGACCCTTTGAGCCGGTGGGTCCTGGCCGCACTCGGGGCGATGTTCCTATTCGTCACCTTTATCCAAGCTCCCGGATTGATCATTGATGACACCAAGCTTCCGGTCATCATGGCTCCGCTGTCGTGGATGCAGTCGGCACTTCACCTGTGGAACCCCTCGACTCGCATCAGGTGCCGTCCAGTCGGAAACCTCCGGATACCTCTTTCCAATGGCTCCGTTCTTCGAACTGATGCATCTGCTCCACATGCCGGTTTGGTGTGCGGAGAGGATCTGGCTCGCCGCTCTTCTTACCGTGGGGGCATGGGGCGTTATTCGACTCGCAGAAGCGCTCGGAATAGGAAAGCCCTGGGCTCGAGTGCTCGGTGGAATCGCTTTCTGCGTGGCTCCCCTCGTTGTGGACTGGGCCACCGTTTCCGTGGACCTCCTCGCCATCGTGCTGCTGCCTTGGTTGTTGCAGCCACTCGTCGCAGGTTCACGCGAAGGATCGCCGAGGCGGGCGGCAGCAAGATCCGGAGTAGCGCTTGCGTTCATGGGTGGAGTAAATGCCACCGTCATCGTCTCTACACTTCCGCTCGTCGTCATTTGGTTTCTCACCCGGGCGCCAGGCCCACGCCGCCGTTCGCTTGTCGGCTGGTGGATCCTCGCCGTGGTATTGGCGTGCTTCTGGTGGGGTGTACCGACGCTGCTCCAGGGCAAGTACGGATACAATTATCTTCCGTACACCGAGACGTCGAATGTAACCACCGCCACTGGGTCGGCATTCGAGGCACTTCGCGGAGCATCGTTTTGGCAAAACTATGACGACCTCGGAGGCCCGCTCGTCCCTGGTGGTTGGACGCTGGTCTCATCCAGCGCCGCCATTGTCGGGACTTCGGTGGTCACCGCTCTGGGTCTCGCCGGGTTTGACGCGACGAATCCCCGAGCGGCTGTTCCTGGTGGCGAGCCTTAGCTTCGGTGTCGTCGTCATCACCACTCGGTTATGTTGCCCGCCTGGGCAGCCCGTTCTCCAGCTTCGTCATTACGCGAACTGGCAGGTCCATTCGGCCCCCTTCGGAACGTCTCCAAGTTCTCGCCCGACGTGGCCTTGCCATTGGCCCTGGGTTTGACGTGGTTCGTTTCGACGGTCTCGATTGGTGGTATTGCTGACCGGTTGTTCCACCACCAGGGCAGAAAGCTGTCACGGCCCCTGGTTGGTCGTCGTCGCTGTGCTGGCTGTCGTCTTGGCGGCGATGCCGTTCTGGCAGCGAGAGCTCTATCCGAGCGGTGGATTCTCTGCCATTCCTCATTACTGGCAGCAAGCCGCCAATTATCTCGACGATCATCAAGGTAACCAGACCTCGCTGATCGTTCCCGGTGCCAACTTCGCCGAATACACGTGGGGAAAGCCTGAAGATGAGCCGCTCGCCGTTCTATCCTCTACCTCCGTCACCGTTCGGTCGATCATCCCCCTGGGATCCGACGGCAATACGATCATGCTCAGCACGGTCGAGCACGCGTTGGCCACTGGCACTGCGCAACCTGGTCTCGCTCAGTATCTGGCGAGATCCGGGATCGACTATGTGGTTGAACGGAACGATCTCAACTTGCGCCAAACAGGAGCCATTCCACCCGCACAGGTCCACCAAGTCCTCAGCGAGACGCCAGGACTTGTCGAGGTCGCGTCGTTCGGGCCCTACCTACCGATGTCCCAGGTCGCGGAGGGTCGACTTCCTGTCTACGATTCGCCGTCGTATCTCCACCTCCGACCGGTCGAGATCTACAAGGTCGATCCGTCCGTCTCCGAGGTCCAGACGCTTTCCCGCCGACAACCCTCTGGTCGTCAGCGGCGACAGCGGATCATTGCTCCCCCTGGCTGGCTCGGGCTATTGGAGGGACGGGCTGCGGTTCTGGCCGACGATCCCGACAAGGCTGACGCCGTTTCGCAGATCCCAGGCGACCTGGGTGATCACCGATGGCAATCAACGGCGAGCCGTCTTCTTCGGAAGGATCGACAACAATCTCTCCTATCTGCTTGGAGGGGGTGAGCGGCTGCCTGGCCAGGCCCCTGGCACGCCTCTGAGTATGGGCAGCCATCCAAGCCGAACGCACAGACGGTGGCCGCCCCATTGGGAGCCGGGTCGGTATTGGCGTCCTCCTACGGGTCGAACCCTTACCAAAACGACTTATCGGAAGGTCCGGCGTCGGCCTTCGACGGGGATCCTTCGACGGCCTGGGTTGCCTCGGGTTCGAAAGGTTCGACAGGTTCGGTGGGTCAGTGGGTAAGGATCACCCTCGTTCATCCGATCAAGATGAGCAGAGTCGGCATAACTCCGTTCAACACCCCGAGGCGCCCGATCGATCACGCGGATTGCCATCCAGTCACCAACAACGGCTCCGTCGTCCGCTCCATCCCGTCCGGGCAGAAAGACAGTGTGGGTCACCGTCGTCCCAGGGATGACTCGGCAGCTGAAGATCATCATTAGGAAGGTGCGTCAGACGAACCGACCGACGTACCGCCGCTCGGAGCTGGCATTACCGACGTCAGCATTCCGGGGGTCTCCTTCCATCCGGCAATGCGGCTTCCCATCGATGAGTTGGCAGAATTCTCGAGCCCCACTCGTGAACCGGTCATCCTCAATCTCGACGACCCTGTCACCAATCCGAACCTTGACTTCACAGGACCGACAACCGCCAGCGAGCCGATCCCTCGGAGGTTCGTCTCCCGCGGGCAACATCGGCAGGCCTGGTCTGGAACTGCGGTTCCGCTTCCCAGTGCCTCGCTCGATCGCTTGCTTTCGCAGGTGGCCACGCCGCCGAGCCAAACACTGCAGATATCGGCCAGCTCCTGGCTGCGTGATCTTCCCCGCTTCCGACCGGACAACCTGATCGAGACATCGTCGTTGCCCTGGATCGCCGGGCTCAGCGACCCCGAACCTTCGCTGACCCTCCGGTGGAACGGTATGCGATCGGTGGGATCGCTCTCGCTCGGCTTTACACCAAGTGCCAATCGCCCAACCTTGGTTGCCATCAGTAGCCCCACGGGCAGCCGCCAGGTCACGGTGTCCCGCGCCGGAGGTGTCGTTTCGTTTACCCCTATTACTACCGATTCCCTCACTGTCCGCTTCCTGGCAGTCGCAAAGCAGGTGGGACGCGTTCCAACAGGACCGCTTACCGTGGGGATCCCCAAACCCCCTCCCATCACATTGCCGGTCGGTCTCTCATCCATCGGGATTCCGGCACTCGTGCGTTCAATCCCGGCGCCACCCACGTCGTCGGTCACGCCCCTCCACCTCGCGTGCGGCTCGGGCCCCACCGTGCAGGTTGATAAAACCAGCGTGCAGACGTCGGTAACAGGGTCCGTTGGTGATCTCGTCGACCTTCGGCCGGTCGAAATCAGTGCGTGCTCACCCTCGACGATCAGCTTGGCGGCCGGTGACCACATCATCTCCTTTCCGAACCGAGATCCGTTCCGAGCGACCGGTCTGACGCTACAGAGCCCTTTGTCAACTGCTCCGTCCACGGGCAGTGCCGCACAACGGTCAGCCCGGGTCGTGTCCTGGACAGCGCCGCGCCGCACCATCTCAGTGGGAGCGGGTCCGGCAACGTATATCCAGGTAGCGGACAACTTCAACCTGGGTTGGGTCGCCACCCTCCACGGACGCACGCTCACACCCGTGCGCCTCAACGGCTGGGAACAGGGGTGGATCGTCCCAGCCGGTAGTGGAGGGACGCATGTCCATGGTCTTCACCCCGGATCACACCTACCGGATCGCTCTGCTGCTCGGTGGTTTGTTCCTCCTGTTGCTGGCAATACTCGCCTTGTGGCGTCCTAGCAGTTCTCAGATGCAACCGATTGGGCGACGGAAGAAGCCACCCATGGTGGTTCTTGCCATTGGCGCTGCGTTCGCCGCATTGTGTGCAGGCGGTCCTTTGGTCTTGCTTCTCGTGCCCCTTGCCGCGGTCGCCTACCGATGGGGAGACAAGGCAGTCGCATTCGTCGCTGGTGTTGCCTTCGTGGTCGCGGGGACCATCGTGGCATGGCACCCGGTCACGTCACCCGCAGCCCATAAGGGCGCATTCGGTTTCGTCGCACAATTCTTCTCGGTATTGGCGTTTTGCGCGGTCCTCAGCGCCGTGGTGATGGAAGGCCATCATCGCTCATCTGGTCGCCAGCCCGCACCAACAGCCGACCCCGATACGCCTGGCGACAGTTGAACGCTTTCGTTTGCCCCGACCCGCAGCCCTCGCGGGCATATCGAGGCAGTCGAGGGTGAAAGGGTTGACTGAGCGGTCACCCGAGAGCTTGGTGCGCTACCTACTGGTGGGACTGAGCACGCAGGACGCGGCCCGATCCGCGGCAGCATCTCCGGCCGACGACCGGTCGGCAGTGCAGCGGGCGTACGTTGCTGCGTCGGGAAATGTTGTCGGTCGATCGAGGTTTACCCGGCGCCACACCCAGGCGTCGGCAACATGAGCGGGTCGTTCGCCGGTGGCCCCTGCCATGAGGGCGACCATCGCCGGAACCGAAGCCACCTGGTCGTAGGCCGGGAGCTCAGGCTGATCGGGCAGGACGACCGTGGTCACCCCCCATCCCGACAGGGAGCGCAGGACCGCGTCGAAGTCGGCCGAGGTCACGACGGGCAAGTTCCGATAGGCGAAGCTGACCTCGGTGATGACGGTCTGTCCCTGACCCCCTCCGTGCCGGTGGCTGATCCCGGCGCCGAGGTCACCCGAGCCCACGATCGAGGTGCGTTGTCCACCCAACGCCTGCCAGGCGAGAGCCGCCTGCTTCCACCCTCTGGCGTAAAGGTAGCGGGTGCCAATCGGGTCTACCCACTTGAGACCCGACGTCGTCACCGCGAAAGGTGCGGGCAAGGCGAGTACGACCGGATGACCGGGCACCGAGGGAGCCACCGTCTGGAACCAGGTGGGCAGGACGACTGGCTCGACGGTCATTGGCGTGGTTCGAGCCAGGTAGAAGGCCGGAAAGACGATGGCGACGGCCGCTACCGCCAGGCCGGTGACTGTCCCGGACCCGGTGCGCAGCCGACTCCTCCATCGTGAGGCATCCGTCGTCGGATTCTCCCGAGCGGCCACCGCTGCTCGGGTGCGGTCGACGATGACACCGAGGAGCAGACCGACGGTCAGATAGACAAAAGGCACAAAGTGCAGAGGCTGGGCGTTTCTCAAAAAGGGGAGGGCGCCAAGTGCAGGCCCCGACGCTGTCGAGAGAAGCAGCGTCACGACGGTGAGGATGCCGAAGAACACCAAGAGCCGGTCCCGTCGCCAGATGAGGATGCCGACGGCAATGACCACAAAGACCCCGAGGCCGAAGTACTGGCTGAAGAAGATGTCATTGAGGACCGGCCCCTGGTAGCCGCCCACGATGTGTTGCCACTGCCCCGTCCCAGGTGGGGCGACGAACAATTCCTTGCCGTGGACGCGCAGCGAGGTCAGCTGCAAGCCGGGATGCACCAGCTCGGAGATGTGGGCCGGTCCAAAGAGCAGGAACCACGCCGGATAGGCAAGGAGAACGATGGCGGTGGCGATGGCGGCCAGGACGCCGCGAGCCGCCCGGCGAGCATGCTGGCGCAGTGCTTGTGGATTCCGTCGTCTCCCGTCCGCCATGAGCAGGACGACCCCGCAGACTATTTCGATGAGCAACAGGACGAAGACCTCGAGTCCCATCAGGAATTGAACCGTGAGCAACAGGCCAAGTACGAGCCCTGTTTTCACCGGGCTCCGCTGCTGACGGATGAGCAACTCGTCCAGGCAGAGGACGACCAAGGGGGGAATGGCCAGCATCCCGAAGTCGGCGTGGGCCACACTGAGCTGGGAGAGGATGAATGGGGAGAAGCCGTAGAAAAGGCCGGAGATGAAGGCTGCCGGGATCCAGGTGACCCAGCGACGCACCAAGGCGAACATGCCGAGCCCGGTAAGGACCGGACTGATCGTGAGGCCGACGTTGAGCGCCGCCACAGGTCCGAACAACCAGGTGATCGGGGCCAGGATGATGCCATAGGGCGCGAAGACCAGGTTGATGCCGTTCGGGTAGCCGATACCGGTCGAATAAAGGGGGTTGAGCCCATGGGCGATCGCATACGCGGGCCACGCGATGAACCAGATGGTCGCGGCAGTATCGCCGCATCCGCAGGTGGTGGTCGACGCCGGATGGCCGGTCCACACGTGCAGCCAGATGATGAACGACAAGACGAGGTAAAGGCCACCGGCAAGCAGATATGGATAGAGGAGGCTCGCCGAGTTCCGCGCGCCTGAGCGACGCGGCCGTTCGTCTTCGGATGAGGTGCTGCTCGTTCCGTTGGGAATGGGCTGCGCCGAGACCCCCACCTTGTCGCCCAGAGCGCTGGCATCACCGGTCGTTGTCATCGTCACTCGACGCATCCAGTCATGGCCACGTGCATCCGATGGCCGAATTCATGGTCGAGAAAGTTTACAGAGGCAATGGCTGATGCAAGGCGCGGACGTACCCGAGACCCAGTCGAAGATACGTGGACGATGCGCTCGTCGTTCGTGGAATGAGCATTCCGAAATGCAAGCCACTTGCTACCCTTCGCGCATGATCGATTGCCAATGAGGCGCTGGCTCGGTCTTCGTCCGTTGGACGACGAATCGGGTCCGGCCAGGCAGAGGAGAGCCCGGATTGGCGCAACACCGGCCCGACAAGATTGACCGCCGGCCCGAACTCGTTGGTGGAGGGCAGCGGGGTGGCGTCCAGCGGGAATACGTGGACTGCGGGCAGCCTCCCGGTTGACGGCGGGGTCGACGGAGGAGCGTTCGTGGTGAGCTCCCCCTACCGAAGGGTCGCTCTTCAAGTTCCAGCCCACCGTCCACCGCGCCTGCAACCTTCGCGGCGCGCTTCTCGGGTTGTTCGGAGCCGACGACTCCCTCCCTTCGACCGAGGAGGTCAAAAGCTCGAGCGGGTGCTGAAGGAGCGCGGCAAGACGTACGAGTTCAACTGCTTCGAAGGAGCGAGGCTCGCCTTGTTGGCGGTTGACCGCACGAGTTACCGCCCCGGGGCTATCGATGACGGGTGGCCGCGAGTCTTCGAGGCGTTCGGCAGCTACCTGGCGAGCAGAGGTGGCCATGTGCTCATACGCGACCGAGCGAGCCAGCGTCACGGGCAACGCCAAGGGGTCTTTGGAATGGTTCCCAATGACCGACGCAGTTGTGTAGTTCGGTCACCCGTTCCACTTTTTCTTACGACCACACCTTGAACATCGACTTCACCAGTGGGGACAAGGGCCGTCCGAGTGGTTGGACGTAGAGCTGACCTCCGCCCCGACGTGCGATCTGGCCGAGTTCATCCAAGCGGCCTTGGCCGCAGGCGGCGGACTTGCCGGTGGGGACCGACCACATTATGGAACTGTCGAGTCGAACTCGTTGTAGAACCGATCGTCAGAGCTGAGCTTTTCGAAGACCTCGTCGGCCTGAGCCGACGCCTTGGACTCGAATCGTTCGGTCAGCCGGTTGGACAGGCTCCTCCGTGCACCCAGGAGAAGCTGTCGGACATGAAGTGGCCGTACCTTCAATAGGGCCGACGGCTCGTGACGAATCTTCATACTGAGCTGGCCGAGGCTGGCATCCGCCGTGGTCACTCTATCGGCGACGTGCTTGTTCGCCTGGTCCACCTTGCTTATGCGCCTCCTGAACCCCGCACCATGGTGGTAGAGGCGGTGCCCATAGATCGCGAACCACAACGGATGCAGGTTGCGAGTATTGGTCCGGCGCAACGGCAGCCACTTCACGTCGTTCGCCTCGAGCACTTGAGCCAAACGCCCCCCTGCGTCCAGGAACTCGGTTCCAGAGGAGGACACCCACTCCACCGGTGTCCAATCGCAACCGTACTCCTTCCAGAACCCAGCTGTGGTGGCGCAGAAACTGGGATGAGCGCGCGTGTCGTCGCAGTTCTCCACCCTCTGGATGGCCACCAGGGGGTGACTGCTGAGGGTCTCGTCGAGCCAGGGCTGCAAAGACTGGACGGGGAACGCGTCACCATCCAAGAAGATGAGGATGTCGTTCGGCTCCGCTTCCTCCAGAACCGTCTGGGCCAGCGCGTTCAGCTTCTGGCCGTGGCTACCGTCGAGATCGGCGCTGTAGTAGAAGCGGCGCTTGATATCAGGATCGTCGATGCCGTTCAACGATGCATAGACCCGGTAAGGGGCGTTGGCGAACCGTTCGAGATAGTGGAGTTGGACGGGTACCCACTTGTCGGTCTTCCAGTGGACAGTGACTACGTGGATCATCTCTCGGCCAATCGAGCTCAGAAGGCTAGCGCCTGAGCAAAATGGTACCTTTTTTCCTCGCTGCTATGTAAGGGCGGACACAGGGTCAGCGCTCGCCGAACGCGGGTCATCGCTTAATGACCCGACGCGGTCTTTGGCTCACTGAGTGCGCTCGATCTGAGTTTCCTTTACCTGAGCGGGTCACCGCCATTTCGAACGATACCGAGGACGAAATCCGACCGTCCTCGAGTTCGGTGTGCAACACGGCCGGATCGCTCCAGATGTGGGAGGACTAGTTCGGTCTTGGAGCCCGGATCATCGGAGCTGACATCGATCCGCGTTGTAACCATCGAGGAGGAGCGGATCGCGATTCACACGGGACCGAGAGCATAGAGCGTCCTTGCGGACCCCCGGAAAACGTGTGGGTCCCATGGATGCGCACATCGACGAGGGCACCGACCATGGCTCAGCAGCTGACACCGTCGAGGACCTGTACCGCTGCGTGCCCGATGGAGGTTTACCTGGTCGAGGCGTCGAGCCGAGCTACGTGCCGAGATTCGAAGGTGGTTACCGTGATCGGGACACGTTCGTCGAATACGCGGAAGGCCTGGTGGATCACGTGAATACACCCAGGCGACCGATGGGTTCAAGGTGGATGAATTCACCTGACGGACTCAGGGTCGTGCACCTTAACGTGCTCGGATCCGATCGGCACCGGGCCAAGGCTGTGGGCTCCGCGGCATACCTCACCTCTCGCGAGGGGTACCGCGGAAGGGCTCTATGAACCAGAGCTCGCCAACCGCTTGAGGCGGCTCCCGGCCTTCTTGACCGTCAGCAGCTTCGAGCGGCTTGCCTCACGCAGGGCGAGCCAGCTCCTTTGGCCCGAGACGCTCAACCCGGGCCGCGGCCACGCGGGAGCATCCCGGACACGACGGCCCAATTGTTGGGAACCACGCCTAGTGCTTTGGTCGTACCGCATTCTGACAAGTACTCGAACGGCAGATTCATGTACTGCTCCACGATTCCGTCGTAGTGCTCTGCGAGCACATTCGAAGACGGATCGAGCCCGGTGATCACGCCAAGGCCCGTCGGCTTGGCGTCCACTACCGACACACGCAGGTCCGGGCGATGCTGCTTCAGGCACACGATGAGCCTCCATACATCTCCCGTCCATCCGCCGGTCTCCCGTTCACGTCTTTGCATCTTCTCGTTGAGCGGAAAGCAGTCGTGGACGAGCACGACTGACTTGTTGGATGAGAAGCGTTCGAGGTTCAAGAAGTCACGGAGCGCAAACTCAAAATGGTGCATCCCGTCGATGAACGCTAGGTCTATGGGCAGGTGGCCGAAGATCGCGTCGACATCCTGGTGCTCGAAGAAGTCGTCGCTCGTCATCTCGAAGACCTTGGCATTGCTGCCTAGGGCGAAGCTGATCTTTGGCGCGGGGTCAATGCCAACGGCAACCGTCTTTGGGAGTGCGAGAGCCAGTGTCCGACCGGTAGCCACGCCCGTCTCTGCATAGGTACGGGGGACCACGTAACGGTGCATCCGATAGATCAAATCCACGTACGGCGCTCTTTTGGTGCCCGGCCCGGTCGAGCTCGACGATGCACCCCTCCACGGCTCAGTCGCCATGGGGCCACTCTATCCCTACGGGTAAGGATGTTGGGTAGCGAACGTTGTCTACCGCGAGCGGCGTTCCCCGTGCCAAGGTTGTGGCACAGGTCACCTTGTTGGTCTTCGTGGCCGTGCTCGTCTTGGTCGCCTACGGGGCCAGCGTCACGTCAACACTTGTCCCGGCACAGGGTGGGTCGCTTCGTCGCCAACGTCAATCATCGTCACGCCTACGATGGTCTGCCGCTCGCCGCCATTCGGTGTCTGGAAAGCATGCACGTACAACGATCCCCTGAATGGCACACTTTGAATGGTTACTCGATGGCAGTGTTCATGTCGCTGTCAACGTGACCGGCCTCCAGCGATTTCCGTTCCCATCTACCTAGGACGAGGCCACTGGCCTGTCTGTCGACGTCCAGATCGTGGCGGCACCATGGCAGGAGGAGGACCTACGCCAGGTGTTTCACACCCGGGGCCGATCCCCCCGGTTGTCAGTGCGACCATTGCTCCTCCTAGGAGAGCTCGCTTCGCAGCCAATTGGTAAGCCGGCAGGCCGTTGAGCTGAGAGCAGACGCCGTGCAGGGTCGCATCGAGGGTCAGCTGCACCGCCACGTGCCCGAGATGCGCCGAGTCATGGAGGCAATGCCACAGCTTGAGAGACCGGGGCGGAAGTGCACCGTCTCATTCCGAGCAGTGTCGTCAAGCGACACGACGTCCGGCCCAGGACCTCGGTGGCTGAAGGGACCAAACCGAAGTCTGTTCTGAGCCCCGCAGACTACGATTGCCATGCGCGATCCTTCGCACAGGAGCGTCCACTTCCGCCGAAACGGGACCAGTGAAGATACCTTTCTCCAGGACCCGGGCGTCCCGCACCGGGAACCCACCAACCGACTCCCTGCTCTCGGTCCTGCGGACACTCGGCCTGGGTTCGTTGCGGGTGAAGATCGCCGCCTTCACCTTCCTCTCGCTCATCGGCGGTCTGAGCCAGGCCGTCCTTTTGGTGCTCATCTCAGAGGTGGCAGTGGCCGAGGTCCAGGGCAAGCACTCGATCCATGCCCTCGGTCGCTCCTTGTCACCGACGAACGCGATCGTCGTGGCGGTTGTGGCGTTGGCACTGTTCTTTTCCACCAGCATCGTCGCCACCCTGCTCAGCACGTCTGCCTCCGAACAGGCGCTGACCGGGACCCGTGCCCGCATCGTCAACGGTTTCTTCCGGTCCAACTGGTCCCTCCAATCGACCGAGCGGCTCGGGCATCTCCAACAGCTCCTCACCATGAACAGCACGGCCACCGCCAATGCTGTCTCGAACCTGTCAACAGGTCTTCAATCGCTCCTGATGGTGGCGGGGCTCTTGGCGGTGGCCCTGGCCGTCGACCCCCCTGCCGCCATCGGGGTCATTGGTGTCGGCATCGTCCTGTCGCAGATCCTCCGGCCGCTCAACATTGGCAGCCGGCGGGCATACCGGGAGCTCTCCAAAGTCACGAGAGCCATGGCCACTCGGGTCACCGAGTACACCCGTCTGAGCCGGGACTTCCGGTTGTTCGGGGTGGAGACCCGGGTCATGGACAAGCTCCGCGGGTTGATCCGGGACGCTGGTCACGTCTACCGCCGGGCCCAGATCCTCATCAACATCGCGCCCGTCCTCTACCAGTCCTTCGCCCTCGGATTCGTCATCGTCGCCATCGTCTTTTTGACCCATGCCGGGCACGCCCGGTTCGCGGAGCTCGGCGCCATCCTCCTCCTCGTGCTGCGATCGGTGAGCTACGGCTCGAGCGTCCAGTCCTCGATCCAGGGCCTTCGCGCCTCGCAGGGCATGCTGGAGGACGTCACCCGCGACCTCCGGCGCTTCGCCGACGCTCGCATCAGTCCCGGAGCGCGGGTCCCTCAGTCCTTCGGGGTGGACTTCGATGCCGTGGAGTACTCCTACGACGGGGTGACACTCGCCCTTTCCGGCATCACCATGCACATCCCGGAGGGGAAGATCGTCGGTGTCCTCGGACCCTCGGGCAGCGGCAAGACGACCATCAGCCAGCTCCTGCTCGGTCTCCGTGAGCCCACCAGTGGACGGGCCACCATCGGCGGCGAGGACGCGGCCGCCATCTCCAAAAGCGATGCGCACAGCACGGTGGCCCTCGTGCCCCAGGAACCGGTGCTCCTGCAGGGCTCGGTCATCGACAACATCAGGTTCTTCCGGGACTTCGACGAGCGGGAGATCGTCGAGGCCGTCGAGATCGGCATACCTGCACGAGGACGTGGTCAAGATGGCCGCCGGTTACGGGACCCCCGTGGGCGAGGGGGGTGGCGCCCTGTCGGGCGGGCAGAAGCAGCGCCTTGCCATCGCCCGGGCCCTGGTCGGCTCCCCGAAGCTCATCGTCCTGGACGAGCCCACGAGCGCCGTCGACGGACGCACCGAGAAGCTCATCCGTCAGACCCTGTCCGAGCTCAGAGGGCACGTCACCGTGATGATCATCTCGCATCGCATCGAGACGACGGCGCAGTGCGATCTGCTCCTGGTCCTGGCCAACGGCAAGATCGCCGACTACGGCGAGCGAGACGCGGTCCTGGCCGGATCGGCATACCGGAACATCGTGTTGAGCCGACACGAGCTTGGCGGGGGCCACACGTCGCCGGACTAGAGGCTGGAGAATACGGTTGCCTTCATCCCGTCTCAATGGCACGCGCTCGAGTAGGACTCTTCGCATCAGCGGGCCTTCTGCGGACACCGCAACAGATTTCCGCCACGACCCGGTCCTCCACGACCCCGAACCTGTCACCCCCTCGCGCGATCGAGGGCTTCGAGTTCCCGCGTCGGCGGTGAGACGCTCGTCTGCTCGGCTGGACGCCGGCAACGACCTCCGTGCCATGCTCTGAGACCTCGCGCAGCCACCAGTCGCCGGCGACCTCGGCCTCTTCGTGACGACAGCCAAAACGAGGTAGAGGTCACCGGCAAGCAGACAGGGATCGAGGTGCGCCGAATCCGGCGTGCCTATTCCTCTGGGCTCCTCAGTTGGGATGGTCCTCGCACCATTAGGAATGGCTGCGCCGATCCCCTGATCCTGTCGCCCGGCGCGCTGGGTCCACCTGTCTGAACAATGAGCACTCCGAAATGGGGGCCGCTTGCCACCCCTTCGTCATGATCGCTTGCTCAATAAGGCGGTGATTCGGTCGTCGCCCGTTCGACGAAGGATCGGGTCTGCCAGGCCGGAGCGCCCTGATTGGCTCAGCGCAGGGCGATGGGATTGACCGGCGAGCCGAGCCCGTTGGTGAAGGGCAAAGGGGTGGCGTCGAGCAGGAATTCGTAGCGTCCGTCGGCGGCGCAGGCGTCGGCCAGCTCGTCAAGGACCCAGTTCTGGCCCTGGGTCATCCCCATCTCGACGAGGTGGAGGAGGTGGACGGGCAGGTAGGCGTCGGGCTGCTCGCAGGGGTACACCTCGAGGACGAGGGTGTCGGTAGCCACTGCGGCCACGTCCCGCTCGTGGAACCACACGGCGGTGGCGACCGTGAGGCCCGGCGTCGGCCAGGTATAGGCCACGAGGTCCCGCTCGGGCTTTTCGCCACCAGGGCCGGGTCGAAGGCCCAGGTGGACCATCTGCCCGGTGCGAACCAGGACGACGTCCCCCGGTTGGATCGACAGACCGCCGAGGTCACAGGCCGCATCGAGGTCGGCCGGGGTGATCGGATAGCCCGGCTCGAGGAACTCGAGTCCCTTGGCCCGGGCCACATCGAGAAGCACGCCGCGGGAGACGAGGGTCCTGACCAGGTGGATCCCGAGCCGGCTGGCCCCGTCGGCTCCGACGGAGGAGGCGGGATAGCCGTTGTAGAGGCGTCCGCCGTCGGGACCGGCGCCGTAGGAGACGTGGGCCAGGCCATCCCAGTGGGTAGCGCACTGCAGGGCCAGGGTGACGACGTCCTCGGATGAGCAGATCCAGCCCGGATCGTGGCTTAGAGGCTCGTTCACCGAGATCATCGAGCGTTTGGGATTGACTCGGCCGGGCACGAAACCGGCTTGGATCCCCTCCTCCTCCGAAAGGGGCAGACCCAGGGAGAAGGCCGCCCCATCACGAACGGCGGCCACCCCCCGGAGTCGGGCTGCTCGATCGACCAGATTGAGGGTCCCGAGCTGGTCGTCGGACCCCCACCTCCCCCAATTGCTGACCTGATCTGCGATTTCGCGGAAGGAATCCGGAATATGGGCCGGGACGGGGACGGGCACTTCCCCGTTGTAGCCCACAAAAACCCAACAGTTTTTCGCTCGGCGTGTCGATATCACCGCTGAGGGGCGTCGGAATGGTCACTACCTCAGCTCGGATGCGAGACTGAGCCAAATTTTGGGGGCGCTGCGCGCGTGCACGACAACGGATCCCAGAACTCTCTTTCTCTCCCCTCTCGTCGCCATCAAGCGGATAATTGCCTGGGTCGGCAGGTGACGACTGCCTCGAGGAACGGCGCCCGCGGCACTGGCTGGCGCGCTCGTCTACTCGTTTTGGCTGGCTTGGCCCTGCTGATGAGCGCCGCCGGTCTGGCCACACCGGTGGGTCACGATGCGCCCGCCCCGGCGGTGGCCGCCAGCCCCAGCCCGACCCTTGCCACCGTGGAGTCCCTCTACTCCCAGGACCTGGTGGCTCGCATCAACGCCGAGCGTGCCGCTCGCAACTCACCGTTCGTCTCCTTGCCTCAGCTCACCGTCGACCCGCAGTTGCAAGCCGACGCCCAGGCCTGGTCGGCGAGCATTGCCGCGAAGGGTCAGGTTGCCGATCCCGCGCTGCCCCCCTGCGACGGGCCCTCGCCGGGCGCTGTCTGCCTTCTGGCCGCCAACTCAGGCAACACCGGTTACGGCTATTGGCCCGGTGACGGCTCCGACGGGATGGACGGCGCCTACATGGACTCGGCCGATCACCGCCAGAACCAGCTCAACGCGGCCTACACGGCCGTGGGCGTGGGCGTCACCTGCGCCGACAACCAAGCGTGGACCGTCGAGCTGTTCGGCGAGGCCTATGGCGACATCTCCCAGGCCAACGCCCGCGAGGCGGCCCAGAACCACACGCAAGGTGACCCGGTGCCCCAGTCACCGGTGGTGGCCGGCGCACCCTCCGGCGACCCTGTCTACTGCCCGGGCCAGACGGTTGGTCCCAATGGAGCGGTGACCGGCACCGGCGGTCAGTACGCCTATCCCTTCTCGGTGCCGGCTGTGCCCGGCGAGCCCAATGGCACCCTGGCCTCGCCGGTGGTCGGGATGGCCGCCACCAACGACGGCCAGGGCTACTGGCTGGTCCGGGCCAACGGTGCGGTCACCCCCTATGGCGACGCGGTGTCCTACGGGGACATGGCGAGCGCCCCGTTGAACGCTCCCATCACCCACATCGTGGCCACACCCAACGGCCGGGGCTACTGGCTGGTGGCTTCTGACGGCGGCATCTTCAACTTCGGCGACGCCGCTTTCTATGGATCCATGGGTGGCAGACCGCTGAACGCCCCGGTGGTCGGCATGGCACCGACCCCCAACGGCCAGGGCTACTGGCTGGTGGCATCTGACGGCGGTGTGTTCGCCTTCGGCGACGCCGCTTTCTATGGCTCCATGGGCGGCCGCCCCCTCAACAAGCCGGTCGTGGGCATGGCCGGTGACCCCGCTACCGGTGGGTACTGGCTGGTTGGGGCGGACGGCGGCGTCTTCTCTTATGAGGCACCCTTCTACGGCTCGACCGGCAGCCTGCCCCTCAACCAGCCGGTCAATCAGATGTCGGCCACTCCCAACGGCGGCGGCTACTGGTTCGTGGCGTCCGACGGCGGCATCTTCAGCTTCGGGAACGCCGCCTTCCACGGCAGTGCCGGCAGCCTCCCCTTGGCCGCGCCCGTCGTGGGCATGGCCACCGACCCGGTGACCGGCGGCTACTGGCTGGTGGGCTCCGACGGCGGCGTGTTCTCCTACGGCGCCCCTTACTTCGGTTCCGGCTGAGCCCCTTCTGAGCCGAGCCAGTCGGCCGGCGCTCAGCTCGACCAGATGATCGACTGCACCTCGGAGTAGGCCTCGAGGCCGGTGTCGCCACCATCCCGTCCGACGCCACTCATCTTGAACCCCCCGAACGGGGCGTCCATGTTGCGCTGGGCGGTGTTGACCCCCACGTGGCCGGCCCGCAGCTGCTTGGCTGCCCGGAAGGCCTTCGGGGTGTCACGCGAGAAGACGTAGTCGTAGAGGCCGAACTCGGAGTCGTTGGCGATGGCGATCCCCTCCTCGTCGTCGTCGAAGGGGATGGCCACGACGACCGGCCCGAAGATCTCCTCCCTGGCCACGGTCATGTCGTTGTTGCCGACCACGAGTGTCGGCTCGACGTAGTAGCCGGTCGTGAGGGATTCTGGACGGCCACCTCCGGTCACCACCTCGCCTTCCTTGCGCCCCGTCTCGATGTGGTCGAGGACGCGCCGCTGCTGGAGGGCCGAGATGAGCGGTCCGACCACCGTGTCCGGCTGCGTGGGGTCACCCACCTTCAACCGACCGGCGAACGCCGTGAGGCCTTCGATGACCTGGTCGAAGACACCGCGCTGGATGACGGCCCGGGTCGGTGCCGTGCAGATCTGACCGGAGTGGAACGCCCAGGTCGACCCGATGGCGGTGATGGCCGACTTGAGGTCGGCGTCGTCGAAGACGACGGCCGCACCCTTGCCGCCCAACTCCATGAGCATCCGCTTCATGCTGGGCGCTCCGGCGGCGGCGATGCGCTGGCCGACGGACGTCGACCCGGTGAAGGAGACCATGTCGACGTCGGGTGACGCGCAGACGGCGGAGGCCGGCGCCGGGCCCTCGGCGATGATCAGGTTCACCACCCCCGGCGGGATTCCGACGTCGTTGAGGATGCGGGCCAGCTCGACGACGGCCAGCGGGTCCTGGGGGGCCGGCTTCATCACCACGGTGTTGCCCATGGCCAGAGCCGGCGCCACCTTGCCGGCCATGTTGGTCAACGGGAAGTTGTAGCTGGCGACGGCGGCGACCACCCCCACCGGCTGGCGGTAGACGAGCGCGCTGATGAGACCGCCCGGGGCGAGCGGGGTGGCGGCCGAGACGATCGGGGACAGCATCGACTCCTGCACGTGACGCAGGTCACGGGAGTAACGGTCGAAGCGGTCGGCGCAGACCGGCACCTGCATGCGCGAGCCGACCGAGGCCGTGGCCCCGGTCTCGGCAATGACGAGTGGGACGAGCTCCTCGTTCTTTCCCCGGATGACCCCGGCCGCTTTCTTGAGCAGCGCCAGGCGTTCCTCGGTGGGAGTCGCCGCCCAGGCTGGGAAGGCCTCCCGGGCGGCGGCGCAGGCCGCCTCGGCGTCGGCCACCGAGGCGTTGGGGGCCTGCCCGACGACCTCCTCGGTGGCCGGGTTGACGATGTCGTAGGTCCCGTCGCCGGCATCCACCCACCGGCCGTCGATCAGGAGCTGCGTCTCATCCTTCCGGACCGGACTACCCATGACGGCTCCCTTCTGCGGCCTTGACGGCACATGTGACGGCTGGTCGTCGGAACGCACCCGAAGTCGGGCGGCCAGGCCGGTGCCCTGCCGCACGGGAGGCGACCCGTCGCACCGTGGTGCCCGGACCGGAGTCGGACCCGAACGTTTTCTGACGGTGCGTCAGCAGTGTAGGCGCGGGTGGCTTTGCCGCTAAAAGCGCGGTTGCACAAAAAAAGCCGGGTTGGCAGCCAAAAGGGTGCCGGCGGTCTCCGGCTCAGCCGTCCTTGTGGGGGTGGGGGTGGTGCGGCGCCCCGTGGTGGGGTGGATCCTGGGCCCGCCGAGCGGACCCCTTGTATCCGAGTTTGCGGAGAAGCCACAGCCCGAACGGGTTTGGCTTCTTGGCTTCTTCCGCCGCCTTGGCCTCAGCTTCGTGCTGGCCCGTCACGCCGTAGCCGAAGGTCGTGTAGTCGTGCCCGTAGTTGCCTTTCTCGGCCATGCGGCCATTATGGCTTAGGGCCTTGTCCCCGCCCCTTGGGCCACCCAAGCCACCTCGACGCGGGACCTTGGTGCACGGTTGGTTTCTCGACCCAAAAAGGTCACCGCCCACTCGGTTGGAGTTCGGGAGGCTGGTCAGACTGCCTGCGACGACAAGTTCAGCCGCTCGGCCAGCGTCTCGAGGTAGCCGATGTGGGCATCGATGGATTCCAGGCCAAGGCCCATCGTGACCACGGTGACATGCGTGCCTCCTGCTGCGCGCCAGGCGCTGATCTCGCTCGTGAGTTCGCCGACGTCGCGCCCACTGAGCGCCACATAGTCCCCGCCGAAGTTGTCGAGCGACCGACCGAGGCTGGCGACGCGTTGGCGAAGCCTGGTCCATGAATCGATGGTGTGGTCGACCCCGCCGCCGAAAAAGATGAAACCGTCCGCAAGTCGGGCCGCCCGATCGAACGCCTTCTCGCCAGATCCACCAAGCCAAATCGGAATGGGGCCAGAGGGCTTGGGCACGAGCGAGGCTCTGTCAACCCGGTCGAACCGACCCGAAAAGTCGACGACGGGTTCTGTGAACAGCCGACGGAGCAACTCGATCTGCTCCTCTTGCCGAGCGCCGCGGGTATGAAAGTCCTGCCCGAGCGCTTCGTATTCGACGGGGTTCCAGCCCACTCCCACGCCAAGTCGTAGCCGACCGCCGGACAGAAGATCGACATCGGCTGCCTGCCGGGCCACGAGCGCCGTCTGGCGCTGCGGAAGGACCAAGATCCCGGTGGCAAATCGGATTCGCTCGGTGAGACCGGCCAGGTAGGCGAACATCACAAATGGGTCGTGGAACGGATCCCGCTCGGTATAGGGGCCGATCAGCGGAGGCGTCCGACCGGCATGGACGGCGCCGAGGACGTGCTCATAGGTGAGAAGGTGGTCGAAGCCGAAATCCTCGATCGCTGTGCCAAATCGCCGAACTCCTGCGGGGTCGCCTCGGGACTCGGTCTGGGGGTATGCGACGCCAATCTCCATGAACTGCAGTGTCCCACGAGATGGATTCGACGCCCGAGTGGACGCTGCGATGCGAGGGCCAACGAGCCGACATCGATACGGCGTCGAGCGCTCCGGATCAGCAGGAGGGCCTTGTTATGGCACGGCGTTATGAAACGTTATGGCACGGCGTTATGGCACGGCGATGGAACGGTCCGCTCAGGCGGCCGCCGTGCTCGGGTCGACCGTGTGGGTATCGCGCCCCGAACGGAGGAGGGTGCCCGGAAGGTCCCCCGTGGGACGGCCGTCGGCCACCGTCTCGATTCCGTTGACCATCACCCGCACCACACCGATGGCGTCGGCGATGAGCCGAGGACTGCCGCCGGGCAGGTCGTTCACCAATGTCGCCGGCTCCGAGCCAATGCGCTCGGGGTCGAAGACGAAGACGTCGGCCCGGGCCCCCGCGGCCAGGTGCCCGCGATCGTGCAGCCCGAAGAGCGCGGCCGGTGCCCCGGTCAGCATCTGGACGGCCCGCTCGACAGGGACGAGCCGGCGCTGGCGCAGACAGTCACCGAGGAAGGCGGTCGGGTAGTTGGAGCCGCACATGCGGTCGAGGTGGGCGCCGGCGTCGGAGCCGCCCAGCATGGCTCCGGGGTTGTCCCAGACCTCGACCCTTGCCTTCCAGGTCGCGTCGTCGCCGTCGGAGGCGTTGGGCCACAGCACGGTGCGGAGGTCGTCGGCGATGACCAGGTCCAACAAGGCGTCGAAGGGCGGCTTGCCCTGCTCGGTGGCGATGGAGCCCACGTCGCGCCAGCTATAGGTCTTGTTCTCGGGGGCGTAGGTGTCGCCGATGATGTAGGTGGCCCAGTGGGAGAGCCGGCGGAAGACGCCGGCTGCCTCCGAGTGGGCGGCCTCGTCCAACCGGGCCCGGACGGCCGGGTCCCGGAGTTGCGCGATGCGCTGTTCGACGGGAAGGCCCATGACGTCGCCCCAGCCGGGGATGAGGAACAGGGCGCAGTGATTGCGGAAGCTCATGTTCATCGGCACGAGCGTCGGCATGGTGAGGGCCACGATCTGGCCGCCCGCTTGACGGGCCTGGTCGGATGCGGCGAGCTGTCGAGCCGTCTTCTCCGGTGTCCGCGAGTCGATGGTCAGGAGGTTCCAGTTGAGCGGGCGCCGGGCAGTGGTGGTCATGGCCACCATGAGGTCGATCTCTTCGTCGCTGAAGGTGTCGAGGCAGCCGTTGGTGATGTACTCGAGGGTGGTGCCCGGGTGGTCGCGCACCACCTCGCAGAAAGCCAGCATCTCGCGGCGGTCGGCATTGCGTGACGAGATGGGCTTGCCGTCGCCGTCCGAGTGGGTGCGGGATTGCGACGATGAGAAACCGAGGCCGCCGGCGTCGATGGACTCCGCCAGTAGCGCGCTCATGGCCGCCACCTCGTCGTCGGTCGCCACTTCACCACCCCGCTCATCCCCCATGACCCACCGCCGCAGGGCGCAATGTCCGACGAGGAACCCGGCATTCACGCCCAAGTTGCCTTCGAGTCGCCCGAGGTACTCGCCGAAACTCGTCCAGTCCCACTGGATGCCCTCCTCGAGGGCGACGAGGGGCATGCCCTCGACCTTGGCCATCATCCGCCGGATGTAGTCGTGGTCGGCCGACTTGATGGGTGCGAGGGTGAACCCGCAATTGCCGCCCACGACAGTGGTGACCCCGTGCAGGTTGGACGGTGAGGCCGTCGGGTCCCAGAACAGCTGGGCGTCGTAATGGGTGTGGGGGTCGATGATGCCGGGGGCGACCATGAGGCCGTCGGCATCGAGCTCCTTCGTTCCTTCTTCCTCGACGTCGCCCACGGCCACGATCCGACCGTCTCGGATGCCGACGTCCGCGCGCCGCCCGGGGCCGCCGGTGCCGTCGACCACCAAGCCGTTGCGGATGACGTAGTCGAGCATGATGTTCCTTCCTGCGGGCGGCCCGTACCGACCCAAATCTGACGAACCGTCAGCTTATGCAGGCGGGGCGGCCGGGTGGATGTGCCGTCGTGGGTCAGTCTGAGCGAGCGGGGCGCAAGATGACCACGGCAACGGCACCCCACAGAGTCCCGAAGCCCACGACCAGCGTGAGAATGATCCACGTGGGTGTCTGGGGATGACCGGTAAGGAAGAAACCACCGCCAGCCGCTCCCAGTGACCTGACCGTCTGCATGAAGGGGATTGGTCCGCGAGGAGTCAGGGCGGCCACATGGGGCAGCAGCCTGACCACCGGATCCGCAACCGTCACCCCGGCGATGAAAAACCCCAGCACCGAGAAGAGCGCGGCCAACACCAAGAGAATGGCCAGGCGCTCGGTCACCCCGAGCGACCTTGCGATCATGGGTTCAGCGTAATGATCAGCGATTTGGGGGTCGACCCCTTCAGCCCACCAGACGAGTCGTGGCACACGTCCTGCCGCGGTTTGGACGTTATTACTGAACGGTAAATTAGAGGGGCCCGGGCCGGTCGGGCACCCGGTTCCCGCCGCCTGTCCCTACCGGCCCGGGTTTTCGTTCCCTACGATGCCAGCAATCCGATCGGATTGATAGGCCGTTCGCCCGCTCGGTGCCGAACGTGCGTGGATCCCCGATGGTTCCCGTCGCCTCGGACGATCCGGATGCGGCGGCCGGACGGGGCTCGGAGGGGTACCTGGAGCCGGTTCGCCCGGAGCGCCCGAGCACCAGTCGACTAGGTTTCCCGCATTCGCTGGTTCCAAGACCACCTCCTGCCGATCACCGTCATCGTGCTGGGTGCGGGGTTGATCGTGCGCTTCACGCACTGGGTGGGTGGCCGCCGGCGCCTGTGGATCGACGGCCAGATCAAGGTCCAGATCGAGTCGGGCCAGGTGGCCTCCGAGGCGCTCAAGCGCTCGCGGGCGGTGAGCGAAGCACTCGAATGGGCGATCGTGGCCTTGGTCGGCTTCGTGGCCTTCATCCTCTCCTTCGACCGGCTCGGGATACCGCTGACCACGCTCGTGGCCCCGGCCACGGTGGTGGGCATCGGACTCGGGTTCGGGGCCCAGCAGATGGTCGGCGATCTGCTGGCCGGCTTCTTTCTTCTCTCGGAGCACCAGTTCGCCTTCGGCGACGTCATCCGCCTTTCGATCCCGGGGCAGACGACCGGTATCACCGGCACCGTCGAGGAGCTGACCTTGCGGGTCACCAAGGTGCGGACCGCCCAGGGCGAGCTGGTGGTCGTCCCGAACAGCGCTCTCCGCCAGGTCACCAACCTCTCGAAGGACTGGTCACGGGCGGTCATCGACATCCCGATCTCGGTGACCGAGGACCTCGAGATGGTGACCAGGCTGTTGCGCGATGTCGTCAAGGACATGGCTTCCGACGCGCGATGGAGCGGCCTGCTGCTCGGCGACCCGGTGGTGGCCGGTGTTGAGACCATCGACGTCGGCTACGTCCAACTTCGGCTCATCGCCCGCACCTTGCCCGGGCGTCAGTTCGAGGTCGAGCGCGAGCTACGCCTCCGTGCCATCACCGCCTTGCGGTCGGCGGGCATCGTCTCTCCGGCCGCGGCCAGCGGATGAGCGACCGACCGTCGGGTGACGGCACCGCCGCAGGCGGCGGCGACGAGGTCGACCAGCCCACGGTCAGACAGTCGGCGACGCCGACCGAGCCTGTCGCGGTGGGCACGCCGACCGAGCCTGTCACAGTGGGCACGCCGACCGAGCCCATCGCGGTCGGCACGACCCCCGCCTCGCCGGGTGGTCCGACGGTGCCGGTGGCGACCATGTCCGGTCCGTCCCGCAGCCGGTGGAGTGGGCTCCTGGCCGCGCCGGTGAACTCGCGCTTCCCGGTCCGGCGCTCCACCGTGCTCATGGTGGTGGCCTTTGCCGGCTGCGCCACCTTGGCCGCCCTCTACCCGCCGGCCACGTCCATCCTCGGTGACAACTCGAGCTCTTCGGGTGTGCCCTACATTCCGGCCGCGACCACGACAACCACGACCAACGTGCCGCCGACCACGACGACGACCCGTCCACCGGCCACGTTTTCGACCACGACGACGACCACCACCTCCGGTAGTACGGCCGGGACGACGACCACCACGACGACCACCCGGCCACCGGCCACCACGACGACCACCACGCGCCCGGTGGGCACGACCACGACGACGTCGACGACCGGGGTGGGAAAGAGCGGGACCACGACGACCACCGGCTAGCCGCGGCGACCGCGTGGTTCCCGCCCCCCGTACGAATCGGGAGTCGGCGCAGGTCTTGTCGGTGATCAGGTGGTGATCACGCCACTCGGCCGGCTAACAGTGGCGATCACCGGTGCGCCCTGGTGGAATCGAGGACGCCAAAAGCTCAAGCGGCATGCAAACCGCGGGCCGGTGGATCCGTCAGGGCCCAACCAGCGGCGCGACCTCTGCTCCGAAGGCGGCGATCTGGTCGCAGAGCTCGGTGACCGAGCGCGCCGGGAAACGCACCTGGACCTGACCGACACCGGCCTCGGGGAACGATCGCAACGCTTCGGCCACCTGCTCCGCGGGTCCGTGAATGGTCGAACGCGGCAGAGTGAGGCCGTCTGGGGGGGTCCCCACATAGAGGACATCGGATATCCCCCCGATGTCGATGGGCGCATCATCTCGTAGCTCGCGGCGGAGCCGGCGCAGCTCGTCGAGGAGGCGCGGGTCGGCGCCGAGCGACTGGGGCAACCATCCGTCGGCCAGTCGAGCGGCTCGCCGCAAGGCAGCAGGTGACGAGCCCCCCACCCAGATGGGCGGGCGTGGCGTTTGGACCGGCCGCGGCCCGATGACCACCTTATTGGCTGGCCACCGCGGCCCCTCGAGGGTCGGGTCGGGGGAGGCCAGCCCCCGGGCCAAGGCCCGCACCGCCTCGTCGGCCGCCTTGCCGCGTTGCTCGAAGGGCGGCCCCATGAGATCGAACTCCTCGCGCACGTGACCGGCTCCGATCCCGCAGATCACCCGTCCACCGGACAAGCGGTCGAGGGTGGCGAACTCCTTGGCGGCGCGCAGTGGGTGACGGAGAGCGGCCACGTAGACGTGGGACAGAAGGTGGATGCGCGAGGTGATGCCGGCCAGCCATCCGAGAGTGGCCACCGTGTCGTACCAGGTGGCTCCCATGGCCGACGCCAGCCGATCGGGAATGAAGGTGTGGTCGCAGACGGCCACGTAGAAGAAGCCGGCGTCCTCACACGCCCGGGCCACGGTCGCAATCTCAGCCGGGCCGGCGGCGGACTCCCAGGGCTGCACGTAGATGGTGGACTGCGACTGGACGGGCAGCTGCATCCCGAAGACGGTCCGGTCGCGGGGAAGGACGGTGACCACCTCGTCGGCGGCAGGCGGCGCCGGCGGGGATGGGTCGCGGGTAGGGGTCACGCCGTCTCCTCTCACTCCTCGAACGCGCCGGCGAGCGAGCTCGCAAGCGCCTCGGCCAGGACGTCACTCGTTCCGAACTGGGTGGCGAGCACCCGGGCGCGCTTATACGCCAGGTGGGCCGGCACCTCCCAGGTGAAGCCCATCCCGCCATGGACCTGAATGCACGAACGACTGTTGGCCACGGCTGCTTCGTCCGCCAACAATTTGGCGCCGGCCACTGCGGCGCTGACGTCGCCCACTTCGGGGTCATCGACGGTCACGGCCGCGGCGTGCACGGCGCAGCGGGCCACCTCGGTTCGCACGGCCATGTCCGCACAGAGGTGTTTGACCGCTTGGAAGGAACCAATCGGCCGGCCGAACTGATAGCGCTCCTTGGCGTAGTCAACGGCGAGCTCGGTGGCCCACGCCGCCGCGCCGACTTGTAGGGCGGCGATCAGGACGGCACCGTCGCGCCGCCACCAGTCGGCCAGCTCCGGCCCGGCGATGGGAGTGGGAGCAAGCGGCCCGGCCACCGACCACACCGGTGTCAATGGGTCCATGGGTCGGTCCAAGCGCACGGCGTCGAGCGTCGAGGGGTCGAGCGCTCCTACCCCGTCGTCCGACAGGACGAGGAGGACATTGAGCTCGTCGCAGAGCTCGACGATGAGCGGCACCGGGTCGACGGTTCCTGTCGCCGGTTTCTTCGTCTGTTCGACGATGCCGACCACCGTCGTGCCCTCGACCGCGCCGTCGACGAGACCGGCGGCCAGATGAGTGGCGACGATCGGGCCGGGGACGAGGGCGCGGCCGAGCTCTTCGAAGACGACGGCCGCTTCGGTCAATCCGAGCCCCACACCCCCGGACGATTCGGCCAGACAGAGCCCGAACACGCCGGCCTCGGCCAGGTCCCGCCAACGGGCGCGGTCGATGACGGCGCCACCGTCGGCCCGGGCCCGCACCTCCTCGAGCGGGAACCGCCCCGCACACAGGCGTCGCATGCCTTCGGCCAGCTCGCGCTCGTCCTCGTCGAGCTCGAAGTCCACGGACCTACGTCCCGGTGGCCGGGCTGGCCGCTTGTGCCCGATGCGTCGTGGTGGTGGCCGGCGGCTCCTTGGGGAGACCGAGGATGCGCTCGGCCACGATGTTGCGCTGGATCTGCGAGGTGCCGGCGGCGATGGTCAGCGAGATGCCCCGCAGCCAGTCGTCGACCATGGTCTCGGCCGGGAGCGGCCCCTTGCCGTCGGCCCCCTCGATGTCGCAGGCGGCAAGCCCGGCCCGCCCGAGCACCGACAAGCAGAGCTCGCCGAGCTCGTTGCGCGCCTCCGAATAGGCCAGCTTGAAGAAGGTCCCGCCCACCCCAGGGATGCCGGTCCTCGCCGCCTGGGAGACGTTGCGGCGAGTGAGCGCCCACAACGCATCGAGCTCGGCTCGGAGTCTCCCGACCCGGCGCCGGATCCCGACGTCCGACCAGGCACCGGTCCGGCGGGCCAGGTCGACGAGCGCGCCCATCAGCTCCATGGCCTCGAGCAGGTCGCCAACGAAGGCCGTTCCCCGTTCGAAGCTGAGCGTCACCATGGTCACCCGCCAGCCGTCGTTCTCCTCGCCGACCCGGTTGGCCACCGGCACCCGGACCTCGTCGAGGAAGAGCTCGGCGAACTCGGTCGAGCCGGCGATGGTGGCGAGCGGACGAATCTCCACACCGGGAGTGTCCATGGGCAGGATGAGCCAGGTGATGCCCCGGTGCCGGCTGTCCTCGGGTCCGGTGCGCACCAGCAGCTCACAGAAATCGGCCACCTCGGCGTGCGAGGTCCAGATCTTCGAGCCGTTGACGACGTAGTCGTCCCCGTCGCGCATGGCCCGGGTGCGCAAGGAGGCGAGGTCGCTCCCGGCGCTGGGCTCGGAGAACCCTTGGCACCAGACTTCGTCACCCCGCAGGATGGGCGGCAGGAACCGCCGGCGCTGTTCGGGCGTTCCCTCGGCGATGAGTGTCGGGCCGGCATGGAGCAGTCCCACGAAGTTCACGCCCACGTAAGGGGCATGGGCTCGCTCGAGCTCCTCCTTGAAGATCAGCTCCTCGACCGGCGAGGCCCCCCGGCCGCCTCCTTCTTTGGGCCAGTCCACCCCCGCGTAGCCGGCGTCGAAGAGCATCCGCTGCCAGCGGGTGTCGTAGGCCCGCCGGGCCGGCCAGTTGTCCGGCGAGGGCTTCGGGGGAAGCGTGGGAACGGTGGCGGCCAGCCACTGACGCAACTCGGCTCGGAAGGCCTGCTCGGCTTCGGTGTATCGCAGATTCATGGCCGCGGGAGTGACCGCGAGCTCAGTCGAAGTCGAGGCCGTAGAGCTCGATGGCGTTGCCCCGCAGGATCTTGTAGCGCTCCTCGTCGGTCAGGTCCTTCATCTGCTTCTCGGCGATCTCGAGGGTGTGCGGCCAGGTCGAGTCGGAGTGCGGGTAATCCGACTCGTAGGTGATGCGGTCGACCCCGATCTCCTCGACCGACCGGAGCCCATGGGCGTCATCGAAGAAGCAGCCGTAGATCTGGCGCCGGAAGTAGGTGGAAGGCGGCTCGGGGACGATGTCGGCCACGCCGCCCCAACCCCGGTTGTCCTCCCAGACCTTGTCGGCCCGCTCGAGGATGTAGGGGATCCAACCGATCTGGCCCTCGGCGTAGGCCAGCTTGAGGTCGGGGAAGCGGACGAGCACACCCGAGAACATGAAGTCGACCATCGAGAAGGTGGCATTGGTGTGGGTCAGGGTGGATCCGACCGCCGGGGGAGCGTCGGCGGAGGTCGACGGCATCTTGGACGATGACCCGATGTGCATATTGACCACCGTGCCCGTGGTCGCACAGGCCCGGAAGAACGGGTCCCAGTAATGATCGGGATCGTGCACCGAGGGGAGCCCGAGGAACGGGGGGATCTCGCTGAAGCACACGGCTCGCACCCCGCGAGCGGCGTTGCGCTCGACCTCGTCGGCGGCCAGCTGCGCGTCCCACAGCGGCACGATGCAAAGAGGGATGAGCCGTCCCTTGGCGTCCGGCCCGCACCACTCGTCGACCATCCAATCGTTGTAGGCCTTGATGCAGAGCAGCGCGAGCTCCTTGTCCTCCGCCTCGGTGAAGGTCTGCCCACAGAAGCGAGGGAAGGTGGGGAAGCAGAGCGATGCCTCGAGGTGGTTGATGTCCATGTCCTCGAGGCGGGGGGCGACCTCGTAGGAACCCGGCCGCATGTCCTCGTAAGTGATGCCGCGCATGGTGACCTCGTCGCGGGGTACACCGACGGCAGAGTCGACCCGCAACAGTGGGCGTTTGAGGTCTTCGTAGTACCACCAGTCGGTCGGGAACCCCTTGGACCCTGGCTTGACGGTGAGCTTGCCCCCGATGAAGGTGATCTCGCCCATGGGGGCGCGGACGATGCGGGGGCCGATCTCCGCGTACTTCTTGGGGAGACGGTCTGACCAGACATTCGGTGGCTCGACGACATGGTCGTCGACGGAGATGATCAGCGGCAGTTCGGCCATGTCGCAGAGTGTAGGTCGATCTGACGGTTCGTCAGATTAGGTGCCGCCGCGCCGGCAACCCGTCTCGCCCACCCGTCGTCGGACCGCCGATCAAACCATGGCCACGCCGCCATTTGGTCGGAGAACCTGGCCGGTCATGAAGCTGCTGGCCTCCGAGGCCAGGTAGAGGACGGCGGCAGCGATGTCCTCCGGCTCGCCGATGCGGCGCAGCGGCGTGTGCTTGGCCATGGGCACGGTCACGGCGTCGCGCATCGACTCGTCGATCGAGCCGTCCGGCCGCACGAAATAGCGGCCCGTCATGTTGGTGAGGACGAAGCCGGGCGCCACGGCGTTGACTCGCACCTTGTGCTTGCCGACCTCGATGGCGAGGGTCTTGGTCATCTGCACCACGCCGGCCTTGCAGATCGAGTAGCTCACGATGTTGGGGCTCACGGTGTCGGCCGCGGCCGACGAGGCGTTGATGATGCTGCCTCCCTCGGTCTGGTTGACCATGACTCGGCCGGCTGCCTGGCACCCGAAGAAGACGCCTTTGAGGTTCACGGCGATGATCCGGTCGAGGTCCTCTTCGGAGGACTCGAGGAACGGCCCCTCGACCATGATGCCGGCGATGTTGCACCAGACGTGTAGCCCACCCAACCGTTCGGCGACCCTGGTGGCCAGACGCTCCACGGCCTCTCGGTCGGCCACGTCGAGCCCCGCAGCCTCGGCCACTCCACCGGCCCCGGAGATCTGGCGAGCGGTCGAGGTGGCCGCGTCCTCGTCGACGTCCGCGCACACCACCCGACCGCCGGCCCCAGCCAGGGCCAGCGCACTGGACCGGCCGATGCCACTACCGGCACCGGTTACCACCGCGACCTTGCCGTCGATCCGGAAGGCGTCAATGAGGTTGACCGGATCCACGTTTCTGCCTCCTGTCCGTTCCCCGGTCATCCTCCCGGGTCAGGCGCAGCGTAGCGAGGACATCGCGGCAAGCGGAGTTCGAAGAGAAGGATGGGACCCTCGCGACGCGGACCCGATCGACAGGGGGCACCCGACGCAAATGAGCGCGATGACATCCCGATGCTGATGTGGTGGCGCCGGCACGGCCGCATGAATCGTCGGGTCGGACGACATCGAAACGATTCCTATAGGTCGCATAGATCGGGAGGTTCCTTGTAGTCGGGAAACCATTCACTTAACGTGAGCTGCGTCAGAAGCCCTCGTTACGGAGACGCGGGCAGGGTCAGGGGAGGAAGGGCGAGAAAATGGCGGGATCGTCGCGGTTGCATCGTGCGGGAAGTCGGGAATCCGGGTTCGAAATGACCGGGGGTCGGCGCCGACATCGGACCCGGGATGGATTTGGTTGGAAAGGGCGGCGGCCGATGTTCCGAGCCGGTGCCGCGCTCGCCATTGCCGTGCTCGCCGTTCCTGTCACCCTGATCGGCCTGAGCGCGACGCAGTCACCGGCCACGGCCAGTGGCGTCCCGTCCTCCCAGGGCACTGACTTCTGGGTCGGTTTCGAGGCTAACTGTGTTGGTTGCGGCTATCCGCAAAGTCTCTATCTCTTCATATCTGGCGCGACGGCCACGACGGGTACGGTTTCGGATTCGGCGATCTCGTTCTCCCAGTCCTTCAGTGTCACGCCGGGATCGGTTGCTTCTATCCAAATACCGGTGACCGCCCAAAATGACAGCTCCGACTCGGTGGTGAGCGACGGGGCACTCCACATCACGGCGGGTGCACCCGTTTCCGCCTATGGGTTGAACACCATGGAGTACACGACCGACGGTTATCTGGGCTTGCCGACCCCGATCCTGGGTACCTCGTACCTGGCAGAGGGCTATGGAGGGGGCCTGGGGTCCCAGTTCATGGTGATCGGCACTCAGAACGATACGACCGTGACCATCACCCCGAGCGAGGACGTCGACGGGTACACGGCGGGCGTCCCCTACACCGAGACCCTCAACCAGGGCGATGAGTACCAGTTGATCGACGGCGGTGGCGGTGACATTTCGGGAACAGCCATCACCTCATCGGCCCCGGTGGCCGTCTTTGCCGGCAATGAGTGCGCCGACGTCCCCCCGGCTATGAGGCCTGCAACACCCTGACCGAGGAGATGACCCCGACCGACACCTGGGGCACCGACTTCCTGACCGAGCCCCTGGCCACCCGGTCGGGTGACACCTTCCGGTTCATGGCCAGCGAGAACGACACGACCGTCGATGTCAATGGTTCGTCGGTCGCCACCCTCAACACCGGCCAGGAGTACGAGACCGTCCTGACCAGCGCCTCCTCCATCACGGCCAACAATCCGATCCAGGTCATGCAGTACTCAAACGGCGAGGGCTACGACGGTGCCGATGCCGATCCCATGGACATCACCATCCCCCCGACCGAGCAGTTCCTGAACAGTTACACGGTCACTACCGAACCGGACGGGGCCGACCCTGCGATCACCCAGAATTACCTCAACATCGTGGCCCCGACCTCGGAGACTTCGAGCATCGAGCTCGACGGATCCGATCTCCCGTCGTCCGATTTCACCCCCATCGCCGGTTCGAGCTACTCGGGGGCGCAGGTCGCGGTCGGCTTCGGTGATCACAACGTCTCGGCCTCGTTGCCCTTCGGTCTCACCATCTATGGCTTCGGCGGCTATGACGCCTACGGGTACCCCGGCGGGTTCACGCTCTCGCCCATCGCTGTGGTGTCCAAGGTGGCGCTGGCTCCGACAACCTCGAGTTACACGGTGGGTGCGTCCGCCTGTGAGACGGCGACCGTCACTGACCAGAACGGCAATCCCGTCTCCGGCGTGCGCGTCGACTTCACGGTGACCGGGGTGAACCCGAACGCCGGCTTTGCCTATAGCGCGACGGACGGAACGGCCCAGTACTGCTACACGGGTACGAACGCGGGCATGGACAGCGAACAGGCTGCGGTCGGTGCCATCACGTCGAATACGGCCAGCATCGACTGGAGTTCGTTGCCCGCGACCACCCTTACGACTTCCCTGTCCGGTGGTGGCCAGAACGGAGCGAACATCTCGGTCCCGCCCAGCACGGCCGTGACCGACCAAGCCACGCTGGCCGGCACGAACGCCTCCACCGCTGGTGGCCAAGTGACCTACACCGTCTACTCCGACGCCAACTGCACGACGAGTGTGGGCAATGGTGGAACGGTCACCGTCACCGACGGCAGCGTCCCGCAGTCCGATGGTGTCACACTGAGCACCCCAGGGCCGTACTACTGGCAAGCTTCCTACACGGGCGACCCGGCCAACGCGCCCTCGAAGAGCGCGTGCGGTTCCGAGGTCGAGACGGTGACGAGCACCACCAGCACGCCCACCTGCACGCTCTCTGCCATCAACGTCGGTCCTCCGTCGCAGCTCGTCTTCACCGCACAGGACGCGACGTCGGGCCTGTCGACCATCACGGTCATTCGGCACCACAATTCGACGGGCAGCATCTCATCGTTCTCACTGGGGACGACGAGCCCGGTCACGGCCACCTTCACGAAGAAGACGGAGACGGCCGGTGGGACGGGTGGGATCAAGGCCACCAACACGGACGGCAACAGCGTCTCTTGCCGCGGCCCAGTTCAAGACGGTCAAACCGTTGCGGGTGAACACCCAGGGTTTCACGTTCCAAAAGAACCTCGACAACCTCGTGATCCAGAACGGAACGAAAGGCCTCAAGTCGGTGCAGGTCACCCTCAACGAGGGGACGACGACCACCATCGCCCTGACCCCGGTGAGATCTACACCCAGCCGCTCGCTGGGTTGACCAAATCGAATCACCTCGTGGTCGAGGGTTTCGGTGGCACTCGGCAGGCTGCGGTCGTGGCCTTGTGGGGGTACCTCAAGTAACAAGGAGACGGGCAATCGGACCGTCACGTCGGCCCCCCATGGGGATAGGCCGGCGCGACGGCCCCGGTTGTCGGTCGCTGCCGGTACTTATGTCGCTCGGTGGTTCGGACGCCGAGCGGTCGGGCCCCATGATCAGACGGCGGGGGCCCGAGCCGATCGTCGGTAGAGAGGACGCTCGGAGGTTGGACGTCCGGCCCACGGCCGGGTCGTCGGGGCACGCCGCGTCATGGTCGTCGTTGTTGTTGTTGTTCTCATCCGTGACCGGCCAGGACGGCCCACCACCATCATCAGTGCGGCCGACGTCAAGGTCGGTCTCGTCGTCCCTGTTCTCGTCTCCGACTCCGTCCTCTGCCTGTCCCCGGTCCTTGTTTTCAAACTCCTCGAGGGCGCTCAGGGCCAAGGTGTGGAGCGAGTCGCACTTGGCCGCGAAGAGGTACTTGCCCACGGCGGCGGCGATGCGCTTGTGGCCTTCGTCACCCGGATAGATGCCGTCGGTCAGATACCACTCATCGATCACGTCGCGACCGGGCAGGAGCGCGAGGTTGGCGTCCCCCTCCCGGATACGCCAGCTGGTCACCGACTCGATGGACCGTCGGATGTCGTGCAGGGTGGCGCCGAGCCGATTGGCCGTGTGGTCGGCCTCGGGCCACGCGATCGGGCTCATCACAACGATCGGGGTCTCAGGGTGTCCCTGACGGACAACGTCCAAGAAGGCATCCAGCCCTACTTCGATCATGGCCGTGTTGTGAGGGTCCCGGCTCCAGCAGCTGGCGCCATAGCTGATGGTGATGATCTCTGCTTCGAGCCCGGCCAGCTCTTCGGCCGAGGCCATATCGCCGCGTCCCAACTGGGCGTAGCCCATGTTGACGAGGTCGAGCCCGGCCTTTCGAGCAGTGATGGCTGTCCAGGCCTGCGGCCGGCCGGACGCGATCCATCCCTGCGTCGAGGAGTCGCCATAGGCCAACCACCGAGGCTCGGGAGGCGCCGGCATGATTTCTCCGTGGACCGCGGTGAGCGAGCGGACGACCGGCAGCATGCCCTCGGGCAAGTAGATGGTGGCCGGGCGCTCGGGCACCATCGACCCGAGTTGCAGCCGAACCAGTCCGTCGCCCAACTCGGCCTCGGCTTCGTCCACCTGACGACCGCCTCGCCATACCGAGAAGGTGACCCCGGCCCCGTCCCCCCGATAGCCCAGGTTTCCGGTGGTGGTGCGGTAGGCCACGTCGATGGCCTGGGCGTCGCCGACCATTTCGAGGCGGACCCCGACGGGCACCGAGGCGGCATGCCAGACATCGGCGGGAAGCCGGCGGATGTCGGAGGGATCGGCCCTCGGATAGGGGATCTCGGCAGTTGGCGGAAAGGGGGCGCCTCGGACGAACGGCTCTGGCTGTCGGGGACGGGCGCTCATGGCGCCCCCCGGTTCTCGTCCATGCTTGCCCCTCTCGACGTTCGCCGTCGTCCTCACTCTCCGTCGCTATTTGTGACTTTATCACTCCGTAGAGTGAGCGTCACTGCCTGAATGGACATCGGCGCCGAGCGGCCGGCGCCGGTCCGTGCGGCGGCTGCCCCGGCACCCCGCCGGCTCGACCGCCGGGGTAAAGGCCACCAACGACGACAGCGTGGTGGGCCCCGGCGCGGCCACTACGAGTTCCTCGAGCCGGTGAGGGTCGGCAGTCAGGGCTTCACCTTCCGGCGGTCCGCTGGCGGCCTTCTGATCCAGAACAGTTCGGACCGGGGCGAGCTCCGGTGTCCTGACGGTCAATGGTGGGACGTTCGGCGTGGTGCTCAACCTCGGCGAGACAATCGCGGAACGCGCACGGCTTGGCCAAGCCGGGGACGTCCCCTGCCGTGTCTGTTTGGGGAGCCTGCCCTCGGGGAGCGGACTCGGGCACGGTGCTCGCCCGCGCCGCGGCGGTCAGGCGCGGCGCGCTCGACTCGGAGTGCAGGGTTCGGCAACCGGTCGCCGTCGACCTCATTCCACTAGCGGCGGCGAGCCAGGACGACACTGGCCCTTCCCCTGCGTGGATGAGGTGCCTAGCATGAGCCGGCATGCGCGACGGGCAACGGGGCGGGCATGACCCTCGTCCGACAGAGGTACCGTCAGCGCTCGGCCGCCTCCACGCCGCTCGAGTCCGCCTCGTACGCCGCCCTACGCGCAACCGGCCGGCGATGCGCACCGTGCTCGCCGGGCTGGCCGCCACGTTGCTGGTCATGGCCGGGTCACTGGCCGGGACAACAGCCCTCGGGGTCGGCGGTGGACGAGCAGGGGCGGCCACGACCAGTGGGGCCGAGACGCCCAACGTCTACAACAGTGGCGCGATCGTCGATTTCGGTGACGCACAGAATCTCGACACCATCTCGAACCTGACCTTCAATTCGGTGGCCGTGGCCATGGCCACCGACCCCGTTTCAACGGCGGCCAACCAGGGGTACTGGGTCGCCTTCGCCGACGGCGGCGTGGCTGCCGAAGGTGACGCCGCCTTCTACGGATCGCTGGGCTCGCTCCATCTGCAGGGCCCGATCGTGGCCATGGCGGCCACGCCGGACGGCAAGGGCTACTGGCTGGCCGCCATGGACGGAGGCGTCTTCGCCCTCGGTGACGCCGGCTTCTACGGCTCGATGGGCGGAACCCACCTCAACCAGCCGATCGTGGGTATGGCCGTCACTCCCGATGGTGGCGGCTACTGGCTGGTGGCGGCCGACGGCGGCATCTTCAGCTTCGGTGATGCTTCCTTCTACGGATCGATGGGAGGGACTCCGCTCAACGAGCCGGTCACCGGCATGGCCGTCACCGCCGATGGTCACGGCTACTGGCTGGTGGCCGCCGACGGCGGCATCTTCTCCTTCGGAAATGCGCCGTTCCTCGGCTCCCAGGGCGGCAAGCCCTTGAACAACCCGGTGATCGACATGGTGGCCTACCCTCATGACGCCGGCTATCTGCTGGTGTCGACCGATGGCAGCATCTTCGGGTTCGGGAACGTCAACACCTACGGCTCACTCAGTGGTGGCTACGACGGCAATCCGGCCGACGTGCCGCCCATTGCCGCCATTGCGCTCACGCCGGATGAGCACGGCTACTGGCTGCTCGAGCCCGATGGGTGGAACTACGACTTCTCGAATCCGCCACCGCCGCCCGGTCCGGCCGGGGCCATCATCGGTGCCGCCGACCGCCAGGTGCGTAGTGATCCCGACCGGGGTAGCTACTGCAATCCCTACGGCCCGTGCGAGGAGTGGTGCGCGTTGTTCGCCACCTGGGTCTGGGAGCAGGCCGGCATACCCATTCCTTCCTTCCCCTTCACCGGCAGCATCTACGACTGGGCCGCCTCCGACACCGCGGTGTTGCCACCCTCGGCTACACCGGCGGCCGGTGACGACGTCCTCTACGGCACGGGCCCGGGGTCGACGGCGACGTCGGTGCACGTCGGCGTGGTCGTGCAGGTGTGGCCGGATGGGGCGGTCGTGACCATCGAGGGTGATGCCGGGCCCGCCCCCAACGGGTCGCTGGCCGTCGTCATCAACGGCCCCTACCTGGCGGCCGACTCGTTGTCGTACAACGGCTTCCCGATCTACGCCTTCGCCGTTCCCTGACCCGCCGCCGTCCGGTCGGCCAACAGCGAGTCGAGCACCCGACGACGGTGGTCGGCCGCCGATCCCCACGCCGCGGCGAGCGCCCAGGACCGTTTGAGGAACAGTTGGAGGTCGCACTCCCACGTGTAGCCGATGGCCCCGTGGACCTGTAGGGCGACTCGGGCCGCCTCGGTGGCAAGTTCCGATGCCTGCGCCTTGGCCGCCGATGCCCGCCGACCGGCATCCGGCTCGTCCTCGTCGATGGACCACGCCGCGGCGTAGACGGCCGGCCGGGCGAACTCGAGCTTCACCTGGGCCCCGGCCAACAGGTGCTTGACCGCTTGGAAGCTGCCGATCGGTCGACCGAACTGCTCGCGGCTGCGGGCGTACTCGGCTCCGATGGTGATGAGGCGTTCGGAGAGGCCTACGAGCTCGGCCGCGGTGGCCACCGCCGCCCGTCGTGCCGTGCGGTCGGAAAACTGGGCGGCCCGCTCTCCGGTGACCACCGGTCGAACGCCGACGGCCGGCACCACCCGCGCCAGACGGCGAGTGGGGTCGAGGGAGGCGACCGGCTCGACCGTGTATTCACGCGATGTCGGGCTCTCGTGAGCCGACATGACGAAGAGGGCGGCATCGGGTCCCTCGGCCGGGCGGCCGAGGGCGTACAGCGTGGCCCCGTCGGCGCCGGCCACCGGTTGGTCCTCGGGGCCGAGGCCCACGGCCGCGGCCACCTCTCCGGTGGCCAGTCTCTCGAGCCACGTCCCCCAACGCTCGTCAGCGGGATCGCTGGCCTCGAGATCGACCAGCAGGGGGGCGCAGATGGCGGCCGTGGCCGCCAGCGGCTCGGGCAGGGCCACTCGACCGGCTTCTTCCAGCACCACCACCGTGTCGACCATCCCCAAGCCGAGCCCGCCGTGGGCCTCGGGCACCGCCATGCCCACGACGCCCAGCTCCACCAACGTGGACCACCGCGGCGTGTTCCACGAGGACGACTCGTACGTCGCGCGCAGGTCGGCCGGCGAGCACTCCTTGGTCAGCACGGCCCGCACGGCGTCGCGGAACTCGATCTGTTGGGGGGTGAGAGCGAACGGCACCGTGAGCCTCAGCCGCGGGGCAAGCCGAGCAGGCGCTCGGCCACAACGTTTCGCTGGATCTCGTTGGTTCCGGCATAGATGGGTCCGGCCAAGGCGAAGAGGTAGCCGTCCAGCCAGGTCGCCCCACCCCCGCTCAGCGTCTCGGCCTCCGCGCCCAGCAGCTCGAGGCGCGGTGCGGTGGATGGCGAGATCCGTTTCCGACCAGTGGATCTTGTTGGCACTGGCTTCTGGTCCGACGGTGCCGCCTTCGCGGACTCTGGCCACCGTCCACAGCGTGTTGAGTCGGTAGGCCTCGGCGTCGATCCATGCCTGGGCCACGGCGTCGGCCGAAAGGGCGGCGGCCCTGGGGTCGGCGGCGGCCCGTTCGGCGAAGAGGTCGACGAGTCGTGCCGCCGCCTCGGTGTAGCGGGCCGGAGAGCGCAGCGAAAGGCCGCGCTCGGAACCGGCCGTGGCCATGGCTACCCGCCATCCCTCACCGACACCGCCGAGGACCTGGGCGTCGGGTACGAAGACGTCCTCGAAGAAGAGCTCGGCGAAACCGGTCTCGCCGTCGAGCTGGGGGATGGGCCGGACGGTGACGCCGGGGGAGTCGAGGGGAACGAGGAAGTAGGTGAGCCCCCGATGGCGCTCGGCGCTCGGATCGCTGCGGAAGAGCCCGAAGCACCACGCCGCGAAGGCGCCACGGGACGCCCACGTCTTCTGACCGTTGAGCCGCCAGCCACCGGCGCTCTCGTCGCGGTCGGCCCGGCTACGGATGCCGGCCAGGTCGCTGCCGGCATCGGGCTCCGACCATCCCTGGCACCAGATCTCGCGTCCGTCGGCCATGGGCGGCAAGAAACGCGCTTGCTGCTCGGGTGTTCCGAACTCGAACAGGGTCGGTGCGAGCAGGAAGATCCCGTTTTGGTTGACGCGCACGGGGGCCCGGGCCCGCCAGTACTCCTCCTCGAAGACGATCCACTCCATGATCCCGACCCCGCGCCCGCCGAAGGCCTCGGGCCAAGAGACGACCGACCAGCGGTCGGCGGCCATGGTGCGCTCCCAGCCCCGGTGGGCCTCGAAGCCCTCGGCCGTGTCCAGCGACGGCAACGAGCCCGGCCCGGGCACGTGATCGGCCAGCCAGGCCCGGGCCTCGGCCCGGAAGTTCTCCTCGGCGGGAGTGAATCGAAGGTCCATAGGTGGCGGGGCGAGCTGGAGGCCGTTCTGACCCCGTGGCATCGCCGGGCGAATCTGACACAGCTTCAGATTTCCGGCAACCGGGCCCACTCGGCCACAATGGAGAGGTGCCCACCGCCGTGATCGTCGACGTCGTGCGAACTCCGGTCGGTCGACGCAACGGGCGCCTGTCGGGCTGGCACGCCGTCGACCTGGCCGCCCGCCCTCTGGCCGCCCTTGTCGAGCGCACCGGCATCGACCCGGCCATCGTCGAGGACGTCATCTACGGCTGCACCATGACGGTCGGGGAGCAGGCCATGAACATCGGTCGCAACGCGGCGTTGGCCGCCGGCTTCCCCGACACCGTGCCCGGCACCACCGTGGACCGCCAGTGCGGATCGGCCCAGCAGGCCATCCATTTCGCGGCGCAGGCCGTGGCCGCCGGGGCCATGGAGGTGGCCATCGGGGGCGGTATCGAGGCCATGAGCCGCGTGCCCATCGGGTCGACGACCGAGTTCGGGCCGGGCGACGCCTACGGGCCGACGGTGCGCCATCGCTTCGACTTCATCCACCAGGGTCTGTCGGCCGAGGAGATCGCCGCCCGCTGGGACATCGGGCGTGAGGAGATGGACCGCTTCGCCCTCCGGTCCCATGAGCGAGCGAGCCGAGCCCAGCGCGAAGGCCGCTTCGAGGGTGAGATCCTGCCGACCGACACCCGCCGGGCCACGGTCACAGACAAGGTGGCGCAGGCCGGCACCGACGAGGGTGACCCGGCCGGCGAGGGCCCGCTTTCTTCCGACGAAGGGGTGCGGGCCGATGCCAGCTACGAGCGGATGGCCGCCCTGCGCCCCGCCTTCAAGGAGGACGGGCGGATAACGGCCGGCAGCTCGTCACAGATCTCCGATGGGGCGGCCGCGGCCCTCATCATGTCCGAGGAGCGGGCTGGTCAGCTCGGCCTGAGGCCCCGGGCCCGCTTCCACACCTTCGCGGTGGCGGCCAACGACCCGGTGATCATGCTCACCGCTCCCATTCCGGCGACCACCTTGGTTCTCGAGAAGGCCAAGCTCTCGATCGACGACATGGACGTCATCGAGATCAACGAGGCCTTCGCCTCGGTTGTCCTGGCCTGGGAGCAGGAGCATCACCCCGACCCCGAGCGCGTGAACCCGAACGGCGGCGCCATCGCCATCGGGCACCCGACCGGCGCCTCAGGGGCGCGCCTGTTGGCCACCTTGCTCGGCGAGCTCGAGCGCACGGGCGGCCGCTACGGCCTCCAGACCATGTGCGAGGGCGGCGGCCAGGCCAACGCCACCATCATCGAGCGGTTGGGCTGAGCACGCCGGCGGCTGGGCCGCCGGAGGGGCCGAGGGCCGTGGTCAGGCGGCGGGCGACGGTTCCCGATGGCGGATGCCAGGACGGTTGCCGTCCTCGGCCACCGATGTCAGCTCGCCCTCCGGGCGCTTGTTGAAGTTCACCTTGTCGGCCTGGGTGGGTCGGGCCATCAGGTAGCCCTGATAGAGGTCGCAGCCCAGCTCCGTCACCCGCTGCAGCTGCACCTGTGTCTCGACGCCCTCGGCCAGCACCACGAGGCCGAGGGCCTTCGACAGCTGGACGATGGCGGCCACGATGGCCTCGTCGTTCTCGAAGGTCCCGAGCCCGTCGACGAACGACTTGTCGATCTTGACGATCTTGACCGGGAACCGCTTGAGCTGGGCCAGCGAGGAGTAGCCGGTGCCGAAGTCGTCGATGGCCAGTCCTACGCCCATCTCGTGGATGCCGCTCAACATGGCGATGGAGGCCGAGGTGTCACTCATGAGCATGCTCTCGGTGACCTCCATGACCAGTGCCTCGGGCGGGAGCCCGGAATCGGTCAATGCCTTGGCGATGGAGTCGAGCAGCTCGGGGTCGCTCAGTTGGTGGGCCGAGAGGTTGACGGTGATGTAGGCGTCCTGTGCCCCGGGAAGCTCCCCTCGCCAGTAGGCCATCGTCTGACAGGCTTCGCGGAGGACCCAACGTCCGAGCTTGAAGATGAGGTCGGTCTCCTCGGCGAAGGGGATGAACTCCATGGGGCCGAGCAGGCCGCGCGAGGGATGGTGCCAGCGGACGAGCGCCTCCATGGCCACGATGCGCGAGTCGCGGACCGAAGCGATGGGCTGGTAGTGGACGGCCAGCTCGTTGTTGTCGATCGAGTGGCGCAGGTCGTCGTAGATCTCGAGACGGGCGACGGACTTGGCCCGCAGCGATTCGTCGAAGACCTCGACCCGTGAGCGGCCCTTGTTCTTGGCCTGGACCATGGCCGCGTCGGCCTGCTGGAGGGTGTCCTGGGCAGACTGACGCCCTCGCATGACGAAGGACACCCCGACGCTGGACGGGACCTCGACGTTGCGCCCGGTCGAGAGCGGCACCGGCTCGGCCAGCAGCCGGGCGTACTCGTTGGCCAGGCTGACGGCCACCTGCACGTCGTGGACGTTGCGGCAGAGCACGACGAACTCGTCACCGGAGAACCGACTGACCAGGTCGCCGGCCCGGATGGCCGACCGGAACCGCTGGGCAAAGGCGAGGAGGACCTCGTCACCGCTCTTGTGGCCGAAGGAGTCGTTCACCAGCTTGAAGCGGTCCAGGTCGATGAAGAGGACGGCGAGGTTGGTGCCGCGTTGGGCCGACATGAGGAGCTCCCGCTCCAGCTCGTCGTTGAACAGCGACCGGTTGCCGAGGCCGGTGAGCGAGTCGTGGTAGGCCAGCCAATGGAGCTGCGCCTCGGCAGCTCGGCGTCCCGTCACGTCGGTGAACGAGCAGACGACCATGGGAGAGTCGCCGCCTTCGGTTTCCGACAGGAGGCGCGAGCTGAGGGACAGCCACTGGCGCTGCCCCGAGCTGTCGGTCACACCGATGACCACGTCGTCCTCTGACTCACCGGTGGCGAGCGTGCGGGCGTGGGGGAACATGTCACGCGACAGCGGTTGACCGTCGGCGCTGATGGCGATGGCACCCCCGGTGAAGATCTCATGTCCGGAGCCGCCCTCGAGCCGTTCGCCGAGGATGCGGTCGGCCGCCTCGTTGTGCGCGCTGACCTTGCCGTCCGCGTCGAACAGGACGATGCCCTCGCTGAGCGAGGCCACCACCGCTTCGAACCGCTCCTCGGCGGCCCGTCGTCCGGCTTCGGCCTGTCGGGCGTCGGTGAGCTCGGTGCAGACCACCACCCAACCGGAGGGCTGGAGGTCGTCATCGATGATCGGGTCGATGGACACGAGGACCTCGACGACGGATCCGTCCTTGCGACAGTGCACGCGCCGGCCTCGCTCGAGGAGGGTGGCGCTGTCGGAGCGGTTGCCCGAGACCACGGCCCCGATGGGCATCCCCGTGACTTCCTCCTCGCTCCAGCCATAGACGGCCTGGGCCGCCTCGTTCCAGCTCTCGATCTTGCCCTCGGCGTCGATGCCGATGATGGCGTCGGAGACGTGGGCCACCAGGCTCGCCCGGTAGCGGGCCGCGGCCTCGGCCGCCCGCCGCTCGGACACGTCGCGCATGATGACCTGAAAGGCTGGGCTCCCGTTCCAGGTGGTCCGCACACTCGTGATCTCCATGACCTTCGAGTTACCGCCCGGAATGATGACGCGGGCCTCGCCGTGCTCGAAGAACTCCCCGGGCTCGGTGAGCTTGGAGAGTCGTTCGACCACATCGGGGATATCGCCGGGGTCGACGAAGTCGGTCATGGGTCGGCCGTAGTTGTGACGGACGGTCTCGCTGTACTCGGCGTCGGTCGACCCCGATCCGAACAGGCGGGCGGCAGCGCGGTTGCCGTAGACCATCCTGCCGTCCTGGTGGACGACCACCGCGTCCGGGGAGAGCTCGGTCAGCAGCCGGTAGCGGTCCAACATCTCGCGCAACTCGCGCTCGAAGTCGTGTTGGGCCGTCGCATCGACGAGCACGCCGACGTAATCGCCGCGAGGAAGAGCCGCGTCCCGATTGGCGACGATCGGCGCCGCTCGCACCACGACTTCACGGGTCGATCCACCCGGGCAATGGACGACACGGTGCAACTCGAACTCGACGGGTGGCACTCCGGCACGGATGGCGGCAAGGACGGGTTCGAGCAGTTCTGCACCCGGGTCGGAGGTCGTCGGAGGAACGGCCGAGAGGATCGCCATCGTCCGGTGGCCGTCGAGCCGGGGTCGGTCGGGCACGTCGCCATTGGTGACGTAGAACCCTTCAGTGCCCTCCGCAAAGCCGAAGAACGTCTCGGCCGGGGACGCCCAGATCACCGCGTCCGTGGTCCGGTCGTAGATCCAGCTGACCGACCGCACCTCGGTGTTGGCTTGTTCGACCGGACGCGACAGCTCGAAGTTGGGGTCGTCGAGGGGAGGTTGCTCGAGCTCGACCCGGTCGTAGGACACGCGGGAGCGTTGATCGCCGTAGCTGCTCGTCGATGCCATTTGTCCTGGTATCGGCGGTCTTGGGCCTCGGCTTTAGCCGTCGAGGGCCCTGCGCACGGCGGAGCGTCTCGACCATTGTACCAGGTCAGAGCCATAATTGGCGAGCCCACGAGTCTCGGAGGCCGCCAACGGCGCCCGGTGGCCAGGCGAATGGCCACTCTTCGGGTGCTTCTGCGCTTTTCCCAGGTCAGGGGCGGGCAGAGCATTCGGTGGCCGGTCCGAGCAGGCGCCATGCCTGCCCGATGGGGTCGAGCCCTCCGCTCAGGCGGCGGGATTCTCGATCACCGTGACCGTGTTGTAGCCGCCCATTCCGATGGCCGACTTGAGCACGAGCCCGGGGCGTGCCGCCGTGTGGCCGGCGATGAGCCGGGGGTGCCCCGGCGCCACTTGCGGCGGGGCGGGTATGAACCCGGTCTGGAAGGTGTAGATGGTGGCCAAGGTCTCGACGGCCGCGCCGGCGGCTTGGCAGTGCCCGACCAGCGGTTTGACCGAAAAGAGACCCTGGGCATCGGGAAAGAGGTCGTCCAGGATCTTGCCTTCGGCGGCGTCGCATTGGGCCGTCCCCGGCCCGTGGGCATTCATGCAGGCGACCTCTTCCGGCGTCGCTCCCGCCGCGGCCAGGGCCTCGCGGAAACAGCGCACCATTTCGCGGAGGTCGGGTTGGATGCCGACCAGGTTGGCCGCGTCCATGGTCATGGCTCCCCCGAGCACATTGGCGTACGACCCGGTCGGATTGGCGGAGAGGACCATGGCGATGGCCGCCTCCCCGCCTACGAAGCCGCGGCTCCCTTCCTGGAAGGGTCGGCAGGCGTCGAACGGAGGTCGGTTGAGGACGGCGACGCCCAAGTCGGAGAAGGGACGGATCAACTCCGGAGTCCCGGAGAGGTCGGTGGCCACGCAGGATCACGTCGGTGGCGATGCCGGCATCGAGCCACGACTTGGCCGTGATGATGCCGGTGTTGGCGCTCGTGCACATGGCGGAGACGGACATGGCCGGCCCGTGAAAGTCGAACTCCTGCATCATCTGCGAGATGACGGTGGAGGGCATCAGGTTCATCCAACGCTTGGGGCGAACCCGGGCACCGTCCAACTTGTAGAACTCGCTCCACATGTCGCTGTCGCCGAGGACGATGCTGTGGATGACGCCGACAGTGCCCCCCGGCTTCCACCCTCGCTCGACCGCGTCGGTGACGGCTTCGCGAGCAGACGCACGCAGGGCGCGCATGAAGCGACTCGGACCGTCCTTGGGGTCGCCTTCGTCGGAGATGAGCGAGAGGTAGGCCTCGCCGCCTTGTACGTAGCCGTCGAGACCGGTGACGAGGGTCACCGCGCTCTCTCCGAGGAGAAACCCGTCCCAAAGACGCTTGGCGCCCCACCCGTAGCCGGTGACCGCTCCGACCCCGCAGATGGCCGCCGCCTGGCCCCGTGCACCGGGACGACCGAGCGCCTCGGAAGACGACGGCTGGACCATGTGAATGCCCTCTCGTGTCACAAGCTCAGTACCGGGTGGCCCGCTTCGGTGATCCACTCGTTACCGACCGACTATGGCTCATCTTGACAGTGGTTGAAAAGCACCCAGACCGCACGCAAGGTGCGAGCGGAAACACAGTATGACCTGAGACTCTCTTGGGCACAATGGCCAATCTGGAGAAGGACTGAATAACTGCTTCACCAGGGAGGGTGAGCGGGGAATCCCATCAGTGGCTGCTTCTCTATTCCCGTTCTTTGCTCCTCGCTGCGCTCGGTCTCCACTGGTTGATCGGCCAGGGCACTAGAGCCAAATCGCCGAAAGCCCATGGGCAGATGGGAGCAGGACACAGCAGTCTCCGTCAGCTTTTGGCACGGAGGTCCCGATACCGTGCCGTTGGGCGGGCTTTCTCACCCGGTCGGTGAGGCCAGGCGCTCGAGCGTGCGACTGGCGTCCTCGACGATGCGACCGACGAGCTCGGCCACCGTCGGCAGCTCGTCGATGGCGCCGACCACCTGGCCGGTGGGCAGCACACCGACGTCGGTCCGCCCCTCGACCAGAGCGGCCTTGGTCATCATGGGGGCGTTGGCGGCCATGATGACCTGCGACCAGGGCAGGTCGCCGCCGGCCTTCATGGCCCGTCCCTCCTTCAGAAGGGCGAGCATGGTGGTGCCGGTTTGGCGGCGGAAGGCGTAGGCGTTGGAGAGCGCCCGCGGCAGGGCACGTAATCGTCCAGCCCGTTCGAGGCGGTCGACCAACTCGGTGCGGATGACTCGCTGCGGGGCTCCGTCGACGGCCGTCGAGACGACCGTGCCGGTCACCGGTGTCTCGAGGTATCGGGACTTGACGGCGTCGGGCACCCGGCTCTCCTGGGTGAGCAGAAACCGCGTCCCCATGGCGATGGCCGTCGCTCCGTAGGCCAGCGCGGCCACGAGCCCGCGCCCGTCGAAGTACCCGCCTGCGGCCACGACGCAGACCCGATCGCCGACGGCGTCGACCACCGCCGGGGTCAGGAGCGACGTGGGCACGCTCCCGGTGTGACCGCCACCCTCGGCCCCTTGAGCGATGACGGCGTCCACGCCCCACTCGGCCACCTTCTCGGCGTGGCGGCGGGCCCCGACCGTGGGCATCACCACCAGACCGGCGTCATGGCAGCGGGCCACGAGGTCGGGCCGTGGCGCCTGGGCAAAGCTGGCCACCCGGACGCCGGCATCGATCATGAGGCCGATGCGCTCGCCGACGTCGGCCACATCGGTGCGCAGGTTGACGCCGAAGGGGCGCTCGGTCCGGGCCCGGACGTCGGCGATGGCCGCGGCGAGCTCGTCGCGTGTCATGGTGGCCGAGGCCAGTACCCCGAGACCGCCGGCCTCGGCCGTGGCCGCGACCAACCGGGGTCCGGCCACCCAACCCATCCCCGTCTGCACGATGGGGTAGTCGACGCCGACGAGCTCGCAGAACCGGGTACGAAGACGCGGGTCCGACGCAGGGCGATTGGCGCCGGGCGGGTCCGTCAACCGGGCACCTCTTTGTGCCGCAGCCCTTTCGGGTCGAGCGCCGCGATGAGCTCCGACTCCTCCGGGGTGGGCACCCGCGACGTCGCCACCTCCTCGGCCATGGTGAGCTCGAACCCGGTGGCGGCGACGACCTCGTCCACGGTCACGCCAGGATGGACGGAGACGAGGCGCATGTGGTGGTCGGCCGTCTCGAAATCGAACACGCCGAGGTTGGAGACCACCCGCCGGATCTCGTGGAACCGAGTTGCGGGCGGCCCGGCGGCCGCGGCCCGGGCATAGCCGACCCCGGAGACGACGTCGACCTGGTCCACGAACGTGCGCGTCGAGTGGTTGGGCACCCAGTAACTGGTCGGGTGGTTGACGGTGTTGCCGGGGGCGCCCCGCACCCCGATGAGCTGCACCTTTGGACGGGCCCAGTCACCGATGGCGCTGATGTTCTGGTTTCCGGTGCGATCGATCTGCGAGGCCATCATGATGAGGCTGCGCCGGCCCGACCAGACGATGTCGAACACCCGGCGGTAGGGCATGTGCGACTCGATGACCAGCTCGGCGGGTCGCGCCCCGAGGGGTGGGGCGCCATCGACGAGACAGGCGTCGCCGTCGGTCAGGACCAGGTCGGGAGCGAAGGTGGCCCGGGCCACCCGAGCGCCGATGGAAGGGGCCGTGCCGAAGGCGCTCGCCATCATCTCGCCGTCGTTCCGGAACACCTCGGCGCAGGCGATGACGCAAATGTCGGCCCGCGCCACCAGGTTGGCCTCGACGTCTCCGCCGCGGCCGGCACCACTCATGCCCCACCACCCGTGCGCCGGTCGTCGGCCGTTTCTCGCACGGCGGCCTGGTACCCGTCCTCTCCGACCTCGAGGAAACGTCCACGGAACGACGACCAGGCTTCGTCGTCGGAAGCGGCCAAGGCGTAGGCCCGCTGGAAGGCCTCGTCCCGCGAGTAGTCGGGCACGCACGCCGTGAAGTGCGCGCCACCCGGCGTCTCGGCTACGCCGTCGGTCAGCAGTCGGCTGATGCAGAGTGTCTGGACGGGGCCGCCGGCCAGCAACTCGTCGGTGGCCACCAGCCGCTCGGTGGTCACGTACCGTCGTTGTGCGGCTCCGAGCATGACTTCGTCGAAGAACGGATCCGGCCCGAGGATCTGGCCCGATCCGGCCGCGTCGGCCCGGTTCACGTGCACGATGGCCGCGTCGAGCTGAAGGGCGGGCACGGCCACCAGCTCCTCGGCGTCCTCGTAGGGAGAGGTGACGGTCCGGAGCCAGGGGTTGATGGTGAGGACGTCCGAGCCGAGCCCGGACCGGGTAGGCAGGAACGGAACCCGCTGGGAGGCGGCGAGGAGCCCGAGATAGAACATGCCTTCGTCGATCTCCGTGGCTTCGATGGCCCCACTCTGTCGTGCGGTGCGGAAATGAGGGTCGATGGGGATCGAATCGAGGGTCACGAAGCTGAACACCACTTTGGCCACCTTGCCCGCCGCGCACAGCAGGCCGACGTCCGGTCCTCCGTACGCCACGAGGGTGAGGTCGCGCAGATCGGAGCGCAGGATGGCCCGTACCGCAGCCATCGGCTTGCGACGCGACCCCCAGCCTCCGATCCCGATGGTCATCCCATCGCGTAGCTCGCCGACGAGGTCGTCGAGCGTCATGCGCTTGTCAGACATCCACCGTTCCTTCGACGGGGTGGTGCCGATGATGGCGTCGCGCCCGTCGGGCGGTGGGCAGGTCGCCGATCACGCCGAGGTATCGGCGTCGCGCTTCTCGACGAAGGCCGCCCGCTGCTCGTCGGCCACGCCCGACACGTGCAACTCGTAGGTGAAGCCCTGTTCGAAGCGATAGCTGCGCTTGACGTCGACCGGGTCGATCCCGTTGAGGGACTCTTTGGCCCGCCGGATGATGGTCGGGCTCTTGGCCGCGATCACTTCGGCCACCTCGACCGCGGCCCCGACGAGCTCGTCTCGGGGCACGACCCGTAACACCGACCCGTAGTGATGGAGCTCTTCGGCCGTCGCCGTCTGAGCCATGTACACCATGGCCCGAGCTCGATGCTGGGGCACGAGTCGGGCGAGGTGGGTGGCGGCGCCGAGAGCGCCGCGGTCCACTTCCGGCAATCCGAAGGTGGCGTCCTCGGAGGCCACGATGACATCGGCGTTGCCGGCGAGGCCCACGCCCCCGCCGAGGCAGAAGCCGTGGACGGCGCAGATGACCGGCACCTCGCAGTCGTAGACGGCGGCGAAGGCTGCCGCGCAGCCCCGGTTGGCCCCGATGAGGGCGTCGTCCCCCCGGGCCTGTATCTCCTTGATGTCGACGCCGGCACAGAAGCCGCGGCCAACGGCTCGGACGATGACGGCTCGGTTGTCGGGCACCCGGCCGGCCTGGGTCACCGCGTCGGCCAGGTCGAACCAGGCGGACACGTCGAGGGCATTGACGGGGGGATGGTCGAGCACCACCTCGGCCACACCGGGACGGATCTGTTGTGAGGAGATGGGCATGCCGCTCCGGCAGGTGGCTGGCCGACGCGTCGCTCCCGCCGAGCCACCGGTCGCATCGGCGCACGGTGGTGCGGGCACGCGCTCGGCGTGGTCTGATACAGCACGAGGACAGTACCAGTCGCACCCGTCGCAGACCGGAGGCAGCCGTGACCACGTTCGTACCCGCTGGCGTCGTCGACGCCTTCGACTTCCGGGGACGAGTGGTGGTGGTGACCGGGGCCTCGCGGGGGATCGGCCGAGCCATCGCCGAACGGTTCCTGTCCTGTGGCGCAGAGGTGATGGCGAGCGGGCGCGGCGAGATCGACGACGAGCGGCTCCCGGAGGCAGTCGACGCCGTCGGAGCGCGGCGGCGAGCCGTCGGCTGGTCGGGCGACCTCCGAGATGCGGACGCGGCGGCGTCGCTCGTCGCCTCGGCCGTCGAGCGTTTCGGCCACCTCGACGTGCTCGTCAACAACGCCGGCGGCTCGCCGCAGGTGGACGCGGCCGATGCCTCCCCACGTTTCTCGTCATCGGTCGTCGCGCTCAACCTGCTGGCACCGCTGCAGTGCGCCACCGCGGCCAATGCCGTCATGCAGACTCAGGAATCGGGTGGGGCCATCGTGAACATCTCGTCGGTGAGCGCACTGCGTCCGTCCCCCGGTAGCGCGGCATATGGCGCGGCCAAGGCCGGCATCGTGAGCCTCACCCAGTCGCTCGCCGTCGAATGGGCGCCTCGCGTCCGGATCAATGCCGTGAGCGCCGGGATGGTGGCCACCGAGGCGGCCGACGACCACTACGGGGGAGCAGCCGGCATCGCCGAGGTGGCGCGCACCGTGCCCCTCGGTCGCCTGGCCCGGCCCGAAGAGATCGCCGCCTGCTGCCTCTTTCTGGCGTCGCCCCTCGCCTCGTATGTCACCGGGGCAAACCTCGTGGCCCACGGCGGCGGCGAGCGCCCTGGCTTCCTCGTCGCCCTCGAGCGGATGGGCGAGGCCGAGGCCGGCTGAGGACCGTCGCCGGGGGCGCTCGGTACGAGCCCGTCACCCCTCGGACCTGGCCGAACGAACGCTCAAGTCCGCAGCCGGGCTGGACGATGCTGCAGATGTGGCTCTGTACCTAACGGATGCCGATTTCGCGGCGGCATGCACCCTGGCAGCAACCGGGCGAGGAGGCTGGCAATGAGCGAGTCGCCCATGTTCACCTTCGTCGGCGCGCCCTACCTCGAGTACCTGCCCGTGGTCGACCTGGCTACGGGACGCCTGCTCGGGATGGAGGCCCTGGTGCGCTGGCAGCATCCTCAGGAGGGCCGGATCTCGCCCAATGAGCTCATCCCCCAAGCCGAGGCGACCGGGGACATCGCCCCCCTCACCCGCTGGGTGCTCATGGAGGCCTGCAGCCAAGCCCGCCAGTGGTCGCCGAGCATCCAGCTCGGTGTGAACTGCACGGTCGAGCAGCTCCGTCGGGGCGAGGTCTCGAAAGCGGTGGCCGATGCCCTGGAGAAGTCCGGATTGCGGAGCGGCCAGCTCACCCTCGAGGTGACCGAGGACGCGGTGGTCGACCCGGTGGCCTCGGCCGACCTCCGCATGCTCTCGGACATCGGCGTTCAACTGTCGGTCGACGACGTGGGCACCAACTGGTCGTCGTTCGAGCCGTTCCGCCGCCACAACATCTCGACCGTGAAGATCGATGGGTCCTTCATCGCCGGCCTCGAGCGCAGCCAGGGCATCAACCGATTGGTGGTCGAGACCGTCATCCACATGGCCCACTCACTGGCCATGTCCGCCTTGGTCGAGGCCGTCGAAACACCGGCCCAAGTCTCGATTGTCCGAGAGTTCAACGCCGATGCCGCCCAAGGCTTCTTCTTCGCCAAGCCCATGTCGAGCGAGGACGCCGCCCTCTTCGGCGCCGGCCCCGAAGTCCCACAGTTCTCGCGGACCGAGCTCCGTTCGCTCATGCGCTCGCATCCCGGTCCGATCCCAGGACCCGATGAGGTCGCGCCGACCGAGGTGGTGGCCGCCGAGGTCTCCGCCGCGGCCGTGCGCCGCTACAGCAACGGTTCTGGTCGAAGCTCGCTGAGTTACCCACTCACGACGCAAGATGATGCGACGGCCGACAGTACGACCGCCGACAGTACGCCCGCCGACTCCGTGCCGGCCGAGAGTGCGCCCACCAACACTCCGGCCAGCAACTCTCCGGTTGTGAACAGTCCGGCCGCCGACACGACAGCCGCCAACACTCCGGCCGCCAACAGTCCCACCGCAGACGATTCCGCCGGCGATGCGGCCGTCGAGGATGGCCCAAACGGCGGCGGCACGTCGGACAGTGATGCCGCGGAGCCCGTCCGTGGTGGCGGTGTGGTCTTCGCCAACGACGGGGATCGCGAGGAGCTCGATGCGCTCCCCGAGCCGACCGCTGACGACGACGAGACCCTTCCGCACCCATTCAGCTCGCCGCTCGCCATCAACCCGCTGCGCCAAAAAGCCGTCTGAGCGTCCCATGGCTTTCGTCGCCCTGGGCACGAACGCCCTGCCGCGACGCCCCTGAGCTGGGTCACCACCACCGGTCCGCTTGCCGACGGGCGGAGCCGCCCTTCCGATTTGCTGTATACCTCATGCCGTGCAAATGGCCGTGGTCAGGGAGTCGCGCCCCGGTGAGAACCGGGTGGCCGTGGTTCCTGACGTGGCCGGACGCCTGATCAAGGCCGGTGCTGAGGTCGTCATCGAGACGGGTGCCGGAGAGGCGGCCCGGTTCGCCGACGACCGTTACCGCGAGGCGGGGGCGGTGGTGAAGGGTGATGCGGCCGAGACCGTCTCCGGCGCCGCTCTGGTGGCCGGGGTGCAAGCGCCGACGCCAGCCGAGGTCGCCATCTTCCCCTCAGGGGTTTCGGTCATCTCATTCCTGCAGCCGTTGGCCGATCTCGACGTCGTTCGGGCGCTGGCCGCCAAGGGAGCGACGGTCTACAGCCTCGACTTGTTGCCGCGCATCAGTCGGGCCCAGTCCATGGACGCACTCTCGTCGCAGTCCACCGTGGCCGGGTATCGAGCCGGGCTCGCGGCGGCCGAGCACCTGGCCAAGTTCTTCCCCATGTTCATGACGGCAGCCGGCACCGTCCCGCCGGCCAAGGTGTTGGTCATGGGGGCGGGAGTGGCCGGGCTTCAGGCCATCGCCACGGCACGGCGGCTCGGCGCCGTGGTTCGCGCCTACGACGTGCGAGCTGCGGCCAAAGAAGAGGTGCAGAGCCTCGGGGCCAAATTCGTCGACCTGGGTCTCGAGACCCGCGAGGGGTCGGGCGGTTACGCCCGCGAGCAGACGGCCGAGGAGCTGGCCCGCCAGCAGGAGCTGTTGGCCGCCGAGGTTGTCGCCTCCGACGTGGTCATCACCACGGCGCAGATTCCTGGGCGACCGGCGCCGCGTCTCGTCTCCGCGGCCATGGTCGAGGGGATGAGCGACGGCGCGGTGGTGATCGACCTGGCCGCCGACTCGGGTGGGAACTGCGAGCTCTCCAAGCCCGGCGAGGAGATCGTGGTCAACGGCGTGACCGTCGTCGGGATGACCAACCCGGCCTCGTCCATGCCGACGCACGCCAGCTTCCTTTACGCCCGCAACGTCGCCAACTTCCTCGATCTGCTGATGCGTGACGGCGCGCTGGCCCCGGATTTCGAGGACGAGATCGTGGCCGGCACCTGCGTTGTACGGGAGGGAACCGTCGTCCACGGTCCGACCGCCGAGGCTCTCGGCGAAGGGACGCCGGTCGTGCCAACGACGCCGACGCCGAGCGAACCTCCGACCAGCGCGTCGCCGCCGAGCGAGACGGAGCTTCCCTCATGAGCACTGGCATCGTCGCCTTCCTCACCGTTTTCGTTCTGGCTGCCTTTGTCGGCAACGAGGTCATCAGCCGGGTTCCGAGTGTCTTGCACACCCCCCTCATGTCCGGCAGCAACGCCATCCACGGCATCGTGCTGGTCGGCACCATCCTCATCATGGGGAATGCGCATGGAACGGTGCAGATCACCCTGGCCTTCTTCGCGGTCCTGCTCGCCACCCTCAACATCGTCGGCGGATTCGTGGTGACCGATCGCATGCTCGAGATGTTCCGGGCGAAGCCCGACGATCGGGCAACCAAGGACAGTCGGAAAGGGGAGGAGGGCGAGGCCGGCCCGCCGACCGACGCTCCATGACCATTCAGACCTGGATCGATCTGGTCTACCTGATCGCCGCCGCCGGCTTCATCGTCGCCCTCAAGGGCCTGAGCTCACCGCGCCAGGCGCGCAACGGCAACCTGCTGGGTGCGGCCGCCGCTCTCCTGGCTGTGGCCTTCACCTTTGCCGTGCCCTCCGTCCGGGCCCACAGCCTCAACCTCGTGCTCACGCTGGTTGCCATGGTCATCGGCGCGGTCATCGCCGTCCCCGTGGCCCGGCTCGTGAAGATGACGGCCATGCCCCAGATGGTCGCCTGCTTCAACGGCGTCGGCGGGGGGGCGGCGGCGCTCATCTCGATCGTGGCCTTCGTCATCGAGCAACCCTTCCACCCGGCCACCTACCGCATCGCCGAGGTGCTGTTCGGGGTGCTGGTGGGGTGCGTCTCCTTCTCAGGAAGCGCGATCGCCTTCGCCAAGCTGCAGGAGCTCATGACGGGGCGGCCGATCACCTATCCGGCTCAGCAGGTCATCAACGCGGTGGTCGGGGTGGCCATCGTGGGCCTGGCCGTGGGCACGCTCGTCACCTCGAGCGTCCCTTTGCTCGCCGCCACGGCCGCGCTCGCCTTGGTGCTCGGGGTCATCTTCGTCCTCCCGATCGGCGGTGCCGACGTACCGGTGCTGATCTCGCTGTTGAACTCCTTCACCGGCCTGGCCGTGGCCGCCTCCGGGTTCACCCTGGACAACAACCTGCTGATCATCGCCGGGACTCTGGTCGGGGCATCGGGCATCCTCCTCACCCGCCTCATGAGCAAGGCCATGGGCCGATCGCTGCCCAACATTCTCTTCTCAGCCTTCGGTTCGGTCATCACGGCCACAGGGGCGGACGCTTCGGGTCAGGCCCGACCGGTGCGGGCAGGGACACCCGAGGACATCGGCGTGTTGCTGGCCTACGCCCGCAAGGTGGTCATCGTCCCTGGCTATGGGCTGGCCGTGGCCCAGGCCCAGCACGTGGCCCGTGAGCTGGCCGATCTCCTGATGGAGCGGGGAGTGGAGGTGTTCTACGCCATCCACCCGGTGGCCGGGCGCATGCCGGGCCACATGAACGTGCTGCTGGCCGAGGCCAACGTCCCCTATGACGAGCTGAAGGAGATGGACGACGCCAATCCCGAGATGGCGACCGCCGATGTGGCTCTCGTCGTCGGGGCCAACGACACCGTGAACCCGGCCGCCCTCAACACCCCGGGGAGCCCGATCTACGGCATGCCCATCATCCACGCCGACCAGGCCGGCAACATCGTCTTCCTCAAGCGTTCCATGCGTCCCGGGTTCGCCGGGATCGACAACGAGCTGCTGTTCGACGACAAGACGACGCTCCTGTTCGGCGACGCCAAGGACACGCTCACCAAGCTGGTCGCCGCCGTCAAGGAGGCGTGAAGGGTCGGACTCGGCGCCGTCGGCCATCGACGCATCGGCCGTCGCGGTCGAAGGTGGGCGCTCTCCGTCGATCGGCCTTGATCGGGAGGAGCGGCGCCGACGCTCGCTCAAGCGGGCCGTGAGCCGGCTTGCTCGAGTAGGACGTCCTGCAGGTTCGAAAAGAGTCGTTCGAGCTCGGCATGGTCGACGACCAGTTGTCGCCGAGTGCCATCGCGGCGATCGGTCACCAACTGCGCCTCACGGAGGATCTTCACATGGTTGCTCACCGTGGGCTGGGCGAGGGCAAACGCCGTGGCGATATCGCCCACGGTTCGAGGCCCACCTCGGAGCGCATCGAGGATGGCCAGTCGAGTCGGGTCGGAGATGGCCTTGAGCCGATGGGCGAGGGCCTCGGTGCGAGCGCGAGCCTGGGCGCCGGTGTTGTCCGTGCGGACTCCCACCACGACGACTCCGGGAAGGTCGACGATCAGACCCCGGTGGGTGAAGAAGGCAGGGACCACGGCCAGCTGGCCGCCCGAACCGAGCTCGGCCACCGTTTGGTCGAGGAGCTCGCCGACGTCGCACTCACTACGCGCCACCTCGTGCCAGTCGGCCCCTTTGGCTTGGAGCTCCCGCCGCTCGGCCACTGCCACCTCAACGGCCGGCCGACCCAAAATCTCCCAGTCGGGACTGATGGCCGCCCACACGTCGCGGACCAGGGCGACGTACTGATCGGCAACCTCGCGAGATTCCCGTAATCGAGCAAGCCGGGCGAGGATGGCTCGCCGGTCTCCAGGCGACTCGGCCCAGAGCGGCAGCTCGGCTTCATCGACGGGCGGCCCGGCGCACACTTCTGGGAGGGCGGCGAGGAACGCCTCGGCGTCAGAAGACAAGAGCAGACCAGCTCGGTGAGCCAGCACCATCAGTTCCACGAACCCCCGGCAGCTGACGGCCAGTTCATGTCCCCACATATCGAGGACGCGCCGCGCCAGATCGGGCTGCTCCTCGTAGATCCGCCGGATGGTCGGATGGTCCGCCTGCCAGTCTTCCCTGGCTGCGTAGGCCAGGGCCCATTCGAGTTCGACGGCGATCGACGCTCCGACGGTCACGTCGAGGGCCTTGGCGGCGGGGAGATCTGACTCGATGAATGGCATAGTTCAATAACTATATAGGGATATTGTTGACAGTGTCAAGCGAACCTCCTACTATGGACGCATGAGCATGCCCCCCTGGTTCACCGGTCAGATGGCCGAGAGCCGTATGGCTGATCGTCAGATTGAGGCGGACGCTCGTCGCCACGTCGGTGCGATGGTGCCGCCCGCGGCTCGGCCAGCCTCAGGGGAGGCGGTGCCATCTCGCTCGCGTCTCGCCCGGTGGGCGGGCCGGACCCTCATCGCGGGGGGTGAGTGGCTCGCAGGCCGCGACGGCGCGGTGACGCCGGAGCGGCGATTCGGCTGAGGTCGCCGAGACCGCAAGCAAGTAGACAGGTCCTCAGCCAACTGGGAGACGACTCGGAACGAACGCTCCCTGCCTCGACGAACCCGGTGGTTGGGTCAGGAGCGGATTCGCCGTGACCGGCGTGACGGCTCTGCCGGGGACTCCACCTCGATCGGCCCGTCGGAAAGTCGTGCGAAGACCAACAGACCTTGGCTGGTCGGTCGGGTCTGGAGGACGGCCACGGCCACCGTTCCCTGTCCGATGAGGTGGGAGGCATCGTTCACGACGACCATGTCACCGTCCGACAGATAGCCGACGGCCTGGCGGGGTTGGCGACCCTCCTTCACGAGCTCGACGAAGAGCAACTCACCGGGCAGATGATCGGGCGAGAGCTCGGAGGCGACCGCCCGCAGGTCGACCACCGGCAGCTCCCATACCCCGGCCAGTTCCACCACGTTGGTGGAGCACGTGCCGATGCGCAGACCGATGCGCCGGGCCAAGGTCAGCAGCTTGAGTGTCGGGTCGTCGACCTCGGGGACCTCATCCTTGGCGATGTGCACAGCGATGTCCATGGTCCGCAGCGCTTCGAGGGACTCGAGACCGCGCCGCGCCCGTCGGGAGAGGACGAGGTCGGGAGATTCGGCCACCGTGCGCACGTGGTCGATCACGAATTGGGGGATCACCGACCGCGCCGGGCATGAGGCCGGCACGACCGAGTACCAATAGGAAACGATCCATGACGGCCGAGCTGTCGGCCAGCAAGCCTGGCCCCTCCGGTGTCGATGGCTGCGGAGCGAGGATGTGGGACAAACCAGCGGCATGGACGATCTGCCGGCCTTTGAGCGAACCGAGACGCCAACCGAGTGAGGCAAGCACCCATGTCACCACCGCAGTGATAACCAGCGCGGGCCCCGTGTTCAAGAGCACGTGAAGAGGAAGTCCGACGACGAGCCCGAGCAGCATGCCGGTCGTTGCCGAGATCATGGCCGCGAACACCTCCCCGGGAGGGGTGTTGCGGAACAAGAGCACGGCGTGTTGGAGGCCTTGGTCGAGGAGCCGACCGGCGATCCCACCAAGGACGTAGCTGATGCCGGCACCGAAAAGGAGCCCGACCAGCGAGCTGTTGGTACCGGTCCCGATGTGGCGGCCCACCTCGAAGCCCGTCAACGAGCCGGCCAGGACGAAGAGCAGGCGGAAGCCTTCGACGAAGATCACCTGGTCACCGAACTTCGCTGTTGCTCATCCGACAGGTCATGGGGCCACTCACAGGGCGGCATGAAGCTTCGGCCGGCGGCCACTTAGCCGTCAGACGCGTTGCCGCGCTGTAATTGTCGGTTCGATGCGCTAATTCTTGAGGAACGCCTTGCCCGGAATGGGTAAAGATGGGCCCAACAGAGCACTTTCCGAGTCCGTAGTCGCCTAGCCGAAAATTACGCAGAGTGCTAGGATAACCACCGAGAGAGCGCGAGGGCCGGGGCGTCGAGACCGGCCGAGCCGCCGTAGATACGACGACCCCAATGGAATTCCTTCGCCAGATCTTCGATCGCGAGCCGCGCCATCGACATGGCGCAGCGCGTCGCGCCCGGCCGGTACCCGAGCTCGCGCCGGTGAGCGCGAGCGAGTCGGACTCCTCGGCCGCGACGGACGCCCCCAACGCGATGACGCGAGCCGCTGATCACTGGCGGGCGCGTGCCACCTCGGTCGTCACTCGCGCGCGCCAGACTGTCGACGACCACAAGCACGGACAAGGCCGCAGGCGCGTGGCCGTCATTGCGGCGGGACTGGCGGTCCTCGTCGTGGTGGCAGGCGGGACGGGTGGGCCCTTTATATCCTCAGCCGGCGGCGCCACCCATGGCGCTTCACCTCAGACCGGTGGCAACAGCGTGCAGGCCTCCGACCATCCGTCGTTGAACCTGCCGATTGCCACGATCAAGCCGAGCCCAGCATTGCCGTCGGTCGCCAGCTCCGCGCCACTCGAGTCTCACGAGATCTTCGGATACGCCCCCTACTGGACGTTGCCGGTGTCATCGTCCTTCGACGTCAACGATCTCACCACGCTGGCCTACTTCAGTGTGGATGCCAATCCCGACGGCACACTCGACGAGAGCGGTGCAGGTTGGAACGGCTACGAGAGCCAGGACCTCGCCAGCTTGGTGACGCGGGCACACGCGGCAGGGGATCGGGTCGTGCTCACGGTCACGTGCTTCAGCCAATCGGCACTCGACACCATCACTTCCGATCCCAGCGCAGCGGCGACCCTGTCGGCAGCACTGATCAGCGCCGTGTCGGCCAAGAACCTGGACGGTGTGAACTTCGACTTTGAGGGCGAGGGCAGCGCCGATCAAAACGGGCTCACCTCGCTCATCACCCAGGTCTCGCACTCCCTGCATGCTGCCAATCCCCATTGGCAGGTCACCATGGCCACCTACGCCAGTGCGGCTGGGGACCCGGACGGCTTCTACAACATCGCCGCCTTGGCGCCGGCCATCGACGGGTTCTTCGTGATGGCCTATGACATGAACAACAGCGCCGAGCCGAGCGCCACGGCGCCGCTGATCGGCGGTGGGTTCAACGACACCGAGGCCCTGCAGCAGTACACCGCGGTTGTCCCTGCCTCCAAAGTGATCCTCGGCGTCCCCTATTACGGCTACGACTGGCCGACGACCGACGGCACCGACGCGGCCCAGGCCACAGGTGGTGAGTCGCCGCTCAGCGACGGTGTCATCGCCGCCTCCGGGCACCCCACCTATTGGGACCCGTCCACCGACACCGTCTGGACCTCTTACCAGGTGGGCAGCCAATGGCACGAGACGTACTTCGACAACCCGACGTCGCTGGCCATGAAGGCCGACTTGGCCAACACGTACCACATCGCCGGACTGGGCATCTGGGCCCTCGGCATGGACGGCAACGACCCGGCCATGCTGGCCGCGCTCTTGGGCAACGCTCCGGCGGCGAAGGACTACACAACGGGCCCGACCACCACGACGCCACCTACCACCGCGCCTCCCGGCACAGGGTTCGTCTCGAACGGCACTTGGAGCGGCGTAAGCGTGCCTCTCAACCCGATCAATCCACCCCCACCGGGTGGAACAGCCCAATACGTCGGAACCCTCAGCTCCTTCACCACGACCGATCCGGCACTGGCATGCCTGCAGACCGGGCTGCCGCTGGCCGTCTGGGGGTTCAGCAACATGCCGGGGGTGTTCGTGGTGGTGGCGGCACAGCCTCAGGACTGCGCGGCAGCCATGTGGTCCTTCACGCCGATGCCCAGTCCCGACGCGAACGGAACGTCGCCACCGTCGTCGTCGACGACCACGACCACAGACCCGGGGTCGAGCACGACGACGACCGTGCCCTCGTCGACGACGACCACGTCGACGTCGACCAGTACCACTACGACGACTACGACGTCGACCACCACCACAACGACTACCACTACGACCACCACGACGCTGCCCTGACCGCCGGACCTCGCGCGATGTCGCTCGGGGGCGACGGCCCATCCGGTCAGGGCTGGGCCGCGAAAAGGGGAGTTGGTCCGGCTCAGGGCGCGGGTCCCTTCGGCAGAGGACAAACGACCCTTCTGGTTGAAACCGGCCAGTCATATGCACGGGACCTGGCGCATCCGCGTTGGGCCGATGTGTCGGTGTCCGACGTGCAGTGCAGAGTGCTTGGGAGCGATGGGTAATCTGGGCCCCCCCGGGGGTGTAGCTCAGCTGGTAGAGCGCTACGTTCGCAACGTAGAAGTCGGCGGTTCGAGTCCGCTCACCTCCACCAGGACCAGGTTCGGCGACTTCTCTGTTGCGAACGTGACGAACTGGCTGGTCCCCGCATTGCGCGAATCAGCTTGCTCTGATCATCGGTGATCAATCTCGGTGGAGAGTGATCACCCTCTGCCGTATGCAGCATAGGCCGCGGCGGTTGGGGAGCGCGTCGAAGGTGGGGGAGGAGCTGTTCAGCGGTATGGCGCGTGCACGCTTTCGCGATGGCGCCGCCATGGCGCGCTAGCCGGTGGCCACCGATAATCAGGCTCGCAGAATTCGGTAAGAGACGGTTATGCATCATCCAGCCGTCGCGAAGGGAGCGCATCACCGTCGCTCTGCGCTCCTCGGCGGCCTCGGTCGCGTCGGCCGTAGCGTGTACCAGATCAGTTGTTCTGAGCACGTTAAGACCCACATCTTGGCGGCCGACCGCCCGGGTCGAACCGGCCTCATGCGTGCACGTGGGTTTTCGAGAGCAACTTGAGCGCGACCTGGTAGCGCTCCCTTCGAGGCCCACCGGCGTCGAGCATGATCCGGCGGAGCTTGCGGACGTTCTCGATGGAAAGACCGCCGACCAGCACAATCAGAGTCGCGGATGTTCACCCCGGTTTCTGCCTTGCGAATGCTGACTTGTCAGCGACGGAGGAGGTCGGCGACTGCGGTGAGCGGGTCGAGTTGGGAAGCGTCCGCGACGCCCGCGCGGTACTCGCCCTCCTCGCTCAGCGCAGGGGTGAGGGTCCGCTCGTATCGGACACGTTCGGCGTGCAGCATCCTGAAGCCGATCTGCTGCTCGATCCGCTCGGCGAGTGCCCACAGCCGGCCCGCTGTGGTCGCGTCGTCGTTCTGTGCCGCCACGCAGGCGAGGCCGGCGAGGCAGTATGCCTGCAGCCGCACGTCGTCCTCTTCTGATGCGAGTGCGAGCGCCTCGTTGTAGTAGCGCTCCGCGGATGCGAGGTCCCCCTTGTCGAGGTAGAGGTCACCGAGACTGTGGAGCAGGGCGGAGACACTGCCGAGACCGTGCTCGCGCCGGCTCTCGATGGAACGTTGATACAGCTCGGCCGATCGCTCGAACTCGCCGGTGTCTCGGAGTCCCTCGGCGAGGTAGAAGACCGCACGGGCGATCCCGGCTACGTCGTCGAGTCGCTCGTAGATCTCCAGTGCCTGTTCTGACCATTTGAGGCTCTCCGCGGGCGAGCCGGCGACAAACTCAACGCCGCCGAGGCGCAAGAGCACGTCTGCCTCCTTGCGCTCGTCCCCGACTTCTCGACAGAGCGTCAGCGCCTCGGTCAGTGCAGTCCGCGCCGGGGCGGGTGTGTCGGTGTAAACGAGGGTGATGCCGAGGCCGGCGAGCACGTCGGCTCGCTGGCTGGGTGAGAACACGCTCGGATCCGCCAGCGCGCGCTCGAACCAGAGCCTGAGCTCGCGGTTACGGCCGGCTCCCAACCAGGTGTAGAACACTGAGTCCGCGAGCGGCAAGCCCGCCGCGACGTCGTGCTCGAGCGCCCAAGCGAGAGCGAGGCTGACATTGCCAGCGTCCTGCCGCAGGCGGGTCAGAACTTCCGCCCGCCCCACGCCTTGGTGGCCGGCGGCGATGCCAAGCGCGAAGTACCAGCGGGCGTGCCGACCCCGGACGTCGTCCTGGTCTTCGCTCGCATCGAGCTGCTCGAGCGCGTATTCGCGGGTTGTCTCCAAGAGGAAGAAGCGGCCGCTATCACCCTCGCGGAGCAGGCTCTTATCGACGAGCGACTGCAAGTCGTCAAGCTTCGCGTCACAGATCCGTTCGGCGGCCTCGAGCTCAAAACTGCCGACGAAGACCCCCAGCCTGGCAAACAAACGCTGCTCGGGCTCGCTCAACAGGTCATAGCTCCAGGCGATCGTGGCGCGCATCGTCGCCTGACGCGCGGGAAGGTCGCGCCCGCCGCCCGCCAGCAGCGGCAGCCGCTGCTCCAGCCTCGTCAGGAGCTGGCCCTCGGAGAGAATTTCGACGCGCGTCGCGGCGAGCTCGAGCGCCAGCGGCAGACGATCGAGGCGAGCACAGATCGCATCGACGGCCGCGCTCGGCTCAAAGCTCGGTTTGACCTGTCGCGCGCGGGCGGTGAACAACTCGACGGCGCCCGCATGTGACAGAGGCGGAACGGGGTACTCTTGTTCACCCGAGATCGCAAGCCTCTCGCGGCTGGTGGCGATCGCCGCACACCCGGGCGCAGACGCGAGCAACTCGCCGACCAGGGGAGCGGCATCGATCACCTGCTCCAGGTTGTCAAGGACCAGCAGCAGCGACCGATGGCCCAGATAACTCGCGAGATCCTCACCTGCACCCACCGCGTTTGCGATCGTCGGCACCACGACCGCTGGGTCGGTTGCCATCGCCAGAGGTACCCACCACACCCCGTCGGCATAACGGTCCGCGAGCTCCGCCGCGAGCGCGAGCGCCAGCCGCGTCTTCCCTGTACCCCCCGTCCCGGTCAACGTCACGAGGCGGTGACTGTCGGCCAGCTCGAGCAGCTCCGCGAGTTCTTGCTCACGACCGAGCAGTGGAGTTGCCTGCACCGGCAGATGAACATGGCGCAGCGTCCTCAGCGGCGGGAACGTCGCGTCACCCAGCTGAAACAGGCGCTCCGGCGCGGCCAGGTCCTTGAGCCGGTGCTCCCCGAGGTCCTGCAGCGCGACGTCCGCAAGCGCCCGGGTCTGCGCCGAGACGACGACCTGCCCGCCGTGCGCAGCCGAGGAGATCCGCGCCGCCTTGTGGACGGCCATCCCGAAATAGTCGCCTCCGGCGAGAAGGACCTCACCCGAATGGACCCCCATGCGAACGCGCAACGGCCCATCCGCGAGCGCCGACTGCATCTCCCCTGCAGCCGCCAGACCTTCGCCTGCGCTCTGGAACACGAAGAAGAACGCATCGCCCTCCGTCCCCATCTCCACCCCGCCGTGGGCATCCGCGACAAAACGAAGCCGTTCACGATGCGCCATCAATACGCTGGCGTATCGCACGGGACCGAGCTCGTCCAACAAGCGCGTCGACCCCTCCACGTCGGTGAACAGCATCGTGACCGTGCCACTCGGAAGATGTCGCACCCCGGACTCCACGACCCAGACGCTATCCCGCCCCCGCCCGCAGGCTCAGCGCCGATCCTCTCACACCACTCAACCCAGGGGACGAGCACTCCCCGCCGTGTGAGCCCCGGCCACCGCGGCTGGGTAGTGCTTGTTCACGTCGGGCTCGGTCATTGGTCCTCTGTTCGCGCCGCCTCGTTCCATTCCTATTCCATTCGCGGGAGAAGTGTCCATCGGCGCATAGTGTTCCATCTTGCGCTCAGGCGGGTGGCTCCAGGCCGTGAACTCCCTGCGCCCGAGTCGGCGATCTGAGCGCTAGCTGCCGCGAGCGTATCGATCCATAATCGCGATCGCCAGGAGACGGGAAAGCTTGGACAATGTCTTTTGGACAACTCGCACGATCGAGTCTTCGATTATCGGTGAAGGTCGGCTTCGACGCGTACGACATTGAGCAGGCGGCCACCATGGCGGCCGCCATATGCAGGTATGGCTAGCAGCCCCTTCGTAGGTTGAGAGGCGCGAATGCGCTGAAACTCACGATGTCACCTCCACAGGGTTTGAGTAGCGGCCGGCTAGGTCATCCAGCACGGGGCTAATCGAACCGAAGGACTCCGAAGGGGCGTGTCGCGCACTGCCCGTCGCCGGAACCTCGGGCCAATTGTCAGTTGCTATAAATTCGATCCGGCCGGATCAGGACGGCGGCCCTGCCTTCTTCGGCCATGACCCGGTCGAATTCGCTCCAGTCGTCGTGCTCACCGCCGGCAGCGGCGAAAATCTCGCGGCGGAGTTGACGTAGTCCCTCTGCGTCAAGCCATGGTTGGGGGTCATCGGGCCCAGCCAGCTCCGCAAGGCCCTCGACCGCCGCCCACTTCCAGCCGTTGCGGAAGGTTGCGGTGATCTGTGGGCGGACGCGGAGATTGGCCAGTTTGATCCGGCCCGCGGTCACCAGTCCCAGGACGGTCTCCCCTGTGGCCGGGTGAGCCAGCACTCCAGTATTAACGACGGACGATTGGATCGAGCCATTGGACCGGAGCGTCGAAATCACCACCAGACCGCGCTCATGACGGGCAAGGCCAGCCGCTTCCTCAAGTGTCGTCATCGGACTTCCTCGCTGTCCATAGTTCCCACGACACTTCAGATGCCATATGCGGGTTTGGCTCCTGCCAAGGTCGCTGCGATTAGCTCAAGATGGCGCGCCCAGAGTTGCGGGTAGAGCACGGCGTCCTCCGCACTTAGACCGAGGAAGTCCACCCTCACATTCGTGCCGTTATCCGTGGGGATGAGATTGATCTCAATGAACGTAGGTGACGTCGTGGCTGTGTCGGTTTCTTCACGGCCCCATCTCACCAGCATGCGGTGCGGCGGATCGACTTCGATGTAGCGGCCGGAAATTGTCGTTCCGTCGAGGTCTAGCTGAAACGTCCCCCCCACGCGAGGAGCAGTCATCGAACTCTGTCCGTCTTGACTAGGCCGGTCCCACACTCGAGAGCCGTGAGCCGACTAGGAACGACCGACTTTGGGCTCATTGCCGATTGCAAGGGCCAGGAGGGTGTTGATCGCTGTCTCGAACGGGCGGGGGCTCTGCTGCACCTGGGCGAGTAGAAGCCCCCCTTGGAGCGTGGCAAGCAGAGTGGTTGCGAGGTCGTCAGGGTTGATCTCTGCCGGGAGTTTCCCCTCGGCATGAAGGGATCTCAGTCCCTCACCGATGGCGGCTGCCCACTCAGCGAACCCTGACTCGATGAGGACGCGGGCTTCGGGGTCACTCTCCGCGAGTTGCCCAACGAGCGAACCAAGCTGGCAGCCCCCCTTTGCCTTGGTCCGCTTCGCGGCGGTGATCACCATGTTCCGCCAGGCTTCGACCCCGTTCGCTCTGCTCAGCACCTTCCGATTGCGATTGACGATGGCGTCGGCCTGGAAGTCGATGACCGCCTGCACGAGATCGTTTTTGTCGGGGAAGTAGTGGTACATCTGAGAGCCGCTGACTCCGGCAGCCACCTTGACGTCTTCCAAGGTGGTGGCCGCCACCCCGCGCTCATGGATCAGGGCGGCGGCCTCCTCCACTATTCGTGCCCGGGTACGTGCTCCCTTGGAAGTGAGCTTCGGTCTGTCACTCGTTTCGTTGACCTTCATGCACCGATTGTACCACGATTCTGAGTTTGACAACCCAGTTCCGAGGTGTCAGAATGGGCTGTGCAACCCAATCATGGAAGGGAAGGCACTTCACATCGCATGACAGACCTAACGGACAAGACAGCTCTGGTAACTGGCTCGACGAGCGGGATTGGGCAGGCCACCGCCCTCGCCTTGGCCGCGCGCGGTGCTCACGTTCTGGTAGTCGGTCGCAACGAAGACCGAGCCAAGATTGTGGTCGCTGGGATCGAGGACAGAGGGGACGCGCATCGTTCAAGCTCACGACCTTGAGCGACCTGCAGTCAGCCCAAGAGCTGGTCGAGTGGGCCACTGAGGCAGGCGGCGGCCATGTCGACATTCTCATCAACAACGCTGGCGTCGCCTTGCTCGGACCGAGCAACGGAGCCACAGAGGCAAAGTTCGACGAGACTTTTTCCCTGAACGTCAAGGTTCCGTTCTTCCTGGTCGCCTCGCTGGCGCCAGCCATGGCCCAACGTGGTTGGGGCTCGATCGTGAACATCTCCACGATGGTCGCGAGCTTCGGACAGGCGGGAATGGCTCTCTATGGCGCCAGCCGAGCAGCTCTCGAACTGTTGACCAAGACCTGGGCCGCCGAATATGGCCCGAGTGGCGTCCGGGTCAACGCCGTCGCCCCCGGCCCGACGCGCACCCGCATGATGGAAGCGGTCCCCGAGGAGATGGTTGATCAGCTTGCCGCACTAGCGCCGGCAGGTCGCGTGGCTGAGCCCGAGGAACTTGCCGCAGCGATCGTCTTTCTCGCAAGTGACGATGCCAGCTTCGTCCAAGGGGTCACCCTTGCCGTCGATGGGGGACGAGTCGCGACATAGCACCAGCCGTACAAGGGCGATGGTTAGGCGGAAGGCCCTCAAGCGCAGTTTGCAACCAATAATCAAGGAGTCATCAAAATGAGTGCATACGTAATTGTCGAATTCACAATCAAGGATCCGCAGACGTACAAGGACAAGTACGCCCCCATAGCTGGGCAGACAGCCACGGAGCACGGAGGCGAACCTCTCGCCGGCGGCAACTGGGAAGTCCTGCACGGTGATGGATCACTCACATCGGGAGCCCTTGTGCGGTTTGCCGACCGTGAGACGGCCCTCGGGTGGTACAACTCACCGGAATATCAGCAGCTGATTGATCTCCGAAGTGTCGCGATGGACGCCCGGTTTAGCTTGCTCGACGGCCTCCCTGAGGGCAAGAGGGATACCCAATGAGCACACCGCCAGGCAAAACCATACTCATCACCGGCGCCAACGCCGGCATCGGCAAGGAAGTAGCCAGGCAGTTGGCGTTGCGTCCCGACACGGCACAAATCTCCCTGGCATGCCGAAACCTGGACCGGGCGAAAGCGGCACAGGATGAGCTCGAAGCGACGACGGGCCGGCGCATCTTCGAAAACGTTCTCATGGACGTCGCGGATCTGGGTTCGGTGCGAGCTGGCCTTGCTGACATCAACGGGTCGGTCGACGCGCTGGTCATGAACGCCGGTGTCATTGGCCCACAGTCGATGGGCTTGACCGCTGACGGTGTCACCACCGTGTTCGCGACGAACGTCCTTGGCCACGTCGTCCTCCTCGAAGGGCTCCTGGCCCAGGATCGGCTTGGCGAGGTTGCGGTCTTCGCCGGAAGTGAAGCAGTCAGGGGGGTCCCGAAGTTGCGGATGAAGGGGCCATCGTGGGCCTCACAATCAGCCGACGAGTTCGCCACGGTCATCGACGGCAGCTTTTTCGCCGGCAAGAAACCTGACTTCAACATGGCTTTTGGGCAGGCCAAGTACATCGGCGCCCTCTGGATGGCCTACCTGGCCCGCCAACACCCCGACCTCCGCTTCGTCACCGTGAGCCCCGGCAACACCACCGGCACCCAAGCAGCCAGTGACCTGCCGTTGCCCATGCGCATCGGGGCCAAATACATCTTGCCCACCCTTGGTCTCTCCCACAAACTGGACGTGGGCGCGAAGCGACTCGTCGACGCGGTCACCGACCCGACCCTGTCGAGCGGCGTGTTCTACGCCAGCGCGGCCAACACGCTTACAGGTCCCATGGTCGACCAAGCAGACTTCCTCCCCGACCTGGCCAACCCCTCGTTTCAAGACCACGCCAACGAGGCGATCCACCGCTTCATTACCGAACGTCGTTCTGAGCCTCGCCGATTGGATTCCGACCGACAAGCGGATCGCTAAGCCTCGTCACCACAAGACTGGCGGTGCCGGAGTTGGCGCGGTGCGAATCAGTAATGCCAGCCTGGTCGAGGTCGGAGCTGCACGCCGGCCTTCCGGAGGGCGTTGGCGACACCTGTCCGCTGGCGTCCAATTCTGGCTGCAACGTCCGCCAAGGAGAGTCCGGACGAGTACAGGGCCGCTGCCTCTTCGACTTCCTCGGGTGTAAGGGCTCGACCTCTCATCTCCACCCGGTTGTTCCTTAGATGAGCCGCGATCGTGTGTCGATGAATACCGAAAGCATTTGCCAGCGAGTAGGTGCTGGCGCCGGCGAGGTAGGCATCGCGGAGATCGTCAACCTCAGGCGGACTCAGCTTCCGGAGAATTCGCTTCCTGGTGCTTCGTTTCCTCCGTTTCGGGCCGATCTCGATGGCGTTGAGGACAGCGTCGATCCGTTCTCCCTGGTCAGCGTGGTTTGAGTACCGTCCGCTCACCTCCACTTAAAGGGCCAGATCAGAGGCCCAAAGGTGGTATTCCTCGGAGAGTGTTGAGCGCTATGTTGACGCTGAAATTCAGCCGTTCGAAGGTGCGGACTCCCGCTAAGAAATGCCTATTCAGCACGACAAGTGGCAATGCTCCTCGAGGTTGAGGGGCCTGCTCGACGGTGTGGGACTCAACAGGACTCATTTGTAATGTTGGCTGGCGTCGAGTGGGATTGGCTAACTGCTTGAGGGCTCCTCGAGAATGAGGTCCCGGAGATCGAGTCAACGCCAATTTCCCAGACCGAGTAAGGCCCTGCCCCTAAACATCGCCGGCACACGGTCGGCGGTCCAGTAGCTCCAGCCCGATCCACGACCTCGTTGCTGGCTACGGTCGACGATCGTTGCGAGGTGACGCGCCGATCCAGAGTCATCGACCGGAACTGGATGGTGTTTCGAGGTCGCCGAGGCAGTCGCGAGGGAGGGTCTGAGCCACATCTCCGGCGTACGCGCGACAATCAAAGTACTGCTTGCTGAGCGGATGCGGGTCGTTGATTGAAGCAAGATGGTGACGAAGATGGCGAGACGCCTGAGGACCGATCGGCGGCTCAGGAGCCTGCAGCATCGAGGCCGAGAGCATCGAACTTGTCGTGGTCGGAAGGCGGGACGAAGGACGCCAGGCCTTCGACGCCAGGCCGCAGTCGTCGGTACGAGTCGTCAATATCCGTACCTCGCGGCTGGCGGGCTCTTCCTTCGACTAGTTCCAATCAAGACAAGCCCACGAAGACCATTGCAAGACCCAAGCCTTCCCGCCTCTCCCTCCTCGACTGGATTCCCCGCCTACCTGAAACGGACGGTAGGGAGATGTTCCGTACCACGGGGTCGGTAGAGGACATCGCCAGTGCGATTGTCTCCGGTATCGATAGGGTGCTCGCTGAGTACGGCGAGGAGGAGTACGAGAGGCGCTGGGTGCAGCATCCGTTCCCGACCGAACTACTCCGAGAGGTAAAGGGCGCAACTGGCCTCACCGTAGGTGCTGAACGAAGACCCGCTACCGCGAGACTGCCTCAGATCGCCGGCAACCGGTCAGGCCATGATGGTCACGATCTCGGGATCGTGGCTGAGCTGGGCAGTTAACGGGGCGAGCGCCCGGAGGCGCCCCAAGGAGTCCCGAGCAGCACGTTCCCAGGTCTCGTCATGGAGATTTGACGCGGAAGGTCGACCGGTTCGAAGTTCTTCTGCTCGGAAGGCACACTGCGCTGCCAGCACGACCCGTTCGCCCGCGGTTTCGATCACAATGGATTGGTGGCCGGGCGTATGACCAGGTGTCGACAGCAGACCGATCCCCTCGGCGATCTGCTCGTCACCACGAACGAGTCTCAGCCGATCCTCTGGGATAGCTGCCCACTCCGGGACCGTATAGCCGGGTGACTGGGCTGCTTCGTGTTCTTCTGCCTGCACGTACACCGGAGCGGCCAAGAGGCCCAGTTGGCCACAGTGGTCGAAGTGCAGGTGGGAAACGATCACGGCGGTGATCTCAAATGGGCTGAGCCCAACAGTGCCGAGAGCATCGGCAATTGGCACGACTTCGGGGTGGTACAGCTCGTCGATAACTGAGTTGTCAGTCCCGATGCCCGTGTCCACGAGAATGACGCCATCGGGATGGCGAATAACCCACCCGTGGACTGGGAACGGCTCGAATTTGGCGTGTTCGGGATGCCACTCTGGGACGACGGTCACGACGGCGAGCGTGAGCCGTTCGATCATCGGAGGCATTTGAAGCGCCATCCGGAAGAGCCTACGAGGTACCTGTGGCCTGCCCCAGATCGCCCGCTTTGGGCGCGTTACCCTCGGACCGGGATTAGAGGACGCGTGATATGGGGCGTCACTCGTACGCGCCGTTCTGCTGGCACGCGCTCTGGCAATATGGCACCAGAGCGGGCAATATGCGCTCGTGTATCCCGATCGAGTCCTCGCGTCCGATGCAAGGGGCCCGACACTGCGGACTCAACGCCTCGTGTTGCGGCGTTGGCGCGCCGAAGACCTAGCACCCTTTGCCGAACTCAACGCCGATCCCGACGTAATGGCGCACATGCAGAAGACCATGAGCCGAGAGGAGAGCGACGCATTCGTGGCGCGCATCGAGGAGGAGTTCGACGACTGCGGTTTCGGTCTGTGGGCCGTAGAGGCGCCGAACCACTCGCCGTTCATTGGCTTTGTCGGGTTGCACCGAGTGCCCTTTGACGCTCCCTTCACGCCTGCGGTCGAAGTCGGATGGCGTCTAGCCCGCGAGCACTGGGGCTATGGATTCGTGACCGAGGCCGCTCGTAGTGCGGTTCGCTACGGACTCGAAGAGGTCGGTCTTGACGAGATCGTTTCTTTCACCAACCCAGACAACGTTCGGTCGTGGAAGGTAATGGAACGCCTTGGCATGATTCGTGATCCGGCGTCGGACTTCGAGCACCCCAACGTTCCAACGGGACACTGGCTCCGTCCCCATATCTTCTACAGATTTCCGCCTGCGGCGTGCCCACTGTTGCCATAGCAGCCTCATGATGAAACCTGGCACTCACGTTTTTCGTCGCCTTCACGACCTTTGGCGTCGTACATTCGCTGGATTCGTCTGTATCTCAGTTGGCGCCCTGATACTCGGGCGCCGATAACCCTGACTCGGTGTGATCGAGGGACCGGCGCTATCCGCCTCTTCAGAAAGCATCCCGAACGGTGGCTTCTGCTGATACCCCCCGTTCCCTCGGAGGTGAAAATGCGGTCAGGCTACGGACGACTGCAGGTGACCGGTTGACATGTTCAGTCACAGCTTGGCGAACCTGCGCAGAGAGAGTGGTTCGTTGCTCGTAGGCGAGCCGGCGAAGCTTTTCATACGTTTCCTCGCTGACTGGCGCCGCAACCTGGTAGCGGCGCTCTCCTCTCTTTGTCGTGTACATCTCGGTTTTGGCCATGCGATCTCCTGGTGTTCCGACGACACGGACTGGTCACATCCCGGCTCGATCACGATCCGCTCCAAGCGGAAAAGCCTTGTCGGTGAGCGGTCCAAATACGTGGATACTCACACGGGCCGAGAATCCACGGCGCTGTCGAACAGGAAACGACGGCCAGCCTGAGCCTATGTCTGTCGATATCGAGGGAAACCCACCCAGATGAGTCGAGGGACCTGCGCCCGATGATCGTGTGCTTTGGTGCCTCAGGCCTAGCGCCAATCGAGTCTGCGGGAATCGAAATCGGATAACCCACAGGGCAGGATCAGGCAAGAGCCTCGATCCATTTCCCTTCCACGTCTCGCTGGTAAGCCTCAGTTGATCTTGATCAGGTCGATGACGAAGACCAGCGTGTCGTTCGGGGCGATGGTGGATCCTTGGGGTGGTTGTGCCCCATATGCGAGGTTTGGGGGGATGATGAGTTCCCGGCGCCCTCCGACCTTCATGCCGACCACGCCTCTGTCCCAACCGGGAATGACCTGCCCTTCGCCGAGGGGGAAGGTAAAGGGCTGACCACGGTCCCACGACGCATCGAACTGCTGCCGGTTCGAGTAGGCAACGCCGACGTACTGCACGGTGATCGTATCTCCCGCCTTGGCCTCGGGACCTGTTCCCACGATTAGGTCGCTGCTTTCGAGCTGGGTCGGTGGCGATCCGGGTGGGACGACGACTGTTGGCTTGGTGCCGAAGGTTCCCGCTGGCGAAGGATCGATGACAGGCGGGAACGTGGTGGCCGTCGACGTGGCCGACTTCGATCCGCTCGAAGTCGATCCTGCCGACGTCGTCGTCGTCGAGCTGGTCGACGAACCGCAACCCGCCAAAAGGACGAAAGCGAGAGCTGCGACTCCCAAGCCAGGTAGCCACTTGCGGCTGGGGGACATCTGGACGTTCCTCCTCAGGATCCTCTTTGCCGAGTTGAGATAGTCGATCAAACTTCAGCCTGCGACATCACATTGGACACCGCTGTCCGGCTGGCGTGAGACCGTAGCCGTTTCTTGGGCGCCAAGCGCCCTCGAGACGTGAACCAAACGTGACCCACGCAGGGTCACAGGGGTTGTCAGTGGTGCCAGAGACGACTCAACAACACACTGTGCTGGTTGTCTGGCAATAGCCCACGCGACGTCGTCGCCCTGAGAACTTTCGCAACGTAGAAGTCGGCGGTTCGAGTTCGCTCACCTCCACTGAGCAGACATCCTGGCAATGTGAAGTTCACGTAGGCGGGCGACACCCCACCGGCGCCTCGAGCGGCGGATCAGATCTGCCAATCCACCCGGCGCCCTTCGGCGAGTGTTCGAGAAGTGCGCAAGAACCTATTGTCAAGGGCATGAAGGCACAGGAGCTGGCCGACCGGGTGGCGATCGTGACCGGCGGTGCCGGCGGGATCGGACGTGCGACGGCTGAATTGCTCGTCGTTGAGGGAGCGAAGGTCGTGATCGCCGACGTGGATGTGGATCGCGGCGAAGAGGTGGCTGCCCACATCGGTGAGCATGCCGCTTTCAAGCAGACCGATGTAAGCGATGCCGAGCAGGTACAGGACCTTGTCGACTTTGCAACAGAGCGGTTCGGCGGTCTTGACATCATGTTCAACAACGCGGGGATTGGCAGCCCGCTCAAACGGTTCCTGCCGGACGACCTCGAGGACTTCTCGCGGATCATGGGCGTGAACCTCTTCGGCGTCCTCGTCGGGGCCCAGCGGGCGGCGCGCTACATGAAGGATCACGGTGGTGGATGCATCATCAACAACGCCTCGATCGCCGCTGTCAACGCCGGCACGGGGATGATGTCGTACCGGGCCTCGAAGGCGGCCGTGGCTCACGTCACGAAGTGCATGGCGATCGATCTGGCTCCCTACGCCATCCGGGTCAACTGCCTCACGCCGGCCCACATCCGCACGGGCATCACGACGTACGAGATGGGACCGGTGCTGCGGTACATGCAGCCGCTCGAGCGAGAGGCGCAGCCCGAAGATGTCGCCAACGCCGTGGTGTTCCTGGCCAGCGACCGAGCCGCTCAGGTGACCGGCATCGTGTTCCCGATCGACGGCGGGACCACCGCTGGCCCACCGTACGCGCAGACGAAGCTCATCATGTCGACGGCCAAGCCGACGGAAGGGAGCACCACTGCAGGGTCATGACACCGGCGGGCCGTCCTCGTCCCGTCAACTCACCGGGACGAGCGAGAGGTGGAGGCGCTGAAGGCCACGGAGGAAGAAGGTCGGCAGGTAGTCGTAGCGTCGGGCGCCCACCAAACCGTGGTGCTCCTCTGAGATCGTGATGTCGGTCGTGCGATCGAGGAACCGGGTGATCGTCACCCGCCCTTCGGCACGGGCGAGCGGTGCGCCGGCGCAGGTGTGGTTGCCGTGCCCGAACGCGATGTGCTGCCGTGCGTTGGCCCGGTCGATATCGAACTCGTGTGGCCGCTCGAACACCCGAGGGTCTCGATTGCAGGCGCCCGGCAGGAGCATGAGGGTGCCGCCGGCAGGGATGTCGACGCCGGCCAGGTTCGTCCGGACCCGTGCCATTCGGAACTGTGTCCGGAGCGGGCTCTCCAGCCGCAGCATCTCCTCGATGAAGTTCGGGAATGCGGTCGCGGTCCTGGCGAACCCGTTTCTGCAGATCAGGCCGTTCACCGAGCATTCGGAGACCGAAGGACAGCAGGCGCACAGTCGTCTCCTGACCGCCGGCGAAGAGGTTGGCGGCGATGAGTGCGGCGTCCCTCACCTCGGGGATGGAGCCATCGGGGAAGGTGGCGGTGGCCAGGCCGGTGAGGACGTCGTTGCGCGGCTCCCGGCGGCGATCCTCGATGTAGTCGCTGAACCGGTCATAGAGGAACTCGAGCGGCTTGTGGGCGATCTCCCGCTCGTGGACCGTCGACATCCGCTCCCGGAAGAGGGAGTGATCGGACTCGGGCACGCCCTCGAGGTCGGCGATGACGGTGAGTGTGAAGGGTTCTGCATAGGCACCGACCATCTCGCACGAAACCGTCCCAGATGAACCCGTCGATGAGGCGGTCGGCGAAGCGCCACATGAAGTCCTCGTTCTCTTTGAGTCGCTTCGGAGTGATGAGTCGCATCAGCAGGTGGCGATGGGCGGTGTGGTTCGGCGGGTCGAACGAGGGCAGCTGGTCGCTGAATGGCAGCTCGTTGCGGTATTTCACGATGAGGTCGCTGACGTCGTCGCCTTCCATCGGAGCGGAAAACTCGACGAACGATCCGCTCACCACGTTGCACGAGGAGTACGTCCCCGAGGCAGGCGCATCCTCGGGAAACGACGCCGGGTCGCCGTAGACGGTCATCGCCTCGGGGTGACCGGTGATCATGAACATCCCGTAGTTGGGCTCCTGCCATACCGGGCTCTGGCTCCGTACCCAGTCGAAGTACGGGTACGGGTCGTCCTGGATCGATCGGTCGGTGAAGAAGTTGACCTTTTCGAAGTCACTCATCTCGCCCTCCGTTCGCGTCTCGGACGCCTACGCATCGCGCCATGGCACTGGACGTCGAGATCGACCGTGACGTGTGCATGGGGTCGGGAAACTGCGTGGGCGAGGTGCCACAGGTTTTCGACTTGGATGACGATTCCATCGCCTTCGTGGTGGACCCGACGGCTTCGTCCGAGGACAGCGTCGTCGCCGCGGCCCGAAAGTGCCCGACGCATGCCATCACCGTCCGGCGGGATGGCGTCACCCTGGATTGACAATGGTCAGGCAACGGCGTGACTGGCCAGCGAGTCGCATGTTGGGCGGCCAGATATCCGAAGACCATGGTGTTGGCGATGCTGGCGCCCGGCCCGAGGTAGTGGCGCCCCATGACGGTGGCAGTCCCGTTACCGGTGGCGTACAAGCCTCCGATCGGCCGATCGTCTTGGCCCACCACTCGCGCGTGCTCGTCGGTGACGAGGCCACCGCACGTGCCGATATCGCCGGGCACGACCTGGACGGCGTAGAACGGGGGCTGATCGATGGGTCCGAGGCACGGGTGCACCCGGTGGTTGGGATCTCCCAAGGCCCGGTTGTAGGCGGACTCACCTCGTCCGTAGGCGGGGTCGATACCCAATGCGGCGTTCTTGCTGAATTCGGTGATCGTTTCGGACAGACCCGTCGCGTCGATGTCGCACATCCGAGCGAGATCCTCGAGCGTCCATGCCTGCTTCAACAAGCCGCTCTCGAGCAGTTTGCGAGGGATACGACCGGGAGGGCAGGAGCGTGCGTGTGCATAGCGCTTGCGGTAGCGATCGTCGAAGATCAGCCAACAGGGAACCGCCCGACTCGTCTTGTCGCGGGCGTACATGGCTTTGCCCACTTCCATGTACGAGTTCGACTCGTTGACGAAGCGGCTTCCCGCCGCATCGACGTAGACCGTGCCCGGCCGTTGACGCGCCTGATCGAGGGTCGATTCACCGAACCGCCCGGTGCGGGGAGAGGGAAGCCACCATGCCTCGTCCATCAAGTCGGTCTTGGCGCCGAGTCGCATGGCGGCCTGTAGGACCTCCCCCGTATCCCCTGGGTTCGAGATCGACCACCTGGCTCGGTTCGGCTGATCGGCTCCGTACTGCTCGCGCATCTCGCCGTTGTGGGCGAATCCGCCGGCGGCCAGCAGCACCCCCTGCCGAGCTCGGATCACCACCGATTGTCCCTCCACGGACCACTCGGACACCGACCACCCGGCCTTCCTCGACGATCAGGTCCGTGAGTGCTGCTTCGGTCCAGATCGGGATGCGCCGGTGGATGGCCGACGTTCAGCATTTGCCCGATCAGCGATGCACCGTTCGTGAGCAGCACCTGACCCCGGAGCCGAGCCACATAGCTCCTCAGGACGACCCTGGCGGAGACGAGAAAGCTCTGGACGCTGCGGTTGTAGTGCGAGAGGGACCGCGCCTCGTTTGTCATGACCGCCAGGCCGATGCTCTGCGCCAATCCGGGCTGGACCTTCTCGAGCCACTCACCGAGGACACGACCGTCGAAGGGGATCGGCTCGATCCCGCGCCCGACGTCGAGGCCGCCCTTGGCACTCGAGTAATAGTCGCTGTATCCGGGACAGTGGACGAAGCGGACCCCGCACTCCTGCAGGAAGGAGACCATCTCGGGCCCTGCCGTGAGGAAGGCGTGACGGCGTTCCAAGGAGGAGGCCGGTCCGACGTCGCCGACGACAGCTTCGAAGTGGGCCATGGCGTCTTCGTAGGAGTCGGGAACTCCTTCGGCCCGCATCACCGGGTTGTTCGGAACCCAGGCAATCCCGCCGGACATGGCCGTCGAGCCGCCGAGACGGTCCTGCTTTTCGACCACGAGGACGCCCGCCCCTCGGTCGGCCGCAGTGAGGGCGGCGACCATGCCGCCACCCCCGGACCCGACGACCACGAAGTCCACGGTGGAGTCCCACGTCGTCATGTCACGCCTTCTCCGACCTCCCCGGGTGTCACGTGAACCTCCGGGCAAGGTAGCAGGATCTGTTGACGATTGCTACGGGACCGAAGTAATCTGCCGTCGCCGTCGAAAGTGAAGGCGGGGAGATGATCGGTCACGCAAGAACGCTGACGTACCCGCCCGAGGGGCTGGGCGCGCCCAAGGATCGCCGGCCGAGACCCACCGGTCGATATCGGACTCCCCCCGGGTACAGAGGTGTTCTCCGCCGACAACCACATCTCCCTGTCAGAGGACATCTTCTACGAGCGGTTTCCCGACAGCATGAAGGAACGTGCACCCCGGGTCATGAACGTCGACGGCGGGTGGGTGATCGGAATGGACGGAAAGTCCATCCTGGTGCCCGAGTTCATCCAGGTGCTCACCCAGTACGACCCTGTCCCTGGGTCGCACACAGGAGATGTCGACGCCCGGATTGCCGCGCTCGAGTCAGAGGGCGTCTCGAAAGAGTTGGCCTTCCCGAACTCGATTCTGGCCTTGTTCGGTTGGCCGGACCGCGAGGTCCGCGAGCTCTGCTTTCGGATCTACAACGAGTACATCGCGGAAGTGCAGGAGCGGTCAGGCCGCCGCATCTACGGCGTCGGCCTCATCAACTGGTGGGACGCGGACGGAGCCCGGCGGACGGTAAACGAGCTGAAAGAGCTCGGCCTGAAGACGTTCCTCATGCCGCTCTCGCCGGGCAAGGACGCAGAGAAATCTCCGATCGACTACGCCAGCCCGGCGATGGACGGTGTCTGGGAGGCGATCGAGGAGGCCCAGATCCCCGTCTCCCACCACATCGGTGAAAACCCGCCGGCAACACCGAACGCGTTCAACGCCATCGAGATCGGCATGCTTCAGTCGGTGGCGCCCTTCCGGGACACCTTTGGCAAGTACATCTTCGGCGGGATCCTCGATCGCCATCCCGGACTTCGGGTGGGATGGTTCGAGGGTGGGATCAACTGGGTCCCCTCCGCGATCCAAGACGCCGAACACATCGCCGCCTCGTTCCAGCACCTCTCCAACCTGAAGGTGCGCCACGATCCGGGGTATTACTGGGACGAGCACATGTTCGCGTCCTTCATGGTCGATCCCCTCGGGCTCGAGCTCGTCGACCACATCGGGGTCGAGCGGGTGATGTGGTCGACGGACTTCCCGCACAACGAGAGCACCTACGGGTACAGCGCTGAGTCGCTTGGCGGCGGTGGTGGACGCCGTGGGCGCGGAAGTGGCCGCCGACATCGTCGACGCCAATATCAAGCGATTCCTCGGACTGGGCGCTTGATGCCTGCGGGCCTGATGGCGTCGGCGACGCCGACGCGGATCCCACTATCGGCAGATCTCACCCGGATGCACCGTGAGCGAGCACAGCGAATTCGAGCGGTCATGCGCGAGCAAGGGCTCGATGCACTCGTCTTGCTCGGCAACACCAACGTCGCCTACGCCACCGGTGCCATCTGGCCTCTCGCTGACTCGGGCCGAGCAGACTTCGAGCAGCCGGTTGCGCTTGTCCTGGCGGACGACGAGTGGCCGCACCTCTTCTCTCCGGTGCGAGCGGACGACTGGGCGGATGACGAACTGCCGTCGGATCACCTTCACGGTCCGGTGTATCTCGACTTCGACGAGGGCGTCGAGCTCTTCGTCGAAGAGCTTGCTCGCCTGGTGCCGGAAAAGCCCGTGATCGCCCTCGACGAATGGACCAACGCGCTTCGCCGTGAGCACTCCGTCCTGTTCGCGCCGGATCCGCCCCTCGACGGAGGGCGGGTGATCGGCACCGCAAAGGCGACGAAGACGCCGGACGAGCTGTCGTGCATGCGCGAGGGGTTGCGGATCACCGAGACGGCTATGGCCGAGGTCCAGGCCCGGCTGGCGCCGGGCGTCCGCCAGACCGACCTCACCGCCGTCTTCCTCCGGTCCATCTTCGATGCCGGTGCGGATGCCAACGTCCTCGATCCGATCTGGCAGATCATGCCTCTCCGGGTGGCGGACGGTCCCTGGACGACGACGGGCGACATCGCCTGTCCGCTGCTCACCACCGAACGCGAGCTGACCGAGGGGGACCTCCTGTGGACCGACGTCGGCATCAGTTACGCGGGGTTTCACTCCGACTTCGGGCGCACCTGGATCGTAGGGCGCCCGCCGGATGCCCGGCAGCGCGCGCAGTTCGAGCGGTGGCGGGAGATCTTGGATGCTGTCCTCGCCGTCACCCGTGCCGGAGCGACGGCCTCGGACCTGACGGCGGCGGCCATCGATGCCGCCGGGGGTCGTGAAGCCCTGGATGCCCCACTTCTACCTCGGTCACGGTCTCGGGATCGATAGTGCCGAGATGCCCTATGTCGGAAGCGACATCGGCGAGGCGTTCGACGCGTCGCTCGTCCTGGCCGCCGGGATGGTGCTGGTGCTCGAACCGATCGTCTGGGACGACGGCGCTGCCGGCTACCGGGCCGAGGAGGTGCTCCTCATTACCGAGGAGGGATGGGAGCCCATGACCGACTACCCCTACGATCCCTTCTGACCTATCCGGTGGCCGTCACCGAGGTTCGTCCCGACGACGCGAGGTTGCGGCTCGCCCGCCGGGCGCGGGTGCTCGCCGAGATGGAGGCGGCGGACATCGACCTGCTGGTGGTGGGGCGTGAAGGGAATGCCCGATACGTTTCTGGCACGCCGCGGCTGTGGACGGCCGGCTCGCGGGCGTTCGGCCCCGGCTGTGTGCTTGTGCGGGCAACGGGATCCGTCCATCTGCTCAGCACCTGGGACGAAGGGGTTCCGGACGAGATTCCCCACGAGAATCTCTACGGAATCTCCTTCAACGCGATGAGCTTCGTGAAGGTGCTGCGGACGATCGAGGGTGCCTCGACCGCTCGGACCGTCGCCACCGATTCGATGACTGGATCGTCCGCGCATCTCTTGCCGAGAGCCTTCCCGTCCGCCGAGCTGGTCGACGGTGAACGGCTGTTGGACCGGGCTCGCCGAGTCAAGACCCCCGAGGAGATCGACGCCATCCGCGCCTCGGTCGGCATCGCCGAGCGTTCCCTGGCCCAGGCCGAGGCGGCGCTTGCCCCCGGCATCACCGAGCGGCAGCTCACCGCCGTGTTCATGGAGGCGATGGCGTCGGCGGGGGTCACGACCCCTGCCACGCAGGACGTTGCCTGGATCACGACGCACGAGCGGCCATGGGGGCGCACCCGCCGCGATGCGCCGGTCGAACGAGGAAACCTGGTGGCTTTCGCGGCCGGGGTGATCGCGGGCGGCTACGTCGGAGAGCTCGGCCGGACCCGCCCAGTCGGGGATGGCGCCGCCGTCGACCCCAGCCTGTCGCGCCGCTTCGAGGAGTTGTGGGACCGGCTACTCGCCGCCTGCCGGGTCGGATCGCCGTCGACTGATCTGCTCGAGGCCTACGACGCCGCCGGGGTCGCGCCGCCTCCCATGCCGGTGGCGCGGGGGCTCGGGCTCGGGTTCGACCGTCCCCTCGTCACGCACCCGCTCCCACGGACGGCCGGCGAGCAGCACCTCGAGGCGGGCATGGTGCTGGCCCTCACGGCCTATGTCAGAGAGCAAGGGCGTGGCGCCCTCTACGGTCAGGAGCCGGTCGTCGTCACGGCAAACGGCCCTGAGCTTCTCTCGACGACGCCGTTCCATGAAACAAGGAGCCCCTGACATGAGCGACATCGACGTCCCGCCGCCCGAGGAGATCATCCTCTACGAGAAGGACCCGAGCACCCGCATCGCGACCATTACCCTCGACCGGCCCGACCAGCTGAACATCCCGACCATTGCCGCCCGCCGGCGCTACGCGGACCTCCTGTTCAAGGCGAGCATCGACGACGACGTCAAGGTCCTCGTCGTGCGCGGTGTCGGAGACCACCTTGGAACGGGTGCCGACCTCGACGAGGTCATGGCCAAGCAGGCCGCCGGCGTCGTCCTCCAGGAAGAGCTCGGGCTCGACGAGGACGACGACGTATCCATGCCCGGCGCACGTTCCTATCGCGCCGGCGCCTCTCTCCTTCACTGGTACGGGAACACGAGATCCGGGTGCCGGAGCCTCCAGGACTTCAAGAAGATCAGCATCCTCGAGGTCAAAGGCTATTGCTACGGCTGGCACTTCTATCAAGCCGCCGACGCCGACCTCGTGATCTCTTCCGACGACGCCCTCTTCGGACATCCCGCCTTCCGCTATGTCGGGTACGCACCGCGGATGTGGCAGTGGGCGATGATGATGGGCCTGCGCAAGTTCCAGGAGATGGTGTTCACCGGCCGTCCGTTCACCGCGCAGCAGATGTACGAATGCAACTTCGTGAACAGTGTCGTCGCCCGCGACGACCTCGAAGCGGAAGTCGAGAAGTACGCGCTTGCCTGTGCGCGAACGCGGCCGACGGACACCGTGTTCATGCAGAAGGTCTTCTTCGAAGTGATGAAGCAGCACCAAGGTGAGTACATGGGCAGCCTTCTGAGTGCCTGGCTCGAATCCATGGGCGGGATGCTCCGCGAGGACGACGACGGCGGTCGGGCGACGCTGAGCAAGGAGACGATGGAAGCCGGGTCTGAACGTCACGGTGAAGGACAACGACAGCAAGTTCCCTCCTGAGTGGCGGTTGAGCAGGTCTGGTCGACGCCGCCCCGAGACCGACGGTCGGTGACGGAGCCTCGCTCAGACGCCCCTGATCCGACGCGGGCGGCGCACCCGCTCAGCGGAACCCGGGTGGTGGATCTCTCGACTTGGATCGCCGGCGCCTATTGCACGAAGCTGCTTGCCGACGGCGGTGCGGAGGTGATCAAGCTCGAGGCGCCCGCCGGCGACCCCCTACGCCGATGGTCGGCCTCCGGTTCGCCGATCCCGCCCGACGCCGATGGAGCGCTGTTCAACTTTCTCAACGCATCGAAGAAGAGTGTCGTCGTCGACCCCGGCGGTGACGATGACATGTCATCTCTGGACACCCTCCTCGGCACGGCGAACACGGTCGTCTGGTCCCGGGGATCCTCGGTCGCCGAGCACCCGACGATGGCACCCGGCGAGCTCCTCCGTCGGCATCCGCACCTGATCGTGACGTCGATCACTCCCTTCGGACTGGAGGGGCCCTGGCGTGACAAGGCGGCCACCGAGTTCACGCTGCAGGCGTGGTCGGGAGCCATCATCGGGCTGGCACGCGGGAATCCCGACCGCCCGCCGGTCTTCGTGGGCGGACAGATCGGTGAGTGGCTCGCCGGCGTCTTCGCCGCAATCGGGAGCCTGGCGGCAGCCCGGCGCCGCGACTCGGTGGGCGAGCTCATCGACGTCTCGATGCTCGAGACGTTGGCGATGTGCCTCACGTACTACCCGGTCACGTTCCACGACCAGCTCGGTCGACCCATGCGGCGACGCCGCTTCGTCCCCACCCCCGGCGTGGCGGCCGCCAGCGACGGGCTGGTCGGGCTCGGCTGTGGGACCGGTCAGCAGTGGCTCGACTTCTGCGCCATGGTCGGGCACCCGGAGTGGATGGACGATCCCACTCTCTTCCTCAACCGTACGCCGTTGGCGCCCACCATCGACGCGTGGATCGCGGAGCACACCGTCGAGGAGGTGCTCGAGGTGGCCTCGGCCTTTCGGATCCCGAACGCCCCGATCGCCGATGGCTCGAACATCACGATGCTCGACCACTTCCGCGCCCGAGGCACCTTCATCGCCAACCCGCGAGACGACTCGGTGAACCCGGGACCATCCTTCCGGCTGGAGACGGCCATGCTCCGGCGGCCCGAACCGGCCCCCCGCCTCGGACAGCAGTCGATGGACGAGCTCGGCCGGCCCGAGACCGCGGATGGAAGGTGCACCGCCCCGGCATCCCCACCGGTGCTCCCGTTCCAAGGATTACGGGTCCTCGACATGACGGCCTACTGGGCGGGGCCGCTCACCGGTCATCTGCTCGCCCTCCTCGGGGCGGAGGTCATCCACCTCGAATCGTCGGCTCGGCCCGACGGCGCCCGGTTGGTGGGCGGGGTGGCGCAGACGGAGGATCGGTACTGGGAACGGGGGCCGATCTTCGCCGCCCTCAACACGAACAAGAAGAGCATGACTATCGACTTCCGTCGCGAGCGCGGAGTCGAGCTGCTCCGCCGGCTCATCGCGACGTGCGATGTGGTCATCGAGAATTACACGCCCCGTGTCCTGGACCAGGCCGGCCTGGATGCCGAGACGCTCCGGGCCGACAGGCCGGAGCTCATCATGCTCCGGATGCCAGGGTTCGGGCTCGACGGGCCGTGGCGCGACCTTTCGGCCTTCGCCTTCGTGATCGAGGATGCCTCGGGGCTCACCGCGCTGACCGGGCACCCGGACCTGCTCCCGTTCGAGCCCTACTGCGTGGGGGACCCGAACGCCGGACTGCATGGATTGTTCGGGCTCTTGCTCGCGCTCGAGCACCGCGAGAGAACCGGCGAAGGTGGCCTGGTGGAGGCAGCCATGGTCGATGCTGCCGTCAACATCGGCGCCGAGCAGCCGATTGAGTTCTCCGCCTACGGCGCCAACTTGGCCCGGGCCGGCAACCGGGGTCCGGCCGCCGCCCCCCAGAACCTCTACCAGGTCGCCGGCCCGGACGAGTACGGGCGTGACGACTGCTGGGTCGCCGTCGCCGTCGCCACCGACGAGCAATGGACGTCGCTCCGGCGCGCCCTGGGCGAGCCGGAATGGGCGGCCGACGCCGAGCTGGCCACGGCCGAGGGGCGCAAGCGTGATCAGGACCGCATCGACGCGCTTTTGGCGGAATGGTGCCGGTCCCGTTCGGCAGACGACGTCGTGGGGGCTTTGTGGGATGCCGGCGTGCCCGTCGCCAAGGTGACGCAACCCCATCGCCAGCCCGAGCTGGAGCAACTCGTTGCCCGCCACTTCTTCGAGGAGGTCCATCATCCGGTCATCGGGAACTCCCGCTACAGCACGATTCCGATGACGTTCTCTCGCGGTCCAAAGCGGCGTCACACGCGTCACGCGCCGTTGCTCGGCGAGCACAACGTGGAGCTCCTGAGCGATCTCGGCCTGGACCGGTCCGAGATCGACGCCCTCGAAGCAGAAGGGATCATCGGTGGGTCGCTCCTCCAAAGCGGCTAGCCGTCATAGGGGCGACCCGTATCCTTCGGGGATGGGCTTCCGGGCAGCTCCCTTCGACGTCGTCGAGGCGTCTCGCCGGGTGTGGCTGGAACGCTGGGAGCCGGAGGACGCTTCCGGCATGGCCGTGTTCACTGCCATCCTGCGTTCGTACCAGCTCCTCAACAACCAAGTGCACGCTGTGATGGCGAGGCACGACCTCACCTTTGCTCGCTATGAGGTTCTCACGTGGCTGGCGACCGACCCGGAATCGTCAATGACCCTCAGCTGGATCAGCAAGACCCTCCGCATCCCGCCGGCAACGGTCACCGACATCATCGATCGGCTCGAGGATGAGCAGCTCGTCCGGCGTGTGCCACATCCGTCGGACGCTCGCACCACCCTGGCGGTGATCACGCCGACCGGCAAGAGAGTCGCCACCGACGCGACGGCCGAATTGAACGCCACCGTCTACCGCGTCATCGGTTTGTCCGAACACAAGCGGAGCCAGCTGGTCGCCCTCCTCGCCGAGCTGCGGGCCAGCGGGAACGAGTTCGATACCGAGCGCTCGAATATGGTCATCGAGGAACTCGGGTCCCGTCAGGCACGCAAGAGCGGTCGGAAGGGACGAAAGGGTCCATCCGGGGTGGTGTAGAAGTTCCCGGGCGGTCGACCTCTCGCCCTTCGCCGGTACGGTATGGCGCATACCGACGTCAGCGGGCAGGAGGGCCATCGACGGCTTCCATCCGGATCTGCGGCGTGTTGCCAGGTTCCTGCCCCGCGCGGTTGTCGGTCCACGGACCCTCGGGCCGGTCCGGCGGCTGAGCAGTTTGTCGGGTGGGCGGCGGCCAGAGGGGGTCGAGGTCCTCCGATTGGGTGACATCGAGGTGCGGGTGCACCGGCCCGCTTCGAGCGCAATGGAGCGACGGCGGCCAGCCTTGCTGTGGATCCACGGCGGCGGTTACGTGATGGGCACGGCAGCTCAAGACGACAGAATCTGTCGGCGATTCGCCGACCGCCTCGACATCGTGGTGGCGGCCGTCGACTACCGGCTCGCTCCCGACCACCCGTACCCGGTACCCCTTCACGACTGCTACGACGCGCTCACGTGGCTCACCCACCAGCCCGTGGTGGATCCCACACGGGTCGCCGTCGGAGGTGCCAGTGCCGGCGGAGGGTTGGCCGCCGCCCTCACGCTGCTGGCCCGCGATCGTGGCCAGGTCGATCTCTGCTTCCAGCTGCTGGCCTACCCGATGGTGGACGACCGGACTTCCCTTCGACGGGACATCGATGCGCGGCAGGTTGCGCTTGTGGAGCGTCAATGCGAACCGGTTCGGTTGGCGGTCCTATCTGGGCTGTGCTCCCGGATCGACCGAAGTCAGCCCGCTGGCGGCACCGTCGCGTTCCGACGATCTGCGTGGCTTGCCGCCGGCCTGGATCGGCGTGGGCACGTGTGACCTGTTCTGCGACGAGGACATCGACTATGCCGGCCGGCTCCGAGAGTCCGGCGTGCCATGCAAGCTGGACATCGTGAACGGGGCCTTTCACGGCTTCGACCTCGTCCTGCCCAACGCGGGGGTGTCGCAGGCCTTTCGCTCGGCACAGACGGCAGCCCTCGCGGCAGCGCTGGGCTGACCGGCAGAGCCGCGGAGCCGCTATCCAGGGAGCGACGTCAGCTCGATGACACCTCGGATGTTCAGACCGTCGAGCATGTCTCGGTATCCCTGATTGACCTGGTCGAGCCGGTACGTACGGGTGATCAGCTCGTCCAGCTTCAACTGACCCGATCGGTAGAGTCCCAGGAGATTCGGGATGTCGTAGCCCGGGTTGGCCGCTCCGAAGACGACCCCGCGGATCTCCTTCTGCCACATGGCCAGCTCGAAGAGGTTGAGGCTGCATTCGGTCTGTGACTGCGGCGCGACTCCGGTCACCACACAGGTGCCGCCCTTCCCAGTGAGCGAAAGAGCGGGAGCGAGCAGCTCTCCGTACATGACGCTCGGAACCAGGATCACGGCGTCGGCCATCCGCCCGAGCGTCAAATCGGTCACCAGGTCCATGGCCTCCTCCATGGAGGCGGCCGAATGGGTGGCACCGAAGTCGTGCGCCGCCTTCTGCTTGAATGCCACCGGGTCGACGGCCACGATGTTCTTTGCTCCCGCCATTCGTGCGCCCTGTACGGCGTTCATGCCGACGCCGCCCACGCCGACCACGACCACGGTGTCGCCCGGTGCCACCTCGGCTCGATAGACGGCCGAGCCCCAACCGGTGGTCACTGCGCACGACACAAGAGCCACGGCGGCCAAGGGGAGATCGGCGTCCACCTTGACCAACGATGTCTCGTGGACGACGCCGTACTCGGCGAAGGTTCCTAACTTGGCCATGGTGTGCAAGTCGTGGCCCTTGACGTGGTACCGCGCCGTGCCGTCCGAGATCTGGCCGGGAGTGAAGATGGCGGCACCCAGGTCACAGAGGTTCGTCTTCCCGGTGATGCACATCGTGCAGCGGCCACAGACAGGGAAAAAGCTTGCCGCGACGTGATCGCCGACTTCGAGGCTCCGCAATCCCGGCCCGACGTCCACCACGATGCCGGCGCCTTCATGACCACCGATCCTCGGAAACAGCCGCGGGTCGAAGGTTCCTCCGTCTTCATTCGGATCGGCGCCCATGTCACTGACCCGGAAGTGCTCGTCCGAATGGCACAGCCCGGCTGCCACCCACTCGACCAAGACCTCTTGCTCTCTCGGCCCGTCGAGATCGAACTCTTCGATCTGCCATTCCTGGTTGCGACCCCAGAGCACTGCTCCATGCGCCTTCACGACTGTTGCCCGATTGCCGGTTGGGCTTCGGCGAAGCGCGCCTCCAACCAGTCACCGATACCGGCCAGGGCCGTCCGGGCAGCCGGGAACCCGTAGTTGATGAAGCCATGTGGCTGCCCCGGATAACACACCAATTCGACCTGTACCCCGTCTTCCTTCAGCCGGGCGGCGTAGGCACGGCCCTCGTCTCTCAGTCCGTCACACCCGGCCAGGACGATGAGCGCCGGCGGCAAACCTTCGAGGCTGACGGCGTCCATCGGGATGGCGTAGGGATCCCCGGTCAGGTCACGCCCTCCTCCGTAGGTCTCCCACACCCAGTCAGCCCTTCCGAATTGCTGTCTCGACGGGTACGAGACGGTTGGTCCGTCGGTGCATGGATAGAGAAGGACCTGGCCGGCAAGTGATCGGTTTCCGGCGTCCCTCAGCCGGAGTGACACCGCCGTCGCCAGGTTCCCACCCGCGCTCTCTCCGGCCACGACCACGGCGGAAGACGAGAGGTCAAAGCGCGGTGCCATCTCAAGCGCCCAACGGGTGACGGTCTCGCAATCGTCGAGGCCGGCGGGGTAGGGATGTTCCGGGGCGAGCCGGTACTCGACCGAGACAACCACCGAGTTTGCGGTGTGAGCCAGTTCACGGGCGACGTTGTCCATGATGCCGATGCTCCCGACCACGAAGGCACCGCCATGGAAGTAGACGATGAGCCCGGCAGGCGGGCGCTCATGGCGGTAGATCCGAATGGGGACGCCGCCGACCATCTCATCGTCGACATGGTCGATTTCCCGGGTTGGTGGAGGACCGGCCGGGCCTCGTGCCAGCTCCCGTACCTCGGGCGGAAAGCCCTCCGTCATCCAGTCGGGCTGCGGGTTGTCCTTCATCCATTGCGCGACCCACGGGTCGAGCACCCCCTCGTCATCGATGGGAGAGACATCGTCCGTCGCCGCAGGCATCTCCATCTCCTCGGGGACTGGTCGGAGGTTGGTTCAATATTGACGTCGAGATCAGAACCTAGGTTACCGTTCGGGGGCGAAGGGTCCGATTGGACCGACCGGCGATCACGCCTCGGGCTCAGAGATGCAGAGCGGTTGGCGCCCGAGGAGTCGGCGAGGCGTTTCATCGGCGTTCGGCGAAAGGACCGCATGGTCGCCAGCGTAGGAATCGTGACGGGTGCCAGCAGGGGGATGGGACGAGCCTGCGCCGTCCGGATCGCCCGGAGCGTCGACGTCCTCCTGGCCGTCGACCTCGATCGAGCGGGGCTCGCGTCACTCCGTGGCGAGGTTGCCGGCGGTCCAACTCAGGTCGAGGCCATCGTCGTCGACGTGTCCGACCCCGATGGCCTCGGGCGTCTGGCCGAGAGGGCCGAGGGCATTGGCCGGCTGCGTGCCGTTGCCCACGCGGCCGGTATCTCGCCCACCATGGCCGACTGGCGACGAGTGCTCACCGTGGACCTCGTCGGCACGGCCCGGTTGCTCGACACTCTCCGGCCGTTGGTCGCGCACGAGACAGCGATCGTTTGCTTCGCCTCGATGGCCGCCAATCTGATGGGGCCCGGCCAGGGCAGCGCCGCGGACGCGGTGCTCGACGACCCGTTGGCCGATGACTTCGTGGGCCGCTTCCGGGAGGCGGTCGGCCCCAGCATCGAAGATCCCGGGATCGCCTACGCCTGGGCCAAGCGCGGTGTCCAGCGACTCGTTCGGAGCGAGGCCCGCCGGCTCGGCCCACGAGGCGGTCGGATCTGCTCGGTGTCGCCAGGGATCATCGACACGCCGCAAGGGCGCCAGGAGATGGAGCAGCAGCCCGTGATGCAGGTACTCCTCGAGCGCACGCCGCTCGAGCGGGTGGGAGCTCCCGACGAAGTCGCCGCCGTGGTCTCCTTTCTCCTGTCCACCGAGGCCGGCTTCGTCACCGGGGTCGACGTACTCGTCGACGGTGGTCTGGTCGCGGCATTTTCCGACGACACGAGCGAGCCGGATACGGCCACCGCATGACCGGTGCTCGTAGTTGGGCCGGATCCCGGGACGACGGTCGATGCGGTGTCCGGTAGCGACACATCGTTCGATGACGATCGAATGTGGGTCGGGAAGGGGGCGGACGTGGAGCCGTCGGCCTTCCGCTCGTCCCGACCAGGTCGTCACTCGGGAGCCGCGGTGGCCGTCTCCTTCACCCAGGACACGATGGTTCGGGCCTTCCCTCGACCTGCGGAAGCTCGAACCCGTCGCCCAGCGCCGATGAGTCAGAGACGACCCAGCAGGAAGTTGGCGGCCGGCGTGGCTGCCGGGTAGGCCTCGGTGACCCCGGCGGCGAAGTAGCCCATGTCGGTGACCAACGTGATCCCACTGATGGAGGCGGCCGCGGCACTGCACAGGAAGACGAGTGGATACGCCTGCTCGAGCGGCGTCGATGCCGGCACCCCCAGTTCGTCCCGATAGTCCGCACCGAAGCCGAGCCAGAGATCCTTGTTGGCCTGCGCGAGGGGTGTGTCGGTCGGCCCCGGGCAGATGGCGTTGATGCGGATCCCGCGCTGCATGAACGGAAAGGCCTGGATGGCCACGTACGCACACATGGCTTGCTTCGTGGACATGTAGTCGGCGCCCCCGTTGGCGGCGATCCACTCGACCGCGCTGTCGAAGTCAGGAGTGGCCAGGTAGGTCTTGATCCGATCGAGATTGGATTCCCAACCGAGACCGGCGGCGGACGAGATGAACCCGATGGCCGACCCTTTCGGCATCAGCCCGTCGGCCATGAGGCGGTCGATGATGTGGCGATGGCCGATGAAGTTGATCTTCTCGATGCCTGGTGTCCCGTCGGCGACGCCCGCGCACGACAGGAGCGCATGGACCGGACCGCCGCAGGTGTCGAGGGCGGCATCGATCGACCCCTTCTCGGCCAGGTTGACGTGGATGGTGGTGGCACCGGGCAACGAGACGTCGGCGAAGTCCATGACCACCACGTCTGCCCCTGCGGATTGCAGCAGCTCGGCCGCGGCGGCGCCCATGCCGGTCGCCCCCCCGACCACCAGCGCTCTTTTGCCGTCGTAGCGAAACGCGTCGAACGATGTCATTTCCAGCCTCTCTGAGCGTTGCCGTATGTGAGTGCTCGGCCGCTGCCGATTCAGGCGACGATCCCTCGGACCTTGAGGTCCACGATCGCATCCCAGTCGTAGCCGAGCTCTTCCAGGAGGGCGTCACCGTGTTCGTTGAGGTTGGGAGCACGGGAGGGATCGGGGGCTCCTCGTCGAACTGGACAGGGGCGGCTGCCAGCTTGAACGCGACGCCGGCCGAGGTCTCACAGTCCTGTACGTAGCCGTTGGCCACGGTTTGAGGGTCCGCCGCCGCCTCCAGCGTGTTCTGGACCACTGCCCACTGTCCATCGAAGGAGGCAAGCCGTTCTCGCCACTCGTCCAGGGTGGCGCCGGCGAACACCTCGTCGAGAAGCTCTCGAGCGGCGGTGCTGTTGGTCATGAGTGCGCCATGATCACCGAAGCGGGGGTCGGACGCCAACTCCGGCCGGCCGATGGCACGACAGAGGGTCGGCCAGTACCGCCCGGCCTGTAGGCACGTGAAGGACAGGATTCGTCCGTCCTTGGTCGCATAGGTGCGTGACAGAGGATTGGCTCCGATGGCGTCGGCCGCCGGAGGTGCCCAGGGTCGGTCGAGGAGCAGCGAGAGGGCGAGGGCCTGTCCCATGGCCCACAGTCCCACGCCCAACAGTGAGACGTCGACGACGGATGCTTCCCCTGTTCGCTCACGGTGGAACAGCGCCCCCATGATGCCGCCGGCGATGGTCATCGCGCCGATGGAGTCACCGAAACCGGGCGCCGGTGGGACAGGCACGAGGTCGTATTCGGGGCGCTGGGCACCGGCGGCCACGCCGGAACGGGCCCAGAATGCCAACGAGTCGTAGGAGCCCTTGTCGGCGTCGGGCCCCCGTTCGCCTTGTCCGGTGCCGCGCACGTAGACGATGTTCGGGTTGGACGCCCGGATGTCCTCGACGTCGATGTGGAGCTTGTGCCGCACACTGGGGAGCTTGTTGGTGAGGAACACGTCTGAGGTGCGAGCGAGCTTGCCCAGGACCTCGAGCCCGTCCGGAGAGGTCAGGTCGAGCGCCAGGCTCTTCTTTCCCCGGTTGGAGTGCTCGAGCAGCACATGGACGTCACTGGGCACGAGCGCTATTCCCGTCGATGCCAGCCCTCGCATGGCGTCCCCACGCTCGACGTGCTCGATCTTGATGACCTCCGCGCCCCAGTCCGACAGCAGCGCCGACGCCGCCGGGACGAAGGTGTGCTCGGCAACCTCGAGAACGCGGACCCCCTTCATGACCGCGGTCATCGGCATCCTCCTACCCACGGTGCTGCGTTCGTCATTGCCGCGTCCGCTCCTCGGCACGACCCGACCTGGCCATCGGCGACGGAAAGCACGAGTGGGTCGGTCACGGGGCGCCTCCGCCCGGCACCCCATGACCGCCTTGACTGATCCACGGGGGGAAGTGGATCAGGGCCTGACGGGCCCGATCAAGCCGGGGCCCGCAGTATTCGTCCATCAGCTCGCCCGATTCAGATTTGATGATATTGACGTCGATGTAGAAAAGACAATATCTCCTGGACGGTCGGCGTGCTACCCGGTCGTGAGCGCCGGGCAGCGGCCGTCATCCCGGGGGTCGGGGGACCACCACCACGTTGGGGATGGTGGCCGTAGGTCCACATCGCAGCACCGTATCGACGACTCGGACCAGCTCGTCGACGTCCATCAACGAGCCGGCCAGGTAGTGGCGGGCCACCCATATGGGCGCCAGCTCGGCGGCCAGTTCGGGGTCCCATCCGGCATTGAACTCGGTCATCGAATCACCGGCGCCACCCGCGCAGTCGCCCACGGTGACCTGTGTGAACCCGACTCGAGGGTGCTCGGTCCGCCACGCCTCGACCAGCTTGTTGAGGGCGGCCTTGCTGACGGTGTAGGCGCCCAGTCCGGGCCACGGAGGGGTGAGCGAGGCGCTCACCGAGGACAGGTAGGCGGCCGTTCCCAGCGAGGCTTCGAGATGGGGAAGGGCAGCTGCGGTGACCAACGAGGCCCCGAGGACGTTGGTGTCGAACAGCTGGCGCCAGGACGACGCCTCGACGTCGGCAAGCCGGGCGAGTGGGCCGATGCCGGTGGCGTAGACGAGCGCGTCGATGCCGCCGAGCTCGGTGGCCGCCTTCTCGACCGCGGACCGTGCCGACACCTCGTCGGTAACGTCGCACGCTACCGACACGGCCCCGCGTCCAATCTCCTGCGCGGCAGCGTCGAGTCGTTCCTTCCTACGGGCCAGGATGGCGACGGTCGCGCCTCGCTCGGCCAGTCCGACGGCGATGCACCGGCCGAGACCACTGGACGCCCCGACCACGACCGCTCTCATGCCCCTCCGATCCATCTCGTCCGCTCCACAGCTGGACATTCGACCCACTCGATCACTGGCCGCGGCCCGCTGGCGCCGTGTTGTGCGCGATCCTGCGTGCCGTCATCGCGGTGGGCCGTCATCGCGGTGGGCCGTAGGACGTCGGTCGTTCGTCGAGAATGACCGTCTTGGTCTCGAGGAACGGGAGAAGGCCCTCGGTCCCTCCCTCGCGGCCGATGCCCGACTGCTTGAATCCGCCGAAGGCGATCGAGAAGTCGGTCCGGAATGAGTTGTGACCGACGGTGCCCGAGCGAAGCCGTCCAGCTACCGAACGAGCTCGGTCGACATCGTTTGTGAACACGGAGGCATTCAACCCGTAGACGGTGTCGTTGGCGATGGCGATGGCGTCCTCCTCGTCCTTGGCCGGGATGACGCTCAGGACGGGCCCGAAGATCTCCTCCCTGGCGATGGTGGACGAGTTGTCGACGTTGGCGAAGACGGTCGGCTCCACGAACCATCCTCGTTCGAGGTGGCGAGGACGTCCGCCCCCGGTGGCCAGCGTGGCTCCCTCGGCCACGCCCTTCTCGACGTACCCGAGGACCCGATCGCGCTGCCGGCGAACGGCCAGTGGTCCCATCTGCGAGTCCGGATCGAACTGGTTTCCGACATGAACGGCCGAGAAGGCGCCGACCAGTGCCTCCACCAGTTCATCATGGCGGTCATTCGAAACCACGATGCGAGTCAACGACGAGCAGACCTGGCCGGTCATCATGCACTCGGCCTGCGCCAGCCGCTTCGCCGTGTTGGCGAGGTCGGCGTCGTCGAGGACGACGGCCGCCGACTTCCCGCCGAGCTCGAGTGTGCAACGTGCGATCCGCTCCCCGCAGAGCGAGGCGATCCGCCGACCGGCGGCCGTCGACCCGGTGAACGTGATCTTGTCGACCCGCGGGTCGCGCACGAGCAGCTCGGATACCTCACGATCGGCGGTCAGGACATTCACTACGCCCGGTGGCAAGCCGATCTCCTCGGCCACCTCGGCGACCAGATAGCCCTCGCCAGGGGCTTCGGGAGAGGACTTCAGGATGACCGTGCAGCCGGCGATGAGGGCCGGTGCGAGCTTGTAGCTGATGAGCCCGAGCGGTCCGTTCCAGGGGATGATCGCACCGACCACGCCGACCGGCTCGCGCACCAAGAGGCCGAACCCGGGTGCGCTCGGCTGCGCCTCCTCCTCCCACTCGAAGGTCTCGGCCAGCCCGGCATAGAAGTCGAAGGGCACGGCCGCCCTGTCCCCGGCGGCTCGCGCCATCTTGTGGAGCACTCCAGATTCGCGAGGCCAGATCTGGGCGATGGCGTCGGCACGGGCGGCTAAGCCCGCCCCGAGGGCTCGCAGGTACTCGGCCCGTTGGGCATGGGTCATTCGAGGCCACGGGCCGTCGTCGAAAGCCTGGCGAGCGGCGCCCACCGCTCTCGCCATGTCGGCCTCCCGGGCCTCGGCCACGCTGAAGAAGTGCTCCTCGGTACCCGAGTCGATGATGTCGATGGTGGCGTCCGTTGCCGGCCCGACCCATTCGCCCCCGATGAAGAATCGGTCAGCGTGACGCAGCGGTCCGTTCTCGGTGTTCATGAGAGTCATCGGGTGTCTCCTTCTGGAATGGGAAGGACGGCCCTTCGTCGCGCTGGTCTCGTCCGCATCACCGTCTGTTCGACTCCGACCCTATAGCTGGTCGATCGCCGTCTCGGAACCGCCCGACCTCAGACGCGGGTCGGTGCGTCGAAGCCGCGACCCTCCGATCGTCGGGGGCTCGCTCATGGCGCGGAGCATCGGGATCAAGAACCTGTCAGCCGGACAACGCGAAGCGGCCCCCGGTGGTGACACAGGAGGCCGCGACGCGGCGTCGACCGAGATCGACCCATCGGGCTCAGCAGGTGAAGTCGGAGCCTTCTCGTTGGCCAGCTTGCCGGTCTTGGTGTTGAGACACGCGGTGCCGGTCGCAGTGTCGCCGACCAGGATCGAGGCGTTGCCCGTCCTCGCCGTCACAGACAAGGGCCCCCTTTTCAGGATGCTCTCGGAGCCGCCCCGAGGCACTTGGTACGTTAATCGCGATATTGACGTCAAGGTCAATAATAATATTGACGTCAAGGTCAATAGACGGTACGGTCAACGGGAATCTGGCTGCGGCCAAGGGGGAGAGACCGGCTGTGGATCTCGAAGGTCGTGCCGCCATCGTCACGGGTGGAGCCGGCGGTCTTGGCTCGGCGGTCGTGCGCCGGCTGTCGGGCGCAGACATGGCAGTGGTCGTCTTCGATCGCGCCCTCGACCGCGCCGAACTCCTCGTGAAGGAGTTGGACGGTCCCGCCCGGGCCGTTGGCGGCGACGTGGTGGACGACGACGACGTGAGCACGGCCATCGAAGCCGCCCGGTTCCTCGGGACACCGTCGGTGCTGGTCAACGTGGCCGGCGGCGGCGTGGGGGGCGGGCGGACGGTCGGCCGTGACGGGACGCCCCACGACAAGTCGGGGTTCATCGCCACGATGGAGATGAACGCGGTGGGCACCTTCAACGTGACTCGGTTGGTGGCGGCGGCCATGGCTGGCAACGAGCCCGACGAGGACGGCCAACGCGGCGTCGTCATCAACACCGCGTCCATCGCCGGCCTGGAGGGGCAGACTGGCCAGGTGGCCTACGGAGCAGCCAAGGCGGCCATCCTCGGCATGACGTTGCCGATGGCTCGGGATCTGGCTCCGATCGGTGTGCGCGTCTGTGCCGTCGCTCCGGGGACCATGGGAACACCCCTGATGCTCAGCGCGTCCGATCGGGTGAAGGAGAGCCTTCTGCGGGACATCGTCTTCCCGCCGCGGATGGGGCGACCCGAGGAGTTTGCGATGTTGGTCGAGTCCATCGCCCGTAATCCGTATCTCAACGGTGAGAACATTCGCTTGGACGGAGCCCTCCGCTTCGCCGCGAAATGAACCACCCCGAACGTGGAATCTGAGGTCTACGCTGGTGGAACGGGCGTGCGGCGGTCTTCCAAAGAACGGGATCGAGCGTCGCAGGTGCTGCTCGCCAACTGAGCCGGCGCTCGGCCGGGTCGCCCCCGGGCGCCGCTGAAAGGCAAGGGGGATGCTGCAGTACATATTGGTCGGGCTGGCCCTCGGATCCATCTACGCGATCGCATCGGCCGGGTTGGTCGTGACCTTCGTTTCGACCGGGGTGTTGAACTTCGCCTTCGGGTCGATGGCCTACGTGATCGCCCGCTTCTATTACTGGCTCAACACTCAGCACGGGTGGACCACGACGAATGCGGCGCTCGTGTCGCTGCTGGTGGTGGCGCCGCTCTTGGGGGTGGCGCTCTACGCCGTCCTCTTCCGGTTCGTCCGCAACCGAACCTCACTCATCAAGATCGTGGTCACCATCGGGCTCTCCGTCGCGTTGCCGCCGATCGCCGACCTGATCTTCGGGAGCGCTTCGATCACGACGGCGCCCGGTCTCGCCCTCTCGTCCGACCAGCCCTTCCACTTCCTCGGGGCAGCGGTGACCACCGACCAGGTCATCACCTACGGATTCGTGCTCTTTGTGGTGGCGGTCGGCCTCGTCGTCCTGCGCTTCACCCGTGTCGGTCTCCACATTCGCGCCAGTGTCGATTCCGAGTCGATGACGTCCCTGTCGGGTGTCAGCCCCGGTCGAATCGCCATCGGTGTCTGGGCGGTGAGCACCATGCTGGCCGGATTGGCCGGCATCCTCGTGGCACCGACCAACGGGCTCACGCCCGAAGGGATGGCGACGCTGATGGCCGCCGCCTTCGCCGCCGTGGTGGCGGCGCGCCTTCGATCGTTGGCCGGTGTGGTGGCTGTCTCGCTGGCTATGGGAGTGGTGACCGACGTCGTGCAGGAGTACCTCCCGCCCGGGAGCTCCTTCACCGCCGCCATCATCCCGAGCATCCCCTTCGGGTTCATCCTCATCTTCCTCATCGTCCACATGATCCGGTTGGGCTCGGTGTCCGACGAAGCGCAGGCCGGTGGTCCACTCGACCAGGCCATCCGGCCGGCGAACCAGGATGCGTCCCTCCTCGGTTCGGCCTCGGCCGACTTGAAGCCGACCCGGTCGCTGCCCGTGCTCTCGTTGCTCCCCCTGGCCGTCGTCGCGCTCGTGCCACTCATCTTCCGCGGCTCCCCGTACTGGCTGGGCCTCGTTGCCCTCGGCCTCTGCTACGCCATCGCCTTCCTTTCCTTCACGGTCGTGACCGGAGAGGGCGGCATGCTGTGGCTGTCCCAGATCATCTTCGCCGGTGGAGGTGCGATCGCGGCGGCGCAGTTTGTCACCGAGTGGCACATCCCCGTTCTCCTTGCCATCGTCCTCGGCGGGCTCGTGATGTCCGTCATCGGTGCCGTCATCGGTCTGCTGACCATTCGGCTCGGTGACCTCTACGTCGCGCTCGTCACCCTCAGCTTCGGCCTCCTCGTCGAGACGCTCATCTTCACGCTCAACCAGTTCACACAGGGTGGGCTCGGGGTGACCATCAATCGGCCGACGTTCGCCAGCGGTGACCTCGCCTTTTGCTACCTGGCGCTGGTCGTCTTCCTCGTCTTCGCTGCGCTCATCGTGAACCTCCGCCGCTCGACCAGCGGCCTCGCCCTCCGGGCGGTGCGGGACAGTGAGGCCGCCTCTCGCACTCTCGGCGTGAGCGTGGTCCAGGTGAAGGTCATCGTCGGTGCACTAGGAGCGTTCGTCGCCGGTGTGGGTGGCGCGTTCCTGGCCATGGATGCCGGCGTCGCCCAACCCGTGTCCTTCGAGACCTTCGCCGGTTTGGTGTGGCTGGCGGTTGTCGTCACACTGGGCGTGCGGTCGATCACGGCGGCGGCCATCGCCGGACTGGCGTTCTCCCTCCTGCCCGGTGTGTTCTCGAGTTACGTCCCCACCCGTTGGGCGGAGGTGCCGGCCATCCTCTTCGGCCTGGGGGCGATCTCAGTGGCCAAGGATCCCGACGGCATCGTGGTCAAGACCGGCCATCAGGTTCGACAGCTGGTGGCGGCGGTCCGGCCCGATTCACACCGGAGTCCGCGGCCGGTTGCTGTCGCCCCCTCAGCCCCCTCAGCTCCTGCCCCGGTGACCAAGGTGCGTTCGTGAGCTCGCCGGCCGATCCCAGCATCGCCGTCCCGCCGCGGCTCGAATGCCAGGGGATCACCGTCCGCTACGGGGGGCTGCTGGCCGTCAACGACGTGGGCCTCTGCGTTCCCGCCGGTGAGCTCGTCGGGCTAGTCGGGCCGAACGGTGCGGGAAAGAGCACGTTGTTCGGCGTTCTCTCCGGCCTGGTCACGCCGTCGAGGGGCACGGTGCTGCTCGACGGGGAGGACGTGACGCGAGCGTCACCGCAGTTGCGCGCGGCCCGCGGCCTTGCCCGGACCTTCCAGCACCCGGAGATCTTCGGCGGCCTGACCGTCCGCCAGCACCTCGTCCTCGCCCACCGGGCCCGCACGGCCAAGCGACGGGTCTGGTCCGACCTCTTCACCCTCGGGAGCCTCCGACCCGCGGACAGCGAGGAGAAGGCGATGGTCGACGGCCTGATCGAATCGCTCGGCCTCGTCCCGATCGCCGACCGGGTTGCGACCGGTTTGCCCCTCGGTCTCTGCCGTCTCGTGGAGCTGGGCCGAGCGCTCGCCACGTCTCCCACCGTCCTCCTGCTCGACGAGCCGTCTTCGGGCCTCGACTCGACCGAGACGGGTGAGTTCGAGGAGACGCTGCGTCGCATCGCCGGGGATCGCGGGGTGTCGGTGCTGATCGTCGAGCACGACGTGGAGCTCGTCATGCGACTGTGCCCACAGATCCATGTACTCGACTTCGGGCTCTGCATCGCCACCGGGAGCCCGAACGAGATCCGCGCCAACCCACAGGTGCGCGCCGCCTATCTCGGGGAAGAGCTCTCACCGGGTGAGGGGGACGGCGAGCGACGTCGAGAAACCTTCGGCGGTCGCGGCCAGCGTCGCGACGGCCGAATCGGGCGTCGATGACCGGTCGTCGATGCCGCTGCTGGTCGTCGAAGGTCTCGCTGTCCGCTATGGCCAGGCCGTCGCCGTCTCGGACGCTTCGTTCGCCCTCCGATCCGGCGGTACCTTGGCCATCCTCGGGCCCAACGGTGCGGGGAAGAGCAGCCTGGCCCGGGCCATCAGCGGCCTCGTCCGCCCGGCGTCCGGCCGGGTGCGTCTCGAAGGCAAGGACATCACCAGTGCCTCGCCGTCGGCCATCCGACAGGCCGGACTGGTCCATTTGCCCGAGGGAAGGGGCGTGTTCCGGAACCTCTCGGTGACCGAGAACCTCCGGATGGCAACGGCCATGCTCCATGGCCGCGCCGGCGCGCAACGAGGCCATCGAGCTCGCCTTCGAGCTGTTTCCCAACCTCGCCACCCGGCGCCGTCAGCGCGCGGGAAGCCTGTCGGGTGGTGAGCAGCAGATGCTGTCGTTGGCGCGGGCTCTCGCCATTTCGCCCACTCTGATCATCGCCGACGAGCTCTCGCTCGGGCTTGCACCGATACTCGTGGACTCTGTCTTCGAAGGCCTCGGCCGGGCCCGCGACGCCGGCGTGACCGTCGTGATGATCGAGCAGTACGTCCACCGGGCCCTGCAGTTCGCCGAGGAGTGCTTGGTGCTCCAGCGCGGCGTCGTGGCCTGGCAGGGGACCGTGCGAGGCATGGACGAGGACCTGCTCCGTCACTATCTCGGTGAATCGATGGCGGCGCTGCCGTGAAAGGAGACGAGGTGCTCGCACCCAAGTGATCCACAGGTGCATGCGAGACCGGCGCCCACCGTCGGTGCATTCAACATCCAACTGTCAACCAGGAGAAAGAGAGACCATGCCGCAACGGAAGAAGAGGTTCATTGCCGCCGGGCTGATGGGCGTCGTGCTGCTGACCGCGGCTGCGTGCAGCAGCAGTTCGGGGACGTCGAGCTCGACGACAGCCGCCACCTCGAGCGGCGGAGGGAAGACGTTCACCGTCGGCGTGCTCACCGACGAGACCGGCCCCGCCGCTTCCGAGTTCGCCACGGCCGACCTCGGCATCAAGGCCGGGGTGGGGGTGGCGGCCACCGAGGGGTACAAGATCCATTACATCCTGGGTGACACGGCCACGAGTCCGTCCCAGGCACTGTCCGTGGCCCAGAGGTTCGTGCAGCAGGACCACGTGTTCGCCGTGATCGGGCTTTCGGCGCTCACCTTCTCGGCTGCTCCGTATCTCACGTCGAACGGGATCCCGGTCGTCGGTGCGGCCTTCGACAGCAGCGAGTGGCTGTCACCCAAGAGCTACAACATGTTCTCGGTGATCGGCAACCAGGACTTCACCAAGGTCTACACAACCTATGGGAAGTTCTTCAAGAGCCAGGGTGTGACCAACGTGGGGACAGTCGGCTACTCGGCCTCGCCCAGCTCGGCGGCCAGCGCTCGATCGGCGGCGGTCTCGGCCCAATCGGCGGGGCTCAAGGCCGGCTATGTCAACGACAGCTTCCCCTTCGGCGGCACCAATGTGGCACCGGTGGCCTTGGCCATGAAGACCGCAGGGGTGAACGGGATCACCGTCAACACCGAGCCGGCCACGGTCTTCGCCCTGGCCACCGCCCTCCGCCAGGACGGGGTCAACCTGAAGGTGGCGCTGGCCCCGACCGGATACGGTGGCGATCTCACCAACGCCGGGCAGGCCGCCGTCCAGGCCGCCCAAGGGGACGACTTCCTGTCGGACTTCGAACCCGTTGAGATGCATACGCCGGCGACCGAGGCGTTGCAGCATGCGTTGGCGACGTATGCCGGCGTGCACACCGACCCCACATTCGCCGACTACCTCGGTTATCTGTCGATTCTCGGGCTCGTGCAGGGCCTCCAGGGGGCCGGGTCCAACCCGACGCAGGCTTCGCTGATCAAGTCGCTGTCGCACATCACCGACTACGACGCCGAGGGCCTCTGGGGCGGACACCAGACGGTCGATTGGAGCCAGCGGCCCCAAGGCAAAACGGAGTGTTTCTGGATCACCAAGCTCTCGGGAACGTCGTTCCATTTGACTTCGGGGGCGGATCCGGTGTGCGGCACACAGATCCCGAACAAGAGCGTCTAGTCGCGTCCCTCGATCGAAGCGTTTCAGCGACGACTGGTCAGCCGGGTGGGGCGGCTGGCCAGTCGTTCGTTCGACGCGACATTCCCCCGGGTGGCGAAAGGCGAGTGAGCTCAATCGAAAGCTGACTCGCGGTGGCGCAGGACGGCGCACAGCGCCTCGTTGTAGGGGGCGCCGAGACCGAGCTCGCGGCTGATCTCGACGACCTGTCCGTTGATGGCGTCCACCTCGGAGCGCCGGCGAGCGAGGTGGTCGAGCCGCATGGAGGGGCTGGCCTTCGGGATCGTCGCCGCGAACTCGGACACGTACCGCACAGGGTCTTCGAAATCGAACCGGATACCGCTGGCCAGCGCGGCCCGGTGGGCCTCCAGCGTGCAGCCGAGGGCGACGGCCCACAACTCCGGATCGGCCATGAGTTCGCCGACGGTTACGTCGAAGACCGCGCACGGTGCGCTGAGGGTGACGTTGCAGAGGAATTTCTCCCAGATCATCACGTTGATGTCGTCGAAGGCCGCGACGTTGAAGCCGGCCTCGCACCACAAGTGCTCGATCCGACGCACCCGATCGGTCAGCCCGCCACCCATCTCGCCGATCCGAATGAGGCGCATGCCCTCGTGGTGGACGGCACCGGGCCGCGGGACGGTGGAACCGAAACCCTCGGCGATGCCGATCAGGATGTGATGGCCCGGGATGTGACGGGCCACTCGCTGGCCGGCCCCGAGCCCGTTCTGGAATGCCATGACCACGTCGTCCGGCCGCAGGAGGGTGGCGATGTCGGCGGCGACGGGCTCGACGTCCTGGGCCTTGGTGGCGATCACCCACAGGTCAGAAGGCCCCGCGTCTTCCGGTGTCCTTGCCACGTGAAGGCGGTCGACGACGTAATGACCGCTCGCCCCGGAGACGGTGAGTCCCGACCGGGCGATGGCGTCGATGTGCTCCTGCCAGGTGTCGATGGCCCACAGCTCATGTCCGGCTTTGCCCAACAGGGCGGCATAGACCGAGCCCATGGCCCCGGTTCCAACGACGGTGATCTTCACGGCATCTCCACGATGAGTCCTGGCTCAGCTTCCGGCCCGATTCGGCTCTGGAGGCTAGCGCCGGGATCCAAGAGTTCTCCCCACACGGCGACGGGATCCGCTCGCGCCCGAACGCGAACCTCATCTCGGAGATCCCGCGCATCGCCATGCCTGGCGGCGCGGTGAGCAATCGGGGACAACCGACTGCTCAACTAGTCTGCCGGCAATGGGTGACCTTGGGGTCGACGTTGCCAGTGACGTCGGGAAGTCCAGAACGACCGCTGCGCAAGCCCGGATCATCAACGCAGCCCTTGAGCTGTTCGCCCGCCATGGGGTCGGAGGGACCTCGCTGCAGATGATCGCCGATGCGGTCGGTGTGACCAAGGCGGCCGTCTATCACCAGTTCAACACCAAGGACGAGATCATTCTGGCCGCCGCCGAAGATGAGCTGGCCAGGCTGGAGGCAGTGGTCGCGGCGGCAGAGAGAGAACCTTCGAAGGCGCGGGCCCGCGACACGTTGGTGAGAGGGATCGTCGATCTGGCTGTGGATCATCGGCGCACCATGGTCACCTTCTTGAACGATCCTGTCATCGTCCGCTTCTTCACGGGTCACCGTTCGTTCCGCCGTGTCATGGACCGCATGTGTCAGGTGCTGGTGGCCGACGACGTCGGACACGAGGCGCGGGTCTCGACAGCGATGCTCTTGGCGGCCATCAGTGGGGCGGTCATGAACCCCATGGTCGCTGGACTTGACGACCAGACTCTCCGATCGCAAGTGCAACTGTTGGCCCGGCGGCTTCTGCCTTCCTGAAACGGCTCGGGACGCCTCAGGGCGCTACCGACGGCTGGGCGCCGAGATCGCCGTCGCAGTGACGCCCTCGTCGGTGCGGACGTACTCCGGATCGGACTCGTCGCGCATGGACAGTCGCCACTTGCAGCAGACCTCGTCGTTGCTGACCCGCGGCGGGATCGCCAGGATCTCGACCTTCATGTTCGGGTTGTACTGCTTCGCCGTCTCGATGATGGCCGCGGGACAGGTGATGTGCGACGCCTTCTCGGCGATGTCCGGGCGACCCAGTGCCTCCCATTGGTCGACCGAGACACACTTGTTGAACGTGAAGATGCCGACGTCCTTCGCCGGCATCTCGAAGGTCATCTCGAAGGCCTTGCCCGGGAATGAGGTGGCGTCGACCTGAATGTCCTTCATGAAGGCCTCGACCGTGTCACCGGAGATGCCCATCCAGCGCGCCTTGATGTCCTTCGCCGCCGGCAACAACGTTTCGCTCCAGAGATCCCAATTGAAGGCGAACATGGCGTCGAGCCCGTCCCGCATGACGATGGCAAGCGCCCACGACTCGATGGCCAGCAACAGGTATTCGTGGCTGCCGAGAACCCGTTTCACGAGGCGCTCCTTCGAGTACTGCGTCCAACCTGGCTCGGGTGCGTAGGGGTTGATGAGGACGGCCCCGCCGTCCGCAACCTGGGCCGCCACCTCGGCTTCGGTCTTGGCCACCAGAGCCTCGGCTTCCTCGTCGGTCAAACCCATCCACTCGTCGATCATGCCCCGAAGCTGGGGAAGGATCATGCTCTGCCACGCCTCCGACTGGATGTGTCGCATGTCGTCGCGTCCGTAGCGCTCGGCCACCGCGTTCGCCCAACCCTCGATGCACACCCGGTAGTACTCGTTGCTCATCCCGAGCATGTTGACGAGCGCGTCGTTGGAGAAGTCCGAGAACCGGAGGTCCCGATTGAACGGCCCGCTGTAGTCCGGCAGTTCCCTGCCGTCGGTCAGGCGGATGTCGGATCGGGTGTCGTGACCTTGCTTCATGTGCACGCCCGGCGGGTCGACGACCGGGAACCTCTTGAAGTGCACCAAATCGACCGGGATGTCGAGTCCCACTTCCTGCTGGTGCTCCTCGTAGGTCGCGCCAACCTTGCGAACGTCGACCAAGGTCTCCTTCACGTTGTCATCGAGCTCGGTCATGACGGGCAATCCCTTCGTCGCGTCCGGCGCTTCGGCCGCCAGCAAAAGTAGCCGATCGGCTATCCACTGGCAACGGCGTCCGCATCACGGGGGAGCGTTGTTCACCGCTCAACTCCGGGCTCCGACGGCCGGGACCGCTATCGGGCGATCGGCGCATCCGCCGGGCTGCAGAGGTAGATCCCGAAACCTCCTGGCCCGAGGGGTCGGCAATGGGTGGCGATCCAGACGAGCCGAGGATCGTGGCTCTTCCCGAGCAGGAGAACCAGGTGGAACTTGCCCGCTCGTATGTCCGACTCGAGCTGACCCAGGGTCGGCTCCGGGATGGCCCCGGTGAACCCACCGATGGGAAGCACCTCCTTTCCCGTCGCGTCGATGAACTCCGATGCCACCGCGGAGGTGTCGACGGCCATCAGGTACGGCGCCCCGAGCTGGAGACGTTCGAGCCCCTTGCCTGCCGCCCCGATGCCGGAGCCGGACGAGGCCAGCAGGGCTCCGAAGAGATCGGCGGTGGAGGCCGACTCGAAGGGGGTGTCGGCGAAGCTCCGTCGCTCGTTGACCAAGAGGGCAGATCCGGAAGCGGGGACGACCAGCATCGCCGTCGTGGCCACGACGATTGCCGCTGTGAGGGCCAGGCGACCGACGAAAGGAAGAGATGAGGCCACGAGGAGGACGAAGGCGAGACTTCCGGCGGCGATGACGAGCGGCGCCAACCAGCCGGGCACGGCCGTACCGTGTTGGTCGGCCAGCCATAGCTGGTCGGCGAGCGTCCCCGCCATGATCGCGAGGACCAGCAACGGTGCCAGCCGCGTCCACCGACTGCGGGTGCTCGTCTCGGCGCTTTGCGCTCGCCACCACCAGGTCCAGGCGCTGACAATCCCACCACCCAGGATGGCGGCGATTGGGGGCGACAGGGCAGCGGTGTAATAGGCGTTGATCGTCGATCCGAAGGAGAAGACGACGGCCAGGGTCAGGAGCCACCCGACCCACAGCACATAGAAGCTCCGGCGGCGGGTGAAGAGGCCGGCGATCCCAATCGCCAGCGCGGCTGGGAGCAGCAGGCCGGTGTCGCGCCCCAAGTCGCCGGTGAGCAGGCGGTGCCAACTCGGCGCCGGCCCGAGCACCAGCTTTGCCAGCCCGCCGAGACCGCCGAGACCGTTTCCGAAGAGAAGCTGCACCGGCGTCTGCTGGCCGAAGCGGCCGAAGCCGTTGTAGACGAAGACCTGTTCGAAGAGGGAGTTGTGCTGGCTCCCGTCGACGTAGGGACGGGAGCCAGCCGGGATGAGGCTCACCACCGTCATCCACAGCAGCGAGAGTGCAATGGCAACCAGGCCGCCGACGAGGAGCTGGCGCAACCGGCGCCGAAGCGGCACGCTCGATCCGAGCAGATAGGCCAAGCCCATGGCCGGCAGCACCAGCCAGGCCTCGACCATCTTGGTCTGGAAGGCGAGACCCACCCACACCCCGGCGAGGACGAGGCTTCGCTGCCGACCGGACACCATGGCCGAGGACACCGCATCGGCGGCCAGCACGAGGAAGAGCACCATGGTGGTATCGGCGATGTTGCCCCGGTTGAGGGCGACGGTGGCTGGGCTGACCGCCAACACCAAGGCGGCGATGAGCCCGGACGCGGCGCCCATGAGGCGTTCGACAGCTCGGAAGAGGAAGACCACGGCGAGGAGGCCGGCGATCACCTGGGGGAGCACCATGGCCCACGGGTGGTATCCGAAGACCCGCACCGAAAGGGCTTGCAGCCAGAAGGCGCCGGGGAGCTTGTCCAGGGTGATGGTGCCGGCGGGGTCGAAAGAACCGAAGAAGAAGTTGTGCCAGCTCATCGACATGCTGCGCACCGAGGCGGCGTAGTAGGGCTCGAGCGGTGCATGGGCGATCCCCCACGCGTAGGAAAGAACGGCCAGACCGGCGATGACCGCCAAGAGAGCCCAGACAAGAAGGGCTCGGACTCGCTCGGTGACAGCGAACGGCGACTCGCTCCCGGCCTCGGCTGCCGATCCGGGCGTGTCCGGAATCGGCGGCAGTGCCACCTCCACCGGCTCCATGGTGTGGATCAGCCGCCCACGTTCGACTGTGCCGCCACCTTGTCGAGGGTCCGGGCGTCCGCCGGCAGGAGGTAGCCCGCCTTCACTTCGGCTGCCGTGGCCGCGTCCCACTTCTGCACGAAGGAGGCGTGGCTGGGATAGAGGGCGGCAAGCTTTGCCGCGACTGAACGGCACCGTCGTGCCGAAGATGGCGCAGAGCGCCTGACCGGTGACCGCCTCGTTCTCCGTCGCCGCCCCGGGTTGGCTCGGGACCGGGAGCTGTGCCCGGCTGGCCGAGCCCGGAGAGCTTGGCCACCGGCGCCTGGACCTCGGGTGTGCGGATCCCACCGAGGGCGTTGCCATTGGCGTCGGTGACGAACTGGTGCGGGTCGGTCTTGTCTGACCTCGAGGCGGGGTGACTGCGACGGCGCCTGGCCAGACGTCATCCATTTGTTGACGACGACCATCGCCGCCCGGAGCTCGTAGGTGTGAGAGCCGGCGTTGATAGGGGCCTCACAGTCGACGATCCCGGGGATCGGGTCGGCCGGAGGGTCGAGCATCGACTGGAAGGCATCGGTGTCGGCGACGCCGTTCCCGTTGTCCGAGCGCGCGTAGAGCAGGCCGTAGGTGTCGTCGTGGGCGGAGCCGGCGACTTCCCATTCGCGGATGTATCGGGTGGGCGGTTGGCGTGCCGGCAGGTATCCGAGGCCGAGCACGTCGGCTTCGGTCTCGAACAGGAAGACGGGCACGTGGAGGTCCGTACGGATGAACGTCGGGTCCGGGGTGGTGATGGTGGCCTGCGGGGCTTGTGAGAGGTCGGCGCCGTCCCCGCCCCGGCTGTAGACGAAGTAGGCGTCGTAGATGCCGGGGGACAGCGGTTGGAGCGCATCGATGTACGTCACGAGCCGGAAAGCCGACTGTGACTCGCCGAGGGCCAGGACCCGCTTTGGCCTGAGCCCGCCGAGCAGCTTGCGACCGTCTGCTCGGATCGCCCGACCGGCCTGCTCGTAGATGCTATAGGAGTAAGCTGTCGCCGGGGTGATGGAGCGAGCCGTAACGTGCCGGGTCGACTTGCTTCAGTCCACCGGTCAAGTCCTGGCTGGCGATGGAGCCGGCCTGTCCGTTGATCCCACCGGCCTGGGCGTCCACCCCGACGTAGACCATCCCGTCTCGGATCATCTGGATATGGGAGCTCAACCACGCGGCGGGCGCGTCGATTCCGGCGGTCACGTTGAGCCACTCGACGACGACGGTCCCGTCGAAGCGTTTCGGGTTGATCGGCCGGTAGACAACGACCCGGGTCTTGTACGTGGCGGTCGATTCCGGCATGACGCGCCATTTGCCCTTCTTGGTCAGCGGAGCCGTGCTCTTGTAGGCCGTCGCCGTGCCCGAGAGGAAGTACTCCGACTCCTCGTACCCGACCTCGGACAGAGGGAAGGTCGTCGACGCGACGAAGGAGATGCCGCTGGTCGGAAGGATGGGCCCCTCGACCTTCGGTACCGGGACCGAGTCCTTTGCCGGCGCCGCGCCCGGCATTCGCCGCCGGCTGGGCGACCATCGGCAAGCAGAGGCACCCGGCGGCGGTGACGATGGCCAAGGTCCCGTCGTCGAAGGGCCCGCCCGACTGGGCCGCCCTTCGGCTGTCGGCCGTGATGCTCATGTTCGGTGCCTCCCCCTGGTGCACCGTCGAACTTTTCGACGTTGACGTCGAGATCAGGCGGCGAGCCTACATTTTCTGAGTTCAGCGGTCGGTGTCGCCAACCCCTCGGCAGTGGCCCGGAACCGTGAGATCAGGCAAGCCGGTCGGCGGGGGCGTCGATGATGGCCTGAAGGCGGGCCGACATCTCGATCTTGTGGTGGTCGTCCGTGAACACGTACGGCCGTCGTCGTCGAATGGCGTCGACCACGTTGTCGGCCACGGTCGACGCGGGGATCGTGCCCATTGGCACCATGGCCGTCTCGATCATCCCGGGCATGACGACGCTCACCCCGACGGGTGCGCCCATCTCCTCCAACTCTGCTCGCAGGACATCTGACACACCGAGAACACCGTGTTTTGCCACGGTGTAGGGCCCGAGCTTGGCCAGTGCGATCACCGCCGCCATCGACGCCGTGTTCACCACATGCCCCTCCACCGCGCTGGCCAGGATCTTCGGGACAAAGGACCGGATGCCGTGGATGACACCCCAGAGGTCGACGTCGATGACACGGCGCCAGTCATCGAGTGAGAGCTCCCACGAGCATCCCCCATTGACGATGCCGGCGTTGTTGACCGCGACGTTCAGTTGACCGAAGACCTCGACAGCGAACTGGCCGGCACGCTCGACCGACTCGGGGTCGGCGACGTCCACGACGAGGGACCGCACGTCGTGTCCCTGCCCGGCGAGGCGCGTCACCTGTTCGCCGAGCGCGACGTCGTCGACATCGGTCATCACGACGAACATCCCCTCGCCAAGGAATGCCTCGCTGATGGCCAGGCCGATGCCGCTCGCCGCTCCGGTGACGACGGCGACGCGGCCTTCTAGCCGCTCCATCAAGCGGGCGTGATCACCGGAAGCTTCTGCCAACCCCGCACGACCGAGGTCCGGGCCTGCACGGCGTTGTCCCAGTCGACCTCCCAGGTCGGGAAGCGCTGCAGGACCTCGTCCAGCGCGATCCGGCCCTCGAGCCTGGCCAGAGCAGCGCCCAGGCAGAAGTGGATGCCGTAGCCGAAGCTCAGATGGTGGCCGATCTTGCGCCGGATGTCGAAGCGGTCGGGATCCTCGAACTTGCGCTCGTCACGGTTGGCCGACGCGTTGAGCATCAACACGATGCTCCCGGCCGGGATGACGGTGCCGTGGTGCTCGACGTCATTCGTGACGTAGCGGGCCTGCACCGGCGACGGCGCCTCGTAGCGCAGCAACTCTTCGATGGCGTTGGGGATCAGGCTGCGGTCCTCGACGATGGCTCGGCGCTGGTCGGGATGGTCGGCGAGCACCTTTCCCGTCCAGCCGATGAGCCGGGTGGTGGTCTCGTTGCCCGCGCCGGCCAGCAGGCCCACGTAGTTGAGGACCTCTTGTCGCGTCAGGCGCCGCGTCGTTCCGTCCGTGTCCTCGAACTCGGCTTGCAGGAGCTCGGTCATGAGGTCGTCGGACGGATGGGTGGCGCGCCAGTCGATGTACTCCTCGAACTCACTCCCGGGCGGCGCATCCGCGAATTTGGACTGCGAAGTCGGGCATCTCGCTCTCCTCGAGCCGCAATCCGTCGTCGATGCGGTCTCGGATCGCCTCTTGGTCGCTCTCGGGTATGCCGAGGAACATGCCGATGGTGCGCATGGGCATCTGTGCCCCGAGGTCGGCGATGAAGTCGAAGCCCCCGGTTCCGACCAGGGGATCGAGGCTCCGGGCGCAGAACTCGCGCACCTTCGGCTCGATGGCGGCCACCTTGCGCGGCGTGAACACCCGCGAGAGCAGACCGCGGTGCAGGTCGTGGGAGGGAGGATCTTCGAAGATGATGCTGCCCGGCGGCATCTCCATGTTGCTTTTGATCAGCTCGAGGACCGTGCCCCGACCCGAGATGTAGGTCTTCCAATCCACCAGGCACCGTTCGACGTCGTCGAACCGGCTGAGCGCGAAGAAGTCGTACTTCTCGTTGTAATAGAGCGGACGCTCGTCCCGCAGTCGCTTCCAGACCGGGTAGGGGTCGGAGTCGATCTCGAAGTCGTACGGGTCGTAGTAGACGTCGGGCGACGTGACCTGCATCGGCTCACTCTCCATCCGGGCGCGACCGCCCGCAAGTCCTGCCTTCACGCTGACGGAAGTAACATTATACGATTCAAGAATGGCGTTCTCAGCAGTGTGCTCCGAAGGGCGGCAGATGCGAATCGGCGTGATGGTCGGCCCGGAGCGGGGTCGCTACTCGACCAAGGTTGAACGACTGCGGGCCGACGCCCGATGGGCCGAGGACGCGGGCTTGGCCTCCCTCTGGCTCCCGCAGATCCCCGACGACTTCGACGCTCTGACCATGGCCACGGTGGTGGGGGAGGTCACCGGCCGGGTCGAGATCGGCACCGCCGTCGTACCTGTCCAGCCCCGTCATCCGGTCGCCCTGGCCCAGGCCGCGCTCGTCCGTGCAGGCCGTCCTCGGCGGGCGCCTCTGCCTCGGACTCGGCGTCTCGCACCACTGGATCGTCGAGGACATGCTCGGCATTCGCTACGACCGGCCGGTGCTCACCATGCGCTCGTACCTCGATGTCCTCGATGTGGCCCTCGCCGGCCCCGGCCCCGTCGACGTGGAGAACCAGCTGTTCTGTGTCCACAATCCGCTCGACATCACCGACGTCGCCCCGACGCCCGTGCTCATCGCCGCCCTCGGCCCCCGCATGCTCGAGCTGGCCGGTGACGCGCACCGACGGGACCATCCTGTGGATGGCCGACGAGCGGGCCATCGGCACCTATGTCGTCCCCCAGATCACTCGGGCGGCCGCGGCCGCCGGCCGGCCGCCCCCGAGGGTCGTCGCCGGCGTCCCGATCTGCCTGTGCGCCGACGACGAGATCGATGCGGCCACCGAGCGGACCAACCGCATCCTGGCCGAGGCCGAGATGTCTCCGAACTACCAGCGGCTGCTCGAGATGGGTGATGCCCGGAGCATCGGCGACATCCTGGTGGCCGGTGACGAGTCGACCATCGAGAAGCGACTGCGGGCCTTCGCCGACGCCGGGGTCACGGACCTCTCCGTTCGGGTCGTCCCGTCGGCGAGAGCCGCGAGGAGCTTGCTCGCCTCGTCTCGGCGGACGCGGGAGCTGCTTGCCTCCTTCCGGGGATCGTTCGATAGCCGCAGTGACCGACGCAGACCCGGACGGCGTTTGCCGGCATCCGTCGGCTGACCGATGACGAGTCGTTCGCCCTATGCGATCACGACTGAGAAGGAGCCACGATGTCGACGACACCACTTGACTGCCCTGTGTTCGACGCCGACAACCATCTCTACGAGACCAAGGACGCCCTCACCAAGCACCTGCCCGACCGCTTCCGCGGGGCCATCGACTACGCGGAGATCCGGGGCCGGACCAAGATCCTGGTGCGGGGCCAGGTCAGCGAGTACATCCCCAATCCCGACCTTCGACGTCGTGGCCCGGCCCGGCGCCCAGGAGGACTACTTCCGGCGGGGCAACCCGGAGGGCAAGAGCCGGCGCGAGATCTTCGGCGAGCCCATCCGAGCCATCCCGGCGTTCCGCGAGCCCGGGCCTCGCCTCGAGCTGATGGACGAGCAGGGTCTCGACCGGGCCTTGATGTTCCCGACCCTGGCCAGCCTGGTCGAAGAGCGCATGAAGGACGATGCCGAGCTCACCCACGCCGGTCGTCCACGCCCTCAACCAGTGGATGTACGAGACCTGGACCTTCGACTACGAAGGACGCATCTTCCCCACCCCGGTCATCACGCTTCCCATCGTCGAGCGGGCCATCGAGGAGCTCGACTGGGTCACCGGCCCGGGGCCCGGGTGGTCCTGATCCGTCCGGCACCAGTCCCCGGCTTGCGCGGGTCGAGGTCCTTCGGACTTACCCGAGTTCGATCCGTTCTGGCAGCGAGTCGTGAGCCCACGACGTGCTCGTCGCCATGCACTCCTCCGACAGCGGCTACGAGGCTATGCCAACGACTGGATGGGCAGCGACGCCGAGATGCTTCCCTTCCAGCCCGAGGCCTTCCGGATGCTCGCAGGCCTGGCGCCCATCGAGGACGCGGTCGCCGCCCTCATCTGTCACGGCGCCCTGTCACGCTTCCCCGCACTCAAGGTGGCCGTCATCGAGAACGGCAGCAGCTGGGTCGAGCCACTGCTCAGGACCTGGCCGACGTCTACAAGAAGATGCCGCAGGACTTCCTGGAGGACCCGGTGGCCGTGATGAAGCGCAACATCTCCATCAGCCCCTTCTGGGAGGAGGACCTCGGGGCCCTGGCCCAGCTGATCGGCGTGGACCATGTCCTGTTCGGGTCCGACTTCCCGCATCCGGAGGGCCTGGCCGAACCGGCCACCTACGTCGAGGAGTTGTTGGCCTGCCCGACGAGGCCGTGAGCAAGATCATGGGTGGGAACCTGGCCACCTCTGATGAACGTCGGCGGACCCCGGCCGTCCATGACCGTGGTGCCCGGCCGGCGCGGACCGTTCCCGCCCTGGGCCGCGACGCCGCCAAGAGCTTCGGCGACCGGTCCGGCCGTCGTCGACGGCGGTCGACACGCTCTCCTACGACGAGTTGCTCGGCACCTCGCAGGCGTTCGGGGCCGCCCTCGTCGGCGCCGGCGTCGAGCCGGGCGACCGGGTGGCCATTTGGGCCCCCAACTGCGCCGAATGGATCGTCGCCTTCCTCGGCCTGAGCCAGGCCGGGGCCGTCGCTCGTCCCCGTCAACACCCGGTTCAAGGGCGCCGAGGCGGCTGACCTGCTGCGCCGCAGCCGGGCGCGCGGCCTCGTGACCGTGAGCGAGTTCCTCGACACCGACTACGTCGGCCTGCTGCGCGTCGTCCGGCTCGCGGCTTCCCGCATCTGCGACGACCGTCGTCGTCTGCGGAGGTCCGGCATCGGACGGCACGGTCGGCTGGGACGCAGTTCCTGTCCCGTCCCGACGCCGCGGACTACCGCCCGAGCTCGACCGTCGCCGTTCCGCGGTGCGTCGGAGTCGGACGTGTCGGACATCCTCTTCACCTCGGGGACGACCGGCACGCCGAAGGGAGTGGTCCAGACCCACGGCCGGACGCTGCACGTGGCCGCCGACTGGGTGCGCGATGACCGGCCTCGGGTCGAGAGGACCGCTATCTGATGGTCAATCCGTACTTCCACATGTTCGGTCTGAAGGCCGGGATCCTGGCCGCCTTGCTCGCGAGCGGCGCGACCATGCTCCCCGAAGCCGTCTTCGACGTCGATCGGATCCTGTCGCGGGTCGAGAGCGAGCGGGTCACCGTCCTGCCCGGCCCGCCCACGCTGTACCAGGCGCTCCTCGACCATCCGGGCCGCGCCGGCGCCGACCTCTCCAGCCTGCGGGTGGCGGTCACCGGTGCCGCCGACATCCCGGTCGAGCTCATCCGCCGCCTCCATGCGGAGATGCCCTTTTCCCTCATCGTCACCGGCTACGGCCTCACCGAGGCGGGCACGGCCACGAGCACCGCTCCCGGCGACGACGTGGAGACCATCGCACAGACGGTCGGCCGCCCGCGCCCGGGCTTCGAGTTGCGCCTGGTGGACGAGCAGGGTCGCGGACGTGGCCGACGGCGGGTCCGGTGAGATCGTGCTCCGCGGCGCCAGCGTCATGTCCCACTACCTCGACGACCCGGCGTCGACGGCGGCCGCCTTCGTGGACGACGGCTGGCTGCGGACCGGCGACCTCGGTGCCCGGGACGCCGCCGGCAACCTCCGCATCGTAGGCCGCACGAAGGACATGTTCATCGTCGGCGGCTTCAACGCCTACCCGGCCGAGATCGAGAACATGCTGCTCGAGCACCCGTCGATCCGTCAGGCCGCCGTCATCGGGCGTGCCCGACGAACGGCTGGGCGAGGTCGGCATGGCGTTCGTGGTTGCCGCCGACCCGGCACGTCGCTCCGTTCGGAGCCCGAGGTCATCGCCTGGTGCCGCGAGCGCATGGCCAATTACAAGGTGCCCCGCCGGGTGGAGCTCATGGTGGCGCTCCCCCTCAACGCCATGGGCAAGGTGGCGAAGGACGACCTGCGAGCGCTGGCCGCGTCCAGGACAGATGACCCGGAGCCCGGTGACCGAGGCCACCGGCGGAGACGGCCTCTCGTCGTTCCGCGACCTCCGGGTGGTCGAGCTCGGCGTGTGGGTCGCCGCCCCGGCCGCCGCCGCTCTGTTGTCCGACTGGGGGGCGGACGTCATCAAGGTGGAGCCGCCCGCCGGCGATCCCATGCGGTACGTGTTCGGCTCCCTCGGCGTCGAGGGCGACCTGCCCAATCCTGCCTTCGCCCTGGACAACCGGGGGAAGCGGAGCGTCGTCCTCGACCTGCGCGACGAGTCCGACCGCCGGCGCATGGAGGAGCTTCTGGCCGTCGGCCGACGTGTTCATCAGCAACCTCCGCCCCGACGCGCTCGACCGGCTCGACCTCACGCCGTAGGCCACCGTGACCCGCCACCCTCACCTCGTCTACTGCAGCGTGAGCGGCTACGGCCTGCGTGGTGAGGAGCGCGACCGCCCCACCTACGACATCGGCGCCTTCTGGGCCCGTTCCGGGCTCGCCGTGCAGATGGCCGACGCCGATGGCAGCCCGCTCAACGCCAGGGGTGGCATCGGCGACCACATCACCGCCCTCGCCGCGCTGGCCGGCCTTCTGGCCGCCGTGATCGAGCAGCGGGCGACGGGCCGGGGCCGGGTGGTCGAGGTCTCCCTGCTGCGCACCGGTGCCTACATCCTGGGCTGGGACCTCGGTCTGCAGATGGCGCTGGGCAAGGTGGCCGGCATCGGAGCCGCGGCACGCCAACCAGGCGCCGCTCATGAACCCCTATCGGGCGTCCGACGGCCGCTGGTTCTTCTTCTGCGGGCTCGAGGCCGAGCGGCACCTGCCGGCCGTCTGCCGGGCCCTCGGTCGTCCGGAGCTCCTCGACGACCCGCGGTTCGCCACCGCCACGAGCATCCGGCGGCACCGCACCGAGGTCATCGCCGTCCTGGATGAGATCATCTCGCGAGCGGACTCACTGGCCGAGTGGGCGACTGCTTCGATCGGGAAGGCGTGTGGTGGGCGCCGGCCCAGTCGCCGGCCGAGGTGGTGGGCGACCCGCAGCTGGTCGACAACGAAGGCTTCGTCGAGGTGTCGGAGAGGCGGGCGGCCCGGCCGTCCGGCTCGGTCAACGGCCCGGTCAGCTTCTCCGGCGTGCGCCGGCGGCAGACGACGTCGGTTCCAGCCCTCGGGGAGCACACCGGGCTGGTGCTCGGGAAGGACGATGCGTCAGGGCGGGACGGCTAGGAACTCCTCGCCCGGTTCCTCGCCCGCGCCAAGAGCCCCCGGGCGATGACCAGTCGTTGGATCTCGTTCGTTCCCTCGCCGATGACCATGAGCGGCGCATCCCGGTAGTAGCGCTCGACCGGCAGCTCGGTCGTGTAGCCGACGCCGCCGTGGATGCGCATGGCCTCGGTGGCGATCTCGAGTGCGGTCTCGCTGGCGAAGAGCTTGGCCATGCCGGCCTCGACGTCACAGCGGAGGCCGGCCGCCTTGCGCTCGGCCGCGTTGACGGTGAGCAGCCGGGCCGCCTCGAGGTGCGTGGCCATGTCGGCCAGCTTGAGCTGGATGGCCTGGTGCTCACCGATGGGCTTGCCGAAGGTCGTGCGGTTCTGGGCGTAGTCGAGGGCGGCGTCGAAGGCGGCCCGGGCCACGCCCACCGCTCGGGCGGCGATGTTGATGCGCCCGACTTCGAGGACGCCGAGGATCTGCGGCAGGCCCCGTCCGGCCTCACCCACGAGGTTCGTCGCCGGGATGCGGTGGTCGTCGTAGGCCATCTCGACGGTCTCGACGCCCTTGTAGCCGAGCTTGCCGACGTTGCGGCTGACCGAGATGCCCTCGAAGCGAGGACCGGGCTCCTTCTCCACGATGAAGGCGGAGATGCCCTCCTCGGTCCGGGCGGCCAGGGCGACGATCGACGCCCGCTCGCCGTTGGTCACCCAGGCCTTGGTGCCGCGGATCACGTACTCGTCGCCGTCGCGGATGGCCCGACAGGAGATGTTGCGGGTGTCACTGCCGGCGTCCGGCTCGGACAGTGAAAGGGCTCCGCGGCGTTCGCCGGAGGCCATGGCGGGCAACCACCGTTCCTTTTGTTCGTCGTTGCCGTGCTGCAGGAGGAGGGTCGCCGCCATGGTGTGGGTGTTGACGATGCCGGTCAGGCTCATCCACCCGTAGGCCAGCTCCTCGATCACCCCGATGTAGGTCAGGAGGTCGAGCCCGAGCCCGCCATAGGCGGCCGGGATGGTGACGCCGAAGAGGCCGAGCTGACGCATGCCCTCGACGATGTCGGCCGGGAACCGGTCCACCCGCTCGAGGTCGGAGGCCACGGGCGCCACTTCCCGGGCCACGAACCGGCGCACGGTCTCGACGACTTCGCGCCGGATGTCGGGGTCGGTCGAGGTCGGGCCGACGCGCCGGTCAGTCATGGCGGTAATACGTCTAGGTCGTTTCTGTTGACGATGATCTCAATCCGGAGAACAATGTTTCCGTGACGGGCACCGCCACCATGCATGCGGGCTTGGAGGCGGCGGCGGCCCGCTATGGCGGTCGAGAGGCGGTCGTCTCCGGAGACGAGCGCTGGTCCTTTCGCGACATCGACGAACTGAGCAATGCCTTCGCCCGCCACCTCGCCGCCCGGGGCGTGCGTCCCGGTGAGCGGGTGGCGGTGATGGCGTCGAACCGCCCCGAATTCCTGGTCGTGGTCATGGCCACGAGCAAGCTCGGTGCGGCGCCGGTCCTCTTGAGCACGGCCTGGCGAGCACTGGAGGTGGGTCACGCCATCGATCTGACCACACCGGTGCACGCGGTGGTCGAAGATGCCGACAAATCGCCGCTCCTCGCTCACTTGTCGGCCGCGCAGGTCACCGACCTCGAGGACCGGGAGCGTCCTGCACGAGGCGTTTGGCCGCAGTCGGTCGCCGCTCGGAGAGGTCGCCGTCGACGAGGAGGGCGAGGCGGTGCTCGTCTTCAGCTCGGGGACGACGGGCTTGCCGAAGGCCGTCCGCCACACGCACCGCTCCATCCGGTGCGGCACCCGGCCATTGGTGCGCGGCCTTGGGCCTCGGACCGGAGGATCGCTTCCAGGTCGCCACCCCGCCGTCCCACATCCTCGGTCTCCTCAACCTGCTGGCCGCCACCGAGTCCGGTGCCACCGTGCGCCTGCACCGGCGCTTCGACCTCGACGAGGTGCTCCAGCCGCATCGAGTCCGAACGGATGACCCTCGAGATGGCGGTCGCCCCCATCGCCCTGGCCATGGCCAACCATCCGGACCTCGAGCGCTACGACCTCTCCTCCCTGCGCTACATCATGTGGGGGGCCACGCCGGTCACGTCCAGCGTGGCCGAGGTGGTGACCGCCCGCACCGGTGTCCGCTGGCTCCCCGCCTACGGGGCGAGCGAGCTTCCGGTCATCGCCGCCAACCCGGTCGGCGACCCGGCGGCGTGGCGACTCGACTCGGCCGGCCTCCCCCCCGAGGGTGTCCGCCTCCGGATCGTCGACCTCGACTCCGGCGAGGTGGTGGGCCCCGGCGATACCGGCGAGATCCAGGCCCAGAGCCCTTCGGTGATGGCCGGATACCTCCCCGAGGACGCCGATGGCCGAGGCGTTCGCCGACGGCTGGTACCGCACGGGCGATGTCGGTTGGCTGGAGGCCGAGGGCTGGGTCCACATCACCGACCGAGCCAAGGAGATGATCAAGGTCAAGGGCTTCCAGGTGGCGCCGGCCGAGATCGAGTCGGTGCTGCTCCGCCATCACGGCGTCGTCGACTGTGCCGTGTTCGGGGTTCCCGACGACGCGGCCGGCGAGCGGCCGGTGGCCGCCGTCCAGCTCGACCCGAGCGTGACCGTGGCCCCGGACGAGCTGCGACGCCTGGTGGCCGAGCACCTGGCCACGTACAAGCACCTCGAGGCCGTGGTCGTCGTCGACGCCATCCCGCGCCTCGCGTCCGGAAAGGTGCTCCGGCGCACCCTGCAGGAGGCTTGGACACCGTCGCCCGAAGGCGCCCTCCGGGCTCCGACCTGATGGACGTTCGGTACTCGGCCGAGGAACGGGCCCTCCGGGACTCGGTCGTCTCGGTGGTCGAACGGCTCGGACCCCGTTCGGTCCAGGACCTCGCCGACGCCGGGCGCGCCGGGCGCCTGAACGACGCCGTCGAGTCTTCGGGCTGGCGCGAGCTCCGGACCGCCACCGCCGCCGGGGGCCCCCTGGCCACCGGGGTCGACGTTGCCATCGTGGCCGAGGAGCTGGCCCGGGGACTGGCGGACGTCCCCTTCCTCGGGCCGACCCTCGCCAGCGAGCTCCGCCGGTGCGTGGGGGACCGGGAGTCGCACCCCAACGAGACCGTCGCCCTCACACCCGACCTCTCCCAGGTGGCGTGCGTCGTCGACCCTGCCGACGCCCCCGCGCTCGTGGCCGTCGACGCCGCCCGGTCCGACCGCGCGTCTGATGCTCGTGTCGCAGGGCGACGGTCACGTGGTGACGACCGTCGGCCTCACGTCTCCTTCCACCTCGGTCGACCTCACCCGTCCGTCGGTGACGGTGCGACCCGGGCGCATCTGGCTCACCAACGTCGAGGGGCCGGTGGTGCCCGATGACGGACCTCATGCGGTGGACCGCCCTCGGGCTGGCCGACGACCTGCGCCGAGCTGGTCGGCACCATGCGAGGAGCGATCGAGCTCGCCACCCGCTACGCAACGGAGCGCCGGCAGTACGGCGTGGCCATCGGCTCGTTCCAGGCCGTCCAGCACCTTCTCGCCGACGCCCTGGTCTCGATGGAGGGCTCGAGGAGCGTTGCCCTGCACGCAGCTTGGGCCGTCGACGCCTGCTCGCCGCGAGAGGCACTCTCGGCGGCGGCGTTGGCCAAGGCGTACTGCGCCGCGGGCGGCCCGATCCGTCTGCGAGACGGCCATCCAGGTACACGGCGGGATCGGCAACACCTGGGAGTGCCTCGCCCACGTCCACCTCCGTCGGGCCCTGTTGTCGATCGACGTGCTCGGCGGCGTGGACGAGAACCTGAGCCGAGTCGTCGAGAGCCGCTGTCGTGGGGGTGTCCATGGAGTTCGGTGACGCGCCGGACGAGGCGCGCTTCCGCGAACGGCTCCGGGTCTGGCTGGCCGACAACAACCCGGGGCTGCCCGCCCTCCTCGACGTCCGATGCCTACTGGGCCGGGCAGGCGTCGTGGCACCGCGCGCTCTACGAGGCCGGCTTTTTCGGACTGTCGTGGCCGAAGGAGATCGGCGGGCAGGGTCTGCGCAGTGTGTACGAGGTCATCGTGGACGAGGAGCTGGCCGCGGCGGCGGCCCCGCCCCGTCCGAGCCTCGGTTACCTCGTGCAGGGCATCCTGCGCCACGGGAGCGAGGACGTCCAACGAGCGTTTCCTCCCCGACATCGTGAGTGGCCGCGTGCGTTGGTGCCAGGGGTTCAGCGAGCCTGACGCCGGATCCGATCTGGCATCGCTCCGCACCCGAGCCGAGCCCGACGGCGACGACTACGTCATCACCGGGCACAAGGTGTGGACCAGCTATTCGGACGAGGCCGACTTGTGCTTCCTCTTGGCCCGTACGGACCCTGACGCCGACCAAGCATCGGGGCCTGTCCGCCTTCGCCGTGTCCATGCACCAACCGAGCATCGAGCAGCGTCCACTGCGGATGATCAACGGGATCACCCGAGAGTTCGGCGAAGTGCACATCGACGGCGCCCGGGTCCCGGCGGCGGACATGATCGGGGAGCCGGGGGACGGCTGGCGGGTGGCCATGACCGTCGTGAGCCACGAGCGGGAGCCGGCCGAGCTCGGCTACGTGGCCCGCTACGCCAAGGTGGTCAACGAGCTGGCCGATCGGGTTCGTGCCGAGCCCGGGCGGTTCGGTCCGGAGCAGACCCGCGATCTCGCCTGGGCCATCGTCGAAGCCGAGATGCTGCGCCTGCATGTGCGGCGCCGCCTGTCGGAACGACTGGACGGGATCGTCACACGGGCCCGAGGGATCGGTCGACAAGCTGCTCATGACCTCCGTCGAGCAGTCCGTCGGTCACGCCGCCCTCTCGGTCGGTGGTGCCGCCCACGACGGCTCCGACGACACGTGGCTGCGTGTGTACCTCTACAGCCGGGCCCAGAGCGTCATGGGTGGGACGTCACAGATCCAGCGGAACCTGGTGGCCACGCCGGATCCTAGGATTACCGGCCGCATGAAGGCCTACGACGTTCCCGACGAGATCGAGGTCAGCTCTGACGGGCCGATCCGGATCATCCGGTTGAACCGTCCGGAGCAGTTGAACGCGACCAACCACGCCCTGCACAAGGGGCTTGCCGGTCTCTTCCCGCAACTGGACGAGGACGACGGCGCCCGGGTCGCCGTGTTGACCGGTGCGGGGCGCGCCTTCTCGGCCGGCGGCGACTTCACCTATCTCGACGCACTGGCCAGGGATCCTGTCCTGCGCAAGGAGACGCTCGCCCACGGCCGGCAGCTGGTCACCGGCATGGTGCGCTGCCGCCTGCCCATCGTCGCCGCCGTCAACGGACCGGCGGTCGGACTCGGGTGCAGCCTGGTCGCTCTGTCCGACATCTCCTACATGGCCGAAAGCGCCCACCTGGCCGACCCCCACGTCCTCATCGGGCTGGTGGCCGCCGACGGCGGGCCGGTCACCTGGCCGCTCCTCATCAGCCTGCAGCTGGCCAAGGAGTACGCCTTGACCGGCGACCAGATCCCGGCCCGGCGGGCGGCCGAGATCGGCCTCGTGAACCACGTCTGTCCGGACGACGAGGTCATGGAGTCGGCCATGGCCTGCGCCCGCCGGCTGGCGGCGCTTGCCCCGACAGGCCACGGAGGACACCAAGCGTGTGCTCAACCTGCACCTGGAGCGAGCGGTGCTCGGGACACTCGACTTCGCTCTGAGCGCAGAGGACCGGTCCTTCGACTCACCGGAGCTCCGGGCCAGCGTCGACCGTTTCCTGACCCGGCGTCCGAAGGAGTCGTAGGCCCGTCAGGAGGGGTCGGACGGCTCCGGTCGCAATGGATCATGGGTGCGCCCGGCATCGCGGGCACCGCTCCGGCGCAGGAAGGTCATCGCCCGCGTGGCGACTCGCCACCCGAGCTCGGTGCGCCGATAGGTGTCGGTGTAGTAGCCGATCCTCATGTCGTGGCTCGTCTGCTCGACGAAGCAGAGTGTCTGGCGGCCGCCGCCCACGTCGCCGTCGATCTCGAGCACCGGCTGCCCGTAAGGAAGAGCCCTTTTGGCGCCGCGGCCACGAGGGCCGGGAAGTCGGAGAGCCGGTAGATGCTGCCGAAGGCGTGATAGGTGCCGTCCGGGGTGAACACATCGATCACGGCGTCGACGTCCTCCCTCGTCATCCCGTCGGCGTAGCGGGCCAGCAGCTGGCCGATCTCGATGGCGTCCTCGACCGACGGCGGACTCATGGCGGGTCTCCTCTCATTCGTAGACGACGTGGACCGACGGAGTGGTCGGCACGGACTGGCACGTCAGTATCCAGCCGTCCCGCACTTCGTCGTCGGTGAGGGCATTGTTGGCGATCATGCGGACCTCGCCCTCGACGAGCCTGGCCATGCACGTCGCGCAGTTACCGGCTTCGCAGGAGAACGGCGGGGACATCCCGAGCTGCCGAGCGGTCTGCAGGATGGTGGTGCCGCCCCGGTGCTCGGCGACGGCGAGGCGGCGGTCGAGCTCGACGGTCACCTGTACGGGCACCGGCCCGTCCTCGGCTGGACGAACAGCCGGGACGGGAAGGGCCGGATCCGCCGGAGTGAACCGTTCGATGTGGATGGCATCTGCATCGGCACCGCAGCGAACGAGGGCCGACTCGACGACGGCCATGAACGGCGCCGGCCCGCAGACGTAGCAGTCGGTGTCCGCCCCGTCGCCGGCGAAAGCGACGACCTCCTCCTCGTCGACGAGGCCGTCGCCGGTATCGAGGTGGTGGACGACCTCGAGTCGGCCGTCGGACTGCTCGCTCAGGGTTCGAAGGGTCGAGCCGAAGATCACGCTCGCCGGCGTCTCGGTTGGCATAGAAGAGTCGGGCCCGGTGTGTCGTGTCGCCGAGCAGCGACTTGAGGATCGAGAGGATCGGGGTGATCCCGCTCCCGCCGGCGAAGGCCATGACGTCGCCGGCGTGCGTGCGCCGGCCGAACACGCCGGCCGGGAAGGTGGCCTCCACCGCTGCGCCGGGAACGAGCGAGTCGAGCATCCAATTGGAGACGACACCGTCGGCCATCCGCTTGACCGTGACCTGCAGCTGGTCCTCGACCGTCGGCGCCGAGGACATCGAGTAACAGCGAAGGTGCGGCGTCCCGTCGATGTGACAACGGAAGGTCAGGAACTGGCCGGGTCGATAGGCGTAGCCGTCCCGCAGCTCGGCCGGAATGTCGAGCACGAACGAGCTGGTGTCGTCCGTCTCGCGAACGACGGCCCGAATCCGCAGCGTGTGGAACCCATGGTCGTGGCTGGTCCCCTGGGTGGCGTCGGCCGGAGATGAGAGGGCCATAAACGTTTATGATAATCTCCTTCTCCGGTTCTGACCGGGCGTGGTGTCGCCGGCGACGAGGGGCGCCGATCACGAGGGAGGCGAGAGCCGGTGGCCGAGGCCGCGGGGGAGAGACGTTGGCCGGCACGGCCGCTTCCGGATGGGCTGCGCCAGCGGTATCTGACCGAGGGATGGTGGGGTGACGCCACCCTCGCCTCCATGGTGGCGGAGGGCCTGGCCGGCCTCGGGCGGGTTCCGCTTCCGGGTGCACTCGGACGTCCACCCCTACGACGGGACCTTCGACGAGGTCGACCGGGCCGCCCGGTCCCTCGCCGCCGCACTGGCGAAAAGGGGCATCGGCCCGGGTAGCGTCGTCGCCTTCCAGCTCCCCAACTGGGTCGAGGCCGGCATCACCTTCTGGGCGGCGGCCTATCTCGGTGCCGTCGTCGTCCCCATCGTGCACTTCTACGGGCCGAAGGAGCTCGACTACATCCTCGACGCCATCCATCCGGACGTCGTCGTGACCGCCGACCGATTCGGTCGCACCGACTATCTGGATGTCTACGAGGGCCTCCTGCAGCGCCGTCCGCCCGAGCTCTGGCTCGTGGCCGGCTCGTCGACCGGCGCGGCTGCCCTCGTCCGGCTCGGCCGTTCACCTCGGTGCTCGACGAAGAGCCACGCTTCGCACCGTCCTCGGTCGACCCCGATGCCCCGGCGATCGTGGCCTTCACCTCCGGGACGACCCGCGACCCGAAGGGCGTCGTGCACAGCCAGCGCACCATTGCCTTCGAGACCGGTCAGCTCGAGTACATGTACCCCCGAGGCGGGCCGCCGGACCTCACCGGTGCCCCCGTCGGGCATTTCATCGGCATGCTCAATGCCTTCCTCGTCCCTTTGCTCCGTCCTCGGCCGGTCCATCTGATCGACGTCTGGGACCCGGGCACGGTGCTCCGGACCATGGCTCGACGAGCGGGTGGGCGTGTCCGGTGGCGCCACGTACTTCCTCACGAGCCTGCTCGACCACCCCGACTTTCACCTCCGATCACCTGGCGCTCATGCCCTTCGCCGGACTCGGTGGCTCGACCGTCCCCGTCGCCGTGACCGAGCGCGCCAGCCGGCTCGGCATCGACGTGTTCCGCTCCTACGGCAGCACCGAGCACCCGTCGATCACCGGATGCCTGCTCTCCGAACCGGAGCAGAAGCGCCTGACGACCGACGGCCGGCCCTTGCCGGGAGTCGAGCTCGAGCTTTCGGAGGAGGGGGAGATCCTCAGCCGAGGCCCGGACTGCTGCATGGGCTACACCGACCCGGAGCTCACCGCCCGAGCCTTCGACGCCCAGGGCTGGTACCACACCGGCGACGTCGGCGTCCTCGACGACGAGGGCTACCTCACCATTACCGACCGCATCTCCGACATCATCATCCGGGCCGGAGAGAACGTGAGCGCCCAAGAGGTCGAGGAGTCCCTCCTCGGCATGGAGGCCATCGCCGAGGTGGCGGTCGTCGCCGCTCCCGACGAACGACTGGGCGAACGGGTGGCCGCCGTCGTCCGGCTGCGCGCCGGAGCGGCAGTGCCGACCGTTGCCGACCGTGCAGTCCCACCTCGCCGCCCTCGGGCTGGCCCGGCAGAAGTGGCCCGAGTCCGTCTATCCGGTCGCCGACTTCCCGAGGACGGCATCGGGCAAGGTCCAGAAGTTCCGGCTGCGTGAGCAGCTGCGTGACGGGCGGCTCGCTCCCGAGCCCAGCCGGTAGCCTGCCTCGGCCGTGGACGCCCGCCTGCACGTCGAGGTCCATGGTCCGTTGGTCGAGCCACCCATCGTCCTCGTGCACGGGGCCCCCGACCGCGCCGCCGCCTTTGCCGAGGTCATCCCCTATCTCGGTGATCGACGTGTCCTCGTCTACGACCGGCGGGGCTACGGGCGCTCGCTGTCGGCGCCGGCGGCCACGGGCATGAACGACCACGCCGAGGACCTGCTGGCACTCGCCGCCGAGCTCGCGGCACCACCGGTCGTCGTGGCCCACAGCTTCGGGTCCAACCCGACCATGCTCGCCGTCACGCTCGACCCCGGGGCGTTCTGCGCCATCGGGTTGTGGGAGCCACCACTCCCCTGGGTCGACTGGTGGCCGGCCCGTACGAAGCGTCACAACCAGGCCGTCGTCGCCTCCACCGACGCCGGGGCCTCCATCGAGACGACCTATCGACAGATCCTGGGTGACGAGGCGTGGGACGCGCTCCCGCCGGCCCGCCAGGAGCAGCGCCGGGCCGAGGGCCTTGCCTTCCAGGTGGACATGGCCTCGGAGCTGGTGGCGCCCTTCCGCTTCGAAGAGGTGGCCGCGCCGGCTCTCGTCGGCCACGGCAGCGCCACGGCCAACGAGCACCGACGCGGTTCGGCGTGGTTGGTCGAGCAGCTCCCCGACGCCACGCTCTACCCGGTCCCGGGCGCGGGGCACTTCGCCAACCGCACCCATCCCGAGCAGTTCGCGTCGTTTGTCCGGGCCACCCTGGGGGTGGCCCGAGGAGTGCGGCGGGGATCGGGCCGATCGCCCGGACCGGTCAGGAGGCCGGCGTGAAGGCGAGGTGCAGCTGGTTGAGCCCGCGGAGGATGAACGTCGGCGCGTAGTCGTAGCGTCGGGCCCCGGCCGGGCCGTGCTCGGCCTCGGAGATCGAGATGTCGCTCATCCGGTCGAGCAGCCGCTCGATGGTGATCCGGGCCTCGGCCCGCGCCAGGTGGGCTCCGGCGCAGAAGTGCACCCCGTGCCCGAAGGCCAGGTGCTCGCGGGCGTTCTCGCGGTCGACTCGGAACTCGTCGGGGCATTCGAACTGGCGCGGGTCGCGGTTGGCGGCACCGTTGAGCACCATCACCTGGCTGCCCCCCGGAATGACGACGCCGCCCACCTCGGTGGTGAAACGGGAGAGGCGGAAGTCGCCCTTGACCGGGCTTTCGTAGCGCAGGGTCTCCTCGACGAAGTTGGGGATGCGCTCAGGCTCGTTGCGCAGCAGCCGCTGGAGGTCGGGCCGGTCGCCCATGATCTGGAGGGCGGAGCCGAGGAGCCGGATGGTGGTCTCCTGGCCGGCGGCGAAGAGGTTGGCGGCGATGTGGACCACGTCGCTCACGTCCGGCACCGAACCGTCGGGATAGGTCGCGCCGGCCATGCTGCCGAGGACGTCGTTCTTCGGCGTCACCCGTCGCTCGGCGATGTACGAGGTGAAGTACTCGTAGAGGAATTCGAGAGGGTTGCGCGTCATCTCGCCGCCCTCTTGGTTGCTGCCCACGTGACCCCCGCGACCGAGCCGCCGGCGGAACGTCTCGTGGTCCGACTCGGGCACACCGAGCAGATCGCAGACCACCAGCAAGGTGTACGGCCCGGCGTAGTCGGCGATGAACTCGCACGTGCCCCCGTCGATGATCTCGTCGATCTGGCGATCGGCGAGCTGCCACATGAAGTCCTCGTTCTCCTTCAACCGTTTCGGTGTGAGCAACCGCATGAGGAGCGCCCGGTGCTGCGTGTGCTTCGGTGGGTCGAAGGTGACCAGTTGGTCGCTGAAGGGCAACCCGTCGCGGTGCTCTTCGATGAGGTCGCTCACATCGTCGCCGTCGAGGGGGACGGGAAAGCCAGGAAAGGGTCCGGTCACCGACGTGGCCGACGAGAACGTCTCGGTGCCGTGGTAGATGGCGCGTGCTTCGTCGTAGCCGGTCACGAGCATGACGTCGTGGTGCGATTCCCGGTACACCGGACACCGGCTTCGGGCCTCGTCGAAGTACCAGAACGGGTCCTCGACCACGGACGCGTCACGGAAGAAATCGGTCGCTTCGAAGTCGTTCATTCAGATTCCTGACTCAACGCCGGAAATGATGGATCCGGGAGATGATAACACCGGTTCGAGTTTTGAGAAGGCCGTTTCCGTACGTCCCGCCACGCCGCCGACGGCCGTCAGGGGGTGCGCTCGGGCAGGACGTGGCGGGCGAACGCCTCGACCTGCGATGGGCCGGCCTCCGGCCATCCGCACACCAGGTAGCCGTAGCCGGCCTCGCGCCATTTGGCCGCGTGCCGCCGGGCCGTTTCCAGGTCGTCGAGGGACAAGGAGCCGGCCCGCATGATGGCCGACGGATCCCGTCCTGCCTCCTCCGCCAGCTGGTCGAGAAGCGAGTTCGTCTCGCGCAGCGAATTGGGTGTGCCCCAGGAGTGCCAGACGTCCGCATAACGCGCCGCCAGCGGGATCGTGCGGCGAGGCCCGGTGCCGCCGATCCAGATCGGCGGATGCGGGCGCTGCACGGGGAGGGGGCGCATGCGTGCGTCGTGGAGGGAGACACGCCGTCCCTCGTAGGAGACGGTCTCGCCGGTGAACAATCGGCTGACGATCTCGAGTGTGTCCTCGAGCAGATCGAATCGCTCGGACGTCGTCGGGAAGGGGATGCCGAGCTGGGCGTGCTCGGCCTCGAACCACGCCGCCCCGAGAGCCAGCTCGAGCCGGCCACCGGAGGCGTGGTCGACGGTCAGCGCCTGGGCGGCGAGCAGCGAGGGGTGCCGGTAGGTCACACCCGTCACGAGCAGCCCGAGCCGCACCCGCGACGTCACCCCGGCCAGGGCGGCAAGCGTCGTCATGCCTTCGAAGGTCTCGCCCGGTCCCTCGCCGTACATGGGCTGGAAGTGGTCGAATCCCCAGACGCCGTCGAAGCCGAGCTCCTCGGCCAGCTGCACTCGGCGCACGAGCTCGTCCCACGACATCCGCTGCTGGGCCACATCGAGTCCGAAACGCATCAGAGGGGACGCTACCCAGCTCAGAGGAATTCAGTGACACGGCGGCGAAAGCGCCACCTGCCATCGGCGAAGTGGAGGACGTCGTGGTAGCGCCCGACGAGTTGGACGGACCACCCTGCATCCCCCTTGAGCATGAACACCATGTCGCTCGTGGCCCGGGCCTCGTTCTCGTCCCACTCGGTGACGAGGGTGTTGACGACCACGTGCCGCTGCGGCTGTTTCGGTGTCCATCCAGCGAACGCGGCCCGGAGGGCGTCGGTGCCCTCGAACGTGCCCATCCCCGGGATCTCGCAGACGCCGTCGGGACAAAAGGTGGCAACGATGTCGTCGGTGCGGCCGTCGTCGAGTGCCTGGGCGTAGGCAGCCATGACGGCGCGGATGCCTTCGGCGGCCTCGGCGTACGTCGTCGGTGGACCGGTGTCCGGCGTCGGCATGCGGTCAGAACCCGAGGTCGACGACCGGGCGTTCGAGTGGGTTGAGATTGATCGAGTGGAGGGCGGGCAGCAGTCGCTCGTAGGGAAGCCCGGCGAGGAAGCCGTCGACCGTTCGTTCGAAGTTGGCCACGCCGCCCTCGATCCCCTGGGACAGGCGCATGTACTCGAAGCCCCGGGCGTGCAGTCCCCGCTGCTGTCGCGGCAGGTTGGAGAAGTCCTGGGTCGGGATGGGTGGGACCCGCGGGTCGTCGAAGGCCCATGGCTCGGGCGCGACCGGCTTCTCCCGCAGGGCTCCCTTCCGGGAACCGGGTCAGCGACCAGATCTCCATCAGCGTCTCCTCCGGACCGAGGGGCCGGAACCGGTAGGAGGAGGCGCTGCTGTACATGGGCAGCACGAAGTAGTGGGGGAAGCAGTAGCCCATGGGTTCGTTCAGCCCCTGCTCGTCGAGCTCGTTGAGGTCCGGGATGTCCGCACCTGCGGAGCGGTGCCAGCGGACGACTTCGTCGTTGAGGGTGCGGTTCCAGATCGACAGGGCCAGCTCGGGGTCGGCCGGCAGCTCGATGTCGCGGAGGCCCTCGGCGATGCGCACGTCGTTGGCATGGACCATCCCGGCCATGCCTTCGCTCATCATGCGCAGGTACTGGAGCTCGGCGTCGACGAACGCCCGGGGATCGAACGTTCGGGGATCGCGGGGCGGGAACCGCTTCGGGATGACCAGCTGGGGATGGGTCTCGATCACGTGGTACTGCTCGAGAAACGCCTCCTCGGCCAGCTTCCAGTTGACCGGAAGGCGGAACGAATACCACCACTCGGTGCGCATCGAGTCCAGCTTCCAGGCGTCGAACGTGGTGGCGAAGGGCTCGATGCACTGCCGCAACGGCGGTGCATCGTCGTCGAGGTTGATCCATGCCGAGCCGCCCCACATCTCGCAGCGCACGGGCACGAGGTCGATGTCCCCCGGCTGCAGGTTGTGCTCGGAGAACGTCCTGGCCTTGGAGACGAAGGTGTTCGTGCCGTCCGTGCCGTAGCACCAGCCGTGGAAGGGGCAGGTGAAGCCGCTCGTACACTTCCCCCGGCCCTCGACCACCCGTACCCCGCGGTGCCGGCAGGCGTTCTGGAAGGCGCGCACCGACCCATCCTCGGTACGCAGCGACGATGATCGACTGGTCGAGGATCTCGTACTCGACGAAGTCGTGGGCGTCCGGGATCTCCTCGAGCCGGCAAGCCATCTGCCAGACCCGCGGCCAGAGCAGCTCGGCCTCCAGCTGGAAGAAGTCGGGGTCGACGTACCGCTGCTTCGGGACACGGTCCGCGAACTCCATCGCATGGGGCACCGGAAGTGCCGACCACTTCTGGTCCACGATTGCCATGGCAGCCCACTCCAGCGCTCGGTGTGCGCGAAGTATACTAACCGGTCGGTACAATCTCCCGAGGGGTCAGCTGGTGGACCGAATGCCGCGGACGACCCGGTGACCACGCACATGGTGACGGCATGACGACGCCCCTCGCACCCGGACCGGCGCCGCGCCGCAGCGCCGCCCACCGCCGACCGTCGACGTCGATGTGCTCGTCGTCGGGCGCCGGCATCACCGGCATCTACCAGCTCTACCGGGCCCGCGAAGCCGGGTTCTCCGTGAGTTTGCTCGAGGCCGGCGACGGCGTCGGCGGCACCTGGTACTGGAACCGCTATCCCGGCGCCCGCTTCGACTCGGAGAGCTACACCTACGGCTACCTGTTCTCGAGGGAGCTGTTCGACGAGTGGGAATGGCAGGAGCACTTCGCCGAGCAGCCGGAGACCGAGCGCTATCTCAACCACGTGGTCGACCGGTTCGACCTCCGACGCCACATCCGGTTCGGGGCGACGGTCACCTCGGCCGTCTACGACGAAGAGCGCGGGACTTGGACGGTCACGACCGGCTGACGGTTCGCAGCTCCGGACGCGGTTCCTCGTGGCCGCCACCGGCGTCCTGTCGGTGCCGTACTTCCCCGACGTGCCCGGCCGCGAGGACTTCGGCGGGATCGCGCACCACACCGGCCGATGGCCGGCCACGCCGGTCGACTTCCGGGGCAAGCGGGTGGCCGTGGTCGGCACCGGGTCGAGCGGCGTGCAGATCGTCCCGGCCATCGCCGACGACGTGGCCTCCTTGACCGTGTACCAGCGCACCGCCAACTGGTGCACACCGCTCAACAACGCACCCATCACGCCCGAGCAGCAGGCGGAGCTCCGAGCCGGCTTCGAGGCCATGCGCGAGGTGCTGAACACGTCGGTGGCCGGCTTCCTGCACCCGGCCCACGACCGTGCCACCTTCGACGACTCGGCCGAGGAGCGCCAGGCCTTCTTCGAGCAGCATGTGGAACAGCCCCGGATTCTCCAAGCTCTCGAGCAACTACACCGACCTGTCTGTTCGACGAAGCCGCCAATGCGCAATGGTGCGACTTCGTCGCCGCCAAGATCCGGAGCATCGTCCGCGACCCCGAGACGGCCGAGATGCTCATCCCGAAGGACCACCGCTTCGGCGAGAAGCGGCCCCCCTTCGTGTACCGGCTACTTCGAGGTGTTCAACCGGCCGAACGTCACGCTCGTCGACCTCAAGCGGACGCCGATCGTGCGCGTGACCGAGCGCGGGATCGAGACGGCGGACGGTGAGCGGCCCTTCGACATCATCGTGTGGGCGACCGGGTTCGACTTCGGCACCGGCGCCCTCCGCCGCATGGGGATCCGCGGTCGCGGTGGCCGGCCGCTCGAGGACCACTGGGCCGACGGCCCGAGGACCTTCCTCGGCATCCAGACGACCGGCTTCCCCAACCTCTTCTTCCCCGGCGGACCGCACGCGGCCGCCGGCAACAACCCGAGGTACAACGGCGACCAGGTCGACTTCATCATGAGGGCCATCACCTTCGTGCGCGAGCGAGGGGACGACACGATCGAGGTGGACCCGTCGGCCGAGGAGGACTGGACGGCCATGGTCGACCGGGGGGCGGCCAGCTCCCCGTTCGGCGAGAGCAGCTACTTCTTCGGCACCAACATCCCCGGCAAGCCCCGCAAGTACCTCCTCAACTCGGGCGGCCGGCCCGAAGATGTTCAAGGAGATCGACGAGGTCGTGCGCAGCGACTTCAAGGCCTTCCGCCTGGCGCGGTCCTCAGACGGTGGCCACCGGCGTCAGGGGTGAGCCGACGACACCGGGCAGCCGGAGCGGCGGTGCGGTGAGCAGGAAACGGTTGCGCCCGTGCTCGCGCAGCCACGACGCCAGCTCGTGCAGGTACCACATCTCCCCGAGCGGGACCCCCAGTCGGAACAGGCACAGGTGGTGGATGGGGAGGAGCGAGTGGCGGCTCTCGTCGCGGTCCCTTCCGACCAACCCTTCGACGGCGTAGTTGTCCGCCACCAGCGCCGAGATCTTCGAGTCGGCGATCCATTCGAGCAACGAAGGGTCGCGGGCGTCGAGGTAGGTGCACATCATGTGAATCTGCTTCGGGTCCGGGTGGCGGTTCCACTCGAGCACCTTGGTGGCGAACCCGGTGTGCAGAAGGAGCATGTCGCCCGGTTCGACGACGACGCCGTCCTTGGCCATGACGTCCTCGAGCGTGGCCCGGTCGACGCCGCGCCAGTCGTGCCCGAGGTGGTGGACCAGGTCGACGAGCACGCCGCGCCCCTGGACCCCGTGGCGGGCCATGTGCTCGAGGCCGAGATGGTGGGCGAAGCACCGGTGGTCCCCGCCGTCGCCGGCTGCGTCGGCCTGCGGCCCGACGAGGTCGATGCCGGCGCGATAGCCGTTGTAGTACACGGCCTCCTCGACACCGTCACCGTCGGCGTCGAATTCGGCGCCCACGTGGGCAAGGGAGTCCCACTGCGTCGAGTACTGGAGTGAAAGGGTGACCACGTCGTCCGCCCACACGTCGACAAAGCGGGGGCCGCCCTCGGCCATCTCGCTCATGTGGACGTTGTAGAAGGTGGCCGGGTTGCCCCGCATGTCCTCGGTCGGCGCGATGACCGGCGGATACCGCCGTTGGTTGAGGGCGGTCCCGCCCGGATAGTCGAGCGGCAGGCTCAAGCAGAAGGTCACCCCCGCCTCGACCTCGCGCACACCTTCTTTGACCTTGTCCGGCGTGAGCAGGTTGATGCGACCGAGCTCGTCGTCGTCGCCCCAGTCGCCCCACGTCGAGCCGGGCGGGCGCTGCCTCCACCGCTTGGTCATGGTTTTTGCTCCTTCCGGCTCTTGCGGCCGGGACCTCCGGCGACGGACGGCGTTGCAATGTACCGACCGGTTGGCCTATCCTGCGAACGCCATTCGCGTACTGCGAGAATGGCACATCCGGGCGGGTGGAGTGCCGTGAGGCCCAGCGCAGGGGAGGTGACACCGTGAAGCAGACCGGGCTCGTCGTCTCCGCCGATGGGCACCTTCTCGAGCCCGTCGACCTGTTCCGCACCCGGCTCCCGAAGCACCTGCGGGACCGGGGCGTCTGGGAAGAAGACTTCGAGGTCGAGCCGCTGGTCGAGGGCGGAGCTCGCATCTTCCGCCGCCTGCATACTCCGGGGTTCGAGGGCTGGACCATCTCTCGCTACCGCCAGACCGGCGGCCGAATGCCCGAGGGCGAGCCGGAGCAGATCCTCGAGGACATGGCCACGGACGGCGTCGACGTCCAGGTCATGCACCCCAACCTGTCCTTGTTCGGCCTTTACTCCGACGATCACGAGCTGTCCATGGCCCACGCTCGTGTCTACAACGACTACGTGGTCGAGCGATTCACGCCCTACTTCGATCGCATGGCCCCGACCGCGCCGATCCCCCTGACCGATATCGACGACGCGGTGGCCGAGATCGAACGGGTCGCCGCCGCCGGGTTCCGGGCCGTCCTGCTCCCTGCGATCCCACCCAAGCCCTACTACTCGCGGGATTTCGACCCGGTCTGGGCCGCGGCGCAGGCCAACGGGGTGCACGTGTTCATCCACACCCAGACCGGTGGCATCAAGGTCAACGACCCGGCGTCCACGACGCTCAAGGTCGTGATGGAGTCGGCCGCGCAGGTCAACCAGCCCATCACCGAGAAGTCGGCGGCCAAACGCATGGTCACCCAGTGCGTCTACAGCACGATGGTCCCGCAGCAGGTCATGTGCGAGCTCATCGGTGGCGGTGTCCCCGAGCGGTATCCCGACCTCCACTTCGCCCTCATCGAGTTCAACGCCCACTGGTTGGCGTCACTGGTCGGTGCCATGGACAAGTGCTGGGTCACCGGGATCGGGCAGGACGCCGACTGGTGGCTCGGGTACTGGGACGACGAACGGCCGGCCCACGACCAGCCGACCATGGCCCAGTTGTTCCGCCTCAACGAGAAGTGGCCCTATCCGCTCATGCCGAGCGAGTACGTGCGGCGACAGTTCCACGTCTCCTTCCAGGACGATCCGGTGGCCGTGGCCTGTCGTCACGTGACCGGCCTGTCGACCATCGTGTGGGGCAACGACTATCCCCATGCCGAGGGGACCTTCCGCGGGAGCCGCGAGCTGATCGCTCGGCTCCTCGGCGATCTTCCGCCCGACGAGCGAGACGCCCTCGTCGGCGGCACGCTGGCCCGGTTGCTCGGGTTCGCGGCTCCGGTGACGGCCTGAGCGAGCTCCGCTTCGACGGGCGCGTGGCCGTCGTCACCGGCGCGGGCCGCGGCATCGGTCGGGCCTATGCCCGCCTGCTGGCCGAGCGGGGGGCGAGCGTGGTCGTGAACGACCTCGGCGGCGCGATGGATGGTGTCGGTTCGGACCCGGGGCCGGCCTCGTCGGTGGCCGAGGAGATCGTCGGCGCCGGCGGGACGGCCGTGGCCGACACCAACGACGTGGGCGAGGCGGCCGGCGCCCAGGCATCTGGTCGACGGCGCCGTCCGCCGGTTCGGCCGGCTGGACGTGGTCATCAACAACGCCGGCATCATCCGGTGGGCGGCCTTCCCCGACGCCGACGAGGACAACCTTGCCCTCCACCTGGCCGTCCATGTCGGCGGCTCGTTCCACACCGCCCGGGCGGCCTGGCCGCAGATGGTCGAGCAGGGCTACGGCCGGATCGTCATGACGACCTCCACCGGCATGCTCGGGTTGGCCGCCAACACCTCCTACGCCACGGCCAAGGCGGCGGTCATCGGGCTCACCCGCAGTCTCACCGTCGCCGGTCGTCCGCACGGCATCAGGGTCAACCTCATCGCGCCGGCGGCCACCACCCGGATGGCGGGCGACGGCGAGGGGGCCCCGGACATGCCGCCGGAGCTGGTGGCACCGATGGCCGCCTTCTTGGCCCACCAGGCCTGTCCGGTGAGCGGCGAGATCTATGTCGCCGGCGCCGGGCGGTTCGCCCGCATGTTCGTGGCCTCGACGCCGGGCTACGTGCACGCGGGTACGGAGCCGACCATGGAGGACATCGCCGAGCACTGGGCGGCCATCAACGACGAGACCGGCTACTCCGTGCCGGCCGACCTCATGACGTGGTCGACGACCTTTCTCGCCCACCTGTCCTCTCGCCCCGTCGATCCCGACGCCTGAGCCGGCGCCGGGTCGCCGTCCTCAGGTGTTGGGCACGCCCTCGTTCTGACCCCAGTGGTCGAGGTAGACGACGTCGGTAGGGGGGCGGCGACGGACGGGCCCGTGCCGGCCGCGGGGCCAGCCCACCACGACGTGGCCGGCCAGCATCCAGTCGTCCGGCACCCCGACGGCGGCGCGGAGCAGCGCCTCGCCACCGTAGGACGCCCAGCTGGTGGGGCAAGCCCCGAGCCCGAGGGCCCGCGCCGCCAGCAGGAAGTTCTGCATGGCCGGAAAGATCGACCCGGCCAGGAGGAGCTCCGACGCGGACGGAAATCGCTGCTGCGTGAACAGGACCGAGGTCAACGCCCCGGCGCGATCGTGGAGCTCGTAGATGGCCCGGTTGCTACGCGCCCGGCGACTCCGGTCGTCGTCGTCCGGGCGGCTCATCCCGTACACGGGCTCGATGACTTCGAGGGCCCGGGCCGCGGCCTCGGCCACCACGGCTCGCACCGGCGCCGATCGGAGGACGACGAACCGCCAGGCCTGCGCATTGGCGCCCGATGGTGCCCAGGTCGCCGCCTCCAGACATCGCCAGAGAGTGGCATCGTCGACGGGCTCGTCGGTGAAGCGACGGATGGCCCGCGCCGTCGACATCACGGACCAGACGTCACCGTCCGATGCGGTCATCGGCGCACTGTGTCGCCGGCTTACTCGTCGAGCAGGTCGGGCTGTTCCTCGACCACCCAGTCGTAGAGCGGCTGGAACTGCCGCCACCCGGTGTCGTGCCCGCCGGTCTGGCCGTAGGTGGTGGCGGCGACGTCGGCGGCGATGGGCACCGGTGTTCCGGCCGCCTCGGCCAGCAGTTGGGCCTGGCAGCTGCGCTCCATGGTGATGAACCACCATGCCGCCTCGTCGACGGTGTGCCCGACAGTGAGCAAACCGTGGTTCGAGAGGATGACCGCCTTCTTCCCTCCGAGGGCGTGGGCGATGCGCTTCCCCTCCTCGAGCTCGAGCACGGCGCCGGTGTAGTCGTCGAACACCACGTGGTCGTCGTAGAAGGCACAGGCGTCCTGCGTGAGCGGGTCGAGCGGCCGACGCAGAGACGACCACGACTTGCCGAACACGGAGTGGGCGTGGGCGGCAGCGACCACGTCCGAACGAGCGGCGTGGATTTGCGAGTGGATCACGAAGGCGGCGGTGTTGAGCGGCCAGTTCCCGTCGACCACCTCGCCCCGGTCGTTCACGAGGAGGAGGTCCTTCACCCGGATCCGCTTGAAGTTCATCCCGAGCGGGTTGACCCAGAAGTGGTCGAGCAGCTCGGGATCCCGCGCCGTTATATGGCCGGCCGAGCCCTCGTCGAAGCCGAACGAGCCGAACAGGCGCAAGGCGGCGGCCAGCCGTTGCTTGCGATGGCGGCGTTCCTCGGCGAGGTCGGCGAACCGGGGCCGGGTCGGCGGAGTTCGATCGGACACCACGCGCATCGAGCGTAGTGCTCTTGTACCGTTCGGTCCATAAGATGGGACCGATGGACCTCGACCTCGACCCACGAGAACAGGACCTGGTGGGGCTGTGCCGGGACTTCGCGCAGAAGGAGATCGCGCCACGCGCGCCGTTGGCTTGGGAGGAAGCCCGGTGTCCGACCGACCTGCTCGGCGAGATGGGAGAGCTCGGGCTCCTCGGCATGCTCGTCCCCGATGAATGGGGCGGCATCGGCATGTCCACCGTGGGCTTCGTGGCGGCCATGGAGCAGATCGGCCACGCCGACCAGTCGGTGGCCGCCGCCTGGCAGGCGCACGTGACCATCGGCTCATTGCCGCTCCTCCTCTTCGGCACCGACGCGCAGCGCGAGCGTTGGCTGCGGCCGCTGGCCGAAGGGCGAGCACTCGGTGCCTTCGGGCTCACCGAACCCGACGCCGGGTCCGACGCGCGCGGCATCTCCACGCGGGCCGTCCGCCACGACGGCGGCTGGCTCATCAATGGTCGCAAGACGTTCATCTCCAACGCCGGGACCGACATGTCGTTCGGGGTGACGCTCCTGGCCCGCACCGATCCCGTGGAGGGAGAGCCACCGCGGTTCGCCAGCTTCGTCGTCGAGAAGGGCGCCGCCGGTTTCACCATGGGCCCCAAGATGCGCGGCATCGGATGGCGGGGGCTCGACACGCGCGAGCTGTACTTCGACGACGTCTGGGTCCCCGACGAGCACCTGGTCGGCGATCCGGCTCTCGGCCTCGGTCAGTTCCTCCGGACGCTCGAAGTCGGCCGCATCTCGGTGGCGGCGCTGTCCCTCAGCTTGACGCAGGCCGTCCTCGATCTGGCCACCGACTACGCCCGTCAGCGGGTGCAGTTCGGCCAGCCGATCTCCGCCTTCCAGGCTGTTCAGTTCAAGCTGGCGGACATCGCCACCGAGCTCGAGGCGGCCCGCTGGCTCACCTACCGCGCCGCCTATCTGCGCGACGCGGGCCGGCCCTTCCAGAAGGAGGCGGCCATGGCCAAGCTCAAGGCCAGCCGCACGGCCACTTGGGCGGCGTCCGAGGCGGTGCAGATCCACGGCGGTCTCGGCTACATGTTGGAGACGCCGGTGGCCCGCTTCTACTGCGATGCCAAGGTGCTCGAGATCGGCGAAGGGACCAACGAGATCCAGCACCTCGTGATCGCGCGGGCGCTGGGCTGCTGAATCAGACGGCGGCCAGGCGGCGGATGGCCACGGTGATGTCGTCTCGGTCGGGAAGCCAGGCTCGTTCGAGCTCCGGCGCATAGGGCGGCGGAGTGGCGGCGGCGCCGACCCGTTCGATCGGTGCGTCGAGCGACCAGAACGCGTCACGGGCGACGGTGGCGGCGATCTCTGCGCCGATTCCGAAGGGGACGACGGCTTCGTGGGCGATGAGGAGACGGCTCGTCTTGCCCACCGAGTCGAGGATGGTGCCCATGTCGAGCGGTGCCACCGTGCGCAGGTCGATCACCTCGACGGATGTGCCGTCCTCGTCGGCCACCCGCTCGGCGGCGGCCAGGGCCTCGTGCACCATCCGCGACACCGAGACGACGGTGACGTCGGACCCGGGACGCACGACGGCGGCGGCACCGATGGGGACGATGTGGTCAGTGGGCGGCTCCGGCCCCTTCAAGCCGTAGAGCAACCGGTTCTCGATGAAGATCACCGGGTTCGGGTCTTGTATCGCGGCGCGGAGGAGCCCGTAGGTGTCGGCCGGTGTCGACGGCATGACCACCGTGAGCCCGGGGATGTGGGCGAGCAGGGCCTCCAGGCTCTGCGAGTGCTGGCTGCCGGAGGATCGCCCGGCGCCGAACTGGGTCCGAACGGTCAGCGCCATGGCAGCCGCCCCGCCCGTCATGAAGGGCAGCTTGGCCGCCTGGTTGAGCAACTGGTCGAAGCAGACGCCGAGGAAGTCGAGGTACATGAGCTCGACGACGGGACGCATTCCGGCCATCGCCGCCCCGACACCCAGCCCGACGATGGCCGTCTCGCAGATGGGGGTGTCGCGGACCCGCTCGCCGAAACGGTCACGCAGCCCGCGGGTCAGCCCGAAGACGTTGCCCCCGGCTCCGACGTCGATCCCGGCGACGAAGACTCGGTCGTCGGCTTCGAGCTCCGTCTCGAGCGCGGTGCGGACGGCGTCCATGGTGCGGAAGGTCGGCGCATCCGCTGGCAGTGGGGGTGGTTCCTGCCGTGCCGGCCGCGTACGGACGACGTGGGAGGCGAACGTGGTCGCGTCCGGGCTCTCGAGGCGCCGCGCTGCCTCGACGGCGGCATCGAGGTCGGCCGCGACCGACGACTCGAGCGCCTTGATCTCGTCGTCGGGGACACCCGCTTTGCGGAGCTGGCGCTCGTGCCGAAGGAGCGGGTCGCGTGCCTCCCACCGCTCGATCTCCTCGGCCGAGCGATAGCGCTGCGGGTCACCCTCGTAATGGCCGTGCCATCGGTAGGTGGTGGCCTCCACGATGACCGGACCGTCACCACTGCGTCGTCGGTCGACGACCTTTCCCATGGCCTTCGCCGTCGCCTCGACGTCGTTGCCGTCGACGGCCACGTACGGCATGCCGTAGCCGGCCGACCGCTGCTCGAGAGAGGCCACGTGTTGGGTCGAAACCGGCGAGAACTCGGCGTAGCCGTTGTTCTCGCAGAAGAAGATCACCGGGAGCTCCCACACGGCGGCCAGGTTGAGCGCTTCGTGGAACGCCCCTTGGGCTGGGGCGCCGTCACCGAAGAAGGCCACCGCCACGCCGCTGTTGCCCCGTAACTGGGCGGCGGCCGCCGCGCCCACGGCGATGGGAAGCCCGGCGGCGACGATCCCGTTGGCGCCGAAGATCCCGAGCCGGGGATCGGCGATGTGCATCGAGCCGCCACAGCCGCGGTTCGTTCCCCCTCTTTGCCCATCAGTTCGGCGAACATCCCGAGCGGGTCCATGCCCTTGGCCAGGCAGTGGCCGTGCCCGCGATGGGTGGAGGTGATCACGTCGGACGAATGGAGCGGCCAGCACGCACCCACCGCCGCCGCCTCCTGGCCGATCGAGAGGTGCACGAACCCGGGCACCGCGCCGTCACGATAGAGCGAGGCCACCCGTTGTTCGAAGCCGCGGATGACCAGCATGCGCCGGTACATCTCGACGAGGTCCGCCTTTTCGAACGTGACCGAGGACGAGCGTTTGGCGGCCATCAGGCTGTAGTGTACTGGTCGGTACAAAGATGGACCTCGCGTGACCGACCCGATCGAGATCCCCCCTGCGTTCCCCGTCCCCGGTGCGGTGGCCGGCAAGCGGGTGGTGATCACCGGCGCCAGCCGCGGGCTCGGCGCCCTGCTGTGCCACGCCTTCTCTCATGCGGGCGCGTCGGTCGCCCTCGTCGCCCGGACGGACAAGGACCTGAAGGCGGTGGCGGACCAATTGCCGGGGCCGAGTCTCGTCCTCGGCGGGGACGTGACGGACGAGGACTTCAACGAAGCTGCGGTCGACGCAACGGTCGCTGCCTGGGGCGGCGTCGACGTTTGGATCTGCAACGCAGGGATCTCACCCGTCGTGGGAGGGCCGCGTCGAACCGACGCCTCCGTGTGGCGACGGATCATCGACGTGAACCTCACCGGTGCGTTCCTCGGCGCCCGCGCCGCGGCCCGGGTGATGGGCGACGGTGGCCGGCTCATCTTCACCGGCTCGGTGCTGGGGGAGCGGCCGCGCCGGGGGCTGACCGCCTACAGCGCGTCGAAGGCCGGCCTCGTCGGCATGGCCAAGGGTCTCGCCCTCGATCTGGCGCCGGCCGGGATCACCGTCAACGTCGTGTCCCCGGGCTGGTTCGACTCGCCGCTCGTCGACGGTTGGAAGAACGACGGGGAGCTGTCGAACGCCATCACCGGGCACACGGCCCAGGGGCGCTTCGGCGCCCCCACCGACCTGGCCGGCGCCTACCTCTTCCTTGCCTCCGCCGCGGCCGCATTCGTGACCGGCACGGTGCTCAGTGTCGACGGCGGATATCTACTGGTATGACGACGCGGCGACGGGTGGTGGTCATCACCGGTGCGGGGGGCGTCCTCGGCGCCGCGGTGTCACGGCAGCTGGCGGGGGAGCCCGACACCGATCTCGTGTTGAGCGACGTGAGCGCGCCGTCGCTCGAGGCGACGGTCGCCGGCCTCCCTCCGACCGGCGGGGCGGTCGAGACGGCCATCGCCGACGTGAGCGATTTCGCGCAGGTCGAGTCGGTGGTCTCCCTGGCGGTGGAGCGACTCGGTGGCCTGGACGTGCTCATCAGCAACGCCGGTGCCCTCTCACCGAACGGCCGGATCCACAACCTGACCACCGAGGACTGGGAGCGGTGCTTCCGGGTGAACGTGCTCGGGGCCGTCAACGGCATCCGGGCATCGGTGGCCGTGATGCGCCCCCAGGGGTCGGGCTCCATTGTGCTCACGGCGTCGGTATCGGGGCTCACGGCGTGGTCGCACGCCGCGCCCTACTGCGCGACCAAGGCGGCGGTCATCCAGCTGGCCAAGGTGGCCGCCGTCGAGTACGCCCGCGACGGGATCCGCGTCAATTGCGTGTGCCCGGGGACGTTTCGCTCCGCCATCCACGACGGCCTGCCGGACGAGGCCCTCGAGGCGATCGCGGCCCGCCACCCGCTCGGGCTCGGGTCGGCGACCGACCTGGCGGGCGCCTACTCGTATCTGGCCGGTGACGCCTCGCGGTGGACGACCGGATCGGCGCTCGTGGTCGACGGCGGCTACTCGGCCCCCTGAAGAACTGATCAGGGAGTGCGGGCGATCCCGCCCATGAAGATCTCGGCGAATGGCTTGGCCACGTCCCGGGCCGACAACGAACCGCCCGGCTTCAACCAGAGATACGTGTAGTTGTGCATGCCGAGCCAGGCCAACGCCGTCAGCCGGGGATCGAGATCACGGAACTCGCCGGCCTCGACGCCGGCACGGAGCACACCTTCGACCTGCCGCTCGTACTCCCTTCGCCGAATGCGGAATTCCTCGGCCCGTTCGCCGGTGAGCGCCGGGAACTCGTGAAGGAAGACCCAGACGTGGTCGGGGTAGCGGTGGATCACGTCGAGGATCTCGTCACCGAGCATGGCCAGTTGTTGCGAGGGTGAGCCGCCCGCTTCGGCGACCCGCTCGGCGCCGGCCATCACCTCGTCCATCACCCGGTTGTGGATGGCGGCCAGCAGCTCCTCCTTTGAGCCGATGTAGTGGTAGAGCGCACCCTTGCCGAGATCGTTGGCCGCGCAGAGCTCCATGATGCCGGTGGCGTGGTACCCCTGTTGGGCGAAGACCTGCGCCGAGGTGTCGATGATCGCCTGACGGCGCGATCGCCACTTGGCGCTCCGGCGAGCTTCACCGTTGACCCGTTCGGACGGCGTGAACGCCACCGATTCGGACATGCGCGGCTCCTGCGGACATCGGCGGGCCGAGGTCCTGGATCTATAGGATGACTGGTCGGTACAAGTCTTTCACGGTTCGGTGAGGGGAGCCCGGGTGGTCGCAGAGGGGATGCGGGCCGACGTGAACTGGTTCGCCGTCCTCGCTCATCACGCCACCCGCACGCCCGACAAGGCGATCACGGTGTTCGAGGGCCAGGCGACCACCTACCGGCAGATGGCGACCGACGCGGCTGCCCTGGCCGGCGGGCTGCACGATCGCGGTGTGGGCCGCGGCGATGTCGTGGCCCTCCTCGCGTACAACTCGCCCGAGTTCTTGGAGACGGTCTTCGCCGCCAACTACCTCGGCGCCGTCGCCATGCCCATCAATTGGCGGCTGGCACCGCCCGAGGTCCGCTACATCCTCGAGCACTCGGAAGCCCGGGCCTTCGTCTGCGACGACGCACTCCTCCCTCTTGCCGACGAGGCGACCAAGGGCATGGAGGCGTCGCTCGTTCGCGTGCTGCACGTCACCTGTTGCTCCTGATGGGTGGACGCCATTGGAGATGTTGACGGCGGTGCCGAACAGGTTGGCGTGCGCGGCGGTGGCGGCCGACGACGTCCACCGCCTGATGTACACCTCGGGCACCACGGGACGTCCCAAGGGCGTGATGATCACCCATGCCAACCTGGCGTGGAAGAACCTGGCCCACATCGTCGAGTTCGGTTTCACCGGCGACGATCTCGGCCTGGCCTGCGGTCCCCTCTACCACGTGGGCGCGCTCGACCTCACGACGACCTCGCTCATCGCCGCGGGTGCAACCACCATCCTCCACCGTTCGTTCGAGGCATCCGAGGTCGTCGACGAGCTCGAGCGATCGGGGGTGACCACCGTCTGGCTCGCCCCCGCCATGGTCAACGCCATCATGGCGCTGCCAGACATCGAGCAGCGCGACCTCACGTCGGTCCGGCTCGTCATCAACGGTGGCGAGAAGATGCCGATCCCCTTGATCGAGCGGCTGCAACGGACGTTCCCTTCGGCCTGGTTCGCGGATGCCTACGGCCTGACCGAGACGGTGTCAGGTGACACGTTCCTCGACCGCGAGAGCATGCTGACCAAACTGGGCAGCGTCGGACGACCGTGCCTCTACCTCGAGCTCGACATCTGGGACGAAGACGGTGCACCGGTTCCTGCGGGTGAGCGCGGGGAGATCGTGATGCGCGGCCCCAAGGTCTTCAAGGGCTATTGGCGCGATCCCGAGGCCACGGCCGCCGCGTTGGCCGGAGGCTGGTTCCACACCGGGGACATCGGCGGTCGCGACGAGGACGGTTATCTCTACATCGTCGACCGTCTGAAGGACATGATCGTGTCGGGCGGTGAGAACATCGCCAGCTCGGAGGTCGAGCGCGTGCTCTACGAGCACGAGGCGGTGCTCGAGGCGGCCGTCGTCGGCCGCCCGGATGATCGATGGGGTGAAGTACCCGTGGCCTTCGTGGTCGTGCGCCCGGGCTCGACCCTGACCGAGGACGCGCTGCTCGAGCACTGCCGCGGCCATCTCGCCCGCTACAAGGTCCCGAAGGCCGCCACCTTCATTGACGCATTACCCCGGAACCCGTCCGGGAAGGTGCTCAAGCGCGAGCTTCGATCGGGCTGACCACGGGAGGGCGAGATGGCAACGTACGTTCTCGTTCATGGAGGCGGACACGGGGGCTGGTGCTACCAGCGCGTGGCCCAGCGCCTCCGCAGTGCCGAACACGATGTGCATACTCCGACCCTGACCGGCCTGGGTGATCGATCCCACCTCCTCGACAGCCGGGTCGATCTCAGCCTTCATATCCAGGACATCGAGGCGATCCTTCACTATGACGATCTGCGAGACGTCATCTTGGTGGGCCACAGCTATGGCGGCATGGTCATCACCGGGGTGGCCGACCGGGCTGCCGATCGTGTGGGCAAGCTCGTCTACCTGGACGCGGCCAACCCCCGGGACGGGCAGTCTCTGGTGGACGTAGCCGGACCGACGCTCGAGTTGGCACGTCCGTCCGGCAAGACGGTCGAGGGAATGGAACTGGTCCTTCTTCCGTCGCCGGAGGCGGGGTTGTTCTACGGGGTCACCGACCCGGCCGATCTCGCCTGGATGGCCGACCGGCTCACTCCTCAGCCGTGGAAGTGCTTCGAGGAGAAGCTGTCGCTCCTTCATGCGGCCGAGTACTCGAAGATCCCCCAGTACCACATCGTCTGCACATCGACGCTCGCCACCCGGGACCCGGCTCTCATGGAAGAGGCCCGCCAGCGGGGCCGATTGTGGGACATCGACACCGGTCACGACCTCATGATCACGGAACCGCAGCAGGTGAGCGACGCGCTCCTTGCCGTCGCCGCGGGCTGACCGGGACGGCCGGGCCCTGCTCGGCCCACGAGGAGTGGATCACCTCCGTCTCTGCTGCCGCGCGATCTGTGCCGGCCAGGATGATTGGTGATCCCCGTGGCGCCGGGGCACGAGACGCGAGCTGGAAATCACGTTCTCCTAATGTTACGGTTGGCTCTACCTTCTGAGAAGTGAGTTTCCGCCGGCGGGCACCCGTCGGGGGAGCCGGTTGTGGGGGAGCGTCCGATGTCCGTGGGCAGCGAGGAGAGGTCGAGCGACGTCGAGCGGACGGCCATCGTCACCGGCGGCGGGTCCGGCATCGGCCTCGCCATCGGCACTCGACTGGCTGGGGACGGGCTGGCGGTGGCCATTTTCGATCGTGACGGCCAGGCGGCCAGACGAGGCGGCAGCCAAGATCGGCGCGGCGGGCGGTCGGTCCATGGGCCTGACCGTCGACGTCACTGACCGGGCGGGGATCGAGTCGGCACTGCAAGAGGTTCGCTCCGGGCTCGGAAGCCCCACCGTGCTCGTCAACAACGCCGGCGTCGAGGGCTTCGACAAGTTCCTCGACATCACTCCCGAAAGTTGGAATCGCCTCCTCGAGGTCAACCTGACCGGCACCTTTCATTGCTGTCAGGCCGTCCTGCCGGAGATGATCGCCGCGTCGTGGGGGAGGATCGTGAACATCTCGTCCTCCAGCGCCCAGGGCGGTCAGGCCCGCATGGCGCATTATGTCGCCTCCAAGGCCGGTGTCATCGGCCTGACCAAGTCGCTGGCCCTCGAGTTCGGGCCCCGGGGCATCACGGTCAACACCATCCCTCCCGGCTTCATCGACACCCCGATGCTGCGGGCCGCCGAGAAGAGCGGCCGTCTGGGCCCGGGGGTCGAGCACCATGCCGCCCAGACGCCGGTACGACGAGCGGGCCTGCCCGAGGACATCGCCGCCACCTGCTCCTTTCTGGTCAGCGACGACGCGGCCTACATCACCGGCCAGGTCATCGGTGTGAACGGCGGTCGCAACACCTGACATGGCGAGGATCGAGCCCCTGCCACCCAAGGATTGGTCGCCCGAGATGCGGGCCGCCCTCGCCGCCATGCGCCCGGCGGCGGCCACGCCACCCGGCCCCGCCGCGCCAGGGCCGGCCCAAGGCGCTCAACGCGCTCGGGTTGCTCGCCTACCACCCGGTGCTGGCGGAGGCCTTCAACACGTTCAACGGCCACATCCTGTTCACGTCCTCTCTCACACCCCGACAGCGCGAGCTGCTCGTCCTCCGGGTGGCACACGTCCGCGACTGCGAGTACGAGTGGGCGCAACACACCGTCCTTGCCCGGGACGCCGGCCTCGAGGTCGCCGACATCGAGCGCGTGGCCACCGGTCCCGATGCGGACGGCTGGTCCGAGCCCGAGCGTGCACTGCTGCGCGCCGTCGACGAGTTGGTCGACGGGGCCGGTCTGTCCGAGGCGACCTGGGCGTCGCTCGAACGAGACCCTCGAGGTACGCCAGCTGTTGGACCTCGTCTTCACCGTCGGCGCCTACGACACCCTGGCCATGGCCTTTCGATCGTTCGGCGTCGAGCTCGACGCCGATCTGTCCGGCAACGAGCTGGTTGTGGCCTGGGGGCCCGAGCCCGACGTCTTGCCGCAGAGCACAGGAGCGCCACCATGAGCCATTTCCCGAAGCCCGCCGAGGGGAGCTGGACCGAGCACTACCCCCATCTCGGCACGGGGACGATCTCCTACGAGGACTCGATCTCGCCCGAGCACTACGAGCTCGAGCGGAAAGCCATCTTCGCCCGGACGTGGCTCAACGTCGGGCGGGTGGAGCAGCTGCCGAAGGCCGGGAGCTACTTCACGAAAGAGCTCGACGCGGCCCGGACCTCCGTCGTCGTGGTCCGCGGCACCGACGGCATCGTCCGGGGCTTCCACAACATGTGCCGCCACCGGGGGAACAAGCTCGTCTGGAACGACTACCCGAAGGAGGAGACGAGCGGCGCCTGCCGGCAATTCACCTGTAAGTACCACGGATGGCGCTACGCACTCGACGGTTCGGTGACCTTCGTGCAGCAGGAATCGGAGTTCTTCGATCTCGACCGCGACCAGTTCGGCCTGGTTGCCGTGCAGACGGAGATCTGGGAGGGCTTCGTCTTCGTGAACCTGGATCCGGACAACGAGACGAAGCTCGGCGACTACCTCGGTGAGTTCGGCCGCGGGCTGGCCGGCTATCCGTTCGACAAGATGACCCAGGTCTACAAGTACCGGGCCGATGTCGGGAGCAACTGGAAACTCTTTGTCGACGCCTTCGCCGAGTTCTACCACGCGCCCATCCTTCACGCGAAGCAGGCGGTGGCCGAGGAATCACAGAAGCTGTCGAGCGTGGGATACGAGGCGCTCGCCTACGGGATCGACGGACCCCACGGCATGGTCTCCTCGTGGGGCGGCATGTCACCGCCGAAGGACCCGAGCATGGTGAAGCCCATCGAGCGCGTGCTGCGCAGCGGTCTGTTCGGCCCCTGGGACCGGCCCGACATCGGTGCGCTGCCACCGGCCGTCAACCCGGCCCGACATCCGGCCTGGGGCATCGACTCATTCGTCTTCTTCCCGAACTTCATGCTGCTCATCTGGCAGCCGAACTGGTACCTCACTTATCACTACTGGCCCACCTCGTACAACACGCACATCTTCGAGGGAACGCTGTACTTCGTCCCTCCGACCAATGCCCTCGAGCGGCTGCAGCAGGAGCTGGCAGCCGTCACCTTCAAGGAGTATGCGCTGCAGGACGGAAACACGCTCGAAGCGACGCAGACCATGCTCGAGTCCCGAGCGGTCGACCGATTCCCTCTCAACGACCAGGAGATCCTGCTTCGCCACCTCCACGTGACCGCCCGGGCGATGGTCGAGGACTACCAACGATCCGCGGCGAACGGGTCCACCTCGGAGGCTGCCGATGCCGTGCCTGCCTGAGGTCTTCGCCGGTCTCGAGCCTTTTGCCGAGCTGGTCGCTCGCCACCGAGCACGAGCGCTATGCCAAGCGACTGTCGAGCACCATGGACGAGTTGCAGGCGTTCTACGACGCCGCCTTTCCACGCCTCGAAGAGGCGGCCACCTACCTCGGCGCAATTCGACCTCGACGCCCTGCCCGAGGACGCCACCCGTCTGCTGTGGCTCTGTTATTCGCTCGTGAACGCGTCCTTCCCGGTCGAGGTGTGGCGCCAGCCGCGGGTGCCCGACAGCGGTGCCGCCAGCCTGGAGATGACGGTCGAACCGGCGGTTTGATCGTCGGAGGCGGCGTCCCGACACCGGACGTCCGGGCCACCGGCGCCCCCCGAAGAACGACCCTCTCGTTCTTGTCGGTCCGGCCCAGCCGATTGAGAGAATCTGTTTTTCACGTCCGTCGGTTAGGCTCTCAAATATGAGCACGGACGATTCAGCGGCGACGGCCGCCACTGACGACGACCCCGTCAGCTGGCGGGAGCTCGCTGTCGCCCGGGTGGCGGACCCGGCTCGTGTGCGGGCCGAGACACGCGTGCAGAGCTTCCTCGACGCCGCCGTCGAGCTCATGAACAGCGGATCGGGGAAGGACTTCACCGTCCAGGAGGTCGTCGAGCGGTCGGGCCAGTCACTGCGAAGCTTCTACCAGTACTTCGACGGCAAGCACCGCCTCCTGCTGGCCCTGTTCGACGAGTCCGTTCGCTCCACCGCCGACGAACTGCGCCAGTCGGTCGCCGAGGAGACGACGCCGCTCGCTCGCATGCATCGCTTCACCGTGGAGTACTACCGCATCTGCGGCCCGGCTCCGAAGGGACGGTCGTCCAAGAAGGCGCCCACACCCCGGGCCATGGCCGAGTTCGCGCAGCAGTTGCTCACCGAGCACCCGAAGGAGGCCGCTCGGGCCTTCGTCCCCCTCCTTTCGCTGTTCGAGGAGCTGCTCGAGGAGGCGGAGGCCGCCGGCGACCTGCGCCCGGGTCTGTCCCACAGCCAGATCGCCGGCATCGCCCTCCAGGCGATCATGTTCCACGCCTTCTCCGTCGACCATCAGCGGGTCGCCGATCGACACCCAGGTCGACGACGCCGCCGAGGGCCTCTGGGACCTGCTCTTGCACGGGTTCGCGGCTGACCGGCTGAGCCCGCCACCACCGGAATCCCTCGCCGAGCTAGCGGCCGCCGCTCTCCCGATCGTCCCGGAAGACGGCCCCGCCCTTCATCACGAAGACGACCTTCTCCAGGGTCCCGATGTCGGCAGTCGGGTCCCCGGGCACGGCCACGATGTCGGCCAGAAGGCCCGGTTGGAGGCGTCCTCGGTCGGTGACGTCGATGAGATCGGCGGCCACCGTCGTCGCCGCCCGGATGGCCTCCAAGGGGGTCATCCCACGATCGACGAGGGCGACGAGCTCCTTGGCGTTGCGACCGTGCGGGATGGCCGGCGCGTCGGTGCCGCAGGCGATCCGCACCCCTCGTCGGATGGCCTTGCTGATGGTCTCCTTGGCCTTCGGGAAGACCTCCGCCGCCTTGGCCTGCAGCTCGGGAGCGGCCGACGAGACGTCCATGCCGTCCGCCAGATACGTGGTGGGCACGAGGAACGTTCCGCGTTCGATCATCAAGGCCATCGTCTCGTCCGTCATCAGCGATCCGTGCTCGATGCAGTCGATCCCGGCTTCGATGGCGGCCCTGATGCCGTCGTCGCCGTGGGCGTGGGCCGCAACCCGGAGACCGGCCCGATGAGCCTCGTCGGCGATGGCACAGAGCTCCTCGTCCGAGTACTGCTGCGCCCCGGCCGGCCCCGGTGTGGGACATGATCCCGCCCGAGGCGCACACCTTGATGAGCTCGGCGCCGTGCTTGATCTGGTAGCGGACGGCTTTGCGCACCTCGCTCACGCCGTTGGCGATGCCCTCCTCGACGGTGAGGGGGAGGACGTGTGGCGCGAAGGCCTGGAACATGGTCGGGTCGAGATGGCCGCCGGTCGGCGTAATGGCGTGTCCGGCCGGGACCACTCGGGGGCCGTCCACCCATCCGAGGTCGATGGCCTTCTTGAGGGCGACGTCGAGCAGAAGCCCTCCGGTCTGGATGAAGAGACCGAGGTTCCGCACCGTCGTGAATCCCGATCGCAAGGTGCGCCGGGCGTTGGCCACGGCACGGAGGACCCGAACGGCCGGGTCGTCCTGCACCGCGTTGAGGGGACTGCGATGGTCCGGTCCACCGAGGAGAAGGTTGACCTCCATGTCCATGAGCCCGGGCAGGAGGGTGACGTCGCCCAGGTCGAGGACCTCGGCATCGGAGGGAACGGAGGTCGGGACGAAGCTCCGCGATGCGGCCGTCGAGGACCAGGACGTCACCCGGCTCGACGACGGCGCCGGCCGTCCACGTCCAGCATTCGGGCGCTACGGAGGTGGGTGGGCGGCGGTGTGCCGGTCGGGCTCATGGCGCCTCCTTGCGCGACGGGGCGAGGGGCCGGCCTCGCCGGTCGGCGTCGGACGTCACTGTGTATAATGCCACTCTTCCATTAGAGAGGGCCATTCTCAGGGGGACCCGATGATCGGTGCGGACGACCTCATCCTGATCAGCGTCGACGACCACGTCATCGAGCCGCCCGACGTCTTCGTCAACCACCTCCCGCCGAAGTACCTCGAGCGGGCGCCCAAGCTCATCGAGGCGGGATGACGGCTCGGACGTCTGGGTCTTCGGCAAAGCGGTCATCGAGAACTCGGCCCTCAACGCGGTGGCCGGCCGTCCCAAGGAGGAGTACGGCCTCGAGCCCCAGAGCCTCGAGGAGATTCGGCCGGGCTGCTACGACGTCCACGAGCGGGTGCACGACATGAGACGCGGGCGGTGTGCTCGCCTCCATGAACTTCCCGTCGTTCCCAACGTTCACCGCCCGGCTGTTCGCCACCGACGACATCGACTTCTCGCTCGCCCTCGTCCGCGCCTACAACGACTGGCACATCGACGAGTGGTGCGGGGCCTATCCCGGTCGGTTCATCCCCATGGCCGTTCCGGCCATCTGGGATGCCGACGCTCACCGCCGACGAAGTCCGGCGGGTGTCGGAGAAGGGCTGTCATTCCCTGACCTTCACCGAGAACCCGGCCGCGCTCGGGTATCCGAGCTTCCACGACGAGTACTGGGACCCGCTCTGGCGGGCGCTGTGCGACACCGGGACGGTGCTGTCGATCCACCTCGGCTCCTCCGGCCGCCTCTCGATCCCCGCCGTCGACTCGCCGCCCGACGTGATGATCACGCTGCAGCCGATGAACATCCAGTCGGCCGCCGCCGACCTGCTCTGGTCGCGGGTGCTCAAGGAGTACCCGGCGCATGCGCATCGCCCTGTCGGAAGGCGGCACCGGCTGGATCCCCTACTTCCTCGACCGGGTCGACCGGACCTTCGAGATGCACCACACCTGGACGCTGCAGGACTTCGGCGGCCGCCTGCCGAGCGAGGTCTTCCGCCAGCACTTCCTCACCTGCTTCATCAGCGATCGAGTCGGCATCGAGCTGCGTCACCGCATCGGCATCGACAACATCGCCTGGGAAGCCGACTACCCGCACAGCGATTCGATGTGGCCAGGCGCCCCCGAGGAGCTGTCGGCCGTCTTCACCGACAACGCCGTCCCCCGCCGACGAGGTCGACAAGATCACCCATCGGGAACGCCATGCGCTGGTACTCCTTCGACCCCTTCGCTCACGTGCGCAAGGAGGACGCGACCGTCGGCGCCCTCCGCCGCCAGGTGGCGGGCCACGACGTGTCGGTCATGGCCCTGAGCACCCGGGTGCGCACACCCGACGAGAAGCTCGAGGGCTTCCGCGAGCGGGCCCGGCGGGCGATGGCTGCGCAGAGCGCCTGAGGTGACCCACCACGGGCGGCCGGGCGCCGGGGTTTTCGAGTGCGTGGGCGCAACCGGGGATCGGGTCGACGGTCACCGGCCATGAACGGGGGTGACCGGCGGCAGATGTCGCTCGTGGGCTTCATGCAGGCCGGCAACACCACGGTGTACGCCGGCTCATGGCGGTTCCCGGCCACCGATCAGGGGTTCTTGACCAAGGGGTACTACGAGAAGCTGGCTCGCACCCTCGAGCAGGGCTGTTTCGACCTGATGTTCTTCGACGACCGGCTGGCCATGCCGGGCATCTACGCCGGCTCCGTGGCCGATGCGGTTCGTCTCGGGGCACGCCCGGTGAAGCTGGACCTGTCGATCGTCTTGGGTGTGTGCGCGGCGGCCACGACCACGATCGGGCTCGGGGCAACCTATTCGACGACCTACTACTCGCCGTTCCATGTGGCCCGCACCTTCGCCACCCTGGACCATCTGTCCGGGGGCCGGGCGGCGTGGAACGTAGTGACCTCGGTCAACGACGGCGAGGCGCAGAACTTCGGATTCGAGGAGCACCTCGACCACGATGCCCGTTACGACCGCGCCGACGAGTTCCTCGAGGCGACAACCGGCCTGTGGGACACCTGGGAAGACGATGCGCTCGTGCTCGACCGAGCGACCCCGGTCTTCGCCGACCCCGAGAAGGTGCACGAGCTCGGGTATGCGGGCGACTGGTTCCGTGTGCGGGGCCCGCTCACCGTCCCGCGGTCACCGCAGGGCCGACCGGTGCTGCTCCAGGCAGGCTCGTCGGGTCGCGGCCGCGATTTCGCGGCCCGGTGGGCAGAGCTGATCTTCACCGGAGATCCGGACATCGACCTGGCTCGGTCGCACTACGCGGACCAAAAGGCGCGCATCGCCGAGCTTGGGCGCGATCCCGCCGGCGTACGGATGCTGCCCATGGCCTACACCGTGGTCGGCGAATCACGGGCCCACGCCGAGGAGCGCGAGCAGGTCTTCTTGAACGAGCTGGTCGACCCGACCGCGTCCCTCACCCTCCTGTCGGAGCTCATGAACTACGACTTCTCGTCGTTGCCCCTCGATGCCCCGATCAGCGACGAACTCATCGCCAGCGTTTCCGGCATCCGCGGGCTCGTCCAGAACCTCCGCCAGCACATCGGCGACACGGTCACGCTGGCCGATCTGGCCGGTCATCGGGCCACGCTCTTGCAGGGGCCACGCTTCGTGGGCACGGCGACCGAGGTGGCCGACCAGATGGACGAGTGGTTTACGAGCGGGGCCTGCGACGGTTTCGTGATCGCGGCCACCCATGTCCCCGGCGCCTACGAGGACGTGGTCCGCCTGGTCGTCCCCGAGCTCCAACGGCGTGGAATCTTCCGCGATCGCTACATGGGGGCAACGTTGCGTGAGCACCTGGGGATTGCCCGTCCCGAGCGGGTGTCCAGCACGGTCCGTGCCTGACGCGGTCCGCCGGCCACTCCGGGTCGTGCAGTGGGCGACCGGAAACATCGGGATGCGATCTCTTCGGGGTGTCATCGAACACCCGTCGCTCGAGCTGGTCGGCGTCTTCGTCTACTCGCCGGAGAAGGTGGGGATCGACGCCGGCGAGCTGTGTGGGCTCGAGCCGTGCGGGGTGGCGACCACCGACGACGTCGACGAGATCGTGGCCCTCGAGGCCGACGGCGCGCTCTACATGCCTCGGAGCGGGAGCGTCGAGGAGATCGTTCGATTGCTGGCATCGGGTACGAATGTCGTCACGACGACGGGCGAGTTCCATCGGCCCGACGGGCTCGACGCCGGTGTGCGGGCCGCGGTCGAGGCCGCCTGCCGAGTTGGTGGCACGTCGGTGCACAGCACCGGGAGCAGCCCGGGGTTCATCACCGAGGCGGTGCCGCTCGTGCTCACCTCTATTCAACGCCGCCTCGACCGGCTGGTGATCGACGAGTATGCCGATCTGTCACAGCGCCCCTCACCCGAGCTCCTCTTCGACCTCATGGGCTTCGGCCGCGATCCGGCGGACATGACCGAGGGCCGCGACGAGTACCTGAAGTCGAGCTTCGGGCCCTCTCTCGAGCTCGTGGCTGACGCGCTCTCCATCCCGCTCGAAATGGTCGAAGCGAAGGGCGAGGTCGCCACCGCGCGGGTGGCGACCACTATCGCCGCCGGAGCGCTCCAACCCGGGACGGTCGCCGGCCAGCGAACCACGGTGTCGGGGATCCGCTCCGGCCGCCCCGTCCTTCAGTTCCGGGCCACGTGGTACTGCACCGCGGATCTCGATCCAGGTTGGGAGGTGCGCCCGACGGGGTGGCACCTTTCGGTCGAGGGCGACGCGCCGTTGGACGTCGATCTCCGGTTCGCGGTACCACTCGAACGAATGGCGGCGATGTCGCCCGGCTACACGGCGAACCGCGCCGTCAACGTCGTCCCCTTCGTGTGCGCGGCGGCGCCGGGCATCGTCGCCTCGGTCGACCTGCCCCAGATCGTCGCCGACCTCGGTTCGGTCACGAGCGGGGTCACGCCGCTCTTGTAGCGGTCGGTCCAAAAATCGATATCGACGTCGATGTCTATACTTTGAGCGGTCATGCACTGTGTTGTTCGACCGAGGCGCCACCGGTGAGGCCACTGCCCGAGTTGGTGCCGGGAAGCGAGTGGTTCTGGTCCTCTGGGGCCGACGGCACGCTTCGCATCCAGGCCTGCGGCAACTGCGGGAAGCTCGTCCATCCGCCCGTCCCAATCTGCCCCGTCTGCCGCAGTCGGGATCGCCAGGTGCAGGCGGTCAGCGGCCAGGGCACCGTCATCGGGCTCACGGTCAACGCCCACCAGTGGCATCCGGCGTTCGAGCCTCCCTATGTAATTGCCATTGTCGCACTGGCCGAAGACCCCGATGTGCGGCTCACCACCAACTTGGTGGGCGCACGTCCCGCCGAGGTCGAGATCGGCCACGAGGTCCGTGTTCGCTTCGAGCAACACGAGGACGTGTGGCTGCCCTTCTTCGAGCCGACGGGATCGACCGACCCGATCGAACGGGTGCCCGCCCCCGAGCGTCCGGTCCCACGTCCACCGGCCTCCTCCGACCGGTTCGAGCACCGGGTCGTGCTGTCGGGGATCGGACGTTCGGAGCTCGGGCGGCGCCTCATGGTCGACCCACTCTCCCTGACCGTCGACGCCTGCCTCGCCGCCGTGTCCGACGCCGGCCTGCAGATGGAGGACATCGACGGGCTGTCCACCTATCCCGGCGGCGTCGGGATGGGCATGAGTGAAGGTGGAGTCACCGCGGTCGAGGAGGCCCTGCGGCTCCGGCCGACATGGATCAACGGAGGCGGCGACCTGCCGGGCCCAGGCGGCGCCATCGTTGCCGCCATGCTGGCAGTGGCGGCGGGGCTCTGTCGCCATGTGCTCTGCTTCCGGACGGTCTGGGAGTCGACCTATGCGACCTTGCGGCATGGGCCGTCCGGCGGGAGCCGGGCATCGGGTCCTCAGGCGTGGCGCCTCCCCTTCGGCGCCTTCTCGGCCGCCAACTGGATCGGCATGAACGCCAATCAGTACCTCCACCGCTACGGCGCCACGAGGGAGCTCTTCGGGGCGATCGCCGTCAATGGTCGGGCCAACGCGGCGCGGAACCCCGCCGCCATCTACCGCCAGCCCATGACCATGGACGACTATCTGTCGGCGCGCCCGATCACCAGTCCCTTCGGGCTCTACGACTGCGACGTACCCTGCGATGCCTCGGTGGCGGTGATCGTGTCCGACGGTGCCACGGCGGCCGACCTGCCCAAGTCGCCCGTCCGGGTGGAGGCCGTCGGCACGCAGGTCACCGAGCGCATCTCGTGGGACCAAGGGACGGTCACCCACGAGCCCCAGCTACTGGGCCAGTCGGCGCACCTGTGGTCACGGACGTCGCTCCGACCGGCGGACGTCGACGTGGCGCTGCTCTACGACGGGTTCACGTTCAACGCCGTCTCGTGGATCGAGTCGCTCGGCTTCTGCGGCTTCGGCGAGGCGCAAGACTGGATCGACAAGGGTCGGACCATCTCGCCGGAGGGCGACCTGCCCCTCAACCCGCACGGCGGCCAGCTGTCCGAGGGGCGGACCCACGGGTTCGGCTTCGTCTACGAGGCCATCACCCAGCTCCGCCACGAAGCCGGCGAGCGGCAGGTGCCCGGAGCCGGCACCGCGGTGGTCGCCACCGGCGGGGGCACGCCGTCCGGCGTACTCCTCCTCCAGCGGGGGGATCCATGACGGCGCGACGGCGGGGCGGCGGGGCGAACGGTGCGACCGCCAACAACTCGGCGGTGACATCATGACGACGGGATCGGAGGAGCTGTGGAGATGACGAACGCGCCGGCCGCGGCATCCGTCGAGACCGACAAGCCGGTCGGTCCGCGCTCACGCAAGGGGGTGCGGACCCGGGCGAGGTTGCTCGAGGCGGCCAAAGAGATCTTCAAGGAGAACGGGTTCCTCGACGCCCGCGTCTCTGACATCGCCGAGCGGGCCGGCCTGTCTCACGGCTCCTTCTATCACTACTTCGAATCGAAGGAGGAGATCTTCCGCGAGGTGGCCAGGGCACAGGAAGAGGACCTGAGCCTGCACTCCATCGTGGCCAGTGGGCTCCTCGCCACCGGCGACGTCAGTATGCGCGACCGCGTTGAATCATCGATCCGCCAGTACCTCGGCGCCTACCAGGCGGAGGCGGCCATCATGGGCGTCATCGAGCAGGTCTCGCGCTATGACACCGAGGTGCGGTCCGCCCGATTGGCGATGCAAGGGACCTACACCAAGCAGACCGAGGACGCCATCCGTTACCTCCAGGCGCACGGTTTGGCCGACCCTCACCTCGACCCGGTGACGACGGCCGCCGCACTCTCGGCCATGGTCTCCCGCTTCTCGGAGATGTGGTTCGTCCAGGGGCAGGTTCATGCCGCATTCGAGGACGGGGTGGATCAGCTGGCCACGCTCTGTGTGAACGCGCTCCAGTTGCGAGAGCGCGCCTCGTCCGATCACCGGCCCCGCTGACCGGTCCGCCCGGCGACCGGCTCGAGGGGAACGGACATGACCGCAGCGTGGCCGGTCGGTGTTGTCGTCGGCAACCCGAGGCCCGGGTCGCGCACGCTCGCCGTGGCCACGGCCGTGGCCGACGCGGTGGCCCGTGCCGTCGGCTTGGACACTGCGCCGAGGGAGGTGGTGGACCTCGCCGACCTCGGTCCCGCTCTCTTCGATCGCTCCGACGCGCGGGTGGCCGATGCAATGGCGCGGGTGGCGCGCTGCCGGCTGGTGGTGGTGGCCTCGCCCACCTACAAGGCCTCGTACACGGGACTGCTCAAGACGTTCCTCGACGGGTACTCGACCTCGGGGCTGGCCGGGGTCACCGCCGTTCCGGTGATGGTCGGCGCCGGGCCGCGGCATGCCTTGGCCATCGACGTGCATCTCCGTCCCGTGCTCATCGAGATCGGGGCCACGACACCGAGCCGAGGCCTCTATGTCCTCGAGAGCGATCTGGACCAGATCGACCGGGTCATCGCCGACTGGTTGGTCGAGGCATCCCCGTTGCTTGCCGCCACCGTGGGCTCGCGCCACGCGTGATCAGAGGGAGGGGAGGGTGGGCAGGCGCCGAGCGGTGATTGCTTCCCTGCCGATCTGGATCGTGAGGTCGCGGCTACTCCCGAGCAGCTGATCGAGGACCACCACCCGCCGGAAGTAGCGGTGGAACGGGTGGTCGGTCGTGAAGCCGATGCCGCCGAGCACCTGTTGTGCGTGCCGGGCGACGGTCGCGGCAGCCCGGCCGGCCAACGCCTTGGCCATGGTCGCGGCGGTGGTCGGGTCCTCCCCGGCCGCGGCAACGGCAGCGTCCGCCTGCTCGAGGGCCACGAAGGCGTCGGCCAGGCGGTGGCGGATGGCCTGGAAGTCGGCGATGGGCCGGCCGAACTGCACGCGGTCGAGGGCATGGTCGCGGGCCATCCTCAGCATGGCCCGGCCGGCACCGACGAGCTCGTAAGCGATGGCCAGACGCCCGATAGCAACGGCCTCCTCCCAGGCGGGAGGGGCACCGGCGGCATCGCCCGTCCGGTCTGCCGCGACCGAGCTTGGCCCACAACCGACGACCTCCACCCATTCGAGCGCGGGGTCGAGGCCGGCAACCGGCCGGAAGGCGAGCCCGGCGACCTCGGCCTCGAGCACCGCCGAGCGGCTCGAAGCGTCGGTCACGATGAGCGCACGAGAGCGGCGTCGTAGGGCGCACGTGCCGATCCCCCGCACCGAGAGACCCTCCGGCGTGCGGATGGCCGGGGGTGTGGAGCGCCCGATCCGGGGCAGGACGACCGCCGTCGGTCCGCCGACGCCAAGGGTCTGTACGAGCACGTCGTCGAGCGCCGACGAGGTGACGTTGTAGGCACCTTGCAAGGTGAAGACGATACCGATCGCCGTTCGAGCGTCCGCGGCGAGCGCCTCGAGCCAGCCCAGCTCGTCGAGGACGTCGTCGATCGAGTCGCCGTCCCGCGCCTCGATGGCGCGGCGGAGAGCGCTCTCAAGGAGCTCCTGTTCGTTCCGGTCCATCAGTGATCGGGACCGAGTTCCAGTAGCCGACGGGCGATGATGTTGCGCTGGATCTCGGCCGTCCCGCCGTAGATGGTGGCCGCCCGGGAGTAGAGGAACTCCGATCGCCACTGCTCGATGTCAGGCTCGTGGCCGACGCAGAGCTCCTCGGCGAGAGCGTCGGCGGCCACGTCGAAGACGGTCTGCTCGGCCGTCGCCATGAGCACCTTGTCCACCGAAGTCTCGGGCCCGAGCTTCTCGCCTTTGTCCATGCGGTACTGGGTGGCACGGGACCGGGCTCGCAGGGCGAAGAGCAACAGCGCGGCACGGCCGACGTCGTCGTCGCGCAGGTTCTCCGGCGGGGCCGAGGCCAGGAGCCGGTCCATGCGCTGGTGGAGGAAGGCGACGCGATGCCAGAGGGCAGTGCTCCGTTCGAACGGAAGGAGGTCCATGGCGACGGACCAGCCGTCACCCTCGCCACCCAGGGTGCGGTCGAACGGGACCAGGACGTCGTCGAGGAACACCTCACAGAATTCCTCGATCCCGTGCATGGTCCGGAGGGGTCGCACGGTGATGCCCGGCGTGTCCATGTCCACGAAGAGTGCGGTGATGCCGCTGTGGGCGGAGTCGACCGGGCCTGTCCTCGTGAGCAGCACGCAACGCTGCGCGTACTGGGCGAGGCTGGTCCAGACCTTCTGCCCGCGCACGTTCCACCCCTCGCCGGTCCTCGTGGCCCGGCAGGACAGTGCGGCGAGATTGCTGCCGGTGCCTGGCTCGGAGAAGCCCTGGCACCAGGTCTCGTCCCCCCGAAGCAAGCGGGGCACACTGGCCGCCGCCAGATCCGGCGACGCGAAGGTGATCACCGTGGGCGCCAGCACCTCGGTCATCGAATAGATGCCGGGTTCCACGAGGTCGCGTTCGGTCAGTGCTTGTCCGAGGTAGGCACGGAGCAACGTCGACCCGCCGAGACCGCCCACCGCCTCGGGCCAGCCGTAACGCATCCACCCGGCATCGAACAGTCTCCGCTTGACGGTGGTCAGCTGGGCCATCTGCTCGTCGAGCGAGCCGGTCCCGCCGTTGTCGCCTCGCAGCTCGGGCCCGTGCTCGTCCAGCCATGCATCGAGGGAGCGGCGAAAGGCCTGCAGGTCCATCACGCCCGGGCCGAGGCCGCAGAACGGCTCCGCGGCGGCCGACCACCGGGACAGAACGCCATATTCAGATACGATAATGGAAATCTTCCAGAGGACTAGTGGTGTTACCGGTTGGGCCGATAGCCTGCCGAACCACGACTCGGAGGGGGAGCGTTGATCGACGACGAGAAGCTCCAGGCGTTCGGCCTCATCGGGAGCGGCCTGATCGGCAGAGCGGCCGAGGTCGCTGCGCTCGCCGACATCACCGACGACAACGGATGACCGACGACGGTGTCCTGATCCGCGAACGGCGGGGGTCGGTCCTCGTCGCTCGCCTGAACCGACCGGCGGCGCGCAACGCCCTTAATCCCGAGCTCATGGCAGCCATCGGCGCCGCCCTCGGGGATGCCGAGACCGATCCGGACATCCGGGCCGTGGTCCTGACCGGTAGTGGCGATCGGGCCTTTTGCGCGGGTATGGACCTGCAGGCGTTCAGCGCCGGCGAGGAGATGGGCCTGGGCGCCGACGCGGCGAACCGGACCTTCCACCGATTCCTCGGTGGCGAGGTCGAGATCCCCGTTGTGGGTGCGGCCAACGCCACCGCGGTGGCCGGCGGCTTCGAGCTGCTCCTCGGTTGCGACGTGATCGTGGCCAGCGAGGAGGCGAAGTTCGGTCTGCCCGAGGTGAAGCGCGGGCTCTTCCCGGCCGGTGGGGGCACCTTTCTCGGCACGAGAATCCCACTTGGCGTCGCCCTCGAGATGGCGCTCACCGGCGACACCGTCGACGCGGCCCGGGCCTACGAGCTCGGCCTGGTCAATGCCGTCGTCGCCCCCGCCGAAGTCGTGCTCACCGCCCTCGACTACGCCGAGCGCATCGCGGCCAACGGTCCACTCGGAGTCATGGCGGCGAAGGAGCTCATGCGATTGGGCGTCCGCGACGCCGGCCGTGCGGTCGAACGCCAAGAGGAGCTGTCCCGCGTCGTCTTCGCCAGCCAGGATGCCCGCGAAGGCGCCCTCGCCTTCATCGAGAAGCGATCGCCGGTTTGGCAGGGTCGCTGACGGCGACGTGCGCGCCGCCGTCTGCCGCTCCTACGGTTCACCCGAGGTCGTCGGTTTGGCCGACATACCGGCACCAGAGGTGGGGCCGGGCCAGGTGCGGGTGCGGGTGGACGCCGCCGCCGTCAACTTCCCCGACGTCTTGTTGGTGGCCGACGACTACCAGTTGAGCGTCCCCACCCCGTTCGTCCCCGGGAGCGAGTTCGCCGGAGTGGTGAGCGAGGTGGCACCCGACGTCCAGGGGCTGTCGTCCGGGGATCGGGTCTTCGGCACGGCACTCGTGGGCGCCTTCGCCGAGGAGGTTGCCGTGGCCGCCGCCGCTCTGACCCCTGTCCCAGCCGGCCTCGACCAGTGCTCGGCCGCCGCTCTCGGCGTGGCCCACCGGACGGCCTTTCACGTGCTCCGCTCGGTCGCCGCCCTGCAGCCGGGCGAGGAGCTCGTCGTCCTCGGCGCCGGGGGAGGGGTGGGCCTGGCCGCGGTCGAGCTCGGATCCCTGCTCGGCGCTTCGGTCACCGCTGTCGCCTCGTCGGAAGAGAAACTGGCCGTTGCCACCGAGAAGGGCGCTCGGCGCTCGATCGACCACCGTTCGGGCGACCTGCGGGCCGCCCTTCGCCAGGCCATCCCGGAGGGGGCCGATGTTGTCGTCGACCCGGTGGGCGGTGCGCTCTCCGAGCCGGCGCTGCGCTCACTCCGCTTCGGCGGCCGGTTCGTGACCGTCGGTTACGCCTCGGGGACCATCCCGAGGATCCCGTTGAACCTGGTGCTGCTCAAAGGCGTCCAGGTCCTCGGCTTCCAGTTCGTCGACTTCGCCGTCCATCGACCGGACGAGTTGCGGCGCGACGAACGGGAGCTGCTCGAGCTGGTGGGCTCGGGCCGGGTCCGCCCGCACATCGGGGCCACCTTCGCACTGGCTGACGTGGCCGCGGCTCTTCGCTACGTGGCCGACGGGCGAGCGGTCGGCAAGGTCGTGCTGGACGTCACCGGGCAGTCGGCCAACGCCACCCTCTGATCGAGGGCGGTATCCGGTCAGATGTACATGCCGCCGTTGACGCCGATGACCTGACCGGTGATGTAGCTGCCGCCGTCGGAGCAGAGGAACGCACAAGCGGCGGCGATGTCGGCCGGGGTCCCCGCCCGGCCGAGGGGCACCATGGGAGCGATGACGTCGACCCCCGGGAACTTGCCCGAGGCCTCGGCCTGGCGGGCCATGGGTGTGTCGACGAGGCTCGGCGGGATGGTGTTGACGGTGATCCCGTGGCGGGCGAGATCCCTGGCCAATGCCTTGGTGAGGGAGATGACGCCACCTTTTGACGCCGCGTAGTGGGCCATGTTCGGAGCCCCCGACTGCGCACTCGACGAGGAGATGGTGACGATCCGGCCCCATCCGACCGGCCAGCATGTCGACCACCGCCGCCTGCACGCAGCTGAAGGTGCCGGTCAGGTTGACGGCGATAATCCGGTCCCACTGCTCGGGGGTGATCTCCAGCAACGGGTCGAAGGCCTCGACGCCGGCGCTGGTCACGAGGATCTCGACCGGTCCGAGCTCGGCCCGCACCCGTGCGAATGCGGCGGCAACCGACCCTCGGTCGGCGACGTCGCATTCGACGGCCAGGGCGGTCGAGCCCTCGGCCACGAGCCCGGCGGCCGCCGTCCGGGCGCCCTCGAGGTTCGAGTCGAGCAGGGCGACGCGATGCCCGTCCGACCCGAACATCCGCCCGACACCGAGTCCGATGCCCGATGCCCCGCCGGTGACGACGGCGACGCGGCTCACGAGTTGCCGTCGGCCGGGGTGAACTCGAGGTGCAGGTTGCTCAAGCCGCGGAGGATCCAGGTCGGCTCGTAACGGAAGCGTCGGTTCCCGGGCGGCCCGTGGTGTTCCTCGGACAGCCGGATGTCGTGCATCCGACGGAGGATGCGTTCGAGACTGATCCGACCCTCCACCCGGGCCAACGGGCCGCCGGGACAGGAATGGACGCCACGGCCGAAAGCGATATGGGCGTGAGCGTTGGGTCGATCGAGGCGGAACTGCTCCGGGCATTCGAACCGGCGGGGATCACGGTTGGCGGCGCCGTTGAGCAACATGACCGCCGTTCCGGCGGGTATGTCCACGCCGCCCACGGTCGTGGTCCGCCGGGCGAGGCGGAAGTCGGCCTTGACCGGGCTCTCGATGCGCAGTGCCTCCTCGATGAAATCGGGAATGCGTGAGGTGTCCGCCCGGAGCTCGTCTTGGACGTCCGGGTGCTCGGCGAGGTGCTTCAACGATGCAGCCAGCAGGCGGGCCGTCGTCTCCTGCCCGGCGGCGAACAGGAAGGTGGCGGTCCGTACCACCGCGGTGACCTCCGGGGTGGACCCGTCGGGGTAGGTGGCGAGCGCCAAGGCGGTCAGCACGTCCTGGCGTGGCTCGTGCCGTCGTTCGCTGATGAAGCGTGCGAACCACTCGTCGAGCCACGCCAGTGGGTTCATGCCGGAGTTGCTCTCGCCGCCGTCGCCGATCTCACCGGGGCGTCCGCTCAGTCCGAATCCTTCGCGAAACCGATGGTGGTCGGCCTCGGGCACGCCGAGGAGGTCGGCGACCACCAGCATGGCGAAGGGCTGGGCGTAGGCACTGATGAATTCGCACCGGCCGTCGGCCACGAACTCGTCGAGCTGTCGGTCGGTCAGGCGCCAGATGAACGCCTCGTTGTCCTTGAGCCGCTTCGGCGTGATCAGGCGCATGAGCAGCGCCCGCTCGCGGGTGTGGTCCGGTGGGTCCATGGTGACCATGTGCTCGTTGAGGGGCAGCTGGTCCCGGTAGCGGTCGACGATCTCGCTCACGTCGTCGCCCTCGAGCGGCACCGGGAAGGTGGCGAACGGGCCGACGAAGGCATTGCACGACGAGAAGGTGTCGGTGTCTCGGTAGACCTCGGTGGACTCTTCGTAGCCGGTCACGGCCACGACTCCGAGATGGGGGAGGGGGAGGACCGGGCATTCGGAGCGGAGGTCCTCGAAGTAGGGGTAGGGGTCGTCGACGAGCGATTCGTCGTTGAAGAAGTCGATCGTCGTCCAATCGGGCAAGGAGGCCTCCTCTGAGCCGGCCGACGGCCAGCACCGTGTTGTGCAATTGCACAGCAATGCTGAGCAATTGCTTAGCAGGGGGTGGGGGACGTGGCAAGGTATCGGTGATGACGACGGGCCCGTCACGACGCATCGGCGCCGCCGACTCGAAGAGTCGTGCCCAACTCGTGGAGGCGGCCGAGCAGCTGCTGTTGGACGAGGGATACGCCGCCGTCACCTCGCGGCGGGTGGCGGCCAAGGCCGGGCTCAAACCGCAGCTTGTGCACTACTACTTCCGCACCATGGACGACCTCTTCGTCGAGGTTCTTCGCCGACGCGCCGAGGAGAACCTCGTACGGTTCGAGCGGGTCGTTGCCGCCGACGGATCGTTGCGATCGCTGTGGCAGCTCAGCCTCGATCGGCGAGGCGCAGCCTTCTCGATCGAGTTCGCCGCCTTGGCCAACCACCGGAAGGCCATCCGCACGGAGATCGCCCACTATGCCGAACGTTTCCGGGCTCTGCAGCTCGAGGCCCTCGCCACTGCCCTGGCTGTCGACGGAGTCCCCGAGCGAGAGGTGCCACCCATCGTCGCCCTGCTCATGATGACCGGCCTCGCCCAGGTCCTGTCGATCGAACAGGCACTCGGTGTCACCGCCGGTCACGAGGCGACGACCTCCTTCGTCAACCGATTGATCGCTCGGCTCGAACCGGGAGCGTCGTCGGAGGTTGTCGCCGGGCGCGAGCCGCCGTCTCCCGGCGATGCACAATTGTCCCTCTGACCTGGGGTCTTTCTCCTGGCCAGTGGGGGTTTTTGGGTCAAGATGGACCTCCGACCGGCCGATGAGAAGGGGATGGACGGGGACCGGGAACGCCAGTTCAGCGGCGTCTACGTCCGAATGGTGGTGCAGTTCCTTCACGAACGGCATGACGCCGAGGTGGTCCGTCGGGTCCTCGCATTCGCCGGTGAGGATCGGCCCATCGAGGTGCTCCTCGACGACGCCGTCTGGGCGTCGTACGACCAAATCCGCCGGCTGTTCGAGGCGACGGCATCGATGCTCGACGGCCCGTCATCGTTGACCGACGCGGCGCTGGCAACACCGGTCGACTCCGGATCCAGCGCGGAGCTGGCACAGTCCCTCCAGGACCTCGGATCACCGAGCTCGCTTCTTCGGGCCGCCCTCAGTACCGACTCGGCCTTCGGCCTCTCAACCGTCCGGCACATGAGCGGCGAAGAGGTGGCCCCCGATGAATGGCTCGTTCGGACGTGGTTCACCGAGGGCTTCAACTCCTTCCCCGAGTTCTGCGCATTCGAGAGCGGTGTCCTCTCGTTGCTGCCCCGGCTCTTCGGGCTGCCGGCCGGAGACGCCGTCGAAGAAACCTGCTGCTGTTCTGGCGACGAGTGCTGCACCTTTCGGCTTCGCTGGACGGAGGACGAGGAGAACCGAGCCGAGCAGGAGCGGCGTTATTTCGAGACCCGATCGCACTTGCTGGAGTCTCGCCTCGCCGCCATCCAGCAGACCGTGGCCGACCTCGTCTCGGCGCCCGACCCCGATGCCGGACTCAGCCGAGTGCTGGAGGCAGCCTCCCGATCGATGTATGCACCCTGTTACGTGCTCGTGACCGATCCTCGTCTGCCGATCCGACCGAGGTTGTTGGCGCAAGGGATGGACCCCGCCGAGGCCGGTCGGATCGGAGCCGAGCTGCTGGAACCGGAGGGCCGGGCCGCCCCGGGCCGGTTGTGTGTCGAGGTCGCGTCGAACCGGACTCGCTACGGGTGGTTGGCGGCTGTCGACCCGGGCAGCCGGGAGTACCTCGAGCAGGAGCGGCGGGTGTTCGCCTCCTACGCGGCACTGGCGGCGGCGGCGCTCGACTCGGCCACCGCACTCGACGAGGCCCGGCGTGAAGCGACCACCTCGGCCGCTCTGCTCGAGCTGTCACGGGACCTGGCCGCGCTGTCGGGCCCGGAGCAGATTGCGACGCAGCTGGCCGAATCTATCCGGCGGGTCGTCGACTGCGACCGATCCCTGGTCCTCCTGACCGAGGCGGACAGGGTTCTTCTGGGCGGGGCCGACGGGTTCCCGTCCCGAGTCGAGGCACGGCTCCGCCAAGGCTCCCTTCGGTCGAGCGCCCTCAACGCGCTCGGCCCCGACCTTGCCTATCTCGACGCCGAAGGTACGAAGGCCGTCTGCTTGGCGTACGGGCTCCCCGCTGACCAGATCCCAGTGGCGACGGCCACCGTGCCGATGACCGCAAACGAGGAGATGCTTGGGTGTCTGGTGGTGTCGGTGATGAAGGGGCCGGACCGCCTCCGTGAGAGCAACGGTCTGAACGACGCGCTCCGCGGCGTCGCCGCTCAAGGCGCCGTCGCGCTGGACAACGCCGCGCCTGGTGGCAAGGATTCGACACCAGGCACTCCACGACGAGCTGACTGGACTCGGAAACCGGGCATTGATGATCCAGAGCCTTGAACAGGCGTTGTCCCGCGCCCGACGGCTCGGCCATGACGTCGCTGCGCTGTTCATCGACCTCGACGGCTTCAAGGAGATCAACGACACCCTTGGCCACGCGGCCGGTGACGAGATCCTCAACCAGGTCGGCGGTCGTCTCCACGGCGTGCTCCGCTCCGGCGACACCGTGGGCCGGATCGGCGGCGACGAATTCGTCGCCGTACTCGAAGGGGAGTGTCTGGACGCCGGACCAGAGGCGATCGCCGAGCGGGTCATGCAGGAGATCCGGCGCCCCTATCGCTTATGCGGTGGATCGCGTCAGGAGCTGTGGGTGACGGCCAGCATGGGCATCGCGGTGGGTGACCGGCCGTCTGCCGACGAGATGCTCCGCGACGCCGATCTGGCCCTCTATCGGGCGAAGGCGAGTGGCAAGGACTGCCACGTCGTCTATTCGTCCGAACTGGCCGAAAGCTCGTCGGGTTCGAGCCTCCCCGGACGGCACTGACCACATCTGGGCTCCGGGGTTGACACCGCTTCTGGGAGCGTCCCCTACGGTCTTCGAGGCGATGCGGCCGAAGGTGCCGCTTCAGGATCGGACGTCGCAGAGACGCTTGTCGTAGTCGTCCGCAAGTGACAGGAGCGCCATCGACCCGTCGCCGGAGAAGCAGGAGCCGTGCATGACGGCGAGCGTCGTAGGAGCAAGTTCGGCCAGTCGCCGGATCGTGGGAGCGGTGTTCGGAGTGAGGCAAGTGGCCCCGAAGACATCCTCTGCCTGCGCGGCTGCCCCGACAATGTCTTCGGTCGTGATCGCCGGGCCGTTGCCGAGTTGGGTGAGGAGGTCTCCGCACAGCAGTGTCTTGGTGGTCTCCTCGTAGAGGACTCGGGCCTCCCATCCGTGGGGGACGTGCGGCGTGTCGATGTGCCGGACACGATGTCGGCCGAGCTCGAGGACTTGGCCGTCGGTGAGCGGCAGCGGCGTCCGATCGGCCAAGTCGTTCAGCGACACCATGCAGCCGAGCGCCCCGTGGGCCACCTCGGCCTGTGGAGCTGCGGCGAGCAATTCGTTCATGGCGCCGCATTCGTCCGCCTCGACGTGGCCGAAGGTGATCCAGCGAAGCCGGTCCAGCGGGGTGATGGTGGCGATGGCCTCGGCGAGGAACGGGAAGGTGGCTCGGTGTCCGGTGTGGAAGAGCAGGGGCTGCTCGTCGTCGATGAGGTACTGGTTGAAGGTGAAGCCGGTCGGGCCGACGTCGGGGACGAAGGTTGAGAACCGGTAGATGCGCTCTGCGATCTCGCTGATCTGGGTGTCCATGCCATGCTCCTTTTGGGTTTGGGGTGGTGGGGCTAGACGTCGGTCTAAAGGGGAAGGGTGTGGCGTAGGATCCCGGTGCCGTGACCTCGCTCGGCCAGGATCCGGCAGAACTCGATAGCGTCCATATCGACGTTCTCGCCGCCGGTTCCGGCTCGGAACTGCCCTCCGGCCGGACCGCCGAGCGTGAGGGTGAAGGGCTCACCGTGGGTGCCCGCCCATTCGGCGACGAGGTCAGCCACGATCCGGCCGTCGTGGTCGGGATCGACGTCGAGCCTCTTGGCCGCTGCCTGAGCCAGATCGATGCGGTGCATCCACACGTCGCGAGTGAAGCCGACGTCGAAGAGGTAGGAGAGCGGTTGCCGGCCGACGGGTGCGGGGAGGTTGAGCAGGGGAAGCCTGGCGACCAGGCGCGGGAGCCCGGTGCGGGCGCGCAAGGCCCTGGCGGAGCTGGCGCCCCACTCGGCGACAAGTTCTTCGGTACTGAGGTCAGCTCGCTCACGCACTTGGAGCTCGTTCATCCCGTCCCACCAGAACTTGCCACCGATCTCAGCGACCAGCGGACGACCCTTGCGCACCTGGCGGACGAACTCGCGGGGCGACGCCTGACCGGCGGCGGACCCCACGACGTGAGCGGCGAGGGCGCGCACGTCCCATAGCGCGCAGTCGGTGGGCTTGGTCCAGTCGTCGGGCTCCAAGCTGCGGAGCAGGCCCGCGAACTTGGTGTTCTCCACTGCGGCGATCCGCATGGCCTCGTCGTGGGCGATCCTCGGGACCGTGGTCACGTCGCGGACGGTTGCCTGGTTCATTGCCGTGCTCCTTTCCGAGCGCTGCCCTGCCGACGTCGATCGACGTCGGCCAGAAACATGTCGACCGCCCGTGCGGCGAGGCGCACCCAGCGATCGCCACCGGGGTCGTTTGCCACCTGCTGATGGGCGAGTCCGTTTACCAGCGCGCTGAAGACGTCGACGTCGCCGGGGTCGGTCGCGCCTGCCGCGGCGAGCCTTTGGCGGGCGAACTCGTAGAACTCGAGAGCGAGCTCGTAAGACGCTCGGGAAGGTTCGAAGCCGGGGATCGTCCGCTGGAACAACAGCTGGTGGCGCACCACGTCGTCGCTCGAGAACCGCACCAGCGCCTCGACGAACGCAACGAGCGCCTCGCGTGGGTCGTCGCTCACGGAGAGGGACTCCACGTATTCGAGGAGCTGCCGGTTGCCGTCGGCGAACATCAAGTCGTACAAGCCGAGCTTCGAGTCGAAGTAGGCGTAGAGGGACGGTTGCCGCAAGTCGACGCGCTCCCCGAGGTCTCGCAGGGAGATGGCGGCCAGGCCGTCACGATGAGCCAGCGTCCACGCCTCAGCGAGGATCGTCGCCCGCTTCGCTTCCCGACGGCGCCCTCGTCGATCGACCTGGTTGTTCGTCTCGGCTGTGGCCACTTGCGCTCCATAACTATGACCGATAGATAATCTATCACTCATAGTTACTGATCGAGAGAGCCCCGTCAAGCCCAGTCCATCTGGCCTACCGGGCACCCTCACCTGCCCACCGGACGGCGTTCGACGTTGCGAGACCCATCGCTCCGCCGTCGATCATCTCGTAACTTGGGCTTTTACCCCGGGAGGGGTGTTCGCACAGTGCCACGCCGAGACCACTTAAAAGGCCAGGTCAGAGGCCAAAACATTTTCGTCCACGAAGAGTCCTGAGCACTACGTTGCTGTTGAAGATTCAGCCGTTCGAGGGCATCTGCTCTCGCGAAGAAATGCCTGCCTGTTGACCACCGCAAAGTGGCGATGTCGCCCGTCACCGACACGTCCTTGGTCCGCAACGAAGAACTGCCACACGGCTCAGAATCACCGACACTGTCTGAGGATGACCGTCGAATCGCGGGCGAGCTCCAGCCCGAGCGCCCACCGGGTTCAGCCTCGTCGACCTTGCCGGTCACGGCACTCGCTCACGTTGGTCGGCACCGCCCCCACTCTGTCTGTCACCGAGATTCCGATGCGGGGAAAGACCCCATGAAGGGAGCGGAGCCCGGAAAGGCGAAGATGCCGCCATCCGATCCGATCAGTCAGTAACCGCGATCCAAGAGTGTTTGTCGTCTATCGACCGCCGAGCAGCCGCCGCAGGTCCTCCAGGCGCTCGGGCACGATCTGCCACCACGTCCACTTACCTCGACGTTCCCCGACGATCAGCCCGGCCTCGGCCAGGATGCGGGTGTGGTGAGAAATGGTGGGTTGGCTCTTGCCCAGTGGTCCCTCCAGGTTGCAGCTACAGACCCCATCTTCGGTTGCGACGATGGAGAGGAGGCGCAGGCGCACCGGGTCACCCAAGGCGGCGAGCACCGGGGCGGTTCGCTCCGCTTCACGCTTGGACAGCGGCTCGTGAGTGAGCACGCCGCAACACCGTTCGTCTCGGGTCACGCTGGCGTTCTTGCGGACAGGCATTCGCTCTCCCATTGACAACTGTCGATACGTTCACGATACTGGGATGCATCGACGACCGTCAATCTCTTCGGGAGGTACCCGTGTCCCGTGTGCAACTCGCACTCAATGTCTCCGATCTGGACGCCGCCATCGACTTCTACTCCAAGCTCTTCGCATCGACTCCGGCCAAGGTCCGTCACGGCTATGCCAACTTCGCCATCGTCGACCCGCCCCTGAAGCTCGTGCTCATGGAGACACCCGAGGGCCGGGGCAGCGGCATCGGCGCTGCGCTCAACCACTTGGGTGTCGAGGTTGAAAGCATTGAGGAAGTCGGCCGAGCCACGAGCCGCCTGTCGGGCGATGGCCTGGTCATCACTGAGGAGCACGAGACGACCTGTTGCTACGCCGTGCAGGACAAGGTGTGGGTGGAGGACCCTGACGCCACGCCCTGGGAGGTCTACACCGTGCTCGCCGACGCTCCTGCAGAAGCCGGGTCGTGCGGGGATGGCACCAGCATCTGCTGCGAGCTCCAGGGCGGAGTCGCTCCGGCAGCCACTACCTGCTGCTGACGAGCCATGAGCGAGGCGGCGCTGTGGCGACGGCTGATAGCCGAATTCCTCGGCTCGGCCTTCCTTGCCGCCGTGGTCATTGGCTCGGGTATCGCCGCTCAACGGCTGTCACCTGGCAACACGGGCCTCCAACTTTTTGAGAATGCCGCGGCGACGGGTGCGGGACTGTTCACCATCATCCTGATGTTCGGGCCGGTTTCCGGCGGGCACTTCAACCCGGTGGTGTCGTTCGTGGACGCGGCCTTTGGGGGACTTCGTTGGCGGGAGGCCGCCGCCTACCTCCCAGTCCAGGTGGCCGGATGCGTTTTCGGGGCCGCGGTCGCGAACGTCATGTTCTCGCTCTCCACCGCCGAGCTTTCGACCAGGCACCGGGCTTCGCCTGCCCACTTCCTCTCCGAGGTCGTCTCCACTTTGGGGCTGCTACTCGTGATCTTCGCCCTGGCCCGCTCGGGCCGCTCACGCAGCGCTCCGGCGGCGGTGGGGGCTTACATCGGCGCGGCCTACTTCTTCACGTCATCCACGAGCTTCGCCAACCCCGCGATCACCGTGGGGCGCATGTTCTCCAACACCTTCGCCGGAATCGCCCCGTCGTCGGTGCCAACTTTCGTGGCTGCGCAGGTGGTGGGCGGCCTGGTGGCCGTCGGGGTGATTCTGGTCCTCTATCCGAAGCTCTCGCCCGAGGAGGCGGGGGACATCCTCGTCCCCCATGCCGACCGGATCGAGGAGGCTTCGGGGCTTCCGACATGACGGCGAAACTTCCCGCCGTGCTTTTCTTGTGCGTTCACAACGCCGGCCGGTCGCAGATCGCAGCTGCACTTCTCGCCCGCTACGGCGACGGCAGGGTGGTCGTCCTTTCGGCTGGATCGGACCCAGACGAGACACTCAACCCGGCGGTCGTGGCAGCGATGTCCGAGGTCGGCATCGACATCACGACGGAGCGGCCCAAGAAGCTGACCGACGAAGCCGCGCAGCTCGCCGATGTGATCGTGACCATGGGGTGCGGTGATGCCTGTCCCGTTTATCCCGGCAAGCGCTACGTCGATTGGGAGGTTCCCGATCCAGCGGGCAAGCCTGTCGAAGAGGTACGGCCCATCCGGGACGACATCGGCGCTCGGGTGAGTGCGCTCCTGGCGGAGTTGGTTCCCGCTTCATAACGAGCTGGGCTGATCCCGGTCGGTTGGTGTGTCGACGGGGACGCACCTGAAGATGCCGGGGGTCAAGGTGTTCATAACAATGTGTCGCCTGTGTCCGGGCGAGCTCTAGGCGACCTGACCATGGTTCCGAGCGAATAGCTATGCATTCTGGTTTGGGGCGCAAATGAGCGGCCGGACGAGCGGAGTGCCGACTCGAGGAGCTCATCGGTCGGCGAGCCGGGAAAGCGGCTCGCCGGGTTGAGGTCAGAACCTGAAGCGCGTTAGCCCGCCTGGCTCGGTGCCAAGCACCACGGTCATCGAATGTAGCTTGATGCGATAGACGTTCCACGGCGGTGGCCCCTGCGACGGAGCGTTGAACGGGGCGGTAATACCAGCCCCGGTTCCATCCAGTTCGGCGGGCCACCCCTGGTCTGCCCACGCCTTGGCAAGGCGCGTCACTGTGGCCGAGTCGGTCTCCCGCCTTGCCTCACCCTCGGCCACGACGTCCGCATCGCGGATCGAAACCGCGATCGAACAGCGCGGATCGCGGGCGACGTTGCGGCCCTTCCGGGTACCCGATCCGGTCTGGAACCAGAAGACTCCGTCCAGCCAGAGCGCACCGACCGCAGTCACGTGCGGGCTCCCGTCCTCGTTCACCGTCGAGAGCCACGTCGTGCGAGCGTTGTGGGCGTCTGGAGCCGGCGGCGATCCGGCATCGAGCTTCTCGACGACGTTCGCCCAGTTCACTGGGGGCAGCCCGTCCGTCGCACCCAAGTTGATGATGTCCATTCCCTCTCCCTTCATGCAGTCCGGCCACACTGCTCAGGGCCGTGTCGTACTTCAGACGTTTACCGGTCGGCAGAGTCATCGCATATGAGCGAGATGGACGTCATTCCCGTCTCGGTCGTCGGCTCCTGTTTGATCTGACACGCAGGCCACGGTGCCGCAATTGCAAGGTGGCCACGCGGAAGTGACAGGTTTGCCGAGGTCCAGCAGAGCGCTCACCCGGAGCGAGTCCCGACGACCGCCGCGGTTGACGAAGACGCGAGAATCTGGCTCCCGTGGCCGGCCGCAGCAATCCGTGCTGCCCGGAGCACCTCGTAGCCGACCATTCCAGTGGAGCTCAGCATGAGAGACCAACGGCCCCTGGCCGGATTTAGTGTCCCAAATGAAAGGAGCGGCCCCTGCAGGCAGGTCTTGAGATCACCCGACCGGCACGGAGCCCCAGTCGGCAGTGGGATCAGAGCCGGTCTCAACGGGGCCGTGCAGGTTTGTAACTACCGTGATGTTCTGAAACAGCGGCTGATTGCCGATCATGATGCTCGGGTTCGTGAGCTGGATCGTCGCCTGGTAGGTGTCGTAGGTCCCCGCGGCGCAGGTGGGATTGCACTGATTGACGTGGAGCGTCCCGTATCCCGTTGCAGATGTAGCGGTCCACGAGGTCCACGTGATCGTGTCGACGTAGATCGCCGAGGTCGCGCAGCCGAAAAAGATCAAGGCCGGTTCGCTCGTCGCCGCGATGCCTTGCTCACAGGACGCGACCAGTGGCAGCTCCTGAGCGGTGACCGTACGCACCGATCCATTCGTGATCGGCGACCCTGCAGAAGGACTGGTCGTCGTGGTCGTCGTGCTGGTCGTGGAGGATGGCGGCAGCGTGGTTGTGGTCGAGATCGTCAAAGGCTTGGCTGGCTCCTTGGTGGTCGTGGCACGTGCTCCGAAGCTTGAGCGCGCAGGAGGCACATCGGACACCAAGAGTCCGATAGTCAGACCCATGCCTGCGAGGAGGATCGATCCAGCGACCGCCAACGACAACGCACCACGGCGCCTAGGACGATGCGGACCTTCTTCTTCCAAAGCCGCAACTGCTATCTGTTTCGGGCTGCCGACCCTCTGCAGCAGCTCCCGCAACTCCCAGGCCGAGCTAGGTCGCTGAAGGGCGATCGCATTGCTGACATGCTCGCTGATCTCTTCGATCAGCTGATCGCTGCGATCCTTCGGCAAGACCTCGAGCGCCGCCTCGAGTTCGTTGAAATACTCTTGTAGTAGCTGCTCGCTGTCCGGTTGTTCACCAGTGCTCACGTCACCCGCCTCCTCCCGGCTGTGACTTGACACCTCCGACCTTGAGAACTCCGTCGACAGCTGAGCGAAAGCGGATCCACTGGTCGACGAAGGACTCGAGGGCTCGGTTTCCTTGCTTGGTGATCCGGTAGTAACGGCGAGGCGGTCCTTGGTTCGATTCCTGCCACGAGGTCTCGACGAGCCCTTCTCGCCGTAGTCGGCTCAGCAGCGGGTAGATGGTTCCTTCGCTCGTCACGAGGCCGTCAGCAGCAGTCAGCTCTCGCACGAGCTCGAAGCCGTACCGTTCGCCCTCCCGAAGGATGGCCAAGACGCAGTACTCGATCGCCCCCCGCCTCATCTGGGTGAACTGCGAGTCGTTCTTGGGCACTACCATGCGCTGCAATATAGCCGGATCGTGGATGGCAATGGCTTGCTCGGTTCCCTGGTGTCTGTTTCAACAACGCAAGCTCGGAGACCAGAGTGGTGCGACACTGCTCGGTATGGCCGTTCGGTCCGACCTCCCTCCACCTAGTGAAGAAGTTATGCCGTACATGGTACCATTCATTGCATGGTACCGACAAAGACAGGGGACAATGGGGGCGCGATATCTTTCAAAGGTCGCCGGCTTGGGATCGGCTCGATGACCCGGCAGCCCTCGACACGGTGTTTCGAGGGGCTGGCACTTGGGATTCATTGCCATGTGTGCGGTCGCCGCTGCAGTGGTGGGCAGTCTGCTCTCTCCGGCAACGAGCGGGGTTGCCGGCGCTTCGGCGCAGACGGTCTCACCCGCTCCGGGCTACTGGCTGGTTGGGGCAGACGGCGGGGTGTTCGCCTTCAACCAGCCGTACTACGGATCGGGTTATCTCTCTTCTCCGAATGCCTGCTCCTTCTCACCGCAGGCGCCGAGTACACAGAGCTCTTCGGACGGATGTGACTCGATAGCGTCCGTACCCGGTGGAGGTGGCTACTGGCTCGTGAATGCCTACCGGTCCGCAACCGGCTTTGGGAATGCGAATCTCGGTGCCGGAAGCGCCTGTACGTCGCTCAACGGGGCGAGCGGAAAGTGGGTGGCGGTGGCAGCGTCTGCGAGTGGTGGCGGTTTTTGGCTCGCCAGCAGTAATGGAGGGGTCATGGGCTGTGGCGACATGCCCGGCCCCTATGGCGGAACGACATCGCTGTCCCTCGATGCCCCGGTCGTGGCGATGGCGCCCACTCCCGATGAGGACGGTTACTGGCTCGCAGGGTCCGACGGCGGGGTCTTCGCATTTGGAGACGCAGGGTTCTTCGGGTCGATGGGCGGTCAACATCTCAACGCCCCGATCGTCGGCATCGCCCCCACGTCCGACGGCCGGGGTTACTGGCTCGTCGCTTCGGATGGCGGTGTGTTCGCCTTCGGTGATGCGCTGTTCGCCGGATCGATGGGCGGCCGACCATCTCAACGCCCCGATGACGGGAATCGCTGCCAACCCCAGCGGTCCGGGCTACTGGACCGCTGCAAGTGACGGCGGTGTATTCGCATTCGGTGGCGCTCCGTACGAGGGAGGGATGGGCGGGGTTGCGCTGACCGCTCCAGTCACGGGCATCGCCAGCTCGCCCTCGTTCCCGGGCGCGCCCCCGTGTGATCAGAACGATGGGGCGAACGCGCCCGGCGTTCGTCCGAGGACGTTCTTCGTCGGTTGTGCCACCAGCGCTGACATGCTGAGTTCTATAACCTGGACAAGCTGGACGGCGACTGAGGCCTCCGGCACCGGAACGCACAGCGTTGACAACTGCGTGCCGAACTGCGCAAGCGGCAGCTACACCAAGTTCCCGGTCACGGTGCAGCTCAGCGCCCCCGGCGACCTCGGCGGGATGGACGTCTTCACGACCATCTCGATGACGCCAACGACCAATGTCGGGATGCCCGAGACCGTCACCGCCAATGGCCTCTACGGTTCGTGGGGTTGGGTGCCGAACTGAGTCCAGATCAGCCCGGGCGCTGGCAGCGTGAGCAACACCGTTCTTCGAACGGATCCCATAGGGGTTGCCCGTGCATTCACCAGTAAGGGCTCCGGTCGGGTCAAGAATCCCACTATGGGCAGACCCGCTTTCGGCGGAGCGCCCGCGTGGCGATGATGCTCGTCATGATCATTGGCATCGTCGATGCGAAAGCAGTCACATCAGCCTCTAGTCCGCATTGCGAAACGTAAGGGAGTAACCGCGGCCGGGTCGATTGACCAGATCACAAGGTATGTCCAGCCGCCTCAGTATCTTGCGCACCCGCGAGACGTAGTTGCGGACTTCTTCTGGGAACAAGGCGGAGTCTGCCCAGGCGTACCCCATGATTTGTGACGACGTGTAATAGCGATGGGGGTGGTCGAGGAGGAACTGGAGGAGCTCGAACTCTCGATTAGTGAGCACCGCCTCCTTTCCCTTGTGACGCAGGACTCGACCGTCGGGATCGAGCCAGAGTCCGTGGAGCTTCCACACCCGCTGATACCAAAGGTCGAGGCGCTCGTAGTATCCAGCCATCTGGGCCTCGATGTAGACCACGTCCACATCTGCTGCTTTCTGAGCCACCGGGTGCAGTTTCGGCAGTTCCCGCTTCACCCGCTCGAGAAGACCCAGTTTGAAGCGGACGAGGTCGTCATAGATGCTCATCCAGTGCCGGGCATCCTCCCAGTGCTCTGTCTCGATGTCCTCTCCTTCGAGTGGCCCTTGAGCTGGCTCGTTGGGGTGGATATTGGCCACGACCATCATCATAAGGGGGCAGAATCACGGTTCTGTTGCTGATCTTCTTACGCCACACGATGTAGCACTGGATCATGAGCACCAGCGATGCGCCGCCAGATCGGCCCGACATTGTGGCCGCTACACGCGGAGGAGAGAACTCGATCGGCATGAACGACGAGCCCGATCCGGGGACAGCCACCTTGGAACAGGCTCTGTTCTGGAGGAACATCTACACCGAGATTCTCACCATGGAAGAGGCAGTACTGGACCGCATTCACCAGCTGATGGCCAGCCAATCGCCCGAGGCCCGCCGTGAGGTCGAGCTGACCAACGTTCCGGTCGTGGTGGCCCAAGTCGAACGGTTTCGGGCCAGAAAGGGAATCTGGGACTCCTTCGTCCATGTGCTTGAGGGAGAAGGCGGCCCTGCGTTCGCGGCGGTGTCCCCGTGACCCATGTCATCGCACCCAGCGAAACAGAACATCAAGATGAATCTGAGCCGATCGGGTCGCCGGCCGCCACGGCTTCGACCCCTCCACGATCAGGGCGCACGCGCATCTCGGCCGCCTGGGCCGGCGTCATGGTGGGAGGCTTGGTGCTGGTGCTGGTCTTGGTATTCATCCTGCAGAATACGAGATCGGTCAAGGTCTCCTACTTCACTCTCGCTGGATCGATGCCCCTCGGTATCGCCCTTCTTCTCGCCACCATCGGCGGTTTGCTCCTCGCTGGGGGGATCGCCTCACTGCGAATCTGGCAGCTGCGCCACCGCCTCACCAGGCAAACCAAGTCCTCTCGTCACGTCACGGGGATTGGCGCATCGAACCCGGGAGACTGATCGTCGAATGTTCTTCTGTTGGAAGCGAGGTGGCGGCATCGAACGGAGACCCCGCTAGGCGTTGGTGACAGCACCAGCCGAATTTCACTAGCCGGACAGATCTCATTGTCGGATCAGCAAATCAGCAGAGCGGCAACGAGAGCGCGGTACGAACTCGGCCGGAGCACTCACCCGAGCACGATCCGTATCACCCGCCGGCGGGTTATCGCCTGCAACCTCAAGTGTTGCTGCATTTGTTGCGCCTCAGGGAGCAGGGTGTCTCTGAGCTCATCGTGAGCAACAGTCCTCTCGCTCTCGGGAGGAGATCGGCGGTCCCTGTGGGACCCGAGACGAACGTTCTGACACCTCCTACTCCGTCGATCAACGACGTCGACCATTCAAGTGAGTTGCCCACGCACCGCCAGAGCGACAACGGGAACGTGCTGGCCAACGACCACAATCTGCGTATCAGCGACTGGCTCTTCCGTACCCGGGCCGCCAGTGTTATTTGGCTGGCCGTGCGCCTCGTGCTCGGCTACTGGTGGCTGAATGCCGGCTACCAGAAGATCTGGGGGAGCGAGAAGGCTGCCTTCTGGTTCGGAGGCGGCGCCGGAGTCAAGGGCTTCGCCACCGCCGGCGTCTTAGGGTCTGCCACGGGCAAGAGCGGAGCCAGCTACGGCTGGTGGGCCGGCTTCCTTCACAACTTCGTGATTCCCAACGCCTCGTGGATCGCCAAGCTCATCTCGCTCGGTGAGTTGGCCATCGGCATCGCGCTCATCCTCGGACTGTTCACCGGCCTCGCCGCTCTGGGTGGGCTCACGCTCAACATGATCTACATGTTCACCGGGTCGGCCGGCGTCAACCCGGCGTACATGATCCTCGAAGTGCCACTCATCTTGGCCTGGCGTAACGCCGGGTACTTCGGTCTCGACCGGTATGCACTGAACAGTGCCTGGTTGCGGAGTCACTTCAGCCGGTCGACCGACCGCTCCGGGCATCGACGGGCCGCTGCCGCTCTCCCCGTCCCCAATCTCGCTCCCTGACCCGACTGTCGATCACCGACGGCAGTCCTCGGGCAACGAAAGGCCTGTTTCTCTCAAAATGAACAAAGGGAAGACGCTATGAAAGCACTCGTCTACCACGGGCCGAACGAGAAGGGTTGGGACGAAGTAGCTGACCCAAAGGTGATCGATCCGACCGATGCCGTCGTTGTAGTGGACGCCACCACCATTTGTGGGAGCGACCTGCACATCCTCAAGGGAGATCTTCCCGAGGTGACGCCCGGTCGGATCCTCGGCCATGAGGCCGTAGGGACCATCGAAGACGTCGGAACCGCGGTGCGGAACTTCAAAGCGGGCGACCGGGTCCTCGTTTCATGCATCTCGGCCTGTGGCAAATGTCGGTTCTGCCGCGAGAGCCGCTTCGGGCAGTGTCTCGATGGTGGAGGGTGGATCCTCGGCCACAACATCGATGGGACCCAAGCCGAGAAGGTGCGGGTGCCCTTTGTCGACACGTCGGCCTACCCAGTGCCGGCTGGCATCACCGACGACGAATTCCTCATGCTGGCCGACATCTTGCCGACGGCCTACGAGGTCGGCATCCTCAACGGTGGCGTCTCTCCTGGAGACGTCGTCGCCATCGTCGGCGCCGGGCCCATTGGTCTCTCGGCCATTACGGGAGCCCTTCTCTTCAGCCCCAGTCACATCATTGCCATCGACCTGGCCGATTCAAGGCTCGAAGCCGCCAAGCAATTCGGCGCCGATGTCACCGTGAACAACAGCAGGGAGGATCCTGGCTCGATCATCAGGCAACTCACTGACGGCCTCGGCGCCGACGTGGCCATCGAAGCCGTCGGCACTCCTGCGACCTTCGAACTGGCCACCGACCTCATCCGGCCGGGAGGCCGCGTGGCGAACATCGGCGTCCACGGCAAACCTGCCACGCTGCACCTCGAGGCCCTATGGACTCTGGACGTGACGATCACGACCGGCCTCGTCGACACCTACTCCACACCGACGCTCAGTCGCCTGATGGCGACCCGGCAACTCAACGCGGCACGTTTTGTCACCCATCACTTCACCTTCGAGGAGTTCATCAAAGCTTACGATGTGTTCTCCAACGCGGCAGAGAGCGGTGCTCTCAAAGTCGTACTCACCCGTGCATCCTGAGCGGTTGCAGTTATCGTTGGGCGAAGCGCCCGTCGGGACTGTGGCCTCTCATGGCGTGAGGCAACGGTGACCCAGCTCACAAATGACCGCCGCGATGCCGGAGACGTGGGCCGGCGCATTGCTGAGCGCCAAGACGAACTCGATCTCACCACCGCCCAAGTGGCCGACCGCGCCGGGATGACGACTGTCTACCTCGAATACCTCGAGCACACCCCGACAGCCGAACCGTCCTCGTCAGCTCTCCTCAGGATTGCGCTTGCACTTGAGATGTCTACTTCGGATCTCCTCGGTGGGGAACACGACCGCTCCCGCGGACGGGCCGACGCGGCGTCCGATCCGCACCTGGTCGCCATCGATGAGGAAGGGTGCCACGAACTGCTGGCCGGGGGAGGTGTCGGGCGAGTCGTCTTTCGTTCGGCCGGGAGGCCGGTAGCGCTTCCCGTCAACTTCAAAACCTTGGCCGGAGACATCATCTTTCGCTCGGCGGACGATGGAGAGGTCAGTGCGATCAAATGCGACGAGCCGGTCAGTTTCGAAGTCGACCGTATTGACGACGCCATGCGTGAAGGCTGGAGCGTGCTGGTCACCGGGACGGTTCACCCCGTCCGCGCTGATGATCAGGTCCACGAGGTCCAGGCACTCGGCATTGAGCCTTGGGCGGGTGGGGAGCGACAGACCTACTTTTGCCTCAGTGTCAGCCGGCTCACCGGCAAGAGGATCAACGCGGTCCGGTGAAGAACGAGCAACTTCCAAGGGCCGTACCGCGTCGTCCAGAGCCAGCAGGGACGATGGACAATGCCAATGCTGGGCTTGGGCGTTACGAGGACCTGTAGCTCGCGAGCGAGCTGTTGGTGAGGCCGACACGACCACTGGTGGGCGTCTGTCCCCGCAGCGAACCGCGGTGGAGCAGACGGACTGCGACGACGGCTGGGTAACCCGACGCTGGTCTAGAAGGATCACGACCACAAAAGGATGGTGCGCAATGGCTGGAAAGACCGAGCAAGTGAAGGGTCAGGTCAAAGAGGCAGTTGGAGATCTAACCGACAACAAGGATCTTGAATCCGAAGGCAAGACCGAGCGTCAAGCCGGAGAGGCCAAAGAGAAGCTCGGGCACGCGAAGGACAAGATCGAAGAGGTCATCGATAAGGGTGAGCACAAGCTTGGAGAGGCGATCGACAAAGCGAAGTGATCTCGACGTGCTCCGCGCTGAGTTGACGCCAACTGGGACTGGATCGAAGCGGCTCAGCGCAGTTGGGCCGCCAAGACTTGATCGGGCGGGCTGGCTGTCGATTGCTGGGAGGCACTTCGAGATACCTCAGCTTTCGTTCAAGTGCCATTCGACCTGGTGTAGGTGTTCCAGACCTCGGCAGCGCTGGCGTGACAGACGTATCTAAGAGACGCCTGACTCGGACGCCTCGATAGCTGTGGGAACACCATGGCATCTACCGTCTCGATCAAACCAGCATCGTCGGCTTGGGCGATCTTCAACGACCTGTCGTTCTCCTTCGAGACGCTGCAGGCTCTTGGCTACACCCCAACGGTGGCGCTGCCGGCGACGTCACCAGCACGCTGGTCCGGATCCCCGATGGGGACGAGGCCGTCTGGTTCTCCAAGTGGCGGGCGCTCGTCGAACGGATTCTCGCCGATGTCATTGCACGATCGGACCGTAGGAGTCGGCGACGTTTTGCCCGTCGAGGCCTTTGGCCACTCCATGGATTTTGGGGTCGGAGGTGTGGACGCTCCGTACCTCCGACCGGCGGATACGTGCCGCCACGGCCGTCCCTCGAGCGCTTGCCCACCATCTCCCGAGGTATCTGGATGTTTGTACCTCCGCCGACTAGCGTCACTGCGGCGAATTTGACGGTGGAGGAGCCTTCATGAAACAGCCGATTGCGGACGTTTTCACTTGGCCCGCGGATAAACCGCAGCTGATCGGCAGCCGATGCGAGGGCTGCGGGGCGGTCACGTTCCCAGTGCAATCCCGCTGTCCGCGCTGTGGCGGCCCGAGCATGGCCGAACTACCCCTGCCACGCCGCGGCACCCTTGTGTCCTGGACGACCCAGGGGTTCCCGCCGAGCTTCGACTACATGAACGATCTGACGGGGGCGTCCTTCGAGCCCTTTGGGGTAGGGCTGGTGCAGCTAGAGGACGTCGTGCGGGTCGAGTCGCGGCTCACCGAGAGCGACCCCGAAAAGCTCGACTTCGGTATGGAGGTCGAGCTGCAAATCGTCCCGTTCTATGTCGACGCCGACGGTAATGAGATCATCACCTTCGCCTTCGCGCCGGCTGGGGTCCAGAACAACGAGGAGCGCTAAATGGATGACGTCGCTATCATCGGGGTCGGTCTCCACCCCTTCGGTCGCCACGGCGACAAGTCCGCGTTCGAGATGGGCGCCGATGCCGTGGAGCTAGCCCTGACCGACGCTGGCGTGCCGTGGAGCGATGTCCAGTGCGCATTCGGCGGGAGCTGGGAGGTCTGGACCGACCCCCTCACCAGTCTGGTCGGTCTCACCGGTATCCCGTTCATCAACGTGTTCAGCGCGTGCGCGACCGGCGCTGCCACCATCCAGCAGGCCGCAAACGCCATCCTCGCCGGCACCGGCGACATCGTCATGGCCGTCGGCACGGACAAGCACCCTCGGGGCTCATTCAAGGGCAACCCGACGCTCACCAATGTGCCCGCCTGGTACGCGGACAACGGGCAATACGTCACCACCAAGTTCTTTGGCATGAAAATCAATAAGTACATGCACGACTACGGTGTCTCGTCTGCGACGCTGGCCAAGGTGGCGGCGAAGAACTTCCGCAACGGCGCTCTCAACCCGAAGGCCTTCCGGCGGAAGCCGATCACCGAGGAGGAGATCCTCAGCTCACAGATGCTCAACTACCCGCTCACGTCGTACATGTTCTGCGCTCCCGACGAGGGCGCCGCCGCGGTCGTACTCTGTCGAGCCGACATCGCCCACCGATACACCGATACGCCGGTGTACGTGAAGGCGACTGCCATCCGCACACGCAACTACGGCGCTTATGAGGTCAACACCACATCGGCCCCCGTAGAGGAAGATGTCGCCCCCACCGTGTACGCGTCCCGCGCCGCCTACGAGGTAGCTGGGATCGGGCCTGAGGACGTTGACGTGATCCAACTCCAGGACACCGACGCTGGCGCCGAGGTCATCCACATGGCTGAGAACGGCTTCTGCGCCAACGGCGAGCAGGAGAAGCTTCTCGCCGATGGCGCCACCGAGATCACCGGCTCCATGCCGGTCAACACCGATGGCGGTCTCATCGCCAACGGTGAGCCGATCGGCGCCTCCGGCCTCCGCCAGGTCCACGAGCTTGTGCTCCAGCTCCGCGGTCAGGCCGGCGACCGCCAGGTCCAAGGCGACCCACGCGTCGGCTACGCCCAGGTCTACGGGGCTCCCGGCATTGCCGCCGTCACCATCCTGGCCCGCTGACGCCACGCATCCCTCTCGAAGGTCTATCCGAGCACGAGGTCCGGGAGATCGGGTCAACGCCGACGTTTCGCGACTGTGGCATGACGGCACATTCGGGCACCCCTTCGATAGCCAGGGTCGATGCGAAGGGCGCGTCCGACTGAGTTCCGCCGCTCCCGAGCAGTCTGCGGAACTGACCCTTTCGGAACGCCAACGTAACGGACCCTGCGGCGAAGCCGATTCTGAGGTCGTCGTCACAGTGGCGCAGCGGTTAAGCAGTTTGTGAGAGAGGCCTGATCGACCGCTTCGCGGCCTCTGGGTCTGTTTCTCGAGGCTCGGATTACTGCGGCTTGGGCGATTGATAGGCCGGAGCCTGAAGCGACATCAGAGTTCGGATGCTGGTGCCGTGGAGCATTTCCGATCAAAGGAATTGCAATCCGAATCGCCTCCCTGCCCGTAGACGTGTTGGGGCACAAGCCACCATGAGCTTGTCCGACTCAAACCACTTTCAAAGGAGCTACTCGTGCAGGTGACGACAGGCGCTCAGTCGCTCGGCGCCCAACGTGTCAAAAGGTTTCTGTTTTCCGATGACACTCAAACTCCGTTCCCGTTGCTCGTCCTCGGCGCTGGTCTTGCGCTCGCCATCGCGGTGATCCATCTCCAGGACCAAGGCGGCCTTCTCGGAAACCAATCGCCGCTGTGGTTGAAATACGGTTACTACCTAGTCGAGATCAGCAGCACGATCAGCGCCGCCTTAATCATTCGAGGGAAGACCTTCGGGTGGCTTCTCGGGCTGGCGTCAAGCATCGGGCCTATGACCGGCTACATCCTGTCGCGGAGTGTTGGTGTTCCTGGTGACCAGGGTGACGTCGGCAATTGGGGCTACCTCCTCGGAACCGTGAGCCTGATCGTCGAAGGAAGCTTGATCCTTCTTGCCGGGTTCTGCCTTGTGAGGATCCGTGGAGCCTGGCGGTCTGGAACCGCAACTCGTAGCTCGTCGATCTCAAGACTGGAGTTCGAGGCCGTCCGTATGGATTGAGCAGCTGGCGTAAGCCGCCACGTTGGCGGCGACGACAGCCGGACCCCTCGCTCGCTCTGATGAGCAGGTGGACCATCACGAACAGTGAGCGGATGAGCCCGCGAAGTGGTCAGCGCCGCCAAAGGCAGAGATTTCCCCAATTGGCCTGAACCGTTGGGACTGTTCGCCCGTATGAGAAGGGTGGGGCTGAAACGCGCATCCGACCCAACCCTCAATCTGCGGAGGATCTGAACATGAGATATCGAGGAATCCGAGGCCAAGCAGGCCTCTCTACCCTTGCGAAGCGCCGTGCGCTCGTAGCTGCTGCAGCCGTGGGCTGCCTGACCATCGGCCTCGCCGCCGCGCCAGTGGCCGCGGCGGCCGCTCCGAACCCGAATTCGTCCTACCTTTCGCATTTCTCGAAAGTCAGCACCATCGCCTCGACCGTCCCTGCAAATGGTGACGAGAATCCCTACGGGATTGTCGTTGTACCTCAGACCGAAGGAAGACTCGTGGCGGGTGACACGCTAGTGAGCAACTTCAACAACTCCGCCAATCTTCAGGGACTCGGTACCACGATTGTGGAGGTCGCTCCCTCAGGAGCCGTCTCCACCTTTAGCCACCTCAACCGATGGCTGCCCGGCTCCTGTCCGGGTGGCGTGGGCCTGACCACGGCGTTGACCACCCTCCCCGGTGGATGGGTAGTGGTAGGCAGTCTCCCGACCAGTAATGGCAATTCGGCGACAGCCCAGGCCGGGTGTCTGATCGTGCTCAACAGCTTTGGCACGCCCGTCGAGACCTGGTCTGGCGGCAATATCAACGGTCCTTGGGACCTCGCTGCGGTCAGCGGATTCGGTGGGGCCGAGCTCTTCGTGACCAATGTCCTGAATGGAACGGTGGCTCACAGCCCGGCGACGGTAAACCAGGGAACGGTGGTGCGACTCGACATCAGGTTGCAAGGATCCAGAGTGCCCGCATTGGTGGGCTCAACGGTGATCGCCAACGGGTTCGCCGAGCGTACTGACCCGAATGCCTTGGTGGTCGGCCCTACGGGCTTAGCGCTCGGTAACCATGGGCAGCTCTATGTCGCCGATACCGTGAATAGTCGAATCGCAGTGGTCCCCAATGCCATGTGGCGTTGGACGCCAGCGACCGGTGGTGGTATCACGCTTTCGTCGGATGGAAGTCTCGACGGTCCACTGGGGTTGGTGTTGGCTCCCAACGGTGACGTCCTTGCCGCCAATGGCGACGACGGTAACCTCGTCGAAATCACTCCCTTCGGCGATCAGGTGGCGGCGCCTCAGCTCATTCCCGCAGGCGCCGGCGACCTTTTCGGTCTCACCATTGCTCCCCGCGGCCGAGGCGTGCTCTTCGTCAACGATGGCAACAACACCCTGGACCTCTTCGGTCCTTCGTACTCGTACTGACCGGTTGCGACCATGCGGGAGGGACATCCGGTTGTCCCTCCCGCATGGTGCTCTGGGCTCCGCGTGATGGGACCGTGTCCTGTTGATCGAGCAATAGTGGTCCGTTCATTTGGAACGTGCGCTAGTCGCTGACGAACGGAACTCAACAGGATTCAAGTGACCCGGCGCTCTTGAATCGGTCCTCGAGTCCGCTCGCTGCATCCGTGTCGGCGTCGTCTGATACATGCGCAGCCCACTCCATCGAGAGTCGGGAGGTGGAGCGTCCTAGGCGATGCTCAATCACACCTGGATGCAACTGAGCGTCGACTGTTAGCAGCACGGTCGCCGATGCCGCCGTCCATCAACTACCAGTCCTGTCAGGCCGGCCTGGCCGCAACGTCGAGAGGCTTTGTGGCCAGTCCCTCATACATGTAGCCCAATGGCTTTGGGCCCTTCATGTAGAAGTGGTCCATCCGCGTCACGGCAAAGCCCGCCTCTTCGATGATTCGTTTGATCGGCCGGTTCAAGTGACACCCGCCTGCCCACCGACGCTGGAGAGGCGTGAGACGATCCTGCCACCTGGCCACCTTTGGATCAGGTGAGAGACCGTGTTCGGCGAAGTGCATCTGACCATTCGGACGAAGAACGCGGTACATCTCGCCGACGGCGCTTTCGACGTCGGGGATGGTGCACATCGTCCAAGTCGTGAGTACGTGGTCGATGCTCTCGGAATCGACGGGCATCGATGCACCGTCGAGGCCGACATACTCCACAGATATCGGACTCGCCGCTACCCGCATGGCGGCAAGCTTGCGGCCCACGGTGGCTGGATCGATGGCGAGAACTCGGTCGACGTCGGACGGGTAGTGAGGCACGTTCAGGCCCGAGCCGAATCCGACTTCAAGGACCTCACCGGTCAATCCGCCCGCTACTCGGCTTCGGATCTTCGTAAATTCCCGTCTATTAAGAACCTGATTGGTGCAGCGGGGCAGGATCTGGTCGCGATAGAAACCCATGGGACGCATTATCTCGGATCTTGCCGGAGGCCCGTGTCCACTGACAAGGACAGACTGCCAGGATCTGGTCAAACCGCAAGGGCAACGCTCAGGGCTCCATGGCTTACGTGGATGCCACTATGGCCGCCGACCAACTCGACGTCCTCATGGCCTACGCCGCATCATCGCTGCCGAGGGCCGTCGGGCCCCAGTAGCGCGACCAGATCATCATTGTGGTCGACGAGGCCTGGGCCATCCTGCGCAAGAGTGGCGTCGCCCTGTGCATTTGAGCTAGTTGACCTGCGGCTCCGCGGTAGAGGTCACCTGGGACGAGACATGGGTCCACTGAATGTTGTCGGCCGGAACGCCACTTGGCGCTCAAGCTCCTGATATGCGACGGCGAGGGTCCCGGGGCGCTGTAACCGGCACATCGCGCAGTTGCGAGCGGCCTGCGGCGGCGGCTTGGACCATCGGTTCTTTCCTTGCGGCCAATGCTTAGCGAAGCCTTGGCGCAGGGAAGGACTTGGCGACATCTCAGTTGGCTAGGCAGGTTGACGTGAAGCAATAGGTACCGCCCGGCTCTTCATCGAGCCGGGCGGTACCTTTTGATCGTTTGGCTCTCGGCGACTACGACGCTCACCGTGGCAATGGGTAGACACTCAAGGATGTGCGGCGCCCCTGCTGGCGCCAATCGAGCAAACATCCACGTTGTCAGCGGCTCCGCCGAGCTTGCATTCGTAGCTCAGACTCTGTTCCTTTAGGAAGCCACCACCTCCTTTGCCGTTTCCATTGGGACTGCTGGGGCTTGGTCTTCGGATCGATGCGTACTCAGACGCGACCCGGCACCGACGGCTCCGGAGGCGACCTGGCCACTCTGGTTCGGGGAATGGCCCGTAACCATGTATGCCAGCACTGACGGTCACGGTCCGCCCGCCACGCCCTCGACCGTGGATCTCGCCGCTCCGAAGTGGCCACCAGCGTGCGACCCGGTGGCCGTGGCGGCTCAGCCTCCCATGAGGCGATCACTTCGGCGAAGGCCAAGTCGAGCAGCTCCGGATCGGCCAGCACCACGGCAAGGAACTCGTACCTTGCCGCCATATCGGATCTCTGTGTGAGCATGACCGGTCACACAGAGACTGGCTGGCGATCCTCAGCGGTGGCCGAGATCACCTGAGAGTCTCTGGCGGACGACACGGCGGTTTGCTCGTCGGTGGACACGGTGATCTTGCGGGGCTTGGCCCGCTCCGCCACCGGAATGGTGAGGCGGAGCACGCCGCTGTTGTAGGCGGCGGTAATCCCACCGGTGTCGAGTGCGTCTCCAAGAATGACTTGTCGGCTGAACACGCCTCTCGGACGCTCCGAGGCCACCAGCTCGACCTCCGGCCCGGTTGCGCCCCGACGCTCGGCCCGGACGGTCAGCACATTTCGCTCCACATCGAGATCGATGCTTGTCGGGTCGATTCCCGGCAGGTCGAACTCGACGACGAACTCGTTACCGTCACGCCACGCATCCATGGGCATGGCCGCCGGACGTGCAACGGTTCCGAAGGCTTGCTCGGCCAACCGGTCGAACTGACGGAATGGATCGGAACGAACAAGCATGATGCACCCTCCTTGTTTCGGCCGGAGGCGTCCTTTCTGCGGCTCCGGATCTATGGTGTCTGCTACAGATTTGTTATACCCTGGTGACCATGTCCGATGCAAGGGGTTCTGCTGAATCTCCGAAGAGCCGATCGCCGGGGCAGGATGAGCGTCCCGATGCGACCCGGGGTCTGTACGGAATCTCGGTAGCAGCCGAACTGGTGGGCAGCGCTCCCCAGAACCTCCGGCTCTACGAGACCCGGGGCCTGATCAATCCAGGCCGTAGCCAAGGTGGCACCCGCCGCTACAGCGACGACGACCTCGTCCGCCTACGAGAGATCGGCCGGCTCCTCGACGACGGCCTCAATCTTGCCGGCATCGCTGCCGTCTTGGCCCTCGAGGCCGTCAACCATGAACTACAAACCCAACTCGAACAGACCCGTCAGCGGGCGTCCGCACCACACCGTCGCCGAGCGGATGGGGGGCAGCCCAATCCACGATCCAGGTAAGGGCGATTTCTGGTCACTTCGACGCAACTGAGAATCGTGGGCTGAAACTGAGGACCGCTGTCGAGGGCGCGCACTCCATGATCACCGCCGCTGATTCAGGTGCGTGACCACGGCAGGATTGCCGGCTCTCGGCGCGAGTCACAGGGTTACCGGCGGGGGCTCGCATCCAACTCATCCCGCTCTCTGCCCTAGTTGCCGGGCGGCCGTTTCGCCAGGTCGACGAGAAGCTCGAAGGAGCCGTGATCATCGACGGAGACGACGCCGGCCACGCTGGGGGCCTTGATGGAGTAGTCGGCCATCACGATCGGCATGTCTGCCAGGAGAACGAAGCCGGTCTTGGTCTGCTCGTAGCGCAAGGTCACGGATACTGACTTCGATACTCCGTGCAATCGAAGCTTTCCACGGGCATCGACCGTATAGACCTTGCCGGGAGTGATGTCGGGCAGTGCGATCGGGTCCGAAAGGGTGAACGCGGCCGTCGGAAACTTGTTCGTATCGATTGCCGCGGTCTTGAGGACAGCGTCGCGCAGGCTCTTGTTGCTCTTCAGGGTCGCCATGTCCACCGTGAACTGCGCGGCGGTCACCCGCTGGCCTGCCACCGTCACCGACCCCGTCACATCGTGGGTTCGACCAGTTGCGGTGTCCGCCCCAACGCCGAAGACTCGTTCCTTCACTCGATATCCGGCTGTCGTTGCCTGGTCACCGTTGCCCGGGACCACCGTCCATTGGCCGTTGACATCGGTGCCTGACGCCTCCCGCGATAAGGAGGCGTTGGGCCGGAGCACCAGCGGCGCGGCCGCACTGTCACGGATCATGACCAGGTACACGGCTGCTCCTCCGGCGACGACGAGACAGAGGAGAGGGATGAGAATCCATCGAATCCTGGCTTTGATGAGGGTTTTCATGCGGATGGTCCTTTTCTTTGCGGTGGGGACGCCTTTGGACGGTCATGGCAAGCAAGTAACTGCTTACAGCCACCGTACGCTTGTCTACGTGGAAAAGCAAGTAGGTGCTTGCTACACATCTGGGATCCCGACCTCGGGCTGAGATTGGCCGATCCCATCAACGATGGAGGGTGTTCGGTGCTGACGCTTCGCTGGCCCAAGTGGGGGAGCGCGATGATGCTGTTCGTTGAGAGCCAGTCACGCTCGGCGGGCCATCATCAAAGGCTTTGACATCTTGGCCAACGACGAGCGACCCGTGGATCACCCGTGTCCGCTGGCTACCAGACGGGCTCGGTACAAACGTAGAGACTGAACGCCGCGAACGTGCTCGACTGCGTTTGGCGATGGATCGCTGCTTTCAGCGATGAGCTCCCTGGTGCTTTGCGGCGTGACCCTTCAAGAACCGATCAACGACGATCCGGGCGTCCGGGAAGGGGATCTCAGAGGATGTGAGGCGCCGCATGGCCGTGATGACGAGCAACGGGGCGAGAAGGGCTTGCACCGCGAAATCGGTGGGCTCCTCGACCATCTCCCCGGTCTGTTGGTAGCTGGCGAAGATCTCACCGATACGTGACATCGCCCCGAGGGGTTCTTTGATGAGGGCCGCCACGTCAGGGTCTCGCGCTCCTTCGAGGAGGAGTGTGCCGACCAACCCGTCGCGGTGCTGATAGAGATCCGAGTAGTACTCGACCACCCGGATCAAGTCCGCCTCCAGTTCGCCGGTTGCGGTGAGTCCATTACTGGCCAGTCGGGAGATGTCGGCGTGGATCGCCGCCAGGATCAGTTGGCGCTTGTCGCCGAAGCGTCGAAACAGCGTTATTTCGTTGATGCCGGCAGCTTCTGCGATTCTCCGTGTGGTGGCCCCCCCGTAGCCACGCTGCGCCAACACCGACAAGGCGGCGTCGAACATCGTTGCATCTGTGACTGGTTCGGCCACCAATTCTCCTCGAGCACGGGTGCGGAGCCGCTCGAATGATAGCAAGTCACTACTTGCTTCTTCGGCGGACCAAGCCCACAGCTCTGGCGCAGGACGTTCTGGACTAGTGGTTAGCAACTATTGCGCCGTCACCGGCTTGCGACTCAATCCGTGAAGCGGTGACCAGACCGGCTGCTGGCCTTTGGATTGGGGGTTTACGGTTCTAACCCAAGTCTTGAGCACCTCCTACGAGACATGGGTAACTGAATGCTGAGGAACCTGAGGATTGAATCGACCCTGTGTCTCGTACAAAGACCTCGATCGGAGTCCGTTACCACGATGAACTGTCGTCAGGCGGCCCGGATCATCCGTGTGACGAGACTTATGAACTACCCAACGGCCACGTGACAATGAACTCTTCGCCCAGCGGCACAACTGGGATTCGTCACAATCTGGCGATGTCAGCGGTGGATCCGGTCAACGAATCCCAAACGCAAATACGACGCGTCGATGCGGCTCTTGGCTTCACGAGCGTTTACGCCCGTTTGTTCGCGGAGTCGTTTCATGGCGAGCAGTTTTTTCGGTTGAGTGGCACGCGCTATCTCGTCGGCAACGGGATCAACACCGAAGGGGGCTGGGTCAGTAGAGACCGACTCCGGTGGAGCGAGAACTCTGGCCTTTTGGCTCTCAAACTCTTCGACTGTGAGCGCACCGCTGTCACGCAACTGAACAAGTCGCTCGAGCTCACTGGTTAAGTCACTCACGACGCCCTCTTGGATCCATTTGCTGATCGAAGTCAATTGCGACACGCTCTACATCCGCGGGATCGACTCGGACAGCCAGGCTTGCGCCGGGAACGACTGTGCCAACCATGAGGCGAGGCACTCGCTGCTGAAAGGTAACTGGATATGGCGATCGGTCAGGCAACGTCACCTGCATCGCAACCTCGACGACTGGTTCATTGAACGTCCTAGGACCGAACGCAATGTGAGTGTCGTGTATGGCGCTTACCACTCCTGTCCCCGGAAGGCCGTCTCTCAAAAGGACTGGATCGACGGATCGGGTTTGTTCCGCCGCCTCCACGATTGCATTGAGATCTGGAATATGTCTCTTCTTTAACAAGCTCACGAGTGACCTCCGGTGGCATCGGCAGGTTGGGGTCGGAAGGCGGGATCGTCTCTGTCGGTGTTTCCTTGATTGAGCTGACTGAGGGGATGACGAGACCTATGTACCGGCGGGAATGGTGACCACGGTCGCCCCGGCCGGAGGGAGGAAGGTCGATGCCGGTGGGCTCGACGTGTAGGCCGTTAGGTTGACCGTGACCCCGCTGGCGTTGGTGTGGGTGAGGATCCCGCTGGAGTTGGCCGCACAGAAGGTGACCGGGGTGGGCTGGGACTGGCTGCTCGCGGTGACGCAGGTCGACGCCAGCCCGCCGTACGTCCCCGATGAGGTGGTGACCTTGACGCCTGCGGCGTGGGCCTCAGCCTCGGCCTCGATGGCTCTCAGCGATTTGGCCAGGACGCCGGGCGAGAAAAGATCGGTGAAACCGTCGAGCGCGTTGCCCATGCTCGACGGCACGCTGCCGCAGGTGGCGCTGCTTCCCGTCCCCTGGCACGAGATGACCGAAGAGTCATTGATGTAGAAGCTCTCGGTGGAGGTGACCACCGCCGACTTCGGCGGCGCTTGCGCGAATGTCACCGATTGATTGGGGCCGGAGGCGCCGTGAGCAATTTGGTAGGTGACGCTGAATGTGGCCCCCGTCGTCTTGCTGATCCCGTCCTCTACCGCCTTGAGGGCGTTGTCCGCTCCTCCGGTCGTGACGGTGGTTGCCGTGGTTCCTGCGGGGCCGGCCGATCCGGCCGTCGTCGGCGGGCTCGCCGAACCGGAGCTGCAAGCGGTGAGGGCGGCTCCGGCGGCCAGGGCGGCCACTGCTGTCCAGACAGCCCGGCGGGCGGGTCTAACTGGCTTCGTACTGGTATTCGTGCTCCTGTGGCGCATCGCCTTGCGTCCTTTGATTGACCGAGCACCAGGCCCGGAGTGAGCTTCCGCCAAGCGTCAGACCCGGCAATCTGGTTCATCGGTACGGGTGGGATCCGACTTGAATGCAGCAGGTGGTGGGCCATTCCGGGGTTCTATGTGGTGTCACACGGCACAGTGATGGTGGGCTCGTTAGGTGCGGGGTGCGAGACGACGTGAATAGGCCGGTAGCGTGCCACAGGCACGTTGGACAGTTCGGACTCGTTCGATCCACTGCTCGGCGGCTTGGCTATCAAAAGGCGGGTCGTTTCGCTCAATCAGCGCGAGGGTGGTCTTGGCAGCGACCTCAAAGCGCTTGCAATCACCTAGCTGGGGTAATCAAACGCGCTTTGGTGGCTTCGAACTCATCCTCAATCATGAATTTCGCCAACTGCCCCCTACCACCGGGAGTGGGACAAACGCTCTCCGATCGGGTCCGAGGCGATTCTTAACCGTATGTTGGATGCTGAGGCCAGCCGGGGGGTGAGTCTTCCCAATCCTCCTGACGGCCGTAGGGAGCGAGGTCGAGGATGTTGTTGCCAAACAACAATCGGTCGACACCCCGGCCGTTAGTCGAATAGGTGCGATATACGTGCTCACCGTCCGTGAAGAACAAGGTGAGCATAAATCCCTGACCTGCTCCACAGTCATCGGCGAACGAGGTTTCATGCGACGATGCGAACGGCACGCTCCAACCTTTGCTGGTCCAGTAGGACTCCATCTGAGCCAGAGGCATGTTGGATACCGTCCGCCAGCTCACACCGTTACGGGCCAGCGGCTCTAGACCGGTCACACTCATTGTGAAGTGGGTGCAGCCGGGGCAAAAGGCGTCGGGACCGTTGTCCATGAACTGGTAGATGGCCAATTGCTGACGACCTTCGAAGAAGTCCGATAACCGCTTTGACCCATCCGTGGTATCGAAGAGGTACTTCTCGTTATCGAAGCGGACCATTGGAAGGCGGCGCCGACGAGCGGCAATCGAGTCGAGCAGGCGGGTGGCTTCCTTCTCGGCACTGAGTAGCGCGTCACGCTCGCTCTGCCATTCTTTCGGAGACACGACACTCGGCATGCTGGCCATAGAAGCCACCTCCATCGCTATTTATTCACAGTCCGCCCCGAGCACCCGTGGGCCCGCGGCTTCTCAACATGATAAGCACCGGATCCAAAGCTCATCGTTGGGCCATCGAGGCTCTCCTACAACCGGGCGGCGAGTCGCGCTTCGTGCCAGAACAGTGGCCGGTGGCATAGCCCGACCCATCGTGCCGTGCCCAAGGGCTGCGAGTCTCGATCTCCTTTCCGAACTTTGGTCGGATAGACGGCGTGACTCGAATGGTGCAATATCGGAAATCTATTGCTAGTTACTCTCTTCCAGAGTAGTCTCTTTGGAGACCCCCACGAACGTCCGTCCCCGACGGTTGTCTATTTCGCGGGTCCAAGGAAGCTTCCATGCCCCGCTCTTCATCTTTCTCCTTGATCAACGCGCAGTCGGAGCCAGCTTGCGCGGCCAAACACCAAATTGCCCATAGCGGTAGCGAGCTTCTGCGGCGGTTCTGTGTGCCTTTTGAGGCCAGACCGTTTCGCCTCGGTGTCGCTTCGTGGGCACCGGTTGGCTGGCGCAATGAATGTGTCAGCGGGTTGATCGGTCACCATCGCTCGCTGAGACTCCATGTTATCTGATAGCGCTGTTAGGCCCAGATCTGAAAAGTTCGGTGTAGGACGGAAGACGTCGGTTATCGGAGCCTGTTCGTTGACGCTTGCACTGGCGTTCGTAGGACTTACCGTGGGTTCTTCCCGGGCATACGCTGCAGCGTCGCCCGTGGCGTTGGGCTCTGCCGGCACCTATGCGGTCCTGGGCGGCACTACTGGTGTCACCAACACCGGCGACACCGTGCTCAAGGGTGACCTGGGGGCCAGCCCAAGCAGTTCGATTGTGGGCTTTCCGCCCGGAGTCGTTGACGGTGCCACATATGCTGGCGATTCGCAGGCTGCACAAGCGCAGTCCGACCTGGTAACTGCTTACAACTCTGCGGCCGCTCTCACTCCGACTGGCAGCTTCTCCGGAGACCAAAACGGCAAGACATTTGACGCCGGCGTCTACTCCACTGGGGCTGCGTTTGCACTGACGGGAACGCTGACACTGGATGGACAGGGAAACCCAAACGCAGTCTTCATTTTTCAAGTCAATGCTGCTCTAAATACGGCCGCGGCGAGCAGCGTGAACCTGATCAACGGGGCTCAGGCGGCCAACGTCTTTTGGCAAGTCAACGGAGCCGCGGGGACGGGCGCCACCTCATCGTTCACAGGAACGATCATGGCCGCCGGAGCCATCACAGTGGGTGCGGGTGGATCCCTTGAAGGTCGTGTCCTGTCTTACGGCGCTGTCACCCTTGCCGACAACGCCATCACCATGCCGGCTGGCCCGCCCACGGCCACCATCACCTCTCCGTCCTCCGGCCGCACCTATGCCGTCAACCAGACGGTGGCCACCAGCTTCAACTGTGCCGACCCGACCGGTCCGGGCATCGCCACCTGCAGCGACTCCAACGGCTCGACCACCTCCCCGGGCGCGCTCGTGACCTCAGCCACCGGCACCTTCAGCTACACGGTGGTGGCCACGAGCACTGACGGCCAGAGCGGGTCGGCCACCATCACCTACACGGTGGCCGGTTCCCCGACGGCCACCATCACCTCTCCGTCCTCCGGCCGCACCTATGCCGTCAACCAGACGGTGGCCACCAGCTTCAACTGTGCCGACCCGACCGGTCCGGGCATCGCCACCTGCAGCGACTCCAACGGCTCGACCACCTCCCCGGGCGCGCTCGTGACCTCAGCCACCGGCACCTTCAGCTACACGGTGGTGGCCACGAGCACTGACGGCCAGAGCGGGTCGGCCACCATCACCTACACGGTGGCCGGTTCCCCGACGGCCACCATCACCTCTCCGTCCTCCGGCCGCACCTATGCCGTCAACCAGACGGTGGCCACCAGCTTCAACTGTGCCGACCCGACCGGTCCGGGCATCGCCACCTGCAGCGACTCCAACGGCTCGACCACCTCCCCGGGCGCGCTCGTGACCTCAGCCACCGGCACCTTCAGCTACACGGTGGTGGCCACGAGCACTGACGGCCAGAGCGGGTCGGCCACCATCACCTACACGGTGGCCGGTTCCCCGACGGCCACCATCACCTCTCCGTCCTCCGGCCGCACCTATGCCGTCAACCAGACGGTGGCCACCAGCTTCAACTGTGCCGACCCGACCGGTCCGGGCATCGCCACCTGCAGCGACTCCAACGGCTCGACCACCTCCCCGGGTGCGCTCGTGACCTCAGCCACCGGCACCTTCAGCTACACGGTGGTGGCCACGAGCACTGACGGCCAGAGCGGGTCGGCCACCATCACCTACACGGTGGCCGGTTCCCCGACGGCCACCATCACCTCTCCGTCCTCCGGCCGCACCTATGCCGTCAACCAGACGGTGGCCACCAGCTTCAACTGTGCCGACCCGACCGGTCCGGGCATCGCCACCTGCAGCGACTCCAACGGCTCGACCACCTCCCCGGGTGCGCTCGTGACCTCAGCCACCGGCACCTTCAGCTACACGGTGGTGGCCACGAGCACTGACGGCCAGAGCGGGTCGGCCACCATCACCTACACGGTGGCCGGACGACCGACCGTAACCGGCGTCAGTCCGATTTCGGGTCCGAGTTCGGGTGACACGAATGCGACAATCGTCGGGACCAATTTCACCGGGGCAACCGAGGTGGACTTTGGCTCTACTGCCGCCATCACCTTCCGGGTCGTCAACGCCCAAACGGTCACCGCTACGAGCCCGGCCAACACCGCGGGTCCCGTCGATGTGACGGTCACGACCTCGGACGGAACATCGGCGACAAACCCTGCTGATGATTTCACCTATGTGACTGTCAGCCCCATTACCCTCACCCAGGGCAGTCCGACGTCGGCCACCGTCGCGGACGGCGCCGGCTACAGCGGGCAGGGACTCACCGTGACCAACGGCACTGGGATCGTCAGCTATATCGAGTCACAGTCGGCCCAATCCGCCAACGTCGTGGTCACCGCCTCCGGGGCGATCAGCGCTGCTGCCTCGCTCGCGCCCGGCATTTATGCAGTCTCGGGCACGGACAGTGACACTATGGGTGACACTGGCACGTGGGGGCTTGCCCTCACGATTGCTCTGCCCTTGCCAGCTGTCACTCAAATTTCGGGCTACTGGCTGGTGGCCTCTGACGGCGGCATCTTCTCCTACGGCGACGCCGCGTTCTATGGTTCGACCGGGGCGATGACGCTCAACAAGCCCATCGTGGGCATGGCCGCTACCCCCGACGGCAAGGGCTACTGGCTGGTGGCCTCTGACGGCGGCATCTTCTCCTACGGCGACGCCGCGTTCTACGGTTCGACCGGGGCGATGACGCTCAACAAGCCCATCGTGGGCATGGCCGCTACCCCCGACGGCAAGGGCTACTGGCTGGTGGCCTCTGACGGCGGCATCTTCTCCTACGGCGACGCCGCGTTCTATGGTTCGACCGGGGCGATGACGCTCAACAAGCCCATCGTGGGCATGGCCGCTACCCCCGACGGCAAGGGCTACTGGCTGGTGGCCTCTGACGGCGGCATCTTCTCCTACGGCGACGCCGCGTTCTATGGTTCGACCGGGGCGATGACGCTCAACAAGCCCATCGTGGGCATGGCCGCTACCCCCGACGGCAAGGGCTACTGGCTGGTGGCCTCCGACGGCGGCATCTTCTCCTACGGCGACGCCGCGTTCTTCGGTTCGACCGGGGGGATGCGCTCAACAAGCCCATCGTGGGCATGGCCGCTACCCCCGACGGCAAGGGCTACTGGCTGGTGGCCTCCGACGGCGGCATCTTCTCCTACGGCGACGCCGCGTTCTTTGGTTCGACCGGGGGGATGACGCTCAACAAGCCCATCGTGGGCATGGCCACGATGACAGGATTTGCATAGGGGTGGGCCGGTGCTGTGAGTCACTTCGTCACGTTGGTCGGCATCACCAATCGCCTCGGCGTCCTGGACCTTGCCAGCAGTGACGGAGCCGCTGCGAACGGGCAGCAGAGTTCGCGTCGTAGGTGTTGTATGTCGAACATTGCCCGGACCCCCGCCGAGGCCGTAGTCGTCCCGTCGTGACCGCGTCGGAGTCCGCGACCAGACTCAAGAGGGGTTGACCCCGCTGGCGTAGACCAGCGTCGTGATCTCGTCTGTCGACGTGTCAATGAGCTCGATCTGGACTGGCGCGTCGGGTCCGCTACCCAGAAGCTTGCTCCGGGTGCGCACTGGGCCCACCTCAGCTTTGCGGAGGTATCGAAGGTCGAGGCCAGTCACCACGACGGGGAGCCCGAAACGTGTCGCAAGGAGGTCTTCGGCAGCGGCCTCGGCAACAAGCGCAACCATTGCACCCTGCAGCGTTCCCGCTGGATTGCGAAGGCCAGCAGTGACGTCGACCTCAACGACACCCTCCGCCGCATCGATGACTTCGATGCCGGCAGCCTCCCGCAGCGGTAGAGCGAGCGTTGAGGCATCGCGGAACATCAAAGGGATCTGCCCGAGCGGAACATTGGGTTTTGGTGGATCGGTCATCTTACGAGGGACCTTTGTGAAGCTGATGGCACCGGTCGCGATCGGATTTCCCTCGTCGGTCCTGAGCTCGACCAGAGAGGTTGCCGATCGACGGCCCTGGCGCAGAATCGTTCCCGTCGCGTCAACGCGTAGGGGTGCGAGCATGGGGCGCATCCGAACCGACATGTCTGAAGTGAGCGTCCACACGCCGGCGTCCTGATCCAATGGGATCCCCGCCACCACGTCGATCACGAACGAAAGGACGCTGGCCCGTACGACGCCGTGGTGCAAGGTCTCCGCCTGTGGCCTGAGCTCGAGGATGAGTTCATCGCGCTCAATCCGCGCCGTCACGCCGAGCTGGCTTGGGATGGATAAACCCGAACCCGATACGTCCGTCATTCGGTCACCCTACAAAGACCTCTCATGACCCCGGTTCGGGCGGTCGAATGTCCGAAACAGCAATCGAGGTGCGACGACTCGCCCAACCGGCTACCTGCGGTTACCGATCGAGAAGGAAGCCCTGTACCTTGTCAGCACCGCCTGCCCCACCAGGAGAGGTGTCTCGCGTGCCTCTGTCGGATTCGGGGCAATGCTTGAGTTCAAAGACAGGGTTCCCATGCAACTGATCAGATCGGCCTGGTGGGCGTCCCGGCCCATGGCGGCGACCGGGGTGGCATTAGCGGTAGCGCTTTCCGCTGCAACGGTCGGATCCGTAACCCAAGCTGAGGCCGCAACGTCAGGCCAGGCGACCAAACAGCCACCGACGGGCATCGGATACGCCGTGGGGCCGATCAGCGTCGTCAGCCCCGGCTGTCCCGGCACCGGAGACATCTCAGAGGCGGTGGACCGGACGCGCCACTACGTCTATCAGGAGTTCGAGGGGTGCGACCATGGCAACGGCGTCGGCTTTGCTCGCTCCACCAATGGCGGCGACAGCTACTTACCCGCGTTGGCCCTCCCAGGTTCCGATGGTGGTTGGGATCCCTGGGTGGCAGTCGCTCCCAACGGGACGCTCTACGCAGGCTTTATGAACACGATCGACACCCGCACCTACCCAGTCATCGACGTCTCCTTCGACTACGGCAGCACGTTTCAGGTCGAGCAATCGCTGAGGCCGGCCAAGGGCCGCAACTGGGGCGATGCCGATTACCTGGCGATGGGGGCGAACGGCACGCTGTACGTCGCGTGGGATTACGGTCCGTCCAACTCGGCGGTCAAGTCGAGATGCAGCCCGACCGGAAGTTGTTGGGCCACCAATGGCGACCTCAACGTGGTCGTTCAAAGCTCGACGGACGACGCGAAGACGTTCACGCCGATGGTGGCTGTCAATCCGAACTACCCCGACGGCGGCGCCGACGAGGGCGACGTGACGGTCGCACCCGACGGCGCGATTGATGTCCTCTACCAAGGTTACGAGGTCGTGAACACGCGTACCCTCAGGCTCGCTGACGGACACGAGTACTTCACTAGCTCAGCCGATGGCGGCAAGACCTGGTCAGCGCCAGTCGAGGTCGGAGCCGGTGCCGGTGAGATCACGATCAACGAGTGGTGGAACGACGGTTCGATCGCCACTGACCCTTCCGGTGACCTGTACGCGACCTGGGATACTCAGGCGAACATCGGGAGCCGGAAGACGGATACCGGCTGGGTGTCGTTCTCCAGTGACGGTGGAACGGGATGGTCCGCTCCGGTCGAGACCACACCGGATCAGGAGAACGTGCCCCACATCACCGAGGCCGCTGGTGCAGGGCCTGGCGAAGCCTACGTGGCGTGGCTGAGCAGCACCGACCCGCTCGGCTACGCGCTCTATCTACGGACGTTTTCGGTCAGCGCCAACGGCGGTACCGGAGGGTGGCTCTCCGACGCCGTGCGCATCTCGCGCCAATTCGGTGACCCGACCGTCTTCCCTGGCGACACCTTTGGGATCACGACCTTCTCACCCACCGCCTTGGTGATCAGTTGGGGGAGTGCGGTGCCGGGCTCGAGGCATAAGACATCGGTGTTCGCGGCACCCGTGAGCGTTGACCAGGCAACGGATCCCCCTAATGGGGATACGTGGTCGGTGTGAACCCGCTGAAGAGCTGGAAAACGCCTCCCGCTCGATGGCCGAGGCCGGCGGGCCCACCTGGGTGTTCGGCCTCGAAATGAGCCAGAGTCGGCGTCCAGGGCCCAGGCCGCCGTTTGGAGACCGCGATCCTGGCCCTGATGGCAAGCCCCGACGGCCTGGGTCGCCAGGCTCCGTGATTCCGACCCGCTTCCCGTGCGGGTCCTCGACTCTGGCGCAGCCAGCACTCCTGTTGGCCGGGTCCGCCCGATGATCCAATCAGCTCGGCTGCTCCGGTACGCTCTCAGTAGAGAAGGGAGCTGACATGGCCGACAAGTCTCCCCGCAAGGTCGCCTCCAAGAAGTCTGGCAAGTCGCTCAAAGAAAAGCGTCAAGCCAAAAAGGAGAAGGAGCAGACCCGCAAGGGGCTGAGTCGCTGAGGGCGGTCAGGGTGCCCAGCGGATTTCACACCGACGGGACGCGAGATGGCCCCGTGCATTTGCGAAACGTCCCACCGGTCTGACGTTCAGTTGAGCGGGTCGAGCCCGGCAATGGCCAACGCGCTCACGAGATCGATGCCGTCCCCGGCAGGGACGGCAGATCAGACGGTCTTGCCAGGGGTGTTGACGAAGGCGGCAAAGGGCGGCTGTTCCCCGGCAGGTGGCTGCACGCATCGTGACATTCCCGTCGGGTTGCCCGGCGCCGCCAGGGTTGGAGGATGGCCGAAGGCGGATCGCTGAGGTCGAGGCAGTCGAGCAGGTCGTTGGCGTTGGCGTCTCGGTAGGTCATTGCCGGGAGGTTCCACTTGCGCTCGATCGTCTTCAGGACCGACGTGTGGTCGTAGACCGTGTGGGACACGAAGTGTGGCTTGCTGTAGGGAGACACCACCACGGTCGGAACCCGGAAGCCGTATCGGTCGTAGCCGCCGGGCTGATCGGATGCGGTGATATCCGGCGGGATGTCGTCAGGCGGGATTGCCGGCGGCGGCGGAACGTGGTCGTAGTAGCCGCCGTGCTCGTCGTAGGTCCATACGAGCAAGGTTCGGTCCCATGCTGGGCTGTTCAGCAGCGAGCCGACCACCGTCGAGACGAAGTGTTCGCCAAGCGACAGGTCTTGAGGGTTTTCTTCGGTGCCCGTCAAAATGTTCGGATCGACGTAGGAGACCGCCGGGAGCGATCCTGCCTTGGCGTCGGCGTGGAACTGGTCGATCGTCTTGATCCGCTTCGGGTTCTTCTCCACGATGTCGGAGATCACGTAGAGGGTGGAGGCATTGGTGGCGTAGCTGGCCCAGCTGATGCCGTGAGCATCGAGACGGTCGAAGATGGTCCCGTTGGGCGGGATCCCGGTGATCGACGAGTCCACGGTGGCGATGAGTCCGAAGGCTGTCCCGGCCAACAGGAAGCGCCGGTTCGGGTACGTCTGTGCCAGTACCGAGCAGAAGTAGCGGTCGCAGACGGGGAACGTACTGGCCAACGAATAGTAGAAGGGGATCTCCTCGCCCGTGTAATACGCCATCGACCAGTTGCTGCTGCTTTCGGGGCCGATAAACCCGTCGTTGTGACCGTTCCCATACTGGATGTGGCTGGCGTCCCAGCTCTGGGTGACGCTGCCGGCCTGGCAGGTGTCAGTCTCGTGGAAGGCACGGACATACCCGCCCGAGGGGTCCGGGTTCGTGTTTTTGGGGCGGCCGTAGCGGTCGAGGGTGAACCCGTCGCCTCGGCCGAGCATCCCGAGGTAGTTGTCGAAGGAGTGGTTCTCCTGCATCACGACCACGATGTGGTCGATCTGGGGCAGCGTGTCGACGCCCTCGGGCAGGCTCGGATTGGGCAGGGACCCGGGGCGGCGCCATTGGGAGCGAGGCGGAAGGCGCGAGGACGTGGGGGACACCTTTGCGCCCGAGGAGAGACCTTCGGTCGTGCAAGCGCTGACTCCGATGGCCGCCGCCCCCACCCCGAGTGCCCCTTGGAGGATCTGACGTCTCGACCAGCTTCGATCCGCGCTCACCACTTCCTATTAGAGCACGGGTTCCGCGGCCGTCAAGCGCCTTTGGCCAAGCCTTCGAGTCTGGCCAAGCCTTCCCGCAAAGCTGGCAACGCCGTCATGGTGGAACGGGTTGGGCGTCGCCATCGGTTTCAAGCTGAATGGCAGAGGGTTGGCCAGCGACGCGGTCAACGGCGCTTTCACGGTGCATTGCCCTCACGGTCCGCGATCGTGGCCGGCAGGGACCAAAGTCACGGAGTGAACGAGAACGCCGACCGGCGCCCAAGGCGGAAACGACGCCCTTCGCCTGTCAACAAAGCCGTGGGGACGATGCTGGCCGGCTTCAAACTCACTGGTGTTGCGGACGACTGATCGGGCTCGCGCTGACCTGACGACTGCGACACCGACGACCGTCGCCCATCGCTCGGTAGCTGCAGAGACAGGGCATCGTCACACTCCGCCGGCACTCGGAGGAGTCGGGCACGGTGAGGCCTGCCAAGCGCTGCAGACGAGCAGGAGGTCGGGCTGCCGGCTCGCCCGAGCGAACGGCGTTGAGTGAGACTGCGCCATGGCCGTGATGGGACTGGGACTGGCCGCGCTGGGCCGACCGGGCTACTTGACCGTCGATCATGGCGTCGCCCTGGGTGGCGATCGGTCGGTCGAGGCTCTCGCTGAGCGCTGTGACGAAGTTTGCGATGTCGCCTGGGAGAACGGCGTCCGGTGGTTCGACGCGGCCCGTTCCTACGGTCAAGCCGAGCGGTTCCTGTCCGGGTGGCTGACCCAACGCGGGATCCGGCCCGAGGAGGTAACGGTGTCGTCGAAGTGGGGGTACACCTACACCGCGGGCTGGAGCGTCGAGGCCGACGTGCACGAGGTCAAGGACCATTCTGCCCGAGCCCTGGCTCGTCAGTGGCCGGAAACCGAGGCCGTGCTCGGACCGTGGCTGCGGCTGTACCAGGTGCACTCGGCCACCATGGAGTCCGGCATCCTCGACGACGTTCGGGTCCACCAACAGCTGGCCGGGCTCGGAGTGCCGGTGGGCCTCACTCTCAGCGGACCCAAGCAAGCCGAGACACTGCGGCGGGCGCTCGAGATCGAGGTGGACGGCACCCCACTGTTTTCCGCCGTGCAGGCCACCTGGAACCTGCTTGAGGTGTCGGCTGGCCCGGCCCTGGGCGACGCCAAGGCGGCGGGCTGGACCGTGATCGTCAAGGAAGCACTGGCCAATGGACGCTTGGCCGTGCCCGGCCCCGAGACCGCGCTCCTCGGAGAGCGTCCCGACGTGACGGCTCTTTCGGCTGCGTTGGCTCAGCCCTGGGCCGACGTCATACTCTCCGGTGCCGCCACCGTCTGCCAACTGCGTTCGAACTTGGGTGCGCTCGAAGGAGGGACCCCGTCGAGCACTGACTCCCTGGCGTCCATGGCACTCGAGCCCGAGGTCTATTGGCACCAACGCGCCGCCATGCCGTGGACATAGAGGATTGCGGCACGTCGGCCCCCTTTCTCGATGGAAGGCGCTTCGGCGGGGGCTAGCACCAGCACCGGGACGCCCGTTAGCGGCATTCCCCTGGCAGCCCCCGGGGCTCATGCTGGGATCAGCAGGCGGGATCGCACCGGCCGGCAGAGGAGCCCACATGATCGTCTCCCACGGATTGACGAAGCGCTACGGGAAGAAGCTGGCCGTCGATGGCCTCAGCTTCACGGTCACCCCCGGCGTCGTCACCGGTTTCCTGGGCCCGAACGGGTCGGGCAAGTCCACCACCATGCGTATGATCCTCGGCCTTGATCTGCCGGACTCGGGATCGGCCACGGTGAACGGCACCGATTTCCGCACCTCGGCCTGGCCACTGCGTGAAGCGGGGGCGTTGCTGGACGCCCGGGCGTTCCATCCCGGCCGAAGTGCCCGTGACCACTTGCGATGCCTGGCCAAGACAAATGGAATCCCAAAGTCTCGGATCGACGAGATGCTCGACCTCGTGGGGCTGACGCCGGTCGCCGATCGGCGGGCGGGAAAGTTCTCACTCGGTATGGGACAACGGCTTGGCATCGCCAGCGCTCTGTTAGGCGATCCCGGCGTTCTCTTGTTCGACGAGCCGGTGAACGGCTTGGATCCTGAGGGGATCCGCTGGGTTCGCTACTTGCTGCGTGATCTGGCTGCCGAGGGGCGCACCGTGCTGGTTTCGAGTCATCTGATCAACGAGATGGCGCTCACCGCGGAGCGACTCGTCGTCATCGGCCGAGGAAGGTTGATCGCCGACACCAGTGTCGAGGAGTTCACAGCCCAGAGCCAGGGCGACTCCGTCCGCGTCGTCACGCCAACGCCGACCCGTTTCGTGACCGAGCTCTCGAGGGCAGGCGCTCGACCGAGCATTGCTGCCGACGGGGCCATTGTGGTCAACGGCATGGATGCGGCGGAGATCGGTGAGCTGGCTATACGTAGGTTGCTGACGGTGCACGAGTTGACTCCGGTGCGGGCTTCGCTCGAGGACGCCTTCATGGAGCTGACCGGTGACGACGTTGAGTTCCGCTCCGCCTCGGAACCCGTGGGTGCACGGGCCTTGACGCTCTCCCACTGAAAGGAAAGGCCATGACCGTCACCGCCTCTCTTGATCTGGACTATCCACGCGCCGGGCTGCGGCAGGCCGTCAGCGCCGAGTGGGCCAAGCTCACCAGCCTGCGGTCCACCAAGTGGACGCTCCTCCTCACGCTGCTCGGAACCGGACTCGTGACCTTCCTGTCCGCCCACGGGTCGCGTGGCCAGACCTCCGGCTCCCTTGACCCCACCAACGTCTCACTAGCCGGGTTGGCACTGGGCTCGCTCATCATCGGCATCCTGGGCGTCCTGTCCATGAGCGGCGAATATGGCACCGGCACCATTCGGTCGTCGTTAGCGGCGACGCCACGACGAGCCGTCTTTTACGAAGCCAAGGCCGTCGTTCTCGGCGGATCGGCTCTGGTACTTGGGCTGGCGTTGAGCTTCGCGGCCTTCTTCGAGGGGCAGGCCGTCTTGGCCGGTGCAGCGCCGACGGTCACCCTTGCCGCCCCGGGCGTGCTGCGGGTGCTCATCGAGTCGGGTGTGTACCTGGCTCTGCTCACCTTGTTCGGGGTTGGCATCGGCGCGATCATCCGCCACAGTGCAGGTGCGGTCGGGGCTTTCGTGGGTTACACCGTCCTCCTTCCGATCTGCCTTCACAACGTGGCCGGAGACCCGGGACGATTCATGCCCGAGCTGATCTACGGCAACTCGATCGCCGCGGTGGCAGCTCTCAACGGTGCCCCTTCGAGCACGGTCGGCCTCCTGCTCATGACCCTCTACGCTGCCGTGGCCCTGGTCGTGGGCGCCGCGCTGCTGGCCCGACGCGACGCATGATGTCGGCAGGAGCCCAAGACAATGAGGTGCCCGTGCGCTTGGGAAGTATCGCCGTGAGCCAGGAACAGCTCGCCGCGGCCAAGAATTTCACCCGACAGCGTCCTTCGCGAGCCCTTTACCAAGCGTCCCTGGGTGGAGTTGGCCTTCTATCTCGTCTCGGGTGGCCTTGCTGTGATCGGACTTGGATTTGTGGGACTGACCATGGTGACCGGCGTGGCCCTGGCGATTACCTTCTTCGGTCTCGCCGTCCTGGCTCTCTCTGTACGGAGTGTTCGCGGTATTGGCGGGTGGACCCGGGCCCTAGCCCGCTCCATCCTCGGCATGCACATCGACGATCCTGATCCGTTCCTCAGCCGCCCCGGGTTCCTTGGTTGGCTGCAGTCGACCCTGCGCGACCGGGTCGGCTGGCGGGCCCTCGGCTATCTGGCCGTCAAGGTGCCCTGGACCGTCCTCGGCTTCTACGTGGCCTTCAGCCTTTGGTGGGACGCGTTTGTCTGTCTGGCCTATCCCTTTCTGTGGCACGGCGGCAACAACCCGCCGGTCTTCGGTCTCGAGCGCAATCTTTTCCATCCTGGGTACTTTTCCGTCAACGCCGGCGTCGTTCACGACGTGGCCATACTGGTGAGCGGGGCGATCTTTTTGTTGGCAGCGCCCTGGGTGATGCGAGGCTTCGTCAACGTCGACCGCATGCTCATGCGCGGCCTGCTCTGTCCCGATCCGATGGCAACCCGGGTGCGCTCGCTCGAGCAGGCGAGGTCACAGACCGTCGACGCCTCGGCGGCCACACTGCGGCGCATCGAGCGCGATCTGCACGACGGAACCCAAGCGCAGCTCGTGGCACTGGCCATGCGACTGGGCATGGCCAAGGAAAAGCTGGGCGACTCCGATGACATTGATCTCGACCGGGTGCGGGAACTGGTCGATGAGGCCCACCGGGGTGCCAAGGAGGCCATCGCCGAACTGCGAGACATCGCCCGGGGCATCCACCCACCGGCGCTCGACATCGGTCTTGAGGGTGCCCTGACCACACTGTCGGCCCGGAGTGCAGTGCCCACCGAGTTGATGGTGGACATTCGGGAACGACCGACTCCAGCCATCGAGGCCATCGCCTACTTCTGCGTGGCCGAGCTTTTGGCCAACGTGGCCCAGCACGCGCACGCCTCCCGCGCGTCGGTATCGTGTGCCCAGCAGGGGACCTGGCTCCGACTCGTCGTGCGCGACGATGGGCATGGCGGAGCCGCGCTCTCGAGCATCGGCTCTTCGTCAAGTGGTCTCGCGGGGCTCACCGACCGGGTGCATGCGGTGGACGGGCGGCTGTATCTGGTGAGCCCCCCAGGTGGTCCCACCGTGGTCACGGTCGACCTCCCGTTGTCGGCATGATGGTCGGGGCACTGCGCATCGCGATCGCCGAGGACTCAGCCATTCTGCGGGACGGGCTGGTCCAGCTCCTCGTCGACCGGGGCTTTTTCATCACCGGCGCCGTAGGGGATCCCGATTCTCTGCGCAGCTCGGTCGCCCAGAACCTTCCCGACGTCGCCGTCATCGACATCCGAATGCCTCCGACCTTCACCGACGAAGGACTCCGCCTCGCCCTCGACCTTCGCGCCCGCTACGAGGGTCTCGGCATCCTGCTGTTCTCGCAGTACATCGAGACCCGTTACGCCGCCGACCTGCTGGCCGACAACGCCGCGGGCATCGGGTACCTACTCAAAGACCGCGTGGCAGACGTCAGCGACTTCGTCGAGGCGCTGGAGCGGGTCGCCGTAGGAGGAACCGCCTTGGATCCCGAAGTAGTGACCCAGCTCCTCGGTGCGACGCGACACACGGACTCGCTCAGCATGCTGACACCCCGCGAGCGAGAGGTCCTCGCCCTCATGGCCGAAGGGCGGTCAAACGGGGCCATCGCTGTGGCGCTCGTTGTCAGCGAGGGTGCCGTTGAGAAACATGTCGCCAACATCTTCGCCAAGCTCGACCTGCCCGTCTCGGACAACGACCATCGCCGCGTCCTGGCAGTCCTGCGATTCCTCGAATCGTGACCTCAGCAGCCTGATGTCAGCTGGGATCGAAGGGCGTCCCGTCGAAGTCACCCCAGATCGATGCCATCAACTCAGGGTGCTCACCGTCGGGACGGGGCCAATGTGGCCAATAGCCAGGGATGGATCCCCGACAGTGCACGGCCACGCTGATCCAATGATCCCAGTTGGGAATGGTCCGGACGTCAGCCGAGGTGTACCGGATGGTAAGACCCGCTCTGCGGCGCTTTGATCGGTTGGCTTGAGAGCCGTGCAGCATGAGATCGGAGTGAATCGAGATCTCCCCTGCATGAAGGGCATTGACGACACGATCACCGTATGAATCGGCATCGATGGCCTGACGCTTCAGGACACGAGTCCCGTCCAGTTCCATCGCCTTGTGTGGAAGGGGTCCGAGAATGTGGGAGCCCGCTACGAATTCCATGGCCGCATTCTCTTCGTCGACATCGTCAATTGCGATCCAGACGGACACTGATTTGGCAGGTGTGAGGGGCCAATAGACGGCGTCTTGATGGAGTGGAACTTCTTTCGGGTCACCTGGCTGCTTGGAAAAGAGGTGCATTCCCCAGCACACAAAGTCCGGACCCAAGATGTCCTCGACGTAATCCAACAACACCGGTGTCCCGATCAAGTCGTACAGTCCTTCACAGACGACGTGATAGGAGCTGATGGAGTATGAGTTGCGCCGATCGGGTGCAGATACGACCTCACGGACGAGACCATCGATGTAGTCGCGAAGTTCGGCCGCTTGAGCAGCATCGAACGCCTCGAGTGGGCGCAGAAAACCGTCTCTGTTGAATCGTTCGACGTCGGTAGGAGTCAATGTACGAGCAGAACCCGGATCCGCGGGAACAAACGCCAATGTCTTCAGATGCGCGGGGTCGGCTTCATAGTCGACCAATGACTTGAGCCCCTTTCCGCTGGTCATAGGATCGACTCTCTCCATCTCCGCCTCTCGGATAAGGGGATCAGTACTCCGCGACGTCCTTTGGGATCGGCCGTTGACCGTCGCGATGTTCAAGCGTGCCAGGTGAGGGTGTCGGGATCAATCGGATCAGTTCGCATCCGGCCCTGAGCGGACTTCGTCCGTGGGCTCCGACGTCCACATTGCCGCTGGGCAAGACTCCCTCTCCGGCGGGCGTCGCTCAGTTGCATCCGGGCGCGGGCCCATGCTGGACTCAGAAACCGACGATCGTCGTCTCGACGCCGAGCCTGCCTGCCTGCCCGGAATTGGCCGTCCTTGTCGTTCGTTTCCCTTTGTCGGGACCATCGCCGATCCGTTTGAACACAACTGCGGGTGAACGCAACAGGGGGCACGATGCGCACGGTGATCTCTTCAAAAGAGGAAGGCCCGCTCCGGATGATCCGAGCTGCCAATGTGAAGCGACGGATGATGACCAGGGCAGTCGCCGTCAGCGTGACGCTCCTGGCCACTGGTTTCGGCATCACCGGAGCGGTCCCGGCCGGCGCGGCCGCGGCGTCACCGATCCTGGTCACGTCGTCGACCACCGACCTGGCAGCTGGCCAACCCATCAGCTTTACCGTCCAGGATGCTCCGGCTGGAACCGCGCTCCTCGCCGTGCAGTGCACGCCTCAAGCCCTTACTGCGGGGGAAGACGCGTGCGAGAACCGACGCAATGACCTCGTCTTCGCGAATTCGTCAGGAGTCGCCACCGGGACGTTCATCCCGAGCCCATTGATCCAGACCACTATCGGAGCCGTCGACTGCACGCAAGCGTCGGCGAGCTGCCTCTTCGGTGTGGCCTCGATTGCCGGTAATGGGAGCGACTCGGTCATCGGCGCGGAGTTGATCAGTTTCGCTCCGGGCGTGACCGCCTCCAGTCCTTCGGGCACATCGACCGAGCCTGCAGCGCCCACTCATCTCGCCAGTTCAGTTCGGATCTCAGGTCCGACCGTCGTCGGCGGGCGCCCATTGACAGAGTCAGTGGTCGCAGGGCTGGCCCCAAGGCTGTCGTCCGCCGGCGCCATCACAGGACCTGATCTTCCAGCACCGAGCCGCGCCGCGCCGCGCCGTCCTGTCGCCGGCCAGGGGATCATCGAGCTTACGCTCGTGGGCCCCAAGACCTCCTGGGAGAGTGCAACCCGGCGGGCGGTGGTCGTGGACGTCTCGGTGGACGGAGGCCCATCGCAGCAGATTGTGTGCTTCGCGGGAGCATCAGCCTTCACCTATGCAGGGTTCACCGGGACGCTCTCAACGGGCAGCCACACCGTCACCGTGGCGGTCGATACCGGGCTCTCGAACACCGGTACATTCGCTCCCACCCTTCGACTCATTCACCTGCAGTTAGAAGTCGTGGATCCGTCCAACTCGTGGTACGACCGCGTCGCCTTTGCCCCGGTGGTCTACGGCCGAGCAGACACAGCTCAGGTGGACACCCCCCTCCTCACCTATGCCGACCAGGGTGCGAAGATCGGTGGTACCCGCAACCTCTCCTACACGACGATCTGGTCGAGGGAGGAAGCCGGTACGAGCTTCGTGCCATTTCTCGAGTGGGGCGAATGGGGCCGAATGACCGACATCACGCAGACCGTTGCCCTCGACGTCGGCCCAGGGCGTGCCATCGCTAACGAGACATATAACACATGTGGATGCCTCGGTACCCCGGCGACGGAAAACGAGGTCTCGGTCCTCGAGGAGGCGGTTCCCTTCTCTGGCTCCTACTACGAGCAGACCCATGCTGTTGTTCGCAATGCGTCCGGAAATGACTATCAGAGCGAGACGGGCACAACGGCTTTCCGGATCCAGCAGGTTCCCGTGGCCGGACCGCTTCGCGGTGCGGACCGTGACGCAGTGATGGACGCCAACCCGTGGACGTACCTGATTTCGGCACAGGAGACGAGCCGTTGGTATACCAACGGCACCGCTGATCCGGATTCACCGGAGATCGGAGATAGTCGTCAGTACGCAATTGTGGATCTCCGGACGAAGACCAACGATGTGAGTGCCACCGCCGTCGACATCCAGCTGTCGGGGGCAGGGCAGTGGTATTCGAGCGATTTCGGAAGTGGGTACCCATTGCAGGACGGTGGGCAGGGGCGCACTGCGGTGAAGCTCCCACTGGACTGGCAGAATCGGAAGATCACGGGCCTCAAGATCGTCTACTACCCGTCTGGTCCTCAGCCGTTGGTACGTGACGTGTCCGTTACCGTCCTCGGGATCACCCCGTCCTACACCATCGAGTACCCGAGGCTTCCTCAGGTCCATGTCGAGTCCGCAACCGTTTCCTGACCTACCATTGCAACGCCCTGCCGAGCTGACATGACCGACTCGTCGAACCTTTTTTTCTTTGATCCAGGCTGACCGGTAATCACCACGAAGTAGTAGTGTTGAAAACAGCGCTTCTGCGACGTCTCGCACTCGGTTCGACGGCAAGGAGGCAGATCGGGGCTTGACCCCATGGCTGTTGAATCCCTCGGCACTCCCTCCCAGTCTCGTAATGAGCCACTTGCGCGGGTGTTGAGCCAAAAGAGGGGCCCGGACGCCGTCATGGTAGGGGTTCTCTCCGTCGCACTCGTTCTTGGCCTGATCGGGCTCGCCGTTCACGTTCTTTGGGTTGTCTCGATCATTGTCATGGCTATCGGATTGGGCTTTGCCGTCTCGAATCGCCGACGCGACCGCATCGATGTCGAGAACCAGCATGCAGAGACCGTCGGCTCGCGCCGCGTCGCCTGACGCGATCGCTCGACGCACATTGTTCGCTCTCTCATTCTGTTAACTGCCGCGTGGTTCTGGCGCCCAACCTTCTTACACTCCGCAACCCCGGGCCGGCCCTGCGAGGTTTCCGCCAAACCACCCAGCCAGGCCGGCCCGGGGTGCGGGTCCGCGACGTACGGCTTTCCTAGGACAGCCTCGCCACACGCTCAGGCGGCCAACCGAGTTCACCGAACGGATCGTGCGCGAATCGCCATCTCGGCATCCACCTCGGCGTCGGAGATCCGAATGCCAAAAGGGGCCGGGCTGAGGGTGTCAGAGCGATCGAATTCTGGCTAGCAGCGCGGCGCGCTCATCTTCACTCTCGACACGGAACCGGTCGAAGTCGTCGGTGAGACGAAGGTCCGCAAAGAGGCCCGACGGATCCTCGTGAAAATGCAGAAATGCGACCGATTTGCGGTAGAAGATTCCTCGCTTTTTCTCGACCAGTCCTGGGATGCCACGAAGTTCGACCAGAAGGGGCTCGAGTCGATCGAGTGCAGCGGCTCCGGCGTGCCTCACCTCTCATAGCTTAGAAGGGGCTGTCCTCGCCCCTCGGTGCGCCGAGACCCTTCGGCTCAAGGTCGTTTGCCGTTCCGTGTCAATCTTGTCCAGTGGACGTCGACTGGGCGGGCTGGAGAGCCGAACTGAAGGCAGTCTGTGGGCCGCTGCCTGGTGTGCAAGCCTCGTTGCCTTTGTCTCGCTCGGGCGAGCCCGCCCGGTGTCACTGCGGCCCGGCTGGCTCGCCTGAGAGCGGCTCGACCCGTCATTCGCCCGACGAAACGGTGGAGTTGAGACCACCCGATTTCGAAGCTCAAATCGCATCATGATGCGGCGATCAATCTGGGCATTCGTCCTGATCTCGGTTTCCCTCGTGGTGTCGGAGTGGAGCTCCTCCGCACTGGCGGCTCCGACCCCTCAGTCTCCGCAGTGGCCCGCACACGCAGACTGGCAGAAGTATGTGGAAGGTCCGGAAAGTCAGGATGTCGTTCCGACGCAAATCGTCAGCACTTCCGGTTCAGTTTCGGGAGCCGATGCGCTCACTGACCCCGAACAGAGTGGTGGAACCGTGCTCAAGATGGTCGCGGGTGGCCGCAAGCCGACGATCGTCGTTGACTACGGCAAGGATGTCGGCGGGATTCCGTACTTTGTGGTGCGCTCGGAATCCGAGTCGCCGCTGTTGCGTGCCTCCTATAGCGAGGGGCTGAACTATTTGGGACCAGAAGGCGATAATTCTCCCAGCCTTTCGGAAGCGGGCGACCTCTCTCGGGTAGACAACCTGACTATCAGTGCTCCAGGCGAGCTCAGCACCGATCTCATCCAAGGAGGCGAACGTTACGAACGGATCTCGCTCGTCTCACCAGGAACAGTGACCCTCTCGTCGATCGGTATTCGATTTACCGCGGTGCGCGCCACCGTGAAGGACTACACAGGATGGTTCGATTCCAGTTCGAGCCAGCTCGACCGCATCTGGTTCGACGGTGCCTACACGTTGCAACTCGACGAGTTGCCGGCGAATGCTGTCCCGGGTCCGTGGAACGTTATCAATGGTGTGCTCAACGGCAACGGGGGTGGTGCAGGCCTGCTCCGAATGGGAGGCACCTGGTCGAACTACACGATGTCGTTCGACTTCCAGTCCACGGAGAAAGAGGTCGGTTGGCTTGTGCATGCACGGTCAGCATCGATCGGGTATCTCTTCCTTCTGGACGGCACTGCCGACTCTGCGAGTTCCTCGGGCACGCTGCGTGAGATTGCGCTGTCTCCGAACTCAGCTACCAATATCGCGACCATTTCCCTTTCCCGGCCCATCAGCTCGGGAGCCTGGTACCGAGTCCAAACCGCCGTCTCGAACACGGGGGTCACGACGTCGATCGACGGACACGAGTTGTCCCGCTTCAATATCGATTCCCTTCCTGCGGGAGCTCCCGTCTACCGCTCCGGGTCCGCCGGATTCCTGTTTCTTGGATCCGAAGCAAACATCAAGGACTTGGACATCACCACTCCGGCCGGCTCGACTCTCTTTGCCAACAAGCTGTCCCAATCGGCGGTGCTGGCGGACTTCAGCGGCTCCAACCTCGGGCCTCCCGATCCGCTTCCCATCCTTCTGGACGGCGCCAAGAGGGACCGAGAGGACTGGAGCGGAGACCTCGGCGTGTCGGCACCCGTCGACTTCTACAGCACCGATGCCGATGCATACGTTCGGGAGTCTCTCCGACTACTTGGCAGCTACCAGGGTGCCGACGGCGAGGCAGCCGGGCAAGCCTCACCGACCTTTACCCTCGGCACCTTCCCCGACGACGAGAACGCCTACTCGGCCTCCTACTCCATGGAGGAGGTGGACAATATCGCCACTTACTACCTCTACACAGGTGATCTGGCATTCGTGCGAACTGAATGGCCCATGATTTCGCGGGAACTTGCCTATGACCAGTCGTTGGTCGACAGCCGGGGACTGTTGGCCACCGATGCGAGCAATGGGATGGATTGGGACTATTACGACGGAGCCAAAACCGGCGAGGTCACGGCCTACAACGACATCTATTACGAGACGCTGAAGGACGCATCGGTACTCGCCAACGCTCTTGGCATGGATGCACAAGCCGCAGTTTTCAGTCAGAAGAGTGAGCTTGTTCGATCAGCTATCAACCAATACCTGTTCGATCCCAAAGACGGGCTGTACATCGTTTCGAACCTCAAGCCCACCGCTGTAGCTCAGGACGCCAACTCCCTCGCGGTGGTCGATGGGATTGCCCCGGCGGGACAAGACGCGGCGATCTTGGGTGCGCTCTACAAGGCTCTGCCGTCGAGCAAGTTCGGCCCTCTGCCCTACAGCGCCAATGCGGGGTATCGAGTTGCCGTGAGCCCGTACGTCACCGATCAAGAAGTGCAAGCAAGTTTTGCTGCCGGAGACACCGGGCGAGCCATGTCGATATTGCGGACGACCTGGGGACACATGATCGCTCCCGGTCCTGACTTCACCGGCGCCGACTGGGAGCTGGTTGGAGCCAACGGTTATCCCGGATTCGGCTCGTACACCAGCCTTGCCCACGGTTGGGCAAGCGGAGCGACCGCCGACTTGTCTGCCTATGTCTTAGGGGTCCAACCTTCGAGCGCCGGCTACCGAACGTGGCTAGTCCAACCTCACCCAGGATCGCTTTCGTGGGTGGAGGGCGACGTGCCAACGCCGATCGGAACGATCGCCGTGCGCTGGGCGCAGGAGCATGGAACCCGCCGATTCGCGCTGCTCGTGAGCGCTCCGCCCGAGACCACTGGGACGGTTTCGGTACCCGTCCCCCCATCGGGCGCAGCGGTCATCGTTCGATTTTCCAAGTTCGGGAAATCTCTGCAGTCCCGAAGGTCCTTCACCACGCCGGTCGGCTCTACGTCCCTCGCTTTTGAAGCAACAGGTGGCGTCACCTACCACTTCGATGTGATCCCTCGATGATCTTCGAGCGGCTACTCCTCCCACCGGAGTTAACACTTGGTGCGATGAGGTGGCGAACGAAAATCAAGAGGCAGTCGGTCAACCCGCAGTACGTTGATCGCCGAGCCGGGAACTTGGGTGATGCAGCCTGACCACCATTTCCTCGCTGGCAGGGACTGGGGACATTGTGCACGATGAGGACGCCGACATGACAGAGGACCGACCGCCATCTCGTCGCTGGTTGATGCCCCCGTGGCGACGGCCGAGCGTCCGGCTATTAGCCCCGCTGATGGTCGCCACCGTGTCGCTGGCCGCATGCAGCTCGTCGATGCCCTCGGCTGGTTCATCGACGGTGCCCGCCCCCGAGGGTTTACCCGCCTTCTATGCCGTCCCTCAGCCGCTCCCCACTGGACCTGGCCTCCTGATCAAGGACGCCCGAGTAGCCGCCTCGGGTATTGACGGTGCTGCTTATCGCGTCATGTACACCTCGGAGAACGAGCAGGGGAAGGTGGTAGCTGTCACCGGGCTCGTGTTTGTGCCACGCGCCGCAGCGCCGGCCGCTGGCTTTCCAGTCGTGGCTTGGGGGCACGGTACCAACGGGATGACCAACCAGTGCGCCCCGTCGCTCCAGCCGTCCCAGGCTGTTCCGTCCATCAACGCGCTGTTGAGCCAGGGTTGGGAGGTGACTGCTTCCGATTATCAAGGCGAAGGTACCCCTCCGGGCCTGCTCGCCTACCTGGTTGGAGGTCTCGCCGCGGAGAACACTATTGATCTGGTCAAGGCCGTCCAGCACGTCGCCGTGTTCCACGCCAGCCCCGACTACCTCGTCTGGGGACACTCTGAAGGTGGGCAGACGGCCATGTTCGCTTGGAGCGTCGGACCGAGCTACGCACCTCAGCTTCACCTGGTGGGCGTGGTAGCCGGCGCTCCTCCTTCACAGTTCCAGTACATCTACTCGGTGCTGAAGACGAGTCCGTATGCCTACTACCTGTACATGGGTGCGATCGGCTTCAACCTCGCGTATGGAAACAGCCGAGCACCGTTGCTCGAAATCGCCACGCCGCAAGCGCTCAAGCTGGTGAACGACGCCCGTCAGGGTTGCGCTGACTATCTACAGACGATCACCCAGAAGTACAAGCTGACCAGCCTGGTCACTCACAATCCCTTTGACGTGCCGACGTGGAAAAAGCTTCTTGTCGCAAACGATCCCGGTGAGCTGTCCACGTCGAGTGGTGTTCCTCTGCTCATCATCCAAGGCACCGCCGACGAGCAGATTCCCCCGATCTCCACTCAACTTCTCGCCACTCACCTCTGCTCGATCGGGGCCGAGGTCCAGCGTTGGATGTACCCCGGAGAGGGACACTCTCAGGTGATCCAGCCGTCCACACCCGACATGGTTCGCTGGATGGAAGACCGGTTCGCCGGCCATCCGACCCCGGATCCGTACCAGCCCCATGGTCTGTCCAACGTGCTGTCCCAGGACTGCGCAACGGCGGGAGGGTTCACGACCCCTGGGCCATAGCTGACCCGAGCGTCTGGTGTCGAACGCCCGGAAACCAGATGGGTGAGCTCGTCGACCTCCCACCTCACGTCCACACGACACGGCCGGCGCCGCTCGGAAGGCGAACCGCGACGTTGGGCTGACATGGGACGTTTTGAGGCGCCCTACGACCACAGGTGTGGACGTAGCAGGAAGGAGGGGTCGCTCGAGGAAACCGTCCGAAGACCGAACGGAATGGCATCGAAAGACCGCATCAGTGGTCGAGAACGTCGGGGACGGTTGGCCCCTCAGTCGGTGGGGGTACCCAGTCGGGATCAACCTCGAAGAACTGTTCGGCCAAGGCGTCCAGTGCCAAGCCGAACAGCGTCCACTCTTGTTCCTCGCCATTGGGACCAGTTGGTCGCATGATGCCCCTCATGCGTGTGGCGTCGACGCGGTTCCTGAGGGCACAGCCCTCGGCCAATGCCGCTACGGCAATGGTGAAGTGGTTGACGGTGAGACCGTCGCGAATGCGGTAGCCGACATAATCCAGACCTGCTTGGTAGATCGCCTCCATACGGTCGGTCATCGCGAGATATGCCTGCTCCAGCGCCGAATCAATGCGGCGCCTCCGCTCAGGGGCGACCCCCACCGCTGTCATCGCCCAGATGCCAATCCAAAGCAACCAGTCGGTCGATTGGTTGAGGACACTCGTATTGGCCGCCGCGGTGAGGCGGGCGACTTCACGCATCGTTCTGCGTCGAGACTCAAGAGACGACGGATCCATACTCAATAGGACCGGCACCAGTCCCTGTACGGTCCTGGCGATCTCGGATCCGCTGTCATTGGCGGCGATGGTCGCCAACACATCTGTCTGAAAGTCGAATTGGCTATCCCAGGCCCGCCCGATCAGTGAAGCGTTCGTAACCCGTATTCCGGTATCTGCTTCGACACGCTCGCGGCACATTCTTGAAGGTGAGGACCTCCCCAATAGCAGCCAAACCTTCCTCGCGAAGGAGAGTGAGGCCGGACTCGATGAACAGGGTCCGCAACTCATCACGGGTCATCCGCGGACGACGAGTCGGCATTAAGAGGTCGTTTCGGACTTCGGTCTGCGAGCGCGACGACGAACGTCAGTCCCATCTGATGTAACCCGCCGCAGTGTCACTGTGATGAATCGTTGCATCTCTGCACACGTTTCGCACGCGCGCCCTATTCACTGGGGAAAATCAACGATCGAGCTCCACTGCATGGCGGGGTCGGTCGTTCGGCACTACAACCTCTCGGAGCGTGCGTCTCTCACACACCGCTGAGGATGGGTTCACGTCGCAAGGGGACGAAGGTAACCTCCCACGTCCTCGAACATCGAATTGACGACAGATTGACTGCTACGACCCCCCGCTTTACCGCAGCCGCGGTAGGAGACTGATGGTCCCGGCGGTGCGGAGGACCCTGTCCCCGCTCGCCTAGCGTGACGTAGTGAAGGCCTGAATCTGCCCAACGACAGAACAGTGGAGGTCAATACGTGAGTGACTTGGAATCATGGCTGTCGAACACCCAGGACCGGGTCGAAACGGCGCAACTCGTGCTGTCCGAGGTCGAACGTGGGCTTGTAGCGGTGCAGAAGGTGGAGACCGTCGCCAAACGAACTCGACCGGTGCTCCGAATTTTCACTGTCGTGATCATCGGATGCCTTGTCTGCCTCGGCATAGGTCTTGTCGTCAGCCGAACCCGACGCAAAGGTGAGGTCGAGTTTTCAGAGGTCGAATCGCCTGACGATGGGGGATGAATCGGCAGATAGAGGCACCAAGCTCGCCGGCGGGAAGGGGAGTAGCCTCCGTTAAGGTCCAGTGCCCGGGCGGTGGCTCGAGACGATCTCAGACGCGCAACCACGGCAAGCAGCCGGTGAGCACAAGCGAGGAGGAAAGCGATGTCGGACTTCAAGAAGGTGTACATCGGCGGATCGTGGGTGTCCTCGACAGGCTCGGGAAGATTGGACGTCATCGACTCGAACACCGAAGAGGTAATCGGCTCGATCCCCGAAGGCACGGCCGGCGACGCCGAAAAGGCCGTCGATGCGGCTGCTGCCGCATTTCCCGAATGGTCGACCACTCCGGCAGCCGAACGGTCGAAACTCCTCACCCGGGTCTCTGAAGGGCTAGCCGGGCGGACCGAAGAGCTCGCCTCGATCATTTCCAGGGAAGTCGGCATGCCGCTGTCGCTGTCCGGCCCGATCCAGGTGGGCCTCGCCATCGGAGCCTTCGCGGAGATGGCGACCAATGTCACCGAGTTCGACTGGGAGGAGGAGATTGGCAACTCCCTGGTGGTGCGCGAACCGATGGGTGTGGTCGCTGCCATTACCCCCTGGAACTATCCGCTCTACCAGATAGCCCTCAAGGTTGCTCCCGCGATGGCGGCCGGATGCACCGTCATTCTCAAGCCGAGCGAGGTGGCTCCGCTCAATGCTTTTATCCTGGCCGAGGTCATCGACGAGATCGGTTTCCCGCCCGGCGTGTTCAATCTGGTGAGTGGGATCGGCTCGGTGGTCGGGGAAGCCCTGGCATCGCACCCGAAGGTCGACCTGGTGTCGTTTACTGGATCCACCCGGGCTGGGAAACGAGTGATGCAGCTGGCCGCCGACTCGGTCAAGAAAGTCTCCTTGGAGCTTGGTGGCAAGTCGGCCAACGTCATCCTCGATGACGCTGACCTCGACGCGGCCATTCCGGCAGGATTGTTCGCCTGCTACATGAACTCCGGGCAGACCTGTTCTGCGCTGACCCGCATGATTGTCCCCCGGTCCCGCCTCGCCGATATCGAAGAGCGGGTCAAGACCGCGGCGGAATCGTTCGTGCCCGGCGACGCGGCCGAGCCCACCACGACTCTCGGTCCTCTGGTCTCCGCCACCCAACTGGAACGGGTACGCGGCTACATCGGCAAGGGGATCGAACAGGGCGCCAAGCTCGTCACCGGCGGCGCGGAACCTCCCGAAGGTCTGGACAAGGGTTATTTCGTGCGCCCTACGGTCTTCTCCGAGGTAACAACCGACATGACGATCGCCCAAGAGGAGATCTTCGGTCCGGTGCTTTCGATCCTCCCTTACGACACAGAGGAAGAGGCCGTCCGCATCGCCAACGACTCGATCTACGGTTTGGCTGGCGGTGTCTGGGGCGGTGATCGAGACCATGCCATGGATGTCGCCCGTCAACTAAGGACGGGACAGGTGGACATCAACGGCGGTGCATTCAACCCTCAGGCCCCGTTCGGCGGCTACAAGCAGTCGGGCATCGGCCGCGAACGTGGACCATTCGGGTTCGAGGAATTCCTCCAGGTCAAGTCGCTACAACGATGATCGGCGTTCCGCGGGCTCTTTGTCCCAGAATTTGAGCCACGCGGACGTCGGACGAAGAGCGGATTGGCAAATGGGTGAGGTGCTGATCGTCGCAGCATGACCTCGTTGCGGGTCTCTGCACGTTGGACCCGACAGCCGTGTGGACGTCTCTCAGAAGCGGCTCCCCCTCGCTGCTTTTTTGCAGGACCGAGACGCGACCGGGTCTCGGTCCTGCAGAATGGCGATGGCCGCCACTGTCGCCAGCGTGGGCGATGCCCGGTGGCCGCGTTCGAAGCCCCGGAACAGTCGAGCACGATCTGGAGCGGCTTTGAGAGGGGTCGAACCATGCCTCTCCACTGGGCATCCGGCCAGCTCACTTAGGGGGCCGATGACGCCGTTCGCTCAGTCGAAGCCTACGGAGAGCACAAGATCGGAAATTCTCGGTTTCTCAGCATCTGCACCGAACCAGATTGTCCTGACCCGACTACAAAGAGATGGTGGCGGCGAAGTCGCGGTTAGGAAGAGAAGCGAGGACTGCACCATGCGAAGTTCCCGTCGACGCGGATGAGAGCCTTCTCGCACGGGTCCGTAGCGGCGATCGCGAGGGGTTGGAGACGCTTTACCGACGACATGGCCCGTCACTGATTGCCCTTCTCACCCGGATAGTCGATGACCGCCAAATGGCCGAGGAGGTCATTCAGGACACGTTTCTCGCAGTTTGGAACGGTGCAGCATTCGACGGACGCTCACGGGTCCGCACGTGGTTGGTAGCGATCGCTATCCGTCGCGCCGGATCCCAGCGCCGTAAGCGGCAATTCCCTGTTGGGAACCAGACTCGAGATGCGGCTTCGGACGACCCGATACCGGAAGACATCGTCATCGCCGGTCTCGACGTTGACCGGCTTGTCGAGGAACTCTCGGAGCTCACCCGACTCCAGCGTGAGGTCGTGGTACTCGCATTCGCGGAGCAGCTCACACATCCCGAGATTGCCAAGGTACTGGGGGTCCGCCTGGGCACCGTAAAGAGCCGCCTCCACGGTGCGAAGAAAGCACTGGCGCGGAAATGGGAGCAAGGAGACACGAAATGACGCGAACGCCGCATGTCGATGACGAAGCGTTGATCACAATCGCCGCGCACGACGCGGCAATCCCTGAGGCCGTATCCCACATCGAACAGTGCTCGATCTGTACTCAAGAGCTCGCGATCTGGCGCCGGATCTCCAATTTGGCCAAAGCATCGGTTGCGTCGGTGCCTCTCGCAGGCGAGGAGCTTGCTCAGCGGGTCCTCGGCCAGCTCGACGCCCCCGCCGGGCCCAGCCAGGCCTCGGTGACTCGCCGCCTGGCGCGCCAACATCGCGGTTGGAACCGTCGGGTGCGCTGGCTGATTCCGGCTTCGATCATGACGATCGTCGTCGTTCTCATCGCCACGCTTGGGTTCGGCCCGACGGTGCCATCGGACTCGCTGGTGCTAATGACCATTCGCGATAGTCCAGTTGTAGCGGCGACGGCCTCTCAAACCGTGAATGAGAGCGAGAACGAGCTCTTGACCGCCCCGCAGGGGTACACGGTCATCGAATACCGCACTCACGCTTCGTTCAGCCCTCGCACCAATGCTTTCGTTCTCACTTCGAGGGAGATTGAGTCGGGAGGTCCCCAACTCAATCCGCAAAAAACCGTCTCTGATGGTTCACTCGTGTTCCTCCCGTGTTTGTCGGACCAGCCGTTTCTCGGCTACAAGGGGTGCGTCGCCTATCCGGCACAAGAAGGCAGGGCGCCGGGCTCGCCGACCCTGGCCTTCCTTCGGAGTGCCCAGGGCCCTGTCGTGCGGTTGGGTCACCGCCAGATCGACAACGTCGAGACGACCGGCTACGGGGTCACGGTCCCGGCTAATGCGGTGGTACAGAGCCAGATACCTTCGCTGCGGTCACTGGTTCAGTACGGCATCTCGACCGCCGAGGCATTCGACTTCCATATGGACGTGTGGTCCGACAGTCGAGGCCTCCCACGCGAGGTGGACGAGTCGTACATCATTCGACAGCACCAAGCCGACCTACCGGGCCTGTTGCACGTGTCGATCACAAAGTCGTTCACCTATAGCAAGTCATCGTTGCGGGTGAGTGTTCCGGCCATTACCAACGTGGCCGTTATGCCCAATATCGAGGCGGCTGTGCATTACGAGGATCTCTACGAGAATGCGCTCACTACCTACGACGACCAATTCGGACACGGCTTCAAGAATTCGTTGTCGCGGTGATGCTCTGCTCCCACCCACGGTCGAGCGCCTCAGTCTCGAATGGAAAGGCAAGCGAGGCGGAGCAGCACGACGGACCTGGCTGACCGTAGCGGGACGACCCGAGAGGGAGCCGCAGGAAAAGAGGATCCGCCGAGACGACGATCATTGGAGGTTGCCTTCTTTTGGCTCGGGTACAGCCGTACTATCGGCTCGGTGAAGACAACCGGCTCCCTGAGTGGAGTGGGGTCGCCTGACCCGGGTAATGAGACAGCGCAGCTCTAAGTCGCCTCTGGCTGAAGCCAAGCAGGGGCGATCGGAACCTCAGGTCACGAGCCCGCCTTCGAGCGGGGAACCAGGAAAACCGGCCAGATCGAAGTTGCGCCGGGAGTGGCCCGTCCTTAGGTTCGTCGTCGGGATCGGTGCCGTGGCCATCGCCGCTCTGGGTGCTCAGCTCGCACACGGACGAACTTTCGGGCATCACCACGGTCTTCGACCACCTGAACTGGTGGTGGGTTCCCGGCGCAGTGGCGGCAGAGGCATTGTCCTTCGTCAGCTTCACCATGATGGAGTACCAGCTGCTGACCACCAGCGGCGGCGTCAGGCCACCGCTGTTCCCACTCTTCCGGATGACGGTGGCGTCCCAGGCCCTCACCAATTCACTTCCCGCCGGGAATGCCGTTGCCGCCGTGTACGGGTTCCGGTGGTTCCGGCGCTTCGGTGCCGACGACACCCTTGCGGTTTGGGCCATGATCGGGACGTACATCGCATCGATGGTCTCGCTCTCCCTGGTGGCGACGGCGGGATTGGCCTTGGCTACGGATGAGGGCGCTCCCTCGACCTGATCCCCGTGCTCATCGGGGTCCTTGTCATTGCGGTCGCCGTCGGGGGCGATCTTCGTCTACGAACGGCCGCTCCTTTTGGTCCTGACCTGGACGTTGTGGGCATCCCGTGGCGATCCTGCGACGACCGAGAGGGCGATACCACCGAGCAAGTCGATCGGATCGTCCGACGGATAACGTCGGTCAGGCTGAGTGGGCGAAGGGTCATCGCCGTCGTTCTCTGGGGTACGGCGAACTGGCTCTTTGACTGCGGCTGCTTTGCCTTGATGTTCCCGGCTATCGGCGCCCCCATCCCCTGGAAGGGACTACTCCTCGCCTACGGGGCAGGTCAGCTGGCGGCGGCACTGCCGATCACGCCGGGCGGGCTGGGAGCGGTGGAGGGCAGCATCACGATCGCCCTGGTCGCATTCGGGGGGCGCACGTAGCGACGGTCGATGCCGTACTGCTCTACCGGCTCGTGAGCTTCTGGTTGGTCTTGGCCGTCGGTTGGCTCTTGATAGGCGAGTTGGCGTTCGAGGTGAGACGAGGCCGCTGGGATCGACATTCGCTCGCCGCGCCCGTCGAGGTGGAGATCGAGCCCGAAGCGGTGCTCGGAAGTCGGTGCCGGCGGTCCCGATCGAGGGGCCATCGCTGCCGTGACCATGACAGCCACCATGCGCCGGGTGGCAGCGGCATCGTCCTTCTCCCCTGCTCGGGGCTCGCGGCCGGCGTCGTTGGCCTTGGCTCTTGTGGCCGGCTGTACATCGGTACGCAACAACCTCGGCACCAGCGACAGTGCCTGCTATCTTGGCCCTGCCGGCGGCCACGCAGGCGGTGGGCTCGCACAGCCGACTTCTGGGAGCCCATCTCCTCACTCTGGCCGATCTTCGTCGACAGGCTCCCGAAGCTGGTCACCCAGGTCTCACCCAAGGGTTCTTCGTCGGCAGAGCCTCTGTGTGCTGGCCTTCTCCGGGACTTCACGTCGGCGAGGTGTCCAAACCGCACGGTCGTGCCGGCGGGCCAAGTTGCGATCGTTGTTCTGACGAAACCTGCAAATGACCTTCTCGGGACGGTCATCCTCCAGCGCCTGCCCCTCCGCTTCAGCCATCTCCACATCGGCTGATCGCCCACTATCAGGGGCTGAGGACCTGTGCGGCGCGACAGCTCCCGGGCGAGTACGACTCGGTCACTGTAGTGAGCCTTTCTTCGGCCCTCATCAGCCCGGTGACGGCCGCTCGGCCTCATCCACCATGATGGGCGGATGGAGGTTCCGGGGACCGGGAGGAGCGGGACGGAGCGCTCCCGCACCTCGTGTCGCCCTCCGGCTCGCCGTGCCCTACCGCGGCGCGCTTTCCGACGCCACAGGCCACGGTCACCGAGGTCCTCGAGGACCTTGTGCGGGAGCCCGTGCTGGCACACAAGCTGGATCAGGGCGAGACGACGGCGACCGAGGGCAACGCCTCGCCGTCGAGCCCGGTACCCGCTGGCCCGCCGAGTCACCGTCCTGCGGGGAGAGCGATCGTCCCGCGCCCTACCTTTACGCCGACACCCTGATCGTGACGGGCCGGCTCCCGCCGGGGACCTGGCGCAGGCTCACGACGAGCAGCGACCCGATCGGCCGGGTGATCGCCGAGGACGGCCTTCCCATGGCACGAGTGGGCATCACTCCCGAACGACGGTCGCTCCAACTCCGACCGACGGGATGGACGGGCGAAGCCCATCTACGCCCGGCGCTATCGGCTCGACATCGGATCCCAGCCGGTGATGGAGATCGCGGAATGGTTTCTGCCGGATCTGACCGACTTCCTCAGCCCGGGTGATCCAACCGGTGTGACCGCTCGGTGGCGCCGCGACCGGTCGAACCCTCCGGGACGCTCAGCTCAGCTCCGGGCGGATCGCTTCCGGTCGGAGCGGGCGGCCTTTCGCTTCTTCTTGGACATTGCGGCTCTGGCTCGATTCGGAGCCGGCGCCGCCCGAGTGGGCCGCCCGGCCTGCTCGATCGCCCTCTCGAAGCGGGGGCGGGGGCTGTCCGGCCGGCCGTTGTGGTTGCCACGTCGGACGCTGGCTCCGAAGCGACTGCGAGGGCGACGGCGAGCACGGCCGTGAGTCCGCCCACGTCGGTGATCCACCAGGGCCAAAGACCGAGCCGGGTCTGGGCGAGGACCGTCGTGGCGATGGCGACGGCACAGACGATGCCGAACCGGGCCACGTGCCACGGGCGGCAACGACCACGGCCACGGCTAACGCCGGCCAGACGTAGTACGGGGTCATCACTGCTTCGAGGTAACACCGCAAGGCCAGCGCCACCGCAACCGCCCAGACGACCATCTCCGGCCGGTTGCGCCAACGGATGACCACCCACCCCAAGGCGGCCGCCGAGGCCAGCACGACGACTCGCAGCGGTCCGCCCCCGACGGTGGTCTTTGCCCCCCGTCCGCTGATGGTCGGGGCCAACGCTGTCCATGGCGTCCGGTGGTTGTACCTCGTATCGGGGAAGGCGGGCTGGACGACGACCGAGCGATAGGTCCCGTGGAAATCGGCGACGAACGGGCCGATCAGCAACGCTGCGGCCGGGACCACCCCGCGAAGGGTGAGGCCAAATGCCTTGGCCCGCCCGCCGATCCCGAGCAGGATCGGGAACACCACGATGGTCAGGGGCTGGAAGGCCAAGCCAATGCCGAAGAGCCAGCCGGCTCCGGCGAAGCGCCGATCCAGGGCGAAGATCACCGAGTACATGGCGAAGGCGACGGCGATGGCGTCCTGGGGATGTCCCCAGATCACGACCACGTTCCACAGCAGTACGGCCTCTGCGAAGCTGAGCACGGCACGACGGGACCGTGGGACGTCCAGCCGATCGGCTAGCGCATCGCAGGCCACGCAGGGCGATGCACGAGAGGACGAGCACGTACAACGCCAGTACGACGAAGAATTCCGGATGCACAGCGAACTGCTTGGCGCCTATGTCGCGGTCGTGGTCGTGAAGTACGGACCGCCGCTTGTGGCGTGGAACGCCAGCGGGTGGGCCAGAAGCTGTCCGTGGTCCCGGACCTCGACGAGCGTCGTGCTGAATCGGTATCTGAGCGCACTGAGTGGCGCCAGGACGATCAGGAAGGCCGGGGGGGAGAAGAATCCGGTATGCGAGGAGTAGATCGACCCGAGATGGCCTTCGACCAAGCTGCTCGAGGCATGCACGGTGTCCCACAGGTCTCCCGGGCGACAGCCATTCGGAGGGGTTGTGGTGGAAGAAGGATCCCCAACGGAAGTAATAGATCACGCCGACGATGATGAAGAGCCCCGACGCGAGAAGCGGCCAACCTCTTCGACCGATCCGATCGACCACGATGTCGATCACCCTGTCCATCGCGTCGGGAGCCTTCGTCGGCGCGACCGGGCATGGTCCTCGAGCCTTGCCTGTTTGCGGCGCCCAACGACTCACGGAGCTGATGAGGGATTCGACGCCTGGTTCAGCTGGCGGGTCCGGAAGGTTCGGTTCGACCGCTTGTTGCGGCTGTCGCCTCGGCCTGGCGTCCCGTCACAGCAACAGCCTCGGCTCGGCCTTCTTGCTAAAACGTGAGCATGAAAGCAGCGGTGTACTACGAAACGGGTGGGCCGGACGTTTTCCGGTACGAGGACGTCCCCGATCCGGCCGTCGGTCAATCGCAACTCCTCGTGAAGGTCCAGGCCATCAGCATCGAGGGCGGCGACACGCTCAACCGATTGCAAGGCGACATGAGCCGAGTGCCCCACATCGTGGGCTACCAGTGCGCGGGAACGGTGGCTGCCATCGGCGAGGGCGTCACCGGGTTCTCGGTTGGAGACCGCGTCGTCGCGGTGGGGCTCGACGGATCGCATGCCGAGCTGCGAGCGGTCGACCAGTCGGTGGCCTGGAAGATCCCCGATCCGCTATCGACTGAGGAAGCGGCCTGTGTCCCCGTTCCTTTCGGAACGGCCGACGACTGCCTGTTCGAGTTCGGGCACCTGGCGCCCGGTGAGACCGTGCTCATCCATGCCGGTGCCGGCGGGGTCGGCATTGCCGCCATCCAGATGGCCAAGAGGGTCGGGGCCCGAGTCTTCGCTACTGCCTCGAGCGACGAGAAGCTGGATCGTCTGAAGGAGCTCGGGCTGGATGAAGGTATCAACTACGTCCGTTCGGACTTCGTCACCGAGCTTCGTAGCCGGACCGCCGGCCGGGGCGCCGATGTCATCGTCGACTCGGTTGGTGGTCGGACGCTGCAGGGGAGCATCGACGCGTTGGCCTATCGAGGTCGCTGCATCACCGTCGGTGACGCCGGCCGGTCGGCAGCGGAGACCCTCGACATCTCCAACATGCGTCCCAACAACCAGACACTCTCCGGCTACTTCCTCGGCGCCGAGCTATTGCTCTTCCCTCGCGCCTACCCGATGATCGGTCGCCTGCTCGAGGACGTTGCCCGGGGCGACCTGCAAGTGATCATCGACCGTTCCTATCCGCTGGCCTCGGCTGCCGAGGCTCACGCCTATATCGAGAGCCGGAAATCGTTCGGGCGGGTGCTGCTCATTCCATAGCCTGCGCTGCAGATGACCTCATCCCGGAACGCACCCGACCCCGAATTGCGGGCTGCTCGGATCATCGAACTGGTCCGAGCCATCCCCGAGGGCTTTGTGCGGACCTACTCCGACATCGATCCCCGCGCCCGCGACTGGTGGGCCGGGTGTTGGCCACGACCAGCGAGGCTCTCCCGTGGCACCGTGTGGTGCGCGCCGACGGCACCGCTCCCATGGGTCGGCGTCAACTCGATCTCCTTCGCCGCGAGGGCGTTCCCATCCGCGGTGGCCGAATCGACCTCGCCGAGGTCCGTCTTCCCGGACCCTGACGGGACCAACCACCTCGTGCCGACGCTGGCGCCGTCGCCGGTCGAGGACTCGCCTGTCGGGACCGCTCAGCGCGGATCGGGTCGGTCGAGGTTCCAGTGGCGTCCCGCCTGGCAGAACCAGCCATCGTCGCCGGCCGGCAGGATGCTGAACCGGCTGATGGTTCGCTGGCCGCCCTGTTGGTCTCCATAGAGAAGGTCGACGCCCACCGGGTGGCGGTCGCGAATCGCCCCCATGGCGGCGGGCCGGACGGGGTCGTCCGCGTCCGCGGATGGCGGCCTCCCAGTAGCCGCTGCCACCCCCGGGGATGTAGAGGTCAATGGTCAAGCGCCGGAACTCGTCGGCACCCTTGGGAGGCTCCCGCTGGAAGGCGCCATCCGGCCAGAGGTACCAGCCGTGCAGCAGGGCAATGCCCGCTCCGGCGTTGCGCAGACCCATGGCCAGGTAGATGACACGGTCGGGTGACTCCTCGATGATGGCTCGACCGCCGGCCAGCCGGATGACGTGTTGATCGCTCCACAGCACTTTTTGATCAGGATCGTCCGAACGGGAGGCGATGAGGAGTGGGCGCAGGCCGGTGAGGAGGGCCTCCTCGGCCACTCTCGCCGAACGATTCGACGAACGGACGGCCGAGAACGTGGCCAGCGCGAGCACGAGCGTCCCCCGGCCGTCGCCAATGAGGAGATCGTCGACCAGTTGACCACGCGAGGTCACGCTAGCGATCGTGCCGGCCGGTCGGGGGGTTTGGTCAACTCGCCACCTCGATCTTGGCGGCCCATCTCCATCAAGAGGCGCGTTCGGCAGGTAGGCGCGGGCAGACTGCGGTGAAGCAGGTGAATCCGTTCAGGTCGCGCCACGACGCCACCTGGCGAGTCGCCGCGCCAGCCGCACGCCAACCCGGCTCGGAGCCGGTAGGCGGCTCTTCGAGCAGATGTAGGCCAGCAGGTAACAGGAGGCCGGCTCCGAGAAGACGCCACGACGGGTGGCGACCTCTTCGACCGAGAAGGCCGATGCTTCGAGACAGGAGCCCGCATAGTTGAGCCCGAGGGCGTGCTGGATGCGGAACCCGCATCTCCGGAGCATGAACTCCATCTCTGGCGCCGTGTACTCGTAGTCGTGGTCGGGGTCGATGAAGGTCGCTTGCTGCAGACGGGTCACGGCGGCATTGGGCGTGTCGAGGGCAAAGGTGCCACCCGGGCGAAGGACGCGATGAACCTGGTCGAACACCCTCCAGGCATCGTCCCGGGTCACGTGCTCGATGCTCTCGCCGCAGTAGACGAGGTCGAACGAGTGCGACGCATAGGCGGACAGGTCCGCCATCGAGTGGTAGTGGTAACGGACCACCCCACCGCTCTCGACCTCGATGGTCTCCCGGGGTTGGCCCTCGCGATAGAGCTCGTTGCGCTCGTCGCTCGGTAGGTCCACGATGACCAGCTCGTCGAAGGGATAGGGGTAGCCCATGGAGAGGAGCGCCCCGCTCGGCACCCCGAGGGCAGTGCCGCCCAAGTCCAGGATGCGGCGGGCCGGCGGCAGGAGGTGGACGAAGGCGCCGCGACTGATGTGCAACGACGGCCCGAGCTCGGACATGCGGGCCCGGTTGCTCCACTCGTCCGAGTGGATCAGCCACTCGGCCAACTGGCGGCCCGACAGGGTCCCGTCCTCCAGCTCCTGTACGAAAGCACCGTCGGCCGTGAGGACCGGGTCACGCCCGAAGAGGAGGTGGAACAAGCCGCCCAGCAGCTGGCGAGGCGGGAGGTCCTCGAGGTGGAACAGGGTCGTCTCGTCGGGCGTCGGCACGGGGTCCGGAGGCTCGGCCCCGCTCCCTTCAGCCATCATCACGTTGGCCGATGTCGGTGGCGGGCCATGAAGCCTCGACGCCCAGCCCTGCTCGGGGTGCGACGGGACACTCCATCGCAGCGGGCATGCATCGCCCGGATAGTACGCGACGACCCGCTCACGCCTCGGAGAAGCACGGTGGATTGCCGTCGCACGTCCGACGCAGGTGCCGGCCCGATGAGCCTGGGGCATGCTGTCGACATGAGCCCGCTTGCCACCTACGAGATCGACGGCCATGTCGCCACCATCACCTACAACCGGCCCGGAGTCCCTCAACGCCATCAACGCCGAGATGCGGCGAGGACCTCAACGACGCCTTTGCCCGCTTCCGCGACGACGAAGAGGCGTGGGTGGCCATCGTGACCGGCGCCGGCCCGCCTTCTGCGCGGGTGGGGACATGCGCGACGGCGCCGGCTCCACCGGCGAATTCGCCGGGACCTTCTGGGAGAAGCCGACGGTCAACTCCTTCGAGAGCGGCTGGGAGATCTACAAGCCGGTCATCGCGGCCGTCAACGGCTACTGCCTGGGCTACGGGCTGACCCTGGTCACCTGGTGCGACTTCGTGATCGCCAGCGATCGGGCCGAGTTCGGCTTCCCCGAGGTCCGACTCGGCGTGCCCACCATCGTGGGCGCCATCCGCCTTCCCGCAGCGGATCAACTGGCAGTACGCCATGGAGCTGCTCCTCACCGGTGAGCGGATCGGCGCCGACCGGGCCAAGGAGATCGGCCTGGCCGGCTGGGTGGTGCCCCATGACCGGCTGATGGATGAGGCCCGCACGCTTGGCCGGATCGACTGGTGGCGGCCGCCCCCCTGGCGGCCCGAGCCACGAAGGAGGTGGCGGTGCGAGCCCAGACGTCTGCCTCCGGTCGAGGCCATCCGCTTCGGCGAGACCATGCGTCTGGTGGCCTGCGGACGGAGGACACGACCGAGGGGCTTCAGGCTGCGACCGAAGGGCGTCAACCTCGCTGGCTCGGTCGTTGAAGCGCCCGGGGAAGGCCCGCGGCGCCCGCCCACCCGTTGGGGTTGGCAAAGCCTCTTCGGCGGACGAGACCACCAAAGGGCTTCGTACCGCAATCGGGCCCCGGTCCCTTGTCGGAGAAGCCGTTGTCCACGACACTCTCGGAGCATGACCCCACCGGGACCTCATCCAGGCATCTCCATCACGCCATTGCACCTCGATCGTCACCACCTGGACGAGGTGGCGCGGCTGGCGACGGAAGCCTTTTGCGACGACCCGTTCTTCAGCTTCCTGATGCCGTCGCCATCGATGCGTCGACGGGGCTTGAGGATCTTCTTCCACTCCGTCGTGGCCACCAGTCGGCGTGTGGCCACCGTGTACGGAGCTCGGGGGGAGGACGGTGCGTTGGTCGGAGTGGCGGTGTTCATCGGACCCGATGGGTTCCCTCTCCCGTTCGCTGCTCAGGCGAGCCAACTCGGCAGCGCGGTCCGGGCTCTCATCCCGCGACCGTGGGCCATCGTCGACGGGAGCCGGTACCTGTTGGCCACCGAGAAGGCCCACCCCCACGAGCGCATGTGGTACTTGCAGCTCCTGGCCGTCGACCCGGCACGCCAACGTGGCGGGATCGGTGGGGCACTTCAGGAACGGGTCTATCCGGACATCGACGGGGAGGGCCTGGCCTGCTATCTCGAGACCCAGAAAGAGGACAACCTCGCCTACTACCGGCGCTTCGGCTACGAGGTCGAGGCCGAGCTGCATCCCGTGCGGAAGGGTCCGCCTCTGTGGACCATGCGCCGCCTGCCGCGTGAGCCGGCGGGCTGACCTCGTCCACCGGTGACATGTGGCTGCAGTCGCTCGACCCGACGGCTCCGCTTCCGGGTGCTCGTCCCGCCGGGGGCGATCAACGAGCTGCCCCCGAACATCAACGAGCGAGCGACGTCAAGGCCATCCCCTACGCCTACACCGTGGGACCGCCATCCTCACCGCGTGCCCACGTCCGGCACGCGCTCCTTCGGAAGTGACACTCAGGTGAGGGTCTGGGCCTGGTCACCGCGGCCAGGCGGGCGACGCCACGTCTCGAAGCGATAGGCGACGCCGTTCTCTCGGTGGGATTCGTCCTGGTCGACTAGGTTGAAGTCGGACTCGAAGGGCGGGAAGAACTTGGTGCAGTCAAAGTCGCCGGCCACGCGGGTCAAGGAGAGCTCCTCTGCGTGGCCGATGGTCTGGGCGTAGACGGCGCTGCCGCCGATGACCCAGAGCTTTTCCGAGCCAGCCTGGTTGGCGAGGAAGGCGTCGAGGTCGTCGACTCCTCGGAATCCGGCGCGGAGTCCGTCCGGTGAGCGGGTGAGCACGAAGTTCTGACGATCGGGCAGTGGGGCAGCGAACTCGTCGTAGGTCGTACGGCCCATGAGGACGGCACCGTCGGCGGTGAGCTGCGAAAATGGGCGACGTCCCCAGGGAGCCGCCAGGGGATGCCGGTGTTCGTCGAGAGGCCGCGCTTCTGGTCGATGGCGGCGATGAGTCGGATCACGATGCGTCCCTGTTCGGGCCGCGGCAGACCGACAACCACTGATGCCTGGCCGAGGACGCTGGCTCAGTGGGCACGTGATCCGGTCAATCGGTCGAGGCCGGAACGGAGGAAGGCGACGCTGGCGTCCACCGGGTTGGGCGAGGCAGGCATGTCACTTGTGCGAAGGACGGCACCGAAGGGCTCGTTCCAAAAGGCCGGGTCGCCTGGCCGGTCGGGACCCCACGGCCCTAGGTAGAGTAGGGCTCCTCGATGTCATCGTCACCGGGGAGGCACCGAGGTTGACCCGACTCGCCGGACGGCCGACACCACGTTGGTGCCGATGTCGAAGTGCTCGGGCCACAGCTGGACGGTGGCTGGGTCGGCCGACTTCGGACAGGTCGCCAGCACCTGATCGAGGGCTCAGGCGCCGAGCGTGAACCACCCGGCCACAAGACGAGCCGCCTGGGGTCGATCACCAATGGCTCGTCGAGGTCACCGAGCAACGGGGTCTTGGCCCCCGCCGAGAACGCGGCGCCGGGATCGGCGCCGGCGAAGGTGATCAGTTGCCGCATCGTCGAGCCGTGATGGCCAGTGTGCCTGTCAGCGCACCGACTGTCCCGTACAGCACCCCTCGGTGACCCGCAGCGACTCGGGCCCGTCGCCGAAAGCCGGCGTGGCGAAGCCACCGGGGCTAGCCCGCAGCCCGAACCGTCCGCTCACCTCGATGGCGCCGCCGGCCGAGCACGTGCGCGGCCATCCGGTGCAGGGCCCGGCGCGTGTGCCGACGAGCGTCGCTCCCGTTCAGTAGCTCGTCCATCCGGCGCCATCCTGGCATCGCGGCCCCGGCCCCGCCCGCGGGCCCCGGAGTCCCCAAAGCTTGTCGGCCGAGGTCAGTCCGGTTGACCCATTGCCCCCGGGGTGCTACTCCGTAGGGCGGCCTGGGGAAGGGCCATTGACAGATCGGGGGAGCCATGGAGCCTCAGCGTCCGGAAGGTGCGATCCACGCGGGCGGTGCTCGGCCGGACCTCGCTGGTTCGACCGCGCTCTTGTTCTCCGCCCTGCTCGTCGGCGCCGTGGCGCCGCGCCCCGCCGAGTCGGCGCCCGGGCACGCGCGCTCGGCCCACGCCTTCGTCCCCGCCGCCGGGTACTGGATGGCGGCGGCCGACGGCGGTGTCTTCGCCGAGGGTGCGCACCCTTCGAGCGGTCGCTCGGTGGCACCCCGCTCAACGCGCCCATCGTCGGCATGGCGGCCACCCCGTCGAGCACGGGCTACTGGCTGGTGGCCGCCGACGGCGGCGTCTTCGCCTTCGGTGACGCCGGCTTCTTCGGATCGCTCGGCGGCATCCACCTCAATGCACCGGTCGTGGGCATGGCGGCCACCCCCGACGGCCAGGGCTACTGGCTGGTGGCCGCCGACGGCGGGATCTTCGCCTTCGGCGACGCCGCCTTCCACGGCTCGATGGGTGGCACGCATCTGAACGCGCCGGTCGTGGGCATGGCGTCCACGCCGACCGGCAACGGCTACTGGCTGGTGGCCGCCGACGGTGGCGTCTTCACCTTCGGGGACGCCACCTTCCACGGGTCCATGGGCGGCACGCCGCTCAACGCCGCCGGTGGTCGGCATGGCCGGCGGACCGACGGGTGACGGCTACTGGCTGGTGGCGGCCGACGGCGGCGTCTTCTCCTACGGCAGCGCCGGCTACTTCGGGTCCATGGGCGGGAGACACCTGACCAAGCCGGTGGTGGGCATGGCGGCCACGGTCGACGGAGCCGGCTATTGGATGGTGGCGGCCGACGGCGGCATCTTCAGCTTCGGCGACGCACCCTTCAGGGGCTCGCTCGGCGGCATCGCCACTCAACCAAGCCGGTCGTCGGGATGGCTCCCGGTCGGCCCGACCGTCGGGGGCAGGGTGCTGCTCGTCGGCACGCTTCGACGGCATCCCCGGCCAGTACACGACCATCCAATCGGCCGTCGAACGCCGCCCAGCCGGGGGACTGGATCCTCATCGCACCCGGCGACTACCACGAGCAGGCCGACCACGAGAACCCACCGTCGGCCAACGACATCTCCCTCGGCTGGTACGGGGGCGTCGCCATCCACACGCCGTACATCCACCTTCGGGGGATGAACCGCAGCTCGGTGATCGTGGACGGGACCCTTCCCGGATCACCCGCGTGCAGCAGCAACCCCGCCGACCAGGACCCCGGCGTGGCCGGCCCGGACGGTCCCATCGGGCGCAACGGCATCGACATCTGGGCCGACGGGGTCTCCGTCGACAACCTCACGGTGTGCAACTTCCCGGTGATCCAGAACTCCATGGGCGACACCATCGGCAACGGCGGGAACGGGATCTGGTGGGACGGCGGTGACAACTCCGGTCGCATCGGGCTGGCGGGCTACTCGGGGAGCTACCTGACCGCCACCGACACCTTCAACGGGACGGTCGACGGCTACTCCGTCTCGGGCAACTACGGGATCTTCTCGGGCGAGTCGCAGGGCCCGGGGATCTGGAACCAGCTCTACGCCAACAACTTCTCGGACTCGGGGACCTACATCGGCGCCTGCCAGCAGGTGTGCGACGCCTGGATGCACAACGCCTGGATGGAGAACAACGCCCTCGGCTATTCGGGCACCAACTCGGGCGGCACCCTCGTGATCGGCCAGTCCCAGTTCGACAACAACACCGACGGCCTCGACACCAACACGCAGAGCGCCGGCGATCCGCCGCCGCCCCAGAACGGTGCCTGCCCGCGACGGCGGGGTCAGCGCCTTGACCGACACCTATTCGTGCTGGGTGTTCATGGACAACAACGTGCACAACAACAACAACTATCGAGGCGCCGGGGGCCGGGCTGTCGGGCGAGCCGGTCGGGACCGGGATGACCGTCTCGGGTGCCACCAACGACACCGTGATGGGCAACACCTTCACCGGCAACAACGCCTGGGGCACGCTGTTCGTCCCCTTCCCGGACAGCGACCCCGGGGCCGCCGGGCGTGTGCGCCGGCTCGGGCGGGCAGACCACGGCTCTCCTGCCGGGCTATCTGCGTCTACGACCCCCAGGGTGACGCCCTGCTGAACAACACCTATGTCGGTAACGGCGGCTATGGCAACGCCGACCAACGGCGACTTCGGCCTGATCACCCTCTTCGGCGGGGGCTCGCAGAACTGCTTCGGCGGCAACAAGGCGCCCGACGGGTTCACCCCGTCCGACCTCGAGACGGCCCAGCCCCCATCCAGCTGTGGCACCCCCACCACCGCCGGCAACGCCGGGGAGCCAGCTCCCCTGTTCACCCAGGTGCTCTGTGACACCGGATTCGCCTCGACCGTCGGCATCTCGTGCACGGGGGCCAACTACCCGACGCCGATGACGCCGCCCACCCTGACGACCGTGCCGGCGGGCCTCCCGACCATGCCCAACCCGTGCGCCGGGGTGCCCGACAACCCGTGGTGCGCCGGCGGCAGGCCGCGGGGCTGAGGGGCTGCGCGGCGCGGCAGCGTCCTGCCGCGAGCGTCGGATCAGACGAACTCGTAGGCGGCCGGGTCCGGCGCCTTCATCTCGTCGCGGAACCGGAGGAACGACCAGGGCCAGACGGCCGGCAGGCCCCGGTCGTCGAGGTACCAGCTGTTGCAGCCGGTGACCCACACCGTGTTGCGGGCCGCTACTGCCCGCTCCTCCTCGAACCGGTCAAGGGCGGTGGGTGGCGGCACTGACCTCGCGGCACTCGCCGGACCGGATCCGCTCGATGAGCTGGATGATGTAGCGGACCTGCAGCTCGGCCACCTCGATGAGCGAGAAGTTGCCGACGGGCCCGTTCGGCCCGTTGATCATGAAGAAGTTGGGGAATTCGGGGATCGAGATGGACAGGTAGGCCACCGGGCGGGGAGTCCACGCCTTCTCGGAGGGTGACCCCGCCGCGGCCGACGACCTCCATGGGCCGCATGAAGGCATCGGCGTGGAAGCCGGTGGCGAGGACGAGGACGTCGAGCTCGTGGAGCCGGCCGTCGGCCGTGCGCACGCCGCCGGGCTCGATCCGCTCGATGGGCTCGGTGACCACCTCGGCATGCGGCCGCTGGATGGCGTCGTAGAAGTCGGGCGAGATCACCAGGCGCTTGCAGGCCGCCCGGTAGTTCGGTCGCAGCTTCTCGCGGAGCACGGGGTCGCGGACGTTGCTTCTCGAGGTTCTCGAGGCAGGCGCGCTCGATCCATTCGAGCTCGTTCGAGCGGATGTCGACCACGGCGTTGGCGAACATGTCGAAGAGGTCGGAGAGCTCCTGCCGGTACTGCCGGAGGTCCTCGGGCTCGGCCACGAAGGAGCTGCCGCTGCTCCTCGTCGACGGCCGGGTTCTCGCTCGGCATGATCCACTGCGCCGTCCGCTGGAACAAGGAGAGGTGGGACACCCGGTCGACGACGCCGGAGACGATCTGGACGCCGGTCGACCCGGTGCCGATGATGCCCAGTCGGACGCCGTCGAGGTCGACGGAGTGGTCCCAGCGGGCGCTGTGGAACACGAGCGCCACCGAAGCGGTCGAGCCCCTCGATGTCCGGGTACCTCGGATGGTGGAGGACGCCGGTGGCGGCGATGACCACGTCGGCCACGTCCTGTGGCCGGACTCGGTGGTGAGCTGCCATCTGCCGTCGTGAATTTGCAGCGGACCACGGCATCGCCGAAGCGGACGTGGGGAAGCACCCCGTACTCGTCGGCCACCCGCTCGAAGTAGGCCTGGATCTCGGGACCGGGCGAGAAGCGGTGGCTCCACTCGGGGGTAAGGGCGAACGAGTACGAGTAGAGGTGCGAGGGGACATCGCAGGACAGGCCGGGATAGGTGTTCTCCCGCCAGGTGCCGCCGACCCGGTCACCCTTCTCGTAGACGGTGATGTCGTCGAAGCCGGCCCTGCCGCAGCTCGATGGTGCTCAGGATCCCGGCCATCCCGGCACCGATGACCGCGACCCGCAGCCTCCGCTCCCCCGTCTGCACGGGGTCATTCCACCACAACGAGCACCAGCCTCGGCCGCCACGATCGGGTCGCACGAGCGGGAAGCGTCAAGCCGGCGTTGGTGTCGTCGGCACGGAATCGCTCCGATCACCACAATGTGCTCACCGGTGGCCCGCATGTGGGCGCCGGGGTCGTCGTCGAATGGAGGATCCACATGCCTGTTCACGGGCCAGCCGTGGTGATCGGTGGGGCGTCGGGCATCGGGGCATCCGTCGCCGCCCGCCTTCGAGAGGGCGGGAGCCGATGTCGTCGTGTGGGATGTCGCCCCTCCCCACGACATCCACTGTGACCTCCGAGAACCCGAACATCCTGCGCGGAGCCACCGACCACCCTCGCGCGCCTCGGCGTGCCAGCCACCGTCACCGTGACTGCCGGAATCGGCCACAGCCGGCATGCTGGCTCGATGCTCGGTCGATGAATGGGATCAGGTCATGGCCACCAACGTCCGCGGGGCGTGGCTCGCCATGCGGGCTTTCGCCCGTCCGATGTTGGATGGCGAGGGCGGATCGATCGTCGCCATCAGCGAGCGTGAGCGCTCGGCTGGCTGACCGATCGATGGGCATCTATTGCGCGTCGAAGGCTGCACTCGACATGGTGGTGCGGGTGGCTGCCGTCGAATGGGGCCCGCGAGTTCGGGTCAACGGCGTGGCCCCCGGCGTGACCGACACGCCCATGCTCGGTCGGATCCCTCGCTCCGGGCCTTGGCTCACCGGCGTGGGAAGACGGACCGCACTCGGCCGGATCGGCGCGCCGGACGATGTGGCCGAGACGGTGCTGGCCGTCCACGGGATGTCCTGGGTCACCGGCCAGAGCATCCCCTGCGACGGAGGCCTCTCACTGTTCAGCCCTATCGACCCGACCGGGGCGGGAACGCCGACCTCCTGACCCGACGGGTCGGCCATGCCGCGGGCCGTGTCCACGCGACGCCGAGACCGACAAGTGAAGGGATGCACCGGCTCCGAGCTTCTGCGTCGGTGACACGCGGCTCGGGTTGACCCCCGCGGCCCCAGCCTGGGCACGACCCGACCGGTGGCCGCCAACGACGACGTGGACGGCATCCCGTCCGTGGCCAGATGGCTTGGGGCCGTCGGGCCCACCGATCCCGACGCCAACCCGATCGGGTTGGCGTCGGCTCCCTGGCCTTCGTCAGGACGCCATCCGGGCCCCTCGTCCGTCGCCATTCGACCTGCCGATGCCGTTCAAAGGGCTTCTCCGCTCGCCCATTTTGAGGTTCGAAAGGTGGGGCCACAACGTGGTCACATCGCTACTCCCAGTCGCATTGCGGCCACTTACCGAATCGGTGGCCTCGTGCTGGCGAGCGCCCCTCGACTGGTTGACGACCCTCTGACCAGGTATTACTCGCGCGATTTGCGTGATTTTGTCTCGGCGGGATCGCACGCGGGGTTTGCATCACAGTTCGAAGTGTGTTAGATCGAAGTTAGAACTTCGAAGTGTTAGGTGGGGAAAAGCCGCCGAGCACTGGAAGGAGGAGGAAGAGGCGTCGAGTGAGGCGCCGGGCCGTTGGTCAGAGGCCCGGAGGCCCCGCGGCGAGCACTCGGAGGAAAAAGGGGCGTCGAGTCGGACGCCGGGCCCCCCATCAGGGGCTCGGTGGCCGCGCGCGGCGAGGAGCTCCGACCTGTCCAAAAAAAGCAGGGGGGACGACCCGCGCGGGATCCCCTGAGAGCAAGGAGATGGCATGGCCAAGACGGAGATGTACACGACCAAGGCAGGTGAGCGGCGCTTCCAGGTCGCGGCACCGGTGAGCGAGGAGGTCTACGAAGAGCTCCGCCGGCTCGCCTACGAGCAACGCACGACGGTCTCGGCGCAGGTTCGGCGAGCCGTCAGCGAGTACGTGGACCGGGCTCCGGCTGTCGTCCGTGCCCTCATGTCGATGCCCACGGCGTCCGACCACCCCGGGAACGGCACGGCGGTGCGGCAGATGACACTGGCACTGGATCCCCGAGTTCTTCCTCGAACTCGGGGCGCCAGTGAGGCGGCGGCCCTCCACGAGATCGAGAGCAGCGTCCTCCCACGTACCGGGCCCGGCGACGGTCCTGTTCGTCGACAACCGGAACTGGGGCTGCTTCTTCCAGCTCGAAGCGGGGCTTCGGCGAGCAGGGCTACGCACGGTCCGAGTCACCACCGGGCAGGTCAGCCGGTCGGCCAGCGCACTGTGCTTCGACCGCACGGTGCGGCTGGGTTCGGCCGACGAGCTCGAACGTCTACCCGAGATCCTCGAGGGAGAGAACGATCATCGACGTCCAGGTGGTCGAGTCGCTGGCTGTTGCGACCTTTGGCGCCCTGGCGACGATGTCGGACAGTCCGCACCGCTCCACATGGGGGCGGCGTCGTGCTGCCGTCGACAAGCTGCACGTGTCGGATGTCCTCCATCGGAAGGGGCTTCACACCCCCGAGACGGTGCCGGCCTACCTGACCAGCGCCGAGTATGTCGCCGACGTGCTGGGCCTGCCTGTCGTCCACAAACCGAGGCGTGGGAGTGGTGGCGCCGAGGTGTCCATCGTCCGGAACATGAGGGGATTCCGCGAGATCCTGGCCGGCGAAGGTGGCACCGAGGAGTATTTCTTCGAGCGATTCGTCGACGGCGACCCGTTGCAGTTCAGTGGGGTCATGTCGAAGGGCCACGACGCTCCTCAATGTGACCTATCGAACCCTCGACCGGCGTTGCGACAATGGGCCGGCGAGCATGATCCAATGCATCGACGACGCTGCCACTCGAACGAACCGGGCAACTCGTCGCCCGGATGCTCGGGATCGACGGCATGGTCAACGTCAACGTCATCCGCGACGCGGATGGCCGAGACTGGGTCCATGACGTGAACCCGCGGGTCTGGGGGTCCTGCCTGGCTTTCCGCTCGGCGTCTCTCAACTTCTGCGACGCCTACGTCGGGTATCTCAAAGGAACGGCACCCCTCGAGAGGAACAGCCGAGCGCCTGCGGGATCAGAGCTCACGGTGTTCCCGGCGGCCGTGGAGGGCTCGATGACCTCCGGTGCCAACGGGTACGCCCTGTTGCCCTTCGCCAAGGGGGTCTGGCCGTACCTGCGGTGGTTGGGTCCGAGGTATGCGGCCTATGAATCGGTCCGCCATCTCCGGCGAGTGGCCCACGGGATGCTCCGTTCCGATGCCGACTCCACGGCAGCTGAACCTGCACCGATCGTGCCGCTGTCGGTCCCGGCACCGGTGGCATCGGTGGAAGAGGGCCTGCTGGCCAGCTAGCAGGTGGCGCTCTCCCGATCGTCCTCGATCAGGTCCGATCGGGAGAGCAAAGGTCGACCGCGGCCGTCAGGTCGTGGAGCCGACGAAACGATCGAGGACGACCGAGGCCTCGGGGGACACTGCGACCCGGAGGACGAGCGCGTCTGCATCGATCCGAAGTGAGAAGTCGAAGAAGGGACAGCAGGCCTTCTCCCGCTGGGCCAGATCGACGACATCGCTGAGAGCGGAACGATCGAGATGCACGAGCAGCTCGCTCGGTGTGACCCGTTCGTGGATGACGCCCGCGCCGGCCAGGAGCTTGCGCCACTCGTCCAGCTGATCACGGGCACTGGCGGCGTCGAGGCGGCAGGCGAGAGGCTGGTCCACTCACAGAACGCTACCGGGGCGCCATGCCGTACCTGCCCGGATGGCTCGAGGTGCCCGACCAGACGACCGAAGCCCCGCTTCGCATCGGCCCGGGCCTACGCTCCTCCTCGATGGCCGTTCAGATCGCGGTGATCGGAGGCGGGGACAGCGACGCAGCGGCGCTGGATGCGGCCGAAATCGTCGGGGTCGAGCTGGCGAAGGCCGGAGCCGTCCTCATCTGCGGTGGGCTGGGCGGGGTGATGGCCGCGGCGTGCCGTGGGGCCAAGTCAGCGGGCGGGACCACGGTCGGGGTGCTCCCGGAAACGGATCCGGGAACGGCAAACCGGTGGGTCGACGTCGTCATACCCACCGGGCTCGGGGAGGCCCGCAACGCCATCGTCGTCCGATCGGCTGGCGCCGTGGTGGCCATCGACGGCGAGTACGGCACCCTGTCCGAGATCGCCCTTGCCCTTCGGTCGGGCGTCCCGGTCATCGGGCTCGCCACCTGGTCGCTCGTCCGACCCGACGGGGAGGCCGACGCAGGGATCGAGGTGGTGGACGACCCGCGGGCGGCAGTCACCCGTGCGCTCGTGCGAGCGGCCGCACCGCGCTGAGCTCGATCGTCGGCCACCGCCGGTGCGGTTGTCGGCATCGGTTGTTCGACCTCGCTGTCGGAAGACGCCTGCGTTAGGGCGTCCGTCCGGTTGGCGCGCTGGCCTTCGAAGGGTCGGCCAACAGCCGGGTCACGATCTCGTCGACCGCGGCTGTGCCTGATGCGACCGCCGTTTCGGGATCGTCGGCGCGAGCGATGAAGATGGCGATCTCGTTCAGGCCGGCCAAGAGGACGTGGGCGAGGACGTCGACGAGATCGGCGGGCAGCCCACCGTCCTCGGCGATCTCGGACAGGACGGCTTTGATAAGGCCGAGCGCGTGACGCTCTTCCATGGCTCGCCAGCGTTCCCAGCCGAGTACGGCGGGTGCATCGAGGAGGAGGATGCGTTGGACGATGGGCTCGCTCGCCATGCGGATCCAGGCGAAGCAACCTTGCCGGAGCGCCTCGACCGGGGTCTCGCCTGCTGCGGCCTCCAGTGTGCGGGCACCGACGTCAGCTTCGAGGGCGTCGGCCACGGCCTCGAAGAGGGACTCCTTCCCCTTGAAGTGGTGGTAGAGGGCACCTCGACTGAGCCCCGACTCGGAGAGCACCATCTCGATGGACGTGCCTTCGTAGCCCCCTTCGGCGAACAGCTCGGTGGCGACCTCGACGACGTGTTCTCTCGTCGCCGCGCCCCGCAGGACGTTTCTGTTTCGTTCTGGCATTCGCTGTCCCTTGACAAACCGACCGTCGGTCTATTACAAACCGACTATCGGTTTGTTTACCACAAGTGACGACGAAAAAAATTGAAACCACGACGGAGGCTCCATGCACAACTCAGCTCTCGAGGCCCAACGGCGCACGGTCACGACGTCGGTCGGGCCGATCAGTTCCCTCGACGTCGGCGATGGACCGGTTGCGCTCTTCGTCCATGGCATCGCCACCAATGCCTTCCTCTGGCACCAGCAACTATCGGCACTGAGCCGTGATCGACGATGCGTGGCTATTGACCTGCCCCTCCACGGGCACACGCCGGCAGAACCGGCATTTCATCCTGGCGTGGGCCAGCTGGCCGACGCCATCGAGGCCTTCTGCCTGGCCGGGGACATCGATCGAGTCGACCTCGTCGGCCACGACACCGGCGGCGCGGTGGCGCAGATATTCGCGGCCCGACACCCCGAACGGATCCGCTCACTGTGCCTGACCAATTGTGATGTGCACGACAACATTCCGCCTGCGGCCTTCAAGCCCGTCGTCGACCTGGCCGCCACGGGGGCCATCTCGGCCAACGCGCCTTCCCTGCTGACGGATCTGGTCACGGCACGCGAGGTCGTCTTCGGTTCGGGCTATGAGGACGTGTCGCGGCTCGACCTTGATCTCGTTGCTTCCTTTCTCGAGCCCGTCCTCGGCACGCCCGAACGGGCGCACCAGTTCGAGGAGCTCATCCTCGGCTTGGGTCCCGATGAGCTGCTGACGGCCGAACCTGCCCTCGCCCGCTTGCCGGTACCTGCCCTCATTGTGTGGGGGACCGATGATCTGTTCTTCGACGTCAGTTGGGCGTACTGGCTGCGCGACCTCCTTCCCGGCGCGGAGAAGGTGGTCGAGGTCGACGGGGGCCACCTCTTCTTTCCCGAAGAACGGCCGGACGCCCTCATCGAGGCGCTGCGGTCCTTTTGGGCCGGTCTCTGATCGACTCGAATCCTCAGCTCGACGAGATAAGAAGAGGCAAGGACAGGCCACGACAGGCAAGGAGTGGCGAAGGAGCCGCGACCGCTCCAGCTCCGCATCTCGGTACTCTCGAACGGGTCCCGTTCAGGGACGTCGTTCGTCGACGGCTGGCCCCGTGGCCAGATGGCGGGTGACTGACACGGGCGACCTGGAGCACCAATTCGCACATGGTCGAGTACCAGATCCTCAAGCCACCGTCGAGGCGACGTCTGTGGATCGTTGTCGCCGTCGTTGCCATCGCCGTCCTGGCTGGCGTCGGTTACGGGGCCTACGCACTTGGATCGAACCGGCATTCGACCGGGGTGACCGATAGCGGGAAACCACCGCCTCCGCTCAAGGCGCTCACCGTGGTGTCGTCGACGCCCACCACCGGCGCGAGTGACGTGCCCACCGACCAGCCCGTCTCGGTTCACTTCTCGGCGCCCGTCGTGGCCGGCGTGGGCATGCCGACTTGGAACCCTCCGGTGGCCGGGTCGTGGGTGCGGTCGCAACCGACCACCCTGACCTTCGCTGCGGCCGCACCGTTCATCCCGACGGCGACCGAGACGCTCACCGTCCCCGCCGGAGTCAGCGGCCCGCGCACGGCTGACGGAGCGGTTCTGACCGCGCCCGACGTCGTCACGTTCACGGTGGCGCAAGCCAGCACGGAACGGCTGCAACAGCTGCTGGCCGAGCTCGGCTATCTGCCGGTGTCCTTCACCTCGAGCGGGCCGGCCCCGGCGCCGGCCCAGACACTGCTCCCGCAGACCGGCAGCTTCGCCTGGCGTTGGTCGACCCTCCCGTCCAGTCTCACTTCGCTGTGGACGGAAGGACTAGAGAACGTGATCACCAAGGGCGCGGTCATGACCTTCGAGAACCAGAACGGCCTGGCCGTAGACGGGGTCGCCGGCCAGCAGGTGTGGGGCACGTTGCTCACCGACCTGGCCCAGGGGAAGGCAGACGCCAACTCCGTACAACTACGTATTTGTCTCCAAACAGCTCCCCGAGGCTCTCAACGTGTACAGCAACGGGGCGTCGGTGCTCTCGAGCATCCCCGTCAACACCGGCGCGCCGGGTGCCGACACGACGGACGGTACCTATCCCGTCTTCGAGCACGTGACCTCTTCGCGGATGGTGGGCACCAACCCGGACGGCTCCCACTACGACGATCCTGACGTGCCCTGGGCGAGCTACTTCAATGGGGGCGACGCCCTTCACGGTTTCGTGCGTCGCCACGTACGGTTCGCCACAGAGCAACGGGTGCGTCGAAATGCCCATTGCCGAGGCTGCCCAGGTGTGGCCACTCACCCCCATCGGCACCCTCGTCACCGTGGTCGGCCCGCCTTCCTGAGCCACCGACGACGATCCCCCCGAACGCCGACTCCGGTCGGTGTCGGCATCGGGTGGCATGCTCGTGGCGTGACCCCGACCCAGGACGTTCTCGACACTTTCGACGATGCGCTGGCGGCCGTGGCAGCCGGTGCCGATCCCAATGACGCCGCCCGCCAACTGGTGGCCGGCCTCACGCCCGAAGAAAAGCTCTGGTGTCTCGATGGTGACACTCCCTGTTGGGCCGGCCTCGTCTTCCTCACCGAAGGCGGTTACCACCGGGCGGTCTTCCGGGCTGGGCGGATCCCTCGGGTCGGGCTGCCGGGCCTGGCCTTCAGTGACGGGCCCCGCGGAGTGGTGATCGGCAATGCGACCTGTTTTCCGGTGTCGATGGCCCGGGGAGCGACTTGGGACCCCGACCTCGAAGAGCAGGTCGGGGAAGCCATCGGTCGTGAGCTGCGCCAGGTGGGAGCCAACCTCTACGGCGGTGTGTGCGTGAACCTGCTCCGTCACCCGGCCTGGGGTCGCGCCCAGGAGACCTACGGGGAGGATCCCTGCCATGTGGGGGAGATGGGCGCTGCCCTTACACGGGGCATCCAACGGCACGCCATGGCCTGCGTGAAGCATCTGGCCTGCAACTCGATGGAGAACGCACGGTTCCGAGTGGACGTCACGGTCGACGAGGTCGCCCTGCGTGAGGTCTACCTGGCGCAGTTCCAGCGCATCGTCGACGAGGGTGTTGCCGCCATCATGACGGCCTACAACTCGGTGAACGGGGCCTACTGCGCCGAGAACCGGCCGCTGCTGGTCGACATCGTCCGCCACGAGTGGGGCTTCGATGGGGTGATCATCAGCGACTGGATCTACGGCCTGCGGACGGCGGCCGGCTCGGTCAACGGCGGGCTCGACGTCGAGATGCCCTACCGCATGGTGCGGGACCGCGACCTCACCGCCGCCTTCGACGACGGTGAGGTGTCGTGGCCGCAGGTCGAAGAGGCGGCGACCCACCTCGTGGCCACTCTCCTGCGGTTTGCCCCCGTGATCGCTCACGGACCGCGCGGCCGGTCCGGGCTCTCGAGCGGGCGACCGAGCGGCGACCAGCGGCGCCCAGGCGGACGACCAAGCGATGCTGCACCGTCGCCTGGCCCGCCAAGTCGCCTCGCAGTCGGTCGTGCTGTTGCGCAACGAAGCGGTCGACGGCCGGCCCGTCCTTCCGCTGGACGCCACTTCGATGTCTCGGGTGGGAGTCTTCGGTGGCGCTGGCCGACACGGTGAACCTGGGTGACGCCGGCTCGAGCGACGTGTGGGCGCTCGACTGCGTGAGCGTGCTGGCTGGCCTCCGCGAGCGTGACTGCTCGACCTCACGGTGGTCGACGAGACGGGTGTCGAACCGGCCGCCGCCGGCCAAGCCGCGGCCAACGTCGACATGGCGGTCGTGGTCGTCGGCTACACCTACGAAGACGAAGGTGAGTACATCGGCGACACCGGCGTCGACCTCGTCCGGCCTCTTCCCTTCGTCTGACGACTCCGCTCTCGTCGAGCAGTGGCAGGCCGAGATCGCCGACCTCCCGCCCATCACCGTGCCCGACCACGTGGCCCCACGCCCATCGGAGGTCACCTTCACCTCGGGTGGTGACCGCACGAGCCTCCGGCTCTCGCCGGCCGACGTCGAGCCCTTGTCCGGGCCGTGGCCGCCGCCAACCGCCGCACGGTCGTCGTCCTCCAGGGGGGCAGCGCCATCCTCTGCTCCGAATGGGACACGACGGTGCCGGCCATCGTGCACGCCTGGTACGGGGGAGTCGACGCCGGCGGCGGTCTGGCCGACGTCCTCTATGGCCATGCCGAACCTGGCGGCCGGTTGCCATTCAGCATCCCCGTCGACGAGTCACACCTTCCCGAGTTCGAGGCCGAAGTCGACGACGCCGTCTACGACCGCTGGCACGGCTGGTGGCACCTCGAGCGGGCCGGTCACCGTCCGGCCTATCCGTTCGGGTTCGGCTTGGCCTACACCACCTTCGCGGTCGTGGACGCCACCGCCCGTATCGAGGAGGGCGCCGTCGTCGTGCCGGAACGACTCACCAACACCGGGGACCGGGACGGATCGGACGTCGTGCAGGTCTACGCCCGCCTGCCCGATGGAGACGGGCGGCGACGGCTCGTCGGATTCGCCCGGGTCGACGGTGCCGGCCGGTGGGCAACAGGCCTTCGAGGTGCAGGTCCCGCCCGGAACGACTGGCCGTGCGGGATCCCGACGCCCACCGGTGGGTCGACGCCGGACGGCGACATCGAGATCGAGGTGGCCCGTTACGTCGGCGACCCCGACGCACGCCAGTCTGACCGTCGTCGACGACTGTCCCGACCTGAGCATCCGCCTCGGTCGTGCCGCGACCCGCTGACCATCGGCGCACCCGTCGTCGGGCCCTCGCCCCGGTCCGCTTCCCGACGCCCTCTGCTAAACAGCGTCGATGGCGACGAAGGAAATCGGTCGGCGGGCACTTGTCACCGGTGCCACCCGCGGCATCGGCAAGGCGACGGCGATCGCCTTGGCCACGGCCGGGTGGGACGTCGCCGTCTGCGGCCGCACGCAGCGCCCGGGGGAGGGGCGCGACGACTCGGACACGGGAGCGGGCCGGCGTCTGCCGGGCAGCCTCGAGGAGACGGGTGAGGCCGTTCGCGCCGCCGGGCGCGAGTCCCTCGAGCTTGTCGCCGATCTTCACGACCGAGCCGCGCTCCGCAGGGCGGTGGAACAGGTGATCGAACACTGGGGCGGTATCGACCTCCTGGTGAACAACGCCGTCGACACCGGCCCGGGAGCATGGTGCCCATCCTCGAGCTCACCGACGAGCAGATGGACGCCAAGTTCGATGCCAATGTTGTCGCCCCCTTCGTCCTGCGTGCGTGCCGTGCTGCCCGGCATGCTCGAGCGCGGCGGCGGCGTGATCATCGACGTGACCTCGCACGTGGCCACCAACGACCCGCCCGGTCCCGTCGGCCAGGGCGGCTGGGGCCTCGGCTACGCGGCGTCGAAGGCCGCCTTCCACCGCATCGCGCCCCTCCTCAGCCGTGGAGCTCGGCGAGCGGGGTATCGCGGCGTTCAACCTCGACCCGGGCTACGTCGAGACCGAGCGGCAGCTCGTGAACGCGGCTGCCCTTGGGCTGGTCGGCCACTACCGTCGGCGCGCCACCCAGTGTCCCGGCGGCCGCCATTGTCTGGATGGCCGAGCACGCCGGCGAGCTCGAGAATGGTCAGCGGTGCGGGGGCAGAAGCTGGCCCTCGAGCGCGGCCTCCATCCTGATTGGAGAACGGCCGCTCCGACCGGGCAAGCCGTGAAGCGTGGAGCCGGCGCGTTGCGGGGCCGGGTGGCCGTCGTCACCGGGGCGGCGGCCGGCATCGGGCGAGCCACCGCCGCTCACCTGGCCGCGCTGCGGCGCCGCGGTGGTGGTGACCGACCGGGACGGCGAGGGGGCCGAAGAAGTGGCCGCCGCCCTCTGTGCCGAAGGCCGACGAGGCCCTCGGCCTGGCTTGCGACGTGGCCGACGCCGACAGCATCGCCGGCCATGGTCGATGCGGCGACCGACCACTTCGGGGGCATCGACCTTCTCGATCGCAACGCGGCGTGGACGAGCCCGGGTCGCGACACCGACGCCGCTCGGCATCGACGTCGACACCTGGGACCAAGTCCTCCGCACCAATACCACCGGCGCGCTTGCTCCTGACCCAGGGCCGTGCTGCCGTCCAGCTGCGGGCCCGCGGCGGGGGGCCATCGTCTACATCTCGTCCGGCTCGGCCGCCGTCGGCGAACACCGCCGCCTGGCCTACGGGGTGTCCAAGGCGGGCATCGAGCAACTGATGCGACACGTGGCCGCCCGTTACGGGCGAGAGGGCGTGCGGGCCAACGCCGTCGCCCCCGGTTTCATCCTCACCGATTCGGCCGCCCGAGGCGTCCGGCGAAGCAGCACAGGCGCTCGCCGGCCAGAGCCCGCTCGGCCGGTTCGGGTCGCCCGAGGACGTGGCCCAGCGTGGTCGGGTTTCTCCTGTCGGACGAGCGCCGCGTTCGTGACCGGTCAGGTCATTCGGGTGGACGGAGGGCTCTCCGTCTCACCCAGGCTGACCGCCGACGGCAGTGACCGAAAGCCAGAGTTAGAAGTCCTCGAGCGTGCGCGGTGAAGGTGACCTTGTCGGACGCCCTTCGTGCAGCTACCGGTCTCGTTCGCCGTCCCGAAGTCGGCTTCGATCACCGCCGCGTCCGACGAGTAGGAGCCGGTGACCGAACCTTCGATTGCGGTATCCCAGGATCCATCGTCGGACGCACCGACCCAATCACCCTGGGCGGCCCTCGGACATCGTCGAACCGACCGATCAGGCGAACACCACGGTCTTGCGTCCGCAGACGAGGACCCGGTCGGTGAGGTGGTGACGGACGGCCCGCGCCAGCACCACCGTCTCGAGGTCCCGCCCCATCCGGACGAGGTCCTCCACCCCGTCCCGGTGGCTCACCGGGACGACGTCCTGTTCGATGATCGGTCCCTGGTCGAGGTCGGCCGTGGCGTAGTGGGCGGTGACGCCGATGATCTTCACCCCGCGCTCGTAGGCCTGGTGGTAGGGGCGGGCGCCCACGAAGGCGGGGAGGAAAGAGTGGTGGATGTTGATGATGCGCGACGGGAACCGGTCGATGAACGACGGGGACAGGACCTGCATGTAGCGGGCCAGCACGATGAGCTCGACGCCGGCCTCGGCGGCCAGCTCGGCCAGGCGGTGCTCTTGCTCGGCTCGGTTGTCGGGGCTCGACGGGGAGATGGTGGAAGGGGATCCCGAAGCGCTCGGCGGCCGCCCGCGCACGTCGGGTGGTTGCTGGCCACGAAGGCGATCCGGGCGGGCAGGTCGCCGGTGGCCGACCGGCTCAGCAGGTCGTAGAGGCAGTGCATCTGCTGCGAGGCGAGGACGGCGATCGAGCGCGGCTCGTCCGAGTAATCGCAGCTGCCATTGCATCCCGAGCGGCTCGGTGACCGGCCGGAGGGCGTCCGGGCAGCGCGTCCGGCCGAGGTCGAAGCCGGCCAGGCGGAACTCGACCCGCTGGAAGAACATGCCCGCCTCGTCGTCGGTGTGCTGGTCGGCGTCCACGATGTTGCCGCCGTGATCGGCCACGAATCCGGCCACGGCGGACACGAGACCGGGCCGGTCCGGTGCGGCGATGAGCAGCCGGGCGCGTGGCCGTCTCCTCGATGGCGGGCATCGTCAACGGTATCCGGTGGTCGGAAGCCAGCCCGGCTCGGCGGGCGGTCCGCCGAGCCGCCGACATTCGGGCGACGGAGTGATCAGTCGGCGAAGGAGAAGAGGAAGAGCTGGGTGGCGTAGGCCACCAACCGGGGCTCGGCGGTCCCGTCGGGACCGCAGTCCCACAGGGCCATGTCGGCCGATGCATAGCCACGGCCGGCGAAGCGGGCCCGGTTGTGGGCCAGGACCCAGGGGGAGCGGCAGGCGTCGAGCAGGTGGACGGTGAGGTCGATGCTCGGTGCGAACCAGGCCGGGCTCGAGCGTCCGACCTTCTCGCTCACCGCACCGGGCATGGTGTCGGCCAGGACGACGAGGGCGAAGGGGTCGACGGCTGCCGTCGGCCAGGAACGGCGTCTCGTCGAAGCGGTACCAGATCACGTGCTCGGCTCGATCGGTGGCAAAGTCCTCCCATGGCGCATGTCCCTAGATGGTCCGGCCCTCGACCAGCTGGCTCCAGAAGGGCATGGGCACGAAGTCGACTCCATCCGGGACGGGGTCGCGCCAGGAGCGACAGCCGTCCGGTGGCGTACCGGTCGGCCGGCGGTCGTAGATCGGTGAAGTCGAACCCGCGGTCGCTCGGCCCCGAAGATCCCCGTCGTGAGGTGGCCGCGCTCGGCCTCGGGGTGCGGTCACCTCGGCTCGGAGCTGCGACATCGACCGGCCCCGCCGCAGGACCTCCACGCCGATGTCGACCTCGCCGTCCGGCACCTGCGCGCAGAAGGTCGTGTGCAGCGAACGAACGGACTGTGCCGGCTCGCCCAGGGTGTCGGCCATGGCCCGGAGGGCGATGGCCGTCACGATCCCGCCCTGCGGGCAGCGGCCGAAGGTTCCAGGCCGGGTCGATGGTCGCCTGGTACCGGCCCGGCCCGGTGGATGCGACCGTGGTGGCTCGAAGAAGGAGGCGGCCACGGCCGTGATGCTCACCGGCCGGGCGAGGAGGTGTCAATCCTGCCCGAGCCGGCCTCGGACACCGGACCCAACGGAGGCGGGAACGGGAAGAAGCCCGGCGGAGCGGGCAGAGCCGTCGAGTAGGGTCTCAGCGCCGTTCGTCCGTGGCGGTGGGGTGTCTTCGCATGAACATCGTGGTCAGCAATGTCAAGGGTGGGGTCGGGAAGACGACCACGACCGTCTATTTGGCGGCCGCGGCGGTCGAGCGGGGATGGGCGCCGGTCACGCTGGTCGATGCCGATCGGCAGGCCTCCTCGGCCGAATGGTTCGACGAGCGGCCGGTGGACGGCGTCGATCTGGTCGAGGCCCCCTCCGAGCGCACCATCACCCGGGCCATGTCCTCGGACGAAGGCCTTGTCGTCGTCGACACCCCGCCGGGGGACGAGCGAATCGTGCGGGCCGCCCTTGAGAAGGCGGACAGCGTGATCATCCCGACACGGGCCGGCGGCGTCGAGTTCACCAGGGTGGCCGCCACCGTCGACATGATCGACTCCCGCACACCCTTCGGCGTCGTCATCTGCGCGGCCCGCCTGGGCACGAACGACCTGGACGAGACGGTGGCCTGGTGGACGAAGGCGAAGGTTCCGATCTGGGGCATCATCCCCGAGCGGGTGGGCATCGCCTCGGGCCCCGAGGCCCGCCTCTACCGCGAGGGGATCGACGCTCTACGACGAGGTGTTGCGGCGGGCCCTACGAGCGCCGGAGCTGAGCGGCGACCGCTTCGGTCAGTTGGCGAGAGTTCGTCCGGGCCCGGGGGCACGTCGACGGCGTGCTCCCGCAGCGCCTCCAGGGGGACGATGTCGAGCGCCCGCTCGTGGGTCGAGGCCAGCACCACGAAGGCGGCGGCCCCGTCGTGGTGGGCCCGCAACCAGTTGGCCGCGGTCACGCACCACCGGTCGCCGGGAACGAGCCCGGGGAAGCGGTACTGGGGGAGCGGGGTCATGAGGTCGTTGCCGATGCTGCGCTGGTGGGCCAGGAACTCGGCGGTCACCACCGCGCAGATGGTGTGGCTGCCGAGGTCCTCGGGACCGGTGGAGCAGCAGCCGTCGCGGTAGAAGCCGGTCAGCGGATCCGTCCCGCACGGCTTCCAGAACGCCGCCCAGGACGTTGCGATCGGGCATCTCGGTACCACTCCGGTGGTCACTTTCGCCACCGGTCGGAGGGCCCCCATCAGTTGAAGTCGTCGAGCTCGACCCGGTCGCCGTCGCCAGCCGGCTCGAGGCGGACGGCGAATCCGTCGACCATCTCGATCCGCTGCAGGGCGTCCACGTGTGGGCGGCCCGGGCCCGACCACTTCGACTTTGCCCGGTCGCGGGCCTCCGCGATGTCGGACGCCACCACAAGGACGACCTCGTGTCCTTCGCCCATGCGATGGTCCTCCATGGGCCCCCCCAGGAAGGCCGCATACAGCTCCTCGTCCGGCATGCGACCACGATAAACGGTCCCTCGCGACGGCACGAAGCTGCCGGCCGGTCCCGACGAGCGCCCGTTGCGTGCGCCCGGCGACGGACGGGATCCCTCAGCTCGCCGTTCGGTGGACGAAGTCGACGACCGCCTGGGCGAGCTCGGGCCCGCGGTCCTCTTGCAGGAAGTGCCCGCCCCCGGCGATGGTCGTGTGCGGCTGGCCGGCGGCACCGGGAATCCGTTCGCTGGAGCGGCGCATCGAGACCGCGCATGATCGGGTCGCTGTCGCTGAAGGCACAGAGGAACGGCTTGTCGAACTGCTCGAGCACCTTCCAGGCCGCCGCGGTTGGCGGTCGCCGCCGGGTCGTCCGGAGTCGATGGGCACGAGGAGCGGGAACTGCCGGGCGCCGGCCACGTACGCTGCTGTCGGGGAAGGGCGCGTCGTAGGCGGCCACGACCTCGGGGGCCAGGTCGGTGGTGCAGCCCAGGTTGACGATGGTGCCGGCCGGGAAGGGCTCGACCTCCTGGGAGAACCGACGCCAGTTGAGGAAGGCCTCGCTCGGCTGGCCCTCGCCGGTCGGCAGGAAGGTGTTGGCCGCCACCACCCGGGCGAAGCGCTCCGGATGCTCGGCCACGCAGACGCAGGCCGATGAGACCACCCCAGTCCTGGCCGACCAGCGTCACCCCGGAGGCGTCGAGTGCGTCGAAGAGCAGGCTGCGCATCCACTCGACGTGGCGCGCGTAGGTGTAGTCCTCGCGCTCGGCTGGGCTTGTCCGATCGCCCGAAGCCGACGAGGTCGGGGGCGACCGCCCGCAGCCCGGCAGCGGTGAGCACCGGGATCATGTGCCGGTAGAGGTAGCACCACGACGGCTCGCCGTGCAGGAGGACGACGGTCGGGCCGTCGGCCGGTCCTTCGTCGAGGTAGTGGAGGCGGAGACGTCCACCCTCCCGGTCGTCGACCTCGGCGTAGTGCGGCGCGAAGTCGAACCCGGGCAGACCCTCGAAGCGGGAGTCGGGCGTGCGGAGGACGTCCATCGGGTGCTCCTTCGGTCGGCGGTTGGTCGGGCGAGCGTCAGCGGGTGGCCGGCCCGACTCAGCGGGCAGCATTCTTCACGAAGTCGTCGGTGCCGTGCCCGGTCTCGAGGCGCCGGCCGCGTGCCAGCTTCCGCGGAGGTGGCGACGCACGCCGAGCGGTCCGTCGGCCGTCGCCCGGGCCGCCGCCGTGCCACAGGTCGGCAGTGGTGGAAGAGCACGTCGCCGCGCTCGGCGTAGACCGCGACCTCGCCCGGCACCCGCTCGAAGGTCGGGCGGCATTCCCTCCGTCCCGCCCAGGTGGCTGCCCGGGACGACGCGGAGGAAGCCGTTGGCCGGCGAGGTGGCGTCGAAGTGGATGGTGAAGGCGACCCCGGGCCAGATGTCGAGGTGCGGACCGGACTGGTGGTCGGTGTGCCAGCCGATGCCGCGAGTACCCCGAGCCCGCTCCGGGCCGGGCATCCTGGTACACGACGCCGAACTGATCGTCGTCGAGCAGCCATGCCCGCGGGCCCGAGCAGCCGGTGGACGACCTCGACCATGGCGGCGGTGGTGGGCCAGGCCGTGGGCCGCCGGCCGAGACCTCGGTGGCGAAGCAGACGTAGTGGGCGAACGGCCGGCCGTCGACGGTGGCATCGGGGTCGTCCAGGATGGCCGTCCCGTGCCGTGGTCGAGCGTGCCCTGGACCAGTTGCCGCTGGGTGGCGGCGAGCTCGGCCTCGGCCGCGACGAGCTCGGCCTCTTCGTAGACCTCACCGAGGAGGGCATAGCCGTTCGTCGCGAACGAGCGCACCAGCGTCGTCGAGCCGCTCGGGGGTGAAGCGCTCGACGATGACGCCCCCCGGTCGGTCTCGACTCCTGAACGGCATGGCCGGAGCCTACGTCCGGGCTACGACGGCGGTCCGCTCCGGCCCCGGTGGGTCCTACCATGCAGGAATGACCGAGCCAACGAGCGACGACACGAGCGCCGGATCGAGCCTCGACCCCTCGGAGGAGCCGCTGGTCGGCCGCAAGCCGCGCAGCTACGAGGTGACCGACGGGCCGACCCGGGCCCCGGCCCGGGCCATGTTGCGCGCCGTCGGCATGACCGACGACGACTGGGACAAGCCGCAGATCGGCGTCGCCTCGTCGTGGAACGAGGTCACCCCCTGCAACATGCCCCTCGACCGCCTGGCCAAGCGCGCCAAGGAGGGAGTCCGTCGTGCCGGCGGGTTCCCGCTCGAGTTCGTGACCATCGCCGTCTCCGACGGCATCTCCATGGGCCACGAGGGCATGCGGGCCTCGCTGGTCAGCCGCGAGGTGATCGCCGACTCGGTCGAGACGATGATGCACGCCGAGCGCTTCGACGGCATGGTCACCCTGGCCGGCTGCGACAAGTCGCTCCCCGGCATGCTGATGGCCGCGGCCCGGCTCAACCTGCCCTGCCGTCTTCCTCTACGGCGGGTCGATCCTGCCCGGCCGGCTCCGCGACCGGGCCCTCGACATCGTCTGCGTCTTCGAGGCGGTCGGCGCCCACGCCGCCGACGCCCTGACCGACGAGGAGCTCAGCCTCATCGAGCACAACGCCTGTCCCGACCGAGGGATCGTGCGCCGGGATGTTCACCGCCAACACCATGGCGTCGGTGGCCGAGGCCCTCGGGATGTCGCTTCCCGGGCACGCTCGTCGGCGCCGGCCGTCGACCGCCGCCGCGACGACGCCGCCTTCGCATCGGGCGAGGCGGTCGTGGCGCTTGCTCGAAGCCGGGCATCCGGCCCCGCCAGATCATGACCAAGCCGGCCTTCGAGAACGCCATCGCCGTGGTCATGGCCCTCGGCGGCTCCACCAACGCCGTCCTCCACCTGCTGGCCATCGCCAACGAGGCGCGGGTCGAGCTGGCGCTCGACGACTTCAACGAGGTGGCGGCCCGGGTCCCCCATCTCGCCGACACGAAGCCGCACGGCCGCTTCCACATGGTCGACCTCGACCGGATCGGCGGCGTGCCGGTGGTCATGCGCGAGCTGCTCGACGCCGGGCTGCTCGACGGCGACTGCCTCACCGTCACCGGCCGGACCGTGGCCGAGAACCTGGCCGCCCTCGACCCGCCGGCTCCCGACGGCGAGGTGGTCCACGCCGCTCGTCCGACCCCGATCCACGCCACAGGGCGGGATCGCCGTCCTCCGCGGCTCGCTCGCCCCCAAGGGCGGCGGTGGTGAAGGTGGCCGGCATCGACCAGCTCACGCTTCGCCGGGACCGCCCGGGTCTTCGACGGCGAGGACCGGCGCCATGGAGGCCATCCTGGCCGGCAGCATCGAGCCGGGCACCGTCGTCGTCATCCGCTACGAGGGCCCGAAGGGCGGCCCGGGCATGCGCGAGATGCTGGCCGTGACCGGGGCGCATGAAGGGCGCCGGGCGGGGCGGCGACTGCGCGCTGGTGACCGACGGCCGCTTCTCGGGCGGGACCCACGGCTTCTGCGTCGGCCACGTCGCCCCCGAGGCCGTCGACGGCGGCCCGATCGCCCTGGTCGCCGACGGCGACCGCATCGTGGTCGACGTCGAGCCGGCACACCATCGACCTGATGGTCGACGAGGCCGAGCTCGACCGGCGGCGGGCGCAGCTCAAGCACTCCGGCGCCCCGCTACACGACCGGGGTGCTGGCCAAGTACGCCCGGCTCGTCACCGGCGCCGAGCGGGGCGCGGTCACCGAGCCCTGAGGGGCCTTCGACGGTTGCCGCCGGTCAGGCGCACCGTGCCGACGACTGGCACCGTGCATGATGCGTTGACGTGACACCGCCCGACCATCCTCGTAGTACTCGTCGCGTACGCGCAGCCACGACGTCTTGCCGTGTGCGCGCTCCGACCTCCCCACCGGGAGGTCGTTTCAATGTCCGGGCCCGACACTTCGGCCAGACGACAGTCAGACCGACCAGGACATCCGACAAACCCAACATCGACGACAAGGAGCACGCCGATGCGAACTCACCGGAGCACAAGCACTCATCAAGAGCCTCGAGATGCAGCAGGTGGAGGTCATGTTCGGCCTGCCCGGGGGCGCGATCCTGCCGGTCTACGACCCGATCATCGACTCGTCGATCCGCCACATCCTCGTGCGCCACGAGCAGGGCGCCGGCCACATGGCCGAGGGCTACGCCCAGGTGACCGGGCGGCCCGGGGTGGCCATGGTGACGAGCGGGCCCGGCGCCACCAACATCGTCACGCCGCTCGCCAACGCCTACATGGACTCGATCCCGCTCGTCGTGGTCACCGGCCAGGTCGCGACGTCGGCGATCGGGACCGACGCCTTCCAGGAGTGCGACATCACCGGCATCACGATGGGCATCACCAAGCACAACTGGCTGGTGACCGACGCAGCCGACATCCCCCGGTGGTGTCGGAGGCGTTCCACGTGGCCACCACCGGACGGCCGGGGCCCGGTGCTCATCGACGTGCCCAAGGACGTGCCCAGCTGCCCATGGACTGGTACTGGCCAGAGCCGTCGACGACCTCGACCTCCCGGGTACCACCCGATGACCGAAGGCGATCCCGCGCTCGTGCGCGAGGCGGTCGAGCTGATCCTGGCGGCCGAGCGCCCGGTCATCTACGCCGGCGGCGGCATCCTGAAGGCCGAGGCCTCGGACGCGCTGCGGGAGCTCGCCGAACGCACGGGCATCCCGGTCGTGACCACCCTGATGGCCCGCGGCTGCTTCCCCGACTCGCATCCGCTGTGCCTCGGGATGCCCGGCATGCACGGCAACTACACGGCGGTCACCGCCATGCAGAAGGCCGACCTGCTCATCGCCCTCGGCAGCCGCTTCGACGACCGGGTGACCGGCAAGATCGCCGACTTCGCCCCCGAGGCCAAGATCATCCACGTCGACATCGACCCGGCCGAGCTCGGCAAGGTGCGCCGGGCCGACGTGGCGATCGCCGGTGACTGCCGGCTGGTCATCGAGGAGATGCTGGTCGCCCTCGACGCCCTGGGCCTGCCGCACTCGGAGGCGACCCGAGGCGGCCGGGGCGGGGCGCCGTCCGACGCCGTGGCCGGAGCCGCTGGCCGCGCCGGGATCGGTGGCCGATCGCCTCCCGCGCCAGCGCCTCATCCCCTGGCGGGCGCAGCTCACCGAGTGGCAGCGCCGCTTCCCGCTCACCTACGACCAGCCTCCGGGCGCGGGCGCCCTCAAGCCGCAGTTCGTCGTCGAGTCCCTGCGGGACGCCACCTCGGACGACACGATCGTGGTCGTCCGGGGTCGGCCAGCACCAGATGTGGGCCTCGCAGTGGTGGCGGCTTCGACCACCCGAACACCTGGATCAACTCCGGCGGCCCCGGCACCATGGGCTTCGCCGTTCCCGCCGCCATCGGCGCCAAGGTCGGCCGGCCGGACCGCACGGTGTGGGCGATCGACGGCGACGGCTGCTTCCAGATGACCGCCCAGGAGCTGGTGACGGCCAGCTCCGAGCGCATCCCGGTCAAGATCGCCATCTTGAACAACGCCTACCTCGGCATGGTCCGCCAGTGGCAGGAGATGTTCTACGGCGAGCGGTACTCGGAGGTCTATCTCTCGCCGGACCTGCCCGACTACGTCAGGTGGGCCGAGGCGATGGGCTGCGTCGGCCTCCGGGTCGAGTCGACCGAGGAGGTGGCGCCGGCCATCGACAAGGCGAACTCCATCGACGACCGGCCGGTGGTCATCGACTTCCGCACCGACGCCTTCGAGAAGGTGTACCCGATGGTTCCCGCCGGCGCCTCCAACGACGACATCGTCGTCGACCCGAGCCAGGCACGAAGGTGGGCGCTCGATGAGCGTGTACGGAGCCGATCAACCGCCATCACATCCTCACGGTGCTGGTCGAGAACAAGTCCGGCGTGCTCGCCCGTGTGGCCGGCCTGTTCTCGCGACGTGGCTACAACATCTTCTCGCCTGGCCGTCGCCCCGACCGACGACGAGCGCTTGAGCCGCATCACGATCGTCGTCGACGTCGAGTCCGCACCGCTCGAGCAGATCATCAACCAGCTCGACAAGCTGGTGAACGTCGTGTCGATCACCGAGCTCGACCCCGCTCGAGGCCGACGAGCGCGAGCTGCTGCTCGCCACCGTGGAGGCCGACCCGAAACCCGAGGTCAGGTCATCCAGCTGGTCGGGGTCTTCGAGGGCAAGATCGTCGATGTCGGTCAGGACCGGCTCACCGTGATGCTGGCCGGAGCGCCCAGCAGCTCGACGACTTCGAGGACCTCATCCGCGGCTACGGGATCGTGGCTGCAGCGGACGGGCCGGGTCGCGCTGCCTAAGCTGGACCGTTCCGATCGGGCGCCGCGGCCTCGAGCAGCTCGCGCGACACGGAAAAGGAGGTTGAACCAGATGGCCAAGCTCTACTACGAGAACGACGCCGACTGCCGGCCTCATCGGCAGCCGCAAGGTTGCCGTCATCGGCTACGGGTCGCAGGGCCACGCCCACGCGCTCAACCTCGCCGAGTCGGGCGTCGACGTGCGGGTGGGGCTGCGCGACGGGTCCTCGTCACGGCGCAAGGCCGAGGAGGCCGGCCTGCGGGTGACCTCGGTGGCCGACGCCGCCGCCGAGGCCGACGTGATCATGATCCTGCTCCCCGACACCGAGCAGGCGGCCGTCTACGAGGCCGAGATCGAGCCCGCATCTCCAGCGACGGCGACGCCCTCTTCTTCGCCCACGGGTTCAACATCCGCTTCGGCCAGATCACCCCGCCGCCGGAGGTGGACGTGGCCATGGTCGCGCCGAAGGGCCCGGGGCACCTCGTGCGGCGCACCTACACCGAGGGTGGCGGGGTGCCCTCCCTCGTGGCCGTCGCCGCAGGACGCCTCCGGCAAGGCCCACGACCTCGCGCTCTCCTACGCGAACGCCATCGGCGCCACCCGGGCCGGCGTCCTCGACACCACCTTCGCGGAGGAGACCGAGACCGACCTCTTCGGCGAGCAGGTCGTGCTCTGCGGCGGGCTCACCGCCCTGGTGCAGGCCGGCTACGAGACGCTGGTCGATGCCGGCTACCAGCCCGAGTCGGCCTACTTCGAGTGCCTGCACGAGCTCAAGCTCATCGTCGACCTCATGTACGAGCAGGGGATCGGCGGCATGCGGTTCTCCATCTCGGACACCGCCGAGTACGGCGACCTCACCCGCGGTCCCCGGGTGATCGACCAGGCCGTCGCGCGACGAGATGCAGCCGCATCCTGGCCGAGATCCGAGACGGCGCCTTCGCCGCCGAGTGGATCGCCGAGAACAAGGCCGGGCGGCCCGTCTTCAACGAGCTGCGCCGAGCGCGGCCTCGACCACCACATCGAGAAGGTCGGCGCCGAGCTGCGGGCCGATGATGCCCTTCATCGCCGCCGGGCGGCAGAAGATCCAGGACGTCTCCGGAGGCTGAGCCCCAGCCCGCCGGTTACGTACGTGCCCTTCTGATCACAACACTGCGTCCTGGACGCGGGCGACGCCCCTCTCCGCGTCGAAAACGGAGAGGGGCGTCCTCCGGTACGTCAGGACGGGTCGGTCAACGACCGATCACGAGACGACCGTCAGCGAGAAGGTCATCGAAGCGGTGTTCTTTGACGTGTCCTTGATCTGAATGTTGAACGAATAAGTCCCGGCCTTCTTCGGCTTTCCGGAAATCTCACCCGTCGATTTGTTGAGTCGGAGGCCGTGCGGCAACGTGGAATGCGGGTGTGACCAGGCATACGGTGGGTTGCCACCCCGTCCTTCCAAATACGTCGTGTAGGAGACGCCGGCCGTCGCCTGGGGCAAGGGGGAGGTCGTGACGATCTCCACCGGTCCGTTGACGTAGAAGCACTGGTCGGTGGTCGTGTCCGAGCTCCCGTCGTAGTTGGAGTCCCCCGAGTAGACGGCGGCCATGCACCAGTAGCCCTCGGCATTGGGCGTAAAGGAGGCAGAGCTCGCGGTCGACTTGTTACCGGCCTCGCCAGTCAGGTTCACCGGACTCCCGATCGGATTTGCGGTGGACGTGCACCGTTCGGGCACGCCGGTAAGGCCACACTCATAGAAGCTCACCGTGCCAGTGGGGCTGCCTCCGGCGGAGTTGCCGGTCACCGTGGCGACGTCGGCCTGGTTTTGCCCGAGGGTGATGCTGCTGATTGCCGGTGCCGCAACAGTGGTGGTCGACGCCGCGGTCACGTCAAAGCATTCGTCCGTTGTGTTGTCGGCGCTCGATGCATAGTTCGAGTCGCCTGAGTAGTCACCGGCGAAGCACCAGTACCCGGTGGAGGTCGGCGTGAACGAAGCCGAGGTGGCCGACGACGTGAGGCCGTCCCCATTGGCGGTGACGTTCACCGGGCTGCCCACCTGGTCGTCGGTCGACGTGCACGGCTGCGGTGTGGCCGTCGGGCCACATTCGTAGAAGGTGACCGAACCGGTCGGGCTACCACCTGCCGTGTTGCCGGTGACGGTAGCTCCATCCGTGTCCGAATTGCCCAACACGATGGTCGACGTTGTCGGAGCAGTGGTTGTGGTGGTCGACGCCGCGGTCACATCAAAGCATTCGTCCGTCGTGTTGTCGGCGCTCGATGCATAGTTCGAGTCGCCTGAGTAGTCACCGGCGAAGCACCAGTACCCGGTGGAGGTCGGCGTGAACGAAGCCGAGGTGGCCGACGACGTGAGGCCGTCCCCATTTGCGGTGACGGTCACCGGGCTTCCCACCTGGTCGTCGGTCGACGTGCACGGCTGCGGCGTGGACGTTGGGCCACATTCGTAGAAGGTGACCGAACCGGTCGGGCTACCGAAGGTCGCATCGCCAGTAACCGTGGCTGTATCGGTGTTGGACTGCCCGAGCACGATGGTTGATGCCGTCGGCGTGGTCGCCGTCGTGGTCGTATCGGCGGCATAGGCCGGAGAGACGAGTGCGACGGTGACGAGCGTGGCGCCCACGAGCGACGCAGCAGCCGCTGCGACCGCAATGCGCAGAGATCCCCGATGTCTTCCGGTCGCGGCAACCTCGCCTCGACCTTCAGGATTCGCGGAGGCATGTCCGCGACGATGGCTGCTCATAACAATTCGCCCTCCGGCTCATCAGGGGTGGCCTTTGCGTGCCCAACCCGCCAATCAATCTCATTCGCTGCCCTCGTGCATTACCGAGAGTCGAGCGCTCGCATCATCCGTTACAGATTGACTGGCGTCAACACGAACAGCAACGCAAACGCGCAGCGTGAACAGCCTTTGTGCCCGGACGCGGATACGTTTGCGTGTTGTTCAGCGAAGGTTCGTCTGTTGTTCAAAGAGCCGTCACCAAAGGAACACGATGGCATCTCCGGACCGGACCGAAGTTCACAGGCCCAAATGAAGCGATCCGCCCAAATGGCATCGTCAAACATCGCGCCGACGCTGCTCACGCTGCTCGGCTGTCAGCGACTTAGGTCGCAGTCGTAGTCGTGGATGTGGTCGCGGATGGGCCGGAGTTCTGCAACGTAGTGAGCAAGCTGGTCATGAGGTTCTCCACCGCATTCGCCGAATGTGCGGCGACGATTGTGACTTGTAGGGCCGCCCGGAAGACCACGACAGTGTTGACCGTCTCGCCTCCGACGAGACCGTGGCGGCATAGGCCGTCGAGCCGTATTGCGGAAGATCGATAGTGGAGCTGGCGCGGGCCGCGATCGAGGATTTGTCGCTTTCGAACGTGGACGACGTGGCACTGGTGTTGTAGCCGATGATCACCGTTTGCGAAGGATTAGCGCCCACGTAGGTGCAGGTCGTCGTGCTCCCCCTGACGGTCGCATGGGCCTGGCCGACGACCGTGTCGAGGGAGCTCTCGATGAGGGAGGGTTCGACGAGCGAACAGATGGGTTGGTCACCGCGGTTCGGGCTCGTCGTGGTCGTGGTCGTGGTCGACGCCGACGCAGCCGTTGAGCTCGTGGCCGATGATGCCGAAGGTGTGCTCGAGCACGATGTCAGGCAGACGGCGCCAGCCAATCCGATCATGACGGCCGCGACAGCTGTCAGCCGTCGCCTCGATGCCGACAGTCTGGCCACATACTGGGCGCGCCGTTGTCTTCTCGTTCGAGTCATCAATCTCTGGCGTAGGGTCCCACAGTCAGCTGGCGATGGCGCCGACAACGTAGTTGACGCACCCGCACAATGCGGCGACGTCATCGGAGTCGATGGCCGGGAACATGGCGACGCGCAACTGGTTGCGCCCGAGCTTGCGGTAGGGCTCGGTGTCGACGACTCCGTTCTTGCGCAGAACCTTGCAGCCACCGCGGCGGCGTCGACCTCGTCGACGAAGTCGATCGTGCCGACGACGTGGCTGCGGTCTTGGCTTACGCCGACGAAGGGAGTGGCGAAGTCGGATGCTTCGGCCCACGTGTAGAGGATCTCGGCCGACTGTCGCAGCGCGCCGTCGTCGCACTCCAGGCCGCCGTTGTCGTTGAATCCAATCGACCTGGTCATCGAGCAGGAACAGCGTGGCCAGTGCCGGGGTGTTGTACGGTCTGGTCCAGCCGCGAGTTGTCGAGAGCCACGGTCAGGTCCATCGACCGCGGGACCCAGCGTCCCGATGCGGCGATGGCGCGCGATCCGCTCGATCGCGGCCGGCGAGAGCAGCGCCAGCCAGAGCCCGCCGTCGGAGCCGAAGCACTTCTGCGGCGCGAAGTAGTAGGCATCGAACTGGTGGGGTCGACCGGCAGCCCGCCAGCGCCGGAGGTGGCGTCGACCGCCACCAGGCCGCCGCCGTCCATCGGCGCCGGCAGGCCCGGCGGGCGCCGGATCTGCATCATCACCCCGGTCGAGGTCTCGTTGTGGGTGAGGGCGTAGATGTCGATGCCTCGTCGGCGACGGCGTCGGGATGCGTTCCTGGCCTCCGACTCGATGACGATCGGGTTCTCGAGGTGAGGGGCGGCCTCGGGCGGCCTCCGCGAACTTCGAGGAGAACTCGCCGAAGGACAGGTGTTCGCTCCGCCGCTCGATCAGGCAGAACGTCGCCGCGTCCCAGAAAGCGGTGGTCCCACCGTTGCCGAGCACGACCTCGTAGCCGTCGGGCAAGCGAAAAGCTCGGCCAGGCCGTCGCGACGTGCCCTACCACGCGACTTCACCGGCGCCTGGCGGTGGCTGGTCCCGAGATACGACGCCAGCCGACGAGGCCAGCGCGGCGACCGGCTTCGGGCCGGACCTTCGAGGGACCGGAGCCGAACCGCCCGTCGCCGGGCAGCAGATGGGCCGGGATCACGATGTCAGGGGTGTCGGTCACGTATGGAATCATGGCATCGTGATGTCTGGCCTCCGCAATGCATGCAGTCCGTGGGCCCGCCCCTCATGTCGGTGGCCCGCCGGTGAGCCATGACCGGCAGGCGGATCTCGGACGCGGGCTGCCGCCATCGCGCCCTTCGGCCACCCTGGCCGTCGACGCCAAGGCGAAGGCGCTCGCAGGCGGCGGGTGAGACGTGATCGGTTTCGGCGCCGGGGAGCCCGATTTCCCGACGCCCGCGCACATCGTCGAGGCGGCGATCGCCGCCTGCCGCGACCCGCGGACCACCACTACACCCCGACCGCCGGGTCTCCCCGAGCTGCGGGCGGCGATCGCCGCGAAGACCCTCGCGACTCGGGCTCGAGGTCGCGGCCGACCAGGTGCTCGTCACCAACGGCGGCAAGCAGGCCGTCTCCGAACGCTTCGCCGTCCTGTGCGACCCGGGCGACGAAGTGCTGCTGCCGGCGCCCTACTGGACGACCTATCCCGAGGCCATCGCCCTCGCCGGCGGCGTGCCGGTCGTCAGTCCCGACCGACGTCGGTTCCGGATTCCGAGTCACCGTCGAGCAGCTGGAGGCGGCACGCACGCCGCGCGACGAAGGTCGCTCCTCTTCGTCTCGCCCTCCAACCCGACCGGCGCCGTGTATCCGCGGGCCGAGGTCGAGGCCATCGGCCGGTGGGCCGCCGAGGCGGGGGCTGTGGGTCGTCTGACCGACGAGATCTACGAGCACCTCGTCTACGGCGACGCCGAGCAGCACTCGATGCCGGTCGTCGTCCCCGAGCTCGCCGATCGCTGCGATCGTCGTCAACGGCGTGGCCAAGACCTACGCCATGACCGGCTGGCGAGTGGGCTGGATGATCGGGCCCGGCGACGTCATCGAGGCAGCCACCAACCTGCAGTCGCACGTGACCTCGAACGTGGCCAACGTCTCGCAACCCGCCGCGCTGGCTGCCGTGTCCGGCGATCTCGAGGCCGTGGCCGAGATGCGCGCGTGCCTTCGACCGGCGGCGTCGGACCATCCATCGATGCTGAACGAGATCGACGGAGTGAGCTGCCTGCTGCCCGAGGGCGCCTTCTATGCCTTCCCATCGGTCGACGGGCTCTCGGTCGCGAAATCCGGGGCCGCCGGTGCTCGTCCAGCGCTGAGCTCGCCGAGGTCGGCTATCGAGGAGGCCAAAGTCGCCGTCGTCCCGGGCGAGGCGTTCGGCGCGCCGGGCTACTTCCGCCTGTCCTACGCGCTCGGCGACGACGACTCGCTGAGGGTGTCTCGCCGCTTGGCCAAGCTGTTCGGCGAGGCCGCGTAGACTTGGGAAGGGTGGACGAGCCGTGGCTAGGGTCCTCGTCACCGAGAAGCTCGCTCAGACCGGGCCTCGATCTTCTGGCGGACGCCGGCCACGACGTCGACGTCCGGCTCGGCCTGTCACCTGAAGAGCTGACGGCGGCGGTCGCGGGCGCCCAGGCGCTGGTCATCCGCTCGGCGACCAGGTGACCGCCGAAGTGCTCGCGGCCGGGTCAGACCTGGTGGTCGTGGGACGGGCCGGCATCGGGCTCGACAACGTCGACGCCGCCGCGGCCACCGAGCGCGGCGTGATGGTCGTCAACGCTCCGCAGTCGAACATCCTCTCGGCGGCCGAGCACGCCATGGCTCTGCTGCTGGCCCAGGCCCGCAACATCCCCCAGGCCCATGCCGCGCTGGTCGCCGGCAAGTGGGAACGCTCGAAGTGGGAGGGCGTCGAGCTCCACGGCAAGACCCTCGGCATCGTCGGGCTCGGGCCGGGTCGGTGCGCTGGTCGCCCAGCGTGCGCTGGCCTTCGGCATGCGCCTCGTCGCCTACGACCCTTACGTGTCCGCCGACCGGGCGCGGCACATGGGCGTCGAGCTCATGGCGCTCGACGAGCTCGTGGCCGACGCTCGACTTCATGACCATCCACCTCCCGAAGAATCCCGAAACGATCGGCCTTTTCGGAAGGAGCTGCTGGCGCAGGCCAAAGCCGGCATCCGGATCGTCAACACGGCGCGCGGCGGCATCATCGACGAGGCCGCGCTCGCCGAGGCGATCCGGAGTCGGGTCGAGTCCAGGGTGCCGGCACTCGACGTGTTCGCCACCGAGCCGACCACCGAGTCACCGCTGTTCGAGCTGCCCTCGGTGGTCGTCACGCCCCACCTCGGCGCATCGACGGTCGAGGCCCAGGACAAGGCCGGGGTCACCATCGCCGAGCAGGTCGTTCTGGCCCTGGCCGGAGACTTCGTGCCCTTCGCAGTCAATGTGGCCGCCACCGACGTCTCCGAGACGGTGCGCCCGTTCATGGGGCTCGCCGAGCAGCTCGGGCGGATCCTCTCGTTCCTGAACGACGGCCTTCCGTCCACCCTCGAGATCGAGTACCAGGGGCAACTGGCCGGTGCCGGTACCGGCATTCTGACCCTGTCGGTGCTGAAAGGCCTGTTCGCGCGCAGCGACCGACGAGCCCGTGAGCTATGTCAACGCCCCGCAGCTGGCTGCCGAGCGTGGCCTGGAGGTCCGCGAGACCTCGACGGTGACCGCCCATGACTACGTGAACCTCATCAGCCTGCGTAGCGGTGGCCACGCGGTAGCCGGCACACTGACCGGACCGAGGACCGAGCCGCGCCTCGTGATGATGGACGACCACACGGTCGAGGTACCTCCTGCACCCCACATGCTCGTCGTCCACAACGACGATCGTCCCGGGATGATCGGCGCCGTCGGAACCATCATCGGCGAAGCCCGGGTATCGATCTCGTCAATGGCCGTCGGCCCATCGGCGACAGGCAACACTGCGCTCATGGTGCTTTCCACGGACGAGCGAGTTCCCGAAGACGCTGTGAGACAACTCCGCGACACCGCCGGGATCCTCGATGTCCACATCGTCGAGACCTAAGCCCGACAAGACGCACTCCTCCCACCTATCGGTTGGGCAGACCATCACGGTTTTCCGATCGCGGCTGCGAGCCGGGGCGAGCGACGACTACGAGGTCGTTGCCGATGCCATGGAATCCGCCGTCCGGTCGATTCCTGGCTTTGTCGACGCCAAGACCTTCACTGCCGATGACGGTGAGCGGGTGACGGTGGTCACGTTCGCCGACCGTGAAGCCTTCGAGTCATGGCGCGATCACGCGGGGCACCGAGAAGCGCAGAAGAAGGGACGGGACGACCTCTACCTCGAGTACTCGATCCAGACGGGAACATGCGAGCATGCCGTCGTCTGGCGACGCGACATCGCTGATCGCTATCGCTGATCGCTATCGCTGATCGGATCGCCGTGGCCATGCTTCCCATCGGGCGTCGCCCCCGGTTGATTTAATCGCCGTCCCTTGCCGGGTTGACCGGCACTGGTGGCCAGCAATCGCCCCCGAGGTCTCCGGACGAGGACGAGGTGCCGGCCCGCAACCAGCGGATGACGGCCACCGCAACGACAGTCGCCAGTGCCAGTCGGAGGGCTCCGACCAGCCATCGGCCCTGACGCCCACGCGCTCCCATTGGCCTCCACTCTAACTTTCGACCTCCCGGGGACCCCGAGCCAGACGGAAGTAACGGATCGGGACCGGTTGCGATTGGTCCTTCGGCGTTCGTTGTCGATCTGTCCGCTTGCAGGTGAACGTCCGGTCACCGTCTGGTAACCGCAGGATGATCTCTCGGTAATTCAAGCCCAGTCTGCTTTGACTTGGTTGACCAGGCATGGCAGAACTTCACGGGCATAGGCGCCACCGCCATCTGACCCTGCGCCGCCCGCGGCATGGCGAGAGGTGATCTCCGGATCGATGGGACGGGTAACGGAGGGCTGAGGTCGAATCGGTTCGAGCGCTCAGTGGGGTCAAGGAGAGACGATGATGCGGTCGAAACCGAGTAGCGGGATCCACGGGGTCGTCCTGGCCGCGCTGCTCGTGACCTCGGCCGCAGCCCTCACTGCTTGTAGCGGTGGTTCGACCGCCACTGGCTCGACAAGTTTGGTGAGCGCGCCTGACTTCTCCCTGCAGGGCTGCACTTACACAGTGAACAATTCGATCCCACCGGGTGAGCCCAGCGGGCTCAAGCCGTCGTTTCCGGCCTTCTCGCCCGATCCCTCGGCGAACGCAGCCGTGAAGTCCATCGAAGAGCACGGCGGGACGGCCCTCGTGGACGGTGCCGGGGTGCCGCCGGGGGCCACTCTCTACGCCGGACCCGATCGCTCGGGCACCGTGATCGGGACGGTTCCGAACGGCGAGTCGATTCTGCTCGCCGAACCGGTCATCTGGCACGCCGACGACGACACCTGGATGGCGTTCTTCCTTCAGTGCGGTGGGCCAAATCTGTACTGGGCCAGCCTGAATGAGATCAAGAAGGTATCCCCCACGACGGCCACCAATCTCGCCGCCACCCTGTCGGAGCTGAAGGCTGCCCCGCCCTACTCGGAGTCGCACCAGGCGTCGTTCGAGAGCGTTGCGGTCAAGGACCGGAGCTTGGTGTGGACCGACTCGTCGATCCCGTTCCCTGTTGGCCGCGGCCAACTCATCCAAAACGCCTGACCGTCCTACCGCTGGCTCCGCCCATGTCGGCGGGTCGGTATCACGACATCACGAAACGATCACCGACGCGAACGGAAAAAGTTAGCAATTCGTTCACCTTGCCTGAGTACGCTCCGCGCCTGGTGCTTCCAGGGTGGCGTCCCGAGGTCCGGAGGTGCCGAGCAGTCTGGCGCGTCCCATCGGGCCACCTGAGCCGAATCATTCGACCCATGCCCACAGCGACCACGACGTCCCAGCCCGCATGAGCACAACCGTCGAACTGGCGCGGCCCCCGTCGGACGAGCCGACGCCGCATCCGATAGAGGTGCGGGAGGATTTCGGGGTCGCCGACAACGTCTACCGCTGGTCGGTGCGGGCAGCCGGGTTCGGGGCGCTCGCCCTCCTCTTCTGCATCGGCTTCTTCTTGTTCTTCCGGGGTTATCCGGCCTTGCAGAAGGAAGGGATCAAGTTCTTCACCCAGTCGGGCTTCCAGACACTGGGCAACAAGCCGGTCTACGGCGTACTGGCCTCGCTGGTCGGCACCCTCGAGGTTGCAGGGGTTGCCATCCTCGTGGGCACTCCGATCGGCATCTGCACGGCCCTCTTTCTGAGCGAATATGCACCGGCCTGGAGTCGCCGGCCACTCATCGCCATGGTCGACTTGGCCGCCGCCATTCCGAGCATCATCTTCGGTCTTTGGGCGATCCACGAGTTCGAGGGGAATGCGGTGGGCTTCTCCACCTGGCTCTCCCGACACGCCGGCTTCATCCCGTTCTTCCACGTGACGAGCCCCGAGCTCGACTCGTCCTTGTTCATTGCCGGCATTGTCGTTGGGATCATGGTCGTCCCGATCATCGCCTCTATCTCCCGTGAGGTTTTCTCGCTGGCGCCGGCTGGGGAGCGGGAGGCGGCCCTCGCTCTCGGCGCCAGCCGGTGGCAGATGATCCGAGCCGTCGTGCTGCCCTTCGGTAAAGGCGGTGTGATCGGGGCCGTGATGCTCGGTCTCGGGCGGGCGCTCGAAGAGACCATCGTCGTCTCGCTGATCCTGGCCTCCTCATTCACCTGGTCGCTACATATCCTGCAGCACGGGGGGTCGACGATTTCGGAGACCATCGCCACCAACTTCGACTCCGGCGGCAAGCTCGGGCTCCAGACCCTGCTCATGTTCGGGTTCGTTCTTTTTGCTCTCACCTTGGTCATCAACCTGATCGCCTCGGCCATTGTCAACCGCTCACGTAGCGGGGCGGGAGTCGAGCTGTGACCACCAGGGCCGACGATCCAACGGCTCCCATGGGCGTGCGCATACCGACCCGACCTCGATCTCGACGTCGTCGGTCGACACCTCGGAGGCGGCGCCCTTCAGCGGGGACGGCGTGCGGCTGCCGACCAGTCCGGTCAGGCCCCGCCGGCTTCCTTCTCCGCTGCGGCCGAAACAAGTAGGCGTCCAGGACATCGTCGTCCTCGGAGCCGCCGCCTTGTCGTCGCTCTGTGTCGTGTGGATCGTGTTCTTTCAGCTCACCGTTCTTTCCGGTGCTTTCGGATTCCTTGTGTGCTGGTACCTCCTCTTCCTGCTCCTGACCTGGGTAGGGACGGCCCATCTGGTCGAGCGGCAGGCTGCCACCGACCGAGTGGTGGGCGTGGTGGTGACCACCGCCATGGCGCTGATCTCGGGTGTCGTGGTCTTCGTGGTGGCCTGGGTTGCCGTCAAGGCGATCCCGACCATCCACTGGGGCGTCTTCTTCACCCACAACGAGCGGGACTTCATCGCCAGCGACCCGCAGGTGTTCGACCACATCGGCGTTCTGCACGCCATCATCGGCACGCTCGAACAAGTGGCCCTGTCCGCCGCTATCGGAGTGCCCATCGCCATCGCCACTGCCGTGTTTCTCAACGAGGTCGGCGGACCCGGCGTGCGAACGGTCCGCACGGTGGTGACGGCCATGAGCGGTACGCCAGCCATCGTGGCCGGCGTCTTCATCTACTCGATCTTCATCGTGGACCATATTCTGTCCTTCTCGGGGTTCGCAGCCGCATTGGCATTGACCGTCATCCTCCTACCCTCGGTGACCCGAGTCATCGAGGAAGTGCTCCGGGTGGTGCCGAGCGGATTGCGCGAGGCCTCATTGGCGCTCGGAGCTCCGCAATGGCGGACGGTCTGGTCAGTGGTCCTTCCGACGGCCCGCTCCGGAGTGGTGACGGGCATCCTCCTCGGCATCGCTCGAATCGTGGGCGAGACGGCGCCGTTGATCTATACGGAGTTCGGTTCCCAGCTCACCAACGGCAACCCGTTCTCGCACCCCCAGGAGTCCCTGCCCTATCTCATCTATACGAGTGCGCGCCTTCCTCAGGCGGTCTACATCCAGCTCGCCTTCCAGACGGCCTTCGTGCTCATGGTTATCGTGCTGGTCCTTTTCGTGTTGGCGCGGATCCTGGGGCGGACGCGGGGCAAGAAGTCGAAATCGCTCATCCCCGCAGAGGACGACTCCCTTGCTCGAATGTTCGTTCCGGTCCCTATGGAAGGCCCGGCTACAGCGGAAGGTTCGGTGGGACGATGAGCGCGTCGCTGATGACGACGAACGACGCCGCCGGCATTCGGCCGGCGGGCACCGGTCCGACCGGCCAGGCCGGCGAGATCGACGCTGAGGGGGTCTGCGCTTGGTTCAGCGGCCGTCTCGTGCTCGAGTCGGTCGACCTGGTCATGGAACGGTTCAAGGTCACCGCACTCATCGGCCCGTCAGGTTGTGGCAAGTCGACCTTCCTCCGCATCCTCAATCGGATGCACGAGGTGGTGCCCAAGGCCCAGTTGGCCGGCCAGGTCAAGCTGGATGGGGTCGACATCTATGGATCGGGCCAGCGGGCAGTGGACGTACGCCGTCACATCGGCATGGTGTTCCAAAAGCCCAATCCCTTCCCGGCCATGACCATTGCTGAGAACGTCCTTTCGGGGCTCAAGTTCTCGCGGACCAGCGTGTCCAAAAAAGACGACTTGCTCGAGGAGATGCTGACCAAGGCCGGGCTGTTCAACGAGGTCAAGGACCGCCTCGGCGAGCTCGGCGGGGCGCTCTCGGGGGGCCAACAACAGCGCTTGTGCATCGCCCGGGCGTTGGCCGTTCGGCCCCGGGTGCTGCTCATGGACGAGCCATGCTCCGCTCTCGACCCGACCTCCACCCTTCGCATCGAGCGCACCATCAAAGACATCGCCCACGAGGTCACGGTGGTCATCGTCACGCACAACATGCAGCAAGCCCAGCGGGTGTCCGAGTACTGCGCCTTCTTCCTCGCCGCCGAGAACCAGCCCGGGCGGGTCGTCGAGTCGGGCCCGACCGATGTCATGTTCAACGATCCCACCGACCCGCGGACTTCCGACTATGTCAGTGGCCAGTTCGGCTGAGCGGCCGCGGCGGCATTCCCGCCCGGTCCGCTTCTTGAGTGGCGCGGTCGTCGCGCTGTTCGTCGCGCTCGCTGTCCAGGTCTGGGCCGTGCTGCCTGCCGGTGCCGATCCCTCTCTGCAGTCGACCGGATCGAGCTTCGCGGGCCCGGCCATCCAAACGTGGGCCGGTGCGGCGGGGATCGACCAAGGGCTCAACATCAATTTCCAGACCTCGAACTCCGTGACGGGCATGGCGTTCTTCGCCGAGAGCCAAGTCGACTTCGGCGCCTCCGACATCCCCTACAGCACCGGCCAGAGCCCGGCGACGCCAAGCCAGCCCTACGAGTACCTGCCTGACGTGGCCGGTGGCTTAGCCATGATGTACAACCTCACCGACCCGAACACCGGACTGCGGGTCACCGACGTCAACTTGAGCGCCCAGGACATCGCCAACATCTTCCTGGGCAAGGTCACCACCTGGGAACAGCTCAACGTCAACGGGGACAATCCCGAGCTGGCCGGCATCACGACGCCCATCGACGCCATCTACCGCTCCGACGGTGCCGGCGAGAACTACCTGCTCTCCGACTACCTCTTGAACGAGGTCAACAGCACGTTCGTGGCTGCTCAGCAGGCGTTCGGGTTGAGCACCTCCGGACCGTCGTCGGTCGGCAATCCCAGCGCCACCTGGCCCACGCCGGCATGCGAGAACACAGGTGGTTGCTCGTCGAGCCAGCTGCCGGGCTATCCGGGTTGGACCACGGGGTCGGGCTTGACCGGGGCCTCGGGGGCGGATGCCACCTCCAACGACACGCTGGCGACCAATGGGGCCATCACCTACGTGGAGACCGCCTACGCCAAGGAAGACCGACTGCCTGTTGTCAACCTCCTGAACGCGTCGGGACAGTACGTGCAGCCCACCTCGGTCAACGTCGCCATCGCCCTCGAGAAGGCGATCCTGCACGCCGACCTCACCCAGGACCTCACCGGCGTCTATAGCAACACCCTCTCGGGCGCCTATCCCCTCTCGTCCTACAGCTACTTCATCACGCCCTGCCAACCGTCCCAGGCCGCGGTCATTAGGCCTCGCCGCCTGCGCATCGGGCACGACCGGGACATCGAGCTATGCCTCCAACCGGGGTACCGAGATGGGCCAGTTCATCAACTTCATCGCCTGCGAGGGCCAGAGCATCATGCCCGACGGCTACTCCCCAATCCCTCCCAACCTCGTGCAGGAGGACTTCTGGGCCATCGCCCGGATCCCCGGCGGCGTCGAGCCACCCGCGCCCACCGCAGCCAACTGCAAGAACCCCTATGTGGACGGCCAGATCCCGCTTCTCGGAGAGCCGGTTGTCCAAGGTGCGCCAGCGCCGGAGGCCGGTGGCGGCAACACCGGAGCGGGCGGAGGTGCCACCGGGTCCGGTGCGCACGGCGCGACGGCCGGCGCCACGGCCGGCGGCGCTGTCGGCTCCCAGAACGGCGGCAGCGGGACCACGAGCGGCACAACCGCCGCCAGTGGGGCGATTGGCGGCGCCAGCCCTCAGGCCGTGGCGCAAGCCTGCAAGAGCCTCAGCAAGTCGAACAGCGCACTGGCGGCCGAAGCCTGTACGGCCAACGGCGAGTTGAAGGCCGGCTTTGCCTACGTGGATGGACAGGTGGCCCGGATCCTGCCTGATGGCGCCGATCAGGCACTGCGTGACGGTTCGATCCTGGCCGCCAGCCATCTGGTGCTCGGGCCGCGCGCGCTCGAGCTCGTGCTCTGGATCCTCCTCGGCCTGCTCGTGGTGCTCGGTCCGCCGTTGTACATGATCGAACGTGACCGGAGGCTGAGAGCGACGGCCCCGGTGAGCAGCTCGGGAACCCGGCACGGTCGTCGGCGAGGAGGTGGCAAGGAGCTATGACTGTGATGCTCGAACCGGAATCGTCCACCTGTCAGAACCGGAATCTGCGTCGCCCGTCCCGTGTGCGGCGGCGGGTCGCGCTCGCACTCTCGCTGATGCTGGTGGCGGCAGCTTCCTCGGTCGGGGTCGGTTTGGTGATGTCCGGATCGGCGACATCGATCGCGGCGGCCGCCCAGACGCCCGCCTGCTCTACCGGAACCAGTGACGGCTCCGGCGGCTGCGAGGTCAGCCTGCCCTGCCCGCCGGCCCCCATTGTCTGTAGCCCGTCCGTGCCACCGACCGTGGACGTCGGCCCGGTGAGCTACCTCCAAGACGGCCAGTACGTGACGGTCAAAACCACCAACTTCCCGAACAGTGGCTTTGCTGACGGAGCCACCGGCGGCTCGGTCCGTATCGCCCTCTGCTCGTCGGTCAGTCCCAACAAGGCGGATCCCGACTGCCTGTTCGGCACATGGGAGAGCCAGGTGTTCGCCCAGATCTCCAACGAAGAGATCAGCACGACCCTGGCCGACGACGAAACCGACCTCAACTTGCCGGTGTTCCTCGAACCGCGGGGCCAGGGCAATGCCATTCCAGGGCAACCGGTCACTGGCCCCTTCAGTGGACCGAGCCAAGGGTTCTATTGCGATGACACCACCGACCCCTGTTCCATCGACGTGACCTGGGAGGAGCAGTCCAATAGTTCCGGCACCAACGCGGGTGTCGGGTCGACGTCGGACCCCTACGACTCGAGTGTCAACACGGTCGAGATGCCGCTCAGCTTTGCGCCACAGGCTTCGGGTTGCCCGTCCACTGACGACCTCTTCACCAGCGAGAGCACATACGCCTTCGAGCACTTCATCGACACGGCGGTGGGTGCCACCTGCCAGGGGTCGAACGGCGTGGTGGACCTCGACGTGGGCACCGATACAACCCTCGCCGTCCAGGACTTCGCCAGCTCGGACCAGCCCCTGGTGTTCGTGGACAACCCGGCCGATCCTGCTCAAGAAGCCGAACTGCTCGGTAGCCGGGGCTTCGCCTACATTCCCATCGCCGTCTCGGCCACCAGCGTGGGCTTTCTCGGCGACAACCAACAACAATCGAGTCCCCTCGGTCGGCCGATCCAGTCCTACGACCTCACGCCGACCATGTTGGCCGGCATTCTGAATGGTGACTACCAGACACCGATCGGCTCCTACTCGGGACCGGGCAAACTGGTCAAAGGCGGCATCTTCTACTCCGACAACCTCTTGGCCGCGCTGCAGACGGCTGGCGTGAGCTGTAGCGAGATCGTGGGCTGTACACCGCCGCTGGGTACCCCGAAGAAGGACTACGCCTCGGCGGCCCTTGCCGATGAACAGACCATGAACACCTTCAACCTCCTCAATCCGGTCCCAACCGGCGTGCAGTCGAGGGCGACGGAGGCCGTTCCCGACGGTTCCTATGCCCCGATCGCGGCGACCGGCACAATCTGGCAGGCCACCAGTTGGATGTGCCAGCAGCCGACCGTCCCGGTGACCCTGCAGGTCCCCGAGAACACCGGCCCGGGTGGCTCGACGGTCATCACGCCGGTGACGGTATCGGACACCAACCCGTCCCCTTCCGAGCTGGCCAACACTCCCCACAACGGACCGCTCGCCAACATCAACCCGGCCACCGGCCTTCCGTACTGGCAGTGGCCAACCGATGGGTGCACCTCCCAGTCGACGCTGCCCCCGGCACCAGAGGCCACCTGCATCCCCGGTCAATGTTCCCCCTACAACCTTGCCCAGTACACGCTGCCGAACCAGGAGGCCAACGAGCTCCGGGAGGTCGTCTATGGCGTGGGCGGCTTCAACAGCCCGAATCTCTACCCGCAGCCTGAGCAGTACGGGCTCGGTTTTGCACTCATGGACTCGTCGGAGTCGCTCTTCTACGGCTTGAATCTCGCCGACCTGCTCAACTCCTCGGGCCAGTTCGTGGCACCGACCACAACAAGCATCGAAGACGCACTTGAGAACGAGACCGCTTGCCCGGCCGCCGAGCTCAGCTGCCCGCTCGGGACGTACTCGTTCGACTACGCCAAGGACACGACGACGGATGCTGCCGGGGCTTATCCGATGCCTGACATCACCTACGCGCTCGTGCCGACCGCACCACAGGCACCCGCCCAGGCCAAGGCAATGAAGAACCTCCTGACCAACCTGGTGGACGTCTCCGAAGGGGGCGGAGCCGCCCCGTTGCCGCCCGGCTACTACCCGATGCCGACGTCGATGGCCAGTGCCGCACTCGCTGACATCAACACCGATATCACGGCCGCGACGAGCACCGCGACGACGACGACCACGACGACGAGTCCGGCCACTCCGCTGTCCACTACCCCAGGGTCCACGCAGCCGACCGGCCAGCAGACCCCGGCCACCAGTCCGAGCCCAGATGTGTCCGGCTCGACGGGCACGCCGAGCTCGAACGGAGTGGAGACGCTGCCGCTGTCCTCGACGCCAGCGTCTGCTACCCCGTCGAAGCCGTCGTCCAGCGGATCGGGGAGCTCACCGTCGGGATCGAGCGTGGGAGGGACCGGACTGAACGGCACCGCCAGCCTGGTCAGCCTCGGTGCGGTCTCGCATTTGTTGCTTCCCGGACTGGTGTTGCTCGCCGTCCTCAGTCTGATCGCCGGGGCGGCCCTGCTCCTTGCTCCCAATCCACGCCGGCGCCGCCGAGCAGGCGGATCGCGGTGACGGACGTTCGAGACTCGATTGCCACCCGCTCCGAGGAAGAGCGGCTGGCCGATGCACCTCCGGTCGGTGACTGGGGAGCAGGGGAGCATCTCGCCAACGACTGGACTGAGCCCGACGGTCAGTTGCCGGGTGCCGCTCCTCCTGGTGCAGCTTGGCAAGGCCGGGTCATCCGGGTGCCGGAAGTCCCTGTCCGCACGGTGGTGGCTGTGGCCTGCCTCTCCTTGGCGGGACTCATCATTCTCTTCGTCGTCTACCTACTGGCCTTCACACCGCTCACGGCCAGTCGCAACCAGCAACGCCTGGTCCAGTCGCTCGTCACCCAACCGCTCTACCGTTACAACTTGGCGAGCGGACAGCTCCCGCCCGAGGGGTCGGCGGTCGCCGTGATCTCTATCCCTGCACTCCGACTCCATCAAGTGGTGGTGGAGGGGACGAGTGCGTCCGATCTCACGAACGGTCCCGGACTGATGCCGGGGACGGCCCTGCCGGGGACTCCCGGTAACTCGGTGATCGCTGGGCGGCGGGTGACCTTCGGCGCCGCCTTCGGCGCGTTGGACAAGCTACGGAAGGGCGATCGCATCACCATCGTCGATGGCGCCGGTACGTCGCTCTATCGGGTCACGAGGAGCCTGGTGGTGACCGCTGGTCAGCAGGATGTTGTCGCCCCGACCACTGACAACCGGCTGACCATGATCACCTCCGATTCGAGCCTCTTTACGAACGGGCGGCTCGTGGTGCAGGCCAAGCTCACCACGGTGCCCTACGCCGTCCCCTCCGAGTCGATCGCCGTCCCCACCTACGAGCTCGGTCTGAGCGGCGATCCGTCGGCCGGCGGCCTGGCCCTCTTCTGGGCTCTGCTGAGCTTGCTTCTGCTCATCGGCGCGGCGCTGGCCATCTGGCGTTGGCGGCACCCCTGGCTCGTCTACCTACTCGTCACCCCGGTCTTCATCGTCTGCGGACTGTTCGCCTGCGAGAGCATCGCCCGGGCACTGCCGGCCACCTTCTAACCAACAGTCGACCGACCGCCGTTATGCGGTTGAGTCTGCTCGCGGCCCAATGGGTCAGGGCCAGCGGCTGTGGATAACCGTCTCCTACCTGGTACGTCGAAACGTCTCCGCGGCGCACGACCGTTCCGGCAAGGCGTCACCAAGAGTTCATTGGGATCCCACTCAGCCGTGACAAGCCGGTTACCTGGCTTTCCTAGGGTGCCACTGAGGCACGAGGCGGGCTGTTCGACCGTTTCGCGTCCACCCTGAACCCTACAGAGGAGACCTACATGTTCAGAAGGCTGTTCACTCGCAGGGGGGGCGCGGCCGTGGCCGTTGTCGCCCTTAGCGTGTCAGGAATCACCGTGGCGGCAGCCGGTACAGCCGGTGCCACCGACAACCAGACGACCGTGATCAGCGGCAGTGGTTCGAACACCATCTACCAGATGGACGTCGAGCTGGCCGATCTGTTCAACTTGGCCCCAGGGTGCAACCTCTCCGGTGGCTCCCCACAGCCCCTGAACTTCGCGGCTCGACCGCTTACGAAACGAGCGGCACGGTCAATCAGCCAGGCGAGAACGGCCAGCCGGCCACCGAGGAGAACCCCAACAACGACGTCGTGTTCAACTACCCGGCGCTCGGTTCCGGTAATGGCGTGAACCAGCTCAACGGGGTCAACAGCGGTGCGGAGCCGGACATCAACTTCGCCCGCTCGTCAGCCACCCCGGCCAACAGCAACGGTACGGCTGCGCAGAACTACGTCCAGTTCGCCATCGATGGCGTGAGCTGGGTGGACTTCCCGTCGACGGACACCAAGAAGATCACCAACCTCACGGTGGCAGATCTTCAGGCCATCTACGCCGACACCCCGAACTTCTGCACCGTCAAGGGCAAGTCCTACCCGGCCGACAACTGGATCTGCTACAAGGCGAAGACGTCGCTGCCGATCGACTGCTACGTGGCCCAATCGGGATCCGGCACGCAGGGCACCTGGAAGGCGCTGATCATCGGCCGGGAATGCCACCCCGAACTGCCTCAGCAACGAGACGTATGGAACCTCGGCCAGCCACAATGGTCTGTTCGAGAACGAAATCAGCTCGATCATGGACCCGACTTCCAAGTACTACAACAACGACATCAACAATGCCATCTACTTCTTCTCGGCAGGGAAGTACGATGTCGAGTGCACGGTGAAGGGAACGAAGTCCACGTGCCCAGGGCAGAAGGCCGGCACGACCACGCTCTTGGGCGATGATGAACGGCTTTGCCCCGACGCAGGCCAACATCCAGCCCACGCAGTGCCAGCCGAACCTAACGGGTTACTTCCCGATCATCCGCTGCCTGTCGAACGTGTACAACAACTCGTCGGCCACCGGTTCGGCCGGAACGGCTGCGGCCCCGGCCACACAGACCACACTGAACTTCACCAGTGAGTACGGGTTCATGTGCAAGTCGCAGACCGCTTCCGACATCGATCCCTACACCGGTGAGAACTACCGGTTCGAGATCGAGACCGACATACTCGGTCAGGGCTTCTACCCGATCGACACGGGCTACGACGCCAGCAGCGGGACCCCCGGTACGGCGTTCGCCGAGGAGCCGACGGCTCTGACCTTCCCGGCTCACATCACCGACGCCAACTACCAGTTCGTCGATCCGAGCTACTCAGCAGCGGATCCGACGGGCTACTGCCTGCCGATCAACGGCTAGTCAGGACGTATCCCGAGGGGAAATTCCCCCACGGACGTGAGAGCGGCATGGGGTCCGGCGAAAGCCGGGCCCCGTTGCCGCGTTCGACCGAGGTCGAAGCCGTCGCCAGCCGCCCAACCGCGGCCGTCACGGGAGCACCTGGCTTCCACTCACAAGAGCGCCGACCAGGCGAATTCCGGGACCGTCCCGTTGACCGCAGGGGTCGCTCCGCTCTACGCATGTGGCCGGTCCCACCGCGGTCGGCTCCGGCGGGATGGCGGGTAGCGCGACGGGATACGGGGAGGGCACCAATGGCGGGAGATCGGGTATGGCTGGGCCATACCCTGGCACGGTCTCGAGCCGGGCCGGTCGCCATTCCCTTCCCTCAACGGCCCGTCGTGTACCGTGGCCGAGCGGAGCCATCTCACTCGGCTGTCGGGGCCTTCCGGCAGGGCAATTATCGGAAGGTCGCGACACGACTTCGACGTTGCGGAAGGAGTCTGACCGGCTGCAACGCATCCTCCACCGGGTCCCCCGACGCTGGCTGCCCCCCTGCCCCTCGTGGTAGTCGGCGCCGGGGACCCGGCGGGCTCGCACGGAGAGCCCGGCTGCCAGTGTTAGCGCCCGGATCTCTTCGCGCACGCGGCCTCGTCCTTCCGACTACCGGCTCCTGGCGTGAAGCGAGCGGACGTGGGCCGGCTGTCAAATGGCGGTCGGGCCCGACCCTCGGCTCAGCGGGTCGTCGGCAGCCAGGCGGGCCGGCTCTCCTCGAAGCGATCGATCTCGTCCTCGTAGCGGAGGGTGAGCCCGATGTCGTCCCAGCCGTTGAGCAGACGCAGCCGGGTGAACTCGTCGAGAGGGAACCGCGCCTCGATCCCGTGGGCCGGCACTTCCAGCCGGCCGCGCTCCGACGTCGATGGTGATCTCGGCGGCCGGGTCGGCGGCGATGGCGTCGAGCAACGACCGGCCCGTGGCCTCGTCGACCCGAATGGGCACGAGGCCCGCCTTCGTACAGTTGTTGCGGAAGATGTCGCCGAAGCGGGGCGAGACCACGGCCTCGAACCCGTAGTCCTGGAGGGCCCAGACGGCGTGCTCGCGGGACGAGCCCGTCCCGAAGTTGGGGCCGGCCACCAAGATGGTCGCTCCGGCGTACTCCTCCTGGTTGAGGACGAAGTCACGGTCGTCGCGCCATTCGCTGAACAGGCCGGCCCCGAACCCGGTCCGCTCGACCCGCTTCAGCCAGTCGGACGGGATGATCTGGTCGGTGTCGACGTCCGAGCGGTCGAGGGGCAGCCCCCGGCCGACGACCATGCGGACTGCCTTCATCCGTCGAGGTCCGCAGGCGCCGCGAAGTGCCCGGCCACGGCGGTGGCCGCGGCCACGGCCGGCGACACCAGGTGGGTGCGGCCGCCCCGGCCCTGGCGCCCTTCGAAATTCCGGTTGGAGGTCGACGCCGCCCGCTCGCCGGGGGCGAGCTTGTCCGGGTTCATCGCCAGGCACATCGAGCACCCGGGCTCGCGCCACTCGAAGCCGGCGCCCACGAAGACCCGGTCGAGCCCCTCGGCCTCGGCGGCCGCTTTGACCCGGTGGGACCCGGGCACGACCAGGGCCCGTAGGCCGGCGCGCACACGCCGGCCGCGCAGCACCTCGGCGGCGGCCCGCAGGTCCTCGATGCGGCTGTTCGTGCACGACCCGATGAACACCGTGTCCACCCCCACCTCGCGGAGCGGGGTGCCGGCCGAAAGGCCCATGTAGTCGAGGGCACGGAGCGGCCGCCTCGCGCTCGGCCGGGTCGGTGAACGAATCGGGGTCGGGCACGGAGCCGTCGATGGGGACGACCTGGGCCGGGTTGGTGCCCCAGGTCACGTGCGGGACGAGGGCGCCGGCGTCGAGCTCGACCGACCGTGTCGAAGACGGCGCCCGTCGTCGGTCGGCAGCGCCCGCCAGGCGTCGAGCGCCGTCTCCCAGGCCGCGCCCTTGGGGGCGTGGTCCCGCCCCTCGAGGTAGGCGAAGGTGATGTCGTCGGGAGCGATCATGCCGGCCCGGGCCCCGGCCTCGATCGACATGTTGCAGACCGTCATCCGGCCCTCCATCGAGAGGTCGCGGATGGCCGACCCCCGGTACTCGATGACGTGCCCACTGCCGCCGCTGGTGCCGATCCGGCCGATCAGCGCCAGGACCAAGTCCTTGGCCGTGACCCCGGCGGGAAGGGTCCCTTCAGCGGTCACCGACATGGTGGCGGGACGCCGCTGGGGGAGGGTCTGGGTGGCGAGCACGTGCTCGACCTCGCTCGTGCCGATGCCGAAGGCGAGGGCCGCCGAAGGCACCGTGCGTGGAGGTGTGGCTGTCGCCGCAGACGATGGCCATGCCTGGCTGGGTGAGGCCCTGCTCGGGCCCGATGATGTGGACGATGCCCTGGTTGGCATGTCCCATCGGGTAACAGGTGATGCCGAATTCGGCGCAGTTGGCCGCCAGCACCTGGAGCTGCCGAGCGGAGATGGGGTCGGAGACCGGCGCATCGAGGTCGGTGGTGGGGACGTTGTGGTCGGCCGTGGCCACGGTGAGGTCGGGCCGACGCACGCCGCGCCCGGCCAGGCGGATGCCGTCGAAGGCCTGCGGGGAGGTCACCTCGTGGACCAGGTGGAGGTCGATGAAGAGGACGTCGGGCTCGTCGTCCGAGCCGGCATGGACCAGGTGGTCATCCCAGACCTTCTCGGAAAGCGTCCGCGCCGCACCGCTCATGGCGCTCAGCCCCCGACTTTGACGATCTCGACCACGAGGACGCCACCCGGGGCGGCGTACTCGACCGTGTCACCGGCGGTGTGGCCGACGAGGGCGAGCCCGAGAGGTGACTGCGGCGAGACCACGGTCATTCCTGGGGTTGCTCCTCGATGGAGCCCACGAAGAAGTCGGTCGTGTCGTCCTCGTCGTCCCCCGCGTAGCGAAGGGTGACGGTGGAACCGGTCGTCACGGCGCCGCCGGTCACGACACCCTCCTCGACCACGGTGGCGTTCTTGAGCAGGCGGGAGAGCTGGCGGATGCGCGACTCCATCTTCCCCTGGGCGTCCTTGGCCGCGTGGTAGTCGCCGTTCTCCGACAGGTCACCGAGGGCCCGAGCCGACTCGATGGCCCGGGCGATCTCCACCCGACCACGGGTGGTCAGGTCCTCGAGCTCGGCCGTGAGGCGGTCGTAGGCGTCACGGGTCAGATGGGTTTCGGGCGGGGCGGTCACCGTTCATCCAGGGTAACGGGTGGGGTTCGCCAGGCGCCCAGCCTGAGGGTAGGCCACGCTGCCGCCGTTTGTCGGCCCGATCGTGTGCGAAACGGGCCACCGTGGAAAGATTTGTAGACCGCTGGCTCGTCGGGAGGATCGCATGGCGCAATTGCAGGGCATCTGGGACCCACGCTTCGAGGCGGTGGCCACCACACTGTCGGCCAGCCTCGACGCCGGCACCGACGTCGGGGCGTCGGTCGCGGTCGTGCTCGACGGCGAGCTGGTCGTCGACATCTGGGGCGGCATGGTCGACGAAGCCGGGACGGCGCCGTGGGAACGCGACACCATCACCAACGTGTGGTCGACGACCAAGACCATGACCTTCCTCTGCGCGCTCATGCTGGCCGACCAAGGCGAGCTCGACTTCTACGCACCGGTGGCCAAGTACTGGCCCGAGTTCAAGGCCGCCGACAAGGAGGCGGTCGAGGTCCGCCACGTCATGGCCCATACGGCCGGGCTCGCCGGTTGGACGGAGCCGATCGACGGGCGAGGACCTGGCCGACTGGGAGAAGTGCACCGCGTTGTTGGCCGCGCAGGAGCCCTGGTGGGAGCCGGGAACGGCTTCGGGCTATCACGCCCTCGACCCAGGGCTACCTCATCGGCGAGATCGTCCGCCGGATCACCGGCGAGACCATCGGCACCTGGTTCAAGAAGGAGGTGGCCGACCCGCTGGGCGCCGACTTCCATATCGGGCTCCCACCGTCCGAAGACGACCGAGTCTCCCTCGTCATCCCGCCGCCGCCCTTCGACGCGAGCCGCCATCGGCATGGAGGTGTCGCCGATGACCTCGCGGGTGTTCACCAACCCGCTCATCGACGCCACCTACCCGCAACACGAGTGGTGGCGGCGGTCCGAGATCCCAGCAGCCAACGGGCATGGGAATGCCCGCTCGGTCGCCCTGGTGCAGTCGATCATCGCCGGCTCCGGCGAGGCCCGCGGCACCCGCCTGCTGTCGCGCCGCCGCCTGCGAGACGATCTTCGACGAGCAGATCGACGGCATCGACCTCGTGCTCGGCCTGCCCAACCGGTTCGGCATGGGCTACGGGCTGCGCAACGAATTCATGCCCATCGGCCCCCGCGCGTGCTACTGGGGCGGCTACGGCGGCTCCCTCATCGTGATGGACCTCGATGCCCGGCTCACCGTCTGCTACGTGATGAACCGGATGGAGTCCGGCATCCAGGGTGACTTCCGCGGCGCGAACCTCATGTTCGCCGCTGCGGCGGCGCTTGGCTGAGGGCTGAGCCGGCCGATCCTGGCCGACGTGGGGCACGACCGCGGCACCAACGCGAGCGAACGGGCGGGCCGGCGCCCGTGAGCGAACCGAGCGGCCCAGTAACCCGGGCGATCCGAGCGATCCGGGCCGATCCGCGGCTCGGCCCAGGGAGAGACCGGCGACGGGCGAGCCCAAACCAGGATCGTTCGAGGCCCAGTTCGAGCGGCAGCAAGCGCACCCCTTCCCCTGGAAGGCGGTCGTCAAGCGATCCATCGTGATCGTCATCGCCGGCGTGGCCCTCTACGTCGTCGCCCCCGAGATCATCGGCGTCTTCCACTCGTGGCCGCGCATCGTGGACCTCAACCTTCTCTGGTTCATCCCCGCCCTCATCTCCGAGGGGGTCCACTTCGCCTGCACGTTCGCCCTTCAGCGCATGGCCCTGCGCACCCGCCGCTGGTTCCCGGTGGTCACCGCCCAGCTGGCCGGCAATGCCATCTCGCTCATCGTGCCGGGAGGCCAGGCTGCCGGCGCCGCCGTGCAGTTCCGGATGCTGGCGGTGAGCGGCATGGACGCCGCCGACTCGGTGGGTGGGCTCACCGCCTTCTCCTTCCTCGGCATCGGCGGCCTTCTGGCCCTCCCCGTTTTCCTCCTGCCCGTCGTCCTCTTCGGCGCGCCCGTGCACTCCGAGCTGGCCGGTGCCGCCATCCTCGGGGCGGTCGGCTTCGTCCTGTTCGTCGGCTTCGCCGTCGTGGTCATGGCCACCGACGCGCCCCTGCGGGTGGCCGGCAACCTGGCCCAGAACATCCGCAACCGCCTGTACCGCAAGCGCAAGCCGTTGACCGGTCTGTCCGACCGGCTCATCGAGCAGCGCGACCTCATCCGCAGCGTCCTCGGCGAGCAGTGGTGGCAAGCCTTGCTGCTCTCGGCCGGACGCTTGCTCTTCGACTTCCTCTGCCTCTTGTTCTGCTGCCGGGCGGTGGGCGCCCATCCGCGCCCGTCGCTCATCCTGCTCACCTACGCGGTGGCCGGTGTCATCGGCCTGGTGCCCATCACCCCCGGTGGACTCGGCATCGTCGAGGCCAGCCTCTCCCTCTTGTTGGCCTCGGCCGGCCTGACCGCCGGGCAGGCCGTCCTCGCCACCCTGGCCTACCGACTCGCCTCCTACTGGTTGCCGCTCCTGTCGGGGCCGTTCGCCTATTTGGTGTTCCGGCACCGCTACCGACAACCCGAGGCACCACCACCCATGTCGGTCGAGCCGTCCCCTTCCTGAACGGCGGAGCCTCCGAGCGGAGGGCGAGCGCTGGCGGCGGACGGCTAAGCCCTCGACGGCCACCCCCCTCGGTACACTCGGGCGATGCGCATCGCGGTCGGCTCTGACCACGCCGGTTTCGACTTGAAGGCGGCCCTGGCCAGTCATCTGGCCGAAGCCGGGCATGCGGTCTCCGACCTCGGCGCCGACTCGTCGACCGAGCCCGTCGACTACCCACTTTTCGGCATCGCCGTGGGCCGGGCCGTGGCCGAGGGGCGTGCCGACCGTGGGCTGTCTGCGTCTGCGGGACGGGCATCGGCATCAGCATCTCGGCCAACAAGGTCCCGGGCATCCGGGCCGCCCTGGTTCACGACGTGACCACGGCGGCGTTGGCCCGGCGCCACAACGACGCCAATGTGGTCTGCCTGGGTGGGCGGACGACGGGCACGGCCGTGGCCATCGACGCCGTCGACACCTTCTTCTCTACCGAGTTCGAGGGAGGCCGGCATTCCCGGCGTGTCGACGAGATCAGCGAGTACGAGGCGGAGAACCGGTCGGCGGACCGAGACGTCGGCCGCGGCGGAGCCGAGCCGATGACGGACCACGGCGAGCCGGTGCCCGAGCGCGGGGCCACGCCCTTCGACGCCTGGCTGGCCGGCGACCCCGAAGTCCTCGGGCTGCTCCGAGACGAAGCCAACCGCCAGTCGACCACGCTGCAACTGATCGCCTCCGAAAACTTCGCCTCACCGGCCGTGCTCGCCGCCGCCGGCTCGATCCTCACCAACAAGTACTCGGAGGGCTATCCCGGCCGCCGCTACTACGGCGGCAACCAAGTCGTCGACGAGGTCGAGGAGCTGGCCAAGGCCCGCCTGTGCGCCCTCTTCGGAGCTGAGCACGCCAACGTGCAGCCCCACGCCGGGGCCAACGCCAACCTGGCCGTCTACCAGGCGCTGCTCGAGCCGGGCGACACCATCCTGGCCATGCGACTCGACCACGGCGGCCATCTCACCCATGGTTCGCCGGTCAGCATCACCTCCAAGATCTGGAACTTCGTCTACTACGGCGTCTCGGCCGCCACCGACGACCCGGACAAGCCCGGCGAGGTCATCGACTTCGACCAGGTGGCAGAAGTTGCCCGTCGCGAACGGCCCAAGCTCATCCTGGCCGGCTCGACGGCGTATGCGCGGATCATCGACCCGGTGCCATTTCGCGAGATCGCCGACTCGATCGGTGCCCGCTTCCTCTTCGATGCAGCTCATCCGGCCGGGTTGATCGCCGGTGGTGTGCACCCCTCACCGGTCGGCGTGGCCGACGTCGTCACCTTCACCACCCACAAGACCCTGCGCGGACCGCGGGGCGGGGCCATCCTGTGCGGTGACGAGCTGGCCAAGACGATCGACAGCGCGGTGTTCCCCGGGCTCCAAGGTGGTCCGCTCGAGCACATCATCGCGGCCAAGGCGGTGGCCTTCGCCGAAGCGGCCGAGCCCGCATTCCACGACTACACCGTTGAGGTGCTGAAGAACGCCGCCGCCCTCGGACGCGCCCTCGCCGCTGGCGGCTTTCGCCTCGTCTCCGGGGGCACGGAGAACCACCAGGTCCTCCTCGACCTGCGCCCCTTCGACGCCGAGCTCACGGGCAAGCAAGCCGAGCAGATCCTCGACCAGGCCGGGATCACCTGCAACCGCAACACCATCCCGGACGACCCGCGCCCGCCCTATGCCGGTTCGGGGTTGCGCCTCGGCTCGGCCGCCGAGACCACCGCCGGCATGGGTGAGTCGGAGATGGAGCTGGTGGGCGAGCTCATCGGTCGCGCCCTCCGCCAGCGCGACGACGCCAAGGCGTTGTCGGCCGTGCGGGCCGAGGTGGGCGCGCTGTGCGCCGCGTTCCCGCCGTACCCGACGCTCACCGGTCGGTGACCTTCCGGCCCGCCGGCCGCCGATGACCACCGCCATCCCACTCAACTGGTACGCCGTCATCCTGGTGGTGGCAGCCGTCGCCTCCTACCTCCTGACCTTCCCCGTGCGCCACCTGGCCGCCGAGGTCGGGTACGTGGCCCAGCCCGACGAACGCAAGGTCCACCAGCAGGTCACCCCGCAAGCCGGCGGCGTGGCCATGTTCTTGGCCCTGCTCGTGGCCTGGGCGACGGCCGCTTCCATCCCCGCCCTCGCCCCCCTCTTCCGCAACACCTCCGAGCCACTCGGCCTTCTCCTCGGCGCCGCCGCCATCTTCGTGGTCGGTGTCATCGACGACCTCCGCGAAATGTCGGCGCCGGCCAAGATGGCCGGCCAGGTGCTGGCGGCCACCATCCTCTATTTCCTGGGCGTGACCTGGGTCCAGTTCAAGCTTCCCCTGGCCGGGACGGTGCTCCTCTCCCCGCAATGGACGCCGCTCTTCACCGCCATCTGGGTCATCGCCATCAGCAATGCCGTCAACCTCATTGATGGCCTCGACGGTCTGGCTGCGGGGGTGGTGGCCATCGCCTCGGGCACCCTCGCCATCTACGGGTTCCACCTCCAGCACCTGGGGAACCTGCCCACCGACAACATCGGGCCCCTCATCGCCATGGTCACGTGCGGGATCTGCCTCGGCTTCCTTCCCCACAACTTCCACCCGGCCCGCATCTTCATGGGCGACGCCGGCGCCCTCCTGCTCGGCCTGCTCATGGCCGCCTCGACCATGCTGATCGGGGGGCGGGCCTACGGAACGGTGGGCGGCGTCGCCGGCCGAAGCGGCGAGACCTACTTCTTCTTCGCTCCGCTCTTCATCCCCTTCTTCATCCTCGGGGTGCCCATTGTCGACATGGCCTTCGCCTTCCTGCGGCGGACGGCCAACCGCACCGGATTTTCGACGCCCGACAAGAACCACCTGCACCACCGGCTCCTCCGGCTCGGCCACGGTCACCGGCGCAGCGTCCTCATCCTGTGGGCGTGGACCGTCCTCCTCTCCGGGTTCATCCTCTTCCCGCTCTACATCTCGAGGGTGAACGCCTTCATCCCCTTCGGCGTCCTCGCTCTCGGCATCATCCTCTACACGATGTTCCACCCGTCCATCCGCAAGGAGGTGGGCCTCGGGCCGGAGGGGGAGCTACCGGTCGTCGAGTCGCCCAGCTGACGCCCAGTCCCGCCCGCCTCCCGACGGCCGGCGGACGGCCGGTGGCGGGCCGCCCTGGGGCGCCGGGGCCGCCCAGGGGCGCCGTTTTTATGTGAACGGCGTGTTTCCACGTTTTGCCGCGACGGCGCCGATGGTGCGATGATTCGAGCCGTGATTTGCAGGCCTCACGCTCTCCCCGAGGGCTTTCGTCCGGCCGGCGGCCGGACCGATAGCGGCCAACCCACGGCTACGTGAAGGCCGAAGAGACTCGTGCTGCATCCCTTCCCCCCACCTTCTGGCGCGGGACCTGACAGGTCCGGCAGCGGCCGTGGACGAGGCCCCGGAGACCGGACCGAGCGGGCCCGCAGAACCTGGGCGTCCGGACGCCTCGCTCGGCCCCGCTGTCGCCTTCCTCACCCTCGGGCTGCGGATGGCGGGGGCCCTCGTCGTGTGCGGGGGCCTCGGGTACCTGGTGGACGATTGGCTCGGCACGAGTCCCGTCTTCGTGCTCCTCGGTGTGGCCCTCGGGGTGGCCGCGGCAGTGGGCCAGGCCGTCATCACCGTGCGCCGGTACCTTTGAGCCGGAACCCCGCGGCGGGCGGCACGCGCTTCGACCTCTGCGGGCCCGACCCGGTCGCCGGGGCAGGAGCTTGCGTCGGAGAGGTGGGATAGCGCCGGTGTTCGCCCACTTGTCCCTGCCCAACGTGTCCGAAGTCGCTCGCCGCACCGTGTTCGGGGCCCTCGTCGTGGGGGTCGCCGCGCTGGTCGCCGCCGTCTCGTTCGATCACGCCTTCGTCGGCCTGGGCGCCGCCATCGGCCTTGCCCTCGGCACCCTCAATTTCCGCATGGTCGGCAACTCGGTCTCGCGGGCGGCCAAACGGGGCGACGGCCGGACCAAACGGCCGCTGGCCATCAACACCGTCGGCCGCATGGGCTTGATCACCGTGGTCACCCTCGGCCTGCTGATCGTCTCGCCGCAACTGGGCTTCGGCATCCTCGGCGGCCTGGCCGTCTTCCAGCTGCTCCTGGTGGTGAACGTGGCCCGGTCGGTCCTCAAGACCGGACGGCTGCCGGTTTCCGACGCCATCGACGTGGAGGTGGGGGACCCCGTCATGGACCCCCGTCTGGACCTCGAGTGACGGTGCCCACCGTGCTTCTTCGCGCCCCCCTCGTGGCCACCGACATCACGGTGGGCGACCACCCGCAGGCCAAGTGGTTCGGCCTGACCGTCAACGTCGACATCGTGTGGGCCACCGTCATCGCCGGCCTCATCGTCATCGCCCTCGGCCTCATCCTCCGGGCCAACGCCAAGAAGGGGGTGCCGGGAAAGTTCCAGTTGTTGTGGGAGATGGCCGTCCAGGCCATCCAGCGTCAGGTCAACGATTCGATCGGCCCCCGCGGCGCTCGGATCATCCCCCTCGCCCTCACCATTTTCGTCTTCATCTTCGTCTGCAACCTCTTCGAGGTGGTCGGCATCGGGGCCCGCTACGAGTTCCTCCCGGCACCGACGAGCGACGTCAACCTGCCGGCGGCCATGGCCGTCTACGTCTTCGTCATGACCAACATCGCGGCCATCCGCAATCGCGGCATCTCCGGCTTCGTCGCCCACTTCTTCAAGCAGCCGTTCTCGCCCGTGCTCGCCCCGGTCAACTTCTTCATGAACTTCATCGAGGAGATCGTCCGACCGGTCACCCTGACGCTCCGTCTCTTCGGCAACCTGTTCGCCGGCGGCCTCATGCTGTCGCTGCTCGCCGCCCTGGTCGCCTGGCGCCTCGGGTCCGTCCCAATCGGCGGCATCCTCTCGGTGGTCTTCACCGTCATCTGGAAGCTGTTCGACATGGGGATCGGGGCCATCCAGGCCTTCATCTTCGCCCTGCTCACCATCATCTACTTCGAGACGGCCATGGCGCCGCACGAGGCGCACTCACGGTCGTGACGGACGGCGAAACACAACCGATGCAATCAACCCAACAAAGGAGAAGAAACAGTCATGGCAGTTAGCTCACAGGCGGTTCAGCTCGCCGGGGCCATGGTCGGTGGGGGATTGGCCCTTGGTGGCGGCGCCGTCGGCGCAGCCATCGGTGACGGGTTGGCCGGTAGCCAGACCATCGCAGGGGTCGCCCGCCAGCCCGAGGCCCAGGGTCGCTTGACCACCATCATGTTCCTGACCGTCGGCCTTTGCGAGGCGGCCTACTTCATCAACTTGGCGTTCACCGCGCTCTTCATCTTCTCGCTCTACAAGAAGTAGTCGGCCCGCAACCGCACAAGGACCTCGGCCATGCTCGCCAGCAATTTCCTCATTCCCAACGGGACGTTCATCGTCGTCCTCATCGCCTTCCTCATCGTGGTCGGCTTCATCGGGCGCTACGTCGTGCCGTACCTCAACAAACTGCTCACGGAGCGTCAGGAGCAGATCCGCGGTGAGCTCGAGGCGGCTGATCGGGCCAAGGCCGACGCCGAGGAAGCCGATCGCGAGCGACGCGCCACCCTCGACGCAGCCCGGCAGCAGGCCCGGGACATCGTGGCCCAGGCCAGTACCACCGCCGATCAGATCACGTCGGCCGCCGAGTCGCGGGCCCAGGAGGTCTACGACCGCATCGTGGCGTCGGCCGACGCCGAGGTGTCGGTGGCCCGCCAGGCGGCGGTCGACGAGGTGTCCAACCGGGTCGGCGAGATCGTGCTGGCTACCGCTGAACGGGTGATCGGCCGCGAGGTGCAGATCGATGACAACCGGGACCTCATCGACGAGGCCATCGCCGCCGTGCGCGACATTGGCATTCCGGTCGCCGATGCGGCCGGTGGAGCCGCCCGGTGAACCCTGCGCTCCAGGGGTACCTGGCGGCCATGGAGGAGTCGCTCGCCGCGTCCGGCTCGCTCTTGCCGGCAGCCGACGAGCTGCGGGCGGTGGCCGACCTGGTCGACGCCAGTACCGAGTTGACCCTGGCCGTCGACGACGGATCCGTGCCCGTCGCCGCTCGCCGGGCCCTGCTCGACGACCTGTTGTCCGACAAGGTGCGAACGGAGGTCGTTCGTCTCGTCCACCAGGCCATCACCGTCGTGCCCGCGGCCGAGGTCACCGCCTCCTTGCATTGGCTCTGCGCAGCGGGTGACGGCGGCCGCCGACCATGCCCGCACCGAGCCCGGCGCGGCTCGACCGGAAGAGCCGGCCCTCGGCCGCCTGGCGTCGCGCAACCGCGTCTGGGGATACGCGGCTGCCGTCTTCGAGGCGGTTTCCGTCAACGACCTCGAAGAGATCGAGGACGAGCTCTTCCGTTTCGCCCGCACCGTCGAGGCCAATCGTCCCCTGCGGACGGCGTTCGGCGACCGGGACTTGCCCACTTCTGAGCGTCAAGGTCTGGCCGCCCAGCTGCTGTCGGGAAAGGTGTCGGAAGCCACCGGCCGTTTGGTGGCCTACGCCATCCGGGGTGGGCGGGCGCGCGACTTCGTGTGGACGCTCGACAGCCTGGTCGAGGCGGCGGCACAGGCGCGGGGTTGGCGGGTGGCCAAGGTGCGCTCGGCCGAGCCGGTGGCCGACGACCAACAGCGCCAGCTCAGCGAAGCGCTGGCCGTGATCTCCGGCCAGCCGGTCGAGCTGCAGGTGACCATCGATTCGTCGCTGTTGGCCGGCGCCGTGGTCGAAGTGGGCGACCTCTTCGTCGACGGCACCGTCCGTCACCGGCTGGAGGAGCTACGCGAGCAGTTCGCCGCGTCCACGCCCGTACCCACTATCCGAATCAGTGCTCCGACCCCACGAGAGGAACACCGTCAATGACCGAGCTCTCCATCAGCGCCGAGGAGATCACCGCCGCTCTTCGCCGACACGTCGAGGAGTACACGCCGGAGGTGGGCACCGAGCAAGTCGGGCGCATCGTCGAGGTTGGCGACGGCATTGCTCGGGTGACCGGACTGCCCGGGGCGGCCGTCAACGAGATCCTCGAGTTCGCCGACGGCACCGAAGGGCTGGCCCTCAACCTCGATGAGGACACCATCGGGGCCGTCATCCTGGGTGACGACACCGGGCTCGAGGAGGAGCAGCTGGTCAAGGCGACCGGGCGGATCCTGTCGGTGCGGGTGGGCGACGCCTTGCTGGGCCGGGTGGTCAACGCTCTGGGCGAGCCACTCGACGGCAAAGGCCCCATTGCCACCGACGAGACCCGCCGGCTCGAGATCCAGGCGCCCGGCATCGTGAAGCGCCAGCCCGTCTCCGAGCCCCTCCAGACCGGCATCAAGGCCATCGACGCCATGACCCCCATTGGGCGTGGTCAGCGCGAGCTGCTCATCGGTGATCGCAAGACGGGCAAGACCACCGTGGCCGTCGACACCATCCTCAACCAGCGCGGCCTCGGCGTGAAGTGCATCTACGTGGCCATCGGCCAGAAGGAATCGTCGGTGGCCCAGACGGTGGCCACCTTCGAGCGCCACGGGGCCATGGAGTACACGGTGGTCGTGCTGGCCGGCGCGTCCGACCCTGCGCCGTTCAAGTACCTGGCTCCCTATGCCGGGTGCGCCATGGGCCAGCACTGGATGGAGAACGGCGAGGCTCGCCCTCATCGTCTACGACGACCTCTCGAAGCAGGCCGAGGCCTACCGCCAGATGTCGCTCCTGCTGCGGCGTCCCCCGGGCCGCGAGGCCTACCCCGGCGATGTCTTCTACCTGCATTCGCGCCTGCTCGAGCGGGCGGCCAAGCTGTCCGATGCCGAAGGGGGCGGCTCGCTCACTGCTTTGCCGGTCATCGAGACGAAGGCCGGCGACATCTCCGCCTACATCCCGACCAACGTGATCTCGATCACCGACGGCCAGGTCTTCTTCGAATCGGACCTCTTCTATTCAGGCGTCCGTCCGGCCATCAACGTGGGCCAGTCGGTCAGCCGAGTCGGTGGGGCCGCTCAGATCAAGGCCATGAAGTCGGTCTCGGGGACGTTGAAGCTCGACCTCGCTCAGTTCCGCGAGCTCGAGGCCTTCGCCACCTTCGGCTCCGAGCTCGACAAGGTGTCCCAGGCCCAGCTCGACCGCGGCTACCGCCTCACCGAACTGTTGAAGCAGGGGATCAACGCTCCGGTCCCGGTCGAGGAGCAGGTGCTCGTGGTCTTCGCCGGCACCAACGGCTACGCCGACCATGTGCCCGTCGACGACGTGCAGCGATACGAAACCGAGATCCGCGCTCACTTCCGGGCCAACCACGCCGAGCTGCTGGAGCGCATCCGGACGACGGGCACGCTGCCCGAGGGCGACGCCCTCGAGAAGGCCGTGCAGTCTTCACCGAGACGTTCGACGCCGGCGGGGACGACTGAGGTGGCAGGCGGGCAGGAGCGCGTCCTTCGCCGGAGGATCCGCAGCATCAAATCGACGCAGAAGATCACGAAGGCGATGGAGCTCATCGCCGCCTCCCAGATCGTCCGGGCCCAGGGCCGCATCGCCGCGGCTCGGCCCTATCAAAAGGGCATGGCCCGCATCGTGCTCGAGACGGCCCTCGGCGACCCGACCGCCGCCGGCCGGCTCCTCGGCGCCCCTGACGAGGTCCACACCATGGCTGTCCTGGCCATCGTGGCCGACCGCGGCCTCTGCGGTGGTTACAACACCAACGTCCTGCGATCCACCGAGCGGCTCATCACCGCCCGGGCCAAGGACGGTGTCGAAGTGCGGCTCTTCACGGTGGGCAAGAAGGCCCAGAGCTACTTTCGCTTCCGAGGCCAGCCCGTCGAGCGGTCCTTCGTCGGCATCAGCGAGCGGCCGACCTTCACCGACGCCCGGCACGTGGCCGCAGGGGTCATCGCCCCCTTCGTGGCCGGTGAGGTCGAGCAGGTGCTCGTGGTCTCCACTCGGTTCCTGTCGGCCGGATCCCAGCGTGTCGAGCAGCGCCAGCTGTTGCCGCTCCTCGACCCACGCCAGTCCGAGGAACAGCCGGTCGACTCGGGTGCGCAAGGACCCCTCGGTTACACCGAGTTCGAGCCCGAGGCGGCCATCCTGCTCGAGACGCTGGCGCCCCGGGCGGCCGAGACCGACATCTTCGGAGCCCTGCTGGAGGCGGCGGCCTCGGAGGTCACCGCCCGCCAACGAGCGATGGCCGCGGCGACCGACAATGCCGGCGAGCTCATCACCAAGTACACGCGGATCATGAACCGAGCCCGCCAGGACACCATCACCACCGAGATCATGGAGATCGTGGGTGGGTCCGAAGCGCTCCGGGCCGGGTCCGAGGAGGAGCAGAGCGGCCTCGTCATGGACATGCGCGCATGAGTTCCATTGTCGTCCGTGGCGCGTGCTCTCACGCGCCTTCGTCACTCGATCCGTCCCGTCATCACCATCACCGTTCCGAGGGAGTTTTCCTTTGACCGCCACCGCCGAAGTTCCGACCAACACCAACGCCAGCACACGGCCAACAGGACGCATCGTGGCCATTGCCGGGCCGGTCATCGACGTGGAGTTCCCCCCGCACGGCCTGCCCGAGATCAATCAGGCTGTCGAGGTCGACGCCACCGTCGAGGGCAACACCCAGGTCATCGTGGCCGAGGTGGCCCAGCAGATCGGTGACGGTCGCGTTCGCTGCATCTGCATGCGGCCCACCGACGGCCTCACCCGCGGCGCCGAGGTGCGCAACCCCGGCCATGGGCTGCGTGTGCCGGTCGGGGACGCCGTGCTCGGGCACGTCTTCAACGTGCTGGGCCAGCCGCTCGACACGGACGAGATCGGAAAGCCCGAGGACTACTGGGAGATCCACCGCCCGGCCCCCGACTTCGACACCCTCGAGCCCCAGTCGACCATGTTCGAGACCGGCATCAAGGTCATCGACCTCCTCGAGCCCTACGTGCAGGGCGGCAAGATCGGCCTTTTCGGTGGCGCCGGGGTGGGCAAGACCGTCCTCATCCAGGAGATGATCAACCGAGTGGCCACCAATCACGGTGGCGTCTCGGTCTTCGCCGGGGTGGGAGAGCGCACCCGCGAGGGCACCGACCTCTGGCTCGAGATGCAGGAGTCAGGGGTCATCGAGAAGGCAGCCCTCGTCTACGGCCAGATGGACGAGCCCCCGGGCGTCCGGCTGCGGGTGGCCCTCGCCGCCCTGACCATGGCCGAGTACTTCCGCGACGTGAAGAACCAGGACGTGTTGCTGTTCGTGGACAACATCTTCCGGTTCGTCCAGGCCGGCTCCGAGGTCTCCACCCTGCTCGGTCGCATGCCGTCGGCCGTCGGCTACCAGCCGACCCTGGCCGACGAGATGGGCCAGCTGCAAGAGCGGATCACCTCCACCCGGGGACGCTCCATCACGTCTCTGCAAGCCGTCTACGTGCCGGCCGACGATTACACCGACCCGGCGCCGTTCACCACCTTCACCCACCTCGACGCCACGACCGAGTTGTCCCGCGACATCGCTTCGCTCGGCATCTACCCGGCCGTGGACCCGCTGGCTTCGACATCCAACATCCTCGCCCCCGAGATCGTGGGGGAACGGCACTACAACGTGGCCCGGGCCGTCCAAGGGGTGCTCCAGCGCTACAAGGAGCTCCAGGACATCATCGCCATCCTCGGGCTCGACGAGCTCTCCGAGGAGGACCGGGTCATCGTGTCGCGGGCCCGCAAGGTCCAACGGTTCCTGTCCCAGCCATTCAACGTGGGCGAGGTGTTCACCGGCCTGAAGGGCATCACCGTGTCCGTGCAGGAGACCGTCGAGTCTTTCGAGGCCCTCGTCAATGGGGACCTCGACGAGGTACCCGAGCAGGCGTTCCTGAACGTCGGTGGGGCCGAGTCGGTGCTGGCCAAGGCGCACAGCCTCGAGAACGACTGATCCGAACGGAGCTGCGTTGTGCCTGACGAGTCCGCCTTCGACGTTGAGCTCGTGACCCCTGAGCGCGTCCTGCTCGGGGGTCAGGCGACCGAGGTGATCCTGCGCACCGGTGAGGGGGACATCACCTTCCTGGCCGGCTATGCACCCCTCGTGGGCTCGGTGGAGCCCGGCGTGTTGCGCGTCGTGCGACCCGACGGCGACGTCGTTCGGGTGGCCACCCACGGCGGCTTCGTCCAGGTCGAAGGGGGCGTGGCCATCGGAGAGGGCGAGGGCGCCGAATCGGGACGATCGGGGCAGACCGGGACGCGGGTCACTCTGCTCATCGGGGTGGCCGAGCTGGTCGAGGAGATCGACGTGGAGCGGGCCCGGGCCGCACTGGAACGGGCCCTGGAGCAAGTCTCCGAGCTCAGTGGTTCCGCCGGGGGGCGAGACGACGAGGGAGCAGTGGACGCCGACTTGCTCGAGGCGCAAGCCGCGGTCCGTCGCGCCGAGGTACGCATCGAGGCCGTCGAGGCGCCGGCCACCGTCGGCGGCTGACCGCCTGGGTCCGACCAGGTGTCGGTCCGAGGTGCCGAAGTGAGACCGAAGACGTCGTAAGCCGAGTCCTCCGCGTGCTGTTCGGGCGGCAACGCGACCATCGGTTCAGCCGGGGATCCTTCCCAGCCTCCCTGCCGTTTTCCCGGAGAGTGCGGCCAGCATTGCCCGCGGTCATGGGCAAGCGCTCACTGATGTAACCGGCTACCGTGCGCCAGGCCGCAGTGACTGCGGCATCCGTTGGGTATGAAGTGAGCGGCGATGAGAAAAGGCACCCAATCGAGGCGTGGCCCACTACTGGCCGCCATAACGGTGGCGGTCACGGTTCCGCTCCTCTTCGTCATCGCTCCTCGGGCCGGTGCGACGACGGCGCCACCCCACTCGATCTCTCGCCCGGGCCCGGAACACTTCCACCCCGCGTCGGCATCCTTCTCGCGGCCTGCCGAGGAGGGCCGCCTCGCGGACCGGCTCTCGGATGCCGCGAGGCCGCGGGTCTACCTCGGACCGAACTCCTATTACCTCGTGGCCTCCGACGGCGGCGTGTTCACCTACGGGGATGCCATCTTCTACGGCTCGACCGGCGGTTCGCACCTCAACGCCTCGATCGTCGGGATCACGCCATCGCTCGGCGACAGCGGCTACTGGCTGGTGGCTGCAGATGGCGGCATCTTCTCGTACGGGTCCGCCCAGTTCTTCGGCTCGACCGGCGGCATGCATCTCAATCGGCCCATCGTGGGCATGAGCGCCACCCCCGACGACGGGGGGTACTGGCTGGTGGCTTCCGACGGAGGCATCTTCGCCTACGGCGACGCCCCCTTCTTCGGCTCGACCGGCGGCATGCACCTCAACCAGCCCATCGTGGGCATGGCGCCAACCCCCGACGGCGGTGGTTACTGGCTCGTCGCAGCCGACGGCGGCATCTTTGCTTACGGCGACGCCGCCTTCTACGGGTCCATGGGCGCCACGCACCTCAACCAGCCCATCGTGGGCATGGCGGCGACGCCCGACGGCGGTGGCTACTACCTGGTGGCAGCCGACGGCGGCATCTTCGCCTTCGGCGATGCCAACTTCTATGGGTCGACAGGGGGGATCCACCTCAACCGTCCCATCGTGGGCATGGGCGTGACCAACGACGGCGCTGGCTATTACCTGGCGGCTTCCGACGGCGGCATCTTCGCCTACGGGTCGGCCACCTTCGACGGCTCGGCCGCCAGCATCCCCCTCAACGCGCCGGTCGTGGGCATGGCCGTGGTGAGTGCCTTCGTCCCCTTCGCCACCGGCATCGCCGCCACCCCCGACGGTCACGGCTACTGGGTGGTCGGCGACGATGGTGAAGTGCTCACCTTCGGCAACGCCGGGTCGTACGGCTCGCTGGCCGACGACGAGCTCCAGTTCCCCATTGTGGGCATTGCCCCCACCCACGACGGCGGGGGCTACTGGTTGGTGGACCAGGCCGGGCATGTGTGGCCCTTCGGTGATGCCGCGTCCGACGGCTCGGTGACCTCACTGCACAATCCGGTGGTCGGCATCGCCGCCGACCCGACCGGCGGCTACTACGTGGTCGATTCGGGCGGGTGTGTCTACCCGTTCGGTGGTGCCCAGTCCTTCGGAGACATGTGCAATAGCCATCTGAACGAGCCCGTCGTGGGCATGGTCCCGCTCGCGAACGGAGATGGATACTGGATGGTGGCCTCCGACGGCGGCCTCTTCGACTTCGGCACCGCTCCTTACCTGGGCTCGACGGGTGGGAGGTCCATCGACTCTCCCATCGCGGGGATGGCCGCCACGCCCTCGGACAACGGGTACTGGCTCACGACCGAGGACGGCACCGTCTACCCGTTCGCAGGTGCGACCGGGCCGTTCCCGACCGCCCACGATTTCGGGGGCCTCCCGGTGAGCGGCATCGCCGGCAACCCGGCTGGGGTCGGCTATTGGCTGGTCGACCTCAATGCCGACGTGCAAGCCACCGGGGACGCCTCCACCTATCCAGAGACCGGCTGAGCCGGCGAAGCGGTGGCCTTCCCACGGCGAGGGGGTCAGGCAGCTCCGCTCAGCTGAATTGGATGGCGCTGTACTCGCTGAGCTTGTGCAGCGGGTGCCGGGCCTCGACGAGGCGCACCGTGCCGGACTTCGAGCGCATGACGAGTGACTGGGTAGACGCCCCGAACTGGTCGTAGCGCACACCGGTCAACAGCTCGCCGTCGGTGATCCCCGTGGCCGCGAAGAAGCAGTTATCGCCTCGGACGAGATCGTCGGTGGTGAGCACGGCCTCGAGGTCGTAGCCGCCCTCGATGGCGGCCCTGCGCTCGTCGTCGTCACGCGGCCAGAGGCGGCCTTGCATCTCTCCGCCCATCGACTTGAGAGCGGCGGCGGCGATCACCCCCTCAGGAGTGCCTCCGATGCCGATCAGCAGGTCCACCCCGGTGTCCGGCCACGACGTGGCAATGGCGCCGGCCACGTCCCCGTCGGTGATGAGCCGGATGCGGGCGCCGCTCCGCCGCACGGTGGCGATGATCTCCTCGTGGCGGGGACGGTCGAGGATGACCGCGGTCACGTCTCGGACCGACGTCCCCTTGGCCGCCGCCACCGCTTTGAGGTTGTCCTCGATCGGACGAGTGATGTCGATGGCCCCGACGGCCAAGGGCCCGACGGCCAGCTTCTCCATGTAGACACAGGGACCGGGGTCGAACATGGTCCCTTCTTCGGAGACGGCGATGACGGCCAGTGCACCGCCCCGCCCGAGCGCGGTCGACGTGGTCCCGTCGATGGGGTCCACCGCGATGTCGGCCTTGGGCGGCGAGCCGTCGCCGATGCGCTCACCGTTGAACAGCATGGGCGCGTTGTCCTTTTCACCCTCCCCGATGACGACAACACCGTCCATCGAAATGGACGACAGCACGATGCGCATGGCTTGGACCGCCGCGTCGTCGGCCCCCTCCTTGTCGCCTCGCCCCATCCACCGCGAGGCGGCCAATGCCGCCGCTTCGGTCACCCGGACCAGCTCGAGTGCAAGATTGCGGTCGGGGGCTTCGGGAATCGTCACCGGTCGATCACGGACTCCGACCATAGTGGGCACCGCCCGTACTGGAGGTGGGCGAACGGACTGCCTGAGCACTCCCTGGCTCCGTATGCTGGGGTCATGGGCTCGGAGAAGGAGCACGATGCCTCGGCCGGGGTGATGGGCGGCTTCGAGCAGTGGGCGGCCGAGTACGCGGCGGCCTCCCTTCGCGACGCCGACTTCGAGACCATGTCGGGTATCCCGCTCGAGCCGGTCTACGGCCCGAGCGACCGGCGGGGAGGTGAACCGAGTGGCCGGGCGTCTACCCCTTCACCCGGGGCCCCTACGCCTCGATGTACCGCTCGAAGCTCTGGACCATGCGCATGTTTGCCGGCTTCGGCACGGCCGAGGACACCAACGCGCGCTTCCGCGACCTCCTCCGGGCCGGCGGCGACGGCCTGTCGGTCGCCTTCGACCTGCCCACGCTCATGGGCCGCGACTCCGACGACCCGCTGTCCGAGGGCGAGGTCGGCCGCTGCGGCGTAGCCGTCGACACCCTGGCCGACATGGAAGACCTCTTCTGTGGCATCGACATGGCCCAGACGACCACGTCGATGACCATCAACTCGCCCGCCCCCATGGTCCTTGCCGCCTACGTGGTCGCGGCCGAGGAGGCGGGAGCGGACCGAGCCGCTTCTCGGCGGCACCCTCCAGAACGACATGATGAAGGAGTACCAGGCCCAGAAGGAGTACATCTTCCCGCCGCGGCCTTCGCTCCGCCTGGTGACCGACGTCATCCGCTTCTGCGCGGCGGAGATGCCCCGCTTCCATCCGGTGTCCGTTTCCGGCTACCACATCCGCGAGGCCGGATCGACGGCCGCCCAGGAGCTGGCCTTCACCCTGGCCAACGGCTTCGCCTACGTCGAGGCGGCCCGAGCGAGCGGGCTCGGGGTCGACGAGTTCGCCCCCCGACTGTCGTTCTTCTTCAACGCCCACCTCGACTTCTTCGAGGAGATCGCCAAGTACCGGGCCGCTCGCCGGCTCTGGGCCACGTGGATGCGCGACCGTTACGGCGCCACCGACCCCCGGTCGCAACGCTTGCGTTTCCACACCCAGACGGCCGGCGTCTCGCTCACCGCCCAGCAGCCCGAGCTCAACATCGTCCGCACTGCCGTCGAGGCACTGGCCGGCGTCCTCGGAGGCACCCAGAGCCTGCACACCAACTCGATGGACGAGGTGCTGGCCCTGCCCACCGACAAGGCGGCACGCATCGCCTTGCGCACCCAGCAGGTCATCGCCCACGAGACCGGCGTGGCCAATGTGGCCGACCCACTCGGCGGGTCGTGGTTCGTCGAGTCGTTGACCGACGAGATGTGCGCGCAGGCCGAGGCCGTTTTCGCCTACCTCGACGAGCTCGGTGACGGCTCGATGCTCGAGGGCGTCGTCGCCGGCATCGAGTCCAACTGGTTCCAGATGGAGATCGCTGACGCCTCGTACCGATTCCAACGAAGGGTCTCGTCCGGGCGATCGGTCATCGTCGGGGTCAACGACTTCACCGGAGGGAACGAGGACAGTGAGCTGCCCACCCTCCACATCGGCCCAGAGGTCGAGGAGGCCCAGCGCAAGCGACTGGCCGAGGTCAAGCGCCACCGCTCGGCCGAGGCGGTCGAAGCGGCTCTCGCCCGCCTGGCCAAGGATGCGGCCGATCCGTCCTGCAACCTCATGCCGGCCATCTTCGAGGCCACCCGCGCCTATGCCGCCGTCGGTGAGATGGTCGACGCGCTGGCCGATGTCTTCGGCCGCTGGCGGGAGCGAGCGGTTACCTGATCGGGCTCGGGCGCCGGCCGGTTGGCCCGCTGCCCGTCGGTTCCATCCACATGCGGTCGTGGCACGCCGCGCCATACTGACGGCGTGGATCGCTTCGTCGTCAATCCCAACGGACCGCTGAGCGGCACCGTGCGCGCCGGTGGCGCGAAGAACTCGGTGCTCAAGCTCATGGCCGCTTGCTTGCTGGCCGAGGGAAGCCACACGCTCACCAATGTTCCCCGCATCACCGACGTCGACATCATGGCCGAGGTGTTGGGCGCCATGGGCGCCGACGTCCAGCGCGGATCGGCACCCGACGAGCTGGTGGTGACCACGCCGGCCGAGCTCGTCCCGGAGGCCCCGTACGAGCTCGTCGAGCGCATGCGGGCCTCGGTCGTGGTGCTCGGACCATTGCTCGCCCGGTGCGGACGTGCTCGCGTGTCGATGCCCGGCGGTGACGACTTCGGGCCCCGGCCCATCGACATGCACCTGCGCGCCCTCGAATCCATGGGTGTGTCGTTCACCTCGGCGCACGGCTACGTCGACGGGCACGTCGACTCCTCCGTGGCCGGCCAGCCGCGCCTGGTCGGCAACCACGTGGTCCTCGAGTACCCGAGCCACACCGGTACCGACAACGTGCTCATGGCCGCCACCTTGGCCAAGGGTACGACCGTCATCGAGAACGCAGCCCGCGAGCCCGAGGTCCGTGATCTCGCCGACTTCCTCAACGCCATGGGAGCGCGCATCGAGGGAGCGGGAACATCGCGCATCGAAGTCGTTGGCGTCGACGCCCTCCACCCGGCCTCCCATCGGGTGATCCCCGACCGTTTGGTGGCGGCCACCTTCCTGGCCGCGGTCGGGCTGGCCGGAGGGGAAGTGGTGGTCGAGGATGGCCGGCCCGAGCACATGGAGATGCTCATTCAGAAACTGCGGGCGGCCGGCATCGAGGTGACGCTGGAGCCCGATGGGCTGCGGGCGGCGCGGGCGCCCGGTGTGCGCCTGCAGGCCGTGGACGCGGCCACCCTGCCCTATCCCGGGTTCGCCACCGACTACAAGCCGTTGCTCGTGACCCTCCTCACGGTGGCCGAAGGCGTCGGCATCGTGACCGAGAACCTCTTCTTCGGTCGGTTCCGCTACGTGGACGAGCTCCGCAGGATGGGAGCCGACATCCGCACCCAGGGCCACCATGCCGTGGTTCGGGGGGTCGAGCGCCTGTCCGGGGCGCCGGTGCGGGCCATGGACCTCCGGGCCGGCGCCGCTCTCGTCCTGGCCGGCCTGGTGGCCGACGGCGAGACGGTGATCAGCGACGCCCGCCACGTCGACCGTGGCTACGAGGACTTCGCCGGCAAGCTGGCCGGGCTCGGGGCTCGGGTCGTCCGGGCCTGACCCGGTCCGACGCGGCTGCGCCCCGACCGGTACGCTCTCGACCCCGATGTCCGGGCCCCGCACTTCCGACGCCGCCACCCTGCTCGAAGCGGCCCGGAATGGAGACCGGGTGGCCCTGGCCCGTCTCCTCACGTTCGTGGAGCGGGGTGGCGACCTCTGCCGATCGGTCGTGTCGCTCGCCGCCACGACGCCGGGTGCGTCCTACACCGTCGGCATCACCGGTTCGCCGGGGGCGGGGAAGTCGACCCTCACCGATCGGCTCATCGGCATTGGCCGCGAGCGAGGATTCGACGGGCCCGGGGCGGTGGCGGTGATCGCCATCGACCCGACCTCGCCCTTCTCCGGCGGCGCCATCCTCGGTGACCGCGTCCGCATGCAGGGGCACGCCACCGACGACGGCGTGTTCATCCGCTCCATGGCGACGAAGGGTCACCTCGGCGGCTTGGCCCTGGCCGTTCCCGACGCCATCCGGGTGCTGTCCGCGGTGGGGATGCCGATCGTCATCGTCGAGACGGTGGGCGTGGGTCAACAGGAGGTGGAGGTGGCGGCGGCCGCCGACACCACCGTGGTGGTGGTCAACCCAGGCTGGGGCGACGCCGTGCAGGCCAACAAGGCGGGGCTGTTGGAGATCGCCGACCTCTTCGTGATCAACAAGGCCGACCGGCCCGGGGCGCGGGAGACCAAGCGCGATCTCGAGCTCATGCTCGACCTGTCCACGCCGGGCGACTGGCGGCCGCTCATCGTCTCGACCGTGGCTCAGACGGGGGAGGGCATCGACGAGCTCTGGGCCGCCATCAGTGACCACCGGCGTCATCTGATCGAGGGCGGCGAGTTCGAGGTCATGCGCCGGCGCCGGCTCGAACGCGAGCTCCGCCAGATCCTGGCCGTCCGTGTCCATGCCCAGGTGGCCAAGGTGACCGACCCGGAACGGGTGGCGCCGATGGTGGAGGCCATGCTCGCCGGCAAGCTCGACCCCTATGAGGCCGCCGACCGACTTCTGGGGGAGGCCTTGGGGGCGGATCGAGCTCCCGGCTCCGCCGAAAGCTGAACCCGGACGAGCGCCTTCCTCCTTGCCGTCGGCCCAGGAACTCGACCTGCAATCCACGACCGCGATCCGACCGTTGGGCGGGAGGTGAGAGCTAAGTTCGAGGTCGTGGCCGATCACGAGGACGAGAAGGGCGGGCCGCTCGACGCAGGGGCGGGACAGACCGAGCCTCCTCCGATCATCGTGGGACCCCCACCCGCCCGTTGATCATGGCCTCCGACGTAGTGAAGGACCTGACCACCGGCCCGGCCCCGTCCCGCGTCCGGCGCATCGCCACCCTCGAGGGTCTGGCCCACGACATCGCCACCCGGCGCCTGCCCCTCCCCGAGGCGGCCGACGACCCGCTGTGGTTCCAGCGGGCCGTGTTCTACGAGGTGTTCATCCGGGGCTTCTTCGACGGCAACAACGACGGCGTGGGCGACATCCCCGGTCTCATCGCCAAGCTCGACTACCTCGAGTGGCTCGGCGTCGACTGCCTGTGGCTGCTTCCCTTCTACCCCTCGCCGCTGCGCGACGGGGGCTACGACATCAGCGATTACTTCTCGGTGCACCCCGAGTCGGGCACGGTCGAGGACCTCTCCATGCTGCTCGACGAGGCTCACGCCCGCGGCATCCGGGTCATCGCCGACCTGGTCATCAACCACACGAGCTCCGACCATCCGTGGTTCGTCGAGTCTCGGCAGAGCCGCGACAATCCCAAGGCCGACTGGTATGTCTGGAACGACGACGACCAGCGCTGGCCCGAGGCCCGTGTGGTCTTCATCGACGTCGAGAAGTCCAACTGGACCTACGAGCCGCTGCGAGACCAGTACTACTGGCACCGCTTCTTCTCTCATCAACCCGACCTCAACTACGACAACCCCGAGGTGGCGGAGGCCATGATCGAGGTGGTCCGCTTCTGGCTCGACCTCGGCCTCGACGGCTTCCGGCTCGACGCCGTCCCCTACCTCTACCAACGGGACGGTACGACCGGCGAGAACCTCCCCGAGACGCACGCCTTCATCCGCCGCCTCCGCTCCGAGATCGACGATCGGTACCCGGGCCGCATCCTCCTGGCCGAGGCCAACGGCTGGCCCGCCGACGTGGCCGACTACTTCGGCGACGGAGACGAGTGCCACCTCTGCTTCAACTTCCCGCTCATGCCCCGGCTCTTCGTCGCCGTGCGCCGTGAGCAGAGCTACCCCATCACCGAGATCCTGGCCCAGACGCCGAACCCGCCCGCAGACGCCCAGTGGGCCATCTTCCTGCGTAACCACGACGAGCTGACCCTCGAGAAGGTGACCGAGGAGGAGCGCGACTACCTGTTCGCCGAGTACGCCCGCGACCCGCGCATGAAGCGGCACATGGGCATCGGCCGGCGGCTCGCCCCCCTGCTCGATCGCGACCGGGGTCTCTCCGAGCTCCTCTTCTATTTGTTGTTCACCCTGCCCGGAAGTCCCGTCCTCTACTACGGCGACGAGATCCAGATGGGTGACAACGTCTACCTCGGTGACCGCGACTCGGTGCGCACGCCCATGCAGTGGACGCCCGACCGCAACGCCGGCTTCAGTCGGGCCGACTTCGCCCAGCTCTACCTGCCGCCTCTCATGGACCCGGTCTACGGGTTCAGCGCTGTCAACGTGGAAGCCCAACAGCGCAACCCGAGCTCGTTCCTGCATTGGATGCGGCGCATCCTGGCCGTGCGGCGCGAGTTCCCGGTCTTCGGGACCGGCGAGCTCGACTTCGTGCCGTCGGCCAACCCGTCGGTGCTGGCCTTCGTTCGCTGGACTCCCGACCGACCCGAGCGTGGACCGGTCAACCCCGTTCTCTGCGTGCACAACCTCAGCCGACTGGCCCAGCCGGCGGAGATCCAGTTGAAGCGGTGGCTCGGTCGTCAGCCCATCGAGCTGCTCGGTCGGGTGGCCTTCCCCTTGGTCGGGACCGACCCGTACCGCATCACGCTCGGCTCGCACGGCTCGCTGTGCTTCGAGCTCGCCTGACCCTTCGCCCTCACCCCGTCCCGGGTTCGCGACTGTCCGGGAGCCTGCCGCCGGGCGGCCCGATGCTCCTGCCGCCCCCGGCGCCGTCGGCATCGACATCTCCCCGGAAACCCAAGAGCCGCAGCACCCACATGCCGAAGCGGTTCGGTTTCTTGGCCCGCTCGGCCGCCTCGGCCTCGGCCTCGTGCCCGCCCGTCACGTGGAAGTCACGGCCGGTATAGCCGGCGCGGTAGTTCGGTCCCCAAAACCGGCGCGGCGGCACGTTTCGTCCCATTCGACGTCGCTTCCGTGCCCCCAGCCGACTCAGCCGGTGCGGGCCACCTGCTCACGCACGAGCAGCTCCTCGGCGGCCTCTTCGGGGTTCACGATGTTGATCATGACCCCGGTCCCGAGCTCGAAGCCGGCCACCGTGGTGAGCTTGGGAACGATGTGCACGTGCCAGTGGTACGGCTCGGGAGCACGGTAGGGAGCTGAGTGGAAGACGAGGTTGTAGGCGATGTCGCCGACCACTTCGCGGAGACTGCCGAGAGCGATCTTGATGGCGTGACCCACGGCCGCGAGCTCGTTTTCGGGGCTGTGGTGCAGGTGCGGGCCGTGGGCCCGAGGGATGACCATCATCTCGTAGGGCACCCCGCTCCAGAATGGGCACAGGACCAGCACCCGCTCGTCGGCGTAGACCACCCGGTGGTTCACGTTCTCCTCGGCGTCGACGGTGGTGCAGAGCAGACACCGACCAGCGAACCGGGCAAAGCCGGCTTGCTCCTCGACGAGCTCGCGGGGGACGAACGACATCCCGAGCAGCTGCCCGTGGGGGTGCTCGATCGAGGCGCCCGCTTCGCGGCCGGCGTTCACCAGGGTCTGGCTGTAGCGGAATCCCGGCATGTTCGAGTGCTCTTCGATCCGCTCGGCGATGGCGGACATGACCACAGCGGTCTGGTCGTCGCTCAGCATGGACCAGGACCGATTGTGGTCAGGGGAGAGGATGAGCACTTCGTGGGTGCCGCCCGCTGAGGCTTGGGTGAACACTGGGCCCCGGTTGGTGACCACGAAGGGGGCACTCCCTTCGAAGGCGGGATAGCGATTGGGGACCACCCGGACCTGCCATTTGCCGTCCGGCCCCACCCTCTCGAGCGCGGGCGTCATTGCCTCCTCGTTCCCCGGACAGAACGGGCAGGGCTGGCTGGTGTCGGCCTGGATGGCGGCCATCCGCGGCGCGAAGGCCTTCGGGCGGTGGGCTCGGTCGGTACTGACAACCACCCAGCGACCGGTGAGCGGATCGAGTCGGAGTTGGTTCATCGACAGCGGCTTCTGCCCCTCTCTCGTGGGCTCATCTGAGTAGGCACGACGCCGCCACCTCGATCCCTGTCGGCCCGGAGCGAATGCGCCCGCACACGTCGGCCGATACCTCTCACCAGGGTAGCAACCCAGCCGGCGGGATCGGTGCCTACGGACGCGCCGAGTGGCGGTCACGGCGGTGCGAGAATCGCGGCGAATGCGACGGGTGCCCCGGTGGATCGAGGCGGCCGTCCCATCCCACAGCGCGGCCTACGACCTCGTTCTCCTTGCCCATGTCCTCGCCGCCCTCGCCGCCCTCGTGGCCGTGGTCGTGGCCGGCGCTTCCGCCGTGGCCCTCGCCCGTCCCCGGCCGGTCCCTCCGCATCTGCTTCGCTATTACCGGCCGGGGGTCAACTGGGCGGGGCGGGTGCTCTTCGTCGTCCCTGTGCTCGGCTTCGTCCTCATCACCCTGAGTGACGGCCAGTGGGCGGTCAGCGACCAATGGATCGTCATCGGTCTGGTGTTGTGGTTGGCCGCCGCCCTCCTGGCCGAGGCCGTGCTGTGGCCGACCGAGCGTCGTCTCCAAGAGGTGGTCAATCGGATGGCTGATTCACCGGCCGGACAGCCGCCGATGATGCGCGAGGAATCGGGTGTCGAGCGGACGGAGCCGTTGGCGCCCCCGGAGCTGTTCGCTGTTGTGTCGCCGAGTGACGATGATGGCCGGAATGGTGACCGCCTTCCTGGTCGGGGCATCGGTGGTGATGGTGGCCAAGCCATAAGGCCGCGGGCCACGGTCACCGGACGCCGAGGCAGGCAGACGCCGGCGGAGGACGACTGGCTTGGCGCTCAGGCCGGTCGGACCGGCGTGAAACGACAGGGCAGGTGCTTGATCCCGTTAATGAAGCTCGATCGCAACCGGTCGGGCTCGCTGGGCTGCCTCGATGTCGGGCAGGCGGTCGAGCAGCACGCGGAGCATGACGTCGATCTCCCGGCGGGCCAGGTGGGCGCCCAAACAGAAATGTGGGCCGGCTGCCCCGAAGCCGACGTGCGGGTTGGGCGAGCGGCGGACATCGAAGGTGAAGGGTTCCTCGAAGACGGCCTCGTCTCGGTTGGCCGAGTTGTAGAAGAGCAACACCTTGTCGCCGGCCTGCAACTCCTCGCCGTCGAGAACCGTGTCCTCCGTCACCGTCCGCCGCATCCATATGACCGGCGAGGCCCACCGCACGATCTCGTCGACACCGGTGGGGGCGACGGCGGCCGGGTCGGCCTGCCAGAGAGCCCGTTGCTCCGGGTACTCGGTGAAGGCCCACAGTGCATGGCTGATCGACTGGCGTGTCGTCTCGTTGCCGGCGGTGAGCAAGAGGATGAAGAAGGACGCCAGCTCGGCGTGCGTCAATGACTCACCGTCGATGTTGGTGGTGATGAGCGCGGTGGTGAGGTCGTCGAGCGGATCCTCGAGACGGCGGGCGGCAATCGCCTGCATGAGCTCGGTCAGCTCCTGACCAGCCTCGAGAAAGGCCCCGACCGGGTCACTGCCCTCCGGGATGTACTCAGGGTCTCCGTTCGACAGGATGATGTTCGAGCAGCGGAAGACGGCGGGGAACTCGGAGGCGGGGATGCCCATCATCCGGCAGATGATCTCGAGGGGGAGCGGGCCCGAGACCTCCGTGACGAAGTCGCACTCGCCGAGTGGCGCGACCTGGTTCACCACCCGCTCGGCCACCTCCTCGATGGTGTCCTCGATGGCCTGTGATCCGACGGGGGTTGAACGCGGCGGACACGATTCGGCGGAGTCGCGCGTGACGCGGGTTGTCGGTCGAGATCATGCCGGCGAAGTACTCGATCATCACCGGTGGGAGGTCGAGGATGCTGACGGCTCCCTGTCCCGAGCAATAGATGTCGGGATTACGGCTGATCTCCGTGATGTCGGCGTGGCGGACGACCGCCCGGTACCCCGCACCCGGCGGTGGGGCCAGGGGAGAGGTGTCGGTGATATCGGGGTCGGCGAAGTGGGCGAGGGGACGCTCCCGGCGGAGAAGCTGGAAGGCGCCCTCCCGCTCCGGCCATGGACGCTCCCAGAACGCGAGGTCGGAGAGGTCGATCTGGTCGAGATCGAGCACGCTCTCGACGGCCACCGCGCTCATCTCGCCACCCTAACGTCGTGGCTGCGCGCCCGCCCACCCACCTTGTGTGTCGCATCTCGAGGCGAGTTGCTGGTCGACCGGTGGCCACAGGATCAGCCCTCGAGGAGGCCACCGAGCACGGCGCGCGCCTCGTCGACTCTGCCCTGCTCGACGAGGGGCAGGACCCGATCGATGACATCGGACCAGTCGATGTCGGCCGATGATCGATCGTCCGACTGGATGGCCGCTCGTGCGTCAGCCAACAGCGTTGCCAGAAGGGCCAGCTGCGGATCCGTCGACTCGGCGATCCGTGTCCGCAACCACCGAGCCAACGCCGGGCTCCGACCGCTCGTCGAGACGGCAATGGTGACCAGTCCCTGCCGGTGGAGCGCGGGAAGGTGAACGGACCGGATCGAGGCAACCGGAGCGCCGTTGACGAGGACTCCCGCCTCGATGGCCTCCTGCGTCACCAGTCGATCGGTGGCCTCGTCCCCGGTGGCGGCCACGACGAAGTCGTATCCGGTGACCTCCCCCGCTCGATAGACCCGACGCTCGAGACGCAGGCGGTCGGTCGGCGTCGCACGCAGCAGCGCGTCCATGGCCTCGGCCGTCTCCGGTGCGACCACGGTGACCTGGGCTCCGCACTCGAGAAGGCCCCGAGCCTTCCGGGTGGCAACGGGACCTGCGCCCACCACGAGGCAGGGGCGGCCGGAAACCGACAGGACGACCGGGTAGTCGACCGAGGGCTCGATTGGTCCGGGGTCCGGGCCGGTGGCCCCGATTCCGGTCATGCCGGGGCCGGCCGCCGTTCGATCCCGCGCCTGGTCACCGGCCCGAGGGGGTGTTCGACCTGGCCCGCCGCGGGCGCTCCTTCTCGAGCCGAAGCCCGGTATTGTGATAAAACCTGATCCAGTTAGTCATATATCGGACCGAACCCCCGGGGCGAAGCCCCAGCCGTGGGGAGGTGGATTCCTGGCGGAGTCACCGGACGGCACAGGGTACCGGTGGGGGACGACCCGGTCGGTGGCGGATCGAGAGGCGAAGAGAGGTGAGCGTGTGAGCCTGGTGGACAGCGAAACCGATATTGCTCGGTTGCGAGCGGAGATGGCCGAGCAGTCGGCTGCCTTCGAGTCGGCCCCGGCCGGCCTGGTTCTGGCGTGGGCCGTTGAACGGTTCGGGAAGAAGCTCGCCCTTTCGTGTTCGTTCCAGGATGCCGTCCTCATCGACATCGCCAACGCCGTCGCCCCCGATATCGAGGTCGTCTTCCTCGATACCGGTTCGCACTTTCCCGAGACGCTGGAGTACGTGGAGACCGTGCGTGCCCGCTACGACCTCAATCTGACCGTCACCCACCCGGTGGCGGGTGCCGAGCTTTGGCCGTGCGGCTCGGCCAAGTGCTGTGAGTTCCGCAAGGTGCGTCCCCTCAAGCAGGCACTGGCCGGCAAGGAGGCTTGGGTCACCGGCCTCAAGCGGGTCGACGCACCGACGCGCCGGGATGCGCCCATCCTCTCGTTCGAGGACAGCTGGGGCATGGTCAAGATCAACCCTCTGGCCACCTGGAGTGACGACGACATAGCCGGCTACGCGGCCGACCACGGTCTCCCCGAGCACCCGCTCATGTCCAAGGGCTACCTCTCGATCGGTTGCGCGCCCACCACACGGCCGGTGGCCGATGGTGAAGACCCCCGCGCCGGTCGATGGGCCGACTCGGACAAGGTCGAGTGCGGCCTGCATAACTGAATGTCGCGATCGCAGACCTGACATGCAGAAGGACAGGGACGAGCTCTACGGGCTCCGACTTCGGGGCACGGATCGACCGATGCCCTTCATCAACCCCTATCGGCGCCGATCCGAGCTGAACGAGGTCGAGCAATTCAAGCTCGACCGCCATCCGCTCGAGGTGGCCGACGCCATCATCGACACGTACTCGGTCGAGGGTGCGGGAGCCATCGACAAGGTCAAGGGTGAGGTCGAGCGACTCAAGTGGGTCGGCATCTACCCGCAGCGCCAGGGTGGCGACGCCTTCATGATGCGCATCAAGATCCCCGGCGGCCATCTCACCTCTCCTCAGCTTCGCGAGATCGGAGTGGTGGCCGACGCCTTCGGCGAGGGTCCCGACGGCACCGAGAGCCGGATCTTCGGGTCGCGCTATGCCGACCTCACCACCCGCCAGACGGTGCAGATTCACTGGCTTCGTATCGAGGACATCCCGCGGATCTGGAGGCGGCTGGCCGCCGTCGGGCTGACCACCGTGCAGGCCTGCGGTGACTCGGCTCGGAACGTCACCTGCTGCCCGGTGTCGGGCGTCGATGCCGAGGAAGCCTTCGACGCACTGCCGGTTGCACGAGCCATCTCCGACTTCTTCACCGGCAACCGCGAATACGCGAACCTGCCTCGCAAATTCAAGATCGCCGTCACGGGCTGTCTCGAGGACTGCGCCAAGACCGAGATCAACGACATCGGCATGCGTCCTGCCCGTGGCCCGGACGGCACGCTCGGATTCAACGTCCTGGTCGGTGGCGGGCTCTCCGACGGTGAGCGCCTGGCTTCCGACATCGACGTGTTCATCACCCCGGATCAGGCCGTCGAGGTCTCGCGGGCGATCGCCCAGCTCTTCGGTGAGCTCGGCAATCGTGAGAACCGGGGCCTCGCCCGGATGCGGTACCTGGTCCAAGAGCTCGGCCCGGAGGGCTTCCGCCAGGAGCTGGCCAAGCGCACACGTTTCGACCTGGTGCCGGCCGGTGAGGATCTCACCCGTCATTATCGGGGCGACCACGTCGGCGTGCACCCCCAACGTGAGCCAGGACTCTGCTACGTGGGCTGTTGCGTGCCCGTCGGCCGCATGAACGGGATCGAGCTGGTCGAGGCGGCCCGCCTGGCCGAGACCTATGGGGACGGCACGGCCCGGATCGCCACCGACCAGAACCTCATCTTCACCGGCGTGCCCGAAGACCGGCTCGAGGAGATGCTGGCCGAAGACCTGATGCAGAAGTACTCGCCCTACCCCGGGCCGTTCTCTCGCGGGGTGGTGGCCTGCACGGGCAACGAGTTCTGCCGGTTCGCCATCACCGAGACGAAAGAGCGCGCTCTCAAGTGGGCCCGATACCTCGATGAGCAGCTGGCCGGCGAGCCGGTCGGCTCCGCCCCTCGGCCCGAGGGTGCGGCCCGCCCGGGGCCGCGTGACGACCGGGGGGTCGTCCGGATGCACTTCTCGGGGTGCTCGGCCAGCTGTGCCCAGCCCCAGATCGCCGACATCGGCTTTCGGGGCGAGGTGGCCCACGTGGGCAACCACCTGGCCGAGGCGGTCGACATCGGCATGGGGGGGTCATTGGGCAACGGCGCCGGGTTCATCGATTGGATCGAGCACGCCCGCCCGGTGAACGACGTGCCCGACGCGCTCGTGCGCGTCCTGCGCCGCTACCAGGACGAGCGGCGGCCCGACGAGCCTCTCTACAACTGGGCTCGACGGGTGCCCAACGATGAGCTCCGGCGGATCCTGGCCGGTGATTACGGAGCCCGCCGCGAACGGAGGGAGCCCGACATGAAGGGCTACCGACTCCGCGAGGAGATCAACGGGATCGAGGAACCACCCGGCAAGGTGTGGTTCTGGGAACTCGAAGCCGGTGTCATCGAGGCCGACCGATGCATCCAGTGCGGGACGTGTGTGGCCGTCTGCCCCTCCAACTCGATCGGCATCGACGAGGACACGTTGTTGCCCGAGCTGGTGAAGATGTGCACGGGTTGCTCGCTGTGTTGGGACTTCTGCCCACGCGGTGGCCTCCGTTACGAAGCACTGTGGCCACCATCGACCGCCCTCCCCGAAAGCGAAGAGACGACGATCGACGCGGCCGCGCCTGCCGGTGTGATCGACGTGCCGGCTCCGGCCGTCACCCGTACCGACTCGTCGGACACCTACTGGAAGATCACCGGTGGCCCACCGGCGGACGGGCTCGGCGCCGTCCTCGGTGCCTACGCGGTGCGGGCTGGCGGTCGGCCCGAAGGTGCCCAGGACGGCGGGGTGGTGAGCGCCCTTCTCATCGCCGCGTTGGCCGGAGGCGAGATCGACGGCGCTTTGGTCACCCGGCCGAGCGACGATCCCGACGAGCCCTGGAAGGGCGTGGCCACCATCGCCACCACCGCCAAGGAGATCACCGAGGCGGCCGGCAGCTACTACAACCAAACCATGGCCCTCGCCGAGCTCGACCTCTCGGGTTACGCCCTTCCGCCACAACCACGCATCGCGGTGGTGGGAACACCGTGCGAGATCCAGGGCATCCGGGCGATGCAGTCGCGGCGTTGGCCCAGCGGTCGGCACCGCATCGACGCCGTGGTCCTCACCATCGCTCTCCTCTGCACCAAGAGCTTCGACTACCGCGGGCTTGATCCTCCAACTACTGCGCGACGACCGGGCCGTCGAGATCGAACGGGTGTCGAAGGTGGACGTCATCAGAGGACGGATGATCGTCGAGTACCGGGACGGGGAAGTGGCCGTGGACGAGCCGGTCAAGAATTTCCACGGAGCCGCGCTCAAGGGCTGTGACGAATGTGCCGACTTCTTGGGTCGCAGCGCCGATCTATCGGTCGGGAGCGTCGGATCGATGGACGGGTGGAGCAGCGTGCTGGTGCGAACCGAGCGAGGCAGGAGAGCACTGGACAACGCCCGCGGGCGGCTCGACTTTCGGGAGCTCGACAACCTCGCCGCCCTCGAGAAGCTCGATGCCTTCGACAAGCGGATTGCCTTCGACAGCCTTCGTCGGCCCTTCGACCCCGACGCACCACTCTTCATCGACTACGCCGACCACGTGGCCGCCTATGAGGGATCGGACCGCGGACCGGTGGTTCCGGACCGATGAATCCCCTGTTCGCCATAGGTACGGAGCGCAAACGAGGTTTCCCGCAATTACCGTCGGACGATCTGGGTAGGGTTGACGGCATGACCGTGGTGGAAGTGGATGGTGGTCCCCGCCTCGAACTTCCTGAGGAACCGGTCGACCTCAAGGCAAACCTGCGCGACGCGCTGCTCGAGGGGCACGATTGGCGCGAAGAGTTCGCCGACGACATGTGTCTTGCCATTTGGCTGTGGAGCCTGTGGCAGCCCGCCCTCGAGCCGTACGGCTTGAGCCGCGAGGACTTCTTCGATCACGTCATTGCGTTCCGGCGCGAGCTGTGGCTCTGGCTCATCGGCGACCGGCAGTGGTTGCAGTACGTGACCGGCCTGGCCGGGCGCGTCGTGCGCCGGCTTCCGGCAGCCACACAGGCGTGAACCGACCCGGAGCCATGGCTCCGGGCAGGGGGCGCACCCCAATCGAGCGCGGTGTTCGATGGCGCCCGGTGTCAGCGCCGCCAGGCGACCCGTTGCGACGGAGGTCCTGATGGCCCGCGTCGTCGTACCCGGGGGGCGTGATCCACTCGCCTTTGTCTGGGGCGATCTGGCTCCCGCCTTGAGCGGTCCGGCCGCCGCCTACTCGAGCGCCGTCTACGAACGGTCGTCCCTCTCCCTCCGCGAGTTCGAGTCGGCGCGCATCACCATCGCCGGCATCAACCAGTGTGTGCTGTGCCTGGGTTGGCGGACGGCGCGCGACGTTCCGGGGCGGAGCACGGACCCCGCGGCCGTACCCGACTCTTTCTACGACGACGTGGTTGCTCATCGGTGGGATTCCTTGTCGGCCCGCGAGCGATTGGCCGCCGAGTTCGCTGAACGCTACGCGAGCGACCACCTGGGCATGGACGACGACCTTTGGGTCCGCCTGCACGCGCGAGTTCAGCGACGCCGAGCTCGTCGACCTCGGACTGTGCGTGGCCTCATGGCTGGCCCTCGGCCGTTTCAACCAGGTCTTCGACATCGACGGTGCCTGCCGGGTTCCGTCACCCGCTCCCTGATCACCGAGCGTCGACGTGGAGAAGCTCGTCTACCTGTTGTGGGGTGACGCTGACCCGTTGAGCGGCGACCAGCTGCGCGCCCATCTGCTCGAGGACACCGTGCCGCGACTGATCCGCTCGGGTCAGCACGGCCTCACCGTGGCCGTCCATGACTCGGCTGCCGCTGCGGCTCCCTCACCGGCGCCGGCGCCGGAAGGAGAGCCCGCGCACGTGGCCGAGGTTTCGGTGTGGCTCGACAGCTACGAACACCGCCGGGCGGTCGATCAAGCCTTGGCCGACGTGGGTCGCACGGTGACCGGATACCTCGTCACCGAGTCGTTGGTCGACGACTACGGCACGACTCGACACGCCCGTCCCCGTGATTGGGCGGACGGAGAACGATCGCCGGGCGTGCTCACCGTGGCGCTCATCCACCGCCCCGAGGGCCTCGAGTACCACGAGTGGATCCGCCGGTGGCACGGAACCCAGTCGCCCGTCTCCGGGGAGCTGCAGCCCCGTACCCGCTACGTCCGCAACGAGGTCGTCCGGGCTGTCACCGACGGCGCCCCGGCCGTCGACGGCATCGTGGAGGAGGCGTGGCCCTCCGTCGAGCACGTGGCCGATCCCCATCTGTTCTTCAACGCGCCGACCGAGGAGGAGCTCACCGCCAACGTGACCCGGATGATGGAGAGCGTGACGGCCTGTCTCGATCTCGCCCGGCTACGCAGCGCCACGATGAGCGAGTACCTCATCCGCCGCCCAGGCTGACGCGCACTGCCTCGGCGGATCGGCCGCCACCAGCTTCGGGTGGTCACCGATTCCCCTACGCTCGTGCCGGTCGCCGGCGTCGGCAACCGACCCCCAACGAAGGACTCACTCGTGGCACTCTCGATCGGGATCGTCGGCCTGCCCAATGTGGGCAAGTCGACCCTCTTCAACGCCCTGACCCGCAACGAGGTCCTGGCGGCCAACTATCCCTTTGCCACCATCGACCCGAACGTCGGGGTCGTGCCGGTACCCGACCCGAGGCTCGAACGACTGGCCGCCCTTTTCGACAGTCAGGAGATCGTGCCTGGCCACCGTGACCTTCGTCGACATTGCCGGCTTGGTCGAGGGCGCCTCCCGCGGCGAAGGGTTGGGGAACCGATTCCTCGCCGCCATCCGTGAGACGGATGCCATCTGCCAGGTGGTACGGGTCTTCGAGGACGACGACGTCGTCCACGTCTCGGGGCGGATCGACCCGGCGAGCGATATCGCCATCGTCAACACCGAGCTCATCCTGGCCGATCTGCAGACACTGGAGAACGCCACGACGCGCTTGGCCAAGGAGTCTCGCAAGCGCCCCGAGCTGGTGCCCGCCCTCCGGGCAGCCGAGCGCGCGCAGGCCCTCCTCGACGACGGGCGCACCGTGCAGGCGGCCGCCGCCACCGGTGCGATCGACCCGGTACCGCTGGAGGAGCTACACCTGCTCACGGCCAAGCCGTTCATCTACGTGTTCAACGTCGACGAAGCGGCGCTCGGTGATGCCGACCTCGCCAAACGGCTGGCCGAGCTGGTGGCTCCGGCCGAGTCGATCGTGCTCTGCGCGCAGCTCGAAGCCGAGATGGCCGCCCTCGAGCCCGAGGAGTCGGCCGAGTTGCTGTCCGAATACGGGTTGGCGGAGCCCGGGCTGGCCCGTCTGGCCCGGATGGGTTTCGCCACCCTCGGACTCCAGACCTTCCTCACCGCCGGGCCGAAGGAGTCCCGGGCCTGGACCATCACGGCGGGGGACACGGCGCCGCGGGCAGCCGGCACCATCCACACCGACTTCGAGCGCGGCTTCGTCAAGGCCGAGGTCGTGGGCTACGACGATCTGGTCGAGGCCGGTTCGCTGGCCGCCGTGCGGGCCGCCGGCAAAGCTCGCATCGAGGGCAAGGACTACGTCATGCAAGAGGGAGACGTGGTCGAGTTCCGGTTCAACGTGTGAATGACGACCGAGTGACTGCCAGCCACGATTCTTCGTGCGCAGACAGTGGACACTGTCATCCGGCGGCCTTCGTCAAAGGGGAGCGATGAGCGACACATCACATGATGACGAGTCTCGACCTCCGAATCCCCGAGGCGAGCCCAACCCGTTCACTGCGGGGGTGCCAGTCCCACCAACTCTTCACGGTTATCCCTCGGGTCATTCCGGAAAGCCCATAAAAGATCGCAAGGGATTTTGGGTCACGCTGCGCCAACGTCTACGACATCGATGATGACGGGCGACCTCGAGGCGACCACGGAGGCTTGACGACATGCACCCGAGCGTCCTCGTTCCCCCAAGCCTTCCCGAAATGTTCGTCAACGGGTCTCAAGGTGCAACATGTGCTCTCGACGAGATCCCTTGTCGCTTGGGTTCGATGCCCAGGGCGTATCGTTTCTGAGGTGAACCAACAGCACCTGGAGTTGTGTTCAAGCGACGAATGGGCGGAGGCGGTACAACGTTGGATCATCCCTTGGGTCTTGGAGGACCTCGACGTCGGCGATGAAGTCTTAGAGGTCGGTCCCGGTCCTGGACGGACGACCGAAGTGCTGGCCGCCGCTCTCCCTCATTTGACGGCCGCTGAGATCGACCCCGTCCTCGCAGCTGCTCTGGCCCAGAGGATGGGCGCGGCCGGCGTCGAGGTGATTGAGGCCGACGGGACTGACCTGCCGTTCGACCGTGGTCGGTTCACGGGCGTCCTCTCGTTCACGATGTTGCACCACTTGCCATCACCGACCGCTCAGGATCGCCTGTTCGCCGAGGCCCGGCGTGTCCTGCGCCCCGGGGGTGTCTTCGCCGGGACAGACAGCATTGATAGCGAGGACTTTCGGGCGCTCCACGTCGACGACATCTGTGTGCCCGTCGATCCGACCAACGTGAGCCGCCGCCTCGAGGCTGTGGGCCTTGAGCACGTCCAGGTCGATGTCAACGAGTACGGATTCCGCTTCCGGGGTTTCGCTCCCGGTGCTGCTTGAGAGTACCGATACCGAACGCAGTTCGAATGCCCCCTCGACGGGAGAAGGAACGCGGTGCTCGTCAATCTCCACCGCTGCTCTGGCCGAAGACATCCCACGCAGCCTCTTCCTCGCGATCGGGATCGAAGGACTTGCTGTCGGCGTCGTCGGCACGAAGCAGATCATTGCCATCCTTTGGGGCTGACTCCTCCAAGGCTTCGAGCTGGCCGACGTAGGGAGTGTTGGGTGGAGGATCCTGTGCCTCGACACCGCCGTCCCGGACGAGCGCCGTCGGCGTCCCAGCTGAGATCCAGCGAGCATCGTGGACTCCGTAGGGGTCCACATACCAGCCCTCTTGGTCTTCCATCGCATCTCCTCTGAAGAGCGTGGTCGGTGGTCCCTGCGCCATCGGCTGACACTCAACTCTACGAGAGCGCGCCCTCAATCGGCGGCCGGTTTGGTGGCGTCCGTCGACGACTTCGCGAAAGGGGTATCACGAGCCGGTGCTCCTGATCGCCAGCTGCAGTGCTCTCGTGCGACCGACCATCGGTTCAGTACCTTTCGACGAGGTGGGCTCTCTGTGCGGGGAGCTCGTAGGGATCCGGCCAGAAGTCGGTGATGCGGACGATGGTGCCGTCATCCTGGAGATCGAAGAAGCACAGGCCAGGTTGGATGGTGCCATCAGCGTTCGTGAACTCGATCCAGCTGGACGCATGGAGCCCCTCACCGATGATCCGGATGACCACCAGATGCCAGTCACCGGGGAATCCTTCGACGTTGAATCGCACGTAGTTGGTGCGACCACGAACCCGTTCGCGGGTCTGAGGTCCTTCGTACACAACATCCTCGGACAAGAGGGCGCCGAACGTCTCCCAATCCCTTTCGTTCGCCGCTACCCAGTACGCGGTCACCACCTCATGGGCATCTCTCATCCCAAGAAGGCTAGATCCCGGCTCCATCAACCTGCCCCAGCGCCGGGAGCAGGGCCGGCACCGAGTGTCACCAGTCAACACCTGGGAATGGAGGTTGAGCCGTCTGTGGATGCCCGGCGTCGTGTGCGGTCGGCCAGTACGCCGGTTGAGACATTCCGGCCCGCACAGCGGCGGGTGCCTGCTGCACGAACGGTGGGACACCGCTGACTCGATGCGGGTGCCGAGGATCAGAGCCCGCTCTCCCCATTCCAGTGCGTGGAGCCACTCATGGCCGCAAAGGGTCCGCAGAACATTCAGTTACAGTCGGCAACGACCACTCGCAGATCAGATGCATCCAAGGCAGCCCGTGTCCAACAATTGCCAGTTCGTACCATTCACGCCTGCAGCGTTCCGCGTCGACGTCTGACGAGTGACCGGTGACAGCTGACGCCGAGAGGAACCGCCATCCGTCCGCAGCTGACGACAAACGGTCCGACGGATTGGTGGGATCGGTTGTGCGCCTGCGGCACGTCTCGGTCATCCGCAACGAATCCGCGCTGCTCGACGATGTCTCGTGGACGATTGATGACGGACAGCGTTGGGCTTTGCTCGGGCCCAACGGGTCGGGCAAGACCACACTCTTGCGCGTGGTCGGCTCCGCCCTCTGGCCGACGAGCGGAGAAGTGGAGATCCTCGGGTCGCGGCTCGGGCAGGTCGACATGCGTGTGCTACGAAAGCGCATCGCCTTCGTGAGCCCGGCCGTCGCCCGGAGCCTCCGTCCGGAGCAATCGGCGCTCGACGTCGTTCTCACCGGACGGTATGCCGCCCTCGAGACGTGGTGGAACGAGTACACCGACGAGGACCGTGGGCGGGCTGCCGGATACCTCTCCGACGCCGGCTTCGGGGACCCCGGCTTCGCGGCTCGCTCCTTCGGTTTGTTGTCGGAGGGGGAGCGCCAACAGGTGCTGTTGGCCAGGGCCCTCATGGGTCAACCCGAGCTGCTGCTGATGGACGAGCCGACAGCCGGGCTCGACCTCGGCGCTCGCGAGCGAGGGCTCGCTCGATTGTCCGAGCTCGCCGCCGACCCGGGCGTACCACCCCTCGTCCTCGTGACGCATCACCTCGAGGAGATCCCGGTGGGCGTGACCCATGTCGCGTTGCTCCGCGCCGGGACCATGGTGGAGAGCGGTCCCGTCGAGATCGTGCTCCGGAGCGAGGCCGTGTCCGCCGCGTTCGGCATCGATGTAATCGTGGAGCGGCGCCGAGGACGGTGGTCGGCCCGAGCCTCGACCGGCTGACCGCGGGCCCGCCGTCCCCGGCCGTACCGGCCGGCCCTTCTTGCGGCAGAGGAGGCGTCTCGTCACGGCCCGAGGTCGGCGGGTCTCGCTCGGTGCGGCGTCGGCGGGTCGCAGCCTCTTTACCCACGGCCGAGCCTGGCCCTGGTCACGAAACGCCTGTACTGCGCCCCCGTGACCCGGGCGATCGGGGCTTGCACTGTTACCATGCGCCGGGCCAGCACGTGTCGGCCCCAGGGAGGCAGGTCGATGGGAGGACGAGCAGGCGCCGACCTTCAGCCGACGTGCCGGGGACCCTTGCGCGTCATCGGCGCCGTCGGTCTGCTCGCGGCCCTCACGCTCGGCGGCCTCGCTCTCGGTGTCGCGGCGCTGGGCGCCACCCCGGCCCTCGCCGCCACCCCCGGCTCGCGGACACCGGCGACGGCCGCCACCCTGGCCCAGGCAGTCCGCAACCTCCCGGCCGGCGCCTTCGTTGCCGACCCTTCGGATACCGGCGAATGGCATGCAGAGGACGCTCCCGCGCCGACGTGCTTCTTCAACGGTGTGCCAACCGACACCGAGCTCGTGACGAACGTGACCCCGGGTGAAGCCATTGCCTTCACCTGCACCGGATGGGCTCCGTTGGATGAGGTCAGTGCGGCCGAATTCAGTCCGCTGCTCTTTTCGTCGGGATCGGCGAGCGCCGAAATCGACACCAACAACGAGCAGACCTTTGCAGCCGACGGCTCCGGTGACCTGTCGGGGACGTTCGTCGTCCCCGATCCGTTCGTCGCCGCGGACCCCTCCGCCTCCTGCCCACCGACGTCGACGGAGATCGCCGAGGGGTATTACCGCTGCGGCATCGTGATGACCGATGCCGAGGGCAACGGTCCGGCGCTGGTCGTCCTCGACTATGCGGGAGTCAGCGTCCCGCCGCAGCCAGTGACGCCGGCGGGGCCGGCACCTGTTGGCGCCAGAGCGGTCGGCGTCGCGTCCACCGCCTATGGCGGCGGCTACTGGCTCGCTTGGTCCGACGGGACGGTCACCGACTACGGCGACGCCTTCGACTTCGGGGATGCCTCGTCCCTGAGGCTCGACGCCCCGATCACCCACATCGTGGCGACCCCGAACGGGCTCGGCTACTGGCTGGTCGGGGCCGATGGGGGGGTGTTCTCTTACGGAGATGCGGGCTTCGACGGCTCGATGGGCGGCAAGCCCCTCAACCGCCCGGTCGTCGACATGACCCCGACCCCGGACGGACTCGGCTACTGGCTGGTGGCGTCCGACGGTGGCGTGTTCTCCTTCGGTGACGCCACCTTTTACGGCTCGATGGGCGGGAAGCCGCTCAACCAGCCGATCGTCGGCATTGCTGCCGACACCGCCACCGGTGGCTACTGGCTGGTGGCGTCCGACGGTGGCGTCTTCTCCTTCCGCGCGCCCTTCTTCGGATCGACCGGCGGTCAGGTCCTCAATCAGCCGGTGGTGGGCATGGTGGCCATTCCCGGTGGCGGTGGTTACCTCTTCGTGGCCACGGACGGGGGTGTGTTCACCTACGGCGATGCTCCCTTTGCCGGTTCGACCGGCGGCAAGGCTCTCGCCGCCCCCATCGTCGGCGCCACCTTCGATCCGCTCACCGGCGGCTACTGGTTGGCCGGTGCCGACGGGGGTGTCTTCGCCTTCAACGCCCCCTTCGACGGCTCGGGCTGACCGGGCTCCGGCATCGGCCTGACCCGGCGAGCACCGGGTCATAACCTGGCAGCGCCCGACGACGATCGGCAATGACGACCGGTCACCCGGACCGGCGGGACGGGAGGGGGGACGTGGAGAGGATCGACCGCCGCCGGTTCCTCGAGCTGTCGGCCAAGACGACCGCGGCCGCGGCTGCCGGCGCACTGGTCACGGCGGGCGGGACGGCCGGTGCCTCACCGGCCGCGGTGGGCGGACCGCAGCGTCCGACCACGCTGACCACCACCGGCGATGAAGCCCCGATCGGCGTCGATCCCGACGACGTCCTCTTCGCCTGGCGCCTGGACGACGCCCGGCGTGGCGCTCGCCAACGCGCCTACCGCATCGTGGTGACCGGCCCAACGTCTGGTCGGACCACCGGTCGGGTGGTGTGGGACTCGGGCCCGGTGAACTCTGACGACCAGGCTTTCGTCACCTACGGCGGGCCGTCCTTGGCGCCGGCGACTCGCTACCGGTGGACGGTGCGGACGGCGGACGAGAGCGGTCGGTGGGGCCCGTCGGGCGCGCCGGCCACCTTCATCACCGGGCTGCGATCCACCGACTGGACGGCCAGCTGGTTGCGACCCGGACCCGTCGACATCGGGGAGGAGATCTACACCTATCTGCGCAAGAAGTGGTCCGTGCCGAGCGGCACCCTGGCCTGGGCCACCGCCTACGTGGCCGCCGCCCACCGCTTCCAGCTTTGGGTCAACGGCTCGCAGTTGTCGCAGGGCCCGAGCTTCTGTTTCCCCGACGAGCAGTATGTGCAGGCAACCGACGTCACCGCCGCGCTACGACCCGGCGCCGCCAACGCGGTCGGCATCCTCCACCACTGGTATGGGCCGGGGCGAGGACGACCGACGTCTGCCCCCGGGCTCCTCGTCCAGGTCGTCGCCCACTACACCGACGGCCGAACCGCCGTCCTCGGTTCCAACGGCGGGTGGCGGACGCAGCCGGCCGAATGGTTGCCGGCTCCCCAGCGCAACAACGACGCGGGCGACTTCGTCGAATGGATCGACCTCCGCCGCCACCCCGATGGGTGGTCGGAGGCCGGGTTCGACGACCAGCAGTGGCCGGCCGCCGCCGTCCTCGGGCCGGTCGGCACCTCGCCGTTCACCCACCTCTATGCCCAGCGCACCCGGATCGTCGAGCAACAGCTCGCTCCGGCGTCGCTCCGTACCCTGGCCACCGGCTCGGTGGTCGCCGACTTCGGTCGTGTCTACGCCGGCCGCCCGACGGTGGCCTTCGGTGACGGGACCGGCGGGCACACCGTGCCCATGCATGTGGGCTACCTCCTCGACCCCGACGGTGCGGTGTCGACGACGCACGGCACCCAGGGCACCGACCTCTCCTTCTCCATGGTGCAGCGCGACGGCGGCCAGCGCTTCGATCCCTACTGGTACCTCGGGTTCCGCTACCTCCAAGTCGACGAGCCGGGTGAGGCCATCGGTTCGAGCCAAGTCGCCGTCATGGCTCGTCACGCGCCCATGCCCGCGGTGCCGGCGGCCACCTTCTCGTCGTCGTCGGCCGAGCTCGACGCCGTCTGGAAGCTGTGCGTCCACTCGGCTCTCTATACGTCCCAGGAGCAGTTCATCGATACCCCCACCCGCGAGAAGGGCCCGTTCCTCTGGGACGGGGCCAACGAGTCGGAGGTCGTCATGCGCACCTTCGGCGACCAAAACCTCAGCTGGCAGGGGTTGCGGGACGAGGCCCGGGCCCAGGCCCGTTACTGGCCGACGACCGGCCAGGTCAACGAGGTCTACCCCAATGACGACGGGGCCCAGGACTACCCGACCTTCACCGCTCGCTATCCCGAGTGGGTGTGGCGCTACTACCTGTCGACCGGCGACAAGGTCACCGTCGTCGGCCTCTTGCCGACCTTGCTGCGATTGTCCGGCTATCTGCAGCGGGCCGTCGATCCGTCGACCGGGCTGGTGAGCGGGCTCATGCTGTCCACCAACGGGGACAACCAATACGGCTACGACTACAACACGGCGGCCGACGCCTTCACCAACATCCTCTCGGCCAACGCTCACCGGCGCATCGCCCAGGTCGCCACCCTGGCCGGCGACTCATCGTCGGCGAACACCGAGTCACAGGCGGCCGACAACCTCATGGCGCAGATCAACCGGTTGTTGGTCACCCCCACGGGTCTCTACGTCGATGGGTTGCGGGCCGACGGCAGCCAAAGCAGCCACTCCTCCCAACAGGCCAACGGCGCCGCCTTGGCCTACGACATCTGTCCCGCCGAGCGGCAGGCCGTTGTGGGCCGTTACGTCGCCTCCCTCAACATCTCGATCGAGCCCGACCATGGTCACGAGCTGTTGCGAGGCCTGCACGCGGCCGGACAGGACGACGACATCGTGCGCCTGCTGACCGACCCGTCCTTCCCGGGCTGGGCCGCCATCCTTGCCGCCGGCGGCACCTTCACGTGGGAGACATGGACCCCGAGCGATGCGGTCGGCGACAGCATGTCCCACGGCTGGGGGTCGTCGGCTCTGGTCGGCATCCAAGAGGCGCTGTTGGGTGCCGTCCCCCTTGCGCCCGGGCCCGGCGATCCCCCGACGGTCGTGGCTATCACCCCGCCGGCCGACGTGACCCGGATCCAATGGGCGACCGGGACCTTCCCGACGCCAGCCGGCACCTACGCCGTGTCGTGGCGGCGAAGCCGCTCGGGCCTGCGGCTCAATCTCGAGGTCCCGCCGAACGCCGGCGCCCACTGTGCGCTGCCCGCCACCTCGCCCAATCAGGTGACCGAGGGTGGCGTTGCCGTCGCCCACTCACCCGGGGTCTCGGTTACCTCCCGGCCCGGCTCGGCGCTGACCCTGACGGCACCGGCCGGCACCTACGACTTCTTCGTCACCACCTGAGCCAAAGCCCGGCGTGGGATCGTCGACTCCGGCCGCTCAGGTCCCCGGTGGCAGGGCCCGGACCACATTGCCGTCCTGGTCGGCATAGACGACGGTTCCCCGCGACGTGACGAGGAGCCCGACCGGGTTGAGCATCCGAGTCACGATCCATGTCGTGTCCGAGGACTCGACATCCGTGGACAGGGCACCGGCCACGATGTAGAGGCCACCGGGCCCGAACCTGCGACCACGCGATGTCGTCGTCGTATTGGCGACGGCACGGATGACGTGCATCTGGCCGTCCGACACCAACAGATTGCCGGAGGCGTCGACGGCCAGCGCCGGTTGGGAAGTTGAGCTCGCCGGTCTCGCCGACGGCCGGCAGCCCGTCGATGACATAGGGACCGTAGGAGCCCTCTCCGGCCACGGTGGTCAGGTCGTCGGCGCCCACGCTGATCCCGAGCACGGTGGTCGGCGAGCGGCGAGAGCACGCGCACGCTTCGGTTGCCCTGGTCGGCGACGAAGACGTTCCCCGACCCGTCCACGTCAGCGCGCCCGGGTCCCAGATCTGGGCCTGCTGGGCCGGCCCGCCGTCACCGGAGGACCCGGAGGTGCCGGTGCCGGCCACCGTCGCGATCTCGCCCGGGCTGAGGGCGACGCCGTAGCGGGTGCCGGCCGAGGCGGCCACGATGCGCACCCGGCAGTTGGCCGTATCGGCGATGAGCAGATCACCTTGGGGGTCGATGGCCGACCCCGCTCGGATCGTCGAGCTCGGCCGCTGTCGCCCGTCCGCCGTCACCGCTGAACCCGGGGACCCCCGTACCGGCCACGGTGACCGGCCTGTCCGCCGTCACCGTCCGGCCGAGCACGGTTCCCGAGGTCGGGGCGAGAACGGCCACCCGGTTGGCCGTCGGAGTAGTCGATGAACAGGTCGCCGGCCGCGTCGATGGCCACGGCGACGGGGGGTGGGTTGGCGTCGTTGCGGCACGGGCCGCCGGCCACGGTCACGATGGTGCCGGCCCGCACGTGGCGGCCGAAGCTGACGCCGTTGTGGGCCGGCACCTCGCGCACCCGGCAGTTGCCGGTGTCGGCGATGAAGAGGTCGCCCGTACGGTCCTCGGCGATGCCGCTCGGCGAGTCGAGCGATGCCCGGTCGGCCGCTCCCCGTCCCCGCCGAACCCGGGCCGGCCGTCGCCGGCGAGGGTCGTCGCCCCCGGGCCGTCGGCCAACTGGGCGATGGACGGGGCGGCGCCCGCCGAGGTGGCCGAGGTGGCCGCCATGCCGATGGCCACGCCGGTCGACACGACGGCTCCGACAAGCACCGTGACGGCGAGGGAGGCCGGCCCGACGCGCTGACGAGTCATGTCGAGCCGGCCGCCTCCTCGGCCCACCCCCGCCTTGTGACCGAGCGGGTGGGCGCGGCACCGAGGCGGCGGTTCGGGTGGCGGCCATGACACGGTCATTCTGGTCCAGGACCGCCGGTCGGGCACGACCCGCCCGGGCGGGGCGACGCGCCGTGTCGCGACCCGCAGGTGTGATCGGCGTCGGCGCAGTCCTTCCTCGACCATCCACCACCACCGAATTGGCCCTGGTTAGGGTTTTTCTGGAGAAACGCAGGTCGAGGAGTTGATGCGCATGGCCCTCGTGGTCATCATTGTCGTGGCGTGGGTGGTGATCCTCATCCCCGGCTTCCTGCGACGGCGATCAGCGAGCGACGCGACCGACTCCATCTCGCACTTCCACCAACAGCTGCGCATCCTCGAGCACTCGGCGCCGAAGCCGATCGTGGCCCCGGCCTACCGGCTTGCGGGTCGACGGCGCAGACGGCCGGGCGCCCGATGCCGAGGGCACGGTGGTGCGCGCCCACGCTCACCGTGGTCGGCGCCCGCGACCTGCCCCGCCCGGCGCTCGCCTTCTTGGCCGATGACCCGCCCTCGACGTCCCGGCCTCGCCGGCCTTCGGACCCGCGGACGATGAGCGCGACCTCGGCCGCCGAGCCGCCTCCCCGCCCGATGCCGCCTCGCCGGGCCGACGGGGCATGCCGCGGCGCCTCACCCGGCAGCGTCGACGCGACACCCTGGGTGTCCTCATCCTCGTCTCCTGGTGCCTCGTTCATGATCGGCTTCGTGCCCGGCGCTGTCGGTGGCCTGGGTGGCGACCGGCATCTTCGGCGTCGCCCTCGCCGCCTATGTGGCCGCTGCTCGTCCATCTCCGACGACTGGCCGAGGAGCGCGAGCGCAAGCTCCACTACCTCCGTCCGCCCGTCGCCGGTCGTTCGGCCGGCCTGGCCGGGCTCGGAGCCCTGGTCGAAGGCGAGCGAGGGTCGCCGTCCGGGATGTCCGCCGCCCGCTGACCATACGACGCTCGGGCGACCGGCGGCGTCGGCCGGTTCCGGTCAGCCGAGCTCGGTCCCGACCACGGAAACGAAGGACACCATCTCGCCCGGGTAGCCACCCAGGTTGTGGGTGAGGGCGAGGGTGCGGTCGGTCCGGACCTGCCGGTCCTCGGGTGCCTCGCCACGCAGCTGCAGCCAGGTTTCGAACACCATGCGCAGCCCGGAGGCGCCGACCGGGTGCCCGAAGCTCTTGAGGCCACCGTCGGGGTTGACCGGGAGCTCGCCATCGAGGTCGAAGGTCCCGGCCAGCACTTCCTTCCAGGCCGTGCCCCGCGGGGCGAACCCGAGGTCCTCCATCAGCACGAGCTCGGTCGGGGTGAAGCAGTCGTGCACCTCGGCCAGGGCGAGCTCGCGGCGCGGGTCGGTGATGCCGGCCTGCCGGTAGGCGTCCTCGGCCGAGCGGGCGCACTCGGGGAACCAGGTGTAGTCGTAGCCCGGGTCACCGAGGCCCGAACCGCTCCCGGCGCGAGAAGGCAAGTGCCTTGAGGTAGAGCGGCTGGTCGGTGTAGCGGTGTGCGTCCTCGGCCCGCACCACGATGGCCGCGGCCGCACCGTCGGCCACTCCGGCGCAGTCGTAGACGCCGAGGCCGCCGGCCACCCGTGGGGACTTGCGGATCGTCTCGATCGACGACCTCGCGTCGGAACTGGGCGCGCGGGTTGCGAGCGCCGTTGTCGGTGGTTCTTCCAGGCGATGCGGGCCAGCACCTGGGCGAGCTGCTCTTCGTCCACGCCGTAGCGACGGGCGTAGGCGGGGGCCACCATGGAGAACATGGCCGCCGCCGTGAGCGTGCGGGCCGTGCCGTCGCCGGGGATGGGGAAGGCGTTGAGACCCTGGTAGCCCGAGTCCTTGACCTTCTCGGCGCCGACGGCCATGGCCACGTCGTAGGCGCCCGACGCCACGGCGTAGGCCGCGGCCCGCAAGGCCTCGGATCCGGTGGTGCAGTAATTCTCCACCCGGGTCACCGGCTTCCCCTCGAGCTGCAACGGGCCGGGCCAGGGTGATCCCGCTCATCCCCGACTGGGCCGTGCCCAACCAGTAGGCGTCGACCTCCTCCTTGTCGACGCCGGCCGAGGCGAAGGTCTCCTGCGGCGGCGTCGACGATGAGGTCGTCGAGGGCGCTTGTCCCAGTGCTCGGCGAACCGGTGTGCAGCCCATGCCCACGATGGCCACCCGGTCCTTGATGCCGTGCGATGCCATGGCGCCTCCCTCCTCAGGTCCCGGTCCGGGCCGGGGCCCGAGGTCGTCGTCCCGCTTCCACCGCCGGTTGCGCGATCCGGGCGACACCGGCTTGGCCTTCCAGAAGTAGTCGTGGATGCCGTCCGCGCTGAAGAGGCGACGGAAGGTCATCGTCACGCGGTCGCCCACCGACACACGGTCGGCGTCGACGTCGGTGAGCTCGACCGGAAAACGGCCGCCGCCGTCGAAGTCGACGACGGCGAAGACGATGGGCGGGCTCGGCGAATAGGCCAGGCGGTCGACGGTGAAGGTGGCGATGGTGGCCTCCGTGTCGGCCCGGTCGACCGGGTCCATGTCGTCGACCGCACCGCCCGTCATCGAGACGCGGGCCGGCGGGCAGGTGGACGACCTCGGAGGTGCGGTCCCGCGAGCCGACGAAACCGAACTTCCACGCCTCGCTGCGCCAGGCGGCAGACGAGGACACCCGACCGGGCTCGGGGCGCCGCGGCGGCTCGGGCGCGACCATGTCGCGCCAGGCGAGGAACTTGCCGTAGGGGAGCTCGGCACCCTCGGACAGTTGTCGCGGCCACGGGCGACGGCGACGTCCACGCGGCGCGGGCCGGCGTCGTTCGGAAGAAGAGGGCGTCGGCTCCGTCGGCCAGGCCGAGAACAGCCACGACCTCGTCGGGTCCGGCGGCCTCGAGCATGGATGCCAGCGACGAGCAGCGGGTGGGCCGTGCCGCACTGGCCGACCACCGAGCCGAGGTCGTCGACCAGGGCGCCGTCGCTCGAGCCCCAGCCGGGCGCCGGCCGACCGCACGGCGCGCCCGTGCATGCCGGTGACGCGCGGCCCGACCGACCTCGTCGGCTCGACAGGCCGGCGGCCTTGAGACCCGCCTCCCAGGCCTCGGTGGCCAGGGGCAGGTAGCGCGTCTCGCCGAAGCGCTCCTCCCAGGTACGCGACCGGCGCTGGCCCGGCGCTCGCCAGCGGTCGAGGAACTCGTCGGTCACCGACGCGCCCCCGAGGTACTCGGCGATGACCGGTGCTGCCCGGCCGTGTCGTCGGCCACCAGCACGGCCGCCGCGCCGTCGCCGCCGGCGGCCTCGTCGGACGAGGTGGGCAGCCCGTCGCGCAGGTCGGACGTGACCACGACGAGGACGGTGCCCGATCCCCGTCCCGACAGCGCGGCCGACAGCGCGCCCGTCCCCGACCGCAGTGCGCCGCCGAAGTCGAAGGCGCCCACACCCGGCGGCTGGCGGAGGGCGGCGTGGATGGTGGCGGCGTTGGTCTTGTCCAGGTAGGGGGGCGTGGCCGTGGCCAACCAGATGGCCGAGGGCGCCGCGCCGGGGCGCTCCGCAGGGCCAGTCGGGCCGCCTCGACCCCCATGGTGGTGGCGTCCTCGTCGTGGCCGGCGACGGCGCGGCTGCCACGGCCACCCCCGGTGCCGAACAGGTCGGAGACCGCCGAGCGGCGAAGGCGCCAGTGGGGCACGTACCCGGCGATGCCGGCGATGCCTCTCATGGCTCGCGCCGTGGTCGACAGGACCGGAGGTCATGGCGGTCGGGAGGCGGCACGGTGGTCGCCTCGGGCCGTGCCATCCTATGATGAACACGATATCTGACGGTGTGTCAGGAAACGACCGGCGCACCGTGCGGCCGGCGGCCGACCTCGGAGGGACGGATCCGTGGACTTCGAGTTCACCACCGAGCAGCTCGAGTTCACCAAGGAGGTCGAGGAGTTCCTCGACGCCCACGACGATCCCGAGATCTTCGATCTGACCAGGGAGAACATGGCTCAGATCGTGGACACGCCCAAGCGGCGGCGATTCATGGCCGAGGTCGGGGAGCGCGGGTGGCTGGGGATCACCTGGCCGAAGGAGTACGGCGGCAAGGCCGGCGAGGGCATCTACGAGTACCTGCTCAACGAGGCCTTGGCCGCACGGGGCGGCCCGCAGATCGGCAAGGGCGTCGGCATCATCGGCAAGACGATCATCAGCCACGGCTCGGAGAAGCTCAAGGCGGAGTTCCTGCCCAAGATCCTGCGCAACGAGGTCGAGTTCGCCGTCGGCTACTCGGAGCCCAACGCCGGCTCCGACGCCGCCTCCATGCAGCTCAAAGCGACCCGCGACGGGGACGGCTGGCGCCTCAACGGACAGAAGACCTGGACGACCTCGGCCCATTTCGCCGACTGGTACTGGGTGGGGGCCCGCACCGACCCCGAGGCGCCCAAGCACCACGGCATCACGCTGTTCCTCGTGCCCATGGACCATCCAGGGATCACGGTGAAGCCCATCTGGACCATGGGCGACGAGCGCACCAACGAGGTGTACCTCGACGAGGTATGGGTGTCCGACGACTACGTGGTCGGCGATGTCAACCAGGGGTTCCAGTACATCTCGGAGGCCCTCGACCTCGAGCGATTCACCCTCTTCACCTACTCGCCGGTGGCCCAGCGACTCGACCTCCTGACCGACTACGTGCGCACCGCCACCCGGGACGGCCAGCCGCTGAAGGACGACGCCGTCGTCCGGGCCGAGATCGCCCGCCTGCACACCGAGGCCGAGGTGGCCCGCGTGCTCGGCCTCAAATTCGTGTTCGCCTCCTCGCAGGGCGGCGCACCGCCCACCGCCGAAGCTTCCGAGTACAAGCTCTTCACGACCGAGTATTCGCGACGCCTGGCCGACTCGTCGATGGACATCGCCGGCCCCGGGGGCCAGCTGCCGCGTGCGGGACGAGGACGCGCCGATGGCCGGCCGGCCCGAGTCCACCTACCGCTACACCGTCATCGACACCATCGGTGGTGGTGCCTCCGAGATCCAGAAGAACATCATCGCCCGGCGCAAGCTCGGGCTCCCGAAGAACTTCTGACCGTCCGCTGCCGGTGCCCGACCACCCTGACGCAGTCCGTCCCGCTGATGCCTCCGGCCCCCTCTGCGCGGCATCACCATCCTCGACCTGGCCACCGTGGGCCCGGCGGCGCGCGGCCACGCGGCTCCTCGCCGACTACGGAGCCTCGGTGGTCAAGGTGGGGCCGGTCCCCGGCCGGGGGGCCGAGCCCATCCTGCCGCCCTTCTTCGCCTATGGCGGCGGGCGGCGGTTACCGCCGCGTGTGCATCGACCTCAAGGACGACGACGGCCGCGACGCCTTCCTCGCCCTCGTGGCCGGAGCCGACGTGGTGGTCGAGAGCTTCCGTCCCGGCGTTCTCGACCGCCTGGGCTTGAGCTTCGACCGGCTCACGAAGGTGAACGGCCGCATCGTTCTCTGCTCGACGACTGGCTTCGGACAGGACGGACCGGGGGCCGGCATGGGCCGGCCATGACATCGACTATCTGGCCATGGGCGGCTACCTGGCCGGCTGCGAGCCGCGGGCCGACGGGGGACCGCCGCTGGCGGGGGCCACCATCGCCGACGCCGCGGCCGGCGGCATGCACGCCGCGCTGGCCATCATGGCCGCGCTCATCGATCGCGGCTCCGGACGGCTCCGGGACCCATCTCGACGTGGCCGTCGCCGACGGGGTGCTCTGGCTGATGTCGCTGGCCGTCGACGAGCACCTGGCCACCGGCGCACCGGTCGGCTACGGCCACGACATCATCTCCGGCCGCTACGCCTGCTACGACTCCTACGCCGCGGCCGACGGGCGATGGTTGGCCGTCGGGGCCATCGAGCACGCGCTTCTTCGCCAACCTGTGCCGGCTGATCGGCTGCGAGCAGTGGGTCGACCATCAGCTCGACGACGAGGCCCAGGACAAGATCCGAGCCGACTTCCGGGCCGCCTTCGCCCGAAAGGACCGTGACGCGTGGGTCGAGCTGCTTGTCCGGGGTGGACACCTGCGTGGCCCCCGTGCTCGCCGTCGGCGAAGTGGTCGACGACCAGCAGTTCACTGGCCGCGGCGCCTTCGTCGAGGCGCAGCGGTCCGGCACGGACGAGGCCACACCACGGCGGTTCCGCCAGGTCGGACCGGTGCTGGCCGGCATGCCGGGCCGAGGGGAGCCGGTCGAGCTTCCCGACCCGTCCGCCACGCAGACCGAGGAGCTCCTGTCTGCCGCCGGCCTACCGGCCGAGCGGATCGCCGCTCTGTTCGCCGAGGGAGCGGTGGCGTGACCGCCATCGGCCTGGCCGACGTCGAGCGGATCGGTCGACGTACCTCTCTACGAAGAGGAGGGCGAGTTCCCCGTCGAGCAGGGCTACATCTGGACGTCGTGCGCGTCCGTCGAGAACGGCAACCCGCTGTTCTGGGACCCCGAGGTGGCCGAGCGATTGACCGACGGCCCCATCGCCCCGCCCACCATGGTGTCGGTCTGGTTCCGGCCGCACCACTGGGCGCCCAACCGCACGACCTCGGGCCTGCCCCTCCAGGTCCACTTCGACCTGAAGGAGGGCCTCGGCCTGCCCGAGGCGGTGATGACCGACAACACGATCGTGTTCTTCGAGCCCGTTCGCCCCGGCGACCGGCTGCGTACCCGCCAGATCCTGCGCTCGGTGAGCGAGGAGAAGACCACCCGGCTGGGTACCGGCCGCTTCTGGGTGATCGACGTCGAGTACCACAACCAACGCGGCGAGCCGGTGGCCACCGAGAGCTACACCGGGTTCGGCTACCGCCGGCCGGCCGAAGAGGTCGGCGACGACCATGAGCGCTCCGTCCCTCACCCGTCGGCGGATCGGCGACGTGGCCGTCGGCGATGAGCTGCCTGCGCTCGCACTACCCGGTCACCGCCACCACCGTCGTGCTCGGAGCCCTCGCCGCCCGCGACTGGCGACCCATGCACCACGACCGCGACTTCGCCGTCCACCGCAACGGCACCCGTGACATCTTCCTCAACACCCCCAACCTGGCCCACTGGTTCGAGCGGTTCGTGACCGACTGGACCGGTCCCTACGGGCGGCTCGGCCGGATGAACTTCCGCATGCTCGGGTCGATCTTCCCCGGCGACACCATGGTCTTCGAGGGACGGGTGACCGAGCGTGTCCACCGACGACACCGGGCTGCGGTTGGGCCGAGCTCGAGGTCGCCGTGTCCGTCGACGGTGAGCGAAAGACGACCTGCCGGGCCCGGGTGGCCCTGCCGACCGGCGACGACGACAACCCCTGGGAGCGGACGGGCGAGCAATGGCGACCCTGAGCCGGCCCACGGGTCACGACGATCGACGCATCGGACGAGCGGGCCACCGCGGCCGCCTGTCGAGGAGACGACCCCATGCTGGACCTGACCTTCAGCGCCGAGCAGGAGATGCTGCGCGAGACGGTGCGTGGCGTCTGCGCCACCACCTGCCCGCTCTCGGTCGTCCGCGAGCTCGAGGACGATCCGGTCGGCTTCGCCCCCGAGCTGTGGAAGCAGCTCGCCCACCTCGACCTCATCGGCCTCCAGCTGCCCGAGGAGTACGGGGGCTCGGGCATGTCGGCGGTCGAGGGTGTGGTCGTCTACGAGGAGTTCGGCAGGTCGCTCGTCCCCTCGCCGCACTTCGTGAGCGCCGTCCTCTGCGGAGCGCCCTGGCCGCCGGCGGAAGCGCCGAGCTCAAGTCGAGCATGGCTGCCTACGCTCGTGGCCGGCGAGGCCATCCTCACCCCGGCCTGGCTCGAGCCCGAGGGCGGCTTCGGCGCAGCCGGCGTCCAGCTGCGGGCGGTACCGGTCGCCGACGGGCTCACCATCAGCGGCACCAAGCGCCACGTCGCCTTCGCGGCGTCGGCGTCACGGCTTGTGGTGCTGGCCCGAACGGGCGACGCACTCGAGTGACGTCGACCTCTTCCTGGTCGACCCGACCGCCGACGGGGTCAACCTGACCCAGCAGTTCTCGATCGCCTCCGACACCCAGTACCGGGTCGACTTCGACAGCGTGCGGGTCACCGACGACGACCGCATCGGCGCAGCCGGGCAGCGGTTGGTCGACGTGGGACGAGGTCATGCACGAAGCCGTCGATCCTGGCCGGGGCTCAGGCCGTCGGCGGGGCCAGGTACGCGTTGGACATCACCGTGCAGTACGCCAAGGACCGGCACCAGTTCGACAAGCCGCTCGGCGCCTTCCAGGCCCTGGCCCACTACCTGGCCGACGCGTGCCACCAACGCTGGACGGCGCCGAGGTGCTCGTCGCACGAGGCGGCCTGGGCTCGAGCCGAGGGCAGGAGCGTGGCCAAGCTGGCGCCGATGGCCAAGCTCTACGCTTGCCGGACCTTCCGCGACCTCGACGGCCACCGCCCAGCAGATCTTCGGCGGCATCGGCTTCACCGTCGAGTTCGACATCCAGCTGTACTTCCGCCGCGCCAAGCAGCTGCAGCTCTCGTGGTGGGACAGCCGCTACCTCGAGGAGCTCGTGGCCGCCGCCGTCCTCGACTGATCGACGACCGACGGAACTCGGCGCGTCGGCCGTCGCGCCGTCGGCGTCGGCCAGAGAACGACGCTCGCCAGCGGAAGAGCACCCTCGCCCTGGCAGCCCTGCTGCGCTACGGTCGGTCCAGCCCGACCAGGGACGTCGAGGCCGCAGAGCACAGGGGGAGGACGAATGGCGACAGACACCGCACCCGTGGCGACCCCGCACCGGCTGGCGTCGGCACACGGAGCCGCTGTCTTCCGCTTCCTCTTCGTCCACGAGATCGACGAGTACCCGAAGGCGGGCGCCAAGCGGGCCGGCTACCTGGCGCTCGCCGTCCTCGCCACCATCGTCCTCTACTACACGTACTTCACCCAGACGGGTGTCACCCCGCAGATCCTGCAGTACTTCCACATGTCCTTCTCGTTCTACGTGGCCATCGTGGTCGTCTCCAACCTGCTCGGCGCCTTCGCCTCGCTGCCCGGCTTCGAGGACCGACCAGCTCGGGCGGTCCAACGTCGTGATCTACGGCCTACTCATCGTCGGCCTGCTGGTCGCCGTCGGCGTCCCGGCGTGCACTACGGAGGTGGAGTTCTTCATCGTGATCTCGGCCCTCGGGGTCGTCGAGGGAGCCATCCTCGTGGCCACGCCCGCCCTCGTGCGCGACTTCAGCCCCCAGCTGGGCCGGGCCTCGGCCATGGGGTTCTGGACCGTCGGACCGGTGGCGGGCAGCCTCATCACCTCGATCGTCGCCACCAACACCATCAACTACTTCCTGCGCCACCACGGGGTGGGCGGGTGGAAGTGGCAGTTCGTGATCTCGGGCGTCACCGCCCTCGTTGTCTGCGTCCTCTCCCTCTTCTTCCTGAAGGACCTCTCCTACCGGATCCGCGACCAGCTGATGGTCACCGAGCAGGACCGCGCCCTCGTCGAGGCGAAAGCGCGGGGGCTCGACGTCGACGAGGTGGTGGCCGCGACCGTCCGATCCCTGGCGCCAGATCCTCAAGTGGGACACTGGTCGGCTCCGCCATCGGCATCTCGCTCTTCCTGCTCGTCTACTACGCGGCGTCCGGCTTCTTCACCATCTTCTGGGCCACCGTCTACCGCACTCGAGCGGGCTCAACCTCACGACGTCGGATGCCAACTACCTCAACACCTGGTTCTGGGCGGCCGACGCGGTGGCCCTCATCGTCTTCGGCGTCCTGTCGGACAAGCTCCGGGTGCGAAAGCCGCTCATGCTCATCGGCGCCATCGGCGCCATCGTCGTCCTCATCCTCTTCCTGCACCAGACCGACCACCCGACCACCAGCTTCACGACACTGATCACCCTCGAGGTCTTGCTGGCCGCCTCCTCTCGCTGACCTACGCGCCGTGGATGGCCGGCTACACCGAGATGGTGGAGGCCAAGAACCCGGCCCTGGTGGGGACGGGCCTCGCCCTGTGGGCCTGGATCCTCCGACTGATCGTCGGCATCTCCTTCATCTTCCTGCCCATCGTCATCAACTCGGTCAACCCGGTGGTCGACAACCTCGTCTACGCCCAGACGCCGCCCAACGGCGACGGCGCCGTTCAACGTCCAGGCCTTCCAGCTGGCCCATCCGAAGTCGGTCGCCTTCGCCGAGACGAACGCCAGCTGGCTTGAAGCCGTTCTGACCCAGCCGCAGAACGCGGCGATCGTGCCGCGGCCAACACGGACCCGACCGCCGCCAACCTGGCCGCCCTGCAGAAGGCGGTGGGCACGTGCCATCTCACCAAAGCTGGTGGCCGAACAGTCACTCGCTCAAGACGCCTGGTCGTCCCCTACCAAACGCAGTTGATCTACCTCGCCGACCACCAGAAGCGCGCTCAACTCGCTGCTCAACGGCATCGGCCAAGTCGGCCAACCAGTGGCAGCGACTGGTTCTGGGTCTGCGTGGTCGGCATGCTTCTCTTCATCCCGACCATCTTCTTCAACCGGGGCCGCTGGAGCCCGCGCGGGCCAAGGAGGACGAGAAGCGGCACAACGACGAGGTGGCCGAGGAGCTCCGCGAGCTGGTCGGCGCCGACGCGCCTGATCACCGTCGGCCGGGCCACCTGACCAGGGAATGGCGCCACGGGAAGCCGCCCCAGTCGATCGCCTCAGTCGATCGCCTCAGTCGATCGTGCCCGGGTCCATGGCCACCACGGCCTCGACGGCGGCCAGGCGCGGCACGCTCGCGGGCACCGCCCAGCATCTCCTCGGGGCTCGCGCCCTCGCCGCCCGCGCTCGTGCTCGCCACCAGGGGGGAGCGGGCGAGCACGACGACCCCGACCACGAGGATGGCGAGGCCCAGCTATCTCGAGCGCGATCCAGCCCGGTCCGCTCCGGAGGCGGTCGCCGAAGAGGGTGATGCCGAGCACGATGCTGACCATCGGGTTGATGGTGATCATGGTGATGCGAGACGCGGTGATGGGGCCGGCGTGCAGCGCGTTCTGGATGAGGAAGACGGTGCCGATGCCGGTGATGGCCAGCAGGTAGGGCTGGGCGTGCACGAAGACGTGGCCCCAGCCCTCGGTCACGTACGTGGTGATCGCCTTGGTCAAGGCGGCGGTGAAGGCCGCGGTGAGCGATGCCGACGCTCCGAAGGCGGCCGCCCGCCACCAGCGCGGCCCCCGCAGCGCGGCCGACGATGCAAGCAGGCGATGGCGCCACCGAGGACGATGTAGGTAACGCAGCCAACCGTGCTGGCTGGGCAGCGCGTGCCCTCCCTTGGGGTCGGCGGCCAAGAAGAAGACGGCGAGCCCGCCGACGATGGTGGCGGCGCCCACCCACTCCGGCCAGTGCAGCCGGTAGCGGAACCAGACGGCCAGGATGAGAAGGAGGAAGAGGAGCTCGGTGGTGAGCACGGGCTGGACGATGGTGAGGGAGCCGAAGCGGAGGGCGGTGGCCTGCAGCCCGAAGACGACCAGCATGAGGGCGAAGCCGACGAGCCAGATCCCCCGGCGCAGGGCGTGGGCCATGAGGCTGAAGCGCAGGGTGCTCGAGGCCGGTGCCGTCTCCACGCCGATGCGCTGGAGCACCGAGGTCAGGGCGTTGACGGCCGCCGCGAGGGCCGCCAGCAGGAAGGCCATGCCGACTGTTGTAGCCGAGCGGGGGACTGCCGGCTAGCCGGGCGGGATCTCAGGCCGTGATAGTCGTGACGACCGACTCCGCCTCCATCGGGACGAAGCCGGCGGCGAGGAAGCAGCGGATGGAGCGGGCGTTGCCAGGAGCGACGCTGGCGAAGGCCACCTGGTCGGCGGCGAGGTGGTCGAGGGCGGCGAAAAGGAGCCGGGTGCCAGTGCCGCGGCTTCGCTCCGATTCGCCGGCGATCTCGATCGAGAGCTCACAGCGATCAGCGAGCCCGGCCCCGATGGTCACGATGCCGTCGCCTTCAGTGGGTGCCAGGTAGCTGACTCCGGCGCGCTGGCTCTGCAGCGCGCCGGACTCGCTCGTTGTCGGGCGGCTCGGCGATGGGTCGAAGCCAGTTGCTCCCGCTTCCCGTCCCGCGACCGGCGAGCACCAAGTCCACGTGGCCGACGTTGGCATCGAGGCGCCGACCCAGCCATCCGAGGAACGTCGGGTTCATCGGCGCGGCCGGGTCATCGGCTCCCAGCTGACGCCGCACCTCGTCCTCGGGGAGATCGGTGGCGATCAGGTAGTGGCCGGTGAAGCCGCAAACGGCGGCCACCACCCGGGTTGGCGCCGGGACGATCTCGAGTTCCCAATCGGGCTCGGGGAACTCACCTCGGGCCGCGGCCTCACACCGCCATCGCAGTCGGCCGTCGCCGTGGGATCCGCCGCTCATGCTCGGCGACCGGGTCGACGCTCTGTCCCGAAGGTCAGACCGGCTCGGGAACGGCCGGGCCCTCGGGTTGGGACCAGCCGTTCCTCGGACCTCGAGTGTCGATGCCGTCACGGCTTCGAGGCCGAGGGCGTAGCCCTCGAGGAAGAACTCGGCGTCCTGCTGGCGCGGATAGCGGTGCTCGAGCTCGCGGAACCGGGGGGAGTGGCTGGGCTCGATGAGGTGGGCCAGCTCGTGGACGATGACCGCGTCGAGCACCCAGGCCGGGACGACCCGGAGCCGCTCCGAGATGCGGATCTCGCCGGTCGACACGGTGCACGAGCCCCACCGCTTGTTGCTGGCTCCGTCGACCAGCGGATGGAGGCCGGGTCGACCCCGTCGAGGTACCGCCGGCCGAGGGCCTCGGCCCGCTGCCGCAGCTCGTCGTCGGATGCGTGGAGGTGGGGGCGGTGCCGGCGGAGCCGGCCGGCGAGCTCTTCGACCATCCGTCGCGGTCCCACCCCGCAGGTGGGTGGGGACGACGACCACGATCCGGTCGCCCTTCCCAGTGGGCGCCGGCCGTCTTCTTCCGGCGTGGCGCTCACCCGGACCTCGACGTGGGGCTGGAACAAGGTGGGATCCTCGACGGTGTAGGCCATGGGATCGACGGTATGGGGCTCGTTGTGACGTGGTGGGTCTGGTCATCGCCATAGCGCTCCGCATCTCCTCGTACCTCTGTCAGGTGGCCGGCACGACCCGGTCTCTCGGGCTCCGAACCGGCCGCCATCTACTCGGGCTGGGGCCGCGGCCGTAGGGGCCGGGGCGACCGCCTCGGAGACCTCCTCGGGCAGCTCGTCCGAGGCGGGCCGCAGGACCCGCCAGGCGGCGCCGCCGAGGATGCCGCCGACGACCGGGAAGACGATGAACACCCACAGCTGATCGAGGGCCCAGCCCCCCTGGAAGACGGCGGTGGAGAGGCTGCGGGCCGGGTTGACCGACGTGTTGTCGACCGGGATGGTGATGAGGTGGATGACGGTCGAGGGTGAGGCCGACGGTCACGCCGGTCATGCCGACCGGCATCGACAGGCGGCTGGTCGAGGCGATGATGAAGACGAAGACGCCGGTGAAGACCACTTCGTCCAGCATCACCGCGCTCGAGCTTGAACCCGCCGGGTGAGTGGATGCCGTAGCCGTTCGAGGCGAACCCGGTGGCCGTCGCGTTGAAGTGGACGAGGCTGCCCTTGGCGATGATGAAGATGACGAGGGCGCCGACGAGGCCGCCCGACCACCTGGCCGACGATGTAGAAGGGGAGCTCGATCGACTTGGTCTTGCCGATGACCCACAGACCGAGGGTGACGGCCGGGTTGATGTGGCAGCCCGAGATCGAGCCGATGGCGTAGGCGGCCACCAGCAGGCTGAGCCCGAAGGCCAGGGCGACGCCGAGCACGCCGACCGTGCCCTTCGGGAAGAAGTGGCCGGTGGCCAGGATGGCGGTGCCCGGACCGCCGACGACGAGGATCATGGTGCCGATGGCCTCGGCGATGCCCGATTCTCAGCCGTTCGTTCATGGGTCGTCCTTTCGTCCCGGAACAGGCGCCCGACGCCGCACTGGCCGGGCTGCCCGACCGACGGCCGATCTTACGGAGCGCGGCTTCCGACGACGGGGACGCCGGGTCCACCCTGCGGCCGCTCGTTGGCCCAGGTCCGGGCGCTGCCGAGGCCCGAGCGGCCGCGGTACGATGGAGCGCGTGCGCCGCTACTTCACCCCCGCGCTGCATCGCGCTGCACGTCACGCTGCTCGTGCTGCTGCCCGCCTTCGCCTTGCTCACCAGTGGCAGCTCGGCCGAGCCCTGGGCGGCAACACGCTGAGCTGGGCGTACACCTTCGAGTGGCCGCTGTTCGCCGTCTACGCGGTCTACGTCTGGTGGCAGCTGATCCACGACAGCATCAACGGCAGGCCGTCAGCCCGGCCGGCGGGCGCAAGGTCAGGGCCGACCGATGGTCCGGACGGCTCGCTCCGACGGCTCTCGATGGTCCGGCGGACGGCAGGCCAGCTCGAAGCGGGCCGCACCTCGAGCCGGGGTGGGCGCTCACCGGCGGGCCGCGAGCGGAACGTGGCCATCGCTGCCGCCACGGCCGTCGACGCCGAGCACGGCGGCGAGGGCGAGCGGTTCGCCGAGCAGACCCCGAAGAAGAGGCCAGCACAGCTCGCGGCCTACAACCGCTACCTGGCCGAGCTGGCCGAGGCCGACGAAGCGGACGATGCCGCACAAGGCGGACTGAGGCCGACGAGGCGAAAGCCCGACGGCGCTGAGGATGCCGCCACCGGCCGACGGCGACCAGCTCGTCGACCTTTCCGGCGCCTCATCGGCGCGGGACGTCCGTGCCGCGCTGATCCGCTACCGGGTCATGGCCTTCATCGTCGGCACGATGCTGATCATCCTCGTCTTCATCGCCATCCCGCTGCAGTACGGGGCATCACGAGCCGGCCATGGCCCAGGTCGTGGCGCCCCTGCACGGCTACCTCTACATCATCTATCTGGTGGCACGGGCGCCGACCTCGCCCGACGGGCCCACTGGCGGCTCGGCCGGATCCTGACGGTGGTCTGCGCCGGCTTCGTCCCGTTCCTCGCCTTCATCATCGAGCACCGGGTCAACCGGCAGATGCAGGCCGAGCTCGCCGGCTCGAAGCCGATCGGAGTCCATCGGGACGTCCTGATTCAGCGTGGCGCCCCGCAGGAGCTGCCCCGGCCGCGCGCCGGTTTCCTCGCCGTCGGCGAAGGTGGTCACCCCGCGCTTGATGGTCTCGACGTAGCCGGTCGCGCCCTGCAGGAGACGCCGCCCGCCGGCGGGCAGGTCGACGGCCACCCGCGGGTTGTCGAGCTGCAGGCGGTCGTAGTCGATGAGGTTGAGGTCGGCGAGGGCACCTGCCTCGATGGTGCCCCGGTCGCGCAGGCCGTAGAGGCGGGCGGTGTCGTGGGTCTGCTTCTTCACCACCCATTCGAGCGGCAGGTGCTCGCCCCGGGTGCGGTCGCGGGTCCAGTGGGTGAGCATGAAGGTGGGCTGGGAGGCGTCGCAGATGATGCCGCAGTGGGCGCCGCCGTCGCCCAGGCCGAGGGCCGAGCGGGGGTGGAGCAGCATCTCGCGGGCCGGGTCGAGGTTGCCGTCCGAGTAGTTGAGGATGGGCAGGTAGAGGAGACCCCGCCCGTCGTCCTCGAGCATGGCGTCGTAGGCCATGGCCATGGCCGACCGTCCGGTCGCGGCGGCCATGCCGACCAACGACCGCTCCGGGCCCGGCTCGTACTCGGGCGGGCACCCGAGGGCGATAGGTGCGTGCGCAACGCCTGCTCGAGCCGCTCGGCCGCCTCGTCGTCGGGGGCCTCCCACGCCTCGATGGATCGGCGCACCTCGGCCCGGCGCAGGGCGGCGACGAACTCGTCGGCGCCGAGCGCCTTGTCCTTCAGCTGCTGGTAGGCGGGGATCTGGTCGAAGAGGCAGTAGGTGGTGAAGTGGCCGGTGAGCAGGCCGAAGCCCCGACCGGCCACCTGCGGCCACAGGTCGGCTCCCTCGTCGCAGGCCCGCAGCGACTCCTCCATGAGCTCGCGCCAGAGGTCGGGGGCGGCGTCGACCTGGACCAGGGCGAAGGTCACCGGACGGCGGATGGCGGCCGACAGCCGGCGCATCCAGTCGACCTCCTTGCGGGGCTCACGATGTCCTCGCCGGCGGCGCCGGCCGGGGCCAGCTCGAAGATGCCCGTTCCGAGCTCGCCGAGGGCGGCGCCGATGCCGAAGAGCTCGTCCTCGGCGGCGAAGGTGCCCGGCACCGGCTCACCGTCGATGGCCAGGTGGGCGATGGTGCGCGACGTCGAGAAGCCGAGGGCGCCGGCGGCGATGGCTTCCTTCACCACCGCCTTCATGGCCGCGATCTCCTCGGGCATTGGCCGGCTCGTTGCGTGCACCCCGGTCGCCCATCACGTAGGCGCGCACCGCGCCGTGGGCGATCTGGGTGCCGACGTCGACGGTCCAGCGGCGTCGGTCGAGCGCGTCGAGGAACTCGGGGAAGGTCTCCCACTCCCATTGCATCCCCTCCGACAGGGCCGTGCCGGGGATGTCCTCGACCCCCTCCATCAAGCCGATCAGCCACTCGCGTCGATCGGGTCGGGCCGGGGCGAAGCCGACGCCGCAGTTGCCGGAGACGATGGTGGTGACGCCGTGCCAGCTGCTCGGGGCGAGTACCTCGTCCCAGGTGGCCTGGCCGTCGTAGTGGGTGTGGACGTCGACCCAGCCCGGCGTGACGAGCAGGCCGTCGGCGTCGACCGTCCGGTTCGCCGACTCGCCGCCGGCAGGTCGCCGACGCCGCTGATCCGACCGTCGTCGACGCTGACGTCGGCGGTCATCGCCGGTCGGCCGGTTCCGTCGACGACGGTGCCTCCGCGGATCAGGAGATCATGCATGGCCGCTCCCTCTTGCGTGGCTCATTCGATGCTGACACGACACCGCTAGCCCGCAATGCATGGACCCCAGGTGCGTCGGTCGGGCTCGGCGTGCTCAGGCGTGGTCGGCGGGCGGAATGGAGTAGGTGACCTGGGCCTTGGCCACCAGGGATTCGTCCTCTCGACGCCCACCGAGCGCAGGGCCACTTCGACCACGGCCAGTCGCCGACCGAGCTTGAGCAGTGTCCCCTCGGCGACCACGTCCACGAGCGGCGGCTTGCGGAAGAAGTCGATGTGCAGGCTGGTGGTCACGGAAAGGGCGACCGGCCCGATCTGCGCCGACGATGGCCAGCCAGGCCGCGCAGTCGGCCAGGGCCATGAGTGACGGACCCGGCCACCGTGCCGCCGGGCCTGCTCTGCTCGAGGCCCACCGGGAGTCGCAGCCGCACCGTCGCTGATCGATGTGCTCGACGGTGTAGGGAACAGGTGGGCCCGGGAATGCGTCGGTGAGGAACTGCTGGAGTTGCTCGACCGACATGACGGGTCGTTCGGTCACGGCTGCGAGCAGCGTAGCCAACCTGCACGCGACGCCGGGTCATGCAAGAGTGGGGGAATGCTGTCCGACGAGAATGAGGTCGCGGTCGACTTGGCGGACGAAGCCGGCCGCGGCCTGCTCGAACTCCGGAGCCGGTCCGGAGGAGGAAAGGCGGCCGGGGCCGAAGGCGATCAGTGGTCGCACCGGCTGATCGTCGATGCACTCCGGGAGCGGTTCCCCGGCGACCGCGTCCGCTCGGAGGAGTCCACCAGCGCCGAACCTATCGACACGTCCGACGGGCGGGTGTGGATCGTCGACCCGCTCGACGGCACCCGCGAGTTCGGCGAGGGCCGGACCGATTGGGCGGTGCACGTCGCCCTGTCCGTCGATGCCGAGCCCGTGGTCGGGGCGGTGGCCCTACCCGGTCTCGACCTCGTTCTCCAGACCGGATCGCCGCCGCCGGTGACTCCACCGGAGGCCAAGCCACGGGTCGTGGTGAGTCGAACGCGACCGCCCGCCTTCATTCCCGCGCTGCTCGACCGGCTGGGCGCCGTCGAGGTGCCGATGGGGTCGGCGGGCGCCAAGATCGCCGCCGTCATCCGAGGCGAGGCCGAGATCTACGTGCACGCCGGCGGCCAGTACGAGTGGGACTCGGCCGCACCGGTGGCCGTGGCCCTGGCCGCTGGGCTCCACGCCACGCCGGATCGACGGATCGCCACTTCGCTATGCCCAGCCCGATCCCTGGTTGCCCGACCTCCTCGTCTGCCATCCGGAGCTGGCGCCGGCCGTGCTCGGCGCGCCTGCAGGAGCTCGGGGTGGCGGGGATCTTCGTGAACCCGAGCCCCGTCTTGGAGCCCGCCTGCCCTCGGGCCCATCCAGCTGCGCAACCGGGTCATCAAGGCGGCCACCTTCGAGGGGGCGGCACCGAAGGGGGCCGTCACCGACGACCTCATCGCCTTCCACCGGCAGGTGGCGGCCGGGGGAGCGGCCATGACCACCGTGGCCTACCTGGCTGTCTCGCCCGAGGGACGGACCGACCGGCACTGCGTCGTGCTGGCCGAGCCGGCGCTCGAGGGACTGCGACGGCTCACCGACGCCGTCCACGCCGAAGGCGCGGCGGCCTCGGCCCAGATCGGCCATGCCGGCCCCGTGGCCAACGCCCGGTCGAACGGATGTGCGGCGCTGTCCCCGTCGCGTCGTCTCGGAGCGTCGGGGTGCACTGACCCGGGCGGCGTCGGACTCGGACCTCCGTCGCATCACCGACGACTACCGCCGCGGCGGCTCGGTGGCGGTCGAGGCCGGGTTCGACTGCCTCGAGATCCACCTCGGCCACAACTACCTGCTGAGCTCGTTCCTGAGCCCTCGGCTCAATCGACGAAAGGATCGTTGGGGTGGCTCACTCGAGAACCGTGCCCGGTTCCCGCGTCAGGTGGTAGCGGCGGTGAGAGAAGGTGCCGACGGGGTTAACGGGGAATGGTGGCGGTCACGGCCAAACTCAACATGGCCGACGGGGTGCCCGGCGGGTTCTGGCTCGACGAGAGCACGGACTTTCGCCCGCATGCTCGAGTCCGACGGCGGCCTCGACGCCCTCGTGCTGACCGGCGGTAGCTCGCTCTCGAATCCGATGTACCTGTTCCGTGGGGAGGCACCCCGCCGTGAGTTCGCGGCCACCCTGCCGCTGACCCATGCGGCTTGGGCTTCCGCCTGGTCGGGTCCAAGATTCCTGCGCGACTACCCGTTCGAGGAGGCGTTCTTCCTGCCCTACGCCCGACAGTTCCGCGAGGCGGTGTCGCTGCCACTCGTCCTGCTCGGTGGAATCAATCGGCTGGACACCGCCGAGATGGCCCTGGCCGAGGGTTTCTCGTTCGTGGCCATGGCCCGGGCCCTGCTTGCGGCGAGCCGGACTTGGTGGCGCGTTGGGAGAAGGGCGAGTCGCTCGTCGGGCTCTTGCATCCACTGCAACAAGTGCATGCCGACGATCTACTCGGGGACTCGGTGTGTGCTCGAGAGTACGCGGCCGCTCGGCGTGACTCATATTGACGGATGGACAACCACGTCGTCACTGTCAAAATCGTCTGGTAGCCAGTATCTGTTGAGCCGCTCATAAGATGGCTTGCGTGTCTGTACGTGGCCCACGTAGCTCAGCGGATAGAGCACTCGTTTCCTAAATGAGGTGTCGCAGGTTCGAGTCCTGCCGTGGGCACGAGTGTGATGTCGCGAGACATAAGCGACGCTGTCGCGAGACATCGTAGACATCCAGCTCAGACCAGGGGCTGGTAATCCCGCCCTGGGTCCAGGGTGAGGTGCCGGAGGGGTGAGCCGTCCATCCCGAGGACCCGGACGTCCAGTCCGGCGACGAGGATGATGACCCGCCAGCCTGCGTATGGTCGTCCAACGCCGATGTGGTGCAGGCGGCCGCGATAACGGAGTGTGACCGTGCCGCCCTTGTCGACTTTGTCGCGGCGGACTCGATAGCCGGCGGCGTCGATCATCGGGCCCTTCGGAAAAGCTCTTCTCTCGGGCGGCGAAGACCGCGGCCGGTGTCTGGCGGCCGAGCGCTCGGTGCGGTCGGATCTCGTTGTAGTAGGCGACGAAGTGATCGAGCTGACGCTGCAGCTGCTTCTTCGAATCGTGCCGGGTCCTGCTTGGCCATGAACTTCTTCATGGTCTGGTGGAACCGTTCCACCTTGCCGCAGGTCTGGGGATGGTAGGGACGGGAGTGCTTCGAGGTGATGCCGAGGGCGAGCAGTTCGGCCTCGAAGTCGCCGACCCCGCCGCCCTTGGACGCAGTGAAGATGGCGCCGTTGTCGGTCAGGAACTGCTCCGGATAACCCCACTGGCCTGCGGCTCGATGCAACGTCCGGACCACATCAGGAGAACGGGTGGAGACGAAGGCCCGAGAGGCCACGCACAGCCTGGAGTGGTCGTCGATGACGTTCAAGACCTCGAAGACCTGTCCATCGGCCACCGCGACATGGGTGACGTCGGCCTGCCAGCACTCGTTGGGAAGCTCGGCACAGAACCGGATGATAGGAGCTCTTCGGCCGCTTGTGGGGCTGCGGAGTGACGAACCCCCGGGCCTTCAGCACCCGCCAGATGGTCGAGACCGAGGGGACGTTCGCGTGGCGCGCGGAGCAGGTGCGTGGTGGATGGTCTCGGCCCCGGCATCGAAGCCGCCGTCGGCGAGCTCCTTGCGGAGGGCCACGATCTCCTCCTCGTAGAGATCGGCGATCGCGGCTGGGCGAGGAATGCGGTCGCCTCGAGCGGAGCTCGAGCCCGGCTTCGCCGTCCCGGCGGTAGCGGGCCAGGCGCCGGTAGAGCCAGCTGCGGTCGACTCCATAGACTGGCGGCCAGTTCGCCCGATGGCCTCCCGGTCCGCAGGTGGGTCTCGATCACGAACCGGCCCTTGTCCATAAGCGACCTCCCGCATCGGTGTCGCTTATGTCTTGACACATCCGGACCCGCAGGTGTGGCTTATGTCATGAACTCAGGCACTGCCGTGGGCACGAGACTGCCGTGGGCAGGGAGAGAGGGAGAACGCCACGCGGCCGACGACAAAGCCGCGCGGCGGGACAGCGCAGAGGCACGGCGACGGCGGAACAACGGGGACCGGCCACCCGAGGAGGAGGGGCAGGGGGGCGAGAGGGACATCCCTGCCCCACAACGGCACGAGTGGGGCACCCTTCCGTCTTCTCTCCAGCCGGGCCTGCAAGAATCGGAACATCGGTCTCGCGCTTCCCGTGGCGAGAACATCGCGGTGAGCGCAAGCCATGCAGCGAGCCTCACTACGGTCTACATTTTTCGTCGAAATGCGGCAATAGGACAGTAGGGGGTGCTCCCAATGGCGGGTCGGAGTTCGCTTAGTAAGGGTCGGTTTGGTCGTCGATTCGCGGTGGTTCTGGCAGGCTGCTCAGCCATCGCAGGGCTGTTGGTGACGACCGCAGAACCGGCGGGGGCCAAGGTGGTCAAGCCAAAGATCACCGGTCTCGCTGCCTCGCCATCCTCCGTCAGCAACAACGACGGGACTGTGACGGTCACGGCCGATGTTGCCAACGCCAGTAGTTGCACTCTCTCATCGAACTTGCCAGTCCAGGAGCTTCCGATCACCACGAGCTGTACCTCGGGGGCGTTCAGCCAGAGCGTGATACTTCCGTTGAACTCGGGCACGAAGGCAAAGAAGTACGAGCTCGCGTCGAGGGCCACTGGTGCCGTATCCAAGTCGAAGAAGGTCAAAGTGAGTGTGGCGGCAGGTGCTGGTCGACCCTCACTCTCCGGCGTGGTGAGCGTCCTTGGGTCGAATGAGTCGTCCCACCAGGGCCTTGAAACCTACTGCGCTGTCCTCAACCCCGGCGGCGTCGACTGCTGGGGAGACAACACCTACGGCGAGCTTGGTATCGGAACCGCAACGGGTCCCGACACCTGCGGGGGCCTCAACTGCTCCAAAACGGCCCAGCAGGTTCTCGGAGTCGGTGGCTCGGGTGTCCTCTCTGGCGTCAAGTCGCTGGCAACAGCGGGGAACTCCACCTCCTTCTGTGCGCTTCTTCAAGACGGCGACGTGGACTGCTGGGGTAGCAACTACTTGGGCGCATTGGGCATCGGAACCGACACCGGTCCTTCGCAGTGCAACGACGACGAAACGGCGTGCTCGATGGTCCCCGAGCAGGTGCCGCTCACGAACGTCGTGAGTCTGACCGGGGGGAACTACGACTTCTGCGCCGTGTTGCAGGGTGGCGGCGTCGACTGCTGGGGATACGGAGCAGTCGGCGAGCGCGGAGATGGCCCCGCCTACGAGAGCACCGTTCCCAACTACAACATCGATTCACCGGATGCTGTGATCACCCCATCCGATTCGCCACTTGCGGGGGTTACGAACGTCGTTTGGACCAACCTCTCGTCGTTCTGCGCGCTTTTGTCATCGGGCGGCGTCGATTGCTGGGGGACGAGTGCAGACGGCATCCTCGGCAACGGTACGGAGGACGGACCGGATGATTGTGGCGGGGGCCACTCCTGCTCCATGTACGCACGTCCCGTCCTCGGGTTGGGAGGTAGCGGTGATTTGAGCGGAGCGACCAAGATCGCTGCTGGGACCACCCATTTCTGTGCCTTGCTGTCGACGGGCGGTGTCGACTGCTGGGGCCGTGCCGACGAAGGTCAGCTCGGAGATGACGACAGTACCGACGATGCCACCTCTCCCGTCGTGGTCGACGGGGTGGGAGGAAGCGGCACGCTCACGAGCGCCACCGATCTGGTCGCACTCTCCTCCAACGCTACCGGGCTCTCCGCCGACGTGACCTGTGCTCTCATCGATTCGGGTTCGGTGGACTGCTGGGGCTCTGGCGACCAGGGTCAGCTTGGCAACGCCACGAGTTCCGATTGGAGCAGCGTCCCCGTCACCGTCCTCGACACTGCCGGTACGGCGCCTCTTTCGGGTGTCTCCGGCTTGTTCGGGAACTTCAACGTCTTTTGCGCCAGCCTCACGACCGGAGGCTTGGAGTGCTGGGGTCCCGACCGGAGACGGTCAACTGGGAGCAGGGTCGAGCCCGGTGTGCGTTATTGGAGGTGGTGGCTGCACGACACCGGCCAGCGTGCTCGGCGTCGACGGAAGCGGCCAGCTCTCGGGTGTGCAAAGCATGGCCGCGAACACCGATTCATCTTGCGCTGTGTTGACGGCCAGCTCGAAGGTCGCCTGCTGGGGCCTTGACGAAGAAGGCGAGCTGGGTGACGGCCCGCTTCTCGCCGACGGACAAGGCACGTCGAGCGTTCCGTTGTCGGTGTTCGCGCCGGCCTAAAAGGAGTCCGCTGTCCCGGACCAAAACTCGGGTGCCGAAGGAGGCCATCCTGGGAGCGAGCCTTCCGGCAGGCGATACTGAGAGCCACCGACCCTGCCACATATCACCGGGTGCGGGCGCACTATCGAGGAGCGGATGCTGGCAGGTCGCGAACCGCCTCGCACCGGCATGTCAGGGACAGGCGGCCGGGCTCCGCTCGGCGTTAGCGTCAACCAGTTGAATATCGCAATCACCCAACGGTTCGGAGGCCGCCATGTCCCGGGTTCGTGTCCACAACTTCTCAATCTCCCTGGACGGGTTTGGGACCGGCGAGGGCATGACGTTCGACGCCCCGTTCGGCCACGCCGGCCATCGGCTCCACGAGTGGATGTTCGCCACCCGGTTCGGCCGCCGTCAACTCCTCGGCGAGTCGGGCGGCACCGAGGGGGTCGATCACGTGATGGCCGACCAGTACGGACCCGGGATCGGTGCGGAAATCATGGGCGCGGGCAAGTTCGGCCCTCCGGGTTGGCAGGACGACCCGGAGTGGCGCGGGTGGTGGGGCGACAACCCGCCATTTCACACGCCGACGTACGTCCTGACCCACAATCCGCGCCCGTCGTTGGAGATGGAGGGTGGTACGACGTTCCACTTCCTCGACGCCGCGCCAGCGGATGCCCTCGGGGTGGCGCGGGACGGAGCCGCCGGTCAGGACGTCCGCATCGGCGGGGGCCCGACCATGATGCGCGCGTTCATCGCTGCCGGTCTTGTCGACCACCTGCACGTCGTGCAGGTGCCGATCCTGCTCGGCCGCGGCGTTCGACTGTGGGACGGCCTGGAGGCGTTGGAGCAGAAGTACGACGTGGAGGCAGTCTCGTCACCGAGCGGCGTCACCCATCTGACCTTCACACGCCGATGACCGATCCCGCGGACGAGCTGATGACCTGCCCCCGAACGTTGCTGGGCAGGTGGGCCACCGATGACCTTCGGTTCACGACAGAGGTGTGAGTACGCTTCCCAGGAAGCAAAGTCACCGGCGTATTGGTGCCCTGTTGCTCATCTGTGGCTACCTCGGTGTGGTCGGCGGCAGCGTGGCCTGGATTGTTTCGAGCTGGCAGGACGGATTCCGCTTGGAGGACACCATTTACCAAGCGGCCCTCGCCATTGGAATCGGACTGGCCGGATTTGCTTGCTGGCGCTGGACGGTCAACCGTCGAGGTTCAGACACCAACTTGAAGTTGGTACGTGGGCCGACCCGCTGGATGGCCGCTGCTTCGTTGGTGTTGGCGGCGGTACCCGCTGCGTCAACCTACGAGACATACGACAATCACCGTCAGTTGGTGCAGAATCTGCACCATCTCCACCAAGCGTCGATCGAGTATCCGCACTACCGCTTGATCATTGCCGGAGGGATCGCTTTTACTGCCGGTCTTGGCCTAGCAGCCATTGGGTTTTGGATACTCGGGACTGTCTCCGAGATGGCGACCGGATCACCGAGTCCAACCATCAGTGCAGAGCCCCCGCCAGCAGTGGTCACCGAGTTTGAGCCTGCCCCATAACGTCGGGACGGGGTGCGACGATGCGGCGCTTCTGTGCCAGTGAGTCGATCCGAGAGGACGCCATGCGCTTTCGCCAGGCATTCTGGCCGACCATCTGGCAGATTCTTATGGCCCGATCGAGTACGGAGGTCAGAACAGCATGACTAGCAGGCGACTTGTCGTGACAGGCAAGACAGCAGAGGGCACATCAGTCGTTACATCAGACCAACAGGTCGAGCCAGTGCTCCTGAGCCTCTTGCCCGGTTTTGAGTTCCACCGTCTGTGGGAGTCCGATATTCCTCCTTCACTTCACGTATCTGGCGAACGACCTTCCGAAGATCCTCTTCAGTACTTTCCGCCCCCAGGCGGGTATCGGGCTGGGTTCTTTACGGTTGGGCCCAATACGCAGGAGCTCACCGAGGAGGTTGACGTTGTTGCCGGACTGGAGGAACTTGAACGCACACTCCCCGGCATGGCGGCGGCGATGGAACCAGCCGAGCCGGGGATGCACACCACGCAGACCGTTGACATTGACTGCGTGATCTCTGGTGAAGTGTGGCTGGAGTTGGACGATGGGAAAGAAGTGCATCTCCAAGCCGGTGACGTCGTAGTCCAGAACGGGTCACGGCACCGGTGGACAAACAAGGCGAACCGGCCCTGCACCATCTTCATAGTGCTTCTCGGAGCGACCGCGACTTAGCGAGGCGACGTCGCTGGGCTGCGGCTCGGACTCCGAATCCACCCCAACCGCAACATGCCGGGAGGCGGGGCTGCCTCATAACGCCGGGTGTGGGTGCGTTATCGAGGGATGAGCGCTTGCTAAGCGCGAACTGTCTCACTCAGGCACTTCCGGGCGCAGGGCGTGTTGTTTCCGGGCATTATTTCCTCATGGCCGTGGACCGCCCGTCTGTCGCATCCTGGATCTCGCCGAAGGTCCGAAAAGGCGACCCCAGTCGACTCCATGGGCGGGGACTGTTCGCCGGACAACCCATTGAATGCGGTGAGGTGGTGGCGGTCAAAGGAGGCCACATCGTGGACACCGGCGCCCTGACCTGCCTGTCCGATGAACTACAGAGCTCGGAAATCCAGATCACAGACGGGCTCCACCTGGCCGCCCTGACGGAGGAGGAATACGAGCCGGTCATGCTCTTCCTCAACCATTCGTGCGACCCAAACGTCGGCTTCGCTGGCAACGTCGTGCTCGTCGCCATGCGAAAGGTGGCACCGGACGAAGAACTGACGACCGATTACGCCCTGTTCGATACCTCGGCGGGCGAGATCGCCTGTGCCTGTGGCGCATCCTCTTGCCGACACCGTGTCACCGGCCAGGACTGGCAACTGCCCGAACTCCAGGCCCGTTACTCAGGATTTTTCGCCTGGTATCTCCAGCGCCGTATTGACTCCCGAAACAGCTAGAAGCCGAGGCTCGATAGCGAATGGATTCCGGGCGGATTGTGGGTGACCCAGAACGCCGCCGGGTAGGTGGGACCACCCCGTCTGACTCTGGAGCTGCGGAAGACCCGACCCCTGAGTGCGCTCGATGTGGGGATCGCTTGATGCTGGACTCAGCCCGAAGGTGCACAGTGATTGGGTGCGACGGATAGGGCGCATCGTCCTGGTGCTCGGGATAGCGGTGATCGTTGGACTGGTCACATTCGTCTGCACCGCATATATCATGCTGCGTATTGACCAAAGCACCCTTATTCAGAGCTGTGGCTTCAGTCCCCCTGCCCATTCCTGCTCTCCGCCGCCGGACCCGTGGTATCTGCTACCGATCGCAACCAGCCTCCTTGGGATGGCAACGGTCGGAATCCTCTTGATCCGGCGCCGTCGAGGTCAGCCGACCGAAACCTGGCTTGGGATTGAGCCTTCAACGGGAACCTAGCGGTTCTCCGAGGCGTCCAGAACGGTGTGGAAGTGCGTCTAATCCGAGCTAGCTCTTTGGCGACTGTTCTTGCTGTAGCGGGGTTAGCCATCGCTGCCTGCGGCAGCTCGACCTCATCGCCAACGTCTATTTCGTCCGCCGTACCTAAAGGATGGAGGACCTATGTCTACGGCAGCGTTGCGATCTCGGTCCCGTTGAACTGGAAGGTCTACCGAAACACGCCCTGTCCGAATCTAAATGCCATGAACGTCTTGTATCTCGGTGCGCCGAGTGGAAGCTGTGGTGGCGCACCACCACCCGGACTGTACAAGAGGGCGTCAAATGAGGTTCAAATCTCCAAGGTCATTGAACCGCTCACCGGTACCGAGGGAACGTGCCCGCAACCGTCGGATGTCAACGGGCTCGCGGTGACAAGCCTGCGCCCGTGTGTGTGGAATGACCCCTCCGTGGCGAGTGAGTGGTATCTGCCGTCGATAAGGACGCTCGTCGTAGGGTCGGGCCGGGAGATCGGCAGCGTCTTTGAGACATTGCGTAGGGCGTAGGAAGAAGGGTCCACACCCAGCCTTCTTCGCAGGCACGGGTCGACGGGGTGTCGTCGCCTGGTGTTTCATACCGTCGGGTCCGAGCGCCCTACGTGAGGGCGTTTCGCCATTCGTGAGCAGACTCAGGAGTCAGAGGTCGGGTGATCTCAGGCGTCGCCAACTCCATCAGGAAGGTTTTCAGAGGTTCGGAGGCACCTTCTTCGAATCCGATGTCGTCCCGGCCTTCGATGACCTCTCCCCAGGCTTCACACTCCTCGGCGGGAAGCTCACCGGCCAGATAGGAATCCAACAGTCGGACGCAGTCGGCCCTCGTCAGGACGACCAGCTCCGTGTCGCTGTCCCATCCGAACGCCGCAAGCCTCTGGCAAGCCGTCTCGGCGGGAATGCTCAGTGAGATTAGGTCCGCAAGCAAGGCCCGCCGATCGTCTGACTCGGCCATCCATTCATTGTGCCTCCTATGGCCGCCTGCCCCAACGCCGGGCTGGTGACGCTTATCTAGCGGTCGGGTCTGAGGCTACGGTTCGCTCGTGAAGTCGGTCGGGTTCAAGGTCTCGATGAGTGTCGGGGTTGAGGCGGACGGATGAGCGAGCAGTGCCACGCCTACGTCTTCGTACCCTTCACCGAGGCTCGCGGCGGGCGGCGCCGGTGCCTGAACCGGACGACACACCGCTCAGGACTGTGTTGGCTGCATCGGCACCCGGCCATGCCAGACGATGAACGTAGGGACGCGTGACCGAACCAGTGCCCGATTTGGCGTGGTTCGGTGGGTCGAACGGGGCTAGCCCCGATCGCCGTGGTGATCCCAACCGTCTCTGGTCGGTGGCGTCTGGTCACTGAACTCCGGCATTCGGTGGATCGTCCAGCAGTAAGGTGCTTTTGCGATGAGGGACGTCGTCGTGGTGGCAGGTGGCGTCGCCCTGGTTGGCGTTGCGTTCGCCATTGTCAGCCTCGTGTATCTCCACCTCGCACCGACGGGACTGTCGCCTCTTCACAATGCTGTGAGTCAATACGGAATTTCCAAGTACCAGGCTGGATACCGAGCAGCGACGATAGGTCTCGGTATTGCCGGGGCAGCTCTTGCCTTCGGCATCGGCGACGTCGTTCGTGGCAGGAAGGGTGCGAGCACCGCCGTTGCTCTACTTGTCGTCTTTGCCGTGGGTCGGTTGGTCATCAGTTGGTTCCCGATGGACGAGCCCGGGTCGCCCCGCACTTCCACCGGCCAAGTTCATGGGTTGATCGCCATCGTCACCTTCGTCTCAGTGACCGCTGCAGGTTTTCGTCTCGGATCTCTCCTGACGGCTGAAGGGCCGTGGCACGTCCTGGCCCAGGTTTCAACTTCTTTTGCATGGGCCATGGCAGCCTGCATCGTCGGCATGGTCTTGGGCCGAGCCAGCCTTACGCTCCGAAGGTGGTTCGGTGCAATCGAGCGGGGCTTTTACGTCGCCATGATCGGATGGGTCACGGTCTTTGCCGTCGCCTGCGTCATCCGATCGGGCTGAGGCGACCCTTTCCAGGCCACCCTTTGTGTGGCGATATCGAGTGAAGTCCGGGTGCCCCCCAACACGGGGGAGCGGGGCGGTTATCGGAGGTGGCGATCATTGGATGTTAGGCCCGCCAGCTTCTTGGCCTTGGGCCCTCCCGGGAGCCCACTGGTACTGTCTCCGGCGCGACTGCGGACGATCAAGGAGAAGAGCCAATGGCTGTGTTCAATGGAGCGTTCCCGATCCTTCCCGGTAAAGAACAAGAGAGCCGGGCCTTTGCTGCCACATGCATGGGGGAACGCCGGAAGGACTTCGAGGAGCAGCTGACTTCAGACGGAATTTCCAGGGAAACGTGGGCTCTTCAGGAGACTCCGATGGGGAGTTTCATGTTGGTGTGGTTCGAGGCTACCGACATCGCGGAAGTATTCACGAATCTCGCCAGTCTCAACACTGAATTCACCACCTGGTTCCGGGCCCAAGTCAAGGATCTCACTGGCGTAGACCTAGGCGCTCCGCCCGAAGGCCCGCCGCCCGACGTGCTGGTCAACTGCACCCCCTGAGGATCGCCCTTCCTCTGGGGGCATCACTCGATAGGCGTTCAGCGAGGCGGAAGCTCTTCGTCAATCGGCAGCCCGGGTTGGAATGCCCGATATCGCCGGATATGCCTGCCTCTGACCGACACCTATGGGTGGTGGATCACTGAGGTGGGCCTCAAGTTCTGAGTGAGACGCTCCCCTCAGATCGTCAGGGGTTCACGCTTCGGAGAGCGGTGACAGCAACCGCCGTGTATTCCATTGTGAACGACCCGCCGACCGCATCGATGGCCGCACCGATACCCGCCAGCACCTCACCGAGTACGCCCGGAGGGAAATGGTTGTGGCCACCAAAAGTCGGCACGACGTCCAGCCATTCGTCTCGGGTGTACGGCCGTTCCCAGGGGAACTCCCACTGATCCGGCTCGCCCAGACCGCTCGCCGAGCGGATGCCTTCAGCGGCTCTTAGGAACTGAGGGGCGTACGCATTCATGCCTCCGGAGATCCCGCCTGAGAAAGGCGTGTCCGGCAGCAGCCGCTGATATACCTCGGCGATGGCAGTGGCAAGGTCCCGCGGTGGCTGGAAGATGTTCCAGAAGGCAGCCAGCCTGCCATGGGGCCGCAGAACTCCGGCGGCCTTGGCCGCTCCCGCAACCGGATCGATCCAGTGCCACGTTTGGCCGGAGATGACGGCGTCAAATGTCCGACCCAGTGGATCCCAGTCCTCGAACTTCGCAATCTCTACGTCGAATTCATCACGCTGGGCGAAGTCAGCCATCCTTTTGTCCACGTCGATGCCGACCACTCGACAGCCCGCCTCCCTAAATGGCCTTGCCGAGACTGCGGTCCCGACGCCGACGTCGAGGACGTCCTGTCCGGGAATGCTGGCGACGATCGCATCCACCATGGCTTGGGGGTAGCGGGGTCGGGTGCGGTCGTAACGCTCGGCGTCGAAGCCGAACGACTCTGCCATCCGACGGGCGTGATGTGAGTCGCCCGGATCCAGAGGCTGTTTTCGAGCGTCGTCTTCAGGAGCCATCGCCACAAGCTATTGCGGGACCGAGAATCGCTGTCAGCAGCCTGCCCTGATCGCCGGCTCGGGGTGGATTATCCGACGGCTTGTGCTTGCCGTCGGGTAATTGTTACGGGCGATCGACTCGGAGCTGCGGCTCGTCTACGACCAGACCAATGAGTCCTACGAGTGAGCCCATGGTGACGAACCGGTCGATGCCGGCGGAGAGACCACGGCGATCCCTTGTGCGTCAGCAAATCCGTTGGTGGCGTCGGTGAACGCCCACCGGGGAGCGACATTCCCGTTCGCATGAGCCGAGAACGCCTCGACTGAGCCGCGTCCTGAGAACTGGCTCGACCTCACCATGGCGTAAATATCGCCGCTTTTCGGACCGACGGCGAGGCCCGTGACAACCTTCCCGACGAGGCCCGTCCGCGTGCCCATGATCGTCCGAGCGGGGGCCACGTCACCGTCAGAGCTCGCAGCGAACTCCTCGATGCGCGCGCCGGCCGAAGTGGTCACGGCGACGTAGAGGCGACCGGCCCGCGCCGAAGTTGCCACCGTCAGGTGGTCGCACGTGTCGAACCCCGTGCAGGTGCCCAGATCAGTGGCCGTCCCGGACAGGGCGCGAATTGGAGTACCCGAGCCGCTCCCACCTCCCTCGAACACCTCGACGGCATTGCCCTGGGGCGAGACGGTGGCTACGACCAGGTCACCGCTGGAGTCGACGGCCAAGGTCGACGGCCAAGGGGAGTAACCGCTCTCGGACGTGGTGATGGTCCGGACGGCGGGCACCGCGTAGAAGTCCGCCGAGGTACCCGCCGCCCCCGGGGCGGCCACCGAGATCCTGGCGGCGCTCTCACCGGTAGCGACGTACTCGTAGCCCGTGGCATCGACGGCGATGCTGCGGCTGTCGGGACCATCCACGCGGAAGACTCGCGATGGCGAGGTTTGGCCCCACGGGAACACGAACGTGGTCGCGTCGGAAACGAACGACTGCACGAAGAGGTCGCCGGCCGGGTCGAAGGTGACCCCCCAGGGGTCCCAGACGGTGTTGTCGAGATCGGGGTCGGGAACCGAGTCGACTGAGGCGACCGGCCCCGAGCTGTGAGCCGGATAGACCGTGACTGGGCCGGACCCAGCGTTGGCCACGAACACGAGCTCTCCTCCCACGTGCGGGTGGTGGGCTCCGATGCCGGGCCTGAGGTCGGCGCCGGAAGGTGGCACCGCCGCGGCGACGAGCACCAGGGCACTGATCGCGACGATGCCGGTCAGCGAGACGAGCGTCCGGTGGCCGGGCATGGTGCTCTCCTTTCAGCCGGTGTAGGAAGGGAACCTCGTCGCCCGATGAACCGAGCCCGATCGTGTCACGGGGCGAGCCCGGTTTCAACCGCACCGGGCCGGCGGCGGCAGCGGGAACGTCCGGTCAGGTCCCCGAGTTCCGACAGGTCAGACGATGTGAAGTGGCGCACAGTGGTGCCCACCGCCAGATCGAGACGCCGAAATCGCCCGCGGCCGAGGCAGCGAGCCATTCGGATCCCGGTTGCCCTGATCGCCCGGATTCGCACCGTTATCGGCGTCGGTGGGCTGACTCACGCTTCAAAATGAAGGTTTCCTGTGCGCCGAGCCCAACCGAGGGCAGACTGGCAACATGACTAGCCGGATTGCGGCCATTTCTATCGCAGCCGTCGATCCCCGCCGAGTGGCCGAGTTCTGGTGTGCAGTTCTCGGTTGGGAGATCCACCTTCTCGACTCCACAGGAGCCGACATCGCCCCACCTGACGGTTCGTGCCCAATGATTGAAATCGGACGGGTGCCCGAGACGAAGACTGAGCAGAACCGGCTTCATTTTGACCTTCGTGCAGATGGATCCACCCAAAGCGACGAGCTTCGCCGCCTGTTGGACCTTGGGGCGCAGCGGGTGGACGTGGGCCAAACATCCGACTCCACGTGGATTGTGCTCGCCGATCCCGAAGGCAATGAGTTCTGTCTACTTTCACGTTCCGTCCAAGACGTTCTGGAAGGTCCGTGAACGGGACACTGATCCAAGGTGCCTGACCCTGATCGTCGGCTGTGGGCGCGTTATCGAAGCTTGCGCGCTCGCGATCGTTGCCTGTGATCGGGCACTTTCGGGCGTGTGGATAACTGCCGCGGGGACCCTGGGCGTCGCACGCGAAAGAACCTGGGTCGGAACCCGGGCCAGTCCCAAGGTGAGTGGCTCAATTGACCGTCAGAGGAATGGTCGCCTGGTTCGTCGTAGTTGTCTTGACCTTCTTTGTGCCGTTGAGGGTGGTGACCGTCTCGGTCACCTCGATCGTGATCGAACTCTGACTTGCGGCCAGATTCTTATTCAGTGTTCCCGATAGCACCCCGGCCGAGGACAGTTTCAATCCTTTCGGCAGCGAGATCTTTTTCCACTTCAACGTGGTGGTGTAGGGGGCGGTGCTCGCTCCGAGGTTGACTGCCTGGAGTGTCACCGGGCCGTATTTCGCCCCTGGAGTTGCAGGCGAAAGGCTTGCGGGCGAGACCTCGAAGGGGGGCACAACAGGGAAAAGCTGCGCCTCCAGCAGTTCGAATGCGGACTCGGTGATGGGCGTGGGTTCGCTGACACTTGAGCTGTCGGACGTGGCGGCTTCCGGCGCATCCATGGTCGTGGCCACCCCACTAAGCGTCGGAGTGATCGCTACTTCGCCCTCGATCAGATCCATCTGCAGCGTGCTCTGAGTGGGATTGACCTGGGCGATGAACTCGGTGCCTCGTATGCCTAGCGCTCCAACAGGCGTTTCAACATTTTCCTGGCCTGGATCGTTCTTTCCGATGAGACCGGACACATACGTGAAAGCGCCTTGCAAGAATGAGAAGAGGCTCGATCCCTGCTGCGTCGTAGGGTTGTAGACATACTGATCCACCAACAATCGGGTGTCTTCACCCATGGCTAGGGTCGTTTGGTCGACAAAGCCGATGGTCACACCCCCGTTTGCTGACGTTTGGATGGTGTCACCGAGCGCAATCGGAGATCCGGAGACTGCGGTCGTTACCGAGCCATTTGCATGGGTAATAGAAACGGTGCCAGTTACCTGCGTCACCGACCCCACGCTGGGGTTCACCGTGGCAGTGTCGTCGCCAGAACCTGAGGAGTAGTTCGAGTCTCCGGAGTATGAGGCCGTTGCGGTGAACTGACCTGCTCCAGCATTCGGAATTGTGCACGTGGCGGAACCGGATCCATCAAGCGTTGAATCTGAACAAGTTGGTGATCCTGGGCCGGAAATACTCCAACTCACGGTTCCGGTCGGCACAGGGCCATCACCGGAAACTGCGGCGGTGAAGACGAGGGAGGTGCCTGCTGTCACGGGTCCATTATCGGTGACGGAAACAGTCGGAGTCAGTGACCCGTCAGGTACGAGTGTCCCAGAACCGGTGTAGGTGCCACTTGCGGTTCCATTCGCAGTCGGTGACAGATACCAGTCCGCAGTCCAAGTGCCGTCGTCTTCAACAGCACCTGCTGGGCTGACGGTAAACGACTGTGCAGCAAGCACGCTGGATACCGTGTCTCCTTCTATGCCGAAATCGGTCGGCAAGTCCTGACACGTAGCCCCCGCCAGACTATCTGTATCGCCGAAACTCGTTTCGAGCGTCCCACTGGTTATGGTTCCGGTGTCGTCCTGCGTCCAGGAGGCGTCCCAGATGCCGCCGACCGGTCCGCTTCCGACCGGGCTTATCCACGTGCCATCGATCGTGCCCGAGATAGTTACTGAACCCGCCGGGCCGCAAGAACTCCCACCATCTGCCCCTGCGTCAGATTGAGGAGAAAGGAGCACGCTCGACGTCGCAGTGGTCGCAAGCACGACGGCAACGAAGAGAAAACCCGCGGCGAACCACCGAAAGGCTACCCCGGTCGATGATGTCAGTCTCGTCCGTTTCCGGTGTTCCTGTCCTTCTGCCATGGCAACCTCCCGCAGGTTGGGGCACGACCGCCAATCGAGTTTCCCCGTGGCTCCGCCCATCGAGAAAAAATCTAACCCAAGGCTCCCTAGGCGGGCTTTCCTCGAGATCGAGCTCCGTTGATTCTCCTCAAATGTGAGTAGATCCTGCTCATGGTGAACCGACCCAACGCGAGAGCGAAGGCATCCACAACGCCAGGACTCGGGCCCCTTCTCTCGTGCCACCGACCGGCCGTTTCGGGCTCGCACAGGGGCTCAATTCGCCCGGTCGTTCGGTGTCAATGGTGATTGTTCGCCGGTTCATGTTCGCCGTAGTCGTATGGCAGAGCCTGGAGCTCGTCCCAGGGGAAGTTCTGCATGATGGCATTTTGCGACCCGCCATCGAGCAGTCCGTGCGTGCCTTGGTCGTCGACCCCTGGCCCGCTGGTGTAGGGATTGGGCAAACCAGCCGCGATGTAGGTGGTGGGGTCTCCCAGCCGCAGAGAGAGAGTGGGGGTGGGTGACGAGTCATTGACGATGAACCCGTACTTTTGGGCGGCCAAGGCAATCACCCTGGCGATGGGCGTCAGGTCATATTGACTGAGATCCAGTGAAGCTGGAAATCGGAACCGCGTGCCCTCGGGTATGGCGTTCGGGTCACTGCTGCGACCATCTCCATGCGTAGCCGGCCAAGAGACCCCCGGCTCTTTTCGATTGGGATCAGATGTATTGGCTGGATCGACATCGGAGTTCAGATTGGCTGTGGCATCGTCCCCGATCACGAGGCCGATGGCGTGGTCGATCTGACCCGATTGCAGCTCCTCGATACGTACGACCGAGCCCAGCAGCGGCAAGGACGTGCCGGTAGCGCCGAGCTCGCTCGGGAAGATTCCGTCGCTCTGCGAGACGTCGGTAATCTCGCCTCCCCAGCAGGCGTTCCAGTTGCCGCTGGAGTCTCTTTGGAACCTCCAGAACTCCCAGTAGTGGTTGGTGGAAGGTTGGTAGATCTGAATCTCTTGGTCCGACCCGGCTGCTGCGTGTGCATCGGCCGGTACCGGTACGCCGCCAGCTATCGAGTTGAGAAAGGCGTACGAGAATCCGCGATCCTCCCCTGGACAAGCGGCTGTGACTGAAACTTTCGGTTGGTCTGCAGGCACAACGTAGAGCGGAGCGCTGAACGCGGTGATGTTCAAAATGTCGGAGTAAGGAGACGGAGTGCAGGTGACCGGCGTCTCCGGCACCGCTGTTGGTTCACCGCAGTTGTTCTCTGCGATCACGTTCAGGTAGTCGGCGTTGTTGGGGTTGACTGGCGTGTTGGTAGGAAGCGGGATGTTCCAGACGCTGGTAGCGGCAAAGGGCGTGCCCGGCCTACCAAGAGCCAGCCCCACACCCGGTGTGGGTGAGCATGCGGTCAAGCCAAGGGTCAAGAGGGTCAGAACGAGAACGGTCAATCTGCCGAGCCGTTGTCGAGCGAGGGCGGCTATGCCTGCAGCGGGCTCAACGGCGGCCACCGAGAAGCCGCGAGCGCCTAAAGAGGGCGTCGCCGGGCCAATCCCACGGTCCACCTCCAGCATGAGCGATCCGTCGTGGATCTCAGTGATTGCAACAAGGCTGGCGACCAGATCGTCAGCGTAAGTCGGTCGCACCCGGTCGCAGAGCTCGGACATCTCGTCGACCAGGCGGCCGGTCGCACTTCGGTCCTGGCTCGGCACCCCACCATCTTGGCGTCCACGGTCCTCAAGTGAGCGTCAGCGGAACGGGAGACGGCCCGCCTCTGACTCCCAGGTGCACAGAGCGAAGAAGCGCGTCCCCAACGCCCGACCAGTGACTCCCTATCTTGGGCCGCCCACCGCCGAGGCATGGCATGCCCTCCACGTCGGATGGGGTACGCAGCATACGTAGTCGGCCGTGCCCATTCAGCCAGGCCTGTGACCTCGTTCGATAGCGATATCAGACGGCGTGCAACATCCAGACATTCGGCTCCCAATACAGCCCCGTCCCGTTTCCGATGTGAAGGGGCGCAAGACCCAAAGGGAAGGTGTAGTCACCATCTGCTGGAAATGTCATGCCGGTCCAGGATTCCCAGTCCGCCACGGGTGCCTCGATCATCAGCGACTGCGGTTCAGGCCTCAGGATGGTTGCTCCAAGGCGAGCATGAACCCGCATCCACGGGTCGAATGGCAATCCGTCATCTCGCTTCCAGTTGGCGTACTGATCGATCGGCATGAGCGGGTAGCGGTCTTTCCAACTGGGCCGCACCGGAGCTACTAGAGAGTCGAGTCCGTTCCTTCGGGCAATGCTGGCGAGTGCCTCAATAACTAGGTGACTCACTCCCTGCCCTCGAATGCCGTCGGCAACTTCCGCCGCGAGGGCTGAAAGCGTGTTCGGACTGGCTTGACACTCCAAGGCACGAAGGCCTGTGGCATCGATACCGTTAGGGAGATCGGCGAGAGTGCCATCCCACCGAAACGGGATGCTTCGCCCTCGCGCCACGACCTGGTCGCCGCTCGGCTCGTAGATGACAACCTGAAGATTGGCGTATTTCGGAATGAGCGATCCGAAGTACATTCCGGTGTGATTTCCGTGGTTGTTGTACTCCGGCCAGACCTCCGACAGTGTCTTGGCTCGAATCCACAGATCCGGACGCTCCTCTGCAGTGAAGACGTGCAACTCTGACGTGGTGCGGGAACGTCCGCCATTCATGCCTCCATCCTGCCTCATTCAAGAGGCGGAGCGATCTGGGGCCTTCTCGATCGCCGGTTATACCTCGCGATGTGCGGCTCGGGGTACCACGCCACGTCGAGGTCATCCCGCGATAATGACTGACGTGGAAGCGGCAGAGGTTGAAGTCATCGTCGCCCATAGCGAGCGCGCGACCCTGCGTGTTGGCGACGTGTTCCTCAAGATCGACGCTGATCAAACGCGCACCGAGGTCGAGATCGCGGCGATGGCCATGGCGCCGATCCCGACTCCGGAGGTCCTGTGGCGCAGGCCGCCCGTACTCGCGCTCGCCGCCCTCTCAGGCACAGCACTCGGCCGCCTGGGCGAGCCGTCGACCGCGTCGTCGGAAGCGTGGGCCGCGGCGGGTGCCGCCGTCCGGACGCTGCACGACGCACCGCTGCCGCCATGGCCCGGTAAGAGTCTGGACGAGGTCGCTTCGCGCCTCGACGACGAGTGCGAGTGGCTCGTCACGAACGGCGTCCTTCCCTCTGACTTGGTCACGCGCAACCGGCGAATTGCGGAGGCTGCGCTGCGACCGTGGCCACCGGTGTTCACGCATGGCGACCTGCAGATCGCCCACGTGTTCGTCGACGGTGGCGAGATCACCGGCGTGATCGACTGGTCCGACGCGGGCCAGGGCGATGCCCTGTTCGACCTCGCCATCCTGACGCTCGGACACGAGGAACACCTTGGCGACGTGGTCGCTGGTTACGGCACCGACGTCGACCTCGAGGTGATCCACGCGTGGTGGTCGTTGCGAAGCCTGGTGGCGGCCCGTTGGCTGATCGAGCACGGCTTCGACCCGTCCTCGCCAGGCTGTGAGTTTGCCGTGTTGAGATCCCAGCTGTGATGCGCCACTAGCCCGACGGCAACGGTGTGCCGTTCTGTCGCATCGAGCGGGCCATTTTTTTGAAGCGGGGAGGGCGAAGGACGCGCACGAACGAAAGGACACCTGACTCCGAACCTGCCCATGACGCGGGCTGTGGGTGCGTTATCGATAGACATGTGCTTGATGAGCACGACCTGTCGCACTTGGCTACTGGGCTAGCTGGGCCAGGTTGCCAAGTGGGAACCGCTTAGTTATCGAAAATGCGCCGACTGACGTACCACTATCCAATCATTCCTCATCATCGTCTCCCAGATGCTCAGCAATGACCCTCCCCACGGCCGATATCGCAGTCGCATGGCCGGTCACCGCTCGGACGAAAGGCTCCCTTTCGAGCGTGTAGAGGGAGGCGTCAGTGGCCGCAATCACCGTTGCCTGTCGAGGAACGTCCCGGATCAGGGCTATTTCACCGAAGCCGTCACCTCGCGACACCACTTTTAGGAGCTGGCTATGACGCGAAATGGCCAGCTCGCCTTCGCCAACGGCGAAGTAACGGTCGCCGCGATCACCCTCTTTGATCACGACGGTGCCTTGCGACACCGTGAGCGGCCTCAGGTCCCGCGCTATGCCTTCAAGCGAAGGGGCTGGGAGAGCGGCAAAGATGGAGATTCGGCGCAACAGTTGGATCTCGACCTGCGGCACTGTCGCAGAAGCGTCGATTTTCTGGATTCGGCGCCAGAGCCACGCAATAAGCAAGACGGCCACGGCGGCCGGGGCGAAAAGTGCTGCCTTCAAGCCACCGATCGCGATCGCGACACGGACCAGGACGGCACCCAGAGCGAGTCCGGTGTCCATGAGGGCTTCCAGGATCGAGAACGACCCGGCTATCGCGTCGGAGGGAGCCGACCGTTGCAGGAGAGTCCGACCGGTGACGTCGAAGACAGCACCCGCCAGACCCACAGTGCCGATCAGAAGGATGGCGGGAGCCACCCTCGGAATCGCACCGATCAGAGCGAGGGCCAACACCGCAATCGAGAGGGTGATGGTGAGCGCATTCGCCAAATGTCGCCGCCCGACGAGAAAGGCAGTGACGAACCCGGCGATCAGTGCTCCTCCGCCGAGTGCGGCGTTCAGGAACCCCGGGCCGCCCGGCCCCATGTGCAGGTAGTCCACGGCAAGGACGACGCAGAGGAGGTCGAGGGCACCGATGAGTACGAAATAGAAGGTGTGCAAAATAAGGAGAACCCTGATTTGCGGGTTACGCACTGTCACCAGAAGGTTTGAGCCTGCACCCTTTCTCACGGAAGCGAAGGCTCGTCCGATCCCTGCGATCAGACCAACGGTACCGACGTCCTTTCCGCCGTCGCTTTCCTCGTCCTGTGGGACGACGGCGGACGAAATGGCAGCAGCGGGCCCGACGAGGCGCATCACCAGAACGGCGGAGATGACCGTCATGCCTGCCATTGCTGCTACCGCCAACCCTGGGCCTCGCCACGCAAGGAGGATGCCAGCCACTGCAGGGCCGAACAGGGCGGCGGCTGCATCTGTCCAGCCGGTCATGACGTTGGCCGCCGTCAACTCATCAGGCGTCCGTACGATCGCGGGTAAGAGCGCGGCTTGTGGCGGTCGTGTCACCGTAAGGCTCATCGACGTGAGTGGCGCTAGGACAAACACCACGACGGCTGGCGCACCGAGACCGATGGCGACGGCCACGGCACCCATCGAAAGCGCCTGCAGCCCGTAGCCGAGGCACAACAAACGACTTGGACGACGGCGATCGGCAAGCGCACCCAGAAACGGGCCGAGGGCAATGCACGGGATGAGCTGAACGAGAACCATCAACAAGCTCGCGCTCGGCCCACCGTGACCGTAGGCGAAGACCAACAGTGTTATCCAGACGCCGAACTCAGCTGCCCCAAACAGTGCGTAGGCGAAGCCGATTCTGCGAAGCACTGGGTTTTCGAATGCAGCCCGAAACACCGACAAGACTGCACGAAACCGCAGCAACATTGAGCACTCCTGGGTTCAGGAATCCGGCCGGCCGAGTGCGTCTCCCAGACGGCACCACGGTACCTCGGCGAACAGTACCCAAGAAATCACCGGTGGGCGCTAGCCGTGCCGACCAAGTGAACTGCCCGAGGTGACGGAGCGAACGGGCAGCCAATCGGTTGGGCTCTGATGATGGTCCGGCTCGGAGCGGCGAAGCAGTGCCAGTTCCACGACATGCCGATAGTCCGATGGTGGCCACTAACAGGGTGGATAGAGGCTGGAAACCAGAGCGCTTGAGCACCGTGACAGTGAGGCTCTCGCTCGCCGCGTTCTACGGATCCTCGATCCATCGCAAAGCCAGGTGCCAAACGGATCGGTCCGCATGGCGAGGTTAGGACCTTCGATCCCGGTATCGACGAAGTGATCGTCGCCTACATTGAGTGTCCCACAACGTTGGCCGCGGGTGAGTTGTGAGCCGACCTGCGCTTGCGACTGCTAAGTGTCACTGCCTGGGACATCGGGGCGTGGCCGCCATCCCGGCAACGACCGACGCAGGTTTACGGCGACCGCGTGAGCATGGCTGCTTCGTAGTTGGCGCGCAGAAGAGGAAGCACAATGGTGGGATTGAAGGCCGATTCGTACCGATCAATCGCAGCCCGCGCCGCTACGCCGTTGGCCGTTGGCTCCAGCAGGTCGAGGACAGCCTCGGCGAGTGCGTCGGAGTCGCCTTCCCTGATCACTCGCCCGCCGGAGCCGACAATCTCAGGAAGTGCGAAATAGTCGGAGACCACACACGGAACGCCCGTTGCGAGAGCCTCGAGCAGCGTGAGAGGCAAACCGTCAAAATGCGACGGGTACGCGAAGACCTCACAACTCGGCAGGAAATCGTTAATGAGATCCTCGCGCGGGACGTAACCCAGCAGGATGGCTCCAGCCGCATCGAGTACTTCCACGGGTACCCGCACTCCATTTCCGGCGATGATGACATGGGCGTCGGGGCGAACCTCGCGGACGCGAGACATAGCGGCGATAACAGTGTGACCGCCTTTGGCAGCGAAATCGCCGGCAATGAATCCGATGCGGCCTGGGACGGGGTTGTGTTTCGCAACCACGGGTAACCCAGCCGGGAAGCATGGGACGATGCCGACTCGCTCCGCCGGGACCCCCTGATTGATGTACCAGTCAGCCAGGGTCTGCGTGAACGCCACGACACGGTCAGCCTTGCCGAGCCCATATTCGATGTGCGATACGCCAGATGCCCGGGCCAAATGCCGGTCCGCACTGTCAGCAATGGCGACATGAAGGGCTCCCCACCTTCGCGCCCTCGAATACAGTTCGCTCAAAGGAAGTGCGTTGCTGACGAGAATTGGGGTCGGGAGGCCGGTCCATCGCACGCTGAACGTATGGCAGTGCACCAGGTCGAACCTTCCAAGGATCTCAATGAGACGGAAGGGTTCCCTGTAGAGGGCCCCCTGCTGTCGAAGGAGATTTATGGACCGTTCTCTCGCCCAAGTAAAGAGGGAACGTCCTCGGGCGGCTACTCCATGACTGCACGACACGGACTCCCGACGACCGTGTTCTCGGATTTCGCCATTGGTCAGTGCCTCGTCATAACGGACGTAGGTCACGCCGGGAGGCGGTCGTTCCAGGAGTGACTCGCTATAGATCACGTCACCGCAAAAAGGATCAACGTCTCGGAGTGGGCTCATTAACAGGACCCGAAGGGTCCGCTCCGCCAATTGTGTAGAACCACGATCGATCGAGTGATCTGTGGCCATTGGTCGAGCATCGGCATCGGGTCGAACGACCTTGAGCTTGCGACCGTCGGCAAGCCATCAGAACCGTGCCCGTCGAAGATGCCGTGACACGGCGTATCAAAGGGCGATCTCAGTGCTAGCGGCCGCTGAGATCCGGGTTCAGTCGTCAGAGCGCCTGCCTGCCCCGATTGCCGGCTGCGGGTGCGTCATCGACCGACCTGTGCTTGCGGATTGCTACCTGCCACCGACGGCACATCCGGGCGTATCGACGACTCGTCGGGTGGATCTGGTCGTGGTGTGTTCAGGCCAGCCCGGTCGCCCACATACCTGGATTCGGGTCCCAGTCGGTATCCGACCATCGAAGATGACGACGATTTAGCCTCGTCAGTCACCCGCAGCCCGGGAAACGAGGGTCCGGATGGATGAACGTCAGTGGATCGGCGTGAGATCGCCGGAGTTCCGCGGCATTTCCGAGCGAATCAAGGTGGCGACCCGACTCTCATTCGAGCTGAGCGGCTACTGCTGGGATCAGCCCGAGCCAATCCGAAGAGTCTTCGAGGAGTTGATCGGCAAGTCTGTTGGTGACTCGTTCCACCTCATCCCTCCCTTCTATGCGGATTACGGACTGAACATCACCATCGGCCGGGCCGTCTTCATCGGGTACGCGTGCATGTTCACCGGACACGGGGCCATCGATATCGCGGACGACGTCATGATCGCGAACAAGGTCAGTCTGGTCACGGCCGGTCACCCTGTCGAACCGGACAGGCGTCGGGACTACATCACCGTAGAGCCGATCTCGATTGAGACGAACGTTTGGATCGGAACGGCTGCCACAGTCTTGCCGGGAGTGACAATCGGCGCTGATTCTGTGGTCGCAGCTGGGGCAGTCGTGACTCACGACGTCCCACCGGCGACCCTTGTGGCGGGTGTGCCAGCGACTGTCATCAGGCATCTGTAGCGGAGCAAATACACCGCCTCAGAACGGCGGGTCAGCATATTGCCGCAACTGGAAATTCAGATCCGCTTCACACATGGAGCTACCGACGGGCACTGCACTCCATCAACTATGGCGCTGCGACAGAGCCCTGTGTCGTCGTCTCGTGGGAGACGAGCCAGTCGGACAGCTCCTCTGCTGGCATAGGCCGGGCATAGAGGTAACCCTGGGCAACTTCGCATCCTGCCGCTATGAGGGCCGAAGCGATTTCGTCAGTCTCCACCCCCTCGCCGACAACGTGGAGTCCAAGGTTGTGGCCAAGGTCGATGATCGACTGGACGATCGAATGGTGCCCAACACTCACGGTCATGTCGGAGATAAAGGTGCGATCGATCTTGATTTCGTCGATCGGCAGCGCGACGAGGTAACCCAGCGAGGTCTGGCCAGTGCCGAAGTCATCGATGCTGATTCCAATCCCAGCCCGCCGTAGGTCTTGCAGCACCACAGCCGCTCGCTCCGGATCAGTCATCAGAGCAGTCTCGGTGATCTCGACATACAACCGAGCAGGTTCTATCCGAGCTGCCGCCAGCGAGTTGATCAGGAGCGGCACCAGGCTCGGATGTCCTAAATTCCGAGCCGAGACGTTGATTGCGACCGATAGGTCGTCTCTCCAGCCACTGAGGTCGGCAATGGCCCGGGTGGCCACCCACTCGGTCACCCGGTCGATCAAGCCGGTCTGCTCCGCAAGTGGGATAAAGCGATCCGGGGGCAGCAATCCCAGTTCAGGATGCCGCCATCTGATCAACGCCTCTACGGCGTCGACTCTTCCATCTTGCAAACTGATCTTCGGTTGGTAGAAGAGGACCAACTGATCGGCATCGAGAGCGACCCGGAGTTCGGACACGAGGGCTAGGTTCGCAGCGTCGTAATGGTTCTGGGAGGGGTCGTAGCGGATGACCCCCGCATGTTGCGCCTTTGCCACGTACATGGCGACGTCGGCCAGCTGCAGCAGTTCGTCGACATCTTCCCCGTGCTCCGGTGCCACTACGTAGCCGATACTTGCCTCGACGATGAGGGGGAGCCCGCTGATCTCAACCTCGTACTCGATGACTTGGCGAAGCCGAATGAGAATCTCTTCGGGCTCGCTGACTCCGGCCAAAACAATCCCGAACTCGTCACCTCCTAGCCGGGCAAGTGCGTCGAGCCCCCGTAGGTGGGCCGCCATTCGCTCGCTCAGTGCTTCGAGCAATCGGTCACCGTTGTAGTGGCCGAGCGTGTCGTTGACCTCCTTGAACCGGTCGAGGTCGATGATGGCAATGGTTGTGGCTTGACCAGTCTCGCTTCCTCGGCGGAGTGCCTCTTGCACTCGACGGTGGAAGAGAAGTCGGTTTGGAAGATCCGTCAGCGCATCGTGCTCGGCCATATAGGCATTGACTTTGACCTGTCGCCGCAGCTTTCGGCCGATTGCGAAGGAGATGCCGAACAGGAGCGCGTACAGAACCGCCAGCCCGATGGCAAGGTTGCGATAGAGACTGTCGATGCCCGCATCGACGTCGCTGCGGATTGGAGCGTAGGGAAGATAGACCTCGAGTACTCCAACTCGATGGATGGGCGATCCGGCGAGGAGCGGCAGATAGACCTCGACCGACTCTGGGCCGAGCGGACCGGTATCGTCACTATCGGCGTTGAGACGCGTTATTCGTGCGACAGTGACACCGTGTGCCGCGGCGAGAGCCTCGTCTTGGTCGTCATCATCGCCGGTTTGTTTGTGGAGCCCCGACCCGTCGTCGGAATAGACGACGTTCCCTCCCAGATCGCGCAGACGCAAGCGGGACACGTCGCCAGTGTGGACCGCGGTGCGAACCAGTCGTTGCATGTCCGCCGTTTCCGACGGGCTCAACCCCTGGCTGAGAGGCCTTCCGTTCAGTATGGGCTCAACGGCTGTTTGGGCCATCAGCAAGGCCTCGGCGCGTCCCTGGGCCAATCCTCGACGATCTGCTTCCCGTCGGTAGCTGGTGGCAAGTACCAGCCCCAGTAGGACGACCGGAACGAGCATGATGACCGCAAAAGTGCCAAACAGCTTGAACGTCGACTCGCGCTGCTGCGGACCCGTGGGCATCATCTGTCCTCATCGGTCTCCTCGATGTACGGCTTGAGGTCCGACCTGAAGGGTTCATTCACCCACCTACCCGCTTGACCAGGCACGGAGAGGTTGATGGTGCTTGCTGCCCGCGGGCCCTCCGCCTCTGTGGAGCAAGGGGAATACTCACTCCGGTGAACGTGGGCTCGTCGATTCCGACTGGTCCCGCCAGTTCTCGTAGTCAGCGGGATGCAGATTGTCGCACTGGGTACTGGACCCTCAGATCCACCGCACCATGGGCGGCCAGGTCACGTCGAGAGGACAGGTCCGCAGCCACCGACCGCACTGAGCACATCGGGCAGCAGCGGCTCATTCCGAATCGGTCCCAGATCTCGAATTTCGGACCGACCAATGAATTTGCGGGACCGGCAAACGTCCAACTGTATGAACGACTGAAATTCGCTCGGCGGACCAGCAGCAGAGCGACAGAGAGGAATGGACCATGACAAACGAAAGCAGACCGGTTGAAGTATCACGCAGGATCCAAGCACCGGCAGCGCTCATCTTCGAGATCTTGGCGAATCCGCAACGCCATATGGATTTCGACGGCTCTGACATGCTCCGGGGAGCTCTCGTTAACCGTCCCATCTCCCACGTCGGCGACACCTTCACCATGAAGATGAGTCGGCTCGGTCGCGACTATCTCATGATCAACTACGTAGTGGAGTTCGAGCCAGATCGCCGCATCCTTTGGGAACCCGCTCCGGGAGATGTCCCGACGGCTGGCGATGATCCATCGAAAGTCGGAATCCCAGCTGGTTACCGCTGGGGCTACAGACTCAGTCCGGACGGTGACGACGCCACCGTCGTCACCGAGGTCTTTGACTGCGGCCCGGAGGAGAACCGTCAAACCCTCTTACGCGAGGGTGGGGAGTGGATCAACGGAACCAATTCGGTGCTTGAGTCCATGACGGCCAGCCTTGAGAGGCTCGAGAAGATCAGTACCGAGTGATCACGGCGTCCCAGAGTGGCCCTGATGGTCGGCTGTGGAGGCGTCATCCAGGATCAGACTCTGGCAACTCGCGAACCGAACTCGACCACGCCTTGGAGCTAACCGACGCGTCTCGGTCAAGCGTGGCCCGGACGAAACGACATGGTGGCGGCGCTCCTGGCTGGCTACTCCGTCGACCCCGCAACCATGCTGACTGCAAGAAGGATCGATCAGTACGTGCAGCGAGAGGGCGCCAGCGAAAAGGATCATCAATGATGGTACCGTCGCAAGATCCGATAAAGGCCGTCGCTCTCGCAACATCTCGTGCATATGGATGCAAGGGCACGATCGTTAATCGGCTGCCAGAGCGGAGCCACCATGAAGAATCGTTCCATCGTCGGCGGATTGGTCGGCATGAGGATCGCAATGGCGGCGCTACTGACGTTGGGGCTCACGTTCGCCGCAACGGCCGAAGTCGTGATCGGCTCAAGCCAACCGGCAGCGGCCGCCAGTTGCCCCACAATCGAATCAGGCCCAGGTGGCCTCCCTGTGCCGGTGCCGGGCCCCAGCGCCGGAGTGGACTGGAGCGGCTGCAATCTCAGCGGTGCATACATCACTGCTGGCGACCTCAGCGACGCCAATCTAAGTGGTGCCGATCTCAGCGGTACTCAGTTGTGGGGAACCGATCTCATTGACGCAGATCTTAGCGATGCCAATTTGACGTCGGCCTGGGTCGGGGGCCGTTGCGCGCGGAGACGAATTCTCAGATGATGGCGCCGACCTTTACGGTGCAAATCTCACCGACGCCAACTTCACTTCCGCCAACCTCGGAGGAGAATTCGGCTACTACGGCTCTGAGCAGTGCATCGTGTACGGGGCCGAACTGAACGACAGCACGATCAGCGGTGCCGACCTCACCGGCGCGGATCTCATCGGTGTGACTTCGGGAGACATGACAGGCCAGCCGGCTTCGCTCCCCATCCAGTGGCTGTTCGATAACGGCACGCTTTACGGCCCGGGAGCCACATGCTCGCGAGCCAGTGGAAAAGCCACCATCAGCTTCAAAAGCTGTCTCTGGACAATTATGAATCCAGTCACCAGCACCCCGTCAGCGTCCATACACGAGTCGAGCCTTTCCAATGGGGGCAACCTCACATGGAAGATCGCTCATCCCCAAGTTGGGCGCGCCAGACAAACCAGCGTCGTCTCGCTCGCCAGCTTGTCATCGCCTGGTCAGGGGATATGCCCGTCTGGCTTCACCGAGCAAGACTTCAGCGGCATCCTGAGCTCCGGATTCGACGCCGGTGATGCCATGACCGCCCAGCTCTGTCAGAAGACGAAGACCGGATCATTCGAGCTCGCCCCGGGCACGACGGCCGGTCTTTGACGTTGGTGCTCCAGCTGCCAAGCTGAGCCAGCCATACGCCCAAAGAATTCCCTGCTCTCCTGCTGACCGCAATCGTGGCAAGGATTGCTTGCGGACGAGGAACGCCCATCACCGTGCTGGCCTCGACCGAATCCGATGGAAACCCGCATCCTTGCCGCCTCGATGGCAACGGCCACACTGTCGATTGTCGCGGCGCAGCCAGAGAGCGCGGGGTGCGACGGGACGCCTGTTCGACGAGGGTTAGAACGGGACAGCTGGGTGAACCGTTCGAAACACGGCCATAGGCGCTGGTAGGGGAGGCGCTATCACCCTCCGGTCGTTCGCCCTCTTGGCCGCTCGTCTCGGATTGTGGCAGCTCCGCCTGCCCTCGTTCCCATCGCTGCTGCCTCCTTCCTGCTCGTCGGCCCGTGCCGCCCAGACATACTGCGCAGGGCAATGGGCCGCGTAACGAGCGGACCGGGCCACGATTTCAATCTTGGGTCGGCGACGAGCATCGTGGTCCGCCACGATCCGTCGAAATTCGGCAACGTCCAATCGTCGTGACTAGCTTTCCTAGTAAGCGGGATCGAGCCAGGAGGTCACCGTGGCGCACGCCATGATCATCCACGCCAACATCCACGATATGGCCGAGGCGACATGGGTGGTCGACGAAGAAGTGCTTCCAATCATGAAGAAAGCCCCCGGGTTCCTGGGCGCCTACTTCGTCGCCATCGATGACGCACATGGGCTCTCGATCCAGGTCTTCGAGACGGAAGAGCAGGCCCGAGCCGCAGCTCCACCTGAGGGTGTGACGGCGCCGGGCGTCACGCAGGCCACCCTCCAGTTCGGCGAGGTCATCGCCTCAGCCTGAGAACCCTGGGTTCCGAGATTGAGCGCCGTCGTCCCGTCCCTCTGGGCACGTTGTCGTGGCCTCGTAATGAACTCGACGGTCGGCGAGGGCTCCTCACGCCCAACGTCGGAGGAGTTTCCGTCCTTCGCCTCGTGGGTTGAACTCATCGGAACGGACAGCTCCAAGCGATAGCGTCGAAGCTTGGCGCTATCGTCGTCGTCGTGCTGCAAGTGACGCCCAACGGTCCTTGGGGAAAGGATGTTCACCCCAATATGCCGGTCTCAGTGGACGAGCTCATCACCGAACTTCGCGAATGCTTCCGAGCTGGCGCGACCGGCGTGCACCTGCATGTACGCGACCGGTCCGGGCTCGAAACTCTCGATCCATCGGTCGTCAACCACACCTGCCTGCATGTTCGCCAGGCTGCGGAGAAGATGGGCGTGTCGATCGAGATCGGGCTGACCACGGGCGCCTGGATCGTGCCTGACCTTGCGGTGCGCATCGCGATGATCCGCGAGTGGGAGGGCGTCGACTGTGCCACCGTCAATCTGTCCGAAGACGGCTTCGAGCGCGTGATGTCGGCCATGCTCGACGTCGGAATAGGCATCGACGTAGGGCTATGGGCGCCCATCGAGGTGGACCGTTTGCTCCATTCCGGCCTCTCGCCGCAAGTGGAACGAGTCAGCATCGAGTTGGCTCCGGGGGGTCCCTACGGCCTGCAAGGCCAAGCCTCTCATCTGGCGCAGCAGGTCAACGATCTGCTCGATGACGCTGGGTCCACTTGCCCTCGATTGACGCATGGCATGAACGAGTGGACATGGCCACTCGTCGAAGATGCATTCCACCGAGGTCACGACACTCGAGTTGGTTTCGAAGACTCCGTGCTGTTGCCGGACGGCACGAAAGCCGAACGTAACGTCCAGCTCGTCGAAGCAGCAGTCGCACTCCAGTACAGCTCTGGTTCCTGACCCGGCCGCAGTCGGTCGCTCTTCGGCTATTGCGAGGATGCCGGCAACGTGAGCGCCAGACCGCAACCCTACGACCGCCGATGTTGCGCGAAAAGCGTCCCCGACGCGTCACCTCACAAACGGGAGCCACCACATCTGACCGCCGGGACTCGAGGTCGCCCACCGCACGGATTCAGCCCAGTCGTTGGGCCCTCCACGGGCGAGGAGTGGTCGAGAGGTCAATCAGATGATGAACGTCGATCACTCGATCATGGCCCTTGTCTGCACGTCGGAGTGGCCAGAGCGAACGCTCCCAGGCAATTCTGATTTGTCGTGCTGACCCTTGCCAGACAGTGGCTCAGGGCTCGATTGCCGTCCATCCGCGACGACGAAGCTCATGAGCGAGCTGGTCGGAAGGCATCCGAGTCATTGCTTGCTCTTGGGCGGAGTGCCGCCAGGCTGGAACATCGACCGAAGTGCTGCCGTCGGACTCTGCATCCTGTAACTGGCCGATGAATGCGTCCGCTTCGTCGCGGGCGAACTTACCTGCCGCCTGGCGCTGGGTGAACCCCATCGGACCGCGTGCATCGCGAAAGTCGGTGTGGCCGGCATCCTTGAGGAGGCCCAATAGCTCACGTATCTGTTTCGCCGATGCCGGCACGCCCGACTGTTGACCGAATGGCATCGGACGCATTCTTGCCGATGTGACGATGACGTGTGCGAATGGCCAGGACGGAGTTGGATCAGTGCCCCGTTCGCAGTCGTCCAATGAGCCGACCCTCCACTTGTGGCCCATCCCACAACGCTGCCAGTTGGGTGTCTGTGCTGATGGCCGAACGGTAGGGATACGGGAACTGCCGGACGTAGCTACTGGTCTTCCGGCTCGGCCGTGGGCGCGATGAGCCAGTGCAGTTCGTGTTCGGCTTCGAAGTATCGGTCCCAGATGGACCGAACCTCCTCGATATGGTGCGTACTCAGGTATGCCTCGCGGGCCCACTTCTGCATCTCGGCGATGTGGGTTGCGGCTGTGCGGACCTCTTCCTCGGTCAGCGGTCGGAACTCCTGGTGACCCGACATTGCCCTCCTCAGGGTCGACGGTGCGGGAGTAGAACATTTTCAGGCGTCAGACGCTACCCCGGGCGTGAAGGTGTTCGGATACCAAAACAACGGACGGACTCGCCGAGTGTGTCAGTCGGTGTCCGGCCCATGAACGTGTCGGCCGAGCAGCAGTGCGCCGATCACAATGCACGCGACTCCAAGCAGAGCAGAGATTTCCCCGAAGATCGTGAACGCCAACAGGAACGTGAACACGCGGAGGACCGCGCCGACACCGATCGGGATGGTGGGCATGGAATCACCGTGTGCCGGATCGTCGAGTCCGACTGCTAGCGCATGTTGGTGCAGGCCGGGGTGGTGCGGAGGCCGAGTCGGCGAGTCACCGTGGCGGTCTCCAAGTGAGCCTCGGCTGACTCCCTTGAGGGGTCGACGTGGGTCGACGCGACCCTGCCTGTAGGGAGCGCCTCGAATACCTCGGTCGTGAACGTGGACTGCTGAAGGGCGATTGACCGCGAGTGACGAACGAACGCTCTTCTCTTCTGCCTGCCCTCGACGACTAACCGCCGCCCGAGCGGCGTCGTCGCTGAACCACGATCGTCCATTCCGGCGGACCTGCCCAATCCGAGTGGGGATCCGAGGCCGGGAACGATGCCAGCTCTTGTTCGTCGAGGCGCCGTTCAAGGCGCTCGGTCTCTCTGGCATCGTGCGCGTCGCTCATCATCGGCAGAGCGATCTTAGGTCCGCGGAGACCAGGCGGGATCGGGCAACGACCATATCCATCGCTCTCCTGATGAGGAGTGGTCTAGGAGGGGAAAAGCGCCTGGGCCATGTCGTCGGCCAGCTCGGGATGTTGGAAGGGCCCCGGGGCCCGCAAGGCCGCCATCACCTGGCGCTGGGTGACGGGATCCTTGTCCTGGCTCATCTTGACCTTGCAGACGAAGTGCGAGATCGGCAGTCGGATTCCCATCGTCCCGCGGGCCACCGGTCGACCCCAGTCTGGGTCAAGCAGCATTGGTTCTTCCACGTGCCGTTCGAAGTTCGCAACGAGCCTGCCGAGCACCGCGAGATTTTCTTCCTCGTCGAGGATCTCCGGAGTGCCATAGCAGTGTGCCGCGTCGAAGTTCCAAGTCGGCGCTCGAATCGCTCCCGGCGCGTACCAGCTTGGAGAGATGTACCCGTGGCGACCCTGGATGATCAGCAAGATCTCGCGATCCCCGAATCCATGGAGCATGTCGTCGGGCCGGCCCACGTGGGTCAGGACGGTCAATCCCTCGGCTTCCTCGTCCAGCAGGATGGGGTAGTGCGACGCCACCAGCTCGCCGTTGTTGTTGCTGACCAACGTCCCCCACGGGTTCTCGCGGATGAGCCGACGGACCACCTCCGGATCGTCGATGGCGTGATGAGGATTGTGGCGCACGCACGTAGTTTTGCATTCTCCTCAGGCGACCGGATACAGGGCGTGAGGGCAGTTCTCGAAGGAGCAGGGGAAGGGAGGGTCGAGAGGCGGAGCGGCTCGACTAATCTCGCAGTGCCAGCGGAGCCTTCGAGGAACGCAGGACCACGATGAGACAGAGCATCCGCCTCGGGACCTTCTACGGGATCGCGGTGGGTGTGAATTTGGAGCGTGGCTCTCATCCTTGCCCTCTTCGCCTGGAATCTTGCCGACTACGTGCTCCCTCCGCTGGGCGGGAGTCCCGATGCCGCCGATTGGATCGCCGGCGTGATCGGGGCCGTCGTCCTTCTGGCTTCCCTGTTGGCCCACGAGGTCTCGCACTCCTTGGTCGCCAGGCGCAATGGGATCGGCGTTCGATCCATCACCCTCTTCATGTTCGGTGGCGTCGCCCAGCTCGAGGGAGAAGCCCGCACGCCAGGGGCTGACTTCCGCATCGCCGCAGTGGGCCCGGCGACCAGCCTCTTGCTGGCCGGGGTCTTCGCTGCCGTTCAAGCTGTGCTCGTCGAAGCCGGAGCGCAGGGTGTGCTCGTCGACACCCTGTCGTGGCTGTGGGAGATCAACGTGGCCCTGGCCATCTTCAATTTGATTCCGGCGGCACCCCTGGACGGCGGTCGCATCCTGCGGGCCGGCCTCTGGCGCCGCTCGGGTAGTCACGCACGCGGCCTCGATCGCCGCAGCCCGGACCGGCCGTGGCTTCGCCCTCCTGCTCATCGCCGTTGGTGTGTTTGCCTTCGTCGAGGTGGGCATTACGGGTCTGTGGTCGGTTCTCATCGGTCTGTTTCTCTACTCCGTCGGCGCGAGCCGAGGAGCGGTATGCCGTCCTACAGGGAGCGTTGGCCGACCTGAAAGTCGGTCAGGTCATGACCCCGCACCCACCCACCGTGTCCCAGGCCATCACCGTCGACGAGCTTGTCAATCACCACCTTGGGCAGTACCAGGGACACGCCATCGCCGTCACCGACGACACGGATGGCTGGCCGGGGTGGTCACCGCGCCAGCCGTCCATGCCGTGCCGCCCGAGCGGCGATCGACCACGACCCTGGCCCAGATCGCCATCCCGCTCAGTGCGGATCCTCATGGCCCGCCCGGACGAGTCGATGGACATGTTGCTCGGGCGGATGACCTCGGGTGGTAGCCGACCCGCCCTCGTGCTTGACGCCGACAACCGGTTGGCTGGCGTGGTCACTCCCGCCGATCTGCAACGAGCCGGGGTCTGGTTGCCCCACAGCTAGCGCGAGCCGGACAACGGAAGTCGCAACGCGCATACCCGCCCGACAGGGTGCCGACGACCGATCATTTCATCGCTTGGTTCTGCGCTCGGCTGCTGGGCCGGCTCACGCCGGCGCCGGCGGAACCCGCTACCGGTGGCTCGATGGCCGGGGCCATCGCCCGCTGGGGATTATCCTGCGCTCGTGCATTTCGCGCTACCCCTTGCAAAAGCGCGGGCCTGAGGGCCCTGTCGTGACGACTCCGATCGTCATCGACGGACTGACCAAGCGCTACGACAGCGATGTCCTCGCCGTCGACGACCTGAACTTGTCGGTCGAGAGCGGCAGCGTCTTCGGATTGCTCGGGCCGAACGGGGCCGGCAAGACCACCACCATGCGAATGCTGGTCGGCTTGATCCACCCGACCTCAGGCCAGGTTCGCATCTTCGGCGACGTGGCCAAGCCCGGCGCACCCGTTCTTCGTCGGGTGGGTGTGCTGGTCGAGGGTCCGGGCTTCGTACCCCACCTATCGGGGCGCCAGAACCTTCAGCTGTTTTGGAAAGCGGGACGGGCACCGATGGCGGACGCCCATCTGGACGAGGCTCTGGACGTCGCCGATCTCGGTGCTGCCGTTGACCGAAAGTACAAGACGTACTCCCACGGCATGCGCCAGCGCTTGGGACTGGCCCAGGCGCTGCTCGGCTCACCCGACCTGCTGGTGCTCGACGAGCCGACCGATGGGCTCGATCCTCAGCAGATGCGTCAGACACGAGAGGTCCTTCGGCGTGTGGCCCAGGCGGGGACGACGGTGCTCGTGTCGAGCCATCTGTTGAGTGAGGTCGAGCAGGTCTGTGATCACGTGGCCGTGATGAACAAGGGGCGGCTGGTCACGACCGGTGCGGTGTCCGATCTACTGAGTGCGACGACGGCCGTCTATCTCGAGGTCGATGACGTTCCGGCCGCCACCCGAGTGCTCGACGCCATCGATCGTGTCGCCCGGGTGGCACCCGAGGGCTCTGGGCTGTCCGTCGTGCTCGACGGCATCGAGCGCCGCCAGATCGTCGCGGCACTAGTGGGAGCTGGTATCGGCGTGGAGACGATCACGGCTCGCCACCATCTGGAGGACGCCTTCATCGGGCTCCTGGAGCGCTCGTGATCGCCGTCGAAGCCCGCAAGCAGGTGTGGCGAACGCGTACCTACGTCGGGCTTGCGCTCGCGGCGGTCATTCCCATCATCTTCACGATCGCCTTCAAGGTGAATCCTCCGCATGGCCCCGGGCTCGGGGTCTTCGACCTGACGGCATCTGGCATCAACATCCCGATTGCCGCGTTGGCGGGGGAGAGTGCCTTTCTCCTGATCGTGGTGGTGTCACTCTTCGCCGGGGACACCGTCTCCGGAGAGGCCAGCTGGGGGACGCTCCGCTACCTCTTGGTACGACCCGTCTCGCGGAACCGGCTCCTCGGGTCCAAATTGCTGATTGCTGCGGCGCTGGCGGTGATTGCCACCTTTGTGGTGTCCGTCGTCGGGCTGGCGGTGGGAACGCTCGCCTTCGGATGGCACCCGGTGACGACCCCCACGCTCATGACCGTCTCGCAGGCCGGTGCCATCGGTCGGCTGGCACTGTCGACCCTGTACGTGGCCTGGAGCCAAGCCGCCTACCTTGCCTTCGCGTTCATGCTGTCAACCATGACCGACTCTGCCTTCGGGGCGGTGGCCGGCGGTGTGGGGCTCGGCGTGGTCTCCCAGATCCTCAACAACATCTCTGCTCTCAACGGCACCAGCTACATCTACCCCACCCACTACGTGAATGCCTGGCAGAGCCTGTTCTTCCAACGGACGCACACGTCGGAGATGATCCACGGCGTCCTCCTTCAGGTGCCCTACGTCATCGTGTTCCTCGCTATCGGCTGGTGGTGGTTCAACCGCAAGGACGTGCTGAGCTAGCCGTCGCAATTGCAGGCAGTCGGTCGATGGCTCGGGAGGATCACAAGCGGCACGTGCGATCATGGGACCGATGGGTGAACCCGGATGGATCGTCATCCTGAACGGACCTCCCCGTTCTGGGAAGTCGAGCATCGTCGCAGTGATCCAGGACACGTTCGAGGGGCCCTGGATGAACCTCGGTGTCGATGTCTTTTCTCGCTTCGTGACTCCGCCCCGCTATCGCCCGGGGATGGGACTGCGGCCCGGCGCCGATCGACCGGACATCGAACCGCTGACCCCGAGCCTCTATGCCGCCTTCTACGATTCCGTCGCCGCGCACAGCCGTCATGGTCTGAACGTCGTCGTCGATGTCGGACACCACGACGCCTCAGCCCATCGTCACGACCTGCTCCGCCAGTCACTCGGGCGGCTCGCGGGCCTACCGGTGCTGCTGGTCGGCGTCCATTGCCCCATCGACGTCATCATGCAACGTCGCGAGTTCGCCGAGGCTGACCGACAGGGTGTCTACGTCACCGCCGGGAGAGATGAACAGATTCCCGATCCCGTTGTGCGTTGGCAGCGCGAGGTGCACGAGCCGGGGATCTACGACATCGAAGTCGACACCTCCGAGATGACCCCGGATGAGTGTGCCGAAGCGATCCGGATGCGTCTGTCCGGCCCCCCACCTACCGCCGCCGGGCGAATCGTCAAAGCCGGGGACCATCAGTCGTCTGCTCGATGATGACGCGGCCAACCATTTGGTCGCAACATCAACACTGCGGGTCGAATTTCGACAGACACGCCGTCTCATGCTGGACGTCAACATCGATCGCTCCGAGCCGGTCTCGCTTCACGACCAGGTGGCCGCCGAGATTCGGCGAGCCATCGCCGAGGGTGAGGCGGGTCCGGGTGACCGTCTGCCGCTGGCCAAGGATTTGGCCGCTGTGTTGGGTGTGAACAAGAACACAGTGCTCCGTGCCCTTCACATCCTCCGGGACGAGGGGCTGCTCGACGTCACCCGTGGCCGAGGGGTGACGGTGGCCGGGACGGTCGAGAAGAGTGCCGTGCTGAGCAGGGTCCGGGAGTTGATCGACTACGCCCGCAGGCAGGGGTACCAGCGCCAGGAAGTGATCGAGATGATCGAAGCTCGTCCGTGAACGGACCAACCGAGTCCCACCGTCCTGGCCATCCGAGCCGGGCTTCAGAGGTGAGCGGGCCGATTAAGATCGGGAGAAGTGGATCTACGTGCTGTCATTGCTGACAACCTTGGCTCCAACTGCAGTCATGAGCCGGTTTGCGACGCCGTCCACCAGGTTCTCGAGCCGGGAACGCTCACGTCCGATCACTACTGCTGTCGATCGACCGGTTCGTTGTGCGAGGCGGTCTACGACGGTTACTACGACGGCATCATCAGCGGCGACCGGGTCGACACCATCTACCGCGCTGGTGACGCGGTGGAGCAGTCGTCTCCGACCCAGGCGGCACTAGGAGTCGTCGCTCTGCATTGGCGTGGAGCGATGTATGCCTGAGAGAGGTGCGCTGCTGCACGGGTCACCGTCCTGGAGACACGCTCGTGCACAGTGGAACCAGCGCAACCGTTCGCGGGGATCGCGACCGTCGTCGACATCATCATGAAGCTCGAGCGCGGACGATCCACCCTCGATGGCCCCACTGGATCCGCGACGCACCACTAGGAACCGTCGGGCCACCCTCCACGGTGCAGCACCATCGGGGCCATGGCAACGCCTCTATGGGATCGGCCAGGATCCGTTTCGTCTGGGCCAGGTAGGGCTTCGTCCCACGCCAGCCGCCCTCGGGAGGAACGAGGCCGGCGGCCAGCAGCTCCCGCTCTGACAGATGCTGTCAAGCCAAGCTCGCAGCGCCTCGTTCCTCCGACGGGCAGCTCGCTCGCGGTAGTCACGGAGAGCGTCACGGGCGGTGCGGGTCAGGCTGATCGATCGGTCGGGGTGGATCCGGGCCAAACCCGTCCTCGCCAGGTGCTTGGTGGCCATGGCCATCGCCTCCTTGGAGAGGCCCGACAAGACCACCAGGTTGCGCATCGTCACCGGGCCCGCGTCGATCAGCCGGAGGACGCTGGCGCCGGTTGCCAGCGATACGAGGGCGTCCTCCTCGTGGTGGAGGATGAGTGCGGTGAGGGCCTGTCCCAACTGGACGAGCAGCCCGGGGCTCTCGGCGCCAGGACGGTCGGAACCACCGACGACATGGGTGTAGAAGCCGTCCGACGGATGGACCTCCGGGGGGTGACCAGGGCATTAGGTCAGCCGGCCTGTGCGTTGCCATCGAGGGCCGGCTTTCGAGTAAGGCATCGACGACCGGGTCGCCGAATCGGCGCCGCCAGCGCTGTTTCGACTCGGACGACCACGCGCGGCCAGAGTCGGCGGACATAAAGGCCGCTCGGGTCGGGCGCAGAACCGTGCGACCGGTCAGGCCACGCTCGCTGCCGTAGCCGGGGCGACGTGGGCCGCCCGGGTTACCGACGACGATCCACCCCCAGCGCTCGAGCCCACCGATGTTGCAGGTCGATCGCGAGCGGGACCGTAGCTCGTCGACCGTGATGCCGTCTTCATCGATGAGTCGCAGCCCGTTGGCCCACATGGGTATCGAGAACATCCGGCCGACCTGCTCGGACGCCTCCGATTCGACCGTGTTGTCGACCTCCATCGTGAAGGCGATCCAGGTCCACGAGAGCAAGGTGGCGAGCGGCGTGGTCGCGGCCATGGAAGGATGCCGCGTCCTCGACCACGACCGCCACTGTCGCGGCGTCCTTCTATGCTCGACTCCGATGTGCGGTCGCATCGCCCTCTACGACGAGCCGGAGCGCGTGGCCCGCGAGCTCGACGCCCGCCTGGCCATGGACCTCGAGGGTTGGCGGCCGGAATGGAACCTCGGACCGAGCCGTACCATTCTCGGTGTCGATCTCGATCGCGACGGCGAACGGGTCGTTCATGCCTTCCGCTGGGGGCTCATTCCCGGATGGGTGAAGGACCCGAGCACCGTCAAGAGGACCTTCAACGCCCGGGCCGAGTCGGTGGCGACCAAGCCCATGTACCGTCACGCCTTCGAGAAGTGGCGCATCCTCGTTCCGGTGAATGGGTTCTTCGAGTGGGAGGCCGTGCCAACCGGGAAGAAGCAGCCGCACTACTTCACCCGCCGTGATGGTGAGCCCCTCGTGTTCGCCGGGTTGCAGGCCCGCTGGCGGGACGCGGAGGGTCGCGATCTGCTACACGCGCCACCATCATCACGACCGAGGCCGGGCCCGACATGGACGGGATCCACGATCGGCAGCCGGCGGTGCTGAACCCGGAGGTCTGGGACAGCTGGCTCGACCGGGACAACGCGGACCGGGACGGATTGGAGAAGCTGCTCGCGTCCACCGGCCGGCGTGCTCCAGCACTGGCCGGTCGACCCCGCGGTCGGCTCGGTGCGCAACAACAGCCCCGAGCTCATTGCCGCCTACAGCCCGGCGTAGAGGGACCGATCCGGACTCGTGTTCGGCCGGTCGGCGCTTCGCGATGGCGACCCGGCGACGGGCGGCTGCCAGCCCATCGCCCCGGCCGCACCGTCACTCGTCGTAGTCGTCGTCCACTCGAGTGTCGGGCAGGGACTGGATGAGCCGGCTCACCTCGGTGTAGCGACCGGCCTCCCAGGCTTCGTCGACCGTCTGGTCGTCGAGCTCGCGGTGCCGGGTGAAATTCCACCAACGGGTGACGTCGCTGTCGGCGTAGCCCTTGTTGGCCAGGATGATGTTGAGTCGAGTGGCCTCCCACGCTGCCTCTTCCGGGCGTCATGGGGACCGCCCCCGGCGCCCGTGCCGACCTCGGCATTGCGCTCCATCTCGTGGGCGAGCTCGCGGTCGAGATCTCGGGAGACGTGGCCGCGGATCGTCTTGAGCGAACCACCGGTACGGGCGTGCCGATCGCTCACCCGCCGCTCCCGCTCGCTCTCGAGGCTGCGCGACCAGAGATGCTGGGCGGCGGTGTCCACGTCACCCGGTGTGACGCGGAGCCGGAGCCGCCGTTCGATTCGCTCTGCCGTGCGTTGCTGGGTGGACCCGGCGGGAGCGAGAGGTTCGGGCTCGTCCATGTCCATGTCCGGCGCGTCCCGGTTACGTCGACGTCCGAGTCCGGCGCTCGCCGGCCCCGATCCTCCAGAGGATCGATGACCCGACTCGGCGGGCCCGGTGGAATGGGCCTCGACGCCGCGCTCGAGAAGCTGTCGGCCGCGAAGATGTCGCCGGCTGTTCCCGCCACGGCCGCACTGAGATACGGCGTCGTCCATTCGCTGTCACCCACGGCGACCACGTCGGCTCCGGTCGCCGTCAGTCGGGCGAGGGGGACGTCGAGGCTGGCGGCAACGGCGATGGCCTCGGTGAAACCGAGCCGCCGGTTGGTGGTCTCCACCTGGGCGACCGTTTCGCGGGTCCAGGCCACGCCGCGGGTCAGCATCTCGTCGGCCAACGCCTGCTGGGTGAGCTGGGCCTTGGAACGGAGGGTGGCCACGTTGCGACGGACGATGTCCTCGATGCTGGTGGCCCCGTTCATGGGCGAAGTCTATCGGTTGTTGGGAATTTGAACGGTGGAACCAGACAAAGCACCTTGGTGTAAGGCTCTATCGAGGAAGTTGTCCACAGCGGGTGGACGAGGGTGGTGAAAACCTGAACAAGTTCTCAAAATGGGCCCACCACACCACATTGGCCATTCCCGCAAAGTGATCGAGGCAAACACCGGCCACATGGGCAATCCACCCGACCACCTCCGCCGCAACGTCAGCAGGATAGTCCGCACCTTTGTCGGGAGCCTGGGACGGTCGGGCACGAGATCGCTCGAGCCGGCCGGCGCGTCGCTCCCGGAGAGTGCTCACGGGTCGACGCCGAGCATGGCCGCCAGGGCGGCTGAAGGACCACGACCACCAGGTCACATCCAACCGGTCTCTCCTGCTGAGTGGCGAGGCTCAATTCCGGGCTACAGCTACGGCCGCCAGATTCCGATTATCTCTACATAGTCCGGCGGTACAGGAGCGAGAAGCCAAGCAGGACATCAGAGGGGCAGAACACGTCGTGACCATTGATCCGCACCACCACGTACGTCGGTCGGGTACGTGGTCGCAGGACGACTACAACTTGCAAGACCTCGACATGCCGGTCGAGCCCCAGTGGCAGCGATGTGGCGCCGTCCATTGCATCGACGAGGGACCGTGGATCGGGACACTCGTGTGTTGTGTCCGCCGGAGCGGCCACGTTGGTCCCCACTCCATGTCGCTCGGTGACACGGGGACCGTCGACTACTGGGAAGAGGCCTGGTAGCTGCATCACCGCACGGGGTCAGCATCACGGAGCGATCCCTCGGTGTGCGATGCGGTGTCAGGGTCGGAGCACGACCGCCTGATCCGCACCCACTGATCCTCCGAACGGAGCGCCCTCACCGTGGCCGTCGCTCGTGAGGGCGACCCGCATTGACGAGGAGCCGGCCAGCGCCGGATGTTCGCCCACCTCGACGGCGTCGTCGGTGAAGTTGACGAGCACCAGCCGCTGATCATCGCCGATGGATCGACGAAAGACGACCAGCCCCTCCGGTGCCGGCACGAAGGCGAAGTCGCCGTCTTGGAGGACTGGATCGGTCCGTCGCAGGGCCAGAGCCCGGCGATGCAGATGCAGGATGGACCCCGGGTCGTCGCGCATCGCCGCGTAGTTGCGCCGGTCGGCCTCGGCCGGGAACGGCAACCATGGTCGAACACCCGGATTGGTTGGCCACCCGTGTTCGGCGGAGCTTGTCCAGGGCAATGGCGCCCGGCTGCCGTCACGGCCTCCGGGGTCGACGATGCGATCGGCGGGGATCACCGCGTCCTCGAGGCCGAGCTCGTCGCCCTGGTAGAGGAACGGGGTCCCCCGCAGGGTCAACAACAGCACCGCCGCCGCCCGCACCCGCCGTTCGCTCCGCCGGGCCGACACGGCCGGCGTCTCCCCCCGGGCCGCCGCCCCCTGGTCGTAGCGGGTCCGGGTCCTCGGGTTGTCGTGGTTGGAGAGCACCCAAGTGGGCCACGCCCCTCGGGCATCCATGGCCGCCACCGTCTCGGTGATGGAGGTGATCCACGGGCGGTGCCACCACGACGTGAAGAGCGGCTTGAAGTTGAAGGCCAGGTGGAGCTCGTCCGTCGTCCCCGTAGTACGAGGCCACGGCAGCCGTCGAGAAGAGGTAGACCTCGCCGACCATCATGCGCTCGCCGGGGTAGCCATCCATGAGCCTGCGCAGTGCTCGGAGCCGCTCATGGGTGATGGGCTCGTCGTTGGTCCCGCTGCGGGGTACGCCGACCCATTCGGGCGGATCATCGGGCAGGTTTGGGTCCTTCCCGATGCAGTGGATGACGTCGGCCCGGATGCCATCGACACCCCGATCGAGCCAGAACCGCAGGACGTCGTGCATGGCCGTCTCCACCGCGGGCTCGTCCCAGTTGAGGTCGGGCTGTTCGGGTTCGAAGATGTGCAGGTACCACTGGCCGGTGGTCTCGTCCTTGGTCCAAGCCGGTCGGGTCATGTCGAAGGTGGACACCCAGTTGTTGGGCGGTCGGTCCCCGGGTGCACGAGTCGCGCCACACGTACCAATTGCGGTGTGCGCTGTCCCGTGAGGATCGGGCGTCGAGGAACCAGGGATGCCGGTCCGACGAGTGGTTGGGCACCCAGTCGATGATCACGCGCAGACCGAGACGGTGGGCTTCGTCGAGAAGGGCGTCGAAGTCGGCCAGCGAGCCGAAGACCGGGTCGACGTCGCAGTAGTCGGAGACGTCATAGCCGAAGTCGGCCATGGGAGACGGGAAGAACGGCGAGAGCCACACCGCGTCGACCCCGAGCCAGACCAGGTCGGGGAGATGGGCGCGGATGCCGTTGAGGTCGCCGATGCCGTCGCCGTCGGAGTCGGCGAAGGAGCGAGGGTAGATCTGGTAGACGACGGCCCGACGCCACCACGGGACGGCTCCGTCGATGTGTGGCTCCCCCTCTCGTGGCCGACCGACGGCAATGGCCGATCGTCCCCGGGGCCGCTCATCGGGCGCGCCTCCCGCCGGGCGGGTCGGCGAACGGCATGCGCTCACGGTAGCAATCGACCATGCCGGTGGCCGGGCCGGCTCGGCTGAGGAGCCTCGCTGGCGGTCGCCGGCGGAGCCCTTGGACCTGCCGTCGGCTCCCATCCTGACCCAGGGGTTCAGGTTTCCTGTCGTCCTGCCGAAATTAGTTGGTGGATGGAAGTGGTCGCACCGGGTGGTGCGGCAGCGAGAGGGGACAAAAGGTAATGGTGGAACGTCGCATGATGGAAGACAGGTCGATGCTGGCCGACGGGCTGTCGGCCAACGGCACGCCGCCCGCCGTGTACAGCCCGGACCGGGTATGCGTCGAGCCGGGATGCTCGGCCAAGCTGTCGCGGTACAACAGCACGGATTGGTGCGCGCTCCACGAGAGCCCGCTCTCGACCGATCGACCGTTCGACACATCGGTGCGCCAGCGCGGCCGTCGCCGCAACTCGTCGGGACGCAAGCGGTCTCGTTCGCGGCGAGAGGCCGCCTGAACCTTCCTCACCGGCACCCGGGAGAGGCCCCGGGGCGTCATCGGTACACTTCGCGGGCGAACGACCGACCGCGACCCACGACGAGGTGACCGAACCCGATGCAACGCGCCCTCTCGCTCACCCTGCACCACACACCCTTCGCCGGCGCCGCCCGTTGCGACGGGCCGGCCTGGCTCAGACGGATGCCATGAGCGACCGTCCCCTTGATGGAACCGTCGCCCTCGTGACCGGCGCATCGAGCGGAATCGGTGAGGCCACGGCCATCGCTCTCGTCGCCGCCGGGGCCGACGTGGCCGTGGCCGCCCGCCGGTCGCGACCGGCTCGAGGCACTCGCCGCTCGCCTCGGCACCGGCGCACCGCGTCCTCGTGCTCGAGACCGACGTCACCGACGAGGCCCAGGCCCGGGCGGCCGTCGAGCGCACCGTCGACGAGCTCGGTCGGCTGGACACGCTCGTCAACAACGCCGGTGTCATGCTCCTCGGTCCGATCGTGGGTGCGCCGCTCGAGGAATGGCAGCGCATGGTCGAGATCAATCTTCTCGGCCTCCTCTACTGCACCCATGCCGCCTTACCCCACCTTCTCGAGGCAGCGGCTGGCGAGCCGCGGGGGGTCGCCGACCTGGTCAACGTGAGCTCGGTGGCCGGCCGGGTGGCCCGACTCGGGAGTGGTGTCTACAACGCCACCAAGTTCGGAGTGGCTGCCTTCTCGGAGTCGCTTCGCCAAGAGGTCACGCGTCGTCATGTGCGCGTCTCCCTGATCGAGCCCGGCGCGGTGGCGACCGAGCTGGCCGGCCACAACCGGCCCGAGGTGCTCGAGACCATCCGGTCCAACTTCGAGGGCGTCGAGCGGATGTCCGCCGACGACATCGCCGAGTCGATCGCCTTCGTTGTGACCCGTCCCCGACACGTGGCCATCAACGAGGTCCTGGTTCGCCCCACCGAACAGGAACGGTGAGTGCCGGCGACTGGCTACCCACCACCTGATCACATCCTCCGCGACCTCGACATCCACGTTCGGGTGTTGTCGGCCACCACCGCCCGGGCCCGCATCCCGGCGTCCGACCTACGTGCTCGGCGTCGATGGAGGGGTCCGCGCCGGGGTCCTCTCCATCCTGGTGGACCTGGCCGGGGGGGCCGCCGCGGTGCGGACACTTCACCCCGACTGGATGGCCACCGCTGACCTGGCCGTGCAGCTCGGGGCACCGGCTCGGGGACCGTGGGTCGAGGCCCGGGCATCGGTCATCCGCCGAGGTCGCACCACGCTCGTCGTCGAGGCCGGGATCTTCAACGTCGACGGTCCGGACGCCGATGGCAGACGGCCGACGAGGCCGGCGACCAGGTTGGCGTCGGGACGCTGACCATGGCTGTCCTCCCGGCTCGCCCCGGGGCGGTCAGCCTCGTGCCGGCGGACGAGTCCTTTCCTGTCTCAATGGGCCTTCGAGGGCCGAGGGCTCGAGCCAACCGGTGAGCCGACGCGCTGTCCGTCCAGGTCCTCGACCAGACGTCGGGCCGCCTTCCGATGCCGGTCGTCCCCTACGTGCACAACTCCTTTGGCGCCGCCCAGGGCGGGGTCATGGGACTCTTCGCCGAGCTCTCGGGTCTGGTGGCCGTCGACTCGGCCGCCGACGGCCGAGCGAGGCCGGCTCCTCGGCGATCGGCGGTCACCGATCTGCAGGTCGCCTACGTGGCCCTCGGCCGGGTCGGTCCCATCACGACCCGGGCGGATGTGCTCTGCACCTCGGTCGGCGGCGGGGGCCGGGCCGTCGTCGAGCTCACCGACGAGGGAGCCGGCGGCCGCGTGACCACGGTGGTCAACGTCGTTGCCGCCCGTTCCTCGGGCAGACGGCGCCGGCCGCATGACGACCGATCCACTCGAGTCCCTCGACCGTCGACCCGCGCCACCACGTGGCCGTCGTTCTTCCGCATCGAGCGCTGGGAGGTTCCGCCCGACGCGGGAGAGGGCGCCGAGGCACCGTCGGCCATGGCCGGCCGGGCTCCGATCGACGCCCATCTGCGCGGCGCCGGGCGGCGGCCTGCGCACCGGCGCGCTCATCACGGTGCTCGACTCGCTGGGCGGCCTGATGAGCGGCCTCGCTGTGCATCCCCGCTGGATCGTGACCACCAACCTCATGGTCACGGTGGCCGAGCTCTCTCACCGCGGACCACTGGGTCTGTCCGGGCGAGTCCTGCGTCAGGGCCGCAATTCCGTGGTCTCTGCCCTCCGCGTCGTCGACGAGGGAGCCGGCGACCGACCGGTGGCCGCCGCCACCATGACCAGCGCGGTGCTCGACCCCGGGGCCATGCGCCTCGACTTCGAACGCCCGCTGGTCGTCCCCATGCCACCTCCCTCCAGCGACCAGCGGACACCCGAGGAGTTCTTCTGCATCGAGCCGGGGGAGGGGCCGATCACGCGCCTCCGGCTCGAGGACCGGCTCCGCAACCCGTGGGGCATCCTGCACGGGGGTGCCCTCGCCGTCCTGGCCGACGTGGCCGCCTGCCGGTCCGTCTCTCGCTCGGGAGGTCCGGTGCGGGCCGCGGCCGACACGGTGCTCCATTACCTGCAGCCGGCACGGATCGGTCCGATCGAGGCCCATACCACCGTGTTCGGGAACGACCACGGCCATGCCCTCGTACGGGTGAGCATCCATGACGCCGGCGCCGACCACCGGGTGGTGATGCTGGCCTCGGTTCGCGTCGCCTCGGTCTGAGCTCGAAGGCCACGCCAAGCGGCGACCGGCGCTCACTGTCCGACAATCGGCGTCGACCAATGGCCGCTGCGGCGACCAGACGTCGGCGATCAGCCGTCAGCCGTCAGCCGTTAACGTCAGCCGTCGGCCGATCGCCACCCGAGGACGACCAGGCCAGCGCCGAGCCCTCGGCCGTGACTTCCACCTCGGTGCCGTCGGCCAGATCGAGGTCGCCATCGGACCGGACGACCAGCGGATCGCCGGCGGCCTCGAGCCGAGGGTCGAGGGTGATCACGGTGTCGTGACCGTGGAACTCGCGCCGGGTGACGAAGGCCCGGAGCCCGGCACCGTCGAGATCGGTCGACACCAGCAACTGCTCGGGTCGGATGAGGGCGACGGCCGGTCCGTGGGGTGCGGCGGCATCGGGATGGGGCCGCAGGCGCAGGCGGCCGAAGGGCGTGGCCACGCCGTCACCGTCGACGGTGGCCGCCACCAGGTTGGCGTCGCCCAAGAAGCGGGCCATGTCCGGATCGACCGGGTGGTCGTAGAGATCGTGTGGGCGCACCCGACTGGCCGATGACCCCGTCGCGGATCACGGCCACCTGGTCGGCCACCGACAATGCCTCGTCCTGGTCGTGGGTCACGAGGACGGCGGTGACGCCGCCGTCGCGCAGGATCTGGAGCACCTCGGCCCGCACCGACGCGCGCAGCGAGGCGTCGAGCGACGAGAAGGGTTCGTCGAGGAGGACGAGCGACGGCTCGATGGCCAGGGCCCGGGCCAACGCCACCCGTTGCTGCTGGCCGCCGGAGAGCTCGTGGGGGTAGCGGTCGCGCCACCTCGGCCAGCCCCACCATCTCCAACAGGGACGTGCGTGGCCGCGTCGGCCCGGCGACGCAGGAAGCCGGGACCGGCCGAAGCCGACGTTGGCGGCCACCGTGAGGTGGGGGAAGAGGGCGCCGTCCTGTGGCACATAACCGATGCCACGCCGCTCGGGCGGCACGCGAGTGCCGGCCGTCGTCGACCATCCGGCCACCGATCTCGACCGTGCCCTGGTCGAGGGGCTCGAAGCCGGCCACGATGCGCAACACGGTGGTCTTGCCGCTGCCCGAAGGCCCGAGCACCGCGGTCAGCGACCCGGGAGCGACCTCGAGGTCGAGGCCGCGGAGAACGCCGCAGGTGGCCGAAGGCCTTGTGGACCCCCGACAGCGCGCAGGCCGGTCATGGTTTGCCCGCCCTCGGCTCCCGGCCGCCCCGGGCTGGATCGGGGGCCCCGGACTGAGGCTCCATTGACAAATAACATTAGGTAGACCGAAATTACCTGTCAACGGGCCAGTGTCCGGCCGGCGAGTGCCCGAAAGACGGCCCCGGCGCCCGTCGGTAGGGTGAGGCCATGAAGCCCACCTCACGACGTCGCCCGCATGGACGGGCGCACCGTCGTCGTGACCGGGGCCAGCTCGGGGATCGGCCAGGCCACGGCCGCCGCCCTGGCTCGAGCCGGTGCCCGCATGGTCATCACCGCCCGCGACGCCGACACGGGGTCGGCAGGCCGTCGACCACATCCGCCAGGCGAGCGGCTCCGATGCCGTCGAGCTCGTGCTCTTCGACCTCGGTGACCTGGCCGTCGGTTCGATCGGGAGCAGCCGAGCTGCTCGAGCGCTGCCCGCAGATCCACGTCCTTGTCAACAATGCCGGGCTCGTGCTCTCGGACCGGCGCGAGACGCCGGACGGCGTACGAGGCCACCTTCGCCATCAACCACCTCGGACCCTTCCTCTTGACCCAGCTGCTCATGGAACGGCTGGTGGCCTCGGCTCCGGCCCGGATCGTGAACGTGACCTCCGACGCCCACAAGTCCGCCCGAGCGCGGCCTCGACTTCGACGACCTCCAGTCGACCGCCGCGCCTACAAGGGCATGCAGGTCTACGGCCGTTCGAAGCTGGCCAACATCCTCTTCACCACCGAGCTGGCCCGCCGCCTGGCCGGGCACCGGGGTGACGGCCAACTGCTGCCACCCGGGCGTGGTGGCCACCGGGTTCGCCCACGACGGCGACACGTCCGGTGTGCTCGCCTTCGGTATCAAGCTCATCAAGCCGTTCGTGCTCACGCCCGAGAAGGGGGCCCGCACGTCCGTCTACTTGGCCTCCTCCCCGGACGTGGCCGACGTGAGCGGCCGCTACTTCGTGAAATGCAAGGAGGCCGAGCCGACGGCCGCCGCCCGGGATCGCCGAGGCCGCCGCCCGACTCTGGGCCGCCAGCGAGGCGCTGATCGCCTCGGCCAGCGCCTCACGGAGCTGAACCGGCGCCTACCCGCCGGCGCGGCACAGGCCGCTCCGCCCGACCTGCCGCCATCCCGGGTTCCATCCCCACCTCGGTCCTAAGGTTGCGGCGGGGCGGGCGTCCCAGGTCGGGACGGTTACTGGACGGGAGGGCGGCATGGCCAACCCCAATGACGCGGGCCTCTCCGACACCGAACGCGACGTCGTGCGTCTCGTCGGCCGGTCGTGGGGCTGGGTGCTCTTCTTCGGCGTCGTGACCCTGGTCCTCGGGGTCCTCGTGGCCCTGCGACCCGAGAGCTCCATCTACTTCTTCGCCTTCGTCCTCGGCATCTGGCTGCTTCCTGTCCGGACTGTTCCGCGTCGTGGTCGCCATCGCCGACGACGAGGACCCGGCCGGCATGCGCTGGCTCGTCGCCATCCTCGGCGTGCTGTCGGTCATCATCGGCATCCTGTTCCTCCGTCATGCGGAGGAGACGTTGACCTCGCTCGCCTTCCTCATCGGCCTCTTCTGGGTGGTCGGAGGGATGATCGAGTTCTTCACCGCCTACGGGGATCGCTCCATCGATGCTCGCGGCTTCCGAGTGGTGATGGGACTCCTCGCCATTGCCGCCGGCGTCGTCACCTTGGTGTGGCCGGGCATCACGCTGGTGGTCCTGGCCGTGGTCATCGGCGCGTGGCTCGCCATCTACGGCCTCCTCGAGATCGCGGTGTCCTTCCAACTGCGCCGGCTGGCCAAGGTCTAGACCGCCGCGTCCCAGGGGCGCGCTGGGCATCCGGCCGGGGTCAGCTCGGCTCCGCCTCGCCGAGCTCGGTCGTGGCCTCGGCGATGGCCTCGAGCTCTTCGGCCCGATCGAGCGGCCGGCCGCCGCCTCGATCGCGCCAAAGCTCGGGGAACCGCCAGAGAAGGATGGCCACGCCGGCCAGGCAGGCGAGCCCGCCCGACCACACCGCGAACTCGCGGGCCTCCGATGGCGGCGGCCAACCCGGTCTCGGCGTCGCCCAGGCGGGGTCCACCGGCCACGACGGCGAAGAAGGTGCCCGAGAGCCGACCCTGCAGGTGATCGGGCACGGCCCGCTGCTGGACGGCCTGTCGGAAGACGGCGGAGATCACGTCGGCCGCGCCCGCCGCGGCCAGAAGGAGAAGGCCCAGCCAGAGCACTGTCGATGATGCCGAGCAGGGCGATGGTGGCCCCCCACACGACGACGCAGATGGCGATGGCCCGGCCCTGGTGACGGACGCGGCCGCACCAACCCGTGAACAGCGAGCCGACGAGGGCCCCGGCCCCGATGGCGGCGAAGAGGAATCCGACCACTCGGGCGCCACCGCCGTAGACGTCGAGGGCCGAGAGCGGGGAAGACGGCCCGGGGCATGCCGAAGACCATGGCGTTGATGTCGATGAAGTAGGTGGCGGCGAGCAACCGTTGGCCGCGGAGGTGGCGGAACCCTTCGGCCATCGACCGAATGCTGAGCGGCGTCCCCCCGCCGCGTCGGAACGAGGGAAGGAAGAAGGGCGGCGGCCACGAGGGCCACCCCGAAGGTGGCCACGTCGATGGTGTAGACGGCGCCGAGACCGATGGTGCCGATCAGGATCCCGGCCAGTGCCGGCCCGGCCACGAGGGCCAGCGTCTGGACGGATGTCTGCAGGGCCACCGCGCCGACCAGGTCGGCTTCGCCCACGAGGGTCGGCAGAGCCGCCCGGCGGGCCGGCCAGTCCGTCCCTTGCAGGGCGGCACTGCGCCGCAGTGCACACGAACAGCGGCCACACCGCGGGGTGAGCGGACGACGCGTTGAGGGCCAGGCCGCCGACGGCTGCGGCCATCGCCACTTGTGTGCCGATGAGCACACGGCGGCGGTCGGTGGCGTCGGCCAGTGTGCCGCCCCAGAGCGATCCGGCGATGAGAGGGACGAGCTGGACAACGCCCACGAGGCCGACGACGAGGGTCGAGTGGGTGAGCCGGAAGGCCTGATACGAGACGGCCACGATGGTGAGCTGCGAGCCCATGCCCGACACGACCTGGCCGGCCCACAATCGTCGAAAGTCCCGGTGCCGCCGAAGCGGCGAGATGTCGAGGACAAAGCGGGCCACGCCGAGACGGTAACCGTGTCCCATCGGAGTGACGGCGGTGATCGTCGCACGCCGTTTTGGGTGAACGAGGCGGTGATAAACCCGCGAACGGGAGGAAATCAGGCGCACGGCGTCATTTCATACGTTGGAAATCACCCTGACACCCATTGGCAACTCAAGCCGTTATAGTGAAAGAGATGGAAGCGACCGAAGCGTCGTCCGGGCGGAAACCGGCGCAGCGGAAGATGTCCGGCAGCCGTCGAGCGTCCCCGGGGCAAGGGTGACGACGGCGGCGGGTCGGAGTCGAAGATGGCCGTTTCCATCGCCGGCCACTCGACTGCGTGTAGCAAGGACGCGCTGGTATCGAGTGCCGAGGCAGTGCGAAAGCGTCTCTCGACGGAGTAGGAACCGGCTCCTCCAAGCCTGAATTTCCTGTCGTCGAAGCCGCTTCACCGGAAGCGGCTTCGTTGGTTCCAGAGCTCGGCACTGGCGGACGGCGGGCGGTCGGAACCGGGTCATGCGCTGGGCATCGAGTACCGTCGCTCGATCCACCGGAGCGACGCTCCCGAGCTCATGGCGGCCGACGGGAACAACGGAGCACCCCGACCCTTTCCAACTCCACGCATCGCCGTTTGAGCTCCACCATCGCCATTTGAGAAGTGGGGGTGACCCATTTGAGCCAGCGGCTGACTCGCCAGTCAGTCGTGATCAGACCAATAACCAGCGACACGACCTCGTGTTGACCAGAAAGGAGTGACCATGAGCCAACCGGAACTCTTGTGCAGCCTCGACCCGGTCTGCGCCAGCTTGCCCGCACCCACGGCCACCGATCTGGTCGCCGCCGAGGCTCGTGCCCGTTCGGAAGAGTGGACAGCGACAGCGACGGCCGACCCCGGGGACATCCATGACAAGGGTGAGCCCTCGTTGTGCGTGGGGGAAGGGGCCTGAGCCCACTCGAGTGTGAGCCCGAACGGGCTCACACTCGAGACCGCGGGCGGCGTGTGAGTTTGGCCGAGCACCCTGCTTGGACGGGGACTAATTCGGGCCGCGCTCCAACGCCTTCGTCCAGTGGTCGAGCCAGTAGATGACGAACTGGTACCCGTTCACCCCATTCGGGGCCGTGCCGACCGCCATTTCCTGGAGGACGTAGTGGGCGAGCGAGCCGAGGCAGGCCACCGCGGCCGCCTGCGCCTCGTCGTGATCAAAGCCGTAGCGCTCGAAGGCGTCGGCCACCAACCGGTACCCCTCGTCCCACGTCTCGCCGATGGCGGCGCGCACGGCGGCCGGGAGGTCGCTGGCCCCGGCCACCTCGACCATGGGCCGCTCTTCGCTCAGGAACATGTCCAGTGCGTCGAGGACTCGGGTGAGCTCGGTGTGCGCGTCTTTGGCTGCACCCTGGGCCCGCACGCCGTCGCAGAGGTCCTTCATCCGGGTGTGATAAGCCCGTACGGCGGCCAAGAGGAGTGCTTCCTTCGAGTCGAAGTGCCGGTAAAGAGCGCCGGAGCCCGGGGTCAAGCCGACGGCTCGCTCCAACTCGGAAACGGTCGTGCCGGCATAGCCCTGCTTGGCGAAAATGCCCAGGGCGGCCTCGAGCAGGCGATCCCGTGTGCCGGTGCGGCGCCGATCGGTGGTGGCCTCGGCCATCGCTCTCCTCCCCGTCCCGCGTGGTCGGAGAAGTCGGAGTGAGCGCCACGCGGGGTGCATTCCACGCTATCGCCTTTCTCTCATCTGCCGACTGTGGCGTGGAAGCGATCGCGTCCGCGGCGGGTGCGGGTGCGGGGGCGGGATGCGACGGGGGCGTGAACACCGGTTCCACCCCCGCACCCAGATTGTGCCGGCGACGTCATTCGTCGGTGTGCCGTCCTCTACGAGGTAGCGCCTGCGTGCTGGAGGGCGCCGACGATGCTCAGCGTGCTCGTCGTGCTGTCGAGACTCAGTTCGGAGAGGGAGCCACTGCCATCCGAGCCGCACACCGATTGGATCTGCTCTGCTGACACCATGTCGATGTAGAGCGTGGCCGAGGCGTCATCCCCGGCGTAGGACCCCTTGGAGGTCCCGGATCCCATGAGACCGGGCTCCGTGGCCGAGCTCGTGCTGGTCATCGGACCGATGTCGGTCTTCGTCTGCTTGATGGTCGTCCCGACCCATGCGAGCGAGCTCTTGAGCACGATGGTCGGGTTGAAGTCGCTGTTGCCGCACGCCCCGGCCACCTTCGTCCTGCCCATCTTGAGGTCCTTGACCTTGATCGGTTTGGTGGTAGCGGTGGCCGACGTCGGTGTGGGCTGCGGTGTATCGGTGTCCGGGCCCGGTGCAGTTGCTCGGCTCGAGGTTGAACTGGATGACCTCGTTCTTGTAGCCGGCGGTTCCGTCCTGTGTCAGCGGTGGGGTGAACGTGATGTCGCCGCCCACCGCGCAGTTGATGGTGCCGATTCCCGGTGGGCGTGCTTGCCGCCCATGCCGGACCGGCGGCGGCGAAGATACCGGCACCGGGCAGGACGGCGGCGGCCGTCAACGAGCAGTTTTCGATAGTGCATGTCGTGTCCTCTCTCTAGGGGCTGGCGCCGGTCGTCGTTCAGAAGGGACGGGGGCGAACGAGTCGGCCACCACCCCGGTGCAGGCGGTCAGTAGCCGAACGCGACGGCTCGCCGGGGCGATCCGAGGGTGCGGGCGCTGACGACCTGTTCTCGTGGATTCCCGCCGTCCCCGCCCCTCGTTTGTATTAGTCAGTCGACACTTACTTATACACTGGGCGCGGAAAAGCTGCAACGGGTTCTGACTCATTGCCGGACGGGCAGACCGGTGACGACTTGGCCGATCGCCGACCCCGGCCTGGTCGCCGATCAGCCGGGATGGCCTTCTGACCTGGAAGGAGTCCCGCGGGCAGGACCCCCCGGCGTTCATCCGTCTCACCGGTCGTCGTGCTCACAGAGGAGCTGCCGGCACCGTCAGGCGTGGTCGTCGGCACTCGACCCTCTGCGGTCGGGTGACCGCAGAGGGTCCGAAACGGCCTTTGTCAGGCCACGTCGGTGTGCGTCGTCGATTCCTCTTGGCCTTCGAACTGGATGCGATAGAGATCGGCGTACTGCCCCCCGGCCGCCAGCAGCTCGTCGTGTTTGCCCCGCTCGACGATGCGCCCGCCGTCGATGACGAGGATGACGTCCGCGTCCCGGACTGTCGAGAGACGGTGGGCGATCACGAGCGAGGTGCGACCGGTCAACGCCGTGGCCAGTGCTTGCTGGACGGCGGCCTCCGACTCGGAGTCGAGGTGAGCGGTGGCCTCGTCGAGGATCACGATCTCCGGTGCCTTGAGCAGGATGCGGGCGAGAGCCAGTCGCTGCTTCTCCCCGCCCGAGAGGCGGTAGCCGCGGTCGCCGACCACCGTGTCCACGCCATCGGGCAGTGTGGACACCATGGTGGCGATCTGGGCACCGGCCAGGGCCGCTTCCAGCTCGCCTTCGGTGGCGTCGGGCTTGGCGAAGAGCAGGTTGGCCCGGATGGTGTCGTGGAAGAGATGGGCGTCTTGGGTGACCATGCCGATGGTGGCCGACAGCGAAGCGAACGTGGCCTCTCGCACGTCGAGCCCGTTGATGCGCACGGCACCCGCCGGTCACGTCGTAGAGGCGGGGCACCAGATGGCTGATGGTCGTCTTTCCGGCCCCTGACGGACCGACCAGGGCCACCAGCTGTCCGGGCTCGGCCACGAAGGAGACGTCGAAGAGCACCTGGCCGGAGACGGTGGTGTCGAGCACAGCCACCGACTCGAGCGAGGCCAGCGACACCTCTTCGGCCGTCGGATAGCGAAAGTCCACGTGGTCGAACTCGATGCGGGCCGGGCCCGGCCGGCAGGGGCTGGGCATCCGGTTGCTCGGCGATCATCGGCGGGAGGTCGAGCACCTCGAAGACCCGGTCGAAGGAGACGAGCGCGGTCATCACGTCGATCTGCACGTTGGACAGCTGGGTCAGCGGGGCGTAGAGCCGGGTGAGGTAGGAGGCGAGGGCCACCACCGTCCCGACCGTGAGGGCGCCGTCGACCGCCTGGATGCCGCCCCATCCGTAGACGACGGCGGTGGCCAGGGCTGCCGTCAAGGTGAGGGCGGCGATGAAGAACCGCGCGTACATTGCCTGGGTCACCCCGATGTCGCGAACCCGAGCCGCCTTCGACTCGAACTCGGACCGCTCCTGTTGTGGTCGGCCGAACAGCTTCACCAGCATGGCGCCGGCGACGTTGAACCGTTCGTTCATCGTGTTGTTCATCTGCGCGTTGAGGTTGTAGGACTCGCGGGTGATGACCGAGAGCCGCCGCCCCACCCGCTTGGCCGGGAACACGAAGATGGGCAGGATGATGAGGCTGATGAGGGTGATCTGCCAGGACAGGAAGAACATCACCACCAGGACGAGGGCCACGCTGATGAGGTTGGACACGATCGAGGACAGCGTGTCGGTGAAGGCTTGCTGGGCGCCGATGACGTCGTTGTTGAGGCGGCTGATGAGAGCCCCGGTCTGCGTTCGGGTGAAGAAGGCGATGGGCATGCGCTGGATGTGGGCGAACACCTGGGAGCGCATGTCGTAGATCAGCCCCTCGCCCACCTTCGCCGACACCCAACGAATGACGACGGTGAGGGCGGTGTCGACCAGGGCTACGCCCCCGGCCACCAAGGCGAGGTCGATGATGAGGTCTTGTTGTGGCTGGATGATGCCGTTGTCGATGATTTCCCGGAACAGCAGTGGGTTGATGATGCCCGACCACGGCCTCGACGACCACGACGACGAGGAACAGGCCAAGATCCGACGGTAGGGCCGGGCGAAACGGAACATCCGGCGGGTCGTGCCCTTGGTTACGTGCTGTTCGGTGACCGAGTCGTCCCGGCGGATCGAGCGCATGATGCCGCCGTAGCCGCCCATGCCCCCGCCGCCTCCCCCCCGTGGAATCCACCCATGCTCATGGGCGCGAAACCTTCGTCTTCGTACCGGTGACCATCTGCTCGGACCCTACAGTTCACCGGCTGGATCCGGTTCGATTGGCCGGGCCACGGCCCGGGTCAGCCGCACCAAGCCACGCCCATAGGTGGGAGGAAGGTCGAGCGCGGTCACGAGGCCGGGCCGGGCCTCGACGATGGCGGGAACGGCGTTGACCAGACGCATGGCGGTGGCTTTGAGTCCGGCGGTGTTGTGGTCACCGTCACTGCCGAGCAGCTGGAGGTCCAAGGTGTAGTTGGGCTCACCGGTGATCGTCACGCGGTAGCAACCGTGACCAGCCGGCTGCGGCCACTCGGGGGCGAGATCGTCGCGGAGGCGGGTGACGTGCTCGAGCACGATGACCGGACGGCCACGGTGGATGCCACGGACCTCGAAGTGAAGGGCGGCGGCGGTGCCCGCCTCGATGGTGCCGGCGTCGACCTCGAAGGTCTCGGGTGCGGGCTGGCGCTCGTACCACTCCTCGACCGAGTCCAGCTCGATCTCGAGTCCGGCGGCGAGCTGGCGGACCACGCTGCCCCAGGCCATGGTGAGCACCCCCGGCTGAAGGATCATCGGCACCTCGTCCATGGGCCGGCCGAAGCCCATGATGTCGAAGAGGACCATCGGCTGGTTGTAGGTGTTGTAGTTGAGGATCTCGGCGCAGCGGACCTCCTCGATCCGCTCGCTCACCCCGGTCAGGACGAGGGGCAGCACGTCGTTGGCGAAGCCGGGGTCGATGCCGTTCACGAAGAGCGAGACACCGCCGTCGGCGGCGCGCCTGACGCAGGGGCTCGACGAGTCCGTCGTCCACCACCCCCGTCGGGTACTGGAGGAAGACCGGCCCGCTGGAGAGGACGTTGATGCCGGCCCGAAGCATGCGATGAGGTCGGCCGATGGCCTCGCCGAGACGATGGTCGGCCATGGCCGTGTGCACGATGGCGTCGGGTCGGAGGTCGAAGAGCGCAGCTGGCGTCGCTGGTGGCGGCCACCCCGAGCGAGCGCCCGAGCCCGGCGAGGTCGCCGGCGTCGCGACCGACCTTGTCCGGGTTGGAGACCCACAGGCCCACGAGCTCGAGGTCGGGGCGGGCGTCGATGCCGGCGATGGCGTGGACGCCGACGTTGCCCGTGCTCCAGGCGACGACCCGGTGGGTGCGCGGCTCACCGCTCGCCGTCTCGCGCCGGATCGCTCTGCCGTCGACGTTCACAGGTCGGGGAGCCCGAGGTCCATGTTGGCCTCCTCGATGCCCCCGTCGACTTCGAGGATCTTGCCGGTGACGAACGACCCGGCCTGGAGCGACAGGTAGACGACGGCGGCGGCGATGTCCTCCGGCTCGCCCAGACCGGCCGAGCGGGGTGGCCGTCTCGATGGCCGTTCGCAGCTCGTCGGACTGCATGACCACATCGAGGGCTGAGGTGGCCACCGAACCCACGGCGATGGCGTTGACCCGGATCCGCGGCGCGAGGTCGGCGGCGGCCAATCGGGTGTAGTGGCTGAGGGCAGCCTTGGCCGTTCCGTAGGCCAGGTAGCCGCGTCCCCGAACCCGGCCGATGGCCGACGAGATGTTGACCACCGATCCACCGCCACCCTCGAGCATGAGCGGGACGGCCGGCCGCAGAAGGGCGTGGGCAGTGGCCACGTTGAACTGGAAGGCCTGCTCGAGTCGGCCCGGCGAGGTGTCGAGGAAAGGTCGGGGCATGGCCCCACCCACGTTGTTGACCACGATGTCGAGGCGGCCGAACTCCTCCTTGGCCGCGCCGGCCAGCGACGGCGGTGGCCTCGAGGTCGCTGAGATCGGCTGACGACGGCGAGTGCTCGCCGGCCGGCGCCCTTCACTCGCTTGGCCATGGTTTCGAGTTGCTCAGCCGTCCGGGCGGCGATGACCACGTTCGGCCCCGCTTCGGCGAGGGCCACAGCGGCGGCAGCCCCGATGCCCCGGCCGGCACCGGTGACGACGGCCACCTGATCGGTGACTCGGAAGCGGTCGAGGATCACTCGTCCGGGGCCGCTGGGTGTCGTCGCACCGGGACCGTCTCGTCGACCACATTCATGCCGGTCGGGTCGAGGGCAGCCCGAGCTTGCGGTGGTCCCACGACACGATGCGGTCGACGTTAACTTGGCCACCACTCGCTTGTGCAACATGGTTTCGACGAATGGGCGCAGCTCCTCGTTGTAGGGACCGGTGTACCGCTCGAACACGCTGACCCCGAGCTCCCAGATCTTGTCCGGGTCCTCGACGATCTCGGCGTGGCCGACGAGCTCCACACCCCGCAGCTCGTCGTAATAGTCGCCATCCTCGAACATGCAGGTGGTCCGGGGGTCGCGGCGCAGGTTGACCGCTTTCTGTGACTTGGCCTTGGTCTCGATGGCGATGGAGCCATCGACAAACCCGTACCACATGGCCACCGCGTGGATCGTCCCGTCATGGTTGAGGGTGCACATGGTCATGGGTCGCCGTTCGTGCAGGAACGCGTCGACCTCCTCGGGTGTCATGGTGATCTGGCGGCGTTGGTTCACACCATGGCCCATGGGTGCGTTGACCTGCTGATCGCTCATCACACGTCCTCCTCGACCGACACAGCCTGCGCCTCAGGCGGCGACCGTCGTGCCGACCTCGGCCCGCAGCGTATCGGCGGCTCAGGGCGCCCGCCGCCCGGGGACTCGTCGCTCCAATGTCGGTGCGCACCGCTTGCGCACTCGCCCGGTCAGTGTCGATTCGCCGCTTGGCGTGGTCCGGTCGGTCAGGCGAAGGTCACGAACGACTCCGCGTTCCATGTCCCCCAGGCGCTCGAACAGATCAGCGAGCTCCTTACGGCGCGAGCGGTCGTTGGCCAGGTTGACCAGTTCCTCGGGGTCGCCATCGTGGTCGTACCACTCGTGGTCGTTGTCGTCGAAGGCACAGTCGACGCCGAAGATCTTCTCGCCGGCCGGCCTTCCCCATAGCCCGGTCGACGGCTTTGCCGCCGCCCACCCCGTAGTACCGGGCGTACTTGGTCCGCCCGTCGTAGAAGCCCCGCAGGGCGTAGCGGACCTTGTTGAGCCCCTCGGTCTGAGCCGAGTCCTGGGCGAAGAGGACGTGATCGCGCACTCGGGCCTGTGGATCCGACAAAACAGGGGCGAGGTCCATTCCCTGGACGGTGGTCGACCAGGTGGACCGGTTCGAGGCCGGCCAGGGCACAGATGGTGGCGGCCAGGTCGACGTGGCTGCCCAAGGCCGTCGGTCACCGAGGCGGCCGTCGTCGATGCCCGGCACCTTGGCGTAGAGCGGTACCCGCATGATCTCGTCGTAGACGAAAGGGCCCTTCGAACGAAGGCCGTGGGACCCGCACATATCGCCGTGGTCGGAGGTGAAGAAGATGGCGGTGTCGTCCCAGGCGCCCAGAGCGCTCGAGGGCGGCGAGCACCGTGCCCAGGCTCTGGTCGGCCAGCCGCTGGAGGTGCACGTAGTAGTCGAGGTGGCGGAGCCAGGACGCAGTGTCCTCGGGGTCGATGTAGCCCCACAGACCGTGCTGCTGGTCCCAGCGCCACTGTCGGTGTGCTTCGGGCTTGGTGTGAAGGTCGTCGTCGAAGTTGGCCGGCAGCCGGTCGACCACCTCGGGGTAGGGCTCGTCGAAGGTGGGGAGGGGGTCGTCCTCCTTCCAGGCGGCAGCCTCCAGCACGCGACGGATGGCGGCGACATCGTCGGGATGGCGTTCGCGATAGCCCGGCTGGTCGACCGGGAACCACATCACGTCGTGGGGGTTGACCAGGGCGACGGTGAGGAACCAGGGCCGGACGACCCGCCCCGTTACCGCCGGTGTCGTTGGCGCCGGCCGCTGCGTTCTTCTCGATCCAATGGGCGGCGTTGGTGGCGATGATCGGGTCGAAGTGGACGCCGGTGCCGGCCCAGCCCATGAAGTGGCGGTCGTTGCCGTCCCAGTCGGCGAAGCCGTAGGCCTCCATGTCCGGTGTGGGGGAGTGCGAGAGGTGCCACTTGCCGATATAGGAGGAGCGATAGCCGGCATCCTGCAGCAGTGACCCGAGGGTCGGGGTCGTCGAGGGCAGCTCGTGGTGCTCGGGCATGATCACGTTGTCGACCACCCCGTGGCCGGCCAGGTAGCGACCGGTGAACATGCTGGCCCGACTGGGGGAGCACGGCGACGAGTGCGTGAAGTAATTGGTGAACTCCATGCCGTCGGCCCGAAGCCGGTCGCGCCAGGGGAGCGAGACGCCGGCCGGCAGCCACGATCGCTGCCGCTCCTGGTCGGACACCACGAGCAGGATGTTGGGGCGTCGGCGCTCGGTCGTCTCCATGCCGGGACCAACGTAGCGCCCGGCGCCCGGGCCCTCCGTTGGCCGGGACCGTCCGAACGCGGCCCACGGCTTCTCGCTCCGCAGATGACGGTGATCAGCTCCGTTGGGGCAACCCGGTATGGCTACGTCGTTTCTCTCGAGGCCCGTCTCGTCAGGAAATGCTGACAACCGTCAGGAAAGGCTGACGAATCTCGGCCGTTCTGACGAAAATGCTCACAAAAAGACAGATGTGCCGAGGGGACCAGTGCCGACGCCGACGAAAGGCCCCCACAGAGGCCCACCCTCGGCCGACCGTCGACCCCGGCAAATCGGTGCGACCGGGGCGCTGGCGAAGCGAACTGGAATCTGTTCTACTTTTGCTCGGTCAGGCTTTGGCTCCGGCGAGCCGCCGACCAAAGCCAGGAAGGGAATCAGCAATCTTGCCCGAAAGCGAAGTTCTCCACGCCGATCACCATCTCGAGTACCCCTATCTGCGCTCGGTGGGCCCGGTCATCGGTGCCTTCCTTACCGGCTTGAGAGACGGCAACATCCTCGGTGTTCGCAGTGCCAGTGGCACCGTCATCGTGCCCCCGACCGAGTACGACCCGATCACCGGGGAGGACACCGGTGAGCTGGTCGAGGTCGGTCCGGCCGGGGTCGTCGAGACCTGGGCCTGGGTGCCAGATCCGCTGCCCAAGCACCCCCACACCACGCCCTTCGCCTGGGCGCTCATCCGTCTCGACGGTGCCGACACCGCCATGCTGCACATCGTCGAGGTCGACGGGCCCGACGCCCTGGCGACGGGTGACCGAGTGGTGGCCCGCTTCCGGCCGGCCGGCGAGCGGGTCGGGGCCATGAGCGACATCGACGCCTTCGTGCCCGAGGCCAGCGCAAGCTCCAGCGGCTCGGCGGGGCCACGCTCGTGAGCACGGAGCCGGACATCAGCGACGGCGGCACCGAAGCCGAAGGCCCGGTCACAACCCTCTCCACCCCTATCCGGCTCGACTTCACCTTCACCCCCGGTGTGGCCCAGTCGCGGTTCCTCCGAGGACTGGCTCAGGGCAGGTTCATCGGCCAGCGCTGCCCGAAGTGCAAGAAGGTCTATGTGCCGTCTCGGGGGTCGTGCCCGACCGACGGCGTCCCCACGACCGAGGACGTCGAGCTCGGCAACGCGGGGACGGTGACCACCTATTGCGTGGTGAACGTGCCCTTCGCCGGGCAGTCCATCGAGATCCCCTACATCTGCGCCCAGGTGCTCCTCGACGGGGCGAACCTCTCCTTCATGGGCCTCATCCAAGAGATCCCCACCGACCAGATCCGCATGGGCATGCGGGTCGAGGCCGTGTGGGTGGAGCCCGACGAGCTCAGCCCGTCGCTCGCCTCCGTGCGCTACTTCCGGCCCAACGGCGAGCCGGACGCCGACTACGACACCTACAAGGAGTACCTGTGAGCGCCGCTTCCGGCTGGCAAGCGCGACATCCGCCCCGTCTCGGTCGCCTCGTTCGCCCAGGCCAAGAACGTGCGGCGCGACGACCAGCACAACGAGGTCGAAGGCCTCTTGCCGGTCATCGCCGACGTCTTCGGCGCCATCGGCATCACCAAGGACGACGTCGACTTCATCTGCTCGGGCTCGACCGACTACCTCATCGGCGGCCCGTTCAGCTTCGTGATGGCCCTCGACGCGGTCGGCGTCTGGCCGCCGCGGGCCGAGAGCCACGTGGAGATGGACGGCGCCTGGGCGCTCTACGAGGCCTGGGTCCTCCTCCAAGAGGGAGAGATCGACGCCGCCCTCGTCTACTCGTTCGGCCGGTCGTCGCTCGGCAACCTCAACGAGATCCTCGCTCTCCAGCTCGATCCGTACTATCTGGCCCCCCTCTGGCCCGACCCGGTGAGCCTGGCCGCCCTGCAGGCCCGGGCCCTGATCGACGCGGGCAAGGCCACCGAGGACGACTTCGCCAGGGTGGCCGCCCGCAGCCGCAAGGACGCGCTGTCGCAACCCCAACGCCCAAGTGGCCAACGACCGATCGGTCGAGGAGCTGCTGGCGGACGACTACGTCGTCACCCCTCTTCGTCGCCACACGCTGCCGCCCATCACCGATGGCGCCGCGGCCATCGTGCTCGCCGCCGGCAAGGCGGCCGATGCCTGGGGCGGGGACACGAAGGCGTGGATCACCGGCATCGACCACCGCATGGAGACCCATGCCCTCGGCGCCCGCGACCTCGCCGTCTCCGCCTCGACCATCAAGGCCGCCGAAGTGGCCGGTGTCGGCGACGGGCCGGTCGACGTGGCCGAGCTGCACGCGCCCTACGCCCACCAGGAGCTGATCCTCAGCGAGGCCCTCGGCCTCGACAACACGACGGCGATCAACCCGTCCGGAGGCCCGCTCGCCGCCAACCCGCTCATGTCGGCCGGCCTCATCCGCATCGGTGAAGCGGCCGGCGCCATCCGATCCGGCCGCGCCCGGCGGGCTGTGGCCCATGCCACCTCGGGGCCGTGCCTGCAGCAGAACCTGGTCTGTGTCCTGGAGGCGATCCTGATGGCCGAGCGGTGCGCCGTGATCGGAGTGGGCCAGACCCATCACAAAGCCAAGCGCGACGACGTCTCCATTGCCGGCCTGGTACGCGAGGCGGCCAAGATGGCGCTGGCCGACGCCGATCTCGATTGGGCCGATATCGACGCGGTGGTCATCGGCAAGGCCCCGGACATGTTCGAGGGCAACATGATGCCGGAGCTCTACCTGGCCCCGGCGCTCGGCGCCGTCGGCAAGCCCATGATCCGGGTGCACACGGCCGGCTCGGTCGGCGGGTCGACCTCCCTCGTGGCCTCCCATCTCGTGGCCTCGGGCACCCATCGAACGGGTGCTCACCGTTGCCTACGAGAAGCAGTCGGACTCCGACGCCATGTGGGCCCTGTCCGTCCCGCAGCCTTTCGCCGCGCCGCTGCTGGCTGGAGCCGGCGGCTACTTCGCGCCGCACATCCGCTCCTACATGCGGCGGTCGGGCGCTCCCGAGCACATCGGCCGGATGGTGGCGGTGAAGGACCGTCGCAACGCCCTTCGCAACCCCTATGCCCACCTGCACCTCCCCGACATCGACATGAAGATGGTCGAGGAGTCGATCATGCTCTGGGACCCGCTTCGGTACCTCGAGTCCTGTCCCTCCTCGGACGGGGCCGCGGCCATGGTCCTGGCCGGAGAGAACGCCATCTCCGGGCAGTACCCGCCGGCTTGGATCCACGGGGCGGCCATGCGCTCGGAGCCGACCATGTTCGCCGGTCGGGACCAGGTCAACCCGCAGGCCGGCCGCGACTGCTCCGCCGATGTCTACGCCCAGGCCGGCGTCACCGAGCCACGCCGCCAGTTCGACGTGGCCGAGGTGTACGTGCCTTTCAGCTGGTACGAGCCCATGTGGCTCGAGAACCTCGGGTTCTGTGCGCTGGGCGACGGATGGAAGCTCACCGAGTCGGGGGCCACCGCCTTCGACGGCGACATCCCCTGGAACCCATCGGGTGGAGTGCTCTCGTCCAACCCGATCGGCGCCTCGGGCATGCTGCGGTTCCTCGAGGTGGCCATGCAGGTCCGGGGCAGGCCGGCGAGCATCAGGTGGACGGTGCCCGCCTCGCCTTGGGCCAGGCCTACGGGGGCGGATCGCAGTTCTTCGCGATGTGGGTGGTGGGAAGCGAGAAGCCCTGACCGACGCCAGTAGGATGACGCCCGGTTCGGCGAGTCCGGGAGGGACGGCATGAAGGTCGTGGTCGATTTCGACGAGTGCGCCAGCAATGCCGTGTGCATGAGCATTGCACCGGAGGTCTTCGAGGTACGGGACGACGGTTTCCTCTACGTGCTCAACGAGCATCCCGGTCCAGAGCTGGCCGAGAAGGTCCGCCAGGCGGCCAATGGCTGCCCGACCGGCGCCATCTCCATCGTCGAGGACGAGTAAAGCACCGGTGCCGGGCAGCCCGGTCCGGGTCCGGTTCGCACCCTCACCGACCGGCTTCTTCCACGTCGGGAGCGCCCGCACCGCGCTGTTCAATTGGGTGGTGGCCCGGCAGACGGGCGGCACCTTCATCCTGCGCATCGAGGACACCGACGTCGAGCGCAGCCGAGAGGAGTGGGTCGACGGCATCCTCTCCGCGCTCCACTGGCTGGGCATGGACGCCGACGAGGGTCCGATCCGCCAGTCGACGCGGGCCGAGCGCTACCGCCAGGCCGAGGACGCACTCTGGGAGGGCGGCCTTCTCTACGCCTGCGACTGCACCCACGAGGAGATCGAGGCCCGCAACAAGGCCGCCGGCCGGTTGACCCCGGGCTACGACGGCTTCTGCCGAGACCGGGAGCTGCCTCGGGGCGAAGGCCGGGCGCTGCGCTTCCGGTCGCCGGACGAGGGAGTCACCGTCGTGGCCGACGTCGTCCGGGGCGACGTCGTCTTCCCCAACGACGCCATGGACGACTTCGTCGCCGTCAAGGGCAACGGCGCCCCCCTCTTCGTACTGGCCAACGTGGTCGACGACATCGACATGGCCATCAGCCACGTGATCCGGGGCGAGGACCTGCTGCCCACGACGCCGAAGGGCATCCTGCGTCTGGGAGGCGCTCGCCGCCGTCGGCTGGACAGCTGGCCGGCGGACGAGTGATGGCAAGCCGTGCCGGTCACCGCCGGTGAGCTGGCTCGGACGATGGCGCCGACCGCCCGGTCCCTCCGTTGCCGGTCTTCGCCCATCTGCCCATGCTCGTCAACGAACAGCGGAAGAAGCTGTCCAAGCGGCGTGATCCGGTGGCCGTCGAGGCCTACCGTGACCAGGGCTACCTGGCCGACGCCTTCGTCAATTACCTGGGGCTGCTCGGCTGGGGTCCGCCCGACGGCGAGGAGGTCTTCGACCGCGAGCAGATGCTGCGCTGGTTCCGGCTCGAGGACGTCAACCACGCCCCGGCCTTCTTCGACGTGGCCAAGCTCACCCACATGAACGGGGAGTACATCCGAGCCATGCCGGTCGACGATTTCATCGAGGCCTGCCGCCCCTGGCTCACCGGTGATGTGGCGCCCTGGCCGGCTGACCGCTTTCGACGAAGCGACGTTCCGGGCCATCGCCCCCCTCGTCCAGGAGCGGGTGGCCACCCTCGACGAGGTGCCGGCCATGGTCGACTTTCTCTTCCTCGATGAGCCGGCCGTCGACGCAGCCGTCGTTCGAAAAGGCAGTGGTCGAGGACGACGTCGGGTCCGGTCATCCTCGCCCGAGCCGCCACCTCCTATCGGTCCGCTCGACACCTGGGAGCGCGACGCCCTCTACGAGAGCGACGGCCGGCCATCGGCGAGTCGGTGGGCCGCAAGCTGGGGAAGGCCCAAGCCCCCATCCGGGTGGCGGTCACCGGCCGGCGGGTCGGCCCACCGCTCTTCGAGTCGCTCGCCCTGCTCGGGACGCGAGCCGCACCCTCGCCCGCATCGAGGCCGCGCTCGAGCCGAGCGGGTCACCCGCCGTCGTAGCGGGTGATCGTCCTCGGCGCGCTGGCCGGGCTCCGCGTGCTCCGCTGGATCGTGCGCGTGCCTCATCTGGCTGGTTCTGGCCGTGGTCGTCTACCTGGTGGTGACCGGCGTGCAGGTATGGCTCACCAGCCGACACAACGACGCCTCGACCGGCGGACGCCATCGTCGTCATGGGGGCGGCCCAGTACAACGGTGTCCCCTCGCCGGACCTGGCCTCGCGGCTGCAGGAGGCGCTCGCCCTGTGGCGAGCGGGTGACGCCAGGGTGATCATGGTCACCGGGGGCAAGGAGAACGGCGACCGCTACACCGAGTCCGGGGCATCGGCGCGGTACCTGGAAGCGAACGGCGTACCCGCCACCGACATCCTCGAGGTCGACGGTCGCGACACGTGGGAGGAGCTGGCGCTGGCGGCCCCGCACTGCGCAGATCGGGGCGGACACGACCGTGCTCATCGCCACCGACCCGTTCCACGAGGACCGCAGCCTGGCCATCGCTACCGGCGTCGGCCTGGTCGCCTACCCGACGCCGACCCGACACATCGCCCATCTCCGGCTGGTCGACGGTGCCGTATTTCGCCAAGGAGACCGTCGGCGTCGCTCTCGGCCGCATCATCGGCTACGACCACCTGAGCTGGCTGCACGACGCGGCGATCGTGCAGTGGCGGCGGTACGTCCGGTCGTCGCGAGCCTGAGGAACCGAGGACCGTTCGCCCGGCGGCTTGACGGCCGACCTTCAGCCGTCGAGCAGCGCGGGCAGGTCGGCGACCGAGTCGATGAGGTGGGTGTGCGGGGACAGCCTCCGAGCTCGGCCTTCGTGTGAGCCCCGCTCAGAACCCCCACGACCATCGAGGCGCCGGCCCTGACTGCCGGCCTGCAGGTCGCTGGCCGTGTCCCCGACGACGGCGACCTCGGCCACGTCGTCGATGCGCAGCCTGAGCACGGCGGTCAGGATCATGTCCGGCCAGGGGCGGCCCGCGACCGGCATCTGCCGGGGAGAGGGCGAGGTCGACCGCACCCTTCCCAGCCCAACGTCCGGATGATGAGGTCGCGGGTGGACGGATGCGAAGCCGGTGGTGAGGCAGATCCGCATGTCGTGGTCGCGGAGATAGCGTGAAGGTCGTCCTCGGCTCCCGGCATGGCCGAGACCTCGCCTCGGCTCACCGCTTCGGCGAAGACCCGTTCGAAGGCGTCGTTGGCCTGGCGGCACGATGGCGATCGCCACCGACCAGCTGGGTGAAGACCTCGATCTTCGACTGGCCCATCGTCCGACGGACGTAGGCGGTCGGGTCCTCGGCCAGCTCGGCGGCGGTAAGGCCCATGGCGTCGAGGGCCCCCTGGAAGGCCTCCTCCACCGCGCCGGCGTCGTCCACCGTGGTGCCGGCCATGTCCAGGGCCGACCATCCGGATGGGCGTCATGCCGCGATCTCCTGCCACGTAGTCTCGGCGACGCCCGGGGACAGCGTCATCCCCCGTCCAGCCAGCCCGGTCACCACCCATACGCCGGTGTCCAGTTGCTGGCGGTGACACATCTCTTCGCTGTCCGTAACGGTGTACACACCGGTCCACCTGCGCTCGACTGTCGGGATCGACCAACCCAGAACCTCTTCGGCGCGTGCTTGAGCTCACGGACGACGGCCTCCTCGACGGCGAAATCGAAAGGCTCGTCGTAGCTATGGGTGTCGCCGATGGTCAGACCACCGTTGGCCCGCTGCACGAGGAGGAGCTGCATCCGCCAGGTGGCGGTCTGCGAGTCCGGGCTCCGGACAGCCGTGATCTGGCCTCCAAATCGAAGCCCGGGTAGTAGCGCATCGAGTTGCCGTCGGCCAGCGCGGTCGTCACCTCCTCAGCAGCCGGCGCTGTCTGCATCATGTGGAGGCGGCATCGGGTGAGCGAGGTGGCGGCGAGCGAGGAGCCCACCTGCCCGGCGATCCCGTTGGTCCGGTCACCGACGCAGAGTATGACGAGCCGAGCCTTGGTGGTGCCGCCCCGTACTATCGACCACGATCGGCCCGGATCTGGCATTGGGGCAGGGGAGGACGTCGACGGTGTGACGGCCAGGCAACCATTGGTAGCGACCGGTGCTCGCCAACGCGTCACGCAAGGCCGGGAGCACGCGGGCGGGCTCGACGACGGCATCCTTGGCGCAGTGCAAACCGCCACGGACGTCACCGCGGATGGCGGGGTTCAGTTGGCGGACCTCGGCAGGCTCGAGCAGCCGGAAGCCCCGTCGCTCCGGCGTCGGGCCCTGCGACTGCTTCGGCCATGAGGTCCCACTCGACTCTGGTCGCGAGCCAGGGTGATCGAGCCGACGGGTCGGAGGCCGATGCCGGGCGCCTCGGCGGCGGCCCGGTCCCAGAGCTCGCGGGCCCGGAGAGCGAGCTCGAGCTCCTCGCCGGCGGCGCGGCCGCTCACCCACACCAGGCCGAAGTTGCGCACCGATGCCCGGCGCGGTTCGGCATCGGCTTCGAGGTGGACGACCTCCCAGCCACGTCGGCACGCCTCGACGGCGTGCATGGTGCCCACAATGCCGCCCCCGACCACGACGGCTCGTTCGGTGCCCATGCGCGGGCGATCGTAGTGAGAGATTGCGTCCCACGGCCGTTCCAGGTGGGATGGGGCCTCAATCCGACGACCGCCGGCCGAATTGCTCGATGGCAACAGGTCAGACGTGGCCTGGCCGAAACTCGGCCGAGGGTGGTCGGCTAAATTGGCGACTCACCCATTCGGGGGTGGCGCAACTGGCAGCGCGCATGATTCTGGTTCATGAGGTTGGAGGTTCGAGCCCTCCCCCCCGAGCGCTCCATGGTTCGAAGTTCGAGCCCGGTGCCGTGGACATCCAGACCAAATGGTATGGGCGTTCTCGTTGCGTAGCCAGTTGGTCCCATCGTCTAGTGGCCTAGGACACCACCCTCTCAAGGTGGAGACACGGGTTCGAACCCCGTTGGGACTGCCATGCTGAAGCGTGTTCGAACCGCTCCGGGAATGCGGAATCTGGGTCGGACCAGACGTTCATCGTGGACCTTGATCGAGTCCACCAGCTCCCTCAGGACCGTGTTGATGGCCGGGGCCTCCCCTTGACTCAGAGCGAGAGCGAGGTCTCCTCGCAGTGTGGCGATTCTCTCCTGGTCAGGCTCATCTTGGTGCTGCGCATCAATTCCCTCGACCTCATCCCGACGGGACCGAAGCTCACGCAGGCGATCGGAGAGCTGCTCGATCCCTGGTCCACATTGGGCAGCGGACATCGGATCCGTCCTCGAAGGCAGCCAGGTTGCGGTCAATAGTGACCTCGGTCTTCCTTAGCTCGACCTCGATGAGGTTCGCTCCTCATCGTTTTGACTACGGACCCTTTGAGTTCGCACTACGGCGCTGGCAAAAGGCCCTCTGCACGAAATCGAGATTCGAAAAGATGGCTCCGATCGCCTCGATGACCGCTTCTTACCGGACAGTCGGCCGACAGTGCGGTGTGGGCGGCTGTGGGAGAGCCGGGGCCACGGCGTCGCCTCGCCGATCTTGCGCATCCCGAGGGGTTTCTGGAACAGCTGCCGGTAAAGCCCGGCTACCGCGCGAACTGGGAAGGAAGTCTGTGGACGCCGGTCGCTCAACTAACCAGTACGGGCGGCCGGGTTCTTGTGAGTCCGCAGTTCAAGGCCAGTTCAGCGGGTCAGCACTACTTTGAGCGCGCCGGTTTCGCCTGCCTTTGCGAACACGTCGTATGCCTCAATCATCTGTTGAAGAGGGAACCGGTGGCTGACGAAATGGGCTGATTCGATGTGGCGAGCGGTCACCAGTCGCAGAAGAGTGGGGGTGGAGTAGGTGTCGACGAGGCCAGTAGTGATGGTCACGTCGCGGGTCCACAGCGATTCGAGATGAAGCGTCGCTGGGTGACCATGAACGCCGATATTGGCCACGTGTCCTCCGGGCCGGACAAGCTCGGTGCACAGCTCGAAGGATTGGGGAACACCGACCGCTTCGATAGCGACATCAGCGCCGAGTCCATCGGTGAGCGCGCTGCACGATTGCGACCGCGTCTTCGACTCCAGTGTTGATCGTCACGTCGGCACCGAAGTCTTTTGCGACCTCTAGGCGTGCATCGGCGAGGTCGATCGCCACCATGTGGCCTGGCGAGAAGAGTTTGGCTCCGAGGATGGCAGACAATCCGATGGGCCCGGCGCCGACGACCACCACCGTGTCGCCTGGTTGCACCTTGCCGTTGAGGACCCCGACCTCGTAGGAGGTTGGGAGAATGTCGGCCAGCATCAGGATCTCTTCGTCGCTTGCTCCCGCTGGTACCGGATAGGTCGAGTTATCGGCAAAGGGGACTCGGACGAGCTCCGCCTGGGTGCCATCGATGATGTGCCCGAGGATCCACCCACCGCCACCCAGGCACTGGCCATATCGACCCTCCCGGCAGAAGCGACAGTGACCGCACGATGAGATGCACGAGACCAGGACTCGATCGCCGACGGCGATGCGTTTGACACCAGCGCCGACTTCGGTGACCGTACCAACTGCCTCGTGACCAAGAATGCGCCCGACTGTCACCTCGGGAACGTCGCCCTTCAAGATGTGCAGGTCGGTGCCACAGATGGTGGTGGCATCCACCCGGACTATGGCGTCGGTGTCATCTTGGATGCTCGGTTCGGGCATGTCCTTCCATGACTTCGAGCCCGGCCCTTCATAGACGAGTGCCTTCATGTCCTGGCTCCTCCTTGAGGATGTCTGTCAGCTCCAGCATGCGAGCGAGGGGCAGGTTCCACCAGAGGCGAAGGTCACAATGACGGGATCCCTCACGACCGGGCCGATGGCGCCAAGCCCGACTTCACCTCACCCTGGCCAACGACGTCTGCACGAAGGAAGAAGGATTCATTTTCCAGTTGACTCGTCCCAGGTAATATTTCCTCCTGCCCGCCGCACGAGGCGGTGGATGTTACGCAACGCCTCGAGGCCGGATTCGTCGGGCACACACAACGCGGACGTCTGCAGCTCGAATGAACGGCGACCCTCATAGATCAACTCGGTGACCAGCCCCACCAGGTTGACGGCCGTGGCCGCGTCGAGCGTTCCTGAGAGCAGGATGATCGCCAGAGTCCGTTCGACATCGACCGATATCTCAAGGGCCACATCTCGTCTCCACGGCACAGACTCTTCACACTGCACTTTGCAATTGGGAGGAGGAGTCGCATGTGACCCGACCTCGGACGGCAGGCCATATGCCGACAAGCTCCTCAGATGTCCCACGCTGATCAGCATCGCCATACCTCCCTTCGCCGTCGCGGCTCGACACGCCGCCGCTACTGCTCGTCACGCAGGACGAGAACCGGACATGGGGCATTGGACACGCAGTGTTCACTGACCGATCCGAGCAGCATTCCGGCGAACTCTCCGTACCCTCGGCTCCCAACGGCGAGCAGATCCGCCCCTTTGGAGGCTTCGACTAACACGGGAGCCGGATGACCCTCGACGACTCGCGATTCGATCTTCACCTCAGGATGCTTCGCCCGAATAGGCACCAGCACATTCTCCAGGACGGTCTCCGCATCCTGTGAGGGGTTATAGGGAGGCGCCAGTGGGATGCCCCATCCCAGTGCTGCCGGCCAGTGCCAGGCCGCCACTACGAGCACCGACGCCCGCGTCAGTTCCGCCTGGGCGATGGCCCAATCGAGAGCACGCATCGAGGAATCGGACCCGTCAACCCCCACCACGATCCGGTGGGATGGAGGCGAACCTGTGCTTGTCATGGCGCTACTCCCCTCCGACGCTTGCGGCACGAGACTCTGCCTGCTGCCGCCTGGGTTGGTTCGTTTGGCTGCCCACGTCCCATCGGCGATCGACCGTTCCGGCGGATCCGGCTTGTCTTTGGCGAGAATGCGGTATCGAGGCCGCCCTCGCCTTCCCATTCACCGGCCAAACGGTCCCAAAGGACCCCATGACCCCATTCCGTCGTCATGTCGTTCGCTCTCGTCGTTCTGGGCTGCAGATGGGTGGACACGGGTGTGGACCCCTTAGCGGACCACCGTCACCGGACAAAGTGCATGGGAGACACACTGGTGGCTGACCGAACCGAGTAGGAGCCCCTTGAAGCCACCGAGTCCTCGTGTGCCGACTACGAGGTGCTGGACACCATGGCTGGCTTCGATGAGGGCGGCGGCGGGCGACTGTTCGTGGATGCAGGTCGTCACGCTGACCTGAGGCGCGATCTCGGAGACCCGCTTCTTTGCTGCCTCGACGGTGTGCTCCATGCTTCGACGGATGTCCTCGGGCGTGGCGAATTCATATCCCGGTTCGTAGGCGGTGTGGAGTTCGAGCGAGGCTCCGGTGCAAGCGGCCTCCGCGGCAGCCCAATCCAACGCACGTTCGCCGCCCTCCGACCCGTCTATGCCGACCGCAATTCGGGTGTCAGAACCGGAATGGTCATTTGACGTTGATGGCAGTTGACATTTCAATCCTCCCCGGGGCTTCTCTGGCCGCCTCCACCTGGCCATCGTCGCAAGTCGCGCCTTGGGCGCACAGGGCCAATGGTCACATCCGTCGACACAATCCGACACAACCGGGGAAGCGGCGATTCGGTGTCCTCGACCGCCACTTCCGGCTGACCCGCCTCGATCTGTGACTTTGGGCCCTGCCGCATCGAAGGAGAGCGACGCAGTCTTGAAGAGAGTCGCTGCAGCGCGACGCTACGTCACCTTCAACGAAAGTGAGTCACCGTGACCATTCGAGTCGGCATCAACGGATTCGGGCGGATGGGCCGAGCGCTGTTGCGTATCGGTGCGCAGCAGCCGACCACTCTCGAGGTGGTGGCGGTGAACGACCTCGGAACCCCTCAGCAACTGGCCCGTCTCCTGGCCCGCGACTCGATCTACGGACGATTTCCCGAGCCGGTCAGGGTCGAGGGATCGGATCTCGTGATCGGGTCGAAGCGTGTTCGTCTTTTGGCTGAATCCGAGGTCAAGTCGCTTCCTTGGGACGACTTCGCCGTCGACGTGGTGGTGGAGGCGACCGGACGCTTCACGTCCCGCGACCAGGCCGCTGGCCATCTGGATGCGGGCGCCCCTCGGGTGGTGGTCTCTGCGCCGTCAAAGGGGGCGGACGGGACCTTCGTGATGGGAGTCAACGACCAGGAATTCGATCCGGATCGGCACCTCGTTGTCTCCAACGCATCGTGCACGACAAACTGCCTCGCCGTGCTGGCCAAGGTGCTGGTCGACGCTTTCGGGATCGAGGACGGCCTCATGACCACGGTGCACGCCTACACCGGCGACCAGCGTCTGGTGGATTCGCTGCACAAGGACCCCCGGCGGGCCCGGGCCGCGGCCATCAACATCGTTCCCACCACCACCGGCGCCGCCCGGGCGACCGGCCAGGTCGTGGCCAGCCTGGCTGGCCATCTCGACGGCCTTGCCCTCCGTGTTCCGATTCCGGACGCGTCGGTGACCGACCTCGTCGCCCTGCTACCTGCTGCCCACACCGCCGAAGAGGTCGACCACGCCTACCGGATCGCCGCCTCGGAGGGGCCTCTGCTGGGTCGTCTCGAGTACTCGGAGGACGACCTCGTTTCCAGTGACATCGTGGGGTCTTCAGCGTCCTGTGTCTACGACTCGGGCCTGACCATGGTCCAGGGCCGTCTAGTCAAGGCGATGGGCTGGTACGACAACGAGTGGGGCTACGCCAGCCGCCTGGCCGAGCTGGTTGCTCTGGTCGGAGCGGCAGGACGTCCGTGACGGTAGCTGGCCATACTCCCGCGACGAATGGGACTCCATGTGTTGGCGCGGGCAGCCGGGTTCTGATCCTTGGAGCAGCGTTGTCTCTTGGCAGCGCCAAGGGCCACACCAATGCACCGCCCGTGTCAGGCGCATCCGAGTCAGGTCGACACGACGGCAGACCGTCGCACGGTGGAAGCAAGACGCGACGGAAGTAGCCGTTAGAAGCGCTGGACTGACGACCGGGTGCGGAACGTATCGTGGATGAGCATGAACCGCATCGACCAGTACCCAGGACGCGGCTCGGGAAGCTCATGCCGGGACCGGAAGAACCCCACCAACGTGACGGCGGCGGCGGCCAGCCACATGATCACCCCGACGGCCAGGACCCACGGCGTGGATCCCAAGGACATCACGATGATGCCCGAGATGCCGACGGCCAGCCCGACGTACCCCACTCGGAGCGCCCAGACAGCCGTCCTCCAGTGTCCGTTGTATTGCAGCTCCCGCGGGCTCGTCCATGCCAGGGATTGTTCCACCAGTTGTGCAAGGAGGGTCATCGGTCCTTCTGGTCGGAGCTTCTGTCATCCCGGCCGATCTGACTGCGTCGCGGTCGACCCCGCCCTTTCTCAGTTCCACTCGTTGACCGGACCAGGCCAAGCTGGCCGGCCGCCTCCCACAGTGCAGTCCGGGCCCGGGGATCGGCCGTTTGCTCGATCAGTAGCCGAGCTTGGGCGAACTGACTTCGCCCAAAGATCTCGGCCTGGCCGATATCCGTGACCACGACGGAATGCTGAAAGGTGCTCACCGGTGTCTGGATGAGCGGCACGATGGTCGAGGAACCACTCGGTTCATGCCATGACCGCAGGGCGATCACCGCATGCCCGTCAGTTGAGTGAAGGGCGCCAACCACGAAGTCGGGCTGCCCACCAAGCCCCGAATAAACGGATCCGCCGATCGAGCAGGCGTTGGCTTGGGCGAAGAGGTCGACCTCGAGGGCTGTGTTGATCGACAGCATTGCCGGTTGGGCCGCGATTCGAGCCGGATCGTTGACGATTTCGGTCCGGCGCATGACCAATCGGGGGTTCTCGTTGGCCCAGCGGTAGAGCTCGGGCGATCCGAAGAGGAACGAGGCGCAAATCTGGCGATCGGGGTCGAGCGTCCCGGCCCGTTCGAGCTCCATGACCCCATCACTGACCATCTCCGACCAGATCCCGAGCCCTCTCCTCGATCGAAGCGACTGGCCGGCGGCATCCGGGAGCTGGCCGATCCCCAGCTGAAGAGTGCCTCCGTCGGAGGCAAAGCGGGCCGCCCGCTCACCCACCGTCCTGGCCGCGTCGTCAACCACGCGAGAGGAGGGGGACAGGAGTTCGGATTCCACCTCGACGGCGAGGTCGATCTCGTCGAGAGAGATCTCGGCGTCGCCGTAGGTGTGGGGCATGAAGGGGTTGAGCTGCGCCACCACCAGGCCCCCTCGTTGCCGCACTCGCTCGATGGCGGCAGGGAGGATGTTGACCTCGATACCGAGTGAGACGGCGCCGTCCCGAGGGATCGACGTGTGGACGAGCACCGCGTCCGGGGGTCGGAGTGAGTCGAAGAGCCGAGGGACCAGTGACAGGCGCATCGGGATGTAGTCGAGGCCGGGGTCGTGCCGCACTCCGGGACCGACGAAGGGCGTCTCGGTTACCACGCCTTCGCGGCATGGCCAGCCGGGTTGGGGATTAAGAGCGAACAGTCGGTATCGGCCGAGCGCCGAGTCCATCACCTGCAGGAGCTCCCAAGGGGTGGCGAAATTGCCCGACACCACGATGCGTGGGCTGGAATGCTGAATGACGCTCATCCGTTTGGCCAGAGTCCCTTGGCTCACTACCCGCATCGATCGGGATCCGTTCGTGAGCATGCCCGGCCCGGACTGGATTGGCCAAGGGAAAGGGTCATCACCGAGGATTCTCGCCTGAGATCGGCCATCGGCAGGTGCAGGGCAGGGCGCCGTGGTCGTGGAATGTTGCCGTTCAACCCGCGGGCGTTGCCGATATCGACTCCAGGCCCTGGCTGAGGATGGCTCCATCCCGCATCTCGACGATACGGTCGGCGTGAGCAGCAACGTCATCATCATGGGTGACCATGACAATGGTCATGCCATTTTGGCCGAGACGAGCAAGCAGGTCCAGAAATCGTGTGGTCGACGCGGTGTCGAGGCTCCCGGTTGGTTCGTCCGCTAGGAGGATCTTCGGAGCGTTGGCCAACGCTCGGGCGATGGCCACCCGCTGCCGCTCGCCCCCTGAGAGTTCGGTGGGCAGACGTTGCTCGCAGTCTGCGAGGTCGACCTCAGCCAGTAGGGTCTTCGCTCGCTCTTTGCGCTGGGAGCTGGATGCTCCAGTACCGAACATCGGCAGTTCAACGTTGGCCAGTGCGTTGAGCTGCGGCAACAGGTTGTGGAATTGGAAGACCAGCCCAACCTCCTTCCGTCGAAATGTGCTCAGGTGGGAGAGTGAGGCGAGATCCTGACCCCCAACTTCCACTCGCCCCGAGGTTGGCGTGTCGATCCCGGCCAGGAGGTGAAGCAGGGTCGACTTCCCACAGCCCGAGGGTCCGGTGATGGCCACCGATTCGCCGTAGGCCACGGCGAGATCGACACCACGCAGGGCGACTACCGGGCCTGGAAAGACCCGGGTTGCAGCGCTGACCTCGATCGCCAGGGCACTGAGGAGGTCACTCATAGCTCAGCGCCTTGAGCGGGGAGAGAATGGCCGCCCGGGTGGTGGGATAGACCGCACCGATGAATGTCATAACCAAGGCGGTGAACAGGGCTCGTTCGAACGCGGATCCGGTGAAATTTGGGTGCAGGATCCCCCTAAGGGCGGGGAGGCGCGAGATGGCTGCGGCTACGGCAAACGAGAGAAGCGACGCCGGCCGCCGCTCCCAGAAGGGCGAGCAGCAAGCTCTCCCCAACCAGCAGGCTCACGACTCGTCGCCGTGTCCATCCCACGGCACGGAGCAGTCCGAATTCGCGCGTGCGCTCGAAGAGTGAGAGCAACATTGTGTTTCCGATGATGACGGCTCCGATAAGGATGGCGAGGACGGTGCTGCCGTTGACCGCCGCTTGGAGATAGACGAGGTTTGGATCGGCGCGACCGAATTGGTTCGCTGTTCGGATGGTGATTAGCTCGGGCTGGTCGTACTGGATCTTCTGGGCGACTCGGGCTGCCGATGCTCCTCGTGCCACCTTCACGAAGACCAGCGTGACAATGCCGGACACTCGGTTGTACCCCTGGATGGCTGGGAGAGGGAACATGGCCCCGGAGTCACCGAAAGAGTTTCCGGTCGAGTAGATGCCCACCACCGTGTTGACGGTGCCGTTGGCTTTGAACGAGCTGCCGAGATGGAGCCCCAGATTGGCTGCGGCCCGCCAGCCCAACATGACTTCGTTCGAAGCCGTCTGGCTGTAGGCCCGCCCGGCCAAGATCTTGACGCCGAATGGTCCGAGATCAGGAGGGTTAATGCCGATTTCGATGAAGACCGGGTTCTCGGCGTTGATGTGTTGGGTTTCGACGAGGACGCCCACGGCACTGGCCACCCCAGGTGTCGTCCCGACCCGGTCCAGCTCCCCTCGGTCGATGGTGCTCGACAAAATGCTCGACGCTCCCTTTTGTACCACCGTCACGTTGGCCTTACCGACGGAGATGATGGCCGCTGCCGACTGCTCGAGGCCGCTGCTGGTGACGGCCAAGGTGACGACGGCCATGACCGCGATGGATACGGCAAAGGCCAACCCGATCGAGCGAACCTTCTTGGACCAGATGTTGTGGAGGATGAGGGCGAAGAAGGTCAATTCGCTGATCCGATCAGAAGCAGCCGTCGAGTCATCTCTGCCGACGGAGACCGCCGCTCGGGCCGGGCGACCACTGATGCTCTTCTTCGTCATCGCTCGCCCTCACCAGCCCCAGGACCACCCATCCTTTGATGGTCTTTTCCAGTGTGGACGGGAACGAGGACCCGCCTCCAGGGCCTTTGGACTCCTATTGACGACTTCTCGGATCTGAGCGGGGCGCGGTCGTCCGGCACGGCGAGACAGGGGTCCCCGCCATCTCGCCAACCGGTCCGAAGGAAACAGGATCAGACGTCGATTCGACAACGCTCGCCCGCTTTCAGTTCGGCGACGACCCCACCCAGGCCGATACGGACGGCTCCATCCCCCCAGTCCCCGATCTCGACGGTCAGGCTGCCGTCTTCGACCACGGCATCGATCACCCGGCCCCGGTACCGGAGGTTAAGACTGAGCATGCGAATCTCGCGGGGAAGATGCGGATCGAACCAGAGAGCGTTGTCCCTTGTCTCGATGCCGAGATAGCAGCGCTGTACGAGGTCGACGGTACCCGCCATGGCCCCGAGGTGGACCCCCTCACCGGTTGTTCCGCCTTGAATGTCGTCGAGGTCGCTTCGGAGCGCATCGGCGAGGAACTCCAAGGATTGCTCCCGATCAGACCGGGAAAGGACCCAGCTGTGGACGACGCGGCTCAGCGTCGAGCCATGGGAGGTGCGCTGCAGGTAATAGTCGATCGTACGGCGGGCGGCGTCCGGGTCGAAGTCGAACCCAGCCTCTCGAAGATCCCTTGCAGCTCGTCTGCCGAAAGCAGGTAGAAAAGCATCAGAACGTCCGCCTGCTTTGATGCCTTGTACGAATTTGGTGTCCTCCCTTCAGACTCCAGAATGCGGTCGAGGCGGGCGATGTCCCCGTATCGATCGCGATACTCGTCCCAATCCAGCTCGGCCAGGTCTTCGTATCCCTCGAACTGGCTCATGATCCCGTCGCGATGGAAGACGAGCTCGCATCTTGTGGCTGATGTCGGTCCAACGATCGATCTCATCGTCGCTCAGCGAAAGACGTTCGCGAAGCTCAGTTCGTCGGGGCTCGGGTAGAAGGTCGAGGAGGTCGATGGCTCGGGACAGCACCCAGACGGCCATCACGTTCGTGTAGGTATTGTTCCGAAGTCCCGGCTCGTCAGCTCCCACGTATCCATCGTGGTATTCGTCGGGCCCCATCACACCGATAATCTCGAAGCGGTCGATCTTTGGGTTGTAGCTGGCAATGCTGGCCCAGAAGCGAGCGATCTCGAAGATCATCTCGGCGCCGTACGTGACCAGGAATTCCATGTCCTCAGTGGCCTCGTAGTACTGCCACACGTTGTAGGCGATGGCCGCGCCGATATGACGCTGCAAATGAGATGCATCTGCCAGCCATCGACCCGAGAGAGGATTGAGGTGCACGGATTGGGCCTCCTCGCGCCCGTTGCTACCGCTCTGCCAGGGGTACATGGCACCGGAAAACCCCGCCTGATGGGCAGACCAGCGGGCCTCGGGCAGACGCCGGTAGCGGTAGAGGAGCAAGGAGCGGACGAGTGCCGGCAGATGCAGGTTGAGGTACGGGTAGATGAAGAGCTCGTCCCAGAAGATGTGCCCCCGGTAGGCCTCGCCGTGGACGCCTCGCGCCGGCACGCTGACGTCCCGATCGATCGAGTTCCGTGACGCTGTCTGCAACAGGTGGAAGATATGGAGGTGAAGGGCTTGTCCGGCCTTGGGTCCACACCCGTCGACCTCGAGGGCGAACCGGTCCCAGAGGTCGTCCCATTCTCTGGCGTGATCGTGGAAGGCCTCCTCGAAGTGACCGATGCGACTGATCCAAGTGCACACCTCAGTCATCGGGTCACTGATAGAGCGATCCTGCGAGGTGAACAGGCAGACCATCTTCTCGATATGGACCGAATCCTGTGCTGCGACCTCCAACGTCGCCTCGTGGGCGATGGCTTCTCGTCCTGACACCACACATCGCTGTCGGAGAATGGGTACAGCGCTGTGCTCGAACCTCGTTCTGGCCGCTTCAGCGACGCAGATCCCGCTCTGACTGGTGACGGCGGCCAATGCGATCGTCTCCGAGTCGACTTCCTCCGTCCGGTGGTCGACGAGGTGTCGTTCGTCAAACTGCCTGTAACGGGCGACCCCATCGTTCCAGACGCTGCCGTCGAGTCCGGATCGTACGGTCAGCTGACCCGACCAGTTCTCGGGCCGGATCGTCACTTCGAGGCCAGCCAGGTGGGGATTGGCCATGCTCACGAACCGGCGCTGTTCCACCAGCGTGACCCGCCCCGATTCGTCGCTGACCCGTAGGCGGCGGGTGAGAATTGCTTGACGGAGGTTCAGTTCCTGTTCGTAGTCGAGGATGTTGGTTTCCCCGGGCTCGAACCAAGGCTGGTCGTCGATCCGGAAGTACAGCGGGAGCCAGTTGGGCAGATTGACCATGCTCTCGTTCTCAACTTCGCGCCCAGCCACTTCGGTTGTCCGGCGGTTGTAGAGACCGGCGACGTACGTTCCTGGATAGTGGGTGCCGTCAGCTCGGCATTCAGGTGCGGCCCCCCGGGTGCCGAAGTAGCCGTTCCCCAGCGTGCACAGGGCCTCACGGACGAGCTCGTGCTGGGGATCGAAACGGTCGTAGCGCAAGGTCCATTCGTCGAGGGAGTCGTTGTCGACCTCGGCCGGCTTATTGCGTCATCCCCGCGTTCCGGTCCCGAGGACGCTGAGGTCGAAGTCGGACATGTCGGACACGACGAGGTCGGCGCCGTGCTCCAAGAGCTCGGCCTCACCCGCTCCCCGGTCGACACCCACGACGAAGGCAAAGTGTCCGTTCCGCCCGGCCTCGACTCCAGCCAGTGCGTCCTCGACCACGGCGGCGCGGCCAGCTGGGACTGAGAGCAGAGAGGCGGCAGCGAGATAGATGCTGGGATCGGGCTTCCCGGCCAGGTGGTCGCGGTCGGCATCAACACCATCGACGATGGCGTCGAAGAGGTCGGTGATCCCTGCCAGGTGCAGGACAGCTCGGCCATGACGGCTCGAGGTGATGAGGGCGGTTTTCAACCCTTGGGCCCGCACCTTGGTGATGAACTCAAGCGTGGATGCATAGGGTCGAACGCCAGATTCGGCCACCTCCCGTTCGAACTCGTGATCCTTCAGATTGCCGATGGCGGAGATGCTGCCGTGGCCTGGCGGGTCGGTCGGATTGCCAGGGGGGAGGAAGATTTCGCGCGAGTCCAAGAAGCTGGCCGCACCGTCATATCGGGGCTTGCCGTCGACGAAATGCAGGTAATCAGCAATCTCGAAAGGCCTGAAAGGTTCTTCGGTGATGGCGGACCGCAATCGCAAGAAGTCATCGAACACTCGCTTCCAGCTTCGGGCATGCAGGCTGGCTGTCTCGGTGACGACTCCGTCCATGTCGAAGACGATGGCATCGAGGCGATCAATTGGCAGCGCCGCCCGAGGCGGCGTGACCCGACGGGAGGCGATGGGCTGTCTCATCCCCGGCGGCCCCGGCCTCGGAACGCTCCGGACCAGTCATCTGGCCGGCATGTGTGGAATAGTTCCACTGCGCAGGAGGTTCTCGACTTTCTTCCAATCGTGCTGGCTAACACGAGGGAGGAACCGATGGGCGGGTTGGTCACCTTTCCTCCTCTCGCCGTCTAGCGGGTCGCGCTCATCACGTACACGGTTGGTGTTCTCATCACGCTACGGATGGGTCGAGGGGGGCAGTAGGGGACAAGGTCCCAAAAGACCTGCGGTCGAGTGATTGGCAGTCGCTCAGTCTGTGAGCGGTACGCGCCAGATGAGAACGGTGCCCCCGGCCTCGGGGCTTTGGATGTCGAGACTGCCGTGCAGTTTCTCTGCCCGGCGACGAAGATTGCCGAGACCGAACCCACCGGATTGCTCCGGGTTATCGCCGATTCCCTGTCCATCGTCGACGACGCAGAGGACGCAGTGCCTCTGGTCGATGCTGACCACTACCGTGGCTGTCTGTCGCCTCGGCGTGTTTGCCGATATTGGTGACGGCTTCACGGATGACTGCCAACAGGTGCTCGGACACGGAGTCGGAGATGGCCGTGTCGACGGGGCCATCGAAGGACACCCGGACCTCGAAACCCACGACTGGGGTGAGCTCGGCCAGGAGCTCGACCACGCTTCCCCTGACACCGCGATGAAGATCTTGGGAGAGCTCGAAGATGCTGGTCCGGACCTGTCGGATGGTCTCGTCGATGTCCGAGACGATCTTCTGTAGGCGTTCAGCTCGGGATTCGGTCCCCGGAGCGGAGGCGATGCTCTGGAGCGAGAGACCGATGGCGAACAATCGCTGGATCACCGTGTCATGAAGATCCCGAGCTAGTCGATCCCGCTCCTCGTAGACAGCCACTTCGTGCACTCGCTGGTGGAGCCGGGCATTCTCGATGGCGATACCGGCCGCGATGGCCAACGAACCGATCAGCGCCTCGTCGTCCTTGGTGAACTCCGACCACCCGATCTTGTCGGTGAGATAGAGGTTGCCGTAGACCTCGTCGCGAATCGTGATGGGCACGCCGAGAAATGAGGTCATCGGGGGATGGTTGGCGGGGAGACCGTGGCTGTCCGGATGGGAGCCCAGTTCAGCAATGCGCAAGGGCTCGGGCTGGGAGATCAGGCGGCCGAGGATGCCTCGACCAGTGGGCCGAGGCCCGATGAGTTCCTCCTCTTCCCGCTCCAGGCCCGCTGTGATGAACTCAGCCAGGCCGGTACCGTCGTCGTTGAGGACCCCAAGGGCGCCGTACCGGGCGTTGGTCATCGAACGCGCTTCCTCGACGATGTGACGCAACAGAGTGGGCAGGTCGAGGTCCGCTTCGATTAGGAGCGCGGCCTCGAGGACCCGTCGCAGCTTGACTGGATCATCGATCCCACGAAATGGCATGACCCGTCCCACCGGCTGGATGCTTCCCTAGTACCACCATCAGATTACCACGACCGATTCCGGCAAAAGTCGTGGTAGAGCAGGTCTTTTTGTCCAGCCGCCTGCAACCGCCAGCGATTCTGGCCGATTAGTGTGCTGGTGACATCCAGAACGGTGAGAAGAAGGGCCACGAAACTCGGATGCCCATCGGCGTCTTTCTCCTCGATGACCATGAGATCGTGCGGACCGGCCTCCGAACCCTCCTCGAGGGCGATGCCGACTTCGCAGTTGTCGGCGAAGCGGCCACGGCCGCGGAAGCATTGAATCGCATCCCGCCTACCCGGCCCCAGATCGCCTTGCTCGACGTACGGCTTCCGGATGGAAGCGGCATCGAGGTCTGCCGAGAGATCCGATCGGCGATGCCCGAGATCGCCTGTGTGATGCTCACGTCCTACGCCGACGACGAGGCGCTGATCGCTGCCGTCATGGCTGGTGCGTCGGGATATGTCCTGAAGCAGGTGGGCTCCAACAACCTTCTGGACGATCTGCGCAAGGTCGCCAACGGCCAGTCCCTGCTCGACCCTTCCTTGACCGAGCAGGTTCTCGAACGGCTGGCGGAGGGTCCCGATTCCGATCCGTTGCTCGCCAGCCTCACTCCTCAGGAGCGTCGCATCCTTGATCTCGTCGCCGAAGGCCAGACCAATCGGCAAATTGCCGGCCAATCTCTATCTCGCCGAGAAGACGGTGAAGAACTACGTATCGAACCTACTGACGAAGCTCGGAATGGAACGACGCACTCAAGCGGCCACCTATGCCACTCGCCTCGCTGAACGGTCGGCACAAGCAAAGCGAACTGATTCTACAGGGACCTGACCCGGCTCAGTCTTGGGGTCCAACGGCTGGAGACGCGGGCTAGATCAGTGCAGCTCCGCGCTCTGAAATCCATCGTTCGATGATCCGCCGACCTCGGGACGGCGGGTCGAATTCGCTCGGGCGGCAGGAAATGCCGAGACACCGTGCGTATCGGATCAAGGCAACGTCGTAGGCGATCTGATCGCTCAGGGCGTCGGCCACCGATGAACCCCCTCTGCCAATACGACCGCCCATCGTTGCGTGACCTCGTGCTTGAACAACGTCACCCAAGGCCTCGCTTAGAATTGGTTGACCGGCCCGATCGCGCAGGCTGAGAGCCGCGGCCAAGAGGCTGCAATAGAGGGATGCGGGACGGACCCCATAGTCGCCGTCGAGCTTGCCACGCGTTGCGTTCGCTGGGATCGCTTGGTCCTCTCGCGACGAACCATACGTTGCCATCGCTTCATTGCCTTCGGCCATGGCCGCCGCCTTCTCCGCTGTTCGGTGTGGATCGTCTCTCCAGTGTGAACCTGCAGCTGGAGAAGCTGTAGGGCCGAACGTCCCGAGGTCACCTTGTCGATGTCGATCCGGCCAGGTGGTCGTTCACTTCGGGTGTCGTCGGCCCTCCCGTCAGAGGACCTTCGGCCCTGGTCAGGATGACGGCCAGCAAGTCCAATGATGAGGAGGGACGACGAGTTCGATCAAGGAGAGACAGCGATGAAATACCTGAAGACTCATCGAGCCGAAGGGGCGACAAGGCGCAATGGCCGGTTGCCAGTCAATCCGTATTGCATCGAGGAAGTGGGTCTCACGCCGACAGACTTAGTCAGAGATCGAGCTGGAGCAGTCATCATCGTCGTCAATCATCAGTAGGAGATGGAGGCGACGAAGACGATCAGCCCTGTGTCGGGACGGTGGGTGCCGTCGGGGCTCCATGGGTCGTCGAGGAGATGGTCGATATGGATGTGGAGTGTGCGCTGGCCGGGTCGGTATGGGGCTGGGCCAAGCAGCATTGTCCGAACGAGCCGTGGGTAGCGAAGAACGCGGTCCGGTTGGCGATGAGCAGTTACGCCTCGGGAGCATCCGTCGTGGAGGCTTGGGAGAAGGTCCGGGCTTTCGTGGTGAGCTGGAACAGCCATCCGGCGCACGGGGCGAGTGCCGCCAGCGCCCAGCTGCCCGTCGCGTCGTGACAGCCCGGATGGGTGACTCCATTGAGGGTGTGGCCCATCGAATCTGGTACGCGGTGGTGAAGGAGGCCTAGGCATGGGTCCTGCACAAGAAAGACGCCACGATGGTGGGCCGGACCAACTCGGGTTGCAGCCACCGCTCGGCTATCCCGCCGAACTCGAGTCCGATGGCCGGATGCGGGACGGAAAGTTGATCCGGCTGCGGCCGATCCGCCCGGACGACGGTCGGCTACTCAGAGAGTTTCACGACCGCTTGTCCGATCAGTCGGTTTATCACCGCTACTTCGTCCTGCATCGGCGACTCTCTTCAACTGAGGTCAAGCACCTGATAACCGTGGACTATGTCGACCGCTTGGCTTTCGTGGCCGAGGATGCCGGGAGCTTGGTCGCTGTCGGACGCTACGATCGGATCCCCGGAACCAAGGAGGCTGAGGTGGCATTCGTGGTGGCCGACGACTATCAGCACCGCGGTCTCGGCACGCTCCTGCTCCAACGCCTCGCCGATGCTGCACGAGTTCGGGGGATCGAGACCTTCACGGCGCAGACCTTGGCCGAGAACAGGGACATGATTGATGTCTTCATGGGCTGCGGATTCCCCGTGACAACCACGACCGAGTGGGGCACCGTCTACATTCGATTCCCGATCGTCAAGGCCACCCACAGCGGAATGACTGAGTAGCCGCTCTCGCACGATGGTCGAGGCCGAGCCCGCTTATTCGACCGCCAAGGCTCAGTGAAGCTCGAACCGGCGGCCCGTCACCAAGCTCGGGCGCATCAGGAGGACCATATCGCCGGGTTCCGGGACCAGAGGACGTGCAGTGGCCTGCAATTGCTCGTTCGTCGGGCAAGCGGATCAACCGGGCAAAGCCCCGGACCAGCACGCTCCAGGCTTCGCCGGATGACCGATCCACTCGATCGACTTCGAAGGCGACGAGGTGACGGTCGGCGGCTCCCGAGATGATGCCGGCTCCCAGGCGTAAGGACAACTCTCCCTCATGCAAGCGGAAGTTTACCGGGACCACAACCGGCGCCTGGTCGGGATCCTCATCCAATGTCAGACCGAGTCGCCCAATACCCGCGTCTTTGGCGACCACCGCCAACAGGCGCATGCATTCCGGACGGGCGAGGATCTCGGATCCGCGGCGGTCGACCCACATGCAGTCACCGTGGCAGGTTCGGTGCTCGAACGCCAGGGTCTTTGGACCCTTGATGACCATCAGTTTATGGATGGGGTTATTTGGCGGTCGATCGAGGACCGTCAGCGCCCCGTGAAGTTCACGCGTTGTCGTCATGGACCTTTGGCCCTGTGTGATCGGCTCAAGAGCGCGGATAATGGTACGTGCAGATCCCTGGCAGATTGGCGCCAACGTGATGATGACGGAATCACCAAGCTGTAGCTGGCTCGGCGCCCTGCCCGACCTCTGCAGATGTGGTCGTTGCACGTGACCGCTGCACCCGGCCACAACTCGCACTCTGCGCAACCAATCGCCGCGCCGGCCGAGAGCGCTCCCCATGGCCGGTGGGCCACGTTGGCCGTGCTGTGCATCACCCTTCTCATCATCAGTCTCGACAACACGGTACTTAATGTCGCCTTGCCGACCATCGTGCGCGATCTCGGGGCGAGCTCGAGCCAGCTGCAGTGGATGGTGGACGCTTACGCCGTGCTCTTCGCCGGCTTGTTGTTGTCCCTCGGCGCTCTGGGGGACAGAGTGGGTCGCAAGTGGGTGTTTATGAGTGGGCTGGTTGTCTTCGGTGCCGGGTCGACCTTCGCCGCCTGGTCCGGCAGCCCGGACCGCCTGACCATGGCCCGGGCCGTTATGGGAGTGGGAGCCGCCGCCCTCATGCCCTGCACCCTCTCGATTCTGACCAACGTGTTCCCGGCCGAAAAGGACCGGGCCCGGGCCATCGGACTCTGGTCAGGCACGGCTGGCGCCGGCGTCGCCTTCGGGCCCATTCTCGGCGGTTTTTTGCTCGCCCACTTCTGGTGGGGATCGGTCTTCTTGGTGAACGTCCCCATCACCCTGGCCGGATTGACGGCGGCCATCTGGTTTGTGCCCAACTCGAGGAACCCTTCGTCGACCCGACCGGATCCGGTTGGGGCGATCCTGTCCATCGTCGGACTTGGGTCGTTGCTCTGGGGGATCATCGAGGCTCCCAGCCGAGGGTGGTCGTCTCCATGGATCGCCGGTTCACTGGCGGCGGCCGTCGTCCTCATCGGGCTCTTTGTCACCTGGGAACGGCGCAGCGACCACCCGATGCTGCCGCTTCGCTTCTTCGGCAATCGGCGGTACAGCGCCGCCATCGCTACCCTCGGACTCGTCCTCTTCGCCCTGCTCGGTGTCTTCTTCCTCATGACCCAATACCTTCAGTTCGTGTTGGGATTCAGCCCCCTCGAGGCGGGCATCCGAGTTGCCCCGGTGGCCTTGGCCCTGCTCCTCATCGCTCCCATCTCGGCGGTCGGTGCCCGTCGGATCGGGACCAAGGTCGTGGTGGTCGCCGGGCTGGCTCTGATCGCATTGGGACTGATTCTGCTGGCTCAGACGTCATTGCCTGCCTCCTACGCCGATTGCGTGATCCCGTTCATGGTTCTTGGTGTGGGGGTCGCCCTGGCCCTTGCTCCGTGCACCGAGTCGGTGATGGGGTCCCTGCCCCGGGAGGAGGCGGGCGTGGGATCAGCGACGAGTGACACCTCAATGCAGGTCGGAGGAGCGCTCGGCGTGGCGGTGCTCGGCACCGCGCTGAGCCTCCGATACCAGCGCCTGGTGGGCCCGCTCGTCACCCGGGCACCCGCCGCCGCCCAAGCTGCCATCAAGGGATCGATCGGTGGGGCGTTGGCTGTGGCTCGAAGGGCACCGACGGCCGAAGGCGCTGCCCTCGCTGCACTGGCCCGGCGTTCCTTCGTCTCGGGTATGGACCTCGCTCTCGTCATCGGGGCCGGCGTGGTTGGCGCGGCTGCCCTGGTCGTACTGCTCGTTCTTCCTAACAGGGGCTCGGACGCCTCTCCACCGCGGAGGAACTTCGAATCTGACCAAGGGGGAGCGGGTGGTCGAGCGCCGGTCACGGGACTCAATCCAGTGGATGGGCTCCATGCGGCGCCGTCGGCACCATCATGACTACCCTGCCCATTCCGGAGCTGCCGACCGAAGTGGTAGAGACGCATATCTCGGTGCTGTTCCTCCACGGAGACCGTGTCTATAAGCTGCACAAGCCAGTCAAATTCGAGTTCGTCAACTTCCAGGACCGGCAAGCACGCCGTCAGGACTGCGAACGATAGGTCCGGCTCAACCGACGACTGGCTCCTGATGTCTATCTCGGTGTGGCCGATCTCTTGCTCTCGGCGAATCAGTCGTCCTGGACGCATCCTGGACGGACGGACGATGGCGGACAGCGGCCGCTGAGGTGGCTGCCCGGACACAGAGTGAACTCGTCACCCTGTACTGCGAGGCCGACCGGTCGGTGGCCATTCGACGGATTGAGGAGCGAAGGGCGGAGGGATCGGACGCCTCTGAGGCCACGCCCGAGGTGAGAACGGCACTCCGGCAGGTTGCAGATCCCTGGCAAGCGACCGCGTCGATCGACACCTCCTCGATGAAGCCCGCGGAGGCCGTGGCCGCGGCACTCGACGTGCTCGTTGGGCTCGGAGCGGATCTTGGCTGACGGTGATTGGCCGAGGACCTAGCCCTCGATGAGGTCGCGGTGACGAAAGCCGATGACTCCGGCCACTGCCAGCAGGACGGCCACCATGCAGAGACCCACGACCGCCGGCAGATTGGGGGCAACAGCGGGCGCGGCTGCCATCTGATGGAAAATTGACGTATCGAGCAACCAATGGTTGATCGAGCCGCTACCGGCCAGGATCTCGACGAGCAACGACCAGACGAGCAGGCCATAGGTGGCGGTCTTCGTGGCCCGCGGCCACAGACCCATGGCCAGGGCACCTACCCCGAGGATGCACAGGGCGGCCGGGATGACATTGAGTCCAGCGCCCAGAAGTGACCGGAATGACACCCCGGCATGCTGGCTCTGGGCGCCGAGCCAGGCAAAGACGCCGGCGACGATCCCCGCCATGATGATCAGAGCGGTGGCTGCAAGCAACCGTTCGAAATACCACCGGACTCGGGAGACGGGCTGGGCCAGTATGTGACGCAGGTGACCCGTCGACTCTTCTGTCCACACCCCCACCATCAGTGCCGCGGCGAGAAAGGCGACAAGGATGGCCATGAAGAGGAAGGTCACACTCAGGTAGATGCTGGTGGCCCCGCCGTTGGCGCCCAGTCTCGAGAACACGCGGGTGAGTGAACCGGGAACTGCCCCGTTCGCCCCCTTGGCCACGAAACCGAGGAGAAGGGCTGTCACTGCGATGGCCACACCCCAGATAGTGGCGGTGGGCATGACCATGCGGACAGCCAGACCCCAGGAGCCGCCGCGGAACCGCCTGGCATCGCCCGTTGCCCGGTCGGGCAGCAGGCTGCCCCCAACGTCTCGCAGGCCGGTGCAATGGATGGCGGCACCGGCGGCGATCGTGATCAGGGCGGCGATGGGTAAAAGGGCCACGGGCTCTGGGTCGCTTAGTGGCCGGAGCAGCTCCACCCATCCGAGCGGTGAGAGCCAAAGCGACCAGTGCAGACCGGGGGCCGAGTCGGCCACCATGCGAACGCCGTAGCCCAGTCCGAGGATGATGCCTCCAGCCGTCGCCGCACCACGTCGGGTGGAAGCGATCTGGCTGGCGAGAGCGCCGACGGCGCCGAACATGGCGGCATTCGAGGCCAGCGCGAGGGCGTAGAAGGCGGCGGCGCCGAGCGAGAGGTCGACTCGCGGTGAGGTACCGACCAGACCGATCACGGCGGTCGTCACAGCCCAGAGGGCCACCGTCGCGACCAGCATCCCGCCCAAGGCCTGGCCAGTTGCCATTCGGCTCGATGTTCGGCCGCAGAGGAGTAGCGGCCAGTGACCGTCCTCCTCTTGGCCGCGCAGCAATCGAGTGGCGGTCAGGACACCCCAGATTCCGCTCAGAATGAGAAGGACGACGAACGTCTTGTAAAGGATGAAACCGGTGACGGTCTGCAGGGGAAATGGTCCGAAGAGTGCGCTCAGCGTGTGGTTGAAGCCATAGGCCGCTTCGAGTTGGTGGCGTTGATGCTGCGTTTTATAGAACCCGACGTAGCTCCAGGCCGAGCTGGCCACGAAGCCGCTGAAGACGAGGCCCCACAGCAGACCTGAGCGGACCGCCGAACGGCCCGACACCCTGAGCACGACAAGGTTCCGGTTTCGTCGTGGCTCGGTCCATGGTCCCGACTGCTGTTCAGCCAGCATCGTCCGAGTTTCGGCGGTTCACGGTGCCGTTGCCGTAGTGGGCGAGGAACAGTTCTTCGAGCGAGGGCTCCCGGCTCAGCAATCGGCGAGTACCAGCGTGCGCCAACGCCTGCAACAGGGGTTCAACCGAACCCCCCACCTGACAGCGGAGCACGTGGTCGTCGATGACCACCGAGGTCACGCCCTCGACACCGGTCACGTCGGGGACGTCACCGTCGAAGGAGGCCTCGACCAAGACGGATCCCAAATGGCGCATGGCGGACAAAGCTCCCATGTCCACGAGCATTCCGTCGCGCAGGATGGCCACCTGGTCGCAGGTGGCTTCGACCTCGCTCAGGACGTGCGACGAGAGCAGGACGGTCTGTCCTCGCTCCTTCGCCTCGTGGATGCAACCGCGGAATTCCTCTTCCATCAAAGGATCGAGTCCTGTCGTGGGTTCGTCGAGAAGGAGGAGATCGGCGCGTGTCATCAGCGCCGCGACCAAGAGCACCTTCTGGCGATTCCCGCTCGAATAGGCCCGGACTTTCTTCGAGGGATCCAGATCGAAGCGCTCGACGAGCTCGGCCCGGTAGGCGATATCGACCGACCCATGGAGCTCGCCCAACAGATCGAGCGATTCGTCGCCGGTCAGATGCGGCCACAGCTGCGCGTCGCTCAGCACACATGCAATGTGTCGGTGGGCATCGACCGTCTGCCGCTGGCAGTCGATCCCGAAGACGCGGGCCTGTCCGGAGGTAGGGCGGGCCAGCCCGAGCAGCAAACGGATGGTCGTTGTCTTCCCGGCACCGTTCGGCCCCAGGTACCCCACGACTTGGCCCACCGGGATCTCGAGGTCGAGTCCGTTGAGGGCCATCACATGGCCATAGTGCTTGGTCAGGCGGTCGGTCCGTAGGGCGACCTCAGGCATGGGCCAGCAAGACAGGACAGAAGGGCAGGGTCAATCCCTGCCCGATAGATGAAGGAAGGGAACTTCGGGTCCGGTGTCGATCGTCGCGGTCGGGCTCATGATGCGGATTCGCCGACCGGTGACGATGCGGGGCTCGATGCGGATCATCCGTTGCCGATCCTCCGAAGTCTCCCACTGTGACGGCTTGAATAGTGAGGCCGTGAAGTCAGATTCACGAACCACCTGCGTCATTCCTTGGATCAGGACACTCCATCCGTCTCCGGCCTCGGGCTCGTAGGCACCCGACTCGAAGGCTACGACTCGGTTGTCGACGGCGGCATCCAATTTCGAGTCTCGCCTGCTCCAGAAGTGGACCTGGTCATCGATCAAGGCGAAGGCCACGGGAAGGATCACGGGCAGAGCATCCATGCTGAGGGCGAGTCGGCCGATCTCGACCTGGGCGAGCAGCCCTAGGCACTCTGACGGACCGAGAACGGCGTCATCCCGAGGGGCACACATGACGTCAGTCTGACGAGTGCCGACGCCGAAATTTAGTGCCGAAAGTCACATCTGATCGCTTCGGTCCTGGTCAGGAGCGGAGTCCGGATGCGAGCCGCCGCCCGGGCGGCGGTAGACAGGCCGAGCCCCATTGGCTCTGGCGCCGAAGGTCTCATGAGGGCACGCGTGGTCTTTCGGCCCTAGGAAGGTGTCGGCGATTCGAGTCCAATGGACATTGGTGCAGTTCATTCAGGTTGACGAACAGGAGAGCCACATGGAGCCATCAGGTGATCTCGGTCGCCGCATCGCTGAGCGGCGCCAGAAGCTCGGCCTGAGCAGGGAACAACTCGCCGCTCGCTCAGGAGTGAGCCTGACTTATCTCCAAATGCTCGAGTCAAGCGCTGCGGCCCTACCGTCGACGGCATGTTTGCTGCGGTTGGCCTCAGCGCTCGAGACAACAATCGACGTCATCGCCGGAGGAGGCGTGACGCGACCGCCCGGAAGTAGAAACCCACAGAAGCAGACCGTGTTGAAGGATCTCACCAAAGAAGAGTGCGCCTCCTTGGTGGCGCCGGGCGGCATTGGGCGTGTGGTGTTCTGCACACCCCGCGGCCCGGTGGCTTTGCCCGTGAACTATCAGATGCTCGATGGAGACATCATCTTTCGAACAAGCGAGGGTTCGATCCTCAGTGCACACAACCACGATGCTGAGGTCTCATTTGAGGTCGATCGGATTGATGACGCTCTCACCGAGGGCTGGAGCGTGCTCATGACTTGTTTTCGGAAGCACATCACTTCCCCAGAGGAGCTCGCCCAGATCCAAGCTGTGGATGTAACGCCATGGGCTGGAGGAACCCGCGACGAGTTCGTGCGGCTGGTGCCGGTCATCACAACCGGCCGGCGAATCAGGTGTGAATGAAGCGGTCACTCTCCACGCAACTGGGTTGGTCTCGATCGAACGCCCCCTCGTACCGGTCCATGCCTAAAGGAGCGAGCAATGAATAGAAGTCCCGAAGAGAACACTGTCGAAGTGTGCCGAATGATCGTGGAGATCAGCGAGGACGAGTGTCAGCAGCTACTGGCGACTAAGTCCGTCGGACGACTGGCAGTGACGACGGACGTGGGTCCGGAGATCTTTCCGGTCAACTACGGGGCTCTCGACGGATCGATCGTCTTCTGGACTGGTCCGGGGACCAAATGGGATCATGCGGCGTTCGACCACGTCGCATTCGAAGTGGACGATCTGGATACCGAGAGCCGCACGGGATGGGTCGTCGAGGCCAAGGGTCGATCTGAGGACGTCACCGACACGCTCGATGCGTGGACGTCCTCGCTTCGGGAGGACGTTTCGGTACGACCCTGGGTGACCGGTCCCCATCCAAACTGCATTGCCATCCTGCGCCCACGGTTGAGTGGGCGGAGGTTGGTGCCGGCCAATTCCGTATCCGGGGACCAAGACAAGGACTGAATCGCACCAAGGGCCCTGTCTCGGAGAGCTGCCGTGTCCCTTGATCGTCAGCACTCACGAGGATCTCAGACCCATCCCGGATAGATCGTGACGACGGCACAGGCGTTGAGAACAGCGGCAGTGGATCTGGATCTCGCTGCGGCCGCCGCTCTTCCGGCCGAGGAAGTCCTCGATCGCTTGACCAGTGGTTCCGGCGGGCTGTCCGACGCTGAGGCGGCCCGTCGACTCGTGGAGTACGGGCCCAACATCCTTGGCTCGCACCAAGTGCGGCTTATGAGCGTGTTGTTCCGCCAGATTCGCAACCCAATCCTCCTTCTCCTGCTCGGCGCGGCGTTGGTCTCGGGATTGACCGGATCAGGCACCAACGCGGTGATCATCGCCGTGATCGTTGCTCTCAGCGTCGGCTTGGGCTTCTTCAACGAGTACCGGGCGGAGCTTTCGATGGCCGCTCTCCGAGGCAAGATCCGACACGACGCAGAGGTCGTGCGAGACGGCGAGCCCCGTTCGATCCCGGTGGTCGATCTGGTTCCCGGCGATGTGGTCTCCCTTCGCATCGGTGGACTCGTACCCGCCGACCTTCGTCTGTTGGACGTCGAAGAGCTCGAGTGCGACGAGGGAGTGTTGACGGGAGAGTCGATGCCGGTGGCCAAGACGGTGCGGCCGAGCACCGCCCGAGGAGCGCTCGATCAACCGAGCTGCGCCTTCATGGGGACCATCGTGCATCAGGGATCGGGCCTTGGGGTGGTGGTCCGAAGCGGCACCCGCACTGCCTTCGGGCAGATCGCCGCCGGGCTGTCCGAGAAGCAGGGCCAGACGGCTTTTGAGGTGGGTCTGTCCCGCTTCTCGCGCTTCTTGTTCGGGGTGGCGGCAGTCCTGACCGGGTTCATCTTCATCATCAATGTGGCCTTATCTCGTCCCCTCATCGACGCGCTGCTCTTCTCTCTGGCCATTGCCGTCGGGATCGCCCCGGAGATGATGCCGGCGATCGTGACCGTCAGCCTGTCGGCTGGATCCCGGGCCTTGGCCGCGAAGAAGGTACTGGTGAAGCGCCTTGTGGCCATCGAGGATCTGGGCAACATCGAGCTCCTCTTCACCGATAAAACCGGGACTCTCACCGAAGGCAGCATCACCTTCGAGCGGGCGCTGTCCGCCGATGGCCAGATCAGCGACTCCCCGATCCTCTTCGGCCTGGTGTGCAACGAGGCGACTCTTACCGACCAAGGGCCAGTGGGGGGAAACGCGTTGGACCAGGCATTGTGGTTGGCGCCCGGTGCGGACAAGGGTGAAGCCAACAACTACCAGCGGCTCGCTGTCCTTCCGTTCGATCACGAACGTCAACTCGCATCTGTATTGGCGAAGGACCCAACGGGCCAGGCGCTCATCGTCACCAAAGGAGCTCCCGAGGTGGTACTTGGTCGCTGCCAAGGTGTCCCAGATGCTGCCCGGCCGACCTTGAAGTCTCTGTTCTCGGAAGGCGCACGGGTGGTTGCCGTGGCGACACGGTTAGCAGGCGGGGTTCGGACTCTTACAGCCGAAGACGAGCAGGGATTGGAGCTGGCCGGATTTTTGACCTTTGCCGATCGCCCGAAAGCCGACGCCGGTCCTTCCATCACTCAGCTTGAACGCCTGGGAGTAGATGTGAAGATCATCACCGGAGACAACGGTCTGGTGGCAGCCAAAGTCTGCTCGGACATCGGCGTCCAATGTTCAGGCGTGCTCAGTGGAGCCGAGGTCGAGACGCTCGATGACGATGAGCTTCAATCAGCCATCCTGACGACGACGGTGTTCGCCCGGATCGGCCCAGACCAGAAATCGCGCATAATCAAGGTCGCTCGTCGTACCGGAAAGGACGTCGCCTACCTGGGCGACGGCGTCAATGACGCGGTGGCGCTGCACCATGCCGACGTTGGAATCTCTGTCGATTCGGGGACGGACGTGGCCAAGGACGCAGCCGATGTCGTGCTCCTGGACAAGGACCTCGGGGTGCTTGCCGAAGGAGTGATGGAGGGCCGTCGCATCTTCTCCAACACTATGAAGTACGTCCTCATGTCCACGTCATCGAACTTCGGCAACATGTTCAGCGCGGCCGGTGCGTCGGTCTTCCTGTCGTTCCTACCGATGTTGCCAACGCAGATCCTCCTCAACAACCTTTTGTACAACGCGGGGCAACTCGTGATCCCGACCGATCATGTCGATCCAGAGGCGCTGGCCCGTCCAGCAGCTTGGGACATGAAGTTCATCCGGCGCTTCATGTCCGTTTTCGGCCCAGTGAGTTCGATCTTCGACTTCCTTACCTTTTGGGTGATGCTGTGCCTGCTTCACGCTGGACATACGGAGTTCAGAACAGGCTGGTTCGTGGAGTCGATCGCCACCCAGACCCTTGTGATCTATGTGATCCGGACGCGCCGTATCCCCTTCTTCAAGAGCCGACCCAGTTTGCCCATGCTCGTGGTGCCAACGGGTGCCGCTCTGGTTGGCGCCGTCCTTCCCTACACCGGATTGGCGCACCTCCTTGGATTCACCCCGTTACCCACGACCTTTTTCCTGTTGCTCTTCGGGATGGTCGTGGTTTACCTGCTGTTGGTCGAGGCGGCGAAGACTCGCTTCTATCGAACACCGCATGCCCGGACTCCCAGCCCGCCCTCGAGCCATGCCGACCGCCAGAGGCGACACATCCGGCGTCGAGCGTCACGCTTCATCCACCAGAGCTCGGTCGCTCCCGGCCAGCGAGGAGGCGAGGATTGCCAACACTCGGCAGCGTCGCATCGAGCGTCTGACCTTGGGTCGGCGACAGAATTGGGGCCAACTGTCCGATCTGGTCGTCTCCGTCAGTTCGTCGGCTAGCACGCTGACCAAAACCGTGAATCCCCCAGGTCCTCGGGGAGTGTCGTCCTGTCTCTGACTCCCAGATCAGGATCGCCCGCTTTTGACTCTGGGCACCTTGTTGGTCTCTTCTCCGGCCGGCCGGCCAGCCGCGAGCTGGAGTCCCGTTTTCAGGAATCCAGCGTCCAGAGTTCGACTCGAAGTAGTGGTCTGCTTGCCCAGATGCCAAGGGGCGGCGCTGAATGAAGCCTTCCTCATTCATTCGGGCCTTTGGACCCTACAGGAACTCCCCGCCAAAGCAAACAATGGAGGCAGAACCTCCTTACACGGGGGGTGACAGACAAAAGGAGAGTCAAATGCAACGAAAGGTCTTCGACGTCCTGGCCAGTGCTGGTGGCGCCCTGATCGTCATCGTGCTGGTAGTGGCTGGTGCATTGCTGTTGGTGGGCTACAACTTCGCCAACAACAACGTGCACAGCCAGCTGGCCGAGCAGCAGATCACCTTCCCGGCCGCGGCAGCCTTTGCCCACCCTGTCGCTGGCAGTGAGATCACACCTTCGATGGTGGGCACGGTGTCGAAGTATGCGGGCGAGCAGCTGACCACCGGCGCACAGGCCCAGGTCTACGCCAACGACTTCATTGCCGTGCACCTGAAGGAGATCGGTGGTGGCCTGACCTACGCCCAGCTCTCGCAGAAGGCCATGGCCCTGCGCGTCACCACGCCCAATGGAACCATCGTGTACCCCAAGGGCTTGGCCGCCTACACCGCAGCCGAGGCCAAGGTGCAGACGGTATTCCAGGGGACCACCCTGCGGGGATTGCTGCTCGAGGCTTATGGCTTCAGCGTGTTCGCCACCATCGCCCTGTGGGCTGCGATTGCCGCCTTCGTCGGAGCCGGCATCATGGCCGTGCTCGTCGCCTTCGGGATCGTCCACGCTCGCAAGACCGATGAGGCCCAAGAGCTGCTGGTCCACACCCACGCGGTCACCGACGAAGCACAGGCCGCCTGATCCATCCACCCCACCGTGTCGATTGCGACTCCACCCGGCCCACCTCTGTGGGCCGGGTGGAGCGCGTTGAAGGTGCAAAACGAGACACCACCGCCTGGCATCGATTCCCGGGCGGCTGCATGCTTGAGAGAGCCCTGAGCGGACGAGGAGAATCCCCGGTGACGAAAACGAGCTCTAAATGACCGCTCAACCACTTGACGACCATGAACTCCAGACGCTCGATGCTTACTGGCGTGCCGCCAATTACTGCTCAGTCGGACAGATCTACCTCATGGACAATCCGCTCCTGGCTGAGCCACTCCGAGCCGAACACGTCAAGCCTCGACTCCTCGGTCACTTCGGAACCACCCCCGGGTTGAACCTCATCTATGCCCACCTCAATCGGGTGATCAAGGCTCGTGATCTCGACCTGATGTACGTGATCGGACCGGGGCATGGAGGTCCTGGCATCGTGGCCAACGCCTACCTGGAGGGCACCTATTCCGAGATCTATCCGCATATCAGCGAGAACGTCCAAGGGCTCCAGAGGCTGTTTCGACAATTCTCCTTTCCCGGCGGTATTCCGAGTCATGTGGCACCCCAGACACCCGGATCGATCCACGAAGGAGGAGAGCTCGGCTACTCGTTGGTCCATGCCTACGGCGCGGCACTCGACAATCCGGATCTCATCGTTGCCTGCGTCGTCGGGGACGGCGAGGCCGAGACCGGTCCATTGGCGGCGAGCTGGCACTCGAACAAGTTCCTCGACCCAGTGGGTGACGGCGCCGTTTTGCCCATCCTGCACCTGAACGGTTACAAGATCGCTAACCCGACCATCTTGGCCCGGATCGGGGACGATGAGCTGTCCAGCTTGCTGATCGGATATGGGCATCGCCCGCTGTTCGTCGAGGGCGACGATCCCACTGAGGTCCACCAACAGTTGGCGGCGGCGCTCGACGACGCTTTGGACGACATCGCTCGGATCCAGGCGGCGGCCCGCAATAAGGGGAGCTCATCCCGGCCGGCATGGCCGATGATCGTGCTGCGCACGCCAAAGGGCTGGACCTGCCCCAAAGAAGTCGACGGTGTTCCCATCGAGGGAACGTTCCGGGCCCATCAGGTACCCGTGAGCGACGTTCGTGGCAATCCCGGGCATCTCCGGATCCTCGAAGAATGGCTCCAGAGCTACCGGCCGCAGGAGCTGTTCGACGAGTCGGGCCGGTTACGGAGCGATCTGCGTGCCGCGGCGCCGAGCGGGGTCCGGCGCATGAGTGCCAATCCGCACGCCAACGGGGGCCAGCTGTTGAAGGAGCTGGATCTGCCCGATTTCAGAGATTACGCCGTCGAAGTTGAGCGTCCGGGAGTGGACTCTGTTGAGCCAACCCGGGTCCTGGGCTCTTTCCTCCGCGACGTTATCGAGGCAAATCCCATTACGTTTCGGATCGTCGGCCCGGACGAGACGCTCTCCAATCGGCTCTCGGCCGTATTCGAATCAACCAATCGGGTCTGGGAGGCGGAGACAGTACCGGGGGACGAGTTCCTGGCCCCCCAGGGTCGGGTGATGGAAGTCCTCAGCGAACATCTCTGCGAAGGTTGGCTGGAGGGCTACCTCCTGACCGGTCGTCACGGGCTGTTCAATTGCTACGAGGCGTTCATCCCCATCGTCGACTCGATGGTCAACCAGCACGCGAAGTGGCTCAAGACGTCGAAGGAGATCCCTTGGCGGACGGCCCATAGCGTCCCTCAACTACCTCCTGTCGAGCCACGTATGGCGCCAGGATCACAATGGGTTCTCGCACCAGGATCCAGGATTCATCGACCACCTCATCAACAAGAAGCCGACCATCGTTCGCATCTATCTGCCGCCCGACGCCAACACCCTCTTGTCCGTGGCCGACCACTGTCTAAGAAGCCGGGACTACGTGAACCTCATCGTCGCCGGCAAGCAGCCAGCCTTGACGTACTTGACGATGGAAGAGGCGGTTGACCATTGCACCCGGGGCATCGGGATCTTCGATTGGGCCAGTAATGATGGAGAAGACGAGCCCGATGTAGTGCTCGGCTGTGCCGGTGATATTCCCACGCTCGAGGTGCTAGCTGCTGCGTCGATCATTCGGCAAACAGATCCCCGATCTCAAAGTGCGGGTGGTCAACGTCGTCGACCTGATGCGGATGGCACACGAGACCGAACACCCCCACGGTCTGCCCGAGGCCGAGTTCGACGGTTTGTTCACGACCGACAGGCCGGTCGTCTTCGCCTACCACGGCTACCCCTGGCTCATCCACCGACTGGCTTACCGGCACACCAATCACCCCAACTTTCACGTGCGCGGCTACAAGGAGGAAGGGACAACCACCACCCCCTTTGACATGGCGATCATGAACGATCTCGACCGATTCCACCTGGTCATGGACGTCATCGATCGAGTGCCGGGGCTCGCCGGACGGGCGGCCCACGTTCGCCAACAGATGGAAGACGCGAGGCTCGACGCCCGGGCCTACGCCTGCGAGCACGGCGAAGATGATCCGTCGATCGCTAACTGGGTCTGGACCCCGTAGCGCCTTCCATGCGGGTGCTCGTCGTCAACGCCGGTTCATCGAGCCTGAAGCTTCGGCTCTTGGACGAGGACAACAAGGTGCTACTTGCCGAGGACGCGGTAGCCGAACACGGAATCTTCGATCTTGTGGCGGCGCGTGCCGCCATCCTGAAGATGGGCCACCAGGCCGATGCGGTGGGGCATCGAGTCGTACACGGGGGTACCCAGTTCACCGAGTCCGTTGTCATCGATGCGGATGTCGACCGTGCACTACGCGATCTGACTGCCCTTGCCCCCCTTCATCAGCCAAAGTCCCTCACTGGGATCGATTTGGTGCACGAGCTACTCCCAGACCTTCCTGCCGTTGCTTGCTTTGACACCGCCTTTCACGCCCACATGCCAGCCGAAGCGTCGACGTACGCCGTGCCGGAGGATTGGCGAGGGCGACTCGGTGTTCGGCGCTTCGGGTTTCACGGCCTCAGCCACGAATACGCCAGCCGGCAAGCGGCTGATCTGATTGGGCGTCCAGCGGAGGAGCTGCGCATCGTCACCTGCCACTTGGGAGCAGGAGCTTCGCTCGCTGCTGTCGTGAACGCTCGATCGGTCGACACCACGATGGGATTCACGCCCCTTGAAGGGCTTGTCATGGCCACCCGGTCCGGCACGGTTGATCCTGGCTTGGTGACCTGGCTCGTCGAGCATGCCGGCGTGAAAATCGACGACGTTTCGGATGCATTGGAGCATCGATCTGGCCTGGTCGCCCTGGCCGGCACCCCCGACATGGTCACCGCCTTGAACAAGGCGAAGGAGGGCGACGAAAGTGCCCAGCTGGCGCTTAGCGTCTATGTGCACAAGCTCCGGGCTGGGATCGCGTCGATGGCCAGCGCGATGAACGGGATCGATCTGCTCGTGTTCACCGGAGGAGTCGGAGAAAATGCACCTGTCATCCGATCCCGAGCGGTACAGGGCCTTGCCTTTTTGGGTGCCGTACTCGACGAGGAGGCAAACCTCTCTCGCCAACCCGACGCCGAGCTGACGGATCCCCGTTCGGCAGTCCGGATTGCCGTCGTGGCCGCAAGAGAGGACATCCAAATTGCTTCGGAGGTTCGCTCTCTCTTGTCCCCTGTACGCGGTCGGCCCACCACTGGAGATGCTGGCGCCGACTGTGGGCCGCTCGACCTCGACCGCGCCACGACGGACAATGCTTATGGCGCTCGTCGTGTCCTCGCCACCAAGACAGGGCAGTGGGCATAGGCTGAGACAGTGCTCGCTCACTGAGCCCAGAGAGCAGACCGGCAAACTCTCCACGGCCCCGACTACCTACTGCGAGAAGGTCAGCTCCGTCCGACGCTTGAACAAGCTGGTTGGCAGGGTGTCCTTCAACCACCGTGGTGTTGATGGTGAGGTCTGGGTGGGCGGCTCGAATTGGAGCGATGACCTCATCGAGGATTCTGCGGCCGTCGCGTTCTGGGTCGTACTCCGAGGGATAAATCGACCATCCGTAGTTTTGCGGCCATTCCCAGGTCGTCAAGACGTCGAGGTTGGCTCCGGTGAGGCGGGCCTGCTTGGCCGCCCATCTGGCGGCAGCGACTGAGGCCGGTGAACCGTCGATACCCACGACGATCCGATGAGGAAGGTCATCTCCTGGGGTCGCCTCTGAATCGTTGATTCCTCAGAAGTCCCTCCGCCAACGACGACGACCGGACAACTGGCCAGGTGGACGCATTTGCGGCTCACCGAGCCCAATAGCAGGCTTGCGAAGCCACCGCGGCCTCGCGATCCCACGACAAGAAGCCCAGCCCCCTTACTCTTCTCAATAAGAGGAATAGCTGGTAGGCGATCGAAAATCTTGGTCGTGATCTCGAGCCGGGGGCCACCTTCTCGGCGTGCCGGATCGCCTCGTCGACATCCTTCTGCATGAGCTCCTGTGCCTCGTCCCGGTCGACGTAGACGTAATCCGGGCCGAAGGCCATGACAATTTCCAAAACGGACCCTGTCAGTTGCGCTTGGCCGGCTGCCCACGCAACGGCCCGAAGGGAGTTCTCCGATCCGTCCGCTCCTACGACGATCCTGTGGCGAAGGTCCCGAACCCTTATCATAGGGTTGGTAGACATTTGAGCTGACTCCCATCTGGCTTCTCTGACCGCTGCGCCCCTCTTGAAGGGTATGGAGCTGCCCCGGGACCGATAGGGCCGAAGGTCCTTAGCAACCGGGATTGATGGGGACCTTCGCCTCTGGCAACCGCCGCATGCTCGATTCATGATGTGGCGAATGAATTCGTCCCAAGCCAGAGCAGATGCGAATGGTCGGCGGCCATTGGGTTATTTCGACTTTCGAAGGATCGCTTCTGCGTTTTCGCAACGCTGTTCGCGAAAGAGCTGCTGATGCCAATTTCCCTCGATCAGGGAAGCAGGCGAAGGGTTCGAAGCGTTCACGC